>NZ_JBBOXB010000003.1:0-1003 GCF_038007405.1 Paenibacillus sp. FSL M7-1046 | reverse complement strand
TAAATAACCCCGCGCCAGTCCGTCGCCCGTGATGCACAGCTCCCCCGCGACACCCATCGGCTGCAGTTGCTGCCCTTCGCCCAGAATATAGGCCCGCAGCGTCGGTAACGGCTTGCCGATGTTGCTGATGCCGTTTGTGATCTCCGCCTCTCCAAGCTTCTTGTACGTCACGTGCACGGTCGTTTCCGTGATCCCGTACATGTTGATCAATTCCGTATGGGGATACTTCCGCCGCCATGCCCGCAACTGGCCCGGCGCCAGCGCTTCTCCGCCAAAGATCACGGCTCGCACGCACAGCTCCGCGTCCGCCTCTTCCATTTCCCGCTCTGACAACGCATAAAACGCGCTCGGCGTCTGGTTCAACACCGTCACCCGCTCCTGCCGCAGCAGCCGCACCATCTGCTCCGGGTCCCTCGCCGTCATCAGCGGCACAACCACCAGCTTGCCTCCATAAAGCAGCGCTCCGTACATTTCCCATACCGAAAAATCGAAGCAATACGAGTGGAACAACGTCCACACGTCCCGTTCGTTGAAATCAAACGCCATGCGGTCGTTGAACAACAGCCGCACCACGTTCCGATGCGTAATCATCGTCCCTTTTGGCTTTCCGGTCGTCCCTGAGGTATAGATCACGTAGGCCAGATGCTCCGGCTTCGTCGCCTGCGGCGGATTCTCCGCAGGCATCGGCTCCGTTTCTAAGGCATATACCCGGCATCCCGCGAACGGAAGTGCCGGCGTCCGAAGCTCGACGTCACGGGTCGTCACCAGCCACTGCGCCCCGCTGTCCGCCAGCGTATAGGCGATTCGCTCAGCCGGATAATCCGGATCGATCGGCAAGTACGCCCCGCCGGCCTTCAGGATGCCGAGCACCCCGACGAGCATCTCCACCGAGCGATCCATCAGGATCGCCACGATACGGTCCGGCCCCACACCTTGCCCGCGCAGCGTCCACGCCAGTTGATTCGCCCGCGCGTTCAGCTCCGCATAGGTCAGCTGCTGATCC
>NZ_JBBOXB010000002.1:0-6107 GCF_038007405.1 Paenibacillus sp. FSL M7-1046 | reverse complement strand
GATATCGAGGACACCGGCCGCTGCGCATCCGCCAGCATTTGCTGCGCGATCTCTCGGATATGCCCCTCCATTCGCCGGATGAATGTTCCATCGTATACCTTGGCGTTGTACCGGAATTCAATCGACAACGCTTCGCCCGGGGCTAGCACGACGGTTAGGTCATAATTCGTCTGCTCAAATACTTCAACGTCACGGATCCCAAACGCAGCCTCGTCCGTTCCGCCTGCTTGGCCAATCGCTTCAGCAATCGGATAGTTCTCGAACACCAAAATATGATCGATCAATCCTTGCTTCAGCGCGCTCAGCCCCTGAATCTCATACAGCGGATAATGGCTGTGTGATTCCGACGCCAGCGCCGCTTCCTGCACCTGCTGCAGCAGCACCGTTACGCTCTGGCCGGGGGAACTGCTGACCCGTACCGGCGTCGTATTGATAAACAGGCCGATCATCTGCTCGATTCCCGGAACTTCCGCCGGTCTCCCCGATACGACAGTCCCGAATACCACATCACTGCTCTGGTTGTACTTCTGCAATAGCAGTCCCCAGATCGTCTGCATCACTGTGTTCAGCGTCACCTGGGCCTGGCGGGCCAACTGCTTCAGCTCCCGGGTCATCCCCACATCCAGACGGAAGGCATGCTCCTGCGGCTCGGCTCCCGTATGCCCTGCTGTCCAAAGCGCTCGCGGCACACTCGCCTGTTGCTCATAGTTTGCCAAGTACCGGCTCCAGTACTGTCGCGCCGCTTCCCCGTCCTGCTTTTCAAGCCATTGCATGTAACTGTTAAATTGTATTGGCATGTCAAGTCGAATGGGCTGCTTAGTCTTCAAGCATTGATATATATGCATAAATTCCTGCATAAGAATGCTTACACACCAACCATCCATCAAAATATGGTGGAAGCTCCAAATCATTATGTGTGAATCAGAATCCTTTTTTAGAACAGCTAATCGAATTAAAGGCCCCTTCAATAGGTCAAAGCCCTCATCTCGATCATTTTGCATGTACTCGTTCACATACCTAGACTTTTCATTTTCACTCAACTGAGAAATATCTTCGAAAATCAAGTCCGTCTTTTGATTTTTTACTACGACTTGAACAGATTTCTTCACCTTTTTCCAGACGAAGATGGTTCGAAGTATATCGTATCGCTCAATCAGCTTCGCAAAGGATTGATTAACTAGGGTTACATTTAAATCACCTGCAAGCTCTAAAGTATATTGTTCAAAATACTCATTTGATTTGTGAAGCAAAGAATGAAATAACATACCTTCTTGCATCGGCGTAAGATAATAGATGTCTTTTATCGAGTCTCTTCTTCTACTCATGTTTACCTCCCGGCAAGTTGTTTAGAGACGCTATTATAAAACCTGGGCTAATTCCTCCGACCATTTAGTTTAGATACTTGGTACCTCGTTCTCTTCAATAACAACGTTAGGGGAGATGTTTTTACCTCTTCCCCTTCTGTTAACCCTTTTTTCCTAGTCTATTTGTTCAAGCAAAGAGTAAATGCTCTCTACTTCATCAATATCTAATCCACTAGAACTAAAATCGCTCGCGGTCTTCTCGCTGTGCGCCTGCCCCATGCAGTGGGCAATCAGTCTGCGAAGCTGTTCCGCATAACACGCCATCCAGCATTCCACCGTTTCCCTCCGGTACACGTCTGCTGCATAGTCGCACGTAAACACGAGCTCCCCGCCGATCACCATCCCGTTCAGGCTCAGCTTGTACTCACTGGGGAGGTTCGGGTCGATGCTGGTGCCCGTCCCGTACGCCGACGTTTCGAATACGCCAGTGGTCACGTCCCGGTCGAACTGCCCCAAGTAGTTGAAGCAGATCTCCGGGCGAAGGTCAAACGTCAACTCCTGTTTGTGCTCCGCTGCTGTCATATACTTCAGCACGCCATACCCGAGCCCTTTGTTCGGTACGCTGCGCAGCCCTTCTTTCACCGTCTTGATGCAGTCGGACAACGTCTCGTATGCTCCCAGGTCAAGCAGCGTCGGCACGATCGTCGTAAACCAGCCGACCGTACGGCTGACATCCACCGCTTCCCCGATCTCTTCCCGGCCATGCCCTTCCAGGTCCACGACAAACCGCCGCTCGCCCGTCCATTCCTGCAGCGCCAGGCCCAGCCCCGTCAGCAGGATGTCGTTGATTTCCGTATTGTACGCCCAGCCCGCCTGGTTCAATAACTGCGCCGTCTCTTCCCGCGACAGCCGGATGCTCACCGCTCCGCCGGTTCGCTCCGCTTCCATGAGCCCTTCGTCCGCCGGCAGCGCCGCAGCCGGCGTCTCCTCGATTCGCTTCCAATAAGCGATTTCATTCAGCTGTTCCTCACTGTCCGCATAGCGCGCCAGTGCCTCCGACCACGTCTGGAACGCGTCCGTCTTCTCCGGAAAGCGGATCTCCTCGCCCCGCTCCGCCTGCTCATAACCGGTCTGCACATCTTCGAACAGGATCCGCCACGACACCCCGTCCACCACCAGATGGTGGATGACGATCAGCAGATGATCGCCCTCGCCGGTCTTCATCAGCCCCAGGCGCATCAGCGGCCCCTGCTCCAGGTGCAGCCCCCGCTGCAGCCGCTCGGCTTCCGCCGCAATACGTGTGTCCACGGCGGTTTCCCCGCGCAAGTCGATCACATCCAGCCCGAAACTCGCCTCTAGAGGCCCGCGGCTCCACTGCACGATGCCCTCCGCTTCTTCCCGATACCTCATCCGCAGCGCATCATGATGCTGGGCGATCCGTTCAAACACACGGCGCAGGACACCTTCGTCGAATCCGTCCCTCCGTTGCAGCAGGACCGCCTGGTTATAATGGTGCGGCAGCTGCGGCGACCGTTCAAACAACCCTTGCTGGATCGGAGTTAATCGTACTTCGCCTTCTACCGGACGCTGATCGATCTGCCGCGCCAACTTCTGCACATGCGGGCTCAGCTCCAGGATCGTCGGATACCGGAACAGATCGCGGATCCCCAAGTGCAGCCCATGCCCCCGCAGCCGCGCGGCGATCTGAACGGCTTTGATCGAATCCCCGCCCAGCTCGAAGAAGTTGTCTTGGATCCCGACTTGTCCGACTTGGAGCACGTCCTGCCAAATCGTTGCCAGCTTCGCCTCCGTCTTGCTGCGCGGCGCCACATATTCACTTCCCGCCTGCATCCGTCCTTGCGGCTCCGGCAGCGCCTTGCGGTCGACCTTGCCGTTAGGGCTGAGCGGCAGCTTCTCCAGCTCCACAAAATAGGACGGGATCATGTAATCCGGCAGCTGTGCCGCCAGGTGCGCACGTAGTTCTGCAACCGGAACAGCTTCATCACTTACGAGATACGCACACAAGTACGCCTGCCCTCGCTCGTCCTCGCGGGCCATAACCACCGCTTCGCGGATCTGCGCATGCGCCAGAAGCCGCGTCTCGATCTCCCCGCACTCGATCCGGTAGCCGCGGATCTTCACTTGATGGTCGATCCGGCCCAAGTACTCCAGGTTGCCGTCCGGCAGCCACCTCGCCAAATCCCCGGTCCGGTACATCCGTGTCCCCGGCTCGAACGGATTGTCTACGAATTTCTCCGCCGTCAGCACCGGCTGGTTGAAGTAACCACGCGCCAGACCGTCGCCCGCGATACACAGTTCACCCGCGACGCCCATCGGCTGCAGCTGCCGGTTGTCACCCACAATGTACAGCTGCGTATTGGCGATCGGCCCCCCGATCGGCACCGCCGCTTCCGCGAAGGTCGGAGCGCTGTCGTAATACGCGACATCCACCGTGGCCTCCGTCGGCCCGTACAGGTTGTGAAGCGTGGCTCCGCTCCTCTCCATTAACTTGTAGAAGCCGGTCACATGCTGCGCCTTCAACGCTTCCCCGCTGGCAAATACCCGGCGCAAGCTGCCCAGCTTCTCCGGGCTAAACGCTTGTCCGGCCTGCTCCAGGAAGACGCTCAGCATCGACGGCACAAAATGCATCACCGTGACCCCGTGACGCTTGATCGTTTCGGCCAGCAGCGCGGGGTCTTTCTCTCCCTGCGGCGGAAGCATGCAGACCCGGGACCCGGTCATTCCCCACCAGAACAGCTCCCACACCGAAACGTCGAACGTTATGGGCGTCTTCTGCAGAATGACGTCCTGTTCTCCGATGGGATAGCGATTCTGCATCCATTGCAGGCGGTTGATGACCGCGCGATGCTCAATCATGACCCCTTTGGGGTTGCCTGTGGTGCCCGAGGTGTAGATCACATACGCCAAACGCCGGGAATCCGGCTCTAACGGCGGGTTGGCTTCGGATTGTGCTTGACTTCTAGAAGTCAACTCGATTACCGCGCCCTCAAATCCGCATGGATCAAGGCCGGGCTGGGTCAGCAGCACCATCGCGCCGCTGTCCCCGAGCATATACCGGATGCGTTCGGCCGGCAGCGCCGGATCGATCGGCAAGTACGCTCCGCCAGCCTTCAGGATGCCATAAAGCCCTACTATCAGTTCCAGCGAGCGTTCCGCCATAACCGCTACAATCGTTTCCGGCCCCACACCTTGCCCGCACAGCGTCCACGCCAGCTGGTTCGCCCGCGCGTTCAGCTCCGCATAGGTCAGCTGCTGATCCCCGTACACAGCCGCCACCGCATCTGGCGTCCTCTCCACCTGCTCCTCGAACAGCCCGTGAATCGTCGCTTCCCGCGTATACTCCGCTGCCGTGTCGTTGAACGCATGCAGCAGCAGTTGCTTCTCCTCTGGCGTGACAAGCTCATACGACCCAATGCTTGCTTCCGGCTGACCGGCGATTTGGAACAAGAGCTGCACGAAGTGCATCAAGTACCGCCTAACTGTCTCCTCGTTGAACAGCGCGCTGCTGTATTCCAGCAACAGCTGAAGTCCTTGATCGCCCTCCGCGACGTTCAGCGTTAAGTCAAACTTCGTCGCCCGGTGGTTCAGCTCGACCGGACGTACGTCAACAGCCGCCAGGGTAAAGCGCGCCTGCTCCATGTTCTGCAGTACCAGCATCGTGTCAAACATGGGGTTGCGGCTCATATCGCGCCGTACGTTCAGCTTCTCGACCAGTTCCTCGAACGGATAGTCCTGATGCTCAAACGCCGCCAGCGTCCGCTCCTTCACTTCGCGCAAAAAGTCCATAAACCGCTTCTCCCCGGACGGGGCGTTGCGCAGCGCCAGCGTATTCACGAACATCCCGATCATCGGCTCCGTATCTGCATGCGTCCGCCCCGACACCGGCGTGCCAACCACGATGTCGGTCTGCCCCGTGTACTTGTGCAGCCACACGTTATAGGCAGCCAGCAGCACCATGTACAGCGTGGCTCCGGTCTCTGCGGCAATCTGCTTCAGCCCCTCGGCTACGTCCGCGCTGATCTGCGCATGAACCTGCCCGCCTTCACTGCTTGGCACCGCCGCACGCGTCCGGTCGGCCGGCAGCTCCAGCACCGGCGCTTCCTCCGCATAGACCGACAGCCAGTACGCCTCATGCGCCTCCATCCGCTCGACCCCAAGCGTACCCTGCTGCCAGACCGCGTAGTCCTTGTACTGGATCCGCAGCGGCGCCAGCTCCCCGCCGGCATACGCCGCCATGAAGTCCGACACCAGAAGGTTCATCGACACGCCGTCCGACACGATATGATGCATGTCCCACACCAGCCAATGGCGCTCCTCTGCCAGTCGCAGCAGCCTGGCCCGCAGCAGCGGCGCCTGACCCAGTGCGAACGGTTGCACAAAATTCCGGATGAGTTCCGGGGCTTGCCCTTCATCTGCATCCCGGCATACCCATTCCAACACCACGTCTTCGTGTACTTGTTGTCTCGGTTCGCCGTCGATCCACGTGAACGACGTGCGCAGCGATTCGTGACGGGCGATAACCGAGCAAATCGCTTGCTCCAGCTGATCCGCATCCACCTGCCCTGTTAGCTCCATAACCCCCGGCATGTTGTAGCGCGTGCTCTCCGGCTCCACCTCATACAGCACGTATAGCCGCCGCTGCGCCGAAGACAGCGGATAATCCTTGCCCGGCTTCACCGGTTCGATTCGGCCATAGCCGCTTTCCTCCGTGCTGCGCACATAGACCGCCAACGCCTTCACCGTCGGACGCGCAAACAACTCCCGCAGCGGCAGCTCCACCGC
>NZ_JBBOXB010000001.1:4800000-7697258 GCF_038007405.1 Paenibacillus sp. FSL M7-1046 | reverse complement strand
CTTCTGGCGCATGCGCAGATCCGCGAAGCGGTGGTCATGGCCCGCGAGGACGAGCAAGGGCAGGCATACTTGTGCGCGTATCTTGTAAGCGACGAAGCCGTTCCGGTACCGGAGCTGCGTGCGCATCTGGCGGCGCAACTGCCGGAATACATGATCCCGTCCTACTTTGTGGAGCTGGAGAAGCTGCCGCTGAACTCTAACGGCAAGGTGGACCGCAAGGCGTTGCCGGAGCCGCAAGGGCTGGTTCAGGCGGGAAAGGAATACGAAGCGCCAAGCACGCCGACGCAGCGGCAACTGGCGGAGATTTGGCAGGAAGTGCTGGGAGCGGAGCAGGTCGGCGTCTACGATAACTTCTTTGTGCTGGGCGGCGACTCGATCAAGGCGATCCGCCTCGTCAGCCGGATGAATCGCGACATGGAGGCGGATCTCCCGTTAAGAGAGTTGTACCTGCATCAGACTATCGGAGAGCTGTCCGACTTCTTATCTCAGGAGCGCAAGCCGGACCGGCAGCTGGAGTCGGGGCGGGAGCTGCTGGAGCAGATGAAGCGGCGTATCATGGAGGATTCCGAGCAGGCGAAGCACCTGCCAGAGGATTACGAGGACGTGTATCCGCTTAGCAAAATTCAACAGAGCATGGTGTTCTACTCGAGATTGCGGCCGGAGGAGCCGATCTACCACGATCAGTTTTTGCATCACCTCAGGATCGTGTCGGCGGACCGGTTCGCAGAAGCGCTGCAGCGGTTATCCGATAGGCATCCGATTCTGCGCACCACCTTCGATCTCACACATTTCGAGGAAGAGGTCCAGCTTGTGCACGCCCGGATCGTTCCAGAGCTTTCGGTGGAAGATGTCTCCTCACTTAGCCGGGAGGAGCAGGAGCGCGTCATCCGCGCGCATATCGAACAAGACCAGCGCAACTTGTTCCGGTTTGACGGCAAGGTGCTGTGGAGAGTTCGCTTGTTCCGGATGAATACACAGCATGATTATTGCATGGTGTTTACGGTCCACCATGCGATTCTGGACGGATGGAGCGTGGCGTCCTTTCAGCAGGAGTTTGCAGGCATTTATCAGCAACTGCTGCAGGGAGAGCCGGCGGAGGTCAAGCCGCTGGATAGCAATTACAAGGATTATGTGGCCATCAACCGGTTCCGGGAGAGCGACGAGGAGAGCCGGCAATATTGGATCCGCGAATTGGCGGGGTATTCCCGCAACAAGCTGCCGTTTAACTACGCGGGCAAGAAGAGGGACCGCGGAGCGGCCAGCAAAATTTACCGCAGGCCACTGAGCAGCACGCTGCTGGGAGCCTTGAAGCGGCAGGCGAAGCGGTACGGTTGTACCGTCAAGGAGCTGTGCTTGAGCGCGCACGTGTATTTGCTGGGCATCCTGACGACGGAGGAAGAGATTGTCACGGGCGTGGTCAGCCACGACCGGCCGGCCATCGGAGATGCAGACAAAGTATTAGGCTGCTTCCTCAATACGGTGCCGATCCGCATGGGGCTGGCGCGCGAAGTGTCCAAGCGGGAACTGGTGAACCGTACAAAACGGCAGCTTGGGCAAATGAAGGCGCATGAACTGTTTCTGGCCGACATTGCCCATGCAATTGGTGAAGTGTCGAGCCCGTCCGTCAACCCGATCTTCGATACGCTGTTTAACTATACGGATTTTCATGTGCTGGAGGAGATGGGGCCGGGGCAAGAGTTGGCATCGGAGATGGCGGCGCTGAGCTTGGAAGCAAACGAAATGACGAATACGTGGTTTGATCTGGAAGTATCGCAATACTTTAACAGGCTGAACATGCAGATCAAATATGCGCCAGCTTATTTTGAGGATCGGGAGATCGAAACGGCGTTCGCCTGGTACGAACGAATCCTTGAAGCCCTATGTGACGAGGAGACCGATATCTTGTCGGTAGAGCGCCTAATGACGGCTGCAGAACGGCAAGCGATCGTGTACGAATGGAACCGGACGGATATGCCGTACGCAGCAGAGAAGACGCTGCACCAACTGTTCGAGGAACAAGCGGCGAGGACACCCGGGCGGACCGCTTTAAACTGGAACGGCCAGCCATTGACCTACCGGGAGCTGGATGAGCGGTCGAACCGGTTGGCGCGGCGGCTGCGGGCCCAGGGGGTGAAACTCAATGATCATGTCGGGCTGATGACCGGGCGGGGTTTTGAGATGATCATCGGTATGCTGGCGATTCTGAAAGCCGGCGCGGCGTATGTACCGATGGATCCGGACTACCCGCAAAGCCGGATCGCACATATGATCAGCCATGCGGGAGTAAGCGTCGTTGTCGTCGATCAGGCGTATGCAGAAGCGCCTGCGCTATTCGTCGACAGCCGGGACCCTTCGCTGATTGAGCATTCCAGTGAGGCGCTTCGCCTTGCCAAAGATTCGCACGAGTTGGCGTACATTATATATACATCCGGTTCAACCGGGGAGCCGAAGGGCGTCATGATTGAGCATCATTCGGCAGTGAACCTGGTCAGCTGGGTCAATCAGGAATGTGGCGTGCATGAGGAAGACCGGCTGTTGTTCATCACGTCGATGTGCTTCGACTTGTCGGTGTATGACATTTTCGGACCGCTGGCGGCAGGCGCCCAGATTGTGATTGCAAGCCGGGAGCAGGTGCAGGATCCTAAGCAGATGCAGCAGTTGCTGGAAGAGGAAGCCATTACGATTTGGGACTCGGTGCCGACGACGCTGAACCATGTGCTGTATGGCCTAGAGGAACAGGAGGAGGCGATCAGCCAGAAGGCTTTGCGGCTGGCGCTGGTGAGCGGGGACTGGATTCCGGTCGATTTGGCGGAGCGCGCGAAGGCATACTTCCCGAACGTCCAAGTGATAGGACTTGGGGGTGCGACGGAAGCCACCGTATGGTCCAACTACTATCCGATCCAGGAAGTTACGGCGGATCAAACGGGCATACCGTACGGAAAGCCGCTGGCGAACAATACCTTCTATATTCTGGACGCAGGTCGGCATCCGGTGCCGTACGGGGTGGCCGGCGAGCTGTATATCGGGGGAGTGGGCGTAGCCAGAGGCTATTTGAACGATCCGGCGAAGACCAGCGCATCGTTTATGGCCAATCCGTTTGTGCCGCAGGGGCGGATGTACCGGACGGGAGACATGGGGCGCATGCTGCCGGACGGCAACATGGAGTTCCTGGGACGCCAAGATTACCAGGTGAAGATCCGCGGCTACCGGGTGGAACTGGGAGAAATCGAGAACCAGTTGCTGAAGCATGAGGCGGTCCGCGAAGCAGTGGTGATCGCCCGTGAGGATGCGGCCGGCGGGAAATACTTGTGCGCGTACATGGTGCTGCAGGAGGAGACGGCTTCGGCGGAGATTCGGGAGCACCTCGGGCGGGCACTGCCGTCCTATATGATACCGGGATACATGATGCCGATGGAGCGCTTGCCGCTGACCCCTAACGGCAAGCTGAACCGCAAAGCGTTGCCGGAGCCGGATGCCCGAGTTCATTCGGAAGAACGGTATGAGGCAGCGAGTAGCGAGACGGAACGGAAGCTGCTCGGGATTTGGCAGGACGTGCTTGGCGTAGAGAACATCGGGATGCGCGACGACTTTTTTGCGATTGGTGGGCATTCGCTGCGGGCAACCGCGCTGGTGTCCAAAATCCAGAAGACGATGAACGTAGAGCTGACGCTGCAGGACGTATTCCGACTGCCGACGATCAAGGAGCAGGCGCGGAAGATCGAGGGGATGTCGAAGATGGCATACAGCGCCATCGAACCGGCGAAACCGGGCAAGGATTATCCGCTGTCTTCGGCGCAGCGGCGGCTATACGTGCTGCATGAGGTGGAGCCGGAGAGCACGCGCTACAACATGCCGGGCGTCGTGGAACTGGCCGGGCAGGTGGATGCGGATCGGCTGGAACAAGCGATTCGCTCGGTCATCGCCCGACACGAATCGCTGCGCACGTCGTTCACGTGGATTGACGGCGAACCGCGACAACAGGTGCACGAAGACGTGGCGTTTGAATGGGTATACCGGGGTGCAGATGAAGCACAGGCCCGGGAACTCACCCGGAGCTTCGTACGGCCGTTTGAACTGAGTCAGGCGCCGCTGCTGAGGGCCGGGCTGCTGCGGCTGGCGGAGGAGCGCCATTGGCTGGTGTGGGATATGCATCATATCGTGTCGGACGGCGTGTCGATGAACCTTCTGGTGTCGGACTTCATGGCGGCGTATGCCGGTGAGGAGCTGACACCGCTGCGGATTCAGTACAAGGACTACGCGGTCTGGCAGCAGGGCACGCTCGGGGTGGAGCGGATGCAAGGGCATGAGGCGTACTGGCTGTCGGTCTATGCAGAGGAAGCGCCGGTGCTGGAGCTGCCGGCCGACCGGACGCGTCCGGCAGTGCCAAGCAGCGAAGGCGGACGGGTTCATGCGCAGATCAGCGCGGATGTAGCCGAGGGGCTGAAGCAGATTGCGGCGGAGACCGGAGCCACGCTGTACATGGTGCTGCTGGCCGCCTATAACGTGTGGCTGCACAAGTACACGAGGCAGACCGACATCGTGGTTGGCACGCCGGTGTCGGGACGGACGCATACGGATACGGAGCCGATGATCGGGATGTTCGTGAACACGCTGGCGCTGCGCAACGCCCCGTCCGGGGAGAAGCGGTTTATGGACTTCGTGCGCGAGGTGAAGGAGCGGACGCTGGCGGCATTCGAGCATCAGGACTATCCGTTCGAGGAACTGGTCGAGAAGCTGAACGTGCGGCACGATAGGAGCCGCAACCCGTTGTTTGACACGATGCTGGTGCTGCAGAACATGGAGCAATCGATTCTCTATTTAACAGATATTGAGGTTCGCTCCGTTGAACAAGAGACTTCGACAACGAAGATGGATCTGACGATGATTGTTGTCGAAATCGAACAGGGCCTTCAATTATCTTTAGAGTATAGCCGGGATTTATTCGAGCATGGGACGGCGACGAGACTGCTTCAAGGATTTTGTGAACTTATCAAAGCCACGGCAACCGTTCCTTCCGTTTGCATTAGAGAATTAAAAATGGAAATCTTTCAACATGAAAAAGAAGAGGAGGAAGACGAATTATTCGATATTATTCATTTTGAATAACAGGATCTGTTGTATTACTAGGGTTAATCTTCGGTAACAATGGCCAAGTCGGTTTATATGAATCTAGTTTCTGTGCTGACCGATAGTGTGTACTCTTTTATCTGAAATAGTTACAGAATTCTAGTTCCAGCGATGAAAAGCTTCGGAGCCATTGGCTTGGCAGTTGATCTGGAAAGAAGCTGGAACTAGAATTTACAAAAATCAATTTCTAATTTTGTCAGATTTATTTACATGCATAATTTCACGTTCCTATTCATTTTTTAATGCGAATACATCGATTTTTGTGACTCTTCGATAAAAGTTAATGATTGGACTTTATGGACATTGATGGATTGAATATAGTGAGGTGTTGTATTTGTATAAAATGGCATTTATATTCCCTGGCCAAGGCTCGCAATATGTCGGGATGGGTCAAGCATGGCATTCAGCGTATCCTATCGCACGGGAATTATTCGAGATGGCCAACGATGCTCTTGGTTTCGATCTTAAAAAAATATGTTTCGAGGGAAGCACTCAAATACTTAGAAAGACGGAAATCGCCCAACCCGCAATTTTAACTGTAAGTTTGATTGCCTATCGCATAATACTTCAAGAGGTTGAAATTGTGCAACCCGTCCTTGCGGGGCATAGCCTTGGAGAGATATCGGCGTTATGTGCAGCGGAAGCTATATCGTTTGCCGACGCCGTCAAGCTTGTGCATGCCAGAGGGAAATATATGCAAGAAGCGGTGCCGGAGGGCCGGGGTTCGATGTATGCCGTGGTTGGACTTTCATCAGAGCAAGTGAAGGAGATATGCAGGGAGATTTCGCTAAATATAGGGACCGTCGTGCCATCTAACTATAATGCCAGCAAACAAACTGTAATATCAGGGGTAAAGGGCGCAGTGGAAGAAGCAGCGATTTCCATGAAACATGCAGGTGCGCAAGTGATACCGTTAAAAGTCAGCGCGCCCTTTCACAGTCCACTCATGGAACCGGCCTTAGCTCCGTTTCGCGAATTCTTAGGCGGACTTACACTTCATCCTTTGCAGCATCCAGTTGTCTCGAATGTTACGGGGGATTTTTACAAAAGTGAACAGGATATTATTCCGTTGCTCACTGACCAATTAATGAACCCGGTTTTGTGGACGGCTTGCATGAACAGGATGGCAACTCTGCCCGTTCAAGCATTTATCGAGACGGGGCCTCGTGAAACACTAGGGCCGCTTTTGAAGGAACGTTTTCCGGAAGCGAAGGTATATGCAACAGATTCCATCCATTCGACAATGCAAGATTGTCTTGACAACCTGAGGGGTGATTCGGAGAGAAGTCACCTAAGAAGCACGGGTAATCTGATGGATAAATGCTTATCTATTGCCGTATGCACCAAAAATCACAATTCAAATGCGGATGAATATCAAAGAAATGTGATCGGGCCGTATAAGATGATCCAGAGAATGAAGGAAGAAATAACTGTTTCCGGAAAAGAACCAACATTAGAGCAGACAGAGAAAGTCCTACATCTGCTTGGGACTATTCTTAAAGGCAAGAAGCTGCCTGTCGATGAGCTGAAATTACGTTTGGAACAGGCGATTAACGAAACAGGTATGCCCGGTTTATTTCAAGGACTGCTGATGTTTTGACTGACTGGTAGAGATACAGATCGAACGCAAAGCTACTCAATGTATTGGAGGTTCAAAAATGGATTCTTTAACCGTTAGGCTTATGGCTTCTAGTGGTAAATACTCGGAGGCCGTTGATTATTGGCTTGAACAGCTTGCGGAATCTCCCGCACCAACAACCCTCTCTCTAGGCAGAGAAGGCGTTATAGCCGGCCAGTCGTTCCGACAGGTTGAGCAGCAACTTTCGAATGAGACCTTACATCGTGTAGAGTCGCTATCTAAAAACTCGGAACAGGCAATGTTCATGGTCTTAATGTCCGGAACGCTGTTGTTTCTTTCCCGGTATCTGAATCTTACGGATTTATTAGTAGGTATGCCTCCACTGAAAAAAAAAGGAAGCGAAGAAGTTGCTTCGGCTGTATTGCCGATTCGAATCCAAATCCGCTCTGAGAGTACTTTCAGGGACGTGCTAATCCAGGTGCGCAATGGCTTAACGAAAGCCGCCAAACATCAGAAATTTCCCCATCCTTACATAGCCGAGAAAACCGGGCTGCCTATGAACCGTAACGAGTTATTGCGTTTCGGTACGATTGTCTCACTTAACAGCATTCACCAAACGATTGACCCTATCCTCTCTGAATGTCTCATACACATATTTTTTCAAAAGAAGGACGACACACTTTCATTTGTAATGCATTATGATGCAAGTCGCTATGCTCATGAGAGCCTGATCAGGTTGAAGCAGCAGCTCGCTTACTTCCTTGATTTAATAATGGAACAGATAAACACGCCGCTTGCTCAGATCGATATGGTTTCGGATCAGGAGAAGCAAGAGCTGCTGCATGCGTTCAACGACACGGCGGCGGAGTATCCGCGGGAAGCAACGATCCACGGTCTGTTCGAAAAGCAGGTGGAGAAGACGCCGCATGCGGTGGCGGCCGTGTACGGGGATCAGCAGCTGACCTATGCGGAGCTGAATGCGCGGGCGAACCAACTGGCGTGGACGCTGCGCGGGCAAGGTGTGGGGCCGGACCGTATCGTGGCGATCCTGATGGATCGCTCGGTGGAGATGCTCGTCGGGATGCTCGGCATCCTGAAGGCCGGCGGGGCGTACTTGCCGATCGATCCGGATTATCCGGCTGAGCGAATCGCCTATACGCTGGCGGACAGCGGAGCGGAGTGGCTGGTGACGACCCGTGACGTCGAGCTTCGGACACCGGCGCTTCCGTTTGCGGGATGCCGGGTATATGCCTTAGAAACGGAGCCGATGCCCGCGGAGAATCCGCCGCAGGCGACGAAGCCGGAGCATCTGGCCTACGTGATCTATACCTCAGGGACGACCGGAAAGCCGAAAGGGACGATGATTACGCATCGGAACGTGGTGCGGCTGTTGTTCAACGACCACATGGCGTTTGATTTCAACGAACGGGACGTGTGGACGTTGTTCCACTCGTATTGCTTCGATTTCTCGGTATGGGAAATGTACGGAGCGCTGCTTTATGGAGGTAAGCTGGTTGTTGTGCCGCTGATGACGGCGAGGGATCCGAAGCAGATGGTGCGGCTGCTGCGGCAGGAGCGGGTGACGGTGTTGAACCAGACGCCGAGCGCGTTTTATGCGTTGTCAGAGCGGGAAATGGAAGAGGCGGACGCGAAGCTGTGCGTGCGAGCCGTGATCTTTGGCGGAGAAGCGCTGGCGCCGGGCCAGTTGCGGGCATGGCAGCGGAAGTATCCCCATACGGAATTGATCAACATGTACGGGATCACGGAAACGACCGTGCACGTGACGTACAAGAAGCTTGGAGAGGCGGAGATCACAAGCGGCATCAGCAACATCGGCAAGCCGTTACCGACGCTGCGGGCCTATATTCTGGGGGAAGGGCAGCAACTGCAGCCGATGGGCGTCGCGGGGGAGCTGTGCATCACGGGCGACGGACTGGCGCGGGGCTATCTGAACCGGCCGGAATTGACGGCGGAGAAATTCGTCGACAACCCGTTCGAGCCGGGGACGCGGATGTACCGGACCGGCGATTTGGCAAGATGGCTGCCGGACGGCAACCTGGAGTACCTGGGCCGGATCGACCACCAAGTGAAGATCCGCGGCTACCGGATCGAGTGCGGGGAGATCGAGGCGCATCTCATGGCGCATGCGCAGATCCGCGAAGCGGTGGTCATGGCCCGCGAGGACGAGCAAGGGCAGGCATACTTGTGCGCGTATCTTGTAAGCGACGAAGCCGTTCCGGTACCGGAGCTGCGTGCGCACCTGGCGGTACAACTGCCGGAATACATGATCCCGTCCTACTTTGTGGAGCTGGAGAAGCTGCCGCTGAACTCTAACGGCAAGGTGGACCGGAAGGCGCTGCCGGCGCCGGACCGGGAGGCGTACAGCGAAGGCTATGAAGCGCCGCGGGATGCGCTGGAGACGCAATTGGCGGAGTTGTTCGCAGAGGTGCTGGGGGTAAACGAAGTCGGCATCGGCGATTCGTTTTTCGAGCGCGGCGGTCACTCGCTGAAAGCGATGACGCTGGTGTCGCGCATTCATCAGCAGCTGGCGGTGGAGCTGCCGCTGCGGGAGCTGTTCGCACGCCCGACGGTGAAGGCGTTGGCGGTCTATGTGCGCAGCACGGAGGAAAGCGGCTACGGCCGAATCGAGCCGGCATCGGCGCAGGCATCGTACCCGCTGTCTTCGGCGCAGCGGCGGCTATACGTGCTGCATGAGGTGGAGCCGGAGAGCACACGCTACAACATGCCGGGGGTTATGGAGCTAACAGGGCAGGTGGATGCGGATCGGCTGGAGCAAGCGATTCGCTCGGTTATCGCCCGTCACGAATCGCTGCGTACGTCGTTCAGGTGGATCGACGGAGAACCGAGACAACAGGTACACGAAGACGTGGTGTTTGAATGGGTATGTAGGGATGCAGATGAAGGGCAGGCACGGGAACTCATCCGGAATTTTGTGCAACCGTTCGCACTGGGTCAGGCGCCGCTGCTGCGGGCCGGGTTGCTGCGACTGGCGGAGGAGCGCCATTGGCTGGTGTGGGACATGCATCATATCGTCTCGGACGGCGTGTCGATGAACCTTCTGGTGTCAGACTTCATGGCGGCGTATGCCGGCGGGGAGCTGGCGCCGCTGCGGATCCAGTACAAGGACTACGCGGTCTGGCAGCAGAGCACGCTCGGGGTGGAGCGGATGCAAGAGCATGAGGCGTACTGGCTGTCGGTCTATGCGGAGGAAGCGCCGGTGCTGGAGCTGCCGGCCGACCGTACGCGTGCGGCGGTGCCAAGCAGTGAAGGCGGGCAGGTTCATGCGCAGATCAGCGCGGACGTAGCCGAGGGGCTGAAGCAGATTGCCGCAGAGACCGGAGCCACGCTGTACATGGTGCTGCTGGCTGCCTATAACGTGTGGCTGCACAAGTACACGGGGCAGACCGACATCGTGGTTGGCACGCCGGTGTCGGGGCGGACGCATGCAGATACGGAGCCGATGATCGGGATGTTCGTGAATACGCTGGCGCTGCGCAACGCCCCGTCCGGGGACAAGCGGTTTATGGACTTTTTGCGCGAAGTGAAGGAGCGGACGCTGGCGGCGTTTGAGCATCAGGACTATCCGTTCGAGGAACTGGTCGAGAAGCTGAACGTACGGCGCGATATGAGCCGCAACCCCTTGTTTGACACGATGCTGGTGCTGCAGAACATGGAGCAGGCGCGCTTTGGCCTGGCGGATGTTGACGTTCGTCCGGTCGAGCTGAACCACCGGGCGACGAAGTTTGACTTAACGCTGAATGTCGCGGAGAGTGAGCAAGGACTTCAGCTGTTGCTGGAATACAGCAGCGCACTGTTCAACGAGGAGACAGCCGGGCGGTACCTGATGCACTTTGTGCAGCTCTTGTCGCAAATCACCGGGCAGCCGGAAGCAAGCATCGGCTTGTATGAGCTTGTCACGCCAGCGGAGAAGCAACAGCTGCTGCACGGGTTCAACGACACGGCAGCGGAGTATCCGCGGGAAGCGACGATCCACGGTCTGTTCGAAGAGCAGGTGGAGAAGACGCCGCATGCGGTGGCGGTAGTGTACGGGGATCAGCAGCTGACCTATGCGGAGCTGAATGCGCAGGCGAATCAGCTGGCGTGGACGCTGCGCGGGCAAGGTGTGGGGCCGGACCGTATCGTGGCGATCCTGATGGATCGCTCGGTGGAGATGCTCGTCGGGGTGCTCGGCATACTGAAGGCTGGCGGAGCGTACTTGCCGATCGATCCGGCGCTGCCGGCCGAACGCATCCGGTATATGCTCGGGGACAGCGGCGCGGCGGTACTGCTGATTCAGCCTGGCCTGGATCCATGCGGATTTGAGGGCACGGTGCTGGACCTGGCGGAAGCCGGGCAAGCACCGGCCGGGGCGAATTTCGCACTTCACGTAACGTCGGGCGAGTTGGCGTATGTGATCTATACCTCGGGGACAACAGGAAACCCCAAAGGGGTCATGATTGAGCATCGCTCGGTGGTTAACTTCATCACAGGGATGACGAGAGTGATTCCATTCGCTCCGGCGAAGTCGATTTTATTTGCGACCACACTGTCATTCGACATCTCGGTGGTGGAGACGCTGCTAGCGTTGACGCAAGGCATGCGGGTGGTGGCAGCGAGCGAAGAACAGCAGAAGGACCCTCAGCAGCTGGCGGCGCTGATCGAACGCCAGCGCATTGGCATGGTGCAGATGACACCGTCGCGGCTGAAGATGCTGTTGTCGGCGGGCTGCGTGGCGTGGCTTGAAGGCGTAACGGAAATACTAGTCGGCGGGGAGGCATGGACGGACGATCTGCTGGCTGATCTGCAAAGCAAATCGAAGGCCGCGCTGTTCAATATGTACGGTCCGACGGAGACGACGATTTGGTCAGCGATGCGGGAAGCGACCGTCGACCAGACAGTGACCGTCGGGGGGCCGATCGCCAATACGCAGCTGTACATTGTGAACGACAAGCGGCAGCTGCAGCCGATAGGCGTCGCGGGTGAACTATGTATAGCGGGGGACGGACTGGCGCGGGGCTATCTGAACCGGTCGGAACTGACGGCGGAGAAATTCGTAGACAACCCGTTCGAGCCGGGTGCGCGGATGTACCGGACCGGCGATTTGGCGAGATGGCTGCCGGACGGCAACCTGGAGTACCTGGGCCGGATCGACCATCAAGTGAAGATCCGCGGCTACCGGATCGAGTGCGGGGAGATCGAGGTGCGGATTCTGGCGCATGCGCAGATCCGCGAAGCGGTGGTCATGGCCCGCGAGGACGAGCAAGGGCAGGCGTACTTGTGCGCGTATCTTGTGAGCGACGAAGCGGTTCCGGTACCGGAGCTGCGGGCGCAACTGGCAACACAGCTGCCGGATTACATGATCCCGTCCTACTTTGTGGAGCTGGAGAAGCTGCCGCTGAGCCCTAACGGCAAGGTGGACCGGAAGGCGCTGCCTGCGCCGGACCGGGAGGCGTACAGCGAAGGCTATGAAGCGCCGCGGGATGCACTGGAGACGCAATTGGCGGAGTTGTTCGCAGGAGTGCTGGGGGTAAACGAGGTCGGCATCGGCGATTCGTTCTTCGAGCGCGGCGGTCACTCGCTGAAAGCGATGACGCTGGTGTCGCGCATTCATCAGCAGCTGGCGGTGGAGCTGCCGCTGCGGGAGCTGTTCGCACGCCCGACGGTGAAGGCGTTGGCGGTCTATGTGCGCAGCACGGAGGAAAGCGGCTATGGCCGGATCGAACCGGTGAAGCCGGGCAAGGATTATCCGCTGTCTTCGGCGCAGCGGCGGCTATACGTGCTGCATGAGGTGGAGCCGGAGAGCACGCGCTACAACATGCCGGGCGTCGTGGAACTGGCCGGGCAGGTGGATGCGGATCGGCTGGAACAAGCGATTTGCTCGGTTATCGCCCGTCACGAATCGCTGCGCACGTCGTTCACGTGGATCGACGGCGAACCGAGACAACAGGTACACGAAGACGTGGTGTTTGAATGGGTATGCCGGGATGCAGATGAAGGGCAAGCCCCGGAACTCATCCGAAATTTTGTGCAACCGTTCGCACTGGGTCAGGCGCCGCTGCTGCGGGCCGGGCTGCTGCGGCTGGCGGAGGAGCGCCATTGGCTGGTGTGGGACATGCACCATATCGTGTCGGACGGCGTGTCGATGAACCTTCTGGTGTCAGACTTCATGGCGGCGTATGCCGGCGGGGAGCTGGCGCCGCTGCGGATCCAGTACAAGGACTACGCGGTCTGGCAGCAGAGCACGCTCGGGGTGGAGCGGATGCAAGAGCATGAGGCGTACTGGCTGTCGGCCTATGCGGAGGAAGCGCCGGTGCTGGAGCTGCCGGCCGACCGGACGCGTCCGGCGGTGTTAAGCAGTGAAGGCGGACGGGTATACACCGAAGTGAACGCCGAGACGGCAGAGGCCCTAAAACGAATCGCGGCAGAGACCGGAGCCACGCTGTACATGGTGCTGCTGGCCGCCTATAACGTGTGGCTGCACAAGTACACAGGGCAAAGCGACATTGTGGTCGGGACGCCGGTGTCGGGACGGACGCATGCGGATACGGAGCCGATGATCGGGATGTTCGTGAATACGCTGGCGCTGCGCAACGCCCCGTCCGGGGAGAAGCGGTTTATGGACTTCGTGCGCGAGGTGAAGGAGCGGACGCTGGCGGCGTTTGAGCATCAGGACTATCCGTTCGAGGAACTGGTAGAGAAGCTGAACGTATGGCGCGATATGAGCCGTAACCCCTTGTTTGACACAATGCTGGTACTGCAGAACATGGAGCAGGCGCGCTTTGGGCTGGCGGATGTTGACGTACGTCCGGTCGAGCTGAACCACCGGGCGACGAAGTTTGACTTAACGCTGAATGTCGCGGAGAGTGAGCAAGGACTTCAGCTGTTGCTGGAATACAGCAGCGCACTGTTCAACGAGGAGACAGCCGGGCGGTATCTGATGCACTTCGTGCAGCTCTTATCCCAAATCACCGGGCAGCCGGAAGCAAGCATTGGCTCGTATGAGCTTGTCACGGCGGAGGAGAAGCAAGAGCTGCTGCATGCGTTCAACGACACGGCGGCGGAGTATCCGCGGGAAGTGACGATCCACGGTCTGTTCGAAAAGCAGGTGGAGAAGACGCCGCATGCGGTGGCGGCCGTGTACGGAGATCAGCAGCTGACCTATGCGGAGCTGAACGCGCGGGCGAATCAACTGGCGTGGACGCTGCGCGGGCAAGGTGTGGGGCCGGACCGTATCGTGGCGATCCTGATGGATCGCTCGGTGGAGATGCTCGTCGGGGTGCTCGGCATCCTGAAGGCCGGCGGGGCGTACTTGCCGATCGATCCGGATTATCCGGCTGAGCGAATCGCCTATACGCTGGCGGACAGCGGGGCGCAGTGGCTGGTGACGACCCGTGACGTCGAGCTTCGGACGCCGGCACTTCCGTTCGCGGGATGCCGGGTATATGCCTTAGAAACGGAGCCGATGCCTGCGGAGAATCCGCCGCAGGCGACGAAGCCGGAGCATCTGGCCTACGTGATCTATACCTCAGGGACGACCGGAAAGCCAAAAGGGACGATGATTACGCATCGGAACGTGGTGCGGCTGTTGTTCAACGACCGCATGGCGTTTGATTTCAACGAACGGGACGTGTGGACGTTGTTCCACTCGTATTGCTTCGATTTTTCGGTATGGGAAATGTACGGAGCGCTGCTTTATGGAGGCAAGCTGGTGGTTGTGCCGCTGATGACGGCGAGGGACCCGGAGCAGATGGTGCGGCTGCTGCGGCAGGAGCGGGTGACGGTGTTGAACCAGACGCCGAGCGCGTTTTATGCGTTGTCAGAGCGGGAAATGGAAGAGGCGGACGCGGAGCTGTGCGTGCGAGCCGTGATCTTTGGCGGAGAAGCGCTGGCGCCGGGCCAGTTGCGGGCATGGCGGCGGAAGTATCCCCATACGGAATTGATCAACATGTACGGGATCACGGAAACGACCGTGCACGTGACGTACAAGAAGCTTGGAGAGGCGGAGATCACAAACGGCATCAGCAACATCGGCAAGCCGTTACCGACGCTGCGGGCCTATATTCTGGGCGAAGGGCAGCAACTGCAGCCGATGGGTGTCGCGGGGGAGCTGTGCATCACGGGCGACGGACTGGCGCGGGGTTATTTAAACCGGCCGGAATTGACGGCGGAGAAATTCGTAGACAACCCGTTCGAGCCGGGGACGCGGATGTACCGGACCGGCGATTTGGCGAGATGGCTGCCGGACGGCAACCTGGAGTACCTGGGCCGGATCGACCATCAAGTGAAGATCCGCGGCTACCGGATCGAGTGCGGGGAGATCGAGGTGCGGCTTCTGGCGCATGCGCAGATCCGCGAAGCGGTGGTCATGGCCCGCGAGGACGAGCAAGGGCAGGCATACTTGTGCGCGTATCTCGTGAGTGACGAAGCTGTTCCGGTTGTAGAACTACGGGCGCACCTGGCGGTACAGCTGCCGGAATACATGATTCCGTCTTATTTTGTGGAGCTGGAGAAGCTGCCGCTGAACTCTAACGGCAAGGTGGAGCGCAAGGCGCTGCCGGCGCCGGAATCGGCGCATACCGGCAGCGTCTACGAAGCGCCAAGCACGCCGACGCAGCGGCAACTGGCGGAGATTTGGCAGGAAGTGCTGGGAGCGGAGCAGGTCGGCGTCCACGATAACTTCTTTGTGCTGGGCGGCGACTCGATCAAGGCGATCCGCCTCGTCAGCCGGATGAATCGCGACATGGAGGCGGCCCTCCCGTTAAAAGATGTGTACCTGCATCAGACCATCGGAGAGTTGGCTGAGCTTTTGGCGCAGGAGCACAAGCCGAACCGGCAGCTGGAGTCGGGGCGGGAGATGCTGGAGCAGATGAAGCGGCGCATCATGGAGGATTCCGAGCAGGCGAAGCACCTGCCAGAGGATTACGAGGACGTGTATCCGCTTAGCAAAATTCAACAGAGCATGGTGTTCTACTCAAGATTGCGGCCGGAGGAGCCGATTTACCACGATCAGTTCTTATATCATTTCAAAATCGTTTCGGTAGAACAGTTCGCAGAAGCGCTGCAGCGGTTATCCGACAAGCATCCGATTCTGCGTACCACCTTCGATCTCACGCATTTCGAGGAAGAGGTCCAGCTTGTGCACGACCGGATCGTGCCAGAGTTTTCGGTGGAAGATGTCTCCTCACTTAGCCGGGAGGAGCAGGAGCGCGTCATCCGTGCGCATATCGATCAGGACCAGCGCAACTTGTTCCGGTTCGACGGCGAGGTGCTGTGGCGAGTTCGTTTGTTCCGGCTGAACGTACGCTACGATTATTGCATGGTGTTTACGTTCCACCATGCGATTCTGGACGGATGGAGCGTGGCGTCCTTTCAGCAGGAGTTTGCAGGCATTTATCAGCAGCTGCTGCAGGGAGAGCCGGCGGAGGTCAAGCCGCTGGATAGCAATTACAAGGATTATGTGGCCATCAACCGGTTCCGGGAGAGTGACGAGGAGAGCCGGCAGTATTGGATCCGCGAATTGGCGGGGTATACCCGCAACAAGCTGCCGTTTAACTACGCGGGCAAGAAGAGGGACCGCGGAGCGGCCAGCAAAATTTACCGCAGGCCACTGAGCAGCACGCTGCTGGGAGCCTTGAAGCGGCAGGCGAAGCGGCACGGTTGTACCGTCAAGGAGCTGTGCTTGAGCGCGCACGTGTATTTGCTGGGCATCCTGACGACGGAGGAAGAGATTGTCACGGGCGTGGTCAGCCACGACCGGCCGGCCATCGAAGATGCAGACAAAGTATTAGGCTGCTTCCTCAATACGGTGCCGATCCGCATGGGGCTGGCGCGCGAAGTGTCCAAGCGGGAACTGGTGAACCGTACAAAACGGCAGCTTGGGCAAATGAAGGCGCATGAACTGTTTCTGGCCGACATTGCCCATGCAATTGGTGAAGTGTCGAGCCCGTCCGTCAACCCGATCTTCGATACGCTGTTTAACTATACGGATTTTCATGTGCTGGAGGAGATGGGGCCGGGGCAAGAGTTGGCATCGGAGATGGCGGCGCTGAGCTTGGAAGCAAACGAAATGACGAATACGTGGTTTGATCTGGAAGTATCGCAATACTTTAACAGGCTGAACATGCAGATCAAATATGCGCCAGCTTATTTTGAGGATCGGGAGATCGAAACGGCGTTCGCCTGGTACGAACGAATCCTTGAAGCCCTATGTGACGAGGAGACCGATATCTTGTCGGTAGAGCGCCTAATGACGGCTGCAGAACGGCAAGCGATCGTGTACGAATGGAACCGGACGGATATGCCGTACGCAGCAGAGAAGACGCTGCACCAACTGTTCGAGGAACAAGCGGCGAGGACACCCGGGCGGACCGCTTTAAACTGGAACGGCCAGCCATTGACCTACCGGGAGCTGGATGAGCGGTCGAACCGGTTGGCGCGGCGGCTGCGGGCCCAGGGGGTGAAACTCAATGATCATGTCGGGCTGATGACCGGGCGGGGTTTTGAGATGATCATCGGTATGCTGGCGATTCTGAAAGCCGGCGCGGCGTATGTACCGATGGATCCGGACTACCCGCAAAGCCGGATCGCACATATGATCAGCCATGCGGGAGTAAGCGTCGTTGTCGTCGATCAGGCGTATGCAGAAGCGCCTGTGCTATTCGTCGACAGCCGGGACCCTTCGCTGATTGAGCATTCCAGTGAGGCGCTTCGCCTTGCCAAAGATTCGCACGAGTTGGCGTACATTATTTACACCTCTGGCTCAACCGGAGAGCCGAAGGGCGTCATGATTGAGCATCATTCGGCCGTGAACCTGGTCAGCTGGGTCAATCAGGAATGTGGCGTGCATGAGGAAGACCGGCTGTTGTTCATCACGTCGATGTGCTTCGACTTGTCGGTGTATGACATTTTCGGACCGCTGGCGGCAGGTGCCCAGATTGTGATTGCAAGCCGGGAGCAGGTGCAGGATCCTAAGCAGATGCAGCAGTTGCTGGAAGAGGAAGCCATTACGATTTGGGACTCGGTGCCGACGACGCTGAATCATGTGCTGCATGGCCTAGAGGAACAGGAGGAGGCGATCAGCCAGAAGGCTTTACGGCTGGCGCTGGTGAGCGGGGACTGGATTCCGGTCGATTTGGCGGAACGCGCGAAGGCATACTTCCCGAACGTCCAAGTGATAGGACTTGGGGGTGCGACGGAAGCCACCGTATGGTCTAACTACTATCCGATCCAGGAAGCTACGGCGGATCAAACGGGCATTCCGTACGGAAAGCCGCTGGCGAACAATACCTTCTATATTCTGGACGCAGGTCGGCATCCGGTGCCGTACGGGGTGGCCGGCGAGCTGTATATCGGGGGAGTGGGCGTAGCCAGAGGCTATTTGAACGATCCGGCGAAGACCAGCGCATCGTTTATGGCCAATCCGTTTGTGCCGCAGGGGCGGATGTACCGGACGGGAGACATGGGGCGCATGCTGCCGGACGGCAATATGGAATTTCTGGGGCGCCAAGATTACCAGGTGAAGATCCGCGGCTACCGGGTGGAACTGGGAGAAATCGAGAACCAGTTGCTGAAGCATGAGGCGGTCCGCGAAGCAGTGGTGATCGCCCGTGAGGATGCGGCCGGCGGGAAATACTTGTGCGCGTACATGGTGCTGCAGGAGGAGACGGCTTCGGCGGAGATTCGGGAGCACCTCGGGCGGGCACTGCCGTCCTATATGATACCGGGATACATGATGCCGATGGAGCGCTTGCCGCTGACCCCTAACGGCAAGCTGAACCGTAAAGCGTTGCCAGAGCCGGATGCCAGAATGCATTCGGAAGAACGGTATGAGGCAGCGAGTACCGAGACGGAACGGAAGCTGCTTGGGATTTGGCAGGACGTGCTTGGCGTAGAGAACATCGGGATGCGCGACGACTTTTTTGCGATTGGTGGGCATTCGCTGCGGGCAACCACGCTGGTGTCCAAAATCCAGAAGACGATGAACGTAGAGCTGACGCTGCAGGACGTATTCCGACTGCCGACGATCAAGGAGCAGGCGCGGAAGATCGAGGGGATGTCGAAGATGGCATACAGCGCCATCGAACCGGCGAAACCGGGCAAGGATTATCCGCTGTCTTCGGCGCAGCGGCGGCTATACGTGCTGCATGAGGTGGAGCCGGAGAGCACGCGCTACAACATGCCGGGAGTCGTGGAGCTAACAGGGAAAATTGATGCGGATCGGCTGGAACAAGCGGTTCGTTCGGTTATCGCCCGTCACGAATCGCTACGCACGTCGTTCACGTGGATCGACGGCGAACCGCGGCAACAGGTGCACGAAGACGTGGCGTTTGAATGGGTATGCCGGGATGCAGATGAAGCGCAGGCGCGGGAACTCACCCGGAGCTTCGTACGGCCGTTCGAACTGAGTCAGGCGCCGCTGCTGCGGACCGGGCTGCTGCGGACCGGGCTGCTGCGGCTGGCGGAGGAGCGCCATTGGCTGGTGTGGGACATGCATCATATCGTGTCGGACGGCGTGTCGATGAACCTTCTGGTGTCGGACTTCATGGCGGCGTATGCCGGCGGGGAACTGGCGCCGCTACGGATCCAGTACAAGGACTACGCGGTCTGGCAGAAGGGCACGCTCGGGGTGGAGCGGATGCAAGGGCATGAGGCGTACTGGCTGTCGGCCTATGCGGAGGAAGCACCGGTGCTGGAACTGCCGGCCGACCGGAGGCGTCCAGCGGTGCCAAGCAGTGAAGGCGGACGGGTATACACCGAAGTGAACGCCGAGACGGCAGAGGCCCTAAAACGAATCGCGGCAGAGACCGGAGCCACGCTGTACATGGTACTGCTGGCCGCCTATAACGTGTGGCTGCACAAGTACACGGGGCAGACCGACATCGTGGTCGGGACGCCGGTGTCGGGGCGGACGCATGGTGATACGGAGCCGATGATCGGAATGTTCGTGAACACGCTGGCGCTGCGCAACGCCCCGTCCGGGGAGAAGCGGTTTATGGACTTCGTGCGCGAGGTGAAGGAGCGGACGCTGGTGGCGTTCGAGCATCAGGACTATCCGTTCGAGGAACTGGTAGAGAAGCTGAACGTGCGGCGCGATAGGAGCCGCAACCCGCTGTTTGACACGATGCTGGTGCTGCAGAACATGGAGCAGGCGCGCTTTACCCTGGCGGATGTTGACGTTCGTCCGGTCGAGCTAAATCACCTGGCGACGAAGTTTGACTTAACGCTGAACGTTGCGGAGAGTGATCAAGGACTTCAACTGATGCTGGAATACAGCTGCGCGCTGTTCAACGAGGAGACGGCAGGGCGGTACCTGATGCACTTCATGCAGCTCTTGTCGCAAATCACCGGGCAGCCGGAGGCAAGCATCGGCTCGTATGAGCTTGTCACGCCAGAGGAGAAGCAACAGCTGCTGCACGGGTTCAACGACACGGCGGCGGAGTATCCGCGGGAAGCGACAATTCACGGTCTGTTCGAGGAACAGGTGAAGAAGACGCCGCATGCGGTGGCGGCCGTGTACGGGGAACAGCAGCTCACCTATACGGAGCTGAATGCGCGGGCGAATCAGCTGGCGTGGACGCTGTGCGGGCAAGGTATGGGGCCGGACCACATCGTGGCGATCCTGATGGAACGCTCGGTGGAGATGATCGTCGGGGTGCTCGGCATCCTGAAAGCCGGCGGGGCGTACTTGCCGATCGATCCGGCCTATCCGGCAGAGCGCATCCAATACATGCTGGAGGACAGCGGCAGTCAGTGGCTGATAGGCGATGAGGCGCTGCTGGCGGAAACTGCCTTTGCGGGAGCGAAGCTGGGACTGACGATAGCAAAGGCCGAAACCGCTGCGACCGGTACAATGTCTGTCGGTGAAAGCAGCAGTATCGATGGCTGCAATTTAGAAGCGGTCAGCGGGCCGGAGAACCTGGCATACGTCATCTACACTTCAGGCTCGACGGGGCGGCCCAAAGGAGTGATGGCCGAGCACCGGAGTGTGGCCAACTTGACGTCCATGTTTCAACGTACGCTGCAGATGACCGGAGATGACCGGATTCTCCAATTTGCATCGCTCTCGTTCGATGCCTCTCTATCGGAAATCGTGATGAGCCTGTGCAGCGGGGCGCAACTGCATATAGTGCCGGTGGAAGTGATCCATCACCTCGGGGAGTTCGAGCAGTACATCCGGGAAAACGGCATTACAGTAATCACTCTGCCGCCGGCGTACTTAACACGGATGCATCCGGAGCAGGTCCGCCCGTTGAGAACGGTCATCACGGCGGGCTCGGCCTGTCCGCAGGAGGTGGTGCGGAAGTGGAGTCCTTACGTCAACTTAATCAATGCGTACGGGCCGACGGAAACGACGGTGTGCGCCACGATGTGGCCGGCAGACGAGGCGGAAGAAGAGATGGGAATCGTTCCGATCGGTAAACCGGTGTCCAATGTGCGGGTGTATATTCTGGATCAGGAAGGCCGGTTACTGCCCATGGGTGTGCCGGGCGAAATCTGTCTCACGGGAGCCGGCGTGGCCCGGGGCTATCTGAACCGGCCGGACCTGACAGCGGAGAAGTTCGTAGACAACCCGTTCGAGCCGGGGATGCGGATGTACCGGACCGGGGATTTGGCGAGATGGCTGCCGGACGGCAACCTGGAGTACCTGGGCAGGACCGACCATCAAGTGAAGATCCGCGGCTACCGGATCGAGTGCGGGGAGATCGAGGCGCAGCTTCAGGCGCATGGGCATATCCGTGAAGCTGTCGTAGTCGACCGGAAGGACGAGCAAGGGCAGGCATATCTATGCGCTTATCTGGTTTGCAGCATGCCGCTGACTGTAGCCCAAATACATGCTCACCTGTCCAGACATCTGCCGGACTATATGATCCCGTCCTATTTTGTGGAATTGGACCATATTCCGCTCAATAATAACGGCAAAGTGAACCGAACACTTCTGCCTGTTCCAGATGTGGCCATGCATGATCAAGAAGAAAAACTACCGCCTGCTACTGAGATTGAGTCTGGAATTTTGAAAGTATGGCAAGAGGTTCTTCACAAAGACGACATCGGGGTTACGGATAACTTCTTCCATGTGGGTGGTAACTCATTGCGCATTATGGATATATATTCCAAACTAGAGCAAAAGTATCCGGGCGTACTTGTTGTAGCGGATTTGTTCGGAAACCCGAACGTGCGTCAATTGGCTCAGTATATCGAAACGGTCCATGTGCAAAAACATGCATCTACATGGAAGCACCTCCCCCTCGCCTTCCCAACGTCAGGTATGGCCGAGCAAGGAGTCTACATTCCTGGCGATGTATTGCGCTTTGAGCTCTCGGAACGAACGAGTCAAAGCTTGGAACGCATTTCGGGTCACTACAGTATTCAAAAGATGTCTGTGCTGTTGACCGCTTTTGCATATTTAATGTCGGAATACGCACATACAGAAACGGTTACTTTGCCTTGCTTGATAGAAGGCGGCGATGTATGCCGGGTTGAGGTTTCGTTCCGGGAAGCCGAAGAGTTGGAGGAAGTTTTTGCAATAGTAGACGGATACCTGAAAACGGAAGGGCGATTTCATTGGGACCAGGTGAAGTATGCTGCTTATGAGCCGCAAGAAGGCCAAATCCTTTGTGCATTTACAGGCGCTGACCCATTGCCGTCAGGCTTTGCAAAGCAGTTTGATCTCGTGCTCAATTGTGGAGAGGCTGGCATTGTCCAGTCCATGACATGTGAGTACAACCAGGGCCGGATTTTACAAGCGTCTGTAGAGAGGCTGCTTCGCCAGTTCATAAGCTTATTGGCTAAAATGCTGGAACAATGCGAAAAAAAGGTCGGTCTGTAAGAGACGTGAAGTGAACAGGAGAAGAGAGGAGAAGAGAAGGCAAGCGAAGGTCCTTCTCTTCTGTTCTACCAATTATACATCAGTGTAAGTTTCGAATTGGAGGGCGCAATGTGAAAAAAAAACTAGTCGACTTCGATACTTCCGAAGTGCTATCAACGAACGAGAATATCAAGTTTGAACAAATCTCAAGTAAGGATATTGCAGTGATTGGTGTATCCTGTCAGATTGGGAGCGCAAAAAATACAAATGAATTTTGGAATTGTATGGTTGAAGGGAAGAGTCTAATCGAAGAAATTCCGCAAACACGCAAAAAAGATATTACAGATGTGCTAAAGCAAAGCGGCATTGCTCCTCAGGAATTTAAGAAAGCTACTTATCTTGGTAACATCGACACGTTCGATTATAAGTTTTTTTCTCTGCCGGCTATTGAGGCTCAATTAATGGATCCACACCAACGGCTCTTTCTGGAGACTGTCTATGCCACCATGGAGGATGCGGGATATGGGGGGAGGGAGCTCGTTGGCAGCGAAACCGGAGTATTCGTCGGATTATCAAGCGAAGGGCTCAATGAATACAAAGCACTCGCGCAAATGTCCGCTCCGGAGCTTGTGGGTCTGACAACTTCAGGTAATCTAAAATCGATTATTGCCGGGAGGATTTCCTATATATTTGATTTTAAAGGCCCCAGCAGTTTGGTGGATACTGCATGCTCTTCATCTTTGTCTGCACTTCATTTGGCATGCCGCTCTATTCGCGCAGGCGAATGCAATACTGCGATAGCGGGAAGCGTCAGAATCAATATGTTACCGGCCAGTCAGGCGAATGACTACAAAATGGGAACTGAATCCTCAGACGGGTACACGCGAACATTCGATGCAGAATCGGATGGAACAAATACTGCAGAGGGAGTTGCGGCTGTTCTGTTGAAACCACTGCATCAAGCGATGCTGGATCATGATCATATCTATGCGGTCGTTAAGGGCAGCGCATGGAATCAAGATGGAAGCTCGGTAGGACTAACAGCACCGAATCCAGCCGCACAGGAGCGGGTTATTCTAAGAGCATGGCAAGATGCGGGAATCGATCCCGAATCCATCTCCTATCTGGAAGCCCATGGTACGGCAACAAAGCTGGGAGATCCTATCGAAATCCAAGGGATACACAATGCATTCCGCAAGCATACCTCAAAGATGCAATTTTGCGCCATCGGTTCTGTCAAAACGAATATCGGTCATTTGGATCATGCAGCGGGAATCGCTGGTTTTATTAAGGCCGTGCTGGCCTTAGAGCATCAACAAATTCCACCGATGCTGCATTTTAAACAACCTAATCCTAATATTTCGTTTATTAATTCGCCCGTTTATATTGCAGACCGGTTAATCGAGTGGGAGCGTTCACCAGGTTCAAAAAGAAGATGCGGGGTAAGTTCGTTCGGTTTAAGCGGAACGAATTGCCATGTCGTATTAGAGGAGGCTCCTGAACGAACAGAGGCTTCCCCTGACAATTTGCATCATATTTTCACCTTATCTGCCATGGAACAAACGAACCTGTTAGATATGGTAAACAGATATATACTTTTCCTATCGAGTTCTGCCGGCCAGCATAGAATCGGGGATATTTGCTACACCGTTAATACGGGGAGAGGCCACTACGCTCACCGCTTGGTGCTGAAGGCATGCAGCATAGAAGAACTGCTTCAGCAATTGGAGCGATTTCTAAAAACCCCATTCGTTACGATGGAAGAGCATCATATTTATTACGGCAGCCATAACGTCAGCGCTAACAAAGCCACCTGGCCGAATTATGAAACTGCATCCGGTTCCGCTTCCGAGCACGTCAAAGAACTTCTGTCCAATATTAGCAAAGATTCGTCCGGTGCGGGAAGAACGTTTCATGATTTCGCTCAGGCTTATACACAAGGAACAGAGATGAATTGGAAACTGTTATATCCGACACGTTCTTACAATAAAGTCAGTGTGCCGACCTACAGCTATTCGAAAAGCAGATGCTGGATCAACATTCCGGAGAAGCATACACAGCCTGTTGAGAGACGTGAGACTTTAACATCCGTGCATGAAGAGGAGTATTGTTATTACCAGCCAAAATGGGTGCCCCAAAGTATTAATGACAAACTCCCGGAACCCATTGACGGGATGACGGTTTTCTTTCGAACAACGGCTCCGGTTTGCGGCCAGATCTGTACATTGCTGGAAAGACAAAACCGGGATTATATTGAAGTTTATTATGGACCCCAGTACAGCAAAGTAACGGATTATGAATACGTGATTTCAGGCAATGACTCTGACTACCTCTTATTGCTCGAGCAAGTAGGAAAGGTTGGGCATGTCATCCATGCCTTTGATCTCGAAGAACGGCTGCCGCACCATACCTTGGAGCTGCAGGAACGCCTCGTTCGCAGCGTGTACAGCTTGGCTTCTTTATCAAAAGCATTGTTCAAGAAGCAGCGAAGACAAGAAACAGTGATTTCTGTCCTTACCCGATTTGCAAATGCCGTGACAGGGGACGAGCCACAGATCGATCCGATCGGTGCCGCTATGCTCGGGATGGCGAAGGTTATTCATCAAGAACATCCGTACCTGTACACTCGCAGCTTTGATTTGGACATAACGATTGAACCTCCCGTAATTGGGCAAATGTTATCATCAATCAGAGAAGCGACAGAATTTGCATACCGCAACGGCGTTAGATATATAGAAAGCTTACAGGCAGCGGATCTTGGAACAACCGAAGCCGTTTCCATTCGCCACAATGGTGTCTATGTCATTACAGGAGGACATGGGGGGATTGGCTTAGAAGTGGCCAAACATTGGGCGAGACAACAGCAAATCTCCATTGCCCTTGTAAGCCGGACGCCCTTGCCGAGCCGTGAAGAATGGAGCTCTATTAAAGCGGGGGATGATCCTAAACGAAAACGCATCATTGAAAGCATAGAAGAAATGGAGAGTCTGGGTTCAACCATACATTCTTACAGCGCGGATGTTACCGATTTCGATCAAATGGACGTGCTGATCCAGCAGATTAGAGCCAGCTTCGGAAATATTAGTGGAATTTTTCATGCTGCAGGCATCGCAGGAGACGGGATGCTGTTCAGGAGAAGCCAAGAGCAAATGGACGCGGTCTTATCTCCTAAAGTAATGGGGACATGGAACTTACACTTGCTTACGAAAGACAATGACCTTGACTTTTTTGTGCTGTGCTCGTCGCTCGCTTCGCTTACTGGGGGAGTGGGTCAAGGGGACTACACGGCTGCCAACAGGTTTATGGATTCATTCGCTTCCTACCGATCCCGATTAGGTATGACGGCTTGTTCTATCAATTGGCCGGCCTGGAAGGAAGTCGGTATGGCTGCTAATTACGGCGTCAAAGAAAGCGATAAAGATATTAGCCATATTACACCTCGTTCTGCGCTGGCTGCACTTGATCAAATCCTATATTCGAATCGGCCCAGAGTGATTCTGGGAGAGATGAATGCTGTACACGCAAATCAAGTAGCGATGAATGGTCAGATTCAGGAACAACCGTTCTTCAAGAACGTACAGCTGGTTGGAAGAGAATCCGGTGAATACACCGAACTTGAGAAATTATTGGCAAGCATTTGGGGAGAACTGTTCGAACGTGATGTGATGAGGGTGGATGACAATTTTTACGACTTGGGGGGACACTCCTTATTGCTTATCCGGGTGGAGGTTGAGCTGGAAAAGCATGGTGTGGCGGTAGACCATTTAAATATTGAACAAGACCGGACGCTTGAGAAAATAGCGGAAACTCTGGAAAACTCGAATTCTAAGGTTGAGGACTGAGTGCGTGTTTGAAGTGAAAGCGGGGAAAAAGGGATGGCAAAAATCATTGAACCGATAGAACCTTTTAACGAAATCTATTATCAAAGCTGCTTGTATAATTCGTTGTTTCCGGTTATACGGCATTTTCAGCTTAGTATATTGCCGTTACTGATTAACGATTGGCTTGTGTATGAAACGGCCCGGACAGGGGAAGGCACTCTTTGCGGAATCTCTTACAGAAGCAATAAGGGTCTTATTGAAGCTCTTGCAGGGCTTGGAATCGCAGTCGAGAAGGAACGGTTTACCGGAACAGTCGTTGACAAAATCAAGAGTGCGGTAGACATGGGGAGACCTGTCGTACTATGGGTTGATTGTTACGAATTGCCGATTCGCAAAGACACTTTTCGGAAGAAGCATTTGCCACACACCATCTTAGTTCATGGATATAATGATTGTACCGGCCATTTTCATATTATTGAACATTTGCAGATGGAGAACCTGTCCTATGATAAAAAAACAATTCGGATGGAAGATTTGGAGCGGGCTTATATTGAATTTGATCATGAATTCAATCAAGGACAAATGAAGCTGGATTCCTACTATGAATTTTATAGACTGAATCAAGCTGCTTCAATGATTTCCGGCGAAGCGGAACAATACCAGGAACTCATTCAGGCAAATATGAATGTAATTACAGAAGGTCTAGACCAGCTGCTGGAAGTGTCGGAGCTGTGGTATGGGAGGTTGATGCAGCAAGCGCACATAGCTATAGATTATGCTGCACAGCAACTCGATAAGCTGAATTCAATCATATTGGCGAAACAAGCGGAGAGCTACAAGCTGAAGCTTTTGCAGATGGAGCAGGAGCCTTTAAGTGCCATTCTACAGAGTATTACTAATGAGTGGAGCATGATTAGAACGATCGTGGGCAAATATGTATACTCCAATCAGTTTAATGTTGAACAATTCGCCGAATTGCCGGATCGAATCAGCAGTATTTACGATGCCGAATTAAAGTTTTACGAAACCTTTTTAATGAAGCGATGAAGAGTACACAGATGAACGGGATTATACAGATCGATGATGGTGTTAACACATACTAGGTCCATACAAAGGAGCGTCTACTATGCATTCCATGGATACGATTACTCAGGAATTGCTTGAAATCATCAATGCTCATCTCTTGCAAAGAGCTGAAGAAGCAGGAAAATCGGGTCAAACTGGATTGCTGACCAGCTTGGAAGGAGACCTGGAGTTGTCCAATTATATTAATTCCCTTGATTTCATCATGATTCTCGTTAATATTGAAAAAAAGTTTAACGTGGTGCTGCAAGGAGACCTGAATATACTAACAGATCGGAGTTTTATCCAAATTGCTGAATTTATTGCAAAAAACAGGAATGATTAATGTTAGCCCTGAAAAAGCTTGTATTTAGGGAAGGGATCTTCAGGGGCTAGGTGCAGTATAAAAATGCAGCGCGTATCCGCTTGGGCTACGCGCTGCATTTTTATTTTAGGGGATATGTCACTCACGGCAGATGCTGACCGATGCGGTTCGAAGAGAATATTATTTTATTAGTTCTCCATCTAAATCCGGCTCATCACGATTTCGCCAAATCTCTTTTGCCGAAAAAGGTCTTGAGCGCCTGGTACACCTCCTTCTTATCCTTAATCACATAATGCATGAACTGCTCCTGCTTCAGATGGCGGTAGGCGGACATCAGCGTGCTGCTGCGGTTGTACTGGTTCACCTCGCCGTAACCGAACATATTGCTGCGCTTCAGCAGCTCCCCGATAAGCTTGACGCAACGTTCATTATCCGAGGTGAGATTGTCGCCATCCGAGAAATGAAAAGGATAGATATTGTATTTGGCCGGAGGATACCGGCTGTCGATAATCTCCAGCGCCTTCTGGTAGGCTGACGAGCAGATCGTGCCCCCGCTTTCACCCCGGGTGAAGAAATCATGCTCACTGACCTCTTTGGCTTCCGTATGATGAGCCAGAAACACAATTTCGACCTTTTCATATTGCCGGCGCAGGAAGCGGGTCATCCAGAAAAAGAAGCTGCGGGCGCAGTATTTTTCAAAGGTCCCCATAGATCCGGAGGTATCCATCATGGCGATGATGACTGCATTGGAATGAGGAACCGTAATATCATCCCAGGTTTTATAGCGCAAATCGTCGGGACTGATGCTATGGATACCGGGTTTCCCGTTGCTGGCGTTGCGCCGCAGATTCTCCAGCAGGGTGCGCTTTTTGTCGATGTTCGACATCATGCCTTTTTTGCGGATATCGTTGAAGACGATGGACTTGACCTCGATCTCTTCCTTATCCTTCGGTGCAAGGTGGGGCAGTTCCAGGTCCTGGAACAGAATGTCCTCCAAATCCTCAAGGTTCACTTCAGCCTCAACCGTATCCTGACCCGGCTGATCTCCGGCTTTGTCACCTTTGCCCGGTTGGGCAGATTGCGAATCACGGCCGAGCACATCACCAACCTGGCTTTCCCCGTCTCCTTGGCCGACATGCTTTTGCTTGCGGAAGTTATAGATAATCCGGTACTCATCCAGACTTCGGATCGGCACCTTTACAATCTGTTTTCCGTCCGACATGATAATGTTCTCTTCGGTAACGAGGTCGGGCAGATTATCCTTAATGGCTTCCCTGACCTTCTGCTGATGACGTTCCTGATCCTGATGGCCTTTGCGGTGAAGGGACCAGTCTTCTTTTGACACGACAAACGCATATGGACCGGGTGATTGCGACAGGATGACCACCTCCCATGGAATATAAATCGGTACGGGCGTAAGCACATGCTTCTTAAAGAGAGTGACTCTGAGGCATGCTGTAACTAAAGTATATTCAGGGGTAGGGAGGATATGTGAAGATATCAATGGGTATAAACTGCAGATCAGGGAACTTTAATCCCTTATTCACTGATCTCTTCAATAAAAAGCCTATAGCTGTTGGACCGGGATTCCCCGGAATATCTCCGGCCGTCAATCGTGAACAGGTACAGCGCGGTCGAGGAGCCTTGAAGGGCCCGGCCCATGAAATCGTCATTGATTCTGACAAAATAAGTGAGATAGACCGTCTGGCCAGCTTGCACTGTGCCCATCGCCACCGTACCCCGGTAAGAGGATTCAGGTGAGGTAAGGGCGCTGATTGTAACGATGTCGGACTCAATTAGGCTTCCTTGGGGCACGATCCGGATGACAGAAACGTCAGCAGGATAATTGCCGCTGTTGGTCACTGAAATCCTGAATTGGGCAGTCCCACCAGGCTCGACAATTGGCGGTTCACCACTCATCTCAATGGATATGGCCGGCGAGAGAATCAAGGTAGTAACCGCATTTGAGCGGGCAACCAGTCTTACATTTCGTCCGTCTGGCAGTGTGAAGGTATATTGCAGATTGCCTTGGTTCTGCACCGCCGGGGTCTGCTTGATGTCAGTGGCTGCAGGGATGGACACAAGAAACTCCACGAGGACCACAGAGCCGGCTCTTATCGTGCCCAGCGGGATGAATTCTCCCGGTCTAATCCCCTTCATGGGCACACCGTCAACCATAACGCTGTCCCAGATGAACAATGTTCCTGCAGGAATTGCATCCACCAGTGCAGCATTTACAGCCAGATTTCCGCTGTTTTGTACGGTGAACTTGTAATGCAGGTTGTCTCCAGGCGCCACGCTGTAGCGATCAACCTTCAGACTGACCGTAACGCCTGCCTGGACAATGGATATTTCCACGGTATTGCTCTCGGTAACCTCAGTAACCTCATCTACTTGGTAAGTGGTGCGCGCCTGCGTTGTTAATACGGAATTCTCAGGGACCGATGTGATCCGCACGCGAAAAGAAATTTCGGCGGCTGTGTCTGTACTTAGGACCCCCAGCCGGATTCCTTCTGCCGGATCAGCATCGGGATAATAGATCCCCCCGGCGACAACACTTCCCGGAACGAAAATGGCACCATCCGGCACGGGAATGAATGCGATAGTATCGTTCAGCAGCCGTGCTCCTTCGTTCCTGAGCAGCAGCGTATAAGTGACTACATCTCCGGTAAATGTAGTCGGAGTACTTGCGGCCAGAAGGGTGGAGAGCTGGTAGGAAAGCAAAGAAACTCTTACCGGATTGGAGCGGATTTCGCTTTGCACAAGCCTGCCTTCCGGTGTAGTGAACGAATAAAATCCCCTGGCTTCATTGCGAAGCTCCAGTGAAGGCGGAAGCGAAACGACAATGACCTGGAAGGCGATGCGGACCTGTGCCTGCGGTGATATTGTTCCCAGCGGTATGCCGGAAGACGGAGATACCCCGGGAAGGGGGACTCCGTCTCTTAGCACACTATTAGCAATGAAGGATACACCTTCAGGGAGAATATCTCTGATCGTTGCCAGTGCAGCCACGTTGCCGCTGTTCTTGGCAACAAGCGAGTATACCAGCGTCTCCCCAAGGGAGACGCTGGTTTTGTCTGCACTTTTGAATAAGGAAAGTACGGGGCTGAGGACCGGGGTATGGACGGTATTGGAATAGGTTATAGCGTCTATACCCGCTGCCGAGCTGAACAGTACCATGGACTGATTCGTCACGACAGGTTGAGGAAATGAGGCAGGGGTCATGTTGCGATTACCTGAACCTTGAAGGTCACCGTCGTTGAAGCTCCGGCAGCAATCGTGCCGATGACAACACCTGATCCGGGGTTGGCCCCAGGACGGACGATATCGTCTACGGTAACGCTGCCCGCAACGAATTGGCTTCCAGCAGGAATCGGGTCAACCAGCACAACGTTGTTGACGGCGACGATACCGTTGTTCGTCACTACAATTGTATAGGTAAGGATGTCGCCGACTACGGCATCGATAGCCGGTGTGCTCTTGACTGCGGTGACGTCCGGAGACGATACAGGGATCACAAGTACATTGGACAAGGAAGAGCCTGAGAGCAGTCGTCCGTCCGGCGGCGTGAACGTGAAGGTTGCGGCTGCCTGGTTGACGAGTCGCTGCGGTGAAGGCAGCGAAGCCACGGTAACCTGCAGGGTGACTGTCATGACGACTGTAGCTCCAGGGGCAACCGTTCCAAGGTTGATTCCAGCTGCCGGATCGGCTCCTGGTTGCGGCACACCGTTCACCAGCACACTGTTTGGAACAAATACACCTCCTGCAGGGATGGAGTCCGTAAGGGTAACCACAGCCGGCAAGTTCCCGGTGTTTGTGACGCTAAAGAAGTAAGTGACAGTGTCTCCGACGGTTGCATTTGCTGTATCTGCGCTCTTTAGGATATTGATGATCGGCTGATACACCGGAGTAATCAGGTTATTGGAATAGGAAGCACCCGAGAAAGCACCGGAGGTAAAGCTCACGGACGCCTGGTTGTTAAGGCTCGGCGGATTCGGCAGCGCAGTAACAACAATATTGAAGGAGACCTGGACAGAAGCTCCCGGAGCCAGAGTGCCAAGGGAAATTCCATTGGCCGGGTTCGCTCCCGGCAGAGGAGTGCTGTCGACAACTACGCTGCCTGTGACAAAGGAAGCTCCCGGTGGTATCGGATCGCTAAGCACGACATTGTTGACCGATGCAATCCCGCTATTGGTAACGGTGACTGTGTAGGGAACGGTATCACCTACTACGGCATCTGTTGCAGTGGAGGCCTTTGATACCAATACGTTAGGCGATGAAACGGAAATCTGATTGATGTTGGAGACTGCCGATTCGTTGAAGGTCCGGCCGTCCGGCAGGGTATACGCAAAGGTGATGGTAGCCTGGTTGGTCAATTGCTGGCTTGGCGGCAGCGTAGTGATCAGAACGGAGAAAGTGACTGTCAAGCTGGTACCGGCAGCAATAGAACCGAGTGGAATGCCGGTTGCGGGATCGGTTCCCGGGGACGGGAATCCGTTAATCAGCACACTGTTTGCCACAAGTAGGGTTCCTGCCGGAATCGTATCGGTCAAAGTGGCTGTAGCCGGATAGTTGCCTGTATTGTTTACAATTACGGTATAGGTAATGGTATCCCCGACAGTAGCGTTGACGGAGCTTGCGCTTTTGACTGCTGCAACTATCGGCTCGTAGACCGGTGTGGTGACAATATTGGAAAATCCTACGTTGGAAAGTGCTCCGGATGTAAAGCTGACGGAGGATTGATTGTTCAGCAGTCCGGTTGCCGGCAGCGAAGTTACGGTTACAGTAAAGACTACGGTCACTGAAGCTCCGGGAGCGATACTGCCTATGGTTACCCCGGTAGAGGGTGAAGCTCCGGGCCGCCCGACGCTGTCTACCAGCACACTGTTCGGCACAAAGGCGGTACCAGCAGGAAGTGCATCCGTAAAGACGACGTTATTGACGGTTGCGATCCCGTTATTGGTCAATGTCACAGAATAGGTAATCGTGTCCCCGACGGTAGTTGCTGTTGTCACGGTGGATTTGAGCACGGCGAGATTCGGGCTGGATACAGGAATCGTGACCGTGTTGGAGAGTGCCGAACCGTTGATTGTGCGTCCGCCAGGCAATGTAAAGCTGTAAGAAGCGGTTCCCTGATTGACCAGCACCTGCGGAGACGGCAGTGAGGTAATCACGACTGAGAAGGAGACAGCGACAGTGGCTCCCGCAGCGACAGTTCCTGCGGCAATGCCAGTAGTCGGATTTGCTTGAGGCAGAGGCAGCCCGTTGATCAGGACGCTGTTGGGCTCAAAGGTGGTGCCTGACGGAATATTGTCTGTTACAGTCAGAGCGGCTCCATAATTCCCGGTGTTGCTGACAGTCAAGGTATAGGTAACGGTATCACCGACTGTAGCATTTGTCGTATTGGCCGTTTTAACCGCAGAGACATTCGGCTGGAAGACGGGAACGGCTACCGGGTTCGACAAAGTAGTACCTGAGAAAATACCAGAGGTATAGGTAACGGTCGCCTGGTTGTCAATAGAGGCGTCAGCGGGAACGGAAATGACCGTTACGCTGTAAGAGACGATTGCAGTTGCGCCGGAGGCCAACGTTCCGATCGCAACCCCGGAAGACGGATTGGCATTGGGGAAAGGCACTCCGTTTACTGATACGCTGCCGGGTATAAATGAGGCTCCGTCAGGCACGGGGTCACTGAGCAATACATTATTTACGGGATCGATTCCGGTATTGGTAATGCTTACGGAATAGGCAATCGTATCTCCAACGGCAGCTGCTGTTGCAGGAGTGCTCTTCACTACGGAAAGGTTGGGAGCGGAGACCGCGATAGTTACCGTGTTGGATACAGCCGTACCCGTAAGCAGCCGGCCGTCAGGCGGAGTGAAAGTGAAGGAGGAGGAGGCCTGATTGACAAGCTGCTGTGGTGAAGGCAAGGAAACAATAAAGACAGTGAAGCTGACGGTAACACTGGCCCCCGGAGCTACGGTGCCGACGGTAATACCGGTATCGGGTGCGGCTCCCGGCTGCGGGAAGCCTCCGACGATGACGCTGTTGGGATCAAAGGTGGTCCCTGCGGGAATGTTGTCAGTCAAAGTAACATTCGCAGCCAGATTGCCTGTATTGCTGACAACAATCGTGTAGATAATGGTATCGCCAACTGTTGCATTAAGATCATTGGCACTTTTGACAAGGGAAATCTGCGGCTGTATTACCGGTGTCGTGGTTACGTTGGAAGAGGAAGAACCGGAGAATACACCGGAGGTAAAGCTGACGGTCGACTGGTTGTTGATCTGTGAAGGAATCGGCATTGTTATCCTCACCTCGAATGTTACGGCGACTGACGCCCCTGGGGCCAGACTGCCGATTGGAATGCCGGCGGACGGAACTGATTGCGGCTGGGAAACGCCGCCCACAATTACGGTTCCGGGAATGAAGGTAACATTCTCAGGCAGAGGATCACTGAGAATGATGTTGCTGACAGCCGCGATGCTGGTGTTTGTCAGCACCGAGGTGAACTTAAGAATGTCACCCGTAACGGCATCAATGGCGTTCACGCTTTTGACGATACTGACATTGGGAGCGGAGACAGGGACACTGAGCGTGTTCGAAACAGCAGTTGTTCCGAGCTGCCGTCCGTCAGGCAGAGTGAAGCTGATTGCGGCAGCTGCTGAATTGGGCAACTGCTGGCCCGGGGGCAGCGCCGTCACGGTGACCAGAAAACTGACGGTGACACTATCGCCCGGCACAAGCGGACCTACCGGGATTCCGGTTACCGGGTCAAAACCGGGAAGCGGTGTTCCGCCAATGATGACGCTGTTCGGTTCAAATACTGCTTGCGGCGGCAAACTGTCAGTCAGGTTCAGCGTGGCAGCGATATTACCGGTGTTGCTGACCAGGATCGAGAAGGATAGGGAGCTGCCTACCGAAGCCTGGGCGCTGTTGGCACTTTTAACGAGATTGATGACCGGAATGAAGATCGGCGTCGTCACTGTATTGGACAGTGCAGTTCCGCTGAACGCTCCTGCCGTGAAAGATGTGCTGGCCCGGTTATTCAGTTCGGCGGGATTTGGCAGGAAGGCAGCAATCACCTTGAAGGTGACGATCACATTTCCCCCTGCCGCGATGGTCCCAAGAGCAATGCCCGCCCCCGGGTTGGCGGATGGTGCAGCTGCCCCGTTCACCGTGACGCTCCCGGCCACGAATACCCCTCCCGCGGGTACTGGATCAGACAGGACGACGTTGTTTACAGCTACCCCGCTCGGATTGGACACCGCTACGGTATAGGTTATATTCTCCCCGACAGCGATGGCGGAGAGATTGGCTGTCTTGAATAAGGTGATGTTCGGTGCTGAAACCGGGATGCTGACCGTATTGGAGAGGCTTTCCCCGCTGAGGGAACGCCCGCTGGGCAACTGGTAGGTATAGCTGCTGCTTCCCTGGTTGGTCAATACCGCCGGAGAGGGCAGTGACTGCACCGTGGTCAGGAAGTTGACGGTTACCGTAGAACCGGGAGCTACGGCCCCTAGTGGAATTCCGGTGAGCGGAGAATCCGCAGGACGAACGGAACCGTTCACTGTAACGCTTCCCGCAACAAAGGTAGAGCCGGCGGGGATATTGTCGCTTAGGGTGACGGTTGCTGCCAGATTCCCTGTGTTTTGCACCTGAAGGGTGTAAAGCACGTTGCCGCCTACAGTCGCACTGGCCGGACTTGCGCTTTTGACAATGCCAATGACAGGCTGATACACAGGTGTTGTGGTGATGTTGGATTGGGAAATGCCTGTAAACAGCCCGGAACTATAGGATGCCGAAGAACGGTTGGACAGCTGTCCGGTTCCCGGTACAGAGGTGACCGTCACCTGGAAAGCTACGGTTGCGCTGTTGCCAGGAGGAATTGCTCCCACAGAGATTCCCGTTGCCGGGTCTGCGGCAGGACGGGCTGAGTCGGAAACGGTCACGCTGCCCGGAACAAAGGTGGTACCTGCAGGAATCGGATCGGACAGGACCACATGTGTTACCGCCGAAATCCCGTTGTTGCTGATGACGGAGGTATAGGTCAAAGTGTCCCCTACCGCAACGTCAGGGAAGCTGGTGCTCTTGACCACTGCAACATTGGGCAGTGTCACCGGAATGGTCAGCGTATTCGATGCCGCCGAACCGGCCACTGTACGACCGTCAGGCACCAGGAAGGTATAGGCTGCAGCGGCCTGGTCGGTTAACCGCGGCGGCGACGGCAGACTGTTCACGGCAACCCTGAACTGAACGGTGGAGCTTCCTCCGGCGGCAATCGTGCCGATTGCGATGCCCGTGGCGGGATTGCCTGCCAGGGGAGTCCCGTTGACAGTAAAGCTCCCGGGAACGTAGGTGCTTCCGGCAGGGATGTTGTCAGTCAGCGTCGTGGACGCACCGATATTTCCCGTGTTGGAGATTTGCACGGAATAGGTAATCTCATCGCCAACGGTTGCGTTGACGGTGTTGGCGCTTTTGACCATACCCAGAACCGGCGAGTACACTGGAACCGTTACTGTATTGGAAGGGATAACTCCCGAAACAATGGGGCCGCCGGCCACACTCTGGAAGGTAAATGCGGCATTGGCAGAGTTGGCAATCGTCTGCGGACTGGGCGGCAGCGAGGTCACTCTGGCCTGATATGTAACCGTTACAGAAGAGCTGAGTGCCAGTGATCCTAAGGGAATGCCGGCTGAAATATCATAGCTAGGCCTGGAAATACCGGCGACCACAACGCTTCCGGCTACAAAGGTCAAGCCGGTTGGCAGTGTATCCGACAGTACCACACTCGTAGCGCTGGCAGTACCTGTGTTGTTGATGGTAACGGTATAGGTTATGTTATCACCGACGATCGGACCGGCCACATTGGAGCCTTTGGTCAGCGTGATTACCGGTGCGTTAATATTGATCTGGAGCGCATTCGCGTTGACTACATAGGCGTCGCCAGAGGTGGTCAACGTCAGCAGTGCAGAGGACTGGTTGTTCACCAGTCTTGCCGAAACGTCGACGTTGGTTATGTCCCAGCCTTGACGTCCACCGATGATATTGGTGCCTGGACTGCCATTGGTCTGGTTGCGGGTTCCGAAGGTTCCGGTCGTACTCAGAGCGCCGCTGTCATTATTAATCTGCGAAGCAAAAAAGTTGTTGGCAAAATTGTTGGGACCCGACAAGGCCACCTGTGTGGCGGAGGTCGGGCCGAACAGCGCCTGGTCGCCTGAACGGTTCGCGTCGCCTTCCTGCGCGCTGAACAAGATGCGTCCGCCCAGAGCACCGGTGACTGGTGTGGCGAAACCCGTAATGGTCGTGACAACCGGGGCTGAAGTGGCTTGTACAAGCACAGCTCCTGCCCGCAGCGACATATTGCGGAAAGGGAGGGAGGGGTTCTGGTAGATCACACCAAGTGTCCAGCCGGCATGGTTGGCGGTTGCATCACCCGTGATAACGATGGTGCCTACGACACCGCCGACCGTGTAGGTTCCGGCACCGCCGCCCTGAATAATGCTGGTGACATTGGCTGAGCGTACATAGGCGGAGGCGCCGCCTCCCAGGTCAACTATATTAGCTGTAGCCGCATCAGGAGAAACACTGACCGTTGTCCCTGCGGGTGTGGTGAAGGAGACCGGATTATTGATGAAGGCGCTGAGATTAACCGAGCCGTTAATATAGGAGCCGGCCCAGATCAGTTCTGCGTACAGCACTGTGCTTCCTGCGGGAAGCGTCAGTATGGCGGCTGAGCTGTTGTTCTGGTACAGGCTGGTCGTACCGGCAGGATAGGTGCCGAATACAGAGGCTGTGTTGACCGTACTGAATGCACCTATACTATCCTGTGTACCGGGAACCCCGGCCGTTTCGGATCTGCTTAGTCCAAGTGTATTGCCGGTAAATGTGATTGCGCCGGTTGCGTTAATCGTAGCCCGAACGACTAGAGGAATGATTTTCACCTCCTTCAAGGTTGCTGAACTGCGCAATTGCTTAGACGAAAAAAAGCAGACCGTCTCCTGGATAAGGACGATGTGCCAAATTTCTTGTGGTATATTAGCCTATGACGGGTGACGGGCATAATTGTTTGTCCACGGGGGATTTTTTAAAAAATACATATTTATTTTTCTACTTGCTGAAATCTTGTCTATGCTGTGAGAGAAGCCGCCGTTCCAGCAGCACACGCGGTTCAGGATAATGATTCCTGCTCATGGTTTCGAGCTCCTCCGGGGTGATTTCTTTCTTAATGACGGCAAAGTGGTACATGATTTCATGAACTACATTAGATTGCAGCGTCTTGAGAATCTCAAGCTCTTCTGCTTCGTAGAGCGAGTCGTTAAACGGGTATTGATAGAACAGCTCCATCCGCAGCAGTCTGTAATCGAAGGGCGGAGAGGGGACCGGATAATCGGGAATCACCGGAGAGAGCGGACCTGCCGAAGGCTGGAAAAAGCGGTTTGTGAAATACCGGGGAGTGTACTCGTCGAATTTTTGTTTGAAAAAAGGATTGGAGACGTGAGGGAAGCTATGTGCATAAGGTGCAAGAATGCAGACAACGGCTTTATGGATGCAGATCCTGTGAATCTCTTTCATCACCGCAAATAGATTGTTTACATAGGGCAGAACGCGGCTGGCCATAATGAATTCGGCGGTATTGTCCGGCAGTGGAATGCCTTTATTAATATCGCAGACCAGATCCACCCCGGGGTATGAAATGCAGTCGATTCCCAGATAACCCAATTCTTTAGCGGAACCGCAGCCGATATCGATTTTCAAGGAAACCACTCCTTTTTAGAACGTAAATAAGGCTCTTCACCATAGTATTAATTCCGCAGTTGCATGCTTCCGGCTCATGCCCATAGATTGAAAGAAACATGCTTTTAATATAAAAGTTGTTATAACAAAGGAGCAGAAGTACATGACCGCAATCTTATTTAAAAATGGCGTTCTGCCATTTCGCAGCCACCCCGGCGATAATGCTGTATACGTGGAGGACGGCAGGATCACTGCCGTTGGAGAGGGCAGGGATTTGGCCCTGCAGCTTAGCGGCAGAGAATACACCGTTGTCGATTGGGACGGAGCCTATGTGCTGCCCGGTCTGACCGATGCGCATGTGCATCTGGGCATGCACGGGATGAAGCTGGACATGCTGGATTTCACGGGTATGACCTCCAAAGAAGAGATGCTGCATGCAATTGCCAGACGCGCAGAGATTACGCCTGCCGGGGAATGGATCCTCGGGCTGAACTGGAACGAGAATGAATTCCGGCCTGCCGCAGCGCCGCATATATCTGAGCTGGATGCGGTGACAGAGCGGCATCCCGTATTCCTTACGCGCACTTGCTTTCATGCCTTCCTCGGCAACAGCGAGGCTTTCAGGCGGGCAGGCGTGACCGAATCCACACCGGACTTTGCTTCCGGAGCTTACGGACGTGACGCTGAAGGGAAGCTGAACGGCTGGGTTTATGAGGATGCCTCACAGCCGTTTAATGCCGTGCAGCCGGTGCCCGATTATGCCGCCAAGAAGAATGCGGTCCGCCGGGGAATTGCCGACGCGCTCTCCCTGGGGCTTACAGCCGTGCATACAGAGGATCTGCGGCTGCTGGACAGTGTGGAGACGATGCTGCAGATTCACCGTGAGCTGCGCGAAGAAGGCTTGTTCTTCCGCACACACCAGCTGCTGTATTATGGCTATCTGCAGGAGGTGGAGGAGCTGCGGCTGCAGGCAGGCAGCGGTGACGAGTGGCTGCGGCTTGGTGCGGTCAAGCTGTTCGCCGACGGTGCCATCGGCGGACGGACCGCACTGTTGGAGCAGCCTTACAGCGATGCCCCGGATACATCCGGCATTGCGATCCACACACAGGAGAAGCTGAATGAAATTGTCGGCGCGGCGAGACGGCTGTCATTCCCGGTTGCTGTGCATGCAATCGGAGATGCGGCAGCCCGGATGACGCTGGCTGCGATGGACCATCACCGGCTGTCTCCGGAAGCCGGCCTGCCGGACCGCTTCATACATGCCCAGGTGCTGAATGGCGCACTGGTGGAGCAAATGCGCGGACTTCGGCTCATTGCCGATATCCAGCCGCGTTTTGTGGCCAGTGACTTTCCCTGGGTGCTGGAACGGGTAGGCCCGGCAAGAACAGGGCATCTGTATGCCTGGAATAAGCTGATGAAGGCCGGAATTACCTGTGCCGGTGGCAGTGACGCGCCGATTGAACCGCTGAATCCATTTCTTGGGCTGCACGCTGCCGTTACCCGGCGCAAGCCGGGGGAATCCCATGAGGGCTACTTGCCGGGTGAGAAGCTGAGCATCCCGGAGGCGATAGGTCTATTCACAACGGGCAGTGCGGCTGCCGCGGGAGAAGAGCGGGAACGCGGACGTATCGCACCGGGCTTGCAGGGGGATTTCACGGTAATTGACCGTGACGTGTTGAGTGATCCCGAGGAACTGCTGCTGGTGAAAGTACGGATGACTGTGGTCAATGGGAAAATCGCCTACTGTGCGCAATGAAAAAAGCAGTCCGGGTACCGGATGATGAGCTGAAGAAATGCCGCCTCATACACTTCTAGTGCGCTCCCCACCAATTTCGGCAAAGTTTATGCAACCCCGACTATGGGTTAAACGTTAATAAGGGTAGCAAGCAGATATTGACCATACCGCACGTCTATGAGGAGGCAGTCAACATGAAATCACAACGTTCATTACCGGCTATTGCGGCAGTCGCTGTATTGATGCTGACATTAACCGCTTGCGGAGGCAACACTCCTGCTGAGGCTCCGGGTGAGCCTTCGGCAACGGTTTCTCCTTCACCAGCGACAAACACAGCAGCGCCTGCACCTAGTCCTACCGCTACTGCTGAAGCACAGGTCATCCAAGGAACCGGCAGCTATGTCGGTCAAATTGACAGTCATTCGATTGAAATAGAAACGGAAGAAGGCCCTACCGCTTTTGAACTGGATGCTGGCACCGAGAGTGTGCTTGAAGGTCTTGAGATGGAGGACCCTGTAGTTTTTGAATATGTAGAAAAGTCGGTGGAGGGTGATCCTTCCGTCGTCCAGCGGATTCTTTCCAAGCTGTCCAAGGCGGAAGAAGGGGCAGCCCCGGCGGCCAAACTGCCGGAGACCCGAACCATGAAGCTTACGCTGGAAGGCATGGCGGAAGAGAAGACTGCCACGCTTGCGGACGGAGAAGGTTATTCGCTTTATGTATTTGATATCTTTACCTTTGATGCGGCAAGCAACCGGTTATCTATGAAGGTGGATCCTGATTATTACGCCGAAATTGAAAAATTGCCTTCTGATTTTAATCTCGATCTTTTGGAGCAGGAAGGCCGTAAGGAATTGTCTGTTACTGGCAAGGTGACAGCACTCAGCAAGGAAGAGCGTGATCTCAGAATGTCTGACCTGCGCTTATATTTGACCGCAACAGGTTCCGGCCTGACCCGGCAAACGATCGTCAAGGAAATTGACGGTCAGGGCTACATGATCAAACTCAATATTCCACAGAGAGAGGCCTCGGAAGGCTTCGGGCCACATGTCTACGCATCGCTGGATTCCATCGTAAGCCGCTAGCAGGTGCCTGCATTTCAGCTTAAGTTGCAGTATTAAATAAGAAAAGAGCCACTCCACGATCAACGGGAGTGGCTCTTTTCTATAAATGGAAGTAAATAGCGGGATAATCAGTAGGAGCCGGCATTGACCAGAACGGTAGAAATGAGCAGCATGAACAACAGAAGGATGATAGCATTGATAATGGTGCCGATAACGGCGAACACTTTGCGGCGGTTGCGGAGAGTCAGCCCGATAATTCCGACAACTGCTCCGATTACATTAACAGCTGCAAGAATCAATACGGTCAACCCCAGAAACATGAACGTTCCTGCAGACTCATTGATGATGCTGTTGCTTTCACTAAGAATGGAGGAAGCCTGCATCCCTACCATCACAAAAGTAATCGCATAACCGATAAATGTGACCATCGCGATCACGAAAGAGGCGATACCCGGGCCGGAATGTTTGAAATCACGTTTATTCTCTTGGTAGGTGTAAGGCACTTCAGGTTTTGACAGATCATTTTGTCCTGGAAATAGGCTGTCCTGCCGGGTTTCCTGTGAATCGGATTTTGGTGGAGGATTATAGTCCATAATAAAAGTGAGCTCCTTGTAAAAGAATGGGTTATTGATACTATCCACTTTTTCATAAGAACGCTTCAAATGCAAGTCCCACATTGAAAAAATCCCGGAACTCCGCTGGAATTGACCCCTGCCGATAAGGTAAGATAGGGGAAGTCCAATAATAAGGAGTTGTATTCTGATTATGCAACGGAGATTTATCGCCTGGGGAGCTTTGCTGGCTATGCTGGCAGTGGGGATCGGCGCATTCGGAGCGCATATGTTGAAGGCTTCGATCAGCGAGGATTACATGAAGGTGTATGAAACCGGTGTGCATTATCATATGATTCATGCACTGGGACTGATATTGGTCGCGATTATTGCAGGACAATGGGGAGAGAGTGTCCGCCTGCGCTGGAGCGGCAGGCTGCTGATCGCAGGAATTGTTCTCTTCTCCGGCAGCTTGTACGTACTGAGTATTACCGGAATAAAAATCCTTGGAGCGGTTACCCCGCTCGGCGGCGTATGTTTTATTGCCGGCTGGATATGTCTGGCCTGGGAAGCCCTTTCCCGTAAGAACTGAAGCCAGCCGGATGGCATAAGCAAATAAAACAAGCACCTTTCACGGAATGCCATTCCGGTAGGGTGCTTGTTTGTGCTGCACAGGTTCGTGCTAATGAAATTCGTCAATTTCATTGAGGTTAAAGGTATAGACCTGTTTCTCATCAACGTGGTAGATGCTTATCGAGTTGGCCGCTTCATCAAAATTTAGAATACGGCAGGGCATGGACATCTGCTTGCCATGACGGTTCGTCCGAATACGGACCAGTTGATTGTTCTGAATGTACTGTCTGATCTTTCCATAAGCATCCGCACGGCTTTCCACTGACGGCTTATCCTCTGTGGGTTTTTCCGGTTGTTTGTCCGCCGGCTTCACTGGCAATTTAAATGGAACTGGAGGGGCTGACTCTTGTTGCAGAGCTATCTTCGCAGAACGTAGAAGGTTGTCAATGGTTCTTCCCAGCTCAAGACCTGAGTTAATGTTGAAATCTGTGATTTTGTCGCTGTTATTCAACATTTCAAGTAAATATTGCAGTGCAAGCGGGTTGGTACGGGCATTAATCAGGATGTCGACGTTAAATAAATAATTTCCGTCCGTGTGTTGTAGTTTCTTGTCCATAAATCCCCCAGCTTTTTACTAAATCGATTCGTAAAGTAAATAAACTATACCATTAAATAAACAATAATCATATACTTCTTTGCTTGGAAATAAGGCTTAAAGTCTCTGTATTTTATTAGGATATAGGACCATCGTCCACACACAGCAAAAGGGCTCCGCATACACATAGAGCGTGGATGACGAAAAAAGGAGGCGCTGCTATTGGTTACCATAGAACCTATTCAGGTCGGAGATCACACCTTAGTTGGAGTCGAGGTGAAACTTCCCAAAACAACGCTGCTCACCATCAGCACAAGCCGAGGGTATATTATGTGCGGAGCGCTGGATGTGGGACTGCTGAATAAGATGCTTAGTGACCGGCAGATTATTGCCGCACGGGCCGTAGGCGTACGCACATTGGCGCAGCTCCTGGCAGCTCCGCTGGAGTCTGTTACTATAGAGGCGGAAAATCTTGGGATTGTGCCGGGGATGGCAGGCAGTGAGGCATTGCTCCGCATGCTTTGAGCGGTAATGAAGGTAATAATTTGGCGTGTTGCAAGGGTCCCCAGTGGGCCCTTTTGTTGAAATATAAGCATTTTTATATGCTTTACGCTATAAATTATCCTTCTATTTCTCGCTGAAACGGATACCGTCCTTTTGAGGACGGTATCCGTTTCCACTTATGCGGGCAGTTAAAGGGCATAAGGCAGGCAATCTTGGTCATCCTACGGATAAGGAGCTGGTTTAAGCCCTCGGAGAGAGCTCGATTTCACTGCAGATGTGGCTTCCATTTTGTTTCGGCTAACCGCTGGAAGGGTAAAGTAAGTATAGACAATTGCAAGGCCGGACCTTGGACAAGCAGCCGGCTAAATTATGGATAAGGATGGGATCATATCATGGCTAAAGCATCTAACAAAGTAAACACTGCATCATTGGAACAAGTCCTCAACCGTCAAGTTGCGAACCTGAATGTATTGTACGTTAAAGTTCATAACTTTCACTGGTATGTCAAAGGCGAACAATTTTTCGCCCTGCATGTGAAATTTGAAGAGCTTTATGATGATATTACGCTGAAAATGGATGAAGTTGCTGAACGCCTGCTGAGTATCAAAGGCAGCCCTGCAGCTACAATGAAAGAATATCTGGAGATTGCCACCATTCAGGAAGCAACGGGCAAAGAAGATGCCCGGGGCATGGTCCAATCCCTCATTGAAGATTTTGCTACGGTATCCGAAGAACTTGCGGAAGGCATTGAGCTTGCAGAGAACGCCAGCGATCAGCCGACAGCCGATTTGTTCATCAAGATCCGCTCCGATCTGGAGAAGCAGCAATGGATGCTGCGCTCGTTCCTGGGCTGATTCCAGCCTGACCCGAAATTACATTTGAAATTCTGCAAAGCCTCCTGTGCGGAGGCTTTGTTTTTGTGTTACTGTGGCATGAGCGTTGGCAGGCTGCGAAATTTGTAGACTCCTGCGGCAAGGGATATAATTTATAGTGAAGATGATAATTTTGAACAGGATGAGTGGAAGGAGTGATTGTCCTTGAACGCTAACCCCGTAGCTTTAAAAGAATGGGCCTCAGCTATCCAAACGCTGACAGAAGGACGGATGATTATGCTGATGCGCAAAGGGGGGATAGAGGAAGAAACACGGCGTTTTGAACTTAAAAGCCCTTCGTTCTATCTCTATCCCACTTATGAACACCAACGTGCCGAACTGCTGAAGGAGCCATACCGCCCGCTCGTCGGCCAGACACTGGAAGCAGGCGGCGCTGACCCCGCTGTGATTTCATTGAATGCATACGGTGAAGTTGCTGCTGATCTGGAGGTTCGTGATTTGAATCAGCTGGAACGGCTGTATCCCTATCACATCTGGAGCGAAGGACTTGCGTCCGAAAGATTGCGCTGGAAAGCGAAGGAACCGCTTCATGTCCTGCTGCTTCGTGTATACGTTCCCGAGGCTCCCGCCATTATTCAAGTGCTGCCGGAGTATTCAGGCTGCCGCTCCTGGATTGAACTGGAGTCCCCGCCTGAAGCCGGCAACTTGCGCCCGGTTCTGGGCGACGAAGAGTTCCGGATCAGGAAAGAGGAAATCATCTCTGCCCTTGGACAGTAACAGGCTGAGAAAAGCGCTAAACGTGGATGACGGGTATGAAAATTGAAAATAGATATTTGTAAAAAAACTTCCTTTGTAATAAAATTAGTGAGAATCATTGATAATCACTGTAATTCACTTTATAATAATTATAATGTGATATAAAATCTAATTGTGCTGGCAAACAGGGATCCCCTGTTTCAATACAGCTTTCTGATTTTGCAAATTGATGAGTGGAGGGAATAATTATTATGGCAGCAGATTTTGTCATTGAAGGACTAAAAGCGACAATCGAAGGAAAAGAAATTCTGAAGGGTATCAATCTTCAGATGAAGGGCGGCGAAATTCACGCTATCATGGGTCCGAACGGTACAGGTAAAAGTACACTGGCTTCGGCACTCATGGGTCATCCAAAGTATGTAGTAACTGAAGGCACGGCTGTGCTGGAAGGTGAAGACCTGCTGGAGATGGCAGTAGATGAACGCGCACGCGCCGGTTTGTTCCTGGCCATGCAATATCCAAGCGAGATCAGCGGAGTAACCAACTCCGACTTTCTGCGCAGTGCCATCAATTCGCGCCGTGAAGAAGGCAGTGAAATCTCCCTCATCCGTTTCATCCGTCAGATGGAAGCTAAGATGAAGGAACTGGATATGAATCCGGAATTCCTGCACCGTTATCTGAACGAAGGCTTCTCGGGCGGCGAGAAGAAACGCAACGAAATTCTCCAAATGATGATGCTGGATCCGAAGATCGTCATTCTTGACGAAATTGACTCCGGCCTTGATATTGATGCACTCAAAATTGTCGCTGAAGGTGTAAACTCGATGCGCAGCCCGGAACGCGGTTTCCTGGTTATTACCCACTATCAGCGTCTGCTTAACTACATCACGCCTGATTACGTGCATGTTATGATGCAGGGCCGCATTGTGAAATCCGGCGGACCTGAACTCGCGCAGCGTCTGGAAGCAGAAGGTTATGAATGGGTTAAAGAAGAACTCGGCATTGAAGATGAAACTGTAGGACAGGAAGCTTAAAGAGACGCCAGGAAGGAGGAAACCACTTATGACGACGCAAACCATTCTTCCGGTGGATGCCGGACGTCTCAGCGAATTATCGCAGAGCAGCGGCGAGCCAAGCTGGCTGAAGGACAGCCGGTTAAAGGCGCTGGAACTGGCAGCAAGCTTGGAGCTGCCGAAACTGGAAAAGACACGGATTGAACGCTGGAACGTGAACAACTATGGAACCTACAAAGCAAGCCAGCCTTTTACAGCACTTAGTGAAGCACCTGCTTCCATAACTGCCCTGATTCAGGGTCAGGAGGAAGGCAGTCTGATTATTCAACGTAATTCAGGCGCTGTCTATACACGGCTGTCTCCTGAGCTTGCTGCGCTAGGCGTGATTTTTACCGATTTGCAGACAGCAGTCAAAGAGCATGGAGATCTTGTCCAGCGTTATCTGCATAAGGCGGTGCTGCCAGACGAGCATTCCATTGCTGCACTTCATGCCGCCCTGTGGAACGGCGGAGTATTCCTCTATGTTCCCAAAAATGTGGTTATCGACACTCCACTGCAAGCGGTGCTGCTGACGGACGATGCGGAAGCTGCTTTCGTTCCGCATATTCTGGTGGTTGCCGAATCGAACAGCTCAGTAACCTATGTAGACAACTATGTATCCGACAAAACGGAAGCCGGACTGCATAACGGTGCGGTTGAAGTATTTGTAGGTGCGGGCGCCAAAGTGCGCTTTGCCTCGGTACATCAGCTTGGCGTGGACACTACAGATGTGACCTACCGCCGTGCAGTTGTTGAGAACGATGGAACTATTGAGTGGATTGTCGGCGAAATGAACTACGGCGATACAGCGAGTGACACGAAGTCGGTGCTGAAAGGCAATGGTTCAAGCTCCGATGCCAAAGTGATCGCGGTAGGATCGGGTTCGCAGAAGCTGAACTATACGACTCAGGCACAGCACTTCGGCAAGAATACGCCGAGTGACATGATTACCCGTGCTGTTATGCGGGATTCTGCGACTTCTATTATTAACGGAATTACGAAGATCGAAAAAGGTGCGACAAGAGCCGATGGACAGCAGACCGAAAAAGTTCTGATGCTGAGCCCGAAAGCACGCGGCGACGCCAACCCGATCCTTCTTATAGATGAAGATGATGTAACAGCCGGCCATGCCGCTTCCGTAGGACGGGTCAATTACGAGCAAGTGTTTTACCTGATGTCCCGCGGAATTACACGGCACGATGCAGAAACACTGATCATATACGGCTTCCTGGCACCGGTAGTGTCGCAAATTCCACTGGAGGGACTGCGCAATCAGCTCCAATCTCTTGTGGAAAGGAAGTTAGGCCAATGATTAACAGTAACATCCGGGAGCAATTTCCCATCCTGAATCAAAAGATTAACGGCCATCCGCTGGTTTATCTGGACAGTGCGGCAACTTCACAGAAACCGCGCCAAGTCATCGAAGCGGTGAAATCCTATTATGAATGGGATAACGCCAATGTCCACCGCGGTGTGCATACTCTGGGCAGCCGGGCTACGGATGCTTATGAGGGAGCCCGCGAGAAGGTTGCGAAGTTCATACATGCCCGCAGCACGAAGGAGATAATCTTTACCCGCGGCACAACGACAGCGTTAAATATAGTGGCTTCTTCTTATGGCCCTGCTGTTCTTAGTGAAGGCGACGAAATTGTCATCACCCAGATGGAGCATCACAGCAACTTTATTCCATGGCAGCAGTTGGCCAAGAAGACTGGGGCAACCCTGAAATTTCTTCCACTGCAGAAGGATGGAACGATCACCCTGGAGGATGCCGAGAATACGATTACGGACAAGACCAAAATCGTAGCCATCGCGTATGTATCCAATGTTATGGGGGTTACCCATCCGGTTAAAGAGCTTGCAGCCATTGCTCACCGCAAGGGTGCAGTTATCGTGGTGGACGGAGCACAGAGCACGCCGCATATGAAGGTCGATGTCCAGGAGCTGGATTGCGATTTCTATGCGTTCTCCGGTCACAAAATGCTGGCCCCGACCGGCATCGGTGCTTTGTACGGCAAGAAGGCATTGCTGGAAGCTATGGAGCCGGTTGAGTTCGGCGGCGAGATGATTGATGATGTCGGTCTTTATGAATCCACTTGGAAAGAGCTGCCTTGGAAGTTCGAAGGCGGGACACCGATTATCGCCGGTGCCGTCGGATTGGGAGCAGCAATTGATTTCCTGCAGGAGATCGGACTGGATGAAATTCACCGTCATGAAATCCAGCTTGCCGCTTACGCGGAGCAGCGACTTGCAGAGGTTGACGGCTTGACGCTGTATGGCCCGCGTAATCGTCAGGTGGGTGTAGTCACGTTCAATCTGGGTGATGTGCATCCGCATGATGTGGCGACGGTGCTGGATGCGGAAGGTATTGCCGTCCGCGCCGGCCATCATTGCTGCCAACCGCTGATGCGCTGGCTTGAGGTAAGCTCAACGGCACGGGCCAGCTTCTACCTCTACAATACGGAACAGGATGTAGATGCGCTGGTCCAAGCTTTAATCAAGGCAAAGGAGTATTTCGCCTATGAACTTGGATGACTTGTATAGACGCGTAATTATGGATCATTATAAAAATCCCCGGAACCGTGGTTCATTTGCAGACGACGCTGTGAAGATTGAGCTGAACAACCCGACCTGTGGCGACCGGATTACGCTGCAGCTTAAGGTAGAGGACGGCATCGTCAAAGATGCCCGGTATAGCGGCGAAGGCTGTTCGATCAGCATGTCGTCGGCTTCCATGATGACGGAAGCCGTCAAGGGACAGACTATAGAGCATGCGCTTGAGCTTGCTGACAAGTTCTCCTCCCTGATGAAGGGTGAGACAGTAGATTTCGGAGACTATGAAGATATAGAAGCCCTTTCCGGTGTTAATAAATTTCCGGCGCGGATCAAATGTGCCACATTGGCATGGAACGCGCTTCGCAAAGGAATAGACGTCGAAGAAGAACACCAACAACATTAGATAACAAGGAGGCTGACACCATGGCTAAGAAAGCGCCTGATATGGAGGAATACCAGTACGGGTTCCGTGATGAGCACAAGTCGATATTTCAGTCTGGTAAAGGACTTACGGCCGAAATTGTGAAGGAAATCTCCGCAATCAAAAACGAGCCGGAATGGATGCTGAACTTCCGCCTGAAAGCTCTGGAGCAATTCCGCAAGATGCCGATGCCTCAGTGGGGCGGCAACATGGATGATCTGGATTTCGAAGACATTCAGTACTATGTAAGACCTTCCGAGAAGCAAGGAAAAACTTGGGAGGAAGTTCCTTCCGAGATTAAAGAAACCTTCGATAAGCTGGGTATTCCGGAAGCGGAGCAGAAGTTCCTCGCCGGTGTATCAGCACAATATGAATCTGAGGTTGTTTATCACAGCATGCAGAAGAGCCTTGAAGACCAAGGGGTTATCTTCACCGATACTGATACTGCGCTGCGTGAGCATCCCGAGCTGTTAAAGAAATTCTTCGGCACGATCATTCCGCCGACAGACAATAAGTTTGCTGCACTGAACAGTGCCGTGTGGTCGGGGGGCAGCTTTATCTATGTTCCGAAGGGTGTGAAATGCGAAGTGCCTCTGCAGGCTTACTTCCGTATCAACTCCGAGAACATGGGTCAGTTCGAGCGTACGCTGATCCTCGCGGATGAGGACAGCTTTGTGCATTACGTAGAAGGCTGTACCGCACCAATCTACAGCACTAATTCCCTGCATAGTGCCGTTGTTGAAATTCTGTGTATGAAGAACTCCCGTGTTCGGTATACTACTATTCAGAACTGGGCACCAAATATCTACAATCTCGTAACCAAACGTGCGGTTGCTGAAGAGAATGCTACCATGGAATGGGTGGACGGCAACATTGGTTCCAAGCTGACAATGAAGTATCCTGCGGTTGTGTTAAAAGGCCGGGGAGCCAAAGGTTCCGTATTGTCGATTGCAGTGGCAGGCAAAGGCCAGCACCAGGATGCAGGCGCCAAGATGATCCATTTGGCACCGGACACGACTTCGACGATCGTATCCAAATCGATCAGCAAGCACGGCGGCAAGGTAACTTACCGCGGACTCGCTTCCTTCGGCCGTCAGGCGGAAGGCGCGAAATCGAATATCAAATGTGATACGCTCATTCTGGATAACCAGTCCACTTCGGACACGATTCCATATAATGAGATCATGAACGATAATATCGTGCTGGAGCATGAAGCGACGGTATCCAAGGTTTCCGAGGAGCAGCTGTTCTATCTGATGAGCCGCGGTCTCACAGAAGCCGAAGCCACACAGATGATCGTCATGGGCTTCATCGAGCCGTTCACCAAAGAACTGCCGATGGAATATGCGGTCGAAATGAACCGTCTCATCAAGTTCGAGATGGAAGGAAGTATCGGATAACCTTGCTGTACTAAGGTTTTCCACCTTCCTACAATTTAAATTAATATTTATAGTTGTCACCATAATGTGTGTCCGCAGCAGCCCTGATGTTCTCATCTTTCAGGCCTGCCGGGCACATGTTTTGCTTTTGCCCACTACGTATTCAGGAGGCCCACATGAGAAACTTGATTGTGTCTGAATTTTTAACTGTTGACGGTGTAATGGAGGACCCGCAGTGGACCTTTCAATACAGCTCGGATGAGCAGGATCAGTTTAAATTCGCGGAGTTAAAAGCTGCCGATGCGCTGCTGCTGGGGCGCGTAACCTATGAAGGCTTTGCGGCTGCATGGCCTAATATGCTGGAGCAGACCGGGGAATACGGCGAGATGATGAATGGTTATGCCAAACATGTAGTCTCCACAACCCTGACAGAAGCCGGGTGGAACAATTCATCTGTGATCAAGAATAATCTGGTGGAAGAAATCACGAAGCTGAAGGAGCAGCCCGGCAGAGACATTCTCGTGTTTGGCAGCTGCACGCTTGTACAGTCCCTGATCTCGCTGGGTCTCGTGGATGAGTACCGGTTAATGGTGTTTCCGGTGGTGCTGGGCAAGGGCAAACGTCTCTTTGGAGATGGGCTGGAGAAGCAGGGTTTTGAGCTGGTGCAGACTAAGCGGTTCTCCTCCGGTGTGGCAGTAGTCTGCTACCGGCCTGCAAAGAACTAAGAGCTGTACAGCAGCAGAGGAAACAACAAAATGCAATCCAAAAACGCTACCGCTGGAACATGAACCCCATGTTTTGGCTGTTGCGTTTTTTTTGTTGTAACAAGCTTCACGGAAATGGATGAAATATGCATAAATATACACCCTGAATCTTGTGTTTGCTTAATTGAACAGTATTTGCGAGGAAATGGAAGCAATTAAAGCTATAGGTATCGTTTTATTATCATATAAGCCATCTTTATTCGGGAAAAACGTGGAAAACGGCGTATTCTACCCTTTGCCGCATTAAAATATGGGTGATAAACTGCTTAAAGTCCCTAAAATGGAAGCGCTAAAAAAGCTGGCTTGCGATGTGAGATTTGCATCGCAAGCCAAATGTATCTTACGGGGCAGGCGCCGCCAAGTAGGGTCAAGTTCATGCTTACGAAGTGAGTTTTACTTCGTAAAGCCAAGTTCATGCTTACGAAGTAAGCTTTACTTCGTAAAGCTTTAAGGAGGAGAGATATGGATGTTCTCAGGCAACTGCGGGGCTTTTATCGGGAGAAGCTGCACTATCTGATTCTGTCGATTTTATGCTTGGCTGCCGCAACTGCAGTGGGGCTTATTACCCCGAATTTGCTACGAAGGTTAATTGATGATGTGATTGTTCCCCTGAAGTTTACTGAGGTGCCCGTACTCGCTCTATCTGTACTGGCCGTGGTAATCGTCAAAGCTTGCCTGCAGTTTGCGCATGGTTTTTTTGGAGGACGGCTGGGTAACTTTCTGGCCTACCGGCTGCGCAATGCCTGCTATGAGAAGCTGCAATTTCTGTCTTTCCGTTACTATGATACGGCAAAGACTGGAGACCTGATGTCCCGGCTGACCGGGGACCTTGAAGCGATCCGGAATTTCATCGGCTTCGGCTTCGCCCAATTGCTGAATGTATTTTTTATGGTGCTGTTTGGGTCTATTATGATGTTCACGATCAACTGGCAGCTTACGCTCGTCACACTGATCACTATGCCTTTTCTGGCTACAGTAGCACTCAGATTCGAATCGAAAATTCATCCGGCCTTTCAGGAGATGCGGCTGGCCCTCAGCTCTCTGACCACGGCTGTTCAGGAGAATATTACAGGTGTACGGACGGTCAAATCGTTTGCCAGAGAGGCTTATGAAGTTGAGAAATTTTCGCACCGTAATGAACGTTATAAGGATAACCAGATTTTTGCCGCCGAGCTGTGGAGCAAATTTTTCCCGGTCATGGAGCTTCTGGCCTCCGTCAGTATAGCCATTCTGCTCGGTGTCGGCGGAACGCTGGTCATCAAGGGCCGCATGTCACTGGGTGAACTGGTCGCCTTCTTCAGTCTGATCTGGTATATTATCGGTCCGGTCTGGGGTCTTGGCTTCCATATCAACAACTATACGCAATCCAAAGCTTCGGGAGAACGTGTACTTGAAGTCCTTAACCAGCAGATTGATGTAAAGGATAAGGAGAATGCCCGCGAGCTTGTATCCTCCGAGGTGCGGGGCGAGGTCATTTTCGACCATGTTACATTTGCGTACGGGAATAAAATGCCGGCTGTAAAAGACATTCATTTCGAAGCGGAGCCGGGTGCGGTTATCGGGTTTCTCGGCGGTACCGGCTCCGGCAAATCGACGATTACCCAGTTGATGATGCGCGCCTATGATGTAAATAAAGGAAGCATTACACTGGATGGCGTGGATATCCGGGAGTACAATATTCGCAGCCTGCGTTCGCAGATTTCGACTGTGTTTCAGGAGACGTTCCTGTTCTCGTCCTCTATCCGCAATAATATCTCTTACGGCCTCAAAAATGTGAGCATGGAGGAAATCATCCGGGCGGCACAGCTTGCCAAAGCGCATGATTTCATCATGGAGATGCCTGATGGATATGACACGGTAGTCGGCGAGCGGGGGATGGGACTTTCGGGCGGACAGAAGCAGCGGATTGCTATCGCCCGTGCCTTGCTTAAGAATCCGCGTATCCTCATTCTGGATGATGCCACGAGTGCCGTGGATATGGAGACGGAACATGAGATCCAGACCGGCTTCCAGGAGGTTATGCGCGGACGGACCACGCTGATCATTGCCCACCGGATTTCCTCTCTGCGTCATGCCGACCAGATCATCGTGATGGATGAAGGACGGATGGTTCAAAAGGGAACACATGCGGAGCTGATTGAAGTTCCCGGCCCGTATCAGGATGTGTACCGGATTCAATACGCCGATTATCTGGCCCGGAATTCGGTGAGAGGGGAGGGGATTCAGCATGAAGCTTGAAGCCAAACAAGCCACAGCGGCTAGTGCAAAGCACAATAAAACCGAGGAACAGACGCTTGAGGAACGCTTTGTATACAAGGATGACGACCAGATCGACAAATCCTTTGACTGGAAGCAGTTCACGAGGTTGTTCGGATATATGAAGCCTTACGCGAAGCAGATGCTTCCGCTCGTCTCCGCTCTGATGGTTCTGGGCACAGTCACGAAGCTCACGGTCCCTTTTCTGACCAGTATGGCTATTGACAAGGCAATTGCCCCGAAAGAGGGAAACCCCAGCTTAACGTTACTGTACACACTTACGGTAAGTGTAATTGTACTGTACCTGATCCAGTGGATTGCAGGGGTGTACCGGATCAAATATACCAATGTTATCGGCCAACGGGTTATTTATGATTTACGCTCGGACCTGTTCCGGCATATCCAGAAGCTATCTTTTAACTTTTTCGATAAACGCCCGGCCGGCTCGGTACTGGTACGGGTGACGAATGATATTAACTCCCTGCAGGATCTGTTCACCAACGGGGTCGTCAATTTAATGATCGACTGTGTTCAACTGGTCGGCATTACAGTGATTCTGCTGCTGATCAACTGGAAACTGGGGCTTGCCGTGATGGTTACGGTGCCGGTTATGTTCCTGGTTTCAACCAAGCTGCGGCAGAAGATCCGGATTGCCTGGCAGGATGTGCGGATGAAGAACTCGCGGATCAATTCACATTTGAATGAGTCGATTCAAGGTATCCGGGTAACACAGGCCTACACACAGGAACAGGAAAATATGCATTACTTTGACGCCATGAACATGGACAGCCGGAAATCATGGAACAAGGCTTCAGCGATGAACCAGGCCTTTGGCCCGATTATTGAAATAACAGGCGGATTCGGCACCATGATCCTGTTCTGGTTGGGGGCATATTTGATCCAATCCGGAGAGCTGACCGTCGGTTACCTGGTGGCATTCAGTACGTATGTGAGCAACTTCTGGGACCCGATCAACAGACTGGGACAGATGTACAATCAGCTGCTGGTAGCAATGGCGTCTTCAGAACGGATCTTTGAGTATCTGGATGAGCAGCCTTCGGTTCAGGATAAACCGGGGGCAACACCGCTGCCGAAGATTCAAGGGGATATCCGCTTTAACAAGGTCATCTTCGAATATGAAAAGGGCCGTGCGGCGCTGAAGGGTATTGATCTGGACGTCAAGGCCGGCCAGTCGATCGCACTTGTGGGCCACACGGGCTCCGGTAAAAGTACGATCATTAACCTGATCGGCCGGTTCTATGACATTAAGAGCGGCGATATTACTATCGACGGCAAGGATGTCCGTGAGGTTACCCTGCAGAGTCTCCGGGAGCAGATTGGTATCGTGCTGCAGGATACGTTTATCTTCTCAGGAACGATCCGCGACAACATCCGTTTCGGGCGGCTGGATGCCACCGATAAGGAGGTTGAAGAGGTCGCCAAGGCAGTGGATGCCCATGATTTCATCATGAAACTGCCCGGCGGTTACGAAACTGAGGTGGAGGAGCGGGGGAGTGCGCTGTCCATGGGACAGCGTCAGCTGATTTCCTTTGCCCGGGCACTCCTGGCCGATCCGCGTATTCTGATCCTGGATGAAGCTACGGCGAGTATTGACACCGAGACGGAGATCAAAATTCAGGAAGCGTTGAAGATTCTGCTGCAGGGCCGCACTTCCTTTATCGTGGCCCACCGTCTGTCAACGATCCGCCACGCCGATAAAATTATCGTGCTGGATCACGGGGAGATCAAGGAAGAAGGCAATCATGCCGAGCTTACCGCCAGAGATGGCATTTATAACGGTTTAATCGAAGCGCAGTTCCGCTTCTTATAGAAGTAAGAGCGGCCCCATCCGGCATGAGAATTGCTGGAGGGGCTGCTCTTTTTTTTGGATTATCCTATTTACAATAGCGGATAAGATGGGATTTCTATTCACGTCGTTTCCCAACTTTGCCGGAAATACGCACTTCAAACATCTGTGCGCTGATCTCCTGCTGCCATTCGGTGTCCTCTGTATGCGCAGCAAGAACAGCCTCATTGGTGAGCCTTGCCATCTCCCAGCAATACATGGTGTTCACCTGCAGGCAATGGCGCTGCTCGGCTTCTTCGGCCGCCGTTAGCGGGCGCCTGCAGCTTGCAGTATAAAGCTCTGCCAGACGCTGATGAACCGGTAGCATAGGTTTCCTCCTCAAAGGTTGTGAGCAGTTCGCAAACAACTTCAATCACTGCCTCTTCTTAAGCCTCGCCATGCGGTGGTTAATCCAAACCATGCAGAATCACCGGGAATAATAAAATTTTGACTAAAAGAACACAAAAATCTTGAAATCGCTTTTTTTTGTGCTACAATAACAGTAATACAGGATTGTGACCGGTAAGGCGGGCAATGCCTAAGTTGATGCGAGTATCATTTTTTTAATGATATTGGGATCAGCTTAGGCTTTTTTTGTACAAACTATATGTCGGGGGGTGATCAACAGATGATTATAGAGAAGATACTTAACAACAATGTGCTCTTAACCAAGAACCAGAAAGGCAAGGAAGTCATTGTGATGGGCAGGGGAATTTCCTTCAATAAAGTAGCCGGCGACTATGTAGATCCGGAAAAGGTCGATAAAATCTTTTTGCTGAACGAAAATCAATTCACGGCCAGACTGACTGAACTTCTGAACGACATTCCGGTGGCTCATCTGGAATTAGCGAATGAAATTGTCACCTATGCGAATGGAGTTCTCGGTACAGAGCTTAGCGACAATCTCTATCTGACCCTGACAGATCATATCCATTTTGCTGTCCAACGTTTTGAAAAGGGGATTGCACTGAAAAATGCGATGCTGTTTGAAATTAAACGTTTCTATAAGAAGGAATTCTCCATTGGGATGGATGCACTGAAGATTATTGAAAGGGCTACCGGACTTTCGCTGGGCGAGGATGAAGCCGGGTTTATCGCGCTGCATCTGGTAAATGCCAGAATGGACGGCAGTGAAATGAAGTCCACGATCAAGATGACAGAAATTGTCCAGAACATTCTGAATATTGTCACTTACCACTACAAGGTCGTACTGGACGAGAGCTCACTGAATTATTCGCGGTTCCTTACACATTTGCAATATTTCTCCATGCGGGTATTGAAGAAGGAGAGCAGCAGCAGCGGTGAGGATTTTTTGTACAATCAGCTTAAGCAGACTTATGTGAAGGCGTTTGAATGCGCCAACAAAATCAATGATTATCTGGAAAAGTCCTATAGCCAAAGCTTAAGCAAGGATGAATACGTATATCTGACCATCCATATCCAGCGGGTAACGGAACGCAACAATCTGGAGTAAAGCTTGGGTTGAAAGTGAAAACAAAATAATGATCATCTGACAGGGTGTTACTGGTAAGGCAGGCAAAACCTGAACTGATGGCAAAATGGGCGTGTGATGACGTTTCCTTTTTGCTGTGAGTTCAGGTTTTTCTTGTTTGCAGGAGTATAAGGTCAACAGCTGGCACAACCTATACTTGCTGCAACGATCTACATTCTAAGCTGTAAAGGAGCAAACTAATATGAGCAGCAAAGACTTGTCCAAACAGATTATTACGCTTGTAGGCGGCGAAGACAACGTGAACTCTGTGTTCCACTGCGCCACAAGATTAAGATTCAAGCTTAAGGATTCGAGGAAGGCAGATAAAGCGGCACTGGAGAAAACTCCAGGCGTCATCACTGTGGTGGAGAACAGCGGTCAGTTTCAGGTAGTCATAGGCAACAATGTAAGCCAGGTGTTCGAGCAGATTATGAAGGAAACTTCACTCCAGGATGCCGAAAAATCCGGCAAAGCCGATGAGTCTTCAGAGAGTACCAGTGTTCTGGGCAAAGCCGTCGATATCATTTCCAGTATCTTTTCCCCAATTCTCGGGGCACTGGCAGGGGCAGGGATCCTCAAAGGGCTGCTCGCCTTAATTTTATCTCTGGAGTGGATTAATGCAGCCAGCGGGACCTATTTGGTTCTGAATGCGGCTTCGGACAGCGTATTCTACTTCCTGCCGGTATTTCTGGCAGTTACGGCTGCGCGCAAGTTCAAGGCTAATCAATTTGTCTCCATTGCTGTAGCAGGCGCTTTAGTCTATCCGGCAGTGATAACCGCAGTCAGCGCACCGGACCCGCTCAGCTTCTTGGGAATACCGGTTGTACTGATCAACTATTCATCCAGTGTCATTCCGATCATTCTGGCGGTCTGGGTGCAGTCCTATATAGAGAAGTGGTTCCGTTCGTTCATTCATGAATCGGTTAGAAATATCCTGGTTCCGATGTTCGCACTGCTTATCGTTATTCCGCTGACCTTCCTGGCTTTCGGTCCTGTAGGTTCATTGATCAGCGATGGGCTGGCTTCCGGCTACACCTGGCTCTACAATTTAAGTCCATTGGTTGCCGGTGCCATTGCCGGAGCATTCTGGCAGGTGTTCGTAATCTTCGGTGTACACTGGGGTTTCGTACCGGTTATGCTCAGCAATATTGCCACTTTGGGCTATGACACCATGCTGCCTATCCTTACTGCTGCAGTCTTGTCGCAAGCGGGTGCGGTATTCGGCGTGTTCCTGAAATCAAAGAATCCGCAGCTAAAAGCTTTGTCCGGCTCCTCAACACTGGCTGCTGTGTTCGGGATCACCGAGCCGACGATCTACGGCGTCACCTTGAAGCTGAAGAAACCGTTCATCTACGCCTGCATCTCCGGAGCCATCGGTGGTGCGATCATCGCTATCGGCGGAGCCAAAGCAATAAGCTTCTCCTTACCGGGTCTGTTGGCTCTGCCGACCTATTTTGGCGACGGATTCTCCTGGGTTGTCATCGGTATCGTTGTTGCTTTTGTATTAGCGGTTATTCTGGTGTATTTGTTTGGATTTGATGACCCTGCAGTACCTGCTGAGGAGGCTCCCGGGCCTGTTGCCGCATCGTCACCCTCGCTGATTGACAAGGAGACGGTGGCCAGCCCGCTGACAGGAACACTTATGCCGCTGGAAGCTTTGCCGGACGAAGCTTTTGCCTCCGGAGCCATGGGCCAGGGGATCGTGATTGAACCGGATTCAGGCCGGCTGACCTCACCGGTGAAAGGAACCGTAACAACTGTATTCCCGACAGGCCATGCGATTGGCATTACCTCCGAGAGCGGTGCCGAGCTGCTGATTCATGTCGGGGTCAATACCGTGAAGCTCAAAGGAAAACATTTTGACAAACGGGTACAAGAGGGAGATAAGGTCGAGCAGGGCCAACTGCTGCTGGAATTCGATGTAGCAGCGATTCGTGAAGCCGGCTTTGTAACTGCAACACCGGTGATCGTGACCAACTCTGCAAATTATCTGGATGTGCTTAAGACTACTGAAGCCAAAGTACAAAATGGCGACCTGCTGTTGACCATTATCAATTAGAAAAGAGGGAGATTAAATCATGACAGTGATCAAAAAAGGATTTCCGCAGAACTTCTTATGGGGCGGCGCTACAGCCGCCAATCAGCTGGAGGGGGCATACGATGCCGACGGCAAAGGATTGTCCAGTGCGGATATGGTTGCCTACGTGCCTAAGGCCGAGCGGACAAATGACCATGCTATAGAAATCTCCTCCGAGCGGATTGAACAGATTCTGTCCGGGGAATTCAGCGCACGTTTCCCGAAACGTGAAGGGGTGGACTTCTATCACCGTTATAAAGAGGACATTGCCTTGTTCGCCGAAATGGGCTTCAAAGTGTTCCGTCTGTCGATCAACTGGGCGCGCATCTTCCCGAACGGCGATGATGCCGAGCCGAATGAAGCAGGACTGCAATTCTATGATGATGTCTTTGACGAGCTGCATAAATATGGCATCGAGCCGCTTGTGACACTGGCCCATTACGAAACACCACTGGGCTTGACTCACAAATATAACGGCTGGGCAGGCCGCGAGGTTATCGCTTGCTTCACCCGTTATGCGGAGACCGTATTCCGGCGCTACAAGGACAAAGTGAAATATTGGATCACATTCAACGAGATCAATATGATGACGCTAAGTCCATTCACGGGCGGCGGCGTTGTAATCGACCGGGCAGAGAACAAGCTGCAGACAATCTACCAGGCGCTGCATCACCAGTTTGTCGCCAGCTCTCTCGCCACCAAGCTGGTGCATGAGATCATCCCGGGTTCGCAGATGGGCTGTATGCTTGCCCGGATGGAAAGTTATGCGAATACCTGCAATCCTGAGGATGTCCTGAAGAATCAGCAGGAGAACCAGATGAATCTGTACTTTACGGATGTGCATGCCCGCGGGGAATATCCGAAGTATATGGAGCGGTTTTTCGAGGAAAACAATGTGGTTATTCATAAAGAGCCGGGTGACGATGAAATTCTGAAACTCCACACCGTTGATTATGTGGCTTTCAGTTATTATATGACGCTGACCGTGTCTGTAAGTCCGGAAGGAGAACGCGCACAGGGCAATCTGTTCGGCGGTGTGAAGAACCCTTACCTGAAGGCTTCGGAATGGGGCTGGCAGATTGATCCCATCGGTTTGCGGATTATGCTGAATACGATGTATGACCGTTATCAGAAACCTTTGTTCATCGTCGAAAATGGTCTTGGCGCGTATGACAAGGTTGAGGAAGACGGCTCTGTCCATGACAGCTACCGTATTGATTACTTAAGACAGCATATTGCTCAAATGAAGGAAGCGGTACTGGACGGCGTTGAGCTGATCGGATATACAAGCTGGGGGCCGATAGACCTGGTGAGCATGTCCACTTCTGAAATGTCCAAGCGTTACGGATTTATCTACGTTGATTTGGATGACGACGGCAACGGTACCTTGAACCGTTCCAGAAAGGATTCCTTCCACTGGTACAAAAAAGTCATCGCCAGCAATGGTGAGGAATTGTAGGACTCAGGAGTAATAGTGTGAGCTGCTTCTCACAAGCAATAATTATGGATCATAAAGAAGAGGTTCCCTCAGCCGTCACTGGCGAAAGGGAACCTCTTCTTGCGTGGGAATATTTAAACCGAAGTTAACTATTCCATATAAATTTCAACCACCGCGATTTTGCGTTCGCGGGACAGGTCAAGGAATATGCCTTCGCTTTGCACAAGCGGTCGGAAAACATCCAGCGGATTGTTCATGACAATGACACCCATGTCTCCCGTGCTCAGCAGCACGCGTTTACCGATGAAATTAGGCATTAAATGCTGGATAAAGGCTTGTACAGGTCTGCCGTTTAGCTTGCCGAAGCTGAGATTGTTGATTTCACGCAGTACGGAGATCAATTCTTGCTTGGATTGATAAACACGGTGTGTGGTCATTGCGCTGTAGATATCAGCTACGGCAGCAATCTGGGCATAAGGGTGTATGTCTGATTTCGTAAGGTTGTTGGGGTACCCGGAGCCGTCTTCACGCTCATGGTGCTGCAGGGCAACCAACGCGGTATAAGGATCATTCATGGAGCTGCGGATGATTTCGTGACCGTAAATCGTATGTAATTTGACTTGATCGTACTCCTCAGGGGACAGCTTGCCCGGCTTATTCAGAATGGAGGGGGAGATCCGGCATTTTCCGATATCGATCAAATATCCGGCCCGGCCGATTTCATAGCATTCTTTCTTGGAATACCCCAGCCATGAGGAGATATAATAAGAAAGCATGCCCACCTGAAGTGAATGGTTATAAGTGTAATTATCATCCCGGTTCAGCAGAAGCAGCAGAGAGACTACATCCTTGTGTTTATCCAAGGAGTTCAGTGATGGCTGGAGAATATCGTCCACTACGGTTTGATTAAAGCTCCCTTTGGTTAACGCTTCCATATATACCGATTCAAAGCCTTCAATACTTGTATCAAAGTTGGCGGCTACGGCCTGAATGATGGAAGACCTGCTGGTTGGGACTTGTGCTACATGCGCCTCCTCGATATCAACATAATCTACCCCATGCTGTATCAGCTTGGCTATCTCCTCGATCTGGAGAGATGATCCTTTAGGTAATACATGCAGCCCTCTTGAATTAAAGGTGTCCATCCGCAGGCAATCACCCGGTTTAAGATCCATGACGTGTACTTTCAATGAATATGCCACCTTACATTAGCTATTTTTTCCAGCATAGCAACAAAGTCGGGAATATTCAATGGTTTTGAATTACTGGTTAATCTATCTGGTAATTCTGTGCTTTTTGGTCAGAGCCGAGCCACTGTTCTCCAGATTCGTTGATGTCCTTTTTCCACACTGGAACGGAGGCTTTAAGCTTCTCGATGGCGTAGCGGCTCGCTTCGTAACAGACATCCCTATGCGCCGCTGACACCGCAATAATAACACTGGCTTCCTTAAGGCCTACGAGCCCTATCCGGTGCGCAATGGCGCAGCGGGCGTTCCAGCGTTCCTGAACCCCCCTGCCGATTTCCTGCAGCTTGCTCAGCGCCATCGGGATGTAAGCTTCATAATGAAGCGCTGTTGTCCGCTGGTCTCCGGTCATCTCACGCGTAGTTCCGACGAAGACTAATGAAGCTCCGTGATCACTGTCAAGCACTTTATCCAGAAGAGCTTCTGCATTCAGCGGCAGGCCGGTAATACTGAACAGACCATCTTCGGTCTCGCTAGTTGAGGGTACTGCTTCTCCTCCCGAAACTGGAGGAATCAGGGCGACTTCGGAGGTTTCGGAGATCTCAGTATCATCAGGAGCGTATTCATGGTCAACAGCTACCAAAGAAACGCTGATTTGTGCCGCCGCATCAGGGTAGGAGGCAGAGAGAAGCTCCTTTAAACGGCCCGCAGTTACGGAGTTATCGTGAACGTGAAAAGACAGGGTGGAAGAGCCGATTACCTCGGCCAGCCCGGCAAACAGACGTATAGTTATATGCATGGTTTATTCACCTCTTAGGTTCTGATAATGATTCAAATATACCATATTAGCCCTGAAAATGTTATGCTAGGTCTTATAAGATGAGACACCTGCCGCTACATTCAGAACGGCTAAACAGGTGGGAGGGATAGAAGCTGATGGAATCCGCGCCGCAAAGATTGACCATACTTCATACGAATGATATACATAGCCACTTCGAAATGATGAGTCCGATTGCTGCGCAGATAGAACTTCTAAAGGCTGAGGCGGGTGAAGATCCCGTGTTGCTCGTGGATATCGGGGATCATATGGACCGGGCAGCTGTGGAAACCGAAGGTACTATGGGCCAGGCGAACATTGATATTCTAAACTTGACCGGATACGACGCTGTCACCATCGGCAACAACGAAGGACTGACCTTCTCGCAGGGAGATGCGCAAGAGACATTGTCTGCGATATTCACCGGCCTACAGTGCCCGGTGGTGTGCTGCAATTTCCTGGATTCGTCGACGGGAGAACCTCCGCACTGGATCAAACGCCATACGATTGTGGAGAAGGAAGGCATCAGAATCGGGATTACGGGAGCTACGGCAGCTTTCACTTCCTTCTATTCTTTGATGGGCTGGGATGTCATGGACCCTGAGGAGGCGCTGCGTGAGGAGTGCCGTCTTCTGGCCCCGCAGGTCGACCTTGTCATTATTCTCTCTCACCTTGGCCTGCCTGCAGACCGGGCGCTGGCGGAGAAGCTGGAAGGTGTGCATGCGATCCTCGGCGGACATACGCATCATATGCTGGAAACGCCGCTCATCATTAACGGGACCGCCGTTTGCGGTGCGGGGAAATTCGGCCGCTATGTAGGAAGGCTTGTGTTTGAACGGACAGCGCCTGGAGATTCGTTCAAGTTCTTGAACGGCGGATGTATTGCTGTTGATCCTAATCTGAGAGAGAATGTTATTGCTCCTGCCGTTAGGATGAATTTGCAGCGTGGTCTTGAAGTGCTGGAGGAGACGGTGGCGATCAGTGACCGCGAGCTGCCGCTGGATCTGCAGGGCGAATCACCCTTTGGCAATCTGCTGGCGCAGGCGGTGCGGCGTTTCACAGGCAGTCCGATCGCATTAGTCAATACCGGACAGCTGCTCGGGCCGCTTCCGAAGGGGAATATCACTGCAGGGATGCTTCATGCGCTCTGTCCCTCACCGATTAATCCTTGTACTGTCAAGCTTGCCGGCAAAGACATCCGCACGGCGCTTGAACAGAGCCTGTCAGACGAGTTCTGCAATAAGGCAATCTTCGGCTATGGTTTCCGGGGGAACGTGCTGGGAAGCCTGGCTGTGGATGGATTAAAAATCTTGTACGATCCGGCGGTCATGCCTTATGATAACGATATTGCCATTTTTGTCGATGGAGAACCGCTGGAGGAAAGCCGGGAATATGAAGTAGGGACTTTGGACATGTTCACTTTTCGGAGCGGATATGAGAGTATCGCTAACGGGCGTGATACAGTGTATCTGCTGCCACATTTTCTGCGCGATCTGTTGCGGATGGAGCTGCAGCATCCGGGAAGTCTTGAGGAATGTATGCTCGTCCGCTGGGAGAGCAGAGCGACTTAATGTGGCATCACCTACATATGTAAATCTAGAGCAACAAGCTGCAACAAGTTTCATATGTTCAAGAACAGGAGGCTAAGATGGATACTATTACAGCAATTATTCTGGCTATTGTAGAGGGGATTACGGAGTTTATTCCGGTTTCATCGACAGGCCACATGATTCTTACCACGAAACTATTAGGCTATAACGAGCAAGAGCCGATAATGAAGACATACGAAATTGTCATTCAGCTCGGTGCGATTCTGGCCATTGCTCTGGTCTACCGCCAGCGGGTTCTGAATTTGCTGGGGATCGGACGCAGCCGTCAAGGCAGAGGCGGTGTGATGCCTGCTTCACGTCTCAATCTGGTGCACATCATTCTCGGAATTGCTCCGGCGCTGGCCGTGGCATTTTTTGCCCGTGACTTTATCAAGGGGCTTTTCGGGGCTACGACGGTGTTATGGGCACTTGTCGCCGGCGGGATTCTAATGATCGTTGCAGAATGGGTGAACAAACGCAAGATCCGTGTAACTGCGCATGAGCTTGATGATCTGTCTTACGGGCAGGCGCTGGCTATCGGCATGTATCAGATTATTTCCGTACTCTGGCCCGGCTTCTCCCGCTCCGGTTCTACGATCTCAGGCGGTATGCTGAGCGGTGTCAGCTATAAGGCTTCGGCGGATTTTTCCTTCCTCATCGCCATTCCGATTATGTGTGCGGCTTCGGGCTATGAGCTGCTGGATTCGTACAAGTATTTTACAAGTGACACCATTTGGGATTTTGCCATTGGATTCGTAATTTCATTTATAGTCGCTTATGTGGTCGTAATCCTGTTCATGAAGCTGATTCAAAAGATCAGACCGACACACTTTGCGATCTACCGGTTTATCCTGGCAGCTGTTTTCTGGCTGTTTATTATGCGTTAATCTCCAAAAAACTTGGTACCGGCAAGGATGTATCCGTTCATCACAAATTTCTTGCCGGATCGCTCAAGGCAACGGTATAGACACAGCGTGTTGACCCTAAGATTTTGAAACAGAATAGTAATTTACCGTTAAGGGCAGGAGTGAGCCAAGGTGCGTTTAGTATCCGTGAATCGGCTTCAGGCGGGAATGAAGCTGGGTAAAAAAATTTATAATGATGAAGGACTTGTTCTGTTAGCGGACGGAATAGAACTTACGGATGCCTTAATTAAGCGGCTGGCAAGGATCGACATCGGCTATATCTATATAGAGGATGCCATCACGGAAGATATCGTAATTACTGGAATGCTGCATGATGAGACGCGCAATCAGGCGCTGAAGGTCATTAGGAGCCAGTTTCAGGATATGTCCGGTGCTTCCGGCATAACTAAAGGCTTCTATCATCTCGACAAAAAATTCTCCAAGATGATGGACTCCATTCTGGAAGACATGTCATCACTGGAGGACCCGATGATTATGCTGGCGGATATGCATACAGCTGACAACTACCTTTATGTCCATTCGCTTAATGTCTGTCTGTATACGCTGGTGCTTGGAATTGCCCATGGCTACAGCAAAGAGGAGCTGCGGGTAATTGGGCTGGGCTCGCTGCTGCATGACATTGGCAAAACGCAGATTCCGGTCAAAATCATCCAGAAGCCGGGGATGCTCAGCGACGAGGAGTTCCGCCATATGCAGGCCCACACTGAAATCGGATACCGGATTCTCAAGGATGAGCCGAATATCCCGCTGCTCGCGGCGCATTGTGCCCTACAGCATCATGAACGTATTGACGGCTCCGGCTATCCCCGCGGGCTGACCGGTTCGCAAATCCATGAATATGCCAAGTGGCTGGGGATAGCCGATTCCTACGATGCCATGACTTCGAACCGGATCTATAAAAAAGCGATGCTGCCGCATCAGGCGGTAGAAGCGCTGTATGTTGGATCAGGGACATTGTATGAGCAAAACCAGCTGGAGCTGTTCAGAGACCGTGTAGCGATCTACCCGCTTGGGCTCACAGTGAAGCTGAGCACCGGCGAGAGCGGCGTCGTGGTCAAAATTGATCCCAGTATCCCCCACAGGCCGGTTGTGCGGGTATTTGCCGGCCCCGAGGGTGAGGCGGTTACTCCCTTTGAACGGGATCTTGGCCGGGCACTTTCCGTTGTGATCGTCGGCGTGTCAGATGAGGATCAATCTATGGTGAAGGTGACCTAACTGATGTTGGCGGCAGGGAGATAGCTTTTCGGCTTCCCTGCCGTTTCGCAGCGAGGGAAGAAAGCAGGTTACGCAGCGGTGCGGCCTGCTTTCTTCCCCGCTGTTTTTTATACTCTTCCAAAGGAAAGGTTCCCCGGGCCGCAACAAAAGGATCTGGCAATTACGCCGCTTGGAGCGGCATAATTGCCAGAAAGTGCAGTTTTTTTGCTGCTCGTGGTATGATATAGGTTAAGTCAACGTTCTTTTTGATTTATTTTGGGTTAATAATAAGGAATACGCACTAAAGGAGCAATAAGAAATGAGTATATTAGAACCATCCTCCACAACTGTCCGTGAACTGTCGCCGAGCTACGATCCATGGGATCCGATTACTTCACTTCGCAAGCATGGACGGCATGTATTGACCAGTGTGGAGATGACGGTTACCAATCTATGCAACATGCGATGTGAACATTGTGCGGTTGGCGACAGCCTGACGATGAAAGAAGGAGAAATGCTGCCTCTGAAGAATATGCTGGACCGCCTGGAACAGGTAGAACATCTGCAAACGATCAGTATTACCGGCGGGGAGCCGATGTTCCGCGCATCGACTGTAGAGAATATCATCGTGCCGCTGCTGAAATATGCCCGTGAGCGGGGCATACGTTCGCAGATCAATTCCAATCTGACTATGCCCTACGCCCGTTACGAGCAGCTGCTGCCGTATCTGGACGTGATGCATATCTCATTCAATTATGTGAACGGAGACGACTTCCATGAGGTAGGCTTCGCCAACAGCGGCCATCCGGTGTCACGTGAAGCGGCGTATCGTTTATATGACACGATGCTTGAGAATTCACGGCGGCTCAGTGAAGACGGTATGCTGATCTCAGCAGAATCTATGATTAACTATCGTACACACACCAAGCTGCCTGAAATTCATAAGCTGATTGGCGATATGGGCGCAAGACGGCATGAGGTGCATCCGATGTACGCTTCCAGCTTTGCCTCTTCGCTCCCTGTGCTGTCTCTGAAGGAAATGGGTGATGCCATTCATTCCCTGCTGGATCACCGCGATCCGGAGATGTGGATGCTGTTTGGCACTCTGCCGTTTTTTGCCTGCAGCTTCCTGGAACAGGATCAGAAGCTGTTGCGCAGATTGCGTACCGAGAAGAATGTGACGCTGCGCAATGATCCGGACGGAAGAAACCGTGTGAATGTAAATTTATTTACAGGTGATGTGTTTGTCACGGATTTTGCCGATATTTCCGCCTTTGGCAACATCAGTACCAGCAAGCTGGATGACATTTTCGCCGAGTGGCAGACTAAGCATCCGCTTAATCAGAAAGTGAATTGCCACTGTGATGAAGCTGGCTGCTGCGGGCCCAACCTTTTGGTGGCCGATATGTATTATCCAGAGGTAGATTTCAAATCAAGGAAAGCGATCACTTTGTAGAAACGAGGCGTTGTTATAGTGGTGCATACGGAATTTGACATAGGAAGATTGCTGCTTAATCTTTTGCTGGTTCTGGTGCTTGTATTGTTGAATGGTATATTTGTAGCGGCGGAGTTCTCGCTGGTAAAGGTCAGACAATCGCGTCTGACCCAGCTTGTCAGTGAAGGCAACAAGATGGCTGGATACGCGCTGAAGGTCAACAAAAAGCTCGATTCCTACCTGTCAGCGACCCAGTTCGGTATTACCCTCGCCTCATTGGGTCTCGGCTGGGTCGGTGAGCCGGCCATCTCAGAGCTGCTGGTTGAACCGCTAATGTTCCAACTCGGCGTCACCGATCATACACTGATTTCCACTGTGTCTGTCGTTGTCGGATTTTCCATTATTACATTTTTACATATTGTGCTGGGTGAGCTTGCTCCAAAGTCCCTGGCGATTCAAAAAACTGAAGGCTCCGCGCTGCTGCTCTCTGCACCGCTAATGTTCTTCTATAACCTGTTTCTGCCCTTTATCTGGGTGCTCAATGCATCCGCCAATGCTCTTCTTAGACTGGTGGGGGTTGAACCGGCCAGTGAAGCCGAGGCGGCTCACTCGGAAGAAGAAATCCGGATTCTGATGAATCAGAGCGCCAAGAGCGGTGTCATTGATAAAGACGAGATGAAGCTGATGGATAACATTTTTGAATTCTCCGATTTGCTGGCCCGTGAAGTTATGCTTCCGCGTACCGATATGGATGTGCTCTATAGCAATCTTACACTGGAAGAGAATATGCGGATCATTACGGAGACGAAACATTCGCGTTATCCGGTTGCCAACGAGGATAAGGACCGGATTATCGGCTTCATCCACATTACCGACCTGTTGTTCGCACCATTAGAGCAGCAGAATGATCTGGCTTCGCTGGTCCGCCCGATTCTGAATGTACCAGAGTCGATGGAGATCAGCCATGCACTGCGCCTGATGCAGAAGAACAAAGCCCAGCTTACGCTGGTTGTTGATGAATACGGCGGTACAGCCGGACTTCTGACCGCTGAGGAGATTCTTGAAGAAATTGTCGGCGATCTGCATGATGAGTTCGAGGATGAACGTCCGAGCGTCGAGCGCAATGGAGATTATATCTCAGTTGAGGGCCGGATGCTGATTGAGGATGTCAACGATCTTACGGGTGTGATTATTGAGGATGATGAGGTCGACTCCATCGGCGGCTGGCTGTTCAAAGAGCTGGAAGGCAATCCGTCCAAGGGTAAGCGGATTGTTGTGGGCGATGTCACCTTTGAAGTAGAAGAATCCACCCGGCTGCGGATTACAAGAATCAATATCCACCGGGAAAAGCCGGTTGTAAGTGAAGAGGACGATACCGGGACGGATGAAAAAAAGGAATAAGCTTTTACAATATTGCCGGTTCAATGCAGCCGGACAGTTTACAAACCGTATCTTTACATGGAGAATTCCTTCTCTTTGTAAAAGGTGCGGTTTTTTTGCGTGGGCGTTCTGATTCCACCCCAGCCAGTCATAAATTAGTTACGAAGAGATGTGTGTTCAGAAGAAAGGTAAATCAAGCAAATCCTTCGAAGCGTGGTTTGTACGAAGCTGAATCAAGGAAGTATTTGCTAACAAAACTTTAAGGAGGGTGTATCTATTGAACTCCGAGGAACGTGTATGGACCCCGTATAGGGGACCATTTGACCCTTGTCCGCCGGTGCCGTTCAAAACGTATGTTGTGCCGCCTAACCAATTTATTGCTTTTCAGCCCCCGGGATTGCCGCAGTTTCCGTTACCTGAAGCACTGAGGGCGGGGACACTTTGGCCCGCTCTGTTCAGCCCGTATGAATCCAAAGCCGGCAAAGGAGGAATTTAGGACGATGGAAGCAAATCCTTGCGAGCCCCGTTACTATGAATTGCTGGAGCAGCTGCAGGTTCTGGATTTTGCCCTGGTGGAGCTTAACCTGTATCTGGATACCCATCCCGAGGACTTAAGAGCGATTGAACAGTTCAATCAGCTGACTCAGGAGCGCACCCGGCTGGCTAATCAATTTCAGGAGCTGTACGGCCCGCTGCAGAACTTTGGCCGCGCCTACTCCAAATGTCCTTGGGAATGGAGCCAGAGCCCTTGGCCCTGGCAGGTATAGCGGCACGCTGGCCCCGGCGAAGCGGCTAGGCGAATAAAACTATAAGGAGGGTTCGTTCCCGAATGTGGATATATGAAAAAAAACTGCAGTACCCGGTACGTGTCGGCAAATGCGATGTGAGGATGGCGCGGTATTTGATGGAGCAATATGGAGGCGCGGACGGGGAGCTGGCGGCAGCGCTTCGTTACATGAATCAGAGATATGCGATTCCCGATAAGGTTATCGGCGTACTCACGGATATTTCAACGGAGGAGTTTGCCCATCTTGAGATGATTGCCACCATGATCTACAAGCTGACCAAGGACGCTTCTATCTGTGAGCTGGAAGCGGCAGGCCTTGGCCCGAATTATGCGACACGCGACCACGCCTTGTTCTACAACAATGCGGCGGGTGTCCCGTTCACCACGACCTATATCGCAGCCAAAGGCGATCCGCTGGCCGATCTCTATGAAGACATCGCCGCTGAGGAGAAAGCCCGGGCTACATACCAATGGCTGATTGATATGACTGATGACGTGGATCTGCAGGACAGCCTGAAATTCCTGCGGGAGCGGGAGATTATTCATGCAATCCGGTTCAAGGAGTCGGTGCAGATATTGATTGATGAGCGGGGGAAGAAGAAGGTGTTTTGATCAGCTGAAACGATGTAGTAAGCACTCGGTTTGAGAAGAAAGAGCCCAGAGATAGTTCTGCGGCTCTTTTATTCTGGTAACAACTCAATGCAGTTTCGATTAGAGCCTTAAACCGTTCATCACGTAAGAGCGGACAGTATCTACAAGTAGATCGGTTCGATCTTTTTCCCCGCTTATAAACCAGTAATACGCAGCACTATAGATCGCTGAACCTGTCATAGCCGAAATGACCTTAGTATGATTGCGGTCTGCCATACGCTGATTATCACCGTTCAAAATTATGCTTTCGATCATTTGCTGCAGCATCTTTTTTACCTTTTCATGAACAAGTGTATCAATAGATTTGGAGTCCATTCTGCATACCTGATAAAAATCTACGATGTAGTTATGTGTCAGCAAGATCAACTCTGTACATATTTCATCCGTGAACTCCTGCGCTTTCACCACTTGCTCAGGAATCAACTCTTGAAAAGCCTGTTCTGTAATTTTCTCCAGCAAAGCGTATTTATCTTCATAGTGGGCATAGAAGGTGGCACGGTTAATGGTAGCTCTCTGTGCTATATCTTTTATGGTAATTGCATTAAATCCTTTATACCGCAACAAATCTCTGAATGCTTCCCTAATTAACTGTCGTGTGCGTAAAACTCTTGGATCTTCCTGATTTGCCGTATCAATACCTCCCTATGTAAACATCAGATATCTAAATGTGTTGTCTATGCAACTTTTTCTTTACTCTGCTGATTGAAATCGTAATAGTACCCTACTATTATCGTATCAGACAGGTGTTGCTTAAACAAACTGTGATAGTTAGCTGAAAGGAAGGATAGTATTGAACATCAAACAAAATAGACTTTTGATAGTTGGCGCCGGTGTGATTGGCAGTTTATACGCACTCAGATTTGCACAGTCAGGACTGGACGTCACATTGCTTGCCCGGGGAAAGAGGTTGGATTCGCTTAAAACGGATGGGCTGCGATATAACGATAATGAGACGATACAGCAAATATCTATCAAGATGATAGAAAAGCTTGCGAGCGACGATACCTACGATTTCATCTTTGTTCCTGTGCGCTATGATCAGGCAGAATCTGCCCTGTCTGCGATCAAGAATAATCAGAGCAAAACAATAATCACCTTGAGCAACACCGTGGGATACGACCGCTGGCTTGAAATCGTGGGTGATCGTTTACTTCCAGGATTCCCGGGTGCAGGTGGAGACATCAAAGACGGTGTTCTATACGCCCAATTCGGTTCCAAAACTTTTTTTGGTGAAATAAATGGACAATTGACTGAAAGAGTGACGAGGCTTGCCCAAATATTTGAAACAGTTGATTTGCCTTATGAAATACAAAAAGACATTCAAGCATTCCATGTTTCGCATGCTGCGCTCGCTGTAGTGAACAAGCATCTCTATACGAACGACGGAATGGTGGATATAGAGACAGCAAGAAACGAGAATACTCTAAGTAAGATTGCCGCAGATATTAAACAAAATATTCATCTGGTAGCGCAAGCCGGAATTCCGGTAATTCCGCCTGAAACGAAGTTAATGGGTGAATTGCCTGTAGAAGATATTATATCCCAATACCGCCAGATGCTGGGCGATGAGTTTATCATTGATGTTAAGCTTGGAAACCAGGCTGTCAGCAGGAAGGCTGAAATAATGTTATTGGATGAGGATTTTCATAAAAAAATATCTGTTCGATAATGACATCAGCGCCGAAGAGAGCGCCCGGCCTATATTGCCGTCAAAGGTGATCCGCTGGCCGATCTCTATGAAGACATCGCCGCTGAGGAGAAAGAGCCCAGAGATAGTTCTGCGGCTCTTTTTTCATGTTCTGAAATTTTTTTATTGCTTACATTGCGATGATCTTACGAACATGTTGCCGCGTTATGCTGTAATAACTTGTTCTTTAAAATTTTAATTTTTATAAAGAGGTTTCGAAGTTAACAAGAACAGACAACAAGGAGCGTGAAAGTTAGTGAGTTATCATCATCCATTTGTAAAGAGAGTATTGAGCGGGATATTGGCAGTGACGGTTCTGCTCCCGTTCATTCCACCCTCCCTTTCATCGTCATCGACCGTCTATGGAGATGCAGCGGAGCCTAGCGGTATCGTCATGGCAGAAGATTTCGAAAAGGTTAACTTAGCTGACTTAGCCTTTGACAGTGCACGCATTCATAGCGGCAGTATGGCGCTTGAAACGAATCCGAAATACGTTCGTAACGGGGCAAAGTCCTTACGGATTGATTATGACTTCATTGGTGTAACAGATAATCCATCCCAAGTTGCGGTAGGGCCTGCAACTCAGTTGGCGTTAACAAACAGAGTTCCCAAAAAAATCGGGATGTGGGTATACGCCAATAACGAAGGACATGGTCTAACCTCTAAGTTCTACGTTTCATCCACTGGAAAATCCAAAACGTATGAGATTAGGAGTGAAGAGGTAGGTATAGACTGGAGCGGCTGGAAGTATGTAGAGGCTGAAATAGGGGCTGATTTGACTCTGCCGGGTACCCTGGCGTTCTACTTCCAGATGAAAGAAAGACAAATGAGCAAAAAGAATAAAGGCTCGGTTTGGATTGACGACGTCAGGCTCATTTATGATGAACCGGTGGATGAAGATATGGATGTTCCTGTATTAAGTCCAACTACACCTACTCCCAATCAAACCTTGAACGCCCCCGTCTCCGACATTATCCTGTCAGCGGATGATGTTAAGTCGGGTATCGATCCCGACTCGATCCGGTTAACTGTAGATGGTCAGTCTGTTGCACCGGCGGCCTATACATATGATCTGAATAATAAGGTGATAACCTATCACCCGGCTATACCGCTCGGCGGCGGCTATCATCAAGTGCTGGCAGAAGTTAAAGATCTGGCCGGCAATCCGGCAGCAGCAGAGTATGCTTTTAATATTGAGCATGGCGCCATGTTTACATTAGAAGCTCCAGCGGAAGCTGTCAGCAACGAGACCTACCGGTTGAAGCTCGAGGCGAAGGATGTAGGCGAAGCCAAGCACGTGCATGCTAAGATCAAGTTCGATCCAGAGACGCTGCAAGCGAATGCTATTAACGCACGTTCCGATTTAAGCAATGTGCAGACTACCATCGATAATGCAGGCGGTTATGTTGAATTTAGTGCAGAGGGACTGCAAGGCGACCATGCGGATGCGCTGGCAATCATCGATTTCGACGTGAATAGATCCGCGAAGATAGAACGTGGCGAGACGTATAAGCATATTGCTATGGTGGGGGGCGGCTTTGGGTATGACGGCGGCCCTTCGGTGAATTCCTTTGCCTCACCGGTTAATTATAAGATCGGGTTTCCGTACACTCTAAAAGTTAAGGGATCAGGCCTGCAAACACAGAATATAATCACCGTCACAACTCACGCAGGAGATCCGGTAGAAGGAGCGGAAATTGATTTTACCGATACAAACGGCCCTCAGACTTATGTGACCGTAACAGCTGAGGGTTCCAATATATATACGAGCGCTGATAGTTCGTCCGCAGTGTTACTGGCGGCAGAGAAAAACGGGCAATTTTTCGCCGCAACAGGAAGTACAACCGGATTTGTAAAAGTGTATATGCCAGATGGAACCAAGACCGGTTACATACCATCCGCTGATGTACAGCAGAAGGATCTTACCGAAGGGTTGGGCTTGACGGATGCCAGGGGAGAGATCCATACGTCACTAGCTAACCTTGCAATAGGCACCTGGAAAGTGCAAGCGGTCAAGGATGGCGGTACCAGCGAGAGTATCAGCATGACGGTTGTTTCTCAGTTTGGTGGGGACGATCCGAAATATGTACAAACCTTTGTTACCGAAGATATGAGTACGATGATGAGCGTAGGGTGGCAGACGGCACCTAGAGTTCAACAAACTTCTATCCAATATGTGAAAGATAGCGATTTGGTTAATAGTGACTTGAGTAATGCACCGGAAAAAGCGGCAGAGCAGCTTGCGCTTTCTGATGTGGAGGTCATTCATGAGGTCGCAGGTGGGCCTCTGGGCGAAATTAAGTTCCATAAATCATTGGTTACTGGCCTCGAGTCAGGTACGGATTATCATTACAGAGTTGGCTACGAAGGACATTGGAGTACATGGTACGATTACAAGACATTGAAGGCAGTACCGGATCATCCCGTTTCTTTTGTGTTTGTAACCGATTCGCATACCAAAGGTGATAATGGGCTTGCAATTTATCAACAATTGATCAGCAATGCTTTAACTAATTATCCGGATACCCAGTTCATTATGCATGGCGGCGATATGGTTGACGATGGGTCGATCTTGAATGAGTGGAACCAGTTCTGGGAAGCTTCATCGATCTACGCATCCTCTATTCCTTCTGGTTACACAATGGGGAATCATGATGTTAAAGGGGAAGGCAAAGATATTTTTGCCAAGGGATTGGATCTTCCAAATAATGGGCCTGAGATCCAGAAGGAGTATGCATATTCGTTCGATTCAGGCGAGGTGCATTTCATTGTGCTGAACTCCGAAGCAGACGAAGTAACCATGGACAAGCAAGCAGCATGGCTTCGTGAGGATATTCAAAAAAGTAATAAAAAATGGAAGATTGTTATGTTCCATAAGCCTGCTTATCATACCGAAGATGGACGCGGAAATATGATCGAATATACACAAACATATTTTGCCCCTATTCTGGAAGAATTGAAAGTAGACTTGGTGCTGGAAGGCCACGACCACGTGTACGCGCGCACCTATCCAATGAGTGAAGGGAAGCCATTGTTGAACGGAGAGCAGGGGACTGTCTATTTGGACGGAGGCGCATCTGGCTGGAAGTTCTACGATGGAACAAAATATGAGTATCTGAATTTCATGTTTGACGATGATGTTCCGGTATACTCTGCAATTCAAGTTAGCCATGATAAAATCATAATTCAAGCTCGTACTACGGAAAGCGAAGAATTGATCGACAACTACACGATTGAGAAGAAGGATGAGCTAAAGGTGACTTCCGTGGCAGTATCACCGGCCCAATTGACGTTAAAGGTCGGTGACGAGCGCGGGACTGTACTTACCGCTACCTATAGCGATAACTCCGCTGTCGATGTCACGAATCAAGCAACATGGACTTCTTCGAATGAGAGTGTAGCTACGGTAGATGCCAAAGGCATCATTCACGCTGTCGGAATTGGCGGGGCTACAATCCAGGCGAGTTACGCCAATATGTCGCCAGTTAATATTTCTGTAACCGTTCAGACCGAAGGTACGGTTCCTGTTCTGCTTAAGCTGACTGCCGATCCAGGCACTCACACATTGCAAGCGGGTCAGACAGCTGCTTCTGTTATCACGGCAGTATATGACAATGCAGTGAATACAGTTGTAACGGATCAGGTCATTTGGACGACTTCGGACCCTGCCATTGCCTCGGTATCGGGTGAAGGTGTCATTACGGGCGTTGTAGCAGGTAAAGGAGTAACGATCACGGCTTCGTTCGGCGGCAAATCAATTGCGATTCCAATTGTGGTTACTGAGGTTCCAATTCTGACCTTGGTTGATCTGGCTGTAACACCTGCTTCGCTCTCCTTGAAAGCAGGTCAAACGCAAGCCTTGTCGGTGACGGCAAAGTATTCAGATCTTTCTACTGTCCTTAAGACCTTGGATGCGAATTATGTATCGAGCGCGACTTCTGTTGCTACTGTGAGTGAAACAGGGGTAGTGACAGCGGCTGGCACGGGGACGGCCTCGATCGTAATATCTTTTGGGGGAATCAAGAAGGAGATTTCGGTTTCGGTAACGGCGGCCACAGGCAACAACAATGGAGGCACGACACCGGCAGCAACACCGGCAGCAACGCCAACACCGGCAGCAACGCCGACAGCAACGCCAACACCAACATCAACGCCGACAGCAACACCAGCTGTAACTGTAGAGCCTGCGAAGCCAAACGGAGTGAAACCTGTGTTCAACGACAGAGTAGACTTAGATAAGGTTAAAGCTATAGTGGCGAAAGAGCGAACAGCTTCTGTTGTTAAATTCCCGGACGTACCTGCAGCTCTGTGGAGTGCATCGTTCGTTGAACGTGCGGCCCTGATGGGGATCGTAACTGGCTATGCGGATGGTTCATACCGTCCTGACGCCAAAGTAACGCGCGCTGAGTTTGCTGCAATGCTTGTAAAAGCTTTTGGTCTGACAGCTTCGGGGGGGACCGGATTCTCCGATACGCAAGGGCATTGGGCTTCGGAGGCGATTGTTGCGCTTCAAGAGAATGGAGTGATTATGGGCTACTCCGATGGTTCATTCCATCCCAAGCAGGAGATAACCCGTGCGGAAATCGTGACCATGCTGGCTCGTCTTACGAACTATGTTACCAGCACATCGACGCAATTTTCCGACGTTTCTACGAACTGGGCAGCAGAGCAAATCAATGCCTTCGCTAATGCAGGTATCCTATCGGGTAAAGGCAACGGAGTCTTCAAACCGAACGAAGCTGCTTCCCGCGCCGAATCAGTAGTGATGATCATCCGTCTCTTGGATAAGGTCCTTGCACCTTAAGAAGCAGTTCAATTTCTCATTGTAGAGTTTAACGACTAAGGCTTATGTAAATAAGCTGAATAAAACGAGCAGCCCAAGCCGGGTTGCTCGTTTTGTTGGTTGTATCAGGGCGATCCGCTGGCCGGCCTCTATGAAGACATCGCTGCCGAAGAGAAAGCCCTGGCTACATACCAATGGCTGGGACTGCTTTTTCCCAACGGTGAAACCGGGAGTACACCTCTATCCGATTGTCCTCTTTAATCTCTTTTGTAATATCTTAGAAAATGGATAAGCTCACAATTTTATCATCTACAATGCTGAAGTGATATTCCAGCAATAACGGATCGGGTAAACCTGTTTTGTCATAAGTTCCATCCAACTTGCATGTTACAACAACCGCATCCTTATTTTCTTTTACTGCTTTTGGCTCTAATGTTACGTTTGCTCCAAAATGGTATTGATCACTCCATTTTTTAATCGCTTTTTGGCCAATCCGCTTTTTTCCTTCATCCAACACAACGGCATCTTCTGAAAAGCAGTTTACAAATGCTTCCGGATCGGGCTTATTCGATGCATCAATAAATTTACTGATCGCAGCAGGGATTTGATCGATTTCCATTATTTCTCCCCCTTATTTAGTTTGAACAATTAAACTGTCGGAATGGTACCGCCATCAATGACATATTCGCTTCCTGTAATGGATGCTGCACGGTCAGAAACCAAAAATGCAACCAGCTCAGCGACTTCTTCAGGTAATCCCGGCCTGCCAATTGGAATTCCTCCGAGCGAATCCATAAGCTGCTGGAGCGCACTTTCTCTGCTTCCTGTTGTAGTTTGCATCCGATCAATTAACGCATCTGCTGCCTCAGTTTGAATAAAACCAGGAGACAATGAATTAATCCGAATGCCACGGGGAGAAAATTCATTAGAAAGTCCCTTGCTGTAATTAGCGAGAGCAGCTTTAGCTGCTGCATAAGCTAATGTAGTTTCATAAAGGGGCAATCTCCTTTGGATTGAGGTGAAATGAAGAATAACACCTGATTTATTTTCCAACATTAATGGAATAAGGCCGCGATCAAGCCGGACTGCGGCCAGAAGATTCCAATTTAAAGCCTGCAGCCAATCGTCATCGCTAAGAACAAGAGCGCCACCTGGCGGAGTAGTTGATCCGCCTACACAATGGACAATAATATCGATACCGCCAAGCTGTTCTTTCACTGCTGTAATCACTTGCTCTACCCCTTCAGGTGACACAAGATCAGCTTGAACGAATTTAACCGAATGTGCCATGTCAGCAGAAACGGAACGGGCCGTTGTCAGGACTGTTGCTCCGCTGCTTGCAAGTCTATTCACAACAGCTTGTCCCATTCCTTTTGTTCCGCCCGTTACAAGCACTTTCTTGCCTTTAAATTCTGTTGCCGAGTACTCAAATGATCTACTCATATCTATACCTCCTTATTATGAATAACTGAATCGGTGTGTTCTGCGCTCTGTCCCTTAAACCTTTATGTAATGTTCAAGAGGAGCTGGATATAATATTACACTTGACTCTTTTATAACGTCCAATTTATTATATTCATAAAACTTATGAATAATATTAATATAAAGAAGGTCATGTTATGGAGCTTACACAATTAGAGTACTTTATGACTGTTGCACGGTTAGAACACATGACGATGGCTTCAAAGGCACTCGGCATTACCCAGCCAGCCCTAAGTCATGCGATTGCCAAACTTGAGAACGAAATCGGCGCTCCCTTGTTTGAGCGCAATGGGCGAAATGTGAAGCTGAACCGTAATGGCGCAATGTTCTCTAAATGGGTCGGCAAAGCATTGCAAAATATTGAAAACGGCGTAAAAGAAATCGAAGAATGGTCTAACCCGGATACGGGGGTTATTACTTTATCTTATCTCAATATTCTTGGCGTTGACTTAATTCCCCATTTAGTCCGAAGCTATCAATTAGACTATCCCAAAGTCCGCTTTGAATTGACACAAGGAAATCTTGGAGATATAGATGATCATTTGGAACAAGGACACTCGGATCTTATGATTACATCGAAGGAATCTACTTTAGACAATCATAAATGGGTGGTTATGCAAAATATACCGTTGTTTATTGTTGTATCCTCCCAGCATCATTTAGCGAATCGTCCAGCTTTGAGTTTGGCAGAGCTGTCGGGCGAACCATTCATTGGTTTGAAAAACAACTGCGGATTAAAAGCGACGATTATGTCACGTTTCCAGCATACTGGTTTTGTCCTTGATTCGGCGTATGAAGCCGAGGACTTAATCACAGTAGCCGGATTTATTAAGTCAAATCTCGGTGTATCTGTCCTGCCTAAGACTATGGGATTGATGTTGGATGAACTTGTTTGGATTCCGATTACTGATGAGGGATGGTATTGGGAAATAGGCTTAAAGTGGAGAGAGGATCGTCATATTTCTCCAACTGCCAAGCGGTTTATTGCATACATTGAAAATGAACAGCAACGACTTGATTGATGTCATGGTTGAGGCCGTTTTTTATTGATCGGTAATGACCCGCTGGCTGATTTGTACGAGGACTATAAAAAAGAATCAAACAGCGCCTTATTCGGGTTGTTTGATTCTTTTTGATATTTGTCTTGATGGGTTGTACAGATATGTAGCTCTTATACGTTATAGCCGAAGCCCAGGATCGTGAAGCATTTGTCCTCATCACCAGCGGCCATTCTTATTTCTATCACATGCTCCAAGTTAAGCTCATTCTGGTACAGGATAACCGGGTTGCAGTGTGTCCAGTTGTTCTCATGCGGATCAGCAGTGACCACCAGTTTGCCATCGACGAGAATGTCCGCTTTTCCAAACTCGGGACTGCCTGAATCCTTGTATACCAGGATAAGGTTTTTGCTTGTTATCGTCAGCTTGAAGCTGTCCTGCCCCGAAGCAGCCTCATGCATCCAGTTATGCGGAAATTCTGGGGTCCCGTAAGGGTTCGCGTCCATTTCCACCATCTGCAATTCCGTATCGCTTCCCGAAAAACCGCCTGCTTCAATGCTGGCAGCGCCTATATGGCTCTTGCGGTCCAGCAGCCGGGTGCAGGCAAAATCATTCCCCAGAACTGGCGGTTTATTCAGTATGATATCCCCGCCGGTCGTAAGCGATTTATAGGTCTCGGAGAATAAGAAGGTGAGGCAATCCGCCATTACCCGGTGACCCTCGTTAGTGGGATGATAGATATCATAGAAAAATTGCCTTTTCGATATGATATTACCTTCAGCCTTGCTCAGACGGAACTGTTCTGTCACTGCGTTCTTTACACTGACCATAGGGAGATGATAGTGCATGCCTACGGGGGAGAGCCGTTCCTGGAGGTTCCAGTCATTCACAAAAACACTGAACAGCAGGATAACCGCCGGCTGGTTGCTCGCGGAAAGGATCTTCAGGCAGAGGCTTTCAAAGCAGTTGCCCTTTGTTTCATCGCCCTCGTCGTTTACCGCGAATTCCACCACTACGATGTCCGGTGTAACGGCACCGTCCCTGAGAATATCTCTTTCATAGCGGATGACCCCAAGCTCCGATGGCGTTCCGCCTACTCCGGCCTTCACATAATGAATGTTCTCTCCGCCGTCCTTGCCGAATAGTTCCTTAAATCTTAAATAGGATTGATAGGCATAACACCCGGTATGTATAGGCTTGGCCCCCGCACCTTGAGTGATGGAACCTCCGATGTAGGCGATCGTGACGTCCTCGCCTTTCACTGCTTTTGCTATCGCTGTCTTCAATCTTGTATTATTGCCTGAATGCATCAAGGATTTTGCGATCATGTCCCTGTATTCATTCGAGCCGAACGAAACTTGAGGTTCAGTGCTAAGTTCAGGCACGGCATAACCGTCATTCAGATAGAAAATGATACTAACCGTCGCCAGCTCGCCCTCCCGGCTGAATTCGAAGGCGAATTTTCCGGGAGACTCATCATCCTCGGACCATGTGTAATCCTCTAGCTTGAGCATGATTTCGGTTCCGTCGCTTGGGCAGGGAACAACCAGCCGGGTGCCTGTCTCATATTTACTCGTTTTGCCCCAGTTCTGGAGATGGAAAGACACCTCCGCATCTGCCCTGGCTGTCTTTACGGACACCCCGATACTATGAACCAGACGGCGAAATCCAGTCCAGCTCCCCAAAAGACCCAGAATTTTCTCATCTGTGACCCCACCTATATATTTGGCCTTATCTATCAGATAGTTGCCTTCGAGATAAATTTCCTGTGAAGGCCTGCCCTGAGTCCGCGCTGTCGCCTCAATAGCTGTTTCAAACAGCACGAAAAATCCGCTTCTTTTCTGAGCCGGGTCCTTGGGTGCCTTAGGACCTTCATTTCTACCGGCAGAATGGACCTTGCTATTGTCTTCCACTTTAAACCAGCCTCACTTTCCAATGTGTATGAAGGCGCTTTCGAACAATTTCATTATAGACTTGAAATCCGGGAGAGCTCAACGATATTCATAAATCCCAATAGTTATTACAATAAGTCCTTTAGTTTGTACATGTTGATTGAAACCGCTTTAATTATATAATATGCCTAAGCAGAGTTTTGTCTGAACCTACATTAATCAAGAAAAACAAGGAGCGACAATGCAATGATAACGAATCGTACAAAGCCTGGTTCCTCGCCGGTCAAGCAATTTACGCTTGTAAAAGAGGGAATCGCGGGCAAGATTTACATAGATCCCAAGGGGGAGGATTATGACGGATTACGCCGGGTAGCCAAGTCATTTGCAGCGGATATACATCTCGTGACGGGTACAGAGCCTTCCATCCTTACACAAAAGGAGCACCTGGCTGGAATGGCTGTTATTGCCGGATCGATTGGCAGCAATGATGTCATTGATACGTTAATTGCAGAGGGGATTCTGGACGTATCCTCCATTCAGGGCAAGCGGGAATGCTACCGGATTCAGAGGGTGGAACATCCGGTTCCCGGAGTAGATCAGGCGCTGGTGATCGCCGGGAGTGATAAGCGGGGCACGATATACGGCATCTATGCAATTTCCGAAAGGATTGGAGTCAGCCCGTGGGTATACTGGGGGGATGTTGTCCCGGACAAGAAGCCGCTGCTGGATTTTTCTGCAGAACAGCTCAATATCACATCCAAGGAACCCTCCGTCAAATACAGAGGGATATTTCTGAATGACGACTGGCCCTCCCTGGGCTCTTGGGTGACTCAGGCGTTTGGCGACTTCAACGAAGAGTTCTACGATAAGGTATTTGAGCTGATTCTCAGGCTGAAAGGGAATTATTTATGGCCGGCCATGTGGAGCGCTGAATTCAGCCTGAACGGCAAAAGCAGCCCGATCGCCAATGCCAGGCATGCTGAAGCATACGGCATCATCATGGGAACCTCCCATCATGAACCTCTGTTCCGGGCAGGCAGCGAATGGCAGAAGGTATACAAGCAGTATGGAACAAGCAACCTGTGGGATTTTGCCCGGAATAAACAGGCGATCACCGATTTCTGGGAAGACGGAATCAAGCGTAATAAGAGCTTTCATAACCTGATCACCCTCGGCATGCGGGGGGAGGCCGATTCCGCCCTGGAGGGTTCTGACCGGGAGAATATTGAACTGCTTAAGGACATCATCCTGACCCAGAAAGACTTACTACGGAAATATAATCTGGACCATGCGCCGCAAATTCTCGCTGTATACAAGGAAGTAGAGAAATACTGGTACGGCACTGCAGAGGTAAAGGGACTGAAGGACTGGGAGGTACTGAAGGATGTTACGATTCTGCTGGCTGACGACAACTTCGGCAATCTGCGGAAAATCCCCGCGGTACACGAGCAGCACCGCAGTGCCGGCTGGGGCATGTATTATCATTTTGACTATCATGGCGGTCCGCATTCCTATGAATGGGTGAATACCATTCCGCTGGAGAAGATCTGGGAGCAAATGTCCATGGCGTTCGATTACGGCATCCGCGAAGTATGGGTCGTTAATGTAGGAGACCTTAAGCCCATGGAATTGCCGATATCCTATTTTCTGGATTTGGCATATGACTTTGAAGCTTGGGGGAGCCGTGCAATCAACCGGACTGGCGAATATACCAGACGGTGGGTGGAGCAGCAATTCAGCCATTCTCTGGAGGCAGGAAGTGTAGAAGGAATCGGCCAGTTGTTATCGGATTACACTAGAATGAACGGCCGGCGCAAACCGGAAATTATCAGCACTTCAACCTTTAGTCTTGTGAACGGTCACGAGGCACAGAGAGTTTTGCAGCTGGCGCTTGGAATTGAGAACGCAGCCGATACCTATAATGCGTTGATCCCTGATTCGCAGACAGATGCCTATTATCAGCTCGTCTATTATCCTGCGGTAGCTTCGGCCAATGTGGTCAAAATGCACATCTATGCCGGACTGAGCAAGCTGTACGCTGAGCGGGGCAGTGTTCTGGCCAATACCTATGCGAAGTTGACAACGGAAGCAATCGAGCGGGATAAGGAACTGGAGCGTTATTATAATACCCGGCTTTCAGGAGGGAAATGGCAGGGGATGATGAGTTCCGCTCATGTCGGGTATGTCCACTGGGATGCGGAAGGGTGGAAGTATCCGGCGGTGCACACCATAATTCCTGGCCAGAAATCTCAAATGATCGTTGATGTAGAGGGAACGGAGCAAGGATATGTTACGGGTACGGCTAATCTCCCGGTATTCAGCAATCTGCACCAAGAGACGTATGAGATTACGATCAGCAATGGCGGAGCGGCGGGCTTCATGTATAGGGCAGACTGCAATGCGGACTGGATCAGGCTGGATAGCACGCAGGAGTGGGTGGACACAGGGAAGACGATACAGGTAAGTGTGGACTGGGAGAAAGCAAAGGGGAAGGAATCGGGTGAAATTACCCTCACCGGTGTCGGAGGAACGGTTAGGATCGAGGTATCCTTGGACTGGTTTGACCTCCGGGAGGTGCCGCCGGCAACCTTTATTGAAGCTCATAATATCGTGGCGATTGAGGCGGAGCATGCCCTAAGCCGTGTTTCGAAATCTGGAGTTGAATGGAGGATTATCAAGAACTATGGCCGTTCTTTATCCTCAGTCAAAATGTTCCCGGACGGAGCATCTTTTGCCGGGCCGGAGCATGCGCCATATCTCGAGTACCGGATTCTGGTGCGTCAGGACGGGGAGTACACCTTGACCGCTTATCTTGCCCCGACGAACAATCTGTCACCGGTCAGAGGATTGAAATATGCGGCAGGTTTTGATGGCGAAACTCCGGTGATTGCAGACGCCCTGCCGCCGGATTATGAAGGCGGAAACCATGACAATGAACCTTGGTGCCGCGCCGTTATGGATAATATTCATACGCCCGTCACCCGTCATGCACTGACCCAAGGGGTGCACACTCTTCGTTTTTACGGACTCACTGCCGGCCTGGTTGTGCAAAAGCTAGTGCTGTCTGCTTTCACACTGCCCTATACCTGCCTTGGGCCGGAGGAGAGCTACAGTACGGGACGGGCGTAGGTTCAGATGCGTTTTTTGATGTGATAGACAATGAGCAGCATCAGCGGGAAAACGATGGAATAAGTGAAGTCCCAGTCTACCCAGGAGGCGGGGACTTCTTTGACGTAGAAAATAATATCTTTTGCAATCAGATGGGTCAGCCCGTAAAGCAAAAATGCCACCGGAAAAATTAGGGGACGGTATGATTTCAGCTTCAGCAGCTGGGCGGTCCCTAAGACAAAGGCGTAGAAGTAAAGCGCTGTTTTGAAATAGGTGCTAATAATCCATGTGGTAGCCATTAAAGCCTCCAGCCGCTGGAGAAAATTGCCAATGTTGATTCTTTGGGCAAGAATATAGGCTGCATAGAAGTTGTGCTCGGAGAAATAAGCACCCAACACCGTCAGGGAAAGAAACAAAATAAGGTTTAGTCCAACCCCTCCGATGAGCAGGGCGATGAATATATTCCGGCTTGTATTGCTTTGTTTTTTGGCATAGGGATACACCATGAAGAATACGCATAATTCCCCAAACGGATAAAACACCCCGAAAAAAACCGTGTGCAGCATGTCAGGAAACGGTGTATTCATAATCGGATAGATCTGCTCTATACGCATATCGGGAATCAGCAGAGCGAGCATACCAATCAGAAAAACCGTAAAGAAAGGGAGGAAAATCTGGGCCGCCCGCCCCAGCGTTTCCAGACCCAGTCTTAAGCCATACACCAGCAGAACAATGGCCATGAAGCGGATAACTCCCCCGGGGGTCGCCTCGTAAACCTGTGTGCACATAAAATCTTCAATTTCCCTGACATAGGTAGAGGCAGCAATGAGAAAAAAGAATAAATAACTCAGAGCTACCGCTCCACCTGCCCATTTTCCTAAAATTTGTTGTGAAAGCTCGATAATTGTTTTATTAGGATCAATATTGGCTGTAGTTATCATCAGCTTTAGGGTTGCGAGACCCAAGGGAATACTAATGAGGCCGGCGATCCACGCATCTTCGTGAGCTCCTGCTGTCATTACAGAAGGATATGTAAGCGCCATGTCCCCAATAAGAGTAAAAAGCCCGAGTACTATCATTTGAGCGGTACTGATCTGGTCCTTTTCAAGTCCCATGTGATTCCTCCGTATCTGCTGCAAGCCCTCTTCAGCGTTTCAATATCATTTTCCTTAGCATGCAATATCCTTCCATAATTATGCACCCTAAACAAAATAGAGGTGGAATCGGGATAATTATCAAATTCCGCATCATACTAAGGACAGCTTGTTCACGAAAAACGGAGGTTACGTTATGGAGGATATCCTTAGGAGCCCATTGTCACACCGGCTAGAGGATAATCAGAAGCAGCTATCCCAATTGCTCGGGAAAAGCACCGATCTGATAATCAAAGAATTGCAGCTGGATCCATGTACGCAAATTGCAGTGATCTATATAGATGGTCTTATAGACACGCAGGTGCTGCATAACTCTATTCTTTTTTCCCTTCAGGAAGGCTGTGCCCCCGAGCTGCTGCGGGATCTTGATGCCGGGCAGAAGTTTGAGCTTCTGCAGAAACGTATCCTCATCGCAGGAGATCTATCTGTTACTGATGATCTGAGACAATTTGTGTATCAGCTGATGTCCGGCAATGTGATGGTGCTGGTGGACGGAATATCGAGTGCCCTGCGGATCGGGCTTCCCGGGTGGGATGACCGGAGTGTAAGTGAACCCAGCTCGCAATCGGTTGTGAGGGGACCGATGGAGGCGTTCACAGAGAATATGAGAACGAACACGTCATTGATCCGAAGAAAAATAAAAGACAGTCACCTGTGGCTCGAAACCTTCCAGATCGGCAAGGTGACGCAGACCAGCGTGTCCATTATGTATCTCACTAATATCGCAAGCCCTGACCTGGTGCTGGAGGTAAAGCGCCGATTGGACCAAATAGATACAGACAGCATTCTGGAGAGCGGATATATCGAAGAATTTATTCAGGATAAGACTGCCACGCCTTTCCCGACAATCTATAACAGTGACCGGCCGGATACCATCGCGGCGGGAATTCTGGAAGGGAAAGTGGCGATTCTTGTGGACGGAACGCCTTTTGTCCTGTTGGTGCCTTGCTTTTTTGTCTCCTTTTTCCAATCTGCCGAAGATTATTATCAGCGGTCCGATATTGGTACCTTGCTGCGGTTTGTTCGCTTTCTTTCTTTTTTTATTACGATGCTTGCCCCCTCCTTTTACGTGGCGGTTACTACGTATCATCAGGAGATGATCCCTACCAGTCTGGTCATAAGCCTTGCCGCACAACGGGAGAGCGTCCCGGTTCCGGCTTTCGTGGAGGCGCTGCTTATGGAATTGACGTATGAGATTCTCCGGGAAGCGGGCGTGAGAATACCGAAGAATATAGGGCAGGCCATCTCTATCGTCGGTACGCTGGTCATTGGCCAGGCAGCTGTTGCGGCGGGTTTTATCTCATCGGCGATGGTTATTATTGTATCCATTACGGCCATTTCCAGCTTTGTCATACCGGAGTCGGGCATGGCCATTGCCGCAAGAATGATTCGTTTTGTATTTATCGTGCTTGCTGGTTTTATAGGATTGTACGGGATATTGTTTGGCGTGTTTTTGATTGTGCTGCATTTAGCAAGCCTTCGTTCATTCGGCATGCCTTATATGAGTCCAATCGCTCCATACGAATCGAAAGATCTGAAGGATTCGATCTTCCGCCTTCCTTGGCCGCTTTTAAAGACAAGGCCGGCTAACTTGAAAGTACAGAATTTAAACCGTCAAGACACTTCCAAGGGGAAGGAACCGGCTTATGAGCCCAATAAAAAGTAAACTCCTTCGGCTGCTGCTTGCCCTTCTCATTCCCCTGCTGCTTAGCGGTTGCTGGGAAAGAAAGGAATTAAATGAAATAGCCTTTGTGCTGGGAATGGGACTGGATAAGTCAGAATCCGGCTACAAGGTCACGATGCAGGTGGTTATTCCTTCTTCGATTTCTTCACAGACAGCTGGAGGAGCGGGCGGCGGCGGCGGGGTACCAGTGGTTGTATCCAGCTTCACAGTGCCCACGATCTATGAAGCGGACCGGCAATACACTCTCATCAGTTCGAGAACCAGCTACAAAGGGCATATCCGTGTACTGGTGATCGGAGAGGAGCTAGCCCGGGCCGGGATCGCCGAGACACTTGATGTACTGAAGCGCAGCCGGGAGCCGCGGAATGATTACTTTGTCATGGTCGCGAAAGGGACCACAGCCGAAGAAGTGCTGAAGGTTCTCACCCCGCTTGATAAAATACCGGCGAATAAATTGTTTAGTTCCCTGGACAAATCCTACAAGATATCAGCCAAAACAACTGCTGTCTCCCTTAACAAGTTCGTTGATGATCTGCTGTATGAAGGAATTAACCCGGTGTTGACCGGAGTGGAGGTGGATGGCAATACCAGCGAAGGCGACAAGATGAGCAATCTGGAACAGAGCGTACCTAAAGCCAATTTACAATACCGTAGCTTAGCTGTATTCAAGAAAGACAGGATGGTCGGGTGGTTAAGTGATAAAGAGACAATCGGCTACAATTACATCACCGATAACGTTGTCAAAACCTCAGGTAATGTAATAGGGGACGACGGCCGGCCTATTGTTATTGAAGCGATACGGACAACCACTAAACGGAAAATGAAGATGGTCGGCGGTGAACCGCATATTTATATTCATGTAAAGGCGGAGGGCAATGTGCAAGAAGTCCAGAGCAAGGATAACCTGGAGGCGGAGAGTGTGATTAGACAACTGGAAAGGAAATCGGAAGAGCGGATAATTCTGCGGATGGAAACTACCGTCAAGCAAATTATCGAGCGCTACAATGTGGATGTCATGGGCTTTGGACAGATGATCTACCGTGCCAATCCTAAAGCTTGGGCCAGGCTGCAGCAGACAAAGGGGGACAATTACCTGAAATCGCTGCCTGTCCATTACAAAGCCACCATGTCGATTAACCGGATCGGTATTACAGACAGATCTTTTATTGACGATGTCAAGGAGTGAGCGAAATGCTGTTGCTGTTATTTCTGGCTATTGCGGCTGTCTGTATAGCCGTCGATGTGCCTTTGCTAAAGCGGGGAAGCAGGACCCGGGATTTGCTGGTCTGGGGTACGCTCTGGATCATGGGCCTTGGTGCGACTGTCTGCTTCTTGTACAGAATCAAAGTACCAAGCCCGCTCCTTCTGGTCATGGTGATCTATAGGCCCGTCAACAGCCTGTTTCAATCATGGTTTTATTAGGTTCGTAAATGGGTTGCCTGATGTCTGCAAAAATTAACAGCATGGTTTTGAAAAAAATGGTATCCTATTCAAAATGAGGAGGATGAGTGATGGGTATGCAGGGAGTTGCGTTATTGAATTCTTTCAGACCGCTTATTACCAATAATAATCTCAACAATAGCAAAGCAAATGTGTCTGATTTCAAGAACCTATTAAATGGCGTTGAACAAAAAGTGGAAAAAACAAATACATTTATCAGTGCGAAGCAGAGTCTGCAAGAGACTTACCCTGACTTAAAATATCATGTGTTGGATTCGTCTCAATTTACGTATTGGAACAGGCTGGACTTTCCTGATTCAAAGCTTTTTGAAGATCATATAGATGCTGAGGCCTTAAAAACCTGGAAACCAACCACCCAGACTGCGACAGGCTATGAACCATGGGTGCAACGTGATCTTGAAAAAATACAAAAAGGTCTTCATGTAGTTTTTATACATCCTGCCACACAGGAAAAGATGGACAAAGATCCTGAATATGCGAAATGGATTGCAGATAAAATCGAGAAATATTTTGAAAACGACATAAAGATCAATAAAGCGATAGATCCGAAGTCGGTTGAACAGATGTCACAGGCGGTTTCAATTACAGAAGATGGACAAATCGGATTGCATGTAACAGTTTGTGATGGGCCTTCGGCACAACCATCCGCTGAGAAGGAAGCATCCGCTATAAGAGGAAGAGAAGAGGGGCCGTTAAGACAACTCCAGGAGATGCCGATTCGCGTATCATTGGGGAAGGCAACAACTGCTCCATTACAATATGATAATAGATATGCATACAGCATTATTCCGACAACGCAGATCACAAGGTCATGATCCTATCTAACCAAAGCGGAGGATTCCCAGGAATGCTCCGCCTTCTGTTCCGTGCAGGTTAGCTGTCTGAAACTTCAACTGATATTTGTATGACATAGTTGTCCGGATTTTTTTCTGCCAAATAGTTGAGGAGATCCACTGAGTAAGCACTCCCGGAGATAGCCATTCCTTTGCTGCTTATATATTTATTTATAATTGAGTACGTTACGGGCATTGTTTCATACGATCCTCTATGATTCATGATGACATAGCGTCCTTTGGGTTTGATGATCATCCGCTCCCCCGGAATCGGGGTCTTGAGCCTATTGGCAATATAATCCGCATAATAATCTCCCGACTCCAGGCGGTCCTTGCCTAAAATGGTCCAAATCGGGAACTCGCAATCAATAAAGTGATGCTCGCAATATTCCCGGTGTTCGCTTAATTTGTGTGCAAACTCCTTATCACCATCGCCCTGTTGTAATTGCACGGCAATGAAATACTCCTCTTCACATTCCTCTATCGACGGCCCATCGTCTGCCTTCCCCTGAGCTTGCTCCGTCATTTCAATAGCGCCTTTCAACAGGCTTTGCATCCTTTTAATTTTATTCCGCTCGACTTCCAGGACATCCAGCTTCTGTTTGAGCAGCTCCAGGAGCAAAGGGGTGTTCTGATTTTGCATGAATCCCTTGATCTCCTGAAGTGAACTTCCCGCCTTTTTCAGCACATTTATAATATCAAGCGTGTAAGATTGCGGAATGGAATAATAACGGTAGCCCTTTGAGTTGGTATATTCCGGTTTTAATAGCCCGATTTCATCATAATGAAACAGGGTATGTTTGGTGACTCCGCAAGTTTTGGCAAATTCGCTGGTAGTAAGGTATTGACTGTGATTTTCCGGCATATGCAGTTCCTCCATCCGATTCTAGATGTGTTATATAAATTGAACTTATAATTCTTCTATTCTGGGAATGGCCGTGACTCCAGAGAATGTTTGGACTTCCGGCCGTTGTTAGGTTTGGATTTCCTGAATTTAACCGCGAATCGCGGTAGAAATCCAAACCTTGCCCATGCTTCCGAAGAGAGCTTTCCTACGGAAAGCTTTCAGGCGGACGCTATCGCTCCTCCAGTTCTAAAATTCCCCTCCGCCACTTTTCCCTAAATGTAATTCTCAAGTTCAATCTATATAGCTTAATATTTTATCCTGAAAATCATCGCTTGACTATAGGGTTACCCTATAGTTTAACGTTTGAAATGTAAAATATACTTTGTATTATTGGAGGAACAACATGTCTAAGTTCAAACTTTGGATGATTCTGGCTATCGTATCAAGCGCACTTTTGCTTATTGTGATGGATATGACCATCCTGTATACTGCATTGCCCAGCTTAACGCATGATCTCGGTGCGTCTGCGTCAGAAAAATTATGGATTCTCAATGGTTACTCTCTCGTTATGGCGGGTTTGCTTCCGGCGATGGGGACACTTGGGGACCGTTTGGGTTATAAAAAAATTTTCACCCTCGGGTTGCTCGTATTTTCTGTTGCTTCACTTACCGCAGCCTTTTCCCCCGTCCCTCTAGTATTGGTTGCAGCCCGGGTTCTTCTTGCAGTTGGAGCGTCCATGATGATGCCTGCGACATTGTCCATTATCAGAGTTACCTTTACGGATGATCGTGAACGTGCACTCGCAATCGGCATTTGGGGCTCCATTTCCTCCGGCGGTGCAGGACTTGGTCCGATTGTCGGCGGGCTTTTGCTGGAACATTTCTGGTGGGGTTCCGTGTTTCTGATTAACCTGCCGATTGCGATCATTGCCTTGGCCTTAACAGTAATTTATGTTCCGCAACATGCTGGCAATAAAGATAAGAAATGGGACCTCATCGGTTCGATCCAAATCATGATCGCTATGGTGGGACTTATCTATTCAATTAAAGAATTTGCGCGGCGTGACGGATCCATAACATTCGCTATAATGGGGGCCGTTGCCGGTGCCCTGGCACTGATTATCTTTATCCGCCGCCAGAACAAAAGCAGCAGTCCGCTAATTGATCTTTCTTTATTCAAAATCACAAGATTCTCCACTGGTTTTATCACTGCCCTGGTTGGTGCATTTGCACAAATGGGGATCCAATATATTGTGACCCAGCGTCTTCAATTGGTGGAAGGTCTGACACCGCTCCAAGCAGGGTTGTTCACGATAAGCATCCCGGCTGCAGCTCTAATTGCCGGCCCGATAACGGGGGCTGTCATGCATCGTTTTGATGTTATCCGGTTGAAGAGCCTCTCTCTGCTGATTGCCAGTCTGGGGATGGGCATCTATTTAACGCAGTTTAATGCAGGTATAGCCGGGCAAATTGTTGGACTGGCTTTATTGGGTGCCGGATTGGGAGCAGGTATGACAGCAGCCTCTCATTCGATTATGAACTATGCCCCTTCACATAAAGCAGGGATGGCTGCGTCCATTGAAGAGGTTGCATATGAGATGGGGGGAGCATCGGGCATAGCTATCATCGGAAGTATGTCGGCGCTAGTGTATTCCCTGTCTATGAAAATCCCTTCGGGCCTTAAGGTGCCTGCGATTGTGAAGGACAGTCTGGATGAAGCACTGCTGGTTGCAGAAGGCTTGCCTCCTCAGGCTGCAGAAGCATTGAAAGAGGCAGGCCGTACTGCCTTTGACCACTCTTTTATTATTATTCTTGCGGGTGTAACTGTATTTTTGGCAGCAGCGTCGCTAATCGTCCGGTTAGCCGGAGGGCGGTCCAAGGCTCATGATCTTTTAAAACTTTAGCGCTGGGCACCAGGAGATGAGGAGAGGGGAAAGGGAGTAACGCAAAAAAGCCACTTCACGGTGTGAAGTGGCCCGAAATACCGTTCTACTATTATTGACGCAATGTCTTTAGCGCTCCGCTCCAGGCCAGCACTTGATCAAGCATCGCGTTTACATTTGCGGTATGCAGATCAGCCGGTTTGAAGACTGTACCGTTCTCGAAGTCTGTGAACAAGGACAACAGCGGGTGTACCCGGACATCCGCAACCTGCAGTTCACCGAGAATTCCACGCAAGTGTTCAGCGGCGCGTACACCGCCTGCAGAACCATAACTTACGATACCTGCAGCTTTATTGTTCCATTCATCACGGGCAGAATCCAGTGCATTCTTGAGTGCTCCCGTAAGGCTGTGATTATATTCCTGGGCAATAAATACGAATCCGTCGAGTGTGGCAAGCTTTGCTCCCCAAGCCTGAGCGGGTGCGTAATCATCACTTTCACCAAGCAGCGGCAATTTGAAATCAGCAATGTCCACGATCTCATAGTTGGCATCTCCGCGTGCGTCTGCGATTCCTTTTACCCATTCACCTACTTGCGGGCTTACCCGTCCTTGGCGAGTGCTGCCGAGTATAATACCGATGTTTAACTTTGTCATTTGAATTACCTCCTGAGTGATTTCTTAGTTATAGTTTCTAATAACTTCTATGCGTTTATTATAGCATATTACTTTTTTAAAGCAAGTGGTTTTTCGAAACTATTAATTTTTTTGAATTTGAGCAGAAATTACTAGGCGTACTACAAGTGGAAACGGCTTCGCCGTCCTCAAAAGGACGGTATCCGTTTCAGCGAGAAATAGAAGGATAATTTATAGCGTGAAGCATATAAATTCTTATATTTAAAAAAATCCGCCAAAACGGCGGATTCTAATGCTGCTTATTGATCAATCTCAATATCTCTATAATATTCGTCTTTGAGAGTTTCCCAATGCTGTTTGTCTTCATCGGTAATGGTTCTAAGCACTTTGCAGGGGTTGCCCACAGCAATAACATTATCGGGAATATCCTTGGTGACTACGGCCCCGGAACCGATGATCACATTGTTGCCGATGTTTACACCGGGATTTATTACTGTATTTGCGCCGACCCACACGTTGTTTCCAATGGTAATCGGTTTGCCAAATTCGAGCATGGTATTGCGGACCTCCGCATCAATGGGGTGGCCGGCAGTATATACACCTACCCTTGGACCAAATAACACATTGCTGCCGATGGTTACGGGTGCCACGTCAATGATGATGCAGTCATAATTTGCATAGAAGTTATTGCCGATTGAGATGTTGCAGCCATAATCGCAGCGGAAAGGGGGTTCAATATACAAGGATTCCCCTGTAGAACAGAATAATTCCTTGAGCAATTCCACTCTATATCCTAACTGTTCTTCCGTACTGTTGTTGAACAAACGGGTGAGCATTCTGGATTTCTTATGGTCTCGGGCTAAATCCCCGCCTCCGGCAAGGTAGAGCTTGCCCGCTAGCATGTTTTCTTTGTTTGTCGCCATGATTTCGGCCTCCTGAAGTGTTCTTTATTATCTTTACTGCAAGATTGCCGCCAGAATTACCGGCGTTTCTCTATAAGCTGTAAAGAATAGGTCATGCTTTCGAGTGTGATGGCAATAAGGCCGTTCATGTAATCATCATCAGGGTCATCTAGCAGAATAAGCTGAGGCATATGTTCTGCGGGGATGATCTCCAGACAGCTTTCCAGAATGTGCTGCACATCTTCTTGTCTGAATTGCTCTCCCGTAAGTGCAATGGTCTTCGGATTAATAACCGCGGTCAATGAAGCTACAGCATGCACTGCCAAAGGGAGAAAGGTGTCATCCCCACCCAAGCGGATGAACTGCTCTTCCCGGGAAATTCCAAAGGGCAAAAAAGAAACTTCGCCAGCAAACCGGGTATTTCCCTTGTGAATATGTCCGTCAATTATAATCCCCGAGCCCGGAAAGCTGCCGCGGATAAAGGTCAGCACCACGATGGTTTTGTCTTCATCATAGGACTGTTTGTTGTAGAATCCGTAGGCGGTGAGATTCATATCATTTTCAACAGTGACCTCGACGTTGTACTTCTCCTTAAGCAGTGATTCCAGCGGAACATTGATTAACGAATGGATATCACATATATTAATAACGCCTTGATGTACAAGACCCGGAATACCTATGCCAACGGCCTTAATATTGTTATATTTCTGTGTGAGCGTTGCGACCAGATGATCAAAGCTTGCCGCGTCGATAAGCTCGGGTTCCAGCAGACCCTTTTCCACAAGTTCACCGGTTGAATTCGTTACCGCAAAGGTTAAGGATAACGAGCCGTCCTCCGTTTTGGCATAGATGCAGGCGATATAGGAGAAATCGGCATTGTACAGGAAACGCCTTGCCGGGCGTCCTCCGCTGGAAGCTTCCAGTTCGGTTTCAATAACCTCGCCGGTTTCGACCAGCTCATTGAGGATGTTTCCGCAGGTCGCTATACTTAACCCTGTAACGCTGGCTACCGCAGCCTTTGTGCCTTGCTTCATCGCTTTTAAGGCTTCCTTGATCAGTTCCTGATTTATCCTTTTGACGCGAATGGAATTGTTGGCGATCTGATTCATTGGGTGCATCCTCCATACCTTTGACACTTTCGATATTGGTTATTAAAAGTATTGTAAATAATATACCCTGAGTTTTTGCTATTGTCCAGCAAGCCAAAGAAAAAAGCAGCCCTCACCAGGGCTGCTTTTTTAAGATCACAATATCCAATGGACTCTAACGGCTATTCCCGCCGGTATTTATCCCGGTCTGCTTCCGTAATTTCACGGATGACCCGGCAGGGATTGCCGGCTGCCAGCACACCGGAGGGAATGTCCTTGGTTACGACACTTCCGGCGCCGATGACCGTGTTGTCACCGATGGCCACGCCCGGCAGGACGCTTACGCCGCCGCCAATCCAGACGTTGTTTCCAACTGCAATCGGAAAGGCAACTTCCAGCCCTTGATTGCGCTGTTCCACGTCAAGTGCGTGCCCTGCAGTATAAAATCCGCAGTTGGGCGCTACGAATACATTGTCGCCGAAGGTAATCTTCGCCCCATCGAGCATTACACTGTTGTGGTTGATATAGAAATTTTCTCCGATCTCAATATTATAGCCATAGTCGCAGACAAAAGGTTGTTCGATCAGGAACCGCTCTGCTGTGCTTCCCAGAAGTTTTCTGATGATTTCTTCTCTACCTTCGGTATTTGCCGGATGCAGCCGGTTGTATTCATAACACATTCCCTTAGCGTATAAACGTTCTTCGATCAATTCCTTGTCATAATTTGCATCGTACAATAAACCTAAATGTGATTTTTCTTTTTCTGTCATAACCATCTGGTCTCCACTTCCTATCATTTTATTGCCGTATATTGGTAAAATAGACCTTTAAATTTTACCATACGATTTCTATTTTATTCAAATAGGATGGAATTTACAGGTGAACTGATCTAGAATAAAAGTTGTGTACAAAACAACCGGAGCCATTAGAGCCGGATCTATGGAGAGGAGCAGTGTGAAATGAAGTATCGCAGATTGGGTGGAACAGGGCTTAAGGTCAGTGAAATCAGCTTGGGAAGCTGGCTGACTTACGGCGGTTACGTGGAACGTGAGAATGCCGTTAAAGCCATTGAAACCGCTTACGGATTGGGTGTTAATTTTTTTGATACGGCCAATGTATATGAAAAAGGAGCGGCGGAGAAAGTGCTGGGCGAAACTTTACGCGGATTTCCCCGCGAGTCCTATGTTCTGGCGACCAAGGTTTTCGGCGTTATGGGGGAGGGGCCCAATGACCGCGGATTGTCCCGCAAGCATATTACCGAGCAGTGCCATGCCAGTCTGAAACGGCTTGGGGCCGAATATGTGGACATTATGTACTGCCATCGCTATGATCCGGAAACTCCTATTGAAGAAACACTGCGGACACTGGATGATCTGGTCCGTCAGGGCAAGGTGCTCTATGTGGGTGTAAGTGAATGGACGGCAGCACAAATGACGGAAGCACTCGCGGTCGCCGACCGTTACCTGCTGGATCATATCGTTGTTAACCAGCCTATTTATAATATGTTCGAACGTTATATTGAGAAAGAAATCATTCCGCTCGGCCAGCGCAAAGGAATCGGACAGGTTGTCTTTTCCCCGCTGGCCCAAGGTCTGCTGACGGGGAAATACAGCTCCGTCTCTGATATTCCTGAGGATAGCCGGGCAGCTAAGCTGGACTGGATGCGCAAAGGGATAACGGATGAGAAGATTGCCAAAGTGCGTCTGCTTGAGGGTGTTGCGGCTGAACTGGACATTTCTGTCGGCAATTTGGCGCTGGCCTGGATTCTGCGACAGCCAAATGTGGCAAGCGCGCTGGTCGGTGCAAGCCGTCCGGAGCAGGTTGAGGAGAATGTTCTGGCCTCAGGCATAGAACTCTCCGGGGATATTGTGACCAAGATTGAAGAAATTCTGGGCTAAAGAGAGGAGCAGACAGAGATGAAGGTATTATTTATCGGAGGGACAGGATTAATCAGCGAGGCCGTCTCCAGACTGGCCGTTCAGCGCGGGATAGAGCTGTATCTGTTTAATCGCGGAGAGCGGGGCGAATTCGTGCCGGAAGGTGCGAAGGTGATCCAGGGAGATATCCGCAAGGGGGCGGAAGCCCGTGAAGTGCTGAAGGGGTATGAATTTGATGTTGTGGTAGACTGGATCGCGTTCACTCCTGAGCAGGTACAGCTCGACATCGAACTGTTTACCGGCAAGACGAAGCAATATGTCTTTATCAGCTCGGCATCGGCTTACCAGAAGCCGCAGCGGCATTACCGGATCACGGAAGAGACGCCGCTTGTCAATCCATACTGGCAGTATTCACGCGATAAAATCGCCTGTGAGGAACTGCTGCTGGAAGCCCATCACAGCAACGGCTTCCCGGTTACGATTGTCCGTCCGTCGCATACTTATGGCGTTACAGCAATTCCTGCAGCTTTGACGAGCTGGCAGCATCCCTGGTCACTGGTAGAGCGTATCCGCAAAGGCCAGCCCCTCGTGATTCATGGGGACGGAACCTCACTCTGGACGCTGACCCACAATACCGATTTTGCCAAAGGGTTTGTCGGCCTGCTGGGACATGCTGAAGCCATTGGAGAGGCTGTCCATATCACTTCTGATGAAGTGCTGAGCTGGAATCAGATTTATGCTGCCATTGGGGAGGCTGCAGGCAGAGAGCCGAAGGTTGTGCATATCTCCACGGATTTCATCGCAGCCCATACACCGGCGGGCACAGCGGATGGCCTGATCGGGGACCAGGCGGTAAGCAGTGTGTTCGACAACAGTAAAATCAAACGGCTTGTGCCGGATTACGAGGCTACGGTTCCATTCGCAGAAGGAGTGAAGCTGTCGGTGGCGTGGTTTGAGCGTCATCCTAAGCTGTGCTTGATGGACCAGGAATGGTCGAAGATGCTGGACAACCTGATCAGCAAACATGGCATTGATCCCAAGCTGCTTTCTTATTACGTTTAAGTTTAAGCTCATAGGGTGCACATAAGCTCAAAAGACGGTGATTCCTAATAAGGATCACCGTCTTTTTGTGGGGAATTTTGTTGCTTATACGTGCTGATGTGAGGCGTGGCATGAAACGGGGAATCTTGAATATACTCTCACTACCGAAATTCCCTTAAAAGGAGTCCTGGCCATGCCGACACATCCGTATGTCTCCCGTTTTTTTGTAAATTCCGATGCACGCCGTGAGAAGCTGATTTACGATCTGCCGGAATCCTGGTGGAGCCGCCCTTATGAATACGAGTGGTGTACAAACTTTATTTCACCCCATGATGTGGTGCTGGATGCCGCTTGCGGCATTTCCCATCCGCTGAAGTTCTATCTCGCCGGATTCAGCGACGAGGTTTATGCCTGTGATCTTGATGCCCGCATCCTGTCAAAGGAAGCGATCCTCCAGAACATTGCCGAAGATATCGGAGCCGAAGCGGCGCGGCAGGCGGGGGCGAGACGGACAACAAGTCTTCATCTGGCCCAGGCCGATCTCACCAAGCTGCCGTATGCCGATGAGAGCTTTGATACGATTTTTTGCATCTCGGTACTGGAGCATCTGTCGCTGGAGGATTCTGTGCGTGCGGTGCAGGAGTTCCACAGAACGCTGAACGGAGAGGGCCTGCTGGTACTGACCTTTGATTATCCTACAGTCAATCTGCCGCTGATGAACGACGTGCTGCTGCAGTCCGGATTCCAGTATTGGGGGGAGACGGATTTCAATCTTCCTGAGGATGCTGTGCGAACGGATTTGTGGGGCGGACTGAATTGTTTCAGAGCTGTGCTCAAAAAAGCGCAAAACTAGCAGGACTTTATACCCTTCTTTTAAGAATCTGCTTTCAGTATAGTAGAACAATATCTTATAAAAAGGGGCTAGAGTATTGAAAAGATTGGCAATCATTACAGTTATTTTGTGCCTGCTTGTTCCCTCGTCTGCTGTATTTAGCAAAGGAGCAGGGGGGCAGGAGAACATCACACTTGCTTTTGCCGGAGATATTCTGCTGGACGGTTTTGTAGGTGAGCAGATTGCAAAATACGGGGTTCATTTTCCATTCACCAAAGTGGCACCGGTCCTGCAGAAAGCGGATCTTGCGTTTGCGAATCTGGAGACGCCGGTATCGGTTAGAGGGAAGGCGGCCGAGAAGAACTTTGCCTTCCGCTCCAAGCCGGAAACACTGGGTGGACTCACCTATGCGGGAATTGACGGCGTGACCGTGGCCAACAACCATATCCTGGATTACGGGCAGAACGCCATGCTGGATACGTTGGTGCATCTGGACCGGCACAAGATCGGCCATACAGGTGCAGGCAACAATATTGAGGAAGCCTTCAAACCGTATATTAAGACTGTCAAAGGCAAACGGATAGCTGTGCTGGGCACAAGCCGCGTGTTATCCGGCACCTCCTGGTATGCCGGGAAAAACAATCCCGGAGCTGCTTCAGCCTACACTGCGGAGCCGCTGATGGGTGCGATTAAGAAGTCGGCTAAGGACAACGATTATACCATTGTGTATATCCATTGGAACCAGGAGTTCAAGGACTATCCCGAGGACTACGCCCGGACGCTGGCGAAGCAAATGATCGACTGCGGTGCGGATATTATCCTTGGCGCGCACAGCCACAACCTGATGGGGATCGAATATTACAAGCATAAGCCGATCTACTATTCGCTGGGCAATTTTGTGTTCAACCGTTCTACGCGCGGCGGAGAGAAGACCCTGCATTCGATGCTGGTCAACTTTACAATCAGCGATAGCGGCGTAACCGGCAAAATTACGCCGGTTAAGATTATCGGCGGACAGCCGAATTTTATGGGCAATGCCTATAATCAGGAGACCATCAAGCGAATGAACAAGCTGTCGTTCAATGCTGTCATAGCGGCAGACGGTACAGTTACAGAGGATCTTTGACCTCAATAATATAAAGAGCATGTGATCGAGCCTAATGGCTAATCACATGCTCTTTTTTTGTCATATGAAGTTTAACACTGTATTGAAATCAGCCCTTCACTGCCCCGGCGACAACGCCTTTAACAATATACTTCTGCAGGAAGATGAATACGACGATGGACGGCAGTACAGCCATTACCATGGCCGTCATCGCATATTGCCAGTCCGAAGTGTATTGGCCCACGAATGTATAAGCTGCAAGTGTAAGTGTCTTCGTATCCGGCGAGCCGTTGACCATAAGCAGCGGAAGCAGGAAGTCATTCCAGATCCACATGACGTCGATGATGACGATGGTCGTCGTTACCGATTTCAGCAGCGGGAAGATTACACTGAAGAACAGGCGGAAGCCGGAAGCCCCGTCGATCGTGGCGCTTTCATCGATTTCCAGCGGAATGCCTTTGACGAAGCCGTGATAGATAAATACAGCCAGCGGAGCTCCGAAGCCCCAATACAGCAGACCCAGTCCCCAAGTGCTTTCGGACAGGTTCAGGTTCTTGGCAGTCTGCAGTACGGTCAGCATGATCGACTGGAACGGAATGAGCATCGGCATGATGCAGAGGAAGTAGATCACTCCGCTCCATCTGGATTTTGTCCGTGCAAGCTTATAAGCCGCAATGGACGAAATGAACACGATTCCCAGCAGGCCGACGCCGGTAATAATGAAATTGTTCAGGAACAATCTTGGATAATTGATGAACTCCCACACATAGGAGTAGTTGCTGAAGGTCAACTTCTTCGGCAGGGCAATAACGTCAGTCATGACCTCACTGAAGCTTTTCAGAGAGTTGATTACGGTCAGGAACAGCGGATACAAGAACAAAAGAGATAGGAGGACCAGAACAACTTCCAGAATGATCTTGCCCGCTTTGCTGTTGTTTGTTTTCATTATGCCTCAACCTCTCTTCTCTTGAAGAACGTAAGCTGGATGATCGTCACGACAAGCACAGCCAGGAAGAGGATGAGCGCTTTTGCCGTACCATATCCGTACAGATTGTTCTGGAAGGTATCCCGGTAAATATCATAAGCGATACTGTAGGTAGTTCCGCCAGGGCCGCCGCCGGTCAGCGACAGGATAACGTCGAACACCTTGATCGAGTTGGTCAGGGCCATAAATACCGAAATGGTGATGGATGGAGCAAGCAGCGGCAGGGTGATGCTGAAGAATCTTCTCAGCGGTCCGGCACCGTCCACGGTGGCTGCTTCCTTCAGGTCTTCAGGTACAGATTGCAGACCGGCAATATAGATGACGAGATAGAAGCCGACCGATTGCCATATGGAGACTCCTAAGATCGAGATAAAGGCCAGTCCCGGCGTCCCTAGCCAGCTTAGGCCGAATATGCCCCAGCCTGTACTTTCTCCGAGGGAGTTGAAGCCTTGCATGAAGATGAATTTCCAGATGAAGCCGACGATAACAAGACTGAGGATATAAGGGATAAAGAAAGCCGCTCTCAGCCAGGAAGTCGTCTTCAGCTTCATGTCCAGAAGCACGGCCAGCAGGATGGCCAGCACGTTAACAAGTATGATGTAGAGCACCGCATATTTGATGGTGAACCACGCCGAATCGGAGAAGTTGGTATCTCCGGTGAAGATCTGCTTGAAGTTATCCAGTCCGACAAATTTGGGGTGTTTGGATATCCCGTTCCATTTGGTCATCGAATAACGGATGGTCATGGCAAAAGGAATGTAGAATGCTACAGCGATACAGATCAGAACAGGAAGCGTGAAAATTCCGAATTCTATTTTCTCACGCCATTTTCTGCCGAGTGTTTTTAACATGGAAGCACCTCTTCTTGTATTTATAGGGTGGGAGTAATGTGCCTGGCTTGCCACACATAACCATTCCGGTTAGTCTATATTGTGTATTATAGAGCAGACCCCTATACTCAAAAATGGATTTAAGAGTACAGTTAGGGGTAAAAAGGTGAACTGAAAAGAACACCAAAAAGATGCTGAAGCTGGAGAAAAGGGTCCTGGCATTTTATGGAGGCCACCATTTCCGGTATTGAACCCTGCAAGCAAAGGAGGCCGCCGCACATCATTAGATCAATTCTGCATAAGCTGTTTGAGCCTTTACTGGAGCGGATTTCACGCCGTCTGGCGAATAAGCTGATTCTGCTGTTCACGACCATTATTATCCTGGTGGTTACCTCGCTGACGTTCATTTCCTATGGAATGCTGCGCAAGGAATCAGTGAACAGCAGAATAACGAGCACAAGCAACAACTTGCTGCTGGTCGGCCGTAATCTGGAGAGTTACCTTGACGGGATCGAGCAGCTGTCCCTGCCGCAAATCTCCTATGATGAGATTACTTACGCCATCATGCACGAATCGGAAGATTATGCTTCCAAGATGTATGTGGAGGATTACCTGAAGAACCTCTATTTTTCACGCAATGACCTGGAGGCCATAACCCTCTACGTGATCAAAGAGCAGAAGTATTATTATGTCACCAAAGAGAACTATAATATTACAATCCGGGTCGCCCAGCACCCCCCGATTGAGAATCTCACCTGGTATAAGCGTGCGCTGGCAAGCCCGTTTAACCGTTCTTATCAATCCTTTGTGCAGGACACTTCGGAACAGGATGACTATCCTATTAATAAAGACAAAAGCTTCATGGGCTACCACAGGCTGCTCCGTTCAATCGCGTCCAGAGAACCGCAGGCGGTATTGTCCTTGTACTTCAACTCCAGCGTCACCGATGAGATCATGAAGGACATTCCGTTCAACAGCGGAGAGCATTTGATGTATGTCAGCCCGGATAATGAGGCGTTTGTGGTGGATGACCGTGAATTTTATGCCAAAAGTGAAGCGGCAGGCCTGCTGGACCAGCTGACCCCAGCCCAAGGCGGACGACTTACGTGGTCGGCTGATGAACAAAAATATCTGGTGATCTATGACATTAATAAAAAAGAGGGCTGGAAGCTGATCAAGCCGATTCCCTACAAAGAAATTTATGAAGCGGCGACAACGACACGTAAATTAAACTACTTCATTGGCCTGCTGTTTCTGATCGTCTCGGTGATCCTTGTCAGCTTCATCTCCAACAGGATCACAAATCCGCTGAAAAATCTGTCGCTGCAAATGAAGCGGTTCAGTACCGGCAGCTTTGATGCCGAGGCACAGGTGGAGGGCAACGATGAGATCGCGTATCTGTCGCGCCATTTCAATAAGATGGTGGAGAAAACCAATGAACTGATCAATGAACGTTATAAAATGAAAATCGTCGAGAAAAACGCGGTGCTCAAAGCGCTGGAGGCGGAGATTAACCCGCATTTCTTATACAATGCCCTTCAGGCGATTTCTACGAAGGCATTGAAGAACAACAATGACGATATCGTTGAGATGGTTGATAATCTGGCTTTGACGTTGCGTTACTGCATCAGCGGACGTGATGTTGTTGCGGCCAGGGAAGAGCTGAGGCATATTGAACGCTATTTGGCGCTGCAGAAGGCCCGTTTCGGGAGCCGGATGCAGATCGTCTACGATTGGGACGAGACCTTGCTGGAGCTGAGTATTCCCAAGCTGTCCATTCAGACGCTGGTGGAGAACTGCATTAAGCATGCGCTGGAGAGGGTATCCTCTACAGTCACGATCAGGATTGTGGCGCGGATTACTCCAACCTACAATGTGATTTCTGTACTGGATGACGGGCCTGGCATTAGCGGGGAACGGCTTGCGGAAGTGCTGAGCTCGCTGCAGATCCAGTGGGAGGAATTTGGAGGAGACCTGTCCGATGACGGAAATGAAAGCATCGGGCTGAAAAATTTGAATACACGGCTGAAGCTCTTATATGGAGAAGAAGCGGGGTTGGCGATCAGCAGTAATGAGCACGGAACGGCAATGGAAATGCAATTACCGCAGGGAGGTCTGGGACAACATGTATAAAGTACTGATCATAGATGATGAAGAGCCGCTGCGCGAAGCCATAAACATTCTGGGGGACTGGAAGGGACTAGGGGTAGATCAGGTGCTGGAGGCTACAGACGGCAACGTTGGACTGGCCATGCTGCGGCAGCACAAAATAGATATCGCGCTTGTCGATATGAAGATGCCGGAGCTGAATGGCAGCCAGCTGCTGCAAATCGCCGAGCATGAATTTCCGGATCTGCTGCTGATTGTTATCAGTGGCTACAATGATTTCGAATATACCCGGCAGGCCATCCGTTCCAAGGTTGTCGACTATTTGCTGAAGCCGGTTAACCGGACTGATCTGAACAGTGCGCTGCACAAGGCCGTCGACCTGCTGGAGGCGAAACGCAAGAAAGAAAGCGAATTTATCAGCCAGAACATCACGCTGAACATGTCCATTCCGAAGCTGAAGGAGAAAATGTATCTGTCGATTATCGAGCGCAGCTTCAAGAACCAGTCCAATGAAGCCTTTTTGCCGCTGATCGGTGCAGATACACCCGGCCATTTTTTTGCTGTCGGGATTGTCCGGCTGCTCAATCTGGAGCAGGTCCGCAAGGGTAGATTTCATGAGGACCGGGATCTGATGCATTTTGCCGTAACGAATGTCATTAATGAGAACAGCGGCGGGGATTTTGAAGCGTTCAGCTTCGTCAGCCCCCGGGCAGAGCGTGAATTTATCGCTATCTTTACCATGAAGGGCGGTTACGGGCAGGATGCGGCCTTTCTGTCCCTGCATCATATGAAAAAGGCTGCTTCGACTTTGAAGGAGTTGTTCGGAATTGCCTGTGCAGGAGGCATTGGAGAGCCTTATAGCGATTGTATGGATATCGCACAGTCGTATGACACCGCCACAGCGTCGCTGGACGCCATTGATCTGCTGAATCTAAAGAGCGGCATTGTTGCTGCCGGTGCAGGTACTAAACTACCAGTTAAGGACAGCCCTTCTCTGACTGGCCGGATGCCGCTTATCCGCAATGTTTTGGAGAGCGGAAATGTGAATCATGCCAAAAGCATCCTCGGCGAATTCACCGGACAATGGCAGTCTTCCGGGCATTTCAGCCTCGGTGCGGCTGACCGGACGATTCAAGAGTTCATTATTCTGCTGAACGATATCGCCAAGGAACTGAATGCGGTTCCTGAACGGCTGCGCGGCGGCAAAGACAAGGGATTGCGCGGGCTGGGGATCGCCGGTGATTTTGCCTCCTTTGAGCAGTTTGAAGGCGTGCTGAATCATATTCTGGATGTCTATGCCGGTGAAATCGGCAGATCCCTTGCCGGTAACCGTGGCAATGTACTGGAAAATATTAAAGCATACATTGATAACCACTATTTCGAGAATATTAAAATATCGATGTTCACGGATAAATATTTCCTGAGCAGAGAATACTTGATGAAGCTGTTCAAGGCCCAATACAGTTACGGCATTCATGAGTATGTACAAAAGGTAAGAATGGACAAGGCCAAGGACCTGCTGTCTGATCCTGCCCTCAAAATCCAGGATATCTCCGAGATGCTGGGCTATAAGGACAAAAACTATTTCAGCAAGGCGTTCCGCAATTATTACGACTGTTCACCTTCTGAATTCAGGCTCCTGCTGCCCGGGGTAGAAAAGTGAAACGGTTACATTAGCCCACTTTTTTACCCTTATAAGTTCACTTATGTACATTCTTATCCTTTTTCTTTTTATTTAGAATAGCAACAAGACCACACAAGATGCATAAGAAAGAGGGGGCAACATCATGTTAAAACGATTTATGGGACTATCTGCAAGTCTGCTGCTCGTCGGCGGTCTGCTGGCCGGTTGCGGCGGGAACAACAATAATGCCGCTACTAATAATACGGCTGGTACAAATGGGACGGATAATGCTGCCACAACTGATTCTTCCAAGCCCGTAACGATTAATATGTTTACCGCATCTCCGGAGTACACCGAGGCGTTCAATGCCTACATCGCAGAATACAAAAAGGTAAAACCGAACGTTACCATCAACCTGGAAATTATGCAGGCTGACTACAATACGGTACTTAAATCGAAAATTGCTGCCGGCAGCACTCCTGACGTGTTCCAGACGACAGCCGGTGGAGATATTGATACCTTTGCTGAATACAGTGCCGATCTTACGAATGAGCCGCTTGCGGCAGCGATGACCGATGCGGTCCGCTCCAATATGAGCTCTACCGACGGCAAGGTGCTGGGACTTCCAGTGAAAGGCAACCTGTTCGTACTGATGTATAACAAAAAACTGCTGTCTGATGCCGGAATCACAGAAATTCCAAAGACAACCGCCCAGCTGGATGATGCGATCACCAAGCTGGAGGCAAAAGGCATTACACCGTTCGCCAATGCCTACAAAGAGTGGTGGGTATGGAAGCACATCTTCCAACACTTTGTGGATGCGGCTGCAATCGATGCGGGAACAGACGCTAAAACGCTTGTAGCAGATTTCATCGCCGGCAAGACGACCATCAAGGATCACCCGCTGCTGTACAATAACTTCTTTAATTACATTGACACTACAGTTAAGCACGGTACGGACAAGCCGCTGGAGCGCGACAGCAATGCTCAAGTCAGCGACTTCGCTCTTGGCAAAACCGCATTCATGAACGGTAAAGGCGCATGGGATGAAGAAGCCATTAAGAAAATTACACCAGACTTTGACCTTGGCATCGCCGGCTACCCTGTCAGCGACAAACCGGAACAGTCCCAGATTATTACTGGTGCTGACCAGGCGCTGCGCATCAACAAGGATTCTGCTGTAGTTAAGGAAACTATTGAGTTCTTCAACTGGCTGTATACTTCCGAGTACGGCAAAAACTGGTTCTCCACCGTGGCTAAGGTAATCCCGCCAATCAAGGATGCCCCAATGCCTGACCTGCAAATGCCTAAGGAAATGGAAGAAATCCTGAAGACGGAGAAATCCGGCGACCTGTCGGTCAACTACTCCCTGGATACCTTCCACCAGAAATTTGGTGAACTGATGCAGGCTTACATCGGCGGCAGCAAAACTAAGGATCAAGCGGTCAACGAAATTCAGAAAGCCTGGATCCAATTCGGATCGGCTCAATAAAACATTTCGATGTGGGACGGTCTCGAAGGTAAGATTCATTTACCGGGGGGGCCGTCCCTTTTTTGTTGGCGGGAGGCGGTGAATGCCGTAACTGCGGTGAATGTTTGGATTTCCGGCCGCTTCCGCTCCTCCAATTCCAAAATTCCCCTCCGTTACTCTTTCACCGCTGGGAGTTTATTTTGTAGTTGTAGAGCGCGAACAGTTACGAATACAAAAACAGACCTTATAATCAGGAGAGACACCAACATATGGCAGGAGGCTAAATTAAATATGGACAGCAAGATCATTGAAATCGCCGAAAATGGACTTTATCTTACGATTGAAATTACAGCGGAGCAGGATGTCCGGCTGCTGCACTTCGGAGCGTCACCTTTGGAAGCCGGGGCTATCGCCGACAAGAATAAACCGGGCTTCCGGCTGCTGGAGCTGCAATTGTCGGGTGAAGACCGCGCCGAATATCACGGGCGCACCCACCGGGCCTCCTATCCGGGGCTCCGGATGGTATATGCCGGGCACAGCGACACGGGGAATGCGCTGGGACGCAAGCTGGAGCTAACCTTGACCGATCACATTACGGGAATTCAGGCGGTACAGCATTTTCAGTTCTATAAGGGCGTGCAGATTGTACGCAGCTGGACAGTGCTGAAGAATGCCGGGGAAGCAGAGGCGGCCGTGGAATACATCTCCTCATTTGCTCTTACAGGTGTAGACAAGGAGGGAAGCGGAGACCGCAACGACAAGATCGAGGTAACCCTCGCGCATAGCGGGTGGCAGAGTGAGCTGCAGTGGCGGACCTACCGGCTGCCTGAGCTGGGGATGTCCCATCTGGCCGACCGCGGCTCGAAACGGATTGCCGCAAGCAATACAGGCTCCTGGTCAGCGGCAGAATTGCTTCCCATGGCTGTGCTGCACAACAAGGAGAGCGGGACAAGCCTGTTCTGGCAGATTGAGCATAACGGCTCCTGGCATTGGGAGCTGACGGATCAGTATGATCAGCTTACACTGCTGGCCAGCGGGCCTACAGAGCATGACAATCACTGGTGGCTGAAGCTGGCCCCGGGTGAGGAGTTCACCTCGGTGCCTGTAGCTGTGGGTGCTGTACAGGGAGGATTCCAGGGAGCAGCGGAACAGCTTACGGCGTACCGCCGGATGATCCGCAGACCCAATGAGGATAATGAGCTGCTGCGGATTATTTTTAACGACTATATGAACTGCCTGTGGGGAAGCCCGACGACGGAGAAGCTGCTGCCCTTAATCGACGCCGCCGCCGATGTCGGCTGTGAATATTTCTGCATCGATGCCGGATGGTATGCGCCTGGAGAGTGGTGGGATGGCGTAGGGCAGTGGGAGCCTTCCAGTGAGCGGTTCCCGGAAGGGATTAAATATGTGCTGGACTATATCCGCAGCAAAGGAATGATTCCCGGGCTATGGCTGGAGCTGGAGGTTATAGGCATCAACAGTCCGAAGCTGGCGGAGACCGATGGCAGCTGGTTTTTCATGCGGCATGGCAAACGGGTTAAGGACCGCAGCCGCTACCAGCTCGATTACCGCAGCCCGAAAGTGATTGAACATGCTAACGGTGTTATTGCCCGTCTGGTTGAGCAGTACGGCGTAGGATACATTAAGATGGATTACAACATCAATGCAGGCATTGGAACAGAGACAGATGCGGACAGCTTCGGCGATGGGCTGCTGCAGCATAACCGTGCCTATCTGGCGTGGCTGGACAGCATCTTTGTGCGTTATCCAAATCTTGTGATTGAGAACTGTTCCAGCGGCGGCATGCGTATGGATTATGCGATGCTCAGCCGGCACAGTATCCAGTCGACCAGCGACCAGGAGGATTATGTACAGTACGCGGCCATAGCCGCAGGCTCGCCGGCGGCACTGACACCGGAGCAGTCCGCGGTCTGGTCGTATCCGCTGCGTGAGGGCGATGATGAGGAAGTCATCTTCAATATGGTCAATGCGCTGCTGCTGCGTGTGCACCAGAGCGGACATTTGGCGGAGCTAGAGCCCCGCCGCAGAAAACTGGTGAAGGAAGCTTTGGATTATTACAAAACCATCCGCAGTGATATCCCGCATGCCACGCCTTTCTGGCCGCTCGGCTTGCCGGATAGCGGGGGCGAATGGGTTAGCCTCGGGCTGCGGCGCGGGGAACGCAGGTACGTCGCGGTATGGCGGATTGCCGGAGAAGCCGAGAATGTCCAATTGCCGATAGAAGAGCTGAAGGGGCTTGAACCAGCCATCGCCTGTGCCTATCCGCAGCAGCATGACTTGGCCTGGAATTGGGATAAATCAGCAGGAGTACTGACGGTGGCCCTCCCACCGGGAAAAACAGCGAGATTGTTTGAGATTACTTCGTAAAGTTCGTAAAGCTTGCAGCCAGGGCCGGCTCCCCCTCAACCTGATTCTTGGGGAGCGGGTGCTGGTTCTTTTTTTGTACATATTGAGGAAAGTCTAAAATACAAATTCCGGAAGCCGATATACTAAATGGATGCTTCGGAAAAAAAGAATAAAGGAGTTGGTTTAATTTGTTGAATGTAGCTCCACTCAGCAGCCTTAATCGTGCGGGGGCAACAATAGCAAGCCAGAAAAGTCAGAATTCAGGGATTTCTTTTCAAGATGCATTATCGACAACGAATTCGGAAGCAGTTTTGACGGAATTGGAAAATAAATTCGGCATTAAGATCAATGTGCAAGCTATACCCAAGACCGAAGAAGCAGTAAAGAGTGTGTATTCCCATAGTGTTGGCAAAGGAAATGTTACGATCGCTCCCAATATACTGATTCAGTCGGCAACAGATCCACAATTGCAAAAAAAAGTAGAAGATATCATACAGGACCATTTTGCGTCCAGCGCTAATGATAAACCGGGTGATGCCAGCGGGGTAATTATACATCCGGATGGAACAGCTACGTTTTGGGTTATTGGTGATTATTTGACACCTGCCGAGCGGGAAAAGATTCAGAAAGAAGTAGAGGCAGACCAAAAGAAGAAGGCCGAGCAGTTGGACTTGTTGAGTAAATTAAACAGCAGCACGCTCCTCTCACAATTCGGGTCATTTACAGAGACCTCCAGTAGCAATGAAGAAGCAAATAGCGTGTATATAAATAGTGTGCGTCAAGCCAGTCTGGATTCAATGCTGCGGAAAAAGGATCTGTTTTAATTAATTGATTAATAACTTCTTGGAACATGATAACCGCCTAGGTCAACGCGTTTGCGACCATTTAGGCGGTTTTTGCTATGCCATTTGAATCTTCATTCTATTGCTTACAATTAATAAATTTTAATTTAACATTTTTCCATAAAAAACTGTCAATGGTAGCCGTTTTCGGCTATTATAATGTATAAACTTCGAATATTTTGTCGAATCGACTCTAGATTATAACGAATAATTTGTCGATAAATATCAAAAGTTGTAGAAATAAAATTGACAGGAAAGAAATAGCACTTTAAAATGCAGATATAGCGTAATCATTACTACTATTTAGAAGCTATGATAGCTTTTAACACAAATGATTATATAAAGTGTTTATATCAAGGGAGGATGCATAATGATGAAAGCAACAGGTATTGTAAGAAAAGTAGATGAACTGGGACGTATCGTGATTCCGATTGAGCTTCGCAGAACAATGGGAATTGACATAAAAGACCCACTGGAGATCTTTGTTGATGGTGAAAAAATCATTCTCAGAAAATATGAGCCTACCTGCATTTTCTCTGGAAGTGCGGAAAACCTGATTAACTTCAAAGGTAAAATGGTAAGCAAAGATGTTCTTGATGAATTGATTTCAAGTTTTGACCATATCTAATTTCTTTTCCTAACCTTACAGATTCCAATGACAGCGGGGGACCGGTGGCAGACACGTTACAGTGTCCGCCACTGGTCCCCTTTTGTTAATCTCGACTCCATAGACAATTCACACTGCTTTCCTATATCATAAAGGAATGTAACCTAGAGCTGCATGTGCAGAGCAGAGATCACTCGCAAAACAATTTGGAAAGGATGAGTCACCTGATGCTAAAGAAACCGGAAGCAATTGTATTTGATATGGATGGAACGTTGTTCCAGACGGAAACCCTGTTATTGCCTGCTTACCATAAAATGTTCGATATCCTGCGGGAAGAAGGGCTGCATACCGGGCCGACTCCGCCGGAGGAACTTATTCTGGGCAGTCTTGGCATGCTGCTGGAGCAAATTTGGAAGAATGTAATGCCGGATGCCGATGAAGCTGTACACCGCCGGGCGGATGAACTGCTGCTGCAGATGGAGGTTGAGGGATTGGAAGCAGGCGGCACCTTGCTCTATCCAATGGTTAAGGAGACCCTTGCCGCACTTCATGAACGTGGAGTCAAGCTGTTCGTGGCCAGCAACGGGTTGGAGGATTACATCCACAGCATCGTTGTTGTGCATGAGCTGAAGGATTTGTTCGAGGGCTTGTACAGCGCTGGTGGACAAGGCACTGCGACCAAAACCGAGCTGCTGCGCATTCTGCTGGACAATCACGGGATCAGCAGCGCATGGATGGTTGGGGACCGTTCCTCCGATGTGCAGGCCGGCAAAGGAAACGGACAGACCGTAATCGGCTGTGCCTATGCAGGCTTCGGACGTCAGGATGAGCTGAAGGGCTCAGACGTTATTATTACTTCCTTCGATGAATTAATCGGATTGTACGACCGGGCTGAGTAACGGATAGAAGCGGGATGCTCCATTCCTGGTACATCTGCAGTTCAAGCCTGCCTACAAACACCCCTTGCTCCGCGGTGCTGCGGACAAGGGGCGTTATTTTTCTACTCTGGAAAAGATTAAGTATTTCGGCGGTTTGCCGGACAAAACGCCTGGAAAAATAGGTTGATAACCTATCTATTTTGTGATTTAATGCAGTAGTACTGTTAAATCTTTTGGATCGGACCGGAACGCACTAACCTGCGTTTTTTTACTGTCCTGTAACCCGTCGGGTGCGGCGTGAATATATTAATTGGTACTGAGGTGAGTCTGTTTGGTTAGATTGTCTGTGGTCGTACCGGTTTATAATGAAGAAGGCAATATCCGGGAGCTTCACCAGAGCATAACGGATGCGGTGCAAGAAAAGATGGACAGCTATGAAATTGTGCTAGTCGACGATGGCAGCAAGGACCGGACCGCCTTGATTCTGGATGAGATTGCACGGTCTGACAAGTCGGTGAAGGTCATTCATTTCGAGAAACATTGCGGGCAGACGGCTGCTGTCTGGGCGGGCATAAGGCAGTCCAGGGGAGAACTGGTCGCACTCATGGACGCCGATCTGCAAAGCGACCCGCGCGATATATTCAGGCTGATGCCCTTTATCGGCAGAGTGGATTTTGTGAACGGCAAACGGGAGAACCGGAAGGTTACTTTTTTGAAAAGGATATCCTCATGGATCGGCGACGGAGTAAGGAATTGGCTTACAGGCGAAAGGATCCAGGATTCTGTATCTCCCTTAAAACTTATGAGGCGGGAAGTGGCGGACAGCTTCTTTTTATACAATGGCATGCACCGTTTTTTGCCTACACTGGCCAAAATGAACGGATTTACAGTCATCGAGGTTACAGTAACGCATCAAGAGCGAAAACACGGACATTCCAAATATGGTGTGCTCAGTCCGGCAATTACAGGATTCGTAGACGCTGTTGTCATCGGTTGGCTGAAAAAAAGGGTCATCCGGTACCGCATCAGATCTATGCCTAATCCGGATTAACGAGAAGCTTTCTGAAATCGGGAGGAGGTGCGGCGGCTGGCCAAGTTTTTAAAGAAAGGGATAGAGTCATTATGAACAAATTCAATATTAAAAATAAATTATACAAGCCTATAGTATTATTCAGCTTAGTTTTGCTTATAAAGAGTGCAGTTGCCTGGTTTGTCGTCTTTAACGACGGTCCCAACTGGAGTATGGTGTTAACGGAAATCCCCTTTTTCATTATTGTGTTCAGTCTGATTGAATGGCTGGCCTCGAAGCGGAAGATATTGTACTACATGATCGCCAATCTGCTGATTACGGTTATTTATTTTTCCGTTCTGATGTATTACAAGTATTACGGTGTGATCGCTACATATCATGCTTTGCAGCAAGCGGATAAAGTCATTAAGGTAGGAGAGAGCACGTATTCTCTGATCGCCCCCTATTACCTGTTTATTTTTGTGGATATTATTTTCTTCCTCTTCTTTATGTTCCGTCCCAAATATATTGCCAAATGGAAGGAACGAGGTTTGAAGCGCATGAACCGGGCAGTTCTGCTGGTCATCACGGCCGTTTCCATCGGACTCTGCTTCTTTAGCATCTGGCCTAATCATGCGAGCATGAATGAGATTAAAAAAGCAGAGAGTATGGGGATTCTCAATTACGAACTGTATACCCTGTTTGCGGATACCACCGAGGACGAGGAGCTTATTGACAGCAAGGAGATTACCCAGCAGGCGGTCAATGAGGTGAAAGGAATCCAGGAGCCGGTAACAGCGCAATTTTATGGGGCTGATAAAGGCAAAAACCTTATTGTAGTGCAAATGGAGTCGTTCCAGAGCTTCCTGCTCGGACTGACCATTGACGGCCAGGAGATCACTCCCAATCTTAATACGCTGGTACAAGAAAACACGTATTTCAATAATTTTTATACGAATGCGGGCCAAGGGACAACTTCGGATGCGGAGTTTGTGGTGAACACCTCTTTCTACGTTCCCAAGAATGAGCCGGCTACCTCTTCGGCGTATATGGAGAAATCTGTACCGAGTTTGCCGAAGCTGCTAGCCTCGAATGGCTATGACACGGCAACCTTCCACACCAATAGTGTGGATTTCTGGAACCGCAAGGAGTTATACAAAGCGGTAGGCTTTGACACCTATTATGACCAGGCCTTTTTTGGCGACGATGACCATATTGCCTTTGGCGCATCGGATGAAGTACTGTTTGCCAAAACAGTGCCGCAGCTTTCCCAGATGGATGCCGGGGATAAGCCGTTTTATGCGATGGTGATTTCGATGACTGCCCATCATCCCTACCATATGCCGGAAGATAAATATAAGATGGAGTTGCCGGAGCGCTTCGAGGGAACGCTGCTAGGCAATTATATTCGCGCCCAGAATTACGCGGATTATGCGATGGGGCAATTCCTTGAGGAACTGAAGACAAGCGGCCTGTGGGATGACAGCCTTGTCGTCTTCTATGGCGATCACCAGGGACTGCCGATGTACACGCTTGGCAGCGATGAGAAGGAACTGATCAATGGACTGGTCGGCCATGAATATGGCTACACCGATATGTTCAACATTCCGTTCATCGTCCATTCGCCGAGTGCTAAACTGCCTGCGGTAATGGATCACACAGGCGGCCAAGTCGACATCTTGCCGACGGTGGCCAATCTGCTGGGAGTATCGGTTCAGAATCAGCTGCATTTTGGTGAAGATCTGTTTAATCAGCAGACCAACCTGCTGCCGGTCAGACATTTCCTGCCGACAGGCTCCTTCATTAACGACAAGAGCATTTATGTAACAGGAGATGCCTACGCGGACGGTACCAACTACAGTCAGCTGGATAACTCCAGTCTTGAGGGCGGATCTACAGAAGCGCAATTTGATGCTGTACAGCGTCTGTTGCATCTGTCCAACAGCTATATTTTACAGCTGCCGGACCTGGAACAATAATCAAAAGCACAAAGTATAGGTTGTCAACCTACGCTTTGTGCTTTTTTTGTACACTCTAGTAGCCATCCGGCTGATCCTGTATTTGTTCAAAGTAGGCATGTACCCTGTTCAGGAGATCAATTAAAGTTTCACTTTGCTCCTGGCCCAAATAATCGACCATGCCTTTAAACATCTCCCGGATCTTGGCGACGGCTTTATCTGCGAGCAGCTCGCCTTTTTCCGTCAATACAATGCTGCTGATTCTCCGGTCCTGTGAGTCGCTGGTGCGCACAACAAAACCTTGTGACAGCAGGCTGTTCACCATCTGCGTAATCGTAGGGGAAGTTACCTTAAGCAGCTTGCTGATCTCGGAGACAGTCAGTACCTGCTTGTCCGCTTTTGTATTGCGGAGCCTGATCGTGATCAGCACCCGTATTTCACTGGGCTTTAGCCCAAACATCGTTAGCTTCTGCCAATTCATCTTGGAGAATTGCTGAAAAGCCCCCAATAATTCATCCACATGTTCATATCTGTCTTCTTTCACTAATACACCTCATAAGCTTATTTACCTATTATTATAGCCCAGATTTAATCACTTTAGGAGTCAATAAATATACTCAGAATTTATAGCAAGGTTCGACAATTTCCGTATAAATGATTTGCTATAATGCCTTTAAGAAACGAGAGGTGTTTTTAGATTGAGCTATATTAAATGGATTCTGAAGATCGCGCCTATACTTTTCATTGGGAAATCAAGAAAATTATCAGAAGATAGGAAGATGTTATTAATGAAAAAGTTCATATTCTTTATAGTATTTTGTATGTGCATCTTGTTTTATCCCAGTACAACTACTGCGATGAAATATACCTATCTAAAAACAGGACAGTTAGGTCTTATCAGCATTTCTGAAGGTAAATATATGAATTTTCAGTACGACAACAATGGAAATATGATTGGGAGGAAAAGCTTAACCTGCAAAACTTCTGAGTTCAAATTAATCAATGTAAATAGTAATAAAGCTTTGGATGTTTTTGCAGGGAACACAAGCAACGGTACGAAAATACAGATTGAGGAAGACAATGGGACTGATGCGCAGCGCTGGCTGATTTGTAATGCACCAAATGAAACCTATAAATTAATCAATGTGAATAGTGGAAAAGCGCTTGATATTACGGGAGGAAAAACGGCTGAGGGTACATCAGTTCAACTTTGGGATGATAATGGAACCGAGGCTCAAGCATGGCGTATGGTGGATAACCGTGATAGCTCCTATACACTTTTAAATGTATACAGTAATAAAGTGCTTGATGTAGCAGACGGGAGCGTGAGCAACGGATCAGCTGTTCGGATATGGACAGCTAATGGAACATCGGCACAGAAGTGGAGACTGGTCAAGGCAATTTCTAACGGAGCTGAATTCAAAGTGTTGAATTATGGAAATCAAAAAGCGTTAGATGTTACTGGAGGAAACACTGCTGATGGCACCCCGGTACAAATTTGGACAGATAATAGTACTGCCTCTCAACGATGGCAAGTGTTCGATACAGGAGGCAACAAGTATAAACTGATTAATGTAAACAGTGGGAAGGCGCTTGAAGTGTCCGGGGGAGGCACAAACAATGGATCAGCTGTACAGGTATGGACAGATAATGGAACGGCTTCTCAACATTGGACAATAAATGAGAATGAAGATGGTTCTGAAGAATGTAAACAGCAACAAGGTGCTGGACATACCCGGAGGAAGCAATGCGGATGGAACACGCTTGCAGATATACACAGACAACGGAACATCCTCTCAAAAATGGAAGCTAGTAAAATGAAAAGCAATAGTCTTAACTTAGCCCGTTATTCCTTATTTTAATCACCTGCAACCAATCATAGAATCTTGGAGGAACTTTCTTGAAAAAATCAACAATAGTGACCATGTTTGTAAGTGTGCTTTTAACTCTTTTTAGCTTTAATGCTCAGACTTCAGCGGCTGGGAGACCGGAGGGGATCGATTCCAATTATCTGATTGTAGATATGAATGGTACGCCACAGCGGCAGAAGATCAGCATTTACAATTACAATCAACTAGAGACAGAGATTCTTGCGGATAACTCAATGATCCGGTATAGCTATGATGCAAATGGAAATCTTCTTAAGCGAAATAAGGTTACACCTGCAGAACCGTACCTCTTCAGCACTTCAGCAGTCTCTTATGATATCTATCTTAAAGGGGTTCCTGACAGTGTTCAAAATGTACATTTTCCAACATGGACGGAAGACAAAGGGCAAGATGATATCGAATGGATAGCTGGTGTGAAAGTTGCCCCAAACCTCTGGAAAGGTAAGGTTATCCTGTCGAAACACGGGGGGCAAAGAGGTGCGTACAATACACATATCTACGCAGACAATCAGTTAGTGAAAGGTCTTAATATTAACATCCAAGATACTACAAAAATCATCTCTCCTCAAACAGTGTCATTAACTGACGGATATTACGAAGTTTATGTGGAAGGAGTCGCACGAACAATTAAAGAAGTACGGTTTCCCACATGGACAGAGTATAAAGGTCAAGATGACATTAAGGATCCATGGATCATCGGAGAAAAGGTAAACGATACGACATGGAAAATTCGCATACCCTTTAGCGAATATAATTTCGAAACAGGAAACTATTCAACACACCTTTATTTTTTTGATCAATCTGGTAACATGCTTGGAGTCGGAGGAACGTCAGTTGCTGTTAAGGGAGGTATAGGTGTATCCGGACCGAAAACAGCCAATATCTCGGCGGATTCATACGATGTTTTGATATACGGACTAGACCCTAATGTGAAACGTGTTCAGTTCCCTACCTGGACTTCTAATAAAGATCAGGATGACATTGAGTGGATTGAAGGTGTAAAGGTTGCTCCTAGAGTCTGGAAAGCCACGGTAGTCTTTCAAAGGCATAACTCTGAGGTGGGAAGCTATATCACGCATATCTATGCTGATAATAAATATGCCGGAGTCTGGACGTGCAATGTTAATCGTTAACAGATGCCCGATCTAATGTAGAATAGTTAACCTGCTTGTGTAAATAATGTAATGTTAACCACATGTGAGTCACATACTCCATGTGGTTTTTTTTATGAGATAGCATTAAATAAATTTACACAGAATTTTATAACAAAGTTCGACAATTTCTGGATAAATGATTTGCTATAATAAATCGATTCTAGGAATTGCAATCTAATATTTTTATCAATAAATAACAGGATTTTGGAGGGACGTTCTTGAAAAAATCAATGATAGTGACCCTGCTAGCCAGTGTCTTTTTAACTTTTTTTATCTTTAATTCTCAGACTTCAGCGGCTGCGGTATTAGAAGGTGTTGATTCCAATTATATAATCAAAGATATGAACGGCACGTCACAGCGGCAGAAGATCAACATTTACAATCAGAGTCGGCTTGAGATGGAGATTCTTCCCGATAATTCAATGATTCAGTATACCTATGATGCGAATGGAAACCTTCTTAAGCGCAGTAAGGCCACACCCGCAGAACCGTATATCTTCAGCACTTCGGTAGTCTCCTATGATATTTATCTGAAAGGGGTTCCTGACAGTGTTAAAACCGTACGTTTTCCGACATGGACGGAATACAATCAGCAAGATGATCTCGAATGGATTGATGGTGTGAAGGTTGCTCCAAATCTCTGGAGAGGTACGGTCGTTCTGTCCAAACATGGGATGGAAACTGGTGCATATGCAACACATGTTTATGCGGATAACAAAGTTGTAGCGGGTGTAACGACTCAAGTTAAGAATACTCAAACCGTCAGAGCTCCTCAAACGGTCGGATTAGATGCTGAATACTATGAGGTGGTTATAGAAGGCGTGTCCAGAACCATACAAGAAGTGAAATTCCCGACATGGACAGAAAAGAATGACCAGGATGATATTGAGCGGCCCTATGTGATCGGTGAGCGGATTGGCAATACAACGTGGAAGATACGGATACCCTTCAGTAAGCACAATTATGAAGCAGGTAACTATTTCACACATATCTATGCCCATGACAAGTATGGCAATTCAAACTATATCGGAGGAACGTCAGTTGCTGTTAAGGGAGGTGTAGGTGTATCAGGACCGAAAACAGCCAATATCTCGGCCGGTTCATACGATGTTTTGATATACGGACTAGACCCTAATATAAAACGTGTTCAGTTCCCTACATGGACTTCTAATAAAGAGCAGGATGATCTTGAGTGGATTGAAGGTGTGAAGGTTGCCCCTGGAGTCTGGAAAGCCACGGTATTCTTTCAAAGACATAACTCTGAGGTGGGAAGCTATATCACGCATATCTATGCTGATAATAAATATGCCGGGGCTTTAGTTTGTAATGTTAACAGGTAGCTGAGGTACAAATAGCAGAGATAACGAATGCCAAGTAGTAATTAGAACGGAGTTGGAAAAGTGGAGAGGATGATTAGAGCAAGAATGCAAACCAATAAAATTACTAGCTATGTACTGCCATTTTTAATGATTATTGTTGTATTCAGCCTTCTTCAGAACAAGGCTTTTGCTGCAGATAACGTAGTGGCTCCTAAAGAATCATTTGAAAGTGGTACTTTTAATGGAACCAGCTATCTCCCTGTGAATGGGACAATTACCAGTGATGCACAAAAGATAGTTAGTGGAAAGTATTCCGCCTATTTGAGTTCTCAAGCATCAGAGGAGTGGAAGGAATTTTCCTATACAGATCAAAGCAAAATTAAGTTTGAAAAAAACACAACCTACTCGGTGACTTTTTCCTACAAATCATTGGATATGCAGCCGCTGGATGCGAACCGTTTTTTTTATTTCCTTGCTCGCAGTACTGACAACCTGGAAGACAAGCAGTTTACAACCTGGAATGATGCAAGTGGGGGAAACGGCATAAAAACGATGACGTTCACAACCGGAAATAAAGCTAACTATTACTTAATTTGGGGAATCCACGCAGGGGGTGCCCTTTCTGTTGATGATATAACAATCGTGAAGAAAATTTCCGCACAGAGCGAATCATTTGAAAAGGGTTCATTTGATCAGACTAATTTCCTTGCCGGATCTGGTGTTATTACGAGTGACCCAGCAAAAATAGTTAATGGTCAATATTCAGCTTACCTCTCTTCATTAAACTCAGAGGATTGGAAAGCATTTTCCTATACGGATACTAACAAAGTGAAGTTTGAAAAAAATACGACCTACAAAGTTACATTTTCCTATAAAACTATCGATATGGTGCCAACCGGAAGTGATCGCCGTTTTTATTTTTTAGCCAGAAGTACGGATAATACAGATGATAAAGGCTGGACGGCCTGGAGCGACGCAAGTGGGAATAAGGGAAGAAAGTCGATAACATTCACAACGGGAAACAAAGAGAATTACTATTTGATCTGGGGAATATTTAAAGGCGGCGCCCTGTCCATTGACGATATAGAAATCACAAAAGTGAATGAATCCTTTGAGAGTGGTTCGTTTACCAATACTAATTTCAATGCTGGCTCTGGAGTCATTACTAATGAATCGTCCAAAGTGGTTACTGGACAATATTCAGCTTACCTTAAATCACTGGCGACCGAACCAACAAAGGAATTTGTAAATACAGATCTTAATAAGTATAAATTCGAACCTAATACGACTTATTCAGTAACTTTCTCCTATAAATCAGCTGACATGGATTCTTCGAACGCCAACCGGTATTTCTATTTCCTGGCCCGAAGTTCAGACAAGCTAGAAGAGAAAGGAATGACTACTTGGCAGAACCCTAGTGGCAGTAAGGGCAGCAAAACCGTTACGTTCACGACAGGGAGCAAGGATAATTACTTTCTGGTTTGGGGCATCTGTCAAGGTGGTGCTCTTTCGCTGGATGATATAGAAATCTCTAAAGTAAGCGAATCTTTTGAAGGTGGCTCGTATAGCGGGACTGGCTTTTCACCCGTATCCGGAATGATTACCAATGAATCCTCAAAAACCGTCAGCGGTTCATATTCTGCCTATTTAAGCTCCACAGCTTCCCAGCAGTGGGCGAATTTCGCAAGTACAGATTTGGATCAAGTGAAGTTTCAGAGCAATACGACTTATTCAGTGACCTTTTCTTATAAATCTATTGATATGGATTCAACCAATGCCAACCGCTATTTTTACTTCTCAGCACGTGGGCTAGATGATATTGAAACCAAAGGCTGGACTACATGGAATAGTGCCTCGGGAACAAAAGGAGTAGAAACGGTCAGCTTTACTACCGGGAATCAAGAAAACTACTATTTGTTCTGGGGAATTTATGGTGGAGGCGCTCTCTCCATTGATGACATTATTATTAAGCAAGCGACAACTTATCTATACGATGATAATGGAAGGCTGGTGCAGATCAAACAACCCAACAATAAGATTATTTACTATAACTATGACTCGAATGGCAATCTGAAGGGGACTCGAACGGAATAGTGCTACTATGCGCTGAAAGTAATTTACGAAAGAGGAATGCTAATGAAGAAAAGGTCAGCTGTATGGATATTTGGCGTCATAGTTTTACTATTATCAGCTTTCTTTATAGAACCTCCCTTTGTTTTCGGAAACTCGGGTAAAAATGCCGAAGCCGCCTATGACGGAACAATCTGGAGACCGGTAATAGCTTATGTGAATTGAATTAGGGGGTGGACCGCTCTTGCACTAGATTCGTTCTTTGCTATACATGACTTTAAAAATGAATGATAGGGGAGTATTTATTTGAAGAATAGAAAAAAGATGAATTCATTTCTCAACGTTGCTTTATCCTTTACTATATTAGTAGGCGGTTTTCCAGTTACAAATGAACGTATAGCCGCTGCTGAGAGCAATCCGAACCTTTCCTCTGAATATGTGAAGGCCGAAACTAAGGTGGAAAGTCCTGCTCCTTCTCCAGCCCCATTGAATACAATATCCAAACAGCAAATTGAGCCTACATTTAATCCCGGAAATATCCAGATGAAATCAGCCTTTGCTGAAAATAAAAAGCTTATAGACGAGGTTGTATCCGTAACTGGAGACGTTTACGATCCGAACATGTTAACCATTCAAATGTTAAGAGAGAAAACCTATGAAACGCGTGTGAAATTAGTTCCCAGGAACACAAAGGAAAATTCAGAGAAGCCTCTTGCCCGTGCATCTAAACCCAGGTCCCTGGATTTAACCCAAACAGAAATTGAACCGCTTGTTCTGGCTGGAGCCTCCAAGGTTGATGTATATTGGGTAAACTATCTGAGCTTGCTACAGGAGAAGCGAACCCCGCTGGAACTTTGGAAATGGAAACTGAATGAGAAAAGATCCTGGGAAGATATCCAGCAGGAGCTTGAAAAAGAAGCAGGAATATTCAGTAAGCCCACTGTACAGGAAAATGTATATGCAGCTGAGATTATGAACCATTTTTCTTTTAACGGAAAGCAAACAGTTTCCTCCTCAGTATATGGACAAGAAGAGGGTACCGGAAAAGGATATCGATCAGAATTAGCCCTCTCCATGAGTACCTTCGATGCAGCCGTATCCGGTGTGATCAACAACTTGGTCATTCAAGCTCAAATCAATCAAACTTATAAGCCACAGTTTAATGACCGCAACACTTCCAGTGAAATGGTCGATCCGGTGTCAGGAAGTGTGACCCGGAAAGAAAACCTGATTCATTTGCCCGGTGTGGACGGACTGGACTTAGATATTGGCCTTATGTACAATTCCAACCAAAGTATTCCCTTTCTTATTAGTACATGGTGGAATCCCAACTTTCAGAGTTGGGAATATAGCTACAATTATCGTCTTCCGGTCTTAGGCAGTGGGTGGTCGTATCAATTCCCTCACTTACAAAGGGTTAGTCAGTTTGGGTGGATTTACCACGATGGAACAGGCAATGCGTATAGAGTTCGTGATGACTATAGTAATGATGAACTCTCACTTTATACAAATTTACTCAATTATAAAGGCAAAGACAAGCGACTGGTATCAGAAAATGCGAATACAGACGGCGCATTCAGTAACGGGCAAGAAAGATCAAGTTTCTATATTGAGTACTTAGATCTTAAACGAGAATACTTTACCATTGATGGGGATTTAATTGGAATCGTAGATCGCTTCGGCAATACGATTACATTTAAATACGACGGATCAAGAAGATTGTTCTCGATAACGGATACCGTTGGCCGTGTGGTGAAATTTAATTACGAGGAAGACCTGGATTCCGAGGTGTTTGATGGGGAAAACGTAGATATTCGGGTCTATAGCGAAGAGAACGCAACGCAAGAAGTTCAGAAGGTGGTATTGACGAAAGGGAGAGTATTGGGGGAAATTCAAAGAAATATAGGCATACCCCCACTTCAAAAGTATATTCCGTACCTTGCGTCAATTACCGATCAAAACGGAGAGAAAACCTATTTCGAGTATCAAAATGGCTTTTCGTCTTATATTGGTTCTTACGACGGATTTCTTTTTAATTCGTTACTGAAAAAAATTACGTATCCCAATTCTGTTACAGAATATGAATATGAACAAGCCGATCGTCATACCGGCCCGAATTCCACCGTCGTAGAGTATCGGGCGAAATCTAGAAAGGACAAGACGGCATCCAAGACGTATCAGGAAATAAACTATTCGTATACAGGTGATTATACGGGGAATACCCCGGATCAATATCCCGCTGTTTTGCCTGCGGATTTTCGGTTTAGTACGACATCAACTGTGGTTAGCACGACTGCCAGTAATGGGCTCCAAACCACTCATACATTTGATAAAGATGGCAGAGTGCTTCGGACGGAAACCCGTGAGGCTGGAGGCGAGCGGAAGATCACTGACAATACGGCGTTTCATGGAGTCTTTACCCGGTATCCCACAAGGACTACCCTCTCGGAGTATGCTCCCCAAGACAGTGAAGCAACCGCAAATCATTTATACACCGAAACCGTGTATAACAGCTGGGGGCAGGTTGAGAGTCAAACGAAGCCGTTGACCGGAGATCAGTTTAATAATCCGGCAATCAAACAGCATTATACAACCACCTACCAGTATGAACCTAAGTATCATTTGCTGGAAACGCAGTCCTGGTATACCAATGAAAATGATGCAACGCCGCAAAACGAACGTTATACCTATACTGCTGAAGGGCGGCCGGCAACGGTAACCAATGCGTTAGGAGACAGGACGGTATACAGTTATAATTATTTTAATAGTACGGGAGGGATATCCCAGGCAACGGCGGAGAAGACTGCCCAAGGCCAACTGGTGGCCAAAAGCGTGACCCAGTACGGGCCCGAAGGCCGCCGTGCCTACCCTACCGAACAACAGCAGTGGTTCAACATTGGTACATCCAATCAGCAGATTGTGAAAACCACGATGAGCTATGAGATGGGTTACGGGTTGCTGAAAAGTCAGAGCGACGGGAATGGCAAGACCACAACATATGAATATGATGCCGCAGGGCGTCTGAAAAAAGAGACCTATCCAAATCGTTCCAATGCCAACGGAGAAGTGTACAGCGAGGTAGTAGAGTACAACTACTCTAATACAAGTTCCGCAAACTTTGATGCTGTCAATACGGGAATGCCGGTCTTAAAAGTGGACTCTATCCGAACTGTCACTCAGTTATCGAATAACAGCGTGGTTAAAACTTATGCCAATGTACTTTATAACGGAATGGGTTTGGCCCTTTTAGAGGAACACTTTGATGATAACGCTGGAAAGTGGGTGTTCACCCAGTATCACTATGACGATATGGGCAGACCCATCTATCAGAAAGACGCGCTATCCAATGAAATAACGGTGGGTTATGATGCTTGGGGCCAACAAAAAAGTTTAACGGATTCCTATCGTAATGTCTTTGTGACAAATTATAATTTGAAGCAGCGGAAAGCGGTAAGCTACCTGACTGCGGCGGGCACCTCCGAAACGATGAATTACATCGAGGAGTCTTATGATCCGTGGGGCCGGGTGATTTCGAAGCGGACGTTTAGAGATTGGCCGAATCAGTCACAGCCCATCACTGAACGCTTCAGTTACGATATTATCGGCAATCTTACGGGATATACCGACCCGATGAACCATCTCAATGAGGCTGGCGTGACAACCCTTTACAGTTACAACGCATTAAATCAGTTAACTGGTGTTAAGGATGCGCTGAATCAGACCACACGGTACAGCTATGACGGAAATGGACAAATATCTAAGGTGACCATTCAGGGCAAGGGTGAGTCGGAACAAACCTTAAACACGAAGAGTTACAACGAAATCGGACTGATGACGACGAAGCAGGACGCCGCCGCCCAAAGCGAAAGTGTGTCCTATAATCATCTGGGTCAACAGACCGGTAAAACGGACCGTATGGGCAGTGTGTTCAGTTACAACTACGACGAGAGAGGTCAACTAAAGAGCAGTTCCGTTAGTGGAGTAATCAATAATACGTCTGCGACGCAAAAAACTGATGTTATCTATGGAGATGGATCGCCAAAGTACCGTACGATCAATAGTTATGTGAATGGAACCTTAAGGGCAACGCAGAAACGTTACCTGGATAGCATGAACCAAGTACGTAACGATTACTCCGTTGGATATTCTACTACGGGTGCGGGTAACCACTCGTCGTCCATTTTAAACCAGTTGGATGTACTGGGCCGAATGACACAAATAAACGATTCCAATCTTGGGTTTTATGTAAACTACCAATTTGACAGTCAGCGGCTGATCAACGTTCAAACCAATGGCAGCGCGTCCCTAAGCAAAGCCGCATCCGACAATGTACAGTACAGCTACTATGCCAATGGCCGAGTCAAGACAATTACGTACCCGCCGTTGACGGATGGAAGTATCTTAAAAACAGAGTACACGTACAACAAAGCACTGGGTTGGATTGAAAGCATGAAGAATACAAAAGGAAGCTCCGTGCTATCGGGATACAACTACAGCTATGATCATAATGGGAATATTACAGCGGTAACTGAAGTCCTCAATAATGGAGCAGCAAAAACGACAAGTTACGGATACGATGCTTTAAATCGTCTACTGTCAATCAAACGGCCCAATGGTCAAAGCACACAGTACACGTATGATGTGCGTGGCAATCGTCTAACCTCAAGCGAGAGCGTCAGCTCCAGTCTGGATCTGAGCGATACAAGCTACACCTATGATTTACAAAACACCTTGACCGGATTGACCAAAAATGGGAATACGACCAGCTTTACCTACTATGCAGACGGCCTTCGGTATTTGAAGAGCACTGGAACGAGCCATACACAAGTCAACTATGATTTTAGTGGCCAAGTTATCGCAGAGGAGAAACTAAGCGGCAGCACTGTAATACAAAAATCCTCCTTTGTCCGTGGAGACCGGGTATTGGTAAAAAAGGACAAGACGGCAGCAAAGGATTACTACTATTTGTACAACGGTCATGGCGATGTGGTGCAAATCGTCAATACCAGCGGAACACCGGTCAACACCTACAGCTATGACGAATGGGGGAATATCACCAGCCAGACGGAAGGGATACAAAATTCCTTTAAATATGCAGGTGAGATTTACGATGCAGAAACGGGACTTTACTATCTGCGTGCACGGTATTATGATCCGAGTATCGGGCGGTTTTTAAATGAGGATACGGTTGAGGGGCAGATTGATAATCCGCTGAGCCAGAATTTGTATACGTATGTGCATAATAATCCTTTGATTTATATTGATCCTAGTGGTCATGTTGCAGCGGCTGCCAGTATTTATTTAGTTCCAGGAGTTGGGGAAATAGCATTAGCTGCTACGGGTGTTGTAGCGGCAGGATATGGTATCTATAAACTATACCGATGGGCTACAAGTGATAAGCCGCTTAGTGATAAAGAGATTATTGATAACGAACTATCAAAAACACAAAAAGATCAAATCGACAAAATTGAAAGAAACTTAGAAGCTGTAAATGATGAAGATCATCTTGAAGCATACGAAAAAGAGTTAAAAGATGGTTTCTTATATGATAAAGATGGAAAGGTGAAATTAAATCCTAGAAATGGTAAACCGTGGAATCATATTAGGGAAGTTGAGCAATCAGAAGCCAAGATTGAAAAATTGATAGAAAAACTGAAAAATGCTCAAAGAAGCAAACCATTTATCGAGAATAATTCAGAAGTAACAAAAAAGGCAGTTCAAGATGCAATTAATAAAGGACAAAAATTTCTAAATGAAGTAAAGAAAATTAGAGATTCGGTTAATCCATAGGAGAGTGATATTATGAATGAAAACTTAAGTGAACTTACAATTAATGAAATATCAAAATTAGAAGGTTTTACTGAGGATTTTGAGGTTGACGAAGATGTACCGCTTTCGGTTTGGTATAACAGTATTCAGAAGAAAAAAATAAAAAATTTAAATCATGGAGACATAGCGAAGTTGATTAGACAAACGATGCATCTTCAATACATTATTCCAGAAGCATTGAATAGGTTAAGAATAAACCCTCTTGTTGGTTATTTAGGGGATGGAGAAATAATGGAAGCAATTGCGCAAGTTAACGAAAACGAATGGGATGAAAATTCGATTGTTACAAGTATGCTTAGTTCTTTTGTGGAGGAGTTTTTATGTTTACTAAAAAATAATGAACTGAATTTTCCGGAAGATAAAGAGGTATATTCTGATCAAGAAAGAGAAGAATACTATCAATTATTATTGAAAATTAAAAATACACTTCAAAAATCTAAACACTAATTTTTATGAATTACCATATAATGTTAACTTTGTGTATATATTGGAAATAATAGCAACACCTAACAAAATTATAATAAATTCAGAAGAGCTGCATTTGCGCAGCTCTTTTGTTGTTCATGAGGCATCCTAAGATTGAGTCGTGTGCTTTATAGAGGTTTTGAAGAATTTTAGCACGTCCTTCGAACGATTTGCGTGCCTAAAGAGTGTAGGATTATATTGTAAGAAAATTGGATAGGGAGGTAGGGCATCATTGAATATGATGCCGCAGGGCGTCTGAAAAAAGAGACCTATCCAAATCGCTCCAACGCTAACGGAGAAGTGTACAGCGAGGTAGTAGATTACAACTACTACAACACAAGTTCCCTAAACTTTGATGCTGTCAATACGGGAACACCAGTCTTAAAAGTGGATTCTATCCGAACTGTCACTCAGTTATCGAATAACAGCGTGGTCAAAACCTATGCGAATGTGCTTTATAACGGAATGGGTTTGGCCCTTTTAGAGGAACACTTGGATGATAACGCTGGAAAGTGGGTGTTCACCCAGTATCACTATGACGATATGGGCAGACCCATCTATCAGAAAGACGCGCTTTCCAATGAAATAACGGTGGGGTATGATGCTTGGGGCCGGGTGATTTCGAAGCGGACGTTTAGAGATTGGCCGAATCAGTCGCAGCCCATCACAGAACGCTACAGTTACGATATTATCGGCAATCTTACGGGATATACCGACCCGATGAACCATCTCAATGAGGCTGGCGTGACAACCCTTTACAGTTACAACGCATTAAATCAGTTAACTGGTGTTAAGGATGCGCTGAATCAGACCACACGGTACAGCTATGACGGAAATGGACAAATATCTAAGGTGACCATTCAGGGCAAGGGTGAGTCGGAACAAACCTTAAACACGAAGAGTTACAACGAAATCGGACTGATGACGACGAAGCAGGACGCCGCCGCCCAAAGCGAAAGTGTGCCCTATAATAATCTGGGTCAACAGACCGGTAAAACGGACCGTATGGGCAGTGTGTTCAGTTACAACTACGACGAGAGAGGTCAGCTAAAGAGCAGTTCCGTTAGTGGAGTAATCAATAATACGTCTGCGACGCAAAAAATCGATGTTATCTATGGAGATGGATCGCCAAAGTACCGTACAATCAATAGTTATGTGAATGGAACCTTAAGGGCAACGCAGAAGCGTTACCTGGATAGCATGAATCAAGTACGCAACGATTACTCCGTTGGATATTCTACTACGGGTGCGGGTAACCACTCGTCGTCCATCTTAAACCAGTTGGATGTACTGGGCCGAATGACACAAATAAATGATTCCAATCTTGGGTTTTATGTAAACTACCAATTTGACAGTCAGCGGCTGATCAACGTTCAAACCAATGGCAGCGCGTCCCTAAGCAAAGCCGCATCCGACAATGTACAGTACAGCTACTATGCCAATGGCCGAGTCAAGACAATTACGTACCCGCCGTTGACGGATGGAAGTATCTTAAAAACAGAGTACACGTACAACAAAGCACTCGGTTGGATTGAAAGCATGAAGAATACAAAAGGAAGCTCCGTGCTATCGGGATACAACTACAGCTATGATCATAATGGGAATATTACAGCGGTAACTGAAGTCCTCAATAATGGAGCAGCAAAAACGACAAGTTACGGATACGATGCTTTAAATCGTCTTCTGTCAATCAAACGGCCGAATGGTCAAAGTACGCAGTACACGTATGATGTGCGTGGCAATCGTCTAACCTCAAGCGAGAGCGTCAGCACCAGTCTGGATCTGAGCGATACAAGCTACACCTATGATTTACAAAACACCTTGACCGGATTGACCAAAAATGGGAACACGACCATCTTCACCTACTATGCGGACGGCCTTCGGTATTTGAAGAGCACTGGAACGACCCATACACAAGTCAACTATGATTTTAATGGTCAAGTTATCGCAGAGGAGAAATTAAGCGGCAGCACTGTAATACAAAAGTCCTCCTTTGTCCGTGGAGACCGGGTATTGGTGAAAAAGGACAAGACGGCAGCAAAGGATTACTACTATTTGTACAATGGTCATGGCGATGTGGTGCAAATCGTCAACACCAGCGGAACACCGGTTAACACCTACAGCTATGACGAATGGGGGAATATCACCAGCCAGACGGAAGGGATACAAAATTCCTTTAAATATGCTGGTGAGATTTACGACGAAGAAACGGGCCTTTACTATCTGCGTGCACGGTATTATGATCCGAGTATCGGGCGGTTTTTAAATGAGGATACGGTTGAGGGGCAGATTGATAATCCGCTGAGTCAGAATCTGTATACGTATGTGCATAATAATCCACTAATTAATACTGATCCTACAGGACATTATTGTGAGTCTGGTAATGGTCGATATGGGCATAGTGGGGGGTGTAGCAGATCTAGCTCTATATATGTTCCAGATTCCATTAAGAATAACAACTCTGGAAAACGCATAACAGAACTACTGCAAATCTATAAAAACGCTCAAGCACAAGCGGTTGTTAATGCTGCAAAGATTGACCCCCATAATTACGTGGTCAAAGGCGGTGCAGCAGCCGTTCCACTTCCTGGTGCACAAGTGGGTTCAATACTTAATGCATTCGTTCAAGCTGTAGGAATAACGGCTGCACTGTCTATGGACACCGCTATAAGTGATACTACTACCTCAGATAAGAAACAGCAGATAATATATCATAGTGGCTCAATGACCAATACAAATCATACACCTCGACTTAAAGATACAAAGGGATTATCCGCGTTTCTTACGCCAGATGAACCTAAAGGTTGGTTTACATCAATCGAAGCGATTAACGCTACAGGAGTCTTGACTGCAAAGGTAGATAATCCTGTAACAGGTCATGTGAGTATCAGAGCTGCTGATCCATACGAACATAAGTTATGGATGGAATCAAGAGTGAGTGCGGATACTAATCCTTATTATTTAACTTTAGTTTTGAAAGCAATCACTTTTCAATATGATCATAGGTAGGGGGATAAAGATGGATATCAAAAGATTAATCCCGAAAGATAAAATGGATATCGAGTCAGTTAATAAATTGAAAACATTGGATATCAATTTAATTAGACCTATTATACCTGATTTATTAGAGTGGACTGAAGATGCAAATTGGCCTACTACAAAAGAAATTGGGAAGTTGCTGCTACCCTTGGGCAGTGAATTAATTCCTCATCTAAGGAGAATTTTCGCTTCTGATGATGACTGTTGGAAATATTCAATACTAGTGAAGTTGGTTAAAAATTTACCGAAATCTGTATTATCGGAAATGGAGGCTGATCTTAAAAGGTTAGCTTTAAACCCTACTGAACGTGAAAGACAAGAATTAGTCAACGAAGAGGCAGCCGAGATTTTATCGCTTCTACAGTAAATATGAAGGAAACTGAGGAGTGATATTCTTTATTTCAAAATGTAGGGCAAGCCCATTGTTTTATCAATAGGGGCTGCTCTTGCATTATGAACAGGTCTGCAGGTGTTCCTTCTGCCGCCTTACAACTTAAATCCCGAATCCGGCCGGAAGGGCTGTAGCTGTGACTCAAAGCTGATGTGGTCACAACATCTTTTTGAAATAAGCTTCATGGTAGCCAATTTATGAAGCGAATCAATCAGCACCGATGGAAACAAAGGATCGTCTGCTTGTCAGGTTTTAATCTTAATCGGTCTATATAGAGGTGAATTATGTTTGAATAAATCAACTTTTCCCCAGGGACTATTACTTATAATGAGATAAACGAACCTAGATATTTAAAAGAAGAAGACTTATTTCAAGTGACATACGGTGACGATAAGTATGTCCTTGATTTAGGCTGGTATGGAACAGAATACGCAATATTGATTATAGAATCTTTGGATTGGTCTAATTCACTTTGGGAAAGACGTTCTAAACAATTATCTGATCTATTTCAATTAATGAGTGAAGCGGCGACATATATAAGAAAGATACTTAATTACTCCAATGAATAAATGTAGTTTTAGTTATCAAAGCCACGTGAGATTAATACTCCATGTGGTTTTTCTTTTGAAAAGACATTTGACTGACTGAGTATGTCAGTGAATAAGATGATAGGATTACAATAATAGCAGATAGGTTTCACATGGAGTACAAAAAAGTTGCAAAAGAAATTTGTGTTTAGAAACAAACGATTCAGGATTGGATCAAGAAAGACGTAAAATTCGGTAAACCTTCTCGAGCAACTGTCCAATTTATTCAGAATCGAGAATTAAACGTTGATTTTCATTTGCTTCGATTGGATCAGTATGTCAGTAATGCATTTAACTGTTCAATTAGCCGTTCCTGTTTTTGTTCTCCTGAATGCACTCAATAAGGTGCCTATTCTGCAAATAGTGCTGTATTGTTGTGTATTAGTATCCTTCATCATCTCGGTTGTAACCTCAACTTCTTCATGTTCATCTGTTTTGGTTAAGAAATCATCAAAATTTCTGATTTTTTTGGTGAAGTAACCCCTTCTGGAACTATCTTAAACTGTTTGAAGATGTAATTACAGTAATGCAAGTCAGGATCGTATTCAACATTTCCGAATGTCACACATCTTCCTATGACCAATTAGCCCAAAGTTGTCCTATAATAATCTGGGTCAACAGACCGGTAAAACGGACCGTATGGGCAGTGTGTTCAGTTACAACTACGACGAGAGAGGTCAACTAAAGAGCAGTTCCGTTAGTGGAGTAATCAATAATACGTCTACGACGCAAAAAATCGATGTTATCTATGGAGATGGATCGCCAAAGTACCGTACGATCAATAGTTATGTTGATGGAACCATAAGGGCAACGCAGAAGCGTTACCTGGATAGCATGAACCAAGTACGCAACGACTACTCCGTTGGATATTCTTCTACGGGTGCGGGTGGCCACGCGTCGTACATCTTAAACGAGTTGGATGTACTGGGCCGAATGACACAAATAAATGATTACAATCTTGGGTTTTATGTAAACTACCAGTTTGACAGTCAGCGCCTGATCAACGTCCAAACCAACGGCAGCGCGTCCCTAAGCAAAGCCGCATCCGACAATGTACAGTACAGCTACTATGCCAATGGCCGAGTCAAGACAATTACGTACCCGCCGTTGACGGATGGAAGTATCTTAAAAACAGAGTACACGTACAACAAAGCACTCGGTTGGATTGAAAGCATGAAGAATACAAAGGGTAGCTCCGTGCTTTCGGGATACAACTACAGCTATGATCATAATGGGAATATTACAGCGGTAACTGAAGTCCTCAATAATGGAGCAGCAAAAACGACAAGTTACGGATACGATGCTTTAAATCGTCTACTGTCAATCAAACGGCCCAATGGTCAAAGCACACAGTACACGTATGATGTGCGTGGCAATCGTCTAACCTCAAGCGAGAGCGTCAGCTCCAGTCTGGATCTGAGCGATACAAGCTACACCTATGATTTACAAAACACCTTGACCGGATTGACCAAAAATGGGAATACGACCAGCTTTACCTACTATGCAGACGGCCTTCGGTATTTGAAGAGCACTGGAACGAGCCATACTCAGGTCAACTATGATTTTAGTGGTCAAGTTATCGCAGAGGAGAAATTAAGCGGCAGCACTGTAATACAAAAATCCTCCTTTGTCCGTGGAGACCGGGTATTGGTGAAAAAGGACAAGACGGCAGCAAAGGATTACTACTATTTGTACAACGGTCATGGCGATGTGGTGCAAATCGTCAATACCAGCGGAACACCAGTTAACACCTACAGCTATGACGAATGGGGGAATATCACGAGCCAGACGGAAGGGATACAAAACTCCTTTAAATATGCTGGTGAGATTTACGACGCAGAAACGGGACTTTACTATCTGCGTGCACGGTATTATGATCCGAGTATCGGGCGGTTTTTAAATGAGGATACGGTTGAAGGGCAGATTGATAATCCGCTGAGTCAGAATTTGTATACGTATGTGAGTAATAATCCGTTGATTTATACTGACCCCAGTGGACATCAACTATCTCCAACTGGAACAGGCTATAGTAACAAAAAAATGATTCAGCATTGTATGAATGTTGGTGCTGGAACATGTTGGAATGAATTTAGGGCGGGGACTATCGAAGCCTCCATCGCAGTTGCAGACTTTTTAGTTGTAGATGACATAAATACAATATTAAACCCTAATGCATCATCATTTGATAAAACCCTTGCCGCTGCTAATTTTATACCTATTGCAAAATTGTTTAAAGGTGGTCGACTTATTGTTAAGTTGGCAAGCAAAGAAGGTAGGCAAATTGAGAGGGCTATTACTTTTACTGGTATCGGAGTAAAAAAAACGCTTGAATCCACTCTTAAGTCTTACGAACAGGCTAGAAACTTAGCACTTGATATTGTTGGTGACCTAGGCCCAGGCTCTAAGTCAGTAATTGGTCGATTACCTAGTAGTGCAGGATACGGTCAAGTTGTTGGGAGACAATCTGCTGATGGGAAGTTATTATGGAGACTAGATTACGATCCAAATAAGGGGACTCACATTAATATTGAAGACTATCGTGGTGGCAAAGGTAATAATGCAATTAAACTGGTAATTCCCTTTGAAGGAAATGAAGATACATTTAGGTCGCTATTAAAGCACCTTCAACCATAGGAGGCTATATGACTTTATTTGAGGAATGTATTCAAGCGCTAGGAGACGGTACGGAGATAGTAACTATTCAAAAAACAGAAGAACTGTTTAATCATCTTGTGAGCTGGTTTCCAGTCACATCTTGGGGAAGAATAAATTGGGATAACATATCAAGGCGCTATGAAATCTCAAAGCCTCAAGAGGTTATATCAATTATAAAGAATGAACTTAACGGTGATTTTAATTCGAAAGTGTTTCTACTCTGGAATTATACTGATGCTCCTAGCATTTATACAGAGTTAAGTCAAGTATTAAATAACATCGATGACGTTACTGCAGTAGGTTCAGATACATGGATTTTTTGTCCATCATCCGGTTATGTAATTGAGTATTTTCATGAAGGACAAGTAATGCTTGGCTTCAAAGACTGATTGCTTTTATTAAATAGATTTATAATGACCTTGTATCATATATTTTCTGATTTGGGCTTCAGTAGTTCTGATGATACGAATTAGTACTCTAAATGTAATGGTATAATAGTCACTCAAAGACCTTTCTTAGTCCTACTAAGCAAAGGTTTTTTTATAGGTGCGCCCGGCATAGGCAATAACTAGGCGGTGAAAGTCCGCTACAGGCTTGGCAGTAGGAACTGTTAGCCAAAGGCAAGGGTGTCCGCCGTGAGGCGGAATCTGAAGGAAGCCAGAGGCAAACCCTCGGTCTGACGAACAGAAATCACATAGAAGGCATGCTGGGACGGACGAGCTTGCCTAACAAAGCGAAGTCCAATACTGCCCGAATCCCAGGATGTAAATGTGGCAGATGGATGAGGAGAAAGTTATCGCTCTTACCCGGGGAGATCTCACAGACGCCCGGTAGGGAAAAAATCCGAAAGACGGAGTAGCGCTTGCTGTGAGAAGTCAGCAGAGGCCGTAGTACCCAGAAGTTTTTATTTCTCGGAAAGGGCCGAACAATCACTTCTCTAACCATCCTGATATTGGGTAATAAAAGGTGAATGAGTTACTACTAGACTCGGTGTGAGTGTGGATGAATTCAATACGGATAAATGTGATAGTGTTGACACTACTATACTCAAATCTATCGTAGGAAAAACTGGTGAGGGGTGTGAAATGGATATTAACAATGTTATAGAATCACTTCAACAGAATGCGCTAAAACACGAGCCAGGTTCTTATAAGATTTTACTAAACTTATTTCGAAAATTGTATAAAAATCATGATGATGAACATGAAATTATAGGTTCATTCTTATTAGGACACATTAATGAATTGATTCCTGTTATCGCAGAAAAGATAGTTGAGTGGTTTTCAATAGATGATACATATGGTCATTTTGATTATTTATTTAATGGTTTTGCTAATAATGACTTGTTTGATTTTGAGAAGACCTTATTTAATGTCACTGCTAATTATGAAGTTCTTAATTATGAGATATTACAACATTTCTTTGAAAGAGGGGTCTTTAGTAAAGACCTTTGGAAGGGGATTCTTAATCAGGCTGTTGATAAAGCACAAAAGAGATTTAGTTCAATAGTGAATAGCGAAGTGAGTTTTAACGATTACATCTCTTTTTGTAATTTATCTATCATGGGCATTGAATATTATTTAAGACAACAAGGTGTTAATAACGAAAGTGATTTTCAAGAGTGGAAAAATACGCAATTCCATGATTATGAAAAGCTATTGGTAAAATCCTCAAACAGCTATATCCAATCACTTCGAAATTTAATAGCTCAATGAAGTGGAAACTTTGATTACTATCGTAACTCCTTGTGGTTTTTTCTTGCATTTATCTAAGAGTTCTTTCATGGCTGTATTCAATCGTTGAATTTCTTCACTCTTCATCTTCATCGCCACCTTGGGTTAAAGTTACTATTCTTACCCTGTTTGGTGTTTGGAGTAGATCGGTTAGTCTATTATTTGCAATCTGTATAGCTTATTAAATTCTTATGAAAAGATTAAAACGAATATATCGAATTTGGTGAAATCCATTAGATGAATTTGATTACAATCGTGGTAATTATAATACAGAGGCATTGAAATCAGCTAGAGAATATATATATCAGAATGGTACAATATTAGTGAGAATACTTGATGATGGGACTATGCAGATCGTGGATGGCCATCATCGTTGGTGGCCAGCGCAGCAAGCTGGTCTAAAACAAGTACCTATTAAGGTGGAGAAATAAATGGGAGCAGAGAGTTTCTATATTAAGTTATCCGTTGTAGACAATGGCATTTCAAAAAATGAATTTCTAAATAAACTAAATGAGATGAAGATTAAATATAGTTCGAATAGTGCAAATGAATATGAAGTGGAAGAATTTTTGATTATGACAGTACATTCGGACTTTGAAATTATAAAGGAACTTTCAATTGAGGGCTGTTTTTCTTGGTTTCATGATTGCTCTCTTAAAATTTATGAAATTTCATCAATGATTAACAATCACATTTTTCCAATATTGTTGAAGGATCATGATGGTAATTGTCTTACTTTTTCGAGTCAAGAGGATTTTTTGATTTTTATTAATGAATTGTACCAAGAAAAATATAAAGAGTTTAACATTCGATATGGTTCAATGAATGTTAAATGCTTACCAAGAGAAAGATTTTACAACTTTATTAAAGGAAAAAGTAAGAAAAGTATTTTTAGAAAGCTATTTAAATAGTATAGAACCACATGCGAGTGGACAACTCCATGTGGTTTTTCTTTATTGTATCCCCCAACCAGTGCTGAATGAGTCGGGCTGCTATGCTTCACCAAATCATCAGATACCACCATGTTATGGATGGAATCAAGAGAGAATGCCGAGGTTAGTCCTTATTATCTAACTTTAGTTTAAAGGCAATTACAGTTAAAAATAATTTTAAGTAGGGGGAATAGTAATGGATATCAATAGTTTAATCCCAAAGGATAAATTCGATCTCAATTCAGTTAATACTTTGAAAACATTGGATATAAACATAATTAAACCTATTATTTCTGATCTATTAGAGTGGACTAAAGATTCAAATTGGCCAATTACAGAGGAAATCGGAGATATGCTCGTTCCCTTAGGCACTGAATTAATACCTTATCTAAGGGGGATTTTCGATTCTAATGATGACTGTTGGAAATACTCAATACTTGTGAATTTGGTGAACAAATTACCACCAACTGTATTATCGGAAATGGAGGCTGATCTAAAAAGGTTAGCTTTAAACCCTACTGAACGTGAAAGACAAGAATATGTTGACGAAGAGGCAACCGAGATTTTAGCGCTTCTACAGTAAATATGGATATTGTATTATTTGAAAAAAAAGGACCTTGAAGCCACATTGGCTCAAGCAAGGAATTCCGGGGCCCGTTCACTGGAGACTGTTATTGAATTCGAAATACCGCGAGGTGTACTGAGTATTGATAGGACCGTAGCCTCGAATTGCAACAAATAGCAAGAGCTGCGAATGGGCCGCTTAATATCACAAATATTAGAAAAGTGAGGTTTAAATAGTGGAACAAATTGCTTCTCTTGAAATGCAAGATATATCTGTAAAATGTAAACCGACTATGCGAAATTTTGTTTCTTGGACAGATCAGCTTCAGCACTTTTCCTGTCGGTTTCATTCAGGAAAAGTCTATGGTATTGTAGGCCAACCAACCAAGGGTGGCTGGGCTTTATCCTATTTACTTTCAGGTAATTGCAAGAAGTTCCAAGGCGAAATCCTAATAAATGATCGGCTGGTGGAGAGGAACCTGCTTTATACAAACGGCTGGTACGTTGGAGAGGGTCTTAAAGGAGGCTTGTTTAAAAGACAATTGACAGTACGAGAACAACTGGAGAGGGGAACATCAGTTGATTATACTGTTGATGAATTAGTTGATTCTTTTGAGCTTTCACCTTCACGACTGGATCGGGAGATAAGGTATATCAGTAACGAACGATGGAATGCTTCAGCCGCTATTGGATTGGCGCATGGAAAGCAAGTTTTTTGTTTTCCGTGGTTGGACGATGAGTGGAAAAATTTAATAAGAGGAAGGTTGGCCCATTGTTCGGATGTACTAAGAAGAAGTAACAGGATAATACTTATTCCCGTATTAAACTTATCGATTGTTGAAGACTTTATTGATGAGGCTGTGTATTTATCATAGAAATAATATTGGCGTAAGATAAGTTGCGTTCAAGAACCGAGGCTTGGGTCAGGTCACAAAAATTTGGGGTTCTGAAACCAAGGTAATGTTTAGTTGTAACATTTTTGCAAAGGCAAGCTGGTGATAATGTAGGGATTTTTGATTATCTTGGGGAGATCAACATGACGAATATATGTCGATGTTGTGGATTTCACTTTGGCTTTGATGATGACGATATGGATGATAAAAAATTGTATACAAGATATGAAACGAGAAATGGGTTAATGGAGGATGTTTATGGTTTTCCAAGGGTAGGAAATCTCATCCCAATTGGAACCCTATAGGACAACTTTAAAACTTAAACCACTAATTTCTGATGGACAACCACGCTTAGGACTAGCGGTCAAGATCCCAAAAATAAACTTTGAAAAAACACCTAGGCTGCAAAGCGGCGCCGGTACTCCACTGGCGTCAGTTTGTTTAGTTTGCTTTGCACTCGTTCCTCATTTTGACAGGGTGGAATAAATGCATAAAATCACATGAATCTTCACCTGTTAGAACATCATTTTATACGAAGAAATAAGGTTTGGCTTGGAGGTAGTTGCTTCACTTGATACAGAAGTTTACTTTTTGAAAAAATCAATTGCAAAAGCTTCGAAAAAAGTACTTAAAGAAATGCATGCTAAAAACTACTGATGATATTGAAGAGTTAAAAAGGCAAATACAATAACAGGTTTTCGGTGTAAGACCTTGAGGATATAATAGTCCTCAAGGTCTTTTTTTTGCCCCCCGGTGCCCCAGTACCTCGCTGGACGAACAACAAACAAAATATTTTTTTTGGTTGTATTACGTCCGCTTAAATTACCCTGTAAGTGAAGGCGCAAATAAAGGAGAACGACATGGGTTTAGGAGGGAGCTTGATAAAAATGAAAAATGTACTGTATGTACCGTTGGATGATAGACCGGTCAATCTGGATGATGTCATTGTCCAAGGGAGATCGGCGGGGATCAATGTGATCACGCCAAGCGTGGGCGACCTTAGAAACCGGCTGGATTCACAAAAGACAGCATCGGGAACAACATTACTGGCGACCTCTTCGCCCGCCTATGGAAATACCGCAAACATCCGGCAGTTTATTCTTGATAATGCAGCCTCTGTAGATGGCTTTATCATCTCAACAGATATGCTAGCTTATGGGGGCTTGATCGGAAGTCGCCGTCTTCGGACGAGTGCAGGCGGAGCTTACCCGGATTATGATGCGACTATCACGAATTTGCTCGACGTGATTCGTTTAGTTAAACAATCTTATCCTAAGAAGCCGGTCTATGTAATGGATACCATTTTGAGGTTGGCCACAACGATTTATGCAGAAGGTTTAACCTTTGAAGCCTATACAGAATCACGCAGTTTCATGTTGCAGCCACGGAAAAGTTTTTCACAGTTTGCTGATATTCTCACCGGATATCACTTGTCGCCAACCGGTTCTTATGGCAGTACGGCCCATTTTAATAAAGACCAGTATTACAATACCAGACAGCACAAGTTCAAGAGTAATCGTTACATTCTAGAGAAGCTGGTCCAAGCGGGATACATTGATTTCCTTGCGGTGGGTGTCGATGATGCCAATACGCAGGGGGTACAAATCAATGAGATTAACTTTCTGGAAGGGCGCATCAATACTTGTCTTGGCGGAACGAATGGTCAAAACCCAGATCGGGCTATTATTCTTCCAGATGCAGACGGACTGGGGCAGGCGCTAGTGGCACGTATGGCGAATCAGCTCTACCGCTGCGGAATAAAGCCAAGGTATGCCGTGCAATACTTTGGACCACATGGCTCCACCATCACCAGTCCATATGAATATATGGATGTGCATCAAAATATTTTGCGTCATGTGGATATTGTTGGCGGAAAGTCTGTGAGCACTTCACCTACCTTAGAAATTATCGCGATAACTGCTGCGAATCAGGTAACGGCTGCGGTCAGCCGGATTGCTGCCAATAGTACCCAGCACGTTCCAACTGTAGTCATTGATTTCGTGGGTGGTGGCGCAGCGAATGCCACTGTAACCGAAGCATTGCTGAGTAGCGAGCATACGGGGAGTATTTTAGGATACAGTGGCTGGAACACACCAGGTAACAAGATCGGGATTGCACTGGGTATGGGCCAGGCGCGGTATACGTACTTGGTTACGGAAAAAGATGCTGAGGCACTCAGTTCAGCAGTCAACGCTCACGGTACGCTTTTGTTTAAGCGATTCTTGAAAGACTATTATTACAAAACGTTGGCCATTGGTGAAATCCGGGAGTACTCGAGAGCCAATTCTTTGTATACAAATATCGCTACGATTGCAGATCAAAATATGATTTTGTTCAATAGTCCAGCAGACTATTTGCATTTACAAGACGTGCTGAGGGAGCGGATGCAGACGCATACAGCCTCACTTTCCGGGAAAAGTACATTCCTTAACGGCGGTTCTGGAACGGCTTATAACGTCCGCCAGATTTGTGGAACCACTTGGTCATTTTCGGAATATGTCAGTGCAGAACTCCTTCATGATGATCCTGATTTTATTTGGGGCCGTGCTTTTGAGATTACCTTGAGTCCTAATGTAACCTTAGAATAAGTGTTAAGACAAATAAGACAGGAATAACTAAGATAACGCCAAAAAGAAATAAAATTACTGGAAGGTTATTAGAGGTAGCCTCAGGTTCAGTGAAATTAACTTGTCCTGCCCCCATTTCAAGGACTCCGTTTTTAGTAGGAGAAGCAGCCCGTTTTTCCTTAATGTTTTTTATTTTTTCATCAAAAACGGATTTGGATATTGTATTCTCTGCGTGGAGGCTACCTGATGTAGCGTTGTTGCTGTTCAGATCTATTACGCGTTCCCCTGCTATCCCATGGATGTATAAAGCATCTATACCATATCTAACGTCACTAACAAGTTTTATGTCTTCTCCTTCTTTAAGGGATGATTGTGTTGCTAAAAATGATTGCTCATTATTTATATTACTAGTAATGTTGAATATCTCCCACGAGCCTGAGTCATTGTTTGAATAAATTGTTCCAACATCTATATTATTCAACTTTATTGAAAAGATATAACCTGCAAAAACTAACTCACTACTATTTGCATTATCAGATATTTTGTAGTAAGCAGTTCCTGAACTTAATTGTACATTTTCAAAATTTTCTTTTCCATCGAGGCCGTATTCTGATTTCACTGAATTCAACGAATTAAGATACTTTAATTTGAATTCATTTTGTATAGTTGTTTTAATCTGTTCATTCGGAGCCGGCTCGTAAGAATCAGCAAAGATGAAGTTATTAAAGTTAAATAACAAGAGATTAAATATGAGGAAAGAAGAAAAAAACCATTTCTTTTTCATTAAATAAAGTCTCCTTGATAAAAACCCACCTGATTCAGGTGGGTTTTTGCTATGATTAGAGTTTTAGGCTACTGAGAGTAGCCTTTATTTCATTCAGTTGAAAATAATAACTCCCCCTATCATCAGCATTAAGTTTCGCCGCATAAATCCTTATAAACTTTGCTGAAACGGGAGTAGTGAAATTGAAATTCTTCGCAGATCCGTTATTAACATAATTGGCATATGATTGATTTGGAATATCTGTCCACAGTATAGCGTTATTGCTAGCTTGAATACTGAAATCCTTTGGGAAGCTTAAGGTTGCCCGCGAGGTTAGCGTAATTCCGCTAACCGATTTTATACTTCCTAAATTCAAAATAACCCATTCTGTGTTTGACTCATTGTTATGTGCCACACTTGACCACGAAGTCGCAGTATTATTATCTGATAATCTGCTGGCAGGCCAGTCAATTAAGCTTGATGATGCAGCCACATTGGTGATGTTAGCCTTGAATTCGGCAAGCTGGAAATAGTACGAGCCCATGTCATCCTTACTTAGTTTAGTGGCGTGGACCCGGATATACTTAGCCAGTACTGAGCTCTCAAAAGTAAAGGTTTGCACACTTCCGTTATTTACATAATTGGTATAGCTTTGGTTTGGAACATCAGACCAAGTTAAAGCATCATTGCTGGTCTGGATCTTGAAATCTTTAGGGAAACTATAGGTTCCTCGGGGAGTTAAGCTAATACTGCCTACGGTCTCCATGTTGCCTAAATCGAAGGCAATCCACTCTGTAGCTGATTCACTCCCATGAGCCGGAGTAGACCAAAGGGTGGAGGTATTATTATCAGTTAATCTGTTAACAGACCAACCTTGCAAGCTAGATGAGGCTGCAATATTGCTAAGATCAGCATTGAACTCGGATAATTGAAAGTAATAGTTGCCCATATCATCTTTCCCCAACTTTGTTGCATACACCCGAACATATCTGGCCACCACTGAACTATCAAATTTAAACGATTGCACAGAACCGTTATTAACATAGTTTGTATAAGACTGATGTGGGACGTCAGACCATGTTACAGCGTTATCACTGAATTGGATTTTGAAATCTTTTGGAAAGCCTAATGTGGTTCTGGGAGTTAAACTGATTCCACTAATCATATGATTTTCACCTAAATCCGTAGCAACCCATTCCTGTCCAGTTTCTACAGGGTGACCATTACTTGACCAAAAGGTGCTAGAGCTGCTGTCACCTAATCTATAAGCTTCAAAACCACTATATTCAGAAGAGGTAAACATGGGAGGTTTTTTTGAACTGATTTTTTTAGTCGTATTGCCGTTGGAGTCGTATAGGTAATAAGTTGTTTCAGAGGGGGATATTTTATAATTCAATCTGCTGCTCCCATTGGAGTATTGATAATAGCTGGCGTTATTTTTCAATGACTCTACATCGGCTGGTTCAGCATACACTTGGCTCAAGTTACAAAGAAGCACAAGTATTGACGATATCAAGCATGCTTTTTTTAAAAGCTTCATTCTTTTAGCACCTTTCATAAGTCACATAGTATTTTTCAACAATGGTAAATGAAATAATTTCCTGTTAAATTATACTAAGATTGAATGTAACTTGTATACGGGAATTCGGTTCAAAAGAGTGGAAGCCATTGTAATTCCTCCTAATGCCTCGTGGTACGTATGCAAACAAGGGATATAATCCGATAATTACCTAAAAGGGGAAATCGAAAGGAGGAGATATATCCTGGTTGTTCTAGTTAGCATATTATTCATCATATTTAGTGCCGTTGCGGGAGTGGGAATTTGGTTGTCAGTAGTGAATATAGTATTCAATACGAATAGGGGAACCAATTATATTGAGCCTCAATATGACAGTTCTGTAATTCCCAGTCTCATCTTATTGGCAATTGTGCTCTGCTATCTACTATTCATAATACACTCGATAAAAAACAATAATCAGAACCTGATGATAATCTGTTTTATTATTTCAATAGTCTTTTTTCTTGTGGCCCCTCTAGTTCTAGGGTGGATATCTAATGTGGACGATTATTTCCATAAAGTGAGTATAGAAAGTAATGATAAATTCATAAACAAAATCCAAGCGGATATTAACAATCAACATATTCCATATCTAATCGATTCTCAAACAAGCGAGGAAAGAGTAAAGGAATTAAAAACATATTATGTTGTAGTACTAGTGAAACAAAGTGAGGGAGCCATTACAAAAGATGAGGTCGAATTTTTTGTGGATGTGGCTAAAAGCAAAAAATTTAAAAAAGTGAGTTTATTATTTTATGATCTATCTAAAGCGAATTATATGAGCATTTTGCATAATTCATATTTCGATTGAGAGTCCATGGTTAGGCCACAGCGAAATCTCAGTGTTGTGAGAGCGGAGCGATAAATGGACAGACGGGCAGAATTTCAATGAATTTGAAATTTCAAGCGGCGTTTTGGACTCGTTGCTTGACGATGGCAAGTGCAGAGGCAAGTAACACAATCGCATTCAAATATTGGTGTGTTGTCACTTTTTGAATCCCCCAGACGTGAAGCTGGTCTGCAGTTAAATAGGTCTTCATTCGAGAGTTGCAGCGTTCTACACTGGTTCGTTTATTGTAAAGTTCCTTCCAGCCTCGGCTTTCCCGATGCGGCAACGCGTAACGCCGGAGATCCGTTTGACTGTTGATTTTAACCACCATTCCATAATTGGACGACGAACAAGTGACCATACCCAAAGGACAATCCACTTGACCTGTCGCATGTGGACAACGAAATTTCAAATGTACCTTTTCCTGTCCCCAATACGTCATAGGAAATCCCATCGAACAACAAGGCGTGCCTTTGCGGGTGATCCCCGCTGGCGGTTCCTTTTCATTTCGTGGATTCAGCGGAATAATGGCTTGCGCCTTGACGTTCCGGGCCGCCTCGTAGTTTTTCATTTGGTCGTAGCCCGCATCCAGCATGAAGAATTTCACTTTGGATTTTGCAGCGACAATCGTCATGAGTGCAGGCCCTTCGTCTCCGTCGTTCACATGGGCAGGAGTCACCTGGAGCACCATAGGAAGTTCACTCTTGGCATCGACGGCCAGATGCAGCTTATAGCCAAACCACTTGACTTTGTTGCCGAAGGTGTCGAACTTTGCACCCCAGTTGGCATGGCCAGTGAGCTCGCTTTTTCGCTTGGGTTCTTTTTTCTCGTAGGCGTGAATGGCTGCGCTGTCGATGGCGACATGAGTGCCGTCGATGATTCCAGCTTCTTGGCACTGAGCCACAAGATCCTCAAACAACTGCTTGGCAAGGCTTTTGCGAGTCAACTCGGCAAAAACCCGGCTTAACGTGGAAATTGAAGGGGCGGGGATGTCCAGCCGAAGTCCACATTGGTAACGGAAACGAAGGTCAAACTCCAGTCTGCGCGCTAGGCCGGTGAACGTATCGATGTTCTCTAAGGGAGCCGCGAGTAATGCGCGAAGAATGCCTTGACGGCAGTGCCCGTCCGCTCCTCGGGGTGAAGGATTTCTCAATTGTCTCGCGTAAGGTCGCAGGTCCAGTGCGCTGAAAAAGATGGGCAATCGCTCTTTTGATTCGATTTTTTGAAGCTCCTCAAAGGAAAATAGACTTTCTTGGAGAATATACAAAGGGGACTTCCTCCTCTTGAGTGTTTTGGTGTCGTTACCAAAAAACTTCTCCAAGTTGGGGTGAAGTCCTTTTTTATGCTCAAAATCTCTTTGTGTACCAAGGGCTTAGATTAATGCAAAATGCTCATATAAAAATATTTGTGCATTATGAGAAAGGTATTACATACTGCTATCCAAATGATGAGTGTGATGAAATGGAAATAACTGAGAATGAATGGCCTGTTGTTATTTCTAAAACAGCCGCCCCTTCTGACTCATTCAGATTGGCGGTTGTTTGGCTTTGAGTTCATCTAATCTTGCGGTTGCTTCTACCACTTCTTCAAGCTCTGCACCTGTCAAAGATAAACTGTCGACTTTTTCAATAAAACTACTCATAAGTTCGATTTCATCCATGGATGCAGCAATATCGGCTCGTAATACAAAAGCTTTGTACTGTAGTGTTAATGTTGCTTCTTCATCTTTCGAGAACACAAGGTCAAGCACTTTCGCTGCGTCAGCGGGTTTATCTTTGGCATAGGCCAATTGGTATGCGGTTTCGAAGGCAGTGGCAAATCTTGACGGAGGTTCTTGTTCAGTTGGCATGGATGAGGCATGCTTTTGTCCAATTATCAATCGATTGCCGGCAGGGTCGATGAGGTTGAATCTCCGATCCTCTGCAAGATTATTGACCTTGGTGATCCTAGGCAAACCTTTGGAAGGGACCTTGTGATAGGCTTTTTTTAGATTCCCGCAAAATTCGTTGTACACAGCATCCACGTCTGGAACATTTACATAGCATATACTGTAAGAGTTTGCGGGTTCCAGTTTTTTGAGCACAAAAAAATGTAATTCCGCAATCCGGTGACGGACACAAGCGTAAAGGTTTGGTTTGGCTTGCCGATAAGTTATTTCAAACCCTAATGCTTGATAGAAATTCAGCTGTTCGTCTATGGCGCTGCAAGGAAATATAGGGATTGTTGTCCCGTTACTGATTGTTGACAAGTTTCGAACCTCCCGAGAGTTTAATGTTTTTCAAGAAATCAGCTTACCCTCTAATAGTACAACATTCGTGCAAATGATAAGGGTTACTCGAATATCTCCTTATTTTTCAATGAAAAACATAATGAACCCGTCAACACCTTTAAGGATTATTTGAAGGCTACAAAGTCTGTTAGTCTATTGGAGATCGTGATATCTGTATGTGATTTTGTCCTAAAAGGGGAGACAAATGGAGAAATTGATAAAGACCTTACTCCAAGCCATTCTTTATGTACTAATAGTTGTTGGATTACATCTAATTTTGATTTATTTTCTTGAGATAAGGATAGAGGGCTGGGGGACAGGATTATTAAAATTCTCATTTAAGGTATACTTTGTGCCGCTATTTTTATGTTTTATTAATTCCTTTTTGTTTATAAGGACTCAGAGGATTAAGTACGATGTCACCTGGTTTCTGTTAACTACGCTCCCAAATTTTTTACTTTTGTTATTTTTCAAAGCAATACAAACTAGTGGAGATAGTGAGGATGCAGTTGTCGTTTCTATTGAATTATTCCCAAAATATCAGGTGGAAATGCTCATTCTGCTTCCTGGGATTATTTTAGTAATCCAATTTATTTTGGCTTTATATTATCTCATCAAAATAAGAAAAGAAGTTAAATCATAATTCAAGCATCATTCAAGCACCATTCAAGCACCATGGTGATTAGTGTATGGTTGCGTTGCAGCAGGAATATCTATCAGATTCATAACTGCATAACTGTGAGGTGTAGATAATTGAAAAACAAATTTATTACTAGGATAAGAGCAATTTCACAAGTGCTATTTATTGTGATTTTGCATTTATTTGTTATTCATATTATGGATTTAAAAGTAGGAAAGTGGGGGGGAGAAGGGATAAGGCAAATATTTATAGTTTATTCTGTTCTAATAATTCTACTGTACGTAACTTGCATGATGTCATTAGTAACCAGAAAGTTTAGATATAATTTAATTTGGCTTTGTATAAGTACTATTCCTAGTATTAGTATTCTGTTCTTCCTAAATAAAATTCAAGAGAATAAGGCCACTGGATCTGGTTTTATTGATTTTAAATTTGACGATGGCTTTGTTGAATTGATGATTTTGTTTCCTTTTTCGTACTTTTTAATACAATTAGTTCTTGTTATAGCACTATGGATATTGAAATTTCCAAAAAACAACTAATGCATTTCTTAGGATATATGTTTGCATTATCATACTTTATAAATTTAAAGGGAGGTGTGGTATTCTTTTCGTATATGCATCTTCTAGCATTCATAGAGTACCCAGGGGTATATGTAAATATTGTCTCAATCCTCTGAATAGTTTTTTTGAAATTAAACTCAACTTTCGCAACAACAACCGCCCCTTCTGAATCACTCAGAGAGGCGGTTGTTTGGTTTTGAGTAACAGATTTACTCATCAGTTGTCTTCACCGGACTCGGCGTGTTCTTGTTCTTATACACCCACATCGCATATTCCAGCGGGCGCAGCATCGCTTTGCGGTAAGTGGCGCTGTCCCCGGTACGGGCGAACACTTCGCGGGCCGGCTTGGGATTGACCTCCAGCACATAAATCTTTCCCTCGCGGTTGATAGCGAGATCCAGCGCCAGCTCGCACAGAGCGCCGAAGCTGTCCTCAAGGAAAGCGGCCCCTTCAAGCCCCAGCTTTTCAGCCGTTTTCATGGCCTTGGTTGCTTTTTCTTCGCTGCCGAGCCATTCTTTCAGCAGGACTTCCGCACGTACCGCATGTCCGCCGCCGTGAAGGTTAGACGTTACACTGCGGGCTGCTCCCACCCGGCCGGCCATGCCGGTCAGCTCCCACACGCCTTGGCCGTTCTTTTGCACGAGCATGCGGTAGTCGTGGTAGCGTCCGCTGGGCAGGCGCAGCGGGATGCCCTGCTGGACCAGGAAGCGTCCGCCGAGGCACCATTGGCGCACAATGGACTCCAGACGGGTGAGCGACACCTTGCGGGGGGCAATAATCTGCCGGTTCTGGCGGCGTCCCTGGATATCGAAGAGCTGCTTGCCGTCCCGCTGCCGTTCAATCCGCAGGATGCCGCGTCCACCGGTGCCGTTGATCGGTTTGACGTAGACAACAGGGCTGAATTTCAGCATCCGGTGCAGATCGGCGGAAGACTGATATAGCAAAGTTTCCGGCATATGCTGGCGGAAGCGGCTTTTCTGCGAAAAGGTCTGGTGAACGGTCCATTTATTGCGCAGCGGCCGGTTCAGAAAGGTAAGATGATTATAGCGGGAGCGGAATTTGAGCAGCTGCTGAAAGCGGGCGTTGCGCTGGATCCGGCAGCGGTCATAGATCATATTCGGGAATGGCCGCCATTTGCGCGACCATTTGCCGCTCCCCGGATCGTAGACCATTGCATGGATCAACTCTTTACCGGGATTCACATCTGCGGGGGTGAATACAAAGACATCCAATCCAATGCGGCTGCCTTCAATAATCATCCTCCTGTATACACTCTTCTCTTCAAGCTGTTTGGCGTCGTTCAGGTACAGTGTAAGGATGCCTAAGACGGGTTCTGGCACAGGAGCTCACCTTCTTGTGGGTAAATTTCCACGCTGCCTCTGCTCTGGGGCGACCGCAGCAGCAGCGTGGGCTTGCCGGTAGGTCCGCTCTTCAATGCCACAGCGGCAAGCCCGCTGTTAAAGCACATCTTCAGGCTTGCCGTATTGTCGGTAGCGACGTTGCATTCCAGGCGGCCGAGCCGCTCCAGCTGCCCGGACAGCAGGGCTGTACCGGTATGTCTGTTCCGGTATAGAGGATGGACAGCAACAAGACAGGCTTCTTTGCCGTAGCCGGATACGAAGCTCACGCCTGCCAGCTGACGGCCGCTTTGACCGCGTACGGTGGCGACAAGCAGAGAGACGCCCGGCTCGGCAAGCTGCTCCGGAGTCAGACGGGCCAGCATCCTGCATGCACGAAGCGTAATCCGCTGCTCCCCGTACTCCCTCAAAAATTCCAGCAGCCCGGCCAATCTGGAATTCCACTGGCCCGGACTGCTGTCGTAGATAGAGGATATCTGCATGGCGTGTCACTTCCTTTACAGGTTTCTACTTGTTCATGCGGGCCAAATGCTGGCTGTACTGAAAAATCCGCTCCAGGGACAGCTTGCGGATGGCCGGTTCGTCGAATTTCATCGGCCGCGAGTTGGCCTCGAAGAACCACAGGTCACCGGCCTCATCGACACCAAGATCCATGGACATCTCACCCAGCATCATTTCGGAGGCCCGTTCAATCTGGCGGGCAATCAGCAGCGCGGTGGTGGGGACATTCTTGAGAATAGCTGCGGCTCTTTCTGGACCGAAGGTTCCCTCCAGCATGGTTGCCGGCTCTTCAATGCTGCCCCCGCGCGGCACATGGGTTGTAATGCTCCGGGCGCCGGCCAGCCTTGCACCGATTCCGGTCACTGCCCAGCCTCCCCGGCTATTCTTCTGCAGGAGTACCCGCAGATCGAAAGGCCGCCCGTGGTGTGTTGCGAGCTGAATGGCTTGCTGCACAATATAACGGGATTGTTTTTTTTCCTTGCTGATCCGTGCCCACAAGCGGTCCATGGAGGCCGCTTTGTAGGTCGCGTTCTTTTTGCCGCTCTGTATCTGCAGCCTATAGGGCAGGCTTACATCCTCGCGGTATTTAAGCCGCATAATCCCCTTTCCGGCTTTGCCGCTTTCCGGCTTCAGGTAGAGGCTGTCATGAGTACTCAGCATGGCGATGAGGGTGTTTGAGCTGCGCAGCCGTCTCGTTTTGGGCACATGCTTCGAGGTTGCGCGCGATGCCTTCAGCCATTCAAACAAATCCCATTTATTAAAAAAACTCGGGTTGTAGAGCTTGATATGGTCATGCTCCAGGCACTCGGCAATTTTGCGGGCGACTGGTGCTCTTTCTTCTTCTTCACGATTGGAAATCCGGTTATAAATGACCTGCGGCAGCGGGACAGGAATGCTGTACCACAGCTTGCCGCTGGGGGAAGGGACGTAGCCGTTCACCGTCCGCTCCTCCAGCTTTAAGTCACGCGTAGTCACAACGTACACAAGGAAGCCCATTTCTCTGCCGGTGCGGATGATATCGCGGAAGTTATTGCGGTTGCCGCGAAATTGCTTTACTCTGTCACTGGTCGTTAGTATAGCTATTACGGGTTTGCTCGGGTCAGGGATTCGGCTGTTCACAGATCATCCCTCCTGCGGAATTTGCTGAGATAGAGGCAATGCTCCAGGATGTGCTCAATGGAAGCTTTGCCCTCAGCGCGCAGGGAAGGATGGCGGAAGATCGAGCGTCCCGGTTTGGCGTTCGCCTCGAACATCCAGATATCTTCATCCTGGTCAATTCCAAGGTCAAAGCCGATTTCGCCAAGCAGATGGTGGTGCTGGGTCTCCAGCGACTCGGCCAGCTTGACGGCAGTTGTTTTCGCCCGCTGCAGCACTTCATCCGCTCTGGCGCCGAATACGCGGCCCAGGGCCTGTTGCGGTGTCAGCAGGGCGCCCCCGTTCTTCAAATGGGTGGTCACACTGCCCCTGCCGGCTTTTTTGGCTCCGATGCCTACGACCACCCATTGATTGCTGCCGTTCTTATGCATATGGAAGCGGAAGTCAATGGGGCAGGAGTCAATTTCGATCAGGCGGATGCCTTGCTGCACCACATAATTACTCAGGCTTTGGCCATGGCGGGCGCGCAGCATGCGCATGAGGCTGTCGAAGCTGGTAAACCGCAGCAGCACATTTTTACCGCTCCGGCGATACCGGGCGAAATAGCCTTTCTTTGGCAGGTAGGTTAGCCGGTAGATTCCGTGGCCAAGACTGCCTGCGGAAGGTTTGTAGTAGACAAAGTGATGCCGTTCGAGCATCTCCCGCATTTTATCCGGATTAGGGTTGCTGTGCGTTTCCGGTACATAGCGGTTTGCTGCCCCGTCATTTTCCAGCAGCCGGTAGATATCTGCCTTATTGAAAAAGCTCCAGTTGAAGTACGGAATTCTCTTGCGCGCAAACCGTTCACGCAACTGGTTAATATAGGGGGATACCTCAGCTCTGCGGCTGGGCAGACGGTTATATACGACATCCGGCAGCGGTACTACTTTGCGTTCGAATTTGCCGCTTGCATTCAGGAAAAAGCCGTTCACCTGCTCCTGCTGCCAGTCGATGTCACGCGGCATGAAGGCGAAAATATAACATCTGTTGCTGCCTTCCCTCAGGAGCTGCTTAATAAAGCCGGTGCGGGACCCGAAGGGGCTCGTCGAGGACCCGGGGCCGTCGGACAATACACCGACCAGCGGTCCAAGCTGTACTTCATCCTGCAGGTTGCGCAGATAGATGCCGCCTGATTTGGGGACCTTGATTGCACTCTTTACTCCAGTGGCGAGGAACAGATGCTTGCCGGCACGTTTGATCGGCTTGATCGTTGCCGGAATGGCATCTTTTCCGAGCCGCAGGCGGATATTTTTCTTGCCGGTTAGTTTCAGGCTTTTCATCAGTTCACCCGAGACGTAGACAACTCTTTGGGGCTGCTTGGTGAAATGCACATTGCAAAAAGTGAGACCCATTTATGAATCCTCCTTAGGAACCATTGATATCATTCTCCCGTTTGTAACGGAACTGCCGCGTAGATGGCTTGCGGTTTGCTGCTGAATTCAGCAGCAGATGACGCGCATAGCGCAGGGGGTTCTCGGCGGCGAGCTTAGCAGCCCGGCGGTCGCCCGTCAACCGGAACACCGTGCGCCCTGGTTTGGAATTGGCTTCAAGCAGATAGATCCTGCCACCTTCATCGATACCGAAGTCCAGGCCGAGTTCTCCCAGCCTGCCGCATGATTCCTCCAACAGCGGCGGCAGTAAAGCCGATGCTGCTGCAAGTTCCTCCATAAGCTCGATTCCCGTCTTGCCGTATTCTGCAAGCAGGAAGGGCTGGGCAGGAACCGCTGTTCCCCCGCCATGGAGGTTCGAGGTCAACGAACCGCGGCTGCCCAACCGGACAGCCATGCCGGTAAGCGTCCAGACGCCTCTGCCGTTCTTCTGCATTAGTACACGCACGTCGAACGGCTGTCCTCCGCTGCCGGTCAGATGAAGGTAAGGCTGTATAATATAGCGGCGCGGGCCGATAAAGTCATGGATCCAGCCCAGACCTTCGTCCAGCGTGCGGAAACCTTTCTCAAAGGGGACATTTGCCTCATCACGACCTCTTAAGCTTATGCGCCCGCCCTCGTTATTGCTTAGGCGCTTTGCATGGATTGTGCGTTTGCCATGGGTACCGGACCTTGGCTTCAGAAAAACGCCGTCCTCTCTTTCTGCGAGCATCGTGCCCAAATCACCGGTACCAGTGTAAAGTCTGGTCTCGGGCAGCCATGCGGAAGCTCTGCGGCTGCGCCGCAAAATTTCATAGACGCTCCATTTATCAGGTAATCCACGCGACCAGGGAAGCGACCGGGATAAGGCAGCCAGGGCGGAAGCGGCGGATCTTTTTTCCTGCAGGCTTGAGTATAGACAACGGTTATACAGAATGTCGGGCGGAGCTGCCAGGGTAGGCTGCCACTGTCCGTCATTCCAGATATAGCCGCGTATGGATTGGCCGTCTCTTGCAACTCCCTCCGGGTGAAAGATAAGCACCTGCAGATCATACAGCGGGGCTACCCGGCATAACTGACTGCAGAACTCCGGTTCCGCGATGGGAGGATTCCCGCGGCGGCGGCCCGTCATGATGCCAAGGAACCCCATTGCTGTCTCTGTCATAATGCCCTCCTTATAACCCGGCCAAGTAGCGGCAATATAGAATCATCTGTTTGACGGACGGTCTGATTTTCACATCACTGAGGGGCGTGTTGTCGTTTTTGGACGGTTTGGAGTTGACCTCCAGCAGCCAGACTTTTCCCGACTGATCCAGGGCAAGGTCAATGCCGAGCTCCCCGAAATGCGCGGGGATATAGGTTTCCACACCCCTGGCTATCGCCAGAGCCGCCCGTGGAAGCTGCAGCTGTGTGCTTTCTTTGGTCCCGGACGAGAGGCCGCTCTTGCCGATGGCCTCGCGGACAGTGCTGAGCGTGCCGCCCCGCGCCAGATTGGAGACAAAATGGTTGCTTCCGGCGGTACGGGCAACTATAGAGGTGACGCCCCACTTACCGGTGCCGTTCTTCTGCACGAGTGCCCGGAAATCTACCGGACGCCGTCCAAGCTCTAGTAGAGGAAGCCCCTGCTGAATCTGGTAGCGGGTGGTTTTCATCTTGGGCGCAATGGATTGAAATAGCTTCGCCAAGGTCGGATAGACTTGTTTACGCGTGCCAAGCGGTGTCGTGGACAGCAGCCGGTAGCCGCCCCCCTCATCTTTGGAGATGCGGAGAATGCCTTTTCCAAGGCTGCCGCGTACCGGCTTCAGGAAGACACTGGGATAGCTGCTGCACATTCTTTTTAATACAGCGAAGCCGGTTAGGGCATGCGATTCCGGCAAATACCGCTGCAGGGCGGCATCCTGTGCCAGTGCTTCGAACACCTCTGTCTTGTCAAGGAACTTTTCATTGAAGAAATGAGTTCCGTAGCGGGATTTTACATCCGCCAAAAAATGCTGTACGCTAGGTTTATTCTCCACCTTTCGAGTCGTAAGCCGATTGTTAATCACATCGGCAATAGGCAGACTCAGCTTCCGCCATCCCTCGTCGTATACCCAGCCCTCAATGGAGGAGCTGTGTGTTTCCAGCCCTTCCGGGGTAAAGAAATATACATAGGCGCCTTGTGCATGGCAGGCATTGGTAAGCTCCCGGCAGAACAGGGTGATCGGGCCGAATACCCTTTCGGGACGGTCCGGATGGTCCCGGCTCACCAGAACCCCAATCAGCGGTCCGAGCCGCAAGGTGCGGCTGCCGGAGCTGTATGAAGCGTTCAGTGAAAGCCGTTGCCGCAGTCCGAGTTTCCGTGCCAGCGCTTCGCTTACGCGCAGACTGTCGGCTTTGGGAACCGGAATGACGGTGACCTCCTGCCGGAAAGAGCCGAACGTGAGCCGGATCGTTCCGTGTGCGGGTATTTTGAGCTTTTTCATGGATTTTTCGCCCAGCATTACAGCGTTTTCCTGCAGGATGCCCGAGTGGACCGTGTGGACCGGGATCTTGAATTTGGACATCGTGGATCTCCTTCCAGTAGGCAGCATGATGCCGGCAATATGAATCTTAAGGGTTACATATCATTCATCATATGGAGACATCTGACCCTTGGTGATTGACCTATTCTTTAAAAAGCCGTGCCGGGTTTGAACGAAGCGAATCAGGAAGCAATGCTTACAAAACTTAGGCAGATGCTTCCGAAGCGAGTTTTGAACGAGGCTCAGTCAGGAAGCAATGCTTACAAAACTTTTGATGGGAAAATAACGCGGACAGACGAAGTGACTTTTACGGGTTCTTGTCCAAACGAATCGCTCCCTTGCGAGGTGACCGCTAAAAAAGGCAATAGGATGCCCGGGAGGCTTAAAAAGCTCCTTTTAAAAAGGGCTATAGGGAGGGCCCCGGCTTCTGAACGGTGTACCCGAGTCGTTGCAGTTGGCGGATTAAACGATCTTCGGAAGAAATCGCATTTCGCCCAAATAAATAGTCGGTACCAAGCTCCCGGTAAGGATCATTCGTTCTCAAGATGTGATAGGCGATGACGAGTAATTTATGAGCGAGGGCAACAATGGCTTTGGGTTTACCCCGCCTGCGGGCGAGGGCCCAGAACTTTGCCCCTAAAAACGTTCGGGTTTTACTGGCGGCCCAAGCGGCTTCGACGAGTGCGCTGCGAAGTGCGGAGTTGCCTTTGAGGGTAGCCGAACTTTTTTTTTACCGGCGCTTTCGTTACTGCCTGGACTGAGTCCGGCCCAGGAAGCAAGATGGGCAGCGGACGGGAACACAGACATATCGATCCCGAGTTCTGCGACGAGAATCTTGGCGGTATGGGGACCGAGACCGGGAACGCTCTGAAGGAGCTGAAGCTTCGGGAGATGAGGAGCAAAGGCGATGTCCATCTCAGCCTCCAGTTCAGCAATAGAGGATTCCAGAAAGGCCAGATGCTTCAAGGAATGGGAAATCATTTGGCGGTGGTGCTTGGTAACGCGCCCGTTCAAGGCGGCGGTCAACTCCGGAAGTTTGGCGCGAAGCTTGCCTTTAGCCAAGTCGGCGATCACGTCAGGTTCGAGGACCTCGCCATTGACAATGGCTTGAAGCATAAGGCGACCCGAAACACCAAAGAGGTCGGAGACAAAACTGGAGAGTTTGATATTAGCATCCTCAAGTACCTTGTGAATGCGATTGCGTTCGGAAGCCTCGTGGCCTTTGAGTTTTTTGCGGTAACGGGTCAAATCACGGAGGTTGCGGATCTCTTGAGGCGGCACAAAGCTGCTGCGAATGAGATCGCAGCGATGAAGCTGGGCCAGCCACTCCGCATCCTTGACGTCGGTCTTGCGTCCCTTGATATTCTTGACATGAGCCGCATTGGCGACGGTCAAGGAACAGGAATCTTGAAGGACATTGAAGACGGGTTTCCAAAAGACCCCGGTACTTTCCATCGCGACGTCGGTGCAGCCTTCGTGCTCCAGCCAATCGGCGAGGGAGAGAAGACCGGAGAGGACGGTAGGGAATTCGCGAATCTGTTTGGTGGGTTTGGTGTCTAAAGGTCCTTTGAGAAGACAGGCGACAATCGTGGCTTGATGAACATCCAGGCCGGCACAGCATTGACGAATAGCATCCAAAACAAAACATCCTTTCTTGGCAGGGCTACGGGCCGTCCGATCCAGTGAAATTTGATGGAGGTGCTCGGGGCAACAATACATTGTACTCGAAGACGGCCGTATTTCAATTTAGGAGTCGAGGTCGTACACACAATAAGTTTACCGACTTCACCTGTCCTGCTTAGTATCTGGTATGTACAGGATGCTTGTCGGTTAAACCTCAAGCCTATTTTCATAACACATTGTGCCCGCAAGGGCATTAAAATTTAGGAGGAATTATAATGAACGTAATTGACAAGGCGCATGAACTGGCGAGAGCCATTAAGGAAAGTACAGAGTTTTCGGATATTTCCAGCGCTATGAAGGTAATTGAGGCCGATCCGGAAAGCAAACGGATGCTCGACAGCTTCCGGCAGAACCAGATTGAGCTGCAGCAGCGCATGATGAGCGGGGAGATGCCTCCACAGGAAGAAATGGAGAAGATGGAGAAGCTGTTCGAGGTGCTGAACCTGAATCTGGGCATCCGTCGCCTGTTTGATGCGGAACGCCGCCTAAGTGTCGTTATCGAGGACGTGAACAAAATCATCACCGACAGCCTGTCGCAAATGTACGGCGGTCAATAATTCTGTATCCGATCACACTGCTGCCTGGGGTGGCTGCAATGTATGAACAACAGGAGGGTGTCTCCTAGCCTGATGGCTAGAGGACACCCTCCTGTTTGTTGTTTATAGCGATGAAGATTACTCCTGCTTGCCTTCCACCGCACAGAGCAGAATCCCGGCAGCCAGGCCGAGACGGCGGTCCAGCTGGCCGCTGCGGTCCTCGGAGAAGTCGGCGATGATTTTGGTGACGAAGGGATTGAAATTTTGCCGGAAGGCAGGAATGACGGTATTCCCAAGCTCAATGTTATATTTTTGCGGAATGAGAGTGATGAAGCGCCGCAGGAGAGCCATAAGTGTACTGTTTTCTTTGATTAGCCCGATTTCGGTATCCCGCTGATCCAGGATGGTCCATTCATCCTTCAGGATCGATTTGAGCCCCTTGCGGCGGAGCGCCCCGATATGTTCACCAGTCTCCGAGTCATGCACATCGTAGGTCGCGCTGAAGTCGATCGCATTACGGGCTTTAATGCGCAACAGCTCCTTTTCCATACTCTCGTCCGTAAACAGTGCAATGTCCTCTTTAAGTTTGAAGGCTTTCATTTGCGAATAGAGCACAAGCTCTTCCGAACTGTTGTAGATGTGCAGCTTAGCGCCCATAATGGAAAAAACCTTTTTGCGGATTATGTACTCGGTATGATTGAATGCGTTATTCAATGTAGAATCGCCTCCCCGTAATGCTAACATCATCTCATATCAGAACGGTGCAGGCTATGGTGTAGATTACTTCCCGGAAGTATTTTGCAACTTGTCTCATAATTCCGGCTGCATGTTCATAGAGTAGAGATATAGATTCCATGGAACAACCTTTTAAGAGAGAAGGAGCTGTCTGTAATGAAGAAAAGAAACAAGTTCAAGCATGGTGTGTATTTGCTGGCGGCACTGGCCATGCTGCTCTATGCACTGCCCAAGCTGTCCTTTCAGAACGGGCCTGGCTGGGTGCTGGGGTTCGGCGTGGTCTGGTGCGTTTTTGCCTTTCTGGTGATAGCGTCACATTTGCATTTTATAATCGGTGTGGATGAAGAGAAACAGAAACGCCTGGAGTCTGTCCGCAAGCATAAGCTGGAGCAGTGGCAGGGCAAATGGAATGAGGAGTCCCGTGTGGCAGAAAGATGATGTAATTCCGCCAAAAGTAGTCCCGTTCCCGAATTTCTTCCGCAGTCAGGACAACCCCTGCATCCGCCGTTTTGGCGGGGGCAGGGGTTGTTGCGTAGTTGCTTAGCTGTAAAGTCGAAGCCTGAGGCGCAGTGTGTTTCAGGCTTGCTCCGGTATAGCAATATGTTCACAGATATAGCCAAATCTAAGCTTCCGTTGCTGTTGTACTCCACTGTTGCCTCCGTGTATAATAGGTACAGAATAGTACAGATCGGGCTATGGGGGTGTAACAGTTGGAGGGTCAAGGCGATAACATTACAAAACATGAACAGCTGCTCCAGCACATTGAAGGTCTTAAGGTTGGCACCAAAATTTCCGTCCGCAAGCTGGCTAAGGAAATGGTGGTCAGCGAAGGTACGGCTTACCGTGCAGTGAAAGAGGCCGAGAATCTCGGCATTGTCATTACGAAGGAGCGCATCGGTACTGTCCGCGTTGAGAAGAAGCCGCGGAATATATCCGATCAGCTTACCTTCGGGGATGTAGTGGATATAGTAGAAGGACATGTGCTCGGCGGAGTGAACGGCCTGAATAAGCATCTCCATAAATATGTCATCGGCGCGATGAAGGTTGATGCTATGATCCGTTATATCGACGCTGACAGCCTGCTGATCGTGGGTAACCGTGATGATGTGCATTCGCTTGCGCTGGAGCAGGGTGCAGGCGTGCTTGTGACGGGGGGCTTCGGGACAAGCCGTGAGGTCAAGGCGCTTGCTGACGAGCTGGACCTGCCGGTGATCTCTTCAAGACATGATACGTTTACTGTGGCCTCCATGATTAACCGGGCCATATTTGACAGGCTGATTAAGAAAAAGATCATGCTGGTTGAAGATATCGTGGATAACAAGCCGCGGCTGAACACCCTGAAAGTCACAAGCACCGTAGGGGAATTGCGGATGCTGTCACAGACCAGCGGCGAACTGCGTTTCCCGGTTACGGATGAATGGAACCGGGTTATCGGCATCGTCGGCCGCAGGGATGTGGAGGAGTTCAGCGAGGAGCACAGCATCGAGAAGGCGATGATCCGCAGCCCAGTCACAGCGGCCCTGCAGACGTCGCTGGCCTCGGCGGCGCAGATCATGATGTGGGAGGGTATTGACTTCCTGCCCATCGTGGACCGCAACCGCAAGCTTGTGGGCTCGCTGACCCGCCGGGAGGTACTGCAGAGCCTGCGTGACGTCAGCAATCAGCCGCAGCTCGGGGAGACTTTCGACCACCTGATTTGGAACGGCTTTGCCGAGGAACGGGACGAGGAAGGAAAGCTGTTCTTCCACGGCTTCATCACACCGCAAATGGCGACGGATCTGGGTACCATCTCCGAAGGTGTGTTATCCACGCTGATGACGCTTTCCGCCTTCAAGGCGGCTAAGGACATTACCGGGAACGACTACGTGCTGGACAATATGTCAACGTATTTTATCCGCCCGGTGCAGATTGAACATTCGGTTATCGTCTTGCCGAGGCTGCTGGAGATCAGCCGCCGGACCTGCAAGCTGGAAATTGAGATCTCCCACAATGACACAATAGTTGCCAAAGCGGTGCTGATGCTGCAGTCGATCGACCACGGCTGAACCTTCATGTTCTACCAAAAAGACTATCCCGCCGGGATAGTCTTTTACACATATACGATACAGCGGTGGTCTTCTAATTGAACCGGTTTCACTTAAGGATGCTGAGGATGCCGGTAATGCCGCCAGTCTAATGGCGGGTAAAATGATTTTCATTCCTGTTCCGGCTGTAGTATCCGTGGCTGCGCAGTCCGGAGAAAATGTTGAAGGCACCGATCACCAGGAAAACCGCCTCCACGATGACATTGACCGTGGAACCGCGGAAGAGGAACATCGATATCAGCGACAGCGTCACCAGCATGGCGCCGAGCAGCACATTCATAATAGCGCGCTTGCGGCCTTTTTCCATCGGATCTGACGCTCTGCGTGAGGATAAGCTGTACACGGCGGCACCGATCATACAAACCACCAGCAGGACAAACAGCACATACTTGATGAGCAGAATCATGGACAGGCAGCTCCTTTATCAATGTAGTGGAAAATGATAGTTTTGCCCTATGATGTAACCGTATATCACCTGTCCACTATTGTAGCATGATTGACCTCAGCTGCGCTTATACGGATTAATTTCCACCCAGATTTGCAGTACCCCTTCCATGACGAGCATGGTGCGGATTTTGACCGCGTATTCTTTTTCGCGCACGATGTATATTTTACCGTCCAGGAGCAGCCGGGCCAGCTTGCCGTCCGTGTCGATTTCGAACATGCTGCGTCCGCGCATCGGTTCAAGGTCGGAGACCATTTTGCTGATAATCTCTTTGGTCGTTACGGGATCAAGAGCCGCAGCGCCGTCCTTAACCTTGCTGTCCTCTGTGCGCAGCTTGATCTCCCGGATGACGGTAGAGGTGTTGTTGTATTTTTTGAGTGTCTGGATATCCTTCCGGTACTGCTCGATCTGCACACGAAGATCCTGATTGTTCAGCCAGAGCACATTATACCCCATATGAAAAATAGCATTGTACGCGACAGCTCCTGCGACCATGCCGAGTACAAAAACGGCGGAAATCTGCGAGAAGCGGCGGTAGCGGTGGAACGGGGGAATTCTCATTCCGGCATCACCCCTTGCCGCACACCCATTTGACCAGCTCGCTGCCCATATGAGCGCCCAGGAAGGCAAATACTAGATAGAGAATTTGCTTGATGGCGGGGGAGAGGTTGCCTCCCAGCATGTTGCTCTCAATGACCCGCATCGGGTCAATCGTTCCGCCTACAGCGGCGGCAAGCGCCCAGATTTTAATCCGGTCTGCGATATCCAGCATAGTCTGTGTAGGCGGCTGCAGGGAGACTACCGCACCGATTCCGCCCAGCATGGCTCCACCCAGTACGATGCCGCAGGCAATAAAGAAGTCTAGGACGGCTTTGCTCAAAAACACGTTCATACAAGGCCCCTTTCCGGACCAGGCCTGTTCGTCAGCTCAGCCTGTCCTTGTGCTCTTACTCCATTCTATGGGCGATTCCCCCTTTAATATGATAAAATAGTTTCATCTTATGTTTTGATTGTTGACTGAAGGGAAGTGGGGATATGAGCCCTTACGTGCATTTGCATGTGCACAGCGAATACAGTTTACTGGACGGGGCGGCGCGCATTACCGATCTCGTGCGCCGGGCCGGCGAATACGGCATGAAGTCGCTGGCGCTGACCGATCATGGCGTGATGTACGGGGCAATCCCCTTCTATAAAGCTTGCAAGGCTAATGGCATCAAGCCGATCATCGGCTGTGAAGCTTATTTGACTGCCGGCTCGCGGCGTGAGCGGGGCAGCCGCAAGGATCAGCCGATCTACCACCTGATCCTGCTCGCCAAGGATGAAACCGGCTACAAAAATTTGATGAAGCTGATCTCGATCGGCCATCTGGAAGGCCAGCATTACAAGCCCCGCATCGATATGGAATCCCTGGCCGCGCATGCTGAAGGCATCATCTGCCTCAGCGCCTGCCTGGGGGGCGAGGTGCCGCAGCATTTGCTGCATGGGCGCGATGACGAAGCGCGCCGGGCGGCGCTGAGATATAAAGAGATTTTTGGCGGGGACTTCTATCTGGAGCTGCAGGATCATGGCATTCCGGAGCAAAAGCGGGTGAATCCGAAGCTGATCGCCCTAGCCGCCGAATGTGATATTCCGCTGGTCGCCACGAATGATGTGCACTATCTGGCCAAGGAGGATGCCGAGGTACAGGATGTGCTGATCTGCATCGGCACCGGCAAGACGGTGGATGATGAGGAACGGCTGAAGATCGGGACGGACCAGCTCTTTTTCAAAAGCGGCGAGCAAATGGCGGCACTGTTCCCGCATGTGCCGGAAGCCATTCTCAACACCGGGGCCATTGCCGGGAAATGCAATCTGGAGCTGACGTTCGGGGGCCATATTCTGCCGGAATATTCCCCGCTGCCGGAAGGGCTGGATGCGGCAGCTTATTTGCGTGAGCTGTGCCGCAGCGGGCTGGAGGAGCGTTATGCGGATACACCGCTGTGGGCCTCGCCGGAGCAAAAGGCAACAGCCGAGAACCGGCTCGACTATGAGCTGGGTGTCATTGAGAGCATGGGCTTCAGCGATTATTTTCTGATCGTCTGGGACTTCATTGCCTATTGCCACCGGCAGGGCATCGCTACCGGACCGGGCCGCGGATCTTCCGCAGGCAGCCTGACCGCGTACAGTCTGCGGATTACCGATGTCGATCCGCTGAAGTACAATCTGCTCTTCGAGCGTTTCCTGAATCCCGAGCGGATCACGATGCCGGATATTGATATCGACTTCAGCGACGAACGGCGCGATGAGGTCATCGCTTATGTTGTTGATAAATACGGCCAGGAGCATGTGGCGCAGATCATCACCTTCGGAACGATGGCAGCGCGGGCGGCCGTGCGTGACGTGGGCCGGGCGCTGAACCTGCCCTATAACGAGGTGGACAAGGCTGCGAAGCTGATTCCTGGCCAGCTCGGCATCAGCATTGCCCGGGCGCTGGAGAGCAGCCCTGATCTTAAGGCGCTGTATGAAGGCAATCCGAAGACCAGAGGTCTGCTGGACATGGCGATGAAGGTCGAGGGCATGCCCCGCCATGCTTCCACACATGCCGCAGGGGTCGTCATCTCCAAAGGTCCGCTGACCGATGCTGTGCCGCTTCAGGCCGGCAACGAGAGCACCGCGCTCACCCAGTACTCCATGGAGCATCTGGAGAGTGTCGGACTGCTCAAGATGGACTTTCTGGGGCTGCGGACTTTGTCGATTATTGAACGCTGCACGAACTGGATCAAGGAAATGAGTGGCAGTACACCCGATTTCCGCAGCATTCCCGATGACGATCCGCTAACCTATGAGATGCTTGGTGCGGGTGAAACGACCGGCGTCTTTCAATTGGAGTCGGCGGGGGTAAGACGCGTGCTGAAGGATCTGAAGCCTTCAGGGTTCGAGGACATAGTCTCCGTGCTGGCGCTGTACCGCCCGGGTCCGATGGAATTTATTCCTAAGTTTATTGCCGGAAAGCACGGCGAAATCGAAGTGGAGTATCCGCATGCCGATCTGACGCCGATCCTTGCCGATACTTACGGGATCATCGTATATCAGGAACAGATTATGCAAATCGCCTCGCGGATGGCCGGGTTCTCGCTTGGTGAAGCCGATCTGCTGCGCCGCGCGGTGTCGAAGAAGAAACGTGAGACACTGGATAAAGAGCGAAGTCACTTCGTGGAGGGCAGCTTGAGGCTGGGCTATCTGGAGACCGATGCCAACGCTGTCTATGATATGATTGTAAGGTTTGCCGATTACGGCTTCCCGCGCGCCCATGCCGCAGCATACGGCGTGCTGGCCTTCCAGACGGCTTATCTGAAGGCACATTATCCTGTGCAGTTTATGTCGGCGATGCTGACGGCAGTAATGGGTACACACCGCAAGGTGGCCGAATATGTGCTGGAATGCCGCCGCACGGGCATCGGCGTATTGCCGCCTGATGTCAACGAGAGCGGCGTGCTGTTTACGCCTGTGCCGGGAGAAGGCAGCGGCCATATCCGTTTTGGTCTGGCCGCGGTCAAGAATGTCGGCACGCTGGCTGTGGAGAACATCATCGCCGTCCGCAAGGAGCGGCCGTTCGACAGCCTGCTGGATTTCTGCCGCCGCGTTGATCTCCGTGTCTGCAACAAGCGCGTGATAGAATCGCTGCTGCAGGCCGGCGCCTTCGACCGTCTGCAAGGCCACCGGGCACAGCTGCTTGCGATGCTGGATGAGACAGTCGATGCCGCGCTGAAATGGCGCAAGGAGCGCGACGAGCTGCAGATCCAGCTGTTCGACGACCTGATTGAAATGCCGAACTGGGAAATCCGCTATCCGGATATCCCGAAATTCACCATCGGCCAGCAGCTGGAGCTGGAGCGCGAGCTGCTCGGGCTGTATCTGTCCGGCCATCCGCTGGACGACAGCGCGGAGCTGCTGGAGGAGCCGGGCATGCAGCGGCTGATGGATCTCGGCGAGGCCGAGGATGAGAGCCAGATCGTAACAGCAGGCATGGTTGTGTCGCTCAAGGAAATTACGACAAAATCCGGCAAAGCGATGGCTTTTGTCGAATGGGAGGACCAGATCGAGCGCTGCGAGGTCGTGCTGTTCCCTGAGGTGTGGAAGCGGAGCCGCAGCCTGATCGAGAAGGGTGCGCTCTTGGCCCTGCGCGCCAAGGTGCAGCAGGAGGACGAGGGCTTCAAGCTGCTGGCCGAAGAGGTCGCGCCGCTTGGCGCCGACACGATTCGCAGCCTGCTGCAGCGCCGCAGCGCAGCTGCCGCCCGCGCGTCCGCCGCGGGCCGCACCCAGACGGCAGGCGCACCCGGAGGCGCGTCTGCTTCCCGGGCGGGCGCAGGCGGCCCTGGCGCCGCCCGCAGCACCGCAGGCGGCGTTACCGCGCCTGCGCCCGCAAGGCCCGCTGCCGCGCAAGCAGCGGCGCCGCAGGAAGCCCCGCGCTCCGCAGCGCCGGGACCGGCAGGCCAGCGTCCTGCAGCCGCAGACGCTGTGGAGTCCGCTGGCCGGAGTTCCGGCGCAGCGGGGAGCAGCCAGCGTGTCTTTATCAAGATCACGCCGGACTCCGAGAACCCGGCGCTGCTCTCGCGCCTGCAGGCGCTGCTGCAGACCCATCCCGGCCCTGCAGCCACCCTGCTGTTCTACGAGCGTGACCAGAAGCTGCTCGCGCTTAGCGACGGCTACCGGATTGAGCCGTCCCAGGAGCTGTTCGCAGCGATCGAGGGGATGCTTGGAGCAGGTACAGTCCGAATAAAATAAGAACATTTCCGCCTTTTTCCGCATACATTAGGAAACCACAGGGAACTGTCCCGTGCGGAAAGGGGAATCACATCATGTCCTATCAAATGGCAACAGAGCTGCTGGAGCGCAGGGGAGTCACACTAACGTCCATCGCTGAGATCGTATATATTTTGCAGTCGGTGTATTATCCGGATTTAACCGAAGAAGAGTGTCTATCGAGCGTTAAGTCGGTGCTGGGCAAACGAGAGGTGCAGTACACACTGATGACAGGCGTTGCGCTGGATGAATTGGCTGAAAAAGGCCTGCTGCCGCAGCCGCTGCAGGCGGTGATGGAAGCGGATGAATCGCTCTACGGAGCGGACGAGACTCTGGCGCTTGGCATCACCGGCGTATACGGAATGATCGGGCTGACAGGCTTCGGTTATCTGGATAAAATAAAGCTCGGCATCATCGGCAAGCTGAATGATGATGAGCAGGGGATTCATGTATTTCTGGACGATCTTGTCGCGGGAATTGCGGCGGCGGCATCCGCCAGAATTGCGCACCGGCATGAAGGGGCCAAGGTGTATCCCCATGTCAGCGGTACGGAATAATTAACCCCCATTATTTGGTGAATAATGCTCCCTGGTCTTGCTTTCTGCGCCTTACTCCTGTTGCGGGAAAAAAGAAAACTGTGTTATCATGATTCCATTATACGGGATACGGCTGGGAATTGAGATTAGGGAGGCTTTGCAGGGCATGTGGACGGTAATCTATATTGCGCCAACCGCCAGAGTGGCGGATATGATTCAGAGCAAGCTTACGGAAGAAGGGTTTATGGTAAAGTGCCGTCCGGTCAATATGTCCAAGCAGCAGTTCGAAATTCTGGTTCCTTCAGGAGAACTGGAGGAAGTGCAGGAAGTCCTTAATCTAATTTTACATCCCTGAATAGACATCAAGATGGCATTCAAGACAGCGGCAAGCTGCTATATGCGCAAATAAACGGCTGAAGAGGTGCGACCCTTGTTCAAAGATTTATTTCAGAAAAAACGGAAGTACGCGACTATTCCTTCAGAACGTCTGGAGCGGAGCGGCGGACCGGTAGAAGGCGAACGCCCCAAACGGGAGATTCCCGAGGGCTTAATGAGCAAATGCAGCAAATGCGGAACGATCCAGTACAGCAAGGAGCTGGAGAAGAATCTGAAAGTATGCCCTTCATGCGGTTATCATATGCGGCTAAACGCGTCGGAACGGGTCGCAATGATCCTTGATCCGGAAGGCTTTATCGAGTTCGACAGTGAAATGGCATCCGTAGACCCGCTGCAGTTTCCGGGCTATGCTTCCAAGCTGGAACAGCAGCAGTCCAAAACTGGACAGGTTGAAGCCGTGCTTACAGGCCAGGGAACCATTGGCGGTCATCCGGTGATTGTTGCCGTGATGAATTTTGAGTTCTTCACCGGCAGTATGGGCTCGGTTGTAGGAGAGAAGATTACCCGGGCTGTAGAAGAAGCTACGGAGAAGAAGCTCCCGATGCTGATCTTTTCGACTTCGGGCGGAGCCCGGATGCAGGAGAGTATTCTTAGTCTGATGCAGATGGCGAAGACAAGCGCAGCGCTGGCCCGGTTTGGCGAAGCCGGAGGGCTCTATATCTCTGTCATTACGGACCCGACAACGGGCGGAGTTTCCGCCAGTTTTGCCAGTCTTGGCGATATTATTATTGCCGAGCCTGGAGCAGTATTCGGTTTTGCCGGAAGAATTGTCATTGAGCAGACCATTCGCCAGAAGCTTCCGGATGATTTCCAGACTGCTGAATTCAACCTTCAGCATGGTCAGCTTGATCTGGTCGTACACCGCAAGGAATTACGGTCCACGCTAACCAAGCTTTTGGATTTGCACGACGTGAAAGGGGGCTTTTAGGTTGGCGGGAGAGTTGCCTTTTGAAATGCCTCTGGTAGAAATGCGCAAGAAGATCGCCGAACTGAAGCAGTTCGGTGAAGAGAAGGGCATTGATTTCAGCGATGAGATCGCCCGGCTTGAGGAACGTTACCGCGTACTTGAGGAAGAAATTTATACCGATATTTCTGCTTCACAGAAGATGCATCTGGCCCGGCATCACGGACGTCCGACTTCGCTTGATCTTATAGGGCTGATCTTTACTGATTTTATTGAGCTGCACGGCGACCGTCTGTACGGCGATGATCTGGCTGTAGTAGGCGGAATCGGCAAGCTGAACGGCGTCCCGGTTACCGTGATCGGCCAGCAGCGCGGCAAGGATACGAAGGAGAACATTCTGCGTTTCTTCGGCAGCGCGCATCCCGAAGGCTTCCGCAAGGCGATCCGCCTGATGAAGCAGGCGGAGAAGTTTGGCCGTCCAATCGTTACCTTTGTCGATACCAAAGGGGCTTACCCCGGCAATACGGCGGAGGAGAGAGGCCAGTCCGAAGCGATTGCCAGCAGCCTGTATGAGATGTCTCAGCTTGGCGTGCCGGTCATCTGCATCATCATTGGTGAAGGCGGAAGCGGAGGAGCGTTGGCGATGGCTGTAGGCAACCGTGTTCTGATGCTGGAGCATGCCATCTATTCAGCGATCTCCCCGAACGGCGCGGCGTCCATTCTCTGGAAGGATGCCTCGAAGGCGGAACAAGCCGCAGAAGCGATGAAGATCACCGCCGCCGATCTGCTGGAGATGGAAGTGATTGAGGAAATTGTTCCTGAACCGCGGGGCGGCGCACACCGTGATTACGAGTCTACTGCCGCTGCGCTCAAGGATGTCATATGGCGCCATTTGCAGGAGCTGTCCAGCCTTGATTTTGCGGAACTTAAAGAAGACCGCTACCGCAAATTCCGCAAAATTGGCGAGTTTTCCGAAGCCCAGCAGGAAGCCGTTAACCCGGAAGAAGAAGTGCAGAACGTGGAGTAATACTCTCTGTTTCATTTGCACTTTCAGACATATAGTCCTATCAGCAGGTCCAAAATATGGACTGGCCTGAATAAACATTTATTACCATTGAAATAATCCTGCGGCATTCGCAGGGTTATTTTTATTTTGCCCTAAAACTTCATGTATTCGACTTAAATTTACAGCAAAAGAAGGCTATAACATTGATTTTGTGTCCAAGTTGCAGTAATATTCATTAGGGCGCAGTAAAAGGTACATGTGATAAAGTTCCTATACAAACAGAGAGCCTTATAGTAGATTTTGTAGTTGGAAAAAGTGAGACAGAGAGAACGAAAAAACGGAGGAAAACCTAATGCGGAAAAGTAAAATTGTATGTACGATCGGTCCTGCTAGTGAATCGTTGGAGAATATCAAAAAATTGATCTTGGCTGGTATGAATGTGGCCCGTCTGAACTTCTCCCACGGCGATTTTGAAGAGCACGGCAACCGGATCAAAACGATCCGTCAGGCATCTAAAGAACTGGGCAAAACTGTTGCCATCCTGCTCGACACCAAAGGACCGGAGATTCGCACAGGCAAGCTGGAAGTAGAACCGATTGAACTGGTTCAGGACGAGTATCTGACATTGACTACGGAAGAGATCCTTGGTGACCAAAACCGTATTTCCATCACTTACAGCGACCTGCCTAATGATGTTCAAGTAGGCTCGACCATCCTGATCGATGACGGCCTTATCGGACTTACCGTTGTCGACATTCAAGGCACAGAAATCAAGACCCGTATTGTTAACGGCGGTACGATCAAGAGCAAGAAAGGCGTTAACGTACCAGGAGTTGCCATCTCCCTGCCGGGTATTACGGAAAAAGACACCAACGATATCGTTTTTGGGATCGGACAGGACATCGATTTTATCGCCGCTTCCTTCGTTCGCAAAGCTAGCGACGTTCTGGAAATCCGTGCACTGCTTGAGAAGCACAATGCTTCCCATATTCAAATCATCTCCAAAATCGAAAACCAACAAGGTGTTGACAACCTTGATGAAATTTTGGCAGCTTCCGACGGCCTGATGGTTGCCCGCGGCGACCTTGGTGTGGAAATCCCTGCTGAAGATGTGCCTTTGGCTCAAAAGCTGATGATCGAAAAATGTAACATCGCTGGCAAACCGGTAATCACAGCTACACAAATGCTGGATTCCATGCAGCGCAACCCGCGTCCTACCCGCGCTGAAGCGAGTGACGTAGCGAACGCTATCTTCGACGGAACAGATGCAATCATGCTGTCCGGTGAAACTGCTGCCGGGAAATATCCGGTAGAATCCGTTCTCACAATGTCCCGCATTGCTGAGAAAGCTGAATCTGCCCTGAACCACCGTGAAATCTTCATGAAGCAACAAATTGCTCAAGAAACAACGGTTACTGAAGCCATCAGCCAATCCGTAGCGATTTCCGCTCTGGACCTGAACGCTAAAGCTATCATTTCTTCGACTGTAACTGGCCACACTGCACGCGTGGTTTCCAAATACCGTCCTAAATCGCAAATTATTGCCGTGACTACTCAAGAAAGAACTATGCGTCAATTGGCTCTCGTATGGGGCGTAACTCCTGTATTCGGTAAAGAAGCTACTTCGACAGACGAATTGCTGCAAACTGCCCTTAAAGGCGGTAAAGATTCCGGTCTGGTTAAAGCAGGCGATCTTGTTGTAATTACAGCGGGTATCCCACTGGGACGTTCCGGTTCCACAAACCTGGTGAAAGTAGACACCATTCCAGCTGACTAAGCTTAGGAGTCTTCTATAACGCAGATTGTTCTATTCATAAAAAGCAATGGTGGATTCCACCATTGCTTTTTTTTGCTTGATATACGAGGGTCAAATGTATATATTGGATTGAGAGTTTCGGGCAAAATGAGCACTAGGAACGTATGAGAATGGGGTTTCTTGTGTTAACGAGAGGCGAGCCCTTATGATATACACGTTTAACTACAAAAGTATCTCCGGCGGAATTGGGGCTTGAAGGGACGGCAACTGCGGTTTTGTTCTGTACCATAATGCCTCCATCGGCTGGAGTGAGCTTAGGGCTTTTGCCGTTGATCGTGCAGCGGCTGAACCGTGTGGGTGTTACCCGGGCAAGCGCGCCTATAGTTCCGCCGACTTGAGGGGCTTCCATGATCCATTCAGCGGAGGACTGCGGGCCTGTGTAATGCTGTATGGTGCGGAAAATCCAGTTCTTGCTGAGATTCCGCAGGGTTATGCGCCATTTGCCGCGGCTGATCTTGGCGATCGTTGCCCGCATGCGGTCTCCGGGAGAGACCGGGAGAGGAATAACCGTCTCCATTGCCGGCAGTATTTCCCACCAGGGATAGTAACGGACGACTCCATTTATAGACTCATGTGCGGTGCCGGTCTGAATCAGATTGCTGTTTTTGAAGCCGTCGATTCCGATCCAGGCCGAGGAATAGCTGGCTTTGGAAGTGGGCTTGACATAGGGGACAACCCACTCGCCGGAGATCCCCCGGAAGGCTCCTTTTTTGCCTGTGATGGCATATCCGCTCCAGTTGCTGGAGGTCCAGCCGAAGCCCGTGCTTTGAGCTCTACCCTTGTTGGTTTTGTCCGTGAGACAAGGCCGACCGCGCTTTAATTTATAAACTGTGCTCACTTGTTCACCGCCTCTATTAGGTTCTGCTCTATTTAATGCGGCGAAGTCTTGCAAAGGTTGGGTATTCTGTTAAAAAGGATTGGAGAGGAAATATAGCACAAATGGAAAAACTACTGAAGCTGCGCGGCTTTTATCTCTTCCTGGGACTTGCCGGCGGCTCGTTTGGTTCCTATCTGACGCTGTTGCTGAAGTATAACGGAATGGATGTCAGCCAAATTGGTATGATGATGGCGGTGGGAACACTTATTGCCATATGTATTCAGCCTGTATGGGGTCTTATCTCTGACAGGTATAACCAGGCGCGTCTTGTACTTATTCTAAGTGTGGCTGTACCGGCAGTGCTGGCCGTATTCTACCGTTCGGAATATTTCATTGTTCTTCTGATGGTATACACGGTGTCCACGATCTTCTCGTCCACACAGGCCCCTATCGCCGATTCTTACGCCATTGCAGCGGCAAACAGAGCCGGATCCACCTATGGCAGCATCCGGCTGATGATGAGCATAGGAGCGGCTGTAGGGGCCTATGCCGGTGGCCAGTATGTTGAGAGATTTTCAGTCTCTACGATATGGCTCCCGTTCCTGCTCTTAAATTCAGTTGCCGTCATTTTTGCCCTGACCCTGCCCAGACAGGCGGAAGAGAATCATATGATGAGCCAATCGCTGGCTCAAGGGGTCAAAAAACTGCTCGGCAACCGCATCTTCCTGGCTTTTCTAGGGGGCAGCTTCCTGGTGAATCAGACGATGACAGCTTTCGGCACCTATTTTGTGGTGGCCTTCCAATCTGTCGGCGGCTCCACCGGGTATGCCGGAATTGCGCTTTTCCTTGCCTCTGTGACCAACGTGCCCTCCATGCTGTATGCCTCGAAAGTCATCCGTAAGCTGGGACGGGAGCGCACGCTGCTGCTGGGTGCGCTGATCTATGTGCTGCGCTGGGGGATTCAGGTGGCCTTTCCCCATCCTTCGGTGATGATCGGCGTGCAGGTGCTGCACGGTCTGTCATTCGGGCTCTTTTATATTGCTGCTGTTGAATATGTGTCGCAGATTACCTCATCCGAGATGCAGGCAACAGGCCAAAGTGTCTTCAATATCGTATTTTCCGGTTTTGCGGGGATTCTGGGCAATTTGCTGAATGGATTTCTGCTTAGTCAGGGCGGTGTCGGGCTGATGAATGTGTCTTGCATGATAAGTTCTGCCGTCGGGGCAGTTCTGCTCTTCTATGTAGCCAGAAGCTCAAGGAGCAGCGTTCCGAAGACGATGTCCTCGGGCGGAGTTGGCGTCTAGCTGCCGCTTCCGCAAGTTAATACAGAAAGGAGCATATGTTATGGAATCACGTAATCGGGTGCTTTCCAGCCGCTGGCACAGCACGGCTTTCCGCGTGCGTTACCAGGAAACCGATCAAATGGGTGTGGTGTACCACGCCAATTATTTAAGCTGGTTCGAGAGCGGGCGCACCGAGATGTTCCGCGAGCTCGGCTTCGCCTACCGTTCGCTGGAGAACATGGGAGTGCTTCTTCCTGTGACTGCGGCAGATTTGCAATTTAAAAGTCCGGCGCGATATGATGATCTTATCGCCGTGTATGCGCGGCTTAAGGTTTTTTCAGCTTTGAGAGTTGTGTATGAATATGAGGTGCGCCGGATTGAGGAGGATGGGGAAAGTGGCGGCGAAGGTTCTTCGGAACACGGAGAGCTTTCCGCGCTGACTGCTGCCCAGACTCTTCCGGGTGAACTTCTGGTTAGCGGTTCTACCAGTCATGTCTGGCTGAACAAGGACTGGAAGCCGGTAAGGCTGGATCGGGCGCTGCCGGAGCTGTATCAAGCGATAACCGGGGCGCTCAGGGAAGAAGAAGGAGGAGCAGTATGATCAGGAACAAATGGCTGTGGGCTGCCTTGTTTATTATCCCGGCCGTGGAATTATTCGGGTTCATCTATGTCGCTGGTTATCTTGGAGCGCCCAAAACGCTGCTGCTCATTCTGGCTACTTCAGTGATCGGACTGCTCATGATGCGGTTCGAAGGCAAAAAGGTACTGCAGGACAGCAAAATACAAATGCAGGAAGGCAAGGTGCCCGGACGGACGATGCTGGACGGCTTGTGCATTTTTTTCGGCGGCCTGCTGCTGATTCTGCCGGGCTTTGTAACGGATATAATCGGCTTTTCTTTGGTGTTTCCGCTGACCCGGCCGCTGTACCGGGTTTTTCTGCTTAGATGGATTGAGAAGAAAATGAAAAATGGCACCTTCACCTTTTACCGCAGGTAACAGAAACCTGTCTATGCGCTGCTTTGTGTACCAGACGAATAGCATGAACCTAGGAAACGAAACAGAGCGGAAGCCGTCTACTTAGACGGCTTCCGCTCTGTTTCGTTATAAGGAACTGCTTTACAGTTCCCGCAGTACTCCATACACCTAGTTGGACTAATGCAGACGTCCGCTCACAATATAGCTGTGCAGCGCCCGGAACACACCGGCACGGTGGAAGGCGTCAAGGATGACCAGAATAACAGGACCCAGTAGAAGACCGAGCATGCCGAACAGCTGCAGACCGGCGAACATGCCGACCAGCAGGGTAAGCGGGTCCAGCCCGATGCTGCTTGCGAGCACCTTGGGCTCAAGCACCTGGCGGGTCACGAGAATGATCCCATAGAGCACCAGCAATCCGATGGCCAGAGCCAGGTTGCCGGTCATATAGGAGTACAGCGCCCAAGGGAGCAATATAACACCGACGCCAAGGTAAGGGACCAAATCAACGATGCCGACCGTCAGACCGATGGCAAAGGCGGAGTCTACGCCCAGCAGCAGGAGCCCGATAATGACGATAACCCCGGTAACGGAAATCAGCACTAACTGGGCCCGCAGATAGCCGGACAGCGCTTTGCGCAGATCACTCCAAATCTCGGAGACCGGTCTAAGCAGAGGCGCCGGCAGCAATGAAGTTAATTTTGCATTATGGCGATCCCAGCCGGTGCTGAGGAAAAAGGCGGCCAGCACGATCACAATCAGGATGGTTCCCATGCTTGGCAGCGCGGAAATCAGCTTCAGAATCATATTGAAAAAACCGGTGATCAACTGGGTCATGGCGTGGCCCACGGTTTCGGTAGTCCGGCTGATGTTGCTGTCGATAGTGGCATGATAGTCCGGGTTGTCGTGGTAAAACTGGTTGATTTGGTTAATAATATTCTGAATGCTGGCATTGCGGCCCAGCGACAGCAGCAGCTCCCGCCATTGGTCGGTATGGAGATCTAAGGTCTGCAGCAGCACAATCAGCTCTTTCACCAGCCGGGTAATCAGTGCAGTCAGTACAAGGGCCGTACCTCCGATATAGAACAGCAGCGAGAGCGAGACGGCGAGCCAGCCCGGAAGCTTAAAGCCTTTCAGGATCACTACGAGCGGATGAATGATATAGGCGAGCAGCCAGGCCAGGAGGAGCGGATAGAGCAGCGGAAGCAATACATAGATGGCCAACATCAGCCCCGTAGCGGCGAGAACGACCCAAAGGCCGCGCAGCACTCTTTTTAACACTAGCGTGTCCATCGTTCATCCCTCCACTATTGCTGCTTCCGTATGAAAATAACTGCTCGTCTTATGTATATTCATAGATTGATTTTACAGACTATCAAAAGTCATAAAGCATGAAAACAGGGCAGACTCTATAACCTGAAAGCGCAATCATGAAACAGGAAGATCGGAAGTTTTTTTCTATCTCTCCGATAAAATCATTTGATGCGTGTCAAAGCTTCCACGTTGTTCACATAACCGTCAAAATCCGGTATGATTATTAAAGGTTCTACCCTGAAAGTTGGTTGCAATCTTTAAGGATGTCTTATCGCCTTCTTTTTATGTTTTTAAACCTTTAAAATGTAAATGTTTTCACGATGTTAGAAATGGCTTTTATACCCTTGTTCGCAAAGGAGAGATATACTATGACAGCTACTAAAGGCCTGGAAGGCATCGTCGCCACAACTTCTTCAATCAGCTCGATTGTGGATGGCGTCCTCACTTACCGCGGATTTGATATTGATGATCTTGCGGAGAATGCCACCTTTGAAGAAACCGCTTATTTGCTGTGGTTTGGCAATTTGCCTACTACGCCTGAGCTGCAGGCTCTGCGACGTGATCTCAGCGCATTTGCACCGATTCCGGAGCAGGTCATTGCACAAATGAAGCTGTATCCCAAAGAAGCGAACACGATGGCTGCCCTGCGCTCCGCCGTATCAAGTCTCGCGCTCTATGATGAAGCGGCGGATGACATGAGCCGTGAAGCGAATGAAATCAAAGCAGTGAAGCTTCAGGCGCAGATTCCGACCATAGTGGCTGCGCTGGCGCGTATCCGCAAAGGTCTGGAGCCCATTGCACCCAAAGAAGGCTTGTCCATCGCAGAGAATTTTCTCTATATGCTATGGGGCAAACAGCCGGATGTCGTATCCGTCAAGGCACTGGATGCTGCACTGGTGCTGCATGCGGACCATGAGCTGAATGCCTCCACATTTGCCGGCCGCGTGACTGTGGCTACTCTCTCCGATATGTATTCCGGTGTGACGTCTGCGATTGGTGCCCTTAAGGGTCCGCTGCATGGCGGAGCGAATGAGGCCGTAATGAAGATGCTGGAGGAGATCGGCAGTCTGGATGCAGTGGAGCCCTATATTCGCGGGAAGCTGGAGCGCCGTGAGAAAATTATGGGCTTCGGACACCGTGTCTATAAGAATGGGGATCCGCGTGCCAAACATCTGATGAAGATGTCCCACGAGCTGGGCACCATGAAGAATGACACTACACTCTACGATATGTCCGTCAAGATTGAGGAGCTGATCACCGGGCAGAAGGGACTGAAGCCAAACGTGGATTTCTACTCGGCTTCGGTATACACACAGCTTGGCATTGAGCGGGAGTTGTTTACGCCGATTTTTGCCATTAGCCGCGCTTCGGGATGGACAGCGCATATTCTGGAGCAATATGTAGACAACCGGATCATCCGCCCGCGTGCTGAATACACAGGGATGTCCGAACAGAAATACGTTCCCGTTGACGAGAGATAAAGGCGGCCCTTGCGGGCCGCTCCACCCCTCTAGTAGAATGAATGTACGCAAGTGACTAACCAAACTAAACTAAACTTTTTAGGAGGATTCCCCACAAATGTTGAAACTAGAAAAATACGATCTGCCGACAGAAGGCGAACAAATCACGATTGAAGACGGCAAACTGGTGGTTCCGAATCATCCGATTATTCCTTTTATTGAGGGTGACGGCACTGGCCGCGACATTTGGAAAGCCTCCAAACGGGTGCTTGATGAAGCTGTTGCCAAAGCTTACGGCGGTTCAAAGAAAATTGCCTGGTATGAAGTATTTGCCGGCGAAAAGGCCTTCAATACATATGGTGAATGGCTGCCTAATGATACGCTGGAAGCCATTCGTGAATATATTGTAGCTATTAAAGGCCCGCTTACCACTCCAATCGGCGGCGGAATCCGTTCTTTGAATGTGGCGTTGCGCCAGGAATTGGACCTGTATGTATGTTTGCGTCCAGTGCGTTATTTCGATGGCGTGCCTTCACCGGTGAAACATCCGGAGCTGGTGGACATGGTTATTTTCCGTGAGAATACAGAAGACATTTATGCGGGTATCGAGTACCAGGAAGGCTCCGAGGCTGTCAAGAAAGTGATTGAATTCCTGCAGAAGGAAATGGGTGTGAACAAAATCCGCTTCCCGGAAACCTCCGGTATCGGCATCAAGCCAGTGTCTTCCGAAGGCTCGAAGCGCCTCGTGCGCGCTGCAGTTGAATATGCGATCAAGCATGGACGGAAGAGCGTAACGCTTGTGCATAAGGGCAATATCATGAAATTTACCGAAGGTGCGTTTAAGAACTGGGGTTACGAAGTGGCTGAGCAGGAGTTCGGCGACCAAGTATTTACCTGGAACCAATATGATGTCATCAAGGAACGTGATGGTGAAGCTGCGGCCAACGCTGCCCAGAAGGAAGCGGAAGCTGCCGGCAAAATCATCATCAAGGATGCAATTGCCGACATCGCTCTGCAGCAGGTATTGACCCGTCCGACCGATTTCGACGTGATTGCTACGCTGAACTTGAACGGCGACTACTTGTCCGACGCGCTTGCTGCTCAAATCGGCGGCATCGGCATCGCTCCGGGAGCGAACATCAACTATTTAACAGGGCATGCTATCTTTGAAGCAACACATGGTACGGCTCCGAAATATGCCGATAAGGACGTTGTGAACCCGGGTTCGGTCATTCTTTCCGGAGTAATGCTGCTGGAGCATTTGGGCTGGCAGGAAGCGGCTGACCTTATCTACAAAGGAATGAGCACCGCGATCAACAACAAAACGGTGACTTATGATTTTGCCCGTCAAATGGAAGGCGCAACAGAGCTGAAATGCTCTGCGTTTGCCGACGAAATTATCAATAATCTGTAGCCTGTAGGAGGATATCCCTTGGCCATCAAACGTTATAAAATTACAGTCGTGGGTGCCGGCTTCACCGGCGCTACCACGGCGCTTATGCTTGCCCAGAAGGAACTCGGCAACGTGGTGCTGCTGGATATTCCGCAGCTCGAGAACCCGACCAAAGGCAAGGCGCTTGACATGCTGGAAGCCGGCCCTGTGCAGAAGTTCGACAGCCAGATTACGGGAACCTCAAGCTATGAGGATGCTGCGGATTCGGATATCGTGATTATTACGGCAGGCATCGCCCGCAAGCCGGGCATGAGCCGCGATGATCTGGTGAATACCAATGCAGGAATTGTGAAATCGGTCTGCGAAAATGTGAAACGTGTCGCTCCGGAATCAATCGTAATTATATTGAGCAATCCGGTAGATGCGATGACTTATGTGGCTTACAATGCACTGGGCTTCCCCAAAAACCGGGTAATCGGACAATCCGGCGTGCTGGATACGGCCCGCTACTGTACTTTTATCGCCCAAGAGCTTAACGTTTCGGTTGAAGATGTACGCGGCTTTGTGCTGGGTGGACATGGCGATGATATGGTACCGCTCGTACGCTACTCCAGCGTTGGCGGCATTCCGATTGATACGCTGATTTCCGCAGAGCGTATTGCCGAGATTGTACAGCGTACACGAGTCGGCGGCGGCGAGATTGTCAGCCTGCTCGGCAACGGCAGCGCTTATTATGCGCCAGCGGCTTCCTTGGTCCAGATGACAGAAGCGATCCTGAAGGACAAGAAGCGGATTATTCCGGTAATCGCTCTGCTTGAAGGTGAATACGGCTATGATGGGCTGTTCATGGGCATTCCGGCGCTGCTGGGTGCGGACGGTATTGAGAAGGTATATGAACTGGAGCTTACGGCAGAGGAGAAAGCGGCTTTGGATAAGTCGGCAGATTCGGTACGTGCCGTTACTTCAGTAGTTACGATTTGAGCATTAGCCTGCGGGAGCCCCCATTTTAGAAATTAAAATGGGGGTTTTCTTTTCTTCTATTTGTTGGTTATGTATAATTGAAGTGTAACTAAAATCACTGAAAACAATAGAGGAGGTATGTTATGGGTCACTTTTTGTTTTTTCTACATATGATCGGTACATTGGCGCTGGGCTTTTATCTGGTGCTGCCGTTTGTTCTCGGGCGTGTCCAGAAGCTGAGCGTCCCTGCGAGAGAAGGAACGCTTAGTGCAATCGGCGGCTTCAACCGCTTCGCCCAGTACGGTCTCGTCATCCAACTGCTGACTGGCGGCTATATGATGACAAAGGGTGAATATTCGGTGCCGTGGATGATCGTGGTGGTTGTCCTGCTGCTTGCGATGTTTGCACTCGGCGGCATCATCAGCAAACCATTGCGTCTTGCCGCAGCCGGCATGCGCGAGAACCGTGACGTATCCGCAGAGACTGGCAAAATCCGTACCTTAAGCCTGCTGCTCATGGTGGCGCTGGTGCTAATGGTGTTTTTTATGGTGTACAACAGCATTATTTAAGACTCTCCTTCATAGAAAGACTACAGAAAGCCCGCCTCCGGAATGGCAAGGAGAGCGGGTTTTTGGGTGCAGACATTACTTCGGGACAAGTCTATCGGGTACCACCCCGCCATGCCGCTGTCACAGATTGTAGCAGACAACGCTTTACAGCAGTTCGTTCAGGGAGAAAACATGGCTTTTCTCAAATTCAGCGAGGATTCCCGCCGGAAGCAGGCGTTGAAGCTCGAGCCGGTTGCACCATTTATAATCCGAATGCTCTTCGGACAGCTGTACTGCATGGTCAGTGCTCCGGCACAAATAGGTGATAATGACAAGCTGCCTTGCCGGATCGGTTAGAAACGAGGTTGCATACAGCAGATTGCCGACAGTAACCGCAAGTCCGGTCTCCTCGTAAATCTCCCTTTCCAGAGCCGCCTCCAGGTCTTCTCCGAATTCTATTTTCCCGCCCGCACATTCCCAGGTGCCCGCTCCGACAGAATCTCTTGCCGCACGCCGAACAAGCAGAATCCGGCCTCCATGTACAATAACTCCTTTGACAGCAACGATGATGCTGCGAGTGTGTTTGACCATATTGCGTGCTCTCCCCTCTGCGCAGAGTCTGCATAAATCCGCAACTCCATTTGCTGGATTAGTGCTTTCTCTCTAAAGTATATCGCCTTCCACGGCAAAAACGACTGACATTTTAGTTTGACCGCACCCAAGGTGTGGTAAGTAACATAACGTAAAGCAAATGAAGAGATGATCTGCAGGTGCATAAACCAGGCACCCTGAGCCAACCCTAAAACGATGAGTAACCAACAGGTACACAGCGAAAGGAGAATGGATCATGCCAGACAACACGCAAACCAAAAAAACACTACCTCCGCAGGTGCAGGACCGCCAGCCCGGAATTGAAAGTGAAATGAATCCGCTGCCGGAGTTCGAGACTTCAGCCTATAAGGCGGCGGGCAAGCTGCTGGGCAAGGCGGCTCTGATTACAGGAGGAGACAGCGGTATTGGCCGGGCGGTTGCCGTTCATTTTGCCAAGGAGGGTGCGGATGTCGTTATTTCCTACCTCAATGAGCATTCCGATGCCGAAGAGACTAAACGCCAGGTGGAGCAAGAGGGGCGGAAGTGCATTCTGATTGCCGGCGATATTGGCGTGGAGGCGTTCTGCCAGGATCTGATCAATAAGACGGTGGAAGGACTCGGCAAGCTGGACATCCTGATTAATAATGCGGCCGAGCAGCATCCGCAGGAGAAGATTGAGGATATTACCTCCGAGCAGCTGGAGCGGACGTTCCGCACGAATATTTTTTCGATGTTCTATTTGACCAAGGCAGCCATGCCTCACCTGAAAAAAGGGTCCACGATCATCAACACGACTTCGATCACAGCCTACCGGGGCAGCCCGCAGCTGCTGGACTATTCGTCCACCAAAGGGGCGATTCTCAGCTTTACCCGTTCGCTGTCGATGAACCTGGCGGACAAAGGCATCCGGGTAAATGCCGTAGCGCCGGGACCGATTTGGACACCGCTTATTCCGTCGACCTTTGACGCGAAGAAAGTCAGTGAATTCGGCGGCACGCAGCCAATGAAACGCCCGGGACAACCGGAGGAGCTGGCTCCGGCTTATGTGTATCTGGCTTCCGACGATTCATCTTATGTAAGCGGACAGGTAATGCATGTGAACGGCGGCGAGGTCGTAAACGGCTAAATGCGGCTGCTGATTCCATTGCTATGAATAATTTGAGTCTGGAGCGGAACCTTGGGTTTCGCTCTTTTTGATGCAGGCCTCTTTTAAAGGATGGCTCTTCAAGGAATAATATGTTAGTATATGAAACGTTAAGCGTAATTGAATATGAATTTGTCACTAGGGGTGCCGCAAGGCTGAGACGAACATACCCGTTCGGACCCTTTGAACCTGATCTGGTTTATACCAGCGTAGGGAAGTGGAGAACGAATAACTGCAGCGGGGCTGAATGGCCCGGTATTCCTGTATATATTCCAGACTGCCTCCTTTACGGGGGGCGGTCTTTTTTGTGTTTGCCGGTAATGCAAAAGAAAAGGAGAAGGTGAACGTGTTGAAAGAGATACATTTGATCTCGGATGGAAAGCAGAATCCGGCGCAGTTTGTTCAGCTGGCTGCTGCTGTGCAATTCATAGTGGATTATATCCATCTCCGGGAAAAGGCAATGTCTGCACGGGAGCTCATGGCTCTGACGGAGCAGCTGATTATAGCGGGGGTTCCGCCTGCCAAGCTGATGATCAACGACCGGATAGACGTTGCTCTGGCCGCAGGGGCGGGCGGGGTCCAGTTGGCTTGGCACAGCCTGCCGCCTGCCGCAGCGCGCAGCGTAGCACCGGGGCTGCGATTGGGAAGGTCGGTGCATGCCCCGGAGGAGGCGGCTGAATCCGGCCGGCAGGAAGCGGACTTTTGCCTGTTCGGGCATGTGTTTCCCTCGGCCTGCAAGCCGGGGCAGCGGGAGCGCGGATTGCAGCAGTTGGCTGAGGCTGTCCGCTGCAGCAGCATTCCGCTGATCGCCATAGGCGGAATTGAGCCGGGCAATGCCGGAAAGGTTCTGGCGACCGGGGCTGCCGGAATTGCCGTAATGTCCGGAATATGCAGTGCGGGAGATCCTGTGGCCGCCGCTACAGCCTACAGATCAGCAGTTCAGGCCGTACCCTAAGCTTGAAGCCATTTAATAATGCTCCTGCACCAGTTAAAGGAGGTGAGCAAGCATGAATTTGATCGTGAATGGAAAAGGCGGGACCTATGAAGAGAGCTGCCGGACTGTAGCTGATCTGCTAAGCCGGTCCGGGTGGACCGGGAGACTGGTTATCGTGGAACTGAATGGTGAGATTGTCGGCAAGGACGTTTATGGAGATACGCTGCTGAGCGAAGGTGACCGCGTAGAGCTGGTCCACTTTGTCGGCGGGGGCTAAAGTGCCAGTGCGTGTTGCCGGATGCAAGAAGTAAGAGGCAAATGGTATGAGGTAAGTGGTAAGTGGTAAGTGGTAGGAAGCAAGAGGCAAGACGTAAGACGTAAGACATAACAGGTAAGATAAAAACTCGGCGTATCAGCAACAGAAGCTCCGCATTTTAGCGGGCCACTATCTCAGGAGGCGATTTTATGCAAGATTCTTTCGTTATCGGCGGAATCCCTTTATCCAGCAGGCTGTTTATCGGAACCGGGAAATACAGCCGCAATACCCTTATTCCCGAAGTGATTGCACGCTCGGGTTCTCAGGTCATTACGGTGGCTCTTCGCCGGGTTGATCCGGAGAGTGACGACAACATTGTTATGCATATTCCCTCCCATATGACGTTGCTGCCCAATACCTCCGGCGCGCGCACAGCTGAAGAAGCGGTACGTATTGCCAGACTGGCCAGGGCGGCAGGGCTGGGCAATTGGGTGAAGATCGAGGTCATTAATGATCAGAAATATTTGCTGCCCGATAATATGGAGACAGTTAAAGCCACGGAAATATTGGCTGCAGAGGGTTTCGTTGTACTTCCGTATATGAGTCCCGATCTTTCCGCAGCTATCCGGCTCAAGGCAGCCGGAGCTGCCGCTGTTATGCCGCTGGGTGCGCCCATCGGCTCGAACCGCGGCCTGCAGACCAAGGAGTTGCTGCGGATTCTGATCGCAGAAGTGGATCTTCCGGTGATTGTTGACGCCGGTATTGGCAGACCTTCCGAGGCTGCTGAGGCAATGGAAATGGGCGCATCCGCCGTGCTGCTGAACACGGCAATTGCTACTGCGCGTGATCCGCTTCTGATGGCGGAGGCATTCCGTGAGGCGGTAACCGCAGGGCGCAAGGCTTATCTGGCCGGACTGGGGCCGGTGGAGGAGGCGGCAACGGCCTCTTCGCCGCTGACCGGCTTTTTGTTCTAGTCAATGCAGAGAAGGAAGGGAGGAAGAGCATGAGCTTTTTTGATACGGTGATTCGGTTAGAGCAGCTTCCTTACGAGACTTTATGGAAGCAGTATACTGCGGTGGATGTGAAGCGGGCGCTACGATTGGAACAGCTGGACGAAGACGGGCTGATGGCACTGCTGTCTCCCGCGGCGGAGCCTTACCTGGAGGAAATGGCGCAGAAAGCGCAAAGATTGACACGTACGCACTTCGGGCATGTGATGCAGCTGTTTACGCCGATGTATTTGGCCGATTTTTGCGTGAATCATTGCACTTATTGCAGCTTTAGCTCGATTTATGACTTTCCGCGCAAAAAATTGACACTGGAGGAGGTCAGGCAAGAAGCGGAAACTATCGCCGCCACAGGCCTGCGCCACATTCTGATTTTGACCGGCGAATCCCGGAGTGAAAGTCCGGCCACTTATGTGAGGGAGTGTGTGAAGGTGCTCCGTGACTATTTTTCTTCTGTCAGCATTGAGGTTAATCCGCTCTCTACAGAAGAGTACAATGAACTGAGGGTGGCAGGGGTAGACGGTCTTACCTTGTATCAGGAGGTCTATCATCAGGAGACTTATCGAAAGCTGCATGTGAAGGGTCCGAAGAGAGTCTACCGCAACCGTCTGGATGCGCCCGAACGCGGCTGCCGCGCCGGGTTTCGATCCGTGAATATTGGTGCCCTGCTGGGGATGTACGATTGGCGCCAGGAGGCTCTGGCAACTGCCCTGCATGCCAGATACTTGCAGGACAAGTACCCGGAGTGCGAGATCGGCTTGTCGATTCCCCGTTTTCGCCCGTATCTCGGAGAATTCAATCCGGCAAGTGATGTAACCGACCGTGCGCTGGTGCAGATCATACTGGCTTACCGCCTGTTTCTGCCCCGTGCGGGCATTTCATTGTCCACGCGGGAACCGGCAGCTTTACGCGATCATCTGGTCCATCTCGGCATCACTAAAATGTCCGCAGGAGTATCCACCGAGGTAGGCGGGCATACCCTTGAAGGCGGAACCCCGCAGTTTGAAATATCGGATGGCCGCAAAGTGCATGAAATTACAGAAATGTTGTATGCCAAGGGGCTGCAGCCGGTATTCAAGGACTGGGATATCCTGACAGAGCCGCTCCATTCACCAAAGATTACACCACACCATCAGGTGGACTCCCTGCGTTAATAAATTGGAAGCGATCAAATGCTGCATTCAATCTGCCGAATCTGCCCCGGGTTCACTGCTCATGCCAGCGGACAGCTCGTCCAGCGACATTTCAAACCCTGGAGCCATATGGGCCAGGAAATAATCCATCTCCGGCAGTTCCAGTATGCGCAGCTTTGTCGCGGTCTGCTCTTTGGCAGCGGCGAACTCGCGGTTGCCTGCAGCGACCTCCCAGACGCATTTCAGGTAGGCGTCCAGCACATCCGCTGCTTTGACATAGCGCAGCAGCCCGGCATCCTCTGAGCCGGGCGGGCTGTCCTGCGGCTGCAGGAGCGGCGTGTAGACCGCGCTTAGCTCCGGCGGAATCATCGCCGCCAGACGTTCGGCGGCGGCCCGCTCCATGTCGCGGAAGCTTGACAGCAGCCGCGGGTTGTTATGCTTCACCGGCGTAGCGATATCGCCGGTGAATACCTCGGAGGCGTCGTGGAACAGCGCCATCACCGCAGCCCGGTCGGCATTTAGCGACCGCCCGAAATGAGCGTTGCCGATCGAGCACAGCATATGGGCCAGCAGGGCTACCTGGAATGAATGCTGCGCCACGTTCTCCGGGGCGGTGCTGCGCATCAGGCTCCAGCGCTGAATATATTGCAGGCGATACAAATAGGCTGAAAAATGGTAGTTCAATTTTTAAGCAACCCCTTTCATGAGCCGATTAATATGATATTATAATAACTAATTGTAACAGAGTTTAGACAACCTGGAACTGATGGAGAGGAGTCCTGAATGAAGATGCAGCATTTTGAAGACAGCATTTATAATCTGATCGTAGAGACCTCCACAAATTTGCCGGGCGATGTGCGCAGGGCGGTAGCGAAGGGGCGCGCGCTGGAAGACAGGGCGACCCGCTCGGGACTTGCTTTGACCACGATTGCACAGAATATCGGAATGGCTGAGCTTCAGGTATCGCCGATCTGTCAGGATACGGGGATGCCGACGTTTATTATTCATACACCTGTAGGCGTTAATCAGATAGAAATGAAAAAAGATATACACAGCGCCATTGTCCGGGCGACCCAAAACGGCAAGCTGCGTCCCAATTCGGTAGATTCGCTTACCGGCGAGAACAGCGGAGACAATCTGGGCGCCGGGACACCGGTAATCCATTTCGAACAATGGGAGGAAGAGGGCGTGGATGTCCGGCTCATCCTGAAGGGCGGCGGCTGCGAGAACAAAAATATCCAATACAGCCTTCCGGCAGAGCTGGAAGGACTGGGCAAAGCTGGCCGTGACCTCGACGGCATCCGCAAATGTATTCTCCATGCCGTCTATCAGGCACAGGGACAGGGCTGCAGTGCGGGCTTCATCGGTGTGGGCATCGGCGGAGACCGCACGACAGGCTATGAGCTGGCCAAGAAGCAGCTGTTCCGTAAGGTGGAGGATATCAACCCGGTAGAGGATCTGGGCAAGCTGGAAGAATATATTATGGAGAATGCCAACAAGCTGGGCATCGGCACGATGGGTTTCGGCGGCGAAGTCACGCTGCTGGGCTGCAAGGTGGGAGTGATGAACCGGCTTCCGGCGAGCTTCTTCGTCTCGGTGGCCTATAATTGCTGGGCCTTCCGCCGCCAGGGCGTGTTGGTTGATCCTGCGACCGGCAAGATCAGGGAATGGCTGTATGAGAGCGGCACGGGGATTTCCGTTGATGCTGCTGGAGTACCTTCGCCCGAGCCGGTAGCTGTACATGCCGCAGGTGCTGCCGGGTCCGGTGTCGTTCCCGGGGATGCCACGATTCCAGGGGCTCCGGCTGTTTTGCCGGCCGCTGAAGCTGCTGAAGGAGCAGGGCAACCTGCAACGGCCGGCGGATCGCGCGAGGTCCGGCTGACGACGCCGATCAGCGAGGAAGATATCCGCAGCCTGCAGGTGGGCGATGTGGTAATCCTGTCCGGGGAAATGCACACCGGCCGCGATGCGCTGCATAAATATCTGATGGACCACGAAACGCCGGTTGATCTGAACGGTGCAGTCATTTATCACTGCGGTCCGGTCATGCTGAAGGATGAGGAAGGCTGGCATGTAAAAGCGGCAGGGCCGACTACAAGCATTCGCGAAGAACCGTACCAAGGGGATATTATTAAGAAATTCGGCATCCGCGCCGTGATCGGCAAAGGCGGAATGGGCCCCAAAACGCTGAAGGCTCTGCAGGAGCATGGCGGCGTATATCTCAACGCTATCGGCGGAGCCGCGCAATATTATGCCGAATGTATCAAGAAGGTCAATGCAGTCGACTTTATGGAATTCGGAATCCCTGAGGCGATGTGGCATTTGCAGGTAGACGGCTTTGCGGCAATCGTAACGATGGATTCGCACGGCAACAGCCTGCATGCTGATGTGGAGAAGGATTCTGCAGCCAAGCTGGCCCAGTTCCGCGAACCTGTGTTCAAATAAGTTATCAGGAAGATAAAGACCACAATAACAGAAGCCAACCTTCATTTTCACTCTGGAGCGAGGCTTCTTTTTTTGCCGATGTTCAGAAGAATTAAGAAGAAAAAACGAAGAAATTTAAATTTCTTGACAAGGCATACGTTTGCATGGTAATTTCTTCTAGAAGGAAACCGGTTTCCCGAATTGCAATGCAGTGAGGCAAGTGATGGAAATGCATGTACAGTCTAACACAGGTTTTGTAAACGCTTTTATGAGAGGGAGATGAGAATGAAACGTAAACCATGGCTTATTCCCGTTCTAATCACGTCCATTGTTCTTTCGATCACGATGAATTTATTTGTGGTCCCGCCGTCGCAGGTTGAAGCCGCCAGCATAGGCACCGTTACCGAAAATGATACGATTTATCAGATTATGGTTGACCGCTTTAATGATGGGGATACAACCAATAATGCCACCGGTGCAGCAATCCGTTACGGGGAGAACTCGGAAGAAGATTTCCGTTACATGAAGGGCGGCGACTGGCAGGGGGTTATTGATAAGCTCCCCTACATTCATAACATGGGATATACGGCAATCTGGATTTCTCCGGTCGCTGAGCCACAAATGACGAACCGCGAGAACAACGGCACCGGGAAAAACACGGCTTATCATGGATACAACGTGAAGAACCCGAATGCTGCCAACCCTTATTTCGGAACAAAAGAAAAACTTAAGGAGCTGGTAGACAGCGCCCATGCTCTGGGAATAAAAGTGGTTATTGATGTGGTGCCGAATCATATTGGGGACTACATGCTCGGCAGTCAGGCTTATTATGATATACCGTCATTGCAGCCGGCAGCCCCTTTTAATAATACGTCCTGGTATCATCATAACGGAGATATCAATTGGTCGCTGGCCGACGGAAGATATGATCAGTGGGCTCAGGACTACCTGGAGAATCATGATCTCGGCGGGCTGGATGATATCGATTTCGATGTTCCGGCGGCCAAGCAGGCTGTGTTCAGTTCTATCAAGGGCTGGTTTGATTATACCGGGGCGGATGGCGCCCGTGTCGATGCAGCCAAGCTGATGAAGCCTACGGACATTGGAGAGCTGGAGGATTTGCTGGGCGTCAATACCTTCGGTGAGAACTTTGACGGCAATGCCGAATTTGTCTCCCGCTGGGTAGGCAGCAGCAAGGAATGGGGGATGCTCGACTTCCCGTTGTTTTTCTCCGTGCTGAACAGCTTCGCTTATGGCCAGTCTTTCGAGTCCAACATCAAAAGTACACTGGCGCTCGATTCCCTTTACAATGGAAATGCTAACCATATGGTCACCTTTATAGATAATCATGACCGCAACCGTTTCCTGACGGAAGCCGGAGGAAACGTCGAGAAGCTGCAAAATGCTTTGTCCTTTATTTTCACTGTACGCGGAACCCCGGTGGTCTTCCAGGGCACAGAGCAGAATAAGGGCAACGGCAACGGCCAGATTATGACCGGCGGAATCGCCGATACCTGGAACCGCTGGTCGATGGTGAAACGGGATTCAGGCGGCAATGTGATTCAGAACTATTTTAATGAAGACGCGAGCACCTTCAAGCATATCGCCAAGCTGAATGAAATCCGCAAAAATAACCCGGCCCTGCGTACCGGCACCCAGCGTGAAATGTGGTCTGCACAGAACCTGTATGCATTCTCGCGCCGCATTGACACCGGGGCCAATGTCGGCCAGGAGGTCATCTCTGTATTCAGCAATGCCTCAAACGGTTCGCAGACCCTCACTATCCCGCTGCGCGCTGAAAGCACACTGACTGCGGGAACGGTTCTGGTGAACCAATTCAATACGTCTGACAAAGTGACAGTGCAAGCGGGAGGAGCAACGGGCAAGCAAATCACAGTAACTGTGGGCGCAAATAGCGCCAAAGTTTACTCCAAAACACAGCCTGTTTCAGAAAATGAGCCTCCGTCTGTGCCAACCAATGTGACAGCCACTGTCAAAAATGCATCCAGTGTGCTGGTAAGCTGGACAGCGTCCACGGACAACGTTGGGGTAACCGGCTATGAGGTTTACCGCAATGGCGTCAAGGTTGGGACTACTTCTACCACATCTTATACGGATAACGGGTTAGCGGGTAATACCAGCTATTCTTATACAATAAAAGCTTATGATGCTGCTTCCAACCTGTCGGGATTCAGCTTAGCCGCTCTTGTTCTCACACCTGCGGGGAACAATGTGACGATTTATTACAAGCAGGGCTATACCACACCTTATATCCATTACCGTCCGGCCGGAGGGACCTGGACGACGGCACCTGGTGTAGCCATACCGGCAGCCGAGGTGGCAGGTTACAACAAAATAACTGTCAATATCGGCGCTGCCACCCAGCTTGAGGCCGTCTTCAACAACGGAAGCGGCACATGGGACAGCAACGGTGGCAGCAACTATTTCTTCGGCACCGGCACCTGGACCTATACGCCGACCGGAAATATCCAATCCGGCGGACCCGTGGCGCCGACAGCTACACCAACGGTGACACCGACTCCAACGCCGACAGCCACACCGACGGTGACACCTACGCCAACAGCGACACCGACGGTGACGCCAACACCAACGCCGACAGCAACAGCAACACCAACACCAACGCCAACAGTGACGCCAACTGCGACACCAGTGGGCGATACGGCGACGATCTATTATAAGAATGCGGCTTTCAGTAATTCCTATATCCATTACAAGCTGGACGGTTCAACGACCTGGACGACCACGCCGGGCGTGCAGATGGAATCATCCTCCTACGCGGGTTATAAAGTACTTACGATTCCGCTGGGCAACGCTGCGGGTCTGACCGCTGCCTTTAATAATGGCAGCGGCACATGGGACAGCAATGGCGGAAATAATTATCACTTTGGCGCAGGGAGCTCAAGTCTGGTGAACGGCAGCCTGTCAGCCGGAGAACCGCAAGCAGACAGCGTAACGTTCCGGGTCAGTGTTCCGGGGACTACGCCTGCAAGCGGACCGGTGTATCTGACCGGCTCCTTTAACAGCTGGAACGCAGCAGACCCGGCTTATCAGCTGACCAAGGGAAGCGACGGCGTATATTCGATTACGCTCAGCCTGCCTGCAGGAACTGCTGTGCAGTATAAGCTCACCCGCGGAAGCTGGGCTGCCGTGGAAACCGCCACAGGCGGTGCTGACATCGCCAACCGGACACTGACACCGGCAGGCGGAGCGCAGACAGTCACACTGACCGTTCAGCGCTGGAAGGATCTATAGCAGCTACCATTAAATCTCTGCAACACTAATCGGTTTCCCAATGGATGTTTATAAACAAGGAGCGGCTCCCCGGGAGGCCGCTCCTTGTTGTATGTTCAAATATAATTTATATGCTTCACACTATAAATTATCCTTCTATTTCTCTCTGAACCGGATACCGTCCTTTTGAGGACGGCAAAGCCGTCTCCGCTTGCGCAATTTCTAGCTTAGATGTCTTAACGTGGATTCCCGGGCTATAAGCTCCGGTTCCAGCAGCAGCTGTCGTGATCCCGTATTTTTGCTCTGGATAAGATCCATCAGCCATTGGCCGGAGGTTACCCCAAGCTTGAAGGTATCTATATTCAATGAGGTCAGGGGAGGTGTGGTGTATCGGGAGAAAGGATATTCATCAAAAGCGGCCACACCGAGCTGTGCGGGGATTGCGATGCCTAGCTCGCGGGCGGCTCTTAGCACGCCGAAGGCGACATAATTGGTCATACATACGATGCAGTCGGGCCGGTCACCACCCTGCAGAAGCTGCATGGCGGCGCGGTAGCCTTCATGCTCGTCGGCTTGCCCATTCACAATTAATCTTTCCGGGGCGGACCTGCCTGCCTGGTTCAAAGCCTTAAGATAGCCGTTTAAGCGGGAGGTGAAGATTCGCTCATGCGGCTCTCCGCCAATGAAAGCGGGCTGGGAGTAGCCCTGCTCCAGCAGGTGGCGTGTCAGCATTCTGCCGCCGGCTTCATTATCGAAATCCACCCAGCTGGCCGGATCGTTGCTTTCGCCAATGGAGATGTAGGGAAATCCAAGCTGATCGAGCTGCGCGGACAGTTCTTCCGTCAGAACTGAATTGTTAGCGATAATTCCGTCGACACGCTGATTGTAGACCAGTCTGTTCAGGAAATCTCCTTCTTCATCATTATGCTGCACATTGCAGAGGGTCAGCTCATATTTCAGCGGACCGATCACGCTCTCTATTCCACCTATAATGTTATAGAAGAATTGATTCAGAAATTCGCTTCCTTTGGACATGTCAACCAGCAGCCCCACGGTATTACTGCTCTGCCTGGCAAGACCGGTGGCGATGCTGCTCGGGGTATAGTTCATTTGTTTCATAATTTCACGGACTCTGCGTTTGGTGTCCTGCGAAATTTTCGGAGAATCGTTCAGTACCTTGGAGACAGTAGACTTGGCGACATTGGCGGCTTTTGCAACATCCGAAATCGTTACTTTCATTAGATTTCCCTCTCGAATTTAACAGGTTTTGTAATGATAATACCATAAATCGGGTGGAGCCTTAATGTTTTACGTCTCTGCTGGAAGCACATGCTGTCCTATTTTTACACTGCGTTGATAATTGCCTGGAGAACTGGTATTTTAGCCAAAATGGAGGTAGGATGTTCTCAATGACATAATGACAAGGAAGAGGATTTTCAGATGAAACCGTTTCGTATCCGGCTTACTTTTATACTGATGACTATGATCGGGATTTCCATGATCGGCGCCGGACTTACCATGGCCCAATTGTTTAAAGACTCCCATATTGCGGCCCTGGAGGAAAACATGTCCCGGGAAATAAAGCTGCTCTCCGGAACGCTTCAGTTTGCCGATATGAACAGCTCCGGCGCATTGAATTTCTATACGGAGCAGGCCAAGCATATCTCTAAGCTGACCAATTCACGGATCACCTTCATTACCAAGGACGGCAAGGTTATCGGCGATTCGGAGAAGGATCCGCTGCAAATGGACAATCACTCCACCCGTGAGGAGGAAGTGCTGGCCGCCAAGGAAGGAATCGGACGGGCGATCCGTTACAGTGATACACTCGACCGGCAAATGCTGTATGTAGCCGGAGCTGTAGTCTCGGATCAGGGGTTCGACGGTTATATCCGGCTCTCCATGGAGCTGAACGCGGTGACGGAAGGACTCAGCCGGGCTTGGCTGATTATGGCCGGGGGACTGGTTCTGCTGTTTATTGCAGCAACCCTGGTGAGCTACAAGGTGGCTTCAAGCATGACCTCTCCGCTGGAGCAGATTACACGAGTGGCCCGGCGTATTACCGACCTGGATTATGATGCCCGAGTGCCGATGAAGCGTAAGGATGAGATCGGTCAGCTTGCCACAGCAATCAATGCCATGGCCGACAGCCTGCAGACCCAGCTGAAGACGATCCGTGACAACGAGGATTTGCTGCAGAGCGTGCTGGATAATATGACCGGCGGCATTGTGATGATCAATGCGGAGGGCGAGATCGCGCTGCTGAACCGGGCATCGGAACATCTGCTGGACGTGAAGAACAGTGAAATGGCCGGTTATTCCTACAAGGAAATTAAGCATCATTATGAGCTTACCCGATTGATTGACGAGGGAGTTACCCGTAAGGAGGCAATCCACGAGGAGCGGAGCATTTATAACCCGGCCGAGCGGATCGTCCGGCTTGACGGCGTGCCGATGATGCAGGATGGCTCTTACCGGGGCATGTTGTTCCTGCTGCAGGAGGTGACGGAAATCCGCCGTCTGGAGAAGATGCGCAGTGAGTTCGTGGCCAACGTCTCACATGAGCTGAAGACACCGGTGGCTGCGGTAAAAGGATTTGCCGAGACCCTGCTTGGAGGCGGCGTTACGGATGAGAAGACGGCACGTTCTTTCCTGCAGATTATTTATGATGAGAATGAACGGTTGAACCGGTTAATCGGGGATATTCTGGAATTGTCCAAAATCGAATCGAAGCGCGTGCAGCTCGAATGCTCTCCTGTCCATTTAATTGAATTTTTTGATTCCGTACTGGGGACGCTCAGCAAAGTGGCAGAAAAGAAAAAAATCAGCCTCAGTGCAAATGTGCCGAACGAGCTGTTCGTCGAGGGTGACGAAGACAAGCTGCGCCAGATCTTTATGAATCTGCTCTCCAATGCAATCAATTACACGCATGATGGGGGAAGTGTGAAAGTAACCGTCGTCAACGGCCATAAAGCGGACGGCACGGAAACGGTTGTCTTTACCGTCAGCGATACCGGCATGGGCATTCCCCGCAAGGATTTGCCGCGGATTTTTGAACGCTTTTACCGGGTGGATAAGGCGAGATCGAGAAGCTCTGGCGGAACCGGCCTCGGATTGTCAATCGTGAAGCATCTGGTGGAGCTGCATCGCGGTTCGATTACGGTGGAGAGTGATCTCGGCATCGGCAGCTCGTTTATTCTGGAATTGCCGCTGCTGCAGGAGCAGGCAGAATAGGATGAAGCCCCGTTTACAGCTGGACACGCTCCCGGCAGTGCGTTTTCAAATTTGCCAGTGAGCCCTTCAAGGTTTACTATGGAATTGAATTCTTTTTAAAAATTCAGAAGTCTTTAAGATTTTACACCGAGTTAACATTCCGGTGATATGATGGGCTTGCGAACTGATTTGTAAATTTAAAAACATATGAAGACGGGGGAACCTATGGCACAACGATTGCTTGTCATTGAAGACGAACCGACGCTGGCACGGCTGCTGTCCTATAATTTGACGCAGGAAGGTTATGAAGTGACGGTGGAGGATCATGGAACGGCAGGATATGACCGTGCGACTAGAGAACCTTTTGACCTGATCGTACTGGACCTTATGCTTCCGGGAATGAACGGGATTGATATTCTTGATAAACTGCGCGGACAAGGCATCCGTACGCCTGTTATCGTGCTGACTGCCAAAAATGCCGAAGAGGATGTAGTCCGCGGCCTTAAATCCGGTGCTGATGATTATATAACTAAACCTTTTGGTGTATCGGAATTGCTTGCCCGGGTCAGCGCTGTACTCCGGCGGATCTCCGGACTTGCCGAAGAAGTCCAGCCGGAAGCTGTTGTATCGGCATCAACGATTATTCTGGGACAGCTGGAGATTTACCCTGAACGGTATGAGGTTTCTCTGGGCGGAGTCAGCATTAATCTGCGGCCCAAGGAATTTGAGGTGCTGCTGTATCTGGCTCGCAAGCCGGGCGTGGTGCTGACGCGCGATGATTTGATGAATGCCGTGTGGGGCTTTGATTATATTGGCGGACAGCGGACGGTGGATGTCCACGTCAGCTCACTGCGCAAGAAACTGGAGCTTGATCCGGAATCGGTCCATATTGATTCGATTCGCGGTGTAGGTTACAAACTGGTAGTTAGCAAGAAAAGAGCGCCTGTCATTTGAAATGACGGTGTTCTTTTTTTAAAATATACAAAGAAATGAAATAATAAGATCACCGGCATTTCGTGAAAACGGGACGATTGTTACCGATTTTACACTGCGTTAACAATTCTCTTCAACTGTATTTACACTGAAAGCTTATCATGGGGAACGAAGATGATGAGAAGGAGACGCAAAAACTAATGAAATCCATCATTGACATAGAGAAACTTGATCTCTACTATGAGTCTTTTCATGCACTGAAGGCTGTGGATCTGCAGATTCCGGAGAAACAGGTGACAGCTTTTATCGGTCCCTCCGGCTGTGGTAAATCTACATTACTGCGCACACTAAACCGTATGAACGACATGATTCCCGGAACACGTATTGAAGGTAAAGTGAACATCAGCGGCAAAAATATTTACAGCGACGAGGTTGAGGTGGAGAGCCTGCGCAAGCAGGTCGGCATGGTATTCCAGCAGCCTAATCCATTTCCCAAGTCGATCTACGACAATGTGGCTTACGGCCCCCGTCTGCATGGCGTCCGCGCCAAAGCGGAGCTGGACGAACTCGTAGAACAAAGTCTGCGGCAATCCGCGCTTTGGGAGGAAGTTAAGGATTTTCTGAAGAAATCTGCACTTAGCCTGTCCGGTGGACAGCAGCAGCGTCTTTGCATTGCCAGAGCGCTTGCGGTACAACCGGATATTCTGCTGATGGATGAGGCAACCTCCGCGCTTGACCCGGTATCCACACTGAAGATTGAGGAACTGGTACAGGAGCTGCGCGATAAGTACACCATTGTTATGGTCACACATAATATGCATCAGGCGGCCCGGGTGTCGGGCAAAACCGTGTTTTTCCTGAACGGTGTAATTGTAGAGGCTGCGGATACAGAACTGTTGTTCTCCAATCCAAAGGACTCCCGCACAGAAGATTATATATCCGGCCGCTTCGGCTAACCCCCACAGGGACCCGTGCCTGGAAATGACAAGCTGACCATACGTTTTTGAGGAGGATCGCTTTTATTATGATTCGCAGAAAAGAATTCGATAAAGATCTGGAAGAACTACGCAGTCTGCTGCAGCAGATGGGCGAGCATGTAACGGATGCTCTGGAAGGTGCAATCGTAGCTTTGCAGACTCTTGACACCGTACGTGCACAAGAAATCGTCAAAGCCGATTTACGGCTGAATGCCATGGAAGACAGAATAATGGAAATCGGTTCGCGGCTGATTATCACCCAGCAGCCCGTAGCCAAGGACCTGCGCCGAATTATTGTTGCGTTCAAAATATCCAGCGATCTGGAGCGTATGGGTGATTTGGCACTGGATGTTGCGAAGGTTACGCTGCGCATTCAGGGCCAGCAATTGATCAAACCGCTGGTGGATATTCCGCGGATGGCTGAAATTGTGGCCGTCATGATCGACGAGGCGATTCAATCCTATCTGGATGAGAACACCGATCTGGCGTACAAGATGGCCCAGGATGACGACCAGGTCGATCATTTGTACAGTGCAACGATTAATGAACTGTACACTTATATGGTGGAAAAGCCGGAATCGCTGAATCAGGCGATGCTGTTGACGCTGGTTGGACGCTATATCGAGCGGATTGCCGATCACGCCACCAACATCGGTGAAAGTGTGGTTTATCTCGTAACAGGCAAACGCCCGGATCTGAATCAATAACGAAGGCACGATAGAGCCGGTGCTGGCTGACCTTGTACAGCAGCTCCGGATGAATTTTGCGTGTACCTACTAAGCAGCAAGCTCCTGTACTGGAGGCTTGCTGCTTTTTTCATTTTATTTAGAAGCTAAGCGGTTTTAGCAAGGGTAATAATGGAAATCCTACATTAAATACATAAACTTCGGGCGCTTTCTCTAATTAGCAGGCAGGAACTTGCTTTACCGGTAGAATCCGCAGTTCATTTCGGATGTCTTGGTTCTTTTTTGAGCGGGGCATATGTTACTATGTAGGGAGTAAGCAAGATAAAGGCGAGGTGCTATAGTGGACAAGTTGATACTAATCGATGGAAATAACATCATTTATCGCGCATTTTTCGCCATGCCGCCGCTGACGAATACGGCGGGGCAGCAGACAAATGCGGTATACGGATTTACGACAATGCTGCTGCGTTTAATAGAGGAGCATAAGCCGAGTCATCTGATCGTTGCATTTGATGCCGGGAAGATTACATTCCGGCATGAAGGGTATGAGGATTATAAGGGCGGCCGTCAAAAGACACCGCCGGAGCTCTCCGAGCAGTTTCCGATGCTGAAGGACCTGCTGCGTGATATGGGGGTGCCGCAGTTTGAGATTTCCGGTTACGAAGCTGACGATATTATCGGCAGCATCTCGCGTGAGGCTGATGAAGCCGGACGCCAGGTAATGATCGTGTCCGGGGACAAGGATATGCTGCAGCTGGCCTCTGAGTATACGACGGTGGCACTGGTCCGTAAGGGCGTTACAGAAGTCGAGCTGTACGGGCCGCAGCAAATCCGCGAGAAATACGATCTGACGCCGGAGCAGATCATCGACCTTAAGGGGCTGATGGGCGATGCCAGTGATAACATTCCCGGAGTGCCTGGCGTAGGCGAGAAGACCGCACTTAAGCTGCTGCACCAGTTCGGTTCGGTCGAAGGCGTGCTGGCCGGAACCGGCGAGCTGAAGGGCAAGATGAAAGAGAAGCTGGAGGAACATGCGGACAGTGCTGTGATGAGTAAGAAGCTGGCAACGATCTACCGCGAGGTTCCGCTGGAGCATGCCTGGGAGGATATGGAATTCACCGGAATTAAGGGGGATACCGCCGGCCCGGCACTCGCCAAGCTGGAATTCAAATCCCTACTTGAGCGCCTGTCGCTGAGCGCTTATTCGCCCAGCAGTGATGGAGCTATTGAAGCGGTTGAAGCTGCCGTCCTGGATATTACCATCGTCGGTGAAAGTGAGCTGGAGGACTTGATCTCCGCTCTCCCGGGCATTTCCGCGCTACATGTGGAATCAAACGGTGAGAACCCGCACCGTGCAGAAGTGATTGGCCTTGGCCTGTCTTCGCCGGAGCGGCATTACTTCGTGCCGTTTGCACTGCTGCAGAGCCATGCTGCAGCTCCGCTGCGGGCCTGGCTGGGAGACAGCAAGGCACCGAAGAGCGGTTACGATCTGCACCGCGCCGACCTGGCGCTGCATTGGCAGGGGATTCCTTTTGCCGGAGCAGCCGATGATGTGCAGCTTGCTGCGTATCTGCTGGATCCGACGGAAGCGAATCAGAACCTGAATGATCTTACCGCCAAATATGGCCTGCCCCGCTTATCTCCGGATGAAGAGGTGTTCGGCAAAGGCGCCAAATATAAAATACCGGAGCTTGAAATCCTCGGCAATCATGTGGCGCGCAAAAGCGCTACCGTGCTTGGTATCGTCGAGAAGCAGCAGCAGGAGCTGACCGAGACGGCAATGACCGGACTGTTCGAAGATCTCGAAATGCCGCTGTCGCGCATTCTTGCCGATATGGAAAAACAGGGAATTGCCGTCAATAAAGAAGATCTTAAAGAGCTGGGGAAAGAATTCGAAGCCCAGATTTCCAAGCTGGTTGCTGAAATCTACGAGATATGCGGAACCGAGTTCAACCTGAATTCGCCTAAGCAGCTCGGGGAAATCCTGTTTGTGAAGCTGGGTCTGCCTGTCGTCAAGAAGACCAAAACAGGCTATTCCACTGATGCCGAGGTGCTGGAGAAACTGGCCCCTTATCATGATGTGGTGCGTCTGATCCTGCAATACCGCTCGATCGCCAAGCTCCAGTCCACCTATGTAGAGGGGCTGCTCAAAGAAGTCTCCGAAGTGACCGGTAAGGTTCATACCTTCTACCGGCAGACCATTGCCGCAACAGGAAGGCTTAGCAGCCAATTTCCGAACCTGCAGAACATTCCGATCCGGCTGGAGGAAGGCCGCAAGATCCGCAAGGTCTTTGTACCGTCCGAACCGGGCTGGTCAATTCTGGCGGCAGATTACTCGCAGATCGAACTCCGCGTGCTGGCACATATTTCCGGTGATGAGCGGATGAAGGAAGCCTTTCTGCATGATATGGATATTCATACCAAGACAGCGATGGATGTGTTCGGAGTCACGGCTGACCAGGTAGACAGCAACATGCGCCGGTCCGCCAAGGCGGTTAACTTCGGCATTGTGTACGGCATCAGTGATTACGGACTGTCGCAGAACCTGGGGATTTCCCGCAAGGAAGCATCACATTTTATTGAGCAGTACTTTGAAGTATATGAGGGTGTACGCCGCTACATGGACGATATCGTGATTGATGCCCGCAAGCAAGGTTATGTAACCACGCTGCTGGAACGCCGCCGCTATCTGCCGGAGATCAATGCGAAGAACTTTAATCTGCGCTCATTTGCCGAACGTACGGCGATGAATACCCCAATTCAAGGGACGGCTGCAGACATTATCAAGCTGGCTATGGTCCATATGGACAAGGCGCTGTATGAGCGCGGGTTGAAGAGCCGCATGCTGCTGCAGGTGCACGATGAGCTTGTCTTCGAGGTGCCGGAAGATGAGCTTGAGCTGATGAAGGAACTGCTGCCCAAGGTTATGGCCGGCGCGCTCACGCTCTCTGTGCCGCTGAAAGCAGAGGTAAGTTATGGAAGTAACTGGTATGAGGCGAAATAGAATCCCCGCAGGCCCGGCAATTCCGGTATAATGGAGGAGAGGTGAGCTATTATGCCGGAATTGCCGGAAGTAGAAACAGTCAAGAGAACACTTAATGAATTAATTAAAGGCAAGCAGATAGAGAATGTCACCGTCCGGCTGCCGCGGATTATCCAGCGTCCGGACGATACTCAGGCTTTTGCCCATATGCTGGCAGGCCATAGCGTGGTTCATGTGGAGCGCAGAGGCAAGTTTCTGCGTTTTGTATTTGATGGTTTGGTAATGGTCTCCCATCTGCGGATGGAGGGCCGGTACGGTCTTTTCCAGGGAGATGAGCCGCTGGACAAGCATACGCATGTCATCTTCCATTTCACCGACGGCACCGAGCTGCGTTATACGGATGTGCGTCAGTTTGGTACCATGCATTTATTCCAGCCGGGTGAGGATCTTCTTCTTAAGCCGCTGAGCAAGCTGGGGCAGGAACCGCTTGATCCTTCCTTTACAGTGGAGAGATTCAAGGGAATTGTCTCCGGCAAAAACACCAAAATCAAGCCGCTGCTGCTGAATCAGGAATATGTGGTCGGCATCGGCAATATTTATGTAGATGAGGCGCTGCACCGCGCCGGAATTCACCCTGAGGTGAGCGCGAAGGCGCTTACGGAAGAGCAGTTGAACAAGCTGCATCATGCGATTGTGGCAACGCTGACTGAGGCGGTGAATGCCGGAGGCTCCTCTGTGAAGTCGTATGTCAATGGCCAGGGAGAAAGCGGCAGCTACCAGCAGCAATTGCTCATTTACGGACGCAAGGACCAGCCCTGCGCCACCTGCGGTACACTCATTGAGAAGAGTGTTGTAGGCGGCCGGGGCACTCATATTTGCCCAAGCTGCCAGCCTTTGGCTGCGGCAGTTAAGTAGGGCATCGCACTAGAGCAAGAGATGATTTACAGGCATCATACACCACTGCTGTTCATGCTGCTGCAAAAGCGAGGCACCGACTGTCTGTCCCGCCCATATACTGTGTGAAGAATGCTCAATAAAGCGAACGGAGCCCGCGGAACGTTCCGCACGGGCTGCCGGTTCTTCACGGGAGGGATTGCGGGTGCTCAGCCCCTTGTTTTCATTGCTGCTGCTGGCTTTTGCCCTGAGCTTGGACGGTTTTGGTGTAGGCATTACATATGGACTCCGCAAAATGAAAATACCGCTGCTCTCCATTATGATTATCTCGCTTTGCTCGGGGATAGTCATTTGTGTCTCTATGCAGGTCGGTGTACTGCTGGCGAAGGTGATTTCACCGCAGGCCGCTTCAAGCATCGGCGCGATTATTCTGGTCCTGATGGGCTGCTGGTCCCTCGTCCAGATGCTGATTCAGAAGGAGAAGGAGCACAGTCCGGGAGGACGGGAGACAGGAACGGTACTGCTGTCAGGAGTGGCTTCCAAGGGGGAGGCTGCAACTGCTGACCTTGCAGATACGACTGCGGATTCTGTGAGTGAGATCGAAAAAGACGCGCAGAAGGCGGCAGTCTTTTCACTGGAGCTCCGCCATCTCGGGGTGGTCATCCAGATTCTCCGTACGCCGTCTTCGGCCGATATGGACGCCTCCGGGAGCATTTCCTCCATGGAAGCGATGCTGCTCGGAATAGCACTGTCGCTGGATGCTTTCGGAGCGGGTCTTGGGGCTGCACTGCTGGGATTCAGTCCGGTATCCACCTCACTTATGATCGCCCTGTTCAGCGGAACCTTTCTACTGCTGGGCATGAGAACAGGCCTTAAGCTGTCTGGACGTTACTGGATGAAGCATGCTGCCGTACTGCCTGCGTTAATGTTAATTGCAATGGGAATAATGAAGCTATTATGAGGTGAGTACATGATTATGGGCTTAACCGGAGGCATTGCTTCCGGAAAAAGCACCGTGTCCGCACTGTTTGTGGAAAAGGGAGCAAGACTCGTGGACGCTGATGTCATCGCCAGAGAAGTCATGCTCCCGGGACATCCGGTGCTGGCTGCAGCTGTGCTGCATTTTGGAGAAGGAATCCTGCTGCCGGATGGAACATTGAACCGCACCAGGCTGGGGGAGATCGTTTTTCATGATCCGGAAGCCCGGCAGGCGCTGAATCAGTTGACGCATCCGGCGATTCGCCAGGAAATCAAAAACCGTATGAACACAATGGAACAAGAAGACCCGCAGCGGTTGATTATTGTAGATATCCCTCTGCTGTATGAATCGGAGCTGGACAACCTTTTCGGGCAAATTGTGGTCGTCTATGTTCCCCGGGAGGTCCAGTTGGACCGGCTGATGGAGCGGAACGGGCTGTCTCTGGAGCAGGCCCAAGGAAGACTGGATGCCCAACTGGATATTGAACTGAAGCGCAACAGAGCGGACTACATCATCGACAACAGCGGTACTCTTGCCCAAACTGAGCAGCAGGTTGCCGTATTGTGGGACAGGCTGGGCCTATGATGAAATGGCTGCGTAAAAAAAGAGTGCTGCTCCTGTTATTCGTTGGATTCACTGCAATCCTGTTCTTGAGTACCAACTGGATGTCCTGGTTTTATCCGATTTATTATAAAGCAGAAATTCGTGAGCACAGTATCACCTACGATATGGACCCGTTCCTTGTGGCGGCCATCATCCGGGTGGAAACGAACTATAAGACCGGCCGGGAGTCCAAAAAAGGCGCACTGGGACTCATGCAGCTTATGCCGGATACGGCGAAGTGGGCGCTTGAAAAGGCCAAGCTTCCCGATGTCTCACTGCAACAATTGAAGAGGGAGCCATCGGCCAACATTGAGCTTGGAACCTGGTATTTGTCATCGCTTTCCCGCCAGTTTGATGGCAACCGTACCGCTGTAATCGCGGCCTATAACGCAGGCCCCGGGAAAGTGAAGAGCTGGCTGGAAAAGGGCAATTGGGACGGTACAGCGGCTTCCGTGAAGGATATACCATTTGGCGAGACCCGGCATTATGTGCAGCGAGTCATTTATTATTACGACCAGTATACGGAGATTTACAGCGAGTTCTAAGGGAGAAGACTGTATTTGTACGAAAAAAGAAGCATTAAACAGCCTTGAGGGCCGTTTAATACTTCTTTAGGCAAGCTTATGGGGACAGGTTATTTGTATTGACCTGCCAGTGATTGCTCAGCCAGGGTTACAAGACGTTTAGTGATGTAACCACCGATCGAACCGTTTTCGTAAGAAGTTTTATTGCCTTGGTATCCATCTGGGGAGAGCGTGATACCTAGTTCTTGGGCAACTTCATATTTCAGTTGTTCCAAGGCACCGCGTGAATTTGGAGCTACCAGGTTATTGGAGCTGTTGTTTTGGCTCATTGCTGTTCACCTCCTATCGGTTGGTAACTGTATTATGTGCCGGACATGGCATATTCATAACAACAAATAAACGGTGTTTTCTGGAAATAAAATCAGCTTACCGGCAGCCGGCGTATTGCCGGACCGGAAAGCGACCATTAATGCAAAAGGAAGTGACTTAAGGCTTATGAAATGCCCTTACTGCGATCACACGAATACGAAAGTGCTTGACTCGCGTCCGGCCAACGAGAATAAGTCCATCCGGCGCAGGCGTGAATGTGAGCGCTGCAGCAAGCGGTTTACCACCTTTGAGATGATTGAAGAAACTCCGCTGATCGTGATCAAAAAAGACGGCAGCCGCGAAGAATTCAGCCGCGACAAAATCCTGCGCGGCCTTATCCGTGCCTGCGAGAAACGTCCCGTCTCCGTAGAGCGCCTGGAGTCCATTGTCTCCGAGGTGGAGAAGTCGCTGCGCGGCATCGCCTTAGCCGAAGTGGAGAGCCGCCAGATCGGCGAGCTGGTCATGGAGCAGCTTTACCCTGTCGATGAGGTCGCTTACGTCCGCTTCGCCTCCGTGTACCGCCAGTTCAAGGATATCAACATGTTTATGAAGGAACTGAAGGGACTGCTCTCTAAAAACACCGAGGAGTTTGAGGGGTTGTAGAAGCATTTTGCGCACCCCGAAAAACTTTTTTTGAAAAAGTGTTGACACCGAAGGCGATTTTTTATATTATATAGAAGTCGCCTACGGAACTTAAACATGACGAAGCGATGGGAGCTAACAGCTCAGTCCGGATTTTAGAATACATAGTTGTAGTTCTAAATCAGCCACATGGGGCCATAGCTCAGCTGGGAGAGCGCATCGCTGGCAGCGATGAGGTCAGGGGTTCGATCCCCCTTGGCTCCACCAAATTTCATATGGACTCTTAGCTCAGTTGGTAGAGCAGTAGACTCTTAATCTATTTGTCCAGGGTTCGAGCCCCTGAGAGTCCATCCTAAAGAACGGCAGAAATGCCGTTTTTTTGCCGTTTATGGGAGTTGGAGAAATAAGCAGAGAGTGGGGGGGTTCTGAGTTGCAAATGCCAACGGCAACAGCCCGCTCGTGCATCCAATCCGGAGCTCAACCTCTGAACCCCAGATGTTAAAGGTAAACGCCAACTGCCTAGTCCAAATCCCCAAACGTCAAATGCTAATGCTGACTGCCACTCCCAACGCTGTATGCCAACGTCGACCACCAGTTACGATTGGCTGGCTGCCCGCTAACTCCGAAATCCAACTTCAGACTAACCATTGCTACCCTGAATTCCTTGCGGACCCCACAGACTTTATTTTCGCTAATCAGCATATATTGCAGAGCTAACGGACCATACTGCGCTTATCCCCCTCCATGAGGCAATATTTCATATGAACATCAGCTAATAACTGCATCTGAGTCCGTAAGATAGACGAAACAGCGTTTCTTGGAGAAATAAAGGCTCCCCGGTCCGTAACGATTCACTCGACTCCTCTATCACATAGGCTGCTTGCACATCTCCAAGTGTCCTCCTACGGAGATTTTCAGTATTTTGCATGCGAGCTTCTCGGTAGGTTTTCAACTTTTGTTACCAGGAATTGTATACAGTAGTTCTTCCTTCACTTGTCAATAAACGATGGAGGCTCAAAAATCATATTGACTTTCTGAAATCGTGTGGATACAATGATACCTAAAGGAAACACTGTTACCGTAAAATGCGCTTTACTTAACTTTCAAAAAAATCGAAAAATAGTTCTGAGTTTCGGTAACAGTGTTTCTATAGTATAACATAGTATCAAAAAGGAGGGCACCACTATGACAAATAAGGGGAAATAGGCGCTCGTACGGAAGCTTCTTCCGGTATTGGAGAGCAATTCGCGTGTACAGAATTATCTAAGGGCGCAGTTATCGCGTTTCATTACACGAAAGCAAAGTCTTCGGCTTGTTGGAAGCATGCTTCGTCTGCGTGAAGGATAGCCAGGTCCTAAGGAGGTGCTGATCCGCATGAGGGCAGCTTCTCTCAATTATCGGGATCTAGTGGTCCTCGGCGGATTAATGCCGATCGAAGTTAAATTCCCCTTCATTCCATTATCAGACGGAGCGGGAGAAATTGTAGCCATTGGACAAGGCGTAACTAGATTTCAGGTCGGACAACGAGTAGCAGGTAATTTTCAACAACGCTTCATTGGCGGCAACCCAAGACCAGGGGTGTTAGAAGAAAGTCTGGGAGGTCCGTTGAACGGAGTAGCGGCCGAGTATGTCGTTCTGCATGAAGACGGAGTCGTCCCTATTCCCGATCACCTCACTTATGAGGAGGCCTCCACCCTGCCGATCGCGGCATTAACCGCATGGAGCATGCTAATTGAATACGGTGGTTTGCAAGCGGGTGATACTGTGCTGCTGCAAGGAACAGGCGGTGTCTCCATCTTCGGGCTTCAATTCTCGCTTTTGACCGGAGCACGAGTCATCATCACGTCGAGCAGCAACGACAAGCTGGAACGAGCAAAAGCTCTTGGCGCATGGCAAACGATCAACTATTCGGAGGTTCCTGATTGGGATAAGGCAGCGTTAGAGCTGACTGGCGGCGTCGACCATGTTCTGGATGTTGGAGGAGCGGCTACGATGGGGAAATCCATAAATGCACTCCGCACTGGAGGGACCGTGAGTATGGTCGGGTTCTTATCGGGCTTGACCATCCCGGAATACGATGTCTCCAGCATCTTGCACAAAGCCGCAACGGTTCGCGGCAGTCAAGTCGGCAACCGGGATCACTTTGAAAAGATGAATCGGGCGATTGCCCATCATCGTTTACATCCCGTCATCGACCGCGTATTCCCTCTAGAACGAATTGGAGAAGCTATCGCGCTCTTGGCTGAAGGAAAGCAATATTTTGGTAAAATCGTAGTCCAAATCTAAAATCTCTCAAAAATGATACAGGAGGCGCTCTAATGCCCAATAAACCAGTTAACTCCGTTAAATCTACTGAAAGCGTGAATCGGCCTAAACGCTCACTGCGTGCTAGGATATCCAGATGGGTTCTATCACTGCTTGCGGTGCTCGTTGTAGGATTACTCGTTTTCTTACTTTATCCTTCACCGGTCAAACCGGCAAAATGGTCCGCACCGACGGCTCCCTCTTTTGAGGAAGCGGGTCCGTGGCAACAGAACAACAAACTCAGTTCGGCTCAGCTAGTTACTGATGCCCCTCAATTCCCGGAATTCATTACATTCGATAAAGAAGGCCAGCTATATACAGGAGATTCAGACGGGAAAATTTACAGGGTTCCTTTCGATGCAGAGGGCAATCCGCAAAAAGCACAACTGTTTGCAGACACCCAAGGAACGCCTAATGGACTTAAATTCGATGCCAAAGGCGATTTGATCGTTACGGATGTTAAGAGGGGACTGCTGTCTATAAACCCATCCGGGAACATAGAGGTATTGGCCGATCAAGTGGACGGCAAGCCGATCTATTTAGCTAATGAGCTAGATATTGCCAAGGACGGCTCCATTTATTTCTCCGATACTTCGAATTATGGTCGCGTGACCTTCAAAGAAATGGCCGAGAACAAGCCGCATGGACGTTTGCTGAAGTACGATCCAATGACCAAGAAGACGACCGTCCTGTTAGAAGGCCTCTATTTTGCAAACGGGGTTGCCTTGTCCGCGGATGAAGATTTTGTGCTTGTGGCAGAATCGTATCATTATCAGTTGACCAGATACTGGCTCAAAGGACCGAAGGAGGGTACATCTGATATTTTCGCAGACAATCTCGCAGGCTTTCCAGACAACATTACGCGTGATGACCAAGGTCATTTCTGGGTCGGTATCTTCACGACTCGTCTTTCTTTTGTAGATCAGATGCATAGCAAACCTTGGTTGGCCAGTACCATGGCCAAAGTGCCGCAGTCGCTGCTTAGCGGCGCAAGCGCACCGGCGAAGCATGGGCTTGCTGCGGAGTTCAGTCCGCAGGGAGAACTTATCGGAAGCTGGCATGATCCGGAAGGCAAAGTGTATGGCGTAACTACGGCTGCAAGCCATAACGGATATTTATATATAGGAACGGCACCTGGAGGCAGCAAGGGCGTTCATCGCGTGCTTTTAACAAAATAAGGTTGGAGTCTGGGAGGGTGCAAAATGAATCTGGATGATTTGGAGCTATCTTGGAATGAGAAGGAGAGTCTGACCGGTAAAGTGGCCTTGGTGACAGGCGCCAGCAGCGGAATCGGGGCATCGATCGCCAGGAAACTGGTAAAACGCGGCGCCCATGTGACTGTAGTGGCACGTCGGCGGGATCGATTGGAAGTACACATGTGGTCAATGAAACGTTTAACCGCTGGGGCCGTCTTGATATTATAGTTGCCAATGCCGGATTCGGGTATCGAAGTCCTTTGGTAGAAGTGGATCTGGAAAGATGGGAGGAGCTGTACAGGACGAATGTACACGGCCTAATGTTGACGCTGCACTACGGGCTTTCGCCAATGCGGGGTCAGGGGAAGGGAGATGTCATCATCATCTCCTCCATTGCCGGTAAGGAAGTGATTGCCGGAGGAGGTCCATACAGCGCTACCAAATACGGCGTTAACGCCATAGCGTCTGCATTACGTTTGGAGACAATCAATCAGGGGATTCGCGTTACGACGATTCAGCCCGGGGCGGTGGCAACGGAATTTTCTCAGGTGGCCGGGTATTCCGCGGATGAAATACGAGCGTTTGCTTCGAAAGTTCTGCCGTTACATCCCGATGATGTTGCAGAGGCGGCGCTTTATGCATTGGAGCAGCCTGAGCATGTCAGCATTCCGGAACTAATCATTATGCCTTCAAGGCAAGCCCAGCGGTTCAAATAAAACGATGTCCAAATAGTAATAAAAGATCCGTACCAAATTTGGCAACGGATCTTTTGTTTTTTTAGATAAGATTAATAAAATAGAGCGAAGGCTTCTTTCCATCGGGTATGAATTATCTAGACATTTATTGTCATTAGATTTATTGCTAAAGGGAAAAACGATCAATCCGAATAAGCATTTTAATTACGAACATGTTGACTATAGTATTTGCAGAGAGGATTAGAGTGAGCTGGTTTACTATTAGGCACCTTAACCCGATCAATCACCCCCACCCGAACTTATTGCAACAGACCCCCATTGGACAATATGAGGCTGTCTCCCGAAAAAAAAGGCGGTTTATAAAAGCACATCTCAGGGGCATCTTATAAGCAAGTGAGCGTAATACAGTACAGGAATAAATACACTCTTATAATCTCCTGAGGGGATATCCTTCAAATTTTGCCGTTCCAAATTGCAGAATACAGACTGTTCTTAAGATAACGTTTTCAAGTAAGATAGAGCCATAACCAGCTGAGTTGCTTCACACCGATACTAGTATCACAAACGAGGGTGACCGATGAGGGAATATACGATCGTCAATATTTTATTAAGCAGAAAGGTTCCGGTTAAGATGGGCGAATTAATTGCGGAGGTCGGGTTGTCCGAACGGACGGTCCGTGATATTATCCGTTCGCTCGACAAGACCGGAGAAGCGCACGGGTTTCAGATCCGAATGATTCGTGGTCAAGGCTATCAGCTTGAGATCAAGGAGCCGGAATTATTCCAGATTTACCGGGAGAAGGGACTGCTCCAGAGCGATCAGGTGGATTTGGACAATAAGCAGTCACGGCAGCAATACCTGCTGTTCTATCTCCTGCAGAGCGACAGCTATCGGTCAATCGATAAGATGGCAGAGGAGATAGGTGTCAGCCGATCCACCATTATTTCTGATTTGAAGGAAGTGGAGCAGAGATTGGGCGCGTTTCGTTTAAGCCTGGCCCGCCGTGCCCATTACGGAATGAAAATTGAGGGGGACGAGAAGGATTTCCGCAAGGCGTTCTCCTATTTTATCCTGCAATCCAGCCAGACCCTCCAGCAAACCGAGGATTTCCATGCTTATGGGCGGGAATTTGATACGGAGAGGCTCACGGCCTATCTTCTGCAGGTGCTGAAGGATAAGGAACTGAAAATTTCGGATGTATTCCTGAATAATATTGTCACCCATCTGTTTATTCTCCTATACCGGGTCTCAAAGCATAATTATATCGTACCCGGACAAGCGATGCTGGGCAAGCCGGAGCCGCTGTATCACGATATAGCAGAGAGAATTGCCAAATGGATCGAGTCCAACTATGAGATAACGTTACCTCTGGTTGAAGTGGATTATCTGGCGTTGCATATTTCGGGCAAAACGATTATGGAGCGAATGTCAGACGAGACCAAATCGCAGCTGCGTCAAGGTATTAACGAGATTTTGCAGCGGCTGGATGGGGAGTTCCTCACCGGCTTCAATAAAGACCATGCCCTGCAGGAAGCGCTGCTTCTGCATATGTTCCCGCTACTGAACCGTCTTTACTATAATCTTCAGTTGGGAAATCCGCTCGTAGAGGATGTTTACAGCCAGTATGCCAATGTGTTCGTGATCTCTTTCCGGTTCGCTGAGATTATTGAAGAGCAATACGGGTTCAAGATGTCCCGGGACGAAGCAGGGTATGTCGCCCTCCATTTCGCTGCGCATCTTGAACGGATGCAGCAGCGCAATCTGGAGCAGTTCAAACGTATTGCTGTTATTTGTTCGACGGGTGGAGGCAGCGCACAACTCATTCGCCTGAAGCTTGAGGCGGTATTTCCCAAGGCGTCCGTTATCACAGCTTCCATTACCGAGCTTAAGGAAATCAGCAGCAGACCGGTTGATCTGATTCTGACCACGGTGCCGATTGACACTGAAATGAATGAGAAACTGGTCATTCATATTAAACAGCTGCTGGATGACCAGGAGATTCAGAGGATCAAGGAGATTTTGTCGCTGCAGATGGGCCATACACAGCCGTCCCATAAGCTGATGGATTTCAAGGACTTATTCCGCAAAGAGCTGTTCCATACGGACGGGCCGGATGATTACAAAGAACTGCTGCAGCAGCGCTGCCGTGAGATTACAGACTTTCATTATGCCGCTGAGGATTTCCCTGAGCAGGTACTATTTCGGGAGAATAAATTTACAACCATTTATAAAAACGGCATTGCCGGTCCACATCCAATGCGGATGAGCGCCATCCGCGACTGCATCAATGTAACTGTGCTGAAAAAACAGCTCTTGCATGAGGGAAAGCCGGTACAGTTGATCTTTTTGATTAATTTGCGCCCGGGGCAGTTGTTCCTGCACAAAGAAATCAGCAAGCTGCTGCTGGTCCTGATGGAGAAAGAAGATAGCAGGAACCGGCTGCTGGCCGTGAATAGCTATGAGCAATTTATGATGGAGATAGAGAACCTACTATAAATATCAGGAGTGAAGAAACCATGGATTACGAACAAACAATTATGCAGATTATCGCGAGCAGCGGGGAAGCCCGGAGCCTCAGCCTCAAAGCGGTACGCACAGCACGCGCAGGGAACCTTGATGAAGCAGAAGAAATGATCAAGAACGCGAAACTGAGTCTTACCAAAGCGCATAAAGTCCAAACGGGTCTGATCCAGGCGGAAGGCCGGGGCGAAAAAACAGAAATCACGCTGCTGATGATTCATGCACAGGACCACTTGATGAATGCTCTGACGGTTCGTGAACTGGCCGTGGAGCTGATTGAAGAAGTTAAGGAGCGCAAAGCGCTGGAACAACAATTGAAAGGTTTGGTGAACTGAAGATGAAAAAGATTCTTCTCGCCTGTGCAGGAGGCTTCTCGACAAGTATGCTGGTGGAGCGCATGAAGGATGCAGCACGCGCCAAGGGAATAGAGGTTATCATTGATGCTGTGGCGGAGAGCGATATTGCTGATCAGGCACCGTTTGACATTATTATGCTTGGGCCGCAAATGGGCCATGCCGAAGGGGATTTGGCTGCCGAATATCCTAGTATCCCGGTAACGACAATTGAGATGATGGCTTATGGCATGATGGATGGGGATAAAGTGCTGGAAACAGCAATTGAACTTATGGAGAAGGGGGCTTAGTTCATGTCAAGCGGGGCAGAATGGAGGGTCAAAATCCAGAAAGTCAGTACCAAGATTCAGAAAAATAATTATATCAGTGCTATTTCCAACGGGCTGATGGCTTTGATGCCGATATTGATCCTGGGTGCGATATTTTCCCTGATTAATGCTTTGAAGCTGGAGCCTTACCAGAACTTCCTGGAAAGTTCCGGCCTGAAGACGTACACTGCGATTCCGGCTTCGATAACAACCGATTTAATCGCTCTGTATGCGGTGTTCTCCATCGCTTACAATTTTGCGGTACAGCTTAAACAACAGGGATTCTCGGCAGGAATTCTCGCGCTAATGAGCTTTCTGCTGGTTACTCCAAAGGGGCTTCTGGACGATGGCGCCACCAAAGCCTTCGGTTACTCCTGGCTGGGAGCCAAGGGGCTGTTCGTAGCCATTATCGTAGCTCTCATTGTCGGAAAACTGTATACTTACCTGCTGGAGAAAAAAATCTATATCAAGATGCCAAAGGGTGTTCCGCCTACTGTTGAGAAATCCTTTGCCGCATTGACTCCGGGCTTCATTATTGTTTTCGTGATGCTGATCCTGACAGCGATTTTCGGAGCGACGAAATATGGAAACATGCATGAATTTGTCTTTTCCATTATCCAATTGCCGCTAACGAGTCTCGGTGGTACGTGGTGGGCGATGCTGATCTGTATTTTCTTAATCCATTTGCTGTGGTTCTTCGGTGTTCACGGTACATTGGTGGTTTACTCCGTAGTAGGCCCAATCTGGGTAGCGCTTGGACTTGAAAATCTGGATGCTTACCAAAGAGGTGTAGAAGGCACTCATATTATCGGTTCCCCGTTCTTCCCGGTCTATGTGCTGATTGGTGGTGCGGGTGCAACGCTTGGCCTGATTATTGCCATGCTGTTCGCCAAGTCTACCCGGTATAGAACGCTGGGCAAGCTTGCAATTATTCCAAGTATTATTGGAGTTAACGAGCCGGTCATCTTCGGGATGCCGCTGGTGCTTAACGTGCGTTTCATGATTCCGTTTATTCTAACACCACTGGTGAGCAGCGGATTGGCTATTCTTCTGACTTCGATCGGAATTCTGCCGGTTCTGCACGGTATTCAAGTGCCGCTTGGTATTCCGGTGCTGGTTAATGGCTGGATGAACGGAGGCTGGCGCGTATCCGCGTTCCAACTGGTAATGATCGGGGTAAGCTTTGCAATTTATTATCCATTCTTCAAAAAAGCCGATTTCGAAGCCTACGAGCTGGAGCAGCAGGCTGAGTCTAAGACGGCGGCCGCAGTAAACTAAATGAATAAGGGAGGCTTATCCGATGCCTAACCAGTTTCCGGAGAATTTCCTGTGGGGCGGAGCGGTTGCAGCCAACCAGGTTGAAGGCGCGTATTGTGAGGACGGCAAAGGGCTGTCTACCGCAGATGTGGTCAAATACGTTCCGCCGGGACAACGCAAAGCTCTTGAGCATGCTCTCAGTATCTCCAGAGCGGAGCTTGCTGCCGCTATCTCCGATAAGCAGGAGGGGAATTACCCCAAACGCAGAGGGATCGATTTCTATCACCGTTACAAAGAAGACATTGCCTTATTCGCAGAAATGGGTTTTAAAGTGTTCCGGATGTCGATCTCCTGGCCCCGTATATTTCCAAACGGGGATGAGAAAGAGCCGAATGAAGCGGGATTACGTTTCTATGATGATGTTTTTGATGAGTTGAACAGATATGGCATTGAGCCACTGGTTACGCTCTCGCACTACGAGATGCCAGTGGAGCTTGTTACCCGTTACAACGGGTGGGAGTCACGCGAACTGGTCGGGCTGTTCGTCCGTTATGCGGATACGGTCTTCCTGCGCTATAAAAACAAGGTGAAGTACTGGCTGACCTTTAACGAAATCAACGCAGTAATCCGCTTTCCGTTTCTGGGGGGAGGTGTGCTGACCGAAGGTAAAGAGAATGAGAAGCAGGCTGCGTTTCAGGCGCTGCATCACCAGTTCATTGCCAGTGCTCTGTCTATCAAGCGTGCAAGGGAGATTAATCCGGAGTTCCAGGTAGGCTGCATGCTGGCCCGCAAACTGATCTATCCGTATTCCTGCCATCCCGGGGATGTGCTGAAGGCACAGGGAGAGAACCAAATGGCCCAGTTCTGTTCCGACGTTCAGGTCAGGGGGTATTATCCGTCATACATCAAACGGCATCTGGCTGATTATGAAGTAAGCATTGAGATGGAGCCGGGAGACGAAGCTGTTCTGAAGGAGAACCTGGTTGATTTCCTTTCCTTTAGCTACTACATGTCCTCAACGGTCAGTACGGACGAGAGTATCACAGAGCGGACAGAGGGTAATCTGTCGTCGGGTCTGGTGAATCCGTTCCTTAAGACTTCAGATTGGGGCTGGCAGATTGATCCGACCGGTCTGCGAGTTGCCCTTAAGGAGATGCACGACCGTTACCAGATCCCGCTGTTTGTTGTGGAGAACGGTCTTGGTGCAGCAGATGTTATTGAAGCGGACGGTACAATCAAGGACGATTACCGCATCGAATATCTGGCTCAGCATATCGAGCAGATGGCCGAGGCCATTGCCGACGGTGTAGAACTATTGGGCTACACGAGCTGGGGCTGCATTGATCTGATTTCAGCTTCCACGTCAGAGATGCGAAAACGCTACGGCTATATCTACGTCGATCAGGACGATGAAGGTAACGGCTCCCTGGAACGCATACGCAAAAAAAGCTTCTATTGGTACAAGAAAGTCATCGCCTCCAGAGGGACCGATCTTACAAATCATTAAATTGGAAAGTCTGGCAAAGATACAAAAATCGTTCCTAGGCAGAAATGTCTGGGGGCGTTTTTGTGCGCTTGCTGTGTTTAAGTCAGTGAAAGTATGTCGTAATATTATATATAATTTGTCGTATTTTCCTATTAAAAAAAGCGACTCAGATATGTTACCTTATAGTGGGATGTCAGAATACTATATGTTGGAGGTTATAGCAAATGAGCATTGGCATTGGTCTAGTCAGCTTTTGGCATGTACATGCTTGGGACTATGTTAAGCAAGCGCAGGGGCATGAGGATACGTTTATCGCTGCAGTATGGGACGAAGACGCGATAAGAGGACAAGAAGCGGCTGCAACGTTGAAGGTTCCTTACTTCGAGTCTCTCGATGATATGCTGGCTCAGGAAGATGTTAACGCTGTCATCGTGGATGCGCCGACAAACATTCATAAGGATGTAATAGTGGCCGCCGCCAAAGCAGGCAAACATATCTTTACCGAGAAGGTTATCGCTCCAACAGTGCAGGAAGTTGATGATATTATTGCCGAGGTAAATCGGAATCAAGTGAAAATTACCGTATCCTTGCCTCGATTGAACGACGGATACACTTTGTCCATTATGGAGTTGATTAGCCGGGGTCTACTGGGGGAGATAACGTATGTCAGAGTTCGCTTATCCCACAATGGGGCCATTGCCGGCTGGCTGCCTGAGCACTTTTATAATAAGGAACAATGCTCAGGGGGTGCTTTGATCGACTTGGGATGTCATCCTATGTATTTAACCCGCCTATTTTTAGGTCAGGGTGTGACCGGTGTAAGTGCCAATTTTGGATATATCACAGGGAAAGACGTGGAGGACAATGCAGTAGCAACCCTGTTTACTACTTCGGGGGCGATCGGTGTGGTAGAGGCCGGATTTGTGAACAGCCATTCGCCGTTTACCATCGAGGTTCACGGAACTGAAGGAACTCTGCTCTTCGGAACGCCGGAGGATAAATTACTTCTTAAGACGAATAAACCTGAGGGTACCCCGAATAGCTGGACGGAGATTCCAATAAAAAATAATCACGACAGTGCCTTTCATCAATGGGTCAATCATATACAGAGTGATACTTTTGCGGATAATAATGTTCAGACTGCCATAGAACTGACCAGATTAATGGAAGCTGCAAATCGCTCGGGAAAAGAAGGACGGGTCATCCCGTTAGCAGACGTAAGCGCATGATCTACCAAACGATGTCTCAAAAGTCGGATTTGCTGGAGAGACTCGATATTACAGTTCAATGGGGACATTATGAGATTGTTGTACTCAGGTTCCATTTAACCTCATTCCCGGCCGGAAAAATCATAGATTTCCATAATCATGCAGAGTTTGAGTTTCACTTTATTCCTAAAGGTAAAGGAAAAGTGATTCTCGCTGAGCAGGAGTACCCATTATCGCAGGGTATGCTTTATTTAACGGGGCCGGGTGTGATGCATTACCAGGAGGCAGACCAGGAAGAAGCCATGGACGAACTTTGCCTCCATATTGATATTAGACAGAAAAGCAGAGCAGAAGTGGATCCGTGGGAGGTAGCAGAAGCGGAGGAATGTATCGACAAACTGCGGAAACTCCCCCTCATTCCGATCCATGACCGGCATCATGCTATGAATTGCTTTCTGGAAGCCTATGAAGCTTGTGAGGATAAGTTCACCGGATATTATACAGCCATCAAACAGTTTGTAATCAGTATTTTGTTAAAAACAGCAAGAGCGTATGATCCGGAAGGGGTTAGAGCGGAAGCGCCGGTGCGGGATATGCTGACCTACAGATATGAATACGCCATTCAGTATATCAGGGCTAATTATTCCGGGGCTGTCACGCTGGACAATGTTGCAGAAAAGCTGAAAATCAGCTCCAGACAGCTGCAGCGGATTTTTAATAAGGTCAATCCTGATCAATCCTTCTCCCAGATTCTTGAGAATATCCGTTTGGAAGGTGTCTGCCGCAAGCTGTCGGAGGGCAACCAGCCGATTGAACAGATTGCTCAGTCTGAAGGTTTTACGAATGCCAACTATTTGCATAATGTTTTTCGCAAGCGGTTAGGAATAACTCCCGCGACCTATAGAAACGGGAAACATACGATAAAGTGAGGATGATAGATATGAGTAAAGTGTATCGGTTAGGCATAATCGGGTGTGGTGGAATCGCGAACGGGAAGCACCTGCCAAGTTTAAGCAAGCTGAACAATATTGAAATGGTTGCGTTTTGCGATATCGTTCAGGAGCGGGCTGAAGCAGCAGCACAACAATATGGAAGTAAAGACGCAAAAGTCTACACTAATTATCAAACGTTACTTAAAGATGGCACACTTGATATTATTCATGTGCTTACTCCCAATGAGTCTCATGCGGAAATCTCTGTCGCTGCGCTGGAAGCCGGCAAGCATGTCATGTGTGAGAAGCCGATGGCCAAGACTGCAGCAGAGGCCAAAAGAATGGTCGATGCAGCCAAGCGAACAGGAAAAAAACTAACGGTTGGGTATAACAACCGCTTTAGAGAGGATAGCCTATTTCTGAAAAAGCTCTGCGAAGCAGGAGAATTAGGCCATATTTATTACGCCAAGGCGCATGCCATCAGAAGAAGAGCAGTACCTACCTGGGGCGTTTTTCTTGATGAGGAGAAGCAGGGTGGAGGACCGCTCATCGATATAGGAACACATGCACTTGATCTGACCTTATGGATGATGGACAATTACCAGCCCAAGGTCGTCTTGGGAACCAAATATCATGAGCTGTCCCAACGGGAGAATGCTGCAAATGCCTGGGGACCCTGGGATCCCGCCAAATTTAAAGTGGAGGATTCGGCGTTTGGAATGATTGTTATGGAGAATGGTGCAACGATCATGCTGGAATCCAGCTGGGCCCTGAACTCGCTGGAGGTTGATGAGGCAAAATGCAGCTTGAGCGGAACGGAAGCCGGCGCCGATATGAAAGAGGGCCTGCGGATTAACGGAGAACAGCATGGCCGCTTATATAAAAATGAGATTGAGCTGAACGCAGGTGGAGTAGCATTCTATGATGGCACACAGGAAAGTGCGCCTGACCTGGAGATGAGAAAGTGGATTGAAGCGGTTGATCAGGATAAGGAACCGGTCGTAAGACCTGAGCAGGCATATGTAGTTCCCTTGATTTTGGAGGCACTTTATGAATCCGCGCGCACAGGGAAAGCCGTTTACTTCGATTAAAGGAGACGGATCTGTTCAATATTCACGATAGTTTAAATATGGGAATGGCTTGCAATAAGCCTGAGTGGAATTTTGGCGCCTTATTACATGAAGGCGCTTTTTTCCGTTACAATAAATAAAACTTTCACCAAATTGAACAGGGGGCTGAATAGGATGAAAATAGTGGTCGCTGATGATGAACCCAGACACCTTCGAGGAATGGCGAATTTAATCAACAATCTGCGTCCTAACGTTCGAGTCCTGGTTGCAAAAGACGGGGCCAGCGCGTTAGAACTTGTTAGAATGGAACGTCCGGATGTCGTGCTGACGGATATCCGTATGCCCAATATGGACGGGCTTACATTTTTGCAGCAGCTCAAAGAAGAAGAACTCCAAACGAAGGTTGTGATGGTGTCAGCTTATAATCTGTTTGAGTATGCCCAGATTGCCGTTCGCCATGGTGCATATGACTATCTATTAAAACCTGTAGAGGCAGAGAAGGTAGAAGATGTATTGCGGCGTATAGAGCAGGAGCTGCTCACAGAATCAATGTTGAACCTGGAAGCAGAGGAGTTGAAGTTACGCCTTCACCATACCTCCTCAGCTTATAGAAACCGCTTACATTTAACCTGGCTAAACGGAAGCTTAACGACTCTCGAGCGAGATGAACTGGATACGTATGATTGGCTGCAGGGTGGCGGTGTGGTTATTTTCTCAGAGCTCAGAATCCGTCCCGGCCGCCATAACAATTTTGAAAGCGCTAACTTCCTGCGAAGCCTGGAGCAAGGATGGATGGCAGTGGGGGAAGCTGTTACGATTCCTTTGAATGTACTTCTGGAGGATGGATTCCAAGCCGTCACAATTATCCGTAAAGCCACCCTTACCCCGGAGAAAAGAAATGAGATTCGTGCCATCGTTTCTGCTCTATCCTCAGAATGGAAGAATACGGGTCAGCTTACCCACGGAATAGGGCTGGAATGTAAATCATTATTGGAACAAGCACCGCAAGCTTACAGGGCAGCCCAAACCGTAAATAAGTTTAACTTTCATGACTGCTGGAAAGGGATTCTGTTTCAGGATGAGCTGCGTCTGTCTCAGTATCTAATGACACTTGACATGGAGAAACTCTTTGAAGCTCTGCAGGGAAATGATGCGGACATGGCTATAGAAATGTGCATTGGAGCGCTCAGAGCGCTTTCAGATGATGGGCATACGGAGCCGATTATTTTAAAAGAAAATGCCTCGCTTCTGCTTATGAAGGTTAAAAGCAGGATGGGAAATATCGTTGACCGCCAGCTTGGGGATCTTCTAACGAATACGATGATTATGGAAATTCAAGCTTGTGGGTCTTATACAGAATTGATTGCGCTTGTAGAGGTTACTTTACAGAAGGTTCATTATGCATTACAACAGGCACGGCTGGATAAAAACGAAATTATCGTTACGGGATGCTTGAGTTGGATTCAGGAAAATCTGAAGGAAGATTTGTCTCTTGAACGAGCAGCCGCACACTTTTCTTTTAATCCTTCCTATTTTAGTACATTGATTAAAAACCGTACGGGAAAAACATTCTCCGATCATGTGGCGGAAGCCAGAATGAGGCGGGCTAAATTGCTGCTGTCCGCGAACAAGCTCCGAATATATGAAATCTCCGCAGAGTGTGGTTATCAGGATACCAAATATTTCTGCAGGGTGTTTAAGAAATACAATGGAATCTCACCCGAAGCGTTTAAACACACTTCACTTCTACAGAGGAGAAATGAGGAATGAAGATGACATTTCGATCCCGATTGTTTGTCAGTTATATCTTTCTGATCGGAATTCCACTCCTCATTTTGGGGTCTCTTTTCTATCGAACCAGCCTGCAGGTCGTGACAGAGCAAGCGCAGAAAAATGTATATGAGATTGTCAGAAAAAATAATGAGATTATGGACACTAAGCTGCAGATCATTGATCAGAATAGCCAAGCAATGTTCATAGATAAGGATTTATTCAAAATTTTTAACCAAATGGATCCCCAGAACGAAGTAGAGCTGTTTGAAGCAGACCGTCAGTTAACCGCCGTACTAAGTAAATATTTTTCCAACAATGAGGATGTGTATGCTTACCAGTTGTGGACTTCCTATTTTACTTTCGGCCAGTTGCTGCCGCAAGGAGATCCTACACAATCGGATATATACCGTAAGGCACAGCAGGCAGGCGGGAAATTGGTATGGTACCCTACATATGATTTTGTTGATATGTTTAATCAGCCCTACTTAGAGTCCGGAAATTTGGAATTCCGCCATTTATTTTCTGCGACCAGACTGCTTGATTTCTCTCTGCTGAACAATACGACACTCGAGAAGATGGATGTTCAGGTGGAACGACCCATTTTAGCAATAAGCTTTAAAGCGGAAGCTTTGAAATCTCTATATGACGAAAGTATCCCCGAAGGCTCGGATTTCCTGGTGCTGGATGAGGATCAAAAAGTTGTTGCAAGCAGTGAACCAGGGAAAATCACACAAACCTTCTCGGACTCATTGGTAGAGGAACTGCAGCTGGAAAGCAGCGGTGCGCGAAGTATGACACTGGGGGGCAAAGCCGTGATCGTCTGCTTCGATCGTTCGGAAGTAACGGGATGGATATCCATTGTATGGATGCCGGAGTCCTCACTGGTTGGCAGCTTGCTGCAAAGCATCGAGACATCTATTATCCTCCTCGCCGCGATTATGGGGCTTGTGGCACTCATTTGTGCTTTTTTTATCGCAGGCAGGATTACTAAGCCCATTAAGAAGTTGCTTGCTGCCATGAGATCCGTAGGTGGAGGGGATTTTCAAAAGCAAGTTGATGTTGGAACAAATGATGAGTTTGGCATACTTCTTCAGCGCTTTAATAAGATGAACGACCGGATTCGGCTATTGGTTATAGAAAATTACGAGATAAAATTAAAAGAACAGGAAGCCGAGATTCTAGCACTGAGTATGCAAATGAATCCTCACTTTCTGTATAATACGCTCAACGTAATGAACTGGACGGCTATTGAAAACAATCAGAAGGAATTAAGCAAAATGCTGGTCAATTTATCCAATATGCTGCATTATACTTCACGGAAAGACTGGAGAGCTGTTCATTTGTCGGAGGAAATCAAGTGGATGAACAACTACTTCTATATTATGTCCGTTCGCTTCGAGGACAAGTTCACTGTACATTATGAGATTGAACCGAAGCTTTACGAGTACAAAATGCCCAGACTTCTATTTCAACCTTTTGTTGAAAACGCTGTCATGCATGGCTTCGATCAGATAGAAGCAGGTGGAATGATCAGCATCCGTGGCTGGATCGACAGCGGAAAACGCTATTATGTCATTGAAGATAATGGTAGAGGCATGAGTAATGACACTATCGATGAGATTTTATACAAGGAATCCACTTCGATAGGCATTAAGAATACCATTGCACGTATTCAAATGACTTATGGTGACAGCTATGGTGTGGCCATTAACTCCTTGCCGGGGAGAGGCACCATGATAGTGATCACCTTACCACTGAATACCTAATAATAATCCACCAATCCAAAAAGGTTCGGGTTATGTAAGCGCTATTATAGACCTTATAATTTAAGCATCATAGACTGCAGCTATGAACCAAGTGGGATTGAAATTGAGAGGGGTTCAAGATATGACACGACAAAGGAAATCGCTATTTGTGCTGATGGCTCTGTTGATGATGCTGGTTACCATTTTACCTGCGTGCTCGAAATCCGGTACCGGCAGCAAAAATAACACGTCACCCTCAGCATCCAGCGATGCAGCATCAAAAGATCCCGTTACGCTGCGCATTTCGGAATGGGGTTCACCCGATGAAGTTGCTGCTTACAAGGTAGCGATTAAGAAGTTTGAAGCGAAATTTCCAAATGTCAAAGTTGATCTTCAGCATATTGCAACAGATTATGATACGAAGCTGACAACAATGGTAGCAGGGAATGATGTGCCTGATATTGCCATGATGGAGTCTGGTACCATTGCTTTTCCATTAGCAGAACAGGGTAAATTCTATAACCTTCAGGAATTTATGGACTCAGACCCGGATATCAGCATAGACAAACTGGTACCCAATATTATGTATTCTCTTGAGCCTGGTAATGTGATCGGCATAGGACCAGGTCCGGAATCCTTTGGTCTTTTTTATAACGAAGATATCTTTAAAAAAGCGGGGATTTCACCTCCGCCTTCTAAAGCCTCGGAAGCATGGACATGGGATGAGTTTGTAGATGTTGCTAAGCAACTGACTGTTGATACGAAAGGCAGAACGGCAAAGGATGCTGATTTTGATTCTAAAAATATAAAGCAATATGGTGTTAATGCTTCCACTTGGTGGGGAGTCTACAGCAACTTTATATACTCCAACGGCGGTGATTTTATCTCGGAGGATGGGAAGACGTTTGCGCTTAACCAGCCGGAAGCCGTCGAGGCGTTGCAGAAGGTGTCTGATTTAATGAATGTACACCATGTTTCGCCATCACCCGTGCAAGCCAAAAATATACCGGCGACGAATGTAGCGCTTCAAACCAAAAAGGTAGCGATGGCTATAGATGGGCAATGGGCAAGCGCAGCCTTGGCGCAATCGAATTTTAACTTTAATGTAGGGGTACTGCCAGTCCTGAAAGAGCCAGTAACTACCGTTGTTGCGGGAATGTTCTCTATCTTTAAGTCAACCAAACATCCGCAGGAGGCTTGGGAGTTGTTGAAGGCGTTGCTTGATCCAGAGTCTTCTATTGATATGATCACTGCAGGCACATGGATGCCATCCTACAAGGATTGGTATACGGACCCGGCATTGTTGGCTAAATGGACGGAGAACCTGGATGCAAGACCTTCAGCTTATAAAGAAGCTATTATAGATGTGCTATTGACGAAAAGTCATCAGACACCAACGGGTTATGTGAAAAATTTCAATAAAATAATGGATATCGTGAATCCGGCCTTGGATAAAGTATGGCTTGGTCAACAGACCGCGCAAGAAGCAATGGATTCCATAGCGCCGAAAGCCCAAGAACAAGTTCAAGGACGCCGGGATATCGCACAATAATCGAAGGGACGGCGTTCTGATTATAGAAGATTGGAGGCAGCTATGCGAAAGGGACTATTTTATGGACTATTATTTACGTCTCCGGCTATACTAGGGTTTATTATTTTTACACTAGGTCCCATGATTGCAAGTCTGGTGCTTAGCTTGACGGACTATAACGTATTCAAGGAGCAAACTTCCTTTATTGGTTTTCAGAATTTTTCGAGAATGTTCTCAGGTGAAGATGAGCTGTTCTTCAAATCGTTAGGGGTTACTTTCTATTTCGTTGTACTTCGGGTGCCGGCCGTTATTATTCTTTCTTTTTGTATTGCCTTGCTGCTGAACATGAACGTTCGAGGCAGAGCCATATTTCGGACGATTATCTATCTTCCCAGCATTGTGCCAGCCGTGGCATCGGCGATGATCTGGATGTGGCTGTTGAATCCCGACCTGGGACTGATCAATTCCGTGCTCAGTTGGCTTCATTTACCAACCAGCAACTGGTTATATGCGGAGAATAGTGTTATTCCGTCTGTTGTACTTACGACATTATGGGGAATTGGAAGTACGGTGATTATTTTTCTGGCAGGCCTATCAGGTATTTCCAAACAGTATTACGAAGCGATTGATGTGGATGGTGGAGGCTGGTACAGCAAGCTGCGCCATATTACGATTCCAATGGTTACACCGACGATATTTTTTAATACCATTATGACCATTATCGGATCCTTCCAGGTGTTTAATGAAGCTTATATTTTAACTGAAGGTGGACCGAATAACCAAAGCTTGTTCTATGTATTTTACCTCTGGCGTACAGGCTTTAGAGATACCGAAATGGGGTATGCCTCCGCTCTGGCCTGGATCCTGTTCATCGTCATCATGTTCTTTACGTTTATTGTATTCAAAACCTCGAAGTCATGGGTGTATTACGAAGGAGGTGAGCGTACTTGAGACAATCAAAGCTTTCCCTTGGATCAGGTTACGCAGCGCTTATATTCATCTCCCTTTTGTTTATTGTACCGTTCGTCTGGTTAATCCGCAGCTCACTCATGGATTTATCGCAAATATTTACGATGCCGCCGGAATGGATTCCGAGGCCGTTTCATTGGGAGAACTTCCATAAAGCCCTTACTGTGCTGCCGTTCGATACTTTTTTCACTAACACGCTTATTATTGTAGCTAGTGTTCTTGTAGGTACAGTCTTAACGAGCAGCATTGCAGCATTCGGATTTTCACGGATCGTGTGGAAGGGCAGGGACACAGTATTCGCTATTCTAATGACCAGTATGATGCTGCCTGCCGCCGTAACAATTATTCCAAGCTTTCTTGGCTGGAAAATGTTTGGTTTCTACGATACGTATTATCCATTAATCGTACCTGCTTATTTCGGTGGGGGGATTTTCAACATTTTTTTATTGCGCCAGTTTTACTTGACGATTCCACGGGACTTTGATGAAGCGGCATTCGTGGATGGAGCTACCTATTTACAAATATACATGAGAATTATACTTCCACTAAGCCGTTCGGCGGTTATCGTAGTTGCACTGTTCAGCTTCCTGGCTTCCTGGAATGATTTCATGGGCCCCCTGATTTATTTAAAAAGTGATCAACTCTTTACCTTGGCGCTTGGGCTGCAAATGTTTCAAGGTTCGTACACTGCGCAGTGGGATTTGCTTATGGCGGCTTCAGCAGCAGTTGTCTTACCTTGTGTAATCGTATTTCTAATCGGACAACGATATTTCCTTGAGGGGATTACATTATCAGGCCTGAAGGGGTAATGACAGGAAAGTGAGGATACCTCATAATGACAAAAATTAAAACACAGCTAAGTAATTGGCAGGGTGTACCGTTCACGAATGTAATCATTGAGGATGTTTTCTGGCGTCCGCGTCTGGAGGTGTTGAAAAAGGTTACGCTGCCTGCCTGCCTCACGAAATGTGAGGAGACAGGGCGTATATCGAATTTTGCCAAAGCAGGAGGATTAATAGAAGGGACTTTTGAAGGCATTTATTTCAATGATTCCGATGTATATAAGGTCATCGAAGGTATTGCCTATTCGCTTATGTCGGAGCCGGACCCGGAGCTGGAAGCGCAAGCGGACCGGATTATTGACCTTATAGCCTCAGCCCAGGAATCGGACGGTTATTTGAGCACTTATTATACGCTTGAAGCACCCGAGTCCAAATGGACGGATATGGAGAAGCATGAGATGTACAATGGAGGGCATTTAATCGAGGCAGCGGTTGCTTATTTTGAGGCAACCGGCAAGCGTAAGCTTCTTGATGTCGCTTGCAAATTGGCGGATCATTATGACGATCTGTTTGGTCCAGGCAAACGCCATTGGGTGGAAGGCCATGAGGAAATTGAGCTTGCTCTTGTGAAGCTCTACCGTGTTACCCGGGAACAACGATATTGGAAGCTCTCCTTATGGTTGCTTGAGGAACGTGGACATGGACATGGATTTGGAGAAATATGGGACACTAAGGAGTGGGGACCTGCGTATTGCCAAGACGATGTTCCGGTCAGAGACACCCGGCGGGTGACTGGTCATGCTGTCCGGGCGATGTATTTATATACCGCTATGGCGGACGTGGTTCACGTATCGGGGGATCCTGATTTTGTGGATGCCCTGCATAGGGTATGGTCACATACGGTAGAGCGCAATATGTATGTGACTGGGGGGATCGGTCCATCTCGCCATAATGAAGGATTTACACATGATTATGATTTGCCGAATGAATCCGCTTATTGTGAGACTTGTGCCGCTATCGCCATGGTTTTCTGGAACCATCGCATGAATCTGTTGTTTGGAGATGCCAAATATGCGGATGTGGTGGAGCGGGAAATGTACAATGGCGCTTTGGCAGGAATATCGTTGACCGGAGACAAGTTTTTCTATGTTAATCCACTGGCTTCGAAGGGCGATCACCACCGGGTGCCTTGGTTTGACACCTCATGCTGCCCGACTAATTTGGCACGGTTCCTCCCGTCCATTGGTCAATATTCATATGCTCAGACCGGTCAGGGCATTGCAGTCAATCAATATATGAATGGTGAAGCAGAGATCGTAATGGAGAGCGGGCTGGGCGTTAAGCTCAAGCAAACCACTCAATATCCTTGGAACGGTAAAATTGAGCTTGCGGTGGAAGCGGATAAAAGTGATTTTTTCAGCATTTATTTGCGGATACCTGGCTGGTGCAGGGGTTATAAGGTTAAGGTTAGAGGTAAATCCTTGCCGGGAGTCGAGGCGTTGACTGAGCGGGGTTATATCGCTATTCATCGAGCTTGGTCACAGAACGATACGATTGAACTTGAACTGGATATGCCAGTAGAAATTATTCAGGCGAGGCCGGAGGTGCTGGAGAATCAAGGCCGGATTGCCATTCAGCGAGGTCCTATCGTGTATTGCCTGGAGCAGTTGGATAATTCCCGGCTTTCCTATGATGCGTATTCATTTTCTGCCCATGAGACGTTGCTGGTGGATCATCAACCGGAACTGCTCGGCGGCGTTACCGTTCTGAAAGGCAAGGATGGGGAAGGTAGACCTTGTCAATTCATCCCTTATTATGCCTGGGACAACAGGGAATCAGGATACATGCAGGTGTGGATACGGAAAGCGGAAGATAAAGGGCTGTATAGCTTTTAAGAGGAAAAGGAATTGATCTTCATTGAAGGGCATAGACGAGTGAAGCATTAACAATTAGTACTCGTATGTTGTGCTAGACTCCATTCATAGTCTTTCGTAAACGTTCATTCCTTCCGATAAACGGAAGGAATGATTTACGCAAGAGGAACAGACAAGCAAGTTGTCTCATATGAACAAAATACAAAACTGGCTATTATCCATTAAGTTAAATGGGTGCGTTTCTAGAAAAAGTCTCTTACTCTTGCATCTGGGGAGAGCGCTATTTGCTACCGGCTTCCCATCTTAGATTCCAGTTATAATGCTGATCCAATTCCTGGTGCCCGCCGAAATATTCTACGAGTCTCTCCACGCTGAATGTATCATCATTCTGATTACGAATCATGGCGATGGCACACATACCCTTATTGTTATTATGCTCATCCAGCCGGACCTCGATCTCCGGTCCGCTCTGCTGCTTGATGGTTACAACAGCGTCAGCCTCCGACCAGTTCGTGATTCCCTCATAGATGAAAGCAAAGATAACAATTCTGCTGATTTCGGAAAGATAATGGCCATTAATCCGCAGATTCTCGCCCGTGGCAATAGATCCGGTGCGATCATCCCCGTCTAAGGAGATATAAGGCGGTCTGTTCAGGCTTCCGAAGGATTCACCGAGTGCTTGGACAGAGCCTTTAATGCCATTTTTTAATTCAAACAGACAACCAAGGTCAAGGTCGATGCCTTTACTTCCGAACCAGCCCGATGATTTTTTTTGATACCAGTTGAGATTGATCAGTATCTCGCCCAGGGATTCAGTCCCTTTCTGGAGATTGATCATCTCCCCGCGTTTCTTAAGCAAGATGGTATTGAGATCTAGAGGAGGGGCTGGAGGTGATGCTGGTGAAGAGGGGGGCAAATTGCCCGCCTTAGGCCGTGACCGCAGCTCCGGGAGAGGAAAGGGTAACTGCTGCGATTGAATTACTGGGCTAGAGGGTAGAACTGACGGCACTATGTTATTAACCTTTATTCCATAACTTTCGCATAAGGCAGCTAAGCCTCCTGCATATCCGGAACCCACAGCGCTGAATTTCCATTCATTATTGTATCTATAGATTTCTCCGGCGACAATGGCGGTCTCTACAGAAAAAGCTTTACCCAGCCTGTAGCGGATAAGTTCCGTTCCATCAGCGGCGTTGATAATCCGTAAATACGCATCGTCCAGTAGCGAGAAGTTTTGCTGCCGCTTTTCACCGTCATAAATCGTTAGTGCAAATGCAATCCGTTCGTAGTCCGTAGGAATTTGCCGGAGCTCAACAGCGATTTGGGTGTTGTCGGTTAACCCCGCATAGGCTCTTTTATCGGACAGCAATACTGCTACGGATTGGTTCGAAGTAGAAGGATTGCCATAAAAAATAAGATCCTCATCTTTAGAGACAGTCTGGGCCGGCGTAAGCAAAAAAGCAGAAAAATCAACCTCAACCTCAGATCTGGTATTGTGCCAGCCCATTCCTACTATAATACGGGTAAGTAGAGGCTCGTCTTTCGTTAAATTACATTTTTGTCCCTTGATCAGATCAAATGTCATTAGAATCAGCCTTTCAAAAGATTAGTAGCGCTGGATCAATACCTGAAGCAGGTTAGAATCTGCCACGTCTTCCGGCGTCGAGATTCGGACCGTTCAGACTGGATAGCTTATCCAAGGCATGTTCGTAAATACGTACAATATCCTGCACCTTTTGGAACTCCGGATCCGAAGGACCCAGATTGTCCATGAACATACGCTGCAGGATTTCCTTATAAAACGAAATGCGGCTTCCGATAAGCCCACACTCGTAATCAATGACCTCTTCAACCGTGTGCTGCTCAACAAATTCCATCATGTCATCGGCCGGGATATCGTGTGACTCCCGCTCATTGCGTGCGGCAATCGGAGTGTTAACATTCTCGAGGTTAACAGTAGAACGTATATCGGAAAAGAGAATACTTTCTTTCGCCAGCATTACCTGAAAAGGCTTGTGCTTGAACAACTCTTGTACTACAAGAGCGCACATCGTCTGATTCCCCAGCAGCATACCATCAAAAGGGTGAAGAACCCATCCCCTGTCATCCCGATACAGGCTGAACGTGAAGTATTCACCTCCATATTCATATTTCAGATTGATAGCAGTCTCTGAAGTAAGCTCATATTGAAATGCATCCATTATTCTACTTGCGCCTCCTGCTTCTTCGTTCTGTGTGATTATATTAGCATAGCAGAATATGGGGAATCTTGGGAGAGCGGATTTTCCCCTTTATTATTTACAACGGATTTAGTAATTTGGTAATGTATAAAAGTACATGTACATCCCAATGGGGAGGAGGATACGTGATGGGCAAAAAAAGCCCGAAAGTCAAAGTTCATTTGGATTCTGGAGATATTCGCACTCTGGCGGACCAAGAGATCAAAGCCATCCTTCGTGCTGCTGATGAACTAATTATGACTGGTGGGAGGAACCTGCTCGCCAAAATTCTTAAAGGCTCTAAAGACAAGAGTGTCCTAAAGCATGAGCTTCAGCTATCCCCCGTCTATGGCTATTATCATGATTTGAATCTGGAAGATATTATGTACCGAATAGACTGGATGATTCGTAAGGGATACCTGGAAATCGAATATAGCGACAGATTGCCGTTGATAGTTTTTTCGGAAAAAGGGTGGGCTATAGAACGTGAGACATATGCTGAGGAGTTGCTGCTCAAGCTTGGCTCATTGCTGGACGGGCATGACTATTCTTATGTAGAAAACCTTAAGGATCGCAATCGCGGAATGATCCTTTTACTGATTGAGAAGATCAAAGAGACGGGGAATGCGCGGTTCGTACCGCTGCTTAGGGCTTGGCAAGCCATAGAATACAAGAAGGTGCAGGCAGAACTCCAAAGCGCTATACAGTATTTGCTAAAAGAAGGCCAGATTAAGTGAGGTGCCAGCGTATGCTGGCAGAGCGCCGACTTTGATACATTTAGGAGAGCAAACATGACAATAGATGATCAAGCTAAAATGTTTGAAACTCAGGCACATGACAGAGCGGAAGAACCTGAGCGGGAAGAACGGATTGTAATGGAAATTATTGTAGATGCGTATGACGAGGAAGAAAAAGCAATGGGTTGGTACTATTATCTAATGGATAAGATTCACTTTCCCTTTATGGCGAAATGTAATCAAACTTTGGCTAAATCGCCACTCAAAAGCGGTGAACAAGTTACCGTTATACAAATGGCGCCAGAGAGCGAATGTTTGGACGGCATGTGGGTTGAAGTAGAATGGCGGAATCGTAAATTTGCAGTACCTTTGGTTCAACTGCAGCCGATTGAGCCGGATGAAGATACTACAGAGGCAATCGAAGATTGGGTATATTGGACGGATTTGGGATACTCATTTTGATTGGAAGATTATCGAGGGAATAGAATTTTCGGCAGTCCATACAGAAAAAACGGCTGAGAGGCCGTTTTTTTTGCTGTTTCGGGGACCTGATGATTTACCAGCTTCGACGTTCGCCCTTCGCACCCGCCTGATCCAACGCTAAGCCCCAAACACCAGCATCTGCGATAGGCTATCTAGTCCCTGAATTCCTTCTGTTGAACTTCGGACCCCACAGCCCTTATTTTCTCTAATTGGCACATTTAGCAATGCTAGCGGACCGTGCTGCACTTATTCCCCTCCATCAGGCATGTTTCACGCGGAATGTCAGCAATTAGCTGCATCTGAGTCCGGAAGGTAGACAAAACAGTGTTTTTGGTGGAAATAAAGGCTCCTCGGTCCGTAGCGATTCACACGACTCCTTCACCATACCTTACAGTAATATGATCCAGCAGGAATCAAACCGCTAGCCGGGCACACCTTCCGCATTCTCATAAATATTCATGACAACCTGCTGGATCGGCAGTTCCTTGACCGAAATGTCGGAGAACCGGTGTTTCCTGGAGATTTCTTCGATAAAATCGCTGATCGAAATAAGCGCCGTATCCACTTCAAGCGTAATTTGAAAGTCAGACGGTCGCTCGACCACTTTGGTGTAGGCATTGTCGAAGATGGTTTTGTGCACAGACTCCGCAAAAGTAAAACTGACCCTCTTCTTATCCCCCAGAAAAAGCTTCAGCTGCTGAAGCGATTCATCAAAAACCTTTTCCCCGTGGTTAATGACAATGACCCGGTGGGCAAGCTCCTCCACATCCTCAAGATCATGGGTGGTCAGAATACACGTCATATTATGTTTCTTGTTCATCTGGTGAATGAATTCGCGGATTTTGACCTTGGCGATCACATCAAGCCCGATGGTCGGCTCATCCAGAAACAAAACCTCCGGCCGGTGCAGCATAGCCATGACGAATTCGCATTTCATGCGTTCGCCAAGGGACAACACTCGTGTTGGCTTTTCGATCACATGCGCAATATCCAGCATCCCCGTCAGCTCTTCCAGACGGTGTTTAAAGTCCTGATTGGCGATTCCGTAGATTGCCTTGTTCATGTTGAAGCTGTCGATAGGCGGAATATCCCAGATCAATTGGGATTTCTGACCGAATACGGCTCCGATTTTGCCGACATAGCGCTTCCTGTCCCGGGCAGGCGAATAACCAAGAACTTGAATCTCACCGCTTGTGGGATAAAGCGCGCCGCAGAGCATTTTGATCGCCGTTGATTTCCCCGCCCCATTGGGACCCAGAATACCGCAGATTTCCCCCTGCCCAATGGCAAAGCTGATATCGTTGACGGCGTTGACCACGACCTCTTCGCGCTGGAAGAAGCTCTTAAAGGTCTGGCCCATACCTGCGCCCCGCTTATAGGTTTTATACGTTTTAGTCAAATGCTTCACATCAATGACCGGCATTATCCGCCTACCCCCTCGTACAATCTGATCATATGCCGGTAAACCCATACTCCTGCCGCCAGAAATAAAAAGCAGGGCAGAACAGCAGCGAAATCGCTGGCATGCACCCGTCCTAGAAGAGCGGAAGCAGGGAAGAAGCCTACCATTCCCACAGGAATTATCATCGTGGCCAGAGCTTGTACAGCCTTCGGAAATATGGGCAGCGGATATTTTCCAATATGCAGCACACTGTCAGCAAGTTCGGAAATTCTCGAGTTGCCCACCCATTTGAAGGACATAGCGGCCATCATTAGAGATAATCCTGCCAGGACCGCCGTCCCTGCGATAAACATCCCGGCAAATTGGAGCCAGAAAAGGACCGGAATGGCGCCGACATGCATAGCGGAGAAAATGAATAGCGAAACCCCGCCCAGAAACAGGCCAACACTTTCTGTAGAAAATGTTGTGGCAATAATAAAAAACAGCGGATTCAGCGGTTTCATAAGAATAACCTCGAAGCTTCCCTCACGGACATGCGACATTGTGGTCCAGAGAACGCCGCCGAAAATAAGGCTCGAAAGGCCGCTGGACATGGTGAATACAGACTGGATCAACAACACCTCAAACAAGCTCCAACCGGGAAAGCTGGTGCCTGCCCGGTAAATAAGCAGGGTCACCAGCGGAAACAGAATGTTGCCGACCAGGGTGATCAGACTGCTGATAATGAAATTCATACGATAGGCCGCAGCCGACTGCAAAGCAGAATACATGCACTGCTTGTAAATATCCAGATACCGTTTCATGTAAAGAACTGTCCTTTCATGGGGTCATTCACGCGCCGACAGCGGTAAACTGCTTCATAGCCAGACGGCGAACAAGCTCGTTCAATCCGAACGTAACTAACAAGGCCGCCGCCTGTATGCCCACGGCTTGCTCAATGGAAAGCTCAACGCCTCCAAGTGAGTAATGGCCGGTAAAAACCATTGCAGGCAGGTAGGCCATGTACTGAAACGGCAGGAAGAACTGGATCACCTGAAGCCAGTGCGGAAAAAAATCAAGCGGAATAAGCGCACCTGAAAAAATACCCGACACCAACATAAAAGCACTTCGTATTCCAGCTGACTGGACAAGCCAAAATGAAGTCAGGCCAATCATGTAGTTCACATAAAAAATCATTAGAAAGGTAAGCAGCACCGATAGAAGCATCCATGGAAAGCTTGCCGGCCGCATATCAACTCCAAAAATAAAAATGAAGATCAAAAGGCAGGGTGAAAATTCAAACAGGAAACCGAGAGACCGATGCCCGATTTTCTGAAACAAAGCGAAAGAACGGTGATGAATCGGGCGCAAATGAAAGGTAAGGAATTTACCGGTGCGAACAAGCATGGATAAGTTCCAATCGGCAAAATCCATGACCAGGTAACCGATAAGCGCAGTAGCGCCGAAATAGCGGATCATTTGGGGGAGGCTGATACCGCCGAGCGAAGCATGATCTCCATATACCGCTGTCCAGATAAAATATTGCACCATAAAATATACAGGACCGACGATAATCGACACCATGGAATGAGTGCGGTAGGCACTCCACTCTTTGTAGGTTACCTCCGCCACCGTCCGGCAAATGAGCCATTTGCGTTGCAGGCTATTCATCAGGTGAGTCCAGACCAAATGATATTAGTTACATTATATAGGCCCTCTGCGTACCAATTATCACCGGTAAAAGGCACAAACCATACAGCGGCAAGCTGCTCTGTAGGGTCGATAGCCATGCAGCAGGCTCCAGCGCCTTCGTGAAAATAGCTGGTTGGAGAGTAGAGGAAGGCGGGGCCTCTCCTCATATCCAGTCCAATGCCATAGCTCCGGTCCTTGTTATCGGCACCCCAGCAGTAATCAGGAACTCCGTACAGGGTGCGGGTCGTGATCTTTTCAACCGCTTTGCGGCCGACGATACGGGTATCGCCCAGTGTTCCCATGCCCAGGAGCATGTTGGCGAACCGGATGAGATCGGCTGGCGTAGAGGCCAGGCCTCCGCCGGTGCTGGAGACTGTATCCCACAGCTTTTCCTCTGGAGAGACTTCTGGCTGATTACCGTTAATTAGATCATTCAGCCGCTTCTCATGTCTCTCGTTTCTTATAATGGCGCGTCCGGCTAGCTCCGGAGTCAGTTCCCAAACGGTATCCTTCATGCCAAGAGGCTTCAGGATTTGCTCTTCTATGTACTGTTCAGCAGTTATGCCAGTTACTTTTTTGATGATTTCTCCGAGCAGGCAGAAGCCAAATGAGCAGTACTGCCATTCCTCGCCGACTTTTTTATTGACCCCGCAGCTCAGCGCGGCTGTGATCCAGTCCGGATCACCACTCTCAGGGTTATACTTTTCGAAATATTCACCAATTAATTGCCAATAAGATTTATGATAGGGGATTAAGCTGCCCGCACAGTCGGGAAACAGGCCCGAGGTATGGGTCAGAAGGCTGTAGATATCGATTTTGTTAAAAGGTTCCACGTTAAACTGCTCCAGGAACGCGCTGACAGGAAGGTCAAACCGGAGAATACCGTCCTCAACAAGCTTGGCCATTGCTACTGAGGTAACGGCTTTGGTAATGGATGCGATATTATGAACGGTTGCCGGTAAAAGCGGCTCGGTCCTGTCTTCCCGGAACGAAAGCGGTCCCGCAGCACCGTGCATAAATGTCTTTCCATACCTTGAGACGCAGTAAGATGCGGCCTGGATCTTATTTTGATCAATCAAGTTCTGGAAGTGGTTGTGCAAAACTCCGGTTCTCGAAGTATCATAACCTACCTCTGCCGGTGAACAGTCGGTACTGCCTGGAGTAAACAGCATACATATATGCCTCCTTGAAATTATTAGCACCATGCAAGGGTACCTAATCTATCTAAGCGCTTTCACAGGGCTCGCCTATTCGTGCTGCTCTGCATGGCAATAGCTTTCAGTACGATACCACTTAAGTATATTTCCAGAGAATGGATGTTACAACGGCAAATTTGTATATAACCAAACTTACCCGGGTGATGTGTTGTGTAAGAACTCGATAGAGGATGATATTTACAAAGAAGAAAAAGATTGCAAAAATGATGTATAAAAAGGTATAAATATATATGTGACTTGTCCGGTAGAGATGCCGTTTCATTGCTGGATCGAAAGCTTTTTGACAACATTTATAGATTTTTTGCTGACTGATTAAAAAATTGAGCAACAGCGGTCGATAAACATCATATACGAATAATGCAATATTCATGTTCACTCGATTTACATGCAGTCTAATAGAATTCTAACAAAAGAGAGGGCTGGCTGTGGACGGAAAATCAAATGCTTCTGCCTTGCCGCGTAACACATTGCTGAATGGTGTCTATCAGATCAAAAAAGTAATATCACGCAGTGAGCTTGGAATCGTCTATTTGGGAAGGGAAAAGGAGACGGGGAAACCTGTCGCAATTAAGGAGTTTTATCCTTCGGTGCTGGCCCGGCGAAAAGCTGATAAGCGTACGGTTGAAATTCGATTGGGGAATAGCCTGGACCAATATGATGAGCTTCTGCATTCGTTTATGCAGGAGGCGGAGCTTCTTTCTGAATTGAAGCATCCTCATCTTCTGAAGTATCTTGCTCATCTGGAAGCTAATGGGACAGGATATATTATTATGGAGTACTGCCAGGGAACATCTCTGGATAAGTGGCTGAGTGCACGTGGAGCGGTTGACCGCGCATTATTCATCAATCATACCCTGCTGCCGTTGGTGGAGACGCTGGAATATATACATACTCAAGGCATTATTCACCGGGATATCAAGCCCTCCAATATTATGATTATGGAGGATGGCACTCCGAAGCTTATTGATTTCGGGTCTGCGGTCCGTCTTCCGCTTAAGGAAGGGGAGAAGCAGACAATCTTTACATCAGCATGCTACTCTCCCTTGGAACTTTACTCTGAATTGTCACCTCATAATGAGATGTCTGATATATTCAGTCTGGCTGCGCTATTACATTACTGCTTCTGCGGTGAAGCACCTGCCGATGTGAAGCTGCGCTTGTTCGATGAACAAATTCCTGCGGTTAGGACTAAGAATCCGGAAGTCAGCCGCTGGCTGTCGCGAACAGTTCATTGGGGCCTGGCTATGCGGCAGGAACAACGTTGCCCGTCACTCGCCAAGTTCAGGAGGGCACTGCAAGTTCAGTCTTTTCTATGGAAGTGGAAAGGTACAGCAGTACTTGGGAAGGCGGCGATGGATCTGTCGTCCGGAAAGAAATAGGACAACCTCTAAAAGGTTGTCCCATACAGTAACCGGTAGTGATCCTGACTTGAGGGTCACTTTTCTTTTGCCTGGAAGCAGCACTCACACGCCCCCGGTTATTCTCCATAGCTTATATAGCTTCCGAATCCCTCTGCTGGCCTACATAAATATTAGTTTTTGGCTTGATGGCCTTGTAACGAATCTCAATCTCCGTCAGACCATCTTCGAATGTAATATAGAGCCGGTCATTGTATTCAAGCACTTCCTGCTTGCCACGCTCCACAGGGGTTCGCCCATGTACGACTGTGCAGCGGGAATCATGCCGGATGATCAAGGTCTCATTCTTGCCGGCTTTGAACCAGATATTCCCCGCTTCCGGAACATGTTCCCGGATCTCCATCATGTTAAGCAATTCAGACAGATTCATCCTGCGCTGTTGAAACGAGGTCATCGGCCAGTGGGTCACAGGAATATCTGTACCGCTTGCAGTACTTAGGAAATAACCTTCCAGTCTGCCGCGAAATACTGGCTTAGGTCGCAGCACGAACCAGTACAACAGTCCAATAGCAATCAGCAACAGTACGGAAAGTACGCCAATGCGCAGCATCTTTTCTACCATAGAAGTGATGTGTACAGGGATTCGGGCGGTTACTTTGGCGCCTTCATCATCAGTGGCTGTTACTGAAAGATAGGACTTTCCTGTATGCAGCGAAGACAATAAGAGTTGTCCATCTTTGATGTCTGCTTGAGCCAGGCTCCGATCTCCTTGTTCTGTATCCACAGTATAAGTAAGCGAATCCTTATTGGGATCTTCGAAGTAGCTGGTTAATTCAAGCTTAACAGCTCCGTCATCCTTGGACAAATCAATGGATTTATTCAAAGCGACCGGCGGCAGATTGTTAATCTCGATGACTGCAGTCTTGCCTTCTCTGTAGAAATCCGAACCGTCTACACGGATATGGTATTGGTATGTATTTGATTTAGGAAATATGTAGGTGCCCTGAAAGCCGCTTCCCGTATTGGTTAGTGGAATCCGTTCAACTTTGCCTTCTTTGGGTGTTACGATCAGTTCTGCTTTTAGCCGATTGTAAATATCGGTATCCTGTACTTTAGAACCGTCGTTTATTCCGTATAGTGCAGCCTCGAAGACAGTGGCTTGTCCTTTGAGGGCTTTCTGTCCGCCGGATATGGCGGCTTCGGCACGCATATTGTAATTGCCAAGCAGATTGACTTTGACAAGATCACCGGCATGTCCGCGGAATTTCAGCACGAAATTGCCTTTAACCGGCTTGACGATTTTCATCAGCGAGTATTTATCCGATTGGATGAAGCTTACATTGCTTGATTTGTAATAGAGCTGGGCCTCCGTTACCGGATGCTCCGACAGCATGATAATATTGGCGTCAGCCATGCTGGAATTGGGAATCTCCACGGTGATTTCCTGAAGGGAGCCATTTGCTGTAACGGCTGCTACGGATGTAAGTACGGATTGAATCTGACTGGCAAAGATCTGGTTAAATATTTCAGGCAAATCGTCTGCACTTCCGGTAATAAAAGAGGTACCGCCCGTCTCACTTGAGATCCGCTCCAATTCACTTGAATTGACCTTGCCTCCATAATTAAGGCCGACGGTGTAAATCGGGTATCCTGATTTTCGGGCCATGTTAATGACTTTGTCCACATCATTTGCAGAATCAGCAAACGTCCGTTTACCGGAGCTGTTCCCAATGTCCGTCTCTCCGTCGGAGAGAAGAATGAGGAAGGGTTGTCTGCCGTTTGTCCGGGATTTCTCCAGCAGCTCCGCGCCGCGCCGCAGTCCAAGGCCAAGATCCGTGTAGCCGGTCCGCTTCAAGCTGTCGATCTTGCTCCGTAATTGCTGTCGCGCGCCGGAAGACGTAATATCCGTGAGCGGGACAGAAGAAGTGATCCGGTCGTTGTAGGCCACGAAGCCCAGCCTGGTTTTTTGCCCCCCGCTCATATCCATGAACATGCGGATAACTTCATCGGCTATCCGGTCCTTGTCCGTCTGATTCATGGAGTAGCTGACATCCAGCACAAACATGGCATCCAGACCTCCTGCCGGAGAAGGAGCGGTAGAGTCCTTGCCGGACGATGCGTAGCTGGAAGTCCCGCCGTTCCCTGCCAAGCAACCTGAAATCAGTATCATCACTATTACAATTTTCCTGAGTGATCTAAAGTACATAAGCTGCGGAATCCCCCCTTGTATCTGTTTAGGCCTAAAGATATTGATGCAGCTCCATAAAATGCTGGGATAAGGTTATCATCGGCTGCTCTTTGAGGGAAAATAAGGAAAAATTCCAAAATAGTCCTTTAAGTCTAGTTAGTAATAAAAATGATTAAATGGAACTATATGCCTTTATATTGACAAAAATTATCTTTACTGGTTAAGATGGGTCCCATGAATCTAAAAATTATCGCATCAAATGGCAGTATTTAGTCGAATGGTGTAACCAAAGACTCACGAATGCATGCCGGGCAACAGAAAATAATGGAGGGGGGAAGGCATCCTCATGTGCCCTTTTTAACATGGGATGCTGCCTGAATGGACATTATCAATCAAACGAACCGAACCTTGCTTTTTGAGGAAATCAACCCGGAAAAGCTCGATTTGATCACCATCGTCGGGGATGTAAAAGGTATCGACAGCTTGAGTGACGATAAGATCAAAGAGATTAATGAGCATCTTCTTGTGCACAATTTTGATGAGTTCCTCGACAAGTTTTCACCGAGCATTTACTCCTTTTTTAATGCGGCGAACCAGAAAGTAATGTACACGCTGAAGAAGCCTGAAGGCATTCCGGATGATACCATTTCGGAGATTAAGATTGATCAGAGCAATGACTTCCTGCGAATGTTGTTCACGCTGATCGATACGAAAAGAAGCCAAGGGATTACGAATGTTGATTTCAAATTTGAGAATTTGCTGGACATGATCTCTCCAAAGAAGGTTATGGATGATATCCGCCAGGTCCGCAAAGAGATTCACTACATGTACGGCCAGTATGACAAGCTGGATGACGGAGATCCCAAAAAACTGGATGTCGGCGATAAACTGAATATTATGTTTGAGGAAGCCAGCCGCAACTATAACAATGTCATGGCTATGCTGCCTCTGGCCATCGAGGATATCAAGACTCGGCTGCTGCTCGGCCGGGCCCAGGAAGATACATCTTCCGAATTGATTCAAGTAGGCCAGCTTACCATCGGTGAGAGCGGTGAACTGAAGATCATCGAGGCTCCCAAGAGTGACAGTACCGACCTGATGCTTCTGGATGAAAGCACAAATACAGACCTCACACAGGTATTTGCTGAAGATTACGGCTCTTTGTCCGAATCTCCGTCTACTTATGTGCAGGACCTGGTAGTACGCACATTCTGTCCGCTTCCGGCGGTCCGGGCTGAAGTCAACGCCGCACTGGAAGTACAGAATTACAATACATACCTGGAATTCTACAAGAATGCCAAAGATGATTTCGTCAAGACGGTTAAGCCGCTAGTGGAAAAAATACTGGGTGTTAAGATGTTCTTCGACCAGTATGCGGTTAAAAACAAAGGCATGCAGCCTTCAATGCTGATTGCCAACAGCAAGCTGGATATGCTCGTGAAGAGCAGCAATATCCCGCGGCTGGAGACATATTTGAATACAGTGAACTCGAAAAATGAATTCTCCGATACGATCTGGTTCGGGATTGTTCCTTCCGTTGAGTTAGAGACAACCGGCAAGGTCAAAGTTAGCCGAGAACGTTTTCGCGGAAACGACAAAGTGGTCAAGCAGGATGGCAACAGCATGGAATCACTTACAATGCTGCTGCAAGTGATCAAGGACTACAAGGTTCAGTTGTTCTTCAGTTTCGAGTCCGGCGAGGACACTACGTTCAGCAGTATGGCTACTGCCGGAATCGACAAGTACATTGACAAATGTGCAGGATTGACACGGAAGGAATACAGTGAATTTGCGATCCCGAGTGCACCGAATTTCACGGTGATTCCTAAGGAGAAGTCCGGTGTTATCATTGACAGCAGAATGCTGCAGACCGAGAACGGTGTGGAATTGTCCAAGGATAAAGAAGACATTCTGAAGTTATGGATCGAAGGCGTATATATTGGAGCCGCTTACGTTGCCGCTGGTATTGTAGCTGCTTATCAATGTCCTGAATATCTGAGAAGCAACTTTAAGAATGTAAACCGGGAATTTCCGGGGGTACGCTTCGATATCGAAGCGGGAGACAACAGTCTGCGCTCCGTAACAACGATGACCAAAGAAATCTCGGGGTTCACGAATACAATCAAGGACTCCATTAACCGCAAGAACTTCGGATTTATTTTCTCCTCTGAGAACGCACAGCTTCAGGATACGGATATCAAACGGATTACCGTATATAAATCGAGAAGTATGGCTATGTCAGAGGACGGATATGATTCCATTTACAAAACACAGGTGAGCACCTATATCGAACGTTTCCTGCGCTTCCAGACCGGAGATTTCAAGCATGAGAACATAGTGAAGTTCTTCAGCAACAATCCGAGCAGTCAGAAGAGCCGCTGGTTGGGCAAACGCGGATCGGTTAACTCGATCATTCAAGAAGGCGATGATATGAGCTATATTATCGACGAGAAGAGCAACCTGTGCCATATAGATCTGGTCTTCAACGGCAATGTGAAGAATCTTGAGGTCATGATAACCAAGGGTACCAGCGCTGTTAAGGCTTGATAATTCATATAACAACGATAAAAGATTATATTAAAGAACTTATTAAGGTATCAGAGGCTTGTTCATCCGAGCTAGCCTTTATACATATTTCAACACTATTTTTCGAGGAGGTTTTTTATTTATGGGCTTTATTTTAAAAGTTGAAGGTGCAGAAACAATCGAACTGGGAATGGACAATATTCGTTCTGTTGTGTACGACACGGACACTCCGGATGATTCAAACGCAAGATCGACCGATGTTGGAGCAACCCTGCGCATCACTGGTAAAATTATCACGGCTACTGACGGCGATAATGCAGATGACACCATCAAGCTGGCGCTCTGGTCTATTGTTCCTGCTGAAAAAGCGGACTGCTACCGCAAGGTAACGCTCGAAGTTATTGCAGCAGACCAAGTAGTGCGCAAGATCCATTTCCCTAACGCATTCGTTGTGGATTACACAGAACGTTACGGGGACACCGAAGGTGTAGGTGAGTTCACACTGTACATCAAACAAAAGAAAGACAAAACCGAACTTACCAAAATCGATGGCGGATTTTCGGCCTAATATTAGGTAATCGGACTGGGACATCGGGCTGGCTGTGTCTGCCTGATGTTCAGAACATTAAGGGGCCTTTATGCGCCTCTTAATGTTTATTTATCTCTAAATCGTAACGGGAAGCGGTGAGGCGATTGACAGATTATTATGAAGTGCTTGGTATTGCTCCAAATGCATCATCCGCCGAAGTGAAGCAAGCTTACCGGAAGCTGGCCAAAAAGTATCATCCCGATACGAATGGAGGAGATCCGCAGGCCGCCGAGCGGTTTAAGCAGGTTCATGAGGCCTATAAGGTACTAGGTAATGAAGAGTCAAGGACGGCTTATCAGTCGCAGTCGCGTACAACCCGGGCATCCGGAGAGCCGCCGGAGAAGCCATCCGCAGGCAAGGAGCGGGTCAGTTTTGATCCGGGAAATATGGAAGAGCAGTTCGAACGTTTTTTTGGTTTCCAGCAGAAAAAGCAGAGTGACCGGAATATTCCCAAACACTCTGAACCAGCAAAAAGTATGGAAGCATCGGAGCTGTTCGAGCGCTATTTTGGAATCCGAAAGAAGTGATCCGGCAGTCATTCTGGGGCGTAGCCCGGTAAGGCGGAGGTTATGGGAGTGAAACAAGGAAGGTCGATCTGGACCCTGGTGCTGGATCTATTGATAACAGCCATCTCGGCTGTAATATTCTATTACATATTTGTGGTTGCAAAGGTTAGGGGGGCACAGGTGGTTGCGGCAGCAATCCTTTTGTTGTCGGTAGTCATAATTGCAGTCAGAACAAGACCCAAAAAGATCAAGGTGCAGAATAAGGTCAAACCCGGCAGCAAGGTTGTAAAGCTGGTGCTGCTGAGTGAAGACGGTGAAAGTGTAAAGGAATGGTACATAGAAGGCGAGACAAGTGTTCTGATCGGCAAAAGCTCAAGGCACGGCGAAGCAGATATAGATCTGTCAGATACACCTTATGCTTCTCTGATCAGCGCCCAGCATGCTGTGCTGAACAAAGCATCCGGCAAATGGTACATAGAGGATATTGAATCCTCCAGCGGTGTCGGTATACGCAAAAGCAATCAGAGCAAAGCAGTTAAATTGGAAATCGAGGAACCCAGCCTGCTTGAGGCGGGGGACTTAATTTATATTGCCAACACGAGGATTCTGGTGAAATGAACAACACATGCGGGGGTATGAGAGCGAATGAGTCTGACAAGATGCGCTAACGGACATATGTTCAGCACAAGAAGACACGGCAACACGTGTCCTTACTGTAATCTTACCGTGGAGAGCCCGGCTCCGTCCGGCAGCAAGGGAGCAGCCATTGCTATGGCGTCCCGTCCCTCCGAAGATGACAGAACGATGCCGTATTTAGGAGAGGCCACCGGAATTGAACCAGTGACGGGTTGGCTGGTCTGTATTGAAGGGGCTCAAATGGGACAGGACTACCGGATTATGGCGGAGAAGAATTTTATCGGCCGCTCGGAAGAGATGCATGTGCGCATTCTGGGTGACAATACGATCTCCAGACGCAATCATGCGGTGATTGTCTATGATCCGAAGAAACGCAATTTCTACTTGCTGCCCGGTGATGCTTCCGGACTTGCCTATCACAATAACGAGGCGGTATATTCCCCGGTAGAGCTGGCTGCTTATGATGTCATTCAGCTGGGACGCAGCAAGTTTATTTTTGTTCCCCTGTGCGGTGTTCACTTTGAATGGGAGCAGCAGCAATGAATATGCTGAAGCAACTGCTGGATGATAGTGCATTGACCCCATACTGGATGATTGTTGTCTGGATATTGCTGATCTGGCCACTGATTATGTTCAGGCATCGCATTCAAAAGATGCCGAAGGCTGGTACCGGTTCCGGGGACGGAATCGGGAACGGCCAGACGATCGGTGCGCGTGAGGAGCAGGATGACTATTTTGCGACGGTCAATATGCCTTTCGGATTGCTAGCTGTGCTCGCGGATGGAATCAGCGGTTTAAGCGGGGGAAGGGTGGCCAGTACGGCGGCCGTCCATACTTTTGTTAAAGAATTTCGGGAACTGGAGCGCTTCCCCGATCCGCCGGAATTCTTCGGTGATGCGGCGATGAACGCCAATGGAGAAATTATGAACCAGCTGCACGGGGTGCAGGGGGGAACCACGCTGGTTGCGGCGCTGATCCGCAGTAGTATGCTCTACTGGGGGGCGGTAGGGGACAGCCTGTTGTTCGTATACCGCAGCGGTATTCTGATTCCGGTTAACCATAAGCATACGCTGGAGAACACACTGCAGGAACAGTATCTGTCCGGAGAGATTACCGAGTCGGAGGCGCTAGGCAATCCGCAGCGCAAGACTCTGGTCAATTATTTGGGGTCCGAGAATTTCAGGAGCATGGAGCTGGCAGAAGAACCTTTTCAGCTGTATAAGGGGGACAAGATTATGCTGTGCAGCGACGGGGTATACAACACGCTCACGGAAATGGAAATGGAGACGATACTGTCCCGGCCGCTGTCACCCTATGATGCTGCTCAGGCCATGATTGATTTGATAGAGGAGAAAAGGCTTGTACATCAGGATAACGCTACAGTCATTATTGTGGAGAGGCGTTGGTAGAACAGGAGATGTCCCGCCGGGTACATAGCATAAATCATCAATACGGGAAATGGGGATACGCATGAGGAAGGAGAACAGCGATTTTTTAATGAGTTTCGTCTCCGAATCGGGTTCTTTTATGACTAACCGGGATTTTTTCGGGTGCGTTGAGCTGGAGGATAAGGCCTGTTATATCATTGCCGATGGATTGGATTCAGATGAAGAGGCTCACAGTGCCGAAATGATTGTGCAGACGATTCTGGAGAGCTTTTTGGAGAAACCCACCCTCTCCCGGCGGCGTTTGACCGATTACATCCGGATTGCCCATGAGTGGCTGCATTATGAGAGCCGCAGAGTCCGTCTGAAGGCCAGTATACTAATTGTGGTGACGGATTATACGAAGATGGTATGGGCATCAGCCGGGAATGCGAGACTGTATCATTTTCGCGGGGAGCGCCTGATCTTGAAAAGCCGGGACCACAGCCTTGCCCAGCAGATGGCAGACGAAGGACAAATTGCCGAGGACAAGATCGATACGAATGATGAGCGTGGCAATCTGCTGCAATATGCCGGGATGCCGGGCAAGCTGAAGCCTTATGTCTCCGGGAAGATTCCGCTGGCAGATGGCGATGTGCTGGTGATGTGCACCTCCGGTTTGTGGCAGGCTGTCGAGGACGCGGAGATGATTGATTCTGTTCAGGCGGCAAATGACCCGGTCATGCTGGCGGATACGCTTGAGGAAGTCATGCTCAGCAAACAGCGGATGCGGATAGACAATTATACGGCAGCATGTATCTACGCTAATAAGACCTATCAGGAAGAGCCGAAGAACCGCAAGAAGTGGATCAAACGCATTCTTATTATTCTATTAACGGTGCTTCTGGTAGGTGGCGCCGGGATCTTCTATAAGGTCAAAAGTGCGGCTAAGAAGGCCGAATTAGCTGCCGATATGCTCCAGTACGAACAGAGTGCTGACGTGTATGTTACAGAGCAGGAGTATGGCAAGGCAGTATCCGACTATAGTCTGGGCCGCAACAACTCGATCAAGCTCAAGGACCGGATTCATAAAAAGCTGCTGACAGATAAAATGGCGGCTGCGCAAAAGCTGGTTGACGGCGAAGCCCACCTCAAGGAGGGGGATATTGTAAAAGCCAAAGCGAGCTATACCAAAGCGCTGGAACTGTCGGAACCGTACAGTATCTTCAAGCGGCAGGCGATTGAAGACAGACTGGGACAGATGACCGCCTTCCAGAAGGTACAGGACTGGCTTCGGGAAGCAGATCTCAAGTTCCAGAACGGAGACTCCAGCGGCGCCATTACGCTGTACCTGCGGGCGCGGTCCTCCGCCACGGAGAACGCTTATAAAGAGGCTCTTGCCGAAATTACAACCAAGCTGGAAACGGCGGAAGCCAAAAAATCGGATGTGGAACGGCAAGTAAGTCAGCTCCAGGCCGATAAGCTGGAAGCCAAGGGCGACCGTTACAATGAAGCCGCTGATTACAGCGGGGCGCTCGATGCTTACGCAGCAGCACAAGAGGTCTATCAGAGTATTGATATGCTGGAACGGGTACTGGCAATGGAGCGCAAGATCTCCAAGCTGGAAGAGAAATTGAACCCGCCTGTACCTGCTGTAGACCCGAATGCAGCCGGAGCTGCAGACCTTACGGGAGGTATGGATTTGCCTCTGGTGACTCCAGATGAAATTACGGATAACAACGGAAGTATCACAGGAGATTCAACTAATAATGAAGCTGGTAAGGGTTTAGAGGAAAGTGCCGCAAAAGGTGCAGCGAGCACAGAACCGGGCAGCGGCGTGGATGCCGCGCTGCCGAAAGAGGAAACGGTCCAGAAATCCGCTGAAGAGGAGGTGCAGCCATGAAAGATATCATTCGTGACCGTCTGAACAAGATGGAGGATCTGGAGCAGCGCCGGATGCTGAAGGATGTAATGACCGGTTTATTTCTGAATCTGGTGGAATATCAGGAGACGCTGAACCGGCAAATTGAGGAGCGTGTCTTTAATGAACTGGAGCCGGAGGAGGTGCGGCATGATGTGTATGCGTCACTCTGTCCCCGCGAAGAGCTTGATCCACTGCATGAATTCCTGTACCCCATGGTCCCAGGCGATTCAGAGCCGCAGTTTATCAATCTGGCTGAAGTTGCGGCTGCCCTATCGAAGCAGGAGGAAATGAAGTTATGTACGCTGTTCCTCCAGTGCGATACCTCGCAGATTCGCTCGCTTGCCCGGAGCAAGCGCCAGTTCAAGGGTGAGATGATCACCAGCGGAGGGCGGTATGAGATAACGGTCCGGCTGAAGCAGAGCTCAGTGTACACCGAACGCATTGAAGAACTGTACCGGATATTCCGTAAAAACAGCCTGCCGTGGAAAACAGTCCACATCCCTTATGCCTACAAATTTATGGACTGCATCCTGATATCCTGCGCTTCGGAGTGGGACAACCAAGAGACGGTGAAGCAGATTTCCATACAGTTGGAGGAATTGGAACCGTATAAACATATGAATCTGGTGCCGATCTGGAATATTCAGAGAATGGAGATGAAGATCGGCGGTTTCCCCGTTCCGGCGGCTGACCGGGTGAATTACGAGCATGTGCTGCCGCTAAGAAGAACAGGCACAGAACACGGATATCTTGTAGATGGCGAGGAAGCAAATATCCGTTATATTAAACGCTCGGAGGAAGAGATTACAGTTGTATCTCCGCTGGATAAATCGGATTCCTGGACCATGCTGAAGGTGACGAGGCCCATGAATTCTGGAATTGGCCGGATGCATTATCCTCTTTTGTCGAACCGCAGACAGGAAGGGTATATCGGCAGATATATCCGGCAAGCTGGCAGTCCGGTTCGATCCAAAGGGGGCATTGCCCGTTTGACCGGGGCGTTTGAGGTTTCGCGAGAGGTAGAACTGGAGGATGTTAAGATTCTGCCGCCGGGACAAGAGATTCCGCTGACTTACGAACTGAACAGCTTCGTCAGCGACCAGGTCCGCGTACAGACGGATAAGTACCGGATGCGCCTTCTGTTCAGAGCTGTGGCCAGGGACCGATCACTTGCCGGATCCTATCTAAGTGACGATGTGCTCAGCTTCCTCGTCTCTGAAGTTCAGCTAATCTTTCCGGAGTACCGCTGTGAAGGAGCCTGGGTATGAACTATATTTGGGATCTGCTGGTTCGGTCGGGGCGGGCGGGAATGAAGCGGAGCGACATTCACTTTGTTCCGGCGAAGGTGTATTCACCTTATATGGAGCTAAGCCATGCCGATCTCAATGCGGCTGCTGTGGAGCAGGAGGTTGAGGTGAACCCGTACTATCGTTTTTACGATATTTTCAGAGACTTGTTCGATCCTAACAACGCTGAGGATTCCGAACTGCGTGAGACCTTATTCGATCTGATCATTCATTTCCTGGCTGAACTGGACCTGATGCAGGGGATGAACAAACGGGAATATCAAATCCGCTTCACACTGCGGGAGATGCAGGAGGGGGTCTTCGGAGAACGTATCCGGCAGCGGCTGAAGCTGTTTGGACGGGAAGAGCAGGAAGTCATCGCCGGGCATGTTCTGCGGCTGTTCGATACCGGCGAAGCGGTGCATCTTCTGCGGGAACTGCTGGTCCGGATGTTCCCGCGTTCCACATTGTATGCGAATTGTGAGGATAAGGACGAATTGCTGCTCTACATCGGTGAGGAAGAGCGCCCGGAGACAAGGGAGAAGCTGGAACTGATTTTGGAGCTTTTTTTACCGGTACGCTTCGAAACGGAGATTTACTGGAAACGCCATTTCGGCATTATCGACGTGGATCACACGATGGTTCAGGATTGCATTGCCTTGTATTAAAGGAGCAAGAAGAGAGGGCAGATTCAGATGCTGCGGGAGCAGCCGCCTAGGAGGTTACGAACATGAACGGTTATACATACAGGTTGCATCCTGACGCTGCGAGCCGTGAACGCATTCGGGGAACCACCCGATATACGCGGGCAGAGCTTATGGACATGACGACCTTTCAGCTTCGCAACATTTGCTACAAAGAACGGATGGTAGAAGGGCTGGGTCCGCAGACGGACCGCGAAGAGTTGATCCGGATTATCCTGAAATTTCTGGGAGCGGATGATGTACTGTGTATCGGCCGTGTGCATAAGGGCGGGTTCGAACGGATTCAGCAGGCGATCAACCGCCATATGACCTCGCCGTTAAGCAGTGATGGCGGGATTAGTGTTCCCGCACGTCTGATTCTGTATGAAGGGCTTAAGGTGGACAGGCTGGACCGCTACATCGTTACTGCAGCTGGAGGGCTTACGGACTCCAATGTACTGCTGGTGAACGAAAGTATGGAGCTGTGCGGGATTTTCAATCTGGAGCAGGATGAAGCCGTGCCGGGCACCTTCTACTTAACCGCCGACAGTGGAGCGAGATGGGAGAGAAGCAGGAACCGCCAGTACAGTCTATTGTTCTTCCGCAAGCGTGACTCGGAGTATTTGTACAAGATTTATTATTCGGACAAGCCGCTGCCGCCTGTTAACATTCAATATACCAAAATTCCGCTAGCCCATCTGGACATCCGTGAGCTGGAACAGACGCAAGCCGTGCTTGCCATCGATTTTGGCACCTCCAATACGACGGCGGGTGCTTATTTGCATAGAGGCTATATTCAGGAACCCAGCAGCCAGGACCTGCTGAACGGACGTGTACGCCTGGAAGAGATTAATTATGTGACCTTTCCGGATACAACCTTTAAGAATACGGACTGGATTGAAGTGCTCCCGACAGCAGTCAGCATCGCAGATTGCTCAGAACCCGGCAATATCCTGTACGAATTCGGATATGAAGCACTGAAGAGCATGCGCAGGGGGGGCTACAGCAGCCGGGCCAGTGTCTTCCGCGGGATCAAGCGTTGGATCAGCGATTACAGTAAACAGGAGGAAGTAGTGGATGCCCAGGGCAATGCAGCTGTAGTGACGCGTCTGGATATTGTGCGTGCCTACCTTGAACATGTAATTCTGACGGCGGAGCACCAGTTCAAATGCAGGTTCAAACGGCTGCATCTGTCCGCTCCTGTGAAGATGAAGGCCCAGTTCCTTGAGATGTTCAGCGAGATTCTGCCCGAATACGAAATCGAGAGCGAGCATGCCCTCGATGAAGGAATGTCAGTGCTCTACAACACGATTGCCGACGGTATCGAACGCAATGCCTTTATGGAGGGCGTGCCGTATCAAGCTCTGGTAATTGATTGCGGCGGGGGCACAACCGACCTTTCCTCCTGCCGCTTTACTGTGGAAGACGGACAGATTGCTTACAAGCTGGACATCCACACCACCTACGAGAATGGGGATACCAATTTCGGCGGCAATAATATCACTTACAGAATTATGCAGTTCATGAAGATTGTCTTCGCGGATTATTACTCCGGACGGCGGGCCGCAACCGATATTGACAGCCTGATTGCAGCACCGGGGGCCGATGTGTTCCGCCAGGTCGATGAAGCGGGAGTCCAGAGTGTATATGCGGAGCTCGATCGCCGGTATTTGGAGGCGGAGCAGATTATTCCTACAGCCTACGCCCACCGGGAGCATCGTTCACGGGACGAATATTTGCGGGTTCGCGGGAATTTTCATTTCCTCTGGGAGATTGCTGAAGAGATGAAGCAGCAATTCTTCCGCAAGACCGGCATGCTCCGCAACCGATTCCACTCCGCCATTGAGGACGGACAGGACAGCGATTTGCAGATTACCACGATGGAGCGCTGGTTTCTGTCCGTAGTGCGGAACGGCGAACTCCGTGATGAATTTGAATTTCCGGATGTGGTCTTTAACATCAAGGAGATAACCCAGCTCATCAAGGCGGATATTTATGATGTAGTCCGCAAGTTCCTGGAGGAGTTCTACCGGGAGGGGAGGCTCGGCCAGTATTCGATGATTAAGCTGACGGGCCAGTCCTGCCGGATCGATGTTTTCCGGGAAGCGCTGAAGGAGTTCGTGCCGGGGCGCAGTATAGAATTCCGCCAGAAACCGGCGGAAGGCCGTGTTCCTGATCTGAAGCTGGCTTGCCTGCGGGGAGCGATCCGCTATCTCAGTGCCAGAAAGACGGGGGCAATTCAAGCGGAAATCACCCATGAGGCGGCGGTCATTCCTTATACGGTCAGCGCGTATACCCATAACCTCCGGCAGAAGGTATTGATTAACAGTCTGGAGCGGAGTGACGGTCTGCCGGGCAGCATTTCCCGGCCGTTCGAGACGGCCGAGGTCGAGCTGTATGTGAGCGGCAGCGACGGAACCCTGCGGCAGAAATGTGTATACGTCAATCGTAAGGAGAATTACGAGCAGGTGGTCTATGAGGACATCCAGTCCCGATTTGGTACGAAGATTCCGCAGGACGATACGGATTCCATTATGAACGGGGAGACGAAGTTCTTCGTGTTCGCGGATCATTCGCATTGGGGTTTCCATGTCCTGCCTGTCGCCCGCCGTGATGAGCAGTTGCTGCTGGGTCACAAAAGACTGTTCGCCTATGAGAATGAATCATCGGAACTGGACTTTTTTGATGGACTGAAGTAAAAAGGCAAGTCTGGGAAAGGAGCGCCGCAAATGTTCACCTATACTTACCCTGAGTTTCATAAGGGACGGATTCTAAAGACCCGGATGCTTGAGGATCTGCGTGATTTCCCCCGGCAGTTTTGGGAGCTGTACTACAGGGATTATGCAGATGGAATTGTGTCTGGGGCAGAGGTGGAGGTACACGCCGAACGGTTATCGGTAAGCCCCGGCATACTTCTGCATGAGAGGCGGCTCTATATGATGACGGAGCCGGCGGAAATTGCTTATAAGGCCACAGGTCAAGAGACTGTTCTGAAGCTCCGCTTCACAGAGCTGGAGACAGGTCATGACCTGTCTCTGGGGCAGACCTCGCTTGCACTGGAAGATGCGGCGTCCGGGAGCGCTTCCCATGAGATGGAGCTCGCCCGCTTCAAGCTGAAGGAAGGGGCCAGATTGCGCAAGGATTACCAGAGCTTCGCGGATCTGGCCACCGAATACAATACGCTCCAGGTGCTGCAGGTTCCCTATGCGGCTCCCGGTGCCAGCACCCTTCCTCCGGCTGTGCTTCAAGACTATGCTCAGCGCCTTATGCGTACCGGTACGCCGGATCCGCATGATGTGATGTTCGGCATGCTGTGTATGAATGAAGGTGTCATCGCCCGGAGCGTTATCCTGCATTATATTGCGAGCCGGCTGGGACAGGAATACCGGGATTATCCGAGCCTGCAGATTCACCGCTATCTGGACCGGATTCTCACAAATGCGCGCGGAGGACAGGGACATAAGGGGCAAGCCCACGGGGGTATGCAGCGGATGCTGGTGGAGTAGAGCGGCTGCGCATCAATCGACTATTGGAAGGATGGGGTGAAGATGGAGCATTGGGATGAGAAGATTGTGTCCATGCTTAACGGCAATACAGGCGGACAGCCTACGGATAATTACGGAGTGATTCCGGAAGAGGCTGGACCGGATTTAACCGCACCCGTGGTGCAGATTGGAGACGAGCCGCACACCTTTGTGGAAACGGAGCTGCTGGACGGTGCGATGCGCATGCTGCTCCCGCAGACATTAAAGCTCATGAGTAAGGAGATGGCAAAGCGGAAATATCCTTCTGAGCATCGACCCAGTGTTATATATACAACTTCCAATGCCAGAATTAACATTGCCATCAATCACACCATGAACCCGCTGCCGGAGGACGAGCTGTCCGATTTCAAGCAGGCCATGATCCAGATGCTGCGCCGGACGCAGAAGCTGACGAAATGGTATGGAGACCATGAGTTCAGCATTAACGGCAAGCCGGTCGCCACTTGTGAATTTTTGACCCCGGCGGTTAATGCCAATCTGTATAATCTGATTCTGTTCGCTTCACTTGAGGATCGGGCACTGATGTGTACCTTTAACTGTACGGACGAGGAGCTTGATGACTGGAAGCCGGTCGCACTGGCCATGATGAAATCCATTCAGTTCATTCCACAGAAGGAAGGAGGCGAGTCTCATGAGTGAACCAGCCTTATCTTACGATAATCTGCGGGTTAGCCCGTTTGAACTGGTCAGTCTGCAGGAGTTAACCATTACGAAACAAATGAATGAGCACACCTATGTGAAATTCACCGGTATTGTGGATGAAGAGAAGAAGGACAGCTATGTCCGGTTGAGCTCATCGAATACAGTGGTGGAGATCACCCAGGTGAATGAAGAAGGCGGCAAATGGGTGCTGTTCAGTGGACTTATTCTGAATTTGAGTGTGTCGGTGAACCGCGGTGTCCATATCCTTGAAGTAGAGGGGGTCTCCCATACCCATGAGCTGGACATTCGCAAGAAAAGCCGCTCCTTCCAGAACCACAGCATGACTTACCCGCAGCTTCTGGATCAGATCGCGGAGGGTTATTCCAATATTGATATTATGGACGCGGCAACGGATGGAGCGGCTATCGGCAAGTTCACGCTCCAGTATGAAGAGACAGACTGGCAGTTTCTGAAGCGGATCGCTTCACGTCTGCGTACCGGTCTGATGCCTGCATCGGTCTTTGATACGCCGAAGTTCTATTTTGGCGTGTTCGATACCTCCTCGAAAGGCAAGCTGCAGGATTTTAACTACCGGGTTCGCAAAAGAATGGACAAATTCCGTTACACTACGCAGAATACGTCAGCCAAGGTAGGCGAGGATGACTTCATATATTATGAGGTCGAGACGGGCCGGGTACTGGATCTGGGCAATGCGATCGAATTCAAAGGCAAGCTGCTGTATGTATACGAAGCTTACACTGAAATGAAGAAGGGCCTGCTTCGTCACCGCTATATTTTAAGCTCGCGTCATGGACTTCGCCAGAACACTTTTTATAATGACAAAATTATCGGAGTTTCGCTGCAAGGCCAGGTAATCGGGATCAACAAGGACAAGCTCAAAATTCATCTCTACATCGATTCGGAGCAGCAGGCAGGAGAGGCGCATGACTTTCCGTATTCATCTGTGTACACGGCAGAAGGCAACAGCGGCTGGTACGTTATGCCGGAGAAGGGCGATCATGTTCGGGTGTATTTTCCGGGGAACAAGGAGGAAGAAGGGGTAGCAACCAGCTCGGTGCGGCAGAATGCCGAAGAAGGCGAGAGCAACAAGCTGAGCAACCCTGACCACAAGTTCTTCCGCACACCGGCCGGCAAGGAGCTGAAGATGACGCCGGATGAGGTAATTGTGACCGGCAAGGACGGAGAGATCTATATCCGGCTTAGTGAGGGCGGCGGGATCGAGATTATCAGCAGCAAGCTGATCAAGCTCAATGCTAAGGAAGATATCATGATGAGCGCGGATAAAAGCATTGTCATTTCCGCCAAGGATCAGCTCAGCCTGATCTGTAAGGACAGCAGCCTGAAGATGGACGGCACGACTGCTTTAAGCGGAACTGAAGTACGTACGAACTAAGCAAAGATGTGCAGATAACATCCTATAAACAACGGTTTAGTTTCGCTATGAAGGAAAGCCTAAACTGGAGCAAGCGATAACAGGAGGGGAAGCTGTTGGCTCAGACTGCCGTGATGGAGATGTTTATGGAAGAAATTGTGGAACCGGTCCGTAACCGGGTGCTGCTGCATTGGGAGCAGCTGTATCAGGCCAACCGCAAGCCTCTACAGGAGGCGTTCATCCGCCACTTTGACAAGCTGTGCCGGGAGGTGGCGGAGCTGCAGAGCATAGGAGAGAAAGGAGCCATCGGGCATTTCACCTATTCGATGCTTCGGACCCGGCTGCAGGAAGGACACGGAGTCTATCTGGTGGAGGCTTCGGATGAGACGTGGCTGTTTGATCCTGCTTCTGTGGCGGGTGAGTATGATGCTTCTTGGGCATTCGGCTATCTGGATGAGCTCCAGCTGCTGCTGGAGGAGGAAAGACAACGCCCGGGTTCCCCGTATACCGGAGGTATCAGCCGTCCCGACCTGGAGAAGCTGCTGTTGCGTGAATCGCAGCATGGGCATCAATATGTCATTGCACTGCTCCGCTCGGCGATGCCGGAGGCGATGCTTACCGAGGGATTCCGTGAGCTGGAGCAATGCGGAATTGTTGAAGTGCGTGTGGGCGAGTATCTCGATATCAGCGAGTCTGTCTACCGCAAGGATAGCGACCCTACGGATGAGACCGAGATTCGGAAATGGCTGGCTGAGCGGATCGAAGGTGCTTACGGATACGGCGCGCTGGAGCGGCTGGATCTGGCAGGCGGAGATTACAGTGAAATGGATTTTCGTTATTCTGCCTTTCGCGAGAGCGCTTTTGGCGGTAGCAGCTTCGCAGAGAGCAATCTGGTGGGTACAGTCTGGGAAGGCTGCGATTTGACGGATACGGAATGGAATCAGGGGTGGCTGCACGGTGCAAGCTTCGAGAATTGTCGTCTGGTGGGGGCATTATTTCATCGGGTGGAGGCGGATTGCGGGCTTCCTGATCCAGGGAATTGGGAGATTCCGGGCTTCCAAGAAGTATCCTTTGCCGGAGCAGACTTAAGCGAGGCTGAATTTGTTCTGGCCAAGCTGCGGGGTGCAAGATTCACGGGGGCGAAGCTGACCGGAGCGATCCTTGGATGGTGCGATCTGACCGATGCGGATTTCCGGGGAGCTGATCTGCGTGGAACGAACTTCTCAGGCTCCTGCTTAATGGGAGTGCAGATGGACACGGGCGCGTGCAGCTTGCTCAGCGAACGTCCGGAAATGCCGGAACTTCCGTTCACTGAAGAAGCCATTACGGATTGGCTGAAGGAGGAACAGCAATGAGAAACGACTGGTTCCAGCTCTCACAGGACATGCGTGTGCGGGGGGCACTTGAACCGCGTGGTGTAAAAGAAGCCATCCGTCCGGAATGGCTGAAGGGGGAGGATTTACGGGAACTGGAGCGGGCTAATTTGCATTTTGCGCTGCAGCCCAGTCACCAGCCGGTGGCTGTGGACCTCATTGAGCGGCCTTATCCGCTGTGGTCTGATCCTCTGAAGCAGCTGCTTCAGACCTTTGCCCCGCGCCTGATCTTCCGTCTGGCCGGACTAATGGACGCCGAACGAGAGCAGCTGTACCCCTATTGGTTCCTGGTTCCACCGCAGCTTGCCTGTCTGAACGAAGACAGCCAGTTCGACAGCAGCGGCCGCCTTACCCGGCTGAAGGTAGATGCGGACTGCTTGCAGACCTGCATCTGGCCGATTGTCCTGGCCGTGGATAATCGGCTGCACGAGAATGTGTTCCTGATCAACCTCGCCCTCGCGGAAGCCATTTTGCGCAGGGACTTTACCGGGTTATGTATGCAGCGGGTAGAGATGACAACAGCGGAGCCGATGGTGTGAGGCAAATGGAAATCGTTTATTGTAGGCACTTCAACTAACATAGGCAGTTGAATTTAGGAGGGAAGCTCTATGGCAGAAATCAAAGGAATCACGAGACCGGATGTTGTGGAACAGGACGGAGGAGGGGCAGAGCCGAGCTACGTGGTTGCCGGGGCAATCTTAAGCTGTACATGCGGAACTCAGCTGAATCGCTTGAAAGTCCCTTACAGCCACGGCGTACACCTGAAAGAAAAAGCACAGCTGAATGTGGAGGACAAGAACCCGATGATCCACATTATGCCATTCGGGAATTGTACCAGCTTATTGAACCCGGCTGTCCAGATCGGGAAACTCGATATTGAAGGGCGGAAGAAGGCGCCGTGTGTTCCGGGGATTTCGACTTCGTGGATGGACGGAAAAACAGATGTGCTTGTGGATGGACATCCCGCGCTGCTCAGCACATGTGTGAACCAGTGTGTTTATGGGGGACGGATTGTGATCGAGGATGACGGTCAGGAGCTTGGGGGATCGAGCCTGGAGGGGACGACGAGCGGGTTCGGCGGGGCCATCCGGTAATGTAAAGGAGAGGAGTGAGACAATGGGCATTGTGAAAGCCGCAACAGGCACATGGAACCTCAAGTGCCATTCGCCCTATCCCGTGCACAGCATCCAGAGCATACATATGGAGCGGAAGGCAGGCGGACATGCACGCTTGTTCCTGACCGCTGTTCTTCCCGAAGAACAACAGGACCGGGAAATCGATATGACCGCAAACGGAGAGAATATCTCCCTCATCGAGACTGGTGAACGGGGCCAAGAAATACGCAAGCTGTTTCAGGGGATCATCCAGGAGGTTGGTGTCCGGGATGTTCAGGGGGTATACATCCTGGAACTGGAGGCTGTTTCCTATTCGTATCTGCTGGACATCGAGCCGCGAATTCGTTCGTTTCAGCATAGCGAGATGGAATGTGAGGACGTGATCCGTCAGGTATTATCAGCCTACCCAAAGTCTGACCTCATCGACTACGTGAGCAGCGGCACGAAGCTGGGAGGGCTGACGGTACAGTACCGCGAGACGGATTGGCAGTTCCTGCGGCGAATCGCATCCCGGTTCGGAGCGGTGGTGATCCCGGAGGTGACTGCGGATGCGCCGAAGCTGTATTTTGGTGTCCCGGATGGCGGATATCATGAGCTTAAGGATCAGAATTATACAGTAACAAGAGATCTGCACGCGCTGAAGATGTCCTGGTCGGCGGGAGCCGCAGACGTAAGAGAAGCCGACTTTACCTCTTACCGGGTACAGACGCGGCGCTGGTTCGGACTCGGAGATACCGTACAATTTCAAGGACAGGAGCTGCGGGTAGCAGCGGCAGAGAGCAGGCTTATGCAGGGCATGCTCATACATACGTATACCCTCAGTCCCCACAGCGGGATCCGGGAAAATGAAATCCGCAACGATGAACTGGCAGGAGCCTCGCTGGAAGGCAAGATATTGGCGGTCAAGAAGGATACCGTAAAAGTGCATCTGGACGTGGATGCGACCCAAGCGGAACACGAAGCGAGCTGGATGCCGTACTCCGCGGTCTACGCGAGTGACGGTGGAGGTTTCTACTGCATGCCGCAAGCTGGAGATTCGGTGCAGGTGTATTTCGGAAGCGGGCGTGAACAAGACGCGTTCGCGATGGGATCGGTGAGGCGGGGCAGCAGTCCGTCACCGAAGACCGCAGATCCGGCGACCAAGAGCTGGGGAACGAACTTCGGGAAAGAGATGCGGATGACCGATGCGGAGATGTCGCTGATTGCGACCGAAGGGAGCCTGTTCATCACACTGGACGACGGAGGCATCTCGATCACGAGTAATAGCGGCATCCAGATGAACACCGTGCAGGATTTGGTACTGGACAGCGAGAAAAGTATAGAGATCGAAGCGAAGGAAATTCTGTTCCTGCAATGCGGAGACAGCAGTCTGGTGCTAGACGGGATGTCGGACCTGCGGGGAAGCAGCCTGACGATGAATGGCATCATAAAGCTGCCCGTGCAGGTGGAAGACCTGGAGCCGCAATACGAAGCCCCGTTCGTGAGCGAAGTGGCCGTGCCGGAAGAAGCCGCCCCCGAAGAGCAACCAAAGAAGAAGAAAAAAGGCTTCTGGAGCAAGGTGCTGGATGTAAGCCAGACGGTGCTGGATGTGGCGGGCCTGATCCCGGGTGTAGGAGAAATCGCAGATTTGGCGAATGCGGGGATCTATGCGCTACGCGGGGATTATACGAGTGCCCTCCTTTCGGTAGGTGCTTCAGTTCCCTTTGCAGGCTGGGGGCCGACGGGAGTGAAGCTGGGAAACAAAGTCAGGAGAGTACTGCAGAAAATAGACCTGGCAGGGCAGGCGAGCAAAGCCTACGGCGCAATCAAAACCGTGGCAAGCAAGGGAGCCGATGTCGCGAAGGCGATCGGAAGAATAGCGGATACCGCAGGGGATGCGCTGAATGCCGGTCTAGGGAAAGTGCTGACAAAAGCGAAGAAGCTGGCGAGCAATGTGAGCGCGTTCGATCTAGCTGGCAAGCTGAAGAGCGGCATGAATACCCTCCTGGAAAAACACTCAAAGCTGAAAAAAGTGCTACACCTAGCAGGTGGAATGGGAGTCAACTACCTGGCAACTTTGGCGATGGGCTCCGGGGTAGATGCACTGAGCGAACATGCAGATTCGAATATTGTGAAGGCAGCGGTGTTTACCCTGAGTATGCTTATGGGCCGGAGTAGGTTGAAGAAAGGGAAGGGTGGGGGTTCTAAGGGAACCGGAGAAGGTGATAAGAGAGCTAATGAAAGTTATGATTATAGAAAAGTAAATAAACAAACTAATGATATAGGAGAAACACTCGCAACAAAGAAACAGGTGAAACAATTCAAGGAGAAATGGGGACAATTAGGGATACCTGTAAAAATGGATAAAAAAGGGAAGGTACTCACAGGTAATCACGAAGCGGCATTCGATTATGGAAAAGGGAGGATATTTATAAAGAAAAACCCTACGGTTGTGAATATATACCACGAAGGTTATCACGCTGAACAATGGTTGGGTATAGGGAAAGACGCTTATATGAAGTTGAGTCGTCTAGACAGAGAAGAATATGTATTTGAACAAATAATGAAAAATCAACATTTGTTCGATGATGCGTCAATTAAACATTCAATTGAGTATATCAACAGATTACGATTAAAATTTAAATAGTTGAAAGGAGTACAGAAGTGGAAAAATACATTAGAACTAAAGAAGAACTTGAAAAGTTGATAGAATCAGTAAATAAAGATTTTCCTAGACATCATCGTAAAATAGAAGAAATCCCGATTGATGTCGTTTCGACCCCAGAAGAAGCCATTGAAATCGCAAAAAAGTACCATCAAGAACATGAATTGGATGGGACGGTTAATGAGCAAATAGAAAGTTTGTTTTTTGACGAAGCCTATACGTTTAAAGTAGATTTAGAAAATAGAGAGAATGATGATATTCGACCTGCTTGGAGAGTTACTGTAGATTTACCACCAAATCCATTTTTGTTTGAAGATTATACTATAATGGTATCAGACCGAGATAAAGCGGTAATGGGGATGTTAGATCCTAATGGACATCCAGTATCAGAAGGTAACGAGTTCACTGATGAAGATATAGAGTATATTATGAGTGGTGAAGACCTAGAAGATGATGAGGAATAATATTGAAATCATTTTTAATCCTATTATTTTATTTTTTAAGTAGTGATTTTAGTGGGTAGGTATAGAAGGAACTCATTATCAATCAATAACACATTTTTGGAAAGTATAAGGATAATAACGTAAGAGCGTACTTAGAACAGGTCGATTATGGTCAGATAACCCCATGATTGACCTGTTTTTATTATCTTTTTTTTCCACAGTTTTTGAAATCGGTCGCAACTTAACGAATAGATACCTCGATGGATATTGTACCGGAATAAACTACCATCTTTCCTTAGTAGAGTTTAAGATTTTTAATAAGGGGACAGGCAATTCTGTAAATAATACCTACCGTGTATTTAGAGACAATGATGTTTATAAAAGCAATTTCAAGAAGAATTCAAAAATATTAAGAGGAGTTGTATTTGATGAATAATATTAAAAAGCAATACTTGGAAGAAGACAATATTGATTCATTTTTAATTTTCCTAAAGGAGCATTATAGTAACGAACTTAAACCTTGTGATGAAAATGACATGATACTAATAACACAATTAGCAGATAACAAAAAATTGCCTGAAGCATATTTGAAGTTTATGGAATGCGCTGGCAGGGGTTATGTGATGTTCAGTGGTTCGGATTATAGTATTAGGAATATGGAGAGATTTAATGGATTTAAAGAAGGAGCATTGGAGCTATTAGAAGAATGTAATTTTAATAAAAGAATCGGTGATAATCAATTTGTTTTTATGGGGCATCAAGGATACATGTATTGGTTTTTCAATCTTGATGATGGAGACAATCCTCCCGTCTACTTTTTTGAAGAAAGCTATGATGAGTCTTACATTCAAAATGACTTCACGAAATTAAGTGAGACCTTTTCAGAGTTTTTGATAAAGAAATATAATGGTGAACTTCCGCGTTATTAATTGATATTGAAATGAATTTTATAGCACTCTGAGTAATGACCCTGATATTTTGACAGGTGTATGCATGTCGTATGCAAATTTTTGGTTACCTCCAGTTTCCAACTTTTAGTGGTAATGAGGTAATTGGGGAAGCATACAGATTCTTTGTTGGACTAGGAGGCTTTAAATGACAAATCTACAATCTTAAGCAAGTTTTAATCTTTATCCTCCAGTTGATGAAAATGAAATCAACAAGATTGGGATAGAAATAGGTTTTAAATTCCCCAAAGTATTTAGGGATCTCCTAAAGTTAACTAACGGCTTTGAAACAAAAGAAGGTGTCATAATTTTTGGTACTGATGTTATTTTTGAAAGAAATCAAACATATGAGGTTTCAGAATACGCTCAGGGTTATACATAAATAAGGTGATTACGTTACCAAACCTGGAAGAAGCTGGCCGGAAAGTTGAGAAGGAAGGCGAGCCTAGTCTAAAACCTAGAAGGGAAAAGAACAGTGGCTTTAATAGCTGAATTAGTAAAAGAACTTGAAAATGATACAATCCAAAATGAAGATTTAATTGTTTGTATGAAGGCTTACAGTTATAGAGTTGTTGTTATGGCGATGTTTAAAGCGATAGAAAGAAATTATTGTAATCAAAGAATAGTTGATAGATTAGCTGAACTCAGTGAACTGTTGAAACACAATAAATTTCTTGGGCCATGGCAAATGGGACACGTTGCTTTAGCAACGTTAGCACTTTTAGACAATGAAAATGCCAAGGATAAATTCTATGAACTTTTTGAGAGTCTAAGTGAAAATGATAAATTTCTAGTAGATAACTTTATTAAATCAGAATCATATAAGGCATAGAGAAATGTTTTAATTTTATAACCTAAATAACGCTTTTCCGTTACCATGATTGGTCTGTTTTTCGCTACCTTCGTTTTATCTCGGTTTTTTCAAATATATCTCAACTATTAAGTAAAATTTAGGAGAATGACATAATGGCTGGACTTAACCATGAATTATTTGGTGGAATTACATACGACTTATACTGGAGTGGAAAGCAGAAGGTAAAGATCTTTGGACAAGAGAGAATCGTTATTTTAAGTATTGATGGAAACGAAGAAGGTGAGTTTCAAGGTGCTCAAGAAGAAGCGTATATTAATTTTGTTGGTAATATGGAAAATATGATAACGAAAATAGAGGATGCAATCTTTGACTATTATCAAGAAAGTTATGTGGAGTATAGAGATATGGTGGGGGAGGATGTAGCTGACAAGATTGCTCCCATTATAGAAAATAAAGAAGAAATGGGCAAATTAGTTGAACCTACTCAATTGATTATAAGAAGAGTACGTAAGAATGGAATTAGAAGAATTGGTTTGCTTTTTAATTGCACTTGGGAAATAGAACATGGGCTTGCTGTGAAAATTGAGGATGAAAAAATAGTTGATGTAGGCTTCCAGGATATAGTCCTATAATCTGGGGCTATCCAGTGCCGAATGAACATATTACTAGATGTATTGGTGGAATTTGCGCTGGATGATTATTCAATGGGTGCTTCAATTACGGCTTCCTATTGGATATCCCAATTTACTGAAGACTTACTTCGTGGGATAGAAGATGATTTATTGGCTTTAGCGAAGCAATATAGTTACCAGCCCAGGCCTGTTGATTTCCCCAATATGTAACTTAATGCTGACACATAGCAAAGTGAAACTTCAGAACGAACACCACGTAATAACAAAATGATATATGAAAATAATACCAATTAGATTTTATTTTATCCGAGGAGGGGAAGCTTTGAAGAAATTATTAGCATTTTTGTTGTCTTCATCCTTGATACTTACTTCACTAGCGCCACATGCACTGGCTAAGGATGAGAAAGCAGCAATGACACGAGAAGAGGTTGTTACTTATTTATTAAATGTTGCAGATGATTACAACCCTGGCTTGAAGAAAGAAGACATTTTGAAGGGGGATGATCAAGGCAAAACCAAAGACGGTGAGTATGTCTCTCGTACCGAAGCATTAATTATGCTAAGTAGAGCATTCTCAGACCTACCGAAGCCGCAAGGAAACGATTTGCGTAGCTTAAATACAGCGTCTTCCTTTAGTGACATCCCGGTGTGGGCACAAGATGAGATGACTAAAATTGCTGCGACAGGTATCGTTAACGGTTATACGGATGGCAAACTTGGAGCTAAGGATCAAGTTACACTTGAACAATTAACTGCACTAGTTAAAAGAATGGTAGCGTTAAAGGGGACAAACCCTCGTGATGATTATTATGAGTTTGTAAATAAAAAGTGGCTGAATGCATCTACCATTGATGCTGGAGAAATGACCAACGGTGCATTTAACGAATTGGATAAACAAAATCAAGAACGAATTAAAGATATGCTGCAAGAAGTTGTGAAGGACACACATGCTAAAGGATCAGTAGAACAGAAAATTGCAGACTTTTATACGAATGCACAAGATTTGAAGCATCGTAATGCTTTGGGAATTAAGCCAATTGCACCTTATATTGCATCCTTGAATCAAGCTTCTACAATCCAGGAGGTAATGAATGTAGGCTTGAAGATGGAGAAAGAGCTCGGCTTTGGCTCTATTTTATCATTTGGTATCATGGCAGATGCTAAAAAAAGTGACATTAATGCATTATATTATGCAGGTGTAGGCTTGATTTTAGACAAGACGAGTTATGTTTCTAACAATGCTCAAGCAAAACAAGTGTATGTCTCGTATTTGAGCAAGTTATACCAACTTGTTGGTGACAGCAAGGAAGTTGCCGAGAAAAAGGCAAACTCATTGTATGAGTTTGAGAAGCAAATAGCAGCAGCAACGATGGACGTTCAAGACCAGAATGATGTAAATAAATATTATAATCCATATACGATCCAAGACTTTGATGCGCTGTTCCCTTCACTGGATATGGCTAATTATTTGAAGCAGCTACAGCTTGGTTCCGTGGATAAATTAATTGTAATGGACAAGGGGCAAGCCAATAAGCTGTCACAATTAATGACTGATGAGCATGTGCAAGATTTTAAAAACTATATGCAAGCGATTTGGCTTATTAATACCAGTAGCGTATTAAGTGAAGAGTTGCAACAAGCATCGTTGGATTTCCAAGCTAATCTATTTGGTATTCAAGGTCAAAAAACACAAGATGAAATTGCAATTCAATTAACACAAAGTGTAATGAGTGATTACTTAGGTCAAATGTTTGCAAAACGCCATTTTACAGCTGAAGCGAAGCAAGACGTGGAAAAAATGGTGAAGGAATTTATTGCGGTGTACAAGGAGCGTATTAAAGCGCTCGACTGGATGTCTGAAACCACTAAAGCTAAAGCTATGCTGAAGCTAGATAAAATGACCTACAAGATCGGTTATCCTGATAAATGGGATGACAGATTTAAAGACGTATCCATCGTATCCATTAAAGAGGGTGGAACATTATTTGATAACTTTGTAGCTATTCGCAAAGCATCATGGAAAACAGAAGTAGCAACATTGGGTCAACCTGTGGATAAAAGTAAATGGCAAATGAGTGTTTACAATGTTAACGCCTATTACAACGCACTCAATAATGAAATTGTATTCCCAGCAGGTATTCTTCAAGCACCATTTTATGATATTAATGCGAAGCACGAAACAAATTTAGGTGCAATTGGTATGGTGATTGCCCATGAAATCAGCCATGCATTTGATAATCTCGGCTCTTCCTATGATGAAAATGGAAATGCTGTAAACTGGTGGACACCTGAAGACTATAAGAAGTTCCAAGAAAAAACGGAGCGAGTGATTTCTTATTATAACGGACTGGAAGTCATTCCTGGTGTATATAATAATGGTAGCTTGACTGTGAGCGAAAATATTGCTGATCTTGGTGGTATGGCCGCCTCCTTGCAAGTATTGTCTCAAACGAAAAATGCTGATTACAAAGCTTACTTTGAAGGCTATGCAACGATTTGGCGTACAACAATGAGTAAGGAAGTGGTTGCTTATCTTTCTAGCAATGACACACATTCCGCTAACAAAATTCGTGTGAATCGCACAGTTGCCAGCTTTAAAGAATTTTATGATACCTATGGAATTACAGAAAAAGATACGATGTATGTAGCGCCAGAGCAGCGTGTGAGTATCTGGTAGACTTACAAGCAACAAACCAAACACTAAACAACTTGGCACAAACTCGATGGACTCTCCAAAGCTCTTTCCCACTTGAACCATGAGTAGGAATGAGCTTTTTTACTTACCAAAATCAAAGAAGGATGAAACAAATGGCAAAACGTGTACAGATTGTGACGGCAGAATTGAAGAAACAGCATAGCATGATGAAGCATAAGACAGAGTATCCGGCGGCAGATCGAACAGAATGTCAAGCAAGCTGATATAATGGTGACAATTGGCAGAACCAGTTACGGCCTTGTTTATTCCCAAGTTTAGTTACAACTTAGGGGACGGGGAAAGGTACATGAAGAAGCTTTAAATAGAGTTGGAGGTATTTGAAACTATGAGTGCATTTCCGAAAATTTTTGGCATCTCCATGTTTCCGAGTGTTGATGTAGAAGATATGGATGTAATAAACAGTATATTAAATGTTTTCGAGACAAAAGATTATTTTAAACCAACCTCATGGGGAAACAGTGAGATGGTAAAAGTTGAGTATGACCGTGAAGAGATTAAGGAAAGGATAATTTTGCAACAACCAAGGTTTTCAGAGTTATACCTTCAGCGAGCACATTCAATAGAGTATTCGGGAAGCTTCGATCTAATTTCAAATTTTAGAGCTTATTTGGGTTTCGATTTTAAAAACACCCCCAAAAAACTTTGGCCTGAAATTTATGGACTATCAGAAAATATTGCGAGTATTATTAAGCCACGATACGGAATTACTCATGGCTTTTGGCCAGTTTCTACACCGTGGCAATCTGAACGTGATCGTTTACACAAATGGATGAATTTTTGCTCTCAACCTGCTCCGGTTACCTTCGGTCCGTGTGGCCCACTGGGAATGGGAACTAGAACTTATTTTAGTGGAGATATATTTGATTTATTTAATAAAGAAATATTCATAAATATTCCTGCTAATGTGACAGAAACGGATTGGGGAGGGATTCGAGTTGATCTTGTAGCTAAGCCTTGGGAGGCAGATGCTAATGAATTACTTGATCGCTGGATTTGTGTGATGGATTATCTGGAACAGTACGATGTATTTGCTATACCCAACTTTAGTGAAAGTAAACGATCAGTTTCATTTAATCCAAATAAAGCATGGGAAAGATATATGGGGAATTTACAAATATTAAGACAAAGGGGGGGAGTGAATGGCTAATCAAAGTAGTGAAAGAGATGAAAGACTCTCAAAAATCTCATTTTCTATACATGAAAAAGATATAATTGAATCAATGGATATTTCCGGTATAGATCTTACTTTTTCAGATCTTTCTGAACTCATAGCTGATCGAATGACAGCTGTCGGTGTTAAATTAAGGGCATCTTCCATTATAAGAGCGTCATTTCGTGATTGTAACTTTAGTTCCGCTGACTTTAGCAGTTGTAATTTGGAGGATGTTGATATTGCAGATTGTTATTTTAGAGATGCAAACTTCAATAAATCCACTATGAGATTTGCTAGAATTAAAATCAGTTTTTGCGATAGGGCATGTTTTGATCAGGTGGATTTAACAAATGGAGACTTATATGACTCCATTTTTAATGGAAGTACATTTCGAAATGCAAAGCTAACAGGTGTCAATGCTAAGTATGCATCTTTTAGAGATGTCGATCTTAGTGGTGCAAATCTTACTAATGGAAATTTCGAAGGAGTAAATTTTATTAATGCAAAATTGGATGATGTAATTTGGGCAGGTACAAATATAATTGGGGCTAGGTTTGATGAAGGGGTGCTAGAAAAGATCCAAAGTGAGTTTTAATATAACGTATTTTATTTAATATATTTGTCAGTCGAAAATTTTTGCATCCCTAGATAACAAATTCGTTTCAAAATTAGTCGATTCCTTTTCTTTTAGCTATTCGTAGGGAGGATAAACACTTGTTTTGGGCTACATGAAGTACATTTATGTAAAGCTATACAATCAGCTATCCAGTTCAACTTGAAAAGGGGTTGCTTTATTCCCATTCTGGGGAGAAGGCGGTGGGTCTATTGAGGAATTATGAGAAAGGTGATTAAATAGATGAACTATGGTGAACATAATCACATAGTAAATGAGGTAATTGATTTAATAAAACATGGTGAATTGTTCAAAAAAACAATAACCATTCATTTACAAATACAAAATTATAGAGGATTTCGAAAGAGCCAAGGAAGTAGCCTGGTCTCAAGATTTGGCAGTTGTTGATACGATATGGCAGGATATTAAAAATAACGAAAGTGGCTCTGTACTTGGTTTTATATTGAATGATGATAAATTAAAGTTAATGGATGAAGAATTGTCTGACATTTTCGGTTCTAGTGATAACTATTCAGAGGATTTTATCCCCATGGATTATTGGGATATTGCTGCAGAAGTAGAGTCTGACCTTTATAAATGTGCGATTAATCGTCTCATTAACGGAAAAAAAGATAATTTTTATGAAAAGTTGTTTCACATATATCAATCAGGTGGATGGCCATGTGGGTGGGAAGGCAAATATCCTGATGGGGAAATCATTGCATATGTTCCAATGAATGGTTCATAGGGGTGTCAGTGGGGCTACCCAGTACCTTAATTCCATTTAATATCCGTATAAGGATTTCTTCATTTTGTTTGTAAGCACATTAAAGCTTGAATTTTATACCCTAAATACAATAGCGTTAAGATGAACAGATCAATTATGGTCAGATACCACCATGATTGATCTGTTTTTTGTTACCTTTATTTTCTCACAGCCCCGATGGATATAGGCCCTAGACAGTTATCATCTTTTCTTTAGTAGGGCAAAAGATGGCACAGTCCTGACGGGGAAATACATCTGAAGTGTCCTCTAGATCAAGCAGCCATGGCTCATCTAACTGACGTTGTCTCGTGGTGGAGCAATACGGTGAGATATTATGGTGCAAAGTCCCCAGAAGTTAGGGAATGGATGCTTAACTCCGATAATTATGTAATAGATCATTATAGTTTGAACCGATCTGCAGATGCGAAGTTAACTGAAACCTATTTGCCACCAGATAAATAATCATTGGAGGGACTGCTAATGGAACTAGATGATCAAGTATATAAACAAATTTTACAATTGTGTAAAGAGGGAGATGCTTTAACTGAAAAAGGACAAATTATTAAAGCTATCGAGAGTTATACTGCCGCTCTGGAACTGGTTCCGTTACCGAAGAACAACTGGGAAACAAGTACATGGATTTATACAGCATTAGGCGACGCTTATTTTCATAACAATAGCTATGAAATGGCCAAAAGTAATTTTTATAATGCTTTAAACTGTCCAGATGGGATTTCAAATCCATTTATTTTACTGAGACTAGGAGAGAGTTTGTTCGAGTGTGGGAAGCTTGCTAAAGCTAAAGACTATCTGTTAAGAGCTTACATGTTAGAAGGATACAAAATTTATTTTAGTGAAGATGATAAGTATTTTGAATTGATTAAAGATATGATTTGAGGAGGTTAATATGGCTACTTTGCAATCACCAATCAATGAAAAGTTTGAAAGTCTTGTGAATGAAAGTAATGAACAATTTAATAATGGAAATCATGAAGATTCTATTTCTTTGTTAGAAGAGGCTTGGAATTTAATACCCGACCCAAAGGGGATATATTGTGAAGAAAGCTATCATTTGGTGAAGGATGTTATTGCTACTTGTTTAATTATAAATGATCTTAAGAAAGCAAAACTGTGGGCAGATAAAATATTTTTAACTGGATTTGATCGCATAGATTCGGGTGATAAGGAATTTATTTCTGGAAAAGTTGCTTTCGAACTAGGTGATTTAGAAACAGCGAAGGAACTTTTCAGCATCGCCAATAGGAAATCAGAAGGTAGATGTTTTGGAAGTCCAAAGAATACTAAATATCTCAAGTTTTTTAAAAGTTAAATCTCAGAGCAAATGAAAACGACCTTTTTCCGGATAATAGAATTGGATGTCGATTTGAATATTATAGGAGTAAGATAATGAGAGTATGCCTTAAAGAGGATTTAGAGAAAACAGAGAATCTATCAATGAATAAAAAATATATAGTTTATTCTGTGGAAACCAGCATAAATGGCGAGAAATTTTTCAGAGTAGAAAATGATATCAATCAAGTTGTGCCTTATTCAATCTCTTTATTTAAAGTTGTATCCGATAAAGTGAACTCTGATTGGATATTGTGGAACAAGCCCAATAATAGCTCAGCTTTATTGCCGAAGCAATTTGCTTATCTAAGTTTTTGGGAGGATTATTATAATGATGAGTTAGAGGCTTTGAAAATATTTAATTTGGTTAAGGAACAGCTATTTCAGGAAGAATTAGAAGAGAATGAGGTGCGTGAGATTTTTGAGATAGAGAATGAGGGTGAGATTACATTCGTTCTTAATGTGCTCTTTAAAACTAAAGACAATAGATTTATTAATCAAGCGATTCAATATGTAAAAACAAAAGTGGGAAAAAATTATGGAATAGATAATACTACACTACTTGCATTTCAATATCTGAGTTTATTCAATCAAAGTGAAGTAGAAGATTATTTCCTTTATTATTTGACTAACATTGAGTTAGGAAACGACCGATTAACTGCAGTAGTAAATGAATATTTTAGCTAAAAAGTAAATGACTCTAATGAGGGTGAAACATTTTGAAATATTTAAATGAGTTGGTCTCACAATTAATGTGAGTAAAATGATTAGCGATCAAAGATTACCGATGGCTTATATTGAATTTCTTCAAACAATGGGAAACGGCACTGATCATACCTTTTTGCGTGGTGAATCATGTTTTATGGATGAATTGTTAGAATTAAATGAAGGGGAAAATCCACCTGTATACTTTTACTCAGAAGGTAAAAAGAAGGATGGTTTTTATAAGATTACAGATACTTTCACAGAATTCTTGCAACGCAGGTATATTAAAGATAGGTATATATTTCAAAAAAAAGAATAAGAAAAGATCTTGAATAAAGAAATAACCAATACTTATTAAAAGATTTCGTCATTTTGTATAAAGTTGGAGGATAGTATGGTGTATTCAAATAATGACGAAGTTGGTTTAAAAAGAGATTTATACGAACGATCAAAACCTGGGATGATTGATACTTCAACGGTAAGCCCTAATTGGTTCACTTTTATAGATCATGAATGGGAAGCATTGCAAAAGAATTTCTTTGAAAAGCCTCTTGACGGCTTGTTAGTTTATCTAGTATCGATATTTAGAAAAGGGAATCCCAATTATATCAATTTAGGTAGCCTGTTCGGCATTGAGAAAAAGAGGGTAGATGACAAAAATAAGATTATCTACACTGTTAATCAGGTGAATCGGAAGGAAAACGACATTACTAATGTGACAATGTTTCTTGATTCTGATAGCCACAAAATCACAGAGATTTATTTACATATGCAAGTACTGCCTCATATGAATGAACTTAAATGCAGGGTCGAGGAGAATTACTCCGATTTACTTGTTAATGTTAGCAATGAGCTTGTAATTATTGATAAAGATTTTAAATTAACGCTTAAAGAGTGATTTTGTGAAAATAAGTAATCCATTAATTTATAGGATGATTTTGAAAGGGGGGTTTAGATGACTAATCCAAAACTTTCTGCATCACAAGCGTTGAGTATTGCACAAGAGTACATCAATGAACGTAACAAGCACATCATGGGGTATAACAAACACTACATTCCATCGACCATTGACAGTGACATAGATAAATCTGTTCAGTATTATGAAGATTTTTTTGCATTGACGGGCGGCGCTTGGGTTGTTGAGTTAGACTTTAGGGATTTTGAAGAGCTTTTGGTTGTTTCTGATGAACATAAAGTTATTTCTTTTTGGATATTAGGAATTGATAGAAATAAAGTGTCTGAAATAAACACTAAATTAACCACTTACAAATTGCTCCAAATTGCTCAAAGTTATAATGACGAGAATCATTTAGAGGGAGTAATCAATCCTAATCACGGTGAGTCAATATTTTTTTATGAGAAATTTGAACATGTTGAAGGGTACTCATGGATTATTAATATGATAGTCCCCCCTTCACCTTATGGTGGTGGTGATATGGTAAGTCTGGTTTTTTCTGATGAAAAAGCGTGTGTTGAATATATGTTTGATCCGTCAGGATACCCGATTGCCCCTCATTTAGAAGACGATTAAGATAATAATTGAAGCTTGGAAAACATGCTTGATAGCCTTTCAAAAGTTTGTTCCAACTTGAATCACGAGCTAGGAGTGAGCCTTTTTATGGTTTGGAATTTATGGAGATTATAAAAAGTTTTAGCGAGTTCGACTATATAGATTGAACTTGAGAATTACATGTAGGGAAAAGTGGCGGAGGGGAATTTTGGAACTGCAGGAGCGGTAGCGTCCGCCTTTAGGTTTGGATTTCTACTGCGATTCGCGGCTATTTCAGGAAATCCAAACCTAACAGCGGCCGGAAGTCCAAACATTCTCTGTAGTCACGGCCAATCCCAACATAGAAGAATATAGCATACAATCGAAATGAAATAGTTGGCAGGAAATATTGGAGGAAGTTTAATGTTTATAAATAATGACGAAAGCATTAATGTGAAGTTTCTTTATAGAAAGCCTGTAGTTATTGGGGTATTGGACGATAGTGATAATGATTTCAATGATATGAGCTGGATGGTTGATAACTCGTGGGAATTGTTAAAAGTGAAATTTTCAGAAAGTTCTTTTCAGGAGTTAGTTGTAGGGTTGGTTGAAATATTTATAGGTGGACAACCAAACTACTCAACACTAGGTGAAATGTTCGGTAATGATACAAAGGTGGAGGGGGATGTTGAGAAAGTAGTATACAAAATAAGCAATATTGAAAGAAATTCAAATGATATTATAAGAGTCGAGATGTACCTAGACCCTATAAATCGAAATATTAAAGACCTATTTTTATATGTTCAGGAAGGGTTAGATAAGTTAAAACTTAAAGAAATACTTAGCGAAAAATATGAGGGCGTATCCATTGAATTAAATAGCGAGTTTATTATTACAGGTAAGGATTACAGAATCATCATCGGCGGCACAACAAAGGCATTTGAACCTGGAGAATTTACCAATAAATAAAACGAGGAGACTTTAAAATGACAATAAACGATCCGATTTTTGGTGAACTTGAGTATAACTATACTTGGGCTAAGGATACTACGATTCATTTTTTTGGAAAAGAAACTGAGATTGCATTGATGATCGATGGTGAAGAAGATGGCAAGTTTGATGAAGATCAATATACGGCGTATCAATCATTAATGCAAAACTGGCAGCAATTACAGCAAAGCTTCTTGCAACCCATTTTAGACTATTACCAACAAAAACGATATGAACTGGGTTATGATATTGAATTTAATGAGTATTATCCCTTAGTTGCAACAACCAGCCAACTTCTTGAGATGATTACTTTGGTTGGAATTGTTGTTTCATATGCAGGGATTTATGAAGGTCGAGATATCGGAATACTTTTTGATTGTACCTGGGATATAGAGAATGGAGTGGGAATTCGTTTATTGAATGAAAAAGTAACTGAGGTAGGTTATCAGGATGTTGCGATTTGAATAACTTATCGTATGATGTCAGAGAAATACTGATACAAGCAGGCTGGAACCCCAATAATAAGGTTGATTTAAGCGAGACAGTAAAGTTTTTAGAGGCGATGGGGTATCAAGTATTCGATTCAGTGATTGATGCACTAGACCCTAGACTTGTGGCAAAGGTGGTTTGATAAGTTATGAAGAACGGAATATACAGCAATTTAGTTGAGGAAGTTATTCAATTCTCTAATTCTATTATGGATTTCCCGAAAATAGCGAGAGCCCAAAATATAGTTATAATTAATCAATATGAAGAGGCCAAAAGGCTAGCCGGTACTGAAGTTTTTGGTGAAGATGAGTATACTTGGTCTGATATAAGACAACTTGAAATGGGAAAAGTTAAGGGGAAGTTATATAAATTAGATTCTTCCCAAAAACCTAGGGGTTTGGATGAATTAACTGGATTAATAGCGGATGGTCTTAGAAGTCAAATAACTCACCCCTATCACGATTTTTTTGAAACTGTTGTAGTGGATTTGAGAAACTGTGCAATCAATCGTGCAATAAACGGTGAGGTTGAAAATTTTTATGAACAAGTTTTTAGAATCTATAAGGCTGGTGGTTTTCCATGCGGATGGGATGGTGATTATCCAGACGAAGGCAGACTTATTGCTTATTTTGCCTAAACTTGACCAAGATAGATTTCCAAATTTGTTCCCTGAGGATTAATACATAGTACCGCAGGCCAAAATTTAGCCTGGCAGACTTACTCCACTCGGAATTTGAGTTGAGCTAAGTCTTTTTTTGCAAAGCGTATCAAGCGGAACACTTTCACAGACAGAAAACTCTTAATAATATTGATGGAAAGCGGGTTTAATCCTAAATGAAAGAGATAATAGTTAGTCAAGAGTTATTGAACGAGCTTGAGAATATTCAGTGGTTTACAAATTGCGGTAAACTAGCAGAAATAGATTTACTATGTTCGGTACAACAAGTTGATGGGTGGGAGAAAGCAGAGGGATTTGACGAAAAAGATGAATGGGAGGAGGTAATATCAAAGAGTAGGGATAATCTTGCAGATTTTATTATGAGGAAATTAGGATATAGTGTTAGGAATTTCAATTCAATTGTTGCTGCAGTAAGAGAGTCACGACAGTATAAAACAGCCATAGCTAAACTTTATGATAGTGTTGAAGAGCGGAATATAAAAGAAGAGTTCGGTGATACATTAAGTTGGTTATTGCTTAATGCAGGAATTGAACGTGCGTTTGCCGGGTTTAAAGGCTGTCCAAAATTTTTTAGCGAAATGCTAGAAGTTCTCAAACTCGGGCACTGTCCATGTGGATGGACGGGAAGATGGCCCAAAGGTACGTTATACATATACTAAACCCTTATTAATATATTTTATGATAGGAGATAGATAATGACTGACTTTTTAAACCCGCATGAATTTGAAGGATTAAAAGTAAATCACGTATCACGTGAACTAAGACTTTTTTCAAATGAACTATTTGAACTCATCGGAATTAGATTTGAAGATACATCTGAGCTTGAGAGGCAGGTTATTGCAGCATTTTGTTTTGGTGCACTAAATGCCATTGTTCAAAGGGACGAGTTAAACCAACCACAGGCTCATGCTCTTATAGTAGCATTACTAATTAACGAGTTTAAATACAGTGAAAAACAAGCAGTTGATTTTGCTGAGGATTTAATTCATGCAACACATAAAGAATATCATCCTGTAATGAATGCAATAATTCATAGAGGAATAGATGGCCACTATCAGTATGAGAAAAATATGCTTGATGATTTGAGATCTAATATACTAGAGGTTATTAATACAGTAAAAAAGAAAGCATAAAAAATGCATCAATCATAATAGAGGGAGGGGGATTTTGGAACTGTAGGAGCGGTAGCGACCGCCTTTGTCACCGGATTTCCACCGCAAATAGCGGGTTAAATCAAGAAATCTGGGGACAACAGCGGCCGGAAGTCCAAATATTCACCGTAGTTACGTCCTCGCCCAAATGGGGGATATTACACCTTGCGAATTAATCATCCGTACGGTGAGAATAAAGGAGACAGATAGGTGAGACGAAATTATGAAGCATTATTTGGTGCGTTTTATGAAATATATTTTGATTATAAAAGCGAGAAGATGAGCGATGCTGAAGCCATTGCCTGTACAGCTGATGCATATTTTGGTGTGCAAAGTAGAGGGGAAATGGAGAAGGCTGTTGTATATATTTCAGAAGGAAGAATCTGCTTAACGCATTCAAAAATATTCATTAAAGCAAAAGAAAGAATAGTCGAGGCATTAAATTCTTTAGATGTACATAAGCTTCAAATTGAAACAACTCCTGATGAGTATAAGGATATATTAGAGCGCAGAGATATGGTACTGGATGAAATTGATAATATTCCAGTAGATTATTGCCCATACACAAGATGGTATTACCATGAAATGGAGAAAGAAGTTAAGAATTTCTTTGGGATCATTATGAATAAAGTGAATAATAAAAATGAAATGATAGAGAAAGTCTTGGAGCGTTTTGAACGTGAATGTACGAATACGCTTAGCGAAAATATTGTTGTTAAAACTACGCTTGTAGAGTTACTAATTAGATATGATATTAAGGGAAATGAACAATTTGTAGAAATCACAAAGGAGCTGGAACAGTTCGATATAAATGATGTAGGTGCACAGTTAACAGAAAATGAGAAGGTAGATCTGTCTATCCGAATCAGCAACTTGTTGATGTTAACGGGGGGTTAGAAAATGAAGACAGGATAACATATTCAGGGCGGCAATCCGCCCTGAATAAAGTTTATTCGATACTTGCTAAAGCCTTTTTAACAAGTTGGTCTGACTGACGTGTTGTCTCTGGCAAACGATAATCGGGTGATAGGTGTAGAACCCATTCACAAGCGGTATCTAATGAAATACGATGACCAGTGGAGACGAAGATAGGCTTAACATTATTCTGTGTTCTAAGAACATTTCCGATAATATCTCCTTGATCTTGCAGTGGTGAAATAGATCCTCTTGTTAAATTGGGTTCATCATACTCTCCTAATAACCTGGTTTTTCCACAACCAATTGTAGGAATATCAAATAGAACACCTAAATGACTGGCCAGACCAAATCGCCTCGGGTGGGCAATCCCCTGACCATCACAGACAACTAACTGAGGAGCGGTCTTGATCTGCTTAAATGCTTTAACTAAAGGGGGAAGCTCCCTGAACGAAAACAGTCCGGGGATATAAGGGAATTGAACAGAATCTTCAACCACCACTGATTCTACTATGTTTAATGAGTTTGCTTCTAAAATGACTACTGCGGCGATCAGCAAGTCACGTTGTTCACTATATGCCACGTCTACTCCAGCGATATAACGAATTTCAGCAAATAGATCTTCTTTTATAACTTTTAAGGATAACTTTTGCTGTAATAATATTGCTTCTGTTTCCGTTAGAATCCATGAATGATTTAATCTTGGTTCCATGTTGTATCCCTCATTTTCGAACATTAGAATATACAGAGATTTGTTTTTAGAAAATGCAAACTGCGTCACCGCTTTACTTGCGTCTAAGGGTCCGTTGCGCCCGCTCAGTAATACGTTTCGTTTCCTTCGTGTCAGAGGCCTCCAGCCAGTCGGAGCAAAGCTGCAGCACCCAATCCGGCTGGCTTTTGCTGGCGTCATTCAGCCAATTAGCCACCGAGTCCTGCACATATTTGACCGGATCGGAACGAAGGGGTTCAAGGAGTGGAAGCCCCTGTGTTGGGTTTTCTTTCAAAGCTTGTATGTGCTTTGCCCAGACGCCTTGGGGACGTGTCGACTCCACGGCAAATCTGCGGATATTTGCGTCTTCGTCCCGGACCCATTTCGCCAAGAGGGTGATGGCTGCCTCCAGATTGGCTGAGATGTGGGCTCTTACGGCCATCCAGGCAATCTCACGCACTCCAAAATGGGAATCGGCAGCAAACGGGCGGATATGCTGCAGTATGCCGGCAATATCCATATCTGGAGTGACTCCGACGATATAAGCCGCCCAACAGCGGACGCTGTCGGAGCGGTGTGACGCCAGCATGGCGAACAATTGGCCACGCCCGGTCTCGGGCAACTCGCTCAGCAGGCGATGCCACTGCGCTGCAATGGCCGGAATCATCTTCATCGGCTTGTCTTCTTTAAGCTTATTTAAAGCTGGCAGCATTACCTCTTTTTCATGTGAAAGACCGGAGGTGTTCAGCACAATGGACAATAACGCCCGGTGATCCACTGCCAGCCATTCTGTCAGATTGACGCTCTCAATAAGACCTTGATTTAAGAGTTCCAGTACATTTTGCGGAATATCCGCAGCCTTGTTGGCGCCTTTGCGCTTAAGGATATCTGCGGGAAGTGAAGCCGTTTCGTTCATCAAAAAAAGTACCTCCTCATGGGTTGCTTTCCTTAAAATACCCTGAGCAACCGCATGGAGGATGTAATGCAGATTACAGCTTAAAGACGATCTGATATCAACTTCTCAAGTCGCTGCGGATGGATGCGGACCGTTTTAAAGCCTGTCTGGACCAGGCCGTCCCTGTTCCATTGCCGCAGGACGCCGCTTACTGCCTCACGGGTGGCTCCAACCATATTAGCGAGTTCCTGGTGGGATAAGGACAGGTTGATCCTGGATAATCCGTCCTGCTCTTCACAGCCGAACCTGCGGGACAAACGCAGCAGAATATGCGCAAGCCTAAACCGCAAATCCCCAAGTGCCAACTGCAACATCAGACTGCCCATTTCATTAAATTGGCTGCTTAACGTCTGTATCAGGTTCAACATGAAACGGGGCCGGCTCAGCAGGAACCCTTCGAAGCGGTCTTTATTCATCAGACAAATATCGCAATCATCCAGCGTGTCTATAAAGAGCTCTCTTGTCCCCAGCGAGATGCCGGCCATTTCGCCAAAAACATTTCCTTCACTCAGAATATCGAGCGTAAATTGCTTGCCTGTGCTGCTCAGCTGGTAAAGGCGAACCTTGCCCTTTTTGACAAAAAACAAACCTTCTGTAAATGTCGACGGTGTCTGGATCAATGTATTCGCCGGGACTGCTGTAATGGAAGTCATCTCCTCCATCTCCATAAAGTCCTCAGTGGACAGATTATTCAGAAGATTAAACTGGGATAAATACTGGATGCTATCCATGGATCCTCCTTGGCATGTAATTGGTATTACCATACCATAATCGAGCCAAAGTTCCGACGGAACAAACTATGTAAATCACGGCTCTGCGGTATAAATGAACCCCGGGCTGCATAAAAGCCCGGGGTTTATTTTGTATCCGATAGCCATCCTTAGGTGATGGAGGCTTCGTAAATATCCTGTGTGGATTTTGCGAGCATAGCATTGAAATCATCGTCCGATAGCTGATCACTGAGCCCTTGCGATAAAGCGCGGGAGAAGCTGGCGATCAGTCCATGATTATGTGCCAGCTTGTCATTGGCTTCAGCCTGGGAATAGCCTCCTGACAAAGCCACGACCCGTACCACATGCGGATCTTCAATCAAATCGCTGTAGAAATTGTCCTCAGTCGGTATGGACAGTTTTAGCATGACCTTTACATCTTTGCCAAGGGCGGTCAATTGAGTGGAGAGCTCATGTTTTAAAAGCTTCTCAGCTTGTCCCTTATCTGCGCTGTGGATATCCACTTCCGGTTCGATGATCGGCACCAGACCATAACCTGCAATTTGCTTAGCAATGATGAACTGCTGCTCGACAACTTTTTGAATGCCTTCGGGATTTGCTTCCTTAATCAGCGAGCGCATCTTGGTCCCGAAGATTTTTTTCTGCACTGCGCGCTTCAGGAGGTCATCCAATCCGGGAATAGGCTTCATGAGCTGAACCCCATTTTCAAGTTCATCCAGACCTTGATCGATTTTCAAAAAAGGCACAATGCCTTTCTCTTCCCAGAGATAATCGGCGGTTAATTGCCCGTCAATGAAACGATCCATCGTGTTCTCAAAAAGAATAGCACCCAAAATGTGCTTGGAATCAAACGCTGAGCTCTTTATAATACGTGTTCTCATTTCGTGAACCCGTTCAAACATCTCTTCTTCATTGGAATAGCGGTCTTCCTGAATACCGTATTGCAGCAGTGCTTTAGGCGTGCTTCCACCGCTTTGATCCAAAGCTGCAATGAAGCCCTTTCCCGTGTGAATCCGGTCCAATTGTTTCGTATTCATGGTCGTTTCCCCTTCCCTTCCATAAAGTGAATGGTAACTGTTTCAATCATGTATAGTTTAGTTAGAATAAACGAACAATGCAAACTAAAGGAAAAGACAGGGAAGCCAATCAAGTATGAGAGGTGAGTTCACATGAGTATTGATTTGATCTGCACGATAGGTCCGGCTAGTTCTTCTCCTGCTGTTCTCAAGGAACTGCTGCTGAGCGGGATGTCGATTGCCCGGCTCAATATGTCGCACGGGAGCCATGAAGAGCATGAGCGGGTAATCGAAGCTTTGCGGGCAGCCGCTGCCGAATCGGGACAGCCCGTGCGGATTATGGGTGACTTGCAGGGACCGAAAATCCGTCTGAAGAACGTAAAAGGGGACGCGATTCGCTTAGATGAGGGCCAAACGTTTTTCCTTGACCAGTCTGATGAACCAGGAAGCCGGGAACGCGCAGCGCTCGATAATCCTGGTGTAATGGAAGATATTTTACAAGGAGCGACTATTTTAATCAACGACGGGGAAGTCAAGCTTGAGGTGACGGACAAGCATCCGTCTAGGATCACTACAAGGGTTATAGTCGGTGGAATGATCGGCAGCCGAAAAGGCGTTAATCTTCCAGGAACGGTACTTCACTTGCCGGCCATTACGGAAAAAGACAAACGGGATCTTCAGTTTCTGCTGGAGCATCATGTGGATTGGATTGCGTGTTCCTTCATCCGTGAGGCGTCGCATTTGGAGGAAATTCGAGAGTATGTAGCTTCACTGGGGAAATATAGTCAACCTGGCCTTATTTCTAAAATCGAAACTATTCATGCCGTGCGTAACTTTCCATCCATCATGGAGGCGTCCGAGGGAATCATGATTGCGCGCGGAGATCTTGGCGTGGAGCTGCCTTTTGAACGTATCCCCTTTATTCAGAAAGCGATTCTTCGCGAGTGCAGCCTGTCGAAGACCTATGTAATTACGGCCACCCAAATGCTGCAGTCCATGGTCGATCATCCGGTTCCGACGCGCGCAGAGGTAACAGATGTCTCTCAGGCCGTAATGGACGGGAGCGATGCCGTGATGCTGTCAGCTGAGAGCTCGGTTGGTCATTATCCTGTGCAGAGCACAAGAGCCCTGAATACAGTAGCCCAATTTGCAGAGAACATGCGGGAGCAAGGGAAAAACGGTTTTTCACTAGAGGAAATTTGCTCCGAGTCCCTATTTGATAATCTGTAAAGGGACACAGATAACCCTATTTCAAGCCGTTGCTTTGGCAAAAATGATGAAGAACAACATCAACTCGCCTAATATAAGATGTGGAGAAGCCGCTATAAATAGGTCCAGGGTAAACAGGGCACAAAGAATGCCGGTTAACAGAGTAATAACGGTGAAGCTGGGTCTAAGATGATTAAATTTGTACTGATAGAGTATGAACATCACGGAAATATAATAGATCAGCACAGAGCCAAAGGCAAAACAAAGCATAAATACGTACTCCAATTGATCTATAAAGAGAAGTTGTATGGAAGCGGCAATCATACTGAGTGAAAAATAAATAAATAAGTGCCCGTATATGAGGCTCTGTCCTGCCGTTTGTTTCGATTTGTCTACGTGCTTCTCCACATTCTCGAAGTATTGCCACCAGATGGCTATCACTAATAGAAAAGCCAGGGCCGCAAAAAAAACAGAAGATCCTGTGAATTTATAGGATTGCAGGACAGACAGCATGCTGACTACCGACTCACCAAGCAGAATCAGGGTGAACAACGCAAATCGTTCTAATAAATGCGCAGTATGAATAGGCGTCTTGACCAAAATCTTTCGTCCGAGCAGAGGTACAATAATGTCCACAGCAATGCCTGCATATAGAAACAAATACCGTACTGAGGAGTCAAAAAAGAGGGAAAAGCAGGAGATAACGATTCCCAGCCCAAAGGAGGCTCCTAAGAAACGGGCTGTTTTTTGCTTATGTGCAGCCTCTGTCTGCGAAGAAAGCACATACTGGACGGCGGTTAAGCTCCTTAAACCGATATATCCGACAAAAAACGGCAAATAATTCGCATCAAAGTCCACATCAAGACTGGCGGTCATGATCAAAACAAAAAACAGCTGCACGATCATAAAGAGCCGTTGCGCATTGCTGTCACGGCCGAATCGGTTGATGTATACGGATTGCCCTACCCAAGCCCACCAAATCGGAACGAAAATCAGGATGAATTTCACCAGATGCTCAACGGAAATACTGTTATGCTCGACATGCAGCAATACATGGGTAGCTTTGGAAACAGCAGCTACAAATAACAAATCGTAAAAAAGCTCTAGCCAAGAAACCTTTTTCTCATGCATTGTTAGGAAGCCCCCTCGGATTCTGCAGAATAGGTATGGAGACTGGTGATGTTTCATCAGAATATATTAGCACACAATTACTTAAAAAATAAGCAAATATTTAGACCCTTTAGCGTATCCGTTATTAGAAGAATCAGCATATGTAATACCGATATAATTCCTTATATACATTGCGGTATCGTAATGAGTTTTTTGCTGTTATGTCGTAAACTATATATACGTGATTTTCGCGTAAACCCGGATGAACCGGTGAAGGTTCTGCGGTTCCCCAATACATATAATACAACCGGGAGATCTATAATTTCGTGACAGGAAGGACTTTTAATTTCACTATGAATACGAAGCCGCTAACAAAAACTGTAACATTCATTGAAGCTCTGGCCATTGTGGTGGGGATGATCATCGGATCGGGGATTTTTCTGAAGCCTGGTATTGTGCTGAATCATGCCGGTACGCCATGGATGAGTATTTTGGCCTGGGGGATTGGAGGAATCATAACGCTGGCCTCGGCGCTGAGCGTGGCGGAAATCGCAGCCGCCATTCCTAAGTCAGGAGGTCTCTATACTTATCTAGGTGAACTGTACGGCGGGGTATTCGGTTATTTGCTGGGTTGGGTGCAGGCTGTAATCTCCTATCCGGCCTCCGTTGCGGCGCTGGCGATAGCGTTTGCCACATACTCCGGATACTTTTTGCCGCTCAATCAATGGCAGCAGAAGCTGCTGGCGGTGTCCATTCTGGCATTCATTCTCCTCATGAACGTCATTGCGACCAAATTCGGCGGTATTATTCAGACGGTTGCGACTGTTGGGAAGCTGATTCCGGTTGCAGGTATCGTAGGAGTAGGTTTATTCTCGGATTTGGCTCCCGGCTTTGGAGGGATTGGAGCTACTGCGACTGGTGCGGGCTTTGGGGCGGCGGTTCTGGGCACCTTATGGGCCTATGACGGTTGGATCAGCGTGACCAATATGGCAGGAGAAATCAAAGATCCGGCCAAGACCCTGCCGAAGGTCATCTCCATTGGTGTGATGTTCGTGATCGCCGTTTATGTGTTGTTCAATATTGCAATTTTCAAGGCGCTGCCTTACGATCAGATCATTTCTTCCCAGACTCCTGGGGCTGATGCAGCCGAGGCTTTGTTTGGCAGCGGCGGCGGGGCTTTCATTACTGCGGGGATTATCGTGTCTGTACTTGGTGCGCTGAATGGGTATTTAATGACCGCGGCGCGGGTGCCTCAGGCAATGGGGGAGAAGAATCAGATTCCTTTTTCCCGGGTACTCCGAAGCATCCATCCCAAGTTCCAGACTCCAGCCAATGCGCTCATTTTTCAAAGTGTGCTGGCGGTCATCTATATTTTCTCGGGAACCTTTAATACGCTGACGGATTTGCTGGTGTTTGTGTTGTGGATTTTCTTTACAATGGGTGTGTTTGGTGTGTTCATCTTGCGTAAAAAACTGCCGCAGGAGAAAGGACGTTACCGTGTGCCACTCTACCCGGTTACCCCTATCTTAGGGGTGGCAGGCGGGATCTATATTCTGGCCAGCACAATTGTGAGTGATCCGCTGCGTTCTCTTGTGGGTATCGGCATTACGCTGGCCGGACTCCCGGTCTACTATGTGCTGTCCCGCAAAAACCGGTAGTTTTAAAATAATGAAAGAACTTGAGTAATAATTTTCTTGACAGAAGAAATATAAAGTTATATGATATTAAAGCGTCTTTTAAAGATGATTTCTTTTTTTGAAAGATTCTAGTCTAGTGGAATTCGAATAATTAGACATCTATTTGGACTCTTAGCTCAGTTGGTAGAGCAGTTGACTCTTAATCAATTGGTCCAGGGTTCGAGTCCCTGAGAGTCCATCACAGAAAAAACGGCAGAGATGCCGTTTTTTCTGCTGTTCGGGTAGTGGAGTGGCTTTTTATTTGGTTTTGAATCGTGGTATAGTTTGGATAGAAAAGACGTACAATGCAAAGAGAGCCGTGCGTCAACACGACTCTCTAGGCAATAGCCGCTTTTAAGGGCGGCGGCTTTAAGGTATTACGGGCAGAGATAGACCGCATCCTTTGCGAGAGGGCGGTCGGCACATACAAAGCGACTCCAAGGGCACTTGCTCTTATCGGACAAGCGAACCAAACACGTCAAATACCGGCGTGTTTTTTTGCGTTTAATTTCGGCGTCGATCATGCTCTAGTTCTTCTTTTATATATTGCATCAAAAGCTTCTTGGAAGAGGAGATATACTCATCATTGCGTGCTTGCAGCAGGCCGACCGGAATGGCGGAATCCTTCAGTTCAACTTGGATTCTCACAACATTTGGCGGTAATGGCGTAGAATCGAGAACGGCTCCTATGGAGGAAGGGATTTGCTGGACGAACCCCGCAATGGCTGAGATTTGACTTACTGTATACAGAAATGGAGTTTCAGTGTAACGGGAAAATTGCTTCGATAACCGCGAATAATATAAACAGGTAGTTCCCCCGGAAATGATTGGATAACCCAGTAATTCCTCAAAAGGGATTCCGTCTCTCCCCACTAACGGGTGGTTGTCCACTGCGATGAAAGAGATACGCTCGTTGTACAGTGGCTCAAAGTGAAACGAAGCCGCCTCGGCAGGTTCTCCGCATAGGGCAAAGTCCAATACATTCTGAAGCAGTGAACGGGACAGGGAGGCTGTGTTCCCGATTACGAAGTGGCAGGATACATTGGGTTTATAGTCGCGGAACCGCTTTAGCGAGTTTGGCAGTACCTGCTCTGTTAACGATTCCAGCCCTCCGATACTTAGAGTGCCGATCTCCTCTTTTTGCAAAGCTTTGGCCTGTTCTGCTACATAGTTCCAATGTTGAATCAGCTTGTCGATCTCTGTTGCAAATATTTGCCCGGCAGCGGTAAGCTCTGAATCCCAGCCTCGTTTGAAAAGCTTGATGCCCAGTTCCTTCTCCAGCCGCTGAACCTGGTTCGTAATCGTAGATTGTGCGTAGTTCAGTTTTGCGGCGGCTTTGGAGAAGTTTCCTTCTTGAAGGATAGTCTGAAATGTAGTGAGTTCCTTTAAGTCCATAGTCTATATCTCCATCGGAAAAATTGAATTTTTATATCATTTAATTCAATTATACAGAATAAGAGGTGGGGAGTACAATAAGGGTAAATCGCTAAAGGAGTGAAGTGAACATGCCATTCGTCAGGGTAAGTTACTTGGAAAATAAATACGATGCGGAGCAATTACCCAATATTAGCCGTGATATCATGAGTGCTCTGGTTGAGCATTTTAACGTACCTGAAGATGATTTTTTTCAAGTATTCCATGCACACAAAGCAAGTGAGTTTTATTATAGTCCAAATTACTTGAACATAGAGCGAACGGATGGACTGCTCTTTATTCAAATCACGCTCAAATCCGGAAGAAGCACGGAGCAAAAAAAGAGTTTTTACAGCAAGTTGGCTCAACAGTTGTCGAACACCCTCCACATCAGGAAAGAAGACGTCTTCGTCGTGCTGGTCGATACGGAATTTGAGGACTGGACGTTTGGCAATGGCATCGCACAAATGATTGAACGTCCATAGAAGGAAAGGAGGGGATTGGAATGAAGCATCGTAAAATTGCATCGAAAGCCCTTGAAACCTTTGGGGAGATTGCCCCAGCGTTTGCCCGCTATTCGGAAGAAGTGCTCTTCGAGGAGGTATGGCGGAGAGAGCAATTATCGCTTCGGGAACGTAGTCTCCTTACGGTATCGGCGCTAGTCGCTGGTGGACTTACCGGGCAGTTGCCCTTTCATATCCGTCTGGCCCGGGAGAACGGTCTATCCGAGGAAGAATTGATCGAAGCGATAACTCATCTCGCTAGAAAGTGATTCCCAAAGTGACAACAATGTAACAAACCCCCTCCTGCTTATCACCTGGATCGAACGACAGGGTTTGCGCTTAACCATACAATTAATGTGTTGGTTGGAACTGCCTGTTCGATCTGACTTGGGTTAAGCCCAAATTTAAGGGAAGCAAGGAGAGGATTTTCGTTGAGTAAGAATAGGAATAACAAAACCCGCCGCACCTCCGGCATGCTGGCCGCTCTGCTGCTGCTGACTCTTGCCGGTGAAGCAAGCGCGTATGCTCAGCCGTCTGAGCCATCGGATCATTTAGCCTCGGTCCAACAAGTTGCCGCACTCAGCAGCGCTGCCCCGGGAGATTTAAAGAACGGGCCCCGTGATGCGAAGGAAGTTGAGGCGTTTCTTGACGCATTTTTTGCCCGGGATGCCATCAAGCAAAAAGCCGGATCGGCTGCGATCTCTGTCGTTCAAGACGGGAAGGTGCTTGTCTCCAAAGGGTATGGCGTAGCTGATAAAACGTCGAAGGCACGGGTAGATGCCAACCTGGGTACCTTCCGGGTCGGCTCTGTTTCCAAAGTATTTACAGCCGCAGCCATTATGCAACTTGTCGATCAAGGGAGAATTTCGCTTCAGGACAACATTGAAAAGTACCTGGATGGTTATAAAGTAACAAATCCCTTCGATACACCGGTAACGATAGAGCATCTGTTGACGCATACGACCGGTTTTGAAGTACGCGAACCTACGGATGCCAGCTATTTATTTGACCCTTCCCAGAAACCGGTTTCTTTAAAAGAAAGCATCTACGATGTGTTCCCCCCTGTTGTTCGCAAGCCGGGAACGTCCTATATGTACGATAATTTTGCTTTCAGGCTGCAAGGATACATTGTGCAGAAGGTAAGCGGAGAATCCTTCGGGAGTTATGTGCAAAAACATCTGTTTAAGCCGCTCGGTATGACTTCAAGCAGCTTTAGCATGACCAAAGATTTGACCCGCCGGCTCGTAACTTCTTATGATGCGGAGGGCAATGCTATTCCGGTGTATGGGTTTTCGCCGAGTGAATGGCCGGAGGGCAGCATGTTATCGACCGCCTCCGATATGGCATTGTTTATGAAAGCTTTTCTGAATGATGGCCGTGCGGCGGACGGTACGGTTATCCTGTCACCTGAATCGGTGAAGGCAATGTCGGCTTACCAGATGGCCATCCATCCGGATTTGCCGGATATGACATATGGCTTTGAATCGCCTGTTCTTCCGGCCAAAACGAAGGGTGAAGCTGTGATCTCCAAAGGTGGCGACATTCTGGGCTATAGTTCGCTGCTATGGATTCTACCTGACCGTAAAACGGGTGTTTTCGTTTCTTACAATACGAATCAGGGTTTGCGTAACGATCTGTTTACCGCTTTTATGAATCATTATTATGCGAGTGGCAAATCGCCGTATGAAGCGAAGGGTTTCAAGGTACAGTCCGCGGAAGACCTTGCCAAGTTTGAAGGCCTGTACTCCGATTTGCGGATTAAACTATTGACCAAAGTCGAAGTGGCAGGAGATGGCACCCTAAGAGTGAGCGATATGCTTAGCCGTCACCAGTTGAAGCAGACCGGTGAGCTGCTGTTCGTTGATGAGGAGGGGAATCCTTTAGCCTTCAAGGCGGATGCCGAGGGCCGTATCCTTTATATGAAATACTCTAATTTATACAGCTATGCGGCCAAAATACCGGAGGATCCAGCCGAATTCCCGGATGTAGCGGCCGATCATCCGTATGCCAGCTACATTCTTAGCTTAAAGTCACTGGGGTTCTTAACGGATGATTTGTCACAGCCATTTGAGCCTACGCAAACGGTCAACCGTGGAGCATTCATCCATACTTTTAACGCGATATGGAGCATCCCTGAATCTTCAAATCCGTCTGTATTCAAGGATACTGAAAATTCTCCCTACCGAAAGGATATTCAAGCCGCTGTCGAGGCCGGTATGCTGAATGGAACAGGGAGCGGAATGTTCGAACCGGACCGTCCGATTCTTCGCGAAGAAGCTGCGGCTATCGTCTGCCGCTTACTTACTGTAACGGGAATTAGGGTGCCGGATTCCACGGCTGTCCTTGCACCGGGCACGTCGAAATGGGCTGCCGATGCTGTCAGCTCTGCGGTCATCTGGAAGCTGCATGGACCGGAGGTGACCGAGTCGAACGGCATGTTCGATTACGGCTCTCAGCGGGCGTTGAACAAGCAGGAACTGGCGGCTCTGCTGTTCACGATGCTGCTTCCGCAATAAGTTCATTCAGTGGGGGGGCGATTCATTTGCCTCCCCTTTTTGTATGGAAGCACGGAATGGTATGATGAAGGAGCAACAGCCGGAAGGGAGTTCGCCGATATGGATTTTAATATATTTATTATCGAAGATGATGAGGCCATTTTTGCTTCCTTAAAGGAACGATTGGAGCAGTGGTCGTTTCATGTCACGGGACCGGAGCGATTTGATGATGTGATGAGCACCTACATTAAAGTGCAGCCCCAGCTGGTCATCATAGATATACAACTTCCAATGTATGATGGTTTTCACTGGTGCCGGGAAATTCGGGCAGTGTCAAAAGTGCCGATTCTCTTTCTATCTTCGCGCGATCATCCGCTGGATATGGTGATGGCGATGAATATGGGGGCGGACGATTATATTCAAAAGCCGTTTCATATAGACGTGCTGCTCGCGCAAATACAAGCGATTCTCCGCCGGACCTATGCTTATAGAGAGGAAGCTGATGACCTTATCGAATGGAACGGCACCATTATTGATATGAAGCGTGGCCTGATCCGCAAGGATGGGCAGGACGTGTTATTGACCAAGAACGAATTTTTTATTCTGGTGGTGCTCGTCAAGGAGAAGGATAAAGTGATTTTACGCCAGGATCTGATCCGCAAGCTGTGGGATGATGAGACCTTCGTCAACGACAATACGCTGACAGCGAACATAACGCGGCTGCGTCAAAAGCTGGCGCTTTTTCAACTGGAAGAAGCGATTGTAACAAAAAAAGGACTTGGATATATGGCGTGTACGTTATGAGCGGGAAACGTTTATTCCTCCGCTATCTGTATGACAGGAAAAGCTGGATTGTGTTTTTCCTGTTCTCATTGTTGTTTGTAGATTTGCTGATCTGGATCGACAATGGCATTTCCATCCGTGGAAATTCGATGCTCTATTTAAACATGCTGCTAATTCTGGCGATGATCGTTTTCCTTGGGTGGCGTTTTCGCAAAGAAACGAGGTATCCGCGAGCGCTGGCAGAACTGGCTGAAGGGATCCACGAGGATTGGATTGAAACCTTGCCGTCAACTTTTTTGTATCAGGAGGAGGCGACGAGCCAGCTCTTACGGGCAGTGGACCACTGGTACTGGCATAAAATATCGAAGAGCCATTCTGCCCGATCTATGGAGCAGGATTATATCGCTGCCTGGGTGCATGAGGTAAAGACGCCGCTGACTGCGGTGAAGTTAATCATAGATGCTAACAGAGACCATCCGGCGATGCGTAAAATCGAATCGGAATGGCTGCGGATTCATTTACTCATCGACCAGCAATTATACATTTCACGTTTGCCGACACTTGAGGCTGATTATGTGTTGGAACAGACGGGAATTCAGCGGCTTGCTGCACTGGAAGTACGTGAGCTTAGCTCCTGGTGTATGGAGAAAAACATAGCTGTTGAGTTTGAAGGCGAAGAGACTTTAGTTAGAACAGACCGCAAATGGTGCCGTTTTATTATCAGGCAAATATTGACGAATGCGGTTAACTATAGCCCGGAGGGCGGAATGATTGTACTGTCAACTACAGTCATAGAGGCTGGGCCTGTCAGATTTACGATTAGAGATGAAGGACCGGGCATCGCCGCACAGGACTTGCCGCGTATCTTCGATAAAGGCTTTACCGGAGGGAACGGCAGACTTCAAAATGCGGCAACTGGACTGGGACTCTATTTAGCTCAAACTGTCGCGGACAAAATCGGGATTAGGTTAACGGTAGAGTCGGAGCCCCAATCAGGAACGGCCATGCAGATGACCTTCACCGCGGTCAATGCGTTCGAATCTGTCCGGACTTCAATATGATAATATTGTCACGTAGAACCTCCTGCTTGTCATCTGATACGGGCGACGGGCATGGCCTGTTTCTCTAAAATGAAGGTTATATCAGAGTGGAGGCTACCTGAGGCTATGGAGATGAATCAAAACAATGGGCTGAGAACCGTACTGCATGCGCAGGAAGTCCGTAAATCATTTGGTGTCAGGGGAAATGTTCAGCAGGTGCTGAAGGGCATCAACCTGCGTGTAGTGGAAGGTGAGTTTGTCGGAATCATGGGGCCGTCCGGGTCGGGGAAGTCGACTTTGATCAAAGTGTTGGCGACCATTGATAAAGCGACGGAAGGGAAAATTCTCGTCGAAGATACGGACGTCTCGATTATGAAAAACACCGAATTGTCTGCTTTTCGGCGCAGGAAGCTGGGCTTCATCTTTCAGGATTACAATTTACTTGATACGTTGACTGTAAAAGAGAATATCCTGCTGCCCCTTTCCCTCGATAAGATGAAGAAAGCAGCGGTGGAGGCTGATTTTCAGGCCATGGCTGCAGATCTCGGCATCGGGGAGATTGCCCATAAATATCCGAATGAAATTTCCGGGGGGCAGCGGCAACGGACGTCTGCTGCACGCGCATTAATCCACCGGCCCTCCATCGTATTTGCGGATGAGCCGACTGGTGCTTTGGATTCGAAGGCGGCCTCCTCTCTATTGGGAATGCTGGAGGAGCTTAACGGGCAGCACAATATTACCATTATGATGGTGACTCATGATCCTGTGGCCTCGAGCTATTGCAGCCGCGTCGTGTTTTTGAAGGACGGAATGCTGTATTCCGAATTGTACCGAGGCAGCAAGACACGGCAAGCTTTCTTTAAAGATATATTGAATGTGCAGGCCGTGCTCGGGGGTGATCATATTGACACTGTTTGAGTTGATTATCCGTAGTGTGCGGAAAAATATTAAAAATTACTACTTATATTATTTTGCACTAATTTTCAGTACAGCCCTTTATTTCGTGTTCGCCACATTGCAGAATGACTCATCGGTAATGGCAGCATCATTCGGCGAGATTCCATTTACTTTGGTGTTTGATGTGGCCGGAATTTTGGTGCTCACGATTGTGGTTGTATTCATGATCTACGCGAACAGCATTTTTCTGAAACGCCGCAGCAAGGAAATCGGGCTGTATCAGCTGGTGGGGCTGACGCACAGCGCGGTAGCAAGGTTGCTCATCACGGAGAGTGCACTGCTGGGGATGGGGGCGCTCCTGATCGGAATAGTTGGGGGAGCGCTTGTGGCGCGGATTTTTATGCTTATTCTGATGAAACTGATCGGTATAGAAAGCGTTGTAACCCTCTCTTTCTCGAGTGGAGCCGCCTTGCAGACCGTCATCGTATTTACTGTGCTTATCGGCCTTACCATGGTACAAATGCTGTTCAAGGTTTACCGCTCAACGCTGCTCGATCTATTCAAGTTGGACAAGCAGGGCGATTATCCGCAAGAGCCGAAGACTGTTCTGTCCGCTTTGATGGGGCTGCTTGGGATTGGACTGATCGTTACGGGCTATCTGCTCTCCAGCCAAACCCTCGGCCAGAATCTGTTCCAGCAGGTGCTTGTGATTCTTGCCTCGACTATACTTGGGACCTATTTGCTGTTTCGTGTGACGATAGGCTGGCTGTTCTTCCGGATACGAAAGGGGAAGGATGGACAGCTCGGGCTAAAAAACAGTTTGTCGCTAGCCCCGATCATGCATCGCATGAAGGGGAATGCGAACTCGCTCACCCTGATTACCATTCTATCTGCGATGACGCTGACGATGGTAGCCATCTCTTATTCGCTGTACTATTCGGCAGAGAGTGAGTCTAGAGCAATGCTGCCTTACGACTTTATCTTTGCCAATAATGAGCGGGCTGCGAAGTCATTTCGAGTTGAGCTGGAGAAGGCCGGAATTGCGTTTGCTTATCAACCGGTTGAGGCTGTCCGGCTGCCTGGCACGATCGGTATAGGGCAAGGGGACGGACGCAGCCTGTTGTTGCTCGCGGCAGAACAATTGCAGGCAAGCGGTGCAGACATTATTGTCCCAAGACAGGGTGAGGCCGTCTGGTACACTGGCCTCAAGAAGGCGCTAAGCAAGCAGCCGTTTCCGGTTACTTTTCCACAAACTGTTGATTTCGGGGAAAGTGGGGTTCACGCCAACATACAATTAACACGGGGAAATGATCGCTATGCCATGAATTTCAGCTTACACGGTCATCAGCTTGTGATGTCGCTGGACTCGATAAGGGCTATTCGTGAGCAAATACCATCTTCGCCTGCATATGAAGCCATTGTCATCGACACCTACCAGATTGCGGATAAGAATGAGCGTGCAGCGGCAGCTGGCATCTATGCGAAATATGTCAAGGAAGAGGGTGGCAATCCCGATTTCGATAGCTTTTATAAAGGGTCGCTCCGGAAATTCGGGCTGATCATTTTCATAGCAGGTTTTCTTGGCCTGATCTTCCTGATCTCCACGGGCAGTATTCTGTATTTCAAGCAGATGACAGAGGCGGAGCAGGAGAGGGATAGCTATACGATTCTGTGGCAGCTCGGATTCGGAGAGCGTGAGATCATGGGCGGCATTATCCGCAAGCAGATGTTTGTATTCGCGATACCGCTTGCGATCGGGCTTTTGCATTCCATCTTCGCCGTAAAAGCGGCTTCTGCGCTGTCCTTATCCAACCTCACCTTCCCGGCAGCTATTGCCATGTCGGTATATACGCTCATCTATTTTCTGTTCGCTGTGCTCACTGTTGTTTATTATCGCCGGATTGTGAGGATGTCTCAGCATCAAGGCTGCTAAGTTGTGCGAGCTCCTGACATTACATCCACTATTTTTTTGAAAATTGGACAAAATTTAGGTAGATTGATGAACCGAAACCGGTTTATAATAGGTTCATACAAGATGTTTGCGCTTACATAACTTCCTGTGAAACTATCCCTGTAACGAAGACAACAGGCGTTTATATACGAAACCGGTTGGAATAACAATAATGTGGGCCGATTAGACTGCCCCCCCTCCAAAGGCGTCGGCACCTATACAGTGTGGAAAACACGTATTTATGCTCTGGCTATTCCGGGTTTCAAATGTGCGGAGCGCGCGCCGTGCATTGAAATAAGAGAAAATAAGTGAGGTGATATTACTGGGCTGATCATGGGTAGACTGTTACCGTCTGTTTTCCTGCGTCCTATTAAAACTTTCATTTTAAGAGGAGGGAAAGATGATGTTGAGAAGGGGAAAAGTTCTGGTTCTATTACTTCTGTTCACACTCTTGATTTCTTTAGTACCCGCTGGGCATTCAAATGCAGCTTCTAACTGGAATCAGGTATGGAGCGACGAATTCGACGGGAATTCTCTGAATACTGGCAATTGGTCTGCCGAAGTTAACGGCGATGGCGGGGGAAACAATGAACTGCAGTACTACACCAACCGTGCGCAGAACTTGAAAGTTACCGGGGGGAATCTCGTCATTACTGCACTAAAAGAATCCTATGGCGGAAAAAATTACACTTCTGCAAGGATAAAGACTCAAGGATTAAAAAGTTTTACTTATGGAAAAATCGAAGCGAGAATCAAGTTGCCCTCAGGGCAGGGAATATGGCCGGCATTTTGGATGCTTGGAACGAACATCGATTCGGCGCATTGGCCTCAGTGCGGGGAAATCGACATTATGGAACGTGTAAACAATAATGCCTTTGTTAATGGCACAGTGCATTGGGATGCCAATGGACATGCTGAGTATGGACAGGTATCCGGCAACCTGGATTTTTCCCAGTACCATGTCTACAGCATTGAGTGGGATGCAAATTATATAAAGTGGTTTGTAGACGGCAACCAATATAATGCCTTCTATATTGAGAACGGAACTGGAAATACGGAAGAATACCAGAAGCCATTCTTTATACTGCTCAATCTTGCCGTGGGCGGGAATTGGCCGGGCAGTCCCGACAATTCAACTCCATTCCCGGCACAAATGCTGGTTGATTATGTACGCGTGTATCAGGCATCCACTTCGCCAAACATCGAAAGCGGCAGTATTTATACCTTAACAAACAAGGTGAGCGGCAAGGCGCTGGATGTAGTAGACGTTTCCACAGCCAGTGGAGCGAAAATGCAGCAATGGACCAATTACACTGCCAATAACCAGAGATTCAAGGTGGAGAGCACGGGCGACGGATACTACAAGCTTACAGCAGTGCATAGCGGAAAAGTATTGGATGTTCCAAGCTCAAGTACTTCCACCGGTGTACAGCTTCAGCAATGGGACGATAATGGTTCCAATGCCCAGCGGTGGAGAATCGTGGATGCGGGAGGCGGGTACTTCAAACTTGTTTCCAAAGTGAGCGGATTGGCCATAGACGTATCCGGATCTTCTACGGCTGATGGGGCAGTGGTCCAGCAATGGACCGACAATGGAACTGATGCTCAGAAGTGGTTGTTTACCAAAGTTAACTAACACCCTAGCAGGACACTGAAACAAATTTGTCTGAATGCCGTGCCCCGTTTCGGGTAATTTATGAATCTTGTGACGGGGTGCAGCTTTATTGCTTCTGCTCCATAGGGAAAAGACGAAAACACAGGCTTAGCTGTGCGCTGCAATCTGTACCTCGAAACCGTCCGGATCCAGTACATAAAAGAACGATATGCGTGGATTCGGCGTAATCGGACCACGCGCTACCGGGATACCCTGGCTTTTGAAACTCTCTATTGCCTCATCCAGCGACGCCACCTCGAACCCAATGGATACACCGCATTCCGGCTTCAGAGCCGGGTCGCTTCCCTGAATAAGCTCGATCTTGGGCTGCCCCTCCGTGCCTAACATAACAATCTGTCTTCCCCTGCTCTCAAATCTGCGGTCAATCGGAAGTCCCAGAATGCTGTGATAAAAATTAAGGGATGCCTCCAGATCCCGCACCCTGAGCGTAATCCAATTCATGCTCAATATCATGTATCCTATCCCCTTTTTGTGGATTTTCTATTTTGTTCATTATACGCTATTTTGGGCGAAGCATGTTTCCAACAATCCGCAGACTCAGTTTTCGGGTAACGAATCTGGACAGCTGTGCTCCGAGGTAATTTTGCGAGCCTGGAACAGTGTATATCTTCTTTTTCGCGAGTGAGCGCAGCGCAGTCTCAACTACCTGCTGTGGAGTTGCTTTCTTCCCGACTGAAGATTCCTCCGTCCCCACAACGGTGAAGAAATCTGTATCGGTAGAACCGGGACAAAGTGCGAAGAACTGGACTCCACGGTCACGATTCTCCCACCATAATGCGTCTGTAAAGGACAAGACAAAAGCTTTGGTTGCCCCATACACAGCCATATAGGGGAGCGGCTGAAATCCTGCAGTGGACGATACATTGATCACAGTACCAGAGCTTCTGCGCAGCATATCCGGCAAGAATAAATGAGTCATATTTACGACGGCAGCAACATTCAACATAATCTCCTCATGCTGCCGCTGGCCTGAGATTTGCTCGAACATCCCATGAGTGGCAAATCCGGCATTATTGACCAGCAGCTCAATCTCAAGCTTCAACAGCTGGCATTGCTGGAACAATTCCCTTGGTGCACTTGCTTCCGTAAGATCCATAGCTATGACTTCGACTTTGATGTTATAGCTTCTTTCGAGTTCCGCTGCCAAGTCATCGAGTTTGTTCTTAGATCTGGCTACGAGAACCAGATGGCTTCCTTGTTTAGCCAGCTGTATTGCAAATTGTTCGCCAATGCCGGAAGAGGCACCCGTGACTAGCGACCATTTTCCTTGAATATTCATATAATTACTCCTCCTATTAAAACGATGTATTCGTTAGGAAACGATGTTACCGATTGAGCAAAAAAAATTACTTTAAAAGCAGTGCCCAAAGCAATATTAGCTTGTTAGTTGGTAACGGTGTTTCCTGTTGAAATCATAGTAACCTGCTGGCTGGAGAAAGTCAAACCTTCTTTTTAAAAATTTGCAAGAAGATATGTGTATGTAGGATTGACTTTGTGGAATCGACTGTATAGAATGCGTGGTATATGATTGGAAACTGCGTTTCCCGAGAATAACAACATAACTAAAGAAGGCGATTAAGTTGAATGAACCTAACAATTTTGCTGACGCAAGCAATAGAAAGCTGACAACCTATCAGGAAGCCCGCTTACAGAACACAGCTAGTCTTCGTCAACTCGTAGTTGATGCAGCAGCCTTTATTCTTCAGGAAGAAGGGCCGGAAGCTGTCACCGTGCGAAAAGTAGCTCAGAAGATGGGTTGCTCGACCAAGATCATCTACAGTCTGTTTGCTAATAAAGAAGGTTTAGCCCAGCAATTATATCTGGAGGGCTGCAAAATACTCTCGAGCGAATTTGAGAGTGCTTCACAGTCAGAGGATCTGCAGCAGTATTTAATTAATCTGGCAGAAGTGTATTGGGAATTTGGCCAGCGCTATACCAGCTACTATAAATTGATGTTTGGGGGAGCATTTGCAGATTTCAAACCGGATGAGCAGAGCATGAAAGGCACTGTTACTGCTATGCGGCGCTTGTTGTCCGTGATTGTCAGCGCTCAAGAGCAAGGCCTAATTGCTGGTGATTCAAATGCGGAATTTATTGTAGGTACGATTTGGTCCTCTCTTCACGGAGTGATTCACCTGCACATAGGAGGACATTTGGGAAGTGTCGCAGCGTCGCACGCAGTGTATAAAGGAACGGTAGCTCTGCTTGCAAGCTCACTGTTTGCACCTGCAGCCGCAGCCAAGCATTTAAAGCAGGAGTAGTTAGTGAAATCCTTTATATAAGGCCTGGGTTCGAATCCTGAGAGTCTATAACACAATTAAACGGCAGAGATGCCGTTTTTTTGTTTCTAAATTTGTTTTAAATCTTTACACATGCCGAAGAACGAGACCTATTTCCGAAAAAAGGAAAAGGTATATAAGTAAGGGAGAACTAGAACTTATTAATTTTATAGGGATAAATTCCGATAAAGAAAGAGTCCTGTACAACTAAAGTCACACCTGCATACCCATAACGGGACAGAAAAAACCGAGTTTGAAACAAAGGCAAATCCGTACGAAAGTCGGAGACGCAAAGCCACGGGTCTACTTCATCCAAAGGAGGATGTTAAGACAGCCGGGCCGCTCAAGGCACTTGGTTTTTTGGCGTGCCTACAAATAGCGCTGGGGGAGAGAAGTAAATGAGGTTTAGAAAGAAAGGGAAGTTTTCGCGGACGGTTGTGTCCGCAGTGGCGGTGAGTATGCTTGTGGGCCTGTTTAGCGGAGGCCTTAGCATGAAGCAGGTTTTGGCTGCCGGGACCGATCCGGGTAGAACGGACTATAACGTATCCGGCAACCGGATCGTATGGCTGGAAGCAGAGGCTGACGGGGTGAAGCAGGTTCACGCGATGAATCAGGCCAGTGGTGCCAGCACTGTTCTTACATCGGGTTCATCTGCCAAGGATGCGCCTTATGTGAGCGGCAACGTTGCAGTGTGGGCCGACAAAGGAACAGAGCAGGAGTCTTCACTGAACTGGGATATTTACACTGCCGATCTTGAGACGGGTACACGAAGAAAGCTTAACAAACAGTCTGGCACATATGGCAATCCGACTACGGATGGAGTCGGTGTGGTTTGGTACGAGCGCAAAAATTACGGCAGCATGATCTATCATGATCTGGCTACGGGTGTTGAAGCCGACCTCGGCGAAGGACGTTTCCCGGTGCTGGCCGGTGGCAATGTGGTGTATAAGAATGCCCGTGACGGGGGGCTCAGTCTGCTCCATTTGAAAAGCGGAGCTACGCGTGCACTGGTTAGTCTGGGCGGAGCAAGCTATGTGGACTGGTTTGTTTTTAACGGCAGCGATGTACTGTTTAAGCAAAAAAATGGGGCTTCCGAGAGCAAATATGTGATTCTGAATATCAAGGATCTGACTGCTCTGCCTGTGGATCTCACCGAGATGAAGCCTGGAGGAACCCAGTATGCCTTCATGTCGATAGGTGAAGGGCAGGCAGTTTTTCAAGAGGAGAGGGACGGTGCTGCCACATTGCAGCAAGTGAACCTTTCTACATATGCAGTGAAATCACTGCCAGCAATAGAGCCCGGAACGAAGCTGATCGGCATTACCGGGGATAAACTGCTTTACAGCAAGAAGGATGATTACATAGAGTCGATTGACCTGAAAGAAGGATCAACCCCTCCGAGTCCGGGAGCCACTCCAAGTCCAGGGGTAACCCCAACCCCAGGAACGACTCCAGCTCCAGGGACAACCTCAAATCCAGGTGCAGTTCCAAATCCAGGCGCAGATCCGAACCCGGGTTCAGCCCCGGAAGTGAAGACCCCTGTAGTAACCGGAGCCAAGGACAGTCAGGTTATCGGAAGTGCTGGAGGTACTTTGTCTGTACTGAATGGCTGGGCACGGCTGGAGATTTCAGCAGGAACCTTCCCTGACAATACCACTGTAAGCTTGGCCCAAGCTGAGCTGGAGAAAGAAGTACTGCTCGACGCAACCGGCAAAAAACTGCTGAAGGCAGGTTCAGCGTGGCAGGTACAAGCGAGTGCTCCGTTCCTGAAGCCGGCCAAGCTGACGGTAGGGTACCCGAAGGAAGCGCCTTGGACGACAGGCCGTGAGAAGCTTGGAATCTATAGCAACGATCCGGCAAAAGGCATATGGAACTATATTGGCGGAGTGACTGCGGCGGAAGACGCCGTTGTTCAAACCGGAATTACAGCTTCCGGACTATATGCGGTAATGCTGCGCGGAGCTGAATTCACAGATATGTCAGGCCACTGGGCGCAGCAAGCTGTAGAGGTGCTGGGGGCTAGGGGGATTGTGAACGGGATGAACGGAACCGCTTATGCGCCAAAAGGGATCCTGACCCGGGCTGAATTCACCAAGCTGCTGGCAGCAACTCTTGGATTGCAGCCGCAGCGGCCGGAGACGCCGGCTTTCCGTGATGTTTCAGCTGCGAACTGGTCCTACCCTTATGTGGAAGCAGCTGCAGCGGCAGGAATCGTAACGGGAGAAAGTGGACTTTTTCACGGTAATGATCCGCTGACCCGTGAACAGATGATGGTGATGCTGATGCGGGCAATAGACAGCACTATCGGCAGCCGGGCTTCTGCTGCAGAATCTGCCAAGCTTGAAGCTGAATTGGGCGGATATAAGGACAACGGCAGCGTTAGCAGTTGGGCAAGGGATTCCGTAGCTGCAGCGGTGGGCAAGAAGCTGGTGCAGGGTAACGGACAGCTTTTGAAGCCTAAAGACTCATCAACGAGAGCAGAAGCAGCGGTCGTGATGTACAAGCTGCTGGCTGAGCTGAAATTACTCTAACTTATAACGGATAGGAGATCAAATCATGAAATTCGGAGCGCTCAAAAGGAAGTGGCGCGGCGGCAGCATGAAGGCACGTTTTAACCTCATGCTTGCTTTGCTGCTGGTCATTTCTTATATTCCCATCCTTCCAGGTCTGGATAAGTTCATCTCTCCGGCCTATGCAGCTACCAATATGCGGATTGAACCCAGTGAACTTAACCCGGAATCGGGAAAATCGGTTAAAATCTCCTTCAGCTTCAACGCGGCCGACAACGGTCAGGAGTATCATAAAACGAATATCAGCCTCTGTACTCCACAGCGGGACGGATCGTCCCCGCTCCTCGGGGATCTGATTAAGAGCGGTGAATATCCAACGAAGCTTAACGGCCAATATATCGTTCATGAGTATGAATGGGACGGGAAAATCGGCGGTGTACCGCTGGATGAAGGGCGTTATAACATCTGTATCTCCCCTGCCGAGTATAACGGTGTTGGCGTGTACTACGGGCAGATCGCCAGCTTTGAAATCCTTGGAGGCGATGAATTGCCTCCTCCGGCAGCTTTGCAGATCAAACCTGCTGCTGCAGGACAATCTGTGGTTTCAGGAACTGCTGAACCAGGGGCCCAGCTGGAAGTGGAACTTTATTATCCGTCCAGTGGGGAAAAACGGCTGTACTCTAATATTGCTGTCAACAGCGCAGGACAATGGAGTGAACAGATCGGGATAACGCTGGGTAAAGCCGTGCATATCACGGCAAGAGCGAAAGAGGAAGGTAAGTACTCGGGGGTTTCGGAGCCGCTCGCAGTGCTGCGTGCGCCTATGCCTGCTTTTTCACTCAGCTGGGAGGCGCTGGCAGCCTATTATTATAAGCTGGATACTGTTCAGGCCATGCAGGAGAAGGCTCAGGACATTGCATTATTGAACCAGTCTGCAACCTCTGCGGGAACAATCAGCGGCCTGACCTCCATTCTGCTGACCAATCCGCAAACCAGCCGGGCTATAAACAGCGGGGATCTGCCGCAGTTTACGGAAGCGGCACTTCAGGATCGGCTGCGGATTGTGAACCCGTCCGGACAGGCACCGGTTGATCCGGCACGGGGAGATTTTGTCTACTCCAGTGATTCAATCTCGCTGCAGGCGTTGATGCCGCTGCAATTCGGCCTGAACTATTTAAGCCGTGACCCTTTTACAGGTGTAAGTGGATTAGGGTGGCATCACAGCTATGAATGGAAGCTGACTGCGGTAGAAGACGGCAAGGTAGAAGTGATGAGCCCGGATGGCTCGCGTTTTGAGTACGTACCTTTGTCGGGAGGAGAGTATCTGACACCGCGCGGCACGGACTGGACGCTGAGTGCTCCGTCAGCAGGGGCGTATACTCTATCATCACCTCAAGGCGATCTCTACCGGTTCAATGCAGAGGGGCTGCTGCAGTCCATTACGGATTTGAACGGGAATAAGATCACATTTGCTTACCAGGGTACGAAGCTGGCAACGGTCAGTACAGCCGGGGTTTCTCTGAGCTTAAGCTACGACGGAGCAGGGAAACTGATGACTGCAAGTGATCCAACCGGCCGCCAAATGTCATTTCATTATGACCCGGCCACTGGAGACCTGACCTCGATTACTGATGTGGACGGAGCTATAACCAAGCTTACCTATGATAACAAGCACCATGTGCTTAGTGTTACGGATGCCAAAGGGACCGCCACGATGAGCGTGACCTATGATGACCATCAACGCGTGACCGGCTTTACCGATTTTTACGGGCAGACGAGTTCATCCAGCTATGAAGGGCGTGTAGCTCCAGTAGTTCGGGGAGAGGTGTCGGAAGGCGGCGAGACTGGGATAAATCCTGCGAACGGACGGGATATTCCGGACTCGGATGAAGTGATTTTGTCCGGTACGATGCATAATCTTGCTCATGCACCTGCATACCGGCAGGTTGCCGGGCTGAAGCCGCTCATTGCTGACTATTTGGCGGGCAGCATCGGAGCCATCGAGAACAAACGGGATGGCTTCATTACTTCTGCGGTTGCCGCTCCAGGCGGGATTGCTGCCATCCAAAGTGCAATTGCGGCCAGCAGTACATCCCCGGCAGTTGTCAGTTCGGGTCATTTAAATCTTGAAGAAAGCGTAACATTCGGGTCGCCGAACAAGCCTGTGGTGCTGATCGTGGATGGTATGAATACGAACCGGGATATTACCGTGCGTGTGTACGGTACGCTGATTCTGAAGCAGGGACTTAATGCCAATACCAAGCTTGCACTGGATGTGCAGAAGGTTCAAGGCTTGTACGGCAATCTGTGGTCCGGCGGAACGATTCATCTCAACAATGATTCTTCCGTAACTGTGGGGGATACGCTGCAAACGGGCAGTTTGACCTATAACAGCGGCGGGCTGACCATTGATGCGCAGCGGATATTGATTGCCGGAGACTTGTCCATTAACACAAGGGTGGAAATGAACATCGCCCAGGAGATGGTCGTTGGCGGGATCGTATCCAACAACCAGACGGCGAATCTAACCGTGTCCGGCGGCGATCTGTTCGTTCGTGACAACGTCAGTGTTAACAATAATTTGAATGTGCAGACGGGCGGTCTATTCGTCCTTGGCGGAGACATGACTCCGAACCAGACTCCTGTTGTTCATACGGGAGTGGGAGCAGGCAAGACCATTTTGACCTACTCGGAGAGCGGAGCAAGCGATGTGAATTCCGGGATTGCCAGAACGGTGAGTGCTGCCGGATTGGCCTCTTCCATTGCTACTACTGCGAATAAGACAACGTGGACCAATGCGCTTGATCAAGATACTGCTTATGTGTGGAATAATAATTTCCAAGTCGTTCAGCGGCAAGCGGCGAATGGCTCGATCGTTAAATACAGCTATGACAGCAGTGACCGGGTAACCGCGATCACAGACGCTAACGGCAATAAAGAGAAATTGGCATATGACGAGCGCGGCAATGTTACTCAGCTGACAGATGAGAATGGTACTTCCACCCTCACACGTTATAACGCCTTGAACCGTCCGGTTGAGAAGATCGATGCCCTCGGCAACCCTTCCACCTACGATTATGATACCGCAGGCAATCTTGTCACAAGTACGGATGCCCTCGGCAGCACTGTCACCATTGTCAGAGACAGTGCAGGGGTTCCGGTCTCCATAACCGATGCCGAAGGGCATACAACAGCATATATCAATGATGCTGCCGGGTTCGCACAGGAAATTAAGGACCCGAGCGGATATACGACAGTGATTGAACGTGATACCCTGCACCGCACCACCCAAGTGGCAGATGCCGATGGCAAGCTGCAAGGTGTCGAATATGACAAGAAGGACCGTGCCGTTTCCATAACCAACGCACTTGGCCAGACGAGCACGGTCACTTTTGACGCAAATGGCAATGTGGAAGAACAAACGGATGAAGCCGGAACAAAGACCGTCAGCTCTTACCAGGTATACCGGTTAAACGGCACGAAGGACGGACTTGAGCATAGTACCAGCAATACGTATGATGCGCTTGGCCGCGTGATAGAGCAAAAAGATAAGGCGGGTGAGACAACGGCTTACAGCTACGACAGTGTCGGACAAGTAAAGGAAGTTACCGATGCTGAAGGCGGGAAGAGCACTTATACCTACGACGATAACGGAAATATGCTCACCCGGAAGGATGCCAAGGGTAACCTCACCTCCTACACCTACAGTAAACGCAATGAACTGCTGAGTGTGACCGATCCACTCGATGCCAAGACGAGTTACCGTTATGATGCGGCTGGCAATACCATCAAAGAGACGGATGCACTGGGCAATAGCACCTATTATGACTACAATGCACTGGGACAACTGGTGAAGGTAACAGATGCGCTACGTGGGGTAACGGAATACCAGTACGACAAGAACGGTAATCAGATTGCCGTCATCGACCCTAACCATTCCATCTGGAAGACCAAATACGACAGCAGAGGTCTGGATGCAGGGACAATCAATCCGCTGAATGAGGAAACGGTCGTAACCCGCAATGCACGCGGACTAATGACCGGGTTCACCGATGCGGCAGGCCAGAAGACCACCTACGAATACGATGATTTGGGACGCAGTACACGGGTACGCAACGCGCTCGGGTACGAAACTTCATATGCTTATGATGCTCAAGGCAATGTAGAGAAGATCGTGGATGCGAATCAGCGTGAAACTGCTTTTACGTATGATCCGCTGGGCCGGTTAACAGATGTGAAGAATGCGGAGGGCAGCACCACCCATTACACCTATGACGCCTCCGGCAACTTGCTGGACAAAACCAATGCCCTGGGAGCAGTGACTTCCTATCACTACGATGCACTGAACCGGGTGATTGAATCAGTGAATCCGCTGCAGGAGAAGACCAGCCTTGCTTATGATAAGAACGGCAACCTGCAGAAGGTTACTGAACCGGACAGTAATACAACCGTATATGCCTATAATAAAGGCAATCAAGTGGAGCAGATTAAGTACGGTAACGATCTTACTGTAAATTACAAATATGACCTCGCGGGACGCCGTGAGTTGATGACGGACAGTACCGGAAACACAAGATATACCTATGACGCACTTAACCGGCCAACGTCGGTCATTGATCCGGACGGCAATAACGTGCGTTATGAATGGACCGCAACCGGAGAGCGCAGCAGAGTGATCTATCCGGATAACTCGGTGGTTAACTATGCGTACGATAAGCTGGGCCGCATCAAGCAGGTGACGGATGCGCAGAACCAGACGACCAGCTATCAGTACGATGCAGGCGGCCGACTGACGGAGAAGCTGCTGCCGAACAACGGTCAAAGCACTTATACCTATGACGGGGTTGGACAACTGCTGGAGATGAAGCATCAGGCACCGGGCGGCGCGCTTCTGGAGCAGCTGACCTATGTCTACGATCCGGCAGGGAACAAAATACGCACGGAACGCCAGGAAGGCGGCAGCGATGAGGATAATCCGGCCGGCACACAGCGTCCGGCAGACATCTCGGATTATGCGTACGATGCGCTGAACCAACTGGTTGAAGTGCAGAAGCAGAATGGTTCCAAGGTCGTCTACTCCTACGACACCGTAGGCAATCGTCTGGGCAAAGAAACAACTGAAGCCGGAATTACCACCTTGGAGAGCTACACTTACGATGCGGCCAACAAGCTGACCCATTACGAAAAAGGCAGCGACTACAAGGACTACGCCTACGATAAGCGCGGCAATTTGCTGGAAGTGAGCGGGATCGACAGCGAAACGGCTTTGAGCTTGTTCACGGCGAAGACCAATGCGCAGAAGGTTACAGTGCCGGAAAGTGTCTATTCGGATAAGGAAGTAAAAGGACTGAAAGCAGGCAGGGCCGCAGACGCAAATGCAGATGCAGTTACCAATACAGATGCATTGTCGGAGCTATTAGATCCGCTGTCATCGATTGCAAATCCATCCTTAAATCCAGCAGGAACAATTCCAACCGATGCTGAAGAAGCTTCATTATCCGGCCTGCCGGATGCAAATCTTGAATCTGGCGTCACGGAAGAGGTATACGGGGCAGACAAAGTCCTGAATCCTGACGCACTGCTGAAGGTTGCGCAGGCAGCAGGCCCTCAGGTGCTGGAGAGCAACCGCTGGGATGCATCGAACCGGCTGATCGGAAATACCAACGCATACGGCGATATCACCACATACAAGTATGACGGTGACGGGAACCGGGTCTCCATGCGGACCACCATTGGTGACGGTGCTATTCAGGATGCTTATCTCTCAAGCAATCCTGCCGGGAACCGGGATGGCTGGGAGCCGCAATATAAGAAGCGGCAGATTGACATTTATTTTACCAATGACATCACCATGAGCATTCCACAGCCTCTTATGGCAACCGGAGCTGACGGCCAGAACTGGAAGCAATCCTACGTCTACGGAGCCGGTGAAGAGCGGATCAGCATGAGTTATCTGGTCAGCGGAGACGAGAGTAATGATTGGGAACCAGCTGATGGAGCCAGTGGTGCAGGAGTGGCGGCTGTAGCGCCGAAGACACTCTATTATCTGAGTGATGCACAGGGAAGCGTGATCGGACTGGAAGGCCAAGACGGCAGCATGTCAGCACGATACCGTTACGACGAATTCGGCATAGCCGAAAACCCGGAGAAATTCGACCTGAACTGGTCCGGTCCAGACAACTTGTTCGGCTACACCAGCCTGGGCTATGATTACTACAGTGGCTACTCCCATGCGCAGGCGCGGGATTTTGACTCTAGTATTGGGCGGTTTATAAATGAGGATACGTATGAAGGGGATATTAATAATCCGCTTAGTTTGAATCTTTATGCATATGTTAGTAATAATCCGTTGATATATACTGATCCAAGTGGACATTATGCTGCTTGGGGTGGAGGTTTTGGCGGTGAAGTGCCATTGCTAATCTATCAAACGCAAATAAGAAAGAACCCTGAGGACATGCAATACAATGATAAGTCTAAAAATCAACTAGAGGATATATTAAGTGCCTGGTATTATCAAAGTAATTTCAAGAATAAGGATGAAGATCATTGGCGAAGCGATTTTGAAACTTTAGTTAGAAGCACTTCTACAGGGGATATGGAAGATATCGCATTGGATATGGTTGACCATTTCATGTCTGGAACAGGCACTCCATATAGAAACAACACGCTGACAAATAAAGTGCACAATAAAGGGGTTATAAAGAAGTATGTTAGCGAAATCAAGAAGACGGTCAAGAAGTTGTTGAAGAAGTATAATGGTGATACATCCAAATTAAAATATGATGCAGCAGATAGAAATAATAGTTTAATGGTACGTGAAATGAAGGGTACTATTAATCAACCTTCTTTTAACGGAACCTTAGATAAAATAAACGGTTTTGGAATTACAATTCATGGTTTTGAGGGGAATAGTATTGAATTATCATCAGTTAATACAAATGGATCTACTTACAGTGGGACATTACATTTTAAGCTTTGGGATAATTTCGGTTTGGATGAAGAGGACGTAACTCAACAAAGAAAATGGGTAGGTTTACGGTCATGGTATATTTTGCAGCATTATTCAGCATTAAATGGAAGACATAAACCTTTTCAAACTATTGTTGAGTTTGATGAAAAGTTTTAACAGTAATATTCCCAGAAACTATTTAAGAAAGGATTGATTGAATGAATGAAATTAACAAAAATAAAAAAAATTAAATCGTTAATTAAATCGGTATTGATAGCCATCATTTCAATTAGTCTATTATTAGGTGGTTGTAAATTTTTACTAGGGACTCTCCTGTGGTCAACTTGGGAGTACAAAGTAAAAGATTTTGATACCTATAAAAGCGATTTCCAGACTATAGCGGATTTGGCTTATCGTGAGTTTAGCAAGGGTCAAATGATGCGCTCTTATATATTTGTAAATGAGAATCCTGATGGAACAGTCAATTTAAGTTATGAAAGTGTCAACAGTGAAGATATCGTTGAAGTACCGATGAGCCAAAAAGAGAAAAGATCTCTGGAGAAAATTGTGGCAAAAGCTTTTCGTCAAGGTGATATGGCTTATTTATCTGTTATCAGAGTTTATAAAGACCAAGTAGAATTTGAAATCGAAAATGGTCAGTATTCATTGATATACAGAAAAGATGAACATAAGCCTAAATTTTTAAACAAGTTATCTTATACAAAAGGGTACTTTAAGTTAAAGAAGATATCAGATCACTGGTATCATGCAAAGTTCGTAGAAGATTAAAGAGGAATTTGAACAACGTCGACTTTTGATAAGTGTGCAATATAAAGTTGTAGAGAATATGTATTAGTCCAGTTATCAAAACATAGTATACTGTTTGATTTAAAAATAATAAACGAATAGAAAGAACCTAAAAGAATCTGCATTGACTAATAAAAGTCATCGCAGATTCTACTATGACGAGTCGATATAAACAAAGACTTTGACCTTGGGGGCTGCAATCCTCAAGGTCTTTCTTTTATCCCCACCCAGAGCTGAGTGAGTCGGGCGGCAGAACCAGAGTGAAGTTAACCCTCATTACCTCAGTATGATATATCCCTGATATGACTGTACGCACACATATAATCTATGACCATTGTTGTGGCGGCTATTCTACAGGCGTTGCCAAAAATGGGTATACAACATATATTAGCAAAGATGGAAACTTTGTTGCTAGATATGGCTATAAGAAAGATGGATCACTAGAATTGAAGAAAATAATATTGGTGGAAATTTCCACATAAAAGTTAAATGATTTGAAAGGTGGAATTCGTGTGATAATACCTGTGCTTAAAGGTATTGATTTTGCTGGAAACCCAGAAAAGCAGACTGATTTTAATGTGAGAGTAACAGCTTATGTTTCAGAAGAAAATGATAAGGGTGCGGACTGCTTTCATTTCCAAGTGATTTCACCAGAATATCTGGCGAAATTTTTAAGTGGAAATAATCTTTTTAATGGAAGGGAAACATTCATTGTTAATAAATTTGACCTAGCTTTGTTGGAACTAGAAGTAAATAAGATTTTAAAGGATTGTATCCGTCCTACTTAGGATGAAGTGGGGAAGGCTATTAACCGACATTTGAGATGGGAATACGATAACATTCAATACTTGTCGAGTGAGGAGGAACAAACAAGGGTAGACCTAGATTAATGACAAGGACTTAAACTGTATCAGGCTACCTAGGCTTAATATTTTTTATATATTTAGATGACTTATGGTAGCCGAAATAATAAGCGATATTTAAAGACCTTGAGGGACGAAATTCTCAAGGCCTTCTTTTTACTCCCCACCCAGTGCCGAATGAATAGGGCGGCAGTCTCAAATGGAAGTTTACTCTCATTAGATTCATATGAAATTCCTCTAAATATGAATGTACATACTCGTTCAAGTATTGACGATTATACCCTAACTATACAAGTTACTCCTTACATATGATCCCCAAAATCATCATGACTTGAGAAAAGTAATAAAAGCAATATGGCAATAAATAATTGACTTGAACATCGCGATTACGTGAGATAAGAGTCTTAATTGGGCAGATCTGTAGTGAAATCAAAGGTAAGCAGTTTAAGAGGATAGCTTTAGATGCTTCCCCCAATTAGACCTCATTTGAGTGTGGAAAGCTCAATGTGTTTTTTTTGTTTTTGTAGAAGGTATTTCTCAATATATACTTTTCAATTCATAATTATGTAAAGCAATTGAATGTTTTTTATGGAACAATAGAGGAGCAGAGCGGCTCGTGACAGGTGATGACGGCACAGTATACTATACAAATGATCATTATAAAGCATTTGTTAAAATTAAGTAGGGACGAGGTCATTGAGTATATGATTGATAACAATTTAGATGTGACTTTAGGTCAACCTCACTTCTACATTAAAACAGGAGACCCATCAGATTTTACAAACTTACTATGGGATTGTACAAAGGTTAATAATAAAAAATTAATAGCCAAACTGGTGCGGGGAACAAAATGTACTACGGTTGAAAAACTATTTGATGAGTTTTCTGCAGTGTTTCAGTTTCCTTGGTACTTCGGAGAGAATTGGGATGCTTTTGAAGAGTGTATAAACGATCTTAGTTGGTTAAATGCTGAGGCTTATGTATTATTCATTAGTAATTCAGAGGCTCTTTTAGAGTTAACCAATGAAAATCTAGATACATTCTTAAATATATTGAAGAATACAACTTATGAATGGGAAAAGGGAAGGGACTTCGGAGCTATGAAGACATCTCCAACACCGTTTAAGATTATATTTCATAGTACAGGAAGTAAAGAACGAAAGGTTATAGATAGATTTCAGGATATAGGGATTGATTTAGAAATAATGTGATAAACGTGAGGCCTTGGGAAATTTATCCTAAGGTCTTTTCATACTTTTGCCACACAGTGCCGATTGAATCGGGCGGTAAGTCCTGAAGGGACTTAATCCTCATCATTTTCGTATGAAATTCCCTTAATATGCCTGTACGCACATGCAAATATTAGAAATAATAATCTTTTATCATAATCCTCTAACCGCTTTACCTAAACGGGTGGCAAGGTAATGATACAATGGTGGTAGCTTTTAACAAGGCTGTTATTGGTAGTTTTTTGTTAAGCACGATCCTGCTACAGATCGTGTATTGATTGGTCACATTAAAGACCGTGAGATAAGAACATTTTAAATTGATGATGTTCGTGATGCAGACGCATGTGTTATTGAATTGGTGGGGAGTGGATCAAGAAGATCCTGCTTATAATGAATTACCAGTTCTACTAAAAAAATGGATTATTACATCTTGATGGGCCACCTGAATATGTTATGGATGAAAAATACAATCCACTGATAATTTAAGCATTAAAAAACACAAACACTTCCATCAATAGCATGTAAGCTGATGTTGAGCATTTTGCAAATCTGTTCCATGGTCTTAAAATATGCGGCATTGACTTTATCAGAGCAGAGATGAGTGTTTGGTCTGACATTCATGAGTCAGGCTAGCTCCCTCTGTGAGATTCCTTTGCGACTAGAATTTCTTTTAAGCTAAGTCGTACTGACATAATAGGATTCTCCTTATTGTTGTAATACAAAGTAGTCACGGCTTATACCATAACATTGTGGGTGAAAGCAAGTGTAAGGAAATTACCAGGACTATATTTGCGCAGATATGATTAATGACCTCTATTTATAAACAGAGATTATTCGAGGAATTACAATAAAGTAATCGCAAGTGGTTGCTAAACCAAATAAAGGGCGGAAAGTATGAGATATTTATCAATGATTGTGGTTTTGATTATAATTTTAGTTTTAATCACAGCATGCGGAACAGAGAAAGGCAATATTTCACGTATAGCAACTCCAGATACAAATATCGCTAGTTCTTCCTCTGCTATTCCCGATAAATCCAATTCTGAACTAATAGAAAAATTAATGGGAAAGTGGAAAATTGACCGTATTTATGCATATGGAGTGGGTGGTTCGAAAAATGATGCGCAAGATATCAAAGAGTTAATTGGAACAGAAATTGTTTTCACTTCAAGTTCCATTAAATTTGGTGATGAAGCTGAAGAGAAGCCTGTTTTCTATAAGCTGAGCAAAAGTTCAGATGAAAGCTTTTTATCTGATATTGATTGGATAGAAGAAAGTACCATGAGCACAGATTTAAACCCTCAAACCCTTAAGGAAATAAGCCTATATGAAGATAATCAATATGTGAACTTTTATTATGGTGATGGTAATATTACTTATTACACTGATAAGGGAGAACTTATATTGGACCAAGAGGGAGACTTGTTTTTATTAGAAAAATGGGAAAATTGATCATGTGTCGAATTATATTAAGTGAGAACAAGAATTTATTCAATGAATCTTTAGTCAGAATCCCTTGACTGTGAATAGAGCCTTAGCAGTCTATTGCACCAAATTCAAAACAAAGCAGTAGGCGTAGGACGAAATGTTTCAGTACATTGAATTTTTTTTATAGCCACAAATGAATTCAGGGTGCTGTTCTGTTCGATTGGGAGGGGAAGTATGGTGAAGATAGCTATAAACTTTGACCGACAACTGGATGAAGAGACCTATCATTTAGTGGAAGGCCTTGCGAAAACAAGAAGAATGAAAAGAGATGTCAAGATACTTTCTAGTATGGTTCCGGGTAAAGATATGGGGGTTGACGGCGAATTTTATTATAATCCATTAGATTTTCCAGAGTCTGGACAGAGGGTAGATCTATCCATTGTTGATTATAACACTCCGCCCAGTTGCCAACCGGACCTCTGGTTGCACTGGAAACCAACCAAAGATCGTAAGCAAATCATGTGGAACTCCAGTGAACAAACGGTTAATATTGTGGAATGGCTGGTTTATTTGGTTCAAAAGGTCTTTGGGCCAAAAGGTTACTGCTTGAGTGGAGATGCACAAGTAACCGGGTCTAAAAGGATCAGGATAGAGAACAATGAGATATTTGTGAACGACAGAGCTATAAACGCCATGGGAATTTTGATGAACATTATGATGTCAAATATGAGGCTGGATTTGAATACATCAGTTTTACCTGGACGAATACTTAAGATGGAGATGTCTCCTGGTGGGAAATGGGCTATCGAGGTCGAAGACACCCGTTCCGAAGTGAGGACTGTATTGTCTTTAGTTGAGAATGAGATTACTTTGGTACAGCAGTGCAATGATGTTTTATTCAGTTATTCTGGCCATCTCCAATTAGATAGTGAGGCTATTGAAATTCTTTGGAGTGATGACGGCATGAGATCCGCGGTTTTCCTGAACGGTGTTCTTGTGACTGTATATGACTTGGCAAACCAAAGAATGATCAACTCCACGTTGAACGAAGGTGACCTGATTCCAGTTCCTGCAAAGTGGGGTGGATTCTATGAGTGATGAAATTCAATTGGAAAAGGAAATATCAACTCTCATATTAAATATTCTTCTGTATATAAGAACGAATAGGGAGTTGCCGGATGAAAGTATAAGAGAACTACTGGGTTTTTTAGAGGCACTAAGAAAATTCACTAAAGGAAGACATGAAATATCTAAACCTTTGGCGTATCAATTGTTCTACCTTTACACAACAGGTGTAAGTCAAGCTGCTCATAACAAGGATCCAGATAGTACTATACTTACGGAGTTATACATGGGCATTGTTGCCGTATTTAGTGATGCTCTTTATCAATAATCAAATTTGCTAGATAGATTAAACTTAAAAACTTGAGAGAAGGGAAAGGAGCAGTGCGATGGGAACATCTTTCGCAAAGTCTGAAGAGAAATTAATTGCACAATACCATCGGCTGAAGTAATGGTGATCAGATTTATCATTGACAAAATATTTATTTTATGCTATAATTTACATATCTGAATTTAACGTTTATAATAAGATTCTCCTGGCCAGGGGGAGTCTTATTTTTGTTTATGCGGAGGATGATTGTATGAAGACAAATGAGTCCAGTTTAACTTCCTTAATCTCAGCATTTGGTCGAGCCTATCATAGTAAATATGACGCACCCAAAATTTTCGATGATTTTATAGCTAAAGATTTAATTACGGCAAAAGAATTTACAGACATCAGCGAGAATATGATCCAAGGCATATCCTTTTTTAACCAAGAGATTGCTCAAAAATATCAAGAAGACCCGGATGAAATTTTAAAATGGATTACACAAGTCCAGCTTTCTCCAACGCCTTTGGCACGGGCTGCCTATTGTGAACATGTATTCCTGAATGAAGCGATGCTCGGACTAAAGCAGTACGTTATCCTTGGAGCCGGGCTAGATACTTTTTGTTTCAGGCATCCGGAATTGGAGAACAGCGTGGGAATTTTCGAGGTTGATCATCCGGCTACACAGGAATTGAAGAAGAACAGGTTGGATGAGGCTAATTTAACAATCCCGAGAAATCTTCATTTTGTTCCTATGGACTTTACCAAACAGTTTTCTTATCAGCATCTGATAGAGGCGGGATTTGACAGCACAAAAACGTTCTTTAGCCTGTTGGGAGTTTCTTATTATTTAACGAAAGAAGAAATTTCGAACTTGATCCATCATTTATTTGCTAACGTCCCGTCAGGCAGCTCAATAGTCCTTGATTATGCAGACGACAGACTGTTTGAGGAAAAAGGGATGTCTAATAGAGTTGATAATATGGTGAAAATGGCTTCAGCCGGGGGAGAACCGATGAAATCAGGCTTCACGTATTCGGAAATCGAGAAGCTGCTGGAGAGCGCAGGCTTACTAATCTACGAGCATCTATCACCGGCTGAGATCAATGACCGTTTCTTCAGTCACCGGACGGATTATTTGTCTGCTTTTGAGACGATTCATTATCTCCATGCGATAAAAAAATAATCGATCAATGACCGCAGGCTTAGGAAAGAGACCGCATTCCTTGAGATTGCGGTCTCTTTCTATTTGTCCAGCTGAATATTTAACTCATGATACCCCAGGATTTGACAAAATGCTAAATCATTAAGTACAATTTATTTATTCCGACTGTTCAGTATAAATAAAACAAGCAAGGAGAACATATGCCCAAACTAGGAATGGAACCCACTCGCCGGGCTGAGGTTATCAACGCCACGTTAACCTGTATCAGCATTTATGGAATGGATGGCATGACTCTGGATAAGGTTGCCGAGCTTGCAGACTGCTCAAAGGGAGTGGTCACCTATTATTTTAAGAACAAGGATAACCTGACGATCGAAGCGTTTAAGTCGTTTTTGGCCTATTATGGCCTAAAGATTGAAGCGGAAATTGCAAACACCATGACAGCCGGGGATATGCTCGACGTTACACTGAAGCATATCTTACCGCCAGCACGTAATGACACGGGAGAGCAGATTAATGTATCGCAGCTGGATGGAATTGAAAAGATGCATATTCCTTATTCAGCTCAAGGCAGGCTGTTTATTCAGTTTTTTTCGAAAGCTGTCTTGGACCGTAATTTACAGGAAGTTGTGTCCAGCAGTTATCTGGCTGATGTCCATGGCATCGCAAAGATCTTTGATTACGGCAACAAGGCGGGACAAATGACTGTAGAGGATGCGCAAAGCGCTGCCTATGGGCTGCTGGCTATGGTAGTAGGACTAAGCTTCTTCAGAGTAGCGGACATACCGCCAAGCCGCAGCGAAGACAACCGGTACATTTGCGAGGATTATGTCAGAAGGTTCACCAAGCATTGAATATGCAATATTAGGAGGACAATTATGAATGTAGCGAAGGTAGAAGCAGGTGGAGTAGATATTGCTGTTGTGAGCAGCAGCGAGGTATTAATTGGGGATGTGCAGTCAGCGCTGGATTTTATAGCTACCGTACGATATGAAACGGACTGTGACCGTATTGTTCTGAACCAATCCAATGTAAGCGACAGCTTTTTCGACTTGAAAACACGCCTGGCTGGCGAGGTCCTGCAGAAGTTCATTAATTATCAAGTGAAGCTTGCGCTGGTTGGTGATTTTTCTATATATACCAGTCAAAGCCTTAAAGATTTCATCTATGAATGTAACCGTGGGAATGACTTCTTATTCATGCCAACCGAACAACAAGCGATTGAAAAGTTAAGCATGCTGAAGTGAAAATAGACCGGGAGGGAGAGGGACTCAGTTGTCAAAAGCGCAGCACAATCATACCGGTTTTCCTATGGTGGAAATTCCTGCAGGAGAAATTACATTAAGGGATGATCGGATAAAGACCTCATGGGCTGTAGAGGTGAAATCATTTTGGCTTGCGCCGGTTCCTGTTACGAAAGAGCTATATGTCTCGATATTGCCGGGTGCATCCGGACCTATTGACGATCTTCAGATTGCCGATCTTCAGACTCCGGTAGTGAATGTCTCCTGGCATGATGCGATCCTCTTTTGTAATTTGCTGTCTCAGCATGCAGGTCTAAAAGAATGTTACTCGGTTAGTAATGACGGCGAGAGTGTTGTCTGTAACTGGGGAGCAACTGGGTACCGTCTGCCTACAGAAGCGGAATGGCAGTATGCATGTAAAGCAGGAACTTCCGGGTATCAATACGGTGAGCTTGATGAGGTTGCCTGGTATGAAGGGAATTCAGAAGGGAGGGTCCGTGAGGTAGGCGGGAAAAAGCCGAATGCATGGGGGCTCCATGATATGTTGGGAAATGTGTGGGAGTGGTGCTGGGATCAATATGATGCGAAAATATACGGTTCCTACAGGGTGTTCCGTGGTGGGAGCTGGGCGGAAGAAGCCAGAGGTTGTGGAGCAACCTGCCGCCGCCGCAGTCACCCTACATTTTCCATTGACGATCTCGGATTTCGTGTTGCCAGATCCCAATAAAAAGGCGGGAACCCCCCTAGAAATACATCGGATCAACCATAGTGTCTCCAATTATTTGCTAGAGGGGATCCCCGCTCAATGGATTATAATGCAAATTACATATTGACGGCTTTGAGGTACAACGTGTTGGTCTTCTTGTCTAGTTCAAATTCCATAAAGACACTGAAACTAGAGATGAAGAATCCGGGCAAGTCAACTTCATAGGCCAAAGTAGTATAAGTAGCCCCTTTATCAGAGTATGTCTTGTCTAACGTTACACCGTCGATAGTTGCATTTTTTAGAATAGCTGCATATTTCGTAAGAATATCTTTTTCATTGACTTTGACAAAGGCTTGGACAGTTTTGGCGAAGTTTTCCTTCGCTCTTTTTTTGTAGCCCATGTCATAGTCATTTAAATCATCGATCACATATTTATCCACCAGGGCATCGTAATCGGCAGTTGAACCGGAGCTAACGGCCTTGCCGTAGGATTGGATAAATGCCAATCCTACGGATTTGTATTTGTCACCTGAGGCATTGAGATCATGATTCACAGGCAGTGTAATCAAACCAGCCGGTGTGCTGGCCGTCTGAGTTGCAGGAGCGCTGGCTGCCGGAGCGCTGGCTGCCGGAGCACTGGCTGCTGGAGCGCTGGCTGCTGGAGCACTGGCTGCTGGAGCACTCGCTGATGGTGTGCTAGGAGCAGCATCATTATAAGGGATACCGGCATTGGCGCCACCAGTGGTTGAAATGACAACGGTGTTGCTGCCGCTGTTCCAGAGGACTTCCGCATTCAGCGCTTCACCGACGGCTTTGGCGGGAAGATAAGTAGATCCGTTGTAGACCAGAGGGGAGATTTTGTTTCCGCTGGCATCTTTAGGAGTCCAGGAAGCTCCATCTACAGTAAACTTAATTGTGCTATTCAGGTAAGCTTTGACTAAAGAAATCCCGTCAGCAGCATAGACACCGGCAGCCCCGAACAACAATCCGCTTGCCAGAATGGTAGAAACGAATGCTTTTTTTGAAATATGCATAAATATTAAATCCTCCTAATTCATCGCTTGGTTTATTTTGACTATGTACTTTAAATGAGGTTTAATTTTCCTCTCTTTTTAATTTATAGTACCTTATTCTTATCGTCAACTTTAATGTTATTATCAAGGAAGAATAGAGAGAGTTTTGGAGCTTACACCATAAAACACCATCGAACGCCAAATTTGTCCACAAATTGGACCATACTTGGACTAAAGAATACCGGACCTATAGGCGTAATTGTGGTGCTTCCATCCTTCATGATCTGATAGGCCTCCCGCAGAACTTTTTCGTTATCAAAGGTAGCAACCAGCTCTAAGATAGAATCGGATGAATGTTCTTTGTTGCCGCCGTAGTCGCTGAACATAACCCTTTGGCCGAGAATATGCATTTCCGCGTGAATGACAAATTTCTGGGGCTCCTTGTCGGGAGCATACATGATGGAATCTGTAGTGGCGTTAAAAGCCTTTTGATAAAGTTCGATAGCTTTGCAGCAATCACCATTCAAATATAATTGTGGATTCAGCATACATTCTCTCCTTTAAGGGATTTATACTAAACGTGTAAAAGTTTGAAGAAAGCTGATGCCAGTTTACCCGCTGATAATAAGTTATATTTTACCACCCGTCAATGAATTAATTATCATTTTCTGATACCTGTGTTGCGGGGGGAATCGGCTATCGCCGAGCCATCCGTTTTGAGCTGACCCTGGAAATGTGGGATAATAAGTTACAATGATTGGAGAGGTGAGAATTTAGATGACCTATTCGTTCGCAATTGGACCTATAGAGCTGCAGGAATTTGACAGTGAAGATGAATTGATAAACAAATGCAAGGAATGGAATCTCTTGTCGAGTACAGCAACACGGGTGAAGACCTATCAGTACAAGAGAAACGGTATCACGCTGCCTTGTGAAATTGTGGGGTACGTCGATAGTATGACTGTAGTGATACAGTTTGAGAATAAGCAGCAGCACTGCATTCACCCTGCTTATTTAAAGGAGATGCAGACCTCCGGTTTTGGACAAAAATCAGCAGCAGCTGCTGAAGTTGAGGTGACAGAGGGAGCGGATGAAGCTGGCAATGAAGCGGTAAGTGAAGAAACCGTAATTGAACCAGCGGCAATCGAACCAACACCACTTCCGCCGGCTGCCGGTGTGAAGACAGAGGAAAAACCGCAGGAACCCTTGAAGAAACAGGAGAAAGCGAAAAAGAAAGCAGCGCTTGAACTGCCTGAAGAGAAACTGCAAATGTCCGCTACAGTCAAAGAGTTTACCACCGTGCCCAACCACTTTTCAGATAATGATGATGAAGTCATCATTTATGATGAGGTAGCTATAGAAGGCCACGAGCTGGAGCTCGGGGAAGTTTGGTCCAGCCACAGCGCCACATTGAAGAAACTTGAACTTGCGGTCGGGGATAAAGTTTCTTTTGAAGCAAAGGTGGTTGCCAAGAAGCTCACCCAGCATCCTGTAAAGTATAAGATCAACAACCCTTCGAAACTGAAGAAAATAACAGAATAAACAGGACCTTTAGCAGCAGGAGGACGGGGGCGCTTATAAGTGACAATTTTCAAAACACGCGTGCTCTTAATCGGTACCGATAGTCTCCCAAGCTGCTGAATGGTATGATAGGAAGTGGGGTGAATTGGACAATGAATAATGAGACAACGAATGAACCAACAAACGAGGAAGTAGAAGGCAATCAAGAGAATATGTCTGCCGAGAATTGGTCCGAGCTTCTGAACGCTGTTCATCATAACGGCCTCGTAGCTTTGAAAATGAGCTTTAATGAAGTGGAAGGACAAGTGTCGCAGCTGGAGGCTTACGGTGCGGTGTTTGTGTACCGTGTTAAGGATGCGTCGAACAATGACTATTTCTGCGGGTTTTTCCTTCGCGAGCTGATCGCAAGATTTCAGTCGGGTAATGATCCTGCAATCTGGATGGCTTCTTTCTTCCACGAGCTGATGAAGACTCCAGGAGGCAAGGATCTTCCCAAACCGCCTGCAAACGAGGAAGAAGCAAAAGCAGTCATCGACAACGTGTTGGTTCCGCAATGCATCGAAGCTATTCGTGAAGAATTTGCTCCTGAGCAAATTCACGCGGGGCTTGCCTTGAACCCGGAGCATGGCCCGGTCCTGGAAGCCGGATTCCCGGCCATTACTGATGGCCCTAACGTATGCGCGATTCCGCTTCATTTCTTGCTAACCCATTTGCAGCTGAACCGTGATCCGTCCGAGCTGCTGATTACAGGCATGTACAATATCCGTAAAGAGCATGGATTGGACTAAAATGTGAAAAGCAAGAAACCATACAAAAGCAACCCTGCCACCAGGCGGGGTTGCTTTTGTAATTTGCAGTACACACTTCAGAGCGTTTAGCGGGACCGGGAAGCACGTAATTGCCGCAGCGGCAATTGGCTGACTATAAAATATAAGGTCAGTCCAATTAAGACTGCATAGTAAGGTATGAAGTAATACAAGCTGTATTCATTCACGTAGCTGGTCAGGAATAAAAAGTGCAGGCTTGTTAAGAACATGTAATCTCCAGTCATTCTTAGATGGTAATAAGGAAAGGCCATCAGGAAGAAGCTGAATACATAAAAGCATAATAGCAGAAAGGTGCTGAGCGTTCTGCGGATCAGGAAACTGACTAGCAATAAGAGCGATGTCACGATAATGATTAGGGAATACACGATCACCGGCTTTTCCAGCCCATCGTCATAATAATATAAATAGAGCGTTGTCGTATCTTTATTTTGATAGAGGATATTGGAGAAGTCATGTTCCAGCGAGACGGTGAGATTACCGTAATTATTGGAAGTAAGAAACGCATAAGCAAGGTAAGCGACTGTGAGCAGAACAATCAACAGATTGATCGGGTAAGGCCGTTTATCTTCTAACTCTGCCATAGGTAACATTATTCAGAGTCTCCCATCCATTTGTTTAATATATGTTGTGAATCAATGAATTCATATTACATATATTGGTATATCATTATAATCATTTTAGTGTAGCGAATAAAATCACAAACCATAAGCCCGAACCGCAGCTTGTTCCTGCTCATATGTTGAATGGACGACAGGAGAGGGGAGAACGGCCTTGGGAAAAGCAGCCGATCCATACGGCGTTTCAATCATCGTGTGCACCAACCGCCCGCAATTTTTTGATAATCTGTTAGGCAGCTTTAGAAGCCAGCAATACAAAACGAAAGAATTAATCATTATACTTAACAGAAACAGCATGAATCTGAAGCAGTATCAAAGTAAAATACGCGCTTATCCCAATATCTCGGTATATAAGGTACCCGAAAAAACTTCGCTCGGACAATGTCTAAACTGTGGGATTGCCAAAGCCCGTTTCCCGTTTATCGCCAAGTTTGATGATGATGATTACTACTCCCCGTACTATTTGAAGGAGCAGATGAATGCGCTCAAGCGTACCAAAAGTGATATCGTCGGAAAACATGCTTGTCTTGTGTATCTGTCAGGCACCAAACGGCTCATTATCAGATCGCCCAGAGAAAAGAATAAAGCTGCGGATTTTGTGCAGGGGGGAACGCTGCTGTTCAGCAGACAAGTGACGAGGCAGGTGCGTTTTTCGGATCGTTCGCTGGGGGAAGATGTTGCTTTTTTACGCAGATGCAGCGCCAAAGGGTATCGTACCTATGCCACATCCCCGTATAACTATGTCTATATGCGCAGAGAAAACAAGGGCAGCCACACGTGGAAAGTGGGAGACCGCTTTTATCTCAAAGGAAGTATACCTGTCGCCGTGACCGACAACTACCGGGCAATCGCAAAACGGAAAGTGTAGAAGTGGAGTTGAGGGGGGACAACCACAGGTGGTTAATCCCCATGCCTTTCACAAACAATAATGGCATCAGTATTCGGAGGCTTTTCTTGCCCGGATAAATAAAAATTGCGGTTTGCGCAGCAGCTTCTCATATGACTGAGGCAGCGCTTGTTTGAATTCTTCCGTCGGCATAGGCTCCAGCAGCTCTTCGAGTATAAAGCCAGCGTGAAGTACAGCGGACATAATCGCATTTAGAGGCCGTCTGTAGAACTGAACCTTCACTTTGACGTGATTGACATCCCAATCATCTTCCAGTAATTCAGTCAGGAAGTAATTCTCCCGTTGAAATACGGTATAATCCATAAACGGATGATGAACGGAAAAAACGAGGAACCCGCCCGGTTTCAGGATTCTGTGGAATTCACGCATAACGAGTGTCCAGTCTTTCAGATAATGCAGTGCCAACGAGGAAATCACCAGGTCAGTGGAGTCATCCCCGATAAAATCAAGGGGCTCATTCAGGTCCGCACAGACAAGTTTGGCCCGGTTGCCAACTCTTCTCCGGGTCATTTCGATCATTTTGGGGCTGAAATCGAGCGCGGTAACGGAAGCACCTTTGCCAAGCAGCCAATCACTATACCAGCCAGCCGCGCATCCTGCATCCACTACGCTTTTGCCCTCCACATCCGGCAGCAGGGATAAGGTAGCTGGCCGTTCATAGTAAGCATTATAAGGTTTTTTGTCCACATAGTTGAGATAGTATTCTGCCATTTCTTCATAAGAATCCAGCGAAACCGACTCCTTGTGCATTCTGATCCCCCTTTTCCCAATTAATCTTCCTGTAGCAGTCTTTGAAGTTCTTCTTCGTCACAGCCCGATACCAGCAGCTCTAAATGCTGAAAAAGCTTGTGCTCATCCCAGTTCCACCACTGCACTTTGGACAGCAGCCCGATCAGCTTATCACTGAAGCGTTTTCGAATTAAACGGGCTGGATTACCGCCGACAATGGAATAAGGCTCTACATTTTTTGTTACGGTTGAATTGGAAGCGATAATGGCACCGTCCCCAATCGTGATCCCCGGCATAATTGTAACCTGCTGGCCGATCCAGACATCATTGCCAATTACGGTATTTCCTTTAAAAGGCAGCTGGTCCAGCGTAGGTGTCACCTTTTCCCAGCCGCCGCCAAAAATATTAAAGGGATAGCTTGTTAGTCCATCCATGCGGTGATTGGCACCGTTCATAATGAACGTAACACCTTCTGCAATGGCGCAGAATTTGCCAATGATCAATTTGTCGCCCAAAAATTCATAATGGTGCAGAATGTGTTCGTAGAAATGCTCCGGGCTGTCGTTATTGTCACTGTAGTAGGTATAGTCACCGATTTCCACATTTGCCCTGGCTGGAAGATTGCGGATATAACATACAGTTTTAATATTCTCATTGGGGTAAAGCTTGTTTTTATCCGGCCCGACCATCATGGCTTTCACCTCGCGAGTAATATTTACGGAATATTGAAGCAGGGTAAGCGAAACTCCGCAGTCATTCTATTCTTACTATTTTATGGCAGTCCGTCAAGTTGGAGAGAAACTGAATCCCCTTTTCCGGGCAGCAGATCCGCAAATTGAAAGCGCTGTATATCACATTGTAGCTATATGATTTTATGATAGAGTTGATTAAATATGAATTGGTTCTACTTGAAATAGAAACCAGTTGAAACGGAGGATGGTATGAAGTGTTCCGGACAAAGTATCGGCATAACCTTCTTGTTACTGTTAATGATGTTTATCGGGGGATGTTCATCGGACAATAATCCCATAACTGCTCAGGCATCTTCACCCGCTTCAAAGGAGAAGGAGGGGACAAGTCCGCTGCAAAGCTCGGAAATTCAAAAGGTTTCTTTTCAGAGTGAATCGCTTGACCAAGAGATGAAGCTGAACGTGTATCTCCCGAAAGGCTACAGCCCGGAGCAGCGTTATCCTGTGCTGTATCTCATCCATGGCTATGGGGGCAATGAGACAGATCTGTTATCCGGCCTTGAAGTAGATCAGAACGCAGACCGCTTAATCGAAGCCGGGAAGATTGAGCCGTTGATCATGGTCTTTCCGCAGATGGACAATAGCTATGGACTTAATACATCACCGAACTATGCAGTTGACTATCCGGGAGATCCGATGACTACGTACAGCGGCATGTATGAAGATTACCTGTATAAGGATGTTGTAGGATATGTAGATCAGCATTTCAGCACCATAACAAGCCGGGATGGGCGCTTTATCGGAGGGGTGTCCATGGGCGGATTTATAAGCTTGCATACTACCTTTCTTCATACCGATCTGTTCAGCAAGGTGGGCGGCCACAGCCCGGCTTTGTTCCAGGACGATTGGTCCCAGGCAGGCGGCGAAAATGGTGTGAAACGGTTCCTCTATCCAACTGATGAAGACCGGCAAACCCGCGATCCGCTTATTTTTGCAGAGGATCTCGATCTGTCGGAGCTGGAGGTGTATCTGGATTGTGGAGATCAGGACCACTATAAGTTCTATGATGGAGCCGAACAGTTAACCAAGCTTCTGGAGAGCAAAAAAGTCTCCGTACAATATCACTTAGGCCAAGGGGCGCATGAAGCAGAGTACTGGAAGTCAAATCTCGATAATTATTTGTTGTTTTATGCCGGGAAGTAACAGGCCTTACTTTCTCATTGGATAAGCATGACAAAAAAGCAACTCCTCCTACCCGGCAGGAATTGCTTTTTGTGTTGCAGCTTATCGGTTACAGTGCTTTATCGTCAATGGAATTTAACCAGCCTTCAATCTCTCCGATGACGGAGCTGACACAACCATCCTTGAATGGTGAGATCAGACCGGCAAGCTGGACCAGCTGGACAAAAGATTGGCTTCCCCCGGCCTCACAGAGGCGCAAATAATCGCTCCAGGCAGATTTGAAATCTTCATTTGAACGTTTCCAGAACTGGAAAGCGCAGAGCTGGGCCAGCGTATAGTCGATATAATAGAACGGTGAGCGGAAGATATGTCCTTGCTTATGCCAGAACCCGCCTTGTTCCAGATAAGTGTTGCCGTCATAATCGCGGTGCGGCAAATATTTCTTCTCAATTTCCCGCCAAGCCTGCTTGCGCTCAAGCGGTGTGGCCTCTGGATTCTCATAGACAAAATGCTGGAATTCATCTACAGAAACACCGTAAGGAATGAACTCCAATCCGGATGCCAGATGGTTGAAGCGGTATTTGTCGGCATCCTGCTCGAAGAACAGGTCCATCCACGGCCAGGCAAAAAACTCCATGCTCATCGAGTGAATTTCCGCCGCTTCCGAAGTCGGGAACTCATATTCAGGTAACAGCATATTACGGCTTGAATAGACCTGGAAGGCATGGCCCACTTCATGGGTCAGCACATCAATATCTCCTGCTGTTCCGTTGAAATTGGAGAAAATGAACGGGGCCTGATACTGGCTCAGATAGGTACAGTATCCGCCGAATTGTTTCCCTTTTTTGCTTGTCAGATCCATAAGCTCGTTGTTCTTCATAAAAGTGAAAAATTCATCCGTTTCCGGAGAGAGCTCTTTATACATCTTTGCACCATTTGCCACAATCCACTCGGGATCGCCTTTGGGTTCAGCATTACCTGTATTGAAGTTAAAGCCTTCATCGTAATACTTCAGGGCATCCAGACCCAGACGCTCGGCTTGGCGCTGCTTCAGCTTCAGGGAGACGGGAACGATATGCTCCAGCACCTGCTTACGGAAATTGGCCACCATCCCGGCGTTATAGTCGGTACGCATCATCCGGTCATAACCGAGTTCTACAAAGCTGGCGTAACCCAGCTTCTTGGCTATGCGGGCACGAACCTTAACGAGTTCGTCGTAAATACGGTCGAATTCGGCTTCATGTGCGGCCATAAATTCATTTTTGGCCAGATAAGCACGTTTGCGCGTATCGCGGTCTGTTGCCGTTTCAAATGGTGTCAATTGGGACAAGGTGCATTCTTCCCCATCGAACTGGATCTTGGCGGAAGCGATCACCTGAGAGTATTCGGTGGAGAGCTTGTTCTCCAGCTGCAGATCCTCAATAATTTCCGGGCTGAAGATCCGGAGCGAAATTTCAGCCAGCTGGAGCAGCTGCGGGCTCCATTCCTTTTCAATTTCAGCTCTGAATTTGGAGTTTACGAGCGCTTTGTAGTATTCAGTTATGTATTCCTGGACAATGGGGCTGATCTCATCTACGTAATCCTGTTCTGCCTTGTAGAATTCATCCTCAGTGTTGATGGAATGCCGGATGTAGACGAGGCTTGTCATGGTTTCAAAAGAACTGCGGAGTTTGTTCAGCGCAAGGATTGCTGCCTTTTGTTCCTCCCAGTTATCCGCTTCGAGACCTTTTAGCAGCGCCGTGAACTCCAGCTTAAACTTGTTTGCGTCGGGGCGTTCATAAGGGTATTCTGTAAATTTCATGAAACCATCAACATCCTTTCTCTACCATATGCACTATATTATATACGCTGGAGCCTCAAAAAAACAAAAAAAATTAATATTCGGAGACCTTTAATTAATTTAGACGGGTGGTATTGACTCTCCCCTTAGAGGAGGCCCTAAACTATGTTTTGAAAGGAGCGGGTTCAGTTGCTTTATGGCGTAAAGGAGACAGCCGCACTATCCAAGGTAACCGTCAAAACTCTGCATCACTATCACAAAACCGGCTTGCTGATGCCGTGTGAGATCAGTGAAGCGGGGTACCGTTTGTATGGGACGGAGGAGCTGGAACGGCTGCAGCAGATTCTTTTATACAGGGAATTAGATCTTACCCTGGAGCAAATCAAGCAGCTGCTGGAAGATGAGCCGGATAGACTAACGATTCTTGTGGAGCAGGAGAAGCTGCTGCTTCTCCGCAAGCAAAGGCTGGAAAGTATGCTTGAAACATTAAAGAAATCTATTATGAGCAGAAAGAAGGGAGAACAAATGGAGGATAAAGAGCTGTTTACAGGTTTTGAGAGTGAGGAAGAGTGGGCGGAGGCCATGAAGCCACAGCATGAGCATTTGAAAGAAACATATGATTTTGAATTGCTCGGTACGGCTCCCGTTGATCTTCAGGGGATGAATGAGATGGCGGCGGAGGCAGCAGCTTTTATGAAGGCGATGGCGGAAGCTCTGCGTTCAGGAGTGAAGCACAGTGATGCGGCCATCACACAGTTAATCGAAAGCCATCTCGGGTTTTTGAAGGGTCAGGGGCATCTGGTTTCAGCACAGGATTTTGCACTGCAGAACCGATTCTTCCTCGGGGATGACTTTCATTTGCAGATGCTTGAAGGCCAGCAGACCGGGCTTGCTTATTATCTGTCTGCGGCAGCTGATTATTTTGCAGCGCAAGCGCAGTAGAGTGAATTCCAAACAGACAGCAGAGCTGTACGCACTGTTATACCGCCAAGCACGTTTAAGTGTTTGGCGGTTTTTGGTGATAAGGTACAAGACTATTTTTTTGTCACGGAAATCCAAATGCATCCATGTTATCATCGGTTCAGCAAAGGAGTGCTGATGTTGAAGACGAAGTTGATCCCACCACCAGGAAAGTTAATTAGGGTTAAAGGCAAACAGATGCATATCAGAATAAGTGGGTTACCAGGAGGTAAGACCGTTGTTTTCGATCATGGCTGCGGCTACGGATCTTATTCGGATACATGGTCACTAGTTGAGGAGAAAGTAGCGCCATTTGCACAGACTGTTGTTTACGATCGGGCGGGGTATGGTTGGAGTGAGAAGGGATCCGTTCTTAGAAACAATGAGGAAGCTGTTGAAGACTTGCACGAGCTGCTTCAGGCAGCAGGCGTTCGGCAGCCTTTTATCTATGTGGGCCATTCCTATGGTGGTGTAAATGCGCGTCTTTATGCGGAGCGGTATCCGGAAAATCTGGCTGGCATCGTGCTTGTTGATGCGAGTCACGAAGATGAGCTGACAGACCGGTTCCCAAGAGAACATGTGAAGGGCCAAAAGTCGGGAATATTGATGTTTCGGATGCTATATTGGTTGACTAGAGCAGGGATTCTGAAATGGCTACTGCAGCGGAACAAGCTGAAGGAGTTTGAAGCTCTGTTGAAGCAGTTCCCTGAGTCTATAGCGCGACGGATGAGACTAATGACCCCGCAGAGAGCGACAGGATTGGCAGTATATCAGGAATTCAAAAATTTACAGCTTGGCTATGATGCAGTCCGAAAAAAAGCTCTTCCGCCAGGAATGCCCTTGCTTGTACTAAAAAGTGGAAAAGTGGAGCATTTAGAGAAAGTGAAGGTAGGGATAGCCGATAAAATAACAAGCTGTTTATTGGATGTAGCTGAAGAAATGTCCCATTTGTCTGACCAGGGCGAACTGGTCGTTGTGGAAGACAGCGGACATAATATTCATATCGAACGACCCGATGTCGTAGCTCAAGGAATCCGTCAAATGCTTTAAAAACCGTGTTTCCGAACATATGCAACCTGTGGTTGACAGATTGTTAACGTCGCTTGGTAGTCAGGAACATGCCGGTTTAATACGATAAGCTTGAGGTGATGATGATGGATTTTGCGGATAAATTGCAAGGCTACAGAAAACAAAGGGGGATGTCCCAAGAAAATTTGGCGGAGGTCATCGGTGTGTCGCGGCAAGCCGTATCTAAGTGGGAATCGGGTCAGTCGTATCCGGAAATGGATAAGATGATTGCCTTAAGCGAGTTCTTTGGTGTAAGTATGGACCATATGGTCAAAGAAGTTTCGGGCAATCAGGAAGCAGTCCCGCCACTCGTTACTGGGAATTTCCACGCTGATGTAACTGCAAAGTATCATTATGAATACAAGAGCAAACGAACGTTGTTCGGGATTCCGCTGGTGCATATTAATGTAGGACGCGGAATTCATGTCGCCAAGGGAGTTCTGGCTATTGGGAATATTGCCGTTGGCGGTTTGTCAGTCGGAATCCTCTCGCTTGGAGGCCTATGCTTCGGCGCACTTGCAGGGGGAATGATCAGCATTGCCGGGCTGGCTCTCGGCTTGCTTCTGGCCATTGGCGGGCTGGCCGCAGGAATTATCGCTATTGGGGGTCTTGCCGTTGGGATCTTCGCCATCGGCGGGCTGTCCATCGGAATGTTCTCGCTCGGCGGCTGTGCGATTGCCTCGCGGATCGCCATCGGGGGTTATGCAAGCGGACATATTGCGATCGGCGACGTGACCAAGGGGGCGTACACGATCTTGGTCGAACAGGATCATTTCAGCAGCATTCAGGCAGAGCAGGTGAGGGGACTGATTAATCAGGAGTACCCGCGCCTGTGGAAGCCAGTGGCGGAAGGGATTATAGCTATATTCGACTAGAAGCCAGTGTAGCATCCAGCCTCTGATCACTGACAGGGAACTTTCTAACCAGCTTTCGGAGCGCATGGCTGTGGCGGTGTACTCCGGGGGGATTTCTGCAGGAAGGCTGGCAACCCTGTTACAATTTGGTATACTGAGCCTATTATTACAACTTCCTATGCAACCAGAGTTTGACAGATGAAGTAGTTTTCGCATAGAGATCTAATGTGTTATGGGGGAAATGGGATTGAAGAAGGCTGTTTTATGTTCAATATTGTTCGTGCTTGTAATGGGGAGCTTGGTTCCTGGAGTGGGAGCAGCTGCGAATTCTGTCTATCCGAGTGATAATGGGCCCCGGCAATCCAGTTATGCTGCACCGTTAGCCAAGCCGGAGTTGAAGTGGGCGGTTCCGTTCACAGGAGAAATTAAGCAGGTGGTTATTGATTCAGCAGGTATTTTGTATGTTCTGTCCGAAGGAGTGCGGGTAGTGAAATTAACGTCACTCCGGGCAAGCGGCGAGATCCTCTGGTCCAAGGAAATAAAGGGCGTAGAGGCGAATACACTCAACCTGTCCAACGATAAGTTTCTGATCGTATCAAGCTCGCTCGACGGCCGGGAGCTGACGGATTCTTCTAGGCTGAACGACAGAACGGCGATTGTATCCAAATACACTATCGCCGGAGAGCTGCTTTGGGAAAATACATACGAATATGTAATGAGACTCGGCAATATCACCGTAGGCGATGACGGCTATGTGGCGCTTGCGCTATCGTACTTTACTCAAGCAAGCGGATCGAAGAGATATACGGAAAATGTGAAGCTGATCGGCATGAATGCGAGTGGTGAAACCAAGTTCAACAACACAATGGTTTCGGACACGGAGACGGTCCCTGTAAATTTCTCTGCTCCTCTAATTGTGAAGGACAACGTATACTTGTCGATATCCAAGGGATTCATGAGACCTTATAGTTCAAGAGCGATGATGGCCGAATTCACGGATGCCCAATTTTTAAAGATCAGCAAGCAGGGAGTATTGTTGTCCAGCACAAAGTATAAAGGTATTAATCCGTATGCTCCTGTCTATTACAACAACAATTTCTATGTGAGCGGTGAACCCTATGGCGGGGACAACAACTTGTATATAATCAATACCGCCGGGAAGATCACCAAGACCATCAGCGTAGAAGCGGGCCATATCGGCAACCAGATTCCAGCTTCCATCAGCAAGGATGGGCATATTGTTTTTGCACAGCATGTGTACAGTCCTGCCGGCAAGCTGCTCTGGAGTTTTCAGCCGACTGTCAAAGGCAAGGTCTACCGCTTTTATCCGTATTCCGTACCTGGGCTCATCCTTGACAGCAGCCAGAATATTGTATTTAGCGGATATGATAGTCTATACGGTGGCGCTTACATTAGCTCCATCAATATGAAGACTAAAAAGATCAACTGGAGCTTGCCCATTAACACAGACGCACGGTCTCCAATCATCATTGGCAAGGACGGAACGATATATGTATGGGGGAATAAGGTGTATGCATACGGCAAGAAAGCTTCGTAAGTAAGCTGAACCTTGAACAGTTATTCCAAAACGGCAGAAATGCCGTTTTTTTGTTGCCCGCGTCCCCGGATAAGCACGCATTTTACAGCTGGTGAAGGCCGTGACGCGGGAGGGGTCAATCCCTTGTGCAGGGGGATTTCTGAGCAGGCCAATCTGCCCGGTCAAGCCTCTGAGCAAGGTAATCCCCGACATAGGCCATTCCCTAAACAGGTCAATCCCGCCCGAGCCAATCTCGCGCACCCGCGCAAACCAATCCCTGAGCAGGCCAATCCCGCCCGAGCCAAGCCTCTAAGCAGGTCAATCCGCCCGCAAGCTAATCACCCGCGCAAACCAATCCCTGAGCAGGCCAATCCCGCCCGAGCCAAGCCTCTAAGCAGGTCAATCCGTGCGCAAGCTAATCCCCCGCTTAAACCAACCCGCATAGCAGGATAAGCTCCGCCCAAGCCAATCCAGCGCAAACCAATCTCCGCTCAAACCAAACTCCCGCGCAGGCTGCGGACTGTATAGCTCTTATTTATGTGTATCTGTTCATTTCTCCGGGTTCGCGGACCGTATAGCCGTTATTATGCTCCAGCATCGTATTTTTGGAGGTGATTTGAGCAAATAGCTGCATCTCAGTCCGAAAGGTGGCTTAATGAGGCGTATATATGTGAATAAGGGCGCCTCGGTCCGCAACATTTCACTCTGCACTCAACCTCTGCCCGAATCACTCTGCCCGAATCACTCTGCCCGAATCACTCTGCCCGAATCACTCTGCCCGAATCACTCTGCCCCCAAATCACCCTGCTCCCAACCACTCTGCCCTCAATAACTCTATCTCCTATCACGATGTTCGAGTCGCTTTCTGCTTGTCTCGCCTTCAGATGCGGATCGTGCGGATCAGGTCGATGAACAAGCCGATCAGCGGGGAATAGTGGCGGTCGCGATTATAGGAGTAGAAGATATGCCGCTGAAAATTGTAGTCCGGAATAGTCCGCATCATTAATTTTCCCCTCGCCACCTCATCCTCCACGGCAAGCCGCGAAATAAAGGATACATGTCTGCCGCCCATAAGCGATTGCTTGATCGCCTCCAGTGAATCGAGCAGGATATGGGCTCTTGGCGTTACGCCGGATCGTTCAAACCATTTGTTGGTCAACTGGCGTGTGCTCGATTCCATATCATGCAGAATAAAATGGGCCGACGCGATCTCGGACGGACTAAGCCTGGTCTGAGCTGCAAATTCATGAGTGGGTGCGAATACCAGTACAAGCTCATCTTCACATAAGGATTGGCTGTGCAAAGTTGGCACATAAAAGGATTCGGTGGACAATATGCCCAGATCAATTTCATGATTCACCAGCATCTCTTTAATTACAGGGGAGGGCTTAACCGATAACGAAATCGTTGTTCCCGGATGCTGCTCTCCGAACTGGCCCAGGATTTGGGGGAGAATATACGTGGCCGGCACATAACTTGCGCCGATTTTGAGCGTGCCGCGGCCTGCATTATTGAACTCCTTCACTACCCGCTCGGCCTCTGCGGCCAGTGCATTGATTTTGACGGCATAATGAAGAAACGCCTTGCCGCTTTCCGTCAGGATCATTTTATCCATTCTCGACTCAAAAAGCTTCTCCCCGAGCTGCTGCTCCAAATTCTTCAAATGATAAGTCACTGTAGGCTGCTTCAGTCCCAGTTCTTCGGCTACTGTCGTGATTTTCCTGTGTTTATGGAGCAGTTCTACGATCTGCAGCTTAATCAAATTCAGGTTCATTTCTATTCACTCCCTCGTCTGCTAGCTAAACGATAACATAGAAAAATTCTATGAATGTTAAAATAAATCGGTGAAAAAGTTAATATCGGCGTTACACCCGGCAAATATTGCGGGAATTGTTTGCCTATAAACTAAGGACATGTTCATAGCAACCTTACTTTAGTGCAGTCATTATCTTTTTATAAGTTAAGAACAGGCAGGTACATGAGAATGAAGCAGCTTATCATTAGCGGACTGGAAAAGAAATTCGGTGACGTGCATGCCCTGAAGCCTGCCGATCTGACCATTGCGGCAGGAAGCTTTACCACGTTGCTTGGGCCTTCGGGCTGCGGTAAAACCACCCTGCTTCGTCTGCTTGCAGGACTGGAAACACCGGATGCCGGAGAAATTGTGGCTGACGGGGAACTTATTTTCTCCAGCAGCCGGAAGATCAGCCAGCCGATTCACCGCCGGAATTTCGGCATGGTCTTTCAAGATTTTGCGCTTTGGCCGCATCTGAGTGTCTTTGAGAATGTAGCGTTTGGGCTGCGGGCATCGCGGCAGAAGAAGGAGCTGCGCAGCCGGGTGCAGGAAGCGCTACGCAGCGTAAGACTGGAAGGACTGGAGCTGCGGTTTCCCCATCAGCTGTCCGGCGGTCAGCAGCAGCGGGTCGCTTTTGCCAGAGCGGTGGTGACCCGGCCCAGGCTGGTGTTGTTCGATGAACCACTCAGTGCGCTGGATGCCGTCCTCCGGGATGAGATGCGGCTGGAGCTGCTCTCACTGGTGAAGGACATGGGCATCACCGCACTGTACGTGACACATGACCAGACCGAAGCGATGTCCATGTCGGATGAGGTGGTTGTCATGCATGGCGGAAGCATCCTGCAGACTGGTGCCCCCGAGGAAATTTACAAGAAGCCGGCTGAGCCCTTTGTGGCCCGCTTTATCGGCAGGTCAAACTGGATTGTCCCCGGGAAGCAAATGCTTCGGCCGGAGCAACTACGCTGGATCGACAGGGAGGGAACCTCTCAGGCATTTACCGGAATCATCCGGCATGTCAGCTATATGGGTGACCGCTATGAGGTCATTCTGGAGATGCAGGGAATGGGCACCTGGACGGCTTATCATTCACACCGTTTAACGGTGGGTGAGAGCATTCAGGTCTACGCCTCACAGGAGCACATTCACCATCTGAACTAATCACAATTATTATTAGGAGGTCTTCCCTTGAATTTCATTAAAAAAAGCAAACTAGGTTCCGTTCTTTTGACTGCCGTACTAAGCATCAGCCTGGCTGGCTGCGGTTCCTCCAATACACCTGAGGCTAACGCTAAAGCGAACGACAGCAAGACCAAAAACAATAATACTTCTTCTGCTACTGAACAAGCCTCACCACCGGCAGAGAATACGCTTAGCGGCAGTCTTGTGGTATACAGCGCTGGACCTGAGGGACTGGCGAATAAAATAAAAGTAGGGTTCGAAGCGAAGACCGGAGTCAAAGTGGAAATGTTCCAGGGCACCACAGGCAAGATTCTTGCTCGGATGGAGGCGGAGAAATCCAACCCGGTGGTCGATGTGGTGGTTCTTGCCTCCCTGCCTTCCATGCAGGGCATGAAAAACGACGGATTATTGCTTCCTTATCAAGAAGCGGTGAATGCCGGCAAACTTGTCAGTGACTGGTCGGATGCGGAAGGGAATTACTTCAGCTACAGTGCGTCCGCACTGGGAATTGTCTATAACACCAAGAAAGTAACCACACCGCCGGCTTCCTGGTCTGACCTGGGCCAGCCGGAATGGAAGGGCCTGGTCAACATCCCCGATCCTTCGCTCTCCGGCTCGGCACTGGATTTCATGACCGGTTACCTGAGTGCTCAGGGAGACAGCGGCTGGGATCTGTTCAAGCAATATAAGGCAAATGGGGTGGCGATGGCAGGCGCGAATCAGGAAGCACTGGATCCGGTAATTACCGGTGCCAAATCCGTGGTTGCCGCAGGAGTTGATTATATGGCCTACAAAGCCAAAGCGGATGGAGAACCGGTGGATATCGTGTATCCGGCTGAAGGCACAGTGATCAGCCCGCGTCCGGCGGCCATTATTAAGACGAGTGCAAATGTGGACAACGCCAAAGCATTTATTAATTATCTGCTTTCCGATGAAGCCCAGGCACTCGTAGCCAAGGCGTACCTGCTGCCGGGAAGAAGCGATGTGAAGGCGGAGAACCGCGCCAATCTGGATGGGATCAAAACCTTTGACGTGAAATGGGATTGGATGAACGAACATGGCGATGAAGTGTCCACAACATTCACGGATCTGTTCAAATAAGCGGAATGAAAATTAACGCTTTACGCTCATTTAAGTGGGTGAGCAGCAGCCTTGCTTTGTGTATACTGGTTATTCTGGTGCTGCTGCCGCTGCTTCTGATCTTCTGGACTAGCATTTATTCTGGTCAAAAACTCGATATCACCGCACCGCTCAGGACCATTACCGGAAACAGCGGGCTAATGAAGGTGCTGCTGAATTCTCTGGGTCTTGGAGCAAGCGTAGTCGCCTTGACTACAGTGTTCGCCTTGCCGCTGGCCTGGATTATGGCCAAGAGTGACATCGGGCGCCACGCCTGGCTGGATGTTGTCCTGCTGATTCCGTTCATGACACCGCCTTACATCGGTTCCATGGGGTGGATGTTATTTATGCAAACTGGTGGCTATATGGAGCAGGTTCTTCCGTCTTCTGCAGCGCTGACCCCTTATTTCTTCAGCTATGGGGGGATGGTGCTGATTATGAGCCTGCATCTGTTTCCTTTCCTCTATCTGCTGCTGCGCAATGCACTGCTGCAGATCGGGGGCGGGTTGGAGGAGGCGGCTTCGGTTCATGGCGCTCCATTCTTTTACAAGGTTAGAAGAGTTATTGTACCCTTGCTGTTATCGAGCTACGGGCTTGGTGTGCTGCTGATCTTTGTTAAGACAATTGCCGAATTCGGGACACCTGCGACCTTCGGGCGCAAAATCGGGTTTTATGTTCTGACCTCGGAAATTCACAAATATATTTCCAGCTGGCCGATTGATTTCGGCAAAGCGACTTCACTGGCCAGCCTGCTGCTCGGAGTCTGCCTGATCCTCTGGTATATCCAGACGATCATCAGCAGCCGCTATTCTTACCGCCTGGTGGGCGGGAAAGGGATACGCAGCAAGCATTACGCCGCAAAGGGAGCCTTGGGCTTCTTCAGCTGGGGGTATATTGTGCTGCTGCTGCTCGCTTCCGTCGGAGTCCCGTATTTCTCCATTATTACCGCATCATTATTGAAGCTGCGCGGGGAGGGGCTGTCGTGGGGGAATCTGACGTTAAGCCATTATGCTGAGCTGCTCTCTCCAGGCTCACCAGGCCTTCAGGCACTGATCAACAGCTTCAGCCTGGCGATTGTTGCTTCGAGCATCGCAGTAATTCTTGGCACATGGCTCGCGCTGATCATTGGCAAGGGCACAGCATGGCGGCAAAAATGGACCGATCTGTTCAGCCTGCTGCCGAACACAGTTCCGGGCATTGTCCTTGTCGTTGGGCTGATCCTCCTGTGGAATGCCCGTTGGATGCCGGTCCCGCTCTATAACACCTATGGGATGGTCGTGCTAACCTATGTCGTGCTGTTCCTTCCCTACACCGTGCAGTATGTCAAGGCCAGCTACGGGCAGATTGATTCCTCCCTGATGCAGGCGGGGCAGGTATTTGGCGGAAGTAAGGCTTACGTGTTCCGCCGTATCCTGCTGCCGCTCATTCTTCCCGGAATGGCGGCTGGCTGGATGATGACCTTCACCATTTCCGGCCGTGAATTGGTGGCCTCGCTGCTGATTTTGCCGCCGTCGATGCAGACGTCGGCGACTTATATCTTTGCCCAGTTTGAACAGGGCGCAGTGGCGATGGGCATGGCAATGGCCGTAATCTCTGTAGGCGTTACAACTGCATTGCTGCTTGTAATTCAATACTTAAGTCCAGACAGAAAGCGGAGACAACTATGACCAAGCTGACCATATGGGGGGGCGCCGGGGAGCATGGGCGCTCCTCCTACCTTTTACAGGGTAAGGAATCCTGTATTTTGCTCGATTGTGGTGTGAAGAAGGAAGGGAAAGGAGAGTATCCGCTGCTGGATGCCGCGGTTATTCCGCAGCTTCAAGCGGTCTTTCTATCCCATGCCCATGAGGACCATTCGATGGCCCTTCCGCTGCTTTATAAATATGGCTATAAAGGGAAAGTATGGACAACACGCGATACCTTCAGGCAGCTGCCCGGCTATTTCGAGGCGTGGAGCAGATATACGGCCGCTGAGTCAGCCGGGCTGCCTTATGGAGATGAAGACAAGCAGGCGATGGAATTTATGTTTCTGGACGAGCAGGCCGGACCCCGCACCTGGCTGAACGTTGCACCCGGCCTGCGTGTGCAGTGGGGGCGAACCGGACATTTGGCTGGTGCAGTATGGCTTGCCCTGGAATGGGAGGGGAAGACGGTCTACTTCTCCGGTGATTACACCGAGGAGTCGCAGCTGCTGGCTGTGGACCGGCCACAGGCGCTGTTCTTGTCCGGGCCTGAGGCAGGCAGGGAGCAAGGAGAAGCCGATCTGGCCATCATCGACGCCGCCTACGGAGCGGATCCCGCAGAGCAGCAAGTGAAACTGCTGCAGCTGGAGACTGCGGTCCGGGATACTTTAGAAGGCGGCGGCTGTGTGCTGCTGCCCATGCCGCTGCAAGGCCGGGGCCAGGAGCTGCTCATCTGGGCTGCTGAGCGGTTTCCACAAGCGCAGCTTGTGGTGGAGGAAGCTCTGCTGGCTCCGCTCAGAGCGCTGCGAACCCGTTCAGGTTGGCTGAGAGATGAGGCTCCCGGCAGCATTGACCGGCTCCTGAACAGCAGGAACTTGAAAGCAGTCTCTGTTCCTTCCGAACGGAAGGAGGCACTGAGGCAGCGGAAGAATAAGATAATCTTCACGAACGACGCACTGCTCCAGTCTCCTACAGCCCAGTGGTATTACCGGCAGCAGCTTGATGTTCCCGGCAGCCATGTGATTTTTACAGGCCATTTGCCTGAAGGCAGCTTTGGCCGCAACCTGCTTGGGCAGCAAGGCAGCGGCGGCTGTAAGGTTTCACTGATCCGCTACAAGGTGCATCAAGGCCTTCCTGACATCCGCCGGATGCTGCGGGCTGTTCCAAGCCGCCGCACAGTGCTGGTTCATGCCCCTAAGAAGCAGACGGATCAGGTGCTTTCCATCCTGGAGGAAGAAGGATTTACGGGACTGTATTCTCTGCTTCCCGGGGACAGTATCTCCTTCTGATGCACCCGAATACCCTCTTTTAGACAGCAAGCCAGCTCGACATTTGAGCTGGCTTGCTGTCTGTTTGCTGTTATCTACTAAACCCAGCGGTCCGCAAAAGGGCGGTTCAATGGATTATTCAAATAGCTGCTGTTATTCCGTGACCAGAACCCGTGGTGAAGTGCTGCGGATAACGCTGGAGGCGATCCAGCAGCCGAGACCGGCCACGGTTATACTAAGCAAAGCGAGGAAGGAGATGCCAGCCCACTGCATTAGGAGCGGCAGCTTGACAATACCATAGGAGGAGAGCAGCCCTCTTAATATGCCGGGGAGGAGGAATACCCCGCAGCCGATGCCGAGAGCGGCCCCGGCCGCGGACAGTGCCACAATGCTCCAGGTTACTGCGCCCCGGATGTTATTCGAAGTCAGCCCGATGGATTTGTAGATGCCATAGGTCTTGGTTTCCTTGCGGATATGAATCCGGCAGGTACTGTAAATAATGAGGCAGGTGACCAGCAGAAACAGCAGGCTCAGAATGCTCATCGGAATGATCAGTACCGCCGTAGCTTCCTTGAATACCGAATCGAGCAGAGTTTGCTGTTTGATGGCCTGAATCCCGGGGCCGTATTTGTCATTCAGCTGCTGCACTATCTTATCTGCATCATTGTCGTTTATTAAATTCAAGTAAGCTGTATCAGGGTGAAACTGGGTGAGCGCATCCGAGGTTATTCTGGCTTGATTGGACATATTGGCAATGGACTGATAAATGCCGGTCACTGTGAAGGTGTGCCGCTCTCCTTCAACATACAGCTCTATAACATCTCCGAGTTCTTTCCCGAGCTGCCTGGAGATGTTGATGCCGATGGATATTTCATTCCGGTTGACCGGATTTCTGCCGTTTATGGAGGCGAAGCCCACCTCATCCAGACTCCCTTCTACGGCATTAAGCGGAATGCTGAGGGATTGTGAAGCATCGTCCACCTTCCCGGAGCTTCGCATGGTTTCCGCAGACACAACGCCGATGGATTGGCCCGCCCAGTTAAGGTTTAGGATAGCGGGATCGGCCTTAACCTCGGCATTCAGAGCTTCACGGTCGAAATCCGCTTCGTTCACGACCATGACAACAATATCAGAGGCATCATAACCCCAGAGCGGCGAGGTTTTCTGCATTTGATAGATGCTGTTCAAGAGGACGAAGCCGAAGACCAGCACTGACGTTGTAATGGTGGTCAGAATAAGCATCAGGATAGAGCCCTTAAGATTTTTGGTTACATTTCTCAGCCCGATGACAGCAGGAACCGGCCAGCGTTCAAACTCATGGCCCCGCTTTCCCCGGCCTTTCGAACGTTTGCCAAGGCTGCTGTGCGAAGCTTCAGACATGCCATAACGAATGGCCTGCATCGGCTGGATGGAACGGGTTTTGCTGGCATAAATCCACACGCATACAAGAATCAGCAGCAGCATCCCTGCTCCGACCATCCAATCAGTCCAAGCTCCTTGGAGCCGAATCGAGGAATAATCAGTCTTTAAGAAGGATAGAGACTGTTCAATAATCACTCCCGATAAAAAGCGGCTGATCCATAGCCCGGGCAGGATGGACAGCAGTGCAAGAAAACTGTACTGGGCAACGTAGGTGCCAATAATCTGCCTTGAAGTCAGACCCATGGATTTAAAAATCCCGATGGTTTTGTAATTGGCCAGAATTGCATCCGAAATCGTAAAGCTGATCGTAAACAAGGCAACCAGCATCATTACAATGCCAAGGAAGCTCATGACAAAACCGATGATTTTGTTCATGATAAAGTAGAAAGCTGAAATTTGCTCATAGCTGTTCATCTCTTCCATAAATGGCGTGCCCAGAAATTTTTCAAACCGCTCCCAATAATCAGCACGCTGGCTGTAGTCAGCGAAACGGAGTCCCAGAATATATGAATCTGTGTCTTGAACAGAGCTTAGATCCTGCTGGTAGTCGCTGCTGTTCATCCAGATCCGCGCTGTTGTGGAAAAGGGTCCTCCCAGCGGAAGGTCGATCACGACAGCAGATACAGTTAAGCTAAGAGGAGTATTACCTGTCTTAAACTGAAGTTCGTCACCAATGGAAACATTATATTTATAGGCGAGCGAGGTTGGAATCCAAATCGTACCCTGTTCAGGATGAGCAGTCTCCGGTCCTTGGGCAAATACAAGCTCATCTGTGCCAAAAGGCCGGTCCGGTGTATTCATCATATACAAATACAGGTTGGGGATATCTTCTCCGCGGTGTTTGACTCCTGCCAAAGGCTTGTAAGGCAGCAGCACGGATGCCGTTACGCCATCCTGCTGGGACCACCACTGGGCTGACTTCTGCGGATTATGAAGACCTCTGCTGAACATTAGTAGTTCATGGGAGCCTTTAGTGTCGCGATGCAGGCCTTCGTAAAGATCTTCCGAGTTGGAAATAACGGTTATCGCGGTGTTCGTCAGCAGCGTGGACAGCAGAATAAGCAGCGCAATCAGACTGTTCTGCACTTTGCGTTTCCTCAGATTCCCCCAGCAAATCGTCATTATTGCATGCATTACGTAAGGCTCCCTTCACGGGAGATGTAGGAGAAGATGAGGGACTCTCTGTCCTGCAGCTGATCAGGGGTAAAAGCACCAAGCTCCAGCACGCCGCCAACCTGACCATCGCGGATAAAGATCAGCCGGTTCGCACGGCAGGCCGATTTGATATCATGAGTGACCATGACGATGGATTGTCCCTCGGCATTCATGCTTGTCAAAATATCGAGTACCGCAACGCCCTGATCATAATTCAGGCTTCCTGTCGGCTCATCTGCAAAAATGATCTCAGGTGTATTGATTAATGCCCGCGCAATAGCAGCTCTTTGCTGCTGGCCCCCGGACACCTCAGCTGGCAGCCGGTGCTGCTGCTCTTCAATGCTCATGGCCTTCATCAGCGACAAGGCTTTCTGCTTCACTTCACGCCGTGGCCTTGCTGCAACATAGCCGGGTAAAGCGATATTTTCCAGCAGTGTCAGATCAGGCACAAGATTGCTGTTCTGATAGATATATCCGATTTTCCCAGCTCTCAGCCCGGAAAGCTCCTTCTCGGAGAAGCTGTCCATACGCTGCTGGCTGAAATGGACTTCACCTGCGGTGACCGTGTCCAAACCGCTAAGCAAGTAGAGCAGCGTTGATTTTCCCGACCCGGAATCTCCCATAATTACGGTGAAATCCCCTTGGTAGATGTCCAAATCAATATTTCGGATGGCGTGGAATTGCTCGCTGCCGGTGGAATAGGTTTTACACAGGTTTTTGGTATGAAGTATCGCGGTTTTCGGCATGCATAAATCCCTCCAGGTATCATTTTCCTTCATTGTAGAGGGGGAATCTTGCAATAAGCTTATCAGGTTATTAATAAATTATTACAAGGCAAGGAGCTGTCAGCATATAGGCAGGGTGAAATAAAATTCGGTCCCCTGATGTTTGACGCTTTTAAAGGAAATGGTGCCATGATGGGCTTCAATAATATGTTTGCAGATCGACAGACCCAGTCCGGACCCCTCATTGAACCGCTTCTCAAATTGTGAAGGCGCATGTCCCTGGAAATAACGTTCAAAGATAAAGGGCATGTCCTGCGGCAGAATTCCCTCGCCTGTATCGGATACGGTCACTGTAAGCTGATGCTGTTCCTGGACGATGGCTACCCGGATCGTATCTCCGGCAGATGTATGCTTCAGCGCATTGGCGATAAGATTGGATAGAAGCTGTTCGATTCGGATAGGATCTATGCGGATCAGCACGTTTGGGATTTCGGAAGGCTCAGTAAATTTCACGCCTGCCGTACGGATATAAGGGCCCATCGGCCTGAGAATGGACTCGAAAATCTCCTTGCTGTAATGCTCCGCGGGATGTACAGAAATTTGGTCCAAATCTCTTAAAGCATGCACCAGCAGATCCTCGACCAGCATGGCCATCTTGTTGGCTTGCGCCTGCATAATCTCCATATACGCCATAACCGCCGGCAGGTCGGAGCAGACCCCTTCGCGGATCGCCTCAATATAGGCTTTGACGATGGTCAGCGGTGTTTTTAAATCATGTGAAATATTGGAGATGAGCTCCTTCTGGGCCTTGCTCTGCGCTTCTTTCTGCATGCTTAGCGTCATAATTTCACTCCGCATTTGATCAAATACGGCGTAGACCTCACCGATTTCATCCTGCTTTGCATATTCGGCTTTCTGCCCGTAGTTCCCCTTGAGAATGGCCTCGGCATGATCCTTTAAACCGTTAACCGGATGAAGGAGGTCGTGATTGATTTTGTACCGGAGCCGGAATAGAAGCAGCAGCACGAGGAGCAAGGCTATCATTAGCAGAGTGAACATGGCAGGAAAAGACGCAGTTTGCCTGTAAGCGAGGAGTGAGCCGGGCAAGGTGAAGATCGCATTTCCAGCCTGCACTCCAGAATCAGGATCAACAACCGGAAAGGCCAGTTTGAACATTTCATGTGCTGTTTTGGAGCTGTATAGATCATAATGCAGATCGCTTTTAAGATTAAGTTTGTCCTTATTCATGGAATGTGGAGCAGAGGAGTCGAAAAGAATGGTACCGTCAAGGCCAGTGTATTGCAGGTGGAGCTGCTTCTCTTCACTCCACTTACGCAGTTCTTCCCGTATCCTGTTCTGACTGGAGACTTCTGTGTGATGCTGCTCCAGAACTAACATAATGCCGCTTATCTCAATACGCGCCTGATTCACCACTTCGTCCGGAAGAACATCCTGTTCCGTAGCCGAAAGTCTATACTGAATGAACGCCCCGCAGCCCCCCATAATTACAATACAAGCGATGGCTGAGGCGAACCACGGTTTAAACCAATTTCTCCAATACATAGTTCAGCGGCTCCATTCTTTGATTTAATCCAGGTTGAATTTATAGCCGACTCCCCATACGGTTTTGAGATACTCAGGATTGGAGGGGTCCGCTTCAAGCTTCTCACGCAGCCGGCGTATGTACACGGTTATAGTGCTTTCATCTCCAAAGGAGGTATAGCCCCAGATTTGATCGAGCAGCTGGCTCTTGGAAAATACCTGGTTTCTGTGCTCGGCCAAAAAGAACAGCAGCTCAAATTCCTTGGCAGACAACGAAATCTCACGACCGCCTTGCGTTACCTTATAGGCTTTTTTGTCGATGGTCAGGGTACCGATAGAAATCAGTTCGTCCTGCGGCAACGGAGTTCCGAGGCTCTCCATTCTGCGCAGATGAGCCTGAATTCTTGCCACCAGCTCACTGAGGGAAAAGGGCTTGGTCATATAATCATCCGCACCGAATCCCAGCCCCAGCACTTTATCGGTATCGCTGCTGCGGGCGCTTAAAATGAGAATTGGCGTCCGGGTTTTATCGCGGATTTGTCTGCACAGCTCAATCCCGTTTGCATCAGGCAGCATGATATCCAGAATAATGAAATCGGGCTGTACTGCTTCCAGCAGCCGAAGACCGTCCACGCCATTGTCTGCAATATGTACGTCAAAACCCTGCAATGTAATATAATCCTTCAGAATACGGGAAATGTCCTGTTCATCTTCAATGATGAGAATCCGTTTGCGTTGCTGCATCGTTTACACTCCTACTTGTTTATTCTGCTTCCATTATATAGGGCATTCCTGAGATTCACTATAACTCCTTATGTTCTCTATGGTTTCGGGCAGAACATAGCTTTATTATCGGAAGTATCGTCTGATATAATAGGCTTAACTATACAAATTTAAAACATAGGGTTGCTTGCTGCAATTTGGAGGAAATACATAATGATTGAAAGCACAAAACTACACATCCCCCATGGCCGCAACTCCCTGGTACCCCGGCCAAGTCTGATGAACAAGATCAATGAAGGAATGACTGCAAGGCTCACTGTTGTATCAGCACCCGCCGGTTACGGGAAGTCAACAGCGTTAAGTGAATGGGTCAAATACAGCGGATCGCGTGCCGCCTGGGTGTCCCTGGATAAGCAGGATAACGACTGGATCACATTTTGGAGCTATGTGGCAGCTGCGGTCGAGGAGCAGTTTCCTGGGTTTGGTGCCAGAATCCGGCCTTTGCTTAAGAAAGGTTCCTCAATCTTCTCCGAGCCTGCACTGGACGTTATGCTGAATGAATTCAGAGAAACTGCTGCCGATCTGGTCATTATACTCGATGATTATCATTTCATCAGTCTCCCGGAAATACATGATTCGCTGGTCTATCTACTCCAGCATTTGCCGCCTCATATTCACTTTTTTATCGCTGGCCGTACCGACCTGGCCATACTGGCCAGCAGTATAACGGAAGCAGTTACTGTACATAAAATTACTATGCAGGATTTGAGCTTCCAATTGGATGAAGGGATGATCTTCTTCCGGGAGACAACGGATTTAAGGTTGACGAAGAAACAGGTGACACAGCTCTACCACCAGACCGAAGGCTGGATCAGCGGACTGCAGCTGGCCGCAATTGCTCTAAAGAGCAGCGATAACATCCCCCGCTCCATTGATGGCATTAGAGGCCAGCATCAGGACATCTCCCGCTATTTGCTGGAGGAAATGTTCTCTCATTTGCCTGAGTCCATACGCGTATTTCTATTGGAAACCTCGATCCTGAGCCGAATGAACCATTCCATCTGTGAAGTGGTAACCGGCCAGCCGGATTGCCAGGAGCAATTGGAGAGCCTGGAACAGCTGAATTTGTTCATTATCCCTTTGGATGATCAGAGAAACTGGTACCGGTATCATCATTTGCTGTCTGATTTCTTGCAGGAACAGCTGACAGCCGAAGATCCGGCAAAAATAACTGAGGCCCATATCCATGTGGCGCATTGGTGGGAGCATTATGGATTTGAAGCGGAAGCGGTGGAACATTACTTGGAGGGCAACCAATACGAGGACGCTGTCCGGTTGATTGAGAAGAATATCCTTCACCTATTGCAATCCAGAAGTGTTGTGCTGAACCGATGGTTATCCGTCATTCCGGAACATTATTATGCCGGGAAACCAATGGTGGAAGTCTTCTATATCTCTGTGCTGCTCGGAGTGGGGAAATGGGAAGCAGCTTTTAAAAGAATTCAGCAGGCTGAGGTTTCATTCCAAACCCTGCAAGCCACTTTAAGCGAACAAGCATATCATCAGGCGATGGGCAACATCTACTTCATGAGTTCGGTCTCTGCCTATCTGCGCAAAGACTTGGTAACCATGTCGAGATACTTCGAAGAGATGGAGCAGCATATCCCGGAGGGCAGCTTTTTTCAAACGATGGGGCGCAACAGACACCAGGGATATGATGCCTTCGATGATCATTTGGTCTATATTAACGATCTTCATTATGCAGAAGAGACACTGGTGAAGTGGATAACTGTCTGGGAGAGTAAGCGGGAATATCCTTTTGTAGGTTTCCTGTTTGTCTCCTATACCAAGCTGCTCTATGAGTGGAACCGCCTGGAGGAAGCTGCTGTTTCTATTCATAAGGCGCTCAAGCGTGAGGACATCAAGCCTTATGCACGGATATTGATTCACCTTACCGTGAGCGCCGTGAGAATTCATACTGCCCAGGGGGATCCTGAAGGTGCTTCGGAGCTGCTTTCCGGTCTGGGCTCACAGATTGATTCTCCGGATCATTTGCTATTTATGAAAAGAGTTGAAGCGGAGCAAGCCTTCTTGGCACTGGAGCAGGGCCGGGTGGAAGAGGCACGCGCCTGGCTGCAGAGCTGCGATGTAGCCTATACGGACGAGGTGTCTCTGAACCTTATTGCCGAGCATCTGATCTTGGCCAGAGTGCTTGCGGCTTGCGAACAATCAGATAATGCACTGCAGCTGTTGGAGCGGATGTATCAGCTGTTATGCCACGAGGACCGTGAGCGGGGCCAGATTCAGGTGCTGATCCTGCAGAGTGTGCTTTATCAGGGTATGGGACAAACGGAGACGGCCCTTGGTAAATTGGGAGCCGCGTTGCACTTGGCACAGCCGCAGGGCTATATCCGCAGCTTTATTGACGAAGGCACTGCTATGAAAGAGCTGCTATCCTCTTATTTGAAGCTGGGGCGGGAGAGCAATTTGCGCAAGCGTGCCGAGGTTTCCGCGGAGTATGTGGAGCGGCTGCTGCAGAGTTTTGAATAGAGGGTAAAGGGTAACTCTCTGGCAATGCATCCAAAGAAACGGCAGAAATGCCGTTTCTTTGAGTTGTTATAAACACCAGATGGCCAGTACTCGGTGAGTACTTACTAATAGGCGGCTGCGCGATTCCTTGGTGTGCTCGATCGGGCGCTAGCGTCAGGGAATATGTACCATGCGTACCAGAATACGTAACGCGCCCGAAAAAGTACCAGAATACGTAACGTACCCGAAAACTACCGGAAAACGCACCGGAAGCGCACTGGAAGTGCACAAGAAGAAGTACCAGAATACGTACCGAAGAAGTACCGAAGAAGTACCGAAGAAGTACCAGAGTACGCGCCTGAAGAAGTACCAGAATACGTACCTAGCAGATTATCCCCGCAAGCTGCGGACTGCATAGCCTCTATTTATGCTGGTTAGCTCTTTTTACCAGGTTCGCGGACCGTATAGCCTTTATTCGCCTTCAATTACTCCTAAATAGAAGTGAGTTGAGCAAATAGCTGCATCTGAGTCCGAAAGTCGGGTATAGGGTCCGAATTTTTGCAAATAAGGTCTCCCCGGTCCGCTTGAGGTTATTCGATGCACATTATTGCAATGCTGCGTGTTTCCTCAGCCTGTCCTCCTCAGCCTGTCCATTCATAGTCCCAAACGATTAACTTGTTATAACCGAAGCCGGTAGGTACGTATACGCTGCTTGCCGCTCTCAATGTCAATCAGCTGCTGTTCAACCAAGTTTTGCAGGATTCTTCTGGTATGGCGATTGGTTACCTTCAGATGTGCAGTCAGTTCTACTGGTGTAAACGGACGCAGTAACCGTCTCGCATAACGAAGAGTCTCAGCTTCAAGCCAGGTTAATGTGGAGGGAACATCGGTTGCGATGAATTTGCCGATAAAAGCGAGCACAAGCTGCTGGCATTGTTTCGGTTCTTCTATAACTGATAGATAGGCAATCGGAAGAAAAGTCCAGCTGTCCAGCGATAACAAACAATGGCGCATGCACAGATCCTTGAACCTCCTGACATCAAGATCTCTGGCATGCGGACCATAGCCCTGAATTTCAATTCCGCCTCTGGCACCTCCTGGCATGTAGGCCAAATCCAAATACCGGTAGCCATTATTGAAATCCCGAACCTCCCATTCAGGAAACAGATGGTCAAAATTCCCGACTGCCGGGAACCAGACTCTCCTTAAAAATTCAACCGTTCCATGTCCCAAACCTTTGGCCAGCAGCTCCCTCCGTCTAGGATTAAGCTCATTCGTGAGATTCTTTTCTAACCATTCCATGTACTGCTGCTCAAATCGAGCCATTGCGTTCCCTCCCTAGGACTATGGTCATTTCATACCGTTTAAGAATTGTTACGAACAAAAAGAAAAAGCCGCTTTCTCACCACTCATCCCGGATTGATATTCGAGAGAGGAGTAGTGTGGAAGCGGCGTGTTCTTCACGACCTATAAATTAAATTATACCTTGAAAATTCCAACTCTACAATGAAAGTAGATAACCCTCCATTTCAGAACCATGTTCTTCACACCAGAAATAACCAATTCTATGTTAGAATGAGGCCGAAGGCCGGGCCAATTAAATTATGTGGAAGGATTATAGGACTATGGAAACTTTGCATCAGCAATTCGATTTCAACAAGCTGTGCGCAGCTTACGATTTGGGGCAATTAACAACACAGCCGGAACAAATTTTCGGCGGGTTCCTTCATAAAATGTACCGCTTAACTACGGACCGGGCTGAATATGCCGTAAAAGTGCTGAATTCGCAAATTATGAAGCGGAGCACAGCGATGGAGAACTATGTTTTTGCGGAAAAGGTGGCAACTCTGGCCCGTGAGCAAGGTATAAACGCTCTTCCGGCTATCGTATCGAAGGGGAACTTTATGCATGAAGTAGAGGGTCAATATGTGCTGCTGTTTCCTTGGGTGGACGGTAAGCCGCTATCCTCCGGGACCATTGATATAGATGCCTGCGAGAAAATTGCCGGAATTCTCGCGGGCATACATCGCATAGACTTCTCTCAACTTACAGATGAAGCTGATTCAGCCAAGGAAGATTATGTACCGTCAACCGTGGATTGGCAGAGTTACGCCCTCAAGGGAGAGCAAGCTCACTTGGAATGGTCGTCCATGCTGACAGAATACTTGAATAAGCTGCAAAAGTGGGAGCAGCAGGCGAACGCAGCAGGGGCTGCTTTGATGAATAACAAGGTGATCAGTCACAGAGATTTAGATCCGAAAAATGTGTTATGGGATAACAATCATGTTCCGGTTATCATTGACTGGGAAGCCGCCGGGGCGGTTAACCCCATGCAGGAGCTGATCGAAGTAGCTTTGTATTGGTCGGGCTCTGAGACGGGGAATGTTAACAAAGACGCTTTCCGTACAATGATCAGCACATACCGCAAGCATGGAGGCAAGATCGGCGATAACTGGCATGATGTGCTGAATTGCGGATTTCAAGGGAAGCTGGACTGGCTCAGCTATAGCATCAAACGCTCGCTAGGAGTGGAAAGCACAGACGCTGCGGAACAAGAGCTGGGAACGAGTCAAGTCATACCGACAATACAAGCTATTGCGGATTATGCTGATTTTATACCGGTCTGCATTGATTGGCTGGAGGAAATGGAGAGTTGATCCTATCTTTCGATAAGATGGGTGAAATTGTTGACCGGTGCTTACCCGTAAATGGCCACTGTTAACACGGACAAGAAGGCTATCCCGGCTAAAGGGGTCATGATCCATTTTTCTTTTGGACTCTTGGAGAAAAGGTTGGCGAACGTATTCAGGCCCAAATAAACAGCAATGATCCAGATAAAAATAGATGTGAAATGGAAGCTGAATCCTGAGGCAAGGACTCCGGCGTGTTGCAGCGAAACTGCTGAAAAGAATAAGAGAATGAAAACCGACAGCAGACTGAACAAACGCAGCTTTCCAGGCAATTTGCCTTTATATCTGCCGCCCATTGTGATTTCGCCCCAGGGCAAACCGAACGTCAGCAGCAATTGGATCAAAGCAATGATCATGAACAAGAGAGTGCTAAGTTTTGCCGCTGCCTGTATGTAAGAATCCTCCATCGTGTTAGCTCCTTTTTACTTTCTTTACAGTCCTCCATATTTTACGCTCGTTTAGTTTATATAGTCCTTATTAAATTAAAAGCAAACAGCCATATCATTGAATATGGCTGTTTGCTCCAAGCTAATGTCTAGTATAACGGCTTTTTCTTTTGGCTTTGAGAAGATTCGCTCTACGGCTTCTGAGCCGTCTGATGATGCTTAGTTCGGTTAAGGAGAGGCGGAGAGTCTTCGACCGTTTCACTTTCAGGTGAAGTCTTCTGCTTTTTTTGTAACGAAGTTTAAGGTGGGTGACTTTCCGCTTTCTCCGTTTCAAATACGTTCTGAATTTTCTCCACGGCGTCAGGCTGAGGTATTTATGATGCAGCCCTGCCCCCGGAGAGTTTTGATCCCAAAACTTTTCCGTTCCGGTAAAATGGACAATTTTATTATGGAAGTCATGATTGGGTATAGACTGGTTGAAGAAATTGAAGCGTCGATCCAGCTGAAGGTAATTCCCTCCGAAAACTGCATTCAATGCATCCTGATCAGGCATCGTGGAATCCGGGAAACTGCGTAAAAAGTGCAGTGTTTCTTCGTACCATTCCTGGTGGCACCGGATAGTATTCAGGGCAAACAGAACCACTCCGGAATTGAAATAACGCTCGGGAACCAAACCTTTGGAATTGATAACATGTGCAACTTCCATAATGCCCTGATCCCAAACCGCGCCTAAATAATACTGTCCCAGATCAATTCGCCACAGCTCTTCAAGGTCCATATTGACCAGCACATCGCAGTCCAGATAGATGATTTTTTCAACCGGGATAAGTGCGGGAAGAAGCAAGCGGTACATACATGCCTGTGTCCACACATTAATCGAGCCTACATTTTCCATTACCTGAAGCATGTTTTCAGGAAGAGTAATGGGATAGAAGGTAATGGTGTGTTTATATCGGCTTGTTAGTCTCATGAGCTTTGACTTGTTCTCTTCCGTTAAAGTCTGATCATGCAAAATATGAACATTAACACGGGAAGCGGTATTGTGGAAAACCGAGGCTAAAACAACTCCGGCATGCTCGGCATAGTGTCCATCCTGATCCTGTAAAGCTAACGCAAGTTCGATCATATGCTAATTCCTCTCTCAACTTTATTGTGTGAATGTACCATAGTATACGTTTGCCATGGATACATGGATCAGGCGATATGCCTATTCCATTCACCCATTTTCAACGGGCTGCCGGATGGAAAGAAACAGGCGGCGTTGACTTAAACTTGTCTAGTTTCCGGATTCAATTTAATATTGAGATAAATTAAAGTGTTTTCTTCGAGGAGGGTCAGCATGAAATACGAGTCGGAAAGTCCGGAAAACTATATCAGCCAACTGCCGGAAGATCGTCAGGAAGCCATTGCGCAGCTACGGAGCACAATCAAGGGGAATCTTCCAAGCGGCTTCGAGGAAACGATGTCCTATGGCATGATTACCTATGTTGTTCCACATCACTTGTATGCGCCGGGTTATCACGTGAATGCTGAACAGCCTCTTCCGTTTATAAGCATAGCCTCACAAAAGAATTTTATCGCACTGTATCATATGGGAGTGTATATGCACCCTGAGCTACTGGCGTGGTTCCGCGGGGAGTATCCGAAGCATGTCCAGACAAAGCTTGATATGGGCAAATCATGTATCCGGTTCAAAAAAACAAACAACATTCCATACGGGCTTATTGCCGAACTGAGCCGCAAGATTGCGGTGCAGGAGTACATTGATATCTACGAGCGGGAAACAGAAAAGATCAGAAAAAAATAATTCATGCTGGGGGATTCCCCGCTGGCAGGCTAAAGGAGAGAAACGTTATGGACAACAAAATTACTTATGAATCTGTGGATGATTATATTTCGAGATCTGCTCCTGAAGTTCAGGAGATCCTCCAAACGTTGAGAAAGGTCATTCAAGAATCGGCCCCTGAGGCGAAAGAAAAGATAAGTTATCAGATGCCTACTTTCGAGCTGCATGGCAATCTGGTCCATTTTGCGGCATTTAAGAAACATATTGGATTGTATCCGGCACCGAGCGGGGTTGAAGCCTTCAAAGAGGAGCTGGCGGAATATAAGGGAGCCAAAGGTTCCGTTCAATTCCCTTTAGATAAGCCGATGCCCTATGATTTAATCAGCCGGATCGTCGAATTTAGAGTGGCTGAGAATCTTCAACAAGCAGCGGACAAAGCGAAAAAGAAGAAGCTGCAGAAGCAGGGGAAATAACTCAGGGCGAACCTGTAAGTGAGGTGGAAAATAGTGACGGAACGGATTCCCTGCCAAAGCCAAGACTGTGCGGCAACCATTTTACCGGCTACTGCCCACAAAACGGGCGGATTCTGCATGCCGTGTTATCAGGAACAGGAACGCCGCAAACGCCAGGCTTATATTGAACAGCACCGCAGGGATGTGGATCTATATAAAGGAATCGCTGATCCGGTGGAAGTGCTTAAGATTATGCATGCAAAACAAGCCTACGACCCTTTGATCCGCTATCTGCCATATCCCTTAAACCGCGAGCAGGTGTATTCTGCCTTGTCGGGTGAGGATGCGGAGAGGATGGAGGCATATGCATTAGATCTGCTCGGTGCCGGTGACGAGGAGACCAGCGTGGATATTCTTTTGTCGCTGCTCTGTTACAACAACGTGCGGCTTACAGACTGTATCCCTGCGCTTATCTGCCATGAGCTGTATTACCCGGGGATTTTGTATAAAGATGCTTCAGCAGAGGTCCGGGATCAGCTGCTGGAACAGGTGGAACAGGATAATGAGAACCGCAATCATCTGCTGCTGGCCTTAGCCTGGATAGGAGACGGACGGGTTGTTCAGCAGTTTCAGCAGTGGCGGGAGCAACCGCCCCAGTGGGCGAAAGAGCTTTTTGTTTCACCTGATCAATACTCACTTGAGGCCGGCTGGGAGCTTACAGAAGCCGGAGTGCGGCGGGATTTGTTTTCTCACACCGGATTTGCGATTGAACGGGCGGCAGAACCGCTGAATGCTGACCTTGCTGCGAATGAACCGGCACGGTTTCTGGGAGCGGGCCCGGAGGAATGCCCGTGGTGCGGCAACGGGTTTACGCGGCTGATGGAGCTGCGGAATAATCATCCGTCGGTTCGTGATTTGGCTCTGGCAGATGAGTGGCTTAAGGTGGATACATGCCTGTCCTGCGGCAGTTACAGTGTGATCTATATGGAAACTGGAGCTCAAGGAGAACCCCGCTGGAGCTTATACAATCAAGCACCGCAACCTTTGCCGGATCTTAATCTTGTGGACGATAATGACGAATATTTAGCCGCTGCACCCCGCCTGCATCTCGCTGCCCAACCGCGAAATGCATATCATGCCGTGGAGTGGACACTGGAACCCGCAGCCTCGCAGGTTGGCGGACACCCGACCTGGATTCAGGATGCGGAATATCCGGTATGTCCCTGCTGCTCTGAAAATATGATGTTTATAGCCCAGTTGGATTGGTCGCAGCTTGGCCCTTACGGAGAGGGCATCTATTATATGTTTATTTGTCCGAAAGATAAGATCACAGCTACGGTATATCAGCAATCCTAGTATATTAACGTCACTGGAGAAATTGGGGTGGCGTTTTTCTTTTGCGGGAATTACGGCAGTCCCACGATCTATCAAATGCTGAAGCTTCCGCCAACGGAGAATATTTCGCTGGAGATGCTGCCTGAATATATGGGGGACCCTTATTCCCTGGAATTGCAGCTGGATTCTATCGTGAATATCATGCTGGCCAATAAATAAAACCAGCCCAAGAAGCCGCTGAACACCTTCGGGAGTTGGGCGGCTTTTTATTCTTTCAAAACTCCGGGAAGGTGTTACTTTAGTCGTTGCCTTGTTTGGATTTATATTTTACAGTAAGATTTGTGAATACCATGATCTGTAACTTTGCCTGGTGAATAAGGCGCTGATTAGGGGGTGTAAACCTTGTACCAGATTATTGATTTCGTACTCAACAAGCTCCATGCAAAGCCTGCGGAATAAACAGGGCGAAGCTTGGCATGGAGCGAAGGAATAAATTCGCCTGTAGTAACTTAAAAGTTGTGTTTATTAAAGCAGGCTTTGCCCTTAGAATATCTATTCTATTTTAAGGAGCGAGCCCATTATGGATTATATAAGAGCGACGGATGTATTCCCGGAACGACTACTCCAAGAGATCCAGCGGTATATTCAGGGGGAATTGATCTATATTCCAACCCGTTCAAGCGAGCGGAGAAAATGGGGCGAGAATTCAGGTGCGGCTAACTATTATGTTGTCCGTAATGAAAAGATCCGCCAGAGTTTTCGCGAGGGTGTGACCATCGATCAATTATCTGACCAGTTCGGATTGTCGGTAGAGAGTATTAAGAAAATCGTATATTCGAAGAGATAATATTGACCCGCAGATGAATCTGCGGGTTTTTAACTTTGTGAGTGACCGTGAGCAGCTTAGTGTTGCGACAGCGTAAGGCGCTGGATTTCAGGGTGCGATGATGGAGTTAGTTGGTGTGTGCGACGGCACTGATTTCGAGCAGTTGCTCAGGGTAAGCCAGGAAGGCCACACCGACGAGACTGCCGGCTGGCCGGTGTTCTCCCATGTATTCCTTGAACAGTCCGACGCATGTCTCAAAGTGCTCTTGCGCGTTTGTCAGATAGATCTCCACATAAGCGAGGTTCGACCTCGTGACACCAAATCCCGCCAGCACGCGATCGAGATTCTCCAGCGTCTGCCGGGTCTGTGCCTCGATATCGCCCTCGCCAACGAACGCGCCCTCCGTATCATGGGAAAATTGTCCCGAAATGTAGATGGTGCCGTTGACGCTATAGCCCTGGGTGATGCCGTGATCCCAAAGATCGTGATTGTAGGTTTTGACAGTAGCCATTTTTTTCTCTCCTTTACTTCAAAGTAAGGTCAGTATAAAGTGAACGTAAATAAAAATATAGTACGCACTTTTTTGATAGGTACTACCAGAAAGGATAGTGTAAATATGAGTATGGCTGAATATAAAGGTAAGGTTAAAAACATTCAAGATACACCATTTGGTTATACCTTGTCCGTTATTGGCGGTAAATGGAAGATGGTGATTATGTACCTGCTGGCAGAAAACCAACCGGTTCGCTTTAATGATCTGAAAAGACAGATAGGAGTTATTACGTATAAAACATTGAGTTCACAACTGAAAGAATTGGAAGCTGACGGTATGGTGATACGGAAAGAGTATCCACAAGTTCCCCCTAAAGTCGAGTACAGTCTCACAGATAAAGCCGAAACGTTATTACCTGTTTTGGAAGGTTTATGTGAGTGGGGGACGATACACCAAAATAATTAGATGCGGCCTGGTTTACAACTTTTAATAAGAGATCTCGGTATATCATCCCAGCCTGCAATTTCCTTACAATAAGGTCATACAGAAGACTAAGGGGATGATTAACGATGACAGCACGGTTCAGAGCCTACACTCCGGAAGATATGCTGAAAGTACGCCAATTTATTTCACATGTTTATAGTAAACTTGGGCGGCCGAATAGTTGGCTGATTGCACGCTTTGAATTTGAGATTTTTTTCCTGCAAAAGAGTGCCGGCTGGCTTCCCGAATGGGAGCAGAATATAGGGTTATGGGAAGAAGAGGACGGTAAGCTGGTTGCCGTAGCCTGCAAGGATGGCGATTTCTATTTCCAGCTCGATACAGAACAGCCGCAGGAAAGCCTGCTCATGGAAATGTTCGAATTCATTGAAGAGAAGTCCCGCCAGGGAACAGCCGGTTATTGCAAACTGGCTATTCCGGCCTTTATGCCACAGCTGGAAAAGATGGCGCTAAGTCGCGGATATGAGCTTCTTCCGAACGAAAGCGATAATTTCGTTTCTATCGCGCTGGACCGGATTTTTCCTGTGGAGATTCCATCGGGGTTCACTCTTTGCTCTGGAGCGGATGTCTCTAATAGGGCTAAGGCGCAGGGGCATATTATGGCGTTCAATTATCCGGGAACTCCATATGCGGAGCAGATGCTTCAATACTACGGTGGGATTGCTGAAGCTCCCGGTTATCGGCCTGAGCTTGATCTGTCACTTGTTAATGGGCAAGGGGAGGTCGTGTCTTTCTGCAATGCTTTTCTGGATGAGGAGAACAAGATGGGCATACTTGAACCGGTGGGTACTCATAGGGATTACAGGTTGCATGGGCTGGGGCGAACGATTATTTATGAAGCTCTAAACCGGCTGCGGGCAATGGGGATGGTCAAGGCATATACGGGTCCCATGCAGCCTTTTTATGAGCATATCGGTTTTGAGCTGGACGTGGAGCTGACCGTGTGGAAGAAAGAAATATAGTGTTCTATTTAGAACGTAATTCCCTTTATAGCGCGCAAAATAACCAAGCTCTGAGGTACTGGGGCTTGGTTTGTTGTATGTAATTCATAATCCCGATATCGGAAAATACAGATCACATTCGCAATAATGCTTGTTGCCCTTGGCGTAATTAATATATTCAAAGCTGAACTTCTCCTCTAATTGAAAAGGTACAGTCGGCATCCAGGTCGAGGTGATGTATTCCCAGATTTCACTCAGAGAGTGCGGGGTAATCTCCTCGGGCCGATGCAGCCCGATATAGGTAAATACACCGTATTTATGCGGTTTAATATGTTTGATATTCAGGTCAGGCGGGATGATGCTGCTGTGGTTGATTTGCAGGGAGGGCTGGTAGATCATAGACCCGGTAAAGGGCTCGGGAATGGAAGTGAAGCCGATATAGACATCCTTCTCTACCGGATTCATAATCCTGGAACGGGAAAGCGTGAAGAATTCGACACCATAACGGGCCGCAGCCTGGGACAGCTGGTTGTCCTCTGCATAAATAGTATAGGTGGGCCCTGCTATTGAAAAAGGGGGCAATACCGAGATGGAGCGAAAAAAAACGAGGCCATCTCCGGCGCGGCTCATAAAGTCGGCATTGAACCGGTCCAGGATATTCAGCGGCGAAGGCGATCTGCGCCATTTGGCCGGAGTGACATGATACTCTTCCTTAAAAGCCCTGTTGTAGGTCCGTTCACAGCTGAAGCCGTATTTGGCGGAAATATATTCAATGCTGCTCCGCTGATTCAGCAGATCGCCAAGCGACAGGGCAATCCGCCTTCTGCGCACATACTCCATTAGGCCAGTGGCTGTAGCCCCTTTCCAGATGCGCAGCAGGTGGAATTTGGAGACATTGACATGCCCGGAGATATCATCAAGACAGAGCGTTTCCAGCAGATGCTCTTCAATATATTCCGTTGTCCGGTTGATAGTTTCCAGTAAATAATGATCCATAGGAGTCTCCCTTCCAGCAATTTCTGTCCGGTTTTCATGGAAAACGTGAAGTATAATTTTACCACAAGCTCCAGAATCGGCAAGCGATTTCAATCATATGGAGCGGGTGGAGGATCATTGGATATGGATGATAGAGTACTGCTGGAGTTAAAAGACCGCTACCTGGCCGCGACCGAAAGCTTCGTGGACAGGGTCAGGGAAGATCCGAACGTTATTGCCGTCATTGTGTGCGGAAGTCTCGCTTATGATTCAGTCTGGGAGAAAAGCGATATCGACATGGGCCTGGTCGTCCGCGATCAAACCCTGCAACAGAACGCTTATTGTCTCGTGGAGGATGGAATTACTATAAACGTCCAGCTGTTTGAGAGAAGTACCTTTAAGCGGGGCTTTGAACGGATGATCGGCGGCTCGATGCCGCAGTCTTTTTTTGCGAAGGGGCGGATGATCTATACTTCTGATGACAGTCTCTATGACTACTTCGAAGAATTCAAGCAGCTGGGAAGCTATGATATTGCGTTGTCCCTGCTTTGGAATGCCTGTGAGTTGATTGATGTGTACCACAAATGCCAAAAATGGCTGACGGTGCGCAAAGATCTGCTTTATGCCCAGTATTTTTTGCTTAAGGCAGGCAATCTGATAGCCAACATGGAGCTGTGCTCACAAGGTGAGCCGCCGATCCGGGAGTCGGTCCTGAAGATCCTCGAACACAGTCCGGAACGTATGGCCCCCTTTTATCAGAACCCAATGTCCAGGCGCTTAAGTGAGGATGAAATTCAGAACGCCATTGACACGATAGAACAAGTCCTGGACCGTCATCTCGACATGATCAAGCGCCCGGTCATTGAATTTATGGCAGATCAGGAGATGAAGACCGTAACCTTGCTGGCGAAGCATTTTCATATGCAAAGTCATTTCCTGATCAACATCCTGGAGTATATGGCCGGGAAGGGTGTCATCGAGAAGGTGTCACAAACGATCCGCATCACCTCCAAGAGCAAACCGGCCGTCGAGGAAATTGGTTTCTTGTATATTCCATAAAAAGAAGGGGGAATTCGCATATGTCCGTACGCACGACAATTGAAATATCGGGGGCCAAGCAGAACAATCTCAAGAATATCTCGGTAGAGATTCCGCGGGACAAGTTAACGGTCATCACCGGGGTTTCCGGCTCCGGCAAATCCTCACTCGCGTTTGATGTCATCTATGGGGAGGGCCAGCGGAGATTTCTTGATTCGATCTCGAATTTTGCCAAAAGCCGGATCAGCCAGGTGAAGAAAGCAAAGGTTGATTCTGTACGGGGCTTGTCCCCGGTCATTGCCATAGAACAAAAAAAGGGAAACAATAATCCCCGCTCCACCGTAGGGACTGTGACGGATACCAATGATTATTTGCGGCTGTTGTTCGCGACAGCGGGCATCGGACATTGTCCGGAATGCAGCCATCCGCTCAAGCAGCTGTCTGCGGCCCAGATCGCCGAGCATATCTCGGCACTGCCTAAAGGTACGGTCGTTGAGCTGCGGGCCCCTGTATACAAAATCTACGGGGAAGACTACAGCTATACTTTTCAGCAGCTGCGGGCTAAAGGCTTCAAGCATCTGCTTATTGACGAAGCTCCTGTGTCATTGTCGGAAGAGATTGAGCTGGATGAATCCGTAACATACCGGATTGAGATGGTTATTGACCGGTTTACTTTAAAGCATGACACCTACATACAGCTGACTAAGACCATCGAGGCGGCAATGCTGGCGCTGGATGAGGATATATTGATCAAGGTAGAAGTGATCGGGGGAGTGGAGGACGGGTTCTACGACCATTTTGGCTGCCGGGAGCATCATTTCTTCCTTTGCGATATGCAGCCGTTCCATTTCTCCTTCAATACTCCGGCAAGCGCCTGCCATACCTGCATGGGTGTAGGCATGTCCTATGTCGTGGAGCCGCGCTTTCTGGTGGTTGCACCGGAGAAAAGCATTAATAAAGGAGCGCTGAAGAACACGGTGTTCAACACATCGGGCAAAGACAGCTACCGCTCGGTGATGATGTACAGCTTGTCCCAAAAATATGGCTTCAGCCTGGATACACCATTCCATGAACTTCCTACATCGGTTCACGAGCTGCTCTTCTTCGGCACCAAAGGCGAACTCGTCCCCATGCTGCACCCGCCTACCTCACAAAAGAAGAACTGGATTACCGGCCGGGACCGGCCGTTTGCGGGATTTGTGCATGAGATGGAACACTGGTACAAGCAATACATCCGCAAGTCATCCACCTCGGAGGCGTTTGAGCCGACCTTTATCAAGGAGTGTATGATCGAAAAAATATGCCCGGCATGCGGCGGAGCGAGGCTGAAGAAACAACGGCTCCAGATTACGGTCGGGGACCGGAATTTTGACCAGCTCACCCGTATGCAGCTGCATGAGCTGCTGGGATTTCTGGATGGCTTGACCTTTGAGGAAGAGGTACGGGATGTAGGAGAGACCATTATCCGCGAGCTGCATACGAGAATCTCCCTGCTGATCGAAATCGGGCTTTATTACATCAACCTGGGCAGAAGAAGCGACAGCATGTCCGGAGGCGAAATGCAGCGGATCAAAATGTCGACGCAGATCAGCAGTGAGCTGATGGGCATGCTCTATATTATGGATGAGCCGAGCATCGGACTTCACCCGCGCGATTCGAGCAAGGTGATTGATACGATGAGAAAGCTGTGTGATATCGGCAATACGATCATTGTGGTTGAACATGATCTGGATACGATACAGTCTGCCGACCATATCATCGAAATTGGTCCAGGACCCGGTATTCATGGCGGGGAGATTGTTGCGAGCGGAACGATGCAGGATATTATGGACGAGCCGGAGTCGGTTACAGGCCAATACTTATCCGGAAGCGCAAGCATCCCCATTCCCAAGCAGCGGCGGAATCTGGGAGATCACTTCTTATCCATTCAGGGAGCCCGGGAGAATAATCTCAAGAATGTGGACCTGGACATTCCGCTGGGTGTTTTTATCTGCGTGACCGGGGTATCCGGCTCAGGGAAAAGCTCGCTGATCAACGAGATTCTGTCTAAGCAGCTGAGAATAGATAAAACGGGTGCACGGATTGTCGCCGGGGAGCATGATTATCTGTTCGGTTCGGAGCTGCTAAACCATGTGATCAATATTGATCAGACACCGATCGGGAGAAACAGCAAATCCAATCCGGCCACTTATATCGGGATATACGATAAAATCCGAGACCTGTTCGCCATGCAGCCTGATGCCGTAGCGCGCGGGTATCAGCCAATCGACTTCAGCCTTACCCATGCCAACGGGACACGGTGTGAAGGAATTATCGTCACAAGCCTGCAGTTTATGGCTGACATTGAATCCATCTGCCCGGTGTGCAAAGGCAACCGGTTCTCTGAAGAAGGTCTTGAAATCAAGATCCGGGATAAAAGCATAGCCGATGTTCTGCAAATGACTGTGGAAGAAGCCAGTATCTTCTTCGAGGACCATAAGTACCTTAAGCATAAACTGGGGATTATGAACGAGCTGGGACTGGGATATATGACCCTTGGCCAGAGTTCAACCACCTTGTCCGGCGGAGAAGCGCAAAGAGTGAAGCTGGCTTATGAATTGGGCAAGATCAAGAAAGGCGCCCACAACCTGTATATTCTAGATGAGCCTACAACGGGATTGCATCTGGCGGATATACAGAAGCTGCTGCTTGCGCTGAACAAGCTGATGGACAGCGGGCATTCTGTCATCGTCATTGAACATCATCTGGATGTGATGAAGTCGGCAGACTATATCATTGATATGGGACCGGAAGGCGGCAACGAGGGCGGATATGTTGTCGCGGAGGGAACTCCAGAGCAGGTGGCGCAAGTGGAAGCTTCCCATACCGGAAGATACCTGCGCAGTGTGCTTGAACCGAGAGAGGTTAGAGCCTGATGTCTTTTCCTTTTGATTGCATCACTGAGTTTATGTTCTTCGATAAAATGTGTGATGAACGAAATGCAGAAGGTAGCAGCATATTTCAAACATCACATCCCGAATTGGGTAGTTTAATCTGCAAGGCATACCCCGTTAATCACGGAGTGAAGGAGCGAAAGTAATGAACGGACAATACAAAGTGAAATTTGCGGAAATGCAGGATGTTGATTCATGGATGTCAATGATTGAAGCTGTCCGCAGTAATTTTCCGGGTCTCCACAGCGAAGAATTACTGGAGGGGTATAAACAGACCGTAATTAAGAACATTAACAGGCGGACGGCTATCTGTGCGGTCTATGCTGGCGAGGTTGCCGGGCTGATGCTCTTCTCCTATAATGCCAAATGTCTTTCCTGCATGGCTGTACACCCGGATCACCGCAGACAAGGAATCGCCACAGCGATGATCGATCAAATGTTATCTTTGTTTCCGGAGGATACGGAGCTTTCCGTAACTACGTTTAGAGCAAATGATCCGCTGGGGGCAGCCCCGCGTCCGTTATATAAGAAATTTGGATTTGTTGAGGATGAGCTGACAGAGGAATTTGATTATCCCCATCAGAAATTTGTCCTGCGCAGATCACCATCATAAAGGGGGATAACATTGAATCAGCCACAGATTTATCCATATGAATTGTCTGCTGTTGTAGAAGCGCGTATTGGATCATTTAAAGTTCTCTCAGATCACAGACAAGGCAGCTCAAGAACAGGAGTGTGGAAGATTCAAGCGGATCAAGATCAGACATGTTATTACCTGAAGACTCATAGCCGTATTCAAAGATGGCATCCCGAAGTGTATGCCTACAACCACTGGGTGAATGGCTTAAAGCCTTATTTCCCGGAGCTTATCGCAGCTTTTGAGGGGGAGAGTTGGCAAGCCGTCATAATCTCCGCACTCGATGGAATCACTATGAGAGAAGCAAACCTGGAGCCGGCTGAGCGATACGCTGCTTACAATAAAGCAGGGCAACTGACCAGGCAGCTGCATGATTCACAGACCGGTGATTGGTTTGGCCGTCCGGATAAAGACGGGAATCCCATTGAGCTATATCATCATGCGGATCCTGTTGTCTATATCCGCAGCACGCTTGAGGATGTGGCCGGCAAATGTATGGAACTAAAGCTTCTTCAGCCTGCTGAGCTTGAACTGCTGGAGTGGGCTCTACAGAATGCCGGTGTTTTTGAAGGCAGCAAGCCTGTCCCTATAAGCTGGGATTCAACCCCGGGCAACTGGCTGGTAGATTCTAACGGGATTTTCACCGGGCTGATTGATTTCGAGAACATGTTATGGGGCGTAGATGTGGACCATTTTTCGGTACTGTTTGAGAAATGTTTTATTAAGGATGAGCGCGCCAAGTTAGCATTTTTTGAAGGCTACGGAGAAGAGACCCTGACTCAAAAGCAGATCCATATTCGAATTTGTTGCATTAAGCTGGCTTTGGGAGATCTCTATTGGGGCACTCAAAATAACATGCCCAAAGTTATAGCAAACGGGAGGAAACTTCTGGCGTCCTTGCTGAAAGCAGACAATGATAAATGATGACTTTTAACGGAGGTAAGATACTTTCACTTATTCAGAGTAATCTTCCTGCCTGTTCATTATTTTACATTTTCCGAGTTTCCTGTACAATATAAGTTACATATTATTACAGTCATCAATTGAAAATGCTTGCGTTATACATACGCTAAGGAGTGGATCAAATTATCTTAATGCAGTATTGGTGGCAACTGTCTTTAATTGGAGTCGTCAGCTATTTCCTGGGGAATATCTGCGGAGCGGTGATAGTCTCAAACAAGTTTATGCACAAGGATATCAGGGGACTAGGAAGTAAAAATGCCGGAACGACGAACATGGCCCGGGTATTTGGCGTGAAATACGGAGTAGCGACCTTATTGATAGACTTACTTAAGGCGCTGATCTGTGTGCTTATTGCCAAGGTGATTATGACTTCAATTGGAGGAGCCGAAGCCGGGAGGCTAGCAGGTTACTTGTCGGGTTGTGCTGTAATTGTAGGCCATAATTATCCCTTATTGCTGGGTCTAAAAGGAGGTAAGGGATTTGCCTCAGGAATAGGTGTGTTTATGGCGCTCCAGCCACTGTTTACACTGATTCTACTAGTCTGTGGGCTTCTTATGCTGCTGATCGTTGATAGAATGTCGGTGTTTGCCTTAACTTTTTTTGTCGTGGAGACGATTTATGCCTGGATGGTAGTTCCCATAGAGGAGTGGTGGGTACCTGCGCTTGTCACTGTATATTTGCTGCTGGCGGTTATCGCGCACTGGCCGAACCTTGTCCGGTTGGCGCATGGCGAAGAGAAACCACTGGGGCTCTACCATCTGCTGAAATATGGGAAAAGGGCTCATTGAGCCTTGTGAGACTTATTAAACATTATAAATTTATGAATCTAGTAAGTGTGGAGGTTATAACTTGTGTCGAAACCTGTGTATGGAAAAAACGCTGTGCAGCTGAAGCATAACGACAGATCAACAGGAGTGGTATGGCTGCTGGCTGCCGCTTTTATCCTTTTTCTGGGGTGGGCGCCATTTCAGAGGGGATTGTTTAACAGTCAGCAGCTCATATTCGAGAAACCTCTCTTTGTGTCTGCTCTATTATGCTGTCTTATGCTGTTTGGCTGGGTAGGTTTGAATTATAAAAAATTCAAGCTGCAGGAGCAAAGTGACTTGCTTGTCCTGGCTGCATTTATGTTGCCGATCATTTACGCGCTCACACTGTTTGTAGCTGTTTCGCATTTCTCAGCGATGAACATGCTGTTTATTCAGACTATGTACGCTGCCGTCTTTATAATCTCCTTCTACCTGTTAAAGCAAAAGCAGGTGAACTTAGCGGTACAGCAGGCCATCTTGAGTATTGCTTATATCATTGTATGGTTTGGCCTGCTCAATTGGTTAGGGAGCGGGAAGTTAGCGGGCAGTCTGGTAGGCTGGTTCACGAATGAAGTGGTCAATGGAACTTACAATGGTGCACTGATAACCGATTCCAACGGTTTGCGCTTGACCTCGATATTTCAGTATGCCAATACGTATGCAGCCTTCTTAATGGCCTTTCTGTTTGTTGCTCTGTTTGCACTGGTCCGCTCCAAAAAGGGGTACGGCTGGCTGATACACGGCTTCATGCTCGTCCCGATTATCGTTTCCATGCTGCTCACGCTGTCACGCGGCGGGCTTGTCATGATGCCGGTAGTATTTATATTGCTGTTGTTATTCCTGAAGTCTGTGCAGCAGATTCTATGGATCATTCATCTTGGAATTTCTGGATTGGCATCTTTAATTATTGCGTCACCCGTCACTAATCTGGGAATCAGCCTCAATACGAATTTCACGTCATCATCGGCATTAAAGGGCTGGAGCTACTTGCTCGGGGCTTCGCTCCTCACAGCCGGATTAAGCTGGGCAGTGCAGCGTTACCTGGCTCCATGGCTCCGGGGCAAGCTGGACGGCGAGAACTCCCGGAAACTGAACGGAATGTGGATTCCGCTGGGTTCGGTAGCGCTTGTCGGTATTATTGCCTTTCTGCTGATCGGTACAGGCGTACGGAGTATTCTTCCGGATCACATTGAAGTCCGGCTGGAGAATATTAACTTCAAGCAGCATAGTGTTTTGGAGCGGATTACCTTTTATAAGGATGCTGTGAAGGTTATTAAGGATAATCCGGTTCTTGGGATCGGAGGTGACGGCTGGCAGGCAGTGTTCGGGCAATATCAGAATAATCCCTATGTCAGCCATCAAGTGCATAATTTTTTCCTGCAGTATCTGATTGAGGTGGGGATAGTCGGATTTGTTGTGTTTATGAGTTTCATTCTCTATATTTTTTATAAATATATTCGCGGGTATGCGGCAAGGAAGCAGGATGAATTCAACAATGGTTTCTTTTATCTGATTATTGCATTATCCATTCTTATTCATAGCCTGTTGGATTTCAATATGAGCTATGCGTTTATGGGAATTCTGGTCTTTCTGGGCCTGGCAGGAATGGCAGTGGTGATGGACAGCAAACCGCTGCGCCGGAACTGGAACAAGGCAGGGGTGCGTTACGGGTACCTTGCAATCCTTACGGCAGGGGCGGTGTTCATGCTGGTTCTGTCCATTAACTATATCAGCTCCAACAATGCCGGCAATAAAGCCCGGCAGTTGTTCAGTGTGAGCCAATCCTATGATGAGCTCAAAGCTCCGCTAGTCAAGGCGCTGAAGATACGCCCAGGCCATCCGGAGTCGACGATCTATTTGTCTTCACTTGATCAGCAGGTGTATTCCCAGACGCAGAACGAACAATTTCTGGAGGAGTCGTACACCTTGCTGACGACTGCGCTAAAGAGAGAGCCTTACGATAAAGAATTACTGAAACAGTTGGTTTCTTATTATGACCTTGAAAATCAAAGCGACCTTGCCCTCAAGGTCTACCACGATAATGCCAACAAGTATAATTGGGATATTGAATGGTACAGTACGCTGATCAGCCGCTCCCTTATGCTGGGAGAGCAAGCCCTTAATTTAAAGGACGATGCAGCTAAACAAGAATATTTCACAATTGGACTTCAAGCCTACGATCATGTGACTGCCGGTGTGGAGCATCTGAAAACACTGCCACCCGAACAGCTGCAAGGAAATCCATTCTCTGTAACCCCGCTCATCGCCCTGAACGCGGGTAAGATAAAGCTTATGATGGGTGAAGTACAGGAAGCTTCGGACATCTTAAAGCAGGCCTTAAGTACAGATTATGCGGATGTTACTAACCGCGAGATCGCCCGCTGGTATCTGGCTGCACTGAAAAAGAATGGAGGCCAGGACCAGGCGGTCCATGATCTGCTGATAGCAGCGGACGCGCAGGAGGCGGCCCGAATTGATGAAATCGTAGCTAAGCAGTATTAAAGGAAGGGACACTCTCCTGAATAAGAAATCGTTTAGCTTATTGCAGCATTATTTGAAATTTAAAGTGTAATTGAGGCGTTTTTGCGTTATCCTCTAAGAAGACACAGCTTTCCCGGAGCTGGTCAGATCCAAAGAAAAGTAGAGAATACCGCAGGAGGAACATGGATGTCAACTGAGATTTCGCGTTCGTATATTGAGAATGTAAAGCTGGAACTGCTCAGCAGGCTTGGCCTGAAGCAGGTCTATTATAAAGGTCCGGCAGGCGATGATTTGCTCTTTGAGGCCACGGGCTTTGACAAAGGAACACAGCACAAATTTTGCGTCAGAACAAAAACAGGGACCATTGATGAATTCGTTGCAGGGAAATGGATGAAGGTCCGCAGCTTTACGATCAAGAGTGAAAAATAAAACTTGGCACAACAATTAAAGCCGCCTGCCCCGCGATCTGTGGGGTAGGCGGCTTTTTTTGCATAACACTAACCTCAAATTAGCAAGCTTATTAGAGGTTAGTGTCATTTTGTTCTTTGTAACCGGGTTAAGATGCTTGTTCGAATTGGCTATTGTAAAGCTCCGCATAGAAGCCATTTTTGGCAAGCAGTTCATGGTGGCTGCCGCTTTCCAAGATATCGCCATCCTTCAGAACCAGAATCACATCGGCATTCTTAATTGTTGAGAGCCTGTGTGCAATCACGAAGGAAGTTCTTCCTTCCATGAGCTTATCCATCGCCTGCTGAATCAACAGCTCTGTTCTTGTATCGACCGAGCTTGTTGCTTCATCGAGGATGAGCATCGGCGCGTCCTTAAGCATCGCGCGGGCGATCGTAAGCTGTTGCTTTTGCCCGGTAGATAAATTGACTTTATCGTTGAGCACGGTATCATATCCGGCACTCAAGGTCTGTATGAAATGGTGCAAGCCCACTGACTTACAAGCCTCTTCGATTTCTTTATCGGTTACGCCCGTTTTGTTGTACACTAGGTTTTCCCTGATAGTGCCCTCAAAAAGCCAGGTGTCCTGCAGAACCATACAGAATAAATCATGGATGTTTTCTCTGGTTAAACTGCTGATTGGGGTATCATCAATATAAATTTCCCCGCCCATTAATTCATTAAACCGGATTAGAAGGTTTACAAGCGTTGTTTTACCTGCGCCGGTAGGACCGACTATAGCGACTTTTTGTCCAGGCTTAACCTCTGCAGAGAAATCTTTAATAACAAGCTTGTCTGAATTGTCATAAGCAAATTGCACATGCTCAAATTTTACTTTGCCCGCAGCGGTTTCAAGATGTCCTTCCTTGTGACTCTCATTGTCCATTTCCTCAGCATCCAGGAATTCAAAGACACGTTTGCCTGCTGCAGACGCCGATTGCAGACTTTGTGCGGCTTGCGCAATCTGTGACAGCGGCTGTGTAAAATAACGGACATACAGGATGAAGGCCACAATAACCCCAAAGGATATCGTTCCGTTCATAGCAAGAATAGCACCTGCGACACAAACGGCCACAAACCCCAAATTGCCTATAAACATCATAATCGGCATCATGAGACCGGAGAGGAACTGTGCTTTAAATGCGCTATCTTTAAGATTCATATTCAGAGATTCGAATGTACTGCGCATTTGCGATTCGCCATTGTAGGCTTTCACTACAGTATGTCCAGAATAGACTTCCTCCACATGGCCATTGATTTTCCCTAAATATTCTTGCTGGCTTTGAAAATACTTTTGAGATTTTTTCATAATTGCCGCCATGAGGCCAAAGCCAATTACGGTGGCAACAATCGCTGTAATAGTCATGATCACATTTGTTTTGAACATCATGATGAGAGACCCGACAAACAGGGCGAGGGCGGTGACCAGTGTGCCGACACTTTGATTTAAGGCTTGCCCGATGGTATCCACGTCGTTAGTCACCCGGGACAGGATGTCACCGGTTGTAGACTTATTATAATAAGAGATCGGAAGCCTGTTCATTTTGCGGGAGAGATCGGTTCTTAAGCTTTTGGAAACCTTTTGTGTAACTACGGACATAATTAATCCTTGTGCCAAAGACAATACAGAGCTAAGAAGATAGATAAATACAAGGAAGAGTCCTATGGAAGTTACGGATTCCATATCAATACCGGTGACGATGCCCTCGGTGATCAAGTCTGTTATCTCTGAAAGCTTATCCGGCCCGAGCAAAGTCAGTACCGTGCCGATTGCTGCGCTGATAATTGCAATAAGAACTACGGGAATATATTTTCTGCCATAGCGGAGAAGTTTGCTCCAGGTGTTGACTTGCTCTTTGCTCTTGTTCATTAGGCCAGCTCCTCCTTGGAAAGTTGTGAGTAGGCAATTTCTTGGTAGATACTGCAGGACTGCATTAATTCATCATGTGTCCCCATGCCTGCCATACGTCCAGCTTCCAGTACAATAATTTTGTCCGCGTCTTTGATTGTGCCGATTCGTTGGGCAACAATCAGCATCGTAGTGCCGCGGGCTTCTTTCTTCAGCTCACTGCGCAATTTGCGGTCTGTCTTATAATCAAGGGCTGAGAAGGAATCGTCGAAGATCAATATTTCAGGACGGCGCGCAATGGCCCGGGCAATGGACAGACGCTGTTTCTGCCCGCCGGACAGGTTCGAACCGCCTTGGGCGACATGGGCCTCGTAGCTGCCGTCCATCTTTTCCACAAAATCCGAAGCTTGAGAGGTATAAACGGCATCAACGACATCAGATGCAAGATTACTTCCGTTATCACCAAAAGCAACGTTGGAGCTTACCGTGCCGCCAAACAAAATCGCTTTTTGGGATACATATCCTATTTTGTTTCGCAGCGCACTTTGCTCGTATTGGTTGACATTGATACCATCCACCAGCACCTCACCTGCTGTAGCATCATAAAAGCGGGGGATCAGGTTAACAACGGTACTTTTTCCGCATCCGGTTGAACCGATAAATGCCACGGTTTCTCCTTTTTTTGCCGTAAAACTGATGTCCTCTACAACATAATCCTCTGCATCAGGATATTTGAAGCTGACATTTCTAAATTCGACTTCGCCAACCCGATCCGCCTTGGAGGAAGTAAGCGATCCGTTCTGTAAGCTTGGTTTAGTATCCAGCACTTCGTTGATTCGTTTGGCAGAGACATGGGCGCGGGGCATTAATATAAAAATCATGATCAACATCATGAATGCCATAACCACCTGCATCGCATAGGATGAGAAGACAATCATATCGGAGAATAAGCCCATCTTCGCGGCACCATCGGCATTCTGAATCAATACAGCACCTACCCAATAGATAGAGAGACTTAAACCGCTCATAATGAGAGAAATACTTGGCATCAGCATGGACAATACATTGTTAGCGAAGAGATTCGTCCGGGTAAGCTCGTTATTGGCTGCTCCAAATTTATCTTCCTGATAGCTTTCCGCATTATACGCGCGAATAACACGCAGTCCGGTAAGGTTCTCTCTTGCAACACGATTAAGGTTGTCCGTCAGTTGCTGCAATCTTTGGAATTTCGGAAGCACGAGCACGATACATATGCCGACAATCAGGATTAACACGCCGATAGCGACACCGGTAGAGAGCGACCACTGCCAACTTTTGCCCGTGATCTTGAGCATCGCCCAGACTGCCAGGATAGGAGCCTTCAACAGCAGCTGCAGACCAATGACAATCAGCATCTGCACTTGCGTTATGTCATTCGTTGACCGGGTAATTAGACTGGCTGTAGAAAAGTTGTTGATTTCTTCCATGGAGAAGGACTGTACCTTATTGAACAATTTGGAGCGTAATCTTGAAGAGAAGTTAGCCGCGGTTCTGGCGGCAATGCCTGCCACAATAATGGAGGTGGCTAAGCTGCCGAGGGCACAGAGCAGCATCCAGACTCCGGCTGTAATAATTTCGCTCATTTCACTTCCCGGTGTCTGTATAAGACGGGTAATATCGCTCATATAACCGGGCAATTCCAAATCCAGCCATACCTGTGCAACAATGAAGAGGAGGCTAAACCCGACTAGAGCCCATTCCTTCGGTTTCAAGTATTTAAGTATAGTGACCATATCTCTGACTCCTTTATGTGGTGTTGCATCCATGATAACGAAACAAGATAAACTGAAAATTAACTTTTCTGAAAAAAATAAAAAGCCCTGAAAGAACCATTCAGTTCTTTCAAGACTAGAGTCAAAGTCCATCCGGTATTGTAATTGTAAACGTGGTACCATGTGACGGGGTGCTGCTGCAGGCAATCGTTCCTTTATGCAGATGAATGATTTGGTTCACGATCGCTAATCCAAGACCATTGCCAGCAGTCGAGTGGGAAGTATCCTGCTGATAAAATTTATCGAAAATCTTGGGAAGACCTTCCGGACTAATCCCGGAACCGTTGTCGCGGAACAGAATGACAATGGTATTTTCATTTTGCTTCATGTCAACTTCAATTAGGCCTTTGTCAGGTGTGAACTTGATCGCGTTATCCAACAAATTCAGCCAGACTTGATTCAACAGCTCTTTGTTTCCAGAGATATTGTAATCCTGAACGTTAACATTCAGTGACATATTCTTCTTCTCCAATTTGGCAGCAAGCAGCAGCACAGATTGGCGAATCTGCTCTCCAACATTAAACCGTACTTTGTTCGTTAAAATCGTCTGCGCCGCAATTTTTGAAAGCTCAAGAACATTCGAGGCGAGGGAGGCTAGTCTAGCTGATTCCTCAATAACAATGTCTAGATATTCATCCCGTTCCTCTTTGCTAAGATCATCATGCTTGAGCACTTCGGCAAATCCTTTGATCGAGACAATGGGGGTTTTGAATTCATGGGAGAAATTATTGATAAAATCGGTTCGCAGAATTTCGATTCCCCCAAGCTCTTCGGCCATCCGGTTAAAATTCTCCGAAAGAATTTTAAATTCCGGAGGACTTTTGAGCTGAAGACGCATGGAAAAGTCACCTTTGGCAAGCCGGTCCGTGGCTTCTATAAACATACGGATGGATTTTACCATTTTCCGGCTTGTGACAGCCGATATCGATGTACCGATTATTGTGCAGGCGATTAATGTCATTACGGGAAGCAAGGTGCCATCTTGGGCAATTTTTTCATTTAACAGACCAAAAACATTCGCAAGATAGAACAGCAGCCCGGTAATCACTACAGTAATGAGAAAGATGACGAATACGGCAAGAGAGAAATAGAGGGGCAGAGAGATTCTGCTGCTGAGTTTGTTACTCATTTTGCTCATGGTGTTCTCACCGCCTTGTATCCCAGACCCCGAACAGAAACCAGTTCAAACTCCGGATAAGCTTCAAACCGTTTCCGCAGCCGATTGATGTGAACATTGACGGTTGTATCCGTACTTTCATTTTCCATGCCCCATATTTCATCCATGAGCTGGATTCGGGTGAAAATCCGCTCTGGATAGGATAATAGCTTATACAACAAATAAAATTCTTTTTGCGGAAGGGTCTGCTTCTCATCCTCCCGGGTTACCGTCAAGGCGTCATAATCAAGTACGACTTTACCCACTGCCAGTTTACGGGCACTTGCAATTTGGGAACGGCGGAGCAGAGCTTGGATTCTGAGAAGCATTTCTTCGGTATCAATAGGCTTGGTCATATAATCATCGGTTCCAAGCCGGAACCCCTTCTTCTTATCTTCAGGGAGCTGTTTGGCTGTAGCCATAAGTATGGGGATCAAGCTATTGGCATCCCTTACTTCCTTTGCGAATTCATAACCATCCATATTAGGCATCATGATGTCCAGAAGGATTAGATCAATATGCTGTGAATCAAGGACCTCCAAGGCTTTAACACCGTCTTCGGCAGTAACAACAGAATATCCTTCGCGTTTTAGAACAGCTTCAAGAAGTCTTCTTACATGCTTTTCATCTTCTACCACCAGTATGTTGATCATGATTTCACTCCAATTCATTGGGGGTTCAGGGTCATAATATCATCTTTCTTCTGCAATGAACAAACTGTTCGATGGAATTCACGCAGTATTCGCGAGCAAATCTTCTCCGACTTAAACAGCTGTTTGTGCAGCTTATCGTTCTAAATTCGCAGCTTGCTTCACACCCATTGAATAAAGAGTGCCGGAAAAATATACTGTGACTGTAAGCAGAAGTGCGGGAGGGGCGATGCAAGGTGAAGATTACGATTGAAGATATTCCGGAAGGCAGCGAGCCGGAAATTATCCTCAGGTGCAATGAACCTGACGACGCGTTGTTAAGGCTTATTTACTCCATTAAATCAAGCTCCAAAAAGCTGATTGGCCTGACCGGTATGCAAATGCATGTGATAAGTCCGGGGGATGTGTTTTATTTCGAGGCGGTGGACAACAAGGTGTTTATTTATTGCCGGGAGAAGGTGTATGAGTCTCGCCTTAAACTGTATGAGCTTGAGGCCGATTATGAGCAGGGCGATTTTTTCAGGGCATCCAAGTCAACCATTCTTAATATTGCCAAAATCAAATCGGTCAGCCCGATCCTGTACGGGAAATTTGAGGCGCTGCTGCAGAATGGCGAAAAGGTGTACATCTCCAGGCAATATGTGCCTGTACTCAAGAAAAAATTAGGACTCTAAGGAGGCTTTTCGATGAAAGTCAGCAGCTATGTCTCACGCATCGCAAAGGATTTTCTAATCGCCTGCGGCTGTTTATTTGTCTTAACCGCGTTAGTGTTGACCTTATCTTCTACAGAAATGATGAAACCCTCCCTGCTCTGGCAAATTATATTAGCCGCTTCAGCCTTTACTTCCTTTAAATACGCATTGATTGATACCCCTGAACTGGGGAAAAGAGCGCAAAGGATCAGCTTCTATATATGTTTTGTGCTAGCGGATGTTTTTGTCATCGCATGGCTGTGGTTTTTCAGCTCCAGTCAGGTGATGGATAGAGAGATTCTGGTTGCTTTCGTCCTTGTGATTCTTGTGGTCAAAGGAATGGTGTATGCCATGATGCATATTGATGGACTGAAAGAAGCCAAACGGCTGAATGAGAAGCTGAGTGAATATGGCGATGGGGGAAAGAGTGACAGTTGATGGATAGGGAATTTATGTAACTTATAGGACTTGGCACCGTATATCATTCGAGATTATAAAAATGACCTTGGAGATGATACCGTGCAACTTGCCCGCTCCTCCTTAACCGACCTGCCCAGTAATGAAGAAAACCCGGATATTATTTTGCAGCAAGCGGTAAAGCTTTATCTGCAAAGGGTCCGCCAGCTTGAACCACAGATCCATGCCTTTGTTCCGGAAGAGCATCTGGAGGGGCGGTTGGCCATTGAAGCGGAGCGCTTACTGGCTTCATCCGCTGCAATGGCAGACAAACCGGCTTTATGGGGAATCCCGGTTGCCATTAAGGATCTGTTGCATGTCGAGGGTTTACCCACTCGTGCGGGTTCCGCGCTTCCTCCAGAAGTATTGACTGATAAGGAGGGCTCATTGGTAAGACGTCTTCGCGACTTAGGTGTGCTAATTGCAGGAAAGACAGTGACCGAAGAATTTGCCTACAACGGGCCTATTGCTACACGGAATCCGCATAACACGGAACACACGCCCGGCGGATCAAGCGCAGGATCTGCGGCAGCGGTAGCCGCTGGTCTATGCCCCCTCGCAGTAGGCACCCAGACCTTGCGCTCTGTGATCGCACCGGCTTCCTTTTGCGGGGTGACCGGGTTCAAACCCAGCTATGGAAGAGTCCCGCTGGATGGAGTGATTCTGCTGTCGCCTTCTTTTGACACGATAGGCTTCTTCACGCAGGATCTGCCAAGCATGGAAGTGGCTGCAGCCCATCTTGTTTCGGACTGGACCCCCCGCCAGGTAGATCGGAAGCCTGTACTCGGTATCCCGCGGGGAGTGTACATGGAACTGATGGGCCCGGAGGTCAAAGCCGCCTTTACTGCGCAAATCGAACATCTTGAGCAGTTAGGCTACCAGGTCTGTTATGCAGACATGCCATGGGAAGATGAGTTTATTTACGGGGACAGCATGCTGCGGTTCATTGAAGGAGAGATGGCGTGCGGGCATACATCCTGGTTTGAGCATTATGCTGAGCTCTATGGTCATCCGGTGAGAGAGGCTATTCTTAGAGGCAAAGCCATCCCGGAAGATGAACTGGACGGGTACCGCAGGAAGCAATGGGTGCTGCGTGAAGAGCTGAAATCGCTGATGGTGAAAGAAGGGATAGATATTTGGGTGTCTCCAGCCCAAGGCGGAACCGCTCCGAAGGTAGCGGACAATAATACCGGATGGTCGGGAATGCCCGCCATATGGGGGTTTGCCGGATGCCCGACCCTCAGCCTTCCGTCAGCAAGCCTTGAGGGATTGCCGCTCGGTTTTCAGTGCATCGGAAGCTTTGGCGAGGATGAATGGCTGCTGGCCTGGGCCCGGGAAGTGGCTCGGGATTTGTGAAAATTCATATGCTTCACGCTATAAATTATCCTTCTATTGCCCGCCAACACTTGTGTGAAGTGTCAGGCGGGCTTTTTTCTGCTGTTCACATTGTTTTCCTATGTATACAAAAAATTGTTGCAATATGTAAAGAGTGTGCTATGATTTTTTTGGATTAGTAGTAATATTATTATTAATTAATTTGTATTTATATTAACTAAAGGGGTGCACGCAAAATGTACACACATCACCAAAAAGCCATTGATGCCATTACTGCCAAGCTAAAGGTCAGGGAGGAGATTCTGGGAATCATTATCGGAGGCTCCATCGCGCATGGATACGCGAACGAAACCTCTGATCTTGATATTATGATTGTGCTTTCTGAAGAAGACTATCAAGAGGCATATGCGGTCAATGAACTCGGTTTTTTTGAAACGGAGTCCTGTCCCTATGAAGGGGGCTACGTGGACGGGAAAGTTGTATCGGTAGATTATATCCGCAAGGTTGCCGAATACGGAAGCGAGCCTGCGAAATTTGCTTTCAAGGATACGTTCCTCTCCTACTCCAAGGTTGAGGGTTTGGAAGAATGGATACAGGCGGCCTCCAGATATCCCATAGAGAAGAAGGAGGACCATATCAAAAAATTCTACGCACAATTTGAAACCTGGAAATGGTATTACTACGAGGGCTTGAAAAGGAATAACCAGCTGCTGATGGATTATTCCCGGACGAATGTTGTCCTGTTTGCCGGAAGACTGATCCTTGCCTTTAATGAGAAGCTGTTCCCTTCCTACAAGTGGTTACTGAAGGAGCTGGAGGCGGCCGAGCATAAACCGGATCAATTCATGCTCCTGATGAGTAATGTGATCGAGCTCAAAACTGCAGATTCTATCGAAGCTCTATATGCATCTATTGTTGCATTTCATGAATGGTACCCATCCGACAAACATTGGTCGATTCAGTTCATGATTGACAGCCAGTTGAATTGGGTGGATGGCAATGTACCTATTCTCGACCTGTAGGGAAACGATAGACCGCAAGCAAGTCTTCTACCGGAATTGTAATTAATGCTGATTCCCGGATGCAATACTTGTGCATTTCTGCAGAGTCATATCCTTTCAGAACAAAGGTATACCCCGGCCTCAGGAATATAGCTGATGGATGCCCAGCGGCCGGTAACGGTTCCAATGACTTGCAAGGTATAAATGTCGATCAGCTGCAGCAATAGGCCATTCTGTTCTGCGATGAACTTGCGGGTACGCATACAGCGGGAATTAATCATCCGTGCCATCGTATATTGATCGCTGGCCGTGTACAACAACTCACCGCTGTCAAGATCATAAATCTGATCCAGAGGCTCTGATGTTCTGATTCCAAACTTTTTCAGATCTTCCCCGATATAAATATTGTCATAACACTCATCAAGTCCGCGTCTTTCCATCTGCCTGTCCTTTAGACCGTATGTACATAGTTCTGAAGAATTCTCGCTAAAATGCTGTTTGCATAGGAAAAGAGAAGATTCTCTCCGGCTGATGCCGGCATACCCATGGGCCGGATCACATTGGTCAATAATAAAAGTCTCGTCGATTGGCAGGTGATTGCGGACATTCTGAACGAACTGTTCCAGCGGAATAATGACCACACTTTGTATGGCTGTACCTTCGAGCATATCGTATTGGCTGTAATCCCATGCCGCCCTTTTCTCAGAGACTCCAATCCGGCCCGTCACAATCATAAGCTGTTCGATATGATCCTGTTCAAAGACTGAGGTGTATGATAAGTGTACGATCCGGTCATTCGGCCCGATCCTCTCGGGAACGGGGAAGCTCTGCCCAAGCTCGACGTCGATCAGCAGATATCCGGTAAATCCGGAGTTTCGTTTTTTGGAGAAGGGGTCCAGATCAGGTAGGCTAACCAATAGATAACGCTCGTTCAGACCATATAATCCCATTCGGCTTATTACCGAAACCTCCGTGCTTTCCGCCAGCTCATCCGTCAAACGAAGAATATAGACCTCCTTGGCCTGCATGCTGCGGCAATCCAGCTGATGAATCGCCAAGACGGCCGTCCGGCCTTCCCAGCTCAAATAGGTGTAATAAATCCAACGCCCGGCGTCCGAATAATTAAGGATATAGGGCTTATGGCCATAGCTGACAAAGTCCGTGGTATGGTTGATAAGATCATAACGGAGCACTCCGGCAAAAGGCCCGGATTCGGTGAGCGCTTCTTCATCCATAACGTCACTGACATAAAAGACAGCGTAGCGCTCATCGAGAGTAACCCCGGAGTAATCTACAAATTGATGATCAAAGCCATGCAGATGCAGCATTTCAGTCATTACCAAGCACAACTCCCCTACACATTAATAAAACAGAATATACCATGAATTACGTATAAAAGGTTAAGGCCACTGTGGAAAAAGAAAAACTAGGCATTGAAAGGGCACGAGCTCAGCTCGTGCCCTTTGCGTACCGCCGCAGAAACCTGACATTCACTTCTCCGCTACCTGCGGTATTTGGACGGAGACCCAGACGGAAAGCATTCCGTCTCAGTGCCGTTTTGACCTGCGAGGGGGAGAGTGAGGGGGAACGCTGCAGCAGCAACGCGGCTGCGCCGGAGACGATGGGTGTCGAGACGCTGGTGCCGGACAAGACAAAATATTGTTTATCTATTCTCAAATACGGATATTGGCGGGCTAACTGTGAGCCGGGAGACCGCAGAGAGATGATCGTTTCGCCAGGAGCTACAATGTCAGGCTTCTTCCTTCCTCCCGGTGCCGGCCCGCGGCTGGAGAAATCGGTGATTCGGTCATCGCCTTGCGGCAGCGTCCGGCGGTCATCCACAGCCCCTACTGTAATAGACGAAGGGCTAACGCCCGGTGACTCAATTGTTCTGCGGCCTGGACCGCTGTTCCCGGCAGCAATCACGACGGTGAGCCCGGCTTTGACTGCTTTTTCTACAGCTTGGCAGAGCAGGTCGTCCTCACATGAAGTATTCACCGGTCCGCCGAAGGACAGTGAAAGAATGCGCAGCTTCAACCGCTTCCGGTGCTTAATACACCATTCAATCCCCTTAATAATCGTGGAATCATAGCCATCACCATTCTTATCCAATACTTTAATGCCCACAATTCCGGCTTCCGGTGCCGGGCCTCTGTATTTCCCCCGGCTTGCCCAGCCGTTGCCTGCGGCATCGCCGGCGATATGCGTGCCATGACCATTGTCATCATAGGGCTGTTTCCGGTGATTTATAAAATCCTTGAAGGCTATAATCCGGTTCACCGGCCGGGTCAGATCCGGATGCGGGAATACTCCGGTATCGAGAATGGCGATATGGATTCCTTTGCCCGTAAGCCCATCCGCTTGCCGAACGGCTGAAGCTCCGATTGACGGGGTGGCTATATTTAATGAAGTCGTTTTGATTGCGTCCAAATAGACCTTGTGAACTCCATGCCAGCAGCATATGCGTTCCAGACATTTCAATGATACCTGTGAGGATACCGCATTGAGCAGAGGCAGACGGCGGCTTACGATAAATGGCTGCGGGCCGATATGTCTGTGTAAAGCAAGAAGACGGGAGGATGTGATAGGGCGTTTAAACTGAATAATTACCGGAACGGCCACCGGTTTGTAGCCGGAGGCATAGGTTTGCCGGACTTTGTGTTTCAGGGGCCGATTTAATTTGGTGGCATGCTGCTGCAGCCATAACTGTGCGTTCATTGCTCAGTGATCACCTCTTCAGTCAGTGTATGCACAGTAAGATACGGTGGGTACGTATCTATGAACCTAGGACACTACCACATTTTAATACAAGTAGGCCATTGTAGTTTCAGAGAGCACGGGAAATGAATCTAATAGTGTATCCTATAAGAAAGTGGTGAAGAGTAAATGAAGCCAGTGGACAAGAAGACTCTTATGGCAAAACGGGCACTTATGGCAAAAAAAGCGCTTATGGCCCGCAAGGCAAAGGCATCCGCAGTGAAAAAGAAACGCAGAATTAGACAAAGCCTCGACAGATTTATCGTAATTGCTACGAATCTGTCTAATGCACCAAGAGATACAAGTGGATGGACAGCCAGCTTAACCAACGCAGGCATAACAACAACAGCCGATTTTGATGATTTTGGTGTGGCCAGATTCCCCACAATCACTACGTTAACAACGGTACCGTATCTTTTGAGAATAAGAGATGCCAACGGAAATCCGGTAGTCAGCCGAAATGTTCCTGCAGACCGTGAATTTTTCATCGCCAGATTCTAATCTGGGGTGATCCATGGATGTGACATAGTCTAAACAGCGTGCGCCGATGCAAGACGGTGTGCGCTGTTTGTTATGAGTTGGAAGCAAATTAGAGTAAACTGGAATTGTAATGTTTTTCCTGTAGCCGCATCAGCTTGGTATTCAGACTGGAGGAGTGTTCTATGTACGAGTGGATCAAAGACCATTGCTTGCTGGAATATAGCGCCAAGCAGGAGCGGTTTGAATTGGACAGGTTAACTGGTTTTTATAAGAAAAGACTGACGATGGACAAGCCACCTTCCGGGATGACGGTGCTCGGGCAATATTTCATTGCTTCGAGTGTGTTGGACGACGAATCCTTCGCCCAGGTAATCCCGGTACAGGACGAAGAGTTTAGAGCCATATTGATGGAGCAGGTGGCGCCACATTTTACAGTAGTAAGGGAAGCCGGCCATGAAGGTGTAATAGAATCACTTTTTCTGGAGCAGCTCAGACCGGAATCGAAGATATTGTTCGAGGAGACGAAGACCGGGATAGTGCCCGTAATACAGGATTTGTACCGTCACAAGGATATGAGCAGCCATTACCATAGAGGCAAGAGACAACTGATTCATTATCCTGTGAATTTGAAGCTGCTTACGCCCTATGATGCGCCAGATGTGCAAGAACTGCAAACGCTGCTGAGGAAGTTCTATTTCAAATCCGGGGGAGAATCCAGTCTGATGCCGGTCGGCTGGGTGTTTGAGGATTCCTTACGGGATTCTGCCCTGCTGCGGTTTCTTGCCGGATTTGTCCCATATGTTACGATGCTCGTGGATGCAGACAGCAACGAAGTAGTAGTGCTGCGGATGGGCGAAAATGAATTATCACATACGCTTCAATTGAATTCAGCTAAGCCGCAGCCGCCGCGCAGACACAATAATTTTTTATATCTGGATATGGGCATTGGATTGGTCTTTGTGGTTGATTTGGCCGGGCAGCCAGCGGTGGAGGATTGGAAAGATATCCGGGAGAAACAGGGTTATTATTTGCCGGAGGACAGTGACTTTGCAGATTTTGATCATGAGACTGCAGCGCCGATTCCTGAGGGCATAGGACTTTTTTTTGATTCGGATTTCGCGAAAGCGATGGTTGAGGCGGTTAACCGGGAATTGCGGCTTTTTAATGCCTTGGGAGGAAAATGATGGAGTCTATTTCACCCGGCAATATTTTGATCAACGATAGCTGAATTACAGAAATCGGTAAACTTAATCCTTACTGAGAAGACCAATAACACTTATTATTGCTCCTAGTAAAATAGTCAGAAAACTCAAGCTGGGATATCTGACCTTGTAATCAACGATAGCATTAAAAATGAGTCCTAAAAAAATCAGTTCGGCGCCAAATAACATTAGTTTCTTTCCAGTCAGATTTTTGCGAAAAAACGATAATGCCAATAGGATGCCTATAATGATTGTAATTCCTAATAAAGCATTAATGATCAAAAAACCGTTCTCGGATAAATAAAAAAGGTTAGAGCCAGGAGTCTCATCCAAGGTTATTTCCTCCATTCTAAGTTAACCATGCCTACAATATTGGCTGGTTATTTTATATTTTGAATGTACCATTTATTTGAAAATTATTCCATGCAGGAATAGTGGGAAGGATTGACAAGCCTATTATTATTTAATAATCTTCGTTATAGCACAAGCGTTATTCATAGGGGAGGTGCAGATCGTGCCGCCGAAATCAGATATTACGAAAGAGCAAATTATTCAGGCGGCATTTGCCATTGTGCAGGAGCAAGGGCTTGAAATGTTGTCAGCCCGAAATATCGCGCAGAAGCTGAATTGCTCCACCCAGCCGATTTACAGCTTGTACGGAAATATGGAGGAGATCAAAAGTCTGGCATATCAGAGGGTTGTAGATCATGTGCGTTACAGCATGACAACTTATGAGGATGGGTACTATTCACCTGCTCTCAATTTGGCTATCGGATTTTTGCATTTTGCCAAGAAAGAACAGCATTTGTTCAGATCTGTGTATCTCTCCGGTTATAAGAGCTATGATCTGGATCAAGAAGAATTTATAGGCGAAGCCATAAGCATGGCCTATATGCGTCATAGCAAACGGCTCAATTCAGCCTCAGAACACAGGCTTAAGCGGGTTTTTCTAAATCTCGCGATCTATTTAATCGGGCTGGGAACCCTGATCCACTCAAGTACGAAGAATCTGGAGATTGACGAGGCAATAATCATGGTCAGGGAGATGTATGAAACTCTGCTCCTGAGAGAAAAAGAGGGAATGAGCTGTGAATAGCGGTCTGGCGTTATTTCTTCAAGAAATCAGATTAAGATATTAGCAGTTGCTATTTTCTTCTCGATGAGTATACAATAGATTGAATTAAAATACTGGAAGAGGTGGAAATATGAAGCGGGAACGGAAGAGCGGCGATCGAACAGCACTTTCATTTTCAAATCTTCATATTTTCATTTTATTGAAACACTAAAGCATTTTATGCTTTAGTGTTTTTTTATTATACGGAGGTGTAGAGATTGGTAAGGTACAAAAGAGTTCTTATTAAACTAAGCGGCGGGGCAGTGGCAGGAAAGACGGAATTTGGTTTTGAACCGGAAAAAATGGAGCATATCGCGAGTGAAATTATGTCCGTGGTGGAACTGGGCGTTGAGGTTTCACTCGTGATCGGAGGAGGCAACATATTCCGTGGTAACATGGCGGAGAGCTGGGGCATAGAAAGAGCGGAGGCTGACAATATCGGCACGCTCGCGACCGTCATCAACAGCTTGATGCTGCGTGGAGTACTCAAGGCCAAATCTGACAGAGAAGTGCGCGTAATGACAGCAATACCGACTACATCCGTTGCTGAACCGTATATCCGTCTAAGGGCAATTCACCATTTGGAAAAAGGGTATATCGTGATTTTTGCCGGAGGGAACGGTCAGCCCTATGTGACAACAGACTATCCTTCGGTTCAACGAGCGATCGAGGTGAATTGTGATGCCCTGCTGGTTGCCAAACAAGGGGTGGATGGTGTACTTAGTGCAGATCCTAAACATGACAGGGCGGCCAGAAAGTTCAAATCCCTGCATTACAACGATGTGCTTCAGCATAATTTGAAGGTCATGGATCAGTCAGCATTCATCCTGGCCAGGGATTATCATCTCCCGATGCATGTGTTCAACTTTGACCAGCCGGGTTCCATGAAAGACATTTGTGAAGGGATCAATCACGGAACGATCATTAGCGGAGAATCTCTTCTGGAATTGGAATGAGTGGCATGTTTTATTCCATAATTAAGAGGGTGTGGAGTGCAATAGCTTAGTTTGTCAATATACAGCTAGCTAATATGCTTAAATATTAGTGATTATGTACAATCGGTTGGCAGGAATTTAGCTATAATGACAATAAACCTAACATTTATATTTAAAAGGCGCAGCATTCAAGATATAATGTGGCCATCAGTATCAGCGTGAAGGTTGGCGGCGGATAGCTATGCACTTTGATATCCTAAAGATGCCATTGAAAGGTCTGAGGTATGATGAGCCTGGAAACTTTAAATGAACGAGTACAAACGGACCTTTCCTATTTGGCCTATGGCGGTACGGACTGGGTACGTCCTCTGGAGCATCTGGAAGGGCATGTCTACGATGTTGTTATTGTCGGAGGCGGTCAAAGCGGTTTGGGAGCGGCCTTTGGACTGCTGCGTGAACGGATATCCAACATTCTGGTCATTGACGAGAACAGTGAAGGGTCAGAGGGGCCTTGGGAGACCTATGCCCGGATGGTTACACTGCGCACACCCAAGCATTTGACCTCCATTGATTTGGGGATTCCATCCCTGACCTTCCGCTCCTGGTGGGAAGCGCAGGCTGGTCCTGAGGGCTGGGAGGCCATGGACAAAATCCCGCGCGGTGAATGGATGAACTATCTGCGCTGGTACCGGCAGGTGCTCAGACTTCCTGTCATCAATGAGGTGAAGCTGAAGCTGATTGAGCCTGGAGAAGAGGGGCTGCACCGCCTGCACATTGCCGGCCCGGGAGCACCCTCCGGGTTGCTGCTGGCCCGGAAGGTGGTGCTGGCAACCGGCATTCAGGGTGGCGGTGAGTGGCATGTGCCGCCGCTCATTGCCGGGAATCTGCCGGAGCATCTGTACGCACATACTTCGGAGGCCATTGATTTCAGCGCATTGAAGGGCAAAAAAATCGCCATTCTGGGCGGTGGGGCCTCAGCCTTCGATAATGCTAATTACATGCTCTCCGAAGGTGCAGCCGAAGCCCATGTCTTTGTACGGCGGGAGAAGCTGCCGAGCGTCAACCCGATTCGCCAGATGGAAATGTCGGGGATGATTGAAAGGTTTCATACATTGGCGGATGACGATAAATATGCGGTGATCTCCCATTTCTTCAAGTACAATCAGCCACCGACCAATGATACCTTTGCCCGTGCCGCGGCTTGGCCCGGCTTCACGCTGCATCTCGGCTCCCCGTGGCTTGATGTGCAGGCTGCTCCGGGAGGAGCGGTAGTAACAACTCCCAAGGGAGAGTTTGCCTTTGATTATATTGTGGTCAGCACCGGCCTGCTCAGTGATCCCGGCCTGCGTCCCGAGCTGCGGCTGGTTGAGCGCTATATCGCCCGCTGGAGCGACCGCTATCAAGCTCCGGAAGATAAGGCGAATCCGCTGCTTGATGACCATCCTTATCTCAGCCCGGGGTTTGCGCTGCAAAGCCGTGGGGAAGACGGCCAGAAGCTGCTGCATGGTTTGTTTGTATTTAACTATTCCGCTTTAGCCAGCTGCGGGTTGTCCGCTTCGGCGATTTCAGGCATCCGGAACGCCATACCTAAGCTTGTAGCCGGGGTGGCCGATCAGCTCTTCGGGGATGACCGTGAGAGGATTCTGCAATCTTTTTACTCCTATAATGAAATTGAATTTACCGGAGATTTGTAAGGAAAAGCTCTCTTGAGAAATCAAGAGGGCTTTTTGCTATAATAAAGAGGTTCATATTTCTTCTGCAGATTGGAGTAAGACCATGACCTATCGCAATTTGGAAGAGTGCATTATAGATTTGGAGAAGCACGGACATTTGATCCGTATTCATGAGGAAGTGGATCCCCTGCTGGAGATGGCAGCGATCCACTTAAAGGTTTATGAGGCCGGCGGCCCTGCATTATTATTTGAAAATGTCAAAGGCTCGAAGTACCGTGCGGTGTCGAACCTCTTCGGGACCATCGAGCGCAGCAAGTTTATATTCCGGGATACCTGGGATTCTTCGCAGAATGTTATCGCGCTGCGCAATGATCCGATGAAGGCGCTCAAGCAGCCCTTTAAATATATAGGTACAGGGCTTGCCGCGAGAAAGGCACTGCCGCTTAAGACACTCGGCGGTGTCCCGGCCGGCTTCGAGGAAATTCAAATCTCCGACCTTCCGCAGATTAAGCACTGGCAGGGAGACGGCGGGGCTTTTGTAACCTTGCCGCAGGTGTACTCGGAGGACCCGGACAAACCGGGCATAATGAATTCCAACCTGGGCATGTACCGTATTCAGCTCAGCGGCAACGAGTATGAAGTAAATAAGGAAGTGGGGGTTCATTACCAGATCCACCGCGGCATCGGAATCCATCAGTCCCAAGCGAACAAGCGGGGCGAACCGCTTAAAGTGAGCTGTTTCATCGGCGGTCCTCCCGCACACACATTGTCTGCTGTCATGCCGCTGCCGGAGGGCTTAAGCGAAATGACCTTTGCCGGCCTGCTGGCCGGACGCCATTTCCGCTACAGCTATGTAGGCGGCTTCTGCATCAGCGCGGATGCGGATTTTGTAATTACCGGGGAAATTCATCCCGGTGAGACCAAACCGGAAGGTCCCTTTGGCGACCACTTGGGGTACTACAGCCTGGTGCATCCTTTCCCGGTCATGAAAGTACATAAGGTGTATGCCAAGAAAGGGGCAATCTTCCCGTTCACTGTAGTGGGACGGCCGCCGCAGGAGGATACCGCCTTTGGGGAATTGATTCATGAACTGACCGGAGGCGCTGTGAAGCAGGAGATCCCGGGAGTGAAAGAAGTGCACGCGGTCGATGCTTCGGGTGTACATCCCCTGCTGTTTGCCGTTGGCAGCGAACGGTACACACCTTATCAGCAGTTGAAGCAGCCGGCGGAGATTCTTACCATCGCCAACCGGATCCTGGGAACCGGCCAGCTTAGCCTGGCCAAGTATCTGTTCATTACGGCCGAGGAGGACCGGGCCATAAGTACTCATAATGTGGTTGAATTCCTGACCTATATTCTGGAGCGGATTGACCTTCACCGCGACATTCATTTTCAGACGAATACGACGATTGATACGCTTGATTATTCCGGCACAGGGATGAACAGCGGCAGCAAGGTGATTTTTGCAGCAGTGGGAGAGCAGAAGCGAAGCTTGTGCACAGAAGTGCCGGAGGTTCTGTCCCGGCTGCAGGGCTTCGGTGAGGCCAGAATGGTGATGCCGGGCGTTGTTGCCCTGCAAGGTCCGGCATTCATTAATTACAAGGAAGCGCAGCAGCAGCTAAGGTCTTTGTGCACTGCCATTGAGGAACAAGGTCCGCTCCCTTCCTTGCCGATGATTATTCTGTGTGATGACAGCGGGTTTATGAGCGGGACCCTGAACAATTTCCTATGGGCGACCTTCACCCGCAGCAACCCTTCGCATGATATATATGGCGTGAACAGTGTAGTGGAGAATAAGCACTGGTCCTGCGACAATGTCATTATAGACGCCCGTACGAAACCGCATCAGGCCCCGCCGTTAATCCCGGATCCTGAGGTGGAGCGTCATATTGAGCGGCTTTTTGCAAAGGGAGCCATCCTGGGAGGCCTGCGTAAATAAAACTGCAGGTTATTCCCTTGGCGGGGAGTTTGGAGAAAATAGTATATTGGAACGGAAAACCGCAGCAAATGTCGCTGCGGTTTTTTATGTCGGCTCAAAGTCGCGCTTTTTCGGAAATCAGTTTTTGTCATATTTTCGCGAATTCCGTGCGCAAATAGGTAACATTGCTGGATCAAAGCCGTAACCTGCGCGGCAGGGAGTGGTCTGCAGAAAAAATTTTAATGCAATATACAGGCAGGACAGATTGCCAAATGATACGGATAGAAGAAACGCTAAGAGTGAAAATAATAGATCGGCGAGAGACAACTTATAAGTGAATTAGACCAAGAAGGCCAGGCCTAGCCTGGCTTTCTATCGCTGAGCGAGCCAGTTGAACCGAAATTTATTCCGGATTCCCGGGCTGAGATGGATGGACCCCATAAACGAATGCAGTCATATTTTGGTGATTATTAATGATATGAAATAGAAAAAAATAATAATGATGTAATATTCGACAAAAAATTCCTTACATTTCAAATAAAATATGTTAGGATAAAAAATGCAATAGTACAAACGTTTGCACAACTTCTGATTTATGCTTTTTCGAGAGATAAAGGGGGCGTACTGAGTTGGTGTGAAAATATTTGAAATTATGTGAAAAGAAAAGAAAGTGAATGTAAGGGAGAGGAAAGGGGATTAGGCAATGAAATCAGAACAAGCAGAATATGCAGTATCGGAGAAGATGCCGGCACTGGTATGGTGTTCCGAGGGACTGAATCTGTCTGAACTGGACATCCCGGCGATCACACTTTTAACTGATGTCAAGGTGAAAATTCATATGACGGGGATCTGCGGAACCGATCTGGCTGTTATCACAGGAAAAGAACCTGGTATTTCTGGAGTGATACGCGGTCATGAAGCTGTAGGGACTGTCATTGAAACCGGGGCGAATGTGACAGGCCTGAAAATAGGCGACAGAGTAGTCATTGATCCCAATCAAAGCTGCGGCGAGTGCAGATTTTGCCGTCAAGGCAAGGAACATCTCTGCATAGGAACGGATGGACGGGGCATGCCGATTGCCGGATTGAACAAAAATGGCACTTTTGCTCCCTGGTTCGTTACTGAAGAAAAGTATTTGTATAAATTACCTGAACAAATGAGTTGGGAAGCGGCACTGGCCACTGAACCACTCGCCTGTGTTCTGCATAACTTCCGTGAGGGAAGGGTCAGTGCAGGTGACTCGGTGTTAATTCTGGGTTCCGGTCCTATGGGGCTTTTATGTCAAATAGTTGCTAAACGTATGGGATGCACCACTATTTCCACGGAAATCAATGCAGGCCGGCTGGCAAAGGCGAAGCAAATCTCTGACTATGCCTGCCCGCCGGAGGAGCTGACCCCGGAGCTGGTCTCCAGCCTACTGGGAGAGAAGAAATTTAACATCGTAATGGATACGGTGGGCACACAGATGGAAATGGCGGAGCAGTGGGTGGAGCGCGGCGGTACGATAATCCCCTTCGGCATCAATGGAAAATATCAGTATACAATTTCACCGACTTTTTACACCCAGAACGCAATACGGCTTCTGGGAGCCGGTGAATATTTGAACACCTTTGAGGATGCATTTCAGTTTGCGAAGGATGTACCGGAAGTATCCTCCCTGATTACACGCAAGTACAGTTTGAATCAATCCGGGACCGCCATTCAGGAGTTGCTGGGACATGTGCCGGATCATGCAGCTTCTTCGGACAAGCCGGTTCTAAAAACGGTGTTCGTTTTCTGAAATGAACTTTCATAGGGAGATGCGCTCAATGATCAGACAGGACGAAAGAATAAACCGGATGCTTGAATATTTTGCTGGCTGCCAATTTAAAAAAGTGGAACCCATCTGGATACCCGCTCTGTGGAACGAGTGCGGCTATTTGTCAGCCTTGGATAACAAGGATGGCGAAATTCTCGTTGATCCGGCAGGATTTATGGTTAAGCATCTGCAGTACTTGCTTGAGTTGTCTTCGGGTTATGTCAATATTGACCAGACAGATTTAGATAATAGTGTCATCTATTGCTCCTTGCTCCGTTATACCTCAGCCTGGGATTATAGCCATACCGGAAATATCCAATCCGGAACGTTTCTGAAATTTATGATTCTGTTACCAATGCTAAAAAAAATGAATGTCAATATCCTGTACTTGCTGCCTGTAACCCAGTACAGCCATTTGAATCTCAAGGGGGATATTGGTTCGCCGTATGCCGTGTACAGCCTGTTTGATTTGGATGAGAATTTACATGATTCGTTGCTGGACGGTATGGAGAAGCTGACCATCCATGATGAGCTGGCGACCTTGGTTGAGGCCTGCCATTTGCTGGATATCAAAGTAGTACTTGATTTAATTCCGCGGGTGAGTGCAAGAGATAATGTTTTTTTGGCAGAACACCCGGAATGGTTTTACTGGATTGATCTTAACGTGCTGCCGGGATTCCAGCCGCCGAAAATCGCCGAATTGGAGTTCTTCGCCGAATGCACACCTGATAAGCTGGAAACCATTTACCGCAGCGATGAAACCTTGGTTTTTCTGAATCAATTCCGTCTGCCGCCGAATGAACTGGATGCAGCCCTTTGGAGTGACCTCAAACGGCGCGCGCTTGAGTCAGGCGAATCCATATTACCGATGATCGAACGTGAGATGGGGATTACCCCGGCCCCCGCACATTCGGATTGGATTAATGATGTTCAGCCAATCTGGACAGATGTTGCCTTCTTTCGTCTGTACAATGATCCCTCTCCATTGGTCCGCTCTTATTTACCTGAAGGACAGCCGCCATACGTACTCTTTGATACGATCAAGTGTAATGTATACCCGGGAGAGGAGCCGAACCGGGAATTGTGGAACACGCTGATAGAGGCTGCTTCTTTCCAACTGAACACTTATAACATTGATGGTTTCCGGATGGATATTGGACACACGCTCCCGGTTCCCTTACAGGAATCTATGTTCAAGGTGATTAAAGATATTAAGCCAACAGCGATTCTGATCAGTGAGGATTTATTCAATCGCAACCACCGTGAAGCGGCAAGAACCGGATACAATGTGATGTTAGGCAGCGGGTGGAACATCATGACCGATATCCGTGTCGAACGTTTGGAGGAGTACCTGCGGGAACTTCCGGAGTTGCAGATCCACGTATTTGCCTGCTCGGAAACGGCGGATACTCCAAGAATTACAAGCCGGGGAGGGATGGAGCTGGCCCGTCTCATGACGGTGTTCAATTATTTCCTTCCGAACGGAATCCCCTATCTGACTACAGGAATGGAAGTATATGAGGAGCAGCCGCTCAATTGCGGTCTCGGGGACAATACCGGCGGTGCAGATATTCCAAAAGCTTTTTTCAATACCATGACGATCAACTGGACTAATGAGTCCACATTGCTGCCGATCCTGGAGCAATTGAAGCAGATAAAGAGACAATACTCTAATCTGCTGAAGCCTACGAACTTTTATCTTTCCGATTCACAAGGCGATATTATGATCTACTCTTACTATTTGAAAGATGAGCTGTTCAGTGTTTGTTTTAATTTGAACCCGGAAAAAGTGCAGACATTAAAGACTGAGCTTATCTATCCGGGGGCTAAAAAGACAAATTTGCTGATAGAAAGCGAACAGGGCGGATGGAACAAGCCTGGCAGCGAAGAAACCTATGAGATGCGGCCTTATCAGGCGCTGGTACTTTTAATGGAACTAAACAAATGACCAAGGAGGAAGGACTACTATGGACAAACACACCGTGCAGCAACAGCAACTGAATATCTGGCATGAATTCGATGGGAAGGGAGATACCTCCATAGAGGTGTTGGAGCAGCTCTGCCGTGAGTATAGCTCTGAATTCGGCATTCCCGTTATTCCGAAAGTCATGAATATCTCCATACTGACCGCTGGCTTGCAGCAGATAAAAACTGCCGGGGCTGGTCCGCAAATGGCGCTGGTTCCGGCAGACATGGCCGGCTATGGGGAAGCAGCCATGTATTCGGAGATTCCAGAGAAATTCTGGTCCATGTCCGGCTCCACTGATAAGGATATCCGTTACTCCATGCGGTCGAGCGACAGACAGTATGGTATTCCTATTCTGAAAGGCAATCATCTGGTGCTTTATTGCAACTCGGAAATCTATCCGGAGGCGCCCGCTTCCTGGGAAGCGATTGAACAACAGGCGGAGGAGCTCAAGACTAAGGGAATTGTACCGGTCGCTTCTGATCTGGCGGACCCGTATTGCTTTATCCCATTCCTGACTGCATTTGGAGGCTGGCCGCTGAAGGATGGGAAACCCGATTTGTCAACTCCGGAAATGGAAGCGGCCCTGCGGTTTGTTCAGCGGCAAACGGCCCAAGGGGTGCTTGGCAGTTTTCACGGTTCAACTGAACTTCTGGACCGTTTTATCGCCGGAGAGATTGGTGCCATCATTTGCGGGGAATGGATTTACAATTATTTAGACCTTCATATGAGAGACAGATTGCTTGTAGGTGCGCTGCCGACTATTATTGGCAACCCGGCAGTCTCGATGGCTTCGTCCATCGGTCTGGTATTTCCGCAGAATTCGTTGGAATCGGAGCAAGCGGACGAGCTTCTATCATTTGCGGCTTATCTGCTGAGTGAAAGCAGTCAACGGGAATGGGCGGAGCGGGTACAGCGGATTCCAGTGCATACCGGGGTGTTGGAGGACATCAGGGTTACCGCCTCACCGGTCAGGGCTAAACTGATTTCCTGCCTCGAAAATGCGCGTAACATGCCAATTGAGCCGGTTATGAGGGGTGTCTGGGATGCCATATCCGCAGGCTTAAAACATTTATCACAAGAAGACGCCGCGAGATTATTGGTGTTAATGGAAGAGCATGTGAGCAGCAGCAGCAATCAATAAACTCTATAGAGAAGAGGGAAAACCATGAAAACAACTATTTTTAGCCAAGTGTCAATCGACGGAAAGCTTACTTTAGGTGCGGGGCAGTCCAGCAAACAATTGTTCAGTATGTTCGAGGAACCTGATATTGAATACATTCATAAATTCAGGGGTTTGGTTGACGCTATCATGGTAGGGAAAAATACCATACAAAATGATGATCCGATGCTGACAAACCGGTATGAGGAGAATAATAACCCGCTGAGGATTATCCCCACCTCACATATGGATATTTCGCTGGACAGTCATGTTTTTGCCGACAACGGCAGAACGCTGATCGTTACCACTGAAAATGGCCAGGATCCTGAGAAGATAAGTATTTTGAAGGACAGGAACAAAGAGGTGTTAATCTGCGGAGAGGACAAAGTAGATTTTGTGAATTTGTTCCGTGAATTGGAGGAGAGCTACAACGTGCACAGCATTATGATAGAGGGCGGCGGTTTTCTAAACTGGAATGTATTTGACCAGGGTTTAGTAGATGAAATCATCTTAATGCAGCTGCCGATTATTATCGGAGGCGAGACCAATATAACGCTTGTTGACGGCAAGGGATATAATGACCTGAGCTTTGCAAAGAAGTTCAAGGTTGTCGAAGTTCTCCCGCAAAAAAACTATACACTGCTTCGTTATCAAAAGGCTGTATGACGACGATGGGAGGGCCCGGTAATGTTAAAAGATTCAAAGGCGGATTTTTATAGCAATATCTATAAAATAGCAATTCCTGTAACTCTGCAAAGCCTGATTATGGCACTGCTAACCTTAACCGATCAGCTGATGGTCGGACAACTCGGCGATGTGGCCGTTGCTTCTGTAGGCATCTCCATAAAAATATACGGGATTATAACTGTAGTATTGGCCGGACTGGCGACAGGAGTATCCATTTATGCCGCGCAGTTCTGGGGGAAGAAGGATGAGAGAAGCACAGCGCAGCTGCTGGGATTAGGACTGCTTCTAGGGATGGGCATCTCGATTATTTTCACGTTGCCCATTCATTTCTTCCCGCAATTCAGTCTCAGCTTATTTACTAAGGACCAGCGGCTGATCACAGAGGGGTCCGGTTTTCTGAAAGTGATCTCTCTGAGTTATATTCCGGTCATGCTGACGATGATCTATTCCGCTATATTGCGTGCTACAGGACATGTGAAGCTCCCTATGATAACCAGCATAGCTGCAGTGTGTATTAATATTATACTTAACTATCTGCTAATTTTCGGGAAATTCGGCTTTCCGGAATGGGGGTTAAAAGGAGCAGCCATTGCTACACTTATCGCCCGTTTGTTTGAATGCTGCTTTATCATCGCAGCTGCCTATAAGCTTCGTCTTCCCGGAGCAACCCATATCCGTGACTGGTTCGGGGCATCCGGGACGCTTCTTGGGAAGTTCCTTCGCACTACGTATCCGATCGTACTGACCGAGCTGATTTGGGTGCTGGGTGAAACTGTGTACGCCATTATTTACAGCCGGATGGGAACTTCTGAAATAACCGCGATGACGATAACCTATCCGCTTCAGAGCTTAAGTATCGGTTTATTATCCGGGCTCTCTAGCGCGGCCGGCATCATGATTGGGAATAAGCTGGGGGCCGACGAGCAAGATGCGGCACTGGATTTTTCCAAGCGGTTCATTAAGCTGGGTATCCTGGTTTCCCTTGGAATCGGCGTGTTGATTGCCGTATTTGCGCCTTTGTATGTATCTATCTTTCAGGTGTCAGAGGAAGCGCATCTCATGGGAACCCGCCTAGTTTGGGTATTCGCTGCATTCCTGTGGGTAAAGGTTGCCAACATGATATTGGCGGGCGGCATTCTCAACAGCGGCGGTGACAGCAAGTTTGTATTCGCGATGGAATCCACTGCGACATGGCTGATCGGTGTCCCTTCCGGATTATTAATGTCATTTGTCTGGAAACAACCTGTATTTCTGGTGTACATGATATTGTCCATGGAAGAAGTGGTTAGACTTAGCATTGGACTGATACGAATATACTCCAGAAAATGGATGAAAAATTTGGTTGCTGACATATCTGCATAAGAAGGAATGGATGCGGGGGAGAGATCCCCCGTCTTGCTTTATTGCAATACAATGGAAACCGAATTGCCAAAAAAAACAGATTACCATTATACACGATGATGCCAAAACTATGAAATATATATTTCAATTGACCAACGGTAAAACTATGGTTATATTTGTAATATAATAAAATTTCTCTCATATGTTGCTACGAGTTGATTCTTAAGGAGTGGTTTACTTGATAGCTACAACCACGATCCGCAGCGAGTTGGATAACCTCATGAAACAAAAAGGCTGGAATATGAGTAATCTGGGTAGAACCATCGGTATAAATGTAGGATCTATAAGCTCCATATTAAAGGGCAATAAGGTAATGAGCGTGGATCAGGTTGACAGGGTGACCGCGGTGCTTTCGTTGCCTGCGGGTTATTTTTACGAAAACTATATTCAGGAAAGCATGATAGAAGCGACGCCTAATTGGCGAAGAATTGGCCCGTTTCTTTACCGCTGCGCAGAATTAAATAAACTGGATTGTGTTCTGAAGACGGTTACTATTCTTCTGGAGGAATTGACCTACGCACCCTTACTCTTTGATGTTGCCAATGATTTTTTCAAGAGAAACTGGAATGACTCTGCCGCGATTCTGTATGATAATGTAGCCAGATGTGAAATCCGCCAGCATTCCGAACGTTTGGCCTTCTGCCAATACCGTCTCTTCACGCTTAGCATTGGAGATGACCAAATCCAGAACTTTAAGGCGGCCTGTCAGTTTGAACCTTTTGTCGAACGTTTGGATGAGAAGGATCAGCTGGATGCGCTTAAAGATTTAGCGAATATCTACCGTTCTTTACGGCGGTGGGACAAGGTTGAGGAGCTTGCCCAGGAGATGGGCCGGAAGGCCCGGATACAGTATTTTAGCAAACACCGCAAAGAAGAAAGAATGCAAGAGGACTTGGCAACCAGCCTACCGCTCTTTGTATACATAGCCTATTCGAACCTGCTTCTTGCAAGTGTATGGGACGCCAGAGGGGATTTTCAGCAAGCCTTGGAATGCACCTATGCCTATGCCGATCTTAGTTGGGTCAAAGAGACGGACCCTGAGACGTTACATTGGATTGAATTGTTTCAGCATTGGGCACAAGTCAATACCTATATAAATAAGCTTCGAGGCGGAGATCAAAGTGTGATTTCTGACCTTGTTGAAATTACTAAAGGCAAAAAAGAAATTTTTACTGAGCTCCTCAATATCATTGAAGCAGCTAATCAGTATTCTTTTGATATCGATCACATTTTAGTTGAATTCGAATCTCAGATTCACTCTTATGAACAAGATCTGGCTTCCGATGTTTATACCCGGCAGGTTATTCCTGAACAAACAGCACGGTTTAGTTACGAGTTGTCAAAATATTACCTAAATAAAGCAATGTATGCAGAAGGATTTAGGTATTTATTGGAAAGTATGGAATCGTACAGTGCGAAAAACAATAATAATGCTATTATCAATTGTGTAGGCCTATTTGAGAGTTTTAAAAAATATGCACTTCCTGAAACACGGACACAGTATCAAATATTTATTCAAAAGGTGTGGGAAAAAAATGAAAAAGAAGCTGACCTTGTTATAAGTAGTAACTAGCTTTGTAGCGATTTCCCTTTTTGAGCCTATATAGACATCCAAGTAATTGCCTGATGAAAAAAACTGTCTATCTTTGTCAAATAGTCAGTTTTTATTTGGGAAATTATACAACAAAAAGCAAAGTTTGTGATATAATCATTTGTGTAGGCTTATCTGAGAGATTTAAAGAGTATGCGTTGTTTGAATCACTGACACAGTATCACAAATTTATTAAAAAGGGTGTGGGAAAATGAAAAAGAAGCTGACCTTGTTGTTAGTAGCTACCAGTTTTTTAGCCATTTTATTTTTGCCGGTGTTGCCTTCAAATCCGTCTCATTTTGTAATCCTTAATGATCAAGTTGGAGGAGCATAATCAGGCTGTCACTTCCCTTGAAACTGTTGAATTCGAGTACCCGTCTTTAATATCTCTTCTATTTTTTGAGCCTACATAACCTCTGAGTATCCGGCAGATTGTTCGAGAACTGTCCTTCCCTTGCAGGGAGGGCAGTTTTTTGATTTACAGATGTAATCAGAATATATTGATAATACTGTATAATTATTGATATATTATGAAGGAAGATTTTGGATTGGTTTGATAATGGTGCAGCTTGGTCATGGCTTGTAAGTGGTTCTCCATGTTTCTCCTTGCTTTGATGCCGGTTTTGTAAGCTTCTGTTTCATGAAGTCACATTAACCCAACCACTAGGAGGTTGCCAAATGAGAATCGCTATTGTCAGCAATAAACGTTCCGGATTAGGCGGAATGGAGGCGGTATTTAGAACCGTGATGCAGGAGCTTGTCCGAAATCAGGATGAGGTCAAGATGTTTCTTATGGGCGGATCGCTGGACAAGAATTGGCTGCGTGATTTGGATTGTGTGGAGATCGGAGATCAGCGTACGGACAATGCCTTAAGACGGCGCTATAGCTTCACACTTCCGCTATTCCGGGAAATTAGTCAGTATCAGCCGGAAGTGATTATCGGATGTGATCCCAATGTGGTCTGCTATTGCAAATGGATGACGAGAATATTGAACCGGAAGATTCCTGTTGGCAGTTGGGTGCATAATGAACTGTCTACGATCTGGAAGGTGCAGCTGCTGAAATACGCCGATTTCCATCTGTCGATCAGCAAAGGGATTGCCGAGCAGATTCAAGCGGTGGTTGGCAGTGAAGCCCAGGGTAAGATCTTCGTCACCCACAACCCGGTTGATGTAGAAGTGCTGGAGGTTGCACGGCCGGAGGTTCCAACCTTTCTGTACATCGGCAGGCTGGAGAATAGGCAAAAACGTGTGAGAGATTTAATTGATTCCCTTGCCAAACTGGAGGGAGAATGGAAGGCGATCATTGTTGGAGATGGACCGGACCGGGAAGAAGTATACAACCTGGCGCAATCATATGGTATCAACGATCGTCTGGAATGGCTCGGCTGGAAGAAGAATCCTTGGGCGGAAATTCCCCGAGCTTCAGCGCTGGTTCTGACCTCCAACTTCGAAGGGTTCCCGCTGGTGCTGCTGGAGGCTATGGCCCGGGGCATTCCATGTCTGAGTACGGATTGCCAGCATGGACCTGCGGAAATTGTTATTCCTGAGGGCAACGGCTGGCTGGTTTCTGTCGGGGATGTGGAAGGAATGGCTGGGATTATGCAGCTTATCGTAGATCAGCCGGAACACCTGCCCGATCCGCAATTCGTCAAAGAATCGGTTAATAAATTTAGTATCACAAATGTAGTCGATAACATCAGAGGTATTATCGAGCAGCAATTGCAGATGAAGGTCTCTTCATAATCAAAGCAGCAAAGGGTGAGGGTTAATGGAAGTTTTGGAAACGTTGCGTTTAGTGCTTAGGAGATTCAGAGCAGAAGATGGGCAGGACCTGCATGAATATCTTGCCTGTGAAGAGGTTGTAGAATATGAGCCCTATGGTGTTTACAATGAAGAAGACAGCCATGCTGAGGCGGTGAGACGTTCCACGGATCAGGCATTTTGGGCTGTGTGCCTCAAGGATTCAGGCAAAGTAATTGGCAACTTATACTTTCAGGAGCAGCAACCGCAGGAGTTTCAGACTTGGGAGATCGGCTACGTGTTCAACCGTGAGTATCAGGGCTGCGGCTATGCGGCTGAAGCCTGCCGCACATTGCTGGAGTACGGCTTCAATACTCTAGGAATTAGACGGGTAACCGCCCATTGCGATCCGCGGAATACACCATCCTGGCGGCTGCTCGAACGGCTGAAGCTGCGGCGGGAGGGGCATTTTCTCCAGACGGGCTATTTTAAAACCGATGAACAAGGTATGCCGAAATGGCATGATACTTTTGCCTATGGTGTACTAGGTAAGGAATGGCTGAATCTGAATCAGGAGAAAGCGGCGGAACAACAAGTGTAAGCAAAGACCTTCTTGAGAAATCGAGGAGGTCTTTTTTTGTATAAATAGTTGAGATAATTTATCTCTCCGTTTACAAAATTTATATAATTTTAACGCTGGCTTGCCATCCTCCTGATGCTGCGTTGACATCCAAGCTTTACACTTGCAGAGGTAGTAAGAAGATAAAAGCGGACTGTTAGGTCATTAGGAGGCTTCCATTTTGAGTGAACTAGAGAATTCATTAACCCTGCCTGCAAGAGAAAAAGCGGCATCGGCTGGAATTCCCTTACGGCCGGCATATTTAAGCAAGCTGAAGGTTCAGGAGAATATGCTTGCCTACCTGTTCCTGGCTCCTTCGTTGCTGCTGTTCGGTGTGTTTTTATTCTATCCGTTGCTGAAATCCGTATATTTAAGTCTGCATAGTACGGACCCGGCGGGACGAATCGCAGCGTATGTCGGCTTTGATAATTTCAATGCCCTTTTCACTTCAGGACTATTTCTGGACGGTATCCGGGTGACGGCGCTGTTTGCCCTCCTGACGGTCCCGACCGGCCTGCTGCTTGCACTTGTGCTCGCGGCGCTTACCCACAATCAGCTGCGCGGCAAACGGCTGTTCCAGTTCGCCTTCTCTTTGCCCATGGTGCTGTCTGTTGGATCGGCGGCAGTGATCTGGAAATTTCTGTTTCATCCCACGCTGGGTATGCTGAATTATTTGCTGGAGCTTGCCGGAATGACGCCGGTGGCGTGGCTGGTGAATCCGGATACCGCGCTGCTGTCTATCTCATTAATGACGGTATGGATGAATCTCGGGTTCAATTACATCATCCTGTCGAGCGGAATGCAGGGCATTTCGGACGAAATCTATGAGAGTGCCAGAATTGACGGAGCGGGAGCAGTCACGGTATTTCGCAAGATCACCCTGCCTCTGCTGTCCCCGACCTTGTTTTTCGTACTCGTGGTTTCGATCATTAGTGCCTTCCAGGCGTTTGGCCAGATCAATATTTTAACCGCCGGCGGACCGATGAACAGTACCAACGTGTTTGTATACTCCATCTACCGTGAGGCCTTTGTCAACTTCCGCTTCGGAACGGGCAGCGCCCAAGCACTGATGCTGTTTTTGGTTATTATGCTGCTGACGCTGATCCAGTTCAAATGGGTGGAAAGGAAAGTGCACTATCAATGAAAAAGCCAAAAGCAGGACAAGTACTTACCTACTGTGTGCTCACTGTGGTGGCGGCACTGGTATTGTATCCCGTATTCTACAGCTTCTTCATGGCCGTTATGGCCCCGGAAGAGGCCAGCGCTTATCCGCCGTCCATCGTTCCGCATTCCTTTCATCCGGAGAACTTTAGCGAAGTGTTCGATATTATTCCGATCGCCACCTTTATTGGCAATACCTTTCTGGTATCCGGCATTGTCATGATCGGCCAATTGATCACCGCTAGTCTCGCAGCATATGCCTTCGCTCAAATGAATTTCAAAGGGAAATCACTGATGTTCAGCCTGTTCGTGGCCACGATGATGGTTCCTTGGGAAGTGACGATGATTCCCAATTATTTGACTGTACGCAGCCTGAATTGGCTGGATACCTACCAGGGCCTGACCATACCTTTTCTGGCGACGGCCTTTGGCACCTTCCTGCTGCGGCAGTTCTTTATGCAGCTGCCCAAAGAGCTGTTTGAGGCAGCCAAAATCGACGGCTGCGGACATATTCGCTACTTTCTGTTTCATATGCTGCCGCTCTCCAGACCGGCACTGGGCACCTTGGCTGTCTACTCTTTTCTGAACATGTACAATTCCTATCTCTGGCCGCTGCTTGTTACGAACAGCAAACCGATGCGGACGGTGCAGATCGGAATCTCCATGCTTGAATTTCAGGAATCGACCTCGTGGAATCTGGTATTTGCCGGAATCACACTGGCCATTCTGCCTTCGCTGCTGCTGCTGGTATTCGGGCTGAAGCAGCTTGTCCGGGGCATGGCGGCCGGTGCACTGAAGGGATAAGTGATAGGATGCGCAGAGCTAAAAGCTAGTCAGCTGCTTATTGCAGATGATGAATACGTATATAGCTTCTTCAATCCAAATTATAGGGGAAAAGGGAGAGATACTTAGAATGAAACGATTCAAACAAGGTATGGTTCCATTGCTTGCGAGCCTGATGCTGGTTCTTGCTGCCTGCGGCAACAATTCAAATGCAGATGAGAACAATAATGCAGCCGGCAGCACCTCCTCAGGCAGCGATGGGGAAGTCAGTGCCGCTGCCGCTCCGGTAAAACTCAGCTGGTGGCATTCTATGTCCGGTGCGGGTGAAAAAGCGATTAATCAGATTGTCTCCGACTTCAATGCCAGCCAGACCGGCATCGAGGTGGAAGCGGTGTACCAGGGTAAATATGATGAAAGCTTGAACAAGCTGAAAGCCTCCATCGGCTCGAACAGCGGACCGGATCTGATCCAGGTCTATGAAATCGGCAGCAAGTTTATGATTGATTCGAAGATGATCACACCGGTGCAGCAGTTTATCGACCAGGACGGTTTTGATCTGTCAGGTCTGGAACCCAACATTATCCGATACTATACGATTGACGATAAGTTAAATGCGATGCCGTTCAATACGTCCAATCCGATTCTTTATTATAATAAAGATGCTTTCAAAGCAGCAGGACTTGATCCAGAGAACCCGCCTAAGACATTTGAGGAATTCGAAGCCGCTGCCAAAGCATTAAGCAAAGACGGTAAAGCCGGAGCGACAATTGCCATCTACGGCTGGTTCATGGAGCAGCTGTTTGCCAATCAGAACGCTGATTATGTTAATAACGGCAATGGGCGCGACGCCGCTGCCACAGAATCGCTGCTGGCTTCGGATGCCGGTGTAAGCACACTGGAATGGTGGAAAAAGATGGTCGACGATAAAGTAGTCGCCAATCTGGGACGGGACACAGATGATACGGACAGCGCGTTCGCCGCAGGTCAGGTAGCGATGACACTGAACTCTACGGCTTCGCTGCGCAATATGGTAGAGGCGGCTGGCGGCAAATTCGAAGTCGGCACAGGTTTCCTGCCGAAACCTGCCTCGGCGAAGGACGGCGGAGTGATTGTCGGAGGAGCCAGCCTGTATATTATGAACAACAAACCGGAAGCGCAGCAGAAGGCGGCATGGGAATTTATCAAATATGTGGCCTCGCCGGAGGTTCAGGCAAAATGGAGTGTAAGCACCGGGTACTTCCCGATTAACAAGGCTGCTTATGAGCAGCAGGTGCTCAAGGATAATATGGTGAAATATCCGCAGTTCCAGACTGCTGTTGACCAGCTTCATGCTTCGAGTGCTTCAGCGGCGACCTCGGGTGCGGTAATGGGCGTATTCCCCGAAGCACGCCAGATTGTTGAAGGTGCGATTGAAGAAGCGCTGAACGGACAAAAAGAGCCTAAACAGGCGCTGGAGGATGCCGGCAAACAGATTACCGAGAAAATCGGCCAGTACAATGCTACGGTGAAGTAGAAATCCGAAGTCAATGAATGGGGCTGCAATAGACAGCTGAAGTGGAAGCCGGGCAGATGCCCGGCCTCTTTTTTGATATATAAGGAATTAGATGTTCCACATTAAATGATCCTTAAATAAAGGATTAAACGACCCAACAATAGTAATAGCGGAGGCTATGGATGAACAAAGGGTGGCCTATAATTGTATATCGCAACCATCAAATCTCTGACCAGATTGAATAAGATTTATGGCTTGGGTAATTGCAGTTTGCTGAAATTCAGACAGGCGACTCTCATCTCCGTCCCAGCTATTTAGCCACCAGAAGTATGAGCATATATTCCTATAGTCCATGAACATAGGAATCTGCTTAACCCAATAGGTATCTAAGTCATTATGCTTGAAGTAGCCTGTTAAAAATTCATCCAAGAATCGTTTTGCAAATTCATTTTTAGATTTTCGGTCCTCGGCCGGAGACCCCCACCACACGGCATGAGTTGCCGCAATTGCAATATCCAGCGCAAACCAGCCGTATATACTGTCATCAAAATCAAAAACCGTAATGTCATCATTGTTGATATGAAAATTATAGGGATGAAAATCGTTGTGGATCAATCCATACGATTGAGCATCTTTAGGCAGGGAAGCGATCGTATTCTCCAGAGATTTCAACTTTTTAAGCAGGATATGATATCGGCCTTGTTGTAAATAAGGGTTATCCATATTCCATGTTCCCCAGTCATCTCTTTGTACAGCATCATCTGCAGCCTTATAGGATTTTGTGAGCAGATGCATTCTTCCCATGGTTTCTCCCCATTTATTGAATATCGGGGGGGCCCCACAGATTGTTTTTATCAAAAAAACGTCCAGATGCCATATGGAAAGCTGTAGCAATATAACATTGATTCTGCTCTCTGTAAACAGCAACGAATTGTTGATCCGAGGTTTGGATTGGCAATGAGGCATGCACGCCGCTCTGCGCCAAATAATATACCCAATCCACTTCGGCTTTTATTTTTTCCACATATGCAGGAGGTTTCTCAGATAATCGTAAGATGCAGAGTTGATTGTTTTTGGAAAACCGGTACACCTCATTACAAGAATTGCTAAGGAAAACCAATGTATCAACTTCAAACCCAAAGGATTCTGCAGCTCTGCCTAACAGTTCTTTACTTACCATAATGAACCTCATCTCTTCAGCAATTCCCGGCCGGGTATAACCTCAGACTAACCGTATTTTCAAATAAAATATAGACTTATAGTTTTCTATCAAATAAACTAATAATCAAGTACAAATCATTTTATTTTCGAACTGTTCATGAAGTTTCGGACACATACTATGATTAGACAAGACTCCTTTTTCGAGGAGTCTATTTTAATAGTTCTTCTCTTCAGAAGTTTCGTCAGACTATGACTTTGTTATCTTTTAACAGCGTATTGGACTAATGTCCATCTTTCAGGCATTCAAGGCGGGACGAGAAGAAACAGGTGAATCAGATGAAAATTAACCGTTTGCTGGGAATCGTAGTCTATCTGCTCAATCGGGAGGTGGTCAGTGCCCGTGCACTGGCCGGGAAATTCGAGGTATCACCGCGTACGATTCAACGTGACATCGAATCTATTGGGCTCGCCGGGATTCCGGTGGGATCGCTGCAAGGCACTAACGGAGGTTATTACATACTCGACAGCTTCAAAATGAACAGACAGCTGCTTCAGTCCGAGGATTACGGTTATATTCTGGCCGCCCTGAAGGGGCTGGTATCGGGCTACAGCAGCAGACGCGCAGAAGATACCATGGAGAAGATCATGTCCTTAACACCGGAGAAGGAGGCAGTGCCGCAGCCCATTCAGCTTGATTTGGGGGTTCTAAGGGAGGGTGCGGGCACGGGAGAGGCGATTCAAGTTATAGAGCATGCCATCCGCCAGAAAAAGGTGCTTCACTTTCAATACACCAATGCAAGGAATGAGGTGGCAGACAGAATTGTCGAGCCATTGCTCTTAACCTATAAGTGGCATGCATGGTATTTATTCGCTTATTGCTGTGACCATTGCGGATACCGGCTGTTCCGTCTTTCCCGAATCCGGGAGCTTCGGGCCACGGACGGGACCTTTTCAACAATGCATCGAGATGCGGAAAGTCTGCTGGCGGAGGCGCAGGATCACCGGCCGTACATAACCGTTAAGCTTGCATGTCCGGCAGGTCTCAGGGTGCTGATGGAGGAGCTGCTCCCCAATGCGGTGCTGTTAGAAGTCCGGGATCAGGAACTGGTCATGGGCTTCACCGTCCCGGAAGAGGAGAACGGCTGGTTCGGAACATTGCTGCTGTACGGCCATCAGCTTACAGTGCTTGAACCTCTGTCACTGCGCCAGCGAATGGCGGACCATGCCAGTAATCTGCTGAATAAATATGCCGAAGGTAAGACCAAAGAATTGGCGCTCTGCAAAGGTCTGGATACCGAAAAGTGAAGAACAAAGCTGTTTTTTCGTACGATTACTATTACATAAAAGAGTTTAGCAGAATGTTGTAATTATTGATTGTACAGTGTAGGAATGCAGCGCGTTTCTCCACCCCTTCCGGAGGGGGAAGAAACGCGCTGTTTTTTGCGGGCAGAATTATGTGATCCTTCCCCGCACCAGCGGGGGAAATCCGTCAACCTCTTAACGCTAGGCTGTAAATATCCCCGTTCGGTTCTTCAAGCGCCGGTTCTCAATCACCTCTTCGTAATCCCGGATCAGGCCGTCAAAAATATGCTCCCAGGAGCGGCCGAGCGCGAGCCGCCGTCCCTCCCGGCCCATAGCCATCCGTTGCTCCGGCTGATCCGCCATAGTGCATATTTCCTTCACCAGTTCTCCCGGATGATGCGGTTCAAACAATGACCCGGTCACACCGGACAAGACCAGATCCGTTGTGCCGCCTGCCCCGGCAGCGATCACAGGCAGGCCCGAGGCCATCGCTTCCAGAACAACGTTCCCGAAGGTTTCCGTGCTGGAGGGAAACACGAATACATCTGCCGAGGCATACAGCTCTGCCAGCTCCTCCCCGTGCTTGCCCCCGGTGAAGGTGACATTGCGCGGCGCCTGCGCCCGCAGCTCCGGCAGCAGCGGGCCGTCTCCCACCACCAGCAGATGAACCGCCGCAGCCGTGGATTCCGGCAGCTGCCGCATGGCGGTTAAGAGAGTGGGGATATCTTTTTCCGGAGCAATCCGTCCTACATAAAGCAATACTACCGGTGCCGTAATTCCGTAACGCTCCCGTACCTGTCCGCTGCGTTTCTCCGGTGTGAACAGACCGCAGTCAATTCCCCTCGACCATAACCGCAGCCGGGTGAAGCCATGGGAACGCAGCGTAGCTTCTGTCTCCCGCGAAGGGGCCAGGATGGCATCGCAGGAACGGTGGAACCATTTCATGTATTTCCAGTAGAGCGGAATGATTCTTCTCATCCGGTAGTATTGGAGATAACGGTCGAAGTGGGTGTGATAGGAGGCAACATGAGGGAGGTTCTGCTTCTGGGCATAGCGGAGACCGTACAGACCAATGTTGAACGGGGTGGCCATATGCAGCAGATCAGGCCGGAAGGACCGCAGCTCTTGCTGGATGGAGGACATACCGGGCAGCGCCAGCCGGCACTCAGGATACAGAAAAAAGGGGATGCTGGCAATCGGACGGACGGGATCGGCGAAATGTTCTTCAGGGGCGGATTTCGGGGTGAAGAGCAGATGCTCGATGCCGCGGCGGTGTAAATGGCCGGCAAGCCGGTGAAGCGTGCGGGCGACTCCGTTGGTTTGAGGAAGATAGGTGTCCGTAAACAAGGCAATACGCATGGATAATCCCTCCCGGTACTCTTGTTGTCTTGATCATAACAGGCGAATATTTCAGTGAGGTTATCGGGGAATCAACTCATTTCCGTCATCATGTGGCGATTTATTCTGGGGTTTACACTCCGTTTATGCAAATCGGCAAATCAGAACATACTCGTCCTCTATAGTAGAAAAAAATCTATAGAGTATTGGAGTGACAATCACTTGAATTCAACAGGCAAAACAATCCTTTCTCTGCTGATTGCCGCAGAACTGGCAGTGGGCCCGGCGTGGAACGCAGGTCCGGCAACAGCTGCAGCAGCACCCGGGTCCGGCACTCCGTATTCCGCTGGCGGCGTTTATGATGTAACCGTTCCCCATATTGTTGTGAACCAGATATATGGCGGCGGGGATGTCGAAACAACGGGAGGCTACTTCTCCAAGGGCTATATCGAACTTTATAATCCTACGGATTCTGCTGTGGATTTGAGCGGCTGGTCCGTGCAATACTCAGATCCAACCATGAACGGTGCCTGGAGCAAGCTGGAGCTGACGGGCACGATCAACGCGCATTCTTCTTATCTGATTACAGACGGCAAAGTGAACCCCGACTATAAAAGCGATATCAGCGGCAAAAGCGACCAGGTATGGAGTGATATCCTCTTTTACAATAAAGGAATGAAAGTGGTGCTGCTGAACAGTACCACGCTGCTGGAAACGGTAAATCCGTTCCTGAATAAACCGGATTCCTACGTGGATATGATCGGCACGGCCGGCAATGACAACGGCTCAACCATCGACGGCTATGAAAGCGACTATCCTACCGGCAAATCCGGCGGCACCTCGAAGCAGAAGTCGGTGCGCCGTAGCGATTTTGCCGATACAGACAACAATAAAACGGATCTTAAGCAAATCAGCTTCGATTCACTGGATGCGGGAACGCTGAATCGGATGAAGCCCCATAGCGGTGCCGACGGAGCATGGGGCGTGGCTGTTCAGCCTCTTGGCCTGGCGGACCAGTCTCTGCCTGCGGCCACGTCCGGGTCCCCGTATTCGGTGACACTGTCCGTATATGGCGGGACGTTGCCTTATACCTTTGAGGCGGCGGGGCTGCCTGAAGGTCTGAGCCTGGACGTTGCATCCGGCAAAATCAGCGGAACTCCGGTGACGTCAGGTCCGGCAACGGTCAGCGTCTCGGTGTACGACAGCAGTGTTCCTGCTATGAAGGTGGAGGGGAGCCTCCCGCTGACGGTGGATAAACCGGCGGGAGAGCCAACGGCGGATGTTATCAGCATTACAAAGCTTGGCGGATATTCCGTCGGGGTTACCAATGAAGACGGCGGTGTGGCGGAGATTGTCAAGTATAACCGTGATAACGGAAAGTTCTATCTGGTCAACGGTTCGACGCATCCTGCGACAGTAGATATCGTAAATCTGAAGGATGGCATCCATCCGGAAAAGGAAAAGAGCATCAACGTGGAGCAGCTGGCGGAAACCGGAGGCTTCAGCTATGGCGATCTGACCAGTGTGGACATCAACCCGGCAACGAAGCGGATTGCTGTAGCCGTACAGGAAGCGGATGCCATGAAGAACGGCAAAATTCTTGTGCTGGATTATGACGGTAAGCTGCTGGATACCTATGCGGCTGGAGTCCAGCCCGATATGATCAAATTCACCGGGGATGGCCGCTTTATTCTTACGGCTGACGAGGCCGAGCCCCGCACACTGGAGGGTGATCCCGAAGGCAGTGTGACGATCATTGACACGACTGCGAAATCAGCAGATTACGTCAAGTTCGACAACCCTGAGCGGATCGACGATCTCGTGCATATCCGCGGGGCGGTTGATCCGGCAACGAAGCTAATTACAGGGAAGGGGACAAAGGAAGCGGCAGTCCGTGATCTGGAGCCGGAATTTATCGAGCTGTCCGAAGATCAGAAGACCGCTTATATCACCCTTCAGGAGAACAATGCAGTAGCTGCAGTCGATATTGCTTCCCGCAAGCTGCTGTGGGTCAAGGGGCTTGGATTTAAGGATTTGAGCGATCCGCTAAATGGACTTGACCTCGTGAAGGACAGCAAGAGCAGGCTGGAAAATGTCCCGTTCTACGGCGTTTATATGCCGGATGGGATCAGCCAGTACACCGTTAACGGCAAGACCTACTTGTTCACGGCCAATGAGGGCGATGCCACGGAATGGGACAGCAAGGAAAATGTCAGCACGATCGGCAAAATGAAGGGTTCGCTTGAACCTGACTCTGCGGCTGCACTGTTCCTGAACGGAAATACGAAATATGACGGTGTAGAGGTCATGTCGGATATGGGTCATGACGGGATGTACCTGTACGGGGGCCGTTCCTTCTCAGTATGGGAGGCTAATACGCTGAAGCAGGTGTATGACAGCGGCAGTGATTTTGAACGGATTACAGCGGAGCGGCTGCCTGATTACTTCAATGCAAGCAACAGCAATACAACGCTGGACAGCCGCAGCACCAAAAAAGGACCGGAGCCTGAATATGTTAAAGTAGGCAAGGTGGGGCAAAAAGCGCTGGCCTTCATCGGCCTGGAGCGCATTGGCGGCCTGATGACTTACGATGTCAGTAATCCTGAGCAGCCGCAGTTTCTCAACTATATTAATTCCCGTGAATTCACACCGAAAAATAATATCGCTACGGACACCGGGCCGGAGGGCATCGAGTTCATTCCGGCAACGGACAGTCCGACCGGACTTCCGCTGGTGCTGGTAGCCAATGAGGTAGGGGGCACTGTAGCGGTATATCAATTAAACGTTACAAAGGTTACGCTGGACCAGAAGTCACTCTCTCTAAAAGCCGGAGGAACAGCGGCAACGCTCAAAGCTGAGGTTACTCCTGCGGCTGGAACGCCGGAGAAATCACCGCTTAGCTGGAGCTCCTCTAATCCTGCAGTGGCTGCAGTAGATCAGAAGGGGACGGTAACTCCGCTGGCAGCGGGAACAGTGACCGTTTCCGTATATAGTGCGGATGGGTATGGCGTAGCCGAATCGCTGGTGACAGTAGCGGCGGCTGATCCGGTCATTACGAATCCGGGTTCAGGTGGCTCCCTGGGGCAGACCCCGGCAGTTGCAGCTCAACCCCCGGCGGTAACTGTTGAAGGCTCCAAGGTTGTTCTTGAACTCAAGGCCGCAGCAGGTACGGATGGAGCGGCAACTTTGTCCGCTACTGCCGAAGCCGTGGCAGCAGCGCTGGAATCCTTGAAAACTTCTGCCGGCAAAGAGCTGGTCTTCCGCGTTGCTGCAACAAGCAGTGCGGCCAAAGCCGTAACCTTGGAGGTTCCCGCCGCAGTCTGGGCTGCGATTTCCGGCAGCGCTGTGCAGAGTGTGACATTCGCAGCCGGTCAAGGAACCGTCTCGCTTGACCGCACTTCGGTAATTGCAGTGAACACTGCGGCAAACGGTGAACCGGTAAAACTATCTATTAGTGGAACCGATCTTGGCAGTGTTATGGGCAATCCCGCTGGAGGTATAAGCGAAGCCGCGCGGAGTACAGTCGGCAGCCGTCCGGTTATCAACCTTACAGTGCGAACCGGTAGCCGTACCCTTTCCAGCTTTGGGGAAGGGAAAGCGTTGGTGAGTATCCCGTATTCACTGTCATCTGCGGAGGATACCAATGCGGTAGTGGCCTACAATGTTACGGCGGCAGGCGAGCTGATTGTGCTTCCTGGCAGCCGCTATAATGCGGTGACCGGCCAGTTGACCTTCCGTTCCGCTCATTTCTCTGCTTATGCAGTTGGTTACAGCAACCCGGGCTTTACCGATACTGCTGCCAGCTTTGCCAAAGACTCTATCACGTATCTGGCGGCACGCGGCATTATTTCCGGAATCAACGAAAGCCAGTTTGGGTTGAAGAGCAACCTGAGCCGTGGAGACGCAGCCCTGCTATTGGCCCGTCTGGCCGGAGCGGAGCTGAACACGGCAGTGTCCGGCAGCTTCACAGATGTGAAGGCAGATGACTATTATGCAGCGGCAATCGCTTGGGCGAACGTTAGCGGAATCGTAAACGGCACCGGAGACGGGAAGTTTGCACCCAAGGCGAAGGTTACACGCGAACAGCTCGCAGTTATGATTATCCGTCTGGCGGATGAGCGGAACTGGACTCTGCCCGTGAGCGGCGGCACTGCCGTATTCGCAGATCGGCAGTCCATTAGTTCTTTTGCGCTGGAAGCTGCTGCAGCTGTCCAGCAGGCGGGGATCATTTCGGGCAAAACCGCCCCGGATGGCGGTGTTAACTTTGCGCCGCAGGCTGCAGCTACGCGTGAGGAAACCGCGCAGATGCTGGCTGCACTGCTCAAGCTTGCCGACTGAAATCGGCAACGGATTTCTTTGACTACCCCTGGCGCTTCCTGAGCGTCAGGGGTTTTTCGTGAGCAGGGCAAGAAAAATAGGCCAACCAGAGGTTTCTGGCTGACCTAATAATACGAAAAGGAGCCCCTTTCGGAGCTCCACCCTTGAATGAATATAAATGTCCTTACGAGCTAATACCGGAATCCCAGATCGGTTCGGCGAACTGATTCTTGAGATTGCTGCTGCAATCCTTGCCGGTATCATAAGACCGGTTGCCGAGCACCCGCTTGAACTGTTCCAGCGCGCGGGCTGCTTCTGCAGGCACCTTGCTGTTCAGCCAATCGGCCAAGGCCTGCAGCACACTCCGCCCTTCAGCCAGCGCCTGTTCCCAGAGCTCCCAGACACTTTCCGTCCGGACCTCAGAGTACAGCGCGGAATGACGCCATTCGGCATGTTTTTCGTTTAAATAATCCAACTGCTCGTCTCTTGGGGAAAGCGGCTGGTAGAAATGGTGGCGCGCTTTTCCCCTTAGCAGCGACTTCTTCCAGCCTTTGGGATCATATAAGCATTTATGGGCCAGAACCATATCCAGGTACGCCTCCTGCCAGATCTCATCCGGGAGGCCCTTTGTTTCGGGATACCAGGCCGCTGCGGTTTCATGAAGGAGAGTGTGAACGGTATGGGGGAGCCGCGAGCCGACGTGAATTTTTTTCCAAGCTGCAATCCGCCAGGTATCGATTTGCTTCAGCCGCTGCATGAACACGGTATCGAGGACGATCTCAAACCGCTGGTGGTTGCGGTGCTTGTAGCCCGCTTTCCAGTTAATGTAGGGATGAAGATTGCGGTCCAGCAGATGATGTGTCAGAAATCCAAGGAAGTATTGCTGTGTTTCTGCAAGGTCAGGAGGAGGGAGGCTGCGGATTTTTTGCCAGAGCTCCAGCAGCACCGGACCGCAGTGTACAGAGTGCATAAGGTCGCCCAGCCGGAGGGCACCGGTATCTTTTTTCCACGGCAGAAAGCTGTGGTATAGAAGTAAATCAGGTCCTTGGCAGCCAAGCTGGTACAATTCAGGCCGCTTCTTCAGCCCGCCCAGAAAAGGAAACTGATCCGCGAATTGTTCCGCCAGCACCTGCCCATACTCTAAATGCATCCAAATATTAGGCATCGCTCCACCCCTTTTACGCTTAGATAGCTCCATCTTAAACTCTTCATGTTAACAGAGATTGCATTCTGCTTCTTTGGATTGTAATCCTTGGGGTATCCTTTACAGATGCGTTTCATATTGCGCTTAATTCTAAGGTACTCTTGTATAGCTCCAATATCAACTCTGCAAAGTGTGGCAATTGTGCAAACGCGCTGGAGTCCGGGGTTCCCGCAACTAGAGGCATCCTCCGGTAATTCATGTTATAATCGAGCGGAATACACTCAAATAATTACCGAGGTGATGAGAAGAATGGGATTTCAGGCAGGCCAGCTTTTTGTTAATTTGCCGGTAGACAATCTGCAGAATTCGATTAACTTTTTTACCGCTTTAGGTTTTGAGTTCAACCCGCAGTATACCGATGAGAACGCAACCTGTATGATCATCAACGGCAACACCTTTGCGATGCTGCTGGTCAAGGAGTTTTTCAACACCTTCACCTCCAAAAAGATCATCGACACATCCGGTCAGACAGAAGTAATTCTGGCTATCTCTGCCTCCAGCAAAACCGAGGTGGACGAGCTGGTGCAGAAGGCGCTGGCTGCAGGCGGGAAGCCTTTTAACAATCCGGTAGATCACGGTTTTATGTACAACTGGAGCTTCCAGGATATTGACGGGCATCTGTGGGAAGTCATGTATATGGAAGAAAGCGCCCAATAAGCGGACGAATCAGAATAAGTAATGGGTCAAGAACAAGCTTCCGGAGAATTCCGGGGGCTTGTTTTGCTTTTAAAAAATAAGAATTTACATGCTTCACGCTATAAATTATCCTTCTATTTCTCGCTGAAACGGATACCGTCCTTTTGAGGACGGTAAAGCCGTTTCCACTTGCGTGTTTGAACAGCAGGACTCGGACCCCAGCGCCCTTATTTTGTCAAAAAAAGCTTTATTTCTGACGTTGCGGACTCCTGAAAACTTATTTGCCCTAAAAACGCTCCAACTACGATGATTTAGTGAAATAGCGTCATTCCGGTCCGGATGGAAGCTTTGGCGGCTCTTTGGGAGGGAATAACGTCCATGAGGTCCGTAAGCAGGTTGAAATAGCTGGGAGCATAGCGACCGGACGTTCAGCGGATATGGGGACATGGGGGGATTTTGAGCACACAGTGCAGGTTTTGTTAACATTTTCGCAACAGATTCTTTACGATCCGCATACAAAACCTTGGAGAGTATTTAATATCCAGCTCCTATAATGACCTTATTAGTAAAATATACCTATAGTAGGCGTGATACGAAGGGATGATACGCTTGAAAAGAAGCTTGCTGCACCTATCTATGAAATGGAAGTTGATTCTGGTATTCTCTGCGATAACTTTCATCTTCCTGGGGGTGGCTCTGTACCAGGGACACAAGATTAATCAGGTGGAGCTCTCTATGGAACGGCAGAAGACGGAGATGGAAAAAAGAATCACCGTTCAAACGATCACGCAGCTATTGCAGGAATTGGACGGTCTGGAAAGTTCGCTGGCCGGATCCAGTGATGTGGAGCTTGCCGCACCTTTTAAGGACAAGCAGCAGCGGCTCACCGATGAGATTGCCAGTATGGATTTTGAACAGGAGACGCCTGCGTACGCAGAGCTGCAGCTGCTCCGGACCCGGGCCGGAGAATATGCCGGGTTATTCGGGGAACTGGTCAAGACGATGGAGGATGAGAGCCTTGATCCACTGACGGTGCTGGAACAAATCGACGCCCTGCATATGAAGGCAACGGCTGTAAATCAATCGATGCTGGAGACCAACGGGAAGCTGTATGACGCTGCCGCGGGGAACGCCGAGAGGGCACAGGATCATTCTTTTGCACTGCTGGATCAAACGGTATCCATTGTGCTTTACGCCGCAGGTGGAGTTTTCCTGTTTACACTGGTGCTGGCCTGGCTGCTGATCCGCTCATTCTTGAGACCGGTGCGCAGGCTCCAGGATGCGTTGCGGCAAATTGCCGATGGCGATTTACGGCAGCAGATCAACTCTCCTTATAATGATGAACTGGGACGTTTGAGCTATCATTTTGACCATATGGTTACCCGGGTCAGGGAGATGCTGCGGCAGACGCTGTCCGTTGCTTCTTCCCTGGCGGATTATTCGCATTCCTTCCAGCAATCCTCATCCATTACCGCGGATACCAATCAGGATATTGTCAGAACGATACAGGAAATCTCCGTGGGCGCGGATCAGCAAGCCGTTCAGTCCGAGCAAAGTGCAGTCCTGCTGCAAGAGCTGGAACGGGAAGTGGATGAGATTACGGATCATACCGGTGCCATGCTCACGACAAGTGAAACGGCCAATCACAATACCCGCAGAGGGTCTGAGACGGTTACCGCACTGCAGCAGATTTCCCGGCATTCCCGTGATTCCATCGGCAGGGTGTATCAAGCATTGGAGAAGCTGGTGGAGCAATCCCAGGATATTACCCGGATCACGAATTCCATTACCGAAATTTCCAAGCAGACAAATATCCTCTCGCTAAATGCTGCGATTGAGGCTGCGCGGGCCGGAGCTTCCGGCAAGGGATTTGCCGTTATTGCGGACGAAGTCCGGCATTTATCGGTCCAGACCAAAGATTCCTCCATACATATCAGCGAGATCATTCATGAGCTTCAGAACAGTATGACCGACTTTCAGGGCTACATGCTGGAGACGAAAAAAAGCCTCGAGCAGCAGGATCACCAGGTAGCGGAAACCCTTGCATCTTTCGAGGCGATTGACGGTTCGATTACCGGAATCAGCAGACAAATTGGACAAATTCATCATAAGGTGGAGCTGACCCGGAAGATTAATTCCCGGCTTGCCGTATCCATTCACTCTGTAGCATCCGTAGCCGAGCAGACAGCTGCGGGCGTTCAGGAGGTCAATGCTTCCAGCACGCAGCAGGACAAGGCGATCCGCGATATTGCCCGGCAGGCAGTGGAAATTAACGAAATTTCGCAGCGGCTGTTCACGGAAATTAATATTTTCAAAATTGAAGAGGAGACCGGGGACATCCCGCCATCCGGTCAGCTGCTGGTATTAGAAGAACACTGGAATGAACTCAACGAACCAACGGAAAAATTACTCGCGATTGCCGAGTGAAGCATTGAGCTGGGTCACCAGCTCCGGAAACCAGTCACTGAGTGCAAGGAATGGAAAGCCCGCCGAGCGGGCTTTTGTTGTATCCATATGCCAAGACTCGGTAATGCCGAAGGGAGACATATCCTCATCTGCAGTTTCGGCTTCAATCACCGCCTGCTTACCCGTGGCTGCTTCAATGATGGTGAGGATCTCCCCAATGGTAAGAGTCCCGTCCGAGCATGCATTTACCGGTCCGGTCAGTTGGGAGAAGCCAAGCCAATACAAGAAGTCCGCTGCCTCATCCGAACGGATGAAGGAGATGGCCGCCTGGGTATTCGGGATGCCGAGCGGCCGGCCTTCGCGGACATGCTCGATGTGAAAATGCAGCCTCCGCGTATAATCATCCGTGCCCAGCACCATGGGAATGCGCACGGTAGCCACGGGGAATGCGTCCTGCTTCAGCAAAACCGTTTCGGCCAGTCTTTTGCCCTCCTGATAGTTGAAGTCCTCCTTCGCACCTAATCGCAAGGGGTATACTTCAGGGTCGAAGTCAGCTTCAGTCAAAGCTTCCGGCCTTGGATCATAAACCGACAAGCTTGAGGTGAGGATGTACCGTTTAACGGTGCCGGCAAAAATACGGCCTGCAGCATCAGCCTCATCCGGTGAAAAGCAGATATTGTCATAGACCACATCCCAAGGGGTATCCCCGACGGCTTCGGCAAGCGCTTTGGCGTCCGTACGGTCCACATTCAGCCTGGAGACCTGTTCCCCGAAGTCGTCTTCCGCCCGGCCTCTGGTCAGAATCGTTACCTTGCTGTCTCCCTCCCTGAGCAGCCGTTCCACCAGCCGTTTGCCAAAAAATCGGGTTCCCCCAAGCACAAGTATGTTCCTCATTCAATACACTCCTTTATAAATTGAAATAGCTGACCCGCCTGAAGCCTTGGGTTAGGCGGCCATCCGCAGCCCGGCATGAGTGCTGCTGCTGCGGCTAGCGGTTGAACGGCTGCTGCCGGCAAAGTGCAGCGCCTGCACGGTACCTGTGCTTACAGCCATCGTAAGTTCTGCTGAATGTTCCTGGCGGAGAAGCTCCAGCATGACAGGGATTTGACCCTGCTCATAAGCATCGGCCAGCGCCGACAAGAGTTGCCGGTAATCGGTATCCAGCGGAACCGCAGGCCCGCCGTCCGCCGACAGATCCTCTCTAACGGCTGCGAGTGCCAGCCGTGCCCGGTGCAGCGCCGACTTCACCGCACCTTCGGTTGTTTCCAGTTGTTTCGCCGTTTCACCCGCAGAATAGCCCAGCACATCCCGCATCAGAAAGGCCGTCCGCTGCAGCGGAGACAGGTGTTTCATTAGGGCCTGAAAGGCCATTTCAATTTCGGAAATCGTTCCGCCCGTTAACGGCTCTGCCTGTGAATGCCCGCGCTCCAGAGCGCGGCTCAGGGAAGCCCGTCGCCGTGCAGCATCAATCCATGTATTTTTGGCGATCCGCAGCAGCAGGGCTTCGGGATTCGGATTGGCCGGAAATTTGCCGTATCCCAGCGCCTTGGCCCAGGTCTCCTGAGCCAAATCCTCGGCTTCAATGCTGGACCGGGTAAGTGTCAGGCAATAGCGGTTCAGGACTGCTCCAAGCGACTGCAGACTTTTCTCACCGGTATGGTTAACGGTATTGTACTCTTCAAGGGTCATCACGCTTACGCATCTCCTTCTGGCTATCCCATTTAATTTGTTCCCTCTATTATATAAACGAATAGCTCATCATAAAAGATACGCATCATCCGTAAATTTAAAAATTCTGTATGTCCCGTATCCTTTGCCCGCCATGATCCGTTTACAGGGTATAAAGTTAAGGCACATTACAGGAGGTTTATAAGAATGAGTATTATTCCCTATGTGATTGAACAAACGAGCAGGGGCGAGCGCTCTTACGACATTTATTCCCGGCTGCTGAAAGACCGGATTGTATTCGTGGGTGCGGCCATTGACGATCAGCTGGCTAACAGCATTATTGCCCAGCTGTTGTTTCTGGCGGCGGATGAGCCGGATAAGGATATTCAGATGTTCATTAACAGTCCGGGCGGCTCAACTACCGCAGGGTTCGGAATTTATGATACGATGCAGGTAATCAAACCGCAGATAAATACGATCTGCACCGGTTTTGCGGCTTCTTTCGCTTCGCTGCTGCTGCTCTCCGGGGCTACAGGCAAACGGTTCGCCCTGCCGAACAGTGAGATTATGATCCACCAGCCGCATGGCGGCGCACAAGGCCAGGCTAGTGATATCGCAATCAGTGCCAAGCGTATTCTGCAGATCCGGGAGAAGATTGTGCGGATCACTGCAGAACGCACCGGACAACCGCTGGAGAAGGTCAAAAAGGATATGGACCGGGATTATTTCCTGTCGTCCGAAGAGGCGCTGGAATACGGGATTATTGACAAAATCATTACCAAACTTTAAGCGAATGGAGCGGATGGGTATGCTGGCAGCATTGCAAGGGCAAGAGGTCACTGTTAATTTTCTGGATGGTTCCAGTGTCAGAGGGGGTGTTCTGGAGGAGATCGACGAGCGGTTCGTGAAATACCGTACGGAATATCAGGTACTGTACATTCCGATCAGCTCTATCCGTGCCGTAGCCGTGGAAACGAAGGAGCGGGAGCGTCCCCGCGTCGGATTCGGGCAGTAAGACCGTAATGTTCCGCTGTAACCGGATGATCCCCGAAGCCCCTAACAAGGGGTTCGGGGATTTTTTGCATCTCATGAAGTATTCTCGTCATTGCCATTGAGAACGATTATCAATTATACTTGTTTGTAATAAAGTAATATAAAAGTTCTGTAATGGTGGTGTTATATAACAATGGACCTAAAAGTAATGGAACCAGAAATAACTTCTCCCGCTGAAAAGGATGCTGAGACTCTGCCGGACTGGGATCAGTTGTCCTTCAGACTGTTGTCGGTTCAGGCACTGAGGGGAGACGGGGAGGTCCGGCTGCCCCAGCAGCTGAATTTCTGCTATGCGCTGATTCTGGTGGCAGGCGGAGCAGTCCGGATTCATGTGGATCACCGCCTGGTGGAGCTGTCCGCAGGTTCAGTCTGTTTATGCCTGCCGGAGCAAACGATCGGAACGGCCAAACCGGCCGCCAGCCTGGATATGCATATTTTTTATTTTGAAGTCTATCATTACGGCAAGCCGGAGAACGTTCGTGACCATGCAATCCATGACGCACTTCTGTTTCCGCCGGATACCATACTGCCACACTTTCCAGCTAAGCAAATCTCTTCCGTCTGTAGTGAAGTTTTTCGGATATCCGGGGCCGGACAACAGAACATCAGCTTTCGCGCGCAAATAGATTTTCAGGAGCTGCTGTATGTGATTCGTATGAGCTGCCGGCAGAAACCCAGAGATACGGGAAGGGCACTGGAGCAGGCCAAGCAGTACATAGAGGATCACTTCACGGAGCCGCTGACGACCCAGGAGCTGGCGCAAGCCGCCGAGCTCAGCCCCAAGTATTTTGTGGACCTGTTTAAGCGGAAATACGGCAAAAGTGCAGTGGAATACGCCGCCGAACTGCGGCTGCAGCAGGCGAAACGACTGATGGCGGAGAGTGGACTGAAGCTGCGGGATATCGCTCACCGGGTGGGGTATGCCGATGAGTTCTATTTCAGCCGGAAATTCAAAAAGATGATCGGTCTGCCGCCTGCAGTCTATATGAAAAGCCGTCACCGGAAGCTGGTTGCTTATACCCCGGCGGTGCTGGGACAATTGCTGCCGCTGAACCTGACACCCTACGCGGCGGCGCTGCATCCGAAATGGACGGAATATTATTATCTGAACTACCGCGGAGATATTCCCGTGCATATCAGCGCGTACCGCAACAACCAGGAATGGCAGGCTAACATTGATCTGCTTAGCCAGCATCCGGCTGACCTGATCATCGCCCGGGATGAGCTGAAGGAGCAGGAGAAAACCGCGCTGGAGATGATAGCTCCAGTCTATTATAGTCATGGCGGCAGCTGTGATTGGCGTGGGCAGTTTCAGGAACTGGCGCAGGTTCTGGGCGAGAGCTGGCAAGGGGAGCAGTGGCTGTCAGCGTATGACCGTGAGGTGCGCAGCGCCAAAGAGCTTCTGCACAAAGCGATGGGCGATGAATCTGTTGCTGTGATCCGGATGCTTGGCAGCAAGCTGTATTTGTACTGCAATTACGGCATGCTGGACATGCTCTACCGGGAGCTGGAATTAAAGCCGGCCTTTAAGTCCGGCGAAGATATTTATAATGTGCCGGTAACACTAGAAGAGCTTGCGGATCTGCCGGCAGATCATTTGTTCATGCTGATCCGCAGAGAGAACGATACGCTGGGCGAGTGGCAGAAGTTGCAGAATCATCCGTTATGGCTGAAGCTTTCTGCGGTTCAGAGACACCGGGTGCATCATATGAGCTCCGATCCCTGGCGTGAGCATTCCGCTTATGCGCAGCTGCGGATGCTCCGGCAGACGCTGCAGCTGCTTGCAGCCAATCGTCCATAAATGTTCCGCCTTTTGTCCATGGTACGGCAGCAGACCCTTCGTTATAATCGAAAATGATAATCATTATCACTTGTTGTGATATAGATTGGACATTTTACAGAGTGGAAGGGGATTTATAGAAAGATGAAAAGATCATTTGGGATAGCAGGACTGATAGCATTATTTGTACTGGTACTTACAGCGTGCGGAGGCAACGGCAACAATACGCCGGCAAATGGGGCCGCAAATGCTGCGGAAACCGCAACAGCAGCTCCGGCGGCAACGGCAGAGGCAACGGCAGAAGCCTCACCGGCAGCAGCTGAAGCAGGCACGCGCACGATTGAGTATTTAGGGGAGCAATATACGGTACCCGCATCAGCAGAACGGATTGTTATTACCGGAGCTATGGAAGCCATGGAGGATGCGCTGGTGCTGGATGTGCATCCAGTCGGCGCGATTACGTTCAGCGGTGAATTTCCGGAACGCTTCGCGGCCATTACGGACAAGGCTGAATCGATCGGGGAGAAAACCGAGCCGAACTTCGAGACCATCCTGAAGCTGAAGCCGGATGTGATCCTCGGGACTACGAAGTTCAAGCCTGAAGTAGTAGAGCAACTGAAGAAAATCGCTCCGCTCATTCAAGTCTCGCATATCGCCAGCAACTGGGAAGCGAACCTGAATCTGATGGCAGAGCTGACTGGCAAGCAGGAGCAGGCTGCGGCGGAAATCGCCAAATATCAGACAGCGCTGGAAAGTGCAAAGGCAGAGCTTGGTGAGAAGCTGAAGGATCAGAAGGTAGTGGCAGTACGTATCCGTGCGGGACAAATGTTTATTTTCCCTGCGGCGGTGTTTGTTAACCCTATCTTGTATAACGATCTCGGCCTGAGTGTTCCGGCAGAGGTAGAAGCGGCGAAAGCACAGGAAGGTATTTCGGTCGAGCAGCTGGCGTCAATGAATCCGGATATCCTGTTTATCCAATTTGCTGCTGATGAGAATGCCGAGACTGCAACAGCGCTGGAAGACCTGCAAAGCAATCCGATTATCCAAAAAATTAATGCGATGAAAAATAACAAGTCTTTCGTCAATGTAATTGATCCGTTGTCCGAAGGCGGACCGGCATGGAGCCGCATACACTTCCTGCAGGCTGCAGTGGAGCAGCTGAACAAGTAATCTGAGATTGTACAAAAGAGTGGGATGATATGAAATTATCTGCCGGACTAAAGACGACCTCCCTGCTGGTGCTGGGGGTCGTCCTCATTATACTCGTCGGTGTCTTGTCGGTGCTCTATGGCACTAAATCCATCAGCTATAGCACGGTATGGAATGCGCTGTTTCATCTGGACGGGGACAATATTGATCATCTGATTATCCGGACCTCGCGGATTCCGCGGGTGGCCGGGGCGCTGCTGATCGGCGCGTTCCTGGCCGTATCCGGGGCCTTAATGCAGGGGATGACCCGGAATTATCTGGCCTCTCCTTCAATTATGGGGATTAGCGACGGATCTGTATTTGCCATTACGCTATGTATGGTGTTCCTGCCCGGCGCTTCATCCATGACGATGATTCTCTATTCACTGGCAGGCTCGATGCTGGGGGCAGCTTTGGTCTTCGGTACGGCCAAGCTGCTGCCCGGCGGTGCCTCGCCCTTGTCACTGGCCGTCCTGGGTACTATTATCGGCACATTTCTTGGAGGGGTGTCGCAGGCGCTTGCTACCTATTTTCAAATTTCGCAAAATATCAGCTTTTGGTACAACGCCCGGCTGCATATGATGGACCCGGCGTTAATCAAGCTGGCAATTCCGTTTGCCGTGGTCGGCTTGGCTCTGGGCCTGATGATGGCCCGTTCCGTGACGATGCTCTCGCTTGGTGACGAGACCGCTGCAGGCCTCGGCCTTAAGGTCACAGTGGTAAAAGGCTTGACGATGCTGAGTGTCGTCATTCTGACGGGGATCTCAGTGGCCATTGCCGGGAAAATAGCCTTTGTCGGCCTCATAATCCCGCATATTACGCGTTATCTGATCGGTCAGGACTACCGCAAGATCATTCCTTTTTCCGCTTTTTTGGGCGCGCTGTTTCTGGCTGCATGCGATCTCATCAGCAGGTTCGTGAATTTTCCGTTTGAAACGCCGATCGGTGTAGTCACCGCTTTGTTCGGGGTTCCCTTTTTCCTCTATTTAATTAAGACGAGAGGGGGCGGCCAGACTTGAGCAAGTCCTCACTATCACCGAAACCAAAGCGGCTTGCTTTCTGGTCCTTGTTTCTGATCATGTGTGCACTCACGCTGTGTTTCATGTACATCAGCCTGACCAACGGGACCTTCGACCTTTCAGCGAAGGATGTGCTCCGTACTTTACTGCGGATTAATCCCGCCAAAGATCATGACCTCGTTATCTTTGATTTTCGTCTGCCGCGCATTGTACTTGGCGCCCTTGTCGGGTTCGGGCTGGGAATCGCCGGAGCTGTACTGCAGGGCATCACCCGCAACTCTCTTGCGGATCCCGGAATTCTCGGCATTCATGCTGCCGCAGGAGCTTTTGTCGTATTGTACATGTTCTTTGCAGCAGGGACGATGAAGACCCCGGACTGGTTTGCGGTCCTGTCCATGCCGATGTTCGGATTTGTTGGCGGGCTGGTTGCCGTCGTTCTGCTCTATATCTTCGCCAGGCAGAACGGTGAGTTTAATCCGCAGCAGCTGATTCTTGTGGGCATCGCGCTTGCATCCGGCTTTGGGGCAATTACCCTGTTTGTCTCACTCAAAATGGACCCGCAAAACTTTGAGATGGCCGCCGTCTGGCTGGCCGGCAGCGTGTACAGCGCGAACTGGAGACAGGTGCTTTCGACCCTGCCCTGGCTGGTGATATTAATTCCAGTGATCTGGAGACGTGCAGCTGTTCTTGATTTAATGCAGCTGCATGAAGTGAGTGTAAAGGGATTGGGTGTCGCTGTAAGCAGAGAACGGCAAATCCTGCTGCTCTGTTGTGTCGGTCTGGTCAGCGCCTGTGTCTCCGTGTCCGGCAGCATCGGGTTTGTTGGCCTGATCGCACCGCATATCGCCAGAAGACTGATCGGCAACAGCTATAAATACATCGTCCCCTTATGCGGCATGATTGGGATGCTGATGGTGGTTATCGGCGATTTTATTGGCAAAACGGTGTTCGCTCCGGCTCAGCTGTCGGTGGGCATTGTCATCTCTATCATCGGTGTGCCGTATTTCATTTTACTTTTGTTCAAGACACGCACGAAATAGATGCGCTTGAAGGAGGCTGGCATCATGGAAGGAACCTATAGACAGGAAGAGCTTGGAGGCCGCAGCCTGACCCTCTATACTCCGATGTCCTATGGGGAAGAGGGCAGACGGTTTCCGGTTGTTTATCTGCAGGATGATGGCGAAGTGATGGAGCATTCGCTGAATTACCTGGAGCATTTATTTATAACCAAAGCTCTGCCGGAACTGATTTTTGTCGGCATTACCCCGCATGACCGGAATCATGAATACACACCATGGCCGTCGCCGGCCCTGATGCCGGACAGACCGGATTTTGGCGGTGGCGGCGGAGAATATTTGAAGGAACTTGTCGGGAGGATCAAGCCGTATGTCGACAGCAGGTATCATACTTTGCCAGGACCAGAGCATACGGGGCTGCTTGGCTGCTCCTTCGGCGGATTGATCACACTTTATGGGTCTTACCTTTATCCCGATGTGTTTGGCAGGATCGGGCTGATCTCCGCATCGTTCTGGTATGAAGGTATCGTGAATTACATACGGGGACAGAGCAGGACAATGCCGGAACAGCGGATTTATATGTATGTCGGAGAGCTGGAGGGACTGTACAAGACAAACTTGCAAAAGCAAATGGTCCCACAGTCGCGCCTCGCGCATGAGCTGCTGCTGGAGCAGGGCTTTAGCGAGGAGACATTGCGCTTTGAGACCAACCCCATAGGAACACATGACAGTGTGTTTTTCAGCCAGCAGCTTCCGCAAGCCCTGTATTGGCTGTTTGGAGCAGAGCATGCCGGGGGCAGCAGAGTCTAATCCTGTGGTGAGTGAATCAATGGCGGGGCAATCATATAAGGAGTCTTCCGAAAACCGCGCTGGCGGCTGAGGGAGGCTCCTTTTTTTAGTAGATATGAAGAGAGGATCAACCAGGGACTCTTCGAGGGGGGAGACAGAGGATGTCTGCTTTGACACTAAGTATTATTTGTATTACTATATGTAATACAAATAATCTGAAACGGAGAGCTTATATGATTATAACTCTAGATTTCAAAAGCGAACTTCCGATCTATGTCCAGCTGCGCAATGAGATAGTGATCGGTATTGGCAGCGGCGGGCTGGAATGCGGCGAGAAATTGCCGACGGTCAGGCAGATGGCCGCAGACCTTGGTGTAAATGCCATGACCGTAAACAAGGCTTACGCCATTCTGAAGAATGAAGGCTTCATTTCCATAGACCGCAGGCATGGGGCGACCGTCTCGCCAAGCGGAAATGGACAGCCTGAATTCAAAGCCAAACTGGAAAATGAGCTTCGTCTGGTCATCTCTGAAGCAAGTCTGAAGGGAGTCGGGCGGGAGGAGTTCATGCAGCTATGCGCAGGGATTTTCTCTACGGTGGCATTTAAACCAGGCATGCTTACGGAATAGGAGAGGTATCCAATGATTACTGTATTTCTGATGGGAATCGCTTTGTTCATCTTCTTTGTCACCTTTGCGATGTACTGGAGCTCAAGCAAGCCGAATGGCATCCTGTGGTTTGGAGTCAGCCTGCCTGCTCATGCGTTGCACAACGAGGAACTGCAGAGGTTGCAGAATTTGTGCAGGACAATGTACATAAGGTACGGTGCACTCACCCTGCTGATGCTGTTGCCCATGCTGCTGGTGCATGCCTACGTTTCTTTAGCAGTCATCTACCTGTTCCTATGGGCAGGCTTGATGATGACCCTGCTCCGAATCCCTTTTGTCCGGACGCACCGGTCATTTGCTGAACTGAAACGGAAAAATGAATGGTTCGTCGGGGAGAAGCGGATCATACGAATGGACACCAGACTATCTAATGCTCTGCACAGCAAAGAGGCGAAACTCTCTCTGTTCTGGTACCTTGTTCCGGCGTTAATTGCACTCCTTCCTTTTGGATTCAACGTTTCTGGGGATGCCTCGTACATTGTACATGCTGCGGGAGGTACTGCGCTGGGAATGACCCTGCTCCTCTTCATCATAACCGCTTCCTTTTACAGAATGAAACCAAGGGTATATACCGTGAACAGCGAGATCAACATCCTCCTTAACCAGACCGCCCGCCGCCGCTGGTCCCGCCTGTGGTTTGGAATTGCTTTGGTTGGCAGCTGTACCGCAGCAATCACTGCCTATGCCGAAACCCTGAACGAAGGCACTGCAGGAATTATATGGAGCCTAGGCATGTTCAGTTTTTCGATTGTACCGATACTGGGCGTTGTATGTGTACATAATAGCTTAAAGAAACTTGAGGCGGTGGCGCTTGCGGGGGAACAGGAGATTTTATACACGGATGATGATGAGTATTGGATGAACGGGACAACCTATAATAACCCTAATGACCGTTCCATTATGGTGCCGAAGCGGATTGGAATTGGCACTACGATTAATATAGGGACAAAAACGGGTAAATATATATATTACGGCCTTTTTGTGTTTGTGGCGGTAGTAATCATCGGGACCGGATGGATCAGTGTCCAGGCAGAGTTCTCTACACCTGTAATGAAGATCGGTGACAGCGGAACTGTTAAGATTCAATTTCCGATGTACAACTACAGTTTTGCACTAGAGGATGTTCTTGAACTGAAGCTGGTGGATCAATTGCCGGAAGGCGGCTGAAGGACTAACAGTATTGGAACGGACAAAGTGGCTATAGGAAACTTTAAGCTCGATGATTTCGGCAAAAGCAAGCTATACCTCTATAAACAATCCCCTCCGTACATTGTAATCAGATTGCCTGACCTCTATGTGGTTTATAACCATAAGGAGGCATCCGAGACCCGGCAGATTTTTGCGGAGCTGCAAGGGAGGTGAGGAAATTCATTGATTTTAAAATAAATCGTATGAAGCAGACCCCTGCTGTGATACAATAGTCCGGTTGGCCTTGTATACGGGTATCCGTTCAATATAGCTTCTGCTTCTTTGGCGCAATGAACAGAAGAAGCCGAGAAAAACAGAGCATTCTCATGTATTACTATGAATTACAGAGTATTAATAAGGAAACCCGTAGATTTTACAGAAAAGGCATCAGTTTTTGTCGTTTTTTATTGATTTATTCAAAAGTATTCTGTATAATCAGCCTTGTTGATTTTTCATATGGAATAGCCCATGCTTCCGAAGCAAGTTTTGTATAAAGCTATTCTTCTGAAGCAACGCTGACAAAACTTTTTTTGGGAGGTTGTTAATTTTGGGAAAAGCGTTAATTATTGGCGCTGGCGGCGTAGCAAGTGTTGTTGTGCATAAATGCTGTCAGAACCCGGATGTATTTGAAGAGATCTGTATCGCGAGCAGAACCCTTGCGAAATGTGATGCTCTGAAAGATAAATTGGCCGGAGGCCAGACGAAGATTTCTACTGCTCAGCTCGATGCAGATAACACGGACGAGGTCATTGAACTGATCAAGAGCTTCCAGCCGGATGTCGTTATTAATGTCGCTCTCCCATATCAGGACCTGACCATTATGGATGCTTGTCTGGCAACGGGAGTGCATTATGTGGATACCGCCAACTATGAACCACAGGATACTGCTAAATTCGAGTATTCCTGGCAGTGGGCGTACAAAGAAAGATTCGAGAAAGCCGGAATTACCGCGCTGCTCGGCAGCGGCTTTGACCCTGGTGTAACCGGTGTGTTCACGGCTTATGCGCAGAAGCATTATTTTGACGAAATCCATACGATTGATATTGTTGATGCCAACGCGGGCGACCACGGTTATCCGTTTGCCACCAACTTCAATCCTGAAATCAATATCCGCGAAATTACGGCTAACGGACGTTATTTTGAGAATGGCGAGTGGATTGAAACTGCACCGCTGTCCGAGAAAAAAGTCTACGATCTCCCGGAGATCGGTCCCAAGGATATTTACCTGCTGTATCATGAAGAACTGGAATCCCTGGCTGCCAACATCAAGGGTGTGAAGAAAATCCGTTTCTGGATGACCTTCTCACAGAACTATCTCACTCACCTGAAGGTGCTTGAGAATGTGGGCATGACTTCCATTGAGCCGATCCTTTATGAAGGTAAAGAAATTATTCCTTTGCAGTTCCTGAAGGCGATTCTGCCTGACCCGGCATCCCTGGGACCAAGAACCAAAGGCAAAACTAACATTGGCTGTATCATTCAAGGCACTAAAGACGGCCAGCCAAAAACTTACTATGTGTACAATGTCTGCGATCATGAGGAATGCTACAGAGAGGTTGGCTCCCAAGCCATTTCCTATACCACCGGCGTTCCAGCAATGATCGGGGCTATGCTGATTATAAAAGGCATCTGGAAGAAACCGGGCGTCTACAACGTAGAAGAATTCGATCCGGATCCATTCATGGATGCACTGAACAAACACGGGCTGCCTTGGCAAGAAGATTTCTCGCCAACGCTGCTGGATTAGGGCGTAACGTAATGAAGGATATAGATATCGATATCAGCTCGCTGCCTTCACCCGCTTACCTTGTGGATGAACGGCTGCTGAAGAAGAACCTCGAGACACTGAACTACGTGCAAGAACGTAGTGGTGCGAAAATTCTGCTTGCGCAAAAAGGCTTCTCCATGCATGCCCTGTACCCGCTTGTCGGACAGTACCTGCATGGCGTGACCTCCAGCTCCTTGTTCGAAGCCCGGCTGGGCTTCGAGGAAATGGGCAAAGAGGTGCATGTCTACGCGCCTGCTTATATGGACCGTGAGTTCGATGAGCTGCTCGGTTATACCGACCACATAGTGTTCAACTCGTTTGATCAGTGGAGCCGGTTCAAGGACCGGGTGCAGAATGCTCCGAAGAGAATCAGCTGCGGCATCCGTGTCAATCCGGAATATTCCGAGATTGAAGTGCCGCTTTATGATCCATGCTTCAACTTTTCCCGGATGGGCGTAACTTTGCCGAACTTCCGTCCCGATGAGCTTGAGGGTATCGATGGCCTGCATTTCCATACGATGTGCGAGCAGAACTCGGATACGCTGGAGCGTACGCTTAAGGTCGTGGAAGAGAAATTCGGACAGTACCTGCATGGCATGAAATGGCTGAATTTCGGCGGCGGCCATCATATTACCCGTCCCGATTATGATCTGGAGAAGCTGATCAGCTGCATCCTGCATATGAAGGAAACCTATAATGTCGAGATCTATCTGGAGCCCGGTGAGGCGGTTGCCCTCAATACCGGATACCTGGTGGCTACCGTTCTGGACACGATGCATAACGGAATGGATATTGCCATTCTGGATACTTCGGCCGAATGCCATATGCCGGATGTGCTGGCGATGCCGTACCGTCCGAACATTATCGGCGCCGGAGAGCCGGGCGAACATGCCTATACGTACAGACTCGGCGGCATGACCTGCCTGGCAGGAGATGTGATCGGGGACTATTCATTCCCGGAGCCGCTGAAATACGGCGACAAGCTTGTCTTCCTCGATATGGCGCATTATTCCATGGTGAAGAATCATATGTTCAATGGTGTGAACCTGCCGGCCATTGCTTCGTATAACGAAGAAGAGGGCCTTAAGGTGATCAGAGAGTTTGAATATAGCGATTTTAGCAACAGATTGTCTTAATAATTATAATAGCGAGGCGTTCCGCCACCTGTGTTTATGGGTGATGGGGCGCCTTTTTTTGGTTGCGGTTAACGGGGAAGCGGCAGCACTGAATGGTTAAAGCTGTTTTATCCATTGCTCTTAAGCATAGTACTCGCGTAACATCGAGACATGAAGCCAGCTAGCTTGAACGTGAAAGGAGTGATCGGCATGAAACGCCGGGCTAATCCATCTACTATTACATTGACGGTGAAGAGGAATTGATTACTTAATCCAATTGTGAACTGAAAAGGAGCTGCTGCAACGCATGCTGAAGTTAAAATATTTATTCTCGAATGAAAGTTTGGCGGAGATGCTGCTGGGGAACTGGACCTATGATCCGGAGTCGCTGCATTTGTTCCAGTACTATCGAATCTCCTCCAATGCGATATATCCGTTCAGAAGTGCCGGGAACGGTCAATTCCTGCGGTTTGCCCCGCAGTCGGAGAAGCTTATAGAAAACTTGCTGGCTGAGCTGGAGTTCATCTCCTACCTGAAGGACTGCGGATATGGCGTGCTGGAGGCCGTTCCCTCCCTGGAAGGAAAAGAACTGGTAGAAGCGAGGACTCCCTGGGGAGAGTATTATGCTTCTGTCTTCGTACGTGTACCCGGAGTTCAGCTGCAGGATGCCGGCTTAAGCGATCATGTCATGTTCAGGTATGGCGAGGCCTTGGGCAAGCTGCATCAGCTGTCCAGCACGTATAGCCCTGTACAAACCAAGAGAGGGTCGTACCGCGATGTGCTGGACTGGACCGTGGATGTGTTAAAGGCGTTTCCGCAGGAAACGGCGGCTGTGGCGGAAGCTCGGCTGCTGGCCGAGTATTTCAGCAAGCTCCCGGTTACAACAGCCAATTACGGGCTGATCCATTATGACTTTGAACTGGACAATGTGTTTTATGATGAAGCTAGTGACACCATCAGCGCGATAGATTTTGATGACTGCATGTACCACTGGTATGCTGTGGATATCGAGCAGTCGCTGGACAGCCTGGTAGAGGAGATTGATCCTGAAGAGTTTGGACTAAAGAAAGAGCGCTTTATGGAAGGGTACCGCAGCCAATTTAGTCTTCCCGATGACGGCCCCTCTATGGCGGCGTGCAGACGGTTCGCCGATTTGTACGGGTATGCCAGAGTTTTGAGGTCCACCGCTGAACAATGGGAGCATGAGCCGGAATGGCTCACGGGGCTGAGAGGCAGGCTGCACCATTCCCTGGTGACCAGATCTGCACGGTTTGGAGAGCGGTTAACCTAAGGCGGGCAGCGCAATGTGAGCGGTGTGACGTATGTTGATGGATGATGACGGATGTTAATGGATGTTAATGGATGCTAATGGATGCTACTGCCGGTCTTGAGCGGTAAGTAACTTGTTGCTGTCCCGCCGGACAACTCAGAAATTCGTAACGGGAATTGCGCCCGCTAAATAGATGATACTACCGGAATCTGAGTAACTAACGGGAATTTCTCCCGCCTTATTTAACCAAATGGCCCGATTGAGTGGAATGGCTCGAATTAGCGGCAGAAATTCCCGCAAAGGTTTTGAAGAGGATTGTTTATACAATAATACCGGGAGCTTTGCCCGTTATTGTTGCTAAGACTGACTGGCGATCTTAACATTACAAGTAGAGGAAATCCTGAATTGATAAACCCCAGGAAAAAGCGGACCCCGCTTCCACGAAACGTGGAGCGGAGGCCCGCTTTCTGCTTTAGATCGGCTATTGGATAAGCCGGGGACTGTGGAGATCTATTTGTAAGTGATTGCAATCTCCTCTTCCTGCGGCATCCAGTTGACAGATGCACCAAGCTGTTCGCTGATGAAGCGCAGCGGCAGGTAGATCGTCCCGTATACGACAAACGGCGGGGTCTCAAGAGTTACCGTTTTGTTATTCACGGTCGTAGCCCCTGTAACAGAATTGATCGTGATCGAGATGGCGGGTTTATCGCCAGCGGCGCGGGTAATCGTCACTTTTTTATCCACAGTGGTTGTTGTGCCTCCTGCTTTGCCTGAAGGGACACTCTTCGTATCTTCTTTGTAAGAGACATTGGCCCCCATCTTGTCAAACAATGAACGGAGTGGAATAAAGTTCTGTCCGCTCCGGGTAATTACACCGTTCGTTAGAGTAACCCTTTCGCCGTTCAAGGATACTGCAATCGGCTTCTGCACGGGAACGGGAGTTTTATAACTGAACTCATACTCACCATACCCCAGCTGTCCGTCTTTGTTGACGCCCCAGCCCAAGAGTGACCCGTCCTTTTTTTGTAAAATAAGATGGCGCTCCCCTTCCTGTATAGATGTGATATCAGAGGCAAGGAGAGTGAATTTTGCATCCGCTGACATGGAGTCGCCTTCAAGGGAGGCCGTGTAAGCTTTGCCATCTGCAGTCAGGGCGACGATTGAGCGTTCCATGAAGTAGGCACCAGTAACGTTCTTGATGCCTGTAAGGCACACGGGGACTTTCTGCTCATGATAAGTGGTTCCGTCGGGCCAGCCCGTTACGGTGGAACCCCAGAACCACAGGCGTGATTGAGCATCGACGGCCAGCATGGTCCGCGAGTTGCCATGGATCGAGCGGATATCTGTCAATCCGCTCACCCGAGAAGCGGATAGGACAGACGGAAATGGCTTTCCGGAATCAGCGGAGTCATAGGACTGTATAGGCCAGGTCCAAAGTGTACCGTCTTTTTTAAGCGCATATTGCTGCGTCAGCTGGAGGATACCGGTCAAATTCTGGACAGGCTCAAAGGTGGACAGCTCATCGCGGGAGGTCCATACAGTGCCATCTTTTTTCAGGAAGTTGATACGTTCCCAGCCTTTGTTTCCATCCCATTCATTATAACCATTCACCGCAGCGACATTATCTATGCCGGGAACAACTGTATAGAGGGGAGATTTGTCTTCGTCTGATACTCGGGGAGAGCTGAATACCGCGCCATTTCCATCTATAGCTATGTAACGGCTCCAAAGCGTAGAAAGCGCTGTTACCTTGGTCAGCTCCTGCACAGGAGTGACTTCCACCGCCAGAGTCTTAGGATTGGTCTGCCACCGCCACACGGCATTATCCCTTGTGACAGCCAGTCCTCCGGCCTGTAGGCCAAACCCATAGGCGGCTTGTACATCCTTCAGCCCCGGAAGCAGAGTAGGCACCGATTTGGTGCCACCCCATATCCAAAGGCTTCCGTCATTTTTAATCAGGTATTCTGGTCCATAGGACTTAATGCCGGCAGTTGCCTGCACTGTTGCTACGGCGGTTGTAACGGCAGCTTCGGCACTCCCAGCACTCCCGGCAGCGGATGCATGTATTGAAGCCGTTGAAGCGGTTAAGCTCAGCAACAAGCATAAAGTCATGGTCCATTTTTTCACGGAAATCCTCCTCGACAATTTGCGTAATTGACTTATATAGGAAATAAAACAACCTGTAAGGTTAGACGCAAGGACTGGTAAAAAAGTTTCCTAACCAATCTAATACCTCACGATTGTTCGGGAAGAGTAAGGCAATATCAATCAAAAGGCCGTATCCGCTAAGTCTGAAGCGGATACGGCCTTTTCTGGAGCAGCGCCTGCAAAAAAAATCACGAATTCATCCGTTCACAGAAAGCTCTCCTGTGATACAATAGCTTAGTCTGTTTTTTAATGGAATAATCACAGCAAGCTGTACCCGGCATTGTCCGTACTTGAGGAGGAAATCAGCGTTAATGAAACATGCACCCTTTATAGCAGTGGAAGGCCCGATCGGAGCCGGTAAAACAACACTTGCCACGATGCTGGCCGGTGAATTGCAGCTTCCGGTCATCAAAGAAATTGTGGATGAGAATCCGTTCCTGGACAAGTTCTATCAAAACATGGACGACTGGAGCTTCCAGCTTGAAATGTTTTTTCTCTGCAACCGGTATAAGCAGCTTGAAGATACCGTGAACGAGTACATCGCTAAGAACAAGCCGGTTATTTCGGATTATCATATTTATAAGAACCTGATCTTTGGCGAGCGGACGCTGAAAGGCACCAAACGTGACAAATACCGCGAAATCTATCATGTGCTGACTGATGATCTGCCGAAACCGGATATCATTCTTTATATCAGAGCGGATCTTGATACGCTGCTTACTAGAATCGCCAAGCGCGGCCGCCCGTTCGAAGAGGAGATTGCTCCTGCTTATCTGCAGCAATTAATAGAGGATTACGACGATGCGATGGCTTCTCTGGCCGTCAGCGAACCGTCAACCGTCATTGTGACCATCGACGGAACCCAGGTAGATTTTGTGGGGAATCAAGAAGACTTTGCCGCAATCGCCGACCACCTAAAGGAGCTTATGAAATGAACCCATACAACATCCCTGATAACGCAATTATCACAGTAGCCGGTACGGTAGGTGTCGGGAAGTCCACACTGACCGGAGCTTTGGCGAAGCGTCTCAATTTTCAGACTTCGCTGGAACAGGTAGACCACAATCCGTATCTGGAGAAGTTCTACCATGATTTTGAACGATGGAGCTTTCATCTGCAAATTTACTTTCTGGCCGAACGCTTCAAGGAGCAGAAGAAAATGTTCGAGCTGGGCGGCGGATTTGTGCAGGACCGTTCCATTTATGAGGACACCGGTATTTTCGCCAAAATGCATGCCGATCAGGGCACGATGTCCAAAACGGACTACGAAACATACACCAGCCTGTACGAGGCTATGGTGATGACGCCCTATTTCCCGCATCCTGATGTGCTGATCTATATTGAAGGCAGCCTGCCGTCGATCCTGACCCGCATCAATGAACGTGGCCGCGAGATGGAAATCCAGACCGATGTCTCCTACTGGGAGCATATGCACGGACGTTATTCGCAGTGGATTGGTGAGTTCAGTGCCTGCCCGGTGCTGCGCCTGAACATTGACGATTATGATGTGAATGATGCGGCTTCGATGGCGGAGATTCTGAAGCAGGTAGGGAAGTCGATCCAGCGGGTTCCGGTGGAGCAGTAGAAGTTGAAGGTCAATCGGAGGAATCCGGTTGGCCTTCTATTTCTCGCTGAAACGGATACCGTCCTTTTGAGGACGGCGAAGCCGTTTCCACTTGTTGGATAGGAATTAATGCGAGAGGTGCCTGAAGATGTCCCCTGTGATACAATAATCTGAAAAGCCATAATGGATGGAGGAACCTCACTTGAAGTATGATTTTGACAAAGTAGTTAACCGCCGCAATACCCGCTCCTACAAATGGGATCAGTCCGAGAAGCTGTTCGGAGACAAGGAGATTCTTCCGCTCTGGGTAGCGGATATGGACTTTGAGAGCCCGCCTGCCGTGAAAGAAGCGATTCTGCGGCGCGTTCAGGAGGGAATATACGGCTATAGCGTGACGAGTGATTCCTATAAAGAGGCGATTGCCGGCTGGTACCGCAGACGCCATGACTGGGAGATTCAAAAGGACTGGATCACGGATTCCCCCGGAATCGTTACCTCGCTCAGCCTGTCGGTGGAGCTGTTCAGCAAGCCGGGAGATCAGGTGATTCTGCAGTCGCCCGTCTACTATCCTTTTTATGATGTGATCCGGATGAATGAGCGCAAGGTGGCCATTAATCCGCTGAAACTCGAAGACGGCCGTTATGTTATGGATTATGTCCAACTGGAAGAGCTGATGGCCGGCGGCGCTAAGCTGCTGCTGCTGTGCAGCCCGCATAATCCGGGAGGCCGGGTGTGGGAGCGGGAAGAACTGCTGCGCCTTGGAGAGTTGTGCCTGCAGTATGGGGTAACGGTGATCTCGGATGAAATCCATTGTGATATGGCTTTGCCGGGCCACAAGCATATTCCGTTCGCTTCCTTGTCGGAGGAGCTGTCGAATATTACACTGACCACGCTGGCAGCTACCAAAACGTTCAATTTGCCGGGCCTGCAGACCTCTTACATCGTAACCTCCAATCCGGAATTGAAGCGGAAATTTGAGTACAAGCTTAAGGCGCTCAGCCTGCACATGTCTCCTTATTTTACACCAGAGGCTGTGGAAGCGGCATATAATGAAGGCGGGGAATGGCTGGATGAACTCATACAGCATGTCAGCGGCAATGCGGAATATGCCATCGGCTACCTCGCGGAGCACCTGCCGCAGGTGAAGCCAATGACGCCAGAGGCCACTTATCTGCTGTGGATCGATTGCCGCGCACTTGGACTGGACGCTGAGGGTCTGAAGAAGCTGATGTACCGTGAAGCCAAAGTGGCATTTAACGAAGGGTCAGTCTTTGGTACGGAGGGACAAGGCCATCTGCGGATTAATCTGGCTTGCCCGCGTTCCATTCTGGCCGAAGCACTGGAGCGTTTCAGTCAGGCTGCAGCACCTTATGTAAAATAAGGGGATTTAAGCTGTTACTCATAAGCCCGACGTATCTCTTTTGAACACTGCCATGTTCAGGGGATACGTCGGGCTTTTTTGCGCCTGCTGATACTCTTTCATTTTACAGTTCCCATTGACCTGTCCTGGCATTGAGCACTTGGGATACCCGTGTTAAGATGAAATCTATGATATGGATACATAATGGGAGTGGAAAAAATAGAGATGAGTAAAACCCGCATAATTATTGATTGTGATACCGGCATTGACGACGCTTTGGCCATATTATATGCCCTGCGGACTCCAGATGTGGTTGTGGAAGGAATCACCACTGTATTCGGCAATATTGATGTCGCTCAGGCGGCAGATAATACTTTGAGGCTGCTGGCCTTGGCCAATCCCGGTTATGAGATTCCCGTAGCCCTTGGCGCGTCCCAAGCGCTCGTCCGCGAGCTGGGCGGCTTCTCGACCCATGTGCACGGTGAGAACGGGATTGGCGGTGTTCAGCTGCCTCCATCGTCTCAGCTGCCGGTGCTGGAAACAGCAGCCGAATTTATAGTCCGCCTGGCGGATGAGAATCCCGGCGAGATTATACTCGTAACGCTGGGGCGGTTGACCAACCTGTCGCTGGCGCTTGATCTGGACCCGGCTCTAACCGGGAAACTCAAGAAAGTAGTCGCCATGGGCGGTACCGTCTTTAAGCCCGGCAATGTTACAGCGGTTGCGGAAGCAAACCTGTGGGGAGATCCGGAAGCGGCCGACCGTGTATTCACCTCCGGGCTTCCCGTGCTGCTGGTCGGGCTGGATGTTACGCTGAAGACGCTCATCACCACAGAGCATCTGGAGCTTCTGAGGCAGTTCGGCAAGGAAGAGAACAAAGCCCTGATTGACTTCATGGACGAATCCTTGAAGTATTATTTTAATTTCTACCGCGAAGCGAATTATCTGATAGGTGGAGCACCGCTGCATGATCCGCTGGCGCTGATGGCCGCGCTGCAGCCGGACCTGCTGACCTGCCGCCAGATGAAGGTCCGCGTGGAGACCCGGGGTGAGCATACCGCCGGAATGGTCGTTGCCGATTTGCGGGCACAGCCCAAAGCGGGTGAATTCATAGAGGTCGCCGTTGATGTGGATGCGGAACGGGCCGTCGGCGTCTTTTTGAGCGCGTTTATGTGATAGTTACAATCTATTAATTTGCTAAAAATAACTATTTTGGTAAAATGGTAGACGGAACTGAACTAGGTTTGAGAGACTTGACATCCTATCATAGAATGGAGATTTTATACATGAAACGCTTAACGAAGCTGCTATTATGTGCAGCAATCTCTGTAAGCAGCTTTGCCGCTTTGCCTGCTCAGCCGACACAGGCTGCCCCGGCGGGCGTCAGCATTATGCTGGACGGATATCCGCTGCCTTTTCCGGTTGAACCTGCGGTGATGAGCGGAACCACGATGGTGCCATTCCGGGCGATCGCGGAAGCTTTGGGAATTCCGGTGGTATGGGACCAGGCCGCAAGTAAAATCACAGCAACCACAAGCGGTGCCGCCGGGACCACTAAGGTTATCCTTACACTCGGCAGCAAAAATGCAGCGGTGAACGGCGCAACCGTGAAGCTGGCTGTAGCTCCGCAAAATATCCGGGGCACCACGATGATCCCGCTCAGCTTCTTTGGCCAGCAATTTGGCGCAGCGGTATCCTGGAATCAGGCGAGCAAGACTGTATCGATCACTTCGCCGAAGAAGGATATGTATACGCTTGGATTTTATGCGCAGGGAGCCTATAGCGAGGTTTCACGTATTCCTGATTTTAGCGCGGTCGCCTTTGGTTGGAGCCGGATCGACCGCAGCGGACAATTCACTACGGCCAGTACGGATTTCTGGTGGCCGAAGGCTGACGGCGATGTGACACCAGAGTCCATCGTCCAGAATGCCGCTGCCGGAGGAACCACGCCTTACCTGATGGTTTATTCCGGGGACAAAGAGCTGGAGCTGACCAAGAATATGGAAGATCTTGAGCTTCAGCAGAAGACGATTACCAGCATTGTTGATTTGGCTTCACAAAAAGGCTTTAAGGGAATCGGGCTTGATCTGGAAGGGCTGGGGATGACTGGCGACAAGAAGCTGGTACAGAGCCAATATAATGTTTTTGTCAAAAAATTATCCGTAATGGCGCGGGCGGCAGGTCTTAAGCTGACCGTTATTCTTCCCCCGCTGAACGGCTCCTACAAAGGGTATGATTATAAGACGCTGGCATCGCTGGCCGATGATTTGGTGATTATGGCTTATGCGTATGAGGATGAGTCAGGTCCGGAGCCGATGAATAAAGTGGATGAAGGCATTCGTCTGGCCCTGCAGCAGGTGGATAAAAGCAAGCTGGTGCTCGGTATCTCGGTATACAGTGAGAATGCAACGTCCGTCAACGCCAAAATTGGACTGGCCAAACGGTATGGCCTCAAAGGTATCGCCATCTGGCGGCTTGGACTGATCGGACAGCCTGTTTGGAATGAGATGAGCAAATCGGTAGAGTTATAGAACGGTAGAGTTGCCGGAAATCATAGATTGGATCTGAAGGTTGAAGATGAATGTATAGTCGGTTTGGAACTAGAGGCTGCCCACCGGGCAGCCTCTTCTTGCGAATTCCAGGGAAGGCAGCAATGCAGATTGTGTTCTTTATACAACAAATATCACATTAACTTGAGCTGCAAACCTTTATAATCTCTAAGGTTGACCCTTGAGCAGGATATCTTATTTTCAGGAGGCTTATCAAACATGAGCATGAAATATAAATCACTGGAGCTGAACAAACCGCTGACGTATGAACTGGAAGGTTTGGAGGTTGGCGTGACCTCGAACTGCAATTTCCGCTGTGATTACTGCTGTGCATATAATAGAAACGACGGACAGAGTATCAATGGCAAGGAGGTTATCAGGATTCTGGAGGAGCTTCCCGGGCTGAAGCGTGTCCGCCTCTCCGGCGGTGAAGTGACCTTGAAGTTTCAGGACTGCGTTGAAATTGTATCCTATTGCGCTTCCCGGGGCATCCAGACCCAATTGAACTCCAACGGCAGTCTGCTGAATGCGGAGCGCATCGAGCAACTGGTGTCTGCCGGGCTGACTACGATACATATCTCGTTCAACTTTACGACAGCAGATGCCTTCTCCCGTTATTACAACATTCATCCAAGCGTCTATGACAAAATCAGAGAGAACATCACGATGTTCGCCAAGACAAGTGTGGACGTCGTGCTGGAAACGCTGCTGTTCAATGAAACACAAGACAATATGAAAGAAATCAGCGATCATGTCTACTCTATGGGTGTTAGAACGCACGAAATTCAGAACAGCATCATCATGGGCCATACCGGCTGGAAAGCCATTGCTGCCCGCGAACAGCTGAAGAATGCCGTGAATGAGCTGATTGAACGCAAAAAAGAAGATACAACGCTCTACTTCACCTGTATGGACCGCTTTATGGAAGCACTTGGTTTCCAGGAGCAGCCTGGGGTATATTTCCCGCATTGCATAGAAGGCAAGAAACAGCTGCACCTGCATGGCAACGGCGATATTCTGATCTCCGAGCTTTGCCACCCGGTAATCATTGGCAACATTTATCAGGGAACCTCGTTGAACGAGCTGTACAGTAACATGCCTGAGCCGCTCTCGCAGTTTCTGGAGAAGCAGCCTTGCCCGGCGCTGGACGCTTTGTTTCCGCAAGGCCTATAGAGAGCTGCGACGAACCGGATTCAGCTTGGAAGAGCCGGTTCGGCAGCTCTGCAGCAGACAGGACCGCGGCATTCCAGCTGCGGTCTATTTTTGTTGCTGGTTTGATAGAGCGGCGTGAGATATTTCTTGTGAATTTCATCCCACAATGAAAACTTTCATGTATAATCATCATCATGTGCACTATTAATGCAGAGATATTCTGCAGCTTAACTACATAGACAAAGTTCGGGAGGATTACAACGTGATTTACGGATTTTTACTACTGCTGTTGGCTTGTTTTTTCCAGGGCAGCTTTGGACTCGGCATGAAGAAATATCAGCCGTTCTCCTGGGAGGCCTTCTGGACGATCTTCTCTCTGGTAGGGATTCTGATCATTCCGGTGGTCTGGACATGGATCGAGGTGCCTAACTTCTTCAGCTACATCCGGCAGACCTCCCCTGATGTGCTGTGGACCGCTTCTTTTTGCGGTTTTCTGTGGGGGATCAGCTCCATAATGTTCGGCAAAGCGATTGACTCCATCGGGGTTTCGCTCACTTACGGGGTAAACATGGGCATATCGGCTTCCCTGGGCTCATTAATTCCGCTGTTTATCTTTGGAAATATACCTGCTGCGGGTTCCTTCACCGTGCTTCTGATCGGTGCGGCGATTATGCTGGGCGGGGTTGCAGTCATTACTAAGGCGGGTCTGCTCAAGGAAAAGCTGATTACCGCTTCCGGTCAAGGGACAAGCTCCGGCAGCAGCCTTACCAGAGGATTGATTATAGCTTCGGTTGCCGGTCTGGGTTCGGCAGCGATGAATATCGGCTTCTCCTATGCGAATCAGGCTGTGGATATTGCCGTTGCTGACGGAACGGCCAAGATCAGCGCCAGCCTTATTTCCTGGGTAATTACGTTGTCCGGTGGTTTTGTTGCCAACTTCGCCTATGCGCTCATCCTGCTGATCAAAAACGGCACTTACAGGGATTATGTCGCTAAGGGGGCAGGCAGCGCCTATGTCAAAGCTTTGGCTACCGCATTAGTCTGGTTTCTGGCACTTGGCTTTTATGCCAAAGCGACAGCTTTGCTGGGACCGCTTGGCTCCGTGGTCGGCTGGCTCGCCTTTAACGGCTTGTCCTTAATTATCAGTAATGCCTGGGGTCTCAGAGACGGGGAGTGGAAAGGGTTTGCAGCTCCCAAGAAACTGCTGTTATGGGGCAATGTAATCCTGATTCTATCCTGGATTGTCGTGGGGATTGCGAACAGCATGGCGTAGTTTTCTGCAAATTGCCATGATTAACAGACAGAGAAATCATGAGAATCTGTTAAGATTTCAATAGAGTCTGCAATGTGAAATCTATGGAGAAGGCTTGTATGCCGCTGCATACATGAAGGTAGAAGAACATGCTCAATGAAATAAGGAATGGATTGCTGCGTTCCAATACGCTGCTGGAAAAAATAATGCCGCTGCTGACACCGGCTGCTATCGCGTTTGGCGTTCTGAACGAGAGCAGGCTGCTGCCTTTTACCTGGCTGGTGCCGTGGATATTTGCCTTCATGACACTGATTGGCAGTCTCAAGTCTAATTTTCGCGATTTGCTGGCCGTACTGCTCAAACCGCAGAAGCTGATTATTCTGATGGTCATTCTGCATGTGGTCATGCCGCTGATCGGCTGGGTTGCGGCGAAGGCTTTTTTTCCGGGCGATCCCTATACGGTTACGGGTTATGTACTGTTGTTCGCTATTCCGACTGGAGTCGTCAGCGTGGTCTGGGTATCCATGCACGGCGGCAATGTGGCACTTACACTGGCGCTGATTCTCATTGATACCTTGCTGTCACCGCTGATCGTACCGGGTACACTGCATCTGCTAATGGGGGCAAGCGTGGAAATCCAGCTCGGGGAAATGATGAAGGGACTGCTGTGGATGGTCGTATTGCCTTCTCTGGCGGGGATGCTGCTGAATCAATGGACAAAGGGAACGGCCGGCAAAGTGTACGGTCCGCCGCTGGCTCCATTTGTCAAAGTGGGGCTTTTTATCGTCGTATCGATTAACGGCGCAAGTATTGCCCGGTATTTAAAGCATCCGGACGGCAAACTCGCGCTGATCCTGTTCGTCACCTTTGGAACGGTTGTGCTTGGGTATGTGATTGGAGCCTTGGTGTCACGCCGACTTCACTGGGATTACGAAAATTCGGTGGCCGTGCAGTTTAACTCCGGGATGCGCAACCTGAGCGCGGGGGCTGTGCTGGCGGTGAAATATTTCCCTCCCGCTGTGGCGCTCCCGGTCATTTCCGGGATGCTCTTCCAGCAGATTCTGGCCGCATGCTCAGGATTTGTAATCCGCAGCAGGATGAGACGCATGCAATCCGAAAATGCTGTAGCACAGTCAACCTCAACATCTCCAACGGAAACGACGATCTCCTCATAGAAGCATTATAACGATAAGCAGGCGGAATAACTTTCCGGCCTGCTTTTTTTTGAGTAGCAATAAAAAAGATACTAAAAAACTATTTTTTCGACGAAATACGCTATTATTTTCTGAAATTCTACATCTAATCTTCACTGTTTTCTTAGGGAGACCGATAATAAGTGTAACAAATTACATAGAAATAGGAATATAACCAGGACTATAAGACCAGTATGAAAGGACGTAGAAATTAATGAGAATTCGTATGAAGCTGTCAGTTATGATGATTGCCGTTACCCTGCTTTCTACTGTAATCATGGGGGCTTTCACGTATAACAAATCCACTAACACCATTCTGGGCCTTACCGAATCTGCAATGAAGCAAGTCAACACCAATAAAGCGGAGACCATAGCGGCTATGATTGATAAAGAGAAACGCAGTATGGCTCTGGTGGCCGGACAGACCGAAATTATTGAACTGCTGCAACAAAACAAAACCGGCGGCATAGCAGATGGAGATGCGCTGCAGGCCGAAGTGAACACCAAGCTGCAAGGGATCGTGAAGGATGCCGGCAATCTTGAGCATATATTTGTATCCGATATGAAAGGGATTGCGGTAGCAGATAGCGACACGGCGCTGGTGGGTACGGATTTCAGCGAAAGAAGTTATGCAAAGCGCGTGATTGAGACCGGCGCCCCCGTCATCAGTGAAACTTTGAAATCAAAAGCCACCGGGGCTTACGTTGTAGCGTTTGTGCAACCGGTGACCAGCGGCGGCCAAATGATCGGCTTTGTCGCCTCGGCTGTCAATGCGAACAGTATTATCAAATACTTGTCCGGTGCCAATGTGGCAAATGCGCCTTCCTCGTACGCCTATCTGGTAGATGAGACCGGAAATATGCTGTATCATCCCGATGAGACGAAGATTGGATTGCCTGTCGAGAATGATCAGATCAAGGCTGTTGTGGAACGTGTGAAAGCCGGAGAGAAGGTTGAAGACGGCAAAGTGCAGTACAGCATAGGTGACGCGGAGAAAAAAGCTGCTTATACCGTCATTCCCGAAACGAACTGGACACTGGTGCTGACTGGTGATGTCGGGGAGGTCATGCAGCCTGTAGACAATATGACGCATTATATTATCCTGCTGGGTCTGGGGAGTCTGCTGCTGACTCTGATCATTGGACTGCTTGTCGCCGGCAGAATTTCTTCCCCGATCATAAAGCTGACAGAGATGATTAACCAGACCGCTAAGCTGGAACTCAAATACGATGCGCAGTATGAGTATCTGTTGAAGAACAAAGATGAAACTGGAATCATTGCCAAAGCCATGTTCCATACCCGCGCTGTGCTCCGGGAAATGGCTGAAAGCCTGATCACCATCTCCACGAAGGTGCTGGACAATGCGGAAACGCTGGAGAAGCTGTCCATTGATGTCAGAGAGAATGCGCATGACAATTCAGCCACGACGGAGCAGCTGTCGGCAGGTATGGAAGAGACGGCAGCTTCAACAGAAGAGATGACAGCAGCGATTCATGAAATCGAGAACAATGTCCGAATGATCTCCGGAAAGGTCAAGGAAGGGACGGAAGTGACCAGCCAAATTATCGAGCGGGCACTGGAGCTGCAGCATGACGCCGTGCAGTCTACGGACAATGCCAAACGGATTTACGAATCGGTGCGTATCGAAATGGAGAAGGCGATTGAGCAGTCCGGCGCGATCAATGAAATCAATCTCCTGGCAGATACCATTCTGTCGATTACCAGCCAGACCAATCTGCTCGCCTTAAATGCGGCGATTGAAGCTGCCCGCGCGGGTGAAGCAGGGCGGGGATTTGCGGTAGTTGCGGGAGAAATCCGCAAGCTGGCTGAGAAATCCTCCGAAACGGCAGCGGGAATTCAGGATGTCGTCAAGAATGTATACTCTTCTGTAGAGCAGATGAAAGAGAATTCCGAAGCCATGCTTACGTTTATTGACCATAATGTGCTGGGTGATTATGAGCGCCTGACAGAGGTCAGCGAGCAGTACAACAGTGACGCCTCCATCATCAACACGCTCATGAACCAGTTCGAGGAGTCAGCAGATCACTTGGACCAGACGGTATCAAGCATCGCGATTGCGGTTAATGAGGTGGCAGCTACTGTCAACGAGGGTGCAATCGGCGTGCAGGATATCGCCGAGAAGACGGCGGATATTGTAGAGAAGACATTCCATGAGGCGACGATGGCCGATGAAAACACGCAAAGTGCCAAAGCGCTTCAGGGACTGGTGGAGAAATTTAAAATATAAAGCTATAACTTAGACCCCGCCGCACACTGGCGGGGTTCTTTTTTTTTGTTCATCATCATTACATCTATTGATAGGTTCATCCTTTTTTGGACCATACTATGGATAGGGTACAGCAGAGCAGCCGCTGATATGGGGGGATGTAATGATTAAGATAACGCTCGGAGACGAAGAGAAGGGATACAGCTATAATCAAGCAGAGTTGAATGGGGATGGCGTAAGATTAGCGTTTCCCCTGTTAACCGTTAATGATAGAGAAACACGCAGGCTGGATCAGCTCCGGCTTATGCAGGAGAGCTTTCTGCTGCAGCTGGTCCGGGAAGAGTGGTTCAGTCCGGAGAAGATTAAACAACGGCTGCGGCAGCTTCAGCTCCATCCGCTGGCCGATGAGGGAGTGAAGCTGCAATTTGCAGCCGTAGAGCTGCAGATTCCGGCAGGAGAAATCGGAGAGCCACGGAAGCGCCGAAATCAGCTTTATAAGGATTTCCAGCAGATATGCCGCAGGACGGCTGCAGGGTGGAAGGGCGTATATCCGTTCTGCGATGCCGGAAGCATTAGCCCGGTAATGTATTTCTTGATTGTCATGAAAGACAATGCGTCACATAAGAATGAAAGAGCTGAGCACTTCGCCAGAGAGCTTGAGCAGAATGTCGAGAGCAGATTGAGGCTGGGGCTTGCCGCAGGAATCGGTGCAGAGTACAAAGGACTGAAGCGGCTAAAGAATGGCTATGCCTCATGTTTACTGGCTTTAAACGGGAGCCGGAGTGCTATTCCCGGCAGCGGCACAGGGCTGGTTCTCCAGAGCCGTGCCAGTGACCGGTTGACTGCATTCAGTCAGGCGACGGAACAGAGGCTGACGTTGAGTCTAGAACAGCCAGCAAGTGCTGCTTTCCGCCTGGAGCTGGATTCGTTGTTCACTCTGGAGGACGATGCGGCTTCTCAACTGGAGGTTTGCCGCTTTTTGGCGCAGCGTACGCTGCTGATTCTAGGTGGAGCTGCGGGGAAATTTGAATACGGCGGCACTGCACTCCAAAAATATTTATGGAACAGCCAAATGACCCTTGCCGCCTGCACATCGAGTGAACATGCAAAGGAATTGCTGCAGGAACTGGGACAGCTAGTCATGGCGGAAGTGAGCAGGACGCAGGCACCCGGTGGAAGAGAGCTGGCCGAGGCTATCAGGAAATACGTGAAAGAACATTTTGCCTGCGACCTGAAAGCTCCATCTCTCGCAGCGTTATTTCATGTATCTGAGGCCGAGCTCAGCCGGTTATTCAAAATGCATGTTGGCATTCCTTTGAATGACTATGTCACTAAATTGAGAATGGCCCAGGCTGAGCAGCAGCTGCAGGAAAATGCACTGAAATGCTCTGAGATCGCAATGCTGGCAGGTTATTCCGTGACAGACGAATTTATAAGCGCCTTCAAGAAGTACAGCGGCAGAAATCCCAAGGACTACCGGGAGTGGTACTTGAAGAGACAGATGAAGGTATAATAAGGCTTTCTTCAAAAAGGGGGTGAAGGCCTGCGTCTTCATCTTCAAGTCATTTTATGGTAAATTAAATGTAAGCATTGCCGGATTTGAGCGGAAGGGAGACAGGACCATGACAAGTTTCGGCACACAGCTCTATGCAAAGTCTATAGATTAACAACCGCGGTTGTTTGTATAGAGCTGTAAGCAGATTACCGCATAAGTTATCTTGTAGAAGATAATGGTTTCTCCTATAGACTTTGCTCCCTTAAAACGTTTACTAATTTTAAGGAGCGGGCTATAAAATGAAATATGTTAACGCAGATGTGATTCTGCCGGAAGTATTGCTGAAGGAAATTCAGAAATATATCCACGGTGGAATGCTCTATATTCCGAAGCCTGAAGGCGTGCGGAAGAAATGGGGCGAGAATTCGGGCAGCCGAATGTATCTGACAGCGAGAAACAATGAAATCAGGGAGCAGCATGCCGGCGGAGCTACCGCCCGTGAACTTTCTGAGCAATTTTGTCTGTCATATGACAGCATCAAAAAAATTATCTACTGCAAAAAATAGATTTACAAAAGCCGTATGGGATGAACATTCCAATGCGGTTTTTTTGTGCAATAATCTCTTTAGAAGAGTTGTCTATCTATTTGCAAAGCGGCGCTGCCATTATAATAAACGGACATATTCGTTAAGGAGGAAGCAGAATGTTGGAGGCTTTTCGCTGTGATACGGATGAGGATAGACGGCTTCTATTGAAGCAGGCAAGGAGTATCGCGATGTGGGCGCTGCCGCAGTATGGGCTGGATTGGACCACAATTTCGTATATCGGCCTGTCCGATAACATCACTTATAAGATCGAGACGGCAAGCAGCGGAAGCTATTTGCTGCGGATGCACGGGCGATGGATGAGCTATGCAGAGATTCAGTCGGAGCTGATGCTGCTTCAGGCGCTGAACCGGGTGGAAGGACTGACGATGCCGGAAGGGGTGGCCAATACAGCAGGCACTTATATCCTCAAGGCAGATTCCGCGGAGGATCCCTCTTCCTTGTGGGTTACAGTTACCCGCTGGGTCGAAGGGGAGCATGCGGGCGCGCACATGACGGATCAGAGAATGTTCGATATGGGAGCAATGATGGGAGCCTTGCACATAGCGGCTGCCGGATTCGCTCCTCCGGCTGGGTTTATCCGCCCTGTATGGGGGGAGCAGAGCTTTAAGTGTGAGATGGATAAGCTGGGACGTTATTACAGCGGATTTGTATCCGAAACGGGATGGAAGACTTATCAGTTAGCTGCTGCAAAAATCCTCTCCGAACTGGAGGGCATGGAGGCAAACGAAGATCAATATGGACTGATTCATGGAGATCTGCATAGCGGAAACGTTGTGTTTGCCGGGGAGCAGCCCTATCCGATAGATTTTGGAAGATGCGGCTACGGGTATTATCTCTATGATCTGGCTGCCGCATTATTGGAGCTTTCCCCTGGGCAGCGCAAGCGGTTTATTGAAGGCTATGCTAGCCGGAAGAAGCTGGAAAGCGGATATGTGCGTAGACTGGAATGTTTTTTTATTATGATTATGATCGCAAATTACAGTCATCATGCCTCGAACCCGGCGGAAGTCCCCGGACTGCGGGAGCAGCAGCCTTATTCCCAGGCGTATCTCAGGGAATATTTAAAGAGCGCTCCCTTTTTGTTCGAGGTAATTGAGCCCGAGGAAGTAGAATAATCTGCCGGAATATTGCTGGTCCAGGAGAATTAGCTGGAGATGAGCGAGATTGCTTCCTCCACGGTAAGCAGTTCCTCCTTGTGTGCAGACATGTCCTTGAGACGGAGCTTGCCGAGTGCGGCTTCGCTTTCGCCGAGCAGCAGACAATAGCGGATGCCTTTTGCTGAGGCTGCGGCCATCGTTTTCTTCAGCTTCCGGGTACCGGAATCTACGGTTACGCGAATGCCTGCGGCCCGCAGCCTTGCAGCGGCGAGCAAGACCTGAGGCATATTCCCGCCAATGGGAACAATCCATACTCCAGTCGGCTCCTGCTGCACCGGACGCTCTCCAAGCAGGGCCATGATCGACTCCATGCCAAATGAAATGCCGACCGTAGGGTATTGGATATCCTCCCGTCCGACCAGCTTTCCAATGATGGAATCATATCTTCCCCCGCCCCCAAGGCTGGACGTATAAACGCCGGAGGCGTCGAAGATTTCATAGACGGTCCCGGTATAGAAGGATAGGCCGCGTGACAGGAACGGATCGAAGACACAGAAGCCGTCCAGGCCAATTTCTTCAATCAGCTGTTTCAGCGCAAGAACTTCTAGCGCACCGGGGCAGCCGGCGAGTCCATATTTACGCGTCAGCTCCTCAAAACCCGGGTTGCCGGATTCCAGCAAATCGGTAATCGCCAGTAAGGCCTCCGGAGTTAGTCCTTTATCGGACAACTCCGCCAGCACGCCGCCGATGCCGATTTTGGCGAGCTTGTCGAGGGTCAGCATCACGGAGAGGTGCTCCTCCGCCGGGACACCTGCCGATTCCAGAATCTCGCCGAGGAACCGGCGGTTGTTCCATTTGACCACCACCGCAATGTCCAGTTTGCGGAATACCTCGGCGGCCAGCTGCAGCAGCTCCGCTTCAGCCTGCGGACCGGCAATCCCGACCACATCGGCATCGCATTGCAGGAATTCGCGCAGCCGGCCTTTTTTGACCGGACCGTCGCGGAACACCTTGCCGATCTCATACCGCTTGAAGGGGAACTCCATCCCCGGATTGAGGGCAATCACCTTGGCAAAGGGAATCGTCAGGTCGTAGCGCAGCCCCAGTCTGCGGCCGCCCTGGTCGGTAAGCTGGTACATTTCGCGGAGGATTTCGTCTCCACCGGCATATTTGGAGGTCAGCAATTCAAGCTCATTCAGCAGTGTTGTATCCATGGATTCAAAGTCATAGCTTTCAAACAGCCCGCTCAGCACAGCCTGTACCTTTTGTCTGACCGCTTGCTCCCGGCCGAAATAATCGTGGGTTCCTTTAATGTTTTGCATGTTAAGCAGCTCCTTTAACCTCGAAATATAAATCAGCATAAAAAAACGCGCCGGACCTCATGGTCCTGCGCGCTTATGGATGCCGCAGGGAGGTCAAACGCGAAATGCGTTAGCCCTCCCTGATAGATGTTCAGGAGTGCTAACGCTGCTTGTGATGATGAAGCTGATTCTGTATGATGGTAATGCTGTTTGTGCTGTTCACTGGAATCAACTCCCTTTCAGACTGGATTACAGCACATTATAGCGGATAGTGAAAATCCTTGCAAGTGTGATACTGCAGATGGTTTAGAATAATCAATTGAACGAAAAGGGGGATTTACTGTGAATCATTCACCTATTATTGCTGAGGCTGAGATTTTTGCCAAAGAACAGCTGGCCGGAGATTCCACCGGCCATGACTGGTTTCACACAGAACGTGTGCGGAATACGGCGGCACTGATTGCGGAAATGGAGCAGGGGGATGTTTTTATTTGTACAGTCGCTGCGACACTGCATGATGTTGCCGACGAGAAGCTGAACCCTTCCAAGGAAGCGGGACTGGATAAAGTACATAACTGGCTTAAGCAGCACCTGGCGGATGAAGCCCAAATCAAACATATCATGCTCATCATTGAGACGATGTCCTTCAGCGGCGGTGGGGGTGAACCAATGTCGACCTTGGAAGGGCGGATTGTGCAGGACGCAGACCGGCTGGATGCGCTTGGCGCCATAGGCATTGCCAGAACGATGATGTTCTCGGGTGCGAAGGGACGTCCGGTGTATGATCCGGAGATCGCGCCGCGCGATGAATCGCTGCAGAAGGAATACCGCGATTATTCCAAGGGGACGGCGGTCAATCATTTTTATGAGAAGCTGCTGAAACTGAAAGACCTGATGAATACCCCCTATGGCCGCAAGCTGGCCGAAGAACGGCATGATTTCATGCTGGGCTTTCTGGAGCAATTTTATAAGGAATGGAATCAAGGCAGCCATTAACTGTTATAATGAGACTATGCACAAGATGGAAGGAACGCGGGAACCCCCGCTTGAACCGGAACAATCGGCATAGAAGAGGTTGAAGTGAACATGAGTGAACTGCAGTTTAGAGAGTATGGTTTAAATGAAGAGATTATCCGGGCGCTGGATGTGCTGAAGTATCTGGAGCCGACTGAAGTACAGCGTAAAGTGATTCCTGTAGCCTTGCAGGGACAGGATTTGATCGTGAAATCGCAGACCGGCAGCGGCAAAACAGCGTCGTTCGGTATCCCGCTCTGCGAGCTGGTGGATTGGGAGGAGAACAAGCCGCAGGCTTTGGTGCTGACCCCAACACGTGAGCTGGCTGCTCAGGTGAAGGAAGATATTACCAACATCGGTCGCTTCAAGCGGATTAAGGCGGTCGCCTTGTTCGGCAAACAGCCGTTTGCCCCGCAGAAAATTGAACTTACGCAAAAGACGCATGTTGTCGTAGGTACGCCGGGCCGGGTGTTCGACCATATTGAACGCGGTACGCTACCGCTGCAGCGGATCAAATATCTCGTCATCGACGAGGCCGACGAAATGCTCAGCATGGGCTTCATCGAGCAGATCGAGAAGATCATCCAGCAGCTGCCCCGGGAACGGGTGACGATGCTGTTCTCCGCCACGCTGCCGGAGGCGGTGAAGAATTTATGCCGTAAATATATGCAGAGTCCAGCGGATATTGAGATTGAAGCCAGCGGCATCACGACAGCGTCGATTGAGCATGCACTGATTGAAGTGAGACAAGCTGCCAAATTCCAGCTGCTGTGTGATCTGCTCACCGTGGAGAATCCGGACAGCTGCATTATTTTTTGCCGCACCCAGGATCAGGTGAACGCCTTGTTCCGCGGGATGGCCGATCTGGAGTATCCGGTGGATAAGATTCACGGCGGGATGATGCAGGACGAGCGGTTTGAGGTCATGAATGCTTTTAAGCGTGGCCAGTTCCGTTATCTGATTGCCACCGATGTGGCCGCCAGAGGTATTGATATTGAGAACATCACCCATGTGATCAATTACGATATTCCGCTGGAAAAAGAAAGCTACGTCCACCGCACCGGCCGGACCGCACGCGCGGGTAAAAGCGGCAAAGCGATCACGCTCGTTACACCGAATGAGCACAAATGGGTAGCGGACATTGAGGGCTATATCGGTTTCAGTCTGCCGGTAATGAAAGCTCCTTCGGACGATGCTGTGGCCTACGCCAAACCGGCCTTTGATCTGAAGCTGGGCAAGCAGCAGGTCCGCAAGGCGGGCAAAACCGAGGTCATGAACGAGAACATCATGAAGCTGTATTTTAACGGCGGCAAGAAAAAGAAGCTCAGAGCCGTCGATTTCGTCGGCACCATAGCGAAGCTTGAAGGCATCACCGCAGACGACATCGGGATCATCACGATCCAGGATAACGTCAGCTACGTAGATATCCTGAACGGCAAAGGCGCATTGGTGCTGCAAGCGATGAAAGACACTACGGTAAAAGGCAAGCTGCTGAAGGTGCATATCGCGAAGAAATAGACCAGGTTTCAGGCAGGGAAAGTAGGCTTCGTTTGGCCAAAAAAATGCACAGACAGATTGCAAAAAGCAGTATCGGACGAAGGTCTGATACTGCTTTTTGTCTTTGCGGAATGCCGGACCGCTTACTGGTGAACGGCCCCGTACGCCCGGATCTCGATAAGCTCCGCATAACGGCTGCCGTTCGTCGAATCAATCAGTACTCTGAGTTGGTCAGCCTGCACCGGATTCGGCAGACGGTGGATCACCTTGCGCTTGCGGTTATCGCTTCCGGCTGCAACCTCAGTCCACTCCCCGCCGGCAACAAGCGCCTCTACCCGGTAGTCACGAACCAGCTCGGGAACGATGGCAAAAGCCGTGCGGTGATGATGCAGGTTCACCAGATCTTCGTTGACATCATCGTTGAAGGTCAGGTGGATTTCGGCGATGGACTGCACCGAATCCCACTGCAGCTGCAGCCATTCCGGCTGTCCGCCTGCCATCGGCTGCGACATCCATTGCTGCGGCCCGCCGAACGGGCGGTGATAGCCGTTTACGGCTTTGTCCGCTGCGAAGGCGGCGGTCGGCGATCCGATCCGGCAGCAGAACGGCTGGCGGGCTTTGCCCTGCATCTTCCACAGCACCACGGGCTGATCCGTGGAGTGGTCCTCCAGATCCTTGGATACATGCGGCTCTTCATCCTTGAAGAAGACGAGCACGCCGCTGTGCGGCTGCTGCGAATGATACAGGCTGACCACATCGTTCGCCTTGATGATGATAAAAGCATTTTGCGGCACCTGCGGCTGCCACTGCAGATCGAAGGTAAGCCATTGCTGCCCACCGGCTTCGGCATGGGCAGTTGCACTTGCCTGCAGGGTATGCGGCACGTAATTTTCTCTGCGCCCGGTGTCCCACAGCTCGGCTGTAACCGAAGTGGCCTGCTTGGCATCCACCAGCAGCTGAAGGCCGCTGATTCCCGGATCGGCAGGAATCAGCACTGCGGCATCATGCTGCAGCGGATAAGCTTCGCCCGGTTGTGCCAGCTCAATCACGCCCAGGGTGCTTGAGGCGGTGACCCGCGCTTTGCGGGCGACATCATCTTCATCGCTGCTGCGCAGCCCGATGATCGAGGCATCGCCGCGCAGCAGCGTCTGCCGCAGCTCTTCCAGATGCTGCTCCTGCAGTTCACGCGGGGTGATTCCCTTGCGGCTGCTGAGCGCCGCTCCGGTTCCGGCCGCTTCGCCGATCACGGCGCAGGTGGCCATCACCCGTGTCGTGCCGAAGGCGACATGGGAGGCGCTGATATCGCGCCCGGCCATCAGCATATTCCGCACATTGGCGGAATAGAGGGAGCGGAAGGGGATATGGTATACCCCGTCGGCATGCATATGCTTGGAGCCGCTGGCGTCGGCATACATCCCCTGCGGCGGATGCAAGTCGATCGACCAGCCGCCAAAGGCTACGCCGTCCGCGAATTCGCGCTGGGCGATAATGTCATTCTGGTTCAGCACGTAGTCTCCGGTAAACCGCCGGTATTCACGTTTGCCGGGCAGCGAGCCGACCCATTCCAGCGTCATATTCTCAGCGCCGAACTTGCCGGAATTTTTGATATAATCCCAGATGCCGTAAATGACCGACCACAGCTCGTCGCGGATCATTTCATTGTCATGAACGGCGTCATGCTCGCCGCCCCATTCAATCCACCAGTAGTGGCAGCCGGAATCACCGCTCTTAATGACGCGTCGGATCGGAATCGTCGTCTGTGAGATGTCCTTGGCAAAGGAAGGCGGCACAAAATTCACCGGTACGCCGGTATCTTTGGTATAGAAGAGGATGGTGCTGCCCAGCGTAATGTCATCGGCGATCTCCGGCGCCCACTCTTCGCCGTATTCGCTCCGGGCTTCCCGTCCAAGGGCAAATTTGGCTCCGGCCAGAAATCCGATCAGGCCATCACCCGTGCAATCGAGATACATGCTGCTCTTAAAAGTGATTCTCCGCTCCGAACCCATCATCCAGCCGGTGACCGCAGTAATCGTCCGCTCCTGCTCATCTCCTTCAGCCAGAACCTCATGGACATCCGTATTCAGGTAGAGTGTGATATTGGACTCAGCCTTGACAGCCTCCAGTACGACCAGATCCCATAGATAAGGGTTACCTTCCGGATTGCGGTACTGGTTCTCCACGAACAATTCACCCATAATTCCCGTTTCCCGGGCGTAGCGGTTCGTGCCGTGTGCCGTTGCTCCGCAGACCCAGACCCGCACCTCGCTGCTGGAATTGCCGCCGAGCACAGGGCGGTTCTGGATCAGAGCCACCTTTTGCCCAAGTCTCGCGGCAGCAATCGCCGCACATACTCCAGCCAGCCCGCCGCCGATCACCGTAATGTCATTTTGCACTAGCTCCTGCTTCATGAATGAGCACCTCTTAGGATTATATTCTTAATGCATATCTATAATTTCATAATGAAGCTGCTTCTTTACTTTTGAAATGCACGATTATATCATTAAGCATATACTTTATTTCGTGAAAGGGATGGAGCCATGAAACTTCTGGACCATATCTACTGGAAGCAGAAGACGAGTTTTGCCCTGCCAAGCGACTGCTATGATTCCTGGGTCGCTTTTGCGGTAGAGGAGGGGCTGTTCCGCTTCGAAATTGGAGAACATGGCGGTGAAGCGGGGTTTGCAGATTTGGTCGTCTGCCCTCCCGGAATTCCCTTCATTCGTGAGACGATTACACCGCTCACCTTTCATTACATCCAGTTCACCCCGGAGAATGATGAAAGCCTGCCGCAGCCGGGGCTCCTGCAGCTTAGCGATACGAAGCGCCTAAGCTCGACCTATGCCTATTTGCGCCAGCTCAGTGAAGACAATAGTCCAGCCGCAAGGGAATGGAAACAGCATCTTATCAAAGACCTGTGGCTGCCGGTTCATATGGAGAGCCGGGCGGAAGCAGGAGGGCGTAAATACTCCGAAGACGCAATGATGGATGAAGCTGCATCCATCATTGCCGATAGAGCCGCAGAACCACTCAGCCTGCTGGAGCTCGCCCGGGAGCTGGGATTAAGCCCCGTGCAGTTTACGCGGCGGTTCCGCGCAGCTTTTCAGGAAACGCCTTCCTCCTATTTGAAATCGCTCCGTTTGGCCAAAGCACGCCTTCTGCTGAAAGACAGTGAACTGAATCTGGCCCGGATTGCCGAAAGATGCGGCTATGAGAACGGATTCTATTTAAGCCGGGTGTTCACGAACAGCACCGGAATGAGTCCGGCGGAATACCGTAAACGGCATAGGCTGTAGAAGCATAGAACAAATCAGTGCATCATAACCCCGGTCTATAGGAGCGATGCGACAAAACAATGCAATTTCCTCCAGCTTCAGCCGGGTGACCCCTGCAGATGTTATAATAAGCCCACAAATGAAGGGAGAGAGCTGCGGAAATGAAGAAGCCGGACTGGAAGATGTTTATACCCCAGAAGCTGAGATACAGGCTGTTCGGCGCTTTTCTCATCCTTATTCTTCTGCCGTTCAGTGTGCTGAATGTATACAACTACCGGCAGATTGAATCCCTCGTCGAGGAGAAAATCAGCCAGCAGAGCCACGAGCAGCTGGTGCAGATGTATGGAACGCTGGAGGATCAGATGAGCGTAGCCTTCAAGACGCTGATCTTTCTGGAGCAGGATTCGGCGGTCCGCAGTGTTCTGACAAAGCCAGGCAACCGGTCGCCTCTAGAGAATAAAGCGCTGATCGAAGAAAAATTCAAAATGCTCAACAACAGCTTTTTCCTATACAATCCTTCCGTATATTTCACCCTGCTGGACTTTCATGAGAGCGTATACACTTCTTATTTGCCGAAACAGGCGCTGGCCTACGGACCGTACCGTGAGCTCTTCAGCCGCCATCTGGGGAGCGTTGTCCCTGCAGATCAGGGCACGGTCCAAAGAGAGGCTGCTCTCCCGGGTGAAGCAGCAGCGCAAACATTGGATTCCGCAGAAGCCCAAGGCCTGTTCTACCAGTGGGATTCACGGGACGAGAACAATATGCTGAGGGAGGTGTCTACCAGCCCTTATCTGCTCTCGCTTTATGCCTATATGAAGGACAGCGGAGGCAACCGCTACGGGCTGGCCCGGATCAGTATCGATTATTCCTTCTGGTTCCAGTCCGTCCTCAAGGAATCCCTGAGCAGTCAGGATTATTTTCTGATTACCGGCAAGGGAGAGACTGTGGCCCGCTCCTCCAAAAAAGCGGTGCTGGCCCCGGAGATCACCCGGGAAATTGCCCTCCATCCTGCACAGGCGTATCTGACCGATGACAAGACCGGCACACTGATCAATTATGTCTATATCGAGTCACTGGACTGGTATATGGTCAACCGGATTCCGCTGGCCGTGTTGTTTAATGAAATTTCCGGGCTGAAGCAGCGTTATTTCCTGACGTTTTTTGCCTTCACAGCTGCATTTGTACTAATGGCCTTTATGATCTCTGCTACCTTTACCCGTCCTTTGTCGCATCTGCAGAACAAGATGAAGGATGTCGTCCGCAAAAACCTGAAAATCCGCATCCCCGAAGGCCGGAGCCATGGCGAAGTGCTGGAGCTGACCCGGACCTTCAATACAATGCTGGATGACACGAATAAGCTGATTGCCCAGTTGAAGGCAGAGGAGCGGCAGAAGGAAGCGGTTCATTTCCATATGCTGCTGGCCCAGATGAACCCGCATTTTTTGCTGAACACCTTGAACACGATGAAATGGAGCGCCATCCGCAGCGGGAATGAGGAGATCTCCGAAATGTGCGTGTCGCTGGGCAAGCTGCTGGAGGTCAGCCTGAATGCTGAGGTTGAGCTGGTCTACCTCAAGGACGAGATCGAGCTGGTTCAAGCTTACCTGCATATTCAGCGGATCCGGTATCAGGGCAGCTTTGAGGTAACCTGTGATTTTGACGATGAGCTGGAGTATGCGCTGGTGCCGAAGCTGAGCCTGCAGCCGCTGGTGGAGAATGCGATCCGCCATGGCGTCGGCCCTCTGACTGGACGGGGGCAGATCAGTATCCGTATTTACAGAAATGACAAAGCGCAGCTTACGCTGGAGGTAGGGGATAACGGCATCGGCATGGAGGAATCCAGGCGCCTGCAGGTGACCCGGACCCGTAAGGGGATCGGACTGTCCAACCTGAAGGAACGGCTGCGGCTGCTCTTCAAGGGCCAAAGTGAGCTGGAGATTCTCCAGCTGTCACCGGGAACCCTGATCCGGTTCAGTATTCCCTTCCTGCTGTCGACACCTTATGTGCAGGACAAGAAGATCGAGTAAAGGGAGGAAGGTCTCATGTGGAGCGTACTGCTGGTGGAGGATGAGGTATTCGTAAGAGAGTCGGTGCGGGAGATTATTTCCTGGGAGGAGCTCGGCTTCATGGTTATCGGCGAATCCGGCAACGGGACCGAAGCGCTGGAACTAATCATGCGGGATAAACCTGATCTGGTGCTCGCGGATATCGTGATGCCTGGTCTGAACGGCATTGAGCTGTTGAAGCAGACCCGTCAAGCGGGGCTGAATACGAAATTTATTATGCTGACCTGCATGGGAGAGTTCGAATATGTCCGCCAAGCGATGGAATACGGGGCCTCCAATTATATTCTCAAGCTGTCAATGAGCGTAGGTTCATTGCGGGATACGCTGCGCAAGGTTAGCGCCGAGCTGAGTGCCGGCAGTCACCGGAATGTTGCTCTTTTGGAGGCGGACGGGATTCCAGCGGTTGTTGCAGCTTCTGCGGAAGCACCTGACACCGCTAACCCCGGATCGGGTGGGGCTTTTCCTGAAGATGAGGTGAAAAATCCGCTGCTGTCCGGCTTCGGATCCCTGTCCGGGCCTGTTGTTTCGCATCCGGAGATTAGCAAGATCATTGAATATATCGGAGAGTATTACGACCGCGATATTACAGTCAAGTCCATGTCCCGCTATGTGATGATGGGAGAGAATTATATCAGCGCCTTATTCAAAAAGAAAACCGGGCATACGCTGATCCATTATCTGCACGGTGTGCGGATGGAGAAAGCGGCAGTGTTTTTGCGGGAGACCGATCTGCCTGTGCATGAGGTGGGGCATCGGGTGGGCTTTCCGAGCGATAACTATTTCATCAAAATCTTTAAGCGTTGGACCGGATGCACCCCGAGCCAATACCGCCACCGTGAGGAATAGAAGAAATATGTGTGATCATTTTTGCCCGGTCACTGCTGCAAATTCCGTATATTTGTTCCGCCAGGATGGTGGATTTGTATCTAAAATGCCTCCAGCGTCCCTGCTAGGATGTAAGGGAAGCACAATCCATAACAAAAACGGGGAGGCAGACAGAAACGATGAAAACTAAAAAAGGGTTGACCCTGCTGGCAGCATGCGTGCTGATGCTTGGGATACTGGGCGGATGCGGAGGAACTAAAAATAACACTGGTGGAGAAGCGCAGGGGAATGAAGGCAGCAAAACGGTGAAGTTAACCATGTGGGGTGCCGTTCCGCCGGAGAACGGACCACAGGAGGTTGTGGATACCTGGAATGCGGAGCATCCTGAGACTCAGGTCGAATACGTGCGTTTTGTCAATGATGATGACGGCAACCTGAAGCTTGATACCGCACTCTCGACGGGACAGAACGTCGATCTGTTCGTCAATTATACTTTGACCAATCTGGATAAACGCATCAAGGGCGGCACTGCCCTCGACCTCGGCGAATTCAGCGACTACAACATCGACGAGAAAATGGGTGCGGATGCTGCTACCTGGAAAATAGACGATAAATACTACGGGATGCCAACCAAAAAGAATGCTTTGTTCTTTGCCCTGAACAAGGATGCGCTCGATAAAGCCGGTCTGGCCTTACCAACGGCATGGACCTGGGATGAAGCAAGAGAATATGCCGCCAAGCTGAAGGCAGAGGGGTTCAAGTACGGGCTGGTGCAGCATACTGCCTCGCTGGTTGATCCGCTGGATTCCGCTCTCGTGAAGAACGGTTATGTCAAGGCGGATGGCAGCTCTAACCTTGATGATCCGCTGATCACCAAATGGCTTGAAACACTGAACGGAATGATGCAGGAGGATGCCACCACCCCGCCGCTTGGCGAGCAGCTGACCTCCAAGATGCCTGTGGAGAACATGTTCCTCAGCGGGGAATCAGCGATGATCAACATTGGGGAATGGCTGATCCGCAGCTCCAACAATATGACGGATTTTCCGCGTGAGTTCACCATCGCCTTTGCTCCCGTTCCAAGGCTGGCGGACAATGCAGCTGATTTCGTCAAAAGCGGCGGACTGGGCGACTTCATCTCCATCAACGCCAAATCCAAAAATAAGCAAGCGGCCTGGGAGTTCCTGAAATGGTATGCCGACGGCGGCATGATTCCGATGGCGGCCGGAGGCCGCCTGCCTTCCTCCAATGCGGTGGACCAGCAGACCGCGATCAGCCAGCTGCTAGGCGATCATGCGGACACCTATGATAAAGCTTCGCTTGAGTTCGTGCTCTACGGCGATAAGACGCCAACCTTTGTCCGCAGCATTGCCCAGGAAATCGTGGATATGCGCGCCCAGGAATACGAGAAATATTTCCTTGGCAGCCAGACTGCGGAACAAACGGTACAGAGTATGGTCAAACGCCACAATGAATGGCTGAAGCAGAATCAGTAAGCCGCAGCCGGTTGTGCTGCATAGAACCGTTCCCTTATGGGGAGCGGTTTTTTTTAAATATAAGCATTTATATGCTTCACGCTATAAATTATCCTTCTATTTCTCGCTGAAACGGATACCGTCCTTTTGAGGACGGCGAAGCCGTTTCCACTTGTCCACGAATAGAACATTTCCATCCACATGCCCGTAAGCGGACAAGCTGCAAATTAAGTAATTCTGTGATATCCATTCGGTGGTTATGTTCCTTAAAAGCCGCCGCGAGGCTTGTTATGCTTAAGTCGAGATCATACAGCTAAGGAGTGGGGGAACAATGAACAAATCATGGATGAAGCGGCAGAGCAGGCTCGGCTATCTGTTTATCGGACCGAATATGCTCGGGGTCCTGTTGTTTTTTATTATACCGGCCGCCTATTCGTTTTATCTGATGTTCACCGATTACAAATTTATGGACCCGGAGATTCATTTTGTCGGTCTGGACAATATTTCGAGGATGCTGGGAGACGAGCTTTTTTATGTAGCGCTGAAGAATACACTTATCTTTCTGCTGGCCGTTCCGGTGTCGATTCTGCTGGCTTTTATAGTGGCGGTTATTCTGAACAAATCTGTTTATTTTCAAAAAACGCTGCGGGCGCTTTATTTCATGCCTTACATTACCAGCGGCGTAGCCATCGCATTTGTCTGGATGCTGCTGTTCCAGCCGACCTCGGGTCCGATTAACGGATTCCTGCGCGGTATTGGCATTAACCATCCGCCAGGGTGGCTGTCCACGACGGAAACCTCGATGTATGCGATTGACATCATCTGGATCTGGTTCATGCTGGGCTACAACATGATTATTTTTCTGGCTGCCCTGCAGGAAATTCCCGAAGAGCTGATGGAAGCCGCCAGAATCGACGGAGCCCGTCCTTGGCAGAGCATCCGCCGTATAGTCTGGCCGCTGGTGAGTCCTACAACCTTTCTGCTGCTGATCACCGGACTGATCATGACAATCAAGAACTTCGGCATCATTCAGGCGATCACCCAGGGAGGGCCGGGAAACAGCACAACGGTGCTGTCACTGTTCATTTATCAGAATGCCTTCCGCTATTACGAGATGGGTTATGCCGCCGCCATAAGCTGGGCGCTCTTCGCGATTATCATGATCTTCACCGTGTTCCAGTGGGTCGGCCAAAAACGCTGGGTCCATTACTGAGTAGACAGTTCAGCGTCCGGGTGATGGCTTCGCCACCAAATTTTCAGGAGGATTTCCTATGCAAAAAACAACGATTAGACCGGCAGCTCCTTACCTGCAGGAGATCAAGGCTGATTCTTCCCTTAATATCCGCAAAATCATCACAACCCTTGTGATGTCCGGTTTCGCCCTGCTGATGATTGTGCCTTTTATCTGGATGATCAGCACTTCGTTCAAGTCTCCTGCGGATGTGTTCAAATATCCGGTTCAGTGGATTCCCTCCAGCCTGAATTGGGAGCATCATATTAAGGTGTGGAGCGGGAATGACAGCTTTATTACCTACTACCTGAACTCGCTGAAAATATCGCTGATCAGCACGGCCGGCGCAGTGTTCTTCTCTGCTTTTGCTGCTTACGGGTTTGCCCGGATTCAGTTCAAGGGGCGGGAGCCGCTGTTCCTGGTCTACCTGTCGATGATGATGGTTCCGCCGCAGGTGCTGTTCGTGCCGAAGTTTCTGATGTTTGATTGGGCGGGAATCTATAATACACATTGGGCGCTGATTCTGCCCGGCATGTTCACGATCTTTGGAGTGTTTATGCTGCGCCAGTTCTTCCTGTCCGTACCTGCGGAAATTTCCGAAGCGGCATTTATCGACGGGGCAGGGCATTTCCGGATCTTTTTCCGGCTGGTGCTGCCGCTGGCCAAGCCCGCCTTGGCTACTCTTGCAGTCATCGACTTTTCCTGGCACTGGAATGATTACGAGAATGCGCTGGTTTTTCTGCTAGATAAGGATTTATATACCGTTCCGCTTGGCCTGCAAAATTTCATTCTTGAGAACAACGTAGACTACAACGGCATGATGGCGGCAGCGACAGCAGGCATTATTCCGATGATTATCGTTTTTCTGCTGGGGCAGAGGTACATTATTCAAGGGGTGGCCGGCAGTGCAGTGAAGGGGTAGGGAAAGAGGCAGGTAAACGCAGAACAACCTTCCGCAATCAGCCTATAGGGGGCTGTAGAGCGGAAGGTTGTTCTTATTTCTGCATGATGTCCTATGTCCTATCATTCCTGCATAGGATAATTCTCGGCCTTACGTTGCGCTATTGTTTCCTTGACCATTTATTTCATTCTCTGCGTTTTACGCATTATACTGCGCCTGGTACAGGCGGCTGTAGGTGCCTCCGGCGTTGACCAGCTCTTCGTGGCGGCCTTCCTCGGAGATACCGTCTTCATTTACAACAATAATCCGGTCGGCATTTTTGATCGTCGTGAGACGGTGGGCAATCACAAGGGTGGTACGGCCCACCGACAGGTCAGCCAGCGACTGCTGGATGGCGGCTTCCGTTTCCGTATCCAGCGCCGAGGTGGCTTCATCCAGAATCAGGATCGGAGGGTTCTTGAGGAACATTCTGGCGATAGCCAGGCGTTGTTTTTGTCCCCCGGACAGTTTCACGCCGCGTTCTCCGATCACTGTATCCATGCCATCCGGCAGGCTGCTAATCAGCTCTTCCAGGTGGGCGCGTTTGGCAGCTTCCCAGATTTCCGGAAGCTCTGCATCCAGCTTGCCGTAGGCGATATTCTCACGGATTGTGCCGGAGAACAGGAAGACGTCCTGCTGCACAATCCCGATTTGCTTGCGCAGCGAATTCAGCTTCATGTCACGGATATCTATTCCGTCGATGGAGATGCTGCCGCCGGTGACGTCGTAGAAGCGGGGCAGCAGGCTGCAGATTGTGGTTTTTCCCGCGCCGGAAGGGCCGACAAAAGCAATCGTATCCCCGGCGTTGACCTTCAGGCTGATCTCCTGCAGTACTGAACGATTGTCGTCATAGCCGAAGCTGACGTTTCCGAAGATAATATCTCCGCGCAGCGATCCGACTTCCACCGCACCCGGCTTATCGGCGATATCCGGCTCTGTATCAATCACCTCAAGATAACGCTTGAACCCGGCAATACCTTTCGGATAGCTCTCGATAACGGCATTGATTTTCTCAATCGGCCGGAAAAAGACATTGGACAACAGGATGAAAGCAACAAACTCCCCGATCTCCAGCTCTCCCTGAATAAAGAACCAGGCGCCGCAGACCATGACCACAATTGTAATCAGGCGTGTCATCATATAACTGACTGACGAGCTCTTGGCCATCAGCTTGTAGGCCATCAATTTGGTCTGGCGGAACATTTGGTTGTCAACAGCGAACAGTTCTTTTTCATATTCTTCATTGGCAAAGGACTGCACCACGCGGATTCCCCCGACATTGTCCTCGATCCGGGCATTGAAATTGCCTACGTTGCCGAATAGCTGGTGGTAGGTAGAGGTCATGCTGCGTCCGAAATGGATGATGACCCAAGCCATAATCGGCACGATAATGAACGTGATCACGGCCAGCTTCAGATTGATATCGGCCATCAGGATAAAGGCTCCGATCAGCGTCATCACGGCAATGAATACATCCTCCGGACCGTGATGCGCCACCTCGCCGATATCGTTCAAATCATTGGTAATCCTACCGAGCAAATGCCCGGTTTTATTGTTATCGAAGAAGCGGAAGGAGAGCTTCTGGATATGATCGAACATTTTTTTGCGCATATCTGTTTCAATATTTATTCCCAGCATGTGCCCCCAATAGGTGACAACATAATTCATTGCGGTATTAAGAGCGTAGATGGCAAGCAAGGCAACGCTGGCGATCAGAATTAACGACCAGTCTTGTCCGGGGAGCAGATCATCAATAAATTTATTCACGGCCACCGGAAAGGCCAGCTCCAAAAGCCCCGCGCCCACCGCACAGGTGAAGTCGAGAACAAACAGCTTCTTATAAGGACGATAATAGGAAAAAAAACGACGCAGCATCTCTTGTTCACTCTTTTCTGTAATGTTATGTATTCTAGTTGAGAGTGATTCTCAACTACCTTTATTCTTAGGATACTAAAGAGGGTTGTCCGATTTGTCAACCGCAAGAATAATTTAAATTGCAGGGGAAGTGAGTAAGTTCTTGCCGTTTCACCCAGACCAGACTGGATATTTCCACATATTTTAAAAGTATTCAAGTATAAAGGAGGAGTTAACATGAGCGAAAATGTTGGAGGATACGGCGGTGCTTTCACTTCCACTGGAGCGATTCTGGTGTTGTTCATCCTGCTTGTAATCATCACTAAGTCTCTCTGGGTATAATCAGCTGATTTAATCTTCTCCAAAGCCGCCGGTCCTTTTGGACCGGCGGCTTTTTCAGTTGGAAGGCCGTATAGTTAAGCTATCCTGAGAATCCAAGAAGCTGTGCACCGGCATACATAAGGGGGTATAATGTAATAATGCGTGATACATAGAACAGCTTCATTTCCGTACAAGCCCGGTGCTTGACGGATTTTTTCGCTGCAATCAGGAGGAGCCTCATGAAAGCAAGGCAAGAAGACCGCAAGATTCAGACTTCATTATCCACCTTATCCCAAGGAAACGCAGGATCTAAACGTATTCTGCTCGTGGTCGGCATTATTTTTGTCGCAGCGGCGCTGCGGGCCCCGTTCACCTCTGTCGGACCGTTGCTGGAGATGATCCGCGATGATCTGGGATTATCCAATACACTTGCCGGAGCAATAACTACACTGCCGCTGCTCGCTTTTGCGCTGCTGTCCCCATTTGCTCCGCAGCTCGCCCGCCGTTTTGGCCTTGCCAACGTGCTGATGCTGGCGCTGCTGGCATTGTCGATGGGAATCCTGATCCGTTCCGCCTCGGGAACCCTCACATTGTTCGCAGGCACCGCAATCATCGGGCTGTCGATTGCGGTATGCAATGTGCTGCTGCCGGGACTGATCAAGGGCAAGTTTCCCGGGCGTATTGGCCTTCTGACCGGGATTTATACGGTTTCGATGAATTTATGCGCAGCGGTGGCTTCCGGCATTAGTGTTCCGATAGCGGACCAGGCAGGGTTCGGTTGGCGGGGCACGCTTGTCCTATGGTTCATTGTCGCTGCACTGGCTACTCTATTCTGGATTCCGCAGATGAAGAGCCTGGGCCAAGGCAGCGGAACAAGCACGCCCGGCTCAGCCGGGAAAATGTGGCGTTCACCGCTCGCCTGGCAGGTAACCTTATTCATGGGCCTGCAGTCTCTGCTTTATTACGTTCTGATTGCCTGGTTCTCGGTCATTCTCGGTGAGCGGGGCATGTCCTCCAGTCATGCGGGCTGGATTCTTTCACTGTTGCAGCTGGCCCAGCTGCCGTTTACTTTTTTTGTTCCTTTATGGGCAGGCAAACTGAAGAATCAGCGGGGGCTGGTTGTTATTACGGCTGTTTTGTTCATGGCCGGAATCTCCGGCGTTTGGTTCGGCAGCAGCGCATGGATGCCGGTATGGGCGATCTGTATCGGCATTGCCGGAGGTTTTGCCTTTGGACTGGCAATGATGTTCTTCAGCTTGCGCACCCGCAGCACACAGGAGGCAAGCGAGCTGTCGGGAATGGCCCAGTCGATCGGCTACCTGCTGGCAGCCATGGGACCGGCATTGTTCGGGCTGCTTCATGACGCTACGCACAGCTGGAACGGCCCGTTGGCACTGCTCGTAGCGGCAAGTGTTCTGCTGCTCGTGGCGGGGCTGGGAGCCGGAAGCAACCGGTATGTAGGAGACGCAACAGAACCCGCCAAATAACGGCGGGTTCTGTTGTGCTGTGACAAATTGCCTTTTGTGGCTTAATTACTTGCGTCAGTGGGGTCCCACCAATTTCCGGAAATCGTAATCATGCAGAGCAATCTAATGCTGTTGCCATAGTAGGAATTGGACGATGTCGGCGCATTGACAATACTTTTCCATAGTGTATTCAGCCAATTTTGATTGCTGGAGTCTACCATGGCGCTAACTGCAAACGGTGCGGAATAAGCAATTGCGGGATCGTTGTCGTCAAGCGGATCACCGTTCAATTTGTATCCCGCTACAATCTTGCTTGGATTGCCATTTGTTTTTTTGGATATCCATGCATTCGTTAGCTTTGTCTGGTTCAATGCCCGCGTATCGCCTGAAAGTAAATAATCGACAGGAACTCTCCAGGGAACCCGTGCGGCATTCCAGCTAAAGTACCCGTCCCTGTCTGTTTCCAGAAGATTTGGAGGCGAAGGGGCGTAACCTCCGTTGCTCCACACCACAAAGTCCGGGAGTAAGCCGGTGGTAGGGCTGTATTTAGTGGAGATCGTTTGGATAATTCCGTAAGTGTTATCAGCGACTTTAGCCCAGTTGGGATCACCAGCAGCATTCCCGAATGCCCGAAGATGGCTCAACATAAAGTCGGAGGGACGGGTGGCAAGGCCGTAATCGGGATCGTTGTTTTCTACCCAATCGCCGAATTTCAAGCTCCATTTCTGCTGATTCACATCTTCTTTCATGATCGCAGCTATGGCTGCCTTGCCCTCGCTCAAGTAATCAATTGGGCCGCTGCTTCCCCACTGCTTGTCCGCGAGCAGCAATGCATAGGCGATATCCATGTCTCCATCTGTAGCTGAACGGCTTCCATCATCGCTGTTGCTAGGCGGTGTGTCAATAATATCTCCCGCACCGGTCTTAATCTGCTGCCAGGCCATTAAGGCCGGATTATTTACGCTTGGATGCGCTTTATAGAACCGATAGAGACCGTCAAAATAATCTTTTGCCTGCGGGTCGTAACCGGCCATCAAGGCGGAGATTAACATGCCATAACCGTGACCCTCCGAGCAGGATACGGCATTATCCGGGGCAGCTTCCTTCTCCAGATTGTAGAAAACGTAGTATTGATCCGATTTTTTGGGATGTTTTTTTAAATATCTCGTTTTCCATTCATTATATTTTTTGCGCACCTCGTCATCCAACTGGTTCTGGGAAACATAGTTGGGCTTGATGGTACCCGCCTGGTATTGCTCATGTTCCGGGAAGGGGTGCATGGCTTGTACGGCAGAGGACGAGACTTCCCCGGAAAATAGAGGCTGAGGTGCTTCTGCCGCTTCAGCCTGCAATGTAAAGGCCAAACATGATAGAACGGTTACAGTTGAAAGAATTCGCTTGAACAATAACATCAACTCCTCTTATTCAAAATAGGTGATGCCATCATCCCTCCTTTTGAACAGTGATAAGGGCTGGTAGGCTAATGGTTGTATGATTCACAGCCTAAACATAACAGACCAGACTTTCGCGATTCTAAAACGAAACTTAATGTAACCTTAAATTTGGGGAAGAAAGATGTGGAAGATCGTAGTTTCTTCTGTTGTACCCAGAAGCTGAATTGAACCTTGATGCAGATGGACAATTTTTTGGGCGATTGCCAGCCCCAGGCCTGTACCTCCGTCATTGGACCGGGCCTTGTCCCCTCTGACAAAGGGTTCGAAAATAATGGATTGCGTGTGCGCGGGAATCCCGTTCCCATTGTCTGCGAACTCCAGGTAAAGGCCTTCAGGCTGAACCTCCAAAGTGATCCGCAAGCGGGTGCCTGCCGGATTGTACCGCACGGCATTTGCGATCAGGTTGCTGAATACACGTCCCATTTGCTTTCGGTCGAAAGGATAGAGCACCACTGCTTCAGGTATTCCCACCTCCAGTTCAATCCCCTTTTCCTCGATTTCCGGGAAATGGTCCAGTATGGTTTCACGTATACATTCACCGATGTCCTGTTCTTTTTTGTCCAAAATAAATTCAGGATGGTCAAGCTGTGTCATCTCAAACAATGTATCCAGCAGGGCATTCACCCGCTTGGCTTTATTATAGATGGACAGCAGATAGCTTTTTTGATTGTCTGGATCTTTCACCATTCCTTCATGCAGCGCTTTTGCATAACCGAATAAGGTGGATATGGGCGTTTTCAGGTCATGGGCAATATCAGCCAGCATTCTCTGCCTGTCCAGTTCCATCCGCTTTTTTTGTTCTCCGGCCCATTCGAGCTTCTCGGCCATACCATTCAAGGTATCACGGATTTGCAGAAATTCGCTTTCCAGCTTAAAATCAAGGCGAACTGTATAATCACCCGCTTTTAAGCGGTCAATCCCTCCGGCAATTTTTGCCAGCGGATAACTTATTTTTCTTGCTGTCCATCTACTGTATACAAAAATAACAATGGTGGAGAGGAGGATAAATCCCAGTACAGCTTGGGCGTTATAACGTTGAATGTGCTTATCCCTTAGGGTGCCGCTCTGTTTGCTCCAGATGCTCACTTCCAACTGATCAACAGGGATCTTCACCACATAGGTATACAAAACTCCTTTTCGCAAAAAAGAAGCAACCGAGCTGATATAAGGGGCATACTCCGGGTCTTTGTCCAGCAGCATCAACTCCGGTGTGGACTTGTCCAGGGGCGTCCCTATATATTGCGTAATCAGTTTCCGGGAATCCAGAACTTCGATCCACCCGTTGACTTTCCTGATATCATCAAGCAAGGAGTTCAATCTCTCGGCATCATTATTTGCATCCACCAAATTCTGTGCCGTCACCACATCCATCTCTGTCTCTGCGTAGCTCTGGTCAGCTCCTTTGGATGCATATAATATACTAAGGATTCCAATGACACTGATGACGATGACCAAAAGGAAGTAGTGAATACGCAGCATCGTCCGGACGCCTGTGTTTCTCCGGCACATCCTCAGCATCTCTTTTCAAATCTGTAGCCAAGCCCCCGGATCGTTGTTAAATAGACCGGTTTCCTTGGCTCATCTTCGATTTTATCGCGCAGCTTGCTTATATATACCAACAGGGTGTTGTCGTCGCCAAACCACTGCTGCCAGACACTGTCAAGGAGCTGCCGCTTCGTAAATACCCGCCCCGGATTCTCCATGAAATGAAGCAGCAATTTATACTCAATGGAAGTCAGCGTTGTCAGTTGTCCATTCTTGTACAATTGGCAACCGGCCTTATCTAGGACCAGTCCGCCAATCTCTACCAGCTCGGAAGCTGCAGTAGTCTCCGTTTGGACATATTGATATCTTCTTAACTGGGCTTCTATTCGCGCCACAACCTCCAATGGATTGAAGGGCTTTGTGATATAATCGTCAGCACCAATTTTGAGTCCCAGAATTTTATCATGATCCTGCACACGCGCAGACAGCAGAATAACCGGTACCGACAAGGACTGGCGCAATTCCTTCACGACCTGAAATCCGTCACATTCAGGCATCATGATATCCAGCACAATTAAATGAATGGTATGATTTTGTACGATTTCCAGAGCTTCCTTCCCGTCAAAAGCCTCAAGCACATGGTATCCTTCGTTCTCTATATACAATTTCAATAAATCGACGACCTCTCTTTCATCGTCTACTATCAGTATTGTTTGACTCATCGGAAATCCTCCTCTCTCACGTAACTTATCAGAAAGCTTAGTTGCTCTTCATTGTAGCTAATAATCGTGGAAAGGGATATAATGTCCCCCAATCCCAAGACGAGAATGAGGAGCAACAGCAAAGAAGCAACGGTATGCGGGTATGAAGAAACAAAGAGCGTACCGGAAAATAACCTCCGGTACGCTTTTTGTTTCTTACTGTTTCTTGGCGGCAATCCGGATTCTGCGGTAATCCATGATCCAGCCGTCTTCTTGGAACAGAACGGGCTTCAGCTCCTTTTCCATGAAAGCCAGCACATCTTCACGCTGCGGGCCGCTGAGCACGCTCAGAATTCCATCCGCAAAGGTGTTCAGCCAGCGGCTGAAACCCTGCTCTCCGCCAGCAAGCGGTGTTGGCCGCCCGAAGCATAAGGCAAGTTCAACGGTCATCCCGTTCTGTTCCAGGAGTGACGCGTATTCCCCGATGCTGGGGAAATACCAGGGCAGCTTCAGCTTGCCGCTGCACCCGATGGCGGCAAAAGCACGCGGCAGCCCGTCTACGACCGAGGCGATGTTGCCTTGCCCGCCGAATTCGGCAATGAACCGCCCTCCGGTCCGCAGGCTGGCGGCAATGCTTGCAGCGGCCCCTTGCGCATCCTGCAGCCAATGCAGAGCAGCATTGCTGAAGACGGCATCGGCGGGAACATCTGCGCAATAGGATTGGCCATCCGCCAGCACAAATTCCAGCTGCGGATGTTTGCAGCGGGCAGCGCTTATCATCTCAGGGGATGCATCAATCCCTGTAACAGCTGCCCCATGATCAGCGATGGCAGCGGCCAAATCTCCAGTGCCGCAGCCCCAATCCATAATTCGTTCACCCGGCTGCGGCTGCAGCAGATGAATCAAAGATTCTCCGAAGCGGGAAACAAAGGCCATATCCGTATCATAGGTACCGGTATTCCATTGCTGATTCATCAGAAGTCTCCTTTCAGGTCAAACAGGAATACTTCTGTTGTATCATGCGTTATCTTATAAGTGAAATATATAAATCAAATAGAGTTTATTGGTTATGCCTATCACCAGTTTCAAGCCGGATTCACCCCCCTGCCCCCAATAAGGCCAAGCTGATGCCGTATAAGCTGAACAGGATCAGGCTGACCGATGAGATCAGGCTCAAAGATCGAATGAAGGCATCAGGCAGTTTGCCGCTGATCCAGCAGATAATAGCAGATAACAGCAGCCACCAGCAGCAGGAGCCGAGCGCAATTCCAGCCGGGAGGAACAGGGAAGACCCGACAGTATTTCCAAGAGAAGCTGCGAGCGCCATGAAGCTTAGAATGGTGGCCGGATTAGCCAAAGTCAGAAGAAAGGAGGAGAACATGCTGTAGGCTATTCCGCTGCGGACGGCTTCCGGTTTGGCACCGGATTTGCCAGGCCACAGAGTTTTTACTCCAAGAACCCCGAGGAAGAGGCTGCCGATGAGCCGGAGCGGCAGATCATAGGCAGAAGTAAACTCATTCACAATTCGGAAGCTGGTGACGGTAGCCAGAGCATACAGTACATCGGCAAACGCAATTCCCGCACCGGTCGCCAGGCCTGCCCAGAAGCCATGCTTCAGTGTCCGGTTAATGCACAGCAGAGACATGGGACCGACAGGAGCGGCAATAATAAACCCGAAACCGAAGCCGCTGAAGAGGGCGGGCCAGATGATCATGGTGCAGTGTCTTCAGGCGACAGCGGGACATTCGGTGTTTCTTTAACCGTTCCGAGGATGATCGTTGTGCGGGTCCGCACAATACCCGGCAGGCTCTTCAGCTCCTCACTAATGATCCGGTCAAGATCGCGGGTTCCCCGGCAGCGGATCTTCAGAATGTAGTCGTCATCTCCAGCCGTATGATGGCATTCCTGAATTTCCGGCAGCTTCAGCACCAATTCCAGAAAAGCCTGCCGGTGCGTTGGCCGCTCCAGCGAAACCGCAATGAGCGCCGCCAACCCAAAACCGGCAGATTCGGCGTCAATCAACGCCGTATAGCCTTTGATCATTCCTTGCTCCTCCAGTCTCCGAACCCGGTCAGCAGCCGCAGGAGAAGAGAGGCCAAGCAGTCCGGCAAGCTCGGCCCAGGTCATTCTTCCATTCGCCATAAGTGCCTTGAAGATTTTGTGATCCAAAGAATCCATATTATCAAACCTTCCTTTATGAAGTGTTATATGTAATTTACTTTGAATACGTAAGTTAGTCAGTGATTAATGTTTCAGTGTGAAAATAGGAATTGTCCTGTCCAGACGAGTGATTAATGTACTGCTTCGGAAATAAAACTTGCACTTTACATCAAAAGGGAGTATATTCTTAATTACGGTGATTAAATCGCTGTATTCATAATATGCGGTCATGGCGGAATTGGCAGACGCGCTGGCTTCAGGTGCCAGTGATAGCAATATCGTGGAGGTTCGAGTCCTCTTGACCGCATCATAGTTTACAAACCAAACCCTTCTTCGGAAGGGTTTTTTATTTGCGTTTTACTGAGTATGGTTGTGTCGTTCGAATAATGAAAATGGCTGGCAAGCGGGATGAATGGAAATGAAACAATTTGAGGAGCAAGTTCTCAAATTAGTGAGGGAAGCCTGACTGTTGCCTTCGGGGACGACGATGCCAGTAACGGTATAGCTGCTGCCCATCATGGAGAAGGTGACAGCGGCAGGACTGTAGGGTTACGTCACCATCTATTGGGAGGGATACTGTTCCGCCGTCTTAGTCAGATCTTACGTACCTTGGGGGTCACATATTGACTCTTTCAAGCCTCCGTTCGGTTTATCTTGCTTGCAGCATAGTTGTGGGGGAGGAGTTTTATCGCCCTGTGTCATCCGACTATACATATCCATCCCTTCTTTTGTTAAATGAGGCAATATAAGGCTCCATAGGATGGAAAAGATACTTTTCTGCTTTGGAAGAAATTTTTGGAGAAGAATTATTTCCTGTGTCCCATACATATTGATCGATAATAAAGAAATAGACAAATCTTCATATTGTCCGGCATATAATTCTTCTTTCATAATTCCATTATTAACAAATATGGTAAATGTATCGGTAAAAAGTGTATAGAAATCATTAACAACCTTAATTTGCATATTAGCTATCTCAGGATACAGCTTAGGCAATTCTGTAAAACTGGAGAAATAAAAGAAATATTTTTCGCGGAATGCACTAAGGATTAAAAACTGCTGATTCAGCCCTTGGATAGAAACCTCCGCTGAGAAATTTAAGTTTTGATATTCTTCATACTGCCTTGCCATAACACCAATCATGAGGTCTTGTTTTTTTTTGAAATGGTATGTCAAATTACCAGGACTAATATTTAGCGCATCGGAAATATCCCTCAATGTTACATATGCATATCCATTTTTATTAAATAATTCAATTGAAGTCTCAAGGATCTTATCTCTTAAATTATTATCCATACCTATCTCCTTTATAGCGTTTGTGATATGCACTTGAAATCAAAAGCATTATATCATAAATTGGCCCTTTAAGCCGAAATAAGTAGCTTGATTAAGGATATGGAAGGATTCCAGAGATGTTTGCCGAGAATCCTCAGCTAAGAATGATTTTCTCGAAAAAGATCAGAGTTGAATTAGTGTACTCGTAGGAATACACTTACTTTAGTACATGTGTACTAATATTTCTTTTATAGAAATGATAGAAGGAGTGAATCCGATTGCTGGAAGAAGGGGGGGTTATCCATTGGTATGGAAATGCTGGACTGGATTTAAAGAAGAAATGTATTCGGCATATGCAACACATCTTATTGATTGAGTGGTATCAAGAAAAACTATCAAATGGAGGCAAGCTATGAATCCTCTACCTATCGACACTAACGAAAGAAGTAATCACTTTTATGAGCTTACCTGGAAAGAAGTAAAGATTCCGATGAGAGATGGGAATTATCTCGCCGCAAATCTTTATCAGCCTAATGCGGACGGGGATTTTCCAGTAATCATGACGATGTGTCCGTATGGAAAGGATACGCATTTCTCACAATTTGCTCCTGCTAACCCGACTGTTGCAATAGAATATACCCATTTGCAGGATAAAGGACCGTTACTTAGCTGGGAAACACCAAATCCTGAATATTGGGTGCCACAAGGGTATGCTGTATTGCGAGTAGATGAACGTGGTATCGGTAATTCTCCAGGGAAGCTTGATATATTATCATGTGCTTTAAAGAAGGATTATTATGACGCAATCGAATGGGCTGGAACGCAAGCCTGGAGCAATGGACGGATAGGACTGCTGGGCATCTCCTACTTGGCAATGAGCCAATGGGCTGTGGCATCCGAACAACCTCCTCATTTAGCGTGCATCATACCTTGGGAAGGTACAGTAGATTATTATGCGGATTTCTGTTATCCGGGTGGAATTCAGGTAAACGGCTTTCTTTCATTCTGGTGGGAAAACGGAGTTTTGACACATCAATACAATCCCGGTGGAAGCCTCTCTGAGGAACAACTGCAGGACAATCGCATTGATTTCCCGGAGATGGTCAAAAACAATCCATTACGTGATCAATCATGGACGAATCGGTTCTCTGATCTAAGCAAAGTAGAGGTACCTTTATTATCCGCAAGCAACTGGTTTAGCGCAGGAATGCATACCCGGGGGAACTTTCTGGGGTTTCAGAATGCAGCATCGGAGCACAAGTGGCTTGAAGTGCATATCGGCAGCCATGTTGGTGAATTCTATACCGCTCAGGGTCGTGAGCTGCAGAAAAAATTTCTCGATTATTGGCTCAAGGGAATCGATACCGGCATAACGAGGGAGCCGAAGGTGAAGCTTGCCATTCCCCGCGGAGGTAATAGCTACACATGGCGCTACGAGAATGAGTATCCGCTTAAGCGTACCCAATGGACTCGATTTTACCTTGATGCAAGCTCAAAGCTGCTTTCAGTGGAACTTCCGCAAGCCAAGAGCCAGCTTTGCTATGATGGCGATAAGGAGCGCGAGTCCAGGCACTGGGCCGAGCCCTTTATGGTGAAAGCATTCTCGAGAGAGGAAAACAACTCCAAGCGTATTCTGTTTGAAACTGCTCCGTTCGAGAACGAAACAGAGATTCTGGGGCCTATCAAGCTCCGCTTGTGGGCATCGTCAACAACAGATGATATGGACATTTTTGTATCTTTGCGCAACATTGACCCTCTTGGCAATGAGGTAGTTAATTCAGGAGCACTAACGGATCATTTCCCCATTAGCCAAGGCTGGCTACGCGCTTCCTTACGTAAAACGGATGATCAAATATCGGCGGAATATAAGCCCTACTACAGCTTCGATGAGATTCAGAAGCTGATTCCCGGGGAAGTCTACCCCTTGGATATAGAGATATGGGATAGCGCGATTGTTGTAGCTAAAGGAAATCGGTTGCTCCTGGAAATTGGCAGCCAGAATCAGAGCGGCTGCGCACTGCTGACTCAGACGGCGGATGACAGGGTTTGGGAAGCAGACGTTACTCTATATACAGGGGATGAATTTGATTCTTATTTATTGCTGCCGATCATACCCTAACTGGATTTAACTCTTCCCTACCATTTCATCAGGTCGGGCAGGTTGTGGAATTTGGCAAAGCGCGATTTCATCCGGTAGCCGCTGCCCAGTTGTTCAAAGGTGAGCAGATCATCCTTTTTGCATATTGTGAAGCTGAGATGTGAGACATCGAACTGTAGTGGGGGATTTTACATGGTACACTCGGTTTATTGCAGTGGATTTGCAGATATACAAACGATCGGTAACATCACCTCACCTGATGTTCATGAAGCGAATTACCAATTTAGCGCGTAAAGAGACCAGAAATATATACTAACCTCAGTCCTTGAGCAATCTTGAGATGCAGTGAGCTTTCTAGCCACTGCTTCTTTTTTTGCCTGTCCGTTCCTCCGGGTCTTGCGTGATCGGGTTTGTGAATATTGAACAACGTCACAATAATGACATAATATCTGTTCATTTTTTCCGGCAGAAAAACAGTTATACCTATTAGAGAGGAGGGGACGAGGTGGATGAAAGGGAATGGATTCGGCGGATCCAGGAGGGGGAAACCGAGTATCTGACACCGCTGATTGAGCGGCATTACGCTGGCATCCAGAAGTATTGCTGCTGGCGGGTACGGAACGCGGAAGAGGCGAAGGATTTAACTCAAGAGACCTTTTACCGCTTTTGCCGCCATATTGAGCGCTATACTGACGCCGGAAAATGCCGTGCGTACTTATACACTATCGCCCGCCATCTATGCAACGATCAATTAAGGAAGGGGCAGCCGCTATCCCTGGAGGACGAGGGGGATGCAGCAGACTGGAGGGCTGCACAGCAAAGCAGTTCTATAGAAGAACAGGTGGAAAGGGAGCAGCTGGTGCATGAGCTGTTTGAGCTGCTGCCTGAATCGCAGCGGGAACTGGTGTTTATGCGCTTTTGCCTGGATCTGACCTACCGTGACATTGCCCGCGTAACAGGAGTGAACATGTGTATGGTGCAGTACCGGGTGAAGCGCGGGCTGGCTGTACTAAGAAGCCACTTGGAAAGGAGTGAACCCGTTGAACAAGAGATCAGAGCAGGCCATCGTCAACGCCCTAAAGAACTACCCCACGCCCCCCATTGAACGGCAGCATCTTGAAGATACCGCCAGAGGGGCGGTGGAGGTGCTGCGCCATAGACAAGCCGGGCGGAGAACGTCGTTCGGAGAGTTCTATCTGGCCCAGCTTCGCTTCATCAGCTGGAAGGTATGGGCCGTGCAATTGCTAATCGTCCTGGGAATGGTGCTGTTACTACGAAACGCACTTCAGGAAATGGGTGAGAGTGTGCAAATTGTGATGATGGTCTCTATCGCCGCACCTCTGCTGGTAATGGCTGGAATCCATACGCTGACCCGTTCACTTAGCTGTCATATGCTGGAGATAGAACTCAGCACCCGCCATCTCCTGGAGAAGCTGACGATGGTCCGCATGAGTCTGCTGGGGATGGCGGATTTGCTGGGCCTGACCCTGCTGGCAGCGATATTAAGCGTTTGGATACATAGTGATGTTGCAACCATGCTGATCTATCTGCTTGTGCCTTTTAATTTAACTTGCCTCGGCTGCCTGTGGCTGCTCAATCGGGTTCGCATCCCAAGCTGCGGATATTACTGCCTGACCTTCGCCGGCATAGTGGCTTTGGTTCAGATGATACTTGCCTTTACCCCTAAGCTTTGGGTGTTTGAACCAGCAGCAATGGGAGTATGGCAGATGATGCTGCTGGTGACAACCGCAGGAATAGCACTGCAGGTACGCGGTTTGCGCAAGACTTGCCGGAGTCTGGAGACCGCTTCCAGCCTAATGTGAAAGTACCGCGCGCAGGCAGGCTGGCTACAGGGAGCATTGAATAAGGAGGGGTCATAACGTGTTGGAACTGACTATAAATGAGCTAAGCAAGCGCTTTGCCGCGAAACAGGCGGTGAACGGCATTTCGGCCCGGCTGACCAGCGGTGTGTATGGTCTGCTTGGAGCTAACGGAGCAGGTAAAACAACGCTGATGCGGATGATCTGCGGCATCCTCAGTCCGACCTCGGGGATGATTCAAATGAACGGCCAGGAGATCAGCCGGATGGGGGAACAGTACCGCGATCTGCTGGGCTATATGCCTCAGGACTTCGGGTATTATCCCGATTTCAGCGCGGAAGAGTTTCTGTGGTACGTTGGATCGTTGAAAGGGCTGACCCTGAAGGCTTCGAAGGGAAAAGCCCGTGAACTGCTGCGCATGGTAGCTCTGGAGGAGGCGGCCCGCAAGAAAATCCGCACCTTTTCCGGGGGGATGAAGCAAAGGCTCGGCATCGCCCAGGCACTGCTGAATGATCCCCGCCTGCTGGTACTGGACGAGCCAACGGCGGGACTGGATCCCAAGGAGCGGGTACGCTTCCGCAACCTTTTAGCCGATCTGGCCCGCGATAAGATCATCCTCCTGTCAACACATATTGTGTCCGATGTGGAATATATCGCCGATCAGATTCTGGTGATGAAACAGGGTGTGCTGCTGATGAGCGGGACGGTAGAACAGCTGACAGCTACGATGGATGGCAATGTCTGGTTATGCCATGTTCCGGCGAGGGAAGCGGAGGCGTGGAATGAACGGTACTGTGTGAGCAATCTGCGGCATGAGCGGGACCGGGTTGAGCTGCGTATTGTCTCTAAGGTCCAACCCGCAGCTCATGCAGTTTCGGTTCCACCGACGCTTGAGGACCTGTTTCTATACCATTTTCAAGATGAATCGGCTGCAGCGGCTGGCGAAGTCAAATAGGAGGTATAGTTTATGGATATTCTGACCCGGTTTGAGCTTAGAAAGATCATGAGACGGAAATCATTTTTTATAGGCATAACACTTGTAATCGTCGTGGCCTTATTAGGAGTATGGGCGCTCGTTTCGGGTGCGTACATAACGGACAAGGACGGCAATGATCTAAAAGGACTGGAAGCCATCCCGCTCCGAAAGGAATACAACCGCCAGCTTGCCGGACCGCTGACGATAGAGAAAATAGCGGCTGCAGTCAAACATCATCAAAAAGTCATGCATGATCCGAAAAACCTTAACGAGAAGGGGGAACTCACAAACGAGGCTTATGTAACCTACAAAGAGCAGAGTTATCAGATTGATACGTTGATCCGGTTTGCTTTTTCCCATTCCCGTGAATACGATCATTATATTATCGACAGCATGACACCAAATACAGCAAAGACCTTCTATCAGGAACGTCTCGATAAGGTGAAAGAGTACATAGACAGGGATTATACTCCCGGCAATGCTTCTGCCAAAGAGACTGCTTTTTTTATGCGGATGAATAAGTCGATTCCGGTCCCCTTCCAAATGGACTATGTAACCGGCTGGGAGAATGTGTTCGAGAACCTGCAGTTTGTTTTATTGATCAGCGCGTTTGTGATTGCAATCTGGCTTGCTCCTGTCTTTGCCAGTGAATACCAGAGCGGGGCGGATGCGATAATCTTGTCCTCCCGTTATGGCCGTAATAAGGTGATTGCCGCCAAATTGAAAGCCGGCTTGATTGTCTCCCTTGGCTTGCTTGCTGTGGGATTAGGCACCTACACTCTCTTGATGCTTGGGATTTTTGGATTTGATGGGGGAAGCGCCAGCGTGCAGATGATCAAGCTTTTTGCCCCGGTTCCTTTCACGGTGTTTCAGACCTATTTGTGGGCAATTCTTATTGGCAGCCTGGCCTGTCTGATCGTGGGGGCGGTGACGCTCTGGCTGTCCAGCCGGATGAGCACCCCATTTCCCGTTATCATTGTGATTGTCATTTTGCTGATCGGCCCGCTGTTTTTTCCGGCTAGCAAGAGCAGCCGCTTGTATAATCATATGATGAACCTGCTCCCTGGAAAAATGGTTGACAGCATTACGAGAGTAACCGAATACGAGGTGTATTCGGTGTTTGGACAGCAGATTCCCAACTATAAGTTTGCTACAGGCTTTGCGGTCATCGTTATAGCCCTGCTCCTGCCCTTTACTTATCGGGCCTTCAAAAACCATCAGGTAATTTGATAGGAAAGACTCAAGAGGCAGCACTGAATTCCCAAGCGGAAGTTGTCAAAAAAGTACGGATTCGCAGATTGCTGATGCAGCAGTTTGCGGACCCGTTTTGTTTTTTTCGGAAGCACTGTAACTATTTCGGAGGCTTGGACGAATAAGTAGTAGAAGGCTGCGGGAGAGGAGGGGATTCGGACGAACGATATCCAGAGAGGAAACAGACAGCGCTCCATTATGGAGGATGAGGCTGCGGGTCACCCGAATGATGAAGCAGCCGTGCTGCTCCGGTTTCGGCAGGGAGAACGGGATGCCTTTGAATGGCTGGTCCGGCAATACCGGCAGCCTGCGGTAGGGTTTGCCTATCATCTGACCGGGGATTATCATACCGCCGAGGATTTGGCACAGGACTCTTTTGCCTATCTGTTGGTGTATCCGGAGAGATTCGATGCCCGCGCGTCTTTTAAAACCTATCTGTTCACGATCCTCCGCAACAAAAGCATAGATTCCTTGCGGAAGCGGCAGCGGCAGGGGAGCCTGCCGGTTGAAACAGGGATGCGCAGGCGTCCCGATTCCTCCTTTTCAGGGGATTACACAGGAGATAACCTGCCTGAAGGAAACCGCATGCCGCCTCCCGGTTTGGATGATCCCGAACGGATGGCGATTGTGCACGAGGAGGACCGGGAGTGGCAACGGCGGTTACTTACGCTCAAGCCGGATTACCGGATGGCCGTGTATCTCGTTGATGTAGGTGAGATGTCTTATACAGAAGCGGCAGCTATTATGGGCCGTACAACGGTGAGCTTCAAGGTGCTGCTGCACCGGGCCCGCAAGAAGCTGAGGCAGATTTACGAAAAGGAGGAGTGGGATTGTGAAGCCAGCCGAAGAGGAACAAGCGTTTCTAGAGGAAGTGTACCGGAAAGCCCGTCTGCTGGAGTTTGACAAACGTGAAGCGGAGAAGGTGAAGAGAAACAGCCGGCAGCTCGACAGGCAAAGAAATACTAAGCTGGCGGGTATCGTACTTACTGCGGTTGTTGTTTTTGTAATGATCAAGTTCGAAATCATTGATCAAGTGTTGCTCATATTGCTGTCACTCCTCCTGATCGGAATAGGACTGATGGTGGAGAACACGGAGTTTACCTGGGACCAGGAAAGCGATTAGCAATGGGGAGTCAAAAGCATGTGAGGGAGAGGACCAGAATGGAACTTGTAATTGAACAACTGACCAAAACATACGGGAGTAAGCAGGCTTTAAACGGTGTCAGCTTCAAAGTAGGCGAAGGGATACACGGCCTGCTTGGTCCTAACGGGGCAGGTAAAACAACGTTGATGCGGCTGCTTGCAACTTTACTTACACCCACGTCCGGCAAAGCAATGATCGGTGGAGTACCATTGACGGACAAAGCGCAGATCCGCCAGCTGGTCGGTTATCTGCCGCAGGAATTTGCATTTTATCCAGGGATGTCGGTGCTTGAAGCGATGGATTATCTCGCACTTTTGTCCGGGGTGAAGGGGCATTCGGAGCGGAAGCGGAGAATCGACGATTTGCTGGAGCAGGTCAACCTGACGGAGCAGCGCCGGACCAAGGTGAAAGCACTGTCCGGCGGAATGAAGCGCCGGCTCGGCGTGGCCCAGGCAATGGTGCATGAACCGAAGCTGCTGATCGTCGATGAGCCGACGGCAGGGCTTGATCCGGAAGAGCGGATCCGCTTTCGCCGGCTCCTCAGCCGGTTCTCTGAAGGGAGAATCGTCCTGCTGTCCACCCATGTTGTGGAGGATGTGGAATCCACCTGTGAGCAAATGACCGTGCTGCATAAGGGAAGTCTGCGCTATCACGGCAGAATCGGTGACCTGACGGGGGCTGCCGCCGGACGCGTCTGGACGGTGGAGCTTGACCGGGCGCAGTGGGAGCGGGACCGTGACCGCTTTCCCGTGTTGTCCGCTGTGCCGGAAGGCACAGGAATGCGCATCCGTGTTCTCGCCGATCAGCAGCCGTATCCGGGAGCGCAGCAGGCCATACCGTCTATTGAGGATGCCTATCTTTGCCTGATGCGCAAGGAGGAGTCGTTCGTATGATAGGGCTCATTGGTAAAGAGATTCGCATGATTCTGCGCAGTCTCGTCTTTTATGTATTTATACTAGTGGCCTGCTTCTTCTATTTCACCGAATATGCAGCAGAACAGACCTGGAGCGAGCTTCGGCCTCCCGTTATGACAGAGCCGCAAAATATGGGCATCCCGGAACATCCTTATTACGGCTGGAAGCTGCCCGGGAACACCTCCGAACTTGCTACGCAAATGAGGAAAGAGATGGGCTGGGACCTGGACGCCGGTTCAACAACCAAGCTGAGAATCGGCTTTCCGCTCGAGAGCAAGCTGGATAAGCAAGAAAAAGCTGCCCTCACCGAGGCTGCATCCAAGCTGGACATCATTCTTAAAGCTTCGGATAAGTACACGATGGAAGACGTTTACAAGGTTTCTGATGGTTTGAACAAGCAACTTGGCGGGAGCAGTATGTACAAAAGAGGGATGGATGAATTCGGCTTTGGTATCGATAACTACGAGGAAGCGGTGAAAGCGCAGGAGCAAGCGCTTGTACGCTACAACGAAGTTGTAGAGGCCGGAGAGCTGCTGCCCGGAGCCGCAAGGTATTTCTGCGATTACCTCGCACTCCCGGCTGGTATCTTTCCGGTATTCCTTTCGGCCTTTCTGCTGCTCCGTGACCGCTCCAGCCGAATGAGCGAGCTGATATACAGCCGCCGGGTTTCGTCATGGACCTACGTCGGTTCAAAGTTTATCGCGCTTGGGATCATGCTCTCCCTGATTTATCTTGTGCTTGCAGTTGCCGGCGGTTGGCAGACCGTAAATGCCCTGGAACTGAAGGGGCAGACGCCGGAGGCGATTTTCCTCTTCCTTGGATACACCGCTTGGTGGCTGCTGCCTACAGTCTGGGCTTCGATTGCCTTCGGAATGTTCGGCTCTATGCTGTTCCGCCGGGGGATTGTGCCGATCGCCCTGCAGATCGTCTGGTGGTTTATTTCTGTGCTGCCGCTTATGGGCTCCTATGGGCTGTACAAGTTGATCATCCGCTTTAACACGCCAAGGGACGCTGATTTATATAAAGGTTGGGTGGATGAGATCGCAATTAACCGCAGCTTTTACATTCTGCTTGCGGTGCTGCTTGCAGCCGGAACCGCGCTGCTCTGGGAAAGAAACCGCAGCCAGGCGGATTCCGGAAGGGTACGGGGGAACAAAACCTCTGCAAGAAAAGCTAAAACGGCCGTGGGGGATGCCTCATGACAGGTCAAACACTCCGCGTGCTTGGTTGGTATAACCTGAAGCTGACCGCCCATTATTCGTGGCTGCTGTCCATCGCCCTGCTGTGCAGCGTGCATTTATTCATGGATCCTCAGCTCATGGAATGGGGAGATGTCGCCAAGCTGGGAGAACAATTGATCAGCTTCTTGGGCCTGATCGTGTACCCCCATCTGGCGATGCTGGAGGAAGGCGGAATCGGTGAGGTGCTCTACGCCAAGAAGGTGCGGCATCACCCTATCTTCCTGTTTCGCTGGCTGTCCACTACTTTGTTTGTTTTCTTGATCATTGCTGTTTTTTTCACCAGCTTTCATCTGCGCGGAGCGGACTTTGACCTTTGGCCGATGATCGGCGGAGTTGCCATCACCGCAGTAGCGATCGGATCGGCAGGTATGACGGCCACTCTACTGCTCCGCAACATATCGGGCGGATACATTGTCGGCTTTGCCTGGTATCTGCTCGACTTTATGACAAAAGGCCGTCTGACCGGACATTTTTATCTGTTTGGGCTCGTGAAGGGCGGATGGGACCCTGACAAATGGCTGCTCGCCGGACTGTCATGCGCACTTGCCGTGTTCTGTGCCTTCCTGCTTCCGGCCCGGAGACTGGACTGAAGGCAGCCCAGGCGGGCAGAGTGGCTAGCGCGGCAATCTGTTTGAAATAGAACGAACTTAACTCTTCAGCATCTTCGCTTAACCGGCGAGACTCCCTCACAACCTGAGATTGATAAAGCGAAGCAGAAAGTCCAGCACGCTGCACCCGCAAGGACGTCGGGACCTGCACTGGAGCCGAAAAACTAAACAAACGGCATAACATATAACTGACCGCCTTAAAGTCATCGTAGTGACTGAGAGGCGGTTTTTTGCCGGGCAAAACTGCTGACATTACGTACGAATCTGCAAACTGCATCGAACAGGTTTCCCGCCTCCATGTTCATTCCTCTTGGGCAAAAAGGCCCTTTTTCGCATGTCTAATCTCCAGCAAATTGCCTCATTCGTTTCCATTGTCTCTATGATAGACTTCATATTAGAAGCTTATTGACCGAAAAAAAGATATACTTACATTTACATTTAATTTCTGTCCGCCACTTTCACAGAGGAGGCTCTATCATTGTCCGACAATCTTTTTAAATATCTGTATTTGCGGTCTTCTACAGGATTTGCAGTCGTGTCCATGAAGGATGGGACGATACAGCTGGCCAACCCTGCACTGTGCAGTATGTTCGGGTATACGGAAGCGGAGTTTATGAACCTTCGGTATTTGGATATTTCCTGTACGGAAGAGAAAGACACAGCAGATCATGAGCAGATTATAAACCTATTGCTGCAGAGCCCGGGTGCGGCTGTAGACAGCGAAAATCAATTTACACGCAAAAATGGTGAAGTCTTCTGGGTGGCACTGCATTTGTTTCTGACTTTTGATGAAGCTGCGGGTACCCCTTTATATATGATTGCGGAAATGAAGGATATTACGGACCGCAAGCTGGCAGAGAAGAAGATACTGGAGGAGCATTATCTCTATAATCTGATTTCGCAGAATACGCCCGATTTGATATCTCTCGCTGACCCTGAGGGTACGATCCATTATGTTTCGCCCTCCATTGAACGAGTGCTCGGATACTCCACCCATGAAATGATCGGTAAAAAAAGGCCGGATTACTATCATGAGGAAGACGCATTGGAGATGACCGAGCAGGGACTGCTCTATTCGGACAACGATGTGTTTACCCGCAGGGTGCGCCATAAAGACGGGCACTATCTTTGGATTGAAAGTTCTTTCCAGGTCATGCGCGACGATAAGGGTGGGGTTCAACAGGTCTTGACGGTTGCCCGGGATATAACGGTCCGGAAGAAATACGAGGACATGCTGGCGAATGCCCAGTTTCTGGCCCGGATGGGCTCATGGGAATGGGAGGCGTCCAGCCAGCAGTTGATTGCTTCCAAGGAAATGCGCTGTATCTTTGGCCATACTGATGATTGCAGCAATCATACCGTCTATGATCCGCTGCTCATCAAGGAATGTGTGGAGCCTAAAGATCTGCCCAAGGTTACGGAGGCGCTGCTTGATTCGGTGAAACACGGGACGAAAGGCGGAGCAGTCTTCGGAATTACGGCGGCCGACGGCACGAAGAAATTTATCGATGCCCATTGGGAAGTGGCTCAGGATGCATCAGGTAACATAAGGCAGATTAGCGGAGTGGTTCAGGACATTACAGCTCATCGGGAAATGGAGCAGCAGCTTCGGGAAAGCGAACAGAACTACCGGCTCATTTCGGAGAATTCCCAGGATTTCATTTCCCGCAATGCAACCGATGGGAAAGCAACCTATCTGTATGCCTCTCCGGTCTGTCTGCAGATGTTCGGATATACTCCTGAAGAGATGGTAGGCACCGAGGGAATGGAATATATTCATCCCGAGGATGCAGCCCGTGTCCAGGCCTATCTGCGCAGCAGCATCAAAGGGGAAAGGCTTGAGCCTGTCGTCTTCCGGTTTCTGTGTAAAGACGGCTCTTATATCTGGACAGAAACGACCCTGCGCCACATTGATACCGGTGCTGGAGGGGATACGGAGATTGTCGGCATCACCCGCGACATCTCGGAGCGGAAGCAATATGAGCTCAAGATGCTGGAGAGCGAAAACCGCTATAAGTCTTTGTTTGAATATAACCCTTCGGCTATCAGCGCGATGGATTTGCAGGGACGGATCCAATCGCTGAATGCCAGCCTGCAGCATTTGACGGGTTATTCCTGTGAAAGCCTGCTGTTGTCAAACTACTGCGATATCTTTGATCCGGAAGAGCTGGATTTTGTGGCAGAACGCTTTCTTGTTGCTGCAAGCGGTGTAGCTCAAACCTTCGAGAGCAGACTGCTTCACCGGGATGGGCATGTTGTCGAGGTCAGCATGATTTATGTGCCGATAATGGTAGACAGCCGGGTCGTGGGCGTATTTGCCATTACGAGCGATATTACGGAGCGCAAACGGCATCTGGAGCAGATTGAGAAGCTCAGCTATGAGCATGCGCTGATTCTGAATTCCGTTTCCGAAGGTATTTTTGGCATGAATCTTGAGGGTGCGACGGTATTTATCAATCCGGCGGCGTCCGCAATGCTTGGCTACGAAGCCGGAGAGCTGGCGGGAGAGATCAAGTTGCCTACGATCGAGCAGACCTGGCTCGACGGAGAGCCGTATCCTGGAGGGCGGAAGCCCCTGCGGGAATGGCTGGAAGATCATCTCACCTATGATGAGAAAGAGGGCGTATTCTGGAGACAGGACGGTTCAAGCTTTCTCGTCAAATACCGGATGACCCCTCTGTTCGATAACGGTGTACGGAAGGGTGTTGTGGTTGTGTTCCGCGACATTACTGAAGAGAAGGCGATTGTACGGGCTAAGGAGTCTGCCGAGCAGGCAGACCGGGCCAAATCGGAATTTCTGGCCATTATGAGCCATGAGCTGCGCACGCCAATGAACGGGATTATCGGTATGGCTGATTTGCTTGAAGGTACCGAGCTTGACGAAGAACAGCAGTATTATACGCAGATTATTACCAAAAGCGGTGGGACGCTGCTGCATATTCTCAATGAGGTGCTCGATTTCAGTAAAATTGAAGCGGGCATGATGACGATTGAGCTGCAAGCTGTGGATCTCCGCCAGGTTGTATCGAACGTCACAGATATCTTTTATCCCCGTATCAAAGAGAAGGGGCTCTCGCTAAACTGCGAGGTGGATGACGCGCTGCCACCGCTGGTGTTAACGGATGAGGCCAGACTGCGCCAGATACTTGTAAATCTGGTCGGCAACGCGGTGAAATTCACCGAAGAAGGGGAAATCGGGATTCAAGTGAAGCTGGTGTCATCCAGAGATTCCGGCGAGTGTGTTCTTAAATTTACCGTGACGGATACTGGGATCGGTATTCCGCTGGACAGCCAAGGCCTGCTGTTCCAATCCTTCTCCCAACTGCATCCATCGATCAACCGCAAATATGGCGGAACAGGTCTGGGACTGGCCATCAGCAAAAAGCTTGTGGAGCTGCTGGGTGGAGCGATAGGCGTGGAGAGCCGTGAAGGTGAAGGCTCGGAGTTCTATTTCACCCTCCATGCCACTCTTCCAAGAGAAATGACCACTGCGGGCGGTGCTGCTGCGTTCCCGGCTACGGAACGGCGGGAGAACCGTAGCAAGTACAAAGGCTCCTCCAGCGGGGTGTACGGTCCGCTCTCGATTCTAGTTGCCGAAGATCATCCTGTGAACCTGAGATTGCTGCAGGCGTATCTTAAGAAGCGGGGATATGATTCCGATGTGGCGTCCAACGGGGAAATGGCGGTCGAGGCCGTGCTCACCGGGCAGTATGATCTGGTATTTATGGACATTCAGATGCCGCTCATGGATGGGATTGAAGCGACAGCCAAAATCCGCGAGGAGCTCGGATTGTCCCCGGTCATTATCGCCGCTACAGCTTTTGCCCGCAAAGAAGACAAGGAGATGTGCCTGAGGGCAGGCATGCAGGATTTCATCTCCAAGCCGATCCGGCCGGAGGAGCTGGACAGGGTGCTGAGGGAATGGTCGGCTTATTCCCGCAGATAGGCTGAAGCAGCCATACGGGCGTCAGGAATGATTGGCCTCAATTGAGGTTATTCTGAAAGAATGAAGGTTGAAAAGCAAGGAGGGAGGACCGCAAGTGAGAGTGTTGTTGTATGTGCTGTTCGCGATCCTTTACCTGCTGACCACGTTCTTCGGCCTGGGTCCCGTACTGTTCGCTGACGGCTCTGCCAAGGAACGGATCCTTACGCTGATTGTCGTGTTGCTGGTTTATACGGCGATCACCGTATGGATGCGCAGTCTGCTGAAACGGCTGGGCAAGCATTGACAAAGTCTGCTGCGCTGACTATATTTAGATTATTCGTAATTTTTACGTATAAATATAGCCAGCGAGAGGGTAACGCGATTGCAAAAGATGAAACGCGGCGATTTTGTCATTATTGTATTGGTTTTACTTGTAGCCGGCTCCATCTACGGAGTCAAATGGATGAATAACCGGAATGAGCATTATGCACAAGGGGATTTGAAAGCCGTTATTACAGTAAACGGCAAAGAGTATAAAACTGTTTCTTTGACCAAAGAAGAGCAGATTATTGAGATGAAGACTAAGTTTGGCCACAATATATTAAAAGTGTATGATTACGGAATTCAGATGACGTATTCTGACGCTCCGTTGCCGATTGCCCTGGAGATGGGCTTTATTTCCAGACCGAGGCAGCAGATTATTTGCATTCCGGCCCGGCTGATGGTTGAAGTCGTCAACCCCGACAGATCCATTGATGATGATGATGAGCTGGACGCAGTTATTTAGCTGCCGGTAAACTTTGAATCTGCTCCCATGCGGCCACCGAGTCGGCATTGGTGTACACGTAAGGAGTGGAAGGCTGGGGAATCGCTGTAATGCTGTCTGGATCAATCTGCATGATTTCCTTGCCGCCGTATTTCACAACCTGAAGCTTGCCCCGAACCTCAATCCAGGTATCGGCGGGCAGGCTTATTTGTGTTTGCGGATCAAGCAGGATTCCGAAAGGAGTGGCATCGGCAGTACAGCATTGGACGAGAAAACGGCTGACCGCATACGAACTTTTGCCGGCCACCGCCGGTTCGCGGTACAGGAAACCTGAGACGGTGATCTCTTTACCAGCAAATTGGCCTTTATACAGGTCGATTGCTCCGAACGTTTCGGAGAAAATTTCCGGATAAACCGTAATGACATCCTGTGCGTGAAGGTTGGCGGCAAGCTCCGCGAATTCCGCCTGATAAGGATTGGCTGCGGCGAATGACTCTTTTTCCCGCGGTTCCACCGTGGTATAGGATAAGGCGATGCCTTTTTTGGCTGCGGCCGCGCTGCCCAGAGCACGGTCGGGAAGCAGGAAGCCGAGCAGCAGCGGAAGCAGGAACAATCCGTAAAGCGCGCTGCTTCTGAGCCCGGTGCGGGGCAAACGGTGCTCACAGTCGCACAGGACACTGCTTTTGCCGAACAAGGCCTGAATCCCCAGGCTGAGTGCCATGAGCGCAAGGGGGATGGGACAGAGCTTAATCCAGCGCGCCAGCTTCGGGGCGACATAATAATGCAGCGCGTCCTGCTGGACCAGATGCCCAATGTAGAGAGCAAAGAGAAGCAGAATAACCGCCCTGAGCAGATAGTGGAACCGGATGCTGCCGGAATCGTTCATCTTGGCCCTCCTGAAAGTTTTGTAAGAAATAGCATCATAACCCTAATGAAACCAGCACCGATCCGATAAAGACGGCGGAGAAGATAAGAAAAAATAAGTAAAGCGCGAACTTCGTCTTGAATAGCGAGAGCAGCATCAGCGAATTTTTGAAATCCAGCATCGGTCCAAGCACCATGAATGCCAGCAGTGATCCCGTCGGGAAGGTGTGCAGAAAGGTGGAAGCGACAAAGGCATCGGAGGTTGAACATAAGGAGAGGACAAAGGCCAGCCCCATCATGAACAGATAGGAACCCAGCGGCTTCTCCCCAATAGCGGCCAGACTGCCCTGATTCATAAAGCTCTGAATGCCGGAGGTCAGCAGGCAGCCGATAATCAAATATTTGCCCATTTCAAAAAACTCGTCCGATGTGTGCACGAAGACGGCAACCAGTTTACCTCCGCGTGTGCCTTGTTCATGGCGTTCCCCGGTTTCACGCTGAATAGAAAGCCGCAGCGGCGACTTTTTCACCGTGATGTAAATGATAAGGCCGATCAGCGCGGCAACGGCAAACGCAAGACCCATACGGGCATAAGCGAGTCCGGGATGGGAGCGGAAGGCCGTCAGTGTCGCCCCATAAACGACGGGATTGACCACGGGTCCGGAGAGAATGAATACAACGGCAACATACAGCGGCATTCCTTTATGCATCAGGCGTCGGACCAGCGGGATCATGCCGCATTCGCATACGGGAAACAGGATGCCGAGCAGGCAGCCGAACAGGATCGCCGGAACCGGCCTCCGCGGAATCCAGCGTGAGATGATCTCGTCCGGAACGAATACGCGGAGCAGGGAAGACAGCAGCGCACCCAGCAGCACAAACGGCAGGGCTTCCAGCAGAATGCCGATAAAAGCTGTTTTGAACGTATCCACATAGGCATTGTCCAGCAGCTCCGGGTGCTCCGGCAGCCACACGATGCCCGCAATAATCAGGAAGACGGCGGGAATGAGCAGCGGCAGTATTTTAAACGGAGAAAAGGTTGTCAAGGCATCTTAGGCTCCTTCCCGGCATGCGGTATTAACCGAACAGTGCAGACCAGCGCTCCGTCAGCTGCTGTTCATCCAAATGCAACCCTATGAAGACGACATAAGGCAGTCCGGGATAACGCGACGGTTCCCAGCTTGCCCGGTTTCCGGCAAATTGCACCAGCTGGACTTCAGCCTGACCCCTCAGCCGTACATGTCCTTTGGCCCGCAGGAGGCTGCCGCCCCATTCGCGGAAGAAGCCCTCCAGCTGTTCCCTGTAGATTCCGCTATCTTCCGCTTGCGGGAATGTCAGTGTCACAGCAGCCACCTGCGAATATGAGGGTTCGGCTTCAAGCCTTGGTTCATGCACAGCGGTTGCACCATGGGGCTGACCGGCGTTCATCCGCTTAAGCACGGACCCGTTGATGCTGCGGGAGCTGCGCTGGGCAGCTGCGGTACGGGATGTCCGGGCAGTGATGCCGGCCAGCAGCGGAGCCACGTTGATTTCACTGTAGTGGGTAAACACAATCTCGGATTCTGCATTATACTTGCGGACGGCCTTTTCAATTTTCCATAAGGTTTCCGGCTCTACAAGATCACTTTTATTGACGATAATCAGATCGGCCCCGCTGATTTGTTTGCGCAGTGTCCGGACAAGCTGCTTGTCGGCAGAAAAACGGCTGTTGTACTCAAGCATGTTTTCGGCATCGAGAAGGGTGACTGTATAGTGCAGCGCCAGCCGCTCGCTGAAGGAAGGCTCCTGCAGCGACTTTGAGATCTCTTCGGGATCGGCGACGCCGGTAAGCTCGATAAAGATCATATCCGGCCGCCGGGCGAGCAGTGCATTCAGGCTTCCCGGCAGTTCGTCCTTGCGGCTGCAGCAGACACAGCCGTCCAGCAGCTTTTCCACACTTGTCCCCGTATGCTCCTGCAGAATGTAGCCGTCAACATCGCGTTTGCCCAGCTCATTCATCACTACACCGGGATTCAGTCCCCGTGCCTTGCTCTCTTTCAGCAGAGTGAGCAGGAGGGTCGTCTTTCCGCTCCCCAGAAATCCGCTTAATATAATCACCGGTATCTTCATCGTCCACACTCCCGTTTGAATCTTGCAATTGCAAGAATCATATTTTCATATTTCCATATATACGTAATTTGATCTAAGGAAAGACCACATATTTGAGAGAGTAGAAATTTTCTGCATGCCCATGTTGACAGCAGGGGACTCAAACATGTAGAATGTGTAAATCGTAAACATTACGATTAAATAAAAGGAGATGAACGCTGTGAGAGTAATTGTGACTTTGGCCTGCACAGAAACCGGCGACCGCAACTATACCACTACCAAGAATAAGAAAACCCAGCCGGGACGGATCGAAATGAAGAAATATTGTCCGCGTCTGAAACGGGTTACGCTGCACCGGGAGACACGCTAAGTTATGCAGTCTGGGTTCTGAAGCCGCCTTGCGCTGCACATAACTTTTCATTTGTCATCCCTATCCCATCTAAAAGTCTAAGGAGTAAATCTATGAATAAAATTCCTGTTACCGTGCTCAGCGGATATCTGGGCTCCGGTAAAACTACATTGCTCAATCATATTCTGCACAACAGAGACGGCCTGAAGGTCGCTGTCATTGTCAATGACATGAGTGAGGTCAACGTCGATGCTAGTCTGGTAAAATCCGGCAACACTCTCTCCCGGACCGAGGAAAAGCTGGTGGAAATGTCCAATGGGTGCATCTGCTGTACACTCCGCGACGACCTGCTGCGTGAAGTGAGTAATCTGGCCGCGGAAGGCCGGTTTGATTATATCCTGATCGAATCCTCCGGGATCAGCGAGCCGGTTCCGGTCGCGCAGACCTTTACGTATGCCAATCCTGATCTGGATATTGACCTGACGGAGCTCGCAAGACTGGACACGATGGTCACCGTTGTGGATGCCAACCGGTTCTGGCATGATTTCGCTTCCGGAGACAGTCTGATCGACCGTAATATGACGGCAGGCGAAGGGGATTTCCGCGATATTGTAGATCTGCTTATTGATCAGATTGAGACCTGCGACGTATTGCTGCTCAATAAATGCGACCTCGTTGAAGAGCAGGAGCTGAACAAGCTTGAGGCTGTGCTGCGCAGACTTCAGCCGGGCGCCAAGATCATCCGTACGGTTAACGGTGTCGTTGACCCCAAGGAGATTCTCAATACGCACTTGTTTGATTTTGAGAAGACAAGTATGTCCTCCGGCTGGATTGCGGAGCTGAATAAGGAGGAGCATACACCGGAGACCGAAGAATATGGCATTGGCTCCTTCGTCTACCGGCGCAGAACACCTTTCCACCCGCAGAGATTAAGCTTTTTCTTCAGCAATTGGCCGGAAGAAGTTGTACGGGCTAAAGGGCTGGTCTGGCTGGCCGCGAAGGGAGATCTCGCCGCGAGCTTAAGCCAGGCCGGGCCTTCTATCCAATTTGGTCCGGCCGGTTACTGGCTGGCGACTCTGCCGAAGGAGCAGCAGCTTGAAGTGCTGGCGACCGAGCCTGACGTGAAGGCTAGATGGGACGAGCAGTGGGGCGACCGGATGAATGAGATTGTGTTCATCGGAGTGGCCATGGACCGTGCGGCGATTGAAGCCAGACTGGACCGCTGTCTGCTGACCGGAGAAGAATTGCAGCAGGACTGGAGCCAGTTCAATAATCCGCTTCCTTGGCCTGCTGAGGAGCTGCTGGCAGCCGCTCAGGAGTAGAGGCGGTAATCGAGCACAAGTAGAGAGCAGATCTCATAGAGGGTGCCTCCAGCCAGTTTGCATTTAGAAGGACCTGTTTCCACATGAGAGTGGGGAATGGGTCCTTTTTTATTAAAAAGATAAGAATTTATATGCTTCACGCTATAAATTATCTTTCTATTTCTCGCTGAAACGGATACCGGCCTTTTGAAGACGGCGAAGCCGTTTCCACTTGTTTGGATTCCATGAATTACGATTAATTTGCCGTAATGGGTTTACAAATCGTAATCATTACGATAATATGTTTGGAGTCAATACGTAATGTTTACGATTAATCCAAGCGGATTAGGAAAGAAAGGATATGTGCCATGATTTTATCATCCATGCGGGATGTGGTGTTTGGTTACGGGAATGAGCCTGTGATTGACTCCCTGTCGCTTGATATTGAAGCCGGGCAGTTCATCGGGATTACCGGCCCGAACGGTGCGGCAAAAACCACGCTGCTGAAGCTGCTGCTGGGGCTGCTGCGTCCGTGGAGCGGAACAGTCACACTGAACCGGGAGATCACAGGAGGGGGCAAGCTTGCTGTCGGCTATGTTCCGCAGCAGGTGGCTTCCTTCAATGCCGGATTTCCCAGCAAGGTTATTGAACTGGTCCGTTCCGGCTGCTACGCCCGGCTTGGCTTGTTCGGCAGGTTTACGAAAAGTGAGGAGGAAATTGTCGAGCGCAGCCTGAGACAGGTGGAGATGTGGGACTACCGTGACCGCCGGATCGGGGAGTTGTCCGGCGGGCAGAAGCAGCGGGTCTGCATCGCCCGTGCGCTCGCGGGACAGCCTCAGGTACTGGTGCTGGACGAACCGGCCACAGGCATGGACATCGCCAGCCGTACCGGGTTCTACAAGCTGATGCGACATTATGTCAGCCAGCACGGGCGCACCGTCATTATGGTCACGCACGGCCTGGAGGAGACAAGCGCTTATCTAGATACAGTGATCAGCCTGGAACGGAAGGAACAGGAGGGCTGGCAATGCTTGGTTACGAATTCATGCAGCGTGCATTTTGGGCCGGGGGCCTGATCGGGATCATCGGGCCGCTGCTCGGCGTATATCTGATGCTCCGCCGTCAGGTGCTGATGGCCGATACCCTCTCCCATGTGTCGCTCGCGGGTGTGGCGCTGGGCTCAGTGCTGCAGCTGAATCCCGTACTCAGCGGCTTCGCGGTGGCTGTCATCGGCGGTATCGTCATCGAGCAGCTGCGCCGTTCTTACCGTACATACAGCGAGCTCCCGGTTGCCATTATTATGACCTCAGGGCTAGCGCTGGCAGTTGTCCTGATGAGCCTGCAGCAGAATCTGAGCAAGAGCTTCAGCTCGTATCTGTTCGGCTCTATCGTAGCTGTGAGTGATACCCAGCTTAGACTGATTGCTATCGTCACAGCAGCAGGCCTGCTGTACTTCGTCCTGCTGCGGCGGCCGCTCTACAGCCTGACCTTTGATGAAGAGACGGCGAGCATCGGCGGCGTGCATACGGGCCTGTTATCCTTTTCGTTCGCTGTGCTCACCGGGATGACCGTTGCGGCGGCGATGCCGGTGGTAGGGGTACTGCTGGTGTCCGCACTTATTGTGCTGCCAGCCTCGCTTGCGCTGCGTATCGCTTCCGGCTTCACCGCTGCGGTTCTGATTTCCATCGGCGTGGGCCTCACTGGTGTTTTTAGCGGCCTGGCAACATCCTATTATATCAATACGCCTCCCGGAGGCACGATTGCCCTCATTCTGCTGTTGTTCCTGCTGACCGCCATCGCAGTGCAGAAGCTGAGCAGGCGGCGGAACCGCCGTAACACACATAAATCCTTAAGCAAATTCCATAAACCCATATAAGAACAGGAGTTAACATTTATGAAGTCTAAATTCAATATCCGCTATCTTGCCGTCTTGTCCCTATCAACCCTGCTGATTGCCGCCGGTTGCGGTAAAAACAATAACACAGATCCTGCCGCTACTGCTGCTACTGCTTCTAATGCGCCAGCAGCCGAGACAACTGCCGTTCCGGCAGCAGACAAGATGGACATTAAGGTCAGCTTCTATCCGATGTATGAATTCACCAAGAATGTTGCAGGCGAGCTTGCCGATGTTGAAGTCTTGGTTCCGGCCGGCATGGAGCCGCATGACTGGGAGCCGACAGCACAGGATATGGCCAAGATTACGGATGCCGATGTGCTCGTCTATAACGGAGCCGGCATGGAGGGCTGGGTCGAGCAAGTACTGGACAGTGCTTCGGGCAGCAAAATGGTCACCGTGGAAGCCAGCAAAGGGCTTGAAATTAAGGAAGGCTCAGAGGAAGAAGCGGATGCTCACAGTCATGAACATGAGGAAGCCGGACATGGCGAGGAAGCCCATGATCACGAACATGAGGAAGCCGGACATGCTGAAGAAGCTCATGATCACGAAGAAGGTGAACATGCGGAGGAAGGCCATGCTCATGATCACGGCGGTCTGGACCCCCATGTCTGGCTAGCTCCTGAACTTGCAATCAAGGAAGTGCGTACTATCGAAGCCGCGTTGTCTGCTGCTTCCCCAGCGAACTCTGCTGCCTTCAAAGCCAACGCCGATGCCTATATTGCCAAACTGGAGGCGCTGCACCAAGAGTTTCAGGATGGACTCAAGGATACAAAACGAAAAGATTTTATTACCCAGCATGCCGCCTTTGGCTATTTGGCTGAGGCGTACGGCCTGACACAGGTGCCGATTGCCGGCCTCTCTCCGGAACAGGAGCCATCCGCTGCCCAAATGGCCGGAATTGTTGAATTCGCCAAGGCCCATGACGTAAAAACGATCTTTTTTGAGACGTTGGTTTCCTCCAGTGTTGCTGACACTATTGCCCAGGAAATTGGTGCCAAGGCCGCTGTCTTGAATCCGATCGAAGGACTGACGGATGAGGACCGCAGCAATAACCTTGATTATATCGGCATCATGCGCCAGAACCTGGAAGCGCTGAAGAAGGCACTTAACGAATAGAGCAGGATTCATCATTGGCAACTCATTCAAACAACGGAAGGCGGATAAACAATATGGCCAAGAAATCAAAAGTAGTCAAAGAATTAAAACGGCAGGAATTGGTGGCTAAATACGCAGATAGACGGAGAGAGCTGAAGGCCAAAGGAGACTATATGGCCCTGCAGAAGCTGCCACGCGATTCCTCCGCTACCCGGCAAAAGAACAGATGCACTGTTTCCGGCAGGCCCAGAGGGTATTTAAGCAAATTTAAGATTTCACGGATCGTCTTCCGGGATCTGGCACTGAAGGGTCAAATCCCCGGCATAACCAAGTCCAGCTGGTAAAATCAGGTGTTGTGTTTCAGCTTTGAAGAAGCGGCTAATTCTCGACTTACAGGGGATTGGCCGCTTTGCTGTGTTCATTATCTTTGCAATGGGTTTGTGGAGTGGATTATTATAGAAGAAAAGCAGGATTGATTCCAGAAGGGGGGATTCAGTATGAGCTTCTTTACCGGAGGAAGAGCGGATCAGCAGAAAGGACGAAATATGGGGACAGTTGTTCTCCAAAAGCCACCCCTGCCTGCGGGCCTCGATGCTGCCAACGGTACGGCTGGGGCGTGCACTTTAATGCCGAGGGCAAAATCTCCCTGTATGCCAAGGAATCACCTGAATATGATCACTTTACGTCACATGAGGATGCAGGCGTAAAGCTGCTGAATGCGATGCGCAGCAAACGCAGCTGAGAAGGGAGGAAGAAGTTTGTACAAGTCAATAGAAGAGATTACGCTGAATACCTGGCCTGCGGAGCAGAGCGTAATGCTGGAGGGCTGGGTGCTGCGTTCGGCAGCGGGCTACACGAAACGGGCGAATTCGGTCAACCCGCTCTACGGCCCGGAGGAACAGGATGCCGGACTTGGAATGTTGCGGAAGATCCGGCTTGCAGAACAATATTATGAGGACGCCGGACTGAATCCCGTATTCAAAATCACTCCGTATGCCCGGCCTGCCGGTCTGGATAAGGAACTGGAGTCGCAGGGATATAGCCTCATCGAGCCGTCATCCGTCCGTGTTCTTGACCTGCAGGACCTGCCTGAATTACGCAACGTCTATACGCTGCAGATCCGCAGCGAGCTGACAGAGGAGTGGCTGGAGGTCTTCGCTGATTTAACCGGGTTGTCCTCCGGGAACCGGGAGACGCTGCGCCGAATGCTGACCGCTTCCTGTTTAAAGCAAGGTTACGCTCTCTTGCTCAAGAGTGGTCTTCCGGCTGCCTGCGGGCTTGGGGTAATCCAGCATGGATACATAGGGCTGTATGATATCGTCACAGCTCCGGCTCACCGCAGACAAGGGATGGCGGAGCAATTGATTCTTGGACTGCTCCACTGGGCCAAGGCCCAGGGTGCCGCAGCCTCCTTTTTGCAGGTGGTACAGGCGAATAAGGGCGCTTCGGCCCTATATGACAAGCTGGGCTACAAGGAGATTTATCAATATTGGTACAGGGTCAAAATCCGGGAATAGAGGAGGCGAAGCATGTGTCACAATACTGGAGCGACAGATTTGCCCGAGAAGGTATGATTTGGGGAGAACAGCCCAGCGGATCGGCGCTGCGGGCTAAAGCGTGGTTCCTTGAGCAGGGGATCAAGTCCGTCTTGGTTCCGGGTGCGGGCTATGGCCGCAATACGAAGGTGTTCTCGTCTCAGTTTGACACTTACGGCATAGAGCTGAGCAGTGCTGCGCTGAAGCTTGCTGTGGAATGGGACAGCAGCACACGGTTTATCGAAGGATCGGCACTGGAGCCTCAGCTGGAGCACCAGGTGGACGCTGTCTACTGTTACGATGTGCTTCACTTGTTTCTTTCCGGTGAGCGGTGCCGCCTGATTGATGCGGCTCTTGCGCAGCTGCGGCCCGGTGGCCTGCTCTACTTCACCAGCTTCTCTGATGAAGATCCGAACTATGGCTGCGGAAGAAGGCTGGAGCCGGGGACCTACGAGTATAAGGAAGGGAAATATGCCCACTTTTTCAGCGATGCCGATTTGCGGGAGCATTTTGCCGGAACGGAGATTGTTGAGACCGGCACATTTACGGATTCGCTGCACAGTCCGCAGGGCGGAAGCCATGAATACATACTTAGAACTATTCTCGCATGCAAAAGAGGATAGAACCCTGGCAGTAAGACGCTTTTTTTGTAGTCCGCGCAACCGGATTTCAGCTTGCCGGCCACGCGGTTCAGACCTAAACGAATTTCCCTTGAGCCGGGACAGACAGCTCCTTGAATGTCTTGCATAAATGAGCCAATGCAGGCGACAGCTCTGGAACAGCCATGGGCAGGCCATGCCCGGCAAGCAAGACTTGCGGATCGAGAAGTGCGAGCTTGCGCACAGACTTCTCCGCCTCCACCCAGTCTAATGTGAAATAAGCCGGAGGACCGTGCAGTTCCTTGTGCTGTGTAATTACCGCAAATGCTGATTCCTGCTTCACTGTAATTAAAGCGTCTCCTGCTATAAGCACCCTGTCTTCGGGACGGAAAAGAGAGATATGCCCCGGGCTGTGCCCCGGCGTATGCACCCATGTCCATCCTTTGGCCCCGGGAACACTTCCGTCTTCCGGCAGCGGATGTACAGCTGCGCCGAGATCAATCCCACGGTGCGGATAAAGCGGGGCTGCTACGGCCATCAGGCCGCCGCCAACGGATGGATCAGCCGGAGGATAATCCTCTTTTCCGGTGAGATAAGGCAGCTCCTGGGGGTGGGCATACACCGGAGTTCCTTTCCATTCTTCCAGCAGCTCCTTCAGGTTGCCGACATGATCAAAATGCCCGTGCGTCAGCACAATCGCCTGGGGCGGTTTGCCAAACTGCTCCCAGGCCGTGTGCATAATGCTCCCTGCGAAGTTTCCAAGTCCTGTGTCGACCAGAATCCAATCCGATCCAGACCGGCCAATAAAAGCTGTGTTCGAAAATAAGGTCCGAAGACCCAACACTCCGGCTGCCACTTCCCATGTTTCGGTAAAACCGGCAGTCAGTATACCGTTCCATTCCATCCGCGTTCCTCCTGTTTATTACTAGCTCAAAGTGAGTTCACCTTGTAGTATGGCCTTTTTCATAAAATAAAAAGCATAGCTGCACAAAGCAGTCCCGAGCCGGAGGAAACGTCAAATGGCCCTTCTCGCAATGAAGAAGGACCTTGTGTGTTTGTGTGTTGAGAAGATGTACTTAGGACAAGCAGCTACAGGTATTTGCTGGATGAACCTGCGGTTTAATCGGGTTAATGCAGCTCGCAATCGGCGAACAGGATATGCCGCGGGATACGGAAGAAATTCTCTGCTTTCTCCTGCAGTGCGAGGGTTGGGAGATGGCTCTGATGCAGCCATTTGCGGAAGGTACCGGGATGGACACCGATCCAGATGCTGACATCGGTGACGGAGAAATCGTAAACCATGCACAGACCCGTAAGAATGACATTGCTGCGGGGTGAGCCCGCAAGTGTTCTTTTCATAAACCGTGAAGGTGTCGGCTGGCAGACTATCGGACTTTGCCGTACAAGTGCCTCGTTGAACAGGATGTGGGACGGATAGCCAAGCAGGCGGCAGACCTTGTCCAGATTGGTTCTGGAGGGGATGCGGCCCTCGTACACCCAGGCGCTTACACTGCGCGAGGAGACGGAAAGCTCTTCCGCAAGCCGGGACAGCTTAATGTCCTTGGCCATCAGGATGGCAAGCAGCACACGGTTGCGGATTTGGCTGCGTTTAGGCCGGCGAAATCTTTTGACCCGTACACCTTGTCCAAGATATTTACGGTTGATCAGAGACCAGGCCTGGATTTTGTGAGATTCTGGTTGATTCTTAGGCATACTTCCTCCGAATTTTTAAGGTTATACTACAATACTTTCTGAAGTGCTGCAATGGTTAATGCTGTAATTGCTTACATACATGCTTAAGTTTCTTTCAGAAGTGATGGTGTTATGATATATTTTTAATAATCATTTTACAAATTTAATCGTTGGGAGCGAAATAGATGATTAAGCATATCGTGTTTTTTAAATTGAAAGACCGGTCCCCGGAGAAAGTCGAAGCCACAGTTCAGGTCCTACGGAACATGGAAGGCAAAATTCCGCAGCTGCTCTCCATCGAGGTCGGTGCCGATCTGATTCATTCCGAGCGTTCCTTTGATATTGCACTTGTAACGGTAGTAGCATCCATGGAAGATTTGCAGGCTTACCAGGTTCACCCGGTCCATAAAGAAGTTATTGCCCATATCAATGAGGTCAAGGAGCTTTCGATTGCAGTAGATTACGAAATCTAAAACAGGATGACTGTGGCAGGAAAACCCATTAAATACCGAAAGCGGTGACGTAAATGCGTGAGCTTGAGTATCCGATGGAAGCCTTAACGTATCTGATCGTATTTTTGGCAGCCTGCTTTATTATGCTGTTCTGGCTGAAGCGCCGCGGCAAACGCGGAAAGTAGCAGCCATTACTTTCGTTCTACTTAAACCACCAGAGTTGGAGGGTCAGCTGTGTATTATGTCAACCGGAAGCAAATCGAAATGATACTTGGCCAAATCCCCGATATCAGAGCCGGTCTTCAACATGCAGCATCTGCATGGGATGGCAGCATTATCACAGGACTCGTGCAGGAACGATGCCTGCATTTGGCGATAGAGGTTGTGACTGATGTCGGCAGCTACCTGATCGACGGGTTCATCATGCGTGATGCCGGCAGCTATGAAGATATTATCTCCATTATCCATGAAGAAAAAGTCCTCGGTGACAGCGGAATCTACGAGGTGCTTATCCAGCTCGTATCACTGCGCAAACCGCTGGTGCAGGATTATTATACCTGGGAGCGCAGCGCGCTGCATCCGTTAACCCGTGTGCTTCCGCAGGTGCTGGAGCAGTTCGCGGAGGAAGTGCGCAGGTATCTGGACCAGGAACTGGGTACCGGACAATAACTGGGGAAATGCCTGAACTAAGCCAGTGCTGCACAACTATTATACACGGCGACAGCCGTGAAAGAGAGGAGGTCCTTGCGGATGAAAAAGGGGCAGGAAAGCGGATCTACACGACGTTTGATTATGACACTCCTGAAGAAGAAAGGCCCGCTGACGATCGGTGCGCTGGCGGAGGAACTGGGAATTACCGAAATGGGCGTACGGCGTCATGTACTGCAGCTGGAGCAGGAATCGCTGGCCAAGACCAAGGTCGTCCGCCAGGCCATGGGCCGTCCTCTGCATGTCTATTCACTGACTGAGCGGGCTGAAGACCATTTTCCCAAAAGCTATCATAACCTGGCGCTTGAATTGCTGCGGGAGCTGGATCACGGCAGCGGCCTGGAGGCCGTCAATGTGCTGTTCGAAGGCCGGCGGCGGCGGATGCTGGCCCAGTACGCTCCGATGATGGAGAACTGCAATCTGGAGGAGCGGGTTGCAGAGCTGTCTTCCATCCAGAATGCCGGAGGTTATATGGCTGAATGGAATAAGGAAGAGGACGGCTCCTATATTATGCGCGAATATAATTGTCCGATCCGCCAGGTAGCGACCCAATACCGGAAGGCTTGCCAATGTGAGCATCAGTTGTTCGAGGAACTCCTTGGTGCCAAAGTTACGCGCAGTGAATGTATGGCGGAGGGCGGCCAGTGCTGCCGGTACGATATTACGCCGAGAGAAAAAGACAAAACTTCTGAAATGACCTCTTAATCAGTCACAGGACAAAACATCCATGCTTATGATATACCAGAACTAGGCGATTGCCCGGGTGGCCGGGCAGAGGCACTTGAATCCAAAGGAGAGATTGAGGATGAAAAAGGAATCCAAAAGTTTGCTGTGGGGTATTTTGGCCGGTAGTGTGGTAGGTTCAGTGACAGCGCTGCTGTTTGCCCCTAAACCAGGCAAAGAGCTGCGTAAAGATATTGCGGAAGGTACCACCGGAGCCATTGATAAAGTGCAGGATGTCGCCGGGCAGGCCGGAGACAAAGGCGCGGAGCTGTACGGTAAAGCCAAAGAGGCGGTAGAAACTGTTGTAACCGAAGTCAAGGAATGGAGCAAGCAGTACATCCATACCGGTGAGGAAGAAAAGTATATCACTCTCAGCGGAAAAGCAGTTGAAGAAGCAGAAGCCGTATCGGACGCTGCGGAAGCCGCCTTTGAAGAGGCTGCTGCTGGCAGCGATGAATCCGCTGCGGAGATTGAAGTCGTTCTGGAGGATGAAGTAAAGGATGACAAAGGCAACGGTGAGATCGCCTGATTTCACGGGATAGGCCATTCTCAGGGAATCCTAATAATATACGCGCTTCCGGCCAAGAGCCGCTTTTCGCAACGTGGCGGAAGGTGGCTCTTGGCGGCTGGAACAACAGTGGAATATTGGGCTGGACACCGGAGCCGATCAATGCTTCTCTTGAACTGTAACGGCAAAAGGAGTATTATCTGCAATTGGGGCTGAAGGCCAGGTACACTTTGTTTAAGCCTTACATAAGCTACACAAAACAAGTAAAAGGAAGCGGTGTGTTCGTGCAGCAAGCTATAGCAATATTGGACTCGGGTGTGGGGGGACTTACGGTTGTCAAAGAAGTAATGAGACAGCTCCCGCGGGAGAAAATCATCTATTTTGGAGATACTGCCCGCGCCCCTTACGGACCCCGTTCAACCGAGGAAGTGAAACTGTTCACCGAGCAAATCGTGGACTATCTAATTCAATTTAATCCTAAAATGATCGTTATTGCCTGCAATACTGCAACTGCGGCAGCTCTTGACTATATCTCTGCCAAGGTGTCCATTCCTGTCATTGGAGTCATCCATCCCGGTGCCCGTGCGGCGATCAGCGCAACCAAAATAGGCCAGGTCGGCGTAATTGGCACCATCGGAACCATTAAGAGCGGAGCCTATACCGCAGCGCTTCAGGAGTTGTCTCCATTTGTTAAGGTAGTCAGTCAGGCCTGCCCGGCGCTTGTCCCTTATGTCGAGCAGGGGTTGTTCCGCACGGCGGAGAGCGAAGCGGCGGTGGCGGAATCGCTCAACGGGATCAAGTATGAACCGATTGATACACTGATTCTGGGCTGTACCCACTACCCGTTCCTGGTAGATCCGATTGGCAAGGTCATGGGACCCGGTGTTAAGCTGATCAGCTCCGCGGATGAAACCGCGCGGGAGATCAGCACGATCCTATATGACAAAGGCAAGCTTGCCCGCGGGGATGAAAGTCCGATTCATCAATTTTTCTGCAGCGGAGATGCCGAGATGTTCCAGCGGATCGCCCGCGACTGGCTTGGAGAACAGATCAAGCGCACTCCCGTTGTGTGGCAGGTATCTTCGTTATAGGCTTTGCTGTGAGGAAACAATAGGGACAATCCCTCAGATTCGGAAATTTCAGAATCAAGGGCGTTCATGATAGACCGGGAGGTATCACTCCGGGTCTTTTTTTTCGTAACCTCCAAGACCTTATTCACCTGCCAGGGTGATTTTGTCCTGCACAAGTGAATATTTGCGATACTTCAGGATTCATTGTATGCGTTTACATTTATTTGTGCGGAAGGGGTGAACTGTGCTCATTTCTTTCATGCAGGGCAGTAGGGGCTGCATACAATAGGGGTGAGGGCTGTGTCCCGTTGTCTCCGCGGGTATTGTCCGCCCGGGCGGCAAGGGACGACGGCAACTAGAGGGCCGAGAGGATGAGACATATGCAGCAATATATTGCCCGCAGGGGAGATACCGTTAGCCGAATTGCCGCCAGGCATGGACTTACACCGGAGCATGTAATTCAAGGAAACCCATGGGCCGGCAGGCAGCCTTATTTATATCCGGGCCAAATCCTGTTTCTGCCTTCCGCTCCGCGCAGACGTTATTCTGTACAGGAGGGGGATGACGCCGGGTTGATCGCCGCCTTATTTGATGTGAGCATAGAGGAGCTTGAAATGCTGAATCCCGGAGTGACCTCAGGCCGCTGCTGCATACCGGGCAAAGTGCTGGTTATTCCTCCGGCGGCTTCGCGGTCAGTAGTGTCTGTACGCAGCGAATATGGTCCGGAGGATGTCGAGCAGGATATCGGCAAGCTGGTGGCAAAGTACCCGTTTGTTACAAGGGGCAGCATCGGCGCAAGTGTGCTCGGCAAGCCGCTCCACCTGCTGCGGATAGGCAGCGGGCCCCGTCACCTCCACGTCAACGCTGCACTGCATGCCAACGAGTGGCTGACCTCGCCGTGCCTGATGTCGTTCATCGAACAATATGCCGCTGCGTATGATGCAGGCAGGGATTGGCACGGCCACCGCCCCGAAGAGTGGCATAAGCATTGGACCTTGTGGGCAGTACCTATGGCTAATCCGGATGGGGTGGAGCTGGTGCAGGAGGGGGTGCTGCCCGGCCAGCCCCACTATGAGGAGCTGCTGCAATGGAATTGCGGGCGGCGGAGCTTCCGGCATTGGAAGGCTAACATCCGCGGCGTAGACCTGGGGGATCAGTTTCCGGCCCACTGGGAAGAGGAAAAGGCGCGCCGGGGAGTGCCGGGTCCTGCCCCGCGGGACTACAGCGGACCGGCGCCGCTCAGTGAGCCGGAAGCCGCCGCGCTGGCGGCGCTGGCGGAGCAGTATCCCGGTGATGCAGCCGTATCTCTGCACAGCCAGGGCGGAGAGATCTACTGGAACTACCGGGGATATGAGCCGCCGGAGAGCAAGGGATGGGCGGCAAGGCTGGCAGCGGCGAGCGGCTACCGGGCCGTTGAGCTGAGCGGCAGCGATGCCGGTTATAAGGACTGGTTCATTCAACGCTTCCGGAAGCCGGGCTTCACGGTGGAGCTGGGAATCGGCAAAAATCCGCTGCCGCTGGCTGATTTTGAAGACATGGCGCTGGAAACCGGGCTTATTTTGGGTGCTATACTCTCAAATTTGAAATAAAAATGAAACAAACTTTGTAAATTTGCGTAATATAACAGCAAAGGGTACGGCCGCAGTCATTCCTATACGTGCTTTGCGGCTGAATCCTTTTTTATGGATATAACTGCTGATTAAGCCCTGACCAATATTATCCGAGTGTCTGGATTCAATATATTACCTACATCATTATTAGGAGGACCGTCATGAAATTCAGAAAACTGCTTTCGCTTAAACAATGGTCCCATATCTTCCGTAATTCCTGGCAGTATGTCATTTCTCCCAATGTAACGATAGGGGACAAGCTGCTGTTCACTATACCGGTGCTGCTCTACTGGGTGCTTCCCGATTTTATGCCGTTTCTGCCGATTGACGACATTGGTGTGACGATGCTGCTGATGGGCTGGTTTGTATCACGGATGGACCGCAAATATCCTGCCCTGAAGAGCGGAAGATGAATTTTTAGAGAATCTTTTTACGCTCCATTCTGATCTATTTCGCCGATATGGTTGCTTTTACAGGTTACTTTCCTTAAAATAAATTATTGAGTATTTAAATTTAAGATGCCTGGGAGATGGATGAGGATGAACGTCAAAATTACCCGCAATGCGGCTAAAGTGATAAAGAAAACAATGGAGCTTGAAGGCAACAGCGAGCTCAAGCTGCGCGTAGCCATTACCCACGCTCACGGCGACCATGCCCACTACGGTCTGGATTTGGACACGCCTAAAGAGAATGATGTGGTAGTATCCACGGACAAGGAGATCGATGTGATTCTCGATCCGAACCAGCCGCTGCTGGATGGCGTGAAGATTGATTACCTGTATTTCCCTGAAGAAGGTTTTGTCATCACTAATCCGTCTAAAGGAAATCATGGCGATCACTAAACGTTCGCCCGTACCTTACGGACATAAAGAAGGGTTGCTTTATGGCTAACGAAATACAAATTTGCGATCAATGCAATTACACGAGAATGAAAAGCATTCTTCCCAAGCTGCGCAAGATGGCTCCCGATGCGGAGATCAAGATTGGCTGCAAGTCCTACTGCGGACCTTGCGGCAAGCGGGCCTTTATCTATATCAACGGCCGTTACATCAGTGCTCCGACTGAAGATGAGGTGCTGGCGAAAGCCGCAGCCTTTGTCAAGCAGCCGGCAGTTAAGGAATAACTCCGTCATATATCACGAGGGGTGGCAATCGAACGGTTGTTTAGCCGACCACTTGTCATCCACAACAAAATTCGCCTCCGCTGACAAAGCGGGGGCTTTTTATTTTTTAAATTTGCAGAGGTGTCCTATTCAGTCATTGCGGGACCTTTCCAGTTCTGCCCGATCCGCTCAAGCTCTGCCTGGTTTGGGTACCGGGGAGGCACATGGTATAATGAACCTGTTGTCTAAACTGATCTATACATAGGAGGGAATGATACTGTATGAAGCATCTTACCGACGGAACGATTCTGAATAACGGGGTTGTCATGCCCTGGTTTGGTCTCGGCACTTACAAAGCAGAGGGCGAGGAGGTCGCAAAGGCCGTCACGACCGCTCTTGAGCTGGGTTACCGGAGCATAGACACCGCAGCGGTATACGGCAATGAAGAGGAAGTGGGCCGGTCGATAGCCGCCAGCGGCGTAGACCGGGACAGCCTGTTCGTGACCACAAAGGTATGGAACAGTGATCAGGGCTATGATACGACCCTGCGGGCTTTTGAGACCAGCAGCAAGAAGCTGGGACTGGATGTGATCGACCTTTATTTGATCCATTGGCCGGGCAAGGATAAATATAAAGAGACTTGGCGTGCACTGGAGCGCCTTAATCAGGAAGGCCGCGTCCGGGCGATCGGAGTCAGCAATTTCCAGATCCATCATCTGCAGGAATTGCTGAAGGACAGTGACACCGTGCCTGTCATCAATCAGGTGGAGCTGCATCCGCGGTTTATCCAGAAGGAGCTGCATGATTTCTGCGCACAGCATCACATTCAGATCGAAGCGTGGGCTCCGCTGATGAAAGGCAGACTGCAGGAGAATGAGCTGCTGAAGAACATCGCGGACAAGCATGGCAAGACCGTATCACAGGTTATTCTGCGCTGGGGGCTTCAGAGCCGTATCGTGATTATTCCGAAGTCGGTCACTCCGTCCAGAATTAAGGAGAACAGCGAAATCTTTGATTTCGAGCTGTCACAGGAGGAATTGGCTGCGATCAGCGGACTGGATGCCGGGGAGCGGATCGGCACCGATCCGGATAAATTGTTGTTCTAGGCAGTCCAGCATCTTTCACACAAAAAACGAGGCTGTTCCAAAAACCATGATCTGGCTTATGGGAACAGCCTCGTTGGAAATATCTAAAAAAACCGGGCAGTGATCCATCCGTTACTGGAGGATCGCTGTCCGGTTTTCTTGTACAGTCTGTGAGACAGCACCGTATCGTAATCAGCTTTGAGGGTTGCGCGGTGGGAGCGGCCCAAGGTATTGATAATACTGGCATTCGATCCGCCCGTTATACAGCTTGCGGCGCTTGTCCGCCTTGCGGCCGTACAATTGCTCGAATTCCTTCGACGGGCTGATGGCGAAGAAGGACCATGTCGGGAGATACAGCATCATTTCACCGAACTGGCGGGTCAGACGTTCGACTTCCTTGTCGTTGCTGAGCCGTTCGCCGTAAGGCGGATTGGTAATGATGCAGCCGTATTCGCCTTCCGGCCGTGCCTTCGCGGCAGCGATGTTCTTGAAGGTGATTTCACCGGCGAGACCGGCGCTTTTGGCGGCGGCTTCGGCAATTTCAATCGCCGCAGGATCAATGTCGCTGCCGGTTAATTGCAGCGGATAATCATCGCGCACGGCGTCGAAGGCTTCCTCGCGGGCTTCCTCCCACAGACGTTTCGGGATTTCCGGCCAATGCTCGGAAGGGAACGAACGCCGCAGTCCCGGCGCGATGTTCCAGGCGATCATCGCCGCTTCAATCAGCAGCGTGCCTGAGCCGCAGCAAGGATCGTACAGCGGACGGTGGCCGTTCCAGCGGCTAAGCTGGATCAGGGCGGCTGCCATCGTTTCCTTCAGCGGCGCTTCTGTAGCCTGACGGCGGTAGCCGCGTTTGTGCAGCGCCGGGCCGGTCGTGTCCAGCGTGATCAGGGCGATATCATTCAGCAGAATCATCTCAACCACATAACGCGGTCCATTTTCCGGGAACCATTCCGTACGGTACGAAAGCTTCAGCTTCTCGACAATGGCTTTCTTGACAATCCCCTGGCAGGCGGGTACGCTGGTAAGCTGGGATTTATGCGAGCGGCCTTCCACAGGGAATTCCCCATTCTCGGGAATCCAGTCCTCCCAGTTGATCGCTTTGACGCCTTCGAACAGCTCATCGAAGGTTTTGGCCGGAAACTGGCCCATTTTAACGAGTACACGGTCTGAGGTGCGCAGCCATAAATTGCAGCGGCAGATGTCAATATAATCTCCGCTGAACAATACCCGTCCGTTCTCGACGGTGGTCTCATAACCCAGCTCGTTTAATTCGCGTGCTACTACAGCCTCCAGCCCCATGGGGGCGGTGGCGATCAATTGTAATTTGCCCAAATGCTCTCAACTCCGTTTAACTTGTAGATGGTAACGCAATGCCAGTACAATAAGGTAGTTACCGGAAGGCGATACAACGTATTGCCGGCATTCTAAATATGCGCCTCGTCAAGGACGGCGCAGCTGATCCTTCTAAGTATAGGGGAATGCGCGGGACTTCACAACATGAACTAAAGGAGAATACATATGCCTAACCAAGAAGAATACAGCGAACAGCTTTATACAGAGGATGAGATGCTGCTTGAAGTGAAGAAAGCAATCGCCGGGAACCACATGCCTGAGGTGTCCATCGCTCCGGGTTATGGACGGCTGCTCACCATGCTGGTGGGCCTGTCCCGTTCGAGGAACATTCTGGAGATCGGCGCGCTTGGCGGGTACAGCGGCATCTGCCTGTGCCGCGGACTAGCGGACGGCGGAAGCCTGACGTCGCTTGAGCTGAAGGCCGAATATGCCGGACTGGCCGAGCGCCACCTGCAGCAGGCCGGATTCGGCGATACGGTGGAATATAAAATCGGCCCTGCGCTGGACAGCCTGAAGCTGCTCGAAGCGGAGGGCCGGACTTTTGATTTCTTTTTCATTGATGCCGACAAGGAGAATTATCCGAATTATCTCGAATATGCGATCAGGCTGGCCTCGCCGGGTGCGGTCATCGCCGGGGATAATATCTTCCTGCGCGGCCGCACCTTGAACACGGACAAGAACGGACCCGCCGTGCAGGCGATGCGCCGTTTCAACGAAATGATAGCGGCTGATCCACGCCTGAATAGTACACTGCTCCCCGCCTATGACGGACTGGCTTTGGCGGTAGTAAAGTAAACACCGGATTTGCGCTTAGGGTACCTGCCGGATTACTCCCTATGCTAGCGGAATAGCCGCGGCTCCGTATTCTTATACAGCTTGAGCCGTACCCAGACGGTATTGATCAGCAGGAAGCAGCCGGAGATGATGAACAGGCCCTCAATACCGATATAGCCCGACAGGAATCCGCCGATCACCGCTCCCAGCATATTGCCAAGGGCCAAGGTACTGCTGTTGAAGCCAAAAGCCCGGCTCTCCTTGCCATCAGGCGTATAGGAACGGATAAGTGCATTGACGCTCGGAAGCAGCCCCCCCATGAAGACGCCCATTAGGAAACGGACAATAATCAGCTGCCAGACGCTGGTTACAAAAGCCTGCGGGATCAGGAACAGCGAAGCTCCGATCAGCGCAAAGGTTAAGATCCGGTGGGCGCCGATTTTGTCGCTCAGCTTGCCCAGTACCGGGGAGGCCAGCATATTGGAGATGCCGGTAACCGCGCTGACCATTCCTGCCCAGAAGGCGATGTTCACAGCGGAGCCGTGCAGCTTCTCCACATACAGGGGCAGCAGTGACATCGGGCTGATCATTGCAAACTGCAGCAGAAAGGTAACGCCGAACAAGGCCGGAAGCTGCGGAACCTTGGCCAGCTCCTTGAAGCCTTCCATTACGGAAACCTGCGGAACCTGCGCAGCCTCGACCCGGTCAAATTTCTCTTTGACGAGGAACAAGGCCAGCAGCGAGGCGACGAACAGCAGCGCCCCGACGACATAGAAGATCGGGCGGAACCCGATCCAGTCAGCCAGCGCCCCGCCGATCAGCGGTCCCAGAATAGTACCGGCAACCGACCCGGACTGCATCAGCCCCATGGCGAAGCCCATCCGGGGTTTAGGTGTCGTTCCCGAGACGAGCGCGATGGAGGCCGGGTTGAAGCCGGAGATGGTTCCGTTCAGCAAACGGAGCAGCAGCAGCTGCATTGGAGACTGTGCAAATCCCATCAGCACAATGACGATCGCCATGCCGAAGCTGGAGCGCAGGAGCATGATTTTGCGGCCGTATTTGTCGGCCAGCTTGCCCCACAACGGCTGGAACAGAAATGAGGTCAGAAAGTTCGCGGCAAAAATAAGCCCGGCCCACATTCCGATTGCATGATCACCCTGCACTCCCAGATCTTTGGCAAGATAAAGGGACAGGAACGGGGTAATCATGGTCATCCCGGCATTTACCAGGAATTGGCCAAACCAAAGCACCATGAGGTTGACTTTCCATGTCTCCCAATTCTTCAAAGTGCTTTCACTTCCTTTCAGAGGATTCAAAGAGAAAATATTCACGAAAAATTGACATTCTATCAGTATATCATAGTTTTTTGGCTGGACGGTGCAACACTTGTCATAGTAATGTCATGGGATTGTCATTCCATGAAGGGTGGAGTGGTTGTTACCTACTTTTAAAAAGGGCATAATAAGTTATATGTGTTTACAAATAACCTATCAAATCTAATGGAGATCTTATGATGACCTACAATGACACTTTTATCCGTGCCTGTAAGAAGCAAGAGACAGACCATGTTCCCGTATGGTACATGCGCCAGGCCGGACGTTATGATCCAGAGTACCGTAAAATCAAGGAGAAATACTCGCTGCTGGAAATCTGCAGCCAGCCTGAGCTTGCAGCGGAAGTAACTCTGATGCCTGTTCGCAAGCTGGGCGTGGATGCGGCGATCCTTTATTCCGACATTATGAATCCGGTGGCGTCGCTTGGCGTGAAATTCGACATCGTCAAGAATATCGGACCGGTAATCGAGAATCCGATTGCTTCCGCAGCCGATGTGGACAGATTGAAGCCGATTGATGTAGAAGGGGATCTCAGCCACATCCTCAAGACCATTGCCATGTTGGACAAGGAGCTGGAGGTGCCGCTGATTACCTTTGCAGGCGCGCCGTTTACCATTGCCAGCTATCTGATCGAAGGCAGGCCTTCCAAGAGCTATCACCGCACGAAAGAGATGATGTTCAGCCAGCCCCGGGTCTGGGAGAAGCTGATGGAGAAGCTGGGAGATATGGTGATCGCCTATCTGCGTGCCCATGTCCGCAGCGGCGGTAAAGCGTTCCAGCTGTTCGACAGCTGGGTAGGAGCTCTGGCTCCCCGTGATTTTGAACAATATGTCCTGCCAACCATTACGCGTATTTTTGCCGAACTTTCGGATCTCGATGTACCTAAGATCTATTTTCCCGGCGTAAGCTCCGGCGAACTGCTGCCAAGCCTAACGAATCTTAAGGCCGATGTCATCGGAGTCGACTGGCGTGTGAGCCTGAGTGAAGGCAGACGAAGAACAGGCGGCAGATTTGCGATCCAGGGTAATCTGGACCCTTATCTGCTTACAGCACCGATGGAGGTACTGAAGGAGCGGGCCAAGGAACTGATTGATGAAGGCATCCGGGAGCCGGGGTATATTTTCAACCTGGGTCACGGCTTATTTCCCGAGGCTTCTCTGGACACGCTAAGGGAGTTGACTGAGTATGTGCACGAGTACTCGGAGCAGGCGCTGAAGGAAGCTGCACAGCCAAGAGCTTAGGATGAACAGCAGATTGCAGAGTATGGACATTATTCGTAAAAGGGGATGGAATCTGTGACAGCAAAAATCGGAGTTCTCGTGATGTCATACGGCACGCCTGAAAGTTTGGAGGGTGTAGAGGCTTATTACACCCACATCCGGCGCGGCAATGCACCTTCAGCCGAGCAGCTGAAAGAACTGAAGGACCGTTATGAGGCCATTGTCGGCGGGGTTTTCCCGCTTAGAGAGAACACGGACCGGCAGGTGGAGGCTTTGCAGGAGGCGCTCAACAGCGGCCATAGCGGTGAGGATGTTCAATATATGTGTTATCAGGGGCTTAAGCATGCGCACCCGTTTATCGAAGACGGTGTTGAAGCTATGGCGCGGGATGGCATCACCCAGGCGGTCGGGATTGTACTTGCCCCCCATTATTCGGTAATGAGTGTAGGAACCTACATTAAACGTGCCAGGGAAAAAGCTGAAGCCAGCGGAGTCAACATGGAATTTGTGGAGAGCTATCATCTGCATCCCGAGCTGATTGATGTGCTCACCCGCAGAGTGTCTGCCAAGCTTGACCTCTTTGAAGAGACCGGCGCCGCCCGGGATGAGGTTCGTGTATTGTTCAGCGCCCATAGCTTGCCTGAACGGATTCTGGCCATGGGCGATCCGTACCGGGATCAGCTGCTGGAAACGTCAAAAGCGATTGCCGAGCAGGCCGGTGTAACCTCCTGGCAGTTTACCTGGCAAAGCGCGGGCAGAACGGCTGAGCCTTGGCTGGGCCCGGACATTCTGGATACGCTGCGTGAGCTTGGCGAAGCTCAGGTGAAATACGTGTTGTCTGCCCCGATCGGTTTTGTTTCCGACCATTTGGAAGTGCTGTATGACCTCGACATTGAGGCTCAGGCACTGGCTTCGGAACTGGATCTGCGGCTGATGCGCACCGATTCGCTGAACAGCGACCCGGCCTATATGTCGGTCCTCAGCGATGTGGTGCGCACCAAAGCCAGTCAACTGAAGGTGAGCCAGTCATGACGGGTTCCCCCCGTAAGGTAGTCATCATCGGCGGCGGCCTCAGCGGCCTCAGCGCCGCTTTTTACGTTCGCAAACACTACCGGGAAGCCGGCGTACAGCCGGATATTGTGCTGATCGAGAAGGAGAAGGTGCTGGGAGGCAAGATCGAAACATTGCAACGTGACGGCTTCGTCGTTGAGAAAGGGCCGGATTCTTTTCTGGCCCGCAAAACGGCCATGAGCGATCTGGCCAAGGAGCTGAAGCTTGATCATGAGCTGGTCACCACCAATCCGAATGCCAAAAAGACGTACATATTGCAGCGCGGCAAACTCCACCCGATGCCGGCGGGGCTTGTTCTCGGCATTCCTACAGAGCTGAAGCCGTTCCTGAAGAGCGGGCTTGTGTCATTCAGCGGCAAAATGCGGGCGATGCTGGACTTCGTTCTTCCGCCGCGCCGGAGCAGCGAAGATGAATCGCTCGGCCAGCTGATTGAGCGCCGTCTTGGCACTGAGGTGCTGGAGAATATGACCGAACCTCTGCTTGCCGGTATATATGCCGGAGATATGCGCAAGATCAGCCTACAGGCAACCTTCCCCCAGTTTGGTGAGGTGGAACGCCAATACGGCAGTCTTATCCGCGGGATGACTACGGGCCGCAAGCCTGTCGAGACGCATACCGGCACCAAAAAAAGCGCCTTCCTGACCTTTCGTAAAGGACTGCAAAGTATGGTTCATGCCCTGATTCATGAACTGCATGATGTGGAGCAGCGTACCGGAACAGGTGCCGCCCGTATTACCGTCCGCACAGATAGCGGCCGCTCTTCTGCAGCCGAATCCGTTCCGCGCTACGCGGTAGAGCTGGATAACGGCGAAACGCTGCTGGCTGACGATATATACGTCACCGTGCAGAATTTTGCTGCCGCTGAGCTGCTCCGTCCCCATGTGGATGTGTCCGCACTGGATAACGTCAACTATGTATCGGTAGCCAATGTGGTAATGGCCTTTGCCAAGAAGGATATCATTACGGAATATGACGGCTCGGGGTTCCTTGTTCCCCGTAAGGAAGGGCGCAATATTACCGCCTGCACCTGGACTTCTACCAAATGGCTGCATACAAGCCCTGAGGACAAGGTGCTGCTGCGCTGTTATGTCGGCCGTTCAGGCGATGAACAGAATGTTGAGCTGCCGGATGAGGCGCTTGCGGAGCTGGTGCGCAAGGATCTGCGGGAAATTATGGGAGTGGGCGCACAGCCGCTCTTCACGGAGATTACCCGGCTGAAGCATTCCATGCCGCAGTATCCGGTCGGCCATCCCGGCCGTATCGCAGGGCTGCGCAGTGAGCTATCGCAGAAGCTCCCGGGCGTCTATGCTTTTGGCGCCGGCTATGATGGCATCGGGATGCCTGATTGCATCAAACAGGCCAAGGAGACGGCTGAAGCCGCAGCCGGAAGCTTGAACAAGCAGCCCGCACCTGTGGGCGCATCCAGAGGTTAGAACCAAACGGTGAAGCGGAGGTGGTGGCGCTTCACCGTTTTTTTATTATAGAATTCCCGTCCGGCTATCTTGGAGGGAGCAGCATGAGTTATGCTATAATAGAACCAATTTAAAGGCAAAGGGGATTGTTTGTACCCATGTATCCGCCGAGATCACGCACACGACAGAACAATAAGCGCAGCACTAAACGCCGGCGCAGAAGGGTTTGGGCGTGGACCAACGTAAGTTTGCTTTTGTTGATGACCGCTATGCTAACCTATTATTTTATTGGAGATCACGACAAAGAGAATGCTGCCCCGCCACCGCCGTCAGAGGCGGTAGTTTCGCCCTCACCGGACGCCGTGACACCTGAGCCTGAAGCTACGGCGACCGTAACTCCTGAGGTCACAGCTAGTGCTGAACCTACTCCAGAACCCTCTCCAGAGGCTTCACCGGCACAGGAGAATATAGCAGAGGCAACGGCGTCCCCCGAGGCTAGCAGAGCTCCAGAGACTGCAATAGGTTCCGGAGACGATGGAGATGGCGGAGCTGGCGGCCAGAATACCGGCGATGCGGTTTCCGGGTTGCCGGAGAATGCCGGAGACACAGTCACGCTGAATTTTGCCGGGGACGTCATTTTTGCCGGCAAGGTCGGGGAACTGCTCCAGAAGAAAGGGTATGATTATTCCTATTCTGCCCTGAATGGAATGTTTAAGAAGGATGATCTCACCGTAGTGAATCTGGAAACACCGATTACTACGGGTGGCGTGAGCGCCGAGAACAAGCAGTTTGTATTCAAGGGAGCGCCAGAGGCCTTGGATGCGCTGAAGTCAGCCGGTGTGGATGCGGTAAATCTTGCCAATAACCATACGCTGGATCAAGGGGAGCAAGGTCTGCTGGATACTTTGAGCAACCTCAGCAAGCGGGGGATTCCTTATGTAGGAGCAGGAGCCGACAGCAAGGAAGCTTATACGACCCAATATTTTGAGCGCCAGGGAATCCGGATAGCCTTGCTTGGCTTCACACGTGTCATTCCTCATACAGACTGGATCGCCGGAGCGAAGAAGCCCGGTGTTGCTTCTGTCTATGACAGCAGAGAAGGGCTTAAGGCCATCGCCGCTGCCAAGAAGAAGGCTGACTTGGTCGTTGTAGTTGTCCACTGGGGGAAGGAACGGGTTGAACAATATGATGCGACCCAGCAGGAGCTGGGACACAGCTTTATTGATGCCGGAGCAGACCTGGTGATGGGTGGCCACCCGCATGTGCTGCAGGGGATAGAGCCGTACAAGGGCAAATGGATCGCTTACAGCACAGGCAATTTTATTTTCACACGGTCCAAGGTTCCTGCTACGTGGGAGACCGCTGTTTTTCAGGCACAATGCACTGTCAAAGGCGAGTGTTCGTTGAAACTGAGCCCGATGGACGCCGAATTAGGCCAGCCGGTGCCTATGAATGATGTGGATGGACAGCTTTTGCTGAATAAAGTTCAATCCTTATCTTCAGGACTCGTAACCATCAGAAACGACGGAACCGTCGTACAAGCCGGCAAATAGGGCTAAACCAACAAGATAGTCGTAAGCAGCTCGCACCGGTCCCTGCAGAATTCACGGGGGAATCCGGAGACAGACCATACTTCTGCTGGAGGTACTTATGATGAAAAACATGTGTGTAGCCCACCGTGGATTCTCCGGGAAAGCACCGGAGAATACGCTCGCAGCCGTTCGCATGGCGCTTGCTCTGCCTTATGTACGCTGGATGGAAATTGATGTTCAGCTCACCAGAGACGGGGTGCCAGTCGTCATCCATGATTTTACGCTGGACCGGACGACGAACGGACACGGCAAGATTAAGAACATGGAATTTGAGCATCTCCGGCGCCTGGATGCGGGAAGCTGGAAAGGGCGTGCCTTCCGGGGAGAACGGGTCCCTTCGCTGGAAGAGGTGCTTGAGCTTGCTTCCGGACGGCTGCGCCTGAATATTGAACTGAAGACCAGCGGTGATATGTATCCGGGTCTGGAGAAGGCAGTCATTGACCTTGTCTCTTCCACAGGGATGCGGGATGATGTTGTGCTGACCTCATTTGATGCCGGGGCATTGCAGCGGATCAAGGAGCTGGATCCGCGGTTTCGCACCGGTCTGATTTATGATTCCAGAACCGGTGATCCCGCCCGTAAGCTGAAGGAGCTGGACTGCTCCTTTCTGTCCATCAGCTTTGCACGGCTGAATCCGGGACTGGCGAAGCAGCTTGCCGAACGCGGTGTCAAAACGATGGCCTGGACGGTGAACAAGGCGAAGGAGATGCGCCGTCTGGCTGAAATGCATTCCGATATTATGATCTGTACGAACCGTCCGGATATCTGGGGCGAAACTTTTCTGAAAGCTTAAGGACATTACCAATTGACGGGAAAAGGAGCTGATTATAATGTGTGCAGATGTTAATAACATATACTGCGTTGGACGCAATTATAAATTACATGCCGAGGAGCTGGGAAACCAGGTTCCGGTGGAGCCGCTGATCTTCCTGAAGCCCTCCCATGCAGCGGTATCTCTCGATAAGGCCATTATTCATCTCCCGCAGGATGCCGGACTTATTCACTATGAAGGTGAACTGGTACTGCGCATCGCGCGTGATTATGTACCGGGCATGAGCGTGGAGGAACTGGTTTATGTCATGGCACTCGGCCTGGATTTCACCCTGCGTGACGTGCATAATGATCTGCAGAAGAAAGGCTTGCCATGGACGGCTGCCAAAGGCTTCAAGAACGCTGCTCCGCTCACCCCTTATATTGCTTTTCCCGAGCAGGAGGAGCTGGAAGCAACAGATTTCACCGTGCTGAAGAATGGGGTGGAAGTGCAGCGCGGGAATGTGAAGAACATGATTTTCTCGCTGCAAAAGATTGTTGAATTCATTGCTGCCCGCTACGGGCTTGGCAAAGATGATGTGATATTCACGGGTACCCCTGCCGGGGTAGGTCCGGTTGTTTCAGGCGATTCCTTTGAGCTGTACTGGGGCGAGAAGCTTATGGGCACCTGCCTGATCGGTTAACCTTAATCAGTCTTCGTCTTCCGGAGATTCGTCTCCGGAAGATGCTTATTCTTGCAGAAGCGGAGTTGAATCTATGTTATGGGTGATCGGTGCCTGCGGCGCTTTGCTGGTCGCCGGAGCGGCTTATGCCAAACAGTCGCTGAGCTTGTCCGGCATGCTGGCGGCGGTTGTTATGGGGACCATTTATTTTGGTGCCGGAAATGCCTTCTGGTTCGGCATCCTGCTGCTGTTCTTCATCTCTTCCAGTATGTTATCCAAACTTCACCATGAGAATAAGGCCGAACTGGAGCTGACGTATGACAAGACAGGACGCCGGGATGCCGGGCAAGTATTTGCCAACGGCGGAATGGGCATGCTGCTCGTCTTGCTGAATGCCATTTATCCCCTGGAGATTTGGGGATTTCTCTTTATCGGCGTAATGGCAACCGTGACCTCGGATACATGGGCCACAGAAATTGGTACGCTGTCCAAGAAACCTCCGCGGTCGGTGCTCACGGGCAAAATCCTCCAGGCAGGAACCTCCGGCGGCGTATCGCTGCCGGGCACTCTGGCCGCTGCCGCAGGCGGAGCCTTCATTGGAGTTGCCTCCTGGGCGCTCCGGGCGGCCTCCGGCATGCCGGACCATTCCTTCCTGCGGCTTGCGCTCGCCGGACTTGTGGGCGGTCTCGCCGGCGCTTTCGCCGACTCGATCCTGGGCGCTACAGTGCAGCGGATGAACCGCTGCACCAAATGCGGCCGCGAGGTGGAAGCCTCGCAGCATTGCGGTCAGCGCACGGTGTATGCCCGGGGCTGGCGCTGGATGGACAACGACGCGGTCAATGCACTGAGTTCGGTCATCGGCGGCGCTGCCGCGCTGCTGATCGGTTTTACAGCCAGTTAGAAAGTCAACAATACAGCAATGCGCCATATAGTCAGGAGGTGAACCGGATGAGCAGTGCAGCAAATCACAAGCATACTGCCATTCTGGATGCCGCTTATGAGCTTTTCGGTTCAGGAGGTTTCTACGAGACGAAAATGTCCGAAGTGGCGGAACATGCAGGAATCGCTAAGGGTACAGTCTATTTGTATTTTAAAAGCAAGGAAGAGCTGTTTATGGCTGTTACCCGCCGCGATTGCGAGGGCTTCATGCAGCAGCTTGAGCACAAGCTGGAGGACTGTACAGCTCCGACAGAGAAGCTGGCGGTAATCGCCGAACATCATCTGATGTATTATTACGAGCGCAAGCAGCACACCAAGCTGTTCTTCCGGGCTCCCAACAACAACCCGGAGCTGGTGGCCTATATGGCGCTTTTTATGGAGGAATATATGCAGGCCGTGGTGAAGGTGCTCCTGGAAGGCGGGGCCTCCGAACCGGAGCTGATGGCTCAATCCTATATCGGGATGCTGGACCGGCTGAAGATGGATATTCTGTTTCAACCCTCCTTTACGGAAGAGGACGCGTATAAGCGGGCAAAATTTGCTGCGGCGCTGTTTATTCACGGGGCAATCGGCAGTCTGAATGCGGAGAATGGCTATTAAACGGCCAATAGGGTCAACTAAGGCAGCATAAATCCGGTAATGAAAATATAAGGCAAGCGAGGACAGCGTATGAATATTATGACCGTGGAACATCTTTCCAAAAGTTATGGAGAGAAAATTTTGTTCCGTGATGCATCGTTTGGTATGGATGACCGGGACAAGATTGGTGTTATCGGTGTGAATGGAACAGGCAAGTCGACCTTTTTAAAAATCATCGCGGGGCTGGATACCGCCGACGAAGGACAAATCGCAATCGGCAACGGTGTGCGGGTGCAGTATTTGGCGCAGAATCCGCCCTATGAACCAGGCAATACCGTGCTGCAGCAGGTATTTGCAGGAGATGATCCTGAGCTTGCTACCATGCGTGAATATATGGAGATTATGGCCCTGCTGGAGAAGAACCCCGGCGACGCCGGACTGGAGGGCAGACTGGTGCGGATCGGGCAATCTATCGATGCCGCCGGAACCTGGCATCTGGAGAGTGAAGCCAAAACCGTGCTGACGAAGCTCGGCATCACCCGTTTTGACGCCTTGATGGAGACGCTCTCGGGGGGACAACGCAAGCGTGTAGCACTCGCGGCCGCCCTGATTACTCCTTCCGAGCTGCTGATTCTGGATGAGCCGACCAACCATATTGATACTGACTCTGTGGCTTGGCTGGAGCAGTATCTGCAGAAGCGGCGCGGAGCGCTGCTGATGGTTACACATGACCGTTATTTCTTGGAACGGGTAGCCAGTGTCATGCTGGAGCTGGACGGAGGGCGTCTGTACCGCTATGAAGCGAACTACTCGCGGTTCCTGGAGCTGAAAGCGGACCGTGAGGAGCGGGAAGCGTCGGCCGAGCAGAAGCGCAAGAATCTGCTGCGCACAGAGCTGGCCTGGATTCGCCGCGGAGCCAAAGCACGGTCCACGAAGCAGAAAGCACGAATCGACCGCTTTGAGAAGTTGAAGGATAGCCAGGGCGGCGCTTCGGCTGGAGCAATGGATATTTCCGTGGCTTCGACCAGGCTGGGCCGCAAAATCATTGAAATGAAGGATCTTACTAAAGCGCTGGATGGCCGGACACTGATTAAAGATCTGACCTATATCGCCGTACCGCAAGACCGTGTAGGGATTGTTGGTCCGAACGGCAGCGGCAAGTCGACACTGCTTAACCTGATTGCCGGCAAACTTCAGCCGGACAGCGGCGAGGTTCAGTTGGGTGCAACGGTCAAACTGGGTTACTTTACACAAGAGCATCAAGATATGGACGACACCATGCGGGCGATCGAATATGTAAAGGAAGAGGCGGAGATCATCCGCACAGCTGACGGCAGCGTCATAACGGCCGGACAGATGCTGGAGCGTTTCCTGTTCCCTCCGGCAATGCAGTGGACACCCATCTCCAAGCTGTCCGGCGGTGAGAAAAGACGCCTCTACCTGCTTCGTGTACTCATGGGGGCGCCTAACGTGCTGCTGCTGGACGAGCCGACCAATGACCTGGATATCGGGACGCTCGCCGTTCTGGAGGATTATCTGGACGAATTTCCTGGCGTAGTGTTCACTGTATCGCATGACCGTTATTTTCTGGACCGTACGGTGGATAAGCTGATCGCCTTTGAGAACGGGCAGATCCGGCTGCATGTCGGTGACTACAGTGAATATGAGGAGTGGCTGGCGAAGAACGTTACTGTCCGCAGTGATAATGGCAAAGACGAAGCAGCGGGTGCGGGCAAACGCAGTTCAGCCCCGGAACAGAGCCAGAATGCGCAGACCTCCCCTCCAGCCCGGGAGAAGCTGAAGTTCACCTTCAAGGAACAGCGGGAATATGAGGGGATCGACGAGCAAATCGAGCTGGCGGAGCAGCATCTGGTAGATATCACCGCGCAGATGGAAGCCGCTTTTGCCGACTCTGGCCGGCTGCAGGAGCTTGTAGACAAGCAGCGGCAAGGCGAAGCAGAGCTGGAACGCCTGATGGAGCGCTGGACGTATCTGAACGAGCTGGCAGAGCGAATCGCCGGCAAAGCTTAAGATCCGGGATCAGGTAAGAGAATAAGATGAACATGAACATACAAAGCAAGCCGACTTCCGTTGCTAACGGAGGCCGGCTTGCTTTTTGATATGCGGCTATGAAAGTTTATCGTTTTCATTTTACAGAGGATAAATTCTCTTAACCTATGTAGTCTATCACCCGGTCCAATTGCTGTTAGCGTAATACAGTAATAGGGAGGAGGAGATGTTATGCCAAGAATAACTCAGTCTGTCAGTGAATTGAAAAGGTTTATAGAGAATGCGGAGTCGGTCTGGGTTGAAGTGTTTTACTCGGCTGATACTAACAGAGTAATCATAGTGGACGGAAGGGAATATTTACGGCTGCCGCTGAGATTCAGTACAAGAGCCAAGGTGATAGCTTATTTCAGAAGATATTGGGGTATTGCTTTGAGCAATAGAATGTTCTGTAATCTGATGACTGTTACAAGAAATGGAAGATTGTATGTGATTGCAGGAGATACAGGCCCCCTGCCGTACTATCCCCGGAGACTTCGGGTTACGAGTCGTACATCAACTAGACTTAGGGTTACAGCCAACCTGTCCTTTGACGTAGATACAGATGAAGGAACTGAAATCATCCGTTACCTGATCGCCAGGTCCGGGGAGCGGCTCACAATTCTGGACCGGAGTAATAAATTCGGCGATCCAAGGTATCAACCCTGCCGGTAAAATGGATTAAAATTGATTTGCACAACAAGTGGAAACGGCTTCGCCGTCCTCAAAAGGACGGTATCCGTTTCAGCGAGAAATAGAAGGATAATTTATAGCGTGAAACATATAAATTCTTATCTTTTAAAAAAACAGGCCAGTCCGATTCCGCTGACTGAGCCTGCCTTCATGTTTTAAATTGCTAATCCGTCTATTTGCCCCCGGCCACGGCAATCATCTGCACCACCGGACGCGAATCGCCGGTCAATACAGCCTCGTCGGCGTTCATCTGCGAGGAGCCGTCACCGTCCAGGAAGATGCCTTCCCTGCCTTCTCCGGGGACATGCTGCAGTACGGCTGTGCGGAACTCTTCCGCCGTACTGAGCGTTGGAGTGACGATCAGCCACAGCTTGCCTGCACTATCGTAGACCAGGCCGGAGCGCATCCGCTGCTCATCGGCATTAGGAAGATGTTCTGCGGCAGCAGACAACACCCACAGCTCTTCATGCTGCAGATTCATGCTGATCCCGCCCTGTGCCCAATAGTTGGAGCGGTCACTGACCTCCAGTTCCTCGCCGGAAGAAACGACCTGCACTGACAGCTTGCCGCTTGCGCCGTCCCAAACCATCGTTCCGCGGGCGTATTTGGCATTGAACCAGCCGGAGCCGTAGGCTCCCCGGGCTCCGCCCGACGGATTATCATTCATGATGGCTATCGACAGGAGATCGGTCCCATAGAAGAAGCCGCCGTTAATGCCATATGCGGCGATTTGCCGCAAGGGGGCACCGGCGGGACGCAGGACAATATCTTCCGGTGCCAGCGACATCATGTGCAGCTGAACCTTACCCGAAGATTCCGCCTCCAGATAGGAATAGGCATGAGGGAGGCCGTCAAAGACCTCCGCATGCTGTGTATCCGGTTTAGCCATTATAATGGCTATCACCGTAATCAAGATAAGCATGAGCAGTACCGCAACGGCAATCAGCCAGTGTTTGCGCCGTAAAATCCGCTGCAGCTTGCTGCCGGTTTCAGTTTGTACCGACATATGCGGCAAGCAGCTTAGCGGTATTGAGCACGGCCTGCTTGTGCGTGCGCTCCATGGAGTGTGATGCATGCACGCCCGGGCCGATCAGCGCGGCACGGATGTTGTTGCCGCCTCTTAACGCAGCGGAGGCATCGGAACCGTACTGCGGATAGATATCTACCGCGAACGGAATAGCCAGACTATTCGCCAGATCGATCAGGCGGCCGGTCATGGCATAGTCGTAAGGGCCGGAGGAGTCCTTTGCACAGATGGACACATCGGTCTCCTTGCAGCTCAGGTCATCACCCATCGCGCCCATATCGACAGCGATGAACTCGTTGATCTCTCCGGGGATCCAGGCGGTTCCGTGTCCGACCTCTTCATAATTGGAGATCAGCAGGGAGAGATTGTGCAGCGGCTTCCAGCCTTCGCGTTTCATGCTTTCCAGCAGGCCGAGCAGAGCGGCTACACTGGCTTTGTCGTCCAGATGGCGGGATTTGATATAACCGCTCGGCGTAATTACTGCGCGGGCATCAAAGGAGATGAAGTCTCCGACGGCAATGCCGAGCTTCAGTACGTCATCCTTGGTAGAGACAAGTTCATCGATGCGAATCTCCATATTCTCCTCTACGCGTTTGAAATCGCGCGCATCCGGATAGACATGGACGGAAGGGTGGCTAGTCAAAATGGTGCCGGTGTAGGTCAACCCGGTACGGGTATGTATGACGCAGTATTCATTCTCAATGCTGCTCATGGTAAATCCGCCGACAGAAGTGAGGCGAAGTGTTCCGTTCGGTTTAATGGAGCGTACCATAGCACCTAAGGTGTCCACATGGGCGCTGATACCGATGGTGCGCGAAGGATCAAGGCCGGGGACGGTCAGAATAACGCCGCCCTTTTCGTTCCAGCTTAAAGGCACGTTCAAGGCTGCTGCTTCTTCAGCCACAAGATTCATGACCTGGGCCGTGAATCCGCTGGGGCTTGGAGTATCCAGCAGTTTTTTGAGAATAGAGAGAATATAGTCTTCATTAGGCTGAATGGTAAGCAAGGTTAAGCCCTCCTGTTCATGATTAAGGAATAGAGACCTAGTGTTGAGTAGTGTGTTCTGTGGAAAGGCTGTCATACTGTGTACCCAGAGAGTCCAGTGAACTGCCTGCGTCACGCAGTTTGTTCAGCTCTGCTGTCAGTCCTTTAATCTGCTTCTGCAGCTTATACTGGCGGAAAATGCCGTAAGAACCGACGACGACTCCACCGATCAGCGCACAGCCCAGAATGACAAGAATGAGCGGGATGCTGACAACATCAAAACCGAAATTAACCGGTACCGTATCGACGTTCATGACTGCGAACACAGCAGTAAGCAGAGCGAAGAAAAGACCGAGAATAAGCGACCATTGCAATTTCATATGATTTCCTCCTAGACGGTATGACAATATAAATCCCTCGCCCGCAAAGGGCAAGGGATTAATGTAATACTAAGCTTTCTGCCTTATTTGGTCAACTGTTCCATTTGCTCAATCACGCTTTCGAACACGCTCATAGCTTCGCGGATCGGTTCAGGAGAAGACATATCTACTCCGGCTTTGGACAGAATGTTGATCGAATAGTCACTGCCGCCGCTCTTCAGGAAGCCAAGATAGCGGTCCACCGCCGGTTTGCCTTCTTCAAGAATCTGCTTCGCGAAGCTGGTTGCAGCCGAGAAGCCGGTAGCATATTTGTAGACGTAGAAGCTGTTGTAGAAATGCGGAATCCGTGCCCATTCCATTTCGATATCTTTGTCCACAACCATGTCTTTGCCGTAGTATTTGACGTTAAGGTCATAGTACACAGCCGAAAGATCCTGCGGAGTAAGCGATTCGCCGTCTTCCGCGCGCTGGTGAATGATTTTCTCGAACTCGGCGAACATTGTTTGCCGGAATACTGTAGTCCGGAACTGGTCGGCATAATAGGTAAGCAGGTACATTTTTTCCTTCGGATCAGTCGACTTGTTCAGCAGATAATCCATCAGCAGTGCTTCGTTGGTTGTGGAAGCCACTTCCGCAAGGAAAATGGTGTACTGTGCATCCCGGTATTTCAGCGCATTGTCCGAATAGTAGGAGTGAAGGGCGTGGCCCATTTCATGCGCCAGCGTGAACATGCTGTTCAGGTTGTCGTTATGGTTCAGCAGCACATAAGGATGGGTGCCGTAGGAACCCCAGCTGTAGGCGCCGGTGCGTTTGTTCTCATTCTCGTAAATATCGATCCAGCCATTGTCATAGCCTTCCTGCAGCACACTCAGGTAATCTTCGCCGAGAGGCTTCAGGCCTTCTTTGGTGATTTTCTTGGCTTCTTCAAAGGTAATGTCCAGCTTATATTCGTCCACAAGCGGAGCGAACAGGTCATACATATGTAACTCGTCAACCCCGAGCAGCTTCTGGCGCAGCTTCATGTAACGGTGCATCAGCGGCAGGCTTTCGTGAATGGTGTCGATCAGGTTGGTATATACCTCTTTTGGAATGTTGTCACCGTACAGCGACATTTCCAGAACGGAGGGATACTTGCGCACACGTGAGTAGAATACGTTCTTATTCACATTTGCGCTAAGGGTGGAGGCAATGGTGTTTTTTTGCTTGCCGTAAGTTTCGTAGACTGCTTTAAAAGCATTCCGCCGAACTTCGCGGTCAGGGCTCTCCAGGAACTGGATATAGCTGCCGTGTGTCAGCTCTACTTCCTTGCCTTCTTCATTCTTGACCTTGGGAAACTTCAGGTCCGCATTGTTCAGCATGCTGAAGATCGTCTGCGGTGCCTGGGAGATATTGCCGACCTGGGCGAGCAGGGCTTCTTCTGCTTTGGACAGGACATGCGCCTTTTCACGCTTCATTTCCGTCAAAGTGAACGTGTAAGCCGATAAGGAAGGATCAGCAATGAACCGGTCCAAAGTCTCATCCGGCAGGGACAGAATCTCAGGTGTTACAAAAGAGAGAGCTTCTCCGGCTTCGACACTAAGCTTTTTCGCTTTTTGGGTAAGTGCCTGATAGGTTGGGGCAGCCGTATCTTCATCCTGACGCATATGCGCATATACATAGAGGCGTTCAGTCAGCAACGACAGCTGGTCATCGAGCTCGAAGCAGGCCTTCAGCTTGTCGGAAGAATCAAGCTTTCCCTGAAAATCGGCTGTTTTCTTAATCAGCTCTTTAACTTCAGCGTATTCTGCATCCCATTCCTTCTGTGAAGCAAACATATCTTCAAGCTTCCAGCGGTTCTCGGCGGGCACTTCACTTCTCTTCAATAATTGTTCCATAGAAATCCTCCTTGAATGATGGGATGTAGTAGGCATAATCTTCTGCGGCGCAGCTGAAGCGGAATAGTTGCCCGGCAGCAGGCTGAACGCAAGCAGAAGCGGCAGAGATTTGGCGCGAAAGGACATACTGCAGCCTCCTAGATCTTAAAGTCGGCTTAGTATGCCCTGCCAAATTCTGATTATTAACGCTTAAGCACAATTTACAGAAGTTATGCCAACAAGCTATAAATAATGAAGACAAAAGCCATGGCAATCAGGATTACGGCAGTCAGGGCCATGCCGCGCTTCATGCGCGGCGGCATCTTGTCCCTGCCCATAATCAGCACAGCTCCAAGGCATAGAACAACGACTACATATATTACGAGATTCTCGTTATCCATGTCCGGTTATACCTGCTTGAAGGCAGTGATGATATTCTTGTATTCTTCTTCATTATCTTTATAGGATTCTTTGTTGAACCGGTTGTTGACCCATTGCATCATGGCCGGACGGCTCATAAAGGTATGCGTTTCTTCTCCCCATTGATCAGAAATTTCACGGAGAATAATGTAGCGTCCCTGAACCTCGACAGTCATCATGTTCCACTTGTCTGTTTTGTATATTTCATGTTTTTTGATCATTATCATTACCACCCTGGCGATTTTTGGCTTTTGGCTCAATGATAACGCACCGGGGAAGGGAAAAGCAAATGAAATCACTAATATAGGAAATTCATGGATTGCTTTGCAGGAATAGTTGGGTTATAATGTAAGCATACGCCATATATGGCGCTATTTTTAGGAGGTTGTTCATTTGAAAGGTACAGTAAAATGGTTTAACGCAGAAAAAGGTTATGGTTTCCTTCAAGTAGAAGGCGGCGAAGATGTATTCGTTCACTTCTCAGCAATTCAAGGCGACGGTTTCAAGACTTTGGACGAAGGTCAAGCAGTTGAATTCGATATCACTGACGGTAACCGTGGTCCTCAAGCAGCTAACGTAGTTAAATTATAAGAAACGGCCGGACAGTTCAGCTGTCAGCCGCAATATATATTTGATTTATGGCAAAGCACTTGCAAGAGTGGTAACCATCAACTTACAAGACACACAGTTCTTTCGGGAACTGTGTTTTTTTATTTGGGTTTTTTATTATAGAGAAGAGACCTTACCTGCCATAGTCTGGGCAGTAAGGTCTCTTGTTTTATTGAGCCGGCGGGAAGGGCGAATCCGGCGGCTTGCTGGCGGCAGGTTTTATTTTACGGTTAAAATAACGTCCGGGGCCTCCTCCAACATCAACGAGATGCTTGCCGAGAAACCCAAGGAAGGCGAGCAGCGAAAAGCCCGTGGCCACCAGGTAAAAAACTTCTCGTCCGGCGTCCTGAAAAATCAGGCCTCCGAATGTGCCGCTGAGCAGGCCGGAGGCGCTGGACCACACCACCGTGAAGAGAGCGAGTCCTGTTGCACGCAGGTGGTCGGGAATGATCCGTGTAATGTACCGGACGGCCGTCACATAAAAAACTCCGAACGAAATGCTGTGCATCGCCTGAATAGCGATAATGGCCCCTGGAACATCGGCCAGCGACATAAGCAGAAAGCGCAAGGCATACATAAGGCTGCCAATCGCGAGCAGCGGCAGCTCTTTGAATCTTTCTCCATATTTGCTGAGCAAAAAGAAGACAGGGATTTCGCTAAGTGCCGAAGCGAGCAGTGCCCAGCCGATGACTTCATCACCGGCATTCATTCCTTTCAGGCTGAGTGTTAGAAAAGCTTCATTCATTCTGTGGCCGAGGGCGAGTACGAATACACAGCCGAAGAACCACAGCACTTCCTTTTGCAGTAAAATTTCTTTAAGTCCGCCGCTCTTGACAGGGGGCTCTCCAGAGCTGACACTGCTCCCGGTTGCTTCATCATTCCGCTTGGCATCCTTCAGCCCGAAGGTGATAAGGAGTGCGGCAGCAATGATAACAAGACAGACGGTAATGCTGTAGGAAGGACCTAAGGCCCGCAGAACGTAGCCGATGGTGAGCGCGAAGAAGGAATACCCGAGAGAGCCGAACACGCGTATGGCGATGAAGTTGCGTCCGTGGCGCTGCGCTATTTTGATGGCCATAGTGTCTGCAAGCGGAAAAACCGGGTAATAGAAGAAATAGAAAAGGGAAATAATAAGCATAACACTTGTAAAGCCGGTGGCCCTAGCCAGCATTATTGCAGTTACCAATTGACCTGCCAGGAGGATAGCCATGATCTTTTTGATCGTGCCCAGCCGGTCGCTGACCATGCTCCAGAACAGATTGGAAAGAATGGAGATCAGCGGTCCGACAGAATATATCAGTCCGACCTGAGGGCTGCTGAAGCCCAGATGGGTATAGAATAGCGGGAAATACGAAACTACCAGCACACTTGTGCCGTAAAGTGTGAACATAAAGGATCGCAGCCAGTTCTGATCGCTGTACCGGCCGCCGGTCCGTCCTGAATACATGAAGTTGCACTCCTCCGGATATCAAATACGGATAGTATAGCATAAAGAAAAGTCGGCATGTTTGTTAAAATTGAGGTATTTCTGAATCTTTCAACCTTTTGCGAAAGTGATTTTGTTGTTTGTACAAATACGTTGATGATATTATAATAATGATGATTTGGATAAGGAGACAACAATGTGGAGGCACTGTCATTGAGTGAATTTGAGCAAGGCCGTTACCTTAGCCCGCGGGGCCCTATTGGGCTTATGAACAGGGTCTACAAGTACGTGCTGCCGGAAGTGCGGGAATGTCTGGGCTTCTGGCGCCAGGATGCGGAAGGGATTCCCGATCCCGAGCTCCGCAAGCAAGCGCTTGCCAGCATTGAAACGAAACAGTTTCATTGTGAAGGCGGCGGGATTTATGCCGCCGGTAATTTGTCAATGAGACATATATTGATTCCGTTAATTGTCGCATATCAAACGATCAGTGATTATCTGGACAACTTATGTGATCGCAGTACTTCGCTGGATCCTGCCGATTTCAGGCTGCTGCATCAATCCATGCTGGACGCAATTACCCCCGGTGCAGAGCCTATTAATTATTATGCGCTGCGCAGCGAGCAGAATGACGGCGGATATTTGTACAGGCTGGTCCGCAAGTGTCAGGAGATGACCGCGCTTTTGCCCGGGTATGCTTCGGCGGTCGCGGAGATTCATGATCTGGCTGTACTGTATACGGATTTGCAGGTTTATAAGCACATAAGCCCCGAACTCAGGGAAGATGCCCTGAAGGAGTGGTGGGCGAAAGAGGGAAAGCGTGCTCCGCATCTTCAATGGAATGAGTTTGCAGCAGCAACAGGTTCCACGCTGGGTGTATTTATGCTTTTTCTGGCCTCTTGCGACCCCAAGCTGACTAAATCGGCATCGGTTTCGATTCGTGCTGCGTATTTTCCGCATCTTTGCGGATTGCACATTATGTTGGATTACCTGATCGATCAGGATGAAGACCGGGCCGGCGGTGATCTTAATTTCTGCAATTATTATGACAATTCAGATACTATGCTGAACCGGATCGCTTCCATCGTGGAGTGGGCCCGTAAGGATGTCCGTAATCTTCCCGAGACCTCCATGCACCGCATGGTGATTGAGGGGCTTCTGGCACTTTATTTATCCGATCCGAAAGTCAGCGAACAGCGGGAGGTTCGCACGGTATCGAAGCGTCTGATGAGAAAGAGCCCGCTGACCAGACTGTTCTTTTTTGTGAACAGCCGCTGGATCCGCAAACACATGTATTAGATGTCGTGGAGCGCATTTCCTCAAGAAGGGATGGGCACTGCACAATTTTAAGGAGGAACAAACAGGATGACTAATGTTAAAAAAATCGCAGTATTGACCAGTGGAGGAGACTCACAGGGCATGAACGCCGCTGTTCGCGCGGTAGTGCGCAGCGCAATTTTTTACGGGGTTGAAGTGTATGGTATCCAGCGCGGCTATCAGGGTCTGCTGAACCGGGACATTTTCCCGATGGATCTGCGCAGTGTAGGCGATATTATTCAACGTGGAGGTACCATTCTGCAGTCTGCGCGATGTCTTGAATTCGTGAAGCCTGAAGGTCAGCAGAAAGGTGCGGACATCCTGAACGAAATGGGCATCGACGGCCTTGTAGTTATCGGTGGTGACGGCTCTTACAAAGGGGCTAACAAGCTCAGCAAGCTGGGAATTAAGACAATGGCTTTGCCGGGTACGATTGATAATGACATTTCTTTCACGGACTACACGATTGGCTTTGATACGGCAGTAGGGGTAGTTGTAGATGCCATTAACAAGCTTCGTGACACCATGTCCTCGCATGAGCGTTCCTCCATTGTAGAAGTTATGGGACGCCACTGCGGAGATATTGCTCTTCATGCAGGCCTGGCCTCCGGAGCCGAAACCATTCTCGTACCGGAAATGCCTTATGACCTCAACGAGGTGGCTGACCGGATGCGTGACAACTTTGCCAGAGGCAAACGCCACAGTATCGTTATTGTCGCTGAAGGTGTAGGCAAGGGCGAAGACGTTGCACAAGCGTTGAAAGACCGCCATGCTTCACTGGATGCCCGCGTAACGGTTCTGGGTCATATTCAGCGCGGAGGTACTCCGACTCCAGGAGACCGTAACCTGGCAAGCCGTTTGGGTGACTTTGCTGTTCGCAAACTGCTCGAAGGTGAATCGGATAAAGGCTGCGGCATTATTAAAGGCGAGCTGACGCTTACCGATATCGATACTGTGGTGAATACGAAGAAAGATTTCGATACGGAATTGTACGAGCTGGCTTCCCGTCTTTCCCAATAGAATACAAGAGAGCAGCAAACGCTGCTTCACAAGCCGCCTAGAGATAGGCGGTTTTTTGTGTTTGACAATATACCCCCACCCGTATATTATATACCCCATGGGGTATAATTATAAGGAGGATAAGAATATGGGTAAAACAATCATTATTATCGGTGGCGTTGCCGGTGGAGCGACAGCTGCCGCGAGGCTGCGGAGACTGAATGAACAGGATGAGATCATCCTGTTTGAACGCGGGGAGCATGTATCGTTTGCCAACTGCGGACTGCCTTATTATATTGGTGAAACAATTGATTCCCGCGATAAGCTGTTTCTTCAGACGCCCAAGGGTATCAAGGAACGATTTAACATAGATGTTCGTGTGCTTACTGAAGTAACGGAAATTGTACGCCAGCATAAACTTGTTCATTACCGTGATGTCCGTACGGGTGAGACGGGGGAGATTCCATATGACATCCTGATTCTGTCCCCGGGAGCCAGACCCATTGTGCCTGATATTCCAGGTCTCTCCGAGGCCAAGAATGTGTTCACCTTAAGAAATATCCCGGATACGGACCGGATTAAATCTTATGTTGACAGTATGCGTCCTAAGCATGCCACGGTTATCGGCGGAGGTTTTATCGGACTGGAAATGGCGGAGAACCTTCGTGAACGTGGACTTGAGGTGACGATTATTGACCGCGGTGCACAGCTCTTGAATCCGCTGGACCCGGAAATGGCCAAACCTGTGGAAGAGCATCTCCGGATGCACGGCGTAGAGGTAAGGCTGAATGAGGGAGTGGAGGCTTTTGAGCAACAGGGCGGAATGCTGCGCCTTTCTTCTGGAGACGTGATCAGGACCGAGATGATCATTATGGCAATTGGAGTCACTCCAGAGAATGAGCTTGCCCGCCACAGCGGTCTAGAGCTGGGAATCCGCGGCGCGGTTAAGGTCAGTTCTACCCTGCAGACCAGCGATCCCGATATTTATGCCGTCGGCGATGCCATCGAGGTCAAGGACCGCAATCATGGATTCGCCACTATGGTTTCTCTGGCATGGGGAGCGAACCGGCAAGGCCGTCTAGCGGCAGATCATATCAACGGTCACGCCATCTCCTATGATGGAGCTTTGGGAACGGCAATCATTAAGACCTTTAACCTGACCTCAGCGGTTACGGGGAACAATGAGAAGACGCTCACAGCTCTCGGTGTCCCTTATGAGGCCATTCATATCCATCCCAATTCACATGCGGGTTATTATCCCGGGGCATCCCCGATTGCCATGAAGCTGCTGTTCAATCCAGATAATGGTGATATATACGGAGCACAGGCTGTGGGGGCAGACGGTGCTGACAAGCGGATTGATGTCATTGCCACTGCTATTCGCGGCAAGCTGAAAGTGAACGAGCTGGCAGATATAGAGCTGGCTTATGCACCGCCATATTCTTCGGCTAAGGACCCCGTCAATATGGCCGGGTATGCCGCTTCCAATGTTGTGGATGGATTAGTCAGTAATCTGCAGTGGCATGAGGTGGATACTTTCTCCGCCAAGGGCGGACTGATCATCGACGTCAGGGACGAGGTGGAACGGCTGGCAGGTTCCATTCCCGGCTCAGTAAACATTCCACTGTCCGAACTGAGAAACCGGCTTGCCGAGATTCCAGCGGATCAGGAGATCGCGGTATCCTGCCAGGTAGGGCTTAGAGGCTATATTGCTGCAAGAATGCTGAGTCAGCATGGATACAGAGTGAAGAATGTTGATGGTGGATACAAAACGTATGCTGTCATGGCAGTGAAGGACATCCTGCCGCCAGAGGAGAGCAGCCCAGATACGGCAGCCCATTTACCAACTTCTCCGGAATCTTTAGATGACAGGGCACAAAGCGGCAGCGGGGAGCAGCTGCTGTTGCTGGATGCTTGCGGACTGCAGTGTCCGGGCCCTATACTCAAAGTATATGAGACTGTAAAGTCCATGCAGGAAGGACAGCAGCTGGAGATTGCTGCTACGGATTTCGGTTTTGCCGCAGATATTAAGCAGTGGTGCCTCAAGACGCAGAATACGCTGGAATCGGTGGATGTGTCGGAAGGGAAAGTGAAGGCTCTTGTACGTAAAGGGTTAAACAGGGTGACGGGAGAAGCCTTGCCAGCAGTGCCTTCTGAAGCCAAGGAGGGTACGACGATGATTGTGTTCAGCGGTGATCTGGACAAGACGATTGCTTCCTTTATTATTGCCTCCGGTGCGGCAGCGATGGGCAAGCAGGTGACCATGTTCTTTACCTTCTGGGGGTTGAATGTTCTGCGTCAGAGAAATGCTTCTCCGGTTAAGAAAAAAGGGTTGGATAAAATGTTCGGAATGATGATGCCTCAGGGTACCACAAAGCTGCCGTTGTCCAGAATGAACATGGGCGGGCTGGGTGCAAGGCTGATACGGCATGCAATGAAACGGAAAAATGTGGACTCTCTGGAACAGCTGATGCAGGGTGCGCTGAATGCCGGCGTAAAGATCATTGCCTGCACGATGAGTATGGACATCATGGGCATCAAGCAGGAAGAATTAATGGATGGCGTTGATTTTGGCGGGGTAGCCAGTTATCTGGGAGCCGCTGAGGATTCGGGTGTGAATTTGTTTATCTAAAGGATGTGGGATGTATGGAATATGATAAAGGCATCAAAAACAGATTGAAGCGTATTGAGGGCCAGGTACGTGGTGTGCTGGGCATGCTGGAGGAAGGGCAGGATTGCCGGGAGATTGTGACCCAGCTGACGGCAATAAGAACAGCTGTAGACCGCACTGTGGGTGCTGTTATCGGCGCTAATCTGGAGCAATGCATTCAGGAGGAGCTGGAGCAGGGCAATTCACCGGATAAAGTGATTAAGGAAGCGGTAGAGATGCTTGTAAAAAGTCGTTAACTCAAAAAAAGGAACAGTCGCGGATGAGCGCGCTGTTCCTTTTTTGGATTAATTATATGAACCGAAGCATCGAATATATGGATAACCGAATCAGTCGATATAGCATGAAACTATGAAAATTCGAAATTACGGAAATGTACTTGTTCGCTTCCGATGTTCACTGCCATCACTACGTTCCGCTGCATCTTGGCGGCAGTGACAAATTCAGTAATTTGCGTATAACGAGGAACTTATGAACGAGACTTTTCGTTAGATGGAGCGCGGAGTGCTTTGGAAACTGGCACGCTCCGTGCGGAGCAGGGGAAAAGCTGGCGATTACATCAAAGGCTCACCCATTGCTACTTTAATGAAATTTTCTAATAAATTACCATTCACAATTCCAGCAAAAAATATCCTGACCCAATAAACCAATGTCGAGTCAGGATACCATTTCCTTAAAGCGAGCCGATCACCTCGGCGATGCCCTGTTTTTTCACCCGTTTCAACGGGGCGATGACGGAAACTGCCGCTGCTGCCAGGACGAGCAGGAGAATGAGGCCGATCTGCAGGTACGGAATCTCCCAGATAATCTGGAACCGGGTGAGCTGGCTTTCAATCAGTGTCTTTTGCAAGGCGGTGCCGAGCAGGCAGCCGACGATCCCGCCGGTCAGGCTGTAGGCAGCGGCTTCGGCCAGCACCATCCGGCTGAGCTGGGCGCCGGACATGCCTACCGCCCGCATGACGCCCAAATATTTGGTTTTGGCGGCGATGCTGGTGTTCATGGTGTTGATGATGTTCAGCACGCTGATCAAGCCGATGACTCCTACAAATCCGTAGATAAACACGGCCATCGTAAAAAAGGTCTGATCCAGCTCAGCGTTTCGCTGGCGATAGTCTTGAAAAGTAGTGTCGCTGTCCAGCACCGCTTTGATTTCATTCACAGCCTGCTCCTGGCCGGACTTCTTCAACTGGATATCAATCACCTGGTAGGCCCTTTTTCCGGTCAGCTCGCGGAACAGCTTTTCGGTCGTAATGAAACTGGTCAATGTTTTTTCCTTGTTGCTGAAAGGGAGCGAGCGCACAATTCCCAGTACGGTCATTTCCTTTAAGCCGGCGCTGGTCTCAATGGTTACTTTGTCGCCGAGTTTTAAGCTGGTCGTATCCGCTCTGCGGCCCCGGTAATGAAGGGCTACCGCAATAATTCCGTTCAGGGAGTTAAGCTGTTCCTCCGACAGTTCGCCTTCCAGCAATTCCTCCTTGGCCCAATCCAGCTGCGCCTGATCGTAGGAAATCAGCCAGGACTTCTCAGGCGGAACAAAACGTCCGTCCGCTGTAACATCGACCCCACCCATTTCCTTCTTATAGGCTTCACTCAGCTTTGAGGCGTCAAAGCTGGCGGCAACATCACCATACATTCTCCCGTATACTTTTTTCAAACCGTCCAGCTGTTGCAGCTTGTCGTACAGCGCGCCGTCCAGATCGCCTTGCTTGGCGACCAGCGAAATGTCGGGTGTGTACGGTTTGGTCGTTTTCCGGTCAGAATGGAGTAAATCAACAAAGACCTGGAATCCCATGAACATAACGATGCTGACCGCGATGGAGCAGACCATCAGGATAAGGGTTTTCTTTTTGGCGGCAACATTGCAAATGCCCATTGCGATCTCCGCCTTGAACAGTTTGGTCAACCAGCCTCTTTTTCTGCGGACGGAAATTTTCAGGTCATTGCTGCCCGTTACAGCACGGACTGGAGCGACGCGGGCGGCTTTGCGGGCAGGCAGCAGAACGGCTGAGAACACGGTCAGGAGACCGACAGCGACGCCAGTGGCGATGCCAATAACGCTGAATGTGAACAACGGAATATCGGCGAACAGACTGGCATTGTAATATTTCAGAATGGCCGAACAGCCCAAAGTGAGCAGCATTCCGGTGAGCACTCCGATGGGAATGGCCCTGACGGTAATGGCCAGCCCTTCCCGTCTGACCAGCTTTCTGATCTGGGCTGGAGAAGCGCCGATACATCTCAGGAGGCCGAACTGTCGTATCCGCTCCATCACCGAGATGTTGAACGCATTGTAGATCATCATGACTCCGGCGATCAGGACGATGCAGAATAAAATACCGCCGGTCACGTAAAGCTGAGTTGCCGCCCCTCCCTTGTTCTGACCGATCGCGGCCAGGAGACGGTTGTTGCGGTCGATTCTGTCTTTGTCGATTCCGAGTGTCTCGGCGATATTTTTTTCTGCAGCAGCAATATTGACCCGGTTTTTGAATTCGATCACGTACAACTCACTAGTAAGAAGGCTTTTTTTCAGCTTATCCGCTGCCGCCATAGACATAAAGATGCCCGGATTGCCGCTCGCCTTCATATTGCCGAAATCTTTGCATATTCCGCTTACGGTGAAATTCCGCACGATCTTGTCGGAAAAAGCGATGTTGACCGTCCCGTTCAGCTTGGTATTCAGGTACAGCTTGTCTGCTGCCCACTGTTCAATCATGATTTCGTTGTCCCCGGTCGGGTAGCGGCCTTCAACCAGAGTGATGTTCATATTTTTGGCAAAAGAGGGGTCTATTGCACTTGCCGCGCTGTTTATTTCGTTCGCCTTCACTTGTCCGAAGTTCAGCCATCTTCCGGCGTTGTTGACATCCTTGCGGATGGCCAGCATATTGATTTCTTGTTCGGAAGGCTGGATAATCGCAATGTGGTAGTTGCCGCGATCATGGATAATCTGGGTTTTGGAAAATTGCTGGAATACCTCCAGCATGGAGAAAATACCAGTCACGAGTGCAACAGCAATGGCAACGCTAGTAATGGTGAGGCGGGTCTTCTTCCGGTGGGCGGCAAGATACCTGGGGGCCAGGCCCAGGTAATGGCCGATCATCGGTCGCCTCCAAGCTCGGTTACGACTCCATCCTCTACACCGAGCACACGGTCGGCAAAGGTGGCGTAATTGGTATTATGGGTGATCATAATCAAGGTCTGGCGATATTTGGCAACGGACAGCCGTAGCAGATTCATGACTTCGCCGCTGTTTTTGCTGTCAAGGTTGCCCGTCGGCTCATCAGCCAGGATGAGAGCCGGCTTTGTGGCCAGCGCCCGCCCGATAGCCACCCGCTGCTGCTGGCCGCCGGACAGCTGGTTCGGCAGATGATGCCTGCGCTCCGCCAGCCCGAGAATATCAAGCAGCTCACCGATATGCTGTTTATCCGGCTTCTGATAATCGAGCAGCAGCGGCAGAGCCATATTTTCCTCCACGTTCAATTCCGGTACCAGATTGTAGGCCTGAAAAATAAATCCGATGTTGCGTCTGCGAAACACCGACAATTCATTTTCATTCATCGCATAAATGTCGCGGCCATCCAGAAGCACCTTGCCGGATGTCGGTACATCCAGCGCGCCGAGCAGGTTCAGCAGTGTGCTTTTGCCTGAGCCGGACGGCCCGACAATCGAAACAAATTCTCCTTTGGCTACCGTAAAGGAAGCTTCCTTCAGGGCATCGATCCTGGTCTCGGCTTTGCCGTAGGTTTTGCATAACCGTTCGGTTACAAGTATATCCAACATAAACACCTCATTCGCTTGATTTAATGAGATGATAGCATGGCTGCCTTACACCCCGGTGAACGGTGGCTTACAGAATTGTAAGCTTGGGGAAAACGATGCGAAAAACCGTTCCTTTGCTGAGCTTGCTTTCTACGGTAATGGTGCCTCCGTGTTTTTCCACAATCGACCTGGACAACGTCAGCCCGATGCCGGCGCCTTGCTTGTCTTTGGAGAATCGGCTCCGGTAAAAGCGCTTGAAGACGGAATGAATATCCTCGGGATGAATGCCTGTTCCGTTGTCGGTGATCGTGATTTCGGTAAATAGCGGGGTCTCATCGCCGGCGATCTCCAGCTTGTCCCCGGCTTCCGTATGATCCAGCGCATTTTTGACAATATTGCTGACCGCCTCGAGCAGCCATTCCTTGTCGCAGTTTAGACGGATGTCCTCACGGCAGCTGAGAACCACCGTCTTGCCTTCCAGCTCCGCGCGGGTGCGGAAGCCCTGCATTGCCGCCTCCAGCACCGCCCGCAGCGGCTGTTCAGCCTGCTCCAGTGCGATCGCGCCCGCGTCGAGCCTGGCCAGCTTCAGCAGGCTCTGGATCAAATGCTCCATCCGCAGCAGTTCGCGCCGACTTTTTGAAGTAAACTTGTCCACGACATCGTTTCCGGTTCGTTCATCCTGAATGATCTCGCCATACATCAGCAGCGCGGCCAGCGGGGTTTTGAGCTGATGTGAGATGTCGGAAATGATGTCTCTCAGAAACTCCTTGTTCTGTCTTTCCCTGCTGATATGGGCGGTCAGGGAGGTGGCCAGCATATTGATGGATGTAAACAGCCGGGAGAAGCTCCCTTCGGCCTGATCGTCCAGCCGCAGCTTGACATCGCCTTCCATAAAGCCGATGAGCGCGGCATTGGCCCGTTTCAGCATGGCGTTCTGCCGCAGAATGAACAGCAGCAGGACGGTAAGAAGCGCCAGCCCGAAACAGACGGACAGGGCGAGTAGCAGCAGCGCGTACTTCTGCTGAAAGCCGGCTACTTCGGGCAGCAGGCTGATTGGAGTGTCGCCGTTATAGGCGGCGCCATTCAGCAGCCGCTGCCCGGCTGCGGCCTGTTCTTCGGTTTTGGAGGCGGTGAATAGGGCGGCGATGCGGTGCGGCGGGAGGCCGCTCTCGGTCAAATAGCCGGCCAATTCGGAATCGTGGGCGAGCATGCGCTGCTTGTAATCGTCGGCCATAAGCTTTACGGTCAATTGCCCGGCAAGCAGTGCGCCGAGCAGGAGGGCCGCGATGGCAGCAAACAGAAGCTTTATATTTTTGCCGACCATGATCCCCATCAATTGTTCCCTCATTTCGTCACTTTCCATTTGTAGCCCAGACCGCGTGCGGTAAGGAGAAACTGCGGGTTCTCCGGGTCGTCTTCGGTTTTGCTGCGCAGCCGCCGCACATAGACGGACAATGTGTTGTCGTCGATAAAGCTGCCGTTATTGTCCCATAGCTTGTCCAGCAGCATTTCTCTGGGCAGCACCGCATTCGGATGCTGCATCAGCAGGCACAGCAGCCGGTATTCCGCAGGAGTCAGCTCGATTTCGCGGTCATCCTTGAACACGCAGGTTTCCAGCAGCCTGACCGTCACGCCGTTGGACTGCAGCACCGTCTGCTGTGTATGGCTTAGGCCGGACCGGCGCAGTAGAGCGTTGATCCGCGAGATCAGCTCGTTCAGCTTAAACGGCTTGGCAATGTAATCGTCGCCGCCGATATCCAGGCCCATGACCACGTTGACCTCCTCGTCGGATGCGGTCAGGAAGATGATGGGCACGGCGGAGGACTGCCGCACTTTTTTGCATATATCAAAACCGCTGCCGTCAGGCAGGGTCAAATCCAGCAGGAGCAGATCGTGGCATTGCCGCTCTATGATCGGAAGAGCTTCCTTTACGGTTCTGGCGATATCGACATGAAACCCGTTTTTTTGCAGGGAAAACTCCAGTCCGTCAATCAGGCTCAAATCATCCTCCACCAGCAAAATAGAATTCATTGCAGTCTACCTCTCTTTCTCTGTGGCTTGTCATTTCATAGATTTTCCATCCATATTATCATGCTGCCGTCTGCCCCAAAATCAATCGGATAAGCTGAAATTGAAAAGCTGCAAAAATGGGAAAAGTAAACAGTGAGAGTCCGATCCTGCCGCACACAATCGCAAAAAAACAACTTTAATCATATAGTATTTAATTTGTTTGTGCCAGAACAACCAATTCTGGTAGGTTGCGAATGATTGTCGAGACTTTTCTTAATTAAGCAGGCGGTGAGTCGGATGTAAAGTACTCTAGAATTGATTGATCATGAAATTACACTAATAGATCAAGGAGAAGTGTTGCTGAAGCAGACGATTGGACTGGCGGACTTTCGAAACGGTCGAATGCTTACGGCGGAAGGGAACTACGAAGCCGTCAATTACCATCGGTTTGCCGACGACATGCTGATCACTGTGAGCGGACACTCTAGCAGACGAGGATGGGCAGAACTGGCACTGCAGCGGCTGCACGAACAATTGAAACCACTGGGTGTTGAATCAACCTGGAGAAAACCCGAATGGTAAATGCCTTCACTTTTCTGGGGTTTGACCTACGGAGAGTTCAGAACAGAAGTAAATCCGGGTACTTCATCTTCATGACACCGAAAAAGAAAGCCTGTATAGTAGTCAAAGCACGAATCCGTGAAGTCATTCAAAACGGAGGTGCGAAACCAGCCATGGACATCGTAAAGCAACTGAATGCGATATTGGCAGGATGGGTGAACTATTTCCGAGTGGGAAACACTAGTGATGCATTCAGTGAAGTACGGGACTATACAGAGATAAAACTCCGGACACTACTGACCAGAAGGAAACTGAGAGGGAAAAGTAGCATTGGATGGCGGAGATGGAGTAACGAATACCTGTATGGCGTACTGGGGCTATATTGGGACTGGAAAGTTCATCCCCTGAAAAACGCAGACGGTTACCGATGAAAGTGTCTGATATGCAATACGTCACATAACCCTTTCGACGAAGTTTGCGGGGTGAACTGCTTGAGGGAAAACCTCACGAGCAGTTCTTAGGGGAGGGACTGGAAACGGACCTATGGGTACCGCGCCAGTCCTTTACCCGACAGGAGAAAGACCTTCAGTATATCCAGCAAGTGGTTGATGCGATGGAGCATATCCTGTGCGGTGAGGACTACGAGATTCCGCTGCCCTCGGCAGAGAGAATCATCGCTGAAGTCGATTCCTCTGTATACAAGCGTTATGCTGGGAGGTACCGGTTCAACAATGAATTGGCGGGGCAAGTTATATTCGCTGATGTAGTCGTGGAGGACGACCGGCTTTATATGCGACTCAATAATGGTATGCCTCTCGCAATGTATCCCCTGAACGACACTCGCTTTTTCTTTCGTGAGGACTTAGCGGAAGTGGAATTTGTGGGGGAAGAGAACGGAAGAGTTCAGCATTTATACTTTGGCAGCAATGATGAGATGGAACGGGGCCGATCGTGAGACCTGACTAAGACCGTCGTTATGCTAATCGTTGAATATAATGATTAAACTAACGGAGTACTGTATTTGAATGATAACAGCGGCAGTCTAAGACTATATTTATCAAGTCTTGGTCCGCCGCTGCTTCGTTTAATGGATCAGTCTAAAACTTATTATTCAAAAGCTGACGATTTTCAATTTTAAAATCGCATTAAATCAACGACTCCAGTCTAAACTTTATTTTCACCGAACATCAAGGCAAACCGCCGCTGGACTTTGACTAGCCGTGTCAGCAGCAGAATGGCTCCAATCGCCAGACCGGTAATCAGTCCAACCCAGTAGCCGTAGGCGCCCATATCGGTATAAGTCGCCAGGACATAGCCAGTAGGCAGGCCAATTACCCAATAGGCGGCGAAGCAAATGATGAATGCCGGGTTTACATCCTTATAACCCCGCAGCACCCCTTGCGTCGGCGTGGCAATGGCATCGGAGATCTGGAAGAAGATCGCGTAAATCAAAAAGTGCTGAATCAGGGAGATGACCTCGGGTTCGTCGGAATAAAGTCCGGCAACCGAATCGCCGGCGAACAAGAGGACGAGAGCAGTCAGCAGCGACAGCACGGCGGCCGAGGCGATGCCCATAATGCCGTATTGGCGGGCATCCTTCTGCCTGCCGGACCCGTTCTCAAAGCCGACGAGAATAGTCAGGCTCATGCAGATGCTGAGCGGAATCATGTACAGGGTGGAGGCGAAGTTGATCGCCGCCTGATGAGCTGCAATGGTTACTGTGTCGAACCGGCTCATGAGCAGTGTTACTGCCGAGAAAACCGCCGTTTCAAAAAAGATGGAAAATCCGATAGGCACGCCGATCTTAAGCAGCTCTTTGAAGCTGCTCAGCGATATGGCGTAGAACTTGCGGAACAGCTGCAGGCTTTTGAAGGGCTCGGAGTGGTAAATGAAGGTCAGGGCAATTCCGAAGATCACCCAGTAGGTGATAGCCGATGCGACCCCGGCTCCGACTCCCCCAAGGCGCGGGAAACCGAAATTTCCGAAGATAAGCAGATAGTTCAGCCCAACATTGACAGGTAAAGCAATTAGCGTGATGAACATCGAAACTCTTGTCTGCCCTAATGCATCGATACAGCTGCGGACTACCGTGTAGCCGAACAGAGGGATGATACCGAAGGAAATGGCACATAGGAAGCGGAAAGCGATATTCCGTACTTGCGGCTCCAGATTCATAAAATCAAGAACAGGCGACAGAGCGAAACCGCCGATCACGAGGACGAGCAGAGAAACAATCAGTGAGAGCCAGATGCCCTGGGTCACCTGATAAGCGACATCTTTATCCCGGCGGTTGCCTATTAAATTGGACACAATCGGGGTTATACCCATGAGTATGCCGCTAAGCCCGGTTTGAATCGGGATCCATAAGCTGGTACCGATGGCTACGCCGGCCAGATCATCCGTGCCGAATTTGCCGGACATATTGGTATCAAAGAAAGTAATAGCTGACAATGCAATCTGCGTAACAAGAATAGGAAATAAAATATGCAGGAATTGGCTTGCCTTTTGTTTAAGAGAAGTAGTATGTATCATCGGTTTGTGCCTCGTCATCTGAATTTTATAAAAGTGTGTAACCTATAAATCCTTATATTATCAGTAAAAGACCCGGCAGGGCGCCGGGTCCTTGGCTTATATTTGCTGATTGATTTCATCAAGGATAATTGCTGTAGTCATTATTTCTCGTAATCTACACCCGAAGTATAACGGTTGTTGGCATTCCAGAGGAGGAATTCATCCACTTTCTCGTCTTTCAAAGCCCGGATCTGGTCTTCCACCTGCGTCTTGCCGTATTTCACATAATGGCCGCTTCCAAGCCAGCTTGCGGTGAAGTCCTGAATCCAGGGACGGATAATCGGTTTGTAGCTTCCCAGAGGGTCGAGCTTCTTATGTGTATCGACCATAGAACCCTTAATGGTCGCGTAAGGGTCTTTGTCAGGGTCTTTCACATCGAACCATCCTGTTGAATAATGGCTTGGGTATACCATCGGGCTGATGACGTCCACATTCTTCGATATTTTCACGAAATCCTGGCCTATGCCTTCCGCAGCGGGAACAGAAGCGGCATATCCAAAAATATCAACTGATACCCGTACGCCCAGCGGATTTAGCTCTGCTTTGGCGTATTTAACGAAGTCGCCAATGATTTCTACACGTGGTCTGTCATTCTTGGTATATTTAAGAGTATCAGCACGTTTCTCGAAGCCTTCCGGGAAACGGACGTAATCGAACTGGATTTCCTTGAAGCCCAATTTGGCGGCTTCCTTGGCGATGTCTACATTGTATTTCCATACATCTTCATTATAGGGATTGACGAAGCTGTCTCCGCCTTTATTGCTCCAGACTGTGCCATTTGTATTTACGAATGACATTTCCGGCTTCTTCTTGGCGAGAACAGAGTCCTTAAAGACTACGATCCGGGCAATCGGATATACGTCATGCTCCTTTAGGCGGGTCATCAGCTTGTTGATATCACCGATGAACGGCTGGGGATGACCCAGCTTCTGAAGTTCCGCATTGTCTGTCTTGTAGGTAATATATCCCGCATCATCCTTAATATCGATGACCATGGAATTTAATTCTGTTTTATCAAGCAGGTTAAGCAGCGTTTCCATCCGTGCTCCGCCTGCACTGTAGGCTGTCACATAAATACCTTTAACCTTGGGGGCATCCGGCTGCGGATCGGCAAGAATCGCGCCGTCAGTACCTCCTGCTTCATTTCCGGGTGAAGCGCTTGTAACCGGAGTAGGGGAATTGGTGCCGCCTGTGGCGTTTGGTGATGCCGATGCTCCGTTTGGATTGCTGCTGTGCTCTGCGATGATGGGGGGATTGGTGGCGGACTGTAATGCAGCCGTCACGTCAGAGTCGTGTCCGCCATGCGGCACGCCAACGCCTCCCAGGGCCATCATCAGTAATGCCCAGGTGATGTTCATTTGCTATTCTCTCCCTTTATGTACATTCCCTTAAAGTATAAAGGAACGGCAGCTGCCAAAAAGAACAGACTTGTAACAATCCCTGTAATTTTTGGCTGTTAAAAATAACCGCTCTTGTTGTTTATAAACGGGATGTACAGATTTTAAACGGTCCTGTTAAAAAGTAAATGCCGCCCGGACCCGGCACATAGCCGAACCCCAAGCGGCAACTATGAAGATTGCTTCGAAACGTTTTACTCACTGAAGATACGCAGAATTCTGATGCTCGCAAATGCTGTAATGGATGATATCCATGGCATCTGCCGGTTCCAGAATACTCAGACCGTCACGCAGAACGATTACGGAATTCAATTCATTCTGCTTGAGAAACGGCATCATATCAGGATACCACCTCATGACGATTGCTGACAGTTTTACCGTTTCCATTTCCATAAAAATCACCCTTTCCTTTTTCGAATGGTACTGAATTGAATTCAGGGTACACCCGTAAAACGAAGTGCCGGAAAAAAGAGGGGTAAATCCCAATCTTCATGAAATTGTAAGGGTCCTGCGTGAGTATAATATATCACAGTTTTAATTTATGCGCATTTCTTTCAATGTGATCTTTTGCGGAAGGAACCCATGACTCCAACGGTTTCCACAATGTTCACAAAAGCCTGGGGATCGCTGGATCTAATGATTCTTTTAAGCTCTGCGAGCTCGTAGCGGGTAGTCACTGTCATTAGCATGTCCCGTTCAACATGAGAATAAGCGCCCTCTGTTTTGATCTTTGTGACCCCGCGTTGCAGGCCCAGAAGCTGCTGAAGCAGTTCGTCTGTCCTTGTGGTTACGATATAGACAGTCACTTTAACATGACTGATGTGAATCAGGTCAACGACCTTTCCGGTTACATAAATGGAGACCATCGACGCAAGAGCTAAATTCCAATTGTCGTCAAAATAGGCGGCGGCCAGAATGACAATACCATTCAGCCCTACAAGCACATTCCCGATCGGGAAGTCGCGGTAGCGCGTAATAATGGAGCCGATAATGTCAAAGCCGCCCGTAGATCCTCCAACCCGGAAGGAAATACCGCTGCCGACACCTACCAGCACTCCGCCGAAAACGGAGGCAAGAAGCATATCCGAGGCTACAGCTGTCTGCGGTACCAGCGTCATTAGCCAAGTTGTGGCCCCTACGGATACAATGCTGAGAATAATAAATCTGCGCCCGAGCTGAAACCACCCTGCCACAAGCAGCGGCACATTGAAGAGCAGATATAGCAGACTGATGTTAAGGGGTGTGAAATAACCCACTAACATTGCAACACCGGATACCCCTCCGCTTAGCAGCCGGTGGGGGATTAAGAACAGGTTGAAGCCGCTTGCTATCATCGCCGAACCCAGGATGATGGCAAGGTAATTTCCTAGTTGTCTTAGTCGTAACAAGCAAATTCACCTCTGACGTGTAATGTAAGTAATGAAAGTAAGGAATACACTGGTATTCCTGATCGGGTTTGTGATATAATGTATAGGATATTCTTGAGTAGAACGTTACAATGGTACTTTTGCATTGCTTCGGATGTGAAGCTACAATTGTTCAGGCTAAATAACCAAGCTTGATCATAGGACATTTTTTCGTCCCAATACGCGTAAACCATGCAGAGATTACGGCATGTTTGGACAGCCTATAAATGTGTTTACCGCTACTTAAGAATACAGACAAGCATGTGGAATGTCCACTGTATAGAAGGAGCATGAATAATTTGAAAACATTCGCAGAATTCGGCTTGGAGCCAAAAGTACTTCAAGCAATCACAGAGCTAGGATTTGAGGAAGCAACACCCATTCAGGAGCAGGCAATCCCGCTCGCGCTGACTGGAGCAGACTTGATCGGCCAGGCACAGACCGGTACGGGCAAAACAGCCGCTTTCGGTATTCCCCTCATCTCCAAAATTGCTCGGGAAGAAGAAAAAATCCTGGCGCTAATTATGACGCCAACCCGTGAGCTTGCGATTCAGGTTGCTGAAGAAATCGGCAAACTGACCCGCTTCAAGGGTCTGCGTTCACTGGCTATTTACGGCGGACAGGATATCGGCCGTCAAATCCGCGGATTGAAGAAGAAACCACAGATCATTATCGGAACACCTGGACGCCTTCTGGATCACATCAACCGCAAGACGATCCGTCTTGATGATGTGCAGACCATCGTATTGGATGAAGCTGATGAAATGCTGGATATGGGCTTCATGGAAGACATCCAGACGATCCTCAAGCTCGTGCCGGAAGAACGTCAAACCATGTTGTTCTCAGCAACAATGCCTCCTAACATTCAACGTCTCGCCCAACAGTTCCTGAAGAACCCGCAACATGTTTCCGTAATTCCAAAACAAATCAGCGCTCCATTGATTGACCAAGCCTATATCGAAGTTCCTGAGCGCCAGAAGTTTGAAGCACTGAGCCGTCTGATCGATATGGAATCCCCAGATTTGGCAATCGTCTTCGGACGTACCAAACGCCGGGTTGACGAGCTTGCCGAAGGCCTCCAGAAACGCGGATATTCCGCTGACGGATTGCATGGCGACTTGTCCCAGAACCAACGTGATGCGGTTATGCGTAAATTCCGTGACGGCAGCATTGATGTGCTGGTAGCTACTGACGTAGCGGCGCGCGGACTCGACGTTTCCGGTGTAACACATGTTATCAACTTTGACCTTCCGCAAGATCCGGAAAGTTATGTACACCGTATCGGCCGTACAGGCCGTGCAGGTAAAGAAGGAACAGCGTGGTCATTCGTGACTCCGCGTGAAATGGACCACCTTCATCTGATCGAGCGTGTAACCCGTCACCGGATTACCCGCAAACCGCTGCCAACAATGGCTGAGGCAATTGAAGGCAAACAACGCATCACTGCAGAACGTCTGCTGGCAATGGTTGAAGAAGGCGGCGAGCTGAACGAATACAAAGGCATCGCGATTCAATTGCTGGAGCAATATGATTCTGTACAACTGCTCTCCGCAGCAATGAAATTGCTTACCGGCGACAACAAGGATACACAGGTTGAATTGACACCGGAAGATCCGATCCGCGCAAAACGCCGCGGCGGCAAGAATGACATCCGCAGCGGCCGCAAGCCTAATGGCGGCTATGGCGGCAACCGCACTGGTTCCGGCACAGGCGGTGGCTATAAAGGCAACCGTGATAGCGGCAGCAGCTATGGCGGCGGCTATAAAGGCAACCGCGACAGTAGCAGCGGCAGCACAACCCGTGGTGGTTACAGCAGCGGCTACGGCAGCAACAGCAGCAGCGGCGGTTACAAAGGCAACCGCGACAGCAGTGCCGACCGCAAACCATCGGCGCGTCCAAGCAGCACAAGTACTCGTCCGGCTAAACGCGAAGATTACGACATTTAAGCAGCACCGGCAATAATGGAAGAAGACGAGTACCGGTTAACGGTTCTCGTCTTCTTTTTGTACAATTGAACATATTTAGGCTTTGTGTTTCATGCCTTAGATAACAAAAGTACGGGTGATAATAACGAGCAGGATGAACAGAACGAGGATAGTGCCTGTGGAAGTCCAGACGTTGCAGCCAACTGGTGAGGACATAGGTAAAACCTCCTTTGAATTAAGGTGATTGTAATGGTTACGTTCCTAATATATGGACGGATCGTCGGGCTTGCATAGACCATAACCCAGAATCTTAAGAATGGGCGCTGGAAAAGTCCGGGTCAAATAAGGTATAGTTAAGATACGCAGTATGCGCGAGACAGACAGGAGGAAGGGAATTGGAGTTTAAAGGAGCAATGGGCGGTCTATACCGCGTCACGGAATGGATTTCACGTATCGCCTTCAGTAACATTTTGTGGGCAATCTGTTCGGTTCCGTTTCTGTTCATGGGAGTAATGAAGATGATTATGTGGGGATCGGGTGCAGGCGGCCCCAATGAACAGATCACACTGAACTGGGCGATGGGTATTTTGGCACCGTTTACGGTGTTCCCGGCAACAGCGGCACTATTTACGGTTGTACGCAAATGGGTTATGGGCAATAGCGATGTTAGCACATTCCGCACTTTTTTCCAGGGGTACAAAGAAAATTATTTCAAGAGTATGCTTGGGGGATTAATTTACACAGTGCTGTTTGTTGTGATGTACGTAGATGTGACCGTATACATGACGCAAATGGCGAATTTCAGAATCGTCGGTATTTTGATGCTGGTGCTGATGATTATTTTGTTCGTCTCCATGTTTAATTTCTTCTCGATTGTGGTTCATTATCAAATGACCTTCAAAGAAGTGGTGACCAACTCCGTTTTGTTGACAATCGCCCGGCCGATCCGCGTATTCTCCACGCTTATTGGTGCAGCGGTTCTTGTCTATATAGGTCTGAAGTATCCGGTGCTTTACGCCTTGTGTATTCCTACACTGATTGCCTTTTTCGCCTTCTTTAACTTTTACGCTACATACAACAAGCTGCAACTGCAGGTGGAGAAGAAGAAGCAACAGGAACTGGAAGCCCAGGAGGCCGCTGAAAGAGAAGCTGCGGAATTGCTTGAGGCAGAAGATTACGATGAAGATGATGACGACGATGATGACGACGATGATGAGTACGATTCAGATAAAGATAAAAAACGGATTTAACATTAATTACACATAAGCCGCGAAATTAGGCGAGAAATTTATTCCAGTGTAAATTAAAGCGCATACAGGTTTACTTTTTCGTCAAGACGCAATATAATAGTAACAAATCCTGCGATGTACGTTTACGGTTGCTCGTTGTTTTGAACCAATGATAATGTCTTGGGAGATCTATACGAAGCGCGGCTGAAAGGCCCTGTCTATACGACGCGGGGAATTCAAAAACGACTTCTGCGGTCACCCACCTGCTATAGCAGGTTCAGAAGACACTGTAGCCGGACGGCATAGGCGGGTTTTCTACTGTTTTTGACAAGGTGCCCTGTTACCCGCTTACCCGCGGGGATGGGGTACCTTTTTGTTTATAGTGAACAAGGTGAAAGTGAGCAATGCCCTTTTGTTCCTGGGATAAGAGTGTTACACTTAGACTAATGAACTTGGGATTTGAAGAGGGGGAAGAATTTTGTCGTTGAAAAGAACCTTGGTCGGTTTATTTCGCAGTCATGACGGAACAAGCGACCGTGCAAAAGATCCGGCATTAAAGACGCGTTACTACACTCTTTCTAGAGATAAGGCGTGGGAAGAAATATCCTCAACGCTGAAGAAGATTCCTGGCTTCAAAGTGCTTCATGAAGTGCAATCTGTAGGAGAGATTACGCTTGAGAAGAGAACAGCATTCGGGCGTACGCTGGATATTACTGTGTCGGTGCTAAATACCTCGCCGGTGCGTTGCGGCGTAGATATGTACTCGGCATCCAGAGGTTCGCTTGGCGACCTGGGCGCCAACTATCGAGTAATTCAGCGTCTGTACCAGTCTCTTGATAGGAAGCTGGGCAAATACAAGACAGAATAAAGGCAAGCTGCACTTTTCTGTTCAGAGATTGTATACGGTTTCGTGAAGTGTGAAGATGCAGCCTGTCATTGAACAATAAGGTTACCCATAAGCAAAAAGCGGGAGAAGGATGACCTTCTGCCGCTTTTTTTTAAGAATAAGAACTTATAGATTTTCATGTACTACGAATGAAATACAATTCGGCTGGAGGCTACAGCAGTTCCTTTGCAGCTGCAATAGCGGCCTCGTAATTGGGATGCTCGGACATTTCGCCGAGATACTCCACATAAGCCAAAGTATCGTTTTTGTCGATTACGAAGATGGAACGCATGTCCAGACGGAATTCTTTAATCAGGACGCCGTAGGCTTGTCCGAAGGCTGCTTCCTTGTGATCAGACAGTGTGATGACCCGGTCAATGCCGGCGGCGCCGCACCAGCGGGCTTGGGCGAACGGAAGATCCATACTGATGGTGAGAATAACGACATCATCGCCGAGCTCTGCGGCCTCGCTGTTGAAGCGGCGGGTCTGCGCATCGCATACACCGGTATCCAGAGAAGGCACCACGCTGATCAGCTTGATTTTGCCGGCGTAATCACTGAGGGAAGTATCTTCCAGCAGATTCTTGCTCACTGTGAACTGTGGTGCGGAATCTCCGGCTTTGAGCTGCGGACCCACCAGTGTGATGGGGTTGCCTTTAAATGCGGCCACGCCTGTTCTTTCTTGCGTCATATCCTTGGTTCCTCCTTGAATTGCAATATTGGATTCTTACTGCCACAATAAATTATAATCTTTTTAGAAGCTGGATGTCCAACCGAACCGGCAACTTACATAAAGGGTGGGTGTTATGATATTCATACGATATGAAAAGTGGAGAAGCTATCTCCGGTATTATCCGGTAACCTGTTTGCTTATTTTGGCGAATGTGATTATGTTTATTGTTCTGACGTTGAACGGCGGCTCGACAAATATCCAGACACTGGTTGATTATGGGGGAACCGTTAATGTCAGCCCGCTGAAAGAGGAATTGTGGCGTTATGCGACAGCGATGTTTCTGCACAATGGCTTTGCCCATCTGTTCTTTAACTGTTTCGCGTTATTGGTGTTTGCTCCGCCTTTGGAGCGGCTGATGGGCTGGTGGCGCTACGCGCTGCTCTATCTGGCGGGCGGTTTCCTTGCCAATCTTCTGGGAGTCGCGGTCAGCAGCCGTTCAGTGGTGGATTACGGTACGGTGTCAGTAGGGGCTTCAGGAGCGATCTACGCCATATACGGCGCATTCCTCTATATTGCACTGCTGCAGAGAGCGATGATGGATGAGAGCTCACGTAAGACGTTGTACGGGCTTTTGGTGATGGGGATTATTATGTCCTTCGCCACACCTCATGTGGACTATACAGCCCATATTGGCGGCCTCGTGGCCGGGTTCTTTCTTTATGGACTTATGATACGGGTATTCAAAAAAAGCCGAAGGTAGGAGGTGTTGGATTCGTGGAACTTAGACAGCTGCAATATTTTTTGAAGGTAGCGCAAAAAGAGCATGTTACCCGGGCGGCAGAGGAGCTGCATGTGGCGCAATCTGCGGTTAGCCGCCAGATTCATCAGCTGGAGCAGGAGCTTGGAGTGGACTTATTCATGCAAAAGGGGCGCAATCTGCAGCTCACCCCGGTGGGGCAGCTTTTTTGCAAACGGGTAGAATCGGTGCTGAAGGAATTGGAGCGCTCGGTAGCTGAGGTGCATGAATTTCTGGACCCGGAGCTGGGAGAGATCCGCATCGGATTTCCGCATAGCCTGGGTACGCATCTTATACCTTCCATTGTGGCGGAGTTTCGCCGGCATTATCCTCAGGTTAAGTTTCGTTTCAAGCAGGGGTCTTTTCCGTCTTTGATTAAAGACGTGCTGTCCGGTGAAGTGGATCTGGCTTTTATTTCTCCCTTCCCCGAAAATGACGGTCATGTCGCCGGAGATATTGTAATGACAGAGGAGCTGTTCGCGATCCTTCCGCAGAATCATCCGCTTGCCGGAGAGAAGGTAATCCGGCTTGAACAGCTGCGGGAAGAAAAGTTCGTCTTGTTCAGCCAGGGATATTCACTGAGGCCGATCGTATGGCAAGCCTGCCTGCAGGCAGGGTTCAAGCCGCAGATTGCTTTTGAGGGCGGAGAGACTGATACCATACGAGGTTTGGTTGCCGCTGGCATGGGAGTGAGCCTGCTGCCGGAAACGGCATTGTATCAGACTAATCCTATGCAGCCGGCTCAAGTGAGGGTGATAGATCCCGTTGTGACCAGAACGGTGGGAATCATTCACCGCAGTGAGGGCAAGCTGCCGCTGGTAGCCCGCTCCTTCCGCACTTTCCTGCTGACGTATTTCAAAGACAGAAATAACAATACCCCGGTCGGCTCGTAGCCTTCCGGGGTATTTGCTCTGTATATTGACAGCGGGTTAACTAGATGAGCTTAATCACGATTTCCCAAAAACATCATGATCAGACGCAGCAGTTCAAGCAGGGAGACCAGAGCGGCAGCAACATAAGTTAAGGCAGCTGCATTCAGGACCTTGGCTACGCCACGCTCTTCCTCGTTGCGGATGTAGCCTTGCTCAACCATGACCTGACGGGCCCGGCTGCTGGCGTTGAATTCAACCGGCAATGTAACAAGCTGAAAGGCTACTGCAGCCGAGAAGAAGATAATACCCAGACCAATGAGATTCAATGAGCTGAAAATAAATCCTGCCAACAGCATGAAGGGGGCTACGCCGGAAGCGAAATTGACAACCGGGAACATCCGGTGGCGCAGGGTGAGCATAGGGTAATGTTCTTTATGCTGAATGGCATGGCCGATCTCGTGACATGCGACAGAGACAGCGGCGATGGAGCTTTCATAATATACAGGCTCCGACAGGCGCACCACCCGGTGGACGGGATCATAATGGTCGGAAAGGGTGCCGCGCACAGGTTCGATCGGTACATCATAAAGGCCATTGGCATCAAGCATGCGCCGTGCGGCTTCATAACCTGTCAAACCGTTCATGTTGGCAACCTTGGACCATTTATTGAAGTTGCCTTTAACTCTGAACTGAGCCCATAACGAGAATAGAAAAGCGATAATAACTAACAAATACATCAAAGGCATCATATAACATTCCTCCACTATGGTGTAAAAATACTATTTACATTGGCGGCCCCTGCAAAAGCAGCAGCCGGATCGCCTCCATGCACGCAACGCCCTGCGGAAGCAGTGCAGCCAGCGCTCGTTTGGCTTGGACCGGTTTCAGTCCGCTGATCATCGGTTCCAGTGCCTTCACTTCGCGCTCAAGCCGCTGCATCTGCAGCTCCAGCTCCACGAGTTTATCCGAAACATCGGTTTCTGGTGCGGCTGAATTCCACTTGCTCATCATGGTTTTAATTTCTTCCAATGTATATTTCTCATGCTTTAACTGATTGATACGTTCCAGAGCGATTAAAGTTTCATGACTGTACAGCCGATAATTCTTCATGCTTCTGGTTTCTGGTACAATGAGTCCCAGCTTCGTATAATAATCGATTGTGCGTTCACTGATGCTTGCAGCTTTGGCCAGTTCGCCAATCCGGTACAGGGTCATATCCCCATGTTCTTCTCACCTCGCTAACAGAATCCGGCCGGTTTGGTCCGGCGCTCTTCTTACTATATTTATACTTATAATGATATCAAATGATAAACCGTACAGTCAAACGTGACACTTACTTTAAGTATATGCAGGGTTAAAGCCAAAGATACCTTCGGAAAAACAGGTCTTCCTTCTATTAAGATTGTACACCGATTAGACCTTACGAACTGCGGTATATTCACAAGGCTGGAGTGGCTTCTGTAATTATGTTACATATTGTGTCATGTTTATTGAATTGACAGAAGAGCGTGCCGCTTCTTTTGCTCATGAAAAGAAAGGGATTCGGCAAAATAAGCGCCAATCACTTGATATATGTTCAGAATACTTAACATACAATACAGCATCTTGGAACATTTACATTAATAAAAACACATATTCATACATGGAGAAGTCCGCTTTTGCTGTATGCGTTTGCATGAATAAGGTTTGCTGATGGCTGGAAACCTGTGATTTAACAGCGGAAATGCGTAGCTACAGGCAAACAGTGAAGAAATCATGTGCCTCAAGAAATAAATCGCAACATTCATAAAAATAGTCTTGTCAATTTACCTGACTTCTGATTATAATGACATTAAGAGTTTCACGCTTTGTTAGAAAATATAACATTGGGGAGTGGGGTAAAGAATGAAAAAAAAGATGATAATGATGTTTCTGGCCATGATTACACTGATGGTCTACCCGGTCAGCGCATTTGCCGCTGAAGGTCCGGCAGCACCGGATCTCCAAATCGGATTGGATACGGCGTTTACTTTCCTGGCATTTATTCTTGTATTCTTTATGCAAGCGGGGTTTGCGATGCTTGAAGCCGGTTCAGTCCGGATGAAGAACGCGGGCCACGTAGCTGGTAAGACCGTATTGACACTCGCAATTGCCAGCTTGTGTTTCTGGGCACTGGGTTTTGGCCTGGGCTTCGGTAACGGCAACGGGTTCTTCGGAACTACAGGCTTCTTCTATGGTGGTGAAACACAAGCAGCATCATTCGATTCCCTGGCATTCTCAGATGTAACCTTAAACGTTAAATTCCTCTTCCAAATGGCTTTTGCCGCAGTTTCTCTGGCCATCGTATCCGGTGGTATGGCGGAACGTGCTAAGCTTAGTGTATACATTATCTTCGGAATTCTGTTCTCTGTAGTTATCTACCCTGTCGTAGCTCACTGGGTATGGGGCGGTGGCTGGTTGGCTGAACTGGGTATGCAGGACTATGCGGGTTCAACGGTTGTCCATCTTACAGGTGCAACGGCGGCTGTAGTCGCGACAATCTTGCTAAAACCCCGTCTTGGCAAGTTCAACAAAGAAGGCAAGCCGGTTATTATTCCGGGACATAACCAAGTATTCACAGTACTCGGTGTTATCATCCTCTGGTTCGGCTGGTTCGGATTTAACCCTGGTAGCGCGTTGTCTCCAATGGGCGGATTCTTCGGCCACGTAGCATTGACAACTAACCTGGCAGCTGCGGCTGGCGGTCTGGCTGCACTGATCGCTTCTTGGCTCTACTTCGGCAAGTCGGATATCCCGGCAATGCTGAACGGTGTTCTGGCTGCACTGGTTGCAATCACAGGCGCTTGCGCATTCGTAGTGCCTTGGGCGGCAATTCTTATCGGGTTTGTAGCGGGAGCATTCACTTTCATGACTTCACAATGGCTGGAACGTGCCGGCCTTGATGATCCAATCTATGCCTTCTCTGTACATGGTATCGCTGGGATGTGGGGAGCGGTGTCCACCGGATTGTTCGCAACACCTGATCTGATTGCGGAAGGCGCGCTTGTTGGTAAACCCGGATTGTTCTACGGCGGCGGATTCCACCAGCTCGGCGTACAGGTGCTGGGTGTGGCAGGTACCTTTGTCTTCGTAGCAGTTCTGTCCTTCATCATTCTCTACGTAATTAAGTTGGCTATCGGCCTGCGTGTTACCGAAGAGGAAGAATTGATGGGCCTTGATATCAGTGAACATGGTACTTACGGTTATCCTGAACAAATGAAACTGATTGCAGAATCGGAATCCAAGACCCTTAAAAATTAACTACTTCATAGATGGGGGGCGGACCGAGTGGCTTCGATGGAGTCAGCAGAGTGGAATGAAGATAAAAATTACTTGTCCATCGCAACGGCCGGTTCGCCGCAGGAGCTTAAGGCAAGGCGCACGGCCTGTCAAACCGTACTTCTGGCACAGTTAAACGTTGTTCCAATCGAGGAATGGATGACCCGTGTCAATGCAATGCATGACAGTATTGCGAAAGCGGCAGTAATCATATGTGAGGCGCAGATGAAAGAGGCGGGCTACGGCCCGCCTCCCTGCGCCTATTCCTTTATTGTGTTTGGCAGCGCAGGCAGGCAGGAAGCTACGCTCTGGAGTGATCAGGATAACGGCCTGATTGTGGAAGGGGAACCGGATGGGCTCAAGAAGAGTTATTTCCGGGCCTTTGGAGCGATGTTGTCGGATTTATTTGAACAAGTGGGTTATGAGAAATGCAGCGGCAAGGTGATGTGCTCCGAGCCGCTCTGGTGCAAGACACTGACGGAATGGAGAGAACAGCTGCAGAGCTGGATGGACCAGTTGGAATGGGAGCCGATCCGTTATCTGATTATTTCCTCCGATATGCGCCATGTAGCCGGGAACGCGGAGTTATCCGCGGAGTGGCGGGAAGCTTTTCATGCGGGATTTATCGGCAACGAGAAGCTGTCCACGGCGGTATTGCGCAATACGGTCCGCCACAAGGCGACACTAAATCTTCTTGGACAGGTACTGACGGAACGGTTCGGCGATTACGCCGGGGGATTTGATGTTAAATATGGTGTTTATATTCCGCTCGTCAATATTGTTAGACATTTGTCTTTATTTGAAGGAGTCTGGGACAGCTCCACGCTGAAGAGGCTGGAAGTATTGGGGGCGCTTGACAAGTACCAGCACCTTGAAGATATCCGCCGGGCATTTTTGACCGCGCTGCGGATGCGTGCGAACACTCCCTACAGTGTAAACGACGGATTGTTGTCCAGCAGTGATTATATTGCTGAAATTGATCTGAAGAATAAGCAGCTCATGTCCGAGCTGCGGGAAAGTCTGCTGCTCGTCAGGCGCCTGCACAGGGCACTGCAGCGTCAGCTCCGGTCAGCGGAAAGGAGACAGTCATGAAGGAGCCGAACAAAGGCGGCGGATTCTGGAACAACCTGAGACAAGGCGGAATGCCATCCGCCATCGCTTCGATGAGAGGCGGGGAATCGGCACAGCAAACGGCACAGCAAATGGCCTTTATCCGTTCCCTGATGCGCGAGAAACGGCGTCCTGAAGTGCTGCATACCCCTCTCGCTGAACTTGAGACCGTTATTTTTGACCTGGAAACGACAGGCTTCTCCCACCAGCATGGGGATGAGATTATGTCATTTGGTGCGATTCGTGTAGTAGGCGAAGAAATAAAAGAAGATGAGTGTTTTTATACACTGGTAAACTGCCAGACGGCGATACCGGATAATATTACCAAGCTTACGGGGATTTCCAAAGAGATGACATCCGCTGCACCGTCGTTAATGGACGGGCTGCATAATTTCATGTCCTTTGTGGGCCAGCGGGTGCTGGTGGCGCACGGAAGTGCACATGACAAGTCTTTTCTGAATGCTGCATTATGGAAAACCTCCAAAGTGCAGCTTACCCACAGAGTGCTGGATACGATGATGCTGGCCCGCTGGCTTGAGCCGCACCGCAGCAATTATACGCTGGATGAACTTCTTGCCGTACACGAAATTCCGATCCAAGGGCGGCATCATGCGCTGGAGGATGCCAAAATGACGGCGCGGCTATGGGTGTCTTATCTGAACGAGATCTCCCAGAAGCGGCAGGTCGATACCTTGGGAGATCTGTATGCTTATTTAAGCAGAGCATAGAGCGGAGCATGCAGCAGCCGGTAAACCGCTGTTCCACTTGAATCAGACAGTCGGTCGATATGAAAGCCCCTCAACGTTATTTCCTCATTCTTGTCCGTACCTGGAGAACCGATCAGGTATACCTTGAATTCGGGACCCAGTGCGCTTAGTCCCTTAATGTCGGAGGGAGAAGGCCAGGGGGCAGAATGGGGATGGGAGTGGAACAAACCGACAGGGGCGGGGTCGTTATAGAGTGCCTTTACCCATTCGCGGGGATCAGGAACGAAGGCATGCAGCGGGTCAGGCGCTACGTTGCTCATGGGGACATAGTCCTTGATGTGCATGCCGCCCGCTGCGGCAGCACCCAGCAGTACGCCGCAAGCTTCATGCGGATAACAGGTCAGCAAATGCTTCCCCAGCATGAGCTGTACGGAGCTATCCAGTCTGATGGGCTGGGTTTTTCCCTGGTATGCTGTCATATATTCACCCCTCTCTCTTCATAGGATTTCGTCTCTGACGGAATCCTCTTTTTTTGTTACGGAAGAAGCTGATTTTACTTGGATGTAAAGGATGGTTTGAAACTGCACATATTGGGGGTACAATAGGAGCAAACCATCCCATTTGCAAAGGAACGGTCTTCCCATGAGAGCTGTGAATAAACGAAATGTAACTGTTATGGCCTTGATTGTGATATTGGCCGTTCTCGTCATTGCGCATGAATTCAGGGCTGAGCCCGAGTCAGTACCAGTAGTGCAGCAATCGACCAACCTGGAAAGCGGTGCAGGTGCTGGCTTACTGGCTCCATCCTTCACTTTGCAGGGAAACGACAGCACTGTTTATGACGTAGGGGGACCTCGGGAGAAGGCACTGATGCTTAATTTCTGGGCTTCCTGGTGTGAACCGTGTCAGCTGGAGGCTCCAGAGCTGAATGCAATGGCTGTTAAATATAAGAATGTTCTTGATATTTATGGAATCAATGTGACCAGCCAGGATTATAAGCCCAACGCCGAACGTTTCATCAAAAAATATATGCTGTCCTTTCCGGTCATGTTTGATTTAAAGGGCAAGGTGTTCGATAAATATAATGGTGCAGTATTTCCTACCAATGTATTGATTGACAAAAATGGGGTGATCTCCGAGATCATTCTCGGTGTCTTGACTCCCGAAGAGCTGGAGAAGAAAATCATCACACTAACCGGCTCTTAAAGAAACGGCAACTATTAAAGCCCCCCTGCGGAACGGGTATTTTCCCGGCTGCAGGGGGGCTTTGTCTGAGGTATTTGTGGCCGAATCTTTAATGGTTGACTAAGCCTCTAGGCTCACTGCTGGACTTCTTGTCGTTTTCGCGTGAGATTTGTCCCAAAAGGGCATAGCGCATACTGTCGACCAATGCTTCCCAGCTGGCCTCAATGACATTGCTGGATACTCCAACCGTACTCCAGGTATTAGTATAATTTCTGGATTCGATCAGAACCCGTACCTTCGCAGCGGTCTGATCCTGTTCATCCAGCACACGAACCTTATAGTCGGAGAGATGCATCTCATCCAATTGCGGGAAGTAGGGCAGCAGCGCCTTGCGCAGGGCGTTGTCCAGCGCGTTGACCGGACCGTTGCCTTCTGCAGCGGTATACAGGTTCTCTCCGCCGGCCTTCAGCTTGACGAAGGCCTCGGAAACGACCGGACTGCCGGCTGTCTTCTCCACAAGCATTTTGAAGGATTCAAAAGTGAACAGCTCGTTCATCTCGCCGGTGGCTTCACGCAGCAGCAGCTCTAGTGAGGCGTCGGCGCCTTCGAACTGGTATCCCTGATGCTCCAGGTTCTTGATCTTGTCAATCACCTTGCGGGCCTGTTCGCTGCTTGGGTCAAGACTGAGGCCCATATCCTGGGCTTTGGACAGGACATTGCTCTGGCCGGCCAGCTCAGAGACCAGCACGCGCTGTTTGTTGCCCACCAGTTCAGGAGCAATATGCTCATAGGTACGCGAGTCGCGCATAATCGCAGAGACGTGAATGCCGCCTTTGTGGGCGAATGCGGCCGTTCCAACATAAGGCTGATTAACCGGCATATTCACATTGGCGACCTCGCTCACGAAGCGTGCGGTGTTGGTCAGCTGGGGGAGGGAATCCCCCGGAATACAGTGATAGCCCATCTTAAGCTGCAGAGTGGGAATGATCGAGCACAGGTTGGCATTGCCGCAGCGCTCACCATAACCGTTGATTGTGCCTTGCACCTGCCGGGCACCTGCGCCAATGGCACTGAGCGTATTGGCGACCGCAAGCTCACAATCATTATGGGTATGGATACCCAATGAAGCGCCCGGAAGGTTCCCGGCCATACCTGATACAATGTCTTGAATCTCATTCGGGAGTGTGCCGCCGTTTGTATCGCACATGACCAGCCAGTCCGCACCGGCTTCCCGTGCTTTAGCCAGGACGGCAGCTGCATACTCCGGATTGTTCTTATAGCCGTCGAAGAAATGCTCAGCATCGAAAATCACTTCGAGGCCTTTGCGTTTCAGATAAGCGATGGAGTCGCCGATCATCGCCAGATTCTCTTCTAATGTAGTTTGCAGGGCAGTATGCACATGGAAATCCCACGATTTCCCGACCAAAGTAGCCGCCGGTACGCCGGCATCAATCATTCTTTGGAGATTGTCGTCGTTCTCGGCTACAGAGTTCTTGCGCCGGGTACTGCCGAATGCGGTGATTTTGGCATTTAAATGAAATTCCTTGACCCTTTTGAAAAATTCGATATCCTTATTGTTGCTTCCCGGGATGCCACCTTCAATGTAGTGCACACCCAGATCATCGAGTTTTCTGGCAATCTTCAGCTTATCATCCGCCGACAGGCTGATGCCTTCGCCTTGGGTGCCGTCGCGTAGTGTCGTATCGAAGATGGAGATGGACTTAGACATGGGAGTCCTCCTAAAAGTTTTGTGAGAATGGCTTCCTGGATTTACTCCGTACAAAATTTACTTCGGAAGCATCCGCTTAAGGGAAATGAATTTTTATATTATAGCATTTTTACGCGGGAATGTAACAAAGAACTTTACAGCGTTTCTGCTTTTGTTGACCTTCCGGCAGTTGAAGAGGTATGCTAAATCCGACAATGGAAACCCTGAAGATAAGAAGGTAGATATTGTGCAGAACGTGGATCAGTATTACCCAACGAGCGGCAGGGTTATTCTGCATGTGGATATGAATGCTTTCTACTGCTCAGTGCATGAGGCGGAGGATCCGGAGCAATACAAAGGCAAACCGACGGCAGTTGCCGGAAGCGTGGAGCTGCGAAGAGGGATTATTGTTACCTGCTCCTATGCTGCACGCAGGCTGGGAATCTCAACAGGCATGCAGGTGCAGAAGGCACTCCGGATTTGTCCATCGTTAATTGTTATTCAACCGAACTTTCATCTATACCGCAAGTATTCGAATGCATTCATGCAGATTGCCTACAGCTATACTCCGCTGCTTGAAGCAGTCTCAATAGACGAATGTTATCTCGACATTACCGGCTCCAGACAGTTCGGGACTCCACTGGAGATTGCCGGGGCCATCCAGCGCCGGATCATGGAGGAGCTTGGGCTGCCTTGCTCCATTGGGGTTGCCCCCAATAAGCTGCTGGCCAAAATTGCTTCGGATTTGAAAAAGCCCAACGGAATCTCCGTCCTCCGGCTGCGTGATGTGCCGGATATTTTGTGGAACAAGCCATGTAATGAAATGTTCGGCATCGGCGGAAAAACAGCCGAAAAGCTCCGGAAGCTTGGCATCTACAGCATCGGCCAGCTGGCTGCGGCTGATGAGAAGATGCTGGTGGATTATTTCGGGGTCATGGGCTCGTGGCTGAAACGGGCGGGCAACGGTATTGACCACGGCATTGTGAATCCCGAGCGCGAACAGAGCAAGTCGATCGGGCATACGACAACCTTGCCGAGAGATGTAGTCGGTCTGGCAGAGGCCCGGCCAATTCTGCTGAATCTTAGCGACCAGGTTGCCCGGCGGCTGAGGAAGCAGGGCTTGGTGGCAGCAGGTGTGCAGCTTACGATCCGCACACCCGACATGAAGACCATTACCCGGTCGCGCCAGCTAGAGACTCCTTCAGAAAGTGCTGAAGACATCTATAAGACGGTGTGCGAGCAGTTTGCCAAGCACTGGAAGGGGGACAAGCCGGTGCGCCTGCTAGGTGTTACCTTGCAGGGACTGAGCCCCAAGGAGGACTCCGCTATCCAGCTGGATTTGTTCGATTATGAACGTCAGCCGAAGAAGGAGTCCCTGAACAAAACGATGGATATGCTGCGCAACAAATTCGGCGAGAATGCGGTGCTGACGGCCGGAATGCTAAGTGACAGCCACTCGGCCCGCCTCCGCAATCACAAGGAGCGCGGCACCTCACTGCAGAAGGACAATCTCGAAAGTGTTGATCCTGATAAAACATGAGAAAAGCCTTGCCCGGCACGGACATTCAAGCAATGGAATATGCGTCGAAAATGGAAACGAATTGAAAACTCATTGAAATTGTATTCTATTTATATTAATATGAGAAAAATAACAGGCTGCTACAGCAGGCTGTATTGTTTAACGGGAGGCAGAGGAAAAATGGCTAAATACACTTGGGTCGAAAAAGATACTTGCATCGCTTGTGGTGCTTGTGGCGCGACGGCCCCTGATATTTTTGATTATGATGATGAAGGTCTGGCAGAAGTGATCTACGAGAATGACAGCAATCGCGGGTGTACTGTAATTCCGGATGATTTGTTCGACGATTTGCAGGATTCTGCAGATGGATGCCCAACGGACTCCATCAAAATTGCGGATGCTCCTTTTAATAAAGAAGGTTAATCCAAGAGGTTTTTCGTTGACTACAGGATATAAGGATCGCTCAGCGCGAACCTTATATTTACATAAAGACATCTCTTCGCCGGCGTAAATTCGGTTGGGGGATGTCTTTTTTTGATGGACTGACCGATATATATAAGGAAAGAATCACAAACCCGCGGAGGCCCCGATGAAAAACTCGCAGCATCTTAAGGCGTATGTTCAGTTGCATCCTGAAAACAAGATGGCATGGTACTTGCTTGGTAAGGAATACTATAAGAACGGCCAGCAAGGCAAAGCGAATTACTGCTTCAATCAGGCCGGTGAAGTATACGAAGCTTTCGAGCACAGCAAGGTGCCGGCCGAAATGCTGCGTGAATATGAAGACGGCCTGCTCCAGGCTGCCCGGCAGCGTCACCAGAACAAGCAGAGAATGCGCCGTATTCTGCTTACACTAGTGCTGCTGCTGCTGGTGTTTCTGCCGGATGCAGCTGCGCCGGGTACCCTTCACGGCCCCGGTGAGACGGACAACTCGGCTCCAGAGATTGCCGGCGGAGCTCCGGCAGATTTACCGGAGGAACTTACGGCAACAGCCGTGCCTGAGACTGGAGAACAGCCGGCCCCGGATCCGGTAAAGCTGGCCTTTACGGCACAGCCGGGGGACGCTGCCGGACCTGGCAAGGCGCTGGCGGGCTTGCTGCAGAGCAGCCAGCCGACCGGCTCAACGGCGATCCTGCGAATGGAACGCTCCGGCAAATGGCTTATATGGAAGAAGAAGCTGCCGCTCGAGGCAACGCTGGAGAAGAGTAAGGAAGGTCGGATTGTATACCAATCCTACAATTCGGCGGTCTGTGCCTGCCAGCCCCCGGATTCAGCAGAGCTGAAGAAACAGGCGGCAGGATGGCAGGAGGACCAGGAGGAGCTGGCTGTGCTGTGGAGCGCCATGCGAGCCTATAAGAGCAGCAAGGGCGTGCTGCCGAAATCCCTTGGGGAGCTGGAGGCGCCGTTTCCGGGAAATTGGCTGGGGGGGACGACTCCGCTGATGAAAGCGAAGTTTGCCTCGCTGCGTGCGGCAGCTTCCCCGGCAGTCCCGCAGGTCCCGGCGGCTACTGCCAAGCCGGATACTGCCACGGCAACGGGGATTCCTGCAGCTGTCCAGGGCAGCAAGTCTCCTGAAGCAAGCGGTGATGCGGCGTCGGAAATGCCCTTTTTTACAGGACCGCTGACTATTATTGTAGATAAACAAAAACACCGCCTGGCAGTGACCAGCGGCTCGATAATTCTGCGGAACTATGAGATTGGACTCGGCGGCGACAAAACCCCTGAAGGGACTTTTACGATCACAGACAAGGTGGTCAATCCGAATGGCCATGACAACGGGGAATTCGGCAGCCGCGGGATGCAGCTCTCGGACAGCAACTATGCCATACACGGCACAAATGAGCCTGACAGCATAGGCAAAGATGAATCGCTGGGATGTATCCGGATGAACCGCAAAGATGTGGAGGAATTATTCGCCATGGTACCGATGGGAACGAAGGTTCAGATTACTAAAGGGGTTCTGCCTGAGGAGCTGCTGCTTCCGGAGGAAGCCTATCCCTCTGGAGCACCTCAAAATCAGACCAACCCCCACAAAGTCTACCACTGGCTGAATTAATTACCTGCTACAAGAAATAGAACAATAATAAGAAGAATCAGCAAGGCCAGACTTACACTAATCCACAGGATTGCTTTGCGGTTGACTTCTTCCTTCTTCTGCTGGAGTGTAGGAGGTTTGCGTTTAGTTGACATACTGGTCATCCTTCTTTCTCTCTTGATCGGTGATTACCCTTACATTGTAATGCGTTTGCAAGAAAAATACTATACTCTGCATTTCGCTCGCAGGCATCACCTGGGCAAAAAACTTTTCTTTTCTTCCCGAAACGGATAAAATTAAGAAGAAACCTATAGAAACGGGGAGTCGCGGGACATCACGTATTATCCCTTGAAGGAGCGAGAACGGTGCTGTATCGAAATTTAGGTAAACCAATTTTCTTTAAAATGGACCCGGAGAAGGCACATCATCTCGTCATAGGCGGTTTGAACAAAGCGGCCTTGGTTCCGGGCGGCAGCGCGGCCATGCGCTTGATGTACGGCGTTCCAGAGACAGCCGATCTTGCGGTAGACCTGTTCGGTCTGCATTTCCCTACTCCGGTGGGTCTTGCGGCAGGACTGGATAAGAACGCTGAAGCGGTGGGCGGCTTCTCATCAATTGGCTTCGGATTTATGGAAGTGGGTACGGTTACGCCCAAGAGCCAGCCGGGCAATGACAGCCCGCGGTTATTCCGTCTTCTTCCGGACGAAGCGCTGATTAACCGGATGGGCTTCAATAATGAAGGCGCAGAGGCTATGGCCCAGCGGCTGAAGGTGCTGAAGAAGCGCAGAATTCCTGTGGCGGTCAATATCGGGCGCAATAAAGTGACCCCAAATGAATCAGCACATGAGGACTACCGGCAGTGTATCCGTACGCTTTATCCGTACGGTGATTTTTTTGTGGTTAATATCAGCTCTCCGAATACACCGGATTTGCGGAGTCTCCAGCATGGCAGTGAATTATCGAACCTGCTGGCCCAAGTGAAAGAGGAAATGGAACTCCAGCGTGAGAAAAGCGGTATGGCCAAAAGTCTGCTGGTCAAGATTGCTCCTGATGTCAGCGACACCGAGCTTGAATATATGGTACATACACTTTCTGAAGCCGGTGTGGACGGCGTGATCGCTACGAACACCACGCTCAACCGCGAGGGGCTGAAGAGTGACAAAGCCGGAGAGACAGGGGGCCTCAGCGGCAAACCGCTGCGCGACCGTTCCACGGAGATTATCCGCAGCATTTATCACCAGACCGGCGGCAAGCTGCCGATTATTGGTTCAGGCGGTATTTTTACCAGCCAGGATGCTTATGACAAAATCCGGGCAGGTGCCAGCCTGGTTGAAATTTATACAGCTCTCATCTATGAAGGACCGGAGGTTAACCGTAGTTTGCATGCCGGACTTAGGCAGCTTCTGCGGCGGGACGGATTCCGTAATATCCTAGAAGCGGTGGGCGCTGATCATCACTGAAGGATGAATGGACAGGAGGACGAAGGCGATGGACGGCAGGGACTGGGGAACTTTTTTGCTTCCATATGAACAGACTGTGGAGGAACTCAAGGTTAAATTCAAGACGATGCGCTCGGAGCTCAAGAAGAGAGAGGAATATACGCCGATCGAGTTCGTAACCGGACGCGTGAAGCGGCTGTCCAGCATTCTGGAGAAGGCCAAGCGGCTGAATGTGAAGATGGAAGATCTGGAGACAGGTATTGAGGATATCGCCGGCATACGCATCATGTGCCAATTCGTTGAGGATATCCGCAGAGTGGCAGAGTATATCCGTGCCCGCAAGGATCTTGAAGTGCTTTACGAGAAGGACTACATCACCAATTACAAGGAAAGCGGCTACCGCAGCTTCCATATGATTATTAAATATCCTGTTCAGACGGCTCTGGGGCAAAAGATTGTACTCGCCGAGATTCAAATCCGCACACTGGCGATGAATTTCTGGGCAACCATCGAGCATTCGCTGAACTATAAATACCGTGAAAGCCTGCCCGATGAAATGCGGGTGCGGCTTAAGACGGCGGCAGAGGCCGCTTCCATACTGGACAGTGAAATGTCCAGCATCCGTGAAGAAATTCTGGAGGCTCAAAAAACCTTCGAAGAAAATTCCAATATGACGACTCAATTGCTCAAGGCGATTCATCAATTGTATTTCTATCATCTGGTGAACGAGGCGATTGAAAGCCAGGAACGTTTCAATGTGATCTGGCAGGCCCAGGATATGGATGCGATGAAGGAATTGCTGGACCATGTGCGTGAGCTGCTCTCTAATGCGAAGAAGGACAGTCTGCCGGATGGTCTATGAACCGCTCTATCTGGCGTACCTGGTCTATTTCAATAGAGACAGAGATTATTTCGAATGTCATGAGGTGCTTGAAGAGCTGTGGCTGGCCAAAGACCGTGATCCGCTGTACAAAGCACTTCTTCAGGTAGCGGTCGGGTTGTATCATTTCCGCAACGGGAATGTGCGCGGCGGGAGGATTATGCTGGGCGGGGCACATATTGTGCTGCAGAAGTATCCGGATGAAACACTGGGAATTCATCTTGCGAAGCTTGTACAGGAGACTGGTCAGTATGTCCGCAAGCTGGAAGGTTATGATGAACAGCCGTTTCCCTATTATGATCTGACCCTTGAAATTGCAGATCCCGGCCTGGAAGAGGCTGTAAAGATTGCAGCTGCCCGGATTATACCCAACTTGCCGCAGCGCAGGGGGCCCCAGCGGCCGGCTCACTCACCGCACCGCAAATGAAGCAATAAATACAGCAAGACAACAAGGAGCACTCCACCGGGGTGTTCCTTGAATTCTTCATTCCTACATTCAGAAACAAAAAGCAGGAGGAAAGCAACATGGCGGCACAATTGCCCGGCTCGTTCACGCAGCGGATGAAAGAACTGTTGGGAACGGAGTATGAACAATTTGCGGAGACCTACAAGGAAACTCCTTATGGCGGCATCCGCGCCAATACCTTGAAAATATCGGTGAAGGACCTGCTGGCGCTAGCACCTTTTGAGCTGGAGCCGATTCCCTGGTGTCCGACCGGATTCTATACCGGGGAAGGCGCCAGACCTGGCAAACATCCGTATTACCATACCGGCCTGTATTATATTCAGGAGCCGAGTGCAATGGCTCCTGTGGAGCTGCTTGATGTGCAGCCAGGTGACCGGGTGCTGGATTTATGTGCCGCACCGGGCGGCAAATCTACGCAGATCGCCGCTAAGCTGCAAGGCGAAGGTCTTCTGGTCAGCAATGATCTTCATCCGGAGCGGACCAAGGCTTTGGCCAAAAATTTGGAGCTTTACGGTGTCCGCAATGGCATTGTACTGAATGAAAGCCCGGAACGGATCGCAGCGGCATTCCCCGGGTTCTTTGACCGGATTCTAATCGACGCGCCATGCTCCGGTGAAGGCATGTTCCGCAAGGATGAAGACATGGTGAAGCAGTGGGAGCCGGGAACGCCGGAGAAATATGCGGCGATGCAGCGGGACATTCTTGTCTCTGCCGCTGCGGCGTTGAAGCCCGGCGGGACATTGGTCTATTCGACCTGCACGTTTGCAGTAGAAGAGAATGAGGGGACGATAGCCGATTTTCTGGCCGCACATCCCCGGTTCTCACTGGTTCCGGCAGGCGGCACAGGCTCTTTCGCCCCGGGGTTCGGCGAATTGCCGGAGACGGCCCGGCTGTGGCCGCATAAGGTCAAGGGCGAGGGGCATTTCATGGCCGTGCTGCGCCATGATGGAGGCCTCGTTCCGGAAGAGGAAGGCGGAGACCGGGACATTGCGCTTGGGATCGCTGCGCGGAGCAAGTCAGGCAAAGCATCACCTTCAGCTAAAGCAGCTGGAGGCAAAACAGAAAGAGGACGCGGCGGCAAAGGCGGCCGTGCATTTGGCAAATCCGGCAACGGCTCCGGCAGAGAACAGCAAAGCATAGGAGAAGAGGCACTGCTTGCCGCTTATGCCGATTTCTTCAAGGAGCAGCTCGGCTGGCAGCCTGCGGGATATCCCGTATGGTTCGGCGAACATTTGTACATCTCGCCATTGCCGAAGGAAGCCTTGGATGGACTGAAGACGATCCGTCCAGGCTGGTATGCGGGCCATGTGCGCAGCGGCCGGTTTATTCCCGGGCATCCGCTCGCTACCGCCCTGCACCCGGAGGAGAGTTGCCGCAGTCTTTCCCTGTCCGGCAGCAGCGGTGAGGCGGTCTCCTATCTTAAAGGCGAAACGTTGTCCATTCCGGCAGAACGACTGTCTGTGAAGTCAGGCAGTGTACTCAAAGGGTATGTGCTGGTCTGTATCGACGGGTACAGCGCAGGTTGGGCGAAGTGGCAGGACGGAATGCTGAAGAATGAATATCCGGCTGGCTGGAGGTGGACATAGGCATGGGGGCATCGGGAAATAACGCTAAGAAACAACGGATCGATAAAGTGCTGTCCCATATGGGCGCAGGTTCCCGCAGTGACATCCGCAAGCAGGCGAAGCAGGGGTTGATTACTGTTAATGGGATTGTGGTAAAGGATAGCGGGTTTCATGTTGACCCCTATCTTGACAGGGTAGAGCTCAATGGGGAGCCGATTCTGTACCGCGAGCATATCTATCTGATGATGAACAAGCCCCCGGGCGTCTTGTCTGCTACAGAAGACAAACGGGACCGGACTGTTCTTGATTTATTGAAGCCGGCGTATGCGCAGTTCGAGCCGTTTCCGGTCGGGAGACTGGACAAGGATACGGTTGGACTGCTGCTGCTTACCAATGACGGCAAGCTCGCCCATGAGCTGCTGTCCCCGCGAAAACATGTGCCGAAGACGTATGAGGCTATCGTGGAGGGCGAAGTAGACGCAACGGATGTGGCTGCATTTGCCGCCGGTGTGGAGCTGGAAGATGGTTATGTGACTCTCCCGGCACAGCTGAGTATCCTTGGCAGGGAGCGCGGCGGCAAAATCACCTCACAAATCTCCCTAACCATTACCGAAGGGAAATTCCATCAGGTGAAGCGGATGTTTATTGCGGTAGGCAAAAAAGTGACGTTTCTGAAGCGGGTGTCTATGGGGGAGTTGAAGCTGGACGAAAGCCTGCCATTGGGCGCTTGCCGGGAGTTGACGGCAGAAGAGCTGAGTCTGCTTGGTGCAGACGGCCGGGAAACATGAGAAATAGCCCCGCTGCTGATTTAATACCGGCTTAATTAAAGTACGTGTCTTAGTTGACGGGTGTTTTGTAAGCTTGCAAATATAGATATAAAAGACAGACAAGGATGGTGGGGTATGAGATACAAACTGATTGCGCTGGATGTAGACGGAACACTGTTGAATGATGATCACCACTTAAGTGATGAGAACAAAGAGGCAATTGCTGAGGTTACGCGGCTAGGCGGCCAGATAGTATTATGCACAGGCCGCAGCCCGCAGAACTCGATTCCATTTATGGAAGAAATGGGCCTGTCGGGGTATGTGCTGGGCCACAACGGAGCGGCGACGGTCCGTGTCAATGACCGCAAAGTGCTGCATCAATTCGGGCTGGATGCCCGTGGACTCGACCCTTACATTGATTATTGCCGGCAGCATGATATCCATTTCGATGTTAATACCGCTTTTGATATGTACGTCGATAATGTGGAGAATCTGACCCAAGAGGCTAATTTTATGTACGAGCACTTCCGGATTATACCTGCTTCACTGCCGGCCTGGGATGATTTTCGTGAACCGATTGTGAAATTTACGGTTTTCACCCAGTCGGACATTCTGGATGAAGCACAGCGTGAATGGGGCACTTGGACGCAGCAGTACAACATTTTGCGCAGTGGCGAATTTTTTGTAGACTTCATGCATCCCGAGGCTTCCAAGGGGAATGCGCTGAAGAATCTGGCTGTGCAGCTTGGGATTCCTCAGGAGGAAGTCTTATCAATCGGGAATTATTATAATGATATTTCGATGCTTACCTACGCTGGACTGGGTGTTGCGATGGACAATTCACCACTCGAGGTCAAAGCAGCGGCAAACGCGGTTACTGGAACCAACAACGACAGCGGGGTCCGTGACGCGCTGGTGAAGTACTGCCTATCGTAATACTTGAGTAAGTATGAAGTAAGAGTGTGAAGTGTGAAACTAAGTGTGGAAGCATAGACTAGTGCCCTGAGGCGCTGGTTTATGCTTTTTTTTCTGCTTATTTGATCTGCTTTATCCAATCTGCGATCACAGATAAAACATTGCTAGATATAAACAGCCGTGAACTAGAAATGCAAAAAAGCGGCTGCACCGCCCCTTAAAGGGACGACGGGCCGCTTGGTACCACTGTGCGTTGCTGCTCGATCGGAATTAGACAAACAACGAACGGGAAATGATGACAAGTAAAATAAAGAGCACCAAAATCGCACCGGTCGATGTGAAGCCTGGATGTGCACCCATGTCTGATTCCTCCCTTAACTCATGTCTAGTTCCCATGCCGCGCAGTTATGCTGCGGCGTCCTTGGGATAATGTCATCATATGCCGGGGGAGGCATCAGGAACTGGTTAGTTGCCTATTGCTCGTCAATATGGGCTTTTAAGATCCGGAGCCCTTTGGGCAGGTGGTTCTTCAGTTGACCGGAGCTGGCTTTGCCCCAGCCAACGGGAAGTCCATCAACGGTGACCAGTGTCCAGCCATGCAGCTCAGCCGGAACCGGCAGGCTCTCCCCGCGCAGCCAGGCCAGAATTTCATGACTATCGGCCGGAAGGTCCCAGCTACGTGCAGCTTGACTGGGCTGAAGAGACATTGCCAGAGCATGGGCCGGTTCGATCCGGTTTTTCTTCAGATGGGCCACATGCAGCCCGGCCCGCGGGATTTTGAGGCCTTCGAGCAGACCGGTATGCAGGCTATCGTTAAATGTCTCCGGGAGCAGGTACAAGGATTCTCCAAAGAGCAGAGGTACACCCTGGCCGGTGAATCCTGGCAGATGCTCCGCTGCCCAGCCCAGAAACTGCTGGTAAGCATCGCGCACGGAGGAGGTTGTTCGCGGGCTATTTTTGCCCCGTCCGCTGCCCCGTTTACTGCGGCTATTTGCAGTTTCTTCTGCAGGTGCCTTGCGCAGCAGGGCGACGAAATGTCCTTCGCCTTTCTCCAGATGCGGCCAGAGGCGTTTCCCGGCAATCAGCTCCATATCGGGATAGTGCTCTATAAACCGGGCGATGGTATCTTCATTCTCGCTGCGGTTGAAGGTACAGGTCGAATACGCCAGGCTGCCGCCCGGTTTCAGCATGATATAGGCATCCTGCAAAATATCCCATTGTCTTGCCGCACACATCTCGACATGGCCCGGAGACCATTCGCTTACAGCAGCGGGATCTTTGCGGAACATACCTTCACCAGAACAGGGGGCATCCAGCATAATCCGGTCGAAGACCTGCGGGAAACGCCGTGACAGCTCCCCTGGAGCTGCACTGGTCACCAGTGCGTGGGAGATGCCGTGGCGTTCGACGTTTTCGGCCAGAATTTTGGCCCGCTCGGGGTGGATCTCATTGGACACAAGCAGACCTTGTCCCTGCATTAGAGAGGCGATATGTGTCGTCTTTCCGCCGGGAGCGGCGGCAAGATCCAGCACCGTCTCACCGGGAAGCGGCCCCAACAGCTCGGCCGCGGACATTGCCGAGGGCTCCTGAATATAATATAGTCCGGCGGTGTGGTAGGGATGCCGTCCGGGCCGGGCCGGATGTTCGTAGTAATACCCTGAGGGGCACCAAGGTACCGGTGTAAGGCCGAATAAGGAAACCGCATGTTCGGCAGCGCGGATGCCGGTTCCAAGCTGGCTTTTTAAAGTGTTGAATCGCAGACCCTGGGTCCGCAGCAAAGTATAGCTTTGCAGAAAAGCGTCCGCCTCCTGCCCCAGCATTTCTCTCATGGCAGTGGTATAAGCGGCGGGCAGCTGTTCTTCCGTCATCATTCATTCTCCTCTTGTCAAAATCAATTCAGGCTCAAGCGTTCTTCTTGGTTGCTGTTTCAGGTGGATACCGATAAAATCAAGGTAGGGGACCTTAGCGTACCAGTAATTGTACATATTTATTACTATATCATAATTGCCGGGTCTCACTGTAATCAGGGCAATTGTAAAGGGGATGTACCAGATGAACTTGCTGCAAGCGCTATTCTTCCCGCCGGAACAGCCCGGTGGTGTTTCTTCAATGATTCCTTATCTCCAGGAACGTTTCCGTTCCAGCCGCTGGGATATGGATCTCTTCTGGTTGCCCAAACGGATTCGCGGCAAGGGGCGCGAAGAGATTGTATTTGAGACCTTTGATTGGACTAAGTATGGCGAAAGTCCGGTTGTACAAAAATATATTCAGACCTACCGCGATTATATATGGTGGACGAAGCTGCGGATGAGCAAAAAGTATGATCTGATCCATGCCCATCATCCGATTGCCGGTCTGGCGATGAAAAAGATCTATCCGGAAATCCCGCTGATCCAAACCCTGCATTCCAGCTATGAACGTGAGCTGATTCTGAATGGAATCATTGAAGAAGGCGGTCCGGAGCATCAATTTCTTGTCTCGGTATACCGTGAGCTGGAGCATGTCAGTGACCGCCTGATGACGGTTTCACGCTCTTTTGCCGATTATTTAGCGCCATATATTGACCAGCCCTCGAGCGTTGGCGTCATTCCAAACGGCTTCGATGAGAAAAGATTCAAGCCTGTTCCGCATGACAACAGCATCCCGCAATTGGTGACCGTAACCCGGCTTGTACCGGCCAAAGGGATAGATACGTTGTTTAAAGCTTGTGCCGAGCTGAACAAACGGGGCCATGAGTATGTGCTGCACATCATTGGGGATGGTCCCAGCCGCGGTGAGCTGGAGTCATTAGCCCAGAATCTGGGCATTTATAATGAGACGATTTTTTACGGATACACTTTGCATCCGGAAGAATTCATGCCTTTTTTTGATATTTTTGTACTCCCTTCACGCGCGGAGGCTTTTGGCTCGGTGTTTGCGGAGGCGGCGCTCAGCTGTCTGGCTCTTGTCGGCACGAATGTGGGAGGGATTCCGGAACAAATTGAGGACGGGGTGAACGGACTTCTGGTCAATCCTGACGATGAGGTGGCATTGGCGGATGCGCTGGAAAAAGTAATCAGCGATCCGGGTTACCGCTATGAGCTGTCCCGTTCGGCTTGGGATAAAGCAAAAAGCCTGTATTCGCTGACCCGGGTGGCCAATGAGCTCAAAAAAACCTATCTGCAATATCAGCCGGGAACGAAAGGGTGAGCAGATGATTCCTTTTCGTTTCCTGCATGCCGCGGATCTGCACCTAGACAGCCGTTTTTCCGGATTGGCGCAGCTTCCGCAGGCTATACGCTCCTATTTACGGGAGTCCACCTTCGCCGCCCTCGGGCGGCTTGTTAACGTAGCCGTTCATGAAGAAGTTGATTTTGTGGTCATCAGCGGGGATGTGTATGATATCTCCGATGCTTCGCTGCAGGGCCAGCTGCGGTTTCAGGAAGCGTTGCAGGAATTGGGAAGGCATGGCATCCAGGTCTTTCTGATTCATGGCAACCATGATCCGCTCGACGGGCCGCGTCTGGCAACAGAACCGCCAGAGCATGTTACTGTATTTAGTTCCGGAGAGCCGGGACAGGCCATCGCCCGCCGCCGGAGCGACGGGAAGGAGGCTGCTGTGGTCAGTGGAATTTCCTATCCAACAGCAAAGGTAACGGAGAATACTGCCTTGAAATTTAGCCGCAGGACGGGAAGCAGCCTGTTTCATATTGCGCTGCTGCATGGCAACGTGGATGGGGATCTTCAGCACGAAACCTATTCCCCCTGCACCCGCAAGGATTTGATCAGCCGGGGATTCGACTATTGGGCGCTGGGACATATACATAAACGCAGTATTCTGCATGAGCGTCCGTCTATAGTGTATCCGGGCAATATCCAGGGCCGCAGCATTAAAGAGACCGGACCCAAAGGTTGTTATGTAGTGGATGTGGATGAAGCAGGATCTGCATCTCTCCAGTTTCATGAACTGGATTCCGTCCGCTGGCAGGTGCGGGAGATTTCCATTGAAGGCTTAGCGGATGAGGTGAAATGGGTTGAAGCTGTCGAGCAGGCAGTTGAGGAAATCAGGAATGGGCTTCCGCAAATGATGTCGGTTGTGCGCTTTCGGCTTACGGGCAGGGGAGGCGTGCACAGGATATTGGCAGAAAAGGGTGCAGCGGATGATTTGCTCTCTGAGCTGCAGCGGCGTGAAGCGAAACGTGCGGAGCGGAAAGAATATGCCGGTCTCGTGTGGACCGAGGGTTTCTCGGTGGAAACGGGTCTGGCGATAGACCGGGAAAGCCTGCTGCGGGAAGATAGCTTCCTGGGTGAAATGCTGAGGCTGTCGGGGCGCAGCGGGGAGACGACGGAAGGACTGGATGAACTGATCGGAAGTGCATTGAAGCCGCTCATGGAGAACCAGGAGCTCCGCAGACTGCTGTCCTCGGCAGATGAAGAGGAGAAACGGGGCTGGCTGAAAAGCGCGTCAGAGCTGGGGATTACACTGCTTAGCGGGGTGGAAGAGACCGCTGAGGGGGAGAAAGCAGACATCAGACTGCCAGGTGCAACGGATACAGCCAGCGAAGGGACCGGGCATTCTACCAACCGGCAGGAGCGGGGGAGTACAGGATGAAGATACAGCATGTGCAGATCGGAGGCTTCGGGCGTCTGCATAACCGGGAACTGGAGCTGCAGGAGGGCGTAACCGTTCTGTTTGGACGTAATGAGGCTGGTAAAAGTACTACGATGCAGTTCATCCGGGCGATGCTTTTTGGGATCCCGACCAGGGTGAATCTGGCGGAAAGGTATGAGCCGACACAGGGTGGTCTGCATGGCGGCATGCTGACGGCGAATGACGAGCAGGGAGGCCTATGGAGAATCCGCCGTTACGCCGCAGGTGGAGAGACGGCGGGACGCAGCGAAAAGCTGAATATTACTGTCAGCTATCCGGATGGACGGTCTGAGGAAGTGGGGCAAGCGGAAATGGAGCGCCGTCTGCTCTGCGGCATTTCCAGAAGCATGTTCCGGCAGCTGTTTGCCGTATCGCTGGACGAGCTTCAGGAGCTTGGGGCACTGCAGTCCGAGGAGATGAGCAGCTATTTATTCCATGCCGGGATGGGCGGCGGCGGCGAAATTATGCGGGCCGAGCGGCGATTGATTCAGGAAGCCGAGAAGCTGTATAAGCCGCGCGGCAAAGTGCAGGATGCGGCCAAAATCCTGCAAAGCATCGACAAGCTGGAACGTGAAATGGCTGAGAGCCGTTCTTATCTTCCCCGGTATAATGAGAATACTGCAGCTTTGGATAATGCGCAGCTGGAGCTGGCGAGGCTGGAAAAGTTGCGGACTTCCACCGGGGAGATGCTGGTCAAACTGCGGAAGGTGCAGGACATCCGCGAGCTGTGGCTGAAGTGGCGGGAAGCGGGGCTGGAGCTGGCAGAGCTGCCGGTGATTGAGGTCTTTCCGGAGAACGGTGCAGTTCGCTGGCAGTCCCTTGAAGGGGAGATCCGCAGTAGCGAAGCAGCGGTATTCCGCATGGAGCGTCTGGAGCAGGAGCTTATCGCTGAGCTTGCCCAACATCCGCCGGATCTGTTGCTGATTGCTCAAGGCCCGGCACTTGAGCGTCTGGACCGCCGGCGTTCCAGTTATGAGGACCGGAGGGCGGAACGGCAGCGTCTCACGGGCGAGCTTGCTGCGCTGCATGAGCATCTGGAGCGCATCCTGCGCGGGATTGGCGCAGGCTGGAGCCTAGCCGAGCTGGCGGACTTCTCCGGTGCGGCGGCGGATCGTGAAGCCGCACGGCGCTTCGCGGCATCCTTCGCCGGGTATGACCGGCGAATGGAAGCGCGTGAGGCGGAGCGGCAGAGCCTCCGCTCCCGTCTCGCCGCCGCGGGCGCTGCGCTGCAGGCGGCGGAACGTTCGCTTGCGCGCGAGCACGCAAGCGGCGCCGCAGACTTCGCGGGCCTCGCCCCGCGCAGCCCGCGTGAAGTGCTGCAGCTGTGGGACGAGCTGCAGCAGGCCGCCGAGCGCTGGCGCGAAGCGCAGCTCGGCGGGGCAGGGCCGCTGCGCGGCTCCGGCGCGGGAGAGCGCCGGGCTGCGCTGTACCGGCGCTTGCTTGCGGCAGGCGCAGCGCTGACGCTGCTGCTGCCGGCTGCGCTGTACCTGACCGGTGCGCCGCCGGTCAGCGCCTGGACCGCGCTCGGCCTGCTGGCCGCCGCGGACCTCGCCCTGTGGGCCGGTCTGCACGCCGCGCGCAGACCGGGAACGTCCCCGCCGGAGCATGGCGGGGACGGGAGCGTGGCCGCAGCGGAGATGCTGCGGCTGCGCGGGCTGCTGCTCTCCGCTGCGGAGCCGGAGAGTGCTTTAAGCCGGCCGGGCCGCAGGCCGGCGGCAGCGCCCAGCCCTGAAGCAAGCGGGCTGGAGGCTGGCATGAAGGAGCTTCGCAGGCTCATGGAAGCCTGGAATGCCTGGCGGCAGCGTGTGGAACGGCTGTCCGGGGAGCGGGAAACCTGCCTGACAGAGGTAGAGACACTCTCCGGGCAGGAGCGGGCGCTGGCCGAAGAGATGGACCGTGCAGAGGCTGAATTTACCCATCTGGATGAGAGCTATGAAACATGGCTGCGCCAGCATAGATTGCCGGAAGGCTTGTCGCCCGAAGGGCTGCCGGATATATTCGCCAGAGTGGAGCAGGGGAACGAGCTGCTGCGCCAGGAGAGTAAGCTGGCGGCACGGCTTAAGGAGCTGCAAGAAGAGTGTGCTGCTTATGAGCAAGAATGCCTGAATTTATGGCATGAGGCAGCGCCGGGGGGCGAACTGTCATCAGCTGCCGCCGACAACACTGCAGCAAGCACAGCAGATCCCTCGGGTTTGCTGCCATTCGTAAATACTGAGGTTTTATTCCTGAACGATACAGCAAGTACAGGTAATACACGGGTTCTGCCATTAATAGAACCTGTCGCTGGAACTGCCGCACTCACTTTGCTGAGCTGGCTGGAGATCAGAAAGCGGGATTGGGACCAGCTCAAGACGGAACTGCTCCGCCGGGAAGCTGCCCAAGAGCGGCTGCATGAAGTACAGGTGGAGCTTGCCGGGGGCCGTCAAGCACTTGAGGTATTGAATGAGCGCAGCGGCAGATTGCTGCAGGAGGGCGGTGCTACGGACGGCGAGGAATTTCTGCGCCGTTCGTCAGCCGTGCAGCGGCGTCTGGAGCTGACCAGATCGATCCGCCAGTGGGAGCTGGCCATGTTCGGCGGATGGGAGAACGGGGAAGCGGTTGAACTACAGAAGCTGCTGGAGCATCATGATGCTGCTGCGCTGGAGCGGGAACGGTCAGCAGCGGAGGATACTGCGGCAAATATTGAGGAAGAACGCAATGCGCTGCTTCAGCACCGGGGCAAACTGCTGCAGGAGCGCGAGTATTTGAAGGAGCGCTGCCTGGAAGACACAGTCCTCCAGCAGTTGGAGGAGCAGCGGGCGGCACTGAAGCTTCTGGCCGGACAGTATGCTGTATCAGCCTTGGCGGCCGAACTGATGGGAAGGACACGCCGCATCTACGAGCAGGAGAAGCAGCCGCAGGTACTGCAGCTGGCTTCGGCGTATTTCAACAAGCTGACGGAAGGGGAATACCTGAGAATCGTGATGACGCTTGGGCACAAGGAGTTGAAGGCGGAGCATAAGGATGCCGGGCTTCTGGACAGCGGACTGCTCAGCCGGGGAACGGCGGAACAGCTGTATCTGGCTATCCGTCTGGCCCTGGCAGAGACGATGACCCGCCAGGCCAGCCTGCCGCTGCTCTTCGATGACCTGTTCGTCAACTTTGATGAACGCCGCCTGCATGCGGCACTGGCACTGATCGGTGAATTGTCGGTTTCCCGGCAGATTGTCATGATGACCTGCCACCGGCATGTAGCCGAAGCGGCTGCACGTTTGATACCGGCAGCCGCTGTGATCTCTGTATAGAAGCTGTACGGCTGCGAACCAAGCGGCCGTACGGCTCTTTAAATTAAAAGAAATTATATGCTTTACGCTATAAATTATCCTTCTATTTCTCGCTGAAGTGGATTCATCCGGAGGGAATAGTTGCTTCATCCTTCCAGCTGTTATTTCCGTGTGATCCGAATCACCGGTTTGACAGCTACAATGGTGATGGCTTTGCCTTCCGGGCCGGAAGGGTCAGCTATCCGGGGCGGAGGAGACATAGGCGCGCGCAGCAGCATAATAACCCAGACTAGCGCCAAGGCACCGAATATAGGGTAGAAAACTCCCAATAGTGAGCTGAAGCCAAATTGGCTGAATAAATAACAGATCAGCATCAGCAGGGGAGTGACGAGGGACGGGGCGATTGGCAAATGCTGTTTAAGCTGTACTCCGACTCCATAGATATTGGCCACAAAAGTGCTGAAGATTTCCAGAAAGATCAGCAGCAGATAAATGCTCTGCACAAGGGGGCCTAGCCGGAAGGCAATGCTGCCCATAGGGATTTCAAACTGCAGGATGCCAGGCATTTGCGAGCTCATGGCAAAATGAGCGGCCAGCAGCATGAACCCGATCCCTGCCCCGCCGAGGATGCCGCCCCGCACCAGGGATTTTTCTTCATCGGTATGGCGGGCCAGCGGAACAAGCACGGCTTGGGCCATCCCGAGGTTGAAGGCGGTATAGAGCAGCGGCGACATCCACGCCCCGAAGATGCTGCGATCGGTTTCAAGGAACAGAAAGCGCCCTGCTCCCGGCACACCGAGCGTATTGGAAATGATGATTAGCGACAAAGTAAGCATTAAGGGCACGACAACACTGTTGATTTGCAGGATACCGGAAATTCCGCGTTTCAGTAAAAAGTATGAGCCGAATATTGTAATCAACAGACCTGCCTGGAACGGCAATCCCAGATTCTCCTGAAATATCGCCCCTGCCCCTGCCAGCATAATGCTGTTGACTGCGACGAGAACGATCAAGGTAAAGAGGCTGATGCTGCTGCCAACCCGCTCGCCGAAGAGATGGCGGTTAAAGTCTTCATAAGAATCGGCTTCGATGCGCCGGGCAATCACCATCATCTTGGTGCCCAGCCAAATAAAGAGCACCGTCGCGAGCAGAATGGTTAATACTGCCCAGTGGCCGTACCGGGTGAAAAACCGGAGGATTTCCTGGCCGGTGGCAAAGCCGGCGCCTACAATGGTGCCAATATAAGTGAAAGCGATTTGCAATGTGCGGACATGAGATTTCATGGCTCGCCTCCTTCAATGCTATGAATATAAAAAATGGGCACCGCCCGCAGGATTGCCTTGTGCAGTCCGTATAGTACAGGTTATGATGAGGAACAGAAGGACATGACTTCCGCCTAATGGCAAATGGGTGTATTAGAGTGGAATGTCTGAAATTATAAAGGGTAATGGAGGTTCAAAGTCATGGAAGTATTGAAACAGCGGATTTTGCAGGAAGGGGTCGTCGTTTCGGATCAGGTGCTGAAACTAGACGGTCTGCTCAACCATCAGGTGGATCCCATGCTGACGATGGAAATGGGACGGGAGTTTGCCGGGAGATTTGCGGACGCCGGAGTTACGCGGGTAGTTACCGTGGAGTCCTCGGGTATTGCCGTGGCATTTGCCACCGCTTATGAAATGAAGGTGCCGCTTGTATTTGCCCGCCGCAAAAAAACATTGCTCGCCGATCCTGATGCTTTGTGCGAAAGAGTACCATCGTTCACCAAGGGAATCGTTACTGATATTATGTTGTCCCGCCAGTATATCTCCCCGGATGATAAGATTCTTTTTATTGATGATATTATCGCCAATGGTGATGCAGCACGCGGACTGATCAAGATCATCCAGCGCTCGGGGGCCGAACTGGTGGGACTGGGCGTAGTAGTGGAAAAAAGCTTTCAGGCAGGAGCCCGCACCATCCGGGAACAGGGCATCCGTCTGGAGTCGCTGGTCAGAATTATGTCTCTAAGTGAAGGAACAATAGTCTTTGGCGACTAAGCAGTGGCAATTAATAGGTGTATAGCCTATTTTTAAAACATCTGCTTTTCACCCTATGACTTTTCCTTTATAATAAACATTAGACATAGGAGAGGAGGCGTCACAATGGGGAAAGAACCGGTGACAGAGCAATTCTTTATAGATAAATTATCCGAGGCCAAGGATCATTTCGAGCGTGCGCTGGATTGTAAACACACGGAGTTCGACGATCTGTATCCCTATATGATTGAACATCCTCAATTTTTCTGGTACAAACGTTATGTAGCCTGGTCGGAACTTTTGACAATCACAGGTTTGTGTAAAGAACTGGATTTCAACTGGAAACAGAACTTCAGTGATCATCAGGTTGAATATCTGGAAGAACGTGTGATGTCCGCTAAAGTTCTTGATTTCTGGTTTGAGAAGAATGAAGCGCTGATATAGTATCTTCATAAGACATACAGAATTGCTTTCTAGTAAGGAACTGAGGCCCAGATGATTTATCATTCGGGCCTTTTTCATGAGTGAATTGCGGGAGACAATGGACAAGCTAACTAACGGAGAGAGGGGAGTATTACCACATGATCAGTGATGAACAGTTGGATGCGTACCGGATATCCGGAGAGAAAATACGTGTCGTACGTGATGCGTTGGAGAGCAATGACGTCAAGGGTATTGTATTGGCCTGGGACGAGTCACAGGTAATGGTGCGCCGTCCCAATAAGCGGGTAGTGAAGCTTGACCGTAATTACGTGTATCAGCCTTTCTCGGAGCCTAGACAAGATCCGGACAATATATAAGCAACTCACAGCATGACAGCCCTTGTCCGGTTATGGATAAGGGCTGTCATTATTTATATACTTCATTATGCTATTAGATGGACATAGCCATCTGTTCGACGCTGTCTTCCTTAGGGAGAACAGTGAGCTCGGGATTTAATCCGAGATAAGCGCGCATGCGCAGCATCATTTCATTGCGGAATCCAGGCCACGGGATGTTGATCTCTCCCACATAACCGCGGCAGGCATATTGTGCTTCAACGCCGCGCTGATCCTGGCGGATGGTGGTGATCTTCAAATGATGTGAAGCCAGCTCACGGGTTACCTCTTGCAGCATTAGCGAGGTCTTCTTGGTTGCGCTGGACACCAGTTCCATGTAAAGCTGAGGCGTCTTAAACAGACCACTCTTGCCGATCACCCGGCAATCCCGTTCAAATACTTTATGAATAAACGTTAGCAGCAGATAGCTTCTGACAAGGGACAATTCGTCTTTGGTTATATCTTCAGGAATAGCTGGTGTGATTAGTGTACTTCTCTTGGTAGTCGCCATTATAAATCACCTCATTTATATTATGCGAACCTTTGTTCTTATTATACCTCTTGTTCATCAATAAAAGCAATATTTAACCAAAAATTAATGAAACCAATGAAAAATTAAAAAAGATTGACTCCGATTTCTCAGTATGATATGATCTATCTTGTGACCGCGAAAGCGAGTCATCATAATATGCGGTCATGGCGGAATTGGCAGACGCGCTGGCTTCAGGTGCCAGTGGTAGCAATATCGTGGAGGTTCGAGTCCTCTTGACCGCATCGTGCTTTACAAAGAAAACCCTTCCTAGGAAGGGTTTTTTCTTTTGTCTGGCTTAGTATATTTAGGCGAATTGAACGTGCCGCCAGCGTTAGTTGCCTTTTCTCCTGGCATGTGAACGTCTTTGTTCAGCTCTTATGGAGTATAAGAACCCGGGGCAAGAAAACAGGGATGCCTATTGATTTCAAGGAGTGAAAACGTTATTATATGACTATAAAGTCAAAAACGGTCATAGAGTATTAAGGAGGCGGCATGGCGAAGAAATTTAGCGATAAAGAAAAGGAGATCATACAGGAAAGGCTCCTAAGCAAGGCTGAGATATGCTGGGGAAAGTATGGAATTAAAAAAACCAGCGTGGACGAGCTCGTCAGAATGGCGGGGATATCAAAAGGTGCCTTTTATTTATTTTATCCATCAAAAGAACTGCTTTTTTTCGATGTTCTTAAAAACGTTGATAAACGTATAAAGAATGCAATGCTTGAAGCATTAAAAACCTCTAATGAGCCCCCAAAGCAGAGTTTTATCCAGGGTCTTAAGCAAATGTTTATAGAGGTCCAGAAAAACCCGTGGATTCTAAATCTTCAAAACGGTGATTACGAGCTTCTGATCCAAAAGCTGCCGGAAGAAACCGTTAAAGAACATCTATCGGATGACGAGGACGAAATCTCAATGCTCTTAAAGTACCTTGAGGTTGAATGTGATATAGGCTTTGTATCATCTGCTATGAGGGCGATATTTTTCACAGTACTTCATAAAAATGAGATTAGCGGAGAGCATCATGAAGAAGTGGTGCATTTCTTTATCGAAAGTCTTGCGGAGAGGATTTTTGAAGGGAGGGTGGAGCGATGAAGTCAATCTATAAAAGTCCCTTGGGTAAAGAAAAAATACTTCACATCTATGACAAGCTGCAATCCCGGCTGGATACGAAATTTGAGAGCAGATACGTGGATACGCGATTTGGCAAAACCCATATTTTAGTCGGGGGTGATGAAACGGCACCACCCTTAATCTGCTTTCATGGAGGAAATGTAGTAAATCCAATAACGCTCAAGTGGTTTGAACCTCTGTCTAAGATCTATCGTATTTTTGCGCCAGATACCATCGGACATCCGGGCAAAAGTGATGAAATCCGGCTCAATCCCAAAACAAATGAATATGCTGAGTGGGTTTGTGATTTTATGGATGGTCTGGGTCTAGCGAAGGCGAAATTTATTGGACCCTCGTACGGAGGCGGAATACTTATACGTTTAGCTGCCTACGCACCTGAGCGTATTGAAAAAGCAGTATTTCTTGTACCTTCAGGTATTGCGGGAGGTAAAATGACCGGCATGATGAGGAAGATACTTATTCCGCTCGCTGTATATAAAGTGATTTCTACCGATAGAAATTTATATAAGGCTTGTGCAGCAATGTTCGACGATGAAATCCATGAAGATTTGTTGTTGCAGATACAATACATATATGATTATGTCCGGTTGGAAACGGTATTTCCCAAGTATGCAACCAAGGAAGAATTGATGGCGTACACCGCACCTTCCTTACTAATTGTCGCTGATCAAGATATATTTTTCCCTGCTGAACAGGTTGTTCCAAGGTCGAAAGAGATTTTTAATCAGCTGCAAAAAATTATTGTCCTGGAAAATGCAAGCCATTTTCAAAACAACAGAAACCTTGAAACTATTATTAAGGAAATAGAGAATTTTTTTAAATAGTTCTGCCCGTATTAGCAGGCTCTTGATTTGGCAGTGATGCCATCAAGGGCCTTTTTTGTATTTATTAGAGTTATGAGGAAATGGAAAGTGTACTTTACATTGAAAAAGGTGAATGCTATTATTATGGAAAGTTAACTTTCCGTAACCAGTGAGGTGAAAGCATGGAAAACAGATTGGAGCAGCTTCGCAAGGAGCGGGGGATCAAGCAGGAGGAGCTTGCCGAGGCATTAGAAGTTTCGCGGCAGACCATTGGTTCGCTCGAAAATGGGAGATACAATCCGTCCATTATTCTAGCCTTTAAAATTGCCCGCTATTTCAAGCTGGCCATTGAAGATATTTTTATCTATGAGGAGGAATCGGAATGAAAATGAACAAGACAGTTTGGCTGTTTACTATTCTGCTGCTGCTTGGAGGTATTTTGACTGTAGCCGGACTTCTGGTGATTGATGAAAGTACAGAAAAGCTTGCCGGAATATGTGTGGGGATAGGCTCGGGGCTGTTCAGTATGAGTGCCGCTAATCTTATCGTTCAAGGGTATTACCGGAAGCACCCCAAGCTCAAAAAGCAGGCTGTGATTGATTTCCGCGACGAACGCAATACAGCTATCCGGATGAAAGCCAAGGCCAAAGCCTTCGATATTATGTTTGTGGTCATGATTGCACTGCCGTTTCTGTTTATCTTTGCAGGGATTTCTCTATGGGTGGTGTTGACTACCATTGGCCTTTATTTATTTGGCTATTTTACGCAACTCTTCTACATGATTAAATACAGCAAACAGATGTAGCCGATCTGGGAGAAGCGGGAATACAAGGGGTTACTTAACACTGGAGGAAGATCACAATGGATGATGCTGCGAAGAACAGGATGCATTGGGAATTAACCTATATATTTTTTCTTACGGCGCTGATAACGACATTGGCGGGAATTGTCCGTGAGTTGCCACATGCGATTGCCATTGCCGGATTCATAGCTGCGTTTGCGGCAAATATTTGGATCTGGAAGAAGAGTATCAGCCGGACTGTTATTTATCTGCACAATGGTTTGAACATCGTCTGCGCACTGTTTCTTGCGTATATGCTGTCAGCCTACATATTCGTCTCGGAGAGTGCGATTATTGGTGCTGCCCTCGGAGTGGTGGTAATGGATGTGTTTAGTTTCACCAAGAGAGGGCGGTTCACACTTAATGCCAAACTAATGGGACAGAATAATACAGCCGTGCGGCTGTCCATCTGTCTTCCGGTTCCCGGGAAACGGGGGCTGATTCCGGTCATCGGTGTGGGGGATTTGGTCTTTTATTCGATGCTGACAATGGTTGCATTGAAATCGGACAGTGAGTTCGGCCTGTTATTTGCTGTATTGCCTATTCTGGCAGGACAGCTGCTGAACATTGCCGTGATTCTTGCTGTTAAAGATAAAAAGGGATTCAAAGGCTTCCCGGCAACCTTAATGCCCGGATTGTTGTTTATTGGTTTTTATTTTACAGGTATCCCGGCATAAAAAGCGGCTTCCAGACCTCGGGGACTTGCCCGGGGTCGGAGCAATATACCGTCTGCAGATAGCGGCTTACCGGAGTCAATTGCTGTTCAACCAGCACTTCTTTGATCTCGGAAGGTTTGGTTGGGATCGAATGTCCGGCAGCTTCCATGAAACGTTCAATGGGCAGCAGCATCCCGCAGCTCTTGCGGTAAGACATCCGGTGCGGATAACGGGGGGAGCTTCCGGAGTCATATTTGGACAGCCTGATATGCTCGAAATGATCACTCAGCAGTTCATAGGCGGAGAATTTCAGGATGGCAAAATGTTCGCCGGGTTCTCTGCGGGAGTACATAGCAGCCATGGCAAGGCAATCACGCTCTGTCGGCCACAGGAAGACATGCCGGTCAAGGCAGGCGCGGAATTGCTCCGGTGTTGTTTCCGGGTCCATGGCCTCGGGAGTGATCCGCAGATGGGCATTTAACCAGACTGAGCGGCCTTGATAGCGGGACTGCTGCAGTGTCGTCCGGTGCACACCGCATGCATGCTCAGGGTCCAAAAGCACGGATGCGGCCAGTCTGTCCAGTCCGGCAATACCCGGCAGATTGCGCGCTCTGGTGAAATGGTAGAGCGAGCGTCTTAACGGGCTTTTAGTGATAGCTGCTAGGGTGATTGTTTTCATATTGGCATTTTGTCCTTTACGGTTTACTGTTTTTGAGACGCCGGTAATACAGCCAGGTTCTGCCCGCGAACGACCCGAAGAGGAGCATGCAGATGAACATTAGCGAAGTGTTCCATGCCAGGGAAGCGGTGATTCCGTCATTTAGCATGCCATCAATGAATGCCCCCAAATTCACGCTATAGAGCAGAAGCATCGGGAGGAATAGCGAAGTGTAGCTGATGGCGATTTTTCGGGCGTGCTTCAAGCGGTGGAATTGATCACTGTATATTTCAGGGCGCTCAGCGCCTTCCGAATATTCCCGGCTCCAGATCGTCCATTTCTGCAAGGAGGAGAGGGAACTGTAGACGTTCTTCCAGCCGGCCTCCCTGTGCAGCTCCAAATAACCTTCATCGGAAATCACTTGATAGTCGGCATGATAGTTCATCCGCCGTGGGCTGCCTTTGCAGAAATAGAACAGCGTTCCGCCTGGACCGACTTTACACAGATTATATCCAAGCCGTTCTTTGTTCTCAAGCCACTGCTCCAGCCGGTCCGGAGCGTACATCCAGGCTAGTTTGATCCGGATGATCTTGGGCCCGGCAGGGTCGGGCTGTACGTCAAGTGCGTAGCTGTCTTGATTGTCCCCGCGTAATGTTTTATTGGCTGCCCTGATCTTGATAACGGAATAGAACGCGAGTACCAGCAGAGCGATGGCGAAGGCTGCAGCGATATAGGTAACCAGCCACATGGGGCTTTTCACTACCCGTAGGGGCGTATCCTGGGAAAGGGAAAAACCTATCGTGATTAGCGGAATTAGTGCAATTAATAACAAATAAACGATAATCGCCATGAAAAAATAAGAAATCTTCCGGTTTCGCTTGATCGCTTCCTGGCGGGAGGGGTAGGCGTTGATTTGGCCGGGTTGCCGTTCATTGGCATAAATGGTCCACTTCCCTTGATGCACGTTCCTTGTCCAGCCCTCAGCGGCCAGATAGGTGGACAAGGAGGTTTGAGCTGATGGAGCATACCCGATTTGATAGGTAATGTTACCCGGCTTACCCTGCCGGAAAATAAACCGCCGAAGTTTAATATTCCATCCTTCAAGCAGCCATCCCTGGCTGGCCATCCCGGTCAGCCAGGTTTCTGTTTTGAGCAAGTCATAGCTCCAGAAAGGCCGAAATACAGTCTTCATAAGAATTCCTCCTCGCAGTTAATCGCATTGTTGTGCAGTTCTTTCAATCTGCCAATTTCTACGGTCATTACTTTTTTTCCAAGCTCCGATACCTCATATACCGTTTTTCTCTCTTCATCGGCAAATACGGTGATCAAGCCGTCTTTGTTCATTTTGGTCAATGTTCCATAGACCGTACCTGACCCCAGTCTGAGCCGTCCGCCTGACAATTCTTCAACATGCTTGATGATTCCGTATCCGTGGCGCGGTTTGGTCAGGGACAACAGAATGTAGAATGCTGTCTCGGTCATCGGCACGTACTTTTTAAGTGCTTTTTCAATGGAGGACACCAGGATCACCTTTTTCACAAAATATATGTCTCATCGCGACTATGTCATAACGTGACTATATCACGACGTGACTTATCATGCAAAGAAACTTTCCCGGGAAATAAGAAATGAGGGGGATTACAATCCATTAATCCTACTTTGTATTATTTTTGCAGAAGAATATCTTAATCGGTTGAAATTTTTTACAATGAAATAAGGTATTTAATTCTGTGAAACAAATAATCTCATATAGGAGAGGAACTGAGAATATGAAAACATTAGTCATTGTGGATGATGAGCCCTCGGTGGTGAACGGGCTGCGCACTTATGTAGACTGGGCAGCACAAGGAATTCAATTGATCGGAACCGCGGATGACGGAGATACAGGGCTTACGCTCATACGTGAGCTTAGACCGGATATTGTGCTGACGGATGTGCAAATGCCTTCTATGGACGGAATTACGATGGCTGCGGAGGTCCGTGCACTGCTGCCGGATGCCAAAATTGTGTTCATCAGCGGGCATAACGATGCAGAGTATTTGAAATCGGCGCTGCAGATGCATGCGGCTGATTATATTTTCAAACCAGTCAGCAGGAAAGAATTGTACGCCGTGATGGGAAAAGTGACTGCTGCACTGGATGCGGATAGGCGGGAGCGGGACCGGGTAAAGGAAATGCAGGTTAAGCTAACCCAGAGCATGCCGCTGCTGCGCGAGAAATTTCTGCTGTCGGTGGTCAGCGATAACATCAACATGGCCCAGGTTCAGGATAAACTGCAATTTCTGGGACTGCCGCTGCTCTCTGCGGACAGCTATATCATTATGGTCATTGTAATTGATGATGTTCCGCAGGTAATGGATTCACGCAGTGAGCGGGATAAACAGCTTTTGTCCTATACGGTGCTGAATATCATTCAAGAGTTAACGGATAAGCAAATGCGCGGTGTGACGTTTGAGAAGGAGCCGGGAGAGTATGTCGGCATTTTGTTGACCCAGTCTTTTGGAGGGCAGGAGGCGGACCGGGAGCTCAAACCGGAGCTTGCGGGCAGGGCGGCAGATATTCTAGATGCAGTGCCCCGGCCAGGAGAAGCTGGAGAAAATGCGGAGCTTTCAGCTGACCGCTCTCCCGAGAACGAATTGCTGCTGCTGGCGGAATCGATCCGCGACAATCTGCGAAAATGGCTGAAGCTGAGCGTAACCATCGGGGTGGGGGATGGAGTAGGCAGCCTTTCTGAGGTGCCGGCCTCCTATAAGCAGGCAAGAGCTGCCGCCGACCAGAAATGGTATCTGGGTAAAAATCGCATTCTGACGATGGACAACATTGAGTCTGGAGAGAATCTGCGTTACCGCTTTGAGCCGGAATGGAGCGAACGCGTAATCACTGCCCTTAAGTCAGGCGATCAAAGCCGGCTGCAGGGGGAACTGAGTGGAATCTTTGGTCTGCTGGAGCTGAACCGGGGGCAGGGCTCCCGTTACGCGCAGAATGTCAGTCTCCACCTGATTCTGCAGTCCAGCCAGGTGCTACTGGAGCTGAACGGCATGACGGCAGAGTGGGAGAAACGGGAAATGGAAGCCTGGAAGCTGGTTATGCGCCAGGAAACGATACAGGATTTGCTGCGGTATACGGAATCGTATTTGCGGCATGTCTGTGATTTTGTGGAGGCCAAACGCAGCGGGAAGTCCAGTGAGGTCATTGAACGGGTCCGCCGCCTAATCGGAGAGAGATATGCGGACAATTTGACGATCGCCGATATTGCAGCAGGCGTATATCTCAGTCCTACCTATGTAAGGCTGCTGTATAAGCAGGAAACGGGCGAAACCGTGTTTGAATATTTGACCAAAGTACGGATTGAAAAGGCGAAAATGCTGCTGAGAGATCCGCAGAACAAATTTTACGAGGTCTGCTATGCCGTAGGTTATACCGATCCCAGCCATTTCAGCAAGCTGTTCAAAAAAATGACCGGGAGCACACCCAGCGCCTACAGAGAACAGCAAAATTAGAACTTGAGCCTCCCAAGGGCGATACGACAAAAAGGCCGGAGAAATGAGGTGTCACCTTTATGAAATTGGGATGGAGCTATCTGACTGGACTTGGACAGGGGATTCTGGCCGCAAGAAAGTGGCTGCTTGTCTATGCCCTGCTAATCTTGCTGCCGGTGTCCATTTTACTGGCCTCCTTCTATCAGCGGTCCAATGAAATTCTGGAACAGGAAGTTACCCGTTCGATGCAGCTTACACTTAAGCAGGCAGGGCTGAATTTAACCTACAAGCTGGAACACATCCGCGACAGCAGCAATTCAGTGTTTATGAACCAAATCCTCTACGATAATCTGCTCCAGAAAGCCAGTATCACGGAGCAGCTAAAACAAATTAAGGAGCTCCGCAATCTGGCCGAAACCGCACAGGAGAATGAGGATATTTTCCGCCTGCGGTTTTTTGTTGATCCTTCCCGCCTGTATGCCGGAGACCGAATTAATCTGTATTCCTTTGAGGATGCAAAGCAATATCCATGGTATGAATCGGTGATAGAGGCCGGTGGGGGGATGGTTTGGACCGGTGTTTATCAGGAGAAGTATAACGACATTGGTAAAAAGAATATTTTCTCCGTTGCCCGGATGCTGCGCAATCCCCAGGAATATGAAGAGATTGTAGGTATTCTCGTGATGGATGTGTCCGAAGGTCTGATCGGGGAGATTATGTCGGAGCTGCAGTTCTCGGACAAGTACGCTCCTTTTCTATCGGATGCCAGCGGCAGATTGATCTACAGTTCAGATAGTGCCGGTCTGAATAAGTCGGATAATAAAGCAGGGAATTTGCAAAAGGACGCGGATGCCCTGCCTAAAGAGCTGTTTGATACCATCGAACACTCGGAGGAAGGCATACTAAAGCACTCGTTAGGCCGTGAAGAAGTAAACGTAGTGTACACCACCATCGGAACGACTGGCTGGAAGCTGGTCGCACAGGTATCGGAGCCTGAGATTTCACACAGGGCTACAGCGATGAATCAGTTCACCAGTATTGCTACACTCGCGGGAATTACGGTTTTGTTCCTGGTACTGGTCTTTGTTCTCTTCATGTTCATGATTCAAGGCATGCAGCGCAGAGTGCAGATGATTCTTAAAATGATCCGCAAGGAAGGGATCGGCTGGCTGGAAGACCGCCGTTCTATGCCTGATGGTGATTTCCGGCTGCTGGAGCGCAGTGTGGACCATCTTATTCATAAGGTCAATAACCTGATGGAAGAATCGTATCAGGCCAAGATGCAGGAGCGGGAGGCTCAGCTTCGCACACTTCAGGCGCAGATCAATCCCCATTTCCTGTACAATGCCCTGGATATGATCAACTGGTCGGCCATTGCCCATGACGCTGAGGACACGAGCCAGATGATTGAAGCGCTGGCCCGTTATTTCCGGCTCAGCCTGAACCAAGGGCGCGACAACGTCAGCATTGTGGATGAGCTGAATCTGGCCAAGGTATTTCTGGAGATTCAGCAAAACCGCTTTCCATCCACGTTTACGTTCACTATTCATGCGGAACCGGGGCTTGAACAATATATGATGCCGAAGCTGACGCTGCAGCCTCTGGTGGAGAACGCTTTGCTTCACGGCATCCGCAAGACAAAGCAAAAACAAGGGGGAATCATGATCACAGCAGCTCATGAGCAGGGGGATATCGTGCTCACAGTCTCTGATGACGGGACCGGAATGAGCCAGGATCAGGCCAACCGTTTGCTGATCGATCCATCTGCCGGGAGTCAGCCGGGCAGTTTGGAGGGCTCGTTTGGGCTCTATAATGTCAATGAAAGAATCCGCTATTTCTCAGGCAACCGGTATGGCTTGTCCATTGAGACGGAGATCGGAAAGGGAACCCTTGTTACTGTGAGATTTAAAGCGGTTTCATCAGAATAGTTCCAGCAGCTTTTTTTACAGTCGCCTGAGACCAGAAATAATCGCTTTACCTCCTACAACAGGACCCGGGTAGATCTTTATAATTAACCCATAAACAGTTGGGGGTGAGCCATCTTGGGCGCAGGTGTCACGGATTTGAACCCGAAGAGCAAGGTTAAGCCAACCAGAATCAGGTCCGCAAGCAGGTGGAGATATGCATGGAGAAACAGGGATTATTATGTACTGCTGATCCCCGGATTATTGTTTCTCCTGCTCTTCAAATATACACCGCTTTACGGGGTGCTGATTGCTTTTCAGGATTTCAACATTTTTGAGGGCATCAAGGGCAGCGAGTGGGTAGGGCTTGAGCAATTCCATAAGCTGATCCAGTCGGAAGAATTCGGAAGGGTGTTCATGAATACGCTGTTAATCAGCGTTTATAAAATTGTGCTGCTCTTTCCGGTTCCCATCTTCATCGCGCTGGTGCTGAACGAGGTTCGGCTGATGTTCTTCAAACGGACGATTCAGACGATCATTTATCTTCCGCATTTTCTGTCTTGGGTCATTATCTCAGGCTTATTCGTGACCATCCTCTCTACATCGGGCGGGCTGGTCAACAACATCATCCAGTCGTTTGGCGGAGAGCCGATCAGTTTTTTTGTCAGCAATGAGTATTTCCGCAGTCTCGTGGTGTTTACCGCAGGCTGGAAGGAAACGGGCTGGAATGCCATCGTCTTCATTGCCGCCATTGCCGGTATCGATCAGGAGCAATATGAAGCGGCTGCCATTGACGGGGCGGGCAGAATCCGCCGGATGCTGCATATTTCCATTCCGGGAATTCTGCCGACGGTGGTGCTGATGTTCATACTCCGTCTCGGTTCAGTACTCGACGCGGGTACAGAGCAAATTCTCACTATGTACAATCCGGTGGTTTATGAAACAGCCGATGTCATCGGAACCTTCGTGTACCGGATCGGTCTTGGCAAGATGGACTACAGCTTCAGTACAGCAGTCGGGCTGTTTAACTCCGTCGTCGGCTTCATCCTGATTGTCTCAGGCAACTATATCAGCCGCAAGCTGCTTAAGCGCGGAATCTGGTAATCCGGGAAGGGAGAGAAGATAACAATGACCAAACGAACCAAAGGAGATCTGGTGCTCGATATCTCCGTGTATGTCTTCCTGATCGCCCTGGGGATTATTATGCTTCTGCCGCTGCTGAACGTGTTATCCAAATCGGTCAGTGAAGAATGGGCAATCACTTCCGGCAAGGTGGGCATCCTGCCTGTGGGATTCCAGCTTGACACTTTGAAGGAGGTTATTTCCTCCTCGATGTTCATACGCGCCTTCTGTGTATCCATTGGTGTCACTGTAGTAGGAACGGCTATTTCGATCCTGATGACCGCACTTACCGCGTACCCGTTATCCAAACGTAATCTGCCGGGTATTTCCTTCATTATGGTGCTGTTCATCTTCACTATGCTGTTCAACGGAGGGCTGATTCCCAATTATCTGCTGATGCGCCAGCTGCATTTGATCAACAATCTATGGGTGCTGATTCTGCCCGGGATGATCAGTGTCTTTAATATGCTGGTTATCAAGAGTTATTACGAGAGTCTTCCCGAAGCGCTGGAGGAATCGGCACGGATTGACGGTGCCAAGATGTACACTATCCTGTTCCGGATCATCCTGCCGCTCAGCATGCCGGTTATCGCCACCATTGCCCTGTTCTATGCCGTGGGCTTCTGGAATGATTATTTCGGCCCGATGATCTATATCAACGATACCGCGCTTAAGACTTTGCAGCTGTATCTGCAGGATGTCGTAATGGATGCCAGTGCGGCCAATGCCGTGAACAAAAGCGTGGACGATCTCATGAATATGTCACCGGAAGGCATACGCGCAGCGACTGTGGTAGCTTCCACTGTCCCGATCCTGTTTGTGTATCCGTTTCTGCAGAAGTATTTTATCAAAGGGGTGCTGATCGGCTCTGTAAAAGGCTGAGTCTTGTCCCCGCAGCTTGCGCTATGAAGCCGCTCTTTGACAGAGCGTTTCATATACAGCATCACCCCATATCATTGGAGGAGGGTTATAAGGATGAAATATAGAAAAGGATTGTCTCTCATGATGTGCACCGGGCTGCTGCTTGCAGCAACGGCCTGCGGTTCATCGGGCAACAATGGAAACAAAGAGAGCAAGGGAACAGAGGAGGGGGCAAAGGCTCCGGCGGCTACAACCGCTGCAGTAACTGAAAGCGATTCCAAACCTGAGCTGAAATCGCTCAATCTGTGGTCAAAGGATGATTACAACACGTATCCGCTTGCCAAAGTGATTGAAGAACAGACCGGCTACAAGGTGAAATACGAAATGCTTCCGGCGGACAAAGCGATGGATAAGCTTAACCTGCTGATTTCCTCCGGTGAGCCTTATGACGTCATTACCATTTCCGGTGAAAAAGCTGTGTATACCGATTACGCCAAAATGGGTGCCCTGGTGGATCTGGGACCGCTAATTGATGAGTTTGGTCCCAATATTAAAGCTTCTATCTCGGAGGCGTCCTTTGATGCCATGAAGGTAGACGGCAAAATCTACGCTATTCCGAACAGTTCTTCGCAATTTGCCGGGGCCGATCTGATGATCCGCCAGGATTGGCTCGACAAGCTGGGGCTTAAGATGCCGACGACGCTGGATGAATTTACGGCAGTGCTCAAGGCGTTCAAGGAAAAAGATCCCGGCGGCAACGGCAGCAACGGCGCACCGATGTCAATTGACGGTGCTCTCGCAACGACAGCCAATATTACCGGTGCATTCGGAATTGGCACAAGCTGGAACCAGGTCGACGGCAAACTGGTGCCGACACCGCTGCACCCGGGATTCAAGGAATATTTAACTTATATGTCCGATTTGTATAAGCAGGGTCTTCTGGACAAGGAATTTGCAGTAAACAAGGATGCTACCCTGAAGGAGAAGTTCACCAGCGGCAAGGTGGGTGTGATTCAGCTTCCCTGGTATGACATTCCGGGCATTGCCGATGCGCTGGCTGCGAATTTCCCGGACGCCAAGTTTGCCTACCTTCCTGCCTTAAAAGGGAAAGACGGGCAAATGGGCCTCGGGATGAGCGGCGGGTTCGACCGCATTACCTTTATTCCGAAATCTGCCAAACATCCGGAAGATGCGATTAAATGGATCAATGCCAAGCTGGAGAAAGAAACGTTCAAGCTGATCGCCATCGGAGAGGAAGGCAAACATCATACGTTTAAAGATGGCGTGTACAGCCCGATTCTGCCGCTGTTCACGGATGAACGGGGCAATGCCAGCAACTATCTGACCGGTATCGACGAAAAGCTGTATCCAATCTATTGGCAGGCCCGTGTCCAGAAGGATGCACGTCTGTTTGCCGGCTTCTCCTTCCTTAATAATGAACTGCCAGCAGAGGCCAGAATCTCCGATCCGCTTGCGCTTGCTCCATCCCTGCCGGAATATTCCAAGAGCAATGCTTCACTGGGGCAGATGATCAATGATTTTGCCGTCAAGGTAATCGTAGGTGAGGAGTCCCCTGATGCGGTAACAACATTTGTTGAAAAGTACAATGCCGCTGGCGGAGAAGCGAGTGTCAAAGAAGTTAATGACTGGTATGCGGCATCCGCTAAATAAAAGCCTGAGTGTTTGGAGGAAAACAGAATGAAAACCTACAGGATGCGGAGCAATGAAGTTCCGCTCCAGGACAACTGGGATGTGATCGTTGTGGGCGGCGGCCCTGCGGGCTGCACGGCCGCCGCTGCCGCCGCGCGTGAAGGGGCAAGAACACTGCTGATTGAAGCGACGGGAAGCCTTGGCGGAATGGGAACCTCGGGACTGGTGCCGGCATGGTGTCCATTCTCCGACATGGAGACTATCATCTATAGAGGGCTGGCGATGAAAGTATTTGAAGCCCTGAAAGCTCAGATGCCGCATGTTGATAAGGATGCCATGGACTGGGTGCCGATTGAACCGGAGAAGCTGAAGGTCATCTACGATGAGCTGGTTCAAGAAGCCGGTGTAACTGTATTGTTCCAGACCCTGCTTGGCTCTGTGGAAACCGGTGAAGACGGCAGAGTGGAAGCACTGATTACGGCCAGCAAAAACGGCCTGCAGGCTATGCAGGCCAAGGTATATATCGACTGTACAGGAGATGCCGATGTTGCGGCTTGGGCAGGGGCGGAATACCTCAAGGGCGATATCGAAACCGGTGACCTCATGCCGGCCACGCACTGCTTCAACCTCGGGAATGTGGATGAATATGCTTATCTGAACGGACCGCTGCTGCATGGCAATAACAAAACCAGTCCGATCTATGACATTCTGCGGTCCGGCAAATATCCGATGATCCCGGATTCGCATATCTGCAACAATATGATTGCTCCCCGTACGGTAGGCTTCAATGCCGGCCATTTATGGGAAGTGGACAACACGGATGCCTTTTCGGTATCGGCTGCACTGATGCAGGGAAGGAAACTTGCCGCAGTTTACAGGGATGCGCTTGCCGAGTTTATGCCGGCTTCCTTCGGCAGCTCTTATGTAGCCAGTACAGGTTCATTAATGGGAGTGCGGGAGACTAGAAGAATTACCGGGGATTACGTACTGACTGTGGATGATTATGTGAACCGCCGCAGCTTCGCGGATGAAATCTGCCGCAACAGCTATTTCATTGATATCCATGGGACGGAAAAGGAAGAGAAGCAGGCTGGAGGCAAGCAGGAAGTCATTAAACGTTACGGTCCGGGCGAATCGCATGGCATTCCTTACCGTTGTTTGACCCCGCGGACGTTGAGAAACGTCCTGGTCGCCGGGCGTTCCATCTCCTGTGTGCGCGAGGTCCAAGGCAGTGTCAGAGTGATGCCGGTCTGTCTGGCCATGGGCGAAGCCGCCGGGATTGCCGCAGCACTGGCAGTGAAGCTTCCTGACAATGACGTACATGCCGTGGATATCCCTACCTTGCGCAGACGTCTGCAAGAAGAAGGGGCATACCTGCCGGAGATAGCCGGGGCAGACGCCGTCAAACCGCACGATGAAGCGAAGAATGGTGTAGTCTAAAATACCTTAGCCTCACCGAAATCTATTTGCGGATGGGCCTGCGATTGAACAGGAGCGCATTGATCTCGCCGCCGACCAGTATAATGATTGAACTGATGTACAGCCAGATCAGCAGGATCATGACGCCTCCCAGACTTCCGTAGGTTTTGGTGAAATCGCTGAACTGGTTGACGTAAATGGAGAAGAGAATGGAGGTTGTGATCCAGCCGATGGTGGAGAACATCGCGCCGGGCATGACCTCTTTTAGTGTAAGCCTCCGGCTGGGTGCAATCCAGTAGAGCAGAGTGAACACGACGAACAGCACGAACAGCGGTATGATATACTGCAGCAGATCCCATACCTTCTGCAGCCCGTAAGGCAGATCAGCGAGCAGAAAGATCTGTGTCTTCAGCCAGCTCCCCAGTACGAGCAGCAGAATGCTGAGCAGAACAACAACACCGATGATCATGGTGGCCAGGAAAGCAATCCCCCGTATTTTCCAGAACACCCTGCTCTCATCAATATCGTAGGCGCGGTTAAGCCCTTTGATGATAGCGTTGATGCCCTTGGAGGCAGCCCACAGCGTGGCCAGCATCCCGAAGGACAGCAGGGCCTCACTCCGTCCCTCGGATACATCCTGCAGAATCTCTTCAATAATAGAGACGGCTTCGGCAGGCATGATCTGCTGCAGCTCTACAATCCTGTCCTCGATAGAAATATGGGCGTAACCGATCAGCGTCATAATAAAGATCAGGAAAGGAAACAGGGAGAGGATCAGATAATAAGTCAACTGCGCACTAATACCCTGCACATCGTCGAGTTTGATTTTTTGGAACAGCTGCTTCATAAAAGAGAACACACCTGCGGCATCCTTAGTCTTGTTCATAGTTCACTCCTCTACCCGCTTTTTCTTTATATGTTATGCATGTACATATTTTTAATATTAACATAACCGCAAATTTTCTAACGGTATGCCCATGGGCGGAGGCTGAACCAAAGCGAAAAATCCAGATTGTGGATTAGACAAAGGGTAGAGCACAGTCTGCGGCGGCTGCAAACCGATTATATCGACCTGTACCAGCTGCACTGTCCAGACCCGCAGACTTCAGCGGAAGAGACGCTCAATAGCTTATTTTACCCGTTACCGTTATTTTGTTCGACTCCTTATCCCAGTAAATAGACTTTTCTAATGCCAGAATTGCATCCCGTAGTGGGATGAGCGTTTCTCCATCTTTTGAAACAATCGTTTGATGTTTCATTGTAATGCTTTTAATGATTCCTTCCTCAGCTTGATTTGATTGTATTTCAACTTTCTTCGAGTTAAAAAACCAGGCGTAAAATTTATCGGATGCTCCCTTTTCGGAAAAATGCGTAACAAAACTAACTGATTTTTCATCCTTAAATACCCAAGAATTCAATGCGCCCATCATACTTGAAAGGGTTTCAATACTGCAATAAACATGATTTTCCTTAATCATAAATTGAGATACAGAATAATCAACTGAATTTGCTACGATATGGAGCGGAGTGGCCGCATAGATATTTGTTGTGGAAAACGGTAATACAAGCAGCAAGGGTACAGCTGCTATCAACTTCTTAAACATCGTGTCACCTCACAAGTTTAATATCAATGTATCCTCTAGGACTCAGAAATAGAGATTGTACATCATTTTTATACATAATGAGTGATGTCATAGCTATCTACATAGCGGGTTTTGTTTAATACAAGTATATACTTTAGCTCCAAAGACTTACAGGCTGATCGAATTACGGGAAGGAGAATCATAATGAGTTTACCGCTTATGGATTACAACAGAATTCGCAGCTGGTTTTACCGCAATGCCCGCCCTTTGGATCTCGCCAGATGGAGGTTCCATTTTGAAGAAGGGTCTTTGTCCGCAGTGTTGGAGGCCTTATCTGCTTATCAGAATGAAGACGGCGGTTTTGGACATGCGCTTGAAGCCGACTCCTGGAATCCGAACTCCACACCGATTCAGACAGCGACAGCGGTAGAGAAGCTGCTGGAGGTTCATTTTGATGACCGGACCCATCCGATCGTTCAAGGGATGATGAGTTATCTGGACAGTGGAGCCGAGATGGATGAAGGTATCTGGAGGAATGTAGTGGACTCCAATAATGATTACCCTCATGCCCCATGGTGGCATACGGATTCGAACAGCACTGCCCGCAGTATGTATAATCCGACAGCGATTCTGGCCGGGGCAATCCTCAAATTTGCTGACAGAGACAGCCGGCTCTATGAACAAGGCATGCAAAGAGCCAAAGATTTGGCAGGCAGGTTTCTGGAGCATCCCGATATAGAGATGCATCCGCTGAAATGTGTGCTCACGATGCTGGAGTGTATCTCTGCCGCTAAGGTCGAGGAGCTTTTCGCTTATCCGCAGCTAATAGTAGCTGCCAGAGCCCAAATCGCAGTGCTGCTGGCACGCGGAGCCGGGAATTGGAACGGATACAGCTGCAGACCTTCTGCATTTATCAAAACTCCGGATAGTTTGGGTGCCGCGGATCACGCAGCGCTGGTTCAACAAGAGCTGGACTACATACTGAGCACCCGAAATCCGGAGGGGGTTTGGAATTTAACTTGGAGCTGGGCTGCTTATGAGAAAGAATTTGCAGTCGCCGAAAACTGGTGGAAAGCGAGTATTGCGATTGAAAATTTGCTGCTGCTGCGCGCATTTAAAGGATTGGGATATTCTTGATGTTTTGGTTATGATGATGGTATACTCATCGGCATAATATAATTTCTCAAGGGATTGTGATGAGGATATGGTGAAATCAGTCGAACTGACCTCCTAAAATGAAAAATGCAATAATTTTAGGAGGTCAGAATATATGAATTTTAATCACATTGTCATGAATAACTGGAGTAGAAAGCCCTATTTTGAACATTATTTAAACAATGTCAGATGCACCTATAGCATGACGTCAAATATTGACATAACCCGTCTGCTTTCAGAACTTAAGAATAAGGGGATTAAGCTGTACCCGGCACTAATCCACATGATAACTACGCTGGTAAACCACCATAGTGAGTTTCGCACCTGTTTTGATTCTGAAGGCCGGTTAGGTTATTGGGACAGCCTGTCACCCAGCTTTACAATCTTCCATGATGATGATAAGACTTTTTCAAGCATCTGGACTTTGTACGGTGAAGATTTTGGTGATTTCTACAGCCGTTATCTTGATGATATGAAGATGTACGGAAGTGTTAAACAATTTGCCGCTAAAGCGAACGAACCACCTAACACCTTCCCCATTTCTAGCATTCCGTGAACTGCAATTACGCGCAGATACCTATAAGGACTGGTTGCACAACAATTAGATTGCCACCATTTCCGCTGACGGGGATCGATAGTTAAAAATAAAGGGCTCCACATATTATTCATAATATGCGGAACCCTTTATTTTTTTAACACATCTTAGCCTAACAGTTCATTATCAAGAGTTGCTGTAGGCAGGAACATACTCATGTTCATAAATGGCCTGTACTTTTTCCAGAACCTTGCGGCTCTCGGAGGCGAACTTCAGGCTGCTCACCTCGTCTTTGACGAGAAATACTCCGGGCACATGGCTGTGCTTGCCGAAAGCCGCTTTGTACAGCAGACCGGCCCCATAACTGGGATGGGGGAAGAACAGCTTGATAATCGGCTTCAGATAAAAAGGTAAACCCGATTTTTTGCCGCTGCGGATCGTATTATTGCCCCCCGGGTCTGCGCTGCGGATCATTATTCCTTCAGCAGCTAGCTGCGTGGAGATTTCTTTGGTCCAGAGGGAAAGAGCCATTTTGGAAGTAGCGTAGGGGCCGAACAGCTTTTTGAAGGATGATGGACGTTCCAGGGTATCCGGATTAAATTCCTTCAGTGTCAGAACCGCATTGGATGCAGTATTGATCACCGTTTTATGAGTTCCTTTCAGGAGCAGTCCTTTTAGTTCCATCATTATAATGTACGGGACCACCGTTTGCAGCTCAAAGTGCAGCTCACGCCCCTGCTTGGAATAACTCAATTCCGCAAAGCTGCCGCCGGCGTTGTTGAACAGCAGATCGATCCGGGGTTCAGCTGTGACAACCTCCCCGAGCGCTTTTCCCAGACTATGAAAATCTGAAAGGTCCGCCTTATAAATTCGCAGCCGCTTGCTGCTTAGTGCTTCAAGGATAGGGGCATCTTCTTCGGGAAATCCTGAGCGGATAAGTGCGATCACCTCCCAGCCTTCACCCAGCAGTTTGCGGGTCAGCTCCAGGCCAATTCCGTTGTTGGCTCCTGTAATCAGCGCAGTTCCGCGCTGTGTTTGTGTTGTCATAGTAATCTCTCCTCAAAGTGCAGTAATAGTGGCCTTAGGCCTGACGGTTGATGATGCGCTCATTGTATAACTTGGAGCCGACTCCAAGTCAAGGAGAGTTGGGCTTGAAGTTGAATAGATTAGGGGATTAGAAAAGTGCAAATGATGTCTGCTTTGTCCTTGCCGGGCGGCGGGTTCTTCCTTAAACTGATAAGGATTGGAAAAAGGAGGAACTTTATATGAACCAAGTCATCTATTCCCCGTCAAAGTATATTCAAGGCGGCGGTGAAATCTCGAAGCTGGGCGCTTATTGCAGACAAATGGGAGCCACAGGGGCTTATGCCATTGTAGATCCTTACATCCTCGCTACCTACGGAAATGATATCGTCAGCAGCTTTGACGCTGAGTCTATGCCGCTTGTTCAGCGTGAGTTCAAGGGAGAATGTTGTCTAAAGCTGGTGGAGCAAATTGTTGCGGAGCTGGACTTGAACGCGACAGGTGTAATTCTGGGCATCGGCGGCGGCAAAACACTGGACACGGCCAAAGCCGTAAGCCGTTATACCGGATTGCCGGTGGTCATTGTTCCGACAGTGGCTTCTACGGATGCGCCCTGCAGCGCATTGTCGGTACTTTATTCGGAGGAGGGCGAGTTTGACCGCTATCTCCCTCTGATGCAAAGTCCCAATGCCGTAATCGCCGACGTAGATATTATTGCTAAAGCCCCTCCGAGATTGCTGGCGGCAGGAATGGGCGATGCGTTGTCCACTTTTTTTGAAGCAAGGGCTTGCCGTAATTCCGGCGCTGTGACCCATGCAGGAGGACAGAGCTCGATCGCCGCATTTGCGCTGGCGCGTGCTTGTCTGGATACGCTTCTCGCTGAAGGAGCTGAGGCATTAGAGGATGCCCGCCAAGGAATAGCCTCGGCGGCTGTCGGCCATATCGTGGAAGCGAATATTTACCTTAGCGGCATCGGCTTTGAGAGCGGCGGACTTGCCGCTGCCCATGCCATTCATAACGGACTGACTGTGCTTGAGGAATGCCGGCATATGCTTCACGGGGAAAAGGTGGCGTTCGCCACGCTGGCGCAGCTGATGCTGGAGCATGCAGCGGAGGAGGAGATCGCTGCCGTTGTTGCTTTCTGCCGGGAGGTCGGCCTGCCTGTAACTCTTAAGGAAATGGGCCTTTCTGAGATGGAGCCGGGGAAACTTATGGCTGCGGCCCAAGCCAGCTGCGAGGCAGACAGCCCGATGGCAAATATGCCGTTTGAGGTATCCCCGCAGGATGTATTTGATGCGATCATTGCCGCTGACCGCCGAGGGCAGCAGGCCGGATAACGATTGTTAATTATTGCGTGCCTGTCCCGTACATATTTCTCCTTCAGGTTCCAAACAATGAGAACAATGGCACCATAGCACGAAGGAGGAGATCCTCTTGAAAAAGAGCAATCATACGGGCAAACGCACCATTCTGTATCCATTCATTGCTGTTGTCGCATTGATGACGGCGCTGGTTCCGGCGGCCGACACTGCACACGGAATATCAGCTGGTTCAGTTTCACATCACGCCAGGGGCAGCCGGTCTGTAGTGTCTTCATCCGTCCTTGCCGAACCCGCCGTGATCGGCAGCGCTAAGGCTGAAGGACCCCAGGAGAATAAACAACATACCCGCAGCAGGGTAGCCATCATTGTCGATGATTTCGGCAATGACATGCGTGGTACGGAGGAAATGTTCAAATTGCCGGTTAAGATCACTGTTGCCGTAATGCCGTTTCTATCGACTACAGAGAAGGATGCACGGCGCGCACATGAGCAGGGCTTCGATGTGCTGGTGCATTTGCCGATGGAACCGAAGCAAGGCAAACCCGAGTGGCTGGGTCCGGGTGCGGTTCTGACCCGGATGAGCGATGCCGAGGTACGCAAGCAGGTCGAGGCTGCACTGGACAATGTTCCTTTTGCCGTGGGGATCAACAATCACATGGGCTCCAAGGTGACCGGTGATGAGCGGGTGATGGGGATTGTGCTGGCGGTCTGCAAGGAACGCGGAATATTTTTTGTGGACAGCCATACGAATTACCGTTCGGTAGCCGGCAGAATGGCCCGGGAGATCGGATTGCCGCCCGTGGAGAATCATATCTTTCTGGACGATGTCCATACGGCAAGCCATGTCGTGAAACAAATGCGGCTGGTGCAGGAAAGGGCTCTGAACCAGAACTATTGTATAACGATCGGCCATGTTGGCATCCAGGGCAAAGAGACCGCTGCGGGCATCCGCAGCGGCATTGGCGAAATAAAGGACAGTGTCGAGTTTGTAGGCATTTCCGAACTGGTCCGGGACGAATGGCAATGGAACTCGAAGCCTACACTTCCATAAGATACCCGGCAATACCGTTAGCAATTGCTTCAGCAATTTCCTCTTGGCCCTGCGGACTGCAAAGCTTCTCGCGGTCGCTCGGGCTGCTCACAAATCCCGCCTCAACGATCACTGTTGTGGCGGTTATTTTATTGAGCAGATAAAACGGCTTGCCTTGCCTCGGGGTTTCTTTCACATCATAGAGATGGTTGAGCTGGTCCTGTATCGATCTGGCCAGCAGGAAGCTGCGGCCTTCCTGGCGGTACAGCACTAGTGGCCCGTGTTTGGAAGGGGAAGCGGCCCAGTTAATATGAACGCTGACCACCACATTTGCCGGAAGCGTCTCGGCCAGCTCCTTGCGCTGGGCAAGGTCCCGCAAATGGCGGGAGGAGCTGCGCAGCCAGCGGTTCTCATCGCTGGGTGCATAGTCGCCGGTCCGGTTAAGGATCGCGTCAAAGCCGTCACTGCGCAGCAGCAGGAACAAACGGCGGGAGATGGCGAGCGTGATATCCTTTTCAAGGATGGTGCCATATGACGTACCACCATCAATTCCCCCATGCCCGGCATCAATCAGAATGATCCGCTGATCATGGCCGAGCATATGCTGGCGCTCTTCTTTCGCCCCGGCTCCTGAAGGCACCGGAGACGCCTGCACAATCCCTGCATTTCCAAGGGGAAGCGTAAGCAGCAGGGCGGATGACACGATAACGAACAGCCGGCGCAGTGTACCGCTTCCCCGGGTGGTTTGGGTTCTGATTTGGTTCAGGTACTTCAAGTAATTCAAGTGGATGACCTCCTTGTGCGGAAATGATCTTTTGACCGGACTGGATACTTTGTTAGATTGTGCTGGAACAGGCAAACCTATACGAAAAGCAGTATCACGGTTTAGATATAGCTGTTCTAGAGCACACTAGGAACATGGATATCCAGACAGACAGGAGTCAAAGGTGAGTCCCCAAATTCAGCATTCAGTTTCAGGAGGTGGCGAAATGGCTTCCAGCGGTGATGAACTGGTGAAGTATATTACGGAAAAGGTAGTCGTTTATATCGAAGATCCGCGTGCCAGCCGGGCGCGCCGAAAGGCTGAGAAAGAGCCGTGGGCAGAGAAATGGTTTGGCATGCTGCCGCTCGGCTGGTCGATCTGGCGGAGCAAATGGAGCCGGAACGACAAGAAATGATCCGGGTGCAAGAGTACCGGCAAATCGCAAGTACAGCTTGAACTGAAAACAACCTTCCAAGGTGCCCTGTATATGGCACTGTGGAAGGTTGTTTTGTTGCATACTAGCAGGAAAGACGTTGTACTAAAAAAGGGTAAGCTTAACGTTTTGAAGTTGTAAGCGCACCGATCACTGTTTTGCCGGCTAGAGGCAGCTGGTGCAGGGTACCGCTTTGTTGAAGCGCTGAGAGAGGAAGGTAACGTTTGCCTTTCGGACCCGCAGCGGCATAGACGATGGCCGGACTGCTGCCGCTTGTCTTCCCGCTGGAACCGGCAGGCAGCCAGCGCTGATACCCCGTAATCATAAAAGGCGCTCCGGTCGTATCATTCCTGCCAGCAGACTGAAAGACGAGACTGCCGCTTTGATTCAGCAGAACAGTGAAGTTTTCTGCGCTGTCCAGCTTCAGCTTGGGGCTGGTCAGCCACTGCAAATCAGCGTATGGATCATCCAGACCTTCACTCCGGTAGGTCTGCAGGGGAGACCAGTTCGAGTCCAGCCCGGAGAATGTATTGACTCCATCTAACTGTACCTTCAGGACCTCTTCTGCTTTGTCTGAACTCCACGGCAGAACTTGCGGTACCGAAGCATTGATATATATATCCGTATGGTCGAGCGTTAATTTCCACACCGGGAGCAAAGAGGCGTAAAGAGCCGTCAGTTCAAGCTTTCCTGAATAATCTGAAGTGATGAGTTCCTCCTGCACCAGAAACTGGCGCAGATCGGTCAAGCTGTAAGGCAGCCCGGAGGTTCCGGTGCCGTATTCGCTAAGCATATAACCGCCTTGCTCTGTAGCCGAGACAATCAGGTATCCGATGCGCTGCTCGCCGTCCATGATATTAACAAGCCAGCTATGTGTGCCCGGTCCCAGCGGATAATAGTCGGTGCGGGCTTCTTTCCAGCTTGTGAAGGGAGCATCGGCGGACAGCTTGCGGATGGTCAGCTTGGTGAAGTCCTGCAGCGATTCCGTTGATGGTTGCGTCTTGATCGCAAGTGAGGCCAACGCATTATGGGAGACTGCTTGTGTGACAGTGACGCGGGTGTCCTTAGCGGCATAGACAGCCGGAAAGGCAGAGCTTGCCGACAGTCCGATTGTGCAGAGGCACAGAATGAGGAGGAAGCGGCCGCGACGACCAGGCACGGCCTTCCGCCTTGATTTTATAGTCATGTCGTCGTTCACCTTTCTTGGTCCAAATCAAATCATATTCATGGAACGGGTATAAATTAATTGTAGCGGACAAGCTCTAAAAAGGGTGTTGCATGATGTCGCGCCGGGCTGCGGGAATTCCGCTGTTTTTTTGCCTGCTTTTAGCGAGCAGGGTCGCATTCTATGTGCTGCGCAGATGGAACAGGCCGTAGGTTACGGCAGAAACTGCAACCTGCGGCTCGTATTGCCAGGAGGTCTCCTTCCGGCGGCGGTTGTATTGCTCCTGGATCGCCAGCCGTTTCTCTTCGTCCTGTTCTTTGAGCAGCTCCTCATAATAAATGTCTACGATGCTCAGCTCAAGCCGCAGCCTTTCCCGGGCCTCCTCCGCCCAGCTGTAGTCCAGTTTCGCAAGCTGTGAAGTCAAATAAGCCTCCAGCCGGTCGGCCCCGGCGGTAATGGTAAGCTCCGAGGGCTGGATGTGAATATTCTCCGGCAAGCGGGGAGTTAATTCCCGTGAATTCAGCTTCGTGCCAAAGTCGGCGGCAATGATCCCGCTGGTTAAGGATATTCCTATAAAATGCAGCTCTTCCCGCTTCAGATCGCAAGTCATCTCTACTTTGTAACAGACACCGAGCCACGGTTCATAGGCCGCAGAGAACAACGTCATCCGCTGCCTGCTTCCCGGGTCCTCGAACAGCTGCAGACATTTGCCCTCATCACGCGCGGCGGCCCAGATCTGCTTCAGCCGCTTGCTGCCGTATACTATATCCTCGCGGCGGATCATGCCCGGGCCGATCCGCGGCAGTACCGGCACAACGCCGAAGTAGCGGGCGAGAATGCCGTCCTGCGGATCTGCTTCAGCGGGAGCCGCCCCTGCGGATGGCGGCTGCCCGAAACCGGCCGCCGGGCTGTCCGCGCCGGCTTCCATCTCTGCCGCGCCAAGGTTGCCTCCTGCGCCCGGCAGAAGCCCGGCCGCAGGGCGGTTTGCCGCACCCCGCTGTGCCCGGGGCGGAGGAGCGGCCTGCGCGGCCAAGCTGTCGTACTTCTCCGGGTCGAAGACGAAGGTGAACGACAACGTCTCCGGATCGACGCCGGTGCGTTCCACGAACCCCCAATAATAAGGCCGGTCGGTGAGCATCCGGTCGGCGCGCGGTGAGAGCTTCACTGTCACATGCAGCGGAGATACCTCAAGGATCGAGCACTCCGTTGCTTCCAGATAATCCATGACGTGCTTGCGGACTTGCTGCGGAGAAAGGGTCATCAGGTGGCCTCGCTTTCATTCTGTATGCCTTGGGTCAGCTCGCTGATGGATTCGCCGATGTGGTCGAGTCCGCTGCGCAGCTCCTCGTCGCTGCGGGCTTCAAGCATGATTTTATAAAGGCTTTTCTCCAGTGATTCCTTTTTCTCGAAACGTTCCAGGATCACATCCAAACCGCCGATAACCATCTCGAACATATTGATTTTCTCATGCAGCAGATGCAGGATATGCTCTTCGATGGTGCCTTCTGTGGAGAGGTTGTAGATGACCACATCGTTCTCCTGGCCCAGACGGTGGACCCGGCCAATCCGCTGCTCGACCCGCATCGGGTTCCACGGCAGATCGAAATTGATCATATGGTGGCAGAACTGCAAATTGATGCCCTCGCCGCCAGCTTCCGTAGCAATCATGACCTGGGCCCGTCCACGGAAAAGATCCATCATCCAGTCCTTCTTGCCGCGGTTCATCCCGCCGGAGTATGACACACACTGCAGCCCGTGTTCGCGGAAGTATTGCAGCAAATATTCCTGTGTGGCGCGGTATTCAGTGAAGACGATAACCTTTTCGTTCATTTCACGGATCAGCTCCATCGTTTTCTCCGCTTTGGTATTCGTCTTGACGGTGCGGATGCTCTGCAGCAGCTCCATCATCCGCTCCCGTTTCGGAGAATCGGCAGGCAGCTTTTTGATCAGGTTCACCAGAGTAATGAATACAGCATCACGGCTGCTGCATACCTCACGCTGAAGCGTAACCAGAGAGAGCATGCTGCTGAGATTGCCGCCTGATTCCTGATATTGGTCTTTGACAAAGGCGGTAACGCCGTCATATAATACCTTCTCTTCCGGTGAGAGCGTGAGCGGAATATTGCGGACCTTGCGCTTGGTGAAGTTGACCGGGCCCTCGCCGCGGCGGTTGCGGATCATAACTTTGGACAGCTCGCCCCTCAGCTGGACTTCATTCTTCGGCTGGCGTTTGTCCACGACGAAATTAGCGGCAAAATCCCCCTGATTGCCAAGCTGCCCCGGCTTCAGCAGGGTGATCAGGTTGAACAGCTCGCCGAGGTCATTCTGTACAGGAGTGGCGGTGAGCAGCAGACAGTACTTTTTGCGCAGCTGCTGAACAAACTGGTAGTTGGTGGACTTCTTGTTCTTCAGCTTATGGGCCTCGTCGATAATCAGCATGTCGTATTCGCTGCCGAGCAGCAGTTCTTTATGCGGATCACGTTTGGCGGTGTCCATGGAGGCGACCACAATGTCATTTCCCCAGGAATAGGACTTCTTCTGTGCTACGGCAGTAATGCCGAATTTGGCGTTCAGCTCGCGAACCCACTGCAGGACGAGCGAGGCGGGAACCAGAATCAGCACTTTGCTTACCAGTCCGCGTACCAAATATTCCTTAAGCACGAGACCAGCTTCGATCGTTTTGCCGAGTCCGACTTCGTCGGCGAGAATCGCCCGGCCCGACATTTCAAAGAGTACCTTATGAGCGGTATCAAGCTGGTGGGGAAGCGGAGACAGACCTGATAAATGCTTCAGGCATTGCAGCTCGTCGAAGCTGGTGACAAGGCCCGATTCTTCGCCCTGAACGGCAAGCCGGGATAACCTCAGGTCTCCCCAAGGCCCGCCTTTCTCCAGTCTCGACTCCAGATCATGCAGCCAGTTTCGCTCAAAGGATAGGGGAACAGGCAGCAGCGGTACGGGTGTATTGAGCTCTTGCGTCAGGGAATTGCGGGATAATTGCGTCATGTTGCAGCCTCCTCCGGCGCTGTATCATATCGAACTAGCGTAGAAGTAGTATGCTCGTAAAAGAGAGAATTCATAACCTGATATGGATTGCGAAAGAGTTGTGCATATTAAAGATTCACTCACCCGCAGATGAAACTTTTAGTTTCTGATTTTATAAAAAAACGAGCAAGAGTGAGAAAAGGCGTCATGAATGCCGATTTTTCGCCACGGGGCTTCTTATATCGAAAAAGACCTCCGATACAATATGTGGTATAGTTTAAAAGCTGACGCACACAATATATTGTTACAAATGCTTGAAATATTGATTTATCAGAGCATTTGCCGGTTATTTGTTATTGACAAGAGGAACTTCCTTTGCACAAGCAGGGCAGCTGGAAGTTTTTGTTGTGGGTCACAAAACGTAAGCCCACATCATGGAACGGAAGATTTACATATCATACATCCGGGAGGTTTTTCTATTGAGTACAGTGAAACGTAAGCAGCGCCTTGAGGGCCTTAGCGAGAAAATATTTTTGGACCGGTATGCGTGGAAGGATGCGGACAGCAATAATGCCAAAGTAGGCGATGTTGTTCTCGTTCTGACCAAAGACGATCCCAAATTCCCTACCAAGGAAGTTGGCGAAATTGTGGAGCGCAGCGGACGGATTGTTACCGTGAAGACACGTAGTGGTGAACTGGTGAAATCGGATGTAGAAAAGCTTACGCTTAATATAGAGAAAACTCCGGAGGAAATGTGGGACCGGCTCGCAGCCGCCATGGCTTCGGTAGAGAAAACGCCTGAGCTTCAGGACGAATGGACAGGCAAGTTCCGCTCCATTCTCGATGACTGGAAGCTTGTACCGGGCGGCCGGATCGCCGCAGGTGCCGGTGCCAGTGAAGAGCTGACGCTGTTCAACTGTTATGTAGTACCTTCGCCTAAAGACAGCCGCGGCGGAATTATGCAGACACTGTCGGAAATGACCGAGATTATGGCCCGCGGCGGCGGTGTGGGGATTAACCTGTCTTCGCTGCGTCCCCGCCGTGCTATCGTTAGAGGCGTGAACGGATCATCCAGCGGCTCTGTCTCCTGGGGCGGGCTGTTCAGCTATACGACCGGCCTGATTGAGCAGGGCGGCAGCCGCCGTGGCGCGCTGATGCTGATGATCAATGACTGGCACCCGGATGTGGTTGATTTCATTACTGTGAAGCAGACTATGGGTCAAGTGACCAATGCCAACCTTTCAGTATGTGTCAGCAACGCTTTTATGAAAGCTGTTAAAGAAGATCTCGACTGGGAGCTTGTATTCCCGGATACGACTGACCCTGATTATGATACGATTTGGGACGGTGACCTCGATAAATGGAAAGCGGACGGCCGCCGGGTCATTCCTTACCGTACAGTTAAAGCACGCGATGTATGGCATACGATTATTGAATCAGCCTGGAAATCGGCAGAGCCGGGCGTAGTATTCATGGAATACTACAATCAAATGTCTAACAGCTGGTACTTTAATCCGATTATTTGTACCAATCCGTGCGGTGAGCAAGGACTTCCGGGCTGGGGCGTCTGCAACCTGTCTGCTGTCAATCTTTCGAAGTTCTACGATGCGGAGAATCATGATGTGGACTGGGCCGATCTGGCGACGACTACCCGTTATTCTGTTCGTTTCCTGGACAATGTCATTGACAAGACGCCGTATCATTTCCCGGAAAATGAAGCCAACCAGAAGTTGGAACGCCGCGTAGGCCTTGGAACCATGGGTCTGGCTGAGCTGATGATCAAACTGAACATCCGCTACGGCAGTCCTGAATCGCTGGAGTTTCTGGACAAGCTGTACGGCTTTATGGCCCGCGAAGCGTATCTGGCCTCAGCGGAAATTGCCGGCGAGAAGGGTTCGTTCCAGGCGTTTGATACCGACAAATATCTGCAGAGCGGATTTATGAAAAATATCACCGAAGTTTATCCGGAGGTGGGTGAATCCATCCGCAAGCACGGCATGCGCAACGTTACCGTTATTACCCAGGCGCCTACAGGCAGCACAGGTACAATGGTAGGAACTTCGACTGGTATTGAGCCTTATTTTGCCTTCAAATATTTCCGTCAAAGCCGTCTCGGCTACGACGAGCAGTTCGTGCCGATCGCACAGGAATGGCTGGAAGCCCATCCGGGTGAAGAGCTGCCTGATTATTTCGTAACTTCGATGGATTTGTCGGCTAAGGATCACATCCGTGCTCAGGCTGCCATTCAGCGCTGGGTGGACAGCTCGATCTCCAAGACCGCCAACTGCCCGTCAGACTTCACCGTTGAAGAAACTGCCGAGCTGTACGAAATGGCCTTCGATCTGGGCTGCAAAGGTGTAACTATATACCGCGATGGCAGCCGCGATGTGCAAGTGCTGGAAACCACGAAGAAGGAAGACAAGAAAGAGGCTCCGGCAGCGGAAACGGCTGCACCGGAGGCAGTAGAAGTTGCACCGGCCAGTGCGGTTGTGGCAGCAAGCCCTGCGCCACAGGCCAATGCCAATGTTGTCGACAAGCAGTACAAGAAACGCCCGCAGGTGCTGCGCGGCGCAACCTATAAGATCAACACGCCATTCGGCATGGCGTATATCACTATCAACGACCTGGATGGCATTCCGGCAGAAATCTTCCTGAATGTCGGCAAAGCGGGTTCCGACGTCTTCGCCATGGCGGAAGCATTGGGCCGTGTCTGCTCGCTGTTCCTCCGTTACGGCGACCACGGCGAGAAGGTGGAGCTGCTGATCAAGCATCTCAAGGGCATCGGCGGCTCCGGCGCCATCGGCTTCGGCGCGAACCGCGTCGAGTCCATCGCCGACGCGGTAGCGAAGGCACTGGAAACACATGTGCTGAACAATGCACATGACGACCATGTCCCAGCTCCGATCGCGGCAACGCTGGAGCTGGAGGATTTCAACGAAGCGCTGAACGCCGAGTTGAAAGCGAGCGTACCGTCTGCGGCAGTAGCGGACGACGGCCACGGCGGCCATGCCGCACACAGCCATGGGGCGTTCTCCCGCGACCTCTGCCCATCCTGCGGCAGCGCCTCGCTGGTTAACATCGAAGGCTGTAAGACCTGCAGCAACTGCGGGTATAGCCGGTGTGGGTAAGAAGTAGGTTCAAAAGAAACCAAGAATGATTGTTGTGATGGATCACCAAAGAAATGACCACGAAAGCTGCAAATAATGACTCATGAAAAGAGAAAAAAAAGATTTTATACATCTAATGGTTTAAAAATACAATCAGTTATATTAATACAAATATTCATATAAATATTCGATTTTGAGGTTTCTAAAGGATTTCACAATTAAATATTGTTTTAAGATTAATGTAATAACGTGGGATGCTTTAGTTGCTCTCACGTTTTTTATTGAGGTTTTTCATTTTATGGATATTTATCCATAATTTATGACAAGGAATAACCATGGAGGAAAAAGAAGGTTTGGGAAATTAGCTAATTGTATGTTACTCAATGTGAAGTGAATTTCATTTCTTTCGTTGATACGTGATAGTGGTAAGGGAAGAAGGTGGGTAAAACGTAAAGGATTTGAGGCTGTATCAGTAGAATGAGTCCCTTATCCATGACGAAATCCAAAGCCATTATAGACAGGCGAGGTAGACTCCAGTAGTTCCGGGCGGAAAGAGGATGTTTTAATCTGGAGAGGCCTGCCGAATATATAAGGAACAATATGTAACTTCAGCCAAGAGACTTCGCTGGAGAGGCTATAATCTTAAACGGTAATCTTGAGCCTATTCAAGATTTTACGTGAACGAGTGAAGCAAACTGTTTTGAAGGCTGTAGGAATGACATATGCACCAAATATAGAAATCAAGTCTTAGTTGCCGTCTGAAATAAATAGACTACTACAATCATTAACTCTTTGGGTTGGTGATAATGAAGATAGTGGTTATCATGGACAAATGAGTGAGTTGAGCTTAGGAGGGGCGAATTTAATTTATATTTCGTTAAATTGCTTGAGTACGAATTAAAACAATCTAATGACAAAGTAGCTCATTTTTTGCTTATAGAGGAACCCGAGGATCATATTCACACGTATATTCAAAAAACTCTCTTTGAAAAGTATGGCTATCAAAACACTCAGGTTATTATTTCTACACATTCGACGCATATCTCTGCTGCAAGTAAAATTCGTTCCGAAAACATACTAGGGCCTGGACGCAAACCTATTTAAGCCATAAACGAAAAGAAAGTAGCGTCAAAAATGCCATGAACATGCCCAGAAAAAAACTATAGGAGGAAGACCAAGGACCATATGTGCTCGGTAAATCTCGCCATGGTGCTCCCGTTCGCGCAACCCATAGCACGGCATTCAGCATCTGGCGCCGATCCTTGGGCGGACGACCTCCTTGTTTTTTTCGGGCCGGGGGTAGCAAGGGATCAAGGATATTCCATTCTTCATCCGTTAACTCGTATCTTCGTCTCATACCCCTTATTTTACTAGATTTTCACGAGTTGTACAGTTTTCGTACAGGCCCTAATAAAATTTTTGTTCAATCCACGATCCAAAATTCAAAGTATACTTTATATGCCCGGACAGCACCACTCTAAAATAATCAGGTGAGAGCAGTTCATAATAAAACTTCCGGTTTCCGCCTGAATACACCTGATTATATTGCTCAATTATCTGATCTCTAATCGTTTCGAGTTCTTCTTGATTTTTTATTGGAATATTTAACGCTAACAAAGATTGTTTAAAAGTCTCAGGGGTATTGAAATTTTCGATAAATTCAGTAAATGGATTATTAAGACTTGCATCTCCAGTCAGCTTTCGTATATCTGCTAACGTAAACCGCCATTGACCGCCCACTTTAGTACCCGTAAGTTCACCAGATTTCAAATAATTACTTATTGTCCTAGTGGTCACTTGTAATTCTTTTGCCAGTTCCTCGACTGTCCAATAGTTCTTCATTTTTGTTCTCCGTCTCTATTGAAATCATTTTGGTTGCATACTTAACAGAATCACTAACATGAGAAGTATATATCACAATCTTATCCTTTGCCATAGTCAGCAGAGCATTAAAAATGTCATCAGACGAAGCTTGGTCAATGCTGCTTGTACTTTCATCTAAAATATATACATCCGCATCCTTCAGCAGCATTCTGGCAATGGCAATCCTCTGCTTTTCTCCCCCTGATAAATTAGCCCCGTTCTCTGTTAACAGAGTATTCCAATCCTTTACTTTTAGTATTGCCTCTAAAACCTTTGATTTTTCAATCATGCTTTTCTGCTCATTCGTCAGCAAATTACCGAATCCAATATTCTCCTCCAGACTTCTTGATAAGATTGTCGTATTTTGAGATAGATAAGCTATTCTTGATCTTAAAGAAACATTACTGATTTTATGTATTGGAGTGTTATTCATTTTGATTCCATTACTGGGCCGGAATTTCAGCAAAAGCTTCAGTAAGGATGATTTTCCGGAACCTGAAGGACCCTTAAGATAAACGACTTGGCCTCTGCATACACTTTCTTGTAGCGGGTATCTGAAACTTAACTTACCAAGCTTAAACTCAGGATTATCTAATGTAATCGAATCAATTGAATCTATATGAATAGAACTATCCACCTCTATATTGTCGTCCAAATCACTCTTAATGAAGTCTAGACTCGTTTCCAATGTTTTTAGATTTAGATTAACTTCAGTTAATCCTCTTAAGGAGTTAAAAAATAAGGGTAATACAACGCCAATAATGACAATGCTACTCATCGGTAACCATTCCTGTGTGATTGAATAAGCGATAGTTACGTATATTATATTCTGAAAAAGCTGATTGATAAAATCAATGATAGAGCTGGAACCCTGTGCAAACTTATTTGTATTAGCCAATGTCTGATACATTTTCCCTATTCCAGGCAGTACAGCTTTCTCCAAAAAAGCATAATTGGGCAGCTGTTTGATATTATCGACATTTGACAGCGTAGATACTAAATCTTTGTTGGCAGTGGCACTTTCATATTGCATAGCTTCCATCTTTCGCTTTAAGTTTTTGTTTATAAAACGGAATCCAAAATAATTAATGGGGATAAGAATCAGTAAAAATAAAAATATAGACCAGTGAACTGAATAAGCCAATATAAGGGAAACTATTATGATAAAGCTGGATTGAGTTAAGCCTTCAAAACTGGAGATTATGAACAAATATAAGGTATCCACAGCTGAAAAAATCCTGTTAATCAAGTATGTGGGTTCAAGCTTGCTGTACGCATCATAGTTCATTTTATACATTTTCCGTAAAAGTGAGGATAGATGCTCTGTATTAAACTTTGCAGCATAGTTCTGCCTGTAAATTAAAAAAGTAAATTGCAGTACAAAAGAAACAAACATTGCAGCAATAACAACTCCGAATGTATTAGTACTTACTTCCGTTTGCTGATTGGATGAAAACTGAATGATGATTGGAGTAATTGTAGCAGTTATAGAAGTAAGCACTACTAACAGTATGGTAATTACAACGAATTTTTTATTCTTCGTAATTAAATCCTTCATATGGAATTTACCCCCTTTATTAAACTGCTTTCCGGTAATCTTATAATTTCGAAAGATACCACAAATTTCATTATTTTTCAATGTAAAAATGAAATTTAAAGAATTGTGAAACAGTTAAATTTTTTGTTTTATTTTTTTAATTCCACCTCATAACACCACCATATTATAACTAAATTGACATTTATAAGTAATAATAATTACTTATTATCCCTTTAATCCCATTAAATAATTTTATTAAACTAAGTATTGTAAAATATTTATAGTTATATTATAAATAGATTGTAATCAAAAAATGTAGCAGGGGAAAAGGAAACAAGTTGAAAGGAGGAAAAATAATGAAATACACTAAACCTACTTTGAAATTAATCAATGAAGTTTCTCTCGGATGCAAATGCGGAATGCTAGTCGGGGCAGGTGCATAATCTACTTAATGATTTCCAGCACTACTTATACAAGCAGCGATTAAGAAGACATGCTATACCAGGAATTAAAGTCTTAATAAAGGAGGGCGTAGATATGAAGTATGAAAAACCTGAAGTAAAAGAAATGAATAAGATTGCTTACCTAGCATGTGCTTGTGGAATGCTTGTAGGCATGGGCAGATAAGGTTAATTTTCCCCTGCTATACCTTGTCTAAAAGGAGAGTTATCAATGGTCAATGTTTACGAGTATAAGAATCAGTTTATTATACATAATTCCAATAATAACGGTTGGCTTTGCTTAACTCATGAAGAATACCAGGAATTCAGAAAAATTCAAAATAAAGAAGATACGATGAATTTAGATTTGTTAAGAAAGACTAAATTGTACAGAATTTTTGATAATAATGAGCTTTCCCTTAACTCCACGTTCCTATCTGCAATTGAAAATTCTCTCCCCAGTGTTGTATATATTGTAATGACAGATCGATGTAACTTGAGTTGTGTGTATTGTTATGCAGAGGCTGAGAGTAGTAAATGCATCACTAGTGAGCTCACCGTCGATGAGTATAAAACTGTATTCAATGAATTAACAGAACTTGGAATAAACGAAATTGTTTTTACAGGCGGAGAAGTAGGTCTGAAGAAAAATTTTTACGAGATTTTAGACTGTGCCTTCTCATTAGGTTTAAACTGCAAAATAATCACTAATGGAAGTGCTATTTTTAATAAGGTGAGAGCACAATTTGTTGCTGATCGATGCACCAAAATCACCGTTAGCCTTGATTCATTAGATGAAGGGAAAAATGATATGAATAGAGGTACGGGTTGTTACAGAGTAGCCAAGCAATCCATACAAAATCTAATTGATATCGGATATACCAATATAAACATTAACCAAACTATTACCTCGTGGAATAAGTACGATATCAGTGACATGATCAGCTTTGCTAATCAACATAATATTCAAGTAAATATCGGGTCCTACTGTGAAATGGGGAGAGGAAAACAAAGTCAAAATACTCTAACTATCTCAGAGCGAGTCCAAATAGAAAAGCTATCTATTCAGACAAAGGCAAACAAAATCACACCGTTTTGCTACAATTTACACTGTGGCCAAGGGGTTAGTGAGTTTTCCATCAATCCAGCAGGGAATGTGTATACTTGCAAATTACTAGATACAAGCGATTTCTTTCTAGGCAACATTCGCTCTGAATCGTTAAAAAGTATTTTAGCCAACCGCTTCAATTCTGTAGATACCAAAAAATTCATGGTAAACTCCTTTGAAAAATGTTCCGATTGTTCATTTAAGTATTTATGTGGGGGGTCGTGTAGAGCTACACATTATTATGCTACTAACGGGTCAGATCCTCAGAATATAGATTCTAAAGAATGTGAAGTTAACAAAGAAATTATTATGGAACATATGTATCTATACTTTAACAGTGAGGGAGTTTAATTATCATGTACACTCTAAACGATGAGCTACTTTATGATATTCGTGATAAGAAAGTCATCCTATCCCTTGATGATGTTGGATTTATCCTTGATGATAATGTATCGGTTTTTATTTTTAAAAAATTGTGTGATGGACCTATAGACTTAGCATCATGTGTATCAACTGTTAGAGATTTTTTTGCAATTGAAACAGTTCATCTACCAAATATAATGACCGATATTGAGCTGTTTCTAAATGATTTAACTGCGAAAAATATAGTACTGGTATCTTGATGAAAATACATTCAAGTGGTATTTCCATGTTACCGACGTACAAGGAAGGAGATCTTCTAGACGTAGATATATTTAATAATAGCCCTGAAATTGGAGATACAATTGTTTATAGCTCTAATAATGATTATATAGCACATAGAGTTATTGGCTATTTTAATGATATTTTCATCTGTAAAGGAGATAATTTTCAATATTACGATCCTCCGATAAATCGCTCTGATATTATTGGGGTTGTACGTAACTCAAATAGGCAAAGCAACAATATTGAGATTCTATTGACAGATCTATGTGGTTATCAACAGACACAGATGTTTAACCAAACAGTACTCGTAACCACAGAAGAAAAAATCGCTATCGATTACAGTAACATTATTTTAGAGAAACCAGTTAACTCAATGCTCCCCGCAATTTATGTTATAGACACCTCTGAAATTGACTTAAAAACCATTCTTAGCAATAATTTTTTTAGTAGCGTTTATTTTAAAAGATAAGAATTTATATGTTTTGGGGTAAGCGAAATGTTCAAAAACGAACAATCGCAGGTATTTCCAAGGACGATCTTGAGACATTCATACATGTGTTGAGTATTATGGTTGAACATACAAAATAGCGAAAATATTCTTTGTGTTCGGTTATTCTTAGGATTTGGGAACGCGAAGCCCTTGTGAAAGACCGTGTAAAGCTCCAGATGAATAATGAAGAAAAACATAATTCTCTTTTATTATTGGAGAAGTAGGGACTGACCCTATAATGTGAGACAAATTAAAACACCTTCAAGAGAATGTACCCTTGTTGTAGGGTATGAATGGGAGATGATCTTGGGGTGTTTTTTGTGTTGGCAACGGCAGCTCCCGGTATTATTCATTTTGTGCTATTCATTATTAGCATTGTACTAACTGCGAAATGCTAATCTACTCTACAATATGAATATTAGTTCAACGAGGAGGCAGTTGCAGAATGAAACTTAAAACGGTGAGAAGCAAAAGCATGTTTGATGGGAGTTGGAGTTTTCACAAAGGGGAGATCCGGATTCCCTACGCAGTCAAGGGTGGGATGACAGGCGGTATTACCGATGCGAGCTCTCTGAAGGAGGGGGAGTGGCTGGATATCGCTTTTAACGATAAAGGGATGGGTGAACAGCAGCTTGAATGGAGTTCTGTGAATCTGCCGCATGACTGGTGTGTAGAGCAGCAATATGTTCAGGATGAGTCGCTGGGCTCGCGGGACGGCAGCCATGGTTATTTGCCGGGCGGGATAGGCTATTACCGCAAAACCTTCGAGCTTCCGGCAGACGCTGCCGGGAGCAAGTGGACAGTACGCTTTGACGGAGTATCCGGCACCAGCACGGTATGGGTCAACGGTCATCTGATCGGCTCGCATCATGGTGGTTATATAGGTTTCAGTTATGATTTGTCGGATGTTCTCCGTTACGGCGAGGAAGGCAGAAATGTCATTCTCGTCAAAGTCGATGCAACAGAATGCGAAGGCTGGTGGTATGAGGGCTGCGGCATTTACCGACATGTCTGGCTGGAGAATACAGACCGCCTGCATGTGGCCGAATACGGCACCTATGTAACGACACCGGAAGTTACCAAAGAACAGGCTATGGTCAATATCCGCACCCGCATCCGCAATGATTACACAGAGGGCCTTCCAGTATCCCTGCGCACGGTGATATATGATGGTGCCGGATTGCAGGTCTGTGCTAAGATGGAGGACGCCTATGCGGACTGGTACACCGAGACGGAACTGGAGCAGATTTTCGAAGTGGAGCAGCCTATGCTCTGGTGTCCTGAATCACCATATCTGTACAAGGCAGAATCGACTGTCATATATGAAGGAAAAGAGCTTGACCGGTATGAGACGGTGTTCGGCATCCGCAGCATCCGCTTCGATGCGGATGAAGGGTTCTTTCTGAACGAAGAACCGCTGCTGATTAAAGGGACATGCAATCATCAGGATTTCGCCGGGGTCGGCGTGGCGCTGCCGGACAGCCTGATCGAATATAAGCTCAGACTGCTTAAAGAAATGGGCTCTAATGCCTATCGCAGTGCACATCATCCGCCGACTCCCGAGCTGCTGGATATGTGCGACCGGATCGGTATGCTGGTCATGGATGAGAACCGCAAGCTTGACAGCAGCCCTGGCGGCCTGAGTCAACTGAAGCGGATGCTCTACCGGGACCGGAATCACCCTTGTGTGATCATCTGGAGTCTGGAGAATGAGGAGGTTTTGGAAGGCACCGTAACGGGCGCCCGGATACTCAAGACGCTCGCAGATACTACCCGCCGGATAGATCCGACAAGGCCGACCTCTGCTGCGATGAACCACGGCTGGAATGAGAATGGCTACAATGATGCGGTAGAGATTACAGGCTACAATTACGGGCACCGGGAACACCTCAACATTGATATCCGCGACCACGAGCAGTATCCGGAGCGTCTCATGATCGGCAGTGAATGTGCCAGTTATACCGCAACCCGGGGAATCTATGAAGATGACCCGGTAAGGGGCTACTGCTCCGAATATGGCACGAATATTCCTTCATGGGGATGCACCCCGCAGCAGGCGTGGAGTGATCTTGTGAATAACCGCTTTTTGACTGGCGTCTTCATGTGGACCGGGTTCGATTACCGGGGAGAGCCTACTCCATATCTGTGGCCGTGCGTGAACTCGCATTTCGGGCTGATGGACACCTGCGGGTTCCCTAAAGACAGCTATTACTATATGCAGGCGGTCTGGAAGGATGAGCCGATCGTTCATTTGCTTCCGCATTGGAATTGGCCCGGGTCGGAGGGGAAGCGGATCGAGGTGCGCGTGTTCTCGAATACCGATACGGTGGAGCTGAGCCTGAACGGCAAAAGCCTGGGTGAACAGCAGGTGGACAAGACCGGGTATTTATCGTGGGAGGTCGTATATGAGCCCGGCGAGTTAAAAGCAGTCGGAAAACGCGGCGGTCATGTGATTGCCGAGAAGGCTGTTGTTACAGCAGGCCAGCCATACCAGATTTGCTTGTACCCTGATCGGCTGGAGGGTCAAGCGGATGGTTTGGATACGATTCCGGTTCGGGTTGCCATCCTGGATGAACAGGGGCATATCGTTCCGGCGGCCGATAATGAGATCCGCTTTGAAGTGACGGGCGCCGGGTCTCTGCTTGGTGTAGGCAACGGGAATCCAAGCAGCCATGAACCGGACAAGTCTGCGATCCGGCGGGCTTTTAACGGCTGGTGCTTGGCCTTGATTCAGACTTCACCAGCAGCAGGCTCCATTAAGGTGAAAGCCGTATCAATGGGACTGGCAGCGGCTGAAGTTGTACTAGAGGCAGCACCCGGGGAACCTTTATTTCCGGCCAGTGGAACGATAATATAGACATAACGAATTCCATACAGAGGATGTCTCGCGAATGATGCCTAAGCTGAAGATGAAGAAATATATGCCTTTCACTTACAAAATGATGATCCCTTACTTGCTGCTAGTTCTCTTGACCGATGTGTTCATCGGTTACATCTCCTATTCGATGCTGACCGATTCAAGGACAGAAATGGCAGAGTCCAACATCAGGACGGGTTTGGAGCAGGCCAGAAATAATATCCGCTATCAAATGGATGAGATACAACGGATGTCGGACAACATGTTCGGAAGCCAGCAGTTGCAGCGTGCGCTTGAGCTGAAGGGGACACCGTTTGAGATTTATCTGACGATGATCGATGATATTATTCCCCAGATTACCGCCCCCCTGCAGCTGTTCGGAAACAAGATCCGCTTCATGCTCTATACACCGAACAGTGATCTCAATATTATATCAGGGGATAACCTGGATGAGCCGATCTATGATAGCGACTATTATATTCTGCCCATCCAGGATATCACCGGCAGTGAGTGGTACCGGTCTCTTAAGGATTCGATGCGGGATAATTTATGGCTGCAGATTGATACAGACCAGAAGCTGGACAATCTCTCTCATGTCCGCAGACTGGTCAGCTTCAGTGATAACAAAACGGTGATCGGGTTTGTGCGTATTACCGTTTCCCTGGAGGATCTGTTCGGCGGCTTCGATACGTTCCCCGTGGAAGAGGGGATTACTCTGCGGCTGGTGGAAGAGACTACCGGGTCCATTCTGTTCCAGCGAGGAACAGCCATTTATGACGATGGACGTGAGAACTTTCTAAGTTTGCATGCGCAGATCAAGGGCAGTGATTTCGTAATTGAAGCCATGGTTCCGCAAAAGTATCTAACCCAGGATGCTGGCCGGCTGCGTAAGGTGATTATTGCAGTCTGTACGCTCAGCTTCCTCGTCATGACCTTGATCGGATATGTGGTGGCTCGTATTTCGGGGCGCAAGATGAGCCGGATCGTAGGCTTGGTGCGTTCCTTCCAGGAGGGGAATTTCCAGAAACGGATTCGCTTCTCTGGTAATGATGAATTTGTGCAGATTGCGGATTCATTCAATGACATGGCCGCCAATATTCAGGGGCTCATTAACAGCGTCTATGTGCAGGGGATCCAGAAGAAGCAGGCCGAGCTGGAAGCCCTGCAGGCACAGATTAATCCGCATTTCCTATATAATACGCTTTCGACCATAAGCAGCCTGGCTAATCTGGGCGAAATCGCCAAGGTCACGGAGATGGTCGAGGGACTGTCACGTTTCTACCGGCTGACGCTGAACCAGGGCAATGTGTACATTGAACTGGAGAAGGAGCTGGAGCAGGTGGAGACATACCTGGAAATCCAGCGGGTTAAATATGCGGATGCATTCACTCTGTATGTCGATGTGGACGAGGAGATTATGCATATGCAGGTAATTAAGCTGGTGCTGCAGCCTTTTGTGGAGAATATCTTCAAGCATGCCTGGTTTGGTGAGTCGATCGCTATTCGTCTGACAGGCCGGAAAGTCGGCGGCTGTATTGAGCTTAAGGTTATTGACAATGGCATCGGCATGCGGCCAGATGATATCAGGAAAATGATGCAAGGGCCAAACCATTCCGGTGGTTATGGAGTTAAAAATGTGCATGAGCGGATTAAGCTTAGATACGGGGACATGTACGGCGTGACCATTGCAAGCATTTACGGGGCAGGCACAACGGTTCAGCTTCTGCTTCCCGCTGGGCTTCAGGACAGCGAGGAGATTGATGAGCAGTTCCGCTGATAAATTACGAGGTTGCATCTTGTACAAGCACAGGAGGAAATAATTTCGATGAGTATCAATGTATTACTGGTAGATGATGAAGCTGTCGATTTGGAGTGGTTGCGGCGCAGAGTGCTGGCAAGCTCGCTCGATATTGCAGTAGTGGGGATAGCGAATAGCGGATTCAATGCGCTTAAGATCATTGAGCAACTAAAGGTAGATATCATCCTGTCCGATATACGTATGCCCATTATGAGCGGAACGGATTTTGCACGCAGGGCTAAGTTGATCCATCCCAAGATCAAAATTGTCTTCATCAGCGGCCATGAGGATTTCAGCTATGCCAAGGAGGCCATTCAGATCAATGCCTCCGGCTATTTGCTGAAGCCTGTTAAGGACAAGGATCTGTACGAAATGCTGGGGTCCTTGTGTACAGCCATAGAACAGGAGCGGGAGCAGAACCGTTCCTTAAGCGAAGCACTGTCGCTTGTAAACAAGGAGCTTATCTTACGCTGGTTCGATGAAACCTCCCCTGAACCCGCTGAGCCGCATCTGCGCAGCGCCTTGATTCCGTTGTTGCTGAAGGGGGCAGCGGCGGCAGTTGTAGAGATTGATGATCTGGAATGGAAGATGCGTGATTTGTCCGAGGAGGATGCACGCGTGAAGACGCGGCAAATGGCCGGATTGATTAAATCCATTGTTGAGAATGCCAAGATGGGTACACTGATTGCCGCTTCGCATCACCGGTTTGTAATTCTGTGCAATCTCCCGCAGGACAGCTTCCTGAATCTGCTGGAGGAGCTTATCCGCAAGGTGGCAGAGTCTTCTCTCTGCACAGTGACTGTCGGCGTCGGTCAATATGCCCAGGAAGAGGCGGGGCTGCATGAATCTTATCAGCAGGCGCAGGCTGCACTCAGCGCGAAATGGCTACTCGGCAAAAATCGCCTGATCCGTGATAGCATGGAGCCTTCGCCGCGAGAGACACCGGGCGTCCGCATTGAACAAACTGTAGAACAACTGCTCGAGGCTATCATTCAGTATGACCTGGTGGCGATCGACGACCATTTGCTGGAGCTGTTCACGAGTGCCAGCAAGAAGGATGTCTATGAGCTGATAATCCGCATCACCTCCAAACTCCATGCAGATTTGCAGCAGCAGAACGAGAATCTATATGAGCTGCTGCAGTGGGAATCTCACCAGCCGGATATTCTGTTCCAGTTCGAGACGATTCACGACATTCTATCATGGATGAGACGGAGGTTCTTCGAACTGTCAGAGCTGCTGTATGTGAAGCGGCAGCGGCAGAAACGCAGGCTGATTGATGAGATTATCAACTATGTGGAGGAGAATCTGGAGAAAAAGATTACCTTAAAAGAGGTAGCCGCCCATTTCAGCTTCACACCGAATTATTTAGGCTACCTGTTCAAGGAAGATTACGGACTGCCTTTCAATGAATACGTGAAAGAACGCAAGACCAGCCGGGTATTCGAGCTGCTGAGTGATCCTACACTTATGATATATGAGATTGCCGAGCGCATGGGCTACAAGAACCTTATTTATTTCAACCGGCAGTTTAAGCAGATTACAGGTATGACGCCGGGAGAGTATCGCAAAAAGCATAAAGTATAGCCAATAGAACGTTGCCCTGGTCGATCATCGGCCCGGAGGCGACGTTTTTGTATTTTTAGGAGAATATATATTTTAACTATCGTTGGAAAAGTATTAGTATTTGTTGACATGCTCAATCCACAAGAGATGAATGCCTCTTTATACTAAATACATAGAGAAATTGAGAGATGGAAAGGGGATTCGAGATGAAACTGAAACAATATGGATTTTGGCACAAAGTAAAGAAGCATAGAACCTTGCTTCTTATGCTGACTCCAGCGGTGTTGTTTTTCCTGTTGTTTGCATACGTGCCTATGGCGGGGATTGTGCTGGCGTTTAAGCAATACAATTATAGCGATGGGATCTTAAACAGTCCATGGAACGGACTGGACAACTTTAAATTTTTCTTCGGTTCCGGTGACGCCTGGCGCGTAACACGAAACACAGCGCTATACAATATTGCTTTTATTGTTGTAAACAATGTGCTGCAGATTTTTGCGGGCATCCTGCTGTTCGAGGTTGCAGGCAAATGGTTCCGGAAGATTACGCAAACAATACTGTTCCTGCCTTACTTCATTTCCTGGGTAGTAGTTGGAGCCATTGCCTACAACCTGTTTAACTTCGATGTTGGTACCGTTAATGTATTGCTTAAGGGGTTAGGCATGCAGCCGGTTGATATTTACAACACTGCAGCCTACTGGCCGGTTATTCTTGTAGTTGTGTCAGCCTGGAAAGCGCTGGGATACGGAACAATCATGTATCTGGCGGCAATCACCAGTATTGATACCGAAATGTATGAAGCAGCTGAAATTGATGGTGCGAATATATTCCAGCGCATCATGAAGATTACAATTCCGAACCTGATCCCTACGGTGATCATTCTGGTGCTGCTGGCTATCGGCAACATCTTCCGCGGTGATTTCGGGATGTTCTACAACATGGTCGGCAACAACGGCCTGCTATTCTCATCGACCGATGTTATCGACACCTTCGTGTTCCGTTCCCTGACGACTTCCAATGAAATCGGAATGTCTGCTGCGGCCGGGTTCTATCAATCGCTGCTGGGCTTTGCTACTATCATGCTCGCCAATTACGCAGTACGCAAATACGATAAAGATCGTGCTTTATTCTAGGAAAAGGAGGTAGCCCAATGAGTTCAACTACTGCAAAGATCCAAACACCAAAGGTACACAAACGTGCCAACACAGACCGGCTGGTACTGTCAATCATCGGATACTTGACGCTTACAGTACTCGCTATATTCTGCATCGTTCCTTTCTTGCTGGTGATATCGGCCTCGCTAAGTGAAGAAAGCTCCATTATCGAGAAAGGTTTCCAGCTTATCCCGTCTACCTTTTCCACCGAAGCCTACAGCGTACTGTTCAAGTATCCGGCTGATATGCTCAGAGCTTACGCTGTGACGATCACCGTTACGCTAATCGGTACCTTGTTTGGATTGTTTCTGACTTCCATGACAGCATATGTGCTGTCCCGAAGAGACTTTGAATGGCGCAGCCGCTTCTCGTTCTACTTCTTCTTTACTACCTTATTCAGTGGCGGGCTGGTGCCTTCGTATCTGTTGATCATCAACTTCCTGCATCTCAAAGACACGCTAATGGTATTGATTCTGCCGATGCTGATGAACGTGTTCTACATTATCGTCATGAAGTCGTTCATGAGCAGCATCCCTGATGCAATTACAGAATCCGCCAAAATTGACGGAGCAGGCGACTTCCGGATCTTTATGAAGCTGATTGTGCCTTTGTCCAAGCCTGCACTGGCTACCATCGGCCTGTTCATAGCCTTGGCTTACTGGAACGATTGGTACAACGCGCTGCTCTATATTTCGAAGTCCGAATTGATGCCACTTCAGTACTATCTCTACAAAATGCTGGGCAATATGGATGGCATGCGTAAGGCGATGATGGCCTCGGGTGCGGTTGTAAATACTGATTTGCCAACCGAAGGCTTGAAGATGGCGATGACGATTGTGGCCACAGGACCGATCCTGCTTGCTTACCCATTTATTCAAAAATATTTTGTACAAGGTCTCACTATTGGTGCTGTCAAAGGATAATCCCGGGGTAACCCGGTTATCAATATATAATCTAACCAACTATTTCATTAGGGGGAAACACTTGTCATGACAAACAAGAAAAAGAAACTCACAGTTACGCTGGCAACGATGATGACACTGGGGACCATCCTCAGTGCATGCGGAGGCGGTAACAATACCAACAATACAGCTGCGGAAGCAACGAATGCAGGAGCAACCACTACAGAAGGAGCAGCCACGAATTCCGGCGCTCCTGATACTTCCAAAGAGGTCAAGCTGAAAATGATACTGGTCGGCGGCCAACCTGGCGACTACGACAAAGTATTCGGAGAGCTGAATACCAAATTAAAAGAGAAAATCAATGCTACTGTAGAAACAGAATTCCTGGACTGGTCGGACTGGACACAGAAGTATCCGCTGAAATTTGCCGCTAATGAGGATTTTGACCTCGTTTACACAGCTAACTGGGCTTTCTATAATGATCAGGCGCTTAAAGGCGGATTCATGGAGCTGACTGATGATATGCTGTCCAAGTATATGCCGCAAACCTGGGAAGCTATGCCTAAAGTGAACTGGGAGCAAGCGAAAGTCGATGGCAAGCTCTACATGGTTCCGAACAATAATGTTGAGGTTACCGACAAGGTTGTATTATATCGGGAAGATTTGCGCAAGAAATACAATCTTCCAGAAATAAACAGCCCTGAAAGCTACGCCAATTACTTGAAAACGGTTGCTAAAGAAGAAAAAGGCATAACCGCTTTCGGAGCTAAACCTGCTGATGGCTGGAAGTTTCATGAATTAGACCAAACACTGCTGGAGCAGAACAACAACTTCAACCTGGTGGATGCGAACCTTCTGCCGTTGGCTTACAAGCTGGATGATGCCTCCGGTAAAATATTCAACATCTATGATACTCCAGAATTCACATCGTTGCTTAAATATTATAAAGATCTGGCCGACAATGGTGCATGGTCCAAAAACGTAGTCAGCAACAAAAATGATGTATGGCAGGATATCAAAGCAGGGAAGATTTCTTCTTATGCCCATAACCTGGGTACTGTAGCCGCTAACCTTTCCGAAATGCGCCGCGACAAACCGGATGTGGAACTGGGAATTGCCGACCTCACTCCGGACAAAAAGAAAATCGCCGCGATCTCAACACAGAACGGCATGTCAATTCATGCAACCTCGGAGAATCCAGAACGTGCTCTGATGCTGATCGATCTGCTGCAAAATGACAAGGAAATTCACGACTTGACTATGTATGGTATCTCTGGAACTCACTATAATCCTGAGGGCGATAAAAAGTTCACTGCAGGCCCTGCAGCTGCTAACTACACTGGCTTCTCGAACTGGGGCTGGAATTCCCCGCTGAATCGTCAAGATGCAGCTTATCCGAAGGAAGCTGACGATATGTTCAACACCTGGCAGTCCAGCATTTATCACTTCCCGCTGGAAACCTTTGTCTTCGACACAGCAAAAGTGAAGAATGAAGTGGCAAATATCGGTAACGTAATGCTGCGTTACGCCATACCGCTGGAGTACGGATTGATTGATGATATTGAAAAAGGCCAGGCAGACCTGATCAAGCAGCTGAAATCAGCCGGCATCGACAAGGTCCAGACTGAAATGCAATCGCAAATTGACGCCTTCCTTGCAGCACAAAAAAAATAGCTGAATAAGAGTGGAACTTTATGTAACGGCTTCAGGGCTGCTCTCAAAGCATGAGCTTTGGGGCAGCCCTTTTTACTCTATATAAGGAGGGCCTGTAGCCGGCATTCCGCTGGAGAACGAAAGTTACGTGAACGGTTGACCCCAGGGCGACCTGGTTATCAGAAAAGAATTATTGTTATCTTTGAAAGCGCTTAACGAAACTGAGAGGGGAAATCCAAGTTTCATAAAATAAAATATGGAGGCTGTACTATGAAAAACAGAAAAAGAATTCTGGCAATCATTCTTACATTTTCAATGATTCTATTTATGACATCATTTGGTTTACCCGCAAAGGCAATAGCCTCGTCTGCTCCTGACTCATTCTCCAAAGGAGCAGATATTAGCTGGTTGCCACAATTAGAAGCTTTAGGGTATAAATTTTATAATGATCATGGGGAAGAAAAGGATCTTCTACAGATTTTAAAGGAGCATGGAATTGATTCCATAAGAATTAGGGCATGGGTTGATCCTTCAGATGATCCTTCAAATGGTCATAACAGTACAGAAGAAGTAGTTGCATTGGCCTCTCGTGTAAGCGCTCTCGGTTTTAGGGTTATGATTGATTTACACTACAGCGATACTTGGGCTGACCCTGGAAAACAGATCACTCCTGCAGCATGGGCTAACGATGATTTAGAACAATTAAAAGTACATGTATCGGAATATACCTCTGAGGTGATGAATGCACTAAAAGAAGCAGGCGTAACACCAGAATGGGTACAAATAGGAAATGAAATTAATAATGGAATGATGCATCCGTTGGGGAGTTACAGCAATACGTCCAACCTCGTTCAACTGATTCAAGCCGGATCAAGCGCAGCGAAAGCGGTTTTTCCAGGAATCAAGGTTATTATCCATAGAGCAAATGGAGCTGAAGCGGGTGTTGATCCCTTTTTTGCCGGTCTCGTAGATGCCGGTCTCAAAGATAGCGATTACGATATCATAGGCTTGTCCTATTATCCGGATTCAGTCTTTACATCCTCAATTAATGAATTAAGCGAAAATATGAATAAATTGGAAGAGAAATATGGGAAGGAAGTTATGATCGTTGAAGTCGGGGGGGACGTTTCCAAGGATGTCGATAGCGTGTATAACATGCTTGTAGCCGTTCAAAATAAACTGCATAGCGTTCCAAACCATATGGGAACCGGTATATTTTACTGGGAACCTACAGGAATCATGTTTGACTATCCCTTATCCGCATGGAATATAGATGGCACACCGACATTCGCTATGGATGCATTTATTGATGGTGCTGCAGAAATCAACCGTAATCGGGTTGTATCGGTGGCTCTTGATAAACATACGGCTAATATTGAAGTTGGTGGGACGGATAAATTATCAGCAATCATCGACCCTACGAATGCAACCTATAAAGGAGTGAAATTTATAAGTTCTAAACCAGAAGTTGTCAAAGTAGACCCTTATAGTGGGACTATTTCCGGAATTTCCACTGGAACTGCAACCGTATCAGTTGTTACCTATGATGGAGGTTTTACTGCCTCTAGCGAGGTTACCATAGTACCCAGTACAAGTTTGATACAGAACCCTGGTTTTGAGGACGGATTGAATTCGTGGAGCATTTCAGGGGATGAAAGCGCGGTTAGCACCGATATTGACGTTCATTCCGGTACATTGGCATTACACTACTATAGTGCGACCCCTGCTGAATTCACGGCTTCTCAAACCATCACAGGGCTGCAAAATGGAACATATTCATTATCGGCCTGGGTCTCCGGCGGTGGTGGTGAAGAAGTTTCGGAGATTTTTGCCGGCAGTGATGCTCAGAGCTTTACCAATACAGGCTGGAAACAATGGAGCAAGCCTACTCTGGATAATATTGAAGTCACGGATGGAACGCTAACCATAGGTGCTCATTATAAACTTTCTGACGGGCAGTGGGGGAACATTGACGATTTCGAACTGATCAAGAAAGATAACACCCAATTGGTAGAATTGAAAGTGAATGGTGCTACGGTTCCGGGATTTGATCCAATCATTCAGGAATATGATGTAGTCCTGCCGTATGGTACGACTACCATACCTTCAGTTGCAGCAACAACAGCAGACGGCGGGGTGGCAGTGATTACACAAGCAACTGCTTTGCCTGGCAGCGCAAAGATTGTTGTAACGGGAGGGGCTACAAGAACGTATACCATTCAGTTCACTGTGGACCCGAACCCTGTTGTGAATTCCAGCTTTGAGCATGTCAATGGAGATGGTACTCCTGAGGGTTGGACCATTCCTGATTCTACGCCTTTAGCATCGAATTCTGCCTATACAGGTGCAAAGTCACTTGGATTTTGGAAGGAAACGGCATATACCTTTGAAGCATCTCAGACAATTACCGGCTTGACGAATGGAACCTACACCTTGTCGGCTTGGTCGCAGGGCGCTGGCGAAGAAATGAAGAATCAGTTGTATGCAGTTAGTGGTGATCAGACCCAATTAACTTCCAGCTTTGCGAATAAGGGTTGGAATGTATGGAACAAAGCGGCTATAGAAAATATTAAGGTCATTGACGGAACGCTGAAAATAGGGGTTTCTTTGGACGCGAAGCCAGGTGACTGGGGTTCTTATGACGATTTTGTTCTGGTTAAAACCAGTGACACCCCGGTGACGCCAGTTCCCCCAACTAGCGGAGGTACCGGCAATAATCCTTCTGGTAGCGGTACCGGGGGAATTAGTACTCCAAAAACGGAGCCTGTTAGCACTCCAAAAACAGAGCCTAGTACTCTTATCACTGGCAATACTACGTTTTATACCGTTATGATCAAGGCAACAAAGGATATGGCAACAAATGTAGCCACTGCCAAGCTTGATTCGAGCGTGATCACCGCTCTTGTCCAAAAGGTCAAAGAGTCTGAAGCCGCTGGACAAAAAATAGTGATCGATATTAAGATTGATGCTGCGGGAAATGAAAATTTTGTCAACTTAGTCATTCCGAAGGAGGCTCTCAAACCGTTAGTCGACACGACAAAAGCAGATCTAAGAGTGGATGCAGGCATTGCTGTGATCACCTTTGATCCAAAAGCAGCATCTGTCATTGGTAGTACAGCAGCGGATAGCATAATAAGCATCAAAAAGCTTGCTAAATCCGGCTTGCCAGAGAATATTCAGAACAAAATAGGGGACAGACCGGTGTTTGATTTCTCTGTAAAAGCAGGTAATGCTGAAATTACAGAATTCAATGGCGGAAAGTTAAAAATTAGCGTGCCGTATACTCCATTGACGAGTGAAAAGAAGAATGCCATTGTTGTATATTACATCGACAAAGCAGGAAATCTCAAACCGGTTAGGGGAGGTTATGATGCGGCAACAGGAAAGGTTAACTTTCAGACAACCCATTTCACAAATTATGCTGTGGGATATAACGAAGTGAAATTCAATGATGTTAACTCGGAGAACTGGTATAGCGATGCGGTTGGTTATTTGGCGGCAAGAGGAATTGCGAATGGCGTTGCAGACAGTACATTTGCACCTGAGAAAAATGTGACACGGGCAGACTTCCTGATGATGGTCATGAAAGCTTACGGGATCGAGACAGAAGCCGCAGTAACCGATAATTTCTTGGATGCAGGGAATAAGTACTATACCGGGTACCTGGGCACTGCACGTAAATTAGGGTTCGTTTCTGGTGTGGACGGCAATAAATTTATGCCGGAAGCAACGATAAGCCGACAAGATATGTCTGTTATTCTTTACAACATTCTGAAGCAGCTGGATGAGCTGCCAACCGGTAAAAATGTTAAGGGCTTTGAAAGCTTTGTTGATACAGCTGCTGTAGCCGGCTATGCAAAAGATGCGATGAAGTTATTAGTGGAAGCGGGATGGATCACGGGAAATGGTAATGAGCTAGATCCCAAGGTCTCTGTTACCCGAGCACAAATTGTACAGATAGTATACAATTCTATTAAATAACGATATGAATTGAATTTCTAATAGCGGTACAAAACTCCCGAATTTAATTTTGTGTTTGACCGAAGAGAGAAGCTTAATAATTTCGCGAATACTCTAGATATGGGGCATTTACGAAGTTCGTAAATAAGACTTTAGATGAAATACATGTATGAGTATAAAACACTTTTTGAAATCTATCGAAAATACGGAAGGAAGGAAAGATATTTTGAGAGGATACTTTGGTGCTATTTTAATAGTTACTATTTATACTGTTTTCAGTAACGTTTTTGACAGTAGTCCCTTGAAAGAATTTAACACTTTTATTGGAATTACATATTTTTTTCTATTACTATTATTGATAGTAAATGGTGCTTTAGCGAATAAACTTGGATTTGTAACATTGTTTTTATGGACGCTTTTTTCTGTAATACCTGGATCAGGATTTATCTTGTATGCTCGCTATAGTGATAATACTGGAGGGTTTATTTCTTTTCCTTGGGATTGGGGATTGTGGGAATTGTTTCTTCCGATTATTGTGGGTGGGATTCAAATAATATTTTTGATCAGTTTTTTGTCAATTCGAAACAAGAATAAAGACAATAAAGTTCAAAGTGAAAGCTAACCGAGAAGGAAAATACTTCATCTAACAAAGTCTTCACGCACCGGCGGACAAGCCGCCTCGGTCGCCAGGAGATAAGTCGGGAAGTCATCACCCAACCACATCATTATCAAAATAGCTAAAAGTACAAAGCTTAAACATTCTCTTTGTTGTGGTTCATATTAACTATCTCTCCATTAAATAAATTTAAGATAAAGCATTTACAAATTTAGCTTTCCAGTAATTAATTAATACTAAAAATCACTTTTTGATTAGTTTCAGTAGATACCACCTGATTATTGTTACACAAAAATGTCCCAGCAATCATAATCATAATTTCTTTGATAGATATTTGGAATGATGACAGCATTTAATAGAAAAGTTGGAAAGACCTATACCACAAAAAAAGTGGTATAGGTCTTATTTTTTTATTTCGTTCCCTTTTGATTTTATGAATCGTGGAGAGCAGGCGTTTCTTCGGCAGGAGTCGGGTGATTTACCAAATTAGTAGACTTGTCATAATCGTAATTATTATGGATAAACATGAAATAAAAAATTTAAAGACTACTATTTCAAAATTTTTGTGATATAATCGTAATTATTACGATTAATAATTTGGAGTTGAATGCCATCATACGTTATCTGTTGCAGCGTTTGCTGCAGATGATCCCCGTGCTGTTAGGCATCTCTTTCATTACCTTTGCGCTGATGCACTTAACGCCAGGTGATCCGGCGGAGATTATGCTGCGTGTTGACGGCATTAAGCCTACACGTGAAGCTATCGAAGCGACCAGGCATATACTTGGTCTGGACGGTCCTATACATATGCAATACTTTCATTGGTTGTACCGGGTGCTCCATCTCGATTTAGGGATATCTTACAGCAGCAGCCGTCCCGTGTTCACGGAGCTAATGAATCGTTTCCCGGCCACAATGCTGCTCAGCGCCTGTTCCTTATTGGCTGCAATTCTTATTGCCCTGCCTCTTGGAGTGGGCTCAGCGCTGTATCCGGGGAGACTGCCCGATCGACTGGGCAGAGTAGTTGCACTGCTCAGTGTTTCAATGCCAGGGTATTGGCTTAGCCTGCTCCTGATTTATTATGGTGCAGTGAAGCTTAAACTGTTTCCTGTTACGGGAATGGAGGGGGCTGCCAGTGTAATTCTGCCTGCATTTACACTAGGCTTTGGTATGGCAGGAGTCTATATCCGTTTGATTCGTGCCAGTCTGCTGAACGTTCTGGGCAAGCCGTACATCACGGCAGCCAGAGCCAAGGGACTGCAGGAATGGAGGATTATCACAGGTCATGCACTTCGCAATGCGCTTCTTCCAAGTCTTACCCTCCTTGGTGTTAACATAGCCGGGCTGCTGGGCGGCTCTGTTATTGTTGAAACTATATTTTCCTGGCCGGGGATCGGCAAGTATGCCGTTGAGGCTATCTTTGGGAAGGACTATATTGTCATTCAGGGTTATGTATTATTGATGGCTGTTGTCGTTGTCCTGATTAACCTGGCAGTGGATCTGCTGCATCTGCTGCTGGATCCTCGGATCAGGCTGCGGTGAAGCTGTAGAAGGAGCCGCTTGTCATGTTTCGTATTAGTTCATTTAAAATAACAGGAGCCCGGTTGGGAGCGGGCATAGTGCTCTTATTCATTTGTATAGGACTCTTCGCCCCCTGGCTGTCACCCTCCGATCCGCTGCAGATTCACATGGAACATAAATTGAGCATGCCTTCCTGGCAATACCCGCTCGGTACCGATCATCTGGGACGCTGCGTCTTATCCCGGTTGATCTATGGAACCCGGACATCCCTGTATTATTCATTCATAGTGCTGATCGTTGTTTTTGCGATCAGCATTCCGGTTGGTCTTCTTGCCGGTTACGTTGGCGGAAAGATCGATCACTTGATGATGCGGATCATCGATATCCTGCTTGCCTTTCCGAGCCTGATTCTATCCCTTGCTATTGCAGCCATGCTGGGACCCAGTATGAAGAACCTGTTAATCGCATTTGCCGCAGTGTGGTGGACGGGGTACGCCAGGGTGATCCGCAGCATGGTGCTTGAAATTAAGGAGAGTGGATATATTCTGGCAGCCAAAGCGTCAGGCACTTCCCATCTGCAAATCGTACTCAGGCATATCCTGCTGAATGCTGCCCGTCCCATTCTGGTTCTTGCTTCTATGGAGGTGGGTACAATTATGCTCTCGATTGCAGGTTTGTCTTTTCTGGGTTTGGGAGCCCAGCCGCCAACACCGGAATGGGGGATTATGCTGAACGACAGCCGCGCCTACATTCAGACGCAGCCGCGGCTAATGCTGTTCCCCGGACTGGCAATAATGCTTGCTGTCCTGGGCTTTAATCTGCTGGGGGAGGGCTTGCGCCGGTCAGAGCCTGATTCCGGTACTATAGGGAAGTGGGGATTCAGAAGATGATGGAAGGACCTGCACTGCTGAAAGTCAGTCATTTATGTACCAGCTTCCATACAGGGAGTCGAAAAGTTACGGCTGTGGATGATGTCAGCATCGAAGTGAAGCCGCAGCAAATTGTAGCACTCGTCGGTGAGAGCGGCAGCGGCAAAAGTGTTACGGCAATGTCCATCTTAGGATTAGTAGACCCGCCAGGCATTATTGAGAGCGGAGAAATCCGGCTGGGAGGCAACAACCTTCTGGAGTGCTCCAGCCGCCAGTTAAGGAAGCTCCGGGGAACAGAAATGGCTGTTATCTTTCAAGATCCCATGAATGCGCTGAATCCGGTGCTGACTATTGGCAGGCAGCTTATGGAGACGGTTATGCTACACAAGCGGGTATCGGGAAAAGAAGCTAAGGCGCTTGCCTTGAGGCAGATGCAGCAAGCAGGCTTGGCCGAACCTGAGCGGCTTTTCAATAAATATCCTTTTCAGATCAGCGGTGGCATGTGTCAGCGGGTAATGATCGCCATCGCACTGGTCTCCGGTGCACGCCTGCTTATTGCAGATGAGCCTACAACAGCACTGGATGTAACCATTCAAGCCCAGATTCTCAAAGAGCTGGACAGAATTAGATGGGAGAACCATGTCGGCATCTTGCTGATCACACATGACCTCGGCGTTGTAGCTGAGCTCGCAGATTATGTATATGTGATGAAGTCCGGGAAGATCGTGGAATCGGGAGACGTGTTTGAACTCTTTTCGAATCCAGTGCATCCATATACTAAGTATTTGGAATGCAGATAACAACTGTAATAACACATAAACACAAAGGAGGTGGGAGCTATAAAGCTATTGGAAGCGGTAAGCCTGAACAAAAGGTATAGTGCGGAAAGGGGGTGGTTCACGCATAAGGCCAAGAGTGTTCAAGCCGTGAACAATCTGTCACTCAGTCTTGAGGCCGGTGAAAGCCTGGGACTCGTGGGTGAAAGCGGGTGTGGTAAAAGCACTTTGGCCAGAATTCTGCTGGGATTGGAGAAACCGTCCTCCGGAAGGGTTCTGTACAGAAGCACGGATTATACGGATTGGAGCCACAGCAAGATGCGTATGATCCGCAGCAATATGCAGATGGTGTTTCAGAATAGTCTAGCTTCCTTCAACCCCTTGTTTACGGTAGAGCAGATTATCGGCGAGCCGCTGCGAAACTACGGAGCGGGCAAGGCCGAAAACCTCAGGGAAGTGGTAGCAGATACACTCGATCTTGTGGGTCTGGAACAGCGGCATATCCGCCGCTATCCGCATGAACTCAGTGGCGGTCAGCAGCAAAGGGTTGGGATCGCCAGAGCGATCGCGCTGCGTCCGGAGCTGATTGTATGTGATGAACCCTTCTCGAGTCTGGATGTTACCTTGCGGAAGCAAATGATGGATCTGCTGCAGGAGTTGAAGCATGGGCTGGGGTTATCCTATGTTTTCATTACACATGACTTGTCCGTTGTAAGCCGTTTGTGTGACAGTGTGGCTGTGATGTATCAAGGGGGAATTGTGGAGAAGCAATCGGGTGTGCATATCATGCAGCAAGGGAGCCACCCTTATACACGAACATTGCTGTCTTCAGTGCCAGTACAGGACCCCAGGTTAAGAAAGAAAGTCTAAGCAGAGCTTGGCACTACAGCCGTTCTGATGATGTTAAATTGAGAAGGGAAGTACTGGGAATGAGAACGAATTCAAAGACAAACAGCTTATTAACACAAATATTATTCTTAATGCTTCTTGCGGTAATTATGGTGACATCAGGCTGCAGCAACAGCAACAACAATAGCAACAACAATAGCAGCACTCCAACGGCCGGTTCGAATAACACTGCCAATAATGAAGCCGCACAAGCAGCCAACGCTCAGGACAAGGTAATCACTGTTGCTATATCGGCTGATGCTGGTATGGATCAACTGGACGCCGGTGCCTATAATGGCTCGATGAATGTGCATGCGATGATATATGACGGTTTGGTGGAGTATGGAGAAAAGGGCGAAATCCTGCCGGCTCTTGCGGAGTCCTGGGATATTTCCGAAGATGGAAAAGTATATACATTCCATCTCCGCCAAGGAGTCAAATTCTCAGATGGTACGGAGTTTAATGCTGAAGCTGTTAAATTCTCCTTCGAACGCTGGATTAAAGATCCGGCCAATTCGTTGAATGTGGCTACAGCGATGCAATCTCTTGATGTTGTGGATGAGCATACGATTACCATGACCTTCACCAAAGCTTATTATCCCTTCCTGACGGAGCTTTCCTTTGCAAGACCAGTCCGGATGATCAGCCCTTCCGCGGTGGAGCCTGCAGGGGATGTTACCGGCAAATTCATCAAAGCGATTGGAACCGGGGCATGGATGGCCGAGAGCTTCACAACCGATCAGGAAGCCGTACTCGTCAGAAATCCCTATTATTGGGGAGAAATGCCGAAGCTGTCCACAATCATTCTGAAGGTCATTCCTGACCCGCAGTCCAGAGTACTGGCGCTGCAAAGCGGGGATATAGACATTGCCGGCGGACAAATGGGTAAGATTCCGGTGGAAAGTGTGCCGGTCATTGAAGCGGCTTCGTCACTGACTTTACAAAAAGCACCTGGAACAAACTCTCATTTCATGATCTTCAACTACAATACACCCGCTCTGCAAGATCTGAATGTGCGTAAAGCCATTAATTTGGCTATTAACAAAAAAAGTATCGTCAATGATCTGATGGATGGTATCGGCAGTGAAGCTAAAGGGTTGTTCCCGCTGACTGTTCCTTATGTGACGGATTCCAATAATACCTGGTACGGCTTCGAGCCGGAGGAAGCGAAACAGCTTCTCGCGGATGCAGGTTATAGTGATTCAAACGGAGATGGAATTGTCGAGAAGGCTGGTACGCCGCTTGAGCTGAACTTTGTACTGCAGCAGGCTGAATTTCCGGAATGGAAATCGATCAGTGAGCTGATTCAGTCCGAACTCAAAGAGATTGGGATTGCTGTGAATCTTCAGGTTCTGGAGCCTAATGCCTATTACGATGCCTTATGGACAACCAAAGCTTATGATCTGATCATGTACCGGACCTACGATGATGCATATAATCCGCATGCGTTCCTCCTATCTCTGTTCCATGAAACTGAGGAAGCACCTGCTGTGGTCTGGTCAGATGCTGGACTGGAATCACTGATTGACACGGCCGTAGGTACAACCGGTCTGCAGGAATGCCAGAGCGCTTATGACTCTATTTTCACCAAGCTGTACCAGGAGGCCATGTTTGCTGCTATATACTTCCCCGATGATATCATGGCAGTGAACAAGAGAGTAACAGGGTTCAAAGCCGGGTATACCACCTTCTCGCCAATCCTCTGGAATCAGCTTGATATAGGTGGAGAATGATGTTGAGAGAAATTTCGAAGTACTGGACCTCAAGCTCGGAGAGTTATGACAAAGTCATACAGACCCAATTCCGCAGCAAGACAACCATTAACCTGTGGAAGCAGCTGCTTACTAAAGGCTTGGGAATCAAGTCCCGGCAAAAGGTGCTGGATGTGGGAACCGGGCCCGGTTTTTTCTCCATCCTCTTATCGCAGATGGGACATCTGCCTACAGCCGTTGATGCATCTCAGGGGATGATCGATAGAGCTTCACAGAATTTTGAACATTTTGGATACAAAGTTCCTGCTTATGTCGGTGATGCTGCGGATTTGCATGCTGAGCTGGACGACAGCTTTGATGCAGTGGTTTGCCGGGATGTGGTATGGACGCTGCCCGATCCACAGAAGGCTTATGCCGAGTGGTACCGGATTCTGAAGCCTGGAGGGGCCCTGATTATTTTTGACGGTAATTATTTGTATAACGAGAGCAAGACTGTATTTCGCAGACTATGGTATGCCTTGTCTTGGACACTGATTCTGCTTACAGAGAAGAGAATCCGGCAACGGAGTAATCAGGATAAAAGTATGCTAAGCGAGCTGCCGTTTGTTAATGTACTGCGGCCTGAGGCTGATGAGAAAGCGCTGATACGGGCTGGATTCCGCAGTATAGATGTTCAGCGGAACTTTATTCCTGCCCGTGCGATGCCGCTGAATTATTTGAAATACGGCTACCAGAATGTAAACCGGTTCATGATTATAGCCAAGAAGGAGTGAATGATACATGAGTATCCAGCAGGAAGTAGAAACATATTGGGAAGGTGAAGCAGAACTGTATAGTGAAGGCATTCAGCGGGAACTGAACGGATTCCAGCGGGAAGCGTGGCTGAAGCTTATCCTGGCGAATGCACCGCAGAAGGATAGACTGCATGTTCTTGATATTGGCTGCGGCCCCGGCTTCTTCTCTGTGATTCTCTCCAGTGCCGGGCATCTGGTCACTGCGGTCGACTGCACAGACAATATGCTGGAAGAAGCGAGAGCACACACTAACCGGGAAGGTGTAACCGTTACTTTCCGCAAGATGGACTCACACAAGCTGGACTTTGCAGCGGAGAGCTTCGATCTGATCGTATGCCGCAATGTCACCTGGAGCCTTGCCGATCCGCAGTCAGCGTACAAGGAATGGAGAAGAGTACTCAAGCCGGAGGGGAGGCTGCTGGTTTTCGATGCCAACTGGAACCGTCATCTTTGGGACGAAGAGATGCAGCTGAAGCATGCCGAGGATCAGCAGGCCTACATAGACAGGGGGTTTGGTGAGCTTCCGCATCACAAGGACATCGAGGAGACTGACCGTCTGAGCCTTTTATTGCCGCTGACCAGAGAGTGGCGTCCGGAGTGGGATGTACGGACCCTCAAGGAAGAGGGGTTCTCCGCTGTATATACAGAAGAGAACCTGAACGCCAAAGTACTGGATGAGAAGCAGCAAGTATTGAACTGTTCAACACCGATGTTCATGATTTGCGCCGAGAAATGATAATGAGCGGCTATAATAATAATGAAATGAGAAAAAAAGCAGCGATTCTCTAAAGGAGAGTCGCTGCTTTTTGTATGGAATTTTCGCTTTCAGCTCAATCTTGGCAACGTCCAAGTTGGAGGGTTGTCCATTGAAGTTACAAGGAACAATCTTTGTACAAATGATACTGTTATTATTGAACCCGTGGAAAATTAATTTGTGACTAAAGGCTAAAATATCACGTCTACTCTTTCATTAATTATTTATAATTATTAAAAAAGGAGATGTCACCGCCATGGATTATAAAATCGGTCAAGTTTCTAAAATCTTAAATATCCCCGTTGAGACACTGCGTTATTATGAAAAACTTAATATAGTTCATCCTAATAAAGACGATAAAAATAACTATCGCTTATACGAGCCCTGGGATATTAATTTCCTAACAGAATGCAAACGTCACAGAAGTCTGGACTATTCACTTTCCGAAATTCACAATATAATGCATTGTGATAATTTGGAGCAATACTCAAAGCGAATCGAAGAAAAGCAAATCGATTATAATCATAAATTGAAGCACTATACTTTACTGATGAAGAAAAATGAAGAATTGGGAAGAGATTTACTTAATATAAAAAATGATTTAGGGGCATTCCATTTTACAGAACAACAAAATTCTTATTATTTGCTTCATCGATATAATTACAGCTATGAAGAAAAAGATGATTTCCATGGTGTTTTGGAAGCATGGTTAAATTATCTGCCATTTGTTGAAATCTTAGTTGAAATGCAAATGAACGATATTATAAATAGAGATGTTACCAATGACCACGCATGGGGATTCTCTATTAAGAAAGAATATGTTGAAGCGTTTAATATTCCACTTAGTGATAAGGTGAAATATATAGAGAATGCGTTGTGTGTTACAACTGTTATCAGTGTAGGTGAAAAGGGGAGCTTCTCACTCAAACTGTTGGATAACGCATTAGAATTTATTCGGAAAGAGGGGTATCGGCTGGCTGGAAATGTGATTGGACATATTCTGGCCCGTGTTCATGAATCGGACGGATACCATCGATATATTAAAGTTTGGTTACCGATTGAATAAGTAAGTGAATTTTTGAACAAAGTTCTTGAGCCTGTAGTACCTATAGGGTTTATATTCAATCTGTAAGTAATATAAACTCTGGAGGGCTCACCATGCTTAATCATTTGTTCTCACCTAAAAAAATCAATCAATGCGAAATTCCCAACCGGTTGGCAGTCACCGCAATGGTCTCCAATTGCTGCAATCAAGATGGAACTGCAACAGACAGGTACATTGCTTATCATGAAGAGAAAGCCAAAGGGGGATGGGGGCTGATTATTACAGAGGATTACGCTGTTAATCCTCATGCAATGGGATACAAATGTATTGCAGGACTTTGGAATGACGAACAGATCGAAGGTCATAAGAAGCTTACAGACACTATTCATCAATATGACAGTAAAGTGTTTTGTCAAATTTATCACGCGGGCAGACAAAGCAATAGTACAGTAAACGGCGGCGTTCAGCCTGTTGCTCCTTCTGCCATTCCATGTCCTTGGAATCGGGAGATTCCGCACGAGTTGACTATTTCTGAAATTGTGCAGATTGTTGAGGAATTTGGAGACTGTGCGTTGAGAGCAAAAAAAGCAGGGTTTGACGGAGTGGAAATCCATGCAGGACACGGGTATTTGATTGCAGAATTCATGTCCACTTATGTCAATAAGAGAACGGATAAATATGGCGGTTGTCTGGATAACCGATTAAGATTCGTAAAAGAAATAGTTGAGAACGTTCGGCAAAAAGTGGGAAGCGATTATCCTGTAACCATCCGTTTTTCTGCAGATGAAGGTGTTCCGGGAGGCAGAGATATCTCGGAATCAAGAATACTGGCAAAGCAGTTTGAAGCATGGGGAGTAGATGCTCTTCATGTATCTAATGGCGTTTATGGAAGTCACAATAAGGGAACTGTCGCCCCAATGTATATTCCGCATGCCTGGACGATAGATTTTGCCGCCGAGATCAAGAATATTGTTGATATTCCTGTGTTTACCGTAAACCGCATTAATGATCCGTACATGGCTGAAGGTATCCTGGAGATGGGCAAAGCTGATTTTATTGGCATGGGAAGAGGTTCATTGGCAGATCCTGCCTTGCCTAACAAAGCAAAGAATGGAGAGTTTAGCTCTATTCGTTACTGCATTGGGTGTTTACAGGGCTGTGTTGGAGCGCTGTATACAGACAGCCCCCTGGCTTGCCTGGTTAACCCGTCGTTAGGAAGGGAATGGGAGTTAAACTATACTCCGGTTTCCGCACCGAAAACTGTTGTGGTAGTTGGAGGTGGTCCCGGCGGTTTGGAAGCAGCCAGAATAGCGGCGGTCAAAGGCCATGAGGTTAGCCTATATGAACAAAAAGGATATTTGGGCGGTCAATTTGTATCGGCAGCCTACCCGCCAAGCAAGGGAGAATTTACGACCTATACAGCCTGGATCATTGATGAGTTGGATAAGCTGGGTGTGGATATCCATTTGAACACTGAAGTCAGTAAAGAATTGTTACAAGAGATTCAGCCGGATACTATTATTGTAGCTACGGGTGGAACTCCAATGCTTCCTCCAATTAAAGGCATTGACAAACCGCATGTATTTGCTGCCGAAGATGTGCTGCTTGGAAATGTTCCTACCGGAGACAAAATTGTGATTGCAGGCGGCGGCGAAGTGGGAACGGAAACAGCTGCGCATTTGGCGCTACAGGAGAAGGAAGTCGCAGTTGTAGAAATGTTCCCAACACTGATGAAGGAGTTAGACAGTGTGAACCGCTTCAATCTGACGAAAATATTAAATGAGTACGAAGTTAAGCAATATACAGAGACTAAAGTCGTTGAAATATTGGATGACGGAGTTGAAGTTGAAAATAGTCAGGGGAGATTTATACTTCAGGCAGATACTGTTGTCCTAGCACTTGGCTATAAGCCGAATAATACGTTGGTGAATGAATTAAAAACGGTCTCCGATAACGTCGTAGTGGTTGGTGGGGCACTAAAAACAAGCAATGCTCTTCATGCGATTCGAGAGGGTTTTGATGCGGGGATTAGTATAAAATAAGCAATGGTCCAAACATTCACCGCAGTTGCGAGAGATCCTGTACTCTGAAATTTCCAAGTTCATCTTATATAGGGCGAAACTGTTTTTATGTATGATATCCATTTAATTACTAATGCTGCCTATCTTAAGAATCTTCAATTCCTGTGTCTATTGGGATGGATGAGAGAGTCAGCCCTGTGTTTCATGTGCACCACTTGGTCAATGAAAACATTAGTTATTATAACGCACCCGAATTTTGAGCAATCAGTTGTCAACAAACGCTGGACTGAAGAATTGCAGGGTCTCGCAGATGTGACCGTTCACAAGCTGCACGGCAAGGAGCTTATGTTTGCCGTGTCTACGGGCGCTCCCAAGGAGAACTACCATGCTGAGGGGAGCAATAAATACACTGTGGAGGAGCTCCTGCGGCCGCTCGAAGCAACTGGCAACCTGATCGGCACATTAGTGTTGCCTCCATTTATTCAGTATGGCATGATGGGAATCTCGGCCCGCGAGTATGCAAAAGCGGTACTGGCGTAAGCTTCGCCTATTTACAGCAGAAATATTGTTAAGTTTTTCGAAAAAAGGTCGTAAATTAATATCAAACAGGCAAAATAAGCATCGGTATCCATAAACCCGGATCCCTTGATTCTTTTGCAAAACAAGGCTGACCCAAAAAGATTTGTCGATTCTATGAGCTAATATAATTCTAATGAAAAATTAAAACAGCGGCAGTCCTGGACTGCCGCTGTTTTTTTGAATGATAGTGCCCCTGTTCGTTGAAGTTTAAGCGCAAGTCTATTCGCTCTAAGATTGCTGTCGTATGCTTCAGATACTATAAATATTTATCTAATCTTTAGGTTCAGTTTAGAGTGTATAAAGATTGGAACGTTATATTAATACAAATAAGCTGGATAGAGCAGGAGATGGCAGATGAAAAATGTGAATAAATTCCTTACTATAGGTAAAGCAATACTGCTGGTCCTTGCAATCATTTATGTGGGTTCTTTAGTAGATTTTATTTTTAAACCCTTTAAGGCGCTGACGGGTGTGATTCTCATCCCGATGCTGTTAGCTGTTTTTTTCTACTATATCCTGCGGCCTTTAATTCCTCTGCTGGAAAAGTGGAAATTGAAGCGAACACCGGCGATCCTTCTGATTTACCTTTTCTTGTTTATCATTGTAATGGCATTCTTTGGGGGTGTCTGGCCTCCCTTGAAATCGCAATTAATAAATCTGGTGCAAAATGCGCCTCATCTTTTCAATTTATTAAACGATAAAATTGTGGAGTTGGAGAAGACGGGAGTTTTCTCGAAGATTTTCCCCGAAGATTTCAGCCTGCTCTCCCAATTAAATGAATATTTAAACAAGGGGTTCACTTTATTAACCAGTTATGTCACAGGGTTATTTTCAGCGGTCTCCAACTTAGCGATTATACTGTTTACCTTTCCAATATTGTTGTTCTACATGCTTAAGGAGGGCGACAAATTCGGGAAAATCATCGTAAGAGCTGTTCCCAAACGTTCTCGTGAAAAAATCAGTACAATTACAAAGGAAATCGATGCCGCGCTCAGCAGCTATATCGTTAGCAGAGTTGTCGTAAATCTGGCGCTGGGTGTCCTGATGTATTTCGGATTCCTTTTGATAGGGTTACCTTATGCGCTTGTATTGACACTGATTGCCGTCATCATGAACTTTATTCCTTATTTTGGGGCCATTATCTCATCTGTTCCTATTGTGATTGTAGGTCTGGTTGAATCTCCTGCTGTGGGATTGTGGGCTTTGGTTATTATCCTGTTGGCACAGCAGGTTCAGGATAACATCATTTCACCGCTGGTCTTTGGCAAAAGCCTTGATATTCATCCCATTACCACAACAGTTCTTGTATTGGGAGTGGGGAATTTCTTTGGATTCATTGGCATGCTGATCATTATTCCTGTGTATATGGTCATCAAAATTATATCTAAGCATACGTATCATTTGTTCTTTAAAGAAAAATGGGAGGGACTATAGTTCGTATAAATCGAAGGAGGCGATGGGATGAATAACTTAAATAACGGATATAGAGGTAATATTACGATTTCAAATCGGGCCATATTGAAGATTGCCGGCAAGGCGATTCAAGAAGCAGAAGAAGTGAAGGCGCTTATGGAAGGCAAAACAAAACGCAAAAACAAAGATGACTTCTATAAAGCTATTGACCTCCAGATAAACGGGGGAGAGCTGGCGGTTCACATATTTCCGATTTTTGTGCTCGGCACTCCTCTTCACCAGCTTGCGCAGCTTTTGCAGCAAAAAATTAAGAGCAGCCTTGAAATACTGACTGGATTAAAAGTGTCGCAAGTGAATGTGACCGTGGTTGGCATTTTACCGGAGCAAATTTGAATTTTTCAATAAAATAGCGGCAGTCGAGGACCTTATTCTATCGTCCTTGACTGCCGCTATTTTTTTGGAGCTAGACTATTTTTGTAAACTAATCTTAAAAACGGTTGATTCCTTCCCAGGGTTGGCCAGTTCCAAAGTTCCGCCCATTCTTTCCGTATTTTTCAGGGCTATAGCCAAGCCTAAGCCGGTTCCTCCAGATGCCGTTCTGGCTTCATCTCCCCGTACAAAGGGATCGAAAAGGGTGGATCTGAGTTCTTGAGGAATCCCCACACCGTTATCGGCAATTTCAATGACCATTCGGGTGGCCTGGGGAATGAGCTCAATCCGAAGATTCGTTCCGGGCGGATTATAAGTCAGAGCATTGGTGATCAGATTATAGACCACTCGTGACAGCAGTTCAGGATCAAAGAGCGCATAAACATCCTGATCGGGTACTTGGAACTGAAGCGTAAACCGCTTTTGTTCGATTTCTCCATACGAATCGGCGATAATTTCCCGCAGGAAGTCGCCAAGCTCGTGATGCCCCATTTTCAACAGGAAATCCGGTGAATCTGTTTTGAGCAGTTCCATCATATTTTGAATTAATTTAGTGACTTGAGAGGACTTATTGTGAATATAGGACAGATATTTTCGCTGTCTTTCCACATCCTCGACGCGGCCTTCATACAGGGCTTGCGCATAACCCTGGATGCTGGTGACCGGGGTCTTCAGATCATGAGAGAGGTCCATCATCATCCGCTGCTTGCTTTCTTCCGCCAGCCGCGTAGCCTTGGTAGTTTTCTCAATCATATCCGCCATGTAGTTGAACGTTTCAGCCATTTGCTCGAATTCCTGCTCTGCATGAACAGAGATCCTGGTGCTGTAATTGCCTTGGATCATTTCCTTTAATCCTTCGTTAATTGTTTTGAGCGGTTTGAGAATTCGCCGGGCTACAGAATAGCTGTAAACAACAACCAGCACCAGAAGCACCATCGCTCCAATCAAAATATAGAAGGTAACCGAATGGTTAAAATAGGACATAAACGGGTAGCTGTTAATGGAGATGTCAATACGGTCCCGTGGGATTTTCAGCAGCAGCCAGTCTGTCGAACCAGGGCCCGGGTAGCGGGACAATGAATAGTAATAATCCTGACTTCGATCATTCTCAAGCAGTTTATACAATTGTTCCTCAGAGTAGCTAATCATCTGATCCTGTTTATTTCCGATCACTTCTTTGATGAGCTTGCTTCCGTCCAAGATTTCAAGCCAGCCCCGGCTGCGCAGCAATTTCTCGGTTTCCGGTCCGGATTTGGGATTATTCAAATATTGGCTTGCCGTGACCTTTAAATCCGGATCCGCAAGTTGATAATCCTTTAGTTTTTGCGTCACATCCAGTTGTATAAACAAATAGGCGCCAAGCGAAATGACAAGAACAATGACAAGAAACCGTAAAAAGTCAAGGGCTAGCGACGTCTGCAGCGGCCGTTGGTTTCTAGTTCTCCACAGGCGCATTAATTTTGTACCCCAATCCCCGGATGGTTTTCAGATACTCAGGTTTCTTGGAATCCAACTCAATCTTCTCACGGATGTTGCTGATATGTACCATGATACTGTTGTCCTCATACATATAGAAGTCTTCCCAAACCGCTTCATAAATTCGCTTGCGCGTGAACACCCGCCCCGGTTCCTCCATCATCAGCTTAAGGATTTTATATTCAGTGGAGGTCAATACAACCGGTTCCCCTGAGACATATAGAACACACTCGCTCAGATCTAGTGTCAGTGCTCCAAGTACAATTTTCTCAACCGCCGGCTCCTTCTCCACAGGGGAAACATCAAAATGATGGACTCTCCTCAGCAAAGCATTGACACGGGCAACGACCTCCAGCGGATTAAAGGGCTTAGAGATATAATCATCCGCTCCGAGCTCCAGACCGAGAATTTTGTCATGATGCTGGCTTTTGGCCGATAAGAACAGGACGGGAAAATGATACGCCCGGCGAATACTCTTAAGCAGCTGTAATCCATCCATCCCCGGCATCATAATATCGAGAATAGCTAAATCAATGGTATGCTCCCCAATGATATGTAAAGCGTCCATACCGTTGGTAGCCTTCAAAATATGGTAGTCCTTTTCAAGGTAAAGCTGCAGCAATTCGACGATTTCGAGTTCGTCATCAGCGATCAGTATCGTAAATATAAAAAATCACCCCTACTCAATATAACTCTCTAACCTTTATCCATTCTAAACCAAACCTAAAGATTGGATAAATATTTATGGAATATTGTTTTTAGCTTTTTTTCATTCGTTCGAACGGGGCTTTACAGTTTCTTGCGCTGACTGTATAATTATCTTTAATTGTATACGGAATCAAACGGAGGAGCCTGCCAAAAGCGGGCTCTTTTTGTGTTTTTTTACTGGGAAAATAAGTTAATTATCAATAGCTGAGAATTGTACAGAATGAATGGATACAACCGCAATAGCAGAAAACTAGAACATGAATAAAAGAGGAGGAGTGCTGGACCGTGCTGCATCTTGTAATTTTACTTCCATTTGTGCTTGCTGCATTTATTCCGCTTACTAAATATTTGCCGCGTTTTCATGTGGGCTGGATTGTTCTGCCCTTGCCTGCAGCTCTATTTCTCTACTTCCTGACAAGAATCCCAAGTATTCAAGCAGGATCAAATCTAATGACAAGCTTCTCCTGGATGCCTTCACTTGGAGTCGATATTACACTTTACCTGGATGGACTCAGCCTGTTGTTTGTTTTGCTGATTACCGGAATGGGCGCTCTGGTGGTGCTCTATTCGATTTATTATTTGAGTAAGCACAGCGAAGGAATTCGCCCATTCTACATGTACCTGCTGATGTTTATGGGGGCGATGCTGGGTGTTGTGCTGTCAGATAATCTGATGGTTCTATACGGGTTCTGGGAGCTCACCAGTATTTCATCATTCCTGCTGATTGCATTCTGGCACCGCCGGGAAAGGTCGCGCTACGGTGCAATGAAGTCGATGCTCATTACGGTGTTTGGCGGTCTGGCTATGTTTGCCGGATTTAATCTGTTATACGTCATGACTGGAACTTACAGTATCCGGGAAATTGTAGCTGTAGCCGGATCTTTGCCGGGCTATTCCATGTTTATCCCGGCGATGCTGCTGATCCTGCTGGGAGCGTTCACGAAATCCGCGCAATTTCCATTTCATATCTGGCTGCCTGATGCGATGGAAGCACCGACACCGGTCAGCGCCTATCTTCATTCGGCTACGATGGTTAAGGCGGGAATCTATTTGGTTGCACGGCTCACCCCTGTATTTGCAGGTCAATCTGGGTGGTTCTGGCTGGTTTCGCTCACAGGAATGGTGACACTGATCTATGGAGCATTTAAAGCGATTAACCAAAGCGATCTCAAAGGCTTACTTGCGTACTCTACCATCAGCCAGCTCGGTCTGATCATGTCTCTGCTGGGACTTGGTTCGGCGGCTTCCTTTTTTGCCGGGAAGGAAGAAGCTGTTTTCTATACTATGGCTACTACAGCGGCCCTCTTTCATCTCCTGAATCATGCTGTTTTTAAAGGCAGCTTGTTTATGGTTGTCGGAATTATTGACCATGAAACGGGTACCCGGGATCTCCGCAAGCTGGGCGGGCTGATGTCTCTCATGCCCATTACTTTCTCGGTTGCGTTGATCGGCGCATTCTCCATGGCGGGCTTGCCGCCGTTCAGCGGGTTCCTCAGTAAAGAAATGTTCTTTACCGCTATGCTGAATATCCGTGAGTTCGACATACTGAATACTGGCTCCTGGATGGGGATTTTTCCGGTAGCCGCCTGGCTTGCCAGTGTGTTTACCTTTGTGTACAGTATGATTCTCGTCTTTAAGACCTTTGGGGGTAAACTTCAGAAGGCTAAACTGGATAAAATGCCGCATGAAGCGCCGCTTGGCCTTCTGCTGTCACCAGTGATGCTGGTCTCCCTTGCTGTAGTCTTTGCTTTCTTTCCTAAGCTTGTTTCTAATTCGCTGATTGAGCCGGCCATGGCGTCGATCCATAACGGGGTATTGGCGCCTGAAGATACGTTCGAGGTCTCGATTCATTTCTGGCATGGCTGGACACCGGAGATATTTATGACCATAGGTGTTATCGCTGCCGGTGTGCTGTTATACCGAAGCTACAGCCGGTTGCGGGTATTGGACCGTAAGCCAAGCGGACGGAAAACGCTCAACCATCTCTATGATGGGAGCCTTCAATTGTTGGAGCGGGGCTCAAAACGCCTGACCAATGCTTATATGACCGGCTCCAACCGTCATTATTTGCTGTATATTTTCAGCTTCTTTATTATTGCGTTGCTCGCTGCTCTAATTGGAGAACCGGGTATCAGCTTCGGCATGGATCACTATGCGCCATTGTCCCTTTATGAGACAGCGGTAATAGCCGTTATGCTGCTTGCGGCATTCGCGGTGCCTTTTGCCAAATCGCGGGTCAGTGCCATTTTATTCACTGGCTGTGTCGGCTATATGGTAACGCTATTGTTCGTCATCTTCCGGGCGCCTGATCTCGCGCTTACGCAAATGATGATAGAGACGGTGTCGGTCATTCTCTTCCTTCTCTGCTTCAGATATCTTCCGAAGCTGAAGAAGGAGAAGGAACGCCTGCGGTTTAAGCTGCCGAATTTGATTATCGCCCTTGGTGTTGGTATCACGACAACTTTAATTGCTTTGGCAGCGATGGGGAGCAGTCCCTTTGAACCGATTTCCGAGTTTTTCCTGAAAGAAAGCTACAATTCAGCCGGCGGTAAAAATGTAGTCAACGTCATTCTGGTGGATTTCCGCGGCTTTGATACCTTGTTTGAAATTATGGTGCTCGGTATCGCCTCAATGGCCATCTATGGCTTGATTCATTTAAGAATGGAACCTGGTCAGACTGAATCCGGAAAAGTCCATTCTGGAAACTCAGCCTTGCGGCTGCGGAGTAATGATGTGATCCTGCAGACCATGTCTAAGGGAATTGTTCTCATTATACTTACGTTCTCCTTGTATTTGTTCTTTGCGGGCCACAACCATCCGGGGGGAGGTTTTATTGGAGCGCTGATGACTTCCGCCGCGCTTGTTCTGATGGCTGTCGCTTTTGGCATGGATACAGTCCGTAAGGTTCTTCCGGTGAACTACCGCTTGATTACTGGAGTCGGATTACTGATCGCGATTGTTACGGCATCAGGCTCCTTCATTTTTAATGCACCGTTTCTCAGTCATGCCTTTGGTCATTTTCAACTGCCTATACTCGGGGATACAGAGCTTGCGACTGCGGTTCTGTTTGACCTGGGCGTGTATTTGGCCGTAGTGGGTGTAACCATGAACATCATATTATCAATCGGGGGGGATAAACAATGGAACTCATAATGGCGGTGGCTGTAGGGATTTTATTTACAATTGGTGTGTATCTGATTCTGTCCAAAAGTCTGCTGCGCATTGTGCTGGGAACTTCCCTGCTGACACATGGTGTCCATCTGCTGCTCCTCACGATGGCCGGACTCAAAAAAGGCGCTGCACCGGTGCTGGGAGACAATGCGAAGACTTATGTCGATCCCCTGCCGCAGGCGCTGATCTTAACCTCCATTGTGATCAGCTTTGGAGTGACTGCATTCTATTTTGTTCTGGCCTACCGTTCCTACCAGACACTGGGTACGGATGAAATCGACAGTATCAAGGAGGAGAAAGAATGAGCAATCTGTTGGTGCTGCCGATTCTGATCCCCCTGTGTACAGCTGTGATCCTGATCTTCCTGAAAGAAAGAATCCGGCTCCAGCGCTGGATCAGCTCCGCCAGCGGATTACTGAATATCGGCATTGCTGCTGTCCTGGTCTCACGCGTACACGATAAGGGTATACAAACCCTGCAGATGGGGGGATGGTCCCCGCCTTACGGCATTGTGTTCGTTGGCGATATGTTAGCGTCATTGCTGCTGCTGACGGCTTCGTTGGTCAGCTTTGCCATATTGCTCTACTCCTTCCGCAGTATAGGTGAGGAGCGGGAGCGGTTTTACTACTATACCTTTTTTCATTTCTTGCTTGTAGGGGTATACGGTTCCTTCCTTACAGGGGACATCTTCAATCTGTTCGTCTTCTTCGAGGTGATGCTCATTTCTTCCTATGCGCTTATTTCTATTGGCGGGACGAAGCTCCAGCTCCGGGAGACGTCCAAATATTTGCTGATAAACATCGTATCCTCCACACTGTTCGTGGCGGCGGTAGCTTATCTCTATGCAGCAGTGGGCACGCTCAACATGGCCCATTTGTCCCAGCGTATTGCCGAAGCGGGGCAAGACGGCGTACTTAATGTAATAGCCATTTTGTTTCTGATTGTATTTTCTTTAAAGGCCGGACTCTTTCTGTTTTATTGGCTGCCTGGATCGTATAGTGCACCTCCGGCGGCGGTCAGGGCTTTGTTTGGCGCACTGTTGACTAAAGTGGGCTTGTATGCAATTATTCGTACATTTACCCTCCTGTTCGTAAACGATCCGGGCTTCACCCAGCCTTGGATAACCTGGATGGCGGCGGCTACAATGATTCTGGGCGGATTGGGAGCTGTAGCCTATCAGGATATTCCCCGTATTCTTAATTACAATGTCATCATCAGCGTTGGTTTTGTCGCCTTTGGTCTTGCAGTTGGGACACCTGATTCTCTGAACGGGGCGGTATTCTATTTGCTCCATGATATGCTGGCGAAAGCACTGATGTTTATTCTAGGAGGAATAATCATCTCTGCTGCAGGAACGGAACACTTGAAGAACATGGGGGGGATGATCAGAAAGTACCCCTTGATCGGCTGGATGTTTTTTATACTGGCGCTTGCTCTTGTGGGGATTCCTCCGCTCAGCGGCTTTGCCGGCAAGGTTATGATCATTCGCGGAGGGTTGGATACCGGCATGTTGACCTTGTCTCTGATTGGTCTGGCGTCAAGCTTTCTTGTACTGTATTCCTTGATGAAGGTGTTCAGACTGGCATTTTGGGGGAATGAACCGGAGAAAGAATTACCAAAGGTCAACTTAAAAAGTGCTTCGGCCGTTGCTGCCGGACTGCTTGTTCTTGTTATTGCAATGGGCATTGGGGCGGAGTGGGTATACACCTATGTATCACAGGCCGGAGATATCTTGGTCTCACCCGGGCTTTATATTGAAGCTGTAATGAAGGAGTAGAGGAGATGGCTTTGCAAATACTGTTTAACCTGATGATTGCTTTCATGTGGATGCTGCTGAATAACAACAGTTCGGGCTCAAGCTTTATCGTGGGGTATGTGCTTGGAGTGTTCATTCTGCTGATCCTGCGGAAATCCTGGACGCAGCCCTTCTATCTCAAACGGGTATGGGCAATGCTGAAGCTGCTGCTGATATTTATCCGCGAGCTGCTGGTATCGAGCTTTGTGGTGATCGGTCATATCGTTCGTCCAAGGCTGGCTATACGTCCCGGTATTTTTGCTTATGAGACTGCCTTAACATCCGCGTGGGAAGTCACTTTATTATCCTGTTTGATTTGTCTGACACCGGGAACACTGACACTTGATGTTTCGGGAGATGGAAAGATCCTGTACATCCATGCCATTGATATTGAAGATGCACAGCTGCTTACCGAGCAGATCAGAGGCACTTTTGAGCAAGCCATAATGGAGGTGACCCGCTGATGAGTCTGACTTTGTTAACTGCAGCGCTGATTATACTATCGGTGGCTATGCTGGCCTGTCTGTACCGTCTGCTTAAAGGACCGACCCGTTCTGACCGGGTTGCTGCACTGGATACGATAGGCATCCATGTGCTGGCCATGATTGCGGTAGTCTCTATGCTGCTGGACACACAGGATTTTCTTGAGATTATTCTGGTGATAGGCATTCTTACTTTTATAGGAACGACGGCGCTGGCCAGATATATTGAACGGGGCATTGTATTTGAAGAGGGAGGTGACAGGCATGACCGGTGAGTTGTTCAGTTCGATTCTGGTGCTGCTTGGCGCTGTATTCTGCGCTCTGAGCGCATTCGGTTTGGTGCGGCTGCCCGATGTGTACCTGCGTTCTCACGCCGCTACCAAAAGCGCAACACTTGGGGTGCTCTGTGTGCTGAGCGGAGCGTTTGTCTACTTCCTGTTTCACGATGGAACGGTCAGCTATAAGCTGCTGCTTGCTATCGTCTTTGTATTCATTACCTCTCCGGTAGCAGGTCATTTAAACGGCAGATCAGCCTACCGGTCGGGAGTCCCGTTGTGGCAAGGCAGCATTCAGGATGACCTGAAGCCCTCCATGGAAGAGGATCAGGCACTGCCTGTAGAGCAAGATCGCTGACAGGAACAGGCGAGCTGTGGAAGAGCAGCTCCACAATTCGCCGCTTCCGGCTGCGTTGTTCCGCAGACAACCCCGCAGTTTACACCACACCCTGTTTAGACTTCATACACTTCAGATTATATGTGCGGCCATAGGCGTTAGCGTATTTTACGATCCGTTTAATCATGCTTTTGTCCTTCAGCTTGGTAAACGGACAAGGATCGGGGGAAGTATTCACTTCCAGAATCCAGGGCTTGAGGCGCCGGTCCAAGGCAATATCCACGCCGATTTCCTGGAGGGCGGGAAAGGTTGTGCTTAGCTGCTTGGCGGACTTCACACCCATTTCCTTCAGGGCCGAGATCAATGCTTTACGCTTCTCCAGGCTAGTGTAGGCGTTCAACAATACTTCAACCGGATAAATCGTCCCCCCCTGGCTCCCGTTTGTAACAACCTTGCGGGGATGCGCCACGCGTCCTGCAACCCCCGTAGCATCCCACCCACCCTTAAGATTTCGCTGCACCATCACCCGGATATCGAAGGGCCGGCCCTCATAAACCAAAAGCCGGATCCCTTTCTGTACCAAATAGGACTTCCCCTGGGTCTCCTTTAAGATTGCGCGATAAGCCGTGTCGTAATCCGGGAAGCTGCGTACATGCGTACCTGCCTGATAGCTGTATTGAATCCGATCCTTCCGGGCGGTCCTTTCCATCCGCATCACACCTTTACCCAAGGATCCGCAGCAGGGCTTAATGTAGACCATATTATATTTTTGCAGCATCTCATGCAGTGTGCTTTGATCCATTTTTCTCGTTACCGGGATGTATGTCCTTAATTCTTGGCTTCGGGCCATCACCTTTGTCTTCGTCAGCTTATTGGATATATGCCTTATTTGCTTCTTCATTTTGTCCCTCCGTCTCTATAGTTCCATAGGCTATATTACGGAAATGTTTAGTTTTTGATTGGGCATCTACACAGCAATAGAACACACTTCGAGAATTCTACATAAGATTATTGCAGGTGTTTATCTAATGAGGCTGCAGCATGCGGCCAATAGGAGGCGGCGAAGATGCTGCTCGGCAATTTGCAGGATAAGGTGCTAGAAGTCACCGGGGTTTTTCCTTGGTACAAGAGGCTGATCGGCGGGGAGAAGACGAGTTATAGCTTACAGAACCTTCCGCTTATGACGTCGGAGATTCTGGATACCCATTATTATACCCAATTTAGTGACCCTTCTCTGGCCGTATACCGGACCTCGGGCACAAGCACGGGCCGCCGAAAAGCGATATTCTACTCAGAGGAAGACGATAAAAACTACATTGATATCAAAACAAAGCTGTTCGGTGAGCTGCTTGCGGGAAGCGGCTGCACAAGGGCTTTGGCGGACATGGGTACCGGACATGCAGCGAACACGGCCCTGTCCATATTTGAGCGGCTGGGACTCGAAAAGAGTTCAATACCCTTTGATCTTCCCATCGAACAGCACATTGAACGGCTGCAAGCCTTTAAGCCTGAGCTGCTGTATACGATGCCTTCCATCCTTGACCATATCGTATATGCCGCCGGAAATCCGCGTGACTTCGGCATCCGCAAGATTATTCTGGTCGGGGAAATCGCCACACTGGGATGGCAGCGGAATATGTCGCGCCTGTTCGGTCTTGATCCAAGGGACATCGTCGATACGTATGGCTCCATTGAAATGGGCACGATCGCTTATTACTCTCATGAGCTAGGCAGATACATCCTTGCCGACGGGATATTTGCGGAAGGGCTCGGGACAGAGGCGTTAGGCGGGGATTTAAGGCCGCTGGGTAAAAATGAAAGTATTCTGGTTCTTACTTCAACCGTCCGCAAGATGATGCCAGCCATTCGTTTTGTTACCTATGATGTGGTAAGGGATTTCAGACCTGTGATGATAGGCGGTGTGGAAAAGCAGAGTTTTGCCTCAATCGTCAAACGGGTGGGCCGGGAACTGAAGCATGGAGAAAAAATTAGCCTGTACGATATCGAACAGGTTGTATACCGTCATATAGAAGATGCAATCATCCGGGTGAAGGTAAGGAACAATGCGCTGACCATTTATATCAAAAGTAAATCAGCAGTTAACTCCACGGCTCCGGCAATCAGGGAGGAAATCAGAGAGTGCATTCCGGAAATCGGCATGATGATTCGGAATCATCTGCTTGACGATATTGAAGTCTTTATAGTGGCCAATGGCGAGACGCTGGAGAGCGGGCAGGTAAAGAACAAAAAGATATATTACCAGAAAGATAAAGACAGGGCAAAGATGAACTTGAATGGCGGCATACTGTCGACCATCGGAAATACGCCCTTGATCAAGCTGAGCAACCTGTTCCAGAACAGCGGGTTTGAGGTCTACGCCAAAATGGAGCTGCTGAATCCGGGCGGAAGTGCGAAAGACCGTCCTGCCTTGCGGATGATCCAGGAAGCTTGGAAGGAAGGTAGAATTAGGTCTGGAACTGTCATTATTGAATCGAGTTCGGGGAATATGGCGATTAGCCTGGCAATGATTTGCAAATATTTGGGGCTGCGGTTTATCAGCGTTATCGACCCCCGAACAACCGAAACGAATATTCAGATCCTGAAGGCTTTGGATGCAAAAATCGACTATGTCGCGGAGCCAGACCCGGAAACAGGCGAGTTTCTGCCTGCGAGGCTCACACGCGTACAGCAGTTATTGGCAGAGATACCCGGCAGCTTTTGGCCGAATCAGTATGGAAACGAAAATAATTATCTGGCCCACTATCATACGACCATGAAAGAGATCGTGACCGAACTTGGCCGGGTGGATTATTTGTTTTGCAGTGTCAGTACATGCGGCACGATCAGGGGGCTGGCGGAATACGCAAGGGATCATGGGCTAAAGACCAAGATCGTGGCTGTCGACGCGGAGGGCAGCGTTATTTTTGGCGGAAATAAGGGCAGCCGGCGTTTCCCCGGACTGGGTGCCGGCATTGTACCGCCTTTCTGCAGAAAAGATCTAATCGACCATATCGTGTATGTTTCGGACTGGGAGATCATAAAAGGCTGCCGGGCGCTCTCGCAGAATGAATCGATCCTGGCCGGTGCATCCTCCGGAGGGATTATTGCCGCCGTCAAGCGTATGGAGCAAGAAATAACTCCGGGATCTCACTGCGCGGTCATTCTGCATGACAAGGGAGAACGTTACCTCGATACCGTATATTCGGACTCATGGATTCAGAACCAGTTCGGCCGGGATCTCTCGTCTGAAGACGGAGATGTCCCTACCTAATAGCCAAAGGAGGGAGTGGCATGCTGTACTTAAATGACCAGGATATCCAGGCGATAGGCCTTGAGTGGCCTGACCTTGTGGAGTCTGCAGAATCTGCGGTGCGCATTCTTGATTCCGGTGATTACGCACAGCCAGTTAAGCCTTATCTAAGGTATAACCATCCTCAAAACCGGATTATTGCAATGCCCGCGTATGTAGGGGGAGACGTGAATGCAGCAGGGATCAAGTGGATTTCCAGCTTCCCGGATAATATCGGGGCCGGTCTTCCCCGCGCGCATAGCGTCATCATATTGAATGATCCCCATACGGGCCAGCCTTCAGCCGTTCTGAACTCGCCGCTGCCCAGCATCGTCAGGACAGCTTCCATCAGCGGGCTGATGATCCGTCACTTTATGCAGGCGCGGCCGCTGGAAAAGATTCAGCTCGGCATTATCGGCTGGGGGCCGATTGGGCAGCATCATTTTCAAATGGCAATGGCTCTGTACGGTGATCGAATTGAACGTATCCGCATCTTCGATCTAAGGGGAGCTGATCTGTCAGGAATTCAGTCCTGTTACAGGGACAGGATTGAAGTGGCAGAGACCTGGGCGGACGTCTATCTGAAGTCCAATATCTTCATCACATGTACCGTATCCGATCACCGGTATATCGATCTTCCCCCTGCAAAAGGTTGTCTTCTGCTGAATGTTTCTCTGCGTGATTATAAGCCGGAGGCGTTAGCTTCGGTGAAAGCTGTCATTGTCGACGATTGGGATGAAGTGTGCCGCGAGAATACAGACATCGAGCGGCTCCATCTGGAACAGGGGCTGACCCGTACCGGCACCCTTAAGATTAGCGACGTCGTCTGCCGAAGCGGCCTGACTGAATTCGCCGAAGATGAGCCGGTCTTTTTCTGCCCGATGGGGATGGCTGTCTTCGATATTGCAACAGCGGTATATTATGTAAAGAAGGCCAGGGAGAAAGGGATTGGGAGCGAGCTTGAGTAAGGTGTTTTGAATGTATGATGAGGTAGATCTAACACAAACAGCGCGAGCCAATGGATACTGGCACGCGCTGTTTGTGTTCTATTCTGTAAATAATCTTGCCACCGTAATAATATAGTTAACTTCTTTTTGAGGAAAGTTTTGTGATATAGATATATTACCATTTACATTAATTTCTCGAATTGCTGGATAAACTGGACGACTATAAGAGTCGCTAGCAAAACCTCCATACTCAGCCCCAAAAGAAACAAGTGGATGAATGTCAGCCTTACCCTTAGGAATACTTTCACCGGTTATGTTTGTTGCATTTATGGTGAGCTGAAATGTGTTATTGCTTCTATAAGTTATTGCAAAGTCATTGATTCTCAGGTTTTGTATCCATCACAACAGTTTGTCCATCCATTTGAGTATTTTTTGAATTTCGGAAAATACAAACAATATAAGTTGAACTAAAGAACACCTAGAGGCAAAAGCAGCGGAGGGGAAGTTTGGAACTGTAGGAGCGATAGCGACCGCCTTTGTCTGCGGATTTCTACCGCTATAAGCGGTATTCATCAAGAAATCTGTAGACAACAGCGGCCGGAAGTCCAAACATTCACCGCAGTTGCGTTCTATGCCGGCTCGGTAATTCTACCCATGAAAGCAGAACTATACTTTCTTCAGCTAGCCGATTATACTGAATTATAAAATTCACAATCTGAAATAGTTGAAAGGTGCTGCCCATGTTATCATTTTTGCTTACGCTTAAGCGTCTGGTGACCGGCTTATGGCGGGCGCTCAAGCTTAAGAATTTTCAGGCATTGCTCGTATTGGTGGTCATCACGCTGACCTCCGGAACTATTTTTTATGTCAAAGAGGAAGGACTCTCTGTGATTGACGCGATCTATTTTTGCGTAGCCACACTTAGTACAATCGGACATCCTACCTTTGTTCCGCAAACCACTTTAGGGAAAACTTTTACTATTATCTACATCATCGTTGGCACCGGGTTATTCCTGGGGATGATCGGCTACATCGCTTACTTCTTGATCAAACAAACGGACAAGGAAAGTGATTGATCCGCAGCAAACAGAACAGAATAATTTCTTCTTAATTTATGAACTGTATGTGACGATAATAATTAAAAACATTCACATTTAGGAGATGCATCATGGATAATTTGACCGCACTTGTATTGGCTGCACCAATGATTAAGCAAATTCATGCACAGGATATTATGATTGGGATTACGGATAAGGAGATCTTTCATTACTACGCACCCAGCAAGGTACTCGATTTTGGCCTGACCAAGGGAAGTCCTGTTCCAGAGGATGACCCGTCGCTCGGAAACGCCCTTGCAGGACGTGCTACGACGAATCGTCTGTCTGCCGAGCTGTACGGTGCGACTGTAATCTCCTCGGCAGTGCCGATTTACGGAGATGAAGGGGAGATTATCGGGGCATTTGCGATTGCTTATACGCTTGAGAACGAAGACAAAATGGAACAGCTGACTGATAGTATCAACCAGATCAGTGGCCAATTGATGGATATGGTCCAGAACGTTGCCGCACAGTCCGAAGAGCTGTCAGCTACGACGGCCCAAATTCTGGAGAATTCGCGCAAGACGGTTGAGGAGTCAAAGCAGGTGAACAAGGTGGCCGGCTTTATCCGTGAAATCTCGGAACAGACGAATCTGCTTGGGCTGAATGCAGCGATTGAAGCGGCCCGCGTAGGGGAGCAGGGTGCAGGTTTCGGTGTAGTGGCTACCGAAGTGCGCAAGCTTTCCGTCAACACAAAGGAAGCGACAAAGACGATCGAAGATTCACTCAGCACCGTGCAGCATTCCATTCTGCAGATGGAACAGGAAATTGAAGCCATTGCGGATTCTTCCTCTGCACAGGCCGAATTGGTCACCCAGTTCAGCGAGCTTATTGAGCGCCTGAATGAGACTAGCAGTGAGATGGAAAAGTTCATTTCATCCATTCTTCAATAAGCTCGGCAAAATTGGCTGCAACTATATTAGCCCCGCAAATGAGGACACTTATTTGCGGGGCTTTTTGCTATGAAGAAGTCCAGATGAGGTCTCTCCTGTTCAGGCAGGAGGTATTATTGATAATTACTTGTTAATAATTGGCCTATCTAGTTTAAGTAAGTGACATAGCTGTATTTCATGGTGGCATGCACTCTGTGTTGCATCATGGTGAAATAGAGGCATTTTCAGGTTTGACAACCTGTATATACAGGTGTACAATCCATCTTGTATATACAGGTTTGAGAGAAGTGAGCTAAACCTATAATGGGTGGAAAATGCTACATACAACTAGGAGGGACAAATAAATGGCAAATACACCTGAACAACAATGGTGGCGGAAATCAACGGTGTATCAGGTCTATCCGAAAAGCTTCAAGGATACGACCGGGAGCGGAACGGGTGATATAAAAGGTTTGACCCGGAAGCTGGATTATTTGCAGGACCTGGGCATTGATATCGTTTGGCTGCAGCCGGTTTATGTATCCCCGCAAAATGATAACGGTTACGATGTCGCGGATTACCGGCGGATTGACCCCACTTTCGGAACGATGGAGGACTTCGATGAGCTGATGCATGAGCTTAAGAAGCGCGGCATGCATCTGATGACGGATATTGTGGTCAACCATTCCTCAACAGAGCATCCCTGGTTTCAGGAAGCCCGCAAATCGAAGGACAATGCTTACCGCAATTATTATATCTGGAAAGATGCAGCACCGGACGGCGGCCCTCCGAACAACTGGCAGTCCAAGTTTGGCGGACCTGCATGGCAGTGGGAAGAGACAACGGGCCAGTATTTTTTGACACTGTTTGATAAGACACAGGCCGATCTGAACTGGGAGAACGAGCAGGTGCGGCAGGAAGTGGCCGGCCTGATGATTTTTTGGGCGGAGAAGGGAGTCAGCGGATTCCGTATGGATGTAATCAACCTGATCTCTAAGGATCAGGGGTTTCCGGAGGATGACGGAAGTATTTCACCCGGCGACGGACGGCGTTACTATACGGACGGACCTCGGGTGCATGAATACATCAAGGAGCTGTATGCCAAGGTCTTTGGTCCATACAATCTTGTAACTGTAGGAGAGATGTCTTCAACTACACTGGAGCACTGTATCCGCTATTCCAATCCGGAGGAGAAGGAATTCTCCATGACCTTCAACTTTCACCATCTGAAAGTGGACTACCGGAACGGGCAGAAGTGGGAACTGAATCCTTACGATTTCGAGGAATTGAAGCAGCTGTTCACGAAATGGCAGTCTGGAATGCAGCGGGGAGGGGGCTGGAACGCACTCTTCTGGAACAATCATGATCAGCCGCGGGCTTTGTCCCGTTTTGCGGATGACGGAATCTACCGGGTGGAGAGTGCCAAGATGCTGGCGACGACACTCCACGGGCTGCAGGGTACACCGTATGTGTACCAGGGTGAAGAGATCGGAATGGCAAATCCGAAATGGCTGGACATTAGTGAGTTCAATGATATCGAATCCACCAATATGTTCAAGATTCTGCAGGAAAGAGGCCTGTCAGCGGATGAAGCACTCGCCATCATCCGGGAACGCTCCCGCGATAATTCGCGGACACCGATGCAGTGGGACGGGACAGCGAATGCCGGATTTACCAGCGGAACCCCATGGCTGAAGGTGGATGAGAGTTACAAGGAGATCAACGTCAAAGCACAGCTTGGAGATCCGACTTCCATCCTGGCGCATTACCGTAAGCTGATCCGTCTGCGCAAGCAGGAAGAAGTGCTTACCAACGGACGTTATGTCCGGCTTGATGAGGCCCATCCTCAGATTTACGCGTATGCCCGGATTAACGAAACCGAAATACTGGTCGTCGTATCCAATTTCAGCGGTGAACATGTAGTATTTACTGCAGCCGAAGTGTTCTGGGAGACGGTCAAGGGTAAGGAAGCAGAGCTGCTGATCGGAAACACCCCGCAGACCCCGGCATGGGGCCAGACGGTTGAGCTATCACCTTATGCATCCTACATGTGGATTATCCGTTAACAGCACGAATATAACCTAACTTAATTAAGGAGTGAGAACATGGCGATTAACCGGCAAAACGTGGAGCAGATCGTACAGGCCATCGGCGGAAAAGACAATATCGAAGCAGCCACGCACTGTGTCACAAGGCTGAGATTTGCCTTGAAAGACGAGGGCAAGGTTGATACCTCTGCGCTGGAGCGGAATGATCTGGTGAAAGGGCATTTTTCTTCCCAAGGCCAATTTCAAGTGATTATCGGTCCGGGACTGGTGGACAAAGTGTATGAAGAAATGATCGACATTACCGGCGGAGCCCGTTCTTCGAAAGATGAGGTAAAGACGGCGGCCAGCAAACACCAGAATCCGCTGCAGCAGGCAATCAAGACACTTGCGGATATCTTTATTCCGATCCTCCCGGCCATTGTGATGGCAGGTCTGCTGCTTGGGATCAACAACATTCTGACGGGTCCCGGCATCTTTTTCGACGAACGTTCCCTGGTGGATGTGTATCCGCAGTGGAAGGACATCGCTTCGATTATCAATACGATTGCCAGTACGGCCTTTACGTTCCTGCCCGCACTTATTGGATGGTCGGCAGTAACCCGGTTCGGCGGCAGTCCGCTGCTGGGGATTGTGCTCGGTCTTATCCTGGTTCATCCTGATCTGCTCAGTGCATACGGATATGCGGATGCCAAGCTGGAAGGTACGGTTCCGGTCTGGAATTTATTCGGCTGGGAAGTTAACAAGATCGGCTATCAGGGACAGGTGCTCCCGGTGCTGGTCTCCGCTTATCTGCTTGCCCGGCTGGAGCGCTGGCTTAACAAGCGTGTGCATGATTCCATCAAGCTGCTGGTCGTTGCACCGGTAGCGCTGCTGGTTACAGGATTTCTGGCGTTTACGGTTATCGGTCCGGTTACATTTATGATTGCCAACGCTATTACAACGGGGCTGGTCAACATCTTTGGCTCCTTCCCGGCGCTGGGAGGACTCATTTATGGGGGGCTGTACGCACTGTTGGTTATTACCGGCATGCACCATACGTTCCTTGCTGTGGATATTCAGCTGATCGGTTCCGGAGGAGGAACCTTCCTCTGGCCGATGCTGGCGTTGTCCAACATTGCACAGGGTGCAGCTGCACTCGGGATGCTGTTCGTGGCCAAGCAGGAGAAGACGAAAGGTCTGGCCGTGACCTCTTCCATTTCTGCCTTCCTGGGGGTTACAGAACCGGCGATCTTCGGGGTTAACATCCGTTATAAGTATCCGTTTATCTTCGGGATGATCGGTTCGGGTCTGGCGGGCATACTGCTGGCGCTCAATAATGTACTGGCATCCTCCATCGGGGTCGGCGGGATTCCCGGCTTCCTGTCCATCTTCCCGAATCAATGGGGAATATTCTTTGTCGGCATGGCCATTGTATTAATCATTCCTTTCGGAGCTACCGTATTGTTCGGCAAGATCCGCGGCCGTGGAGGAGAAGAACCGGATAATAACGCAAAGGCGGATAACGTCCAGGCCACAACTCCGGCTTCCCTTCCTCCGATGATTCAAGAGAAGGCTGATACCAAAGAATCAGCAGCGAATGTTCTGGAAATCGTCTCGCCGGTGAGAGGACAGATTGTATCGCTGGAAGAAGTGCCGGACCCGGCCTTTGCCGAGCGGCAAATGGGTAAAGGAGTGGCGGTAAATCCGTCCGAAGGAAAAGTGTATGCTCCATTTGACGCTACGGTCGCCCATGTCATCAAGAGCAAGCACGCGATGATTCTGGAGCATGCTACGGGAGTGCAGATTCTGATTCATATCGGCATCAATACCGTTTCGATGAAAGGCAGCGGATTTACGGCTCATGCCGCCACTGGAGATCAAGTCAAGGCGGGTCAGCTGCTGCTTGAATTCGACCGGGATGTTATTACCGCAGCAGGATACCCGCTGACTTCACCGGTTATCGTGCCTGACGGGCAGGATATCATCGAACGGGTGGAGGAGCTGATCCCTAGTTCAAATCCTGTTCAGGGGCAGGCGGTTCCTGTTCTAAAGATCTATCTTAAAGGTTAACAATCGTGGTACTATGGGCATGGTGATTAAGGATGAATAAGAATATATATCTTCATATTTATAATGATTATTCGGCCCGGATTCAGTCCGGTCAGCTCCCTGCCGGCAAGAAGCTGCCCTCGGAAAGCGAGCTTGCTGAAGCTTACGGAACTTCAAGGGAGACGGTACGTAAGGCTTTGCTTATGCTCTCTCAGAATGGCTATATCCATAAGATTAAGGGTAAAGGTTCCTTTGTACTCGATACCCAGCGGATGAACTTCCCCGTTTCCGGATTGGTCAGCTTCAAGGAAGTGTCCAAGAACCTGGGGCGTTCCGTACGTACCATTGTATATGAGAACGGCTGTGTGCCCAGTACATCCGAGGAGGAACGGCGTCTTCAGATGAAGGAGCCGGGCCCGCTTTGGAAGGTAGTTCGTGCCCGGGAGATTGATGGGGAGAAGATCATCCTGGATAAGGATTATTTTCTAACCTCCTATGTACCTTCTCTCACTGCTGAAACCGCCGGGAATTCGATCTATGCGTATTTGGAAGGAGAACTTCATCTCACGATCAGCTACGCCAAAAAGGAGATCTCTGTGGAAGAAGCCACACCGGAGGACAAGCTTTTGCTTGATTTGCACGATTATCAGCATATTGTCGTAGTCCGCAACTATGTGCATCTGGTGGACACCAAGCTGTTCCAGTATACCGAATCGCGGCACCGGCTGGATAAATTTCAGTTCGTGGACTTTGCCCGGCGGGCTCAGAGCGAAAGCGATCTGTAGCATTGACGGATACCGTCCTTTTGAGGACGGTATCCGTTTCCACTTGGAAAAAATCGGGTGTGATTCCTCCGTCAAAGAGGGATTGCACCCGATTTTTTGTATGAAGAAGGGAATCCGGATTATGATGGATAGACCTGAAAGTTGAGTAGAAGCTTTATGCGGGTAGAATACGGAAGGTAAATTGTTAATAGAAAGCGCATACAAAACATCAGTCCATTTTTTTGAACACAGCCCATAACAGCCCAATCAAGCATAAGCCTACAGCCAGGAGGACAAAGGGGAGCCACTGCGGACCGGCTGCAGCAGTTATATTTATTGAGACCATTCGCGGGTTCACCCCCTTTCCGGGTAGAGATTGCAGGCTACTCTGTGGGGTCATAGACCAGTGAAATCTGATGCTCCTTGAAAAAGTCAATCCATTCCTCCGAAGGCTTGCGGTCTGTCACAATGTAATCCACCTTGTCAAAGCTGAACAATTTGATGAAGGCAATACGGTCGAATTTCGAATAGTCCACAAGCAGGATCACCTTGCTCGCCTGCTGCTGCATCAGAACCTTAAGCTCGCTCTCTGCTTCATTGGAATCACTCAGCCCGCCTGTCATAGATAGAGCTTTGCAGCTGAACAAGGCGACGTCCACATTGTACTTCTGTAGAGTATAGGAGGCAGTTGGTCCGACAAAAGAGTTCGTCTCGGCACCCAGCACACCACCAGTGGAGATCAGCTTGTGGCCGGAATGCTGGAACTCGGACAGGACTACCAGTGAATTGGTGATCACCGTCAAATTTTGTTTAACATCGGTTATTTTCCTTAAGGCTTCAAAAGCGGTCGAACTGGTGTCTGTCATCAGGCTGTCGCCATCATTGATCAATCCCAGCACGTTGTCGGCGATCATCTGCTTCTCGTCAAGATGGACTGAATGCCGGAGGGAGTAGGCGGGGTCTTCATTGGTGTGAACATTCAGAACCGCTCCGCCATAGCTCTTCTTGGCAATTCCTTCTTTATCCAGCTTGTCGAGATCTCTTCTTATCGTTTCTTCGGAGACTCCAAAATCCTGTGCCAGATCAGCAACATGGACTTTCTTATAGCGGTGCAGCTTGTTGATAATATATTCCCGGCGTTCAAAAGCTCTCATGTAGTTCCTCCTGCATTAAAACATCTATAAGGTTAGTGTACTACAATTCACTTCAGAAATAAAAGGATATTCCACATTTATTAGCCATTCACAAAATAAAATCCACAAAAAGTCACATTAATGTGTGGTTTTTTGTTGACATTCCATTTCCCAGATTTTATGATGAAACAGATGAAAGCGATTTATTTATAGTATAAACCCATTTACCTTTGAGGAGGTTGTTCAGTATGGCAGTAAAGTATCCGGCAATCGGCATTCGTCCAACGATCGACGGCAGAAGGCGCGGTGTGCGCGAATCGTTAGAGCTGCAGACTATGGGAATGGCACAACGGGTAGCTGATTTTTTGCAGGAAAATTTGCGTTATCCTGATGGATCGCCCGTGGAATGCGTCATTGCGGATTCTACCATTGGCGGGGTCAGTGAGGCTTCGGCTGCACGTTCGAAGTTCTCCGGAGCAAATGTGGGGGTATCTATTACAGTGACTCCTTGCTGGTGCTACGGCTCAGAAACGATGGATATGGATGCAGCAATTCCCCATGCGGTATGGGGGTTCAATGGCACGGAAAGACCCGGTGCCGTTTATCTAGCCGCAGTTCTGTCGGCATACGCCCAGAAGGGAATTCCGGCTTTCGGGATCTACGGGGAGGATGTGCAGGACTCCGGAAGCGAGGAGATTCCGGCCGATGTTCAGGCCAAGCTGCTCCGGTTTGCCAAATCGGCGTTGGCCGCTGCCATTATGAAGAGCCGCTCCTATTTATCCATGGGTTCCGTTTCCATGGGAATTGCCGGTTCCATCGTGAACGACCAGTTCTTCCAGGAGTATCTGGGCATGCGTAATGAATATATCGACATGTCCGAGTTCGTGCGCCGCTTCGAAGAGGAAATCTATGATCCGGAGGAATTCGCACGGGCTTTGAAATGGACCAAGGAGAACTGTCAGATAGGGCCTGACAACAACCCTGCCCGTCTGCAGGTCAGCGAAGAAGAGAAGGAGAAGCAGTGGGAGACCTGTGTCAAGATGGCCCTGATCGGACGTGACCTCATGATCGGCAATCCTGTGCTTGCGGAGCTTGGCTTTGAAGAAGAAGCGCAGGGACATAACGCTATTGCTGCAGGCTTTCAAGGGCAACGCCAGTGGACCGACCATTTCCCGAATGGCGACTTTATGGAGACGATCCTGAATTCCTCCTTTGACTGGAACGGCAAACGGGCTCCTTATATTCTGGCTACCGAAAATGACAGTCTGAACGGCGTGACGATGCTGTTTAATTATCTGCTGACGAATACGGCGCAAATATTCGCTGATGTCCGCACGTACTGGAGTCCGGCAGCCGTGAAGCGTGTGACCGGCTACGAGCTGGAAGGTGCTGCTGCGAATGGCTTGCTTCACTTGATCAACTCCGGTTCGGCCGCGCTCGACGGAACCGGTCAGCAATCCCTCGAAGGCAAGCCGGTGATTAAGCCCTTCTGGGACATTACGGATGAAGAAGTGGCTGCTTCGCTTAAGGAGACCTTATTCCGCCCTGCCTCGCAGGAATATTTCCGCGGCGGCGGTTTCTCTACCGACTACTTGACCAAAGGCGGTATGCCTGTCACAATGGCGCGGCTTAACCTCGTCAAAGGCTTGGGACCCGTTCTGCAGCTGGTGGAAGGTTATACCGCAGAGCTCCCCGGAGAGGTTCACCGCCAGTTGGATGAACGCACCGATCCGACCTGGCCGACCACCTGGTTTGCTCCAATCCTTACCGGAACCGGCTCGTTCAAATCGGTCTATGATGTGATGAACAATTGGGGAGCCAATCATGGAGCCATCAGCTACGGCCATATTGGAGCCGATCTGATAACACTTGCTTCAATATTGCGTATTCCAGTCAGCATGCATAACGTCGACGAATCACAGATCTTTAGACCGCGTGTGTGGGCGCTGTTTGGAACAGACAGCCTGGAGGATGCCGATTACCGGGCATGCCGCAATTTCGGTCCGCTGTATCATTGACAGAACTTAGGCAGGTGGTTTCGATGAGCGAGTTCAAAAGAGTGCTGGCCGTGGATCTTGGAGCCAGCTCCGGCAGAGTGATTCTGGGAACTTATGACGGCAGCCGCATTGTCACCGAGGAGCTTCACCGGTTTGCCAATACTCCGCTGCAAATTGGCGGGGATTTACACTGGAATGTGCTGGAGCTGTTTCAGGAAATTAAGCAGGGTATCAGGCTGGCCTGCAGCAAATACGGGGAGCTGCTTAGTCTCAGTGTGGACACCTGGGGAGTGGATTACGGCGTGCTGGATCAGGACGGAATGCTGCTGTATCCGCCTCACCATTACAGAGATCAGCGGATGCAGGAATACCGCCTCAAGCTGGAAGAGCTGCTGCCGCCGGAGGAACAATTCCGCCTGACCGGCAACCAGCCGGACCCCATCAACACAGTGTATCAGCTGTTTGCTGATGTTCAGCGGAATCCTGAACTGCAGGCAAATGCTGGCCGAATCTTAATGATGCCGGATTTATTTCATTATTTATTATCAGGAACAGCCGCCGCCGAGCGGACGATCCTCAGCACCAGCGGCCTCACGAAGGCCGGCACGGCAGAACTCTCATCCGAGGTGTTCAGCAGACTGGGAATTTCTCCGGCGCTGATTGCCGAGAGGGTGGATGCCGGAACAGTTATCGGCTCCTTGCTACCCGGCCTCCGCAAGGAATTCGGAGGCAGTGCCCTGCAGATCATTGCCGGCGCTTCACATGATACAGCTTCAGCGGTTGCTTCCATTCCCTATCGTGACAAGGAGCATGCAGCATTTATCAGCTGCGGTACCTGGTCGCTGGTCGGATTGAAAACGGAGCAGCCCGTGCTTACAGAGCGCTGCTACCGTTATGGCTTCACCAATGAGAGCTGCTACGGCAGGGGCAACCGGCTGCTGAAGAATATTACGGGTCTTTGGCTGCTGCAGGAAACCCAGAGAGCCTGGGCGGAAGCCGGTGTGGCCCTTAGCTTCGGGGAAATGGTGGAGCTGGCCGAGAGCGAGCAGGCTGTGCAAGGTCTGATCAATCCGGGTGATCCGCTGTTCAGCACCCCGGGAGATATCCCCGGACGTATTGCGGAATATTGCCGCAGCACCGGACAGCCGGTGCCGGCTTCCAAAGGTGCAGTCGTCCGGCTCATTCTAGTGAGCCTCGCCGAGGCGTACCGCAAGGCGATCGCGGAGCTGGAGGAGCTCACCGGCACAACGATCCGTACCGTGCATATGGTTGGCGGCGGTATTCAGAACCGGCTGCTGTGCCAGCTGACGGCGGATGCGACCGGGAAAGAAGTGATCGCCGGTCCGGTCGAAGCAAGCGCGATCGGGAACGTTATCGTGCAGCTTACTGCACTTGGCTTGCTGGATTACAGCCGGGCGGGGGAAGTGGCCGCCGCTTCCGGAGGTCTTGCCGTGTACCGGCCTGTTCAAGAATGAATATACAAAGAGGAGAAATGACAATGGATGAAATGGAACGGAAATTACGGCTGCAGATTTGCGACATTGGGAGAAACCTGTTCAATAAAGATTATATTGCCGCCAATGACGGCAATATTTCAGCAAGGTTGAACGAACACGAAGTATTGGCCACCCCTACAGGTGTAAGCAAAGGATATCTGGAGCCGGATATTCTGGTGAAAGTTAATCTTCAGGGCGAAATTCTGGAGGCACAGGAAGGCTACCGCCCTTCGACAGAGGTGAAAATGCATCTGCGGATCTACCGGGAACTTCCCGGCATCCATGGTGTCGTTCACGCCCATCCGCCATTTGCCACCGCCTTTGCCATCAAGGGAGAAGCACTGGATAAGATGATGATGCCGGAATCGGTCATTGCCATGGGCGAGATTCCTCTGGCCCCGTACGGTACGCCCTCCACTGAGGAGGTTCCTGATTCGATTATGCCCTTCCTCGGCAAGAAATCCGCTGTGCTGCTGGAAAGCCACGGGGCCTTGTCCTGGGGGAAGGATGTAATGGCGGCTTACATGAATATGGAGAGATTGGAGTATACAGCGAAGCTCACTTTCCTGACCCGCATGATCCAAGGGGAGCGTGAACTGCCGGCAGACCGTATCGAGCAACTGGTGGCACTTAGATCATTTTACGGAATGTAAAGGAGATTATAGGATGCTCAAAAAGATTCCCAAGCTGCTGTCCCCTGAGCTCGTGCGGATTATGATGGAAATGGGCCATGGGGATGAGCTGGTGCTGGCGGATGCGAATTTTCCGGGACATGCGCTGCATCCCCGGGTGACAAGATGCGATGGCATAGGAATCCCCCAGCTGCTGGCCGCTATTCTGGAGCTGTTTCCGCTGGATCATTATGCCGGGCATCAGGCCGTTCTGATGGATGTGGTGCAAGGTGATCCTACCGTTCCTGTGATCTGGGACACTTATAAAGAGATTATTAGGGATGTTGATCCGCAAGCGGTGATTGGTTACGAGGAACGCTTCCACTTCTATGAACGGTCCAAATCCGCTTATGCGATTGTAGTAACCGGTGAAGAAGCTCTGTATGGCAATCTCCTTCTTAAAAAAGGCGTTATTGAAGGGTGAAAGTAGAATTACAGGCATTTTTAATTTTTTTGTAATATACTTGAGTGTTGCGAAATCGACTTGAATGTCTTGAAAAAGACAGAGCTGTAGAGGGTTACCATAGGAATGGGGCATCTCCTTTATCTGGAAATTGTGGTCTGGTAAACGACAATTTCTCCAACAAGGCTGGATGTCCTTCTTCTGTCTGCCTATTCGATAAAAGTTCTAACCGTTGCCGCGAATACTCAGCGCCCCCTCGTTAGCCCTCTGCTTATATAACTTAAAATATAAAATATCCCAAATTTGTTTTAATCGTTCCCAAATGGGTTATATATCTCCTGTGCTTTGTAATGGGTAATTTTGGATTACACACCATAACCCTCATTAAGACAACCCAGACAGGAGAGGACGTTAGTGAAAGTGAAACAATTGGCAATGATTATGCTCATCATGTGTATGATTCTAACAGGCTGCATGGGGGGCGGCAAGGAAGCCGGTCCAGCGCCTTCACCCGCACCGACGGCCAGTCCGGCTGCAGAAACGAAGAAACCTTCAGGGAACCCTCCGCCGGACGCTTCGCAGACGGTGTATAATCTGAAGCAGAAATACGATAATGACAACAATCCGGGCATCATGCCTATGTATAATGTTGAGCAGGATATGGAATTTATCTTCAGATTCAATACGGATCTTGGCTCAGAGGCAATTGGCAAGACGCTGTCCGTACATACCGATATCAAGGCACTGCCGGAGAGCAAGGTAGGGACCCTTGAAGACTCACAGCTTGTAGGTGGCAAAAGCGTATACTCCATCAAGCCGCTCGGCTTCGGCGTACTCCCTTCCGATTCCTTGCGCGAAGCCGGAGGCAGCTCCTGGGGGAACGCCCCCGTGTACTACATCCGGCTCAACTATGACCTGGATGCCAAATCGCCTACTCCGCTGAAGCAGCCGATTATCATTCCGTTTACGGTGAAATCGGATCTGCCCACACCGACTCTGGATGCCGACATCAGCCCTGACGGCAGACTGACTCTCGTATGGAATGAGGTGCCGGGCGCAGAGAGCTACAATATTTACAGCGCTTCGCATATCACGATGGAGAATACCAATGAGGCGCTGAACGGGGCGGAGCAAGGATATGCGAATCAGCGTCCGCTGAAGATTGCGACGGTGCCCGGCACTTCTTATAACGACTTCATGAAGGACGGGCGCGGTGCACTCGGCATTGTGGATGAGACCATCACCAGCCTTCAGAACAACAATGTGCAAGGTGAATATTATGTCACCGCTGTTCAGGGAGGCAAAGAGTCCAGATTCAGCCGCTCGGTGGATACCGTGTCGCTGTCCAGGCTGCTGCCGCGCACCGTAGCTTCCGAGGATAATATCAACCTGAAATTGTTCAAGAACGCTGCCGAACTGCCCAAGACTGTACCTGTCCAGTTCATTGACGGCTCCAAAGCCTCGGGGACTGTGATATATGACACGGATTCCATCACGATTCAGCAGTCCGGTCCAACCGATGTGCCATACTCCATTCAAGGTACAGCGCTCAAGGGGTACGTACAGGTTACGCAGTTGACGGATGCCGATATTGCAGGTCTTGCAGCCGCCCGGAGCAAAGGGGCCAATCAAGGGTATGTGGAGCCGGAGAATAATACGGAGTATGTGCCTGCCCCTGATGTTCCGACCATCATTGACAACGACAATGCGGGCGAATCCGGCGATAATGCCATTGACCGGCAGAAGGAAAATACCCGCAGCAAGGTAGATGAGGGGAACAAGCAGGCCGTGCCTGCCTCAACGATCCGGGCGGACCTGATTCATGCCGATTCTGCGCTGGAAGAGTATCTTGCCTTGTCACTGATCAGCGGAAAGACCGATATTTCGCTTCTGGCCTTCCCGGAGGCGCAGAATGCGCGAACCCTGGTCGATGTAGTGGAAAAAGTAGTCTATCAGAACCCGCTCATTCTTGGATTCCGCAGCTACGGCTACGATTATCAGAACCTGACGCTGCATGTGGAGTACGATGATTCAGCCGAGGTCATTGCGTCCAAACAGCGTGAGATCCTCTCAGAGGCAGATAAAGTGATCGCCGCCACACTCAAGGACGGTATGAGCGCCGATGAGAAGCAGATGGCGCTCTACGATTATCTGAATGACAATACCGCCTATGACGATGCCGCGCTGGAGAATGCCAAGGAGCAGCAGTTCAAGAGTGTGGATGCCAAATTCAATGATTCCTTCAGTACCTACGGCATTCTGGTCAAAAAAGTTGGCGTATGTATGAGCTATGCACACACCTTCCAGTTGCTCGCTGACCTGTCCCAGGTCCCTTCGATGGTGGTCACAGGAACCATGAGCGGCGTGAATCACGCCTGGAACAAAGTGAAAATCGGCGCGGAATGGGTCAATGTCGATCCGACCAATAATGCTACCAATAGCGGACTTCCCTATCTGCTCTACAATTCCAGCGATGCCACTGCCACAGATGTAGAGTATGTGATGGACAAGGCTTACTGGCTGGACCATGAGCTGTCCCTGTTCCAGGCCACCAGCAATGCCTATGATTATTATGTGACGCAAGGGCTTGAGGTGGATTCCCTGGAAGCGTACAAGACCAAATTGGCCGAACAGTTGAAGAATGGGGAGACCCTGGTGGTCCTGCGCGTTCTGGCCGATACAGACAGTTCAGAGCTGATGCAGAAGACCGCCGAGGTCATCAAGCAATATGATGCAACCAAGCTGGACAAAGCGGGTATGGTTGAATTCGGAAGCTACGTGGCGGTTCAGCTGTAAGCCTGGCCCCTATAGAAATGCCAAAAGGTAAGCTCCTGCAGCGGAGCTTACCTTTTGACTTTCCAGAAGAAACAAAATGCAGTCTGGGCTATGAACTTAGTTCCAAAAATATTGCATCCGCTTATACCCGGCATCCCATACTTTTTGGTTCCCCTCAATGGTGATCTTCAGCTCGTTCCCCGGCTCGAGAGGAATCTTGAATATCGACGGGAATAGATCAGGATCACTCCGCTGATCTTCTCCAGAGCTGGTCATTATCTCTTTTCCATCGAGGGTAACACGGATACTTCCCGAATAATCGGTTGGTTCAGGGATTCCGTTATAGGACGAGAATATCGTCTCCCCCTCAGACGTATACGTGAACGTTCTAGAATCTACGCCTTCAGCGCCATACATATTATACAAGGGCTTTACAGTTTGACCGCTTATTTGAAAGCCGTCCTCCGGCTTGTATCCAGCGGATAAATTCCCCGAACTGTCCGTCCATTCATTGATCGCCACAAACGGGCCTTCTACTTTGGTTGTCGCTTTATCTATCGCCCCGCTTAATCCCCCTACGGCTGTTTTAGGCAGAGAGTCGAAGCAATTTTAGAATGTCGAAAAGAGGCTTCTTTTCCAGGGCTTGCTGATAATTAGTAGTTTGTGATTATTCGCTGCGCAGCGCCGTTACCGGATTCTTCTTGGCGGCAAGCTTGGCCGGAATGAATCCGCCGAGCATGGTGAGCACCACGTTAATGAGGATCAGCAGCAAGGCATGCAGCGGATTTAATTGGGCGACATTGGAAAGATCCGTGAGCGACTTAATAATAATGTTCGCCGGGATGGTCAGCAGATAGGTGATTCCTATCGCCAGAACCCCGGAAAAGGCACCGATGATAAAGGTTTCTGCGTTGAAGACACGCGTGATATCCTTTTTGCGTGCGCCTAATGCGCGTAGCACCCCGATCTCCTTAGTCCGCTCCAGTACAGAAATATAGGTGATAATTGCGATCATAATCATGGAAACGACGAGCGAGATCGAAGCAAAGGCAATCAGCACAAGTGTTATGGCATTCATAATCCCGCCGGTCAGGCCGGTAACGATGGCCGCCATGTCCGTGTATACGATCATATCACTCTCAGGCAGGTCTTCATTCCATTTGTCCAGATACTTCACGATGGCTTCCTTGGAATCAAAATCCTTCGGATAGATGGAGATCGAAGCCGGGATGCTTGTAGCACCCAGAGCAGCCAGAACATCTTCTTTCACAGGAGCCGTATTACTGCCTGCGCCACCTGGCATCATGGGTGCACCAGGCATCATGTCTGTCTGAGCAGAGGTTTTCGGAAACACATCGCCGGTCAGAAGGTTAACGGTATCTTCCTGCTCCTGGGCCTTTACCACCTTGGAAGCCTGTGCGGAGGTAATGAAGCGGAGCGCCAGGTCGTCGGAATAGGCGATACCGGCAGCCATAGTGGACATCGGAGAATCCTTCTGCGCCCGGATAATTCCTGCAATACGAAGTGGAATGGCATCCGTGCTGTTATACATATCGCTTAAGTTGGCAGCCGTTCCATTAACCACGAAATGGTCACCGGATTTTACATAGTACAGATCGTTCGGGATCAGCTTAAACTCTTGGCCGACAATATCGTCAAATTTGATGCTGTCCGCAGTATAATCCAGGCCGAGTGCTTCCACCGAAGCAACATTCAGCTGGTTGTATTCATCCACGATCAGCACAAGGTCGGTATCCTTGGACGGAAACGAACCGGCGAGCAGATCATAATAGTTCTCCAGATAACTTCCGGGAGCACCGCCGGCCTTGCTTGGGAATGAGGAGAAGTAGCTTGTATTGATGGCAGTTGCCGTTTTACCATCAGACTTTAGAATGTTCATATTCACTTTACGGGCATAAGAGATGCCGTCGATCAGGGACGGATCAATCTGCTTCACAAAGTCCAGATATTTTCCGGTCAGAACATTGGTGTGCATAATGGTATTGGCACTTGGATCGTATGGATAGATTTCCTGCGAGTCGCTGTACTCCTCCTTGCTGGTTGCTGCATCATCTGCCGCAGTTTCCGAGCGGTCAAAGCTCATCGCAGACTGGCTGATCGACACCGGGAAATTAGAGAGCGCACCCGCCTCATAGTTGTTGATTTGTTTATTGAAGCCGTTGGAGAGCGCCAGGATTAAGGCAATCCCGATGATACCGATACTGGAGGCGAAAGCGGTTAAGGTCGTTCTCCATTTTTTGGTCATGATGTTTTTAAAGGACAATTTGAGCGCTGTGGAGAAACCCATTGCTGTCTTTTTCAGCTTGTAGTCAGAGCTTACTTTCTGGTCGGGAAGCGGATCGGTGTCAGAAATGATTTTACCGTCTCTGAATTCCACAGTCCGGTCTGTGTACTTCCGGGCCAGTTCCGGGTTATGCGTAACCATAACGACCAGCTTATCCTTGGCGATTTCCTTGATCAGCTCCATAATCTGTTCACTTGTCTGGGTATCCAACGCTCCTGTAGGTTCGTCGGCAAGAATAATGTCGGGGTCATTGGCGAGCGCCCGGGCGATGGCTACACGCTGCATTTGACCGCCGGACAGCTGGTTCGGCTTCTTGTGCAGATGATCCTTAAGGCCAACCTTCTCCAGCACCTCTTTTGCCTTGTGCCGTTTCTCGGCTGCGGGGACACCGCTGAGGGTCATGCCCAGCTCGACATTGTCCATAATACTCAGATGCGCAATCAGATTATAGCTTTGAAAGATGAAGCCGACGCTATTATTACGGTAAGCATCCCAATCGCTGTCCTGAAAGTTCTGTGTGGATTTACCGTTAATGATCAGGTCTCCGCTGTCATATTGATCCAGCCCGCCGATGATGTTCAGGCAGGTGGTTTTACCCGAGCCGCTGGGACCCAGGATGGCGACAAATTCATTTTCCCGTAAATTGAGGCTGACCTTATCGAGCGCTACCTGTGTGAAATCTCCTGTCGTGTAGCTCTTGCTGATGTTTTTTAGCTGCAGCATATCTGTAAACCTTCCTTTCAAATAAAGCTAGCTTGATGAATTGCTGACAGCATATCATACGAATATGAACTGAACATCAACTGGCTTCCGGCTACAGGGAAAGACTATAATTTATTCAAAGGCTAAAGAATGCAGGTGATTTCATGATTACTATACTTGTTGTGGAAGATAATGAGACGTTGCGCCAGCTGATCTGTACAGTGCTTGGGAAACATGGGTACAGGGTGCTTGCAGCAGAGGATGGCCAGAGTGCACTGGATATTTTGGAAGCGGAATATATAGATTTGATTATTTCTGATATTATGATGCCTCAAGTGGACGGTTACGAGCTGATTGAGCATCTGAGGCAATCCAATAACAATCTGCCTGTGCTGATCATTACTGCCAAAGACAGCTTTCAGGACAAGCAAAAAGGGTTCCTTGTCGGCACGGACGATTATATGGTGAAGCCGATTGATATCAATGAGATGGTACTGCGGGTGGGGGCTTTGCTGCGCCGGGCGCAGATTGTCAATGAACGCAAGCTGACTGTGGGCGGGGTGACCCTCGATTATGATTCTGTAACGGTCTACAGGGATGGGGAGAATACGGTTCTCCCGCAGAAAGAATTTTTCCTGCTATATAAGCTGATTGCTTATCCAAACAAAATATTTACCAGGCAGCAGCTGATGGATGAAATCTGGGGGATGGATACGGAGACAGATGCCCGGACAGTGGATGTGCATATCAACCGGCTGCGGGAACGTTTCAGGGAATATACGGAGTTTGAGATTGTAACGGTCCGGGGACTCGGGTATAAGGCGGTGAAGCATATATGAAAAAGAGGTTCAGCAATTTATGGTTCGCCTTTGTGATGCTGGTATTTATGATCATGCTGTCTTCTGCGGTGTTTATGATGACTATAATTTTCATTATAAAGAGGTTCACAATCATCGAGCCGGGCCAATTCCACGCCTTCGGATTTCTGGCAGCGGTACTGCTTACGGGGATCCTTACTGGAACGCTTATCACTGCCGTCATCGGGCAAAAAATATTGCTTCCCATCAGCAGACTGAGAGAAGCAACCAAGGAAGTCGCCAAAGGCAACTTTAATGTTCAGTTGTATGAGAATATTAAGATTGAAGAATTCCGGGAGATGGCCAAGGATTTCAATAAGATGGTTCAAGAGCTCCAAGGGATTGAAACACTAAGAACCGATTTTGTCACGAATGTATCCCATGAGTTCAAGACGCCTATCACAGCCATTGAGGGCTATGCTGCACTGTTGCAGAATTCGGATCTTCCGGCCGAGGAGAGAGAGGAATACGCGGGCAAGATCATTAGCAGCACCAGGCAATTATCCATGCTGACCAACAATATTCTGAAGCTGTCGAAGCTGGAGAACCAGGAAATCATCATTGAAAAAACAGAGTTCAGTCTGGATGAGCAGATCCGCCAGGCGCTTCTTCTCCTGGAGCCGCAGTGGAGCGGCAAACAGCTGGATCTGGAGATTCAGTTGGCAGAGACTGGCTTCTATGGCAGCGAAGAGCTGCTGATGCAGGTATGGATTAACATTCTGGGGAATGCGGTAAAATTCTCAAGAGAATACGGGAACCTGTCCGTCACCTTGACCGAATCCCCACAGAACGTGAGTGTTGAAATTACCGATACCGGAATCGGCATGACCCCGGAGGTGCAGCGGCATATCTTTGAAAAGTTCTACCAGGGCGACAAAGCACGGGCTTCTTACGGGAACGGGCTCGGACTGCCTTTGGCCAAACGGATTGTCGACCTGTGCGGGGGACGGATTATTGTGAGCAGCAAGCCGGGCCAGGGCTCGACATTCCTCATTGAATTGCCAAGAGGATAAAGATCGGGAACCTCTTACTGCGAGCGGACAACGGACCAGAACGTAAGCCCGTCAAGGGGATAATCGGCTCTGCCGGAGGCCCCGGCTGCTGAACTCAAGGAGAGCTGCGTACCGTTTGCCTGAAGCTTGAACAGCTGCTCAATATGATGTATTCCCGCCGGATGGGTTTCCTCATATACACTCAGGGCAACCCCGGCGGCCACTCTGGCAGTGATTGCGGATTCCCGCATTCCTTCGATACCGGCTTCCATGACAACAGCTTTAGCGCCCCGAACACCATAAGCATCGACTTTGACGGCATATTGTTCTGAACCCAGCCGAAGTTTGCCGAAAGCCTGGACCGTGAGCTTGCGGATGACTTTGTTGCGGAAGAGGGCGGTTAAGCCAATTTTTCGCATAAGAGCGATGCCGGAGGTGGCCGACCGGGAATCAAAGCATAAACGTGTAGCGACAGAAGGGACTTTCAAGGTATAGGGCAGGATCTGCTGATCGGAAAAAGGGAAAAGGTAGGTCTTGCGCGTTCCCGGCGTACCTCCGAAATTCACCTGCTTACGTTCCGTGAAGCTTCTTGCGGCAACCTTGCGTCCTTGCTCCACACGCTCAAAGGCAGAGCCGAGACTATCAACCGTCCATTCCAGGGCAGCTTGGCCGTGGCTGTCACCCAGACCCAGCATGATGGAGATATCGATGCGCTCACGTGTATCCAGTTCATTCACCGCTTTGAGGGATAGCAGATTGGTTAACCCGGGAGCAAGCCCCACGCTTAGAACAGCCGTGCCCTTGAGCCCGGCCACTGTGTCTCCCAGGCTCTGAAGCAGCCGGAAGTATTCCCCATTTGCCGACACATCGACATAATGGGTTCCGCTGCGCAGGCAAGCCTCCGCAAACGCGGTATCCTGCTGATCCAGGCACATGACCACCAGCTTGGTCCGCTTCAGCAGTTCTCCATCTACCGCTTCTCCCACACTAAGCCGCAGCGGCTTCACTTTGCCGTCTGTCGTCCTGCAGAATTGTTCCGCACGTTCCAGGCTTCGTCCCGCCGCATATACCACTCCAGGATGCTGTTCTCCCAGAAGCCGGCATATTTCTGCGCCGACATGGCCATACCCGCCGACAACCACTATATCTGTTTTCATTTCGCAACCTCTTTTCCTTGCTTCACAGCGAACCAGCCATCAATCAGATAGGAGCTGAAAAAGCGGGTGACACCGGAGAACCCGCTGCTTGCGAGCAACGCCAGAAGTTCATGTTCCGGAAGGGGGAAGGAGGTTTCACCGATGGAATGCTCGAACCATTCGCATTCCTGCCCGGAAATCCCGCCAGCCAGCATGTGGTTTTTCCATGCTTTTAGCGGCAAGGACCCGGGGATAGAACGGACGTCCCCGCTTAAGGTTGCCACAACGAGTATCGCCCCCTCCTGAAGCCGGCTATGGATTTCTTCCAGCATCCGCTGCTTCTGTCCGGTTTCCTTGACAAAGTGAAGCACTAGCATGCATGTGGCAGCGTCAAACAGCTTGTTCTTATCAAGTTCATCAACCGTGCTCTGCTGGAGAGTAATTTCAGCGGCCAGCTCCGTGCGCTGCATCCGCTGCCGGGCAAGCTCAAGCATTGCCGTTGACAGATCAATGCCAGTGAGCCGCCAGTGCTCATGCTGTGCGCCGAGGGTTATCAATTCTTGTCCGCCTCCGGCCCCGACAATCAGCAGGTCTGCCGGAGTTTCACCGCCGAGGTGTGCACTCAGCAATTGCTCCATGATGTCATATAGCAGAGGATACCCCGGTATTTTGGCAGCGATTGTTGTCTCGTAATGCTGAACATCGGGATGCTCCCAGTCTCTGGCATGATGTAAATGTTTCTCTTGCATGATATCTGCTCCTGTCTCTATAGCTTGAATGTGAGTTCTCCTGATATATAATAAGAATTATTACTAATTATCAGGATTAAACACGGAATAGGCTATCCCACATATGTGGGATTTGGAAAGGACATCAGGATGAGCGAGGTTCTAAAAGGCTTGAGGATGCTGGAAATCAACCGGCAGGAGATGAGAATGACATCTCCGCAATACAGGGAGGCGGTAATCTCCAAGCTGCGGCAGTACATTCCGTTTACCGCTGCCTGCTGCACTACCGTGGACCCGCATACGCTGCTGTCCACCGGGGCGATCACAGAGCAGGGTCTTGAGGAGCTGCACCCGCAGCTGTTTGAATATGAATATCTGCATGAGGATTATATGAAATATGAGCAGTTGGCTGCTGCGGCAGTGCCGGTCGCCTGTTTAAGTGGCGTAACGGAAGGGCAGCCCGGGCGGAGTGAACGTTACCGCAACGTACTCCAGCCTGCGGGCCTGGGAGACGAGCTCCGGGCTGCGCTGGTTGAAGGCGGTGGCTGCTGGGGGTTCTTAACCTTGTTCCGGTCACAGCACGAACCTCCTTTTCAGGAGCGGGAGTGTGCGGTGATATCATCTGTTGTTCCGCTGATTGCCGGCGCACTCCGCAGCTATGCCTCCGAGCCCCCTCTGGGACGGATGGATAGCGCACCGGAGGACAGTGGAATCATGATTCTGACGGACCAGCTGCTTCCGGTCAGCGCGAATAGTGCGGCTCAATATTGGATGAACCGTCTGCAACAGCTGGAACGTTTGGATCACGGAGTTCTTCCCCGGCCGGTCAACGCCGTATGCCTGCGGGCACTTGGCGAGAATACGGAACCAGGAGGGTTGCCTTCCAAGGCGAAATTATGCCTGCGTGTCGAGGATGGGGCATACTTGACAGTTACGGCCAGCAGGCTTGAAGGAAGCGGCGGGAAGACGGAGCTGGCCGTTGCCTTTGTCTATGCCAAGTCCTCGGAGATCTTCCGGCTGCTGGCCGATGCCTGCCAGCTGACCGCCAGGGAGAAGCAGCTGGCCGAGATGCTGTCCCGGGGATTATCTACCAAGGAGCTGGCGGAGTCGCTGCATATTTCTGCGTACACCGTACAGGATCACCTGAAATCGATCTTCTCCAAGACCGGCGTATCCAGCCGGAGAGCACTCATCAGCAAGCTGTTCTCACAGGGGATGGAATAGCCGGTAAGCACGCTAAACAGTCCCGATGCTGATACAAGGGGACTGTGCTGGCTTTTATAGGAGCTGCGGGATCTGGGAAGTGTAAGCAGGATGGGTCCAGTGCTTCTCGCTGCCGGGAAGATCATCGAACCATTCTGCATCCGGTGGACATTCCAGGATCATAAATTTGCCGTACTCCTGCGCTCTGGACTGATGGTATTTCAGATAGGCCATGCCGTCTTCAATCGCCAGTATCTCGATTTTGCCGGAGGAGTGGCTCATGGATAGACGGACTCTTTTACCCAGACCTGAGGTTCTGGCCTTGGCTTCCTCAACAATGTTGTAGACACGCTCCAGCGGCAGAACGAACTCGCGGTTGCCGGCAATGGGCCGGTTCACGAAGAAATAATAGGGAGTGACTCCGGCCCAGGACAGCCGGTCGAGCAGTTCTCCGAGTACCGCCGGATCATCGTTGATGCCTTTCAGCACCGGCGTTTGATTAACCACGATTGCCCCGGCATTATGAAGTGCTCTGAATGCTTGTTTGGCTTCGGGCGTAATTTCCCGGGGATGATTAATATGCGCCATGACGTAAATGCGTTTGTCCTCCGATGAATAGGTACGGATTAGTTCCAGCAGTTCTTCGTCCTGATAAATGCGCATGGGATTAAATACGGGGATTTTGGAGCCCAGCCGGATAATCTTCACATGGTCAATGGATCTCAGACTTTCGATGATGAAGCGCAGCTTGGAGGTAGAGAGAATCAGGCTGTCTCCGCCGGTAAGCAGCACATTATTGATCTCAGGATGATTCCTGATGTATTCCAAGCCCGGAGCCACATCGGTTTGTGCTTCCTTCACATCATTGCGGAACAGGCGCTTGCGGAAGCAGTAGCGGCAGTAAGCTCCACACACCTCGGAGACAATCAGAAGGGCTGTTGTTCTGTATTTGTGCTGACATCCCGGCACTACATAATTCATTCCCTCATCGGATGCATCCCAGCAGCCGTACTCCGCAAGTTCACCTTCACTTGGAATGACGAGCCTGCGGATCGGATCACCCGGGTCGTCCCAGTCGATCAGCGACAGATAATAGTCATTGACCCGAAAGGCGAATTTGCCGGTGATCTCCTTCAGCTTTTCTTTCTCCGTTTCAGACAGCATGGCAACCTTGCTGATATCCGTTATGTACCTTATCTTTTGCACTTGCATCTCTCCTTGGTCTCATAGTGTGAGAAGTAAGGGAGCCTTGAGGTCGATAGCCAAACTGCTGCCAGCAGGGTCATGTGAATACAAAAAAGAGACCCTTAGCAAGGGTCTCTGGTTATGAATATACCTAAAAAAGCAGACCCATCCACTACTGACGAGGTTAGCTGACGGACTCGGGTAAGATGGTACCCTACATTCTGTGAATGATTCGCCCCAAAAGACTGGTTCCCCCGCTTTCCTGCCCAAAGGCTGGAAATTAAGCGTAGATAAAGTATAACCCGGAAAGTTTTGAAAAGTCAAAGCAAAACTTGCCAGCGGCAAGGCATACGGGACCAAGCCCAATCAGCAGAGTAGAAATTTTTTTTGTTGAGGGGTTGCCGGTCTTCTTGAAATGCATCATACGCAGAGTCCCGGCCGCAAGACATAGAAACACGAAATCCTTTGCACAGAAAGGTTTTTTTGGTGCAAACAGGAGCGACCGGGAAAGCGTTTTTTTAGGTTTGTCCCCGGTTTCGTTTTTGTGCAATTGTAACCGTACTCATGTGATGGAAGATAAGCTGCCCCGGTTGACGCGGGCAGAAAACCTTTGTTATGGTTTTTACAGACAGACGCCAGCCGGAAGCATTTTTGGAGGCGAATTGCACGCTTTTGTGTGAGCTTAGCTTACCGGACTACTGCGAGGGAGATGGTTGATTTGATCAAAGGGATTATATTTGATTTTGACGGAACGATTATCGACACGGAAACAGCTTGGTACACCGCTTTTAGCGAAGCCTATGGAGAGCATGGGGTAGACCTGTCGCTGGAACAGTATTCTACTTGCATAGGCACCAGCCTTAACAGTTTTAATCCCTACGAATATTTGATGACTGACCTTAAGCTGCCTATCGACCGGATGGCATTCAGAATAGCGGTCCAGCAGAGGCACAGCAAGCTGATGGAGCTGGAACAGATGCGGCCGGGAATTCAGCAATATCTGGATGCTGCCAAGGACGCCGGACTGCGGATTGGCCTTGCTTCCAGCTCCTCTATGGACTGGGTGGAACGGCATTTGGAGCTGCTGGGCATACGCGATTATTTCGAGAGCATCCGCACCTCCGATCATGTGGAGAAGGTGAAGCCTGATCCGGAGTTGTATAACCAGGTCATGTCCTCTCTTGACATTAAACCACATGAGGCAGTCGCTATTGAGGATTCGCCAAACGGCGCAAGAGCTGCAGCTGCTGCTGGAATGTTCTGTGTGGTGATCCCGAATGCCATTACCCGCTTTCTTGAATTTGATATGCCGCATCACCAGACCGAAAGCCTGAGTCTTTTGGACTTCGATCACGTAGTTTCCCGGAGTTGCTTCGAAATCTCTGGTGTGCAGGTATAAAACACTACAGTGTACTAATTTCTGCGTATAACAACTATAATTTGTGAAATTATAAAGAGTTGAAATTACTTAAGGGGGACACCGATTTGAGAGCCGTACATTTTGGAGCGGGCAATATTGGCCGGGGATTTATCGGTCCAGTGCTGTCAGACTCCGGTTATGAGGTTTGTTTTGTCGGAAGAAATAGGCTGAAAATCGCTCAGCTGCAGGAACGGGGGCGCTATCCTGTTACCCTTGCCAATGATGAGCGGGACCGCTTTATTGTGGAGAATGTAACCGCCCTTCATCTGAAGGACCAGGAACAGGTGGCCCAAGCTGTAGCAGAGGCTGAGATCGTGACGACAGCGGTCGGGCTAACAGCGCTGAAGGACATTGCCGGAGCCATCGCGCAGGGTATTGAGAACAGGCTAAACAGCAACGCCTATCCGAAGCCGCTTCATATTATTGCCTGCGAGAATGGCGTAGGGAGCAGCCAAAAGCTTAAAAATCTGGTCTACCGCCATTTAAAGCAGCCTTTAAAGGGGCGTGCAGACCGCTGTGTCGCCTTCCCCGATGTTATGGTGGATCGCATCGTTCCAGTACAGACGCATAAAGATCCGCTGGAAATCGTAGTGGAGCCGTTCAGTGAATGGGTCATTCCCCGCAGCGAATTAATCGCTGATTATACGGAAATCAAAGGCGTCCATTATGTAGACTCCCTCGATTCCTATCTTGAACGGAAGCTGTTTACGGTGAATACCGGGCATTGCAGCGCAGCGTATTTTGGTTACCTGGAGGGCTGCTCCAGCATTCAGGAGGCGATGTCCGACCCCGGAATTAAGGACCGTGTCCGCGGAGTGCTGCAGGAGACCGGCGCGTTGCTGGTCCATTTATACGGTTTTGATCCTGCGGCGCACGACAGATATATCCATAAGATCATGGACCGGTTCATCAACCCGAACTTCAACGATAAAATATCGCGCGTAGCCCGTTCCCCGCTTCGCAAGCTTTCACCAAACGACCGGCTGCTGCGGCCTGCTATGCTTGCCCATGAGCTTGGTCTAGAGACCTCGTATCTGGTGTCGGCCATTACTTCCGCACTTCTCTATGGCGACCCTAATGATCAGGAAGCTGTGCTTCTCCAGGAAGAAATTCGGACTGCCGGTTTAAGCGCAGTGCTTGCCTCCCGGTTAGGGGTTCCGGCCGAACATCCGCTTCACGGCGAAATCCTCAAGGCATACCGGAGAGCCTGCTTGAGACATCCTCATCTGGCCAGCAGCGGCTTTGAATCCATGGTTCAAATTCTACGCGGCTAAGCTGTCCAAAAATTCGCATATCAACGGCAGACCGAGTCATAATGCTTATGCCGGCCTGCCGTTTTAATAAGCAAAGATGGCTTTTGCAGCAATCCCGCATGTGAAAAGAGGACGATATCCCGGGCCATTCGACCGCTGGATATCGTCCTTTTGAAGACGGCAAAGCCGTTTCCGCTTGTGGCAGCAGAGGATTCAGGAAGAGGGCTTGCTGAGTGTAGCAGAGCTAAGCTGATAAATCTGGTCTTCCAGAACCGTACTTGCCTTGCCCAAAAATTGTGTGATGAGTTCAAGCTCTTCTGCCGTATACGAGGAAGCAAGGTTCAGCATTTCTGAGTGAAGCTTGAGGTAGGTGCTGCTTACCTCTTCCTTATTCTCATACAACGGGACAATAATCACTTTGCGGCGGTCATTGGGATCATTTTGCCTGCGGACATATCCGCTTTTTTCAAGCCGGTCAATTAATGCAGTAACGCTGCCTGTGGTCAGCCCGGTCAGTTTGGACAGTTCCCCGGCCGTAATCGGACCTTTCTCACGCAGAATGTCTACGGATAAAAAATCATTATTGTATAACCCGAGGGAAGCGGCTACGTTTTGCTGATAGATTACCGTTCGGGTTCCCAGTCCACGCATGAGTAGGGTGAGTTGTTCCTGCAGCTCCGTAGGTTGATCTTGTTCATGACTTGACATAAGACAACCCTCCTTCTGGAATGTTAATATCTCGATGGGCTAGATATTACAATCTTAAAATATTTGATGGCACGTAATAAATTAATTTTATTCTATCGAAACCGTTGATATTTTGCAAAATAAGTTCAAAATAGTGTGGACCACAGTGATTGGAACAACAGTCCGGTCGCGGAGCATTCGCACCAAGTACTCATGTCTATCCTGTTCACCAAACGAGGGGTGTCCCAAGCAGCCATTTCATGGCTAAAGGGACGTCTCTTTTTGTTTGGTGAAATTAATCAACTATATCAGTTGAACTGAAGAACTACCTAAATAGATTGAACTTGAGAATTACATTTAGGGATAAGTGGCGGAGGGGGATTTTGGAACTGTAGGAGCGATAGCGACCGCCTTTTTCTCCGGATTTCAACCGCAAGTAGCGGTATAAATCAAGAAATCGGGAGACAACAGCGGCCGGAAGTCCAAACATTCTCTGTAGTCACGGCCAATCCCAAAATAGAAGAATTATAAGTTCAATATATTGATGAAGTAAAGCTTGACGGTTAACACAATAATGGAATAAAGTATTAAAAGAAACTAAGTTTCAAGTTAAATAAAGTTTCAAATATATCAAAAGGAGCAATTGAATATGGGACAGATGATCCGAGGATTCGCCCAGCTAAGCCCGGAGCAATACGTCGAAGCAGGAGGTAAGGGAGCGATGCTCTCCAGAATGCTTCAGGCCGGTTATCCTGTGCCGGAGGGATTTGTTGTCTTTCCTTCGGCCTTTGAAGGCGATAAATTAAAGGAAGAGGCTTGGACTGAAAGTGCAGCCAGGCTGCGGAAAATCCGCATGTCATATAGAAATGCACGATTTGCAGTCAGATCTTCGGCCTTAAGTGAAGATTCGGCGGAGGCATCTTTTGCCGGGGAATTCGAAACGGTGCTGGACGTGGAGACAGACGAACAGATTCGCGAAGCTATGTACACGGTCTATCAATCAAAGGATAGCGAACGGGTTCAAGTCTACAGCTCCATGCAGGACATGGACTCCTCCCATAAGGTTGCCATTGTAGTGCAGCTGATGATTCACTCGGAAATCTCCGGAGTCCTGTTCACCGCCGACCCCATTACAGGCAGCCGCACGGTTCTGCCGGGGAATTATGTCTATGGGCTGGGAGAGCAGTTAGTTTCAGGGGAGAGCAACGCATATTCCTTCACACTCGCAAGGAACCGGGGCAGATATGAAGGCCCGGGAGATTTCAAGCGGTATGCAGTCAAGTTATACCGGTACGCATGCCGGCTGGAGAAGGAGCTGGGAGCTCCCCAAGATATCGAGTGGGCGGTCGCAAAGGGGCGGGTCTACCTCCTGCAGACGAGACCGGTTACGACCTTGAACCCGGGAAACCGCAATACATTCGAGATCAACGACTCGCTGGCCGGTGATTTTCTCTGGACCAATACCAATGTGGGCGAATCCATCTCCGGTGTCTTAACACCTCTGACCTGGTCTATCCTGCGCTCCTTGGATGAAGAGTACAATATTATTCCGGGACATTATGTGATGTCCGGCAATATTTGCGGAAGGGTGTACACTAATGTTAGTCTTTCCGTATCAATGTTCTCGGCATTTGGACTGAACACCAAGTCGATATGGAAGAAAATGAGCCGGGTGTTTGGAGAGCTTCCTGAAGGCATGGTACTGCCGGTATATCCATTTACCAAACGGGAGCTGCTCAAGACAGTGCTTCCCAAGATGATGCACAGTATGAAACAAACTCGCGAGACCGTTAGAACCCTTCCGCAGTTCCTGAATGATTCACCAGAGTGGTGCACACGGCTGACAACCCGCCTCCAAGCTGCAACAACCCGCGAGGAACTGCTGTCGCTCTGGAGGCAGGAGCTGTGGCCGCAGAATGTCAAGGCACTGTGGTCGGCACTGGAAGCACCCTCTGCCCAAATGCAGAAATTTGAGAAGCTGCATAAGCAGCTCAGCGAGGCGGTCGGAGAAGAAAAGGCCAATATGCTGCTGTCCAACGCCGGGGAAGCCGCCCAGCTGGAAAGCCTGGGACCGCTGATCGGAATATCCAGAGTAATAAAGGGAGAAATGAGCCGGAAGGAATACCTTGTGAAGTATGGCCACCGGGGACCGAATGAAATGGAATTATCGTATCCTGACCCGGGAGAAGACGATACGTGGCTGGACAAGCAGATCGCTGAGTTCCGCAAGGCCCCTATGGACGTGGAGGACATCCTGCAGAGACAGCGGGTCCGGAGCGGAGAAGCCTTGAAGGCGTTCGAACGGCAGTATCCGGCAAAGGCCAAGCGGATTGCCCGGCGGATAGAGGCAGCCTCGGAGGGCCCGCGGCTGCGGGAAACCGTCCGTTCCGAATGGACCCGAACGATGCGGGTGAACCGCGCTTTTGCGCTTAAAGCGGGTGAGCTTGCGGGAATTGGAGAGGATGTCTTTTTTCTATATCTGGATGAGATTCTGAATTGGCTTGCTTCAGGCAATCTGACTGCTGTACAATATTTTTCTGCACGCAAGCAGACGTATGCAAGGTATCAGTCATTGCCGCCGCTGCCTTCGATGCTCCGGGGACGTTTCGAACCGTTCAAGTGGGCTAAGGACCCGCACCGGCGGCTGGATTACTACGATGCTTCCCAACCGATTCTCTTATCTGAACACCCTTATGCCGAAAGGCTGAAGGGTTCTGCCGGTGCTGCAGGAAGGGTTGAAGGGCAGGTGCGTGTAATGGCCAAACCGGAAGAGGGAGAGCAGTTTCAATCCGGTGAAATTCTGGTGGCTTCGACGATCAATGTGGGCTGGACACCACTGTTTCCAAGAGCTGCGGCCATTATAACCGACATCGGTGCGCCGTTGTCACATGCGGCTATCGTAGCCAGGGAATTGGGGATCCCGGCTGTTGTCGGCTGCGGCAGTGCGACAGCAAGGCTGAAGACCGGCGACCGTGTTATTGTGGACGGGGGACAGGGAGTAGTAGAACTTATTGTGAACTGATACGGAGATAAGGGAAGAATTCATTACAAGTTAATTCTAACAGGACAGGATGTGTGTACTATGCCTACAGGCGGGAAACGAAATATGGGATTGCGTGAACGTAAAAAGGCGAAGTCCATGGCAGAGGTTCAACGGCATGCGCTGCGGCTGTTCCGTGAGCAAGGCTATAAATCAACCACTGTGGAACAGATTGCCGAAGCTGCTGAAATTTCCTACAGCACTTTTTTTCGTTACTTCTCAAGTAAGGAGGATGTGCTGACCCGTGATAATTATGATCCTCTGCTCGTGTCTGCCTTTGAGGCACAGCCGTCCGAACTTAGTCCGCTCCAGGCACTCAAAAACGCCATGATGTCCGAGGTGCTTGATATGTCTGAAGATGAGCTGGCTACGATGCGCGAACGGAATCAGCTTGTGATTGCGATTCCCGAGCTGTGGTCAGCGATGATGAACAGCATGACGCAGATGATGCAGCTGATCGCGGAGATGGTAGCAGGGCGTGTTGGCCGTCAGCCGAATGATCTCGCAGTTCGCACTTTTGCGGGAGCGGTCATCGGTGTGAACATCTCGGTCATGCTTCATTATGCAGAACACCCGGAAGAGGATTTCGCGGCAGTGCTGGATGAAGCGCTGAGCAAGCTGGAGGATGGACTGCCGTTGTAAGCAACTACTTCTATTTTGAGGTGCTTTCTTTTTGTGGAGAAGTAGGGTTTCACCAAGCCTTTCGGTTTGCCGGAGGGCTGTTAATGTTTTCAAATTAGCTATTGAAATGAAAACGGTTTTATGATAATTTAAATTTATAAAAACGTTTTTATAGCAAAGGACGAATTTCATGGCAAAGATAACAATCAAGGACGTTGCCAGAGAGGCTGGCGTCTCTATTTCTACCGTGTCTAACGCATTAAATGATGTGGATGTGCTGAGTCCGGAGACCAAATCCCATGTGCTCAAGGTTGCTCAGCGGTTGAATTATATTCCGAACCTGAACGGCAAGCTGTTAAAGTCCGGTACGACCAAAATGCTCGGGTTCTTCACTACAAGTGTTACGGGTCCATATTTTTATAAGCTGGTTGAAACCATGGCCCGTGAGTGCGACCGTTTAGGATACGGACTGAATGTGTTTGTTACCAAGGATAAACAAGTGATTATGAGCAATATCCTGGGCCGGCGCGTGGATGGGGTCATTATTTACGAAGAACTCAAAATTGATGACGATGACATCAACGTGATGCTGAAAGACAAGATCAAGACAGTATTCCTGGACCGGGTGATCGAGAACGAAACGATGGGCAGCGTAATATTCGATTCCTATATCGCTGGCTATGAGGCTGCCAAGTACTTGATCAATCTCGGGCACAAAAAAATTGCCTACATATCCGGGGTAGATACGATGCTGGACAGTGTTCAGCGTAAGGAAGGATATCTGGCCGCCCTGCGTGAGGCACAGCTGCCTATTAAGAATGAGTATATTCTGCAAGGTTATTTTGAGGAAGAAAGTACTTATATTGCCGTGAAATCCTATCTCCACCTCAATCCTGACGATATACCCGATGCCTTTTTAGCCGGAAATGACGTGAGTGCGATGGGATGTATTCAGGCATTGAAGACCTATGGCTACGAAGTCCCCTCGGACATCAGCGTAATAGGGTTCGATGATATTGATATCGCTCCGTATTATTCACCACCGCTTACCACGGTGCGCAATCAGATCGCCAGACAAGGAATTATGGCTATAGACCACCTGGTCCGCATGATTCAGCAGAAAGAGCAGGGACAGGCACAGAAATTGGCCGGGGAACTGGTCGTGCGGGGTTCTAGTCAAGTGAAGATCGGCCGGAATTAAGCAGAGATAGAGGGCAACAAGGGAGCAACAATTCCGGTCTATTTTTATAATTATGTGCTAGGGGGTTTTCACGGTCAAAAATAAAAACGTTTTTATAGCTTGGACTTTCATACGAGGGGAGTGCGGAATGTGAATAAATTAGCCACCATACCGTCAGCCGGGAAGAGATCCATGGGGCAAAAGATCAAAGAATTCGTGGTTGATTATAAGAGGCAATGGGAGATTCAGTCCATGGTTCTTCCGGGCATTATTTTTATGATTATTTTTTGCTACATTCCGATTTACGGCTTGTCCATTGCTTTTAAGAATTACACGGTCATTGATACGCTGGATACTGCTCCTTGGGTCGGACTGGATAATTTCAAAATAATTCTGTCCGACAAATACTTCTGGGACGCAGTCATCAATACCTTGGGAATCAGCTTTCTGAAGCTGGCCATCGGCTTTGTTATTCCCATCATTCTATCCATTATGATTTATGAATTGAACATGGGACGTTTCAAGAAATGGGTACAGACCATCTCCTATCTGCCGCACTTTTTGTCCTGGATCGTGCTCGGCGGCATGCTGATTACCTGGTTCTCGACTACCGGACTGTTCAACGAGCTGCTGCTTAATCTGGGGATTATTTCGAAACCGCAGAACATTCTGCTGGATGCCGGGAAGTACTGGTGGATTGCCACCTTGTCGGATATCTGGAAAGAGGCAGGCTGGGGAACGATTCTGTATTTGGCCATCATGTCCAAGATCGATCCTACCTATTATGAAGCAGCCAAAATTGATGGCGCAGGCCGGATGAGACAAATCTGGAATATTACCTTGCCTAACATGAAGCCGATTATCAGTCTAAATCTGATCTTAACTGTAAGCGGTTTATTGGGATCGAACCTGGATCAAACGCTCGTACTCATGAATTCGCAAAACCGGGTTAAAGCGGAAGTCATTAACTCCTACGTGTACCGTATGGGGATGACACAGGGTGATTTCTCCTATGCTACTGCTGTTGGTCTGGGCGTATCCATTGTATCGGTGATTCTGCTGCTGACCGCCAACCAGATTACCAGCAAATTGAATGACAATCAATCAGTCCTATAGAAGGAGGCCTTCCCATGAATCGAAAGGCGGTTAAGGAAGATCTCGACAGCCGAATCTTCGATGCCATTAATATAACGCTGCTAGTGCTTGTTACCGTTGTTATTCTAGTCCCTTTGTGGAATGTCATTATTTCTTCACTCAGTTCAGGCCGGGCGCTGGCGGAAGGCGGGTTTATATTCTGGTCCAAAGAGTTCTCACTGGAAAATTACCGCGCCGTCTTCCGGGACAGCAGCATCTGGCAATCGTTTTTTATCTCGGTGTCCAAAACGCTGATCGGCGTCATTACCCATGTATTCTTCTGTGCGATGGTCGGTTATGCGCTCAGCAAAAAATATTTACGCGGCCGCAAGCTGTACGTGGCCATGGGCGTCATCACCATGTTTTTCTCGGGCGGGATGATTCCAACCTACCTGCTGATCAAATCCCTGGGAATGCTCGACAGCTTCTGGGTCTACATTATTCCCGCACTCTTCAGCTATTACGATGTTGTCATACTGATGAATTTCTTCAGAAATGTGCCGGATTCGCTAGAAGAATCAGCCAAGATCGACGGAGCTGGCGATTGGCGTGTTTTTCTCAAAATATTCATCCCGCTGTCCATGCCAGCTATGGCTACGATTGCCTTGTTCAACGGTGTCGGACAATGGAACGACTTCATGACAACCAAACTATATATTACCGATCAAAACTTATATCCGCTGCAAATGAAGCTGTATGAAATTATTGTGCAGTCTCAAACGCAATCCATGCAGAATATCGGAGGATCAGCTGTGATCGAAACGACCACCAAAGGGGTTCAACTTGCGACAATTGTCATTACCACCTTGCCGATTGTTGTAATGTATCCATTGCTACAAAGGTACTTTATCTCTGGCATGATGATGGGGGCGGTAAAAGAGTAGAGGTCACTTGCAGAGCTGTAGAGAAAAAAGCAGACAGGTGTGAAGTCTCGAGTAAGCGTTTACAAAAAAATGGGAGGTTACACAATGGACAAAAAGATGAACAGAACATTCGCTACAAAAGGGCTCAAGCTGTGTATTTCACTGATGGCTGTCATGCTGGTAGTCAGCGGCTGCGGATCAGGCGGCAATTCCAAAAGCGGATCTAAAAATAACATGGTATCCATAGAAGACCGTTACACACCGGACCCGGAAAAACCGGCATGGACGCTGGACAAAAAGGAAGAAACCACTGAGCTTACCTGGTATGTGAATGCAGACTGGTGGAACACCGATTTCGGCAAGGATGTAGTGACCAAGAAGATCAAAGAGGATCTGAATATTAATATTAAATTCATTACCGGTGACGATACCAAATTAAACACATTTTTTGCCGGGGGCAAAATGCCGGATCTGTTGACCATCTTTGACTCGAACTCCCAAATCGTGCAAAAAGCCGCAAATTGGGCGGTTCCGTTAAATGATCTGGCCGAAAAATATGATCCGTATTTCAATAAGGTTGCTGCCCAGGACACGTTGAACTGGTTCCAGTTGAAGGATGGAAAAACTTATGGCTATCCGAACTATTCCAATACACAAGCCGATTATGACAGCGGTAACATTCCTGCCAAAACAGCGTTTATTGTGCGCAAGGATGTATACGAAGCACTTGGAAAGCCAAGCATGGGAACCCCGGAAGAATTCAAGAGTGTATTGGGCAAAATCAAAACACAGTTCCCGGACATGATTCCTTTCGGCTTCAACTCTATCGGTGAAGGCAGCGGGTCCCTGGGCGATGTGCTGCAGGACTTTATCGGAGTGCCGCTCGAAGACAGCAATGGCGGATTCTACAACCGCAATTTGGATGAAGATTATCTGGCTTGGCTGAGAACGCTTAATGCCGTCTATAGGGACGGGAATATCAGCGATGACAGCTTTGCCGATGACGGAACAGCTTTTGAGGAAAAAGTGAAATCCGGCAAATACGCTACCATTTTCCTTGACGGCACACCTCAGCAAGGGGGCAATCTGCAAATCTTCATGAGCGGCAACCCGGGCAAGGAGTATATTGCCATTGACGGTCCGCAAAGCACTGTTGGAAATCAGCCAACCCTGAATCAGTCCGGGATTACCGGCTGGATGATCAGCTACATTACTAAAGACAGCAAGGACCCGGCCAAAGCCATTCAGCTGTTCACCTACCTGCTCAGCGAAGAAGGCCAGATGCTGATGAACTATGGTATTGAAGGTGAAACCTATAAGAAAAACGATCAGGGCAAGGTGGAATTGCTGCCTGCCATTAAAGACCTGCAGCTCAACAATGCGGATAAATTCAAGAAAGACTACCGGATGGGTGAATTTATGTTCTTCGGGCATGACCGTCATAAATCTATCAGCGATGACGCATTCCCTGAATCTATTAAACAAATGCAGGAATGGGGCAAAGGCAAGCTGAAACCGCATTTCATTCTTGAGAACATTAACCCTGACCAAGGTACCCCGGAAGCACGGGCATTAACAGCAATTAATACGAACTGGAACACATCACTGGTAAGCATGATCCGGTCCAAAAGCGAAGCAGAGTTTGACAGCACCCTCACCAGCTACAAATCTTTCCTGGATGCCAACAGCTGGGATAAGATCGTGGAAATCCGCAGTGAAAAGATGAAGCTGAACAAAGAAAAATTGGGCATCAAATAATTCGTGAGCAAGCATGGGTCCAAAATATAGAAACTGGAGGGAAACACATGCGTGAGCTATTGATTTACCAGTCCAAGGGAGAAGGCGAGCTGTTCCAGAAACAGTCTCCGGAGCAGCTGATGCCTGTTGATTCGGGAGCGGAGATTAGTGTAGTTGATCTTGATGACAACCTAACCTACCAGCAGATGGATGGCTTCGGTGCTTCCTTTACGGATTCGGCTGCTTATCTGATCCATCAGGTGCTGGATGCGGAGCAGCAAGCAGAGGTCATGACCAAGCTGTTCGATCCGCAGGACGGAATTGGCCTGTCTGTATTAAGAAATCCGATGGGGGCATCCGATTATGCCCGAACCTTATACAGCTACAACGATCTGCCCGAACAGGAAACCGATCCGGAACTGATCCGGTTTTCAGTGGCTCATGATGAAGGGGATATCATCCCTTTATTGCAGCAGGCCTTGAAGCTGAATCCGGCAATCAAGCTGTTTGCTTCACCTTGGAGTGCTCCCGGCTGGATGAAAACGAATGGATCGATGAAAGCCGGACAATTGAAAAAAGAACACTACGGCACCTATGCGAACTATTTCGTGCGTTACATTCAGGCCTATGCTGACAAAGGGCTGCCGATTTATGCGGTCACTCCGCAAAATGAACCCTTATATGAACCGGCTCATTATCCAAGCATGCTGATGCAACCCGAGGTGCAAATCGATTTTATTAAAAAACATTTAAAACCCGCATTTATAGCGCATCAGCTGGAAACCAAAATTCTTAGCTATGATCACAACTGGGACCGCCCCGACTATCCGCTGACAGTATTAGAGCAGGCAAATGAAGAGGTGGACGGTGTAGCCTGGCACTGGTACGGCGGGAAACCGTCGGCCCAATCGGAGTTTTTTGAAGCCTTTGCCGGCAAAGAAGTGCATTTTACCGAAGGCTCCGGGGGAGAATGGATTCCGCCGTTTGAGCAAGCCTTCTCGAATGTCATGCGGACCGGGATTGAAATTCTCAACAATCACAGCAAATCGTTTATTCTGTGGAATATGGCGCTGGATGAACATAACGGCCCTACGGTACCAGGCTTTGGCACAAGCACCTGCCGCGGAATCGTGCAGGTTAACCAGCAGACCCGGAAGCTGGTGTATACGCTGGATTATTACGCGCTGGCTCATTTCAGCAAAATTATCCGCCCGCAGGCTGTACGCATTGCATCCGCTGCGGGCAATGAGGTGATCCGTTCCGTTGCCTTCAAGAATACGGACCAGTCGATTGCTGCCGTGCTGTTCAATGACAGCGGGAAGGCGGAGAATATTGCTGTGAAGCTGCAGGGAACAGAGGTGCTAACCTTCCGTCTGGAGGCGAAGAGTGCCTTGTCCATCCTGATCAGCGACAGCGTGGAATAAGCGGGCAGAAGCTGGAACCTATCGGATCCTTAGGGAGTGAACCGGCGAGAGAGTATTCTCGCCGGTTTATTTCTGTACCGTAAACCGTGTAAACTCAGGTAGAGGATAAGTGACTGTTTATTGTAAAGGAGAGATGAGATGCTGCATTATACAATCCGGCTCATGGAAGAGCAGGATGCGCGGGAAATCGTGAAATGGAGATATGAAGCGCCGTATGCGATGTACAATCTGTCTGACGATCCCAAAGACATTCAAGAACTGCTGGACGGCTCCTATTATGCTGTGATCAGTCCTGAGAATGAACTGGCCGGATTTTTCTGTTACGGGCGCAACGCGCAGGTTCCTGGCGGAATCCATGAAGGTTTATACAAAGGTGACAAGGTGCTCGATATCGGTCTTGGCTTAAAGCCGGAACTCACCGGACGAGGCAAAGGGCGCGATTTTCTGGAGTCCGGTATGGAATTTGCCCGGCGGATGTACGGCCCTGAGCGATTCAGATTAAGCGTGGCCGCGTTTAATCAGCGGGCTATTGCTTTATATATCAGTGTTGGCTTTAAGCCGGCAGGGGAGTTCGTAAATAACAATGAAGAACACGAAATGATGTTCTTGTTGCTGGAGATGTAGATTCAATTTGATTGAGTGCTAGTTGTTGCTGCAGGTTAACCTTCTTGTGATTTGTGCTCTTTAAGAGCCGATCACACAGAAGGTTTTTTGCATTTGATTAAGGATCGTAGAGCGGGTTATCGGCGTTTGTTCACAGAAGGGACAATAACTGAGGCGTGCTTAACGCAGTGAATGTATGGATTTCTCGTGAAATATGTCAAGAAACATATGCGATCTGCTCCCGGGATCACGCGGAAAACCTGAACAAAACCTGTTTGGAAACGCTTAATGTAATATGTTGGTCACAAATTATAACATGCACTATGACAATGTGCCTGAGTGCGCGTTTTGAGATTGAACTATATTTAGAATAAAAGTAATATAAATAAATAAATTTGGAACATTGACGAGCAACTGCTGGAAAGCATGTGTTACCTCAACTATTTTATGCAGGCAGAATAGAAGAAGGAGGGGTGTTCAATGCCCAAAGGTATCCCGAATCTGTACATTGAGCCTGATTGTGAGCACAACCGCCAGTTTGCTAAAGGCTGTGCCGCACCGAGCCCTGGCGAGATCACAAAGGGTTGTGTATTTCAAGGCTCCCAGGCTGTTCTGCTTCCTATCTCTGATGCCGCGCACCTTGTGCACGGAACGTCCGGCTGTCTTCAGAACAGTTGGAGCATGCTGGAAGCCGGTATGCCGGGAGGGCCGTTGTCGAAATTCGGATTTTCCATGGGGCTTACGGAAATGGATATTATTCTCGGCGGGCAAAAGAAACTGTTTGAAGCTATAAACTATATCGTGGAGCACTATCGTCCTCCCTGTATATTCGTCTATGCCACCTGCATTACGATCCTCACCGCCGAAGATTTGGATACGGTGTGCCGTAAAGCCGAGGGTCTATGGAGCATACCGATCATTCCGCTGCATAATTCGGGACTCATGGGGAGCGGTAATATGGGAAACCGCCAGGCGGGCGAAGCGCTGTTCGAAAAAGTCATTGGAACCTGTGATTCAGACCCCAGGAAATTAACCCCTTTTGATATTAATCTCATTGGCGATCATCATTTTTCCAAAGAAGGACATGAAATTGAAGCTATGCTATCCAAAATAGGGATCCGTGTCATCTCGCGCATTGCCGGCGAATGTACGTTCAGCGAGCTGCGCTCGGCCCATCAGGCCAAACTGAATATGCTGGTGTGCAGCCGCTCGATGGTTACCTTGGCCCGGAAAATGCGTGACTCCTTCGGTATTCCTTATTTTGAAGGCTCGTTCTGCGGCTCCCGGGAGATTCGCTTCTCCCTGCGGCAGCTCTCCTTCCACTTTCAGGATGAGGGTCTGGACAAACAGTTGCACCGCTATATGCGCCGGGAAGAGGAACGCCTTGATAAGGAAATCCTCCGCCGCTACAAATCACTCAAAGGCAAAAAGGTTGTGCTGTTCACCGACGGCATTGAAAGCTGGATCTATATCTCGCTGCTCTATGAGCTGGGGATCAAAATCGCCGCCATTGGCACGAATCAGAATGCACAGGAGGATCTGTCACGGATAAAAGAGAGGATTCATGAGGACACACTACTGGTCGTCCAAAGCGATGAAACCCGGATTCTTAAGCTGTACCGGGAACGGAAGGCCGATCTGATGATCGTGAGCGGACGCAATGCGTTTGTGCCTCTGAAGGAAAGGATTCCTTTTATGAACATCGATGAAGAGCAGCATGGGGGATATGCCGGTTATGATGGAGTTAGAAGATTTGCTCAGGATCTAATGGATACCCTTGAGCAGCCCATCTGGAAAATGATCCGCCGGCGTTCACCGTGGGAGGTGGAAAGCTATGGACAAGGCTGACAGAGCAGTCTCGAAGCCGTTGTCTGTCAATCCCTTTCAGACCAGTCAATCGGTTGGCGGTGTACTTGCGCTACAAGGGATTTACCGTGCCGTACCGGTTCTGCATGGTGCGCAGGGCTGCGCGGAATCAGTGAAAACGGTGCTATCCCGCCATTTCCGCGAACCGATTTCGCTGCAGAACATTGCCATCCATGAGCAGAATTTGATTTTTGGGGGTGGGGATGGCATCCGCGAGATGATCCGGCTGGTCATGGAGAGGCATCATCCGGATGTTGTCGCGCTGATAGGCACCTCCCTGACAGAAGTAGTGGGCGAGGATCTACTGGGAACCGCTGAAACTTATTACAGGCAGCACAAGGAGATGTTCAAAGATAAGCTGATGTGCGGGTTGTACCTCCCCGACTATGAGGGCTCTCTGGAATCAGGTTATGCTAAAACGGTTTATTCCGTGATCCAAAAAGTCATCCGAAGTCGCGGAAGGCTATCACGGAAGAAGAAGCGGGGCCGGATCAATCTGCTGCCGGGATCCCATCTGACACCGGGGGATGTGATGGAGCTGAAGGAAATGATAGCTTCTTTTGACATCGAGGTTATCGTCCTGCCGGATTTGTCCTCCTCGCTCACCGGGCATTTAATGACAGGGCATACTGCACTCTCCCGGGGAGGGATTCCGCTGGATTATTTACGGGAGATGCTTACGAGCACGTATACGGTTGCGATCGGCAGCTCGATGGAGCCTTGTGCGAGACTGCTGCAGGAGGAACTGCAAATCCCTTATCAGATGTTTCACGGTGTAACCGGCCTGCGGGAAAGTGATGAATTCTTCCTGTTCCTCCGGCAGTTCAGCCAGAGTGAAGGACAGAATAAATACCGCTGGCAGCGGCAGTTTCTGCTCGATTGCTTGCTGGATACCCGTTCGGTCTTTAGAGGGAAACGGATTCTTGCCGCGCTTGAGCCCGATCATCTGGTTGCGGTGTACCAATGTCTCTCGGAACTCGGAATCAAGTCCTTCGGCTCGGTCATCTCCGCCGCTTCACCGGCTGTGGCTGTGATCGCGGAAGCGGTGCAGGTTGGCGATCTGGAGGATCTGGAGCGGATGGCCGCTGGGGGTGCCGACCTGTGGCTAAGCAATTCATACGGGGAGCAGACCGCGCTTAAGAACGGCATTCCGTACTTTCCGTTGGGCTTCCCTGTCTTTAACCGCTTTGGGTCACCGGCCAACGTTTCGGTTGGTTACCGGGGAACGGCCGATCTGCTGAACCAAATCGCTAATATTATGAATAGCAAGGAGAGGATCAGCTGATGAAGATAGCCTTTGCGTCCAACGAGGGCAGAGCGCTGGATTGTCATTTCGGGCAGTGCACATCATTTGCCATTTTTGATTTCGGGGAGAAGGGATACCGCTTGCTGGAGACAAGGCCGCTTCCGGCCCCGCAGCCGGAGACGGAGGAATGCGATAAATTCCAGCAGAGGGTGGATCTTATTCAGGATTGTACGGTTTTATTTGTAGTGAAGATTGGCGGCGATGCCACTAAAACAGTCATGAAAGCAGGTATTATCCTCCTGCAGTCCGAACAGGGGAGGGAGATTATCCCGCAGCTTGAACAACTAGGGCGGATGCTGAAGGAGCGTCCGCCCCTGTGGCTGGTCAAAGCTTTGAAACGGGGGCAGGGACTGGGGCGAGCGGATCATCTATTATGATGGCGAAAGTATGCTGGACCCCTTTTTAGTGCGGTGATGGCATCTGTGAAATCGAACAGATGGAGTTTCACCGGCGTTTGGACGAATAGCAGAACACAATACGGGTGCTGTCCTTTGTCAAGGGCGGCACCCGTTTCTGCTTATGAGGGCACGATCATGAAATGAATCCTTAGGCAAAAGGAATGGCGGCAATCTGGATGCAGTGGGTTGGACAGCTGTCAAAGGCTTCCTGCAATTCTTCGTGCAAATCCTGTTCAATGGCTGTTATGCCCCGATTCTTATCTCCTTCATAGATCACTCCGGCAATTCCGCTGTAGTCCAGATCGAAAATGTCAGGAGCTGCGGAGTTGCAGGCGCCGCAAGCGATACAGGCCTCCTGGTTGACGCTGGCAAATTGACTCATGGTTTTCTCTCCTCTGTTTTTTGATAAATTTCGTAATAAAGCTGAAGATCTGTCAAATAACATATCTCCTAAGGACTACAACATTCCTATACATGTCATTTTACATCCCCTCAATGACCAATCACAACGGTAAAACAGACGAATTAACAGTAGGTTCATTGAATGTGTCATATAAGCTAACTTTAATATTACAAAAGTGTATTTTTCATGAAAATGATTGCGCTTTTATAGATGTGTGTTATGGATTTGTTCGGGATTTATTTTATATATGTCATGTAATATCGGTAAAATAACGGTTACAAATGTCTGTTTACGAATGAATAATAGATATGTCTGTATTATGGTTCGTCTATGCCATTGACAGCTTTTTCAATTTTGTTATGATCTAGTCAATTCCAGAGCAACAACAGATTCAGACTAATTCAAAGGGAGTGTGGAGAAATGACGAGAAAGATTGCAATCTACGGTAAGGGCGGAATCGGGAAGTCGACTACACAACAGAATACAGCGGCGGCATTGGCTTATTTCCACGACAAAAAAATATTCATCCACGGCTGTGACCCAAAGGCTGACTCCACCCGGATGATCCTTGGCGGGATGAATCAAAAAACTTTGATGGATATGCTCCGTGATGATGGTGCAGAAAATATCACCACGGAGAAGGTAGTCAAGGAGGGCTATCTGGGTATCCAGTGCGTGGAATCGGGCGGTCCTGAACCGGGAGTCGGCTGTGCCGGCCGCGGCGTTATTACAGCGATTGATCTGATGGAGAACAATGGAGCCTACACTGAAGATTTGGACTTTGTATTTTTTGATGTACTTGGTGACGTAGTATGCGGTGGATTCGCAATGCCGATCCGTGACGGTAAGGCACAAGAGGTGTACATCGTGGCATCTGGCGAGATGATGGCTATATACGCAGCGAACAATATCTGTAAAGGTCTGGTGAAATATGCCAAGCAAAGCGGTGTCCGCCTTGGCGGTGTCATCTGCAACAGCCGGAATGTGGACCGGGAAAGAGAGTTTCTGGAAGAATTCACTGCTTCCATCGGCACGCAGATGATTCACTTTGTACCCCGCGACAATATTGTGCAAAAAGCTGAATTTAACAAAAAAACGGTTGTTGAGTATGATGCGGAGTGCAATCAGGCGCATGAATATGGAGAGCTGGGACGTAAAATCCTCGAAAATGAGAGCTTCGTAATTCCCAAGCCGCTGAGTATGGATGAGCTGGAAGCGATGGTTGTTAAATACGGAATTGGCGACTAAGCGGATGCTTCCGAAGCGAGATTTATTGCGAAGAAATACAGGAAGTAATGCTCACAAAACTTTTTAGGAGGAATGATTATGCCGCATCATACATTTAAGTGCAGCGAGTGCATCCCTGAACGGAGACAGCATGCAGTGATCAAAGGTCCCGGTGAGGATTTGACGTCAGCTCTTCCCGAAGGGTATCTCAACACTATTCCCGGAACGATCTCTGAACGGGGTTGTGCCTACTGCGGAGCCAAGCATGTTATTGGCACGCCGATGAAGGATGTTATCCACCTAAGTCATGGTCCGGTGGGCTGTACCTATGATACCTGGCAGACCAAACGTTACATCAGCGATAATGACAACTTCCAGATCAAGAACACATTTGCGACGGATGTAAAAGAAAAGCATATCGTATTCGGAGCGGAAGGGCTGCTCAAGAAAAATATCATTGAAGCTTTCGAGGCTTTTCCTGAAATCAAACGGATGACGATTTACTCTACCTGTGCCACGGCGTTGATCGGTGATGATATTGGCGCGGTTGCTCAGGAAGTCATGGATGAAATGCCTGAAGTCGATATCTTCGTCTGTAATTCTCCCGGGTTCGCGGGTCCAAGCCAATCCGGAGGCCATCATATCATTAATATCGCCTGGATCAAGCAGAAGGTAGGAACGGTGGAACCTGAAATCACTAGCGATTATGTAATCAATTATGTCGGCGAGTACAACATCCAGGGAGACCAGGAGGTTATGGTTGATTATTTCAAAACCATGGGCATTCAGGTGCTGTCCACCTTTACCGGAAACGGCTCCTACGATGATCTGAGAGCGATGCATAGAGCGCACCTCAATGTTCTGGAATGTGCGCGTTCCGCCGAATACATCTGCAATGAGCTGCGGGTGAAATATGGAATACCGCGTCTCGACATCGACGGATTTGGCTTTGAGCCGCTGTCGGCATCACTCCGCAAAGTCGGATTGTTCTTCGGCATAGAGGACCGGGCACAGGCGATTATCGATGAGGAAACTGCCAGATGGAAGCCGGAGCTTGACTGGTACAAGGAACGCCTGCAAGGCAAAAAAGTATGTCTCTGGCCGGGCGGGTCCAAGCTCTGGCACTGGGCCAATGTCATTCATGAGGAAATGGGACTCGAGGTTGTCTCCATGTATACGAAATTCGGCCATCAGGGCGACATGGAAAAGGGTATTGCCCGCTGTAATACGGGTGCGCTAGCGATAGATGATCCGAACGAGCTTGAAGGACTGGAAGCTCTGGAGATGCTTAAGCCCGACATCATTTTAACCGGTAAACGTCCGGGCGAAGTGGCCAAGAAAGTACGTGTTCCTTATCTCAATGCGCATGCCTATCATAATGGTCCTTACAAAGGCTATGAAGGCTGGGTCAGATTTGCACGCGATATTTATAATGCGATCTATTCGCCGATTCATCAGCTGTCCGCGCTGGATATCAGCAAGGATGCGATTTCGACGGATAAAGGCTTTGCTACCCAGCGGATGACCTCTGATGCGAATTTGAGCGAAGAAATCCGGTCTTCTGTAACGTTAAGACAATATACAGGAGGGTATGATTCGGTATCCAAACTGCGGAACAAAACCTATCCGTATCTACAAAATCAGCTTGCCGGCGTTTAGGCATATGGAGGAGATCTCATGGAAGAGTTGATGAAAGAGAGAGTTGCACAGCTGGAAAATTATATTTTGAAGCATTGTCTATGGCAGTTTCATTCCCGCACCTGGGACAGGGAGAAGCAGAACGAGGGCGTTCTTTCAAAGACCATGCAGATTCTGTGTGATGAACCCGTGGACAAAGGAACCCCCGCAGACCGCTGCTATTGGGTAGATGCCGTAGTTCTGGCGGAAGAGTACAAGAAGCGGTTCTCGTGGCTTGCGGCTTTGGACAAAACGGAAATTAAGCTGTTGATGCAAGGGCTGAAGGAACGGATCGATTATGTAACCATTACCGGATCGCTGAACAAAGAGTTGACCGTCAAGCAATATTAATTAGTTATCAGCTCTACAACAGATCCAGTCAAGGTGGACGCGCACATGAATAATCGGAGGGGGTAATACTATGACTTGTGAAATCGTTCAAAAGGAACGCAGCGGTGTTATTAATCCGATATTCACTTGCCAGCCTGCAGGCGCGCAGTATGCCAGTATCGGAATCAAGGATTGTATCGGAATCGTTCATGGAGGGCAGGGCTGCGTGATGTTCGTCCGCCTGCTGTTCTCGCAGCATTTCAAGGATAACTTTCTACTCGCCTCGTCTTCCGTGCATGAGGATGGAGCGGTATTCGGCGCATTAAACCGTGTCGAAGAAGCAGTTGATGTCCTGCTCATGCGATACCCGGATATCAAGGTAGTGCCGATCATCACCACCTGTTCCACGGAAGTCATCGGTGACGATGTGGACGGCGTGATTTTGAAGCTTAATAGCGGGCTTTTGGCGGAGAAGTATGCCGGACGCGAGGTGCATTTGATACCGGTTCATACGCCGAGCTTTGTGGGCAGCCAGGTGAGCGGGTATGATGTGGCTGTGGAAGCTTTTGTGAAGCATTTTGCCCAAAAGGACCAGCCGAACGGCAAGCTTAATCTGATCACTGGCTGGGTTAATCCCGGAGATGTGACGGCACTCAAGCACCTGCTGGCTGAAATGCAGGTGGATGCGACGGTGCTGTTTGAAATAGAAAGCTTTGATTCTCCGATAATGCCGGATAAAAGCGGAGAATCGCACGGCAATACGACGATTGCCGATCTGGCCGGAACGGCCAACGCACTGGGTACCATTGCGCTCAATAAATACGAAGGCGGTAAAGCCGCCAAGTATCTCCAGAATGAATTTGATATACCGACGGTCATCGGACCTACTCCGATCGGTATCCGCAATACAGATACCTTTTTGCAGAATGTCAAACAATTAACGGGCAAAGCGATTCCGGAATCCTTGGTCCGTGAACGCGGGATAGCCATCGACGCCCTGGCTGATCTTGTGCACATGTTCCTCGCCGACAAGAAGGTAGCGATCTATGGACATCCCGATCTGGTTATCGGTCTGGCTGAGTTTTGTATTGATCTGGAGATGAAACCCGTCCTTCTGCTGCTGGGTGACGACAACACGACCTATAAGAATGATCCCCGGATAAAGGCGCTGCAGGAAAACGTGGAATTCGATATGGAAATCGTCTTGAATGCGGATCTGATGGAACTTGAAACCCGCATTAAGAACAAGGATGTGGAGCTGGACCTGATCCTGGGCCACTCCAAGGGCCGTTTTACCGCCATCGACAACAATATTCCCATGGTGCGTGTCGGGTTCCCGACCTATGACCGCGCGGGATTGTATCGTCATCCGACTGTTGGATATGCAGGTGCGATCCGGCTGGCTGAAGAAATCGCCAACACTTTATTCACTGATATGGAGTACAAGAAGAACAAGGAATGGATTTTGAGTGTGTGGTAGGACCTGCGTTCCCCAAGGACTATATACGGGAAGGGTGAATCGTTATGCTGGTAACGGAAACGGATGTAGAGGAATTTGAAGAAAATTATCGGGATGCCATGGGATACCATCGCCGTGCGGAGCAGTTTTTGCATCAAAAGCAGCGGCTAAGCTTGGTATTCAATGTTGGCTCTGTTGCGCTGGAACGGTACCTTGTCGCCTTATGCCATCTATACGGGATCATGCCCTTGAATCACAATTATATCTGTCTCATGAATGCAGTGGAATCTGTCATTGATGTTCCCAAAGAGCTGAACAAGGAGATCCGGTCACTGGATTTTATTTTCGGTATCTGTTCGCTGGATGATTATTTTCATGGCACACCGAAGCCGGAGGATTCAACCCGTGTGCTGACCATGTGTGAAAAGGTGCAGCAGCTCTTTGATCCGGGCAGAATCTCCTTGGCAAAAGCGGCTGGTGACGTTGGCTGAGATGCGAATCCATTATCTGCAGCATGTAGCTATGGAGGACCCGGGCAGTATTCTGGCCTGGGCCAGTGAGCAGGGATGCAGTCTTACGTATACGTTGTTCCACGAGTCAGGGGCGCTCCCGGCTGTGGACAGCTTTGATTGGCTGCTGATCCTGGGCGGCCCCATGAATATTTATGAAGAGGAGCGCTTTCTGTGGCTGGCTGAAGAAAAGTTGTTCATCCGTTCTGCCATTGCTGCCGGAAAGATAGTGATTGGTCTTTGTCTCGGTGCCCAGCTTATTGCGGATGTGATCGGCGGACAGGTGACAGCAAACCGTGAGCCTGAAATCGGCTGGCTGCCGGTACGCTGGAGTGCCAAAGTCCGGGAACACCCGCTCTTCTCTTTTTTTTCTGAAACCTCTATCGTGTTTGAATGGCATTATGATACCTTCAGCTCTTTGCCGCCCGAGGCGGAGGTTCTTGCCGAAAGCGATGCGTGCGCTCATCAACTCTTTATTTACAACGAACGGGTTTTCGGATTCCAGTTCCATCTGGAGACTACACCAGCAATGCTGGAGCAGTTGATTGCGGAATACGGGAGTGAGCTGCAGCCTGCTGCCTATGTGCAGTCTGCCGGGGAAATGCTCGCTCATCCGGAATATATCGTGCTGAGCAATACCTGGATGGCGGAGTTTTTGAACCGGCTCAGCGAACAGGAAAGGAGGAGCAGGCCGTAATGGAGCATATCAGCTATAAGCAAAGGGACTGCCGCGACCAGGATAAAATCGTAGATTTCCTGACTGTCGCAAGAATTGGCATTGTAGGAATCGGCGGGGATGCTTATCCCTATGCCGTGCCGGTCAATTATGTATGGCATCAAGGCTCTGTATATTTCCACGGCATGGGTTCGGGCAAAAAAGTGCGTCTGCTCGCGGAGCATCCGGCAGTAAGTTTCACCGTGTACCGGGAAGACAGCACGTTGACTGATCCGGTCCCCTGCAAGGCAGATACCGCATATTTCAGTGTGATGCTGTTCGGTGATGCAGCCAAGGTTACCGATGTGGGAGAGGCAGCTGGAGTCCTTCAGAAGATTCTGGAGAAGTATACACCGGGCTTCTATAAGCAGGAAATGTCGGAACGTATGGTAGCGAAATACAGGTCCTCCATGGATGGGAACGGAGTAGCCGTCTACCGGCTGACTCCGGTTCATCTGACGGCCAAGGAAAATGCGGCTGTCTGAGTAAACGGTCCGGCAGTATACAGCGTAAGTCCGGATCTTCACTTTAGCAGGAGTATCCTGCACTCAATCACATATGGATGGCGGAATTCCTCACGCGTACATGCCAGAGTCTCCTATTAAAGGGGGCTCTTTATCTTTCGGGTTCACCGATACTCCGTAAATTTGCACTAGGGCAAAAAATATGTTCTAATTTTAAGTATATTCTAAACCCCAGCTTTTTTGTTGCATATACTTGTAGTATCCTGATACGAACATAAGTGGTCCGGCCAATTTACAGAGGAGGCGATGGTATGTTTAAGAAACTGCTGAAAAAGGTGATTCATTCCGTTGAGCATTCCCAGCATAAACACTCCAGCAGCAAACGGGGAAGGCAAGGGTATGCCCGTCATTCCAGCTCCGATAAGAAAATACAGTATTCCCGTCATTCCAGCAGTGACAGACCGAGATCCCGGGGAGGTTCTTCTTCGGACTACCGTCATGGCAGCGGTCATAAAGGGCATAAATATTATAAGAATAGATACGGCAGCCATTCGAGCTGAGCGGTTAAGACCTCAGCCCGGGGAGACTTGCCGCTAGTTCGGAGACAAACTCGGAGGTGCTCTGATAAGGTACGCCTTCACCGAGCAGCCTGATGAGAATAAGCTCCAGCTGTGGTGAGAGCTCAAGCTCCTCCATCCAGCTGCCTTCAGCTGCACCGGATGTGGGGCTGAAACGGGAGTAGAGCATGAATAGCATCAGGTGTCCGATATCAAATAGATCAGCTTGAATGGTTGAAGGCTTCGACGGCGTTACGCTGTTGAAGCCTGTTTGTGTTTGCTGCCGGACTGCTGTGTCATTGCCGCCGATCGGTGCAGCTAATCCGAAGTCGATCAAATAGAGATCTTCGCCCCGCATAATCACATTCGGAATGCGGATATCCAGATGAACAAAGCCCTTTGAATGAACATATTGCACACGTTCCATAAGCTCCAGTGTCCACTTCACCGTGTCCTGCTCTCCGAAAGTCCGGCTGTCCGCAAAGATCAGATCCTCTAACGTTTTGCCCTCCACATAATCTGTCACCAGCCAATAGGAGCGGTTCTCGCTGAAATAATCGCGGCAGGCCGGGATGAAGGGATGCTCCAGCTGTGAAATGACCTCCCGTTCCCAGGCCAGCATCTTTTGCCCGATTCCTTTCTTACTCGGCTTGGCCTGCTTCACAGCTACGATCTGCTGCTCCTGTTCGTCCATGCACCGGTAGGTAATTCCGTAGCTGCCAACGCCAATCTGCGCTATAATTCTGTACCGCTTACCGATAAAACTGCCTTTCTCTAGTGGATAGTCCGCCCATGCCTGCAGGAAGCTTTTCAGATATTTATACACGTTGACGTTACCTCGTCTTCTTTATTTCTCATGATTTATAAATTATATCATTGGCCTTGGGGCATCTGCCATTGCCGCTGCTGAACGGTTGACGGATAGGAAGAGTACTGGCTATAATAATTTATACAATAGCTAATTAATTAATATAATTATTAATCAAAAGGAAAGCGGTGAACAAATGAAGACAGAAGGAACATTAACAGTCCATACGGGGCGGAACTCAGCGATTTGTTCGGCATCTTCTTCGAGGATCTCAACCATGCAGCGGACGGAGGATTGTATGCCGAACTGGTCCAGAACCGGTCCTTTGAATTTGATCCCATAGACAAGGCTGACTACCATGCGCTGACTGCCTGGGAACCGGTGATACGCGGAGACGGGCAAGCTGTAATCACTGTGGAAGACAAAGAACCTTTAAATGCCCGGAATCTCCATTATGCAGTCATCGACATTGTGTCGGAGGGTGGCGGAGTCGGCATCATGAATCTGGGCTTTAACAGCGGCATCCCGGTAAAAGAAGGCGATAATTATAAATTCTCCATGTACGCACGCCGCGATAACAGTTGGGATACGTCTCTGACTGTAACGATAGAAGGAGTAGACGGCACCGTTTATGGTGCTGCGGAAATCACCGTGAACAGCAGTGAGTGGGCCCGGTACGAGGCCGTAATACAAGCTGATAGTACAGACAACAGCAGCCGGCTTGTAATCCTTGCAGGGGGAAGCGGAAAGGTATGTCTGGACATGGTGTCCCTGTTCCCGGAGAAGACCTTCCTGAATCGGCCCGGCGGCCTGCGCGAGGATCTCTCAGTGCTGCTCGCGGACATGAAGCCAAAGTTTATGCGTTTTCCGGGAGGCTGTCTGATCCATGACGGGTCGCTTAACCCGGATGACAGAAACTCGATGTACAGATGGAAGAATACCATCGGGGATATAGCCCAAAGACCGCCCAGACGGAACAACTGGAGTTATAATCAGACGCTTGGATTAGGGTATTTGGAGTATTTTCAATTCTGCGAGGATATTGGCGCGAAGCCGATTCCGGTTCTGCCCGGCGGATACGACCCGCATCATAAACGGATTGTGCCACTGGATGAATTGCAGCCGTGGATTGATGATGCGCTTGATTTAATAGAGTTCGCGAACGGCGATTCCTCAACGGAATGGGGCGGCATCCGTGCCGGCCTTGGCCATCCGGAGCCCTTTGGCCTGGAGTATATCGGCATTGGGAACGAAGAGGTAGGCGAGCCGTTTTTCGAACGGTATCCCTGTTTCCATGAGGCCATCAAGGCCAAGTATCCGGAAATTAAGGTGATTAATTCGAGCGGCCCTTTCTCAGCGGGCAAGGAATATGAACGGGGCTGGGCATCAGCCAGAGCAAACGGCTCCGATCTGGTAGACGAGCATTATTATGCGGCACCGGAGTGGTTCCTGGCCAATCATCACCGGTATGATGAATTTAAAGCCGGTGAGCCGAAGGTATTCCTCGGTGAATATGCCTCATGGGGCAACACTTATTATAATGCGCTGGTCGAAGCTGCGTTCATGACCGGGCTCCAGAACAACGCCCACGCGGTCGGACTGGCCTGTTATGCCCCCATGCTCTGCAATGTGGATTATGTCAATTGGAAGCCGGATATGATATGGTTCAACAATCATCAAGCCTACGGGACGGCCAATTATTACGTGCAGAAATTATTCATGAACCACCAGGGAGATCAGCTGCTGGAGATGAGAAGCTGCGGATTTGCACCTGCTCAAGCACAGGAGGATCAACCGATAACCGGAGCCATCACACTGGCGGTGGATGCTTCCGCTGCCCGTTTCTCCGAGATCACACTGGTTAACAATCTGACCGGAGATGTGAAGGCTTATGCAGACCTGTCCGGTGAGGTTGCGGATCTGCCGGATCCGGCTTTAAATGGAGCAGCCAAGCGGACGCTGGAGCTGGGTCCTACGCATTGGACGGATTACACGCTGAGTCTGAAAGCGGTACGCACCGGAGGGACAAAGGGGTTTGTGCTCTATTTTGGCAAAGCAGATGAACAAAATCATTTATTCTGGGAAATCGGCGGCTGGCAGAATCAGGATTCCATAGTTGCTTCCATTGCACAAGGCAGAAATTCCGTCTTGACCCAGACCCTGTTCACCGTCGAAAGTGATGTGGAATACAATCTTACACTGGAGGTCTCGGGAAGGCAGATCCGCACTTATATTGACGGAGAGCTGATTAACGAGGCGGAAGATAAACTGCCTGTAATAGAACCGCTCTATTACACAGCAAGTGTAGAGCATTCGACCGGGGATATGATTCTCAAAACAGTTAATGTGCAGGAAGTGAGCGTTGCTGCTGAGATTGTACTGGAAGGATTGGCGGACAAGCGACTGAGTATAGAAGTGTATGAAATGTCGGGACATCAGCCGGAGGACGAAAACAGCTTCGAGCAGCCCATGCTTGTCTCCCCGAAACAGAAGGCCTTGCAGACAGAGGGCAGCAGCTTTGCTTATGAGTTTCCGAAGCAGTCGGTGACAGTGATGAGACTCCGATAAGCAACCTTGTATAGCTGAGAATAGACCATAAGCGCTTAGCTTCCCGGGAAGCAGGCGCTTTCTGCTGTTTTATCCGCTCTTTTGCGCTGGTGTTAGGGGACTGGCCCTGCGGATTTCAATCGAAACTGGCTTGGGGTAAGCCCGACGAACTTCTTAAACTGCCGCATAAAATGCACGCTGTTCTCATAGCCGCAAGCGGAAGCAATATGGCTTACCGGGTAGGAAGTGTTCTCCAGCAAATACGAAGCGTACCCGAGCCTGTTGTGAATGACGTCAACCATGACCGGAATTCCGAAGATCTGCTTGTACATATGCTGGAAATGCGACCGGCTGAGCCGCAGCTTCTCTGCAAGCTGATCCACGGTAAACCAAATCCAGGGCGAGTTATAGACTTCATTGCGCAGAGCCAGAAACTGATCGTAGTATTTGCTGATTTGCTCGTGATTCTCCACATGATTGCGGATATCGCTCAGCTTCATAAAAAGACAACGGATCGTGTAATCAATAATTTCGCTGTGGAACGAGCCGGTTTGCAGATGCTCCAGTTGAATATCATTCACTTTTCTGGAGATATAGAACGGGTCATGCGCCCGGATCAGCGTGTCAAACGGAAGATTCAGCTGACTGAAGAAATCCTCGGCGTCCTCCATCTCAAAGTGGAACCAATCATGGATCATCGGACATCCGGCCCCCCGGTAGAACTGAAGGCTGCTTTTCTTGTAGATAATGTAGGTGTTTTTGTCGGCGATGATCGTTTGGCCCTGTAGCTGTATCTCCATGGTGCTGCGGAACATTAAAAACAGATAATCCCCCGAACCATGGGGACGGTCTATCGTAAACCCTTCGGGATGGATGACGTTATAACCGCATCTCTTCAGCTGTATCAATTCCACACTCTCCCAAAACATATAATAGATCAGTTAGAGGATAGAATAAAACATTTTATTTTAAGGGTCAAGTAAGAGCTATATGTGAGATTAACAGATAATAAGTTAGTGACAGAGATAAAAGTAAGAGGGGATTCATCCGGGATTCTGAATGGACGCATTCAGTTATTCGTAATCAGATGTCAGAACATTCAGAGAGAAATTGTGTCGAGTGTCAGTAAAATATATAATGAAAGAGTAAACGCAGCTAAGAACAGAGACGGCAGCGGCGAAGCAAGGCGGGCATCATACATACCAAAGGAGAAATTTAATGTGAATGAGAAGCTGAAGAAGGCATATGAACGAGTGGGATTGTCTGAAAACGTATCCAGAGAAGAGATAAATAAACGGTTTGATCTGCTGCTTAAACGGCGGCGTTCCAAAGCTTCCGATGATGAAAGGTCGGCGCCGGAGGAGGATTTTCAGGCCTTCAAGTTTATTCTGGATAGTCTGGACGAGCAGGAGATTCAGGAAGCTGAACAGCAGAGACTGGCGAAATACGGCAAGCTTTCCGGTTTTGCGAGTAAATGGGAACGGTTTATGCGGCTGTACAAGACACATGTAATAGTATCTATTATTATCGTTATTGTACTGGCTGTAGGCGGGAACGCGCTTTATAACAATTGGCAGCATAAGAAATACCTCGCCTCTCTGCCGCCGGTTGATGCGGAAATCATGTTCCTGGGCAATTTCGGGGTTCAGGACCCGGATGGCAAGACGGATGCTCTGGAAAAGGCAGTTATCGCCCAATACCCTGATTGGAAGCGGGTGGAGGCCAGTATCGTTTATCTCCCGCAAACAGGACCCGGTTCGGATACGTTTGATATGAACTATATGCAGAAGGCCGTTGTAGAACTGGCGGCGAATCAGCCGGATGTTCTCATTCTGGATGAAGCAACCCTGGAATGGATCGGAGGGCAGGATGGCTTCGGAAATCTGGAGGCCGTCGTAGCAGACGGGGCAATTGCCAAAGACGATTCCCGCCTGAAATGGGGGAAGAATGAAGAAAGCGGACAGGAGGAGCTGTACGGCGTAGACATTACAGATTCACCGTTTGTTTCCGCGCTTCCACTCAACCACAATTCCAAAAACATCATTATTGGGGTCCTTGGTGAAGATGAAAACAAGGACAAGCTCATTTCGTTCATTGAGAAGATCGCCGGGAAGTCAGCCGCTCAAAAATAAGCCTTGAGGTTCTCTGAAACTTCGATTGGATAGAACAAACCGTTATCATGCTGCTTTGCGCAGCACGATAACGGTTTTTTACAATAGGCAAACAAAAACCGTGCCACCTTATACGGGGCACGGTTTTGTTATGCGTATAGCAAGCAGGTAGCAGGTTGAGGGACGCATATCCAGTCAGGGAATTACAGCCCTGTCTGTGCAGTCCTACAGCCCCGGCTTGTCCTACTGTTCCAGGCGGTAACCGCCATGAAATACAGGGCCGACATATTGATTGAAGGCGTAACCGCTGCGGATGGCTGCGGAGACGAAATCCTTCGCTTTGACTACTGCGTCATGCACGGACAGGCCGTTCGCCAGGCCGCCGGTAATGGCAGCTGCAAACGTGCAGCCTGCTCCGTGATTGTACGCAGGTTCAATTTTGGCGGTCTCAAGTACAGTATATTCGGAGCCGTCGAAGAAGACGTCAATCGCAAGGTCTCCACCTAGCGCTTTCCCGCCTTTGACAACGACATTTTGGGTTCCCAGCAAATGGATCAGGCGTGCAGCCTCTTTCATTTCTTCAATCGTTGTGAGCTTGCCCAGTCCGGAGAGCACCCCTGCTTCAAACAGGTTAGGAGTGGCTACGGTAGCCAGCGGAAGCAGCAGATCGCGGATGGCATTTGCGCTCTCCGGGTTCAGCACCTCGTCTTCACCTTTGCAGACCATAACCGGGTCAATGACCACATTGGTCTGGAGGTTTTCCTTGATCGCTTTTTCCGCAACAAGCACAATATCCACACTGCCCAACATCCCTGTCTTCATCGCGTCCACAGGTCCACCGGCAAAGATAGTTTTCAGTTGCTCCGCCACGATGGAAGAGTCAATCGGGTAGACATTATGGTGCCAGCCGTTATCCGGGTCCATGGTGACAATGGTCGTTAAAGCGCTGAAGCCGTAGGTGCCATACTCCTCAAAGGTTTTTAAATCAGCTTGAATGCCTGCGCCTCCACTGGAGTCACTGCCGGCAATGGTTAGGGTTTTTATGATCTTTGACAAAGGTAACGTCTCCTTCTTGTATATGAAATTCTAAAGCCTGATTCAGAGGGAATCATTTTAAACTCTTTCGATATTATAACAAAAAACACCGCCAGCGTCCTCAAAAAAGCACACTGCGCTTGTTTCACTCCGGGCTTTCGCCTTAGGGTCAGTGGTGAATGCGGAAATGTCATAGGTAGGAGCAAGGGTTCCATTCCTGCTGCGGTGCATATCAATATAGGAGAAAAGCGTGTGCTCACAAAACTTTGAGGAGGGTACCATGATAGAAATCAGCGTATGCATGATTGTCCGCAACGAGGAGAATAGCCTGCCCCGCTGCCTGTCTTCGGTAGGGGCGATTGCTGATGAAATCATCATTGTGGATACCGGGTCAACGGACAACACCAAAGAAATCGCCTTGTCCTATGGGGCGGTTATTTATGATTTTACCTGGATTGATGATTTCTCAGCCGCCCGCAATTTTGCTTTCAGTAAAGCTACCAAGGAATATATCTTCTGGCTGGATGCCGATGACTACCTGAAGGACGTGGATCATGCACGGTTCAGGGAGCTGAAGCACAGCTTGCCAGACGGTGTGGACAGTGTGAACATGCAGTACAATCTGGCTTTTGACAAAGAGGGGAGAGTCGTCACCTCTTTGCGCCGCAACCGGCTGGTCCGCAGAAGCTGCAATTTCAAGTGGATAGGTCCGGTGCACGAGTATCTGGAGGTCTACGGGCCCGCTTACAGCAGTGATGTCTGCATCACTCATGAAAAAGACAAAGTATACACAGACCGCAATTTGCGGATCTATCAGAAGCGGGTGGCGGAGGGTGAGGTATTCTCGCCGCGTGACCAGTATTATTATGCCAACGAGCTGCGCGATCATGGAATTTATGAGGAAGCCTGCCGCTATTATGAGTTGTTCCTCGACGGAGGATTGGGCTGGATTGAAGATAGTTACCAGGCCTGTCTTAGGCTGGCTGAATGCCGGGAGCGGCTGGGAGACAAGGAGGGAGCCTTCCAGTCATTATGCCGCACGCTGCAGTATGATACCCCCCGGGCGGAGTTTTGCTGCCGGCTAGGTGCCTGGCATGTAGAGAAAGGCCAGCTGCTCCCGGCTGTCTACTGGTATGAGCTTGCGATTAAACTCCCGCGGAATAATGATTCTATGGGTGTGAAGAACGAGGCGTTTGCCACCTGGGTGCCGAATCTTCAGCTGGCTTTATGTTATGACCGGCTGGGCCAGCGCGAGAAAGCTAATCTATTCAATGAAGCCGCTTTGCTCTATCATCCCGTCCATCCCAGTATGCTCTACAACCGCAATTATTTCAAAAATGTGCTCGGAGACAATTATGTAGAGCTGCATTCACGGAAAGCTGCCGAGAAGGAAGCGGAATAACGCGTTGCCCGCCCAGCTCCTTGGCCGCTTTGCTCTTTGAATAAGGGGCTTTTGAGCAGACCTACTTGCACTTTGCGGCTGCATCCGGACTCCAATGCAGCTATTTCGGATAAAAAGCATCATTCAGCGAGGAATCGGACCTCATGGACGTTATGCTCTACATTTGGCGATAAATGGCCGCCTTTTGGCGAGAATAACGGCTATGCAGTCCGCCGGCAAGGAATACAGCACGTTCCTGGTAAGATAGCGGCTCCTGAGTCCGGTAGACACAGCAAACATAATAAGCCAGTTTACTGGAACAGCATTTTCTGAATGCAGGAGACAGAACCATCTGTTCCGCCAGCTGCCTGCGGTAGTTTCCATCCCATAATCCCTGAACAGGCGGCAAAAGGCCCGCTGCATCTATCATATGCAGCAGGCCTTTTAGACTTTAATGACTGTGTGCAGCCTGTCCGGTGCTGTCCACCAGCAGCTGGGGTTCACTGCTTCGGATGAAATCCAGCACCTTGTCAAAGATGATGCGGTGTCCTTCTTTATTGGGGTGAATCCCGTCCCGGCAGATGAACTTGGTGAAATCCGGCTGCTGGAGAAAAGCGCCCCGGACATCAATGATTTTGGTTCGGGTGCTCTCGGCGACCTTGATAATCGTGGAATTGTATCTTTCCTGCCACCAGTAGATTTTAGTGATGCTGCCGAGCCATTTCAGAATATTCACTTCCGACGCCGGGTTGTTTCCGCTGACCCATTTGAAATAGCTGTCCGCATCCAGCGGAGGGAGACTCATCAGAATAGGCATAATTCCCTGGCTTTTCAGGAAATCAATCATATCCAGCAGCATTTTTTCGAAAGCCGTGAAATCGGTCTTGGGATTATGCTCTGCCTCAGGGTTATTCATAATTTCCTCCCAATGAAAGTCGCAGTCATTTCCCCCATATTCGATCAGTACCACATCCGGTTTCTCCTTCAGCACATCCCGTTTCAGATTGCCGAAGCCCTTGAGCAGTGTGTTGCCGAATCTGGCCGTATTGCGCAGCGCTCCCTTCAGATTGCCCTGAAGCAGCGACACGTAATTTTCTTCCAGAATGACATATTTGCTTCTCGCTTCATCATAGACCACCCCTTTGGAGATGGAATCGCCGCTTACCATATATTTAAACTGGGGCACGGCAGTTTGTTTGTCCGATACGTTCATATGACTAGCCTCACCTCCGATAGCTATATTGTACTTAATCTTAGTGTAATCCATTCGTCCAAGGATTGCCTATGTATATATGTCATGGATTTAGGGGCTGAAGAGGTCCAGTCACTTCTTAAATAATGCCATATCCTATATAGAGTTAAATTTGTGACAAGGAGGCGTTTTGTAATGACCCAGGTTGTTGATTTCAGTAAAAGCTCAATATCCAGCTTCAGCCAGTCGATTTCCGTGCCGATCCTTGGCGCTCCTTCAAGCAATACACTGACCCAGTTTGGACTCGCGACAGCGCAAGGAGGCAGTGTCCTGCTCAATGCTTCGGTTGGCGTGCAAACCACACTCGGAAGTCCGGACCTGCTGTTCACGATTTTGCGCGGGGCAGCCGCTATTTTTTCAATTCGTGCAAGTGCGCTGAACGCCGGACAATTTGACCCGATTAGTTTCTCCTATGTGGATTCCAATGTGCCTGCCGGATATTTTGCCTATACGCTGACGGTCTCGATTGTTAACAATGCTGCCCTTAATTCTGCAAATCTGGTAGGTCCTGTGGATTTCTCAGGACTATCGTTGGTGTGACGCCATGACACAACTTATTGATTTCGGAAAAAGCATCCCGTCGAGCTTCAGCCAGTCCGCATCATTGCCCGTAAACAGCTTGCCAAACAGCACTGTTCTGGGACAATTTGGTTTAGCTGTAGGCGCTAATGGATCAGTTTTACTTCAAGGCACCATTGGCCTGCAAAGCACTGGACCAAACAGCTCCGACATTATTTTTACGATCTCGCGCAATGCAGTGCAGGTCTTCACCATTCGATCCAGCGGGCTGGCAGTAAACGACTTTGAAGCCGTTCATTTCTCCTTTGCAGATAGCGGAATCCCTGCCGGATATTATGGATATGCTTTAACCGCTTCTTCAATCGGTACGGTGAACCCGCCGGTTATTATCGGTCCGCTTTTATTCTCGGGGCTTTCCATCCTTTAACTTTTGAGGCTGCCGGAGCGATCATGCTCCTGGCAGTTTTTTTTATACTCCAGGCCTGAACCTTTACTATTATTTTTCGTTTACTCACCGGTTGGGCAAAGTTTTCTCTCATTGGACAAATAATAACCACATACACATGAATGGAATTGTATTATTCCTGATTGCGAAGGAGGTGGGCTGCGCATTGTCCTGCGGGAAACTCTCTGCTTGCAGCAGACGGAAAGGAGTTTAGAAAATATGCCCTTTACAACGGGGGCGGTTTACAATCCGCCGGCCGGACTCAACCATATCGACCGAATTCAGATTTCGTGCCTGAATGATTCGATTGTTGCCTCAATTAATATCAATTTGCAGATCTTTCATTTTCGGGGCAACAATTTCACCCGCGTCCCGGTGGGCGAGGCCCTATTTCAGGTCAATCCCCAGCAGCTTGTCGTTCAGACCTTTTCTGTGAGCCTCGCTGATTATTATGAAGCTCAAATCAATTTCTACAGTGCCGTTAATACTGTCGTGAATGTGTTTGCTTTGGACACCGCAGGGAATGTCCTGGAAAACATTCTTCAGCCGGAGCTTACATACATCGACCGCTTAACAATTCTCTCTACTTAAAATGGGGTGATACGAATTGGTGAATGTCAATGTTACCGCCGGGCTTCCGGGCAATCATATTGAACCTTCAATCGCAGTAAATACGTTGAGTCCGAATATTCTGTGCGCGGTGGCGGTGGATGACAGCACAGGTACAGCTTTGACCGGATTCTACAGATCTATTGACGGGGGGCAGACATGGTCGGCTACAATTCTGCCGCAGGCACCGGGTTATATGAGTGCTGAAGCACCTACCATAGACTATACGTTTCCTAATACCTTTATTGTTGCCGTTCATTTTTTTAATGCGTTTAATGATGGAACCATTGCAACCTATACCTCTTTCGACAACGGAGTGACCTTTAATCCCCCTGTTATTGTCCGGCGGGGTTTTGGTCTCTATATCCACAATGATGAGCCTTTTCTTGCCGTGGACCGCTCACCCTCCAGTCCGTACCTGGGAAATGCCTATGTAGGCTACACGCCGCTATATGATCTAGCACAGAACTCGGCGATCTTCTTTCAACGTTCCTTAGATCAGGGATTAAGCTGGGAACCTCCGCAGCGTATATCAGATCCGAGAGGGAGGCTTGAGCGTGCTGCTCTGGCGGTCGGGCTCGCCGGTGAGGTATACGTCGGTTATATTCAGCTTGGGGCGGGACCTAAATATGCCTATATCCGGGTTTCACTGGATGGCGGAGTCACCTTTAATCCTCCGGTTACCCGTGGAGCTACATTTATTGCCAATACAGTGCCTGTGCCAAGTCCGCTGCCCGTACCGAATTATGCATTCCGTGTGCAGACAAATCTCAGCCTGGGGGCGGATATCTCAGCCGGATCCTTCGGCGGGTTTGTGTATGCGGTCTGGAATGATTTCCGGCTGGGATATGCAGACATCTTTTTCTCGCGGTCGCAAGATGGCTTACTCTGGTCTCAGCCGGTCAACATTACGGGGGCGCCGCCAGGCTCGCAGAATTTTTCACCTTCGATTACGGTGTCACCTTCCAACGGAACGGTGCGGGTAATTTATTATACGAACCGTCTGGATGGTTTCCTGCTGGATGTCTTCGTGGCGGAATCCATCAACAGCGGCTTGTCCTTTGTGAACCGGAGAGTATCGGATGTGTCCACGAATCCGAACGGGAATTCACCTACACCAGTTCCGCTCATTGGAGATTATATTACCGCAGCAACGATCTTCCCGGATACACTGGGAGCTGTATGGAACGACACGCGGCTTGGAAAACAGGATGTTATTTTCGGGAATTGAACATATGTATGTAAGCCGCAACAGAATAAACAGCAGCTCAACGCCAAATTTCGGCAGTTGCGCTGCTGTTTTGCTTTTGAGGAAATCGTTATTTCCTGCCTGCCCTAAAGCTGTTCATCCTGCGCACCAGTGCGGACTTGGGCTGATTGTCTACAGGTGTGCCTTGGAGGAAATTTTTGATACTCCGTTCCATGATTCTGACGCTGTTCTCCCAGGTCCATCCGGCAGAATCGTTTTCTCCCTGCAAGGCTAACCGGGCTCTGAGCAGATGATCCTGGCTCAGGCGGAGGACATCCTCGGCGAGCCGGTTCTCGTACCGGTAGGAGAGCAGACAATTCTCTTCATGACGGGCATATTCCAGATTGCCGCCGGAGTACACGGAGACGAGCGCCGCTCCGCAGCGCATGGCTTCCAGTCCCGGAAGGGACCCGGTATCAAAAATGCTGGAGCTGACAAAGATATCCGCACCATTGTAGTGATAGCAGAGCTCCTCATCATTCTGCGGTGTGAAGAAGCGGTATTTGCCGCTGGCCTTCATCTGCTGCAGGGAATCCGAGGTATAGAATTCATCCGGCGGACTGATGAAGTTGATGTTTACACCGGGAAGATTCTGTTTGACGATATCCAGCTGCTGTACCAGATAATCCTGTTCGCGATGCCAGGAGAAGCCGTTCTCAACCTTGCGCAGAATAGCGGTAATGTTCAGCGGCTCCTGCAGCTTGTGGCGGATACGCATATTATTAAAGGAGGAGCTGATGCCGACAGGCACAATACTTCCTGAAATCCCATGATTTAATTCAATCAATTCCTTCTGCCACTGTGATAGAACGATCAGCTTGCCGGTGGTATGATAACTGGGAAAGGATACATGATTTTCCGGCAAAAAAAGCGGCTCGTAACATAAGGACAGGCGTACATGAACTCCCTTTCCATTCTTGCTGGCGGCTTCGGCCACAGGCACAGTGGTATAGAAATTGGAAACAATGACATCGCTGGCCGGAAAGTCGGTTTCACGCAGCACCGTGTGGTCGGTGCGGAGCAGGGTGGAGTGGATCTCATAGGAGATGTCGCCCTCCAGCGGCATGAGAATCACAACCTGGTGGCCCAAAGCTGTCAGACCATTGGTGAGCTCCACCAGCATCCGTTGCGCCCCGCCATGGCATAGGGTGAGAATGGGGAATGTGAACCTCATCGATGATCGCCTCCCTTCTGGAGAATATAGCATCAGCAGCGATGCTTTTTGTATACTATTTTATTCAGAAGGATAGGAAAAGTACCGGGTATCCGGTCATTAATCAAAATGAGGATGAGTGAAGAGCCGAGAGCTGGTCCGTTGTCCGGAAGCTCGCGGCTGCAGGAGGAAGACGCACATCTTTTGAACTGGAAGCATTACAATTAATCATTTCCCGAGAGCGGTCAGCAAGGCAACTGTTTCCTGAATTTCAGGAAGAGTGATTTCCTCCAGGGAGACATCAATCATAGGCTTGAAGGTCTGAAGCTTTTGCAGGAATTCAGCAGTGTGGAACAGCCCCTGGCCCGCTTTTCCGTGACGGACATGGTTCCCTTCGCGGTAGATATCCTTCAAGTGGGCCAGGATCATCCGGTCACCCAGCAGGCAGAAGGCGCTGTCCACAATTTCATCCTGACGGGACACATCGTCACCGATCCAATTGCAGGGGTCGAACACGACGCCAATGGAGCTGGAATGCACCTCCTCCAATAGGCGGCGCATTTTTTGCGGGGTGGATAAGGTGTGGGTACTGACGCCTTCGATCCCCAGAAATACGCCCCATTTCTCCGCTTCCTCGGCCAATTCTTCCACCGTAGTCCGCAGCGTTTCCCAACCGATCTCCTCGTAACGGTAAGGTTCCATCTCTTTGAACGTATGCAGGTCCCCGGTTTCTGTAGCTACTATCGGTGCGCCGAACTGTCTGGCAAACCGCAAGTGTTCCTTGAAACGGTCGATTTCTGCCCTGCGGACCACCGGGTCCGGATGAACGGGGTTGATGTAGCAACCGAGAACACCGATACGGATCCCTGCCTTGTCGAATTGCTCGCCGATATAATTGGCCAAGCCGGGACTCAGTTTGCCGGGGGAAGTGTCGATATCCTGTATTGCCTTGGACAGGGCGAGCTGTACAAAGCTGATATCGTGGGCCTGCAGTGTGGAGGTTAAGGTCTGGAGCGGCAGGCAACCTGCTGAATGCGCCAAAGTTCCATATCGAATGCTGAACATCTCCTTTTGAATTCTCTGGATTTATATTATTATTACTATTAATATTAATAACGCTTACAAGAACTTGCAATAACAAAGACTACGTTTAGGAGATTATGCTATGAATACTATTGAACTGCGTAAGCAGGAACTGGAAAACTGTCGTCCTGAACCGACACTTGATGCACAGTCAGCCGACAATTACTGGGATGGAATCCTCGCGGAATATGAACAGAAGCCGCTGCACATTACCACTGTTCCCGAAGAAACACCCTATCCGGGCATGGAGGTTAACAAAGTCAGCTTCAAGGGATTTGATGAAACCACGGTGCATGCCTGGCATATTCAGCCGTCCTGGAATGCAGAAGCCGGGCAGGCGCTGCCCTGTATCGTTACATTTCCGGGTTATACCGGGGACCGGGGATACCCGGAACGGTATGCCTCATGGGTGCTTCTCGGCTATGCTGTTCTGGCTGTAGATGTGCGGGGCCAGCTGGGTGAGACGGGAAACCTGCTGCCCCAGAGCAGCGGCGTTGCCAAAGGCTGGATCACCCAGGGGATCCTGGAGAAGGAGCACTCCTACTACATGGCTGCGGCGATGGATGCCGTCCGGGCCGTGGATACCGCCGCGCAGCTGCCCGGCATAGATCCTTCACGCATCTCTGTTACCGGCGGCAGCCAGGGAGGCGGGCTTTCCCTGCTGGCAGGCGCGCTGAACCCGCGTGTCGCTGCGGTCGCTGCCGACATTCCGAATCTTTGCCGGCTGGATTTCGGGGTGCTGAATTCAACCAGCTCTTTGACAGAGATCGCCGATTATATCAGGCGGTACCCGGAGCATCTGGAACGCATTTTGCATAATCTTTCCTATTTCGATATTGTGAATCTGGCGCACCGCTTTACTGCACCTGTAATGATGTCTGTCGGCTGGAAGGACACGGTATGTATGCCGGAAACGATCTATGCGGCGTATAACCGCATTGCGGCGCCCAAAGAAATCTGGGATTACCCATTCTCTGGACATGAGGTCGGCGAGTTCCATAACCGTCAGAAGGCGATGTTTTTTCAGCGGCATTTAGGGGCTGCGCAGCAGCGTTAGGTAATTTTTATACCCTTGATCTGGAGTAATACCAGGTCAAGGGTTTTAATTTTAGCTATATAGATTGAACTTGAGAATTACATTTAGGGAAGAGTGGCGGAGGGGGATTTTGGAACTGTAGGAGCGACAGCGTCCGCCTTTAGGTTTGGATTTCTACCGCGATTCGCGGTTATTTCAGGAAATCCAAACCTAACAGCGGCCGGAAGTCCAAACATTCACTGTAGTCACGGCCATTCCCAAAATAGAAGAATTATAAGTTCAATCTATATAGAGCGTTGCCCGAAGGGGTATGGTGTATATGTTATAATGAGGGAGCTTTAGAACTTACTAAGGATTAGTCTACAATTACAGGAGGGATCGCTAATGGAGAAGGACGGAAACAAGCTTCCCGCAGAACTCGTAGTGGACCATTTCAAATACAGCAAAGAGAATGAGAGGCTGGTGCAGAAGAGCTTCTGGAGCAAAACCAGGAAATTCGCCGGTAAAATTCCTTTTACCAAAGATGCGATTGCGATGTACTATTGCGCCATTGACGCCAAAACTCCATTGTGGGCAAAAGGTATTGCCTTCGGAGCACTAGCCTATTTCATCTCTCCGATTGATGCTATTCCTGATGCCTTGCTCGGTCTGGGACTGACAGATGACGCAGCTATTATTGCGGCAGGCATTCGGGCAATCGCCGGACAGGTAACGGATGAACACCGGGAGAAGTCAGAGGTTTTCTTCAACGGGGATAAATAAAGCAGTTCATACAAAAAAAGGTGCAGCATCAAGCCTGCACCCCTAATTCTGAATCAACCAGGGCAGCTTTCTTTGGAAAGCTGTTTTATTTTGTATTCCTCGCCCCAATCCCTCATCAGCATAATGATCGGGATCAGTGTCCGGCCGAATTCGGTCAGGGAATACTCGACCTTTGGCGGCACTTGATGGTAGACCTCGCGGTGCACCACCCCGTCTTCCTCCAGCTCACGGAGCTGCAAGGTCAGCATCCGCTGGGTAATGCCGGGACAAATGCGGCGGAATTCATTGAACCGTTTCTTGTCGTCCATTAAATGGTATAGAAGCACGCCCTTCCATTTGCCGCCAATAACGTCGAGCGTAAATTCTACGGGGCACGCTGTTTCGTTGCCGTCCGGGCATTGGCCAAATCCGCCTTTTCGATCTCGCATCCGGGGATCACTCCTATAGTATCAATTTGTATACTACATAACAAAAATGTGCGTACTATAAAATCCATTATACATACTTTAATATTATGCTTGTAAGCCATAATCAGTCAAACTTAACTTGTCCAGTTATAGAAAGGGAGTATGTAAAATGGAAGCCAGTGCGACAGCAGCAGCCAAGCATGAAATCCTATCCGCCTTTGAATTCAGACATGCGACGAAAGTGTTTGACAGCAGCCGGAGAATCAGCAAGGATGATTTTCAGTTTATTCTGGAGACGGGACGGTTGTCTCCAAGCTCCTTCGGGTTTGAGCCCTGGCGGTTTGTTGTGGTACAGAACCCGGAAATCCGCGAAAAGCTGCGCCCCTTTGCCTGGGGAGCCCAAGGACAATTGCCAACGGCCAGCCATTTTGTGCTGATCTTGTCCAGACAACCCGGCGATATGGCCGCCGGATCGGATCATATCCGGCATATGATGGAACAGGTGCAGAACCTGCCGCCCGAAGCTGCTGAAGGTAAGCAGCAGACTTACGATACTTTCTTGAAAGTCGACTTTGGGCTGAAAGACAATGAACGGGCCATGTTCGAGTGGGGGGCCCGCCAGACGTATTTGGCTCTCGGCAATATGATGACCGCCGCAGCGATGATCGGCATCGATTCCTGCCCGATAGAAGGCTTCGACAAGGCGAAGATTGAGGAGGTACTGGCTGCTGAAGGTATTATAGACCCTGAGCATTTTGGGATATCATGCATGGCGGCCTTTGGTTACCGGATCAATGAGCCGCGCGGGAAAACTCGGCAAACTGCCGGGCAAGTGATTCAGTGGGTGTAATGTAGAGGAGTAATGTATATGGAAGAAACCTCTCCATGTGAGCGGGCAGTGTGAAAACACGATCCCGCTATGGAGAGGTTTCTTTTTAGGATGTAAGGATTTATTTGTTCTACACTCATGAAAATACATAGAAGCTTCGAAAAATAATTGAAAATTTACTGAAAGTTCTGCTACTCTAATATAGTCAGTATTTTTACATAGGATATTCATTTTAAGACTGAAGGGATTCCTGCATCATGAAAATCATCCGCATTATTGCCGAGGTCGGAATATTGTACGCGTTCTATCTGGCCGGAGACTATCTGCAAAAGCTGCTGCATCTCCCGGTTCCGGGCAGTATTGTCGGGCTTCTGCTTCTGTTTATATTGCTGCTCTGCAAAATCGTGCCGCTCAAGCTGATTGAGAATGGCTCCTCCTTTATTCTGGCCTATCTTCCGATGTTCTTCATTCCGGCGACTGCCGGGATTATGAACCACCTCGATATTTTCAGCGGCAGAGGACTACTGCTGATTGCCATTCTCGTGGTGAGCAGTGTGCTGACCATGGTCGTAACGGCCCATTCCAGCCAGTGGTTCACCGGCCGCAGCGCCAGACGCAGAAGCAGAAACAGCTACCGCGCCGGAAGCCTTAGAGAGAAGGGGAAGGAAGCATGAGATTTTTGCTCGCAGTTGGCTTTATCCTGCTTAATGTGGGAATTTATCTCCTGATGTCCATGCTTTACAAACGTTATCGTTTCCCCGTACTTCTGCCGGCCCTGACGGCAACCTTTACAGTGGTTGTGCTGCTGATGGGCTTTCATATTTCCTACGACACTTATATGATCGGCGGCGAGTGGATCAACAAGCTGCTTGGACCTGCAGTTGTTTCTCTCGCTTACCCGTTGTACAAACAGCGTCATGTGTTGTGGCAGAACCTCCCCGCAGTGCTTGGGGGTACGGTAACCGGACTTCTGGTCGGGATGTTCAGCGGCCTGCTGATGGCGGCAGGAATGGGATTTTCCAAATTATATGTTCTTTCAGTCCTGCCGAAATCGATTACGACCGCTGTAGCGATTCAAATTTCCAGCAATCTGGGCGGAGATTCCTCCCTGACTTCCGTATTTGTGATGATTGCCGGATTCACCGGAGCCATCGGCGGTCCTTACATCATCAAACTGTTCCGCATCCGGGGCGAGTCCGGCATCGGGATCGGTCTGGGCACAGCTTCACATGCACTTGGTACGGCAAAAGCCTTGGAATACGGCGAGCAGTCCGTCTCCATGAGTTCCGTAGCGATGACGGTGTGCGCTATCGTCGGCTCCATTATCGGACCGCTCGTGGCCTGGATCATGTATCATTAATACCTCTGGCCTAGCCGTTCACCTGCAGCCGGATCACATTCCAGGAAGCCTTGGGAAGCAGGGCGCTTACGCGTCCGCCGTCTGCTGTGGCAGTGCCGCGGTCATGCGGCAGGACCGTCCCCGGGTTGCTTCGGGTGTTCGTTGCATGAATATCCTCATGTTCCAGTACGGTGTGCTGGAGCACGGTAACAGCCCCGAAGCTGCGCAGGTCCACAGTTAGCTCCAAGCCTTCTGCCAAATGGCGGTTAACGGCAAACACAGTTACCTCGTTCAGCTCTTCGTTGTATACACTGATCGCTTCCAGATAGGGAACATCGGTGAAATCCTTGGAATCATATTTCGGACTGGAAATGAGCGGGTGCAAAACAGTCCCGCGGCCATAGACAGAAGCATGCATATAAGGATAGTACGTGGTCTGCAGCCAGAGCGGGCCGCCGTTTTCGGTCATAATTGGTGCAATGACATTAATAAGCTGGGCAATGCAGGCCATCTTCACCCGGTCCGCGTGCTTCAGCAGGGAGATTAGACAGCAGCCCACAACAAGCGCATCCTCCAGCGTGTACACATCCTCGAATTCCGGCGGGGCGACCTGCCAATGCTGCTCGGCGCGGCTTGAACCCTGGGACTTCCACACATTCCATTCATCCATGGAGAGATAAATCTTTTTCCTGCTCTTTTTCTTGGCCTTGATATAATCGCATACAGCGGCTACACTGTCGATAAACTGGTCCATATCCAGGGAGCGGGCCAGGAAATTGGGGGTATCGTCTTCATTGTTATTGTAGTACGTATGCAAAGACAAGAAATCCACATTATCGTAGGTGAGATCCAGCACAGTAGCTTCCCACTCGGCGAAGGTGTTCATCCCGCTGCCTGAGCTGCCGCAGGCGACAAGCTCAAGCGAAGGATCCACCCAGCGCATGGCTTTGGCTGTTTCATTGGCTAGGCGCCCGTATTCAACTGCCGTCTTGGCCCCGATCTGCCATGGACCATCCATTTCATTGCCGAGACACCAGGTTTTAAAGGCATGTGGGGCTGCATAACCCTGGGAGATCCGCAGATCACTCCAGTAAGAGCCGGAGGGATGGTTGCAATACTCGACCAGATTTCTGGCCGCATCGATCCCGCGGGTACCGAGATTGACGGCCATCATAACTTCGGAACCTGCCAGCTTAGCCCACTCCGCGAATTCATTAGTACCCATTTGATTGGTTTCGGTCGTCCACCAGGCGAGTTCAAGAGAGCGCTTACGCTCAGCCTTGGGACCAACTCCATCTTCCCAGTTGTAGCCTGAGACGAAATTTCCGCCGGGATAACGGATAATCGGGACATTGAGCGTGCGGATGGCCTGCAGGGCATCTCCGCGGAAGCCGTTCTCATCTGCCGTTGGATGTCCCGGTTCGTAAATACCGCCATAGACAGCCCGTCCCAGATGTTCAATGAAAGAACCGTAGACCCGCGGGTCCACCTCAGCCAGCTTAAAATCCTTATCGACAATCATCGAGGATTGTATCGTCATGAATTACCTGCTCCTTTGTTTAGGATTAATGATTATATTAATCCGTTGAAGTAATAACTGATTACATAATACGTATGTCAAGCTATACTAAGCAATATAAATATTAAGGATTAATAAAAATGTTAATTCAATTACGGGTAATGGAGGATGGGATATGTATTTAACAACGGATTCAGAATCCCTTAAGGTCTATGAAGCGCTGGCCAGTGAGGTCAGACTGCGGATTATTGAACTGCTTGGCACGCAGGAAATGCATATCAAAGAGCTGGCAGCCAGACTTTATCTCAGCAGTGCAATCGTGAGCTCCCATGTCGCCAAGCTCCAAAAGGCAGGAATTGTAAGCTCGCAAATGAAGAGAATCGACGGAGGGACCTACAAGTTCTGTTCGCTGTCGGCCAATTTCCTGCAGATTAAGCTGTCGGGATCAAAGGGTATCGCCAGAAAAGTGGTCGAGGTGTCGGTGCCTGTGGGACATTATACAGATCTGCAAGCTTCGCCGACCTGCGGCATTGCCACAACAGAAAAGCTGATCGGGTATTATGATGATCCGCGTTATTTTCTCGATCCGGAACGGGTGGATGCGGGGATTTTATGGTTCGCCAAAGGTTACGCCGAGTACAAGGTTCCTAATTATCTTTTTATGGACCAGACGGTTCAGGAGATCGAGATCTCTATGGAAATCGGCTCAGAGGCACCGCATGTGAACGAGAAATGGCCTTCGGACATCAGCTTTACCTTGAATGGTATGGAGCTGGGGAAATGGACCAGTCCCGGTGACTTCGGGGTGATGAGAGGACGCCTTACTCCGGCCTGGTGGAACTCGGATGTCAATCAATATGGACTGCTCAAGGTCCTAAGGATTAATAAAGGCGGTACGTATGTGGACGGACAGCAGATCTCTGCGGTCACCCTTGATGATGTGGGTTGGGAGCAGGATCACTGGATCTTCCGGCTTACTGCGGAGGACACCACCCGAAGGCGGGGCGGCTTAACCCTGTTTGGCCGCGGGTTCGGGAATTATGAGCAGGACATTGTCTTCCGGGTATATTACGAATAGCCGACCTGCAATTTTTCAGGACTATCCTGCAAAATGTTTGCAAACCAGGTCAACGGGTAACTATAACTATGTGGCCCAAAAAAAGTCTAGGAGGATACACATGTCAGATCACACGCAAAACGAAGCGGATCTCCGCAATAAAGAAAACAAAGACGGTGATTCTCTCGCCGAGCGCAAAAAGATGGAGAACGGTGTCGATATTGAACCGGAGGCTGATGACTGGGTGGCTAAACCTGCAGAATCGGCTCATCCAGACCCGCTCCCCAAAAATTAATCCAAGTGAACTGCCAAAGCAGACTATCCTTTCGGGGATAGTCTGTTTTTTAGCTTGGGAAAACTAACCATCAAGGCCCATCGCCTGCTGCGGGCGGTCCGCTGGCATGGCTTTTGCGGTATTCGCCGGGCGTAAGGCCGGAGGCACGCTTGAACATGCGGATGAAGGAATTGACATTTAGATAGCCGACCTGGAGTGCGATCTCTTGAACGCGCAAATCGAGGCTAATCAGCAGCTCCTTGGCGTGCTCGATCCGCAGGTTGTTCAGATAGTCGTTGAAATTGATGCCTTGCTTAACACAGCGCAAAACAGCGGTTCTCCGGTAACAGGAGAACCGCTGTCTTGCTGTTTTTGCGACAAGGGCAAAGAGCCGCCAACTACCGTCCTGCCCTCTCAGTTCACCTGATGCAGCCCATGCAATGGACACCACAGCCGTCAGATCAGTTCCTGTCTCCGCTTCAAATACAGATACAGCACAATTCCCGACACGGAGCAGACCGCAGCGCATAATCCGATGAAACCATATCCCGCCTGCAGACCGCGAAGCAGGCCAAGCTCTGTTGTACTGCCATACATAGATTTGACGGTTTCAATTACCCAGCCGATCAGGTAGTTTCCGACAACACTTCCGAGGCCCATTAAGGTCACAACAAAGGTAATGGCTATATCACTTCCATTGGGGTAGCGGCGCGCAATAAAGGCCATAACGGTAGGATAGATGATGGCGATTCCTGCCCCCGATAAAGCGAACAGAAATGCAAAACTCTCCCCACCAGCCAGAGCTATGAAGGTACATACTGCCGAGAAGCATGAGAATATAATCAGGGAGAGCACAAATCCGATACGGTCCGTCAGCGGACCGAGTAAGAGTCGTCCGAGTGAGAACAACAGGAAGAATGCCGACAGCATGCCGGCGGCCTGGGCGGTATCCCAGGCATACGCTTTCTCCAGAAAGTTAACCAGCCAGCCGCCTACTGCCAATTCGGAAACGACGCCAAAGGACAGGATCATGACCATCATCCAGAGCGCAGGATCATGCATCAGGGTCCGGAAGGAAGTGCGGTCCTCGTGTGGCAGTTCATCGCCGGGAAAGGTACTGCGCAGTGCGGACAGAATCGGCAGCAGACAGAGCGACAACATGACCAGGTACATCCCACGCCAGTCCAGCAGATGTCCAAACACACTTAACGACATCACTCCTGTAGCCAGCAGCGGCGCTACGGTCGAACTCAGTCCATAGAAGAAGTGGGATAAATTCATCATCATCCCCGTATTTTTTACGAAAATGCGTGCCCCCAGAATCGCCAGCCCAATCTCCAGCATGCCGTTCCCGATGTACATCAGAAAGTAAGAGGATGCAAACAGCGGATAGGTATGTGACAGAAAGATGAACACACCCGAGATGACCATCGAGGCGAATGCAATAATGCTGACAGCCTTGATTCCCCATTTGCGGACGAGAATAGCCGTGAAAGAACAGGCGATCAGATAGCCCAGTGCATTCAGAGAGAGCAGCGTACCGAGCTGTTGCTCATCCAGGTTGAAATCAAATTGAATCCGCGGAATCGCCGGTCCTTTAATATTTTCCGAGATGCCGAATACAACAAAGCCTAGAAAAATGGTTACGAGCTGCATGATATAGATAGTGTTAGGTTTGCTTTTGGAATTGCTTGCTTGAGCCTTCACATTAAATAGCCTCCTGAGTTTGAGATGATGCGTATTTTATTTCCGTTCAACCAGCTGGAACCGGTAGGTCAGGCTTTCCATGGTTGTTGTAATCAGTCCTTTCATGTATTCCTGCCGGGTATCATTCTGGATGATCAGCTCAGGCATATGCTCGGGCGGAATGATCTCCTGGCAGCCGCTGCGCAGATCGTCCAGCATCCCTGGCGATATATTGTCACCGGTAATCACGATCGTAGCAGGATTGATAATGCTGATAATAGATACCAGTGCATGAATTGCCAGCCTGCCGGGGTCTCCAGAACCCTGGACCAGCCGCAGCTGCTCCTCTCTGGAAATGCCGTAAGGCAGGTACGACACCTCACCGCTGAAATAGCTGTTTCCGTTAAGCAAACGTCCATTCACCATGAAGCCGGCTCCGGGGAAATGGTTCTTAGGGAAAGTCAACACGGCAAAATGACTCTCTTCATCCAGGAACAGCTTCTGATACAAGCCGTAAACCGTCAGATTCATATCATTCTCAATGATGATCTCTACCTCTTCATAGCGTTCCTTCAGAAGGATACCGAGGGGCTGATCTGCCAGCGCCGGCACATCACATATACCAATACGGTCATGCTGAACTACCCCCGGTATGCCGATGCCAATCGCCTGCACATTCGGATGAGCCTCTATGATCTGATCCAGCCAGTCTTCGAGGGTGCCCAGAGTAATCTGATCGAACACCTTAGCGGTCTCCTCGATCACTTCACCGTTAAGATTCGCGAGCGCATAGGAAATGGATTGTACGCCGCCCTCGGAACGCACGATCATACAGATCATGAAGGAATAATCCGCGTTGAACTGATACTTTCTCGCCGGTCTGCCGCCGCTGGATTCCTCCCATCCAAGTTCCAGGATTTCACCGGTCCGGACCAGTTCATTCAAGATCGTGCCGCATGTGGCTACGCTCAATCTGGTCTGCTCTGCAATGGATGCTTTCGTGCCTGTGCCGGACGTGCGCAGCATGTTTTTAACCAATTCAACATTTATTTTCTTCACCAGCTGTGTGTTGTGGGATGGTTGTGACATATAGGTACCCTCCTTCGGGTATTGATTATCATGCTATTTTTTATAAGAGTTTTAACAAGTGTATTGTAGTTACTATTCTGCGAAGAAGCAAGACATTATTATTTGGATTGAACTTGAAAACATGAAGATAGCGATGTAACGCAGCGCTAACGCAGTTCGCTCGGTGTCCGCAGCTTGACCTGTTTAAATACACGGTTGAAGGTACGGACATTGGAGAAACCGCATTCCAGCGCGATATCCAGAATGCTTTTGTCCGTGCTCAGCAGCAGCCGTTCTGCCTGATTGACCCGGATACTATTGAGGTACGCGACGTAACTCATGCCCGAGATGCTTTTGAAGAAACGTGAGAAATAGAACAGGCTCATGTTGGCATGACGTGCTGCGTCGGCAAGTGTGATGGGATGCATGTAATTGACGTCGAGGTATTCGAGGACCTCCTGCATGATCTTCATATTCGTAATGCGCCGCTTATCCTTATGAGGATTGACTATGTCCAGAGGCATATTCCGTAGAATCAATGCGCACAGCTCGTGCAGCAAGCCGATCATAAGCTGTTCATGATGCGGAAGCTTCTGAACATGTTCCTGCAGCAGTTCCTGCATAATTGCGGACAGGCGGCTGTTAATGACCTCATCTTCCGGTGTGGCTGGACGGTTCTCCCTAAAAGGGGAAGTGAGCCGCATATTCAGGGGCCAGCCTGCAGGAAACCCGATCAGCGAAGGGTTAAAGATAACAAAGATAAGCTTGGATTTGTTGTCCTTGCTGTCATAGTAGTGAATATCTCCGCTGCTGCAAACGGCCAGATCGCCTGCCAGAAGTACCCGTGTTTCCGAGTTGATCCCCATACGGATCGAACCCTCCAGTACATAGATAATCTCCAAATCATTATGCCAGTGGGCCAGAAAATCTATATTTGCACTCACAAATGCAGTGAAGGGAAAAGCTGATCCATACGTTCGGTTCTCGTGAAAAGCTCTCATAATTTCTCCTGTTCTGATCTTCCGCTATTTACACATAAACTTAGCAAAAAATGACCAGTCATTCAAGCAAAATGGCGAGCAGCCGGTACCCTTTTGGATTACAATTTCTTCAGGTAGACACGGTTATTGATTCCAGGACAAAAAGGAGAACTTGATATGGCGAAGAAAGCATTGATTGTAAAAGGCGGATGGGATGGTCATGAACCGAATGAGGTTGCAGCGATTTTTGCCGGCATTCTGGAGGCCGAAGGGTTTGAGGTTGAGGTATCGGATACGCTGGACAGCTTCAATAACGCCGAGGCGCTTAAGGAATTAAGTCTGATTGTGCCGGTGTGGACAATGGGTGAAATTGCGGGTGAACAGGTGTCGTCTGTTCTTGCAGCTGTGGCTTCCGGGGTAGGCATTGCCGGTTGTCATGGCGGGATGTGCGATTCCTTCCGTAATAATACAGAATGGCAATTTTTGACCGGATCGCAGTGGGTGGCACATCCCTTCAACGATGGAGTGGATTATGAAGTGAATATTGTGAGATCCGGCTCCAGTCCGATTGTGGAAGGCATCCCGGATTTCATGGTGAAGTCAGAACAGTATTATCTGCATGTAGATCCAGCGGTAGACGTACTGGCTACAACTACTTTTGTGCTGAGTGAAGGGGAGCATTCGGCGAACGGTGTCATCACCATGCCAGTGGTATACACGAAGAAATGGGGCAAGGGCAAGGTATTCTATAATTCACTTGGACATCATGCGGATGTTTTTGATATTCCGGAAGCCAAGGAACTGATGCGTAAAGGCTTTTTGTGGGCGGCCAACTAAAACCGTGATAAGGGGAGAATCATTGTGCGTAAAGTGAAGGTGGGCATCGTCGGCTGCGGGAATATCAGCGGCATTTATTTTGAGAATTTGACCGGAACTTTTGTGAACACGGAGGTCTATGCCTGTTCTGATCTGGATCTGGGGCGGGCACAGCAGGCAGCGGAGAAATACGGAGTTCCTCATGTATGGACGACAGAGGAATTGCTTGCTTCGGATGAGATTGAGATTGTCGTTAATCTGACCACGCCTAATTTTCATTTCGATGTGTGTAAGCAAGCTTTATTAGCCGGTAAGCATGTGTATGTCGAGAAGCCGCTGTCGCTAACGCTTGAGAATGGAACAGAGCTTGTCCGTCTGGCACAGGAAAAGAATTTGTTCATCGGCTGCGCGCCGGATACCTTCCTCGGAGGCGGTCTGCAAACCTGCGCCAAGCTGATTGCGGACGGCTATATCGGAGAGCCGGTAGCAGCAACGGCCTTCATGCTCTGCCATGGTCATGAGAGCTGGCATCCGGACCCTGAATTCTACTATCAGGCTGGAGGCGGCCCAATGTTTGATATGGGACCGTATTATCTTACGGCTCTGGTATCTTTGCTTGGCCCGGCCAAAACGGTATGCGGCATCACCAAAACCTCTTTTCCCACACGGACGATCACCAGTGAGAAGAAGTTCGGCAAAGTGGTTGATGTAGAAGTACCTACACATGTTGCCGGAACCATTGAGTTCGTCAGCGGCGCCGTGGCAACGATGATTACCAGCTTCGATGTCTGGCACAGCACATTGCCGCGGATCGAAATCTACGGATCGCAAGGCACATTGATCGTGCCGGACCCTAACACCTTCGGCGGTCCGATCCTGCTGCGTCCGGCTCACAGCACGGAATTCCAGGAGATTCCGCTGATCTACAATTATGCCGGGAACAGCAGAGGCATTGGCGTGGCGGATATGGCCCGCTGTATCGGGACAGGAGATACCCCGCGCGCAAACGGCGAGCTGGCCAATCATGTGCTTGAAATGATGCATGCGTTCCATACAAGCTCCGATACCAAGCGCTATGCGGAGCTGTCCACCAGCTGCGAGCAGCCGAAGCTGCTGCCGCTGGGTTTGGTTAAAGGGTACCTGGAGTAGCAAATATACAAAACGAGAAGAAAGATAAGGATAATTTATTGCGCGAAGCATAATAATTCTTGTTTTCTCAAAAAGCAGCGGCCCGTTTCCGGTACTTCCGGGACCGGGCATTGCTTTTTTGTGTTGTAACAGTGCTGTTGGCATTCAAACGGCTCGCCGCTACTGAAAATGGGTCTAACCAGCCCGCAAATTTGAGTTATTTGTAATCATTTCCTCTCCAGCGGTTAATAATGCATAGGATAGTAGGCTGGAAAGGGGACTTGTAATTAATGAAACGCAAACTCTTGCTAACAGGGGCGGCTGGAAGAATTGGCAATGCACTCTTCAAGGGGCTGAAAGAAAGCGGCAGATATGATGTTGTAGGAGCGGATATTCAAGCGGAGGAAGAGCAAGGGATCATTCAGATGGATATCGCGGATGAAGCCCGGCTGGCAGAGCTTACCAAGGGTGTCGATACGGTACTCCATTTTGCCTGGATTAAAGATAATGACGATTTCCTCGGTAAGGTGCTTCAAGGGAATGTAGGGAGTGCTTACAAATTATTTGAGGCGGCTGTACAGAACGGTGTGCGGCGCATTGTATTCGCCAGCTCCAATCATGCGACCGGATATTACAAGACCGATGAGAAAACGGGTCCAAGCGACCCTTACCGGCCGGACAGCTTTTACGGGTTAAGCAAATGTTATATCGAGCTGCTCGGCCGCCTATACTCAGACCAAGGCAAAATCTCTTCGTTGAATATCAGGATCGGCAACTTCCCCGGGGACGACCGCCCCCATTCGGAACGGGCAGGACATATCTGGATATCTGAACGCGATTTGCTGCAATTAGTAGAATGCTGCATTGAGGCGGATGAGGAACTGAAATATTTGAATCTGTATGGGACCTCTGCGAATACTGACAACTATTATACCATCGGGTATCTGGAGGAACTGATCGGATATAAGCCTCAGGATGATGCGGCTGAGCTGCTTGAACAGGCCAAGGCAGAAGGCAGGAATGTACGTCAGGATGAAACAGTATATCAGGGAGGGGTGACGTAAGATCATCGCAGATTTCTAGGGTCTCAAGCAATTTCAATTGCGGGGAGGAAATGAAATGCGTAGTCGGAACGAGAACGGCCGGTATCGGCAGAAACGCGGGGAAGCGCAGGCAGGCAACCTTGAGAAAAAGTACGGTTCGGACTTTGGTGTACGCAGCGATATGAAGCTGGAGACACTAAGAAGACAGACGGATGGCGAGTCGCTGACACCAATGCTCAAGGAACAGCATGTTAAGAATCTTAAAGAATAAACCGGCGGAGCGCCGGGCTCATATTTTGGTTTCTGGACATAACCCGCGAGGGTTATGTTTTTTTGCATAACAACAGTTCTAGAATGGCATACTAGCTCCCGAATATATGTGTGGTAATCCTCACAGGCAGGAGGCGGAACAGATCGTGATTACACCGGTGGTACCGCTGGACAGCTATACAGCTGTTGCGGGAGAATATTTCTTTTACTTTGTGGTTTATTCCTTTCTGGGCTGGGTGCTGGAAGGGTCGTATAATCTCTATAGTCAGGGAACCTTTCGTAAAGAGGGGTTTCTGAAGGGGCCTTTTAAGCCGATGTATGGCTGTGCTCCGCTGCTCCTGCTGGCCGCCAAAGATTTACAGCTGCCGGTTCCGTTATTGCTTGTGCTTGCGCTGATCATTCCTTCAGCAGTGGAGTATGCAAGCGGGTGGCTGTTGAAAGCGGCTTTTCACAGGCAATGGTGGGATTATAAGGAGCTGCCGTACCAGCTGCACGGGCATATCTGCCTGAAGTTCTCCTTATACTGGTGGGGGCTGGCTACAGCATGCATATACCTCCTCCAGCCGGTGATGGAAGGATTGTATACGATCATTGAACCGTTATGGGGAATGGTGCTGCCGATGGCTGCCCTGTTGTTTCTTGCTGATTTACTTTGGACTTGCCGGGTCCGGCGGCGGGGGTTGAAGGGGCTGGAACTCGGGGAAGGTTAGAAATGAACAACTGAATCATGTTTCTCTCAGAAACGGCTATCTTCCCTATCGGGAAGGTCAAGCCGTTTCTTTCTTGTGTTTTCAGACAAGGAATCTCTGGCAGTTGTGTCAAATATAGAGACAGAGGATGATGAAATTACATCCTGACAGGAGGAATTATGAAAGGGATCATGAAATACAGTAGAACTATTATGCTTTTGGAAGCAGTCATAATCGTTGTGTTGGCAACTCTATTGATCCTTAATTTCATTGAGCGGCCAGCCAGGTCAAACGATCAGCCGAATTTGATTACACATTTTGACCAGATGGATTTGGACAGGATCAAAGAAATGATTCAGCGGTTTGAGGATGGCAAGGGTGACAATCTTACTCTGCTGAATTGGGGGATAGACAGCGGGCCATTTATCCATGATGTCTATAATGATGGGCGGGAGCTGCACTGGACACTGGACAATACACGGGACAGCATGAGCTCCGCCACAGGGAAGACCGAATATGTATGCAAGGCGATCGGGCTTGAGAATACCACTGATTATTACAGAGTAAATTTGTCAGAGTGCAGCGGCTATCCCAAGGAAGAGAAGATTAACATTATTTCCTTTCGCAAGGATGAGCTGTAGACTTACTCTGGCAAGGTTACATAAAGGGGGAAATGAACATGCCAATCTCGGAATATTACCGTGCTTTGCGTGAGAAGACAGGCTCCGGGCTGCTGATGGTGCCATCTGTAGCGGCAGTAATCAGAAATGACGACGAGGAGATTCTCTTTATTCGTAAAGGAAAAGAGCAGTTGTGGGGCTTGCCTGCCGGAGCGGTTGAACCGGGTGAAACTCCATCCAGGGCGCTGCGCAGAGAGGTCTTTGAAGAGACGGGGCTGATGGTGACACCCGGGCGGATCATTGGGGTATTCGGCGGCGAAAAGTATGCATACCAGTACAGTAATGGGGACATGGTTGAGTATTCGGTAATAGTGTTTGAATGCTCGATCGTCAAAGGCACGCCGAGAAGCATGGACGGAGAGGCGGAAGAATTTAAATTTTTCAAGGAACAGGAGCTGCCCGAAATTGCCATCCCTTACCCCCGGGAGATTTTTATGCAGGATTCCGGTAACGGGCATGCGATATTTGAATAGAACGGGGATCCGGAAAGGGACAACATGAGAGAAAAATTTGCTTACAGCATCGCTATGCTATTGATGATGGTGCTCGGATTCGGTTCTAGAGCATTTGCAGACCAGTTGCCGCTGTTTATCTCCAGGCATTTTGGAGATGCGCTGTGGGCGGCCATGATTTACTTTGCCTTTCGCGTATTGCTTACCCGGCAACAACGGTGGATTTCGGTTGTGCTGAGTTTCGGCTTCAGCTTTGGCATCGAGTTTAGCCAGCTCTACCAAGAAATATGGATCAATGAGCTGCGTGCCACTTTATTGGGAGGATTAATTCTCGGCAAAGGTTTCCTCTGGATTGATTTGATCAGATATTCAGCAGGGATTTTGTTCTCTTACGTGGCGGACCGCTTTGGCTTCGCAAGAATTCGTGCTAAAAGGAAAGGATAGGGTCGAGAACTGTTCAATCAGAGCCATACTTATACAGTAGAAGCTTCTCCAAGCTGAAATCTTGATGTTCCTGCCAACTGGACGGATGATATCACAAGAAACAGAGCCACTCAACCCTGAGCGATTGTTAATGCATGTGTTTCTGAAGGGGGTAAATACTCTGTATTCTTGTGTGTTTCAACATTTTGCTATACTAATAGTTGGCTTACAAGGAAAGCTTGAAGGAGGAATCGTATGTACCGGATTTTCATTGTGGAGGATGATAGTAAAATTAGCGCCCTTCTAAAAAGGAATATGGAGAAATACGGATTTGAAGCATCTTGTGTAACGCAATTTCGCGAAATAATTACTGAATTTGAGGCGTATGATCCACATTTGGTCATGCTTGATATTAATCTGCCGTACTTTGATGGCTATTATTGGTGCAGACAAATACGTACACGCTCCAACCTGCCGATCATCTTCATATCGGCGCGGGCGAGTGAGATGGATCAGGTAATGGCCATAGAGAACGGCGGTGATGATTACATTACGAAGCCAATTCATTTAGACCTTTTAATCGCGAAGGTAAAAAGTATTCTAAGGAGAGTTTACGGGGATTATGCGGCTTCTAACGGGAATGTCTTGCTGCCCGACAGTGAATTTAATGCATATGGCTTACGACTGAACTTAAGCCGTAATGAACTTATATGGCAAGATCAGAAAACCCAGATTACAAAGAATGAGCAGTTGTTAGCTGAATGCTTCATGCAGCAATACGGAAGAACCGTCTCGCGGGATCAACTTCTGGGAAAGTTATGGGACAATGCACAGTTTGTCGATGACAACACGTTAACGGTCAACGTGACAAGGTTGCGGAAGAAGCTGGAGGAACTTGGTCTGCCTAATGCGATCACGACGGTTCGTGGTATGGGTTATAAACTGGCCCTGGGCGAGGAGCAGGGGGAGCTTGGCTCATGAGATTGCGATCGGTTGCTTTATTTTTTCGTGATCGGCTAATTTTTGTATTATCAACATTTGCAATTATTGGGGTTGGTGCCTGCTTAATGCTGCTTGAAAATGCGCGTTATCCTGGAATGATGGATAAGAGCACGATTTTCTATTTTGTGGCTGCAGCTGCTTTTATCGGGGGCCTTGGATTGCTTGTTAACTATATTCGAAATCGTGAATATCACAAACAGCTCAGAAATGCGGTTGAAGGATCTGATGAATTGCAGGCGGCAGCGATCGTGCAGTCAGCCGTTACGGCAGAGCAGCAGCTGGTCATACGCTTGTTAGACCGGCAAAACAGCGCTTATTTGAATAAACTTGGAGCATATCGCCGTCAGCAAGAGCTCCACAACCATTTTGTTCTGCAGTGGGTGCATCATATGAAGACCCCTTTATCGGTTATAGATATACTCTTGCAAGAAAGCCTGAAGCAGATGCCTTCTTCTGAAGAGGAGCAGAAAGAGCTTATTCTCAGTCTGCATGAAGAGGCTGATCGAATGACGGGAGGTCTGGAGATGCTACTGTATACCGCGCGTCTCGATAAGTTCGAAATGGATATTCATCTCAAAAAAGTGCCGCTGCACAATGTAATTCGTGAAGTTCTGATTGCACATAAGCGGCTTTGTATCCGTCATGCCGTAATACCGCAAATTGATGGTGAGGCATGGCCGGAAACGGATGAGAAGTGGATAACAGTCGTACTAAATCAAATAGTCAGCAATGCAATTAAATACAGCAAACACAAACAAGGCGTGAAAAGCCTTGTTTTTCACTTAGAGCAGAATACAAAAACAGGTTGTAAAATTAGCATAACAGATGAGGGGAGCGGCATAGCAACGCACGATATACCACGAATATTTGATCCTTTCTTTACCGGTGAGAATGGACAATCTGCAGGAGAATCGACGGGAATGGGATTGTATTTGGCGAAGCAGGTGTGCGGCAGACTAGGTCACATACTATCGGTAACGTCGGAACTAGGCATGGGTACGACTTTTACAATCACTTTTCAACCTGAGAGCATACATATTCTAGGCGGCAAAACAGGAAAAAGCATGTAGGCTATGTGACAACTTTGTTATGTGTGAAGTGTGATTTTGTAATATAAATCGATGGGTTCAGCGAGCATGGCCCGCTATACTAAATTTTGTTAAGACATACAGACTATGCTGACTGAAACGGGGGGAGGAAAATTGAATAATGACTTTACTTGAAGCGCAGGGGCTGAGTAAAATTTACAGCTCCAAAGGCAATGTTGTTTGTACAGCTTTACATGACATTGATTTACGTGTAGAAAGCGGCGAATTTGTCGGTGTTATGGGGCCATCCGGAAGCGGCAAGACAACGTTGCTTAATCTGCTCGCAGCAATTGATCGTCCGACGGCCGGATACATAGAAATTAACGGTATTGATCCAAGCAAGCTCAGCAATAAAAATTTGGCGTTTTTCAGAAGGCGCGAGCTTGGTTTCATCTTTCAGGATTTCAATTTGTTGGACTCGCTGTCCATTAAAGAAAATATTATCTTACCGCTTGTACTGGAAGGGGTGGCCCCTAAGTTAATCGAACATAGATTGTATATGCTAGCCGAGCGGTTAGAAATTGCCAAACTGTTGAACAAACGTACGTATGAGGTGTCTGGTGGACAGAAGCAGCGAGCGGCTATTGCACGTGCCTTCATTAATGAACCGTCGTTAATGCTTGCAGATGAGCTGACCGGCAATCTGGATTCGAAGTCCGCGAAGGATGTGATGGATTCGTTGAAGGAGTTGAACGAACATTTGAAGGCAACGGTGTTAATGGTGACGCACGACCCGTTCTCAGCAAGCTATTGCCAGCGTATTGTATTTATTAAGGACGGCAGAATCTTCTCGGAAATTCGGCGGGGCTCCAATCGACAAACGTTTTTCCAACAAATATTGGACGCCCTGAGCGTGCTCGGAGGGAATTTTAATGACGTTCCGTTCGCTCGCGCTTAGCAACATTCGCGGCAACTGGCGGTCGTACAGCGCATTTTTTATGAGTTGCGTGTTCTCTGTAATGATCTTTTACATGTATGCAGCTTTTCTTTCTCATCCCGACCTCGCGAGTGGCCATATCTTAGGGTCTGTGCAAGTAAGACAGGGGATGTTGTTCTGCCAATACATTATCGTTGTTTTCTCGTTTCTGTTCGTACTTTATTCCAGTTCGGCGTTTTTGAAGTCGAGGAGGAAGGAATTCGGTCTTCTTTCTTTGTTTGGAATGACGCATCGGCAGCTTCTTATACTTATTATTTTAGAAAGTACAGTTATAACGATTATGGCCATTGGGGCTGGTATCGGCTTGGGCATTTTTTTCAGCAAGCCATTCTTTATGGCACTCGCTGTGCTGTTAGGGTTGAAAGATCCGATCCCGGTTGCCATACCGCTACGTTCGGTATGCATGACGGCAAGTAGTTTCTTCATGCTGTTCACACTCATTTCCTTGGGAACGGTGATACGGGCAGGACGTACGGAAATTGTTGTTTTGCTTAATGCAGCGGGCGGCTCGAAAGAGAAACTCGTTTATTCGCCATGGCTTGCTGTGCTTTCGGTCGTATGCATAGCAGCCGCATATACTATGGCTCTAATGTTAAATGCAAAGAACTTCAACATGCTGGCGCTGTATATTTTGCTTACCATTTTGCCTGGAACTTACCTGTTATTTACGCAGTTTAGTGGATTGCTGCTTCGATTTATCCAAAGTTGTACAGCCATATACTACAACCGAACGAATCTGATCGTATTCGCTCAGCTTGACCAAAAGCTGAAGGAGAATGCACGAATGCTGTTTATTGTATCGATTTTAAGTGCGGTTATTTTAACGGCCTCCGGTACGATTTATATGCTTGGACTTGCGGTGCAACTGGACGATATCAAGACGCAGTATGATGATGCCCAAGGAGTGATATCGCTAACGATGTTTATTGGGGTGTTCATCAGTTTGCTGTTTTTCATAGCCTCCGGCAGCTTGATTTACTTTAAACTGTTTACGGAACTGCAGGAAAATCAGGCGCAATATAAGGCGCTGACCCGAATTGGGATGTCTTCAGGCGAGCTTCGGAGAATTGTTGTTACGCAGACTGGTATTCTATTCTTCGTGCCCTGTCTCGTCGGCATCGTTCATGCGCTAGTCGCTCTCAAAGCACTGGACAACCTGCTTATGGTATCCAATTGGCTCTATTCGTTCGTCATCATCGGCATTTATGTGGTTTTGCAGACGATTTATTTCCTAGTCGCCTGTAGCAGCTATATGAAAATCATAAATTTGACCAAGGAGCATTAGTTATGAAATCGTCATTAAAAATAGTTGTTTTAATGATCGCTATTCTTCTTCTGTCGACTAGCGGTTATTCACAGACTACAGCTAACGCCGACTCAGGCGAATCAAATAAAAAAATACAGAAGATCGAACGCTTTGTTGAAGAACAAAGAAGTAAGAGTAAAACTCCGGGAATATCGCTAGTCATTGTAGAGAAGGGGAAAACGATTTATCAGAAAGGTTTCGGTTACGCGGATGTAAAGACGAAAAAACCAGTGACCGGTGATACTTTATTTGAAATAGGCTCAACAACGAAAGCTTTCACAGGTCTAGCCATTTTGAAATTGGAAAAAGAGGGGATGTTAAAACTAACCGATGATGTCAAGAAGTATATACCGTGGTTGGAATTAACTTATAATGATGAGCCGCAAACGATCACTCTAAATCAGCTCCTTCATCATACTAGCGGAATAGCATCGAATACAATAGCCAACATTCCTGAAGGTAATACAAATGAAGCGTTAGAACTAACCGTTAAAACATTACTGGATCAGCAGCTGAATCGTAAACCGGGAAGCTCCTTCGAATATGCAACAATCAATTATGATGTATTGGGATTCGTAATCGAGATTGTAACGAAGATGCCTTATGATATTTATATGAAACAGCATATTTTAGAACCGGTCGGAATGAAGGATTCGTTTGTTGGGCTGCATCAATCCCAGTCTGCAGAGCTGGCTACCGGATATAAAATAGGATTTATGAAAGCACAAGCCTACTCACCACCAATATATCGAGGGAATATACCAGCTGGATATATTATCAGTAATGCGAACGATATAGCGAAATGGATGAATCTGCAGCTAGGAACTGATCCGGACAATGTCATAGATAAACAGCTAATAAAAGAATCACATGTTCCTGACCGAACTGTAGAGCCTTTTGATGTGGATACTTACTATGCTAGCGGATGGGGAATCCAGACCAAAAAAGATAAACAATATATATCTCATGCCGGAGAGAATCCGACATATACATCGTACTTCATTATGCAGCCCGATGAACAGGTAGGGGTAGCCATCCTGACCAATATGAAAACGAGTTTTACAACTGCAATAGGTCAAGGCGTTATGGATTTGTGGGAAGGAAAGGACGTAACCAGCGATCCCTCTGACAGCTACCAAAATTTAGACCAAATCTTAACAATTGTATGTATAATCGTCGGCTGTTTGGGTGTTTTATTCATATTCTTAATAATAAGAATCATGGTGAAACTCGCTCGAAAACAGCGGATTTGGATAAAGTTAAATGTAAAAATAATCCTGTTATTGCTGCTGCATACATTGATCATTGCGGCAGGTTTAACATTAATAATCATGTTTCCGAAAATTTTACTTGGAGGATTGCCTTGGTCATTTATAAAAGTATGGGCTCCTACTACGATCTGGGTGACTTTTTGTAGTGCTATAGCCGTATGCATCATCTATTATATCTTTGGAGCAATGCTCATTTTTTCAAAGAAAATGAAAATATCATAAGGACAAAGTAAGCTTGTTCAAGAGGTACGAGAACTTGGGGATGGACGATTCGATCCACCCGGGCTCTCGTTTTCTTGCGTAATTTCAAACACCTCAGGAGGATGCAGAATGAACTGGATAAATTTATAAATGGAGATGATTTCGACAAATGACAAACAGTCTAATTGTGGTATGCCTGCTGACAATGATCATTCATACGGCAGAAACCCTGTCGTATTCCGTTCGCTTTGCCGGAGTGAAGCTGAACAAGATCGCCATAGCATTATCGTTGACCGGAATTATTGTACTAGTATCCAGAACGGCTAATATGATCCAAGCACCGCTTACCGCCAAATTTGTTGACTTTGCCAAAACACACCCGGATTTTCCCTTAATCAATTATTTGCGGATCATCATGCTGGCTTCATCGCTTGGCACTTTGATAGCGATTGCCATATTCCCTACCTTCGTGGGCCTGTTTGGTAGAGTGATTTCCAAGCTGGAGGTGGAAGGCTCTATTCCGAAGCTGCTGACCAGCGTCACCATCGGCCAGCTTAAGAACACGCGGAAATATATCAAAAAACCGAAAATAAAACTGCCCAGCTTCAGATATCTTGGCATTCCAAAACGTTTTATTATCATGAATATCTTTGTTACTGCGTTCTATACCGTAGGGGTGCTCTCCTCATTGTACGCGGCGCATTTATCGCCAGAGTTCAGCACAACCGCCTCTCAAGCTTCAGGACTTATCAACGGGCTGGCTACGATTCTGCTGACCATCTTCATTGACCCGCAGCTTGGCATTATCACGCACAAGGCTACGGAGCATTTGGAATATCGCGACCAGTTGGGAAAAATCTATGTGCTGCTGATGGGCGCACGTTTCCTCGGAACCTTGCTGGGCCAGCTTGTGCTTGAGCCTGCTTCTTATTTCATCAGCTGGCTGGTACAGCTGATATAGTGCACAACCACACTGCGCCGAGACAGGCGTTGCAGTGTGGCTGTTTCTTTGGGCAGCAGCTTTACTTTGGAATCTTGGATTCCGCCGTCCGGAGCGCAGCTGATATCTTCTGCTCCCAGCTGTACATCTGCTGAACCATGACGCGTATTTCGCTCATCTTGGCATAAGACAGCTTCATCCCTGCAGCGGCTGCAACAGCGTCTCCTGCTTTGACAGCGGCTTTATAACGTTTGTCAGCTTCAGAACGTATAGCTTGCAGCTCGCTTACTTTTTTGTTCTCTGCGGTAATTTGCTTCCGCAGAGCAGAAACCGGGGCAAGGGCATCCTTTGCCGGTTTGATTTTGGCAGCGGTAGACTTCCGCGCTTCAGCAAGGGCTGTAGTCTTTACTTTGATCTCTGCACGCGCAGCGGTTGCAGATGCCTTCAGTTTATTGCGCTTCAAATTCAAGGAAGCAGCAGACTTCTGATTATTGGCTTTACGGGCGACTGAGGCCTGCTTGCCGAGTGTCGTGTACTGTTCCAGCAACGGTGCATGCTTCTTCTGCGTCGCTTCGGCCTCGGATTTCAGTCTGTTGAGGAGAGTCTGGTTAATGGACTGAAGCTGCGAATTAATCGCGGAAAGATCACTGGTATTTTGTTTGCGCAGCGTCTGATTCCTCGAAATTTCAGCTTTAAGCGTAACCTGTAGTCCGGTGTAATCTTCATATAAATCATGAAATTCTTCCAGCGCGGAGTCCCAGTCTCCTGCTGCTGCGGCCAGCGGAATATTGCCCGTAAGGATCACTAATACAATTAGCAAACCAGCCAATCTTCTGAAATAAACGGGCGCAGCCTTTCTGTTCCTGGAACTTTCCTTGCCTGCCGAATAAATCATCTTCTTCATCTCCCGTCTGAATTGCGTTAAAGCGCACAAAAAAGCACCCCCAAGAAAGGCATAAATGCCTGTCCTGCGAGGTGCTTCGCCCGCTCAACGTATATATTTGTTACTCACTATAGCTTGAAATTAATGGATAGTCAAGAGCGAAGTGGAACGCCAGTTCGTTTTATTGACGTAACTACATTTCCAGATATAACCTATTCTATGATATGATGATTGAAAGAATATACAAGGAGGACGTCGATGAATCTGGCGAATAAGATAACCGTGACGCGCATAGTAATGATCCCCGTTTTTGTAATGCTGTTTCCTATATATCCGGATGGGTTAGTCAGCAAATCAGCTCTTCTGCAGCATATTGATCTGTATGGAGTTTATTATGCTGCAGCCGTATTTATTCTGGCCTCGGTTACAGATAAACTGGACGGTTATATTGCAAGAAAATATAATCAGATTACGAATCTTGGCAAGCTGCTGGATCCGTTGGCCGACAAACTGCTGATCTCGGCAGCATTGATCTTAATGGCGGGCCGGCACGATATCGCTGCCTGGGTTGCCATTATTATTATCGGCAGAGAGTTCATTATAACAGGGATCAGAATGACGGCATCCGCGCAAAAAATCGCCCTGCAGGCCGATAAGTCCGGAAAACTGAAAATGGTATTTCAAGTGGCGGCGATCTCCGCAGTCCTGTTAAACAATTGGCCTTTCAGCTTCATCACGGCTATCCGCATTGATCAGATGCTAATGTACTGTGCGCTTGTCCTGACTGTCTATTCGGGTTATCTATACATAAAGAATAATTACCGTATTCTGAAGCTTGATCAACATTGAACAGCAGGAGGTACATGTGATCCACACTAACAAACAACCCTATGACCAAATAGCGCTTATCACTGGAACCTCCAGCGGGTTTGGGATGCTCAGCGCGCTTACCCTTGCGGAGAAAGGATATCAGGTTATCGCTTCTATGCGGGATTTAAGCCGCAAAGACGAACTGGTGCAACAGGCCGAGCAAGCCGGATTTCTAGGGCGGATTCATCTGGTGACAATGGATGTGACAGATACGGCATCCATTGAATCGGCTGTCTCGGAGATTATTGAGCAGTTCGGCAGGGTCGATGTTTTGGTTAACAATGCAGGTTTTGCTGTCGGCGGCTTTATGGAGGAAGTAAGTATGGAGGAGTGGCGCCGGCAGATGGATACCAACTTTTTTGGCCTGGTGGAGGTCACTAAGAACATCATTCCCCTGATGCGCAAGCAGCAGACGGGCACTATTATAAATGTCAGCAGCGTGAGCGGACGGTTCGGATTTCCCGGTTATGCGCCATATGCTGCTTCAAAATTCGCGGTTGAGGGCTTCAGCGAGAGCTTGCGCCAGGAACTGTCGTCATTTGGCATCAGAGTTGTGCTGGTGGAGCCCGGATCTTTCCGTACGCCTATCTGGGGCAAAGGGATCTCGGGAATTCAGAGCCTGGCCGATTCACCGTACAAGGAGAAGCTGGAAGAGGTGCTACGTTATTCCCGGAGAACCGCAGAGACGGCTCCCGATCCCCGGCAGGTGGCCGAGCTGATCGGGCGTATTGCCGCAATGTCCGCACCGAAGCTGCGTTATCCCGTTGGGAAAGGGACTAGAACGCTGATTCTCGGTAAAACGCTGTTGCCCTGGAAAACGCTGGAACGCATCATCGCCCGGTCGCTCGCAAAACTGAAATAAGCTGTACATCATAAGAATTGAGGTGTGACCATGCCGGATACTGTGGGGCTGCACATATGCTTCGACGAGCTTGGCCGTGAGATTGAAATCCTTGATGTGACCCCGGTAGCGCGGGATAAATACCGCATTGAAGAGACACCGATCTTTAACCCGGGTATCGCGCTAGGCGACATCATCAGAGTGAAAGAGAAGCAGGGCATTTCATATTACGTGGAGACGGTGGAGAAATCCGGGTTCAGAAGATACGCCTGGCTGCTCAGCAAGGAAGCGGCAAGCTCGAAGGAGATCCGGGATATGAAGCAGCGCATCGAGGACGACGAGGGGAGAACGGAGCAGATCTTCGGCGGTTTGCTTGTCATCCATATGCCCCATAGCTCTGGAATTGATGTCGAAGGCGAAATGGCCCGGATTATTGAACGATTTGAACTCTAAACTAATCAACTGAGGTGGCAAAATGAAAAAGTTTCTGAAGCAATGGGTGCCCAGCATCCTAATCGGGGTTGTCCTGTCCTTATTTATTCGTACTTATGTAGCTGAGGCGATGCGCGTGCCTACCGATTCAATGGATCCAACGATCGAGGTTAACGACCGTCTTGTTGTAGAGAAAATGCTCTGGCTGACCACGCTCAAACATGGTGATATTGTTGTGTTTATTCCTCCGGTAGAGGGCGTGCAGAAAAAATACGTCAAACGGCTGATGGGATTGCCGGGAGACACCGTTGAGATTAAAGATGGGGCTTTGTTCAGAAACGGGGAGAAGCTCGACGAGCCGTATCTTAAGGAAACGATGAACTATACTTTCGGACCTGTCACCGTCCCTGCTGACCACTACTTTTTCCTTGGTGACAACCGGAATGTCAGCTATGATGCCCATTTGTGGCCGACGCCTTTTGTGGCTAAGGATAAGCTGATCGGCAAGATGCTCGTCGACATCAGTGATCTGTTCTAACCCGTTACTTTGAGATGGGGTAATCAACAACTACGACATTTTCAATAATCCCCTCTAACAATTCAACAAAATGGCGGTGTGCCGGATGCGGCCCGTATTGGCGGAGGGCTTCCTGATCTGCAAAGGTCACGCGAAGCCCTAGTGTGTATCCATGCATATTCTCAGTCTCTTCCGTGACATTCACACCTGCCGTAAGGTCCACGATCCCCGGTATTTGGTCCTTTAAACCCAGAAGTGTCTGCATCAGCAGCGCTTCTTTTTGTGGTTCATAATGCTCATTGAATCTAAAAATAACCAGATGCTCGAACATTTTACAACCTCCTGAAAGTTTGGTGAGCAATCGCTCCATTGTTTAACTTCATCACAAAACTATTTTGGAAGCATACGCTTAGTTTTGTGAGCAATCGCTCCTTTGTTTAACTTCATCACAAAACGGCTTCGGAAGCAAACGCTTAGTTTTGTGGAGAGCAGTTACAGTATATAATACCCGTTTCGTGAAAGGAGTACATTATGCCGGATACTTTTGCAACAAACATCAAATTCCCCTTAGCTTTAAGATCAATGCTGGGTATGGTTTTCGTGATCGCAATCGAAATTCAAATGATTTATATAAATTCATCTAACACGGCTCATCCTCACCCCGCACTGAGTTATTTCGTAGTAACCTGGCTCTGCGTCTGCGGTTTGTTACTATTATTTTTTATGTTTCAAGCGCTGCGGAAGGCAACTGAAATTAAATGGGGGAGAGAGTCCATCTTTCTCCGAAATAGAAGGCTGTTGCCGGGAGAGATTAAGTGGATTATGATTGATGGTCCTTTAATCGGCATTATGCCAAGAGGCAAACGTATCGTACCTGTCAATCTATGCTTCAGATTTATGGATGACCGCGAGCAGGCGATGAAGGGGTTGACCAGCTGGGCTGAAGTAAACGGGATCCAGCTAAAATACAAAAGATTTTTAAAATGGATGTAAAATCATACCGGTGGGTGGCTAAAGTAGGGGATTCATTTGAACTATGCCGGCGGCGTGAATGCGACTTTCACCATATTGTTACTTTGAGCACTTTTGACTATGATCAAGTAAAGCTCTGGGAATTTATTGATTCCTGTACATAAGAAGGGGTGCTGATACTTGAAAGTACATGTCACAGATCTCAAAAATGGCGATTGCCTTATCACGGACACTTTCAATAGTCTGGGCCTGCATGTTCTCCCTAAGGGAACTGTCGTAGAACGGGAGGAAATTACCATCCTGATGCGGCACAAAATAGATTATGTGGATATTGAGGCGCGCTTGCTGTCCCGTGATGGGGAAGATGCGGATTTAAACCACGGTTTGAATGAGGATTTTGATCTCGCGATACAAAATTACGAATCTATTTTTATGGAGGCGCTGGCTCAGGGAAGCTTTAGCCCGTCCATGGTGGACGGCACTCTGCGGCCGCTGCTGGAAACACTGGATGCGCAAAAAGATGTGGTTTCTCTGCTGCTCCTGCTTGACCGGGACGATATTGACACCTATCAACACTCTTTGCTGGTAGGGATGCTGTCTTATTATATTGCTTCCTGGCTTGGCTATTCCAAAGAGGAACGGTACATGATCAGCCGTGCCGGCTATCTGCATGATATCGGCAAAAGCCAGGTGCCATTGTCCATTCTGAATAAAGTTGGAATGTTGAACGCTATCGAGGAGGACGAGCTGAGACGCCATACTTCCCACGGCTACGATATCATCCGCAGTTCTATGAAGGATGAAGGTACGGCGCTGGTAGCGCTGCAGCATCATGAGTTTGAGGATGGTTCAGGTTATCCGAACATGATCCGTAAAGGTGAAATTCACCCGTATACCGAAATCGTCACTGTAGCTAACATTTACATGGGACTTACAACTTCGCGACTGAACCAGCCCAAACAGGGATTGGTTACCGTGCTGCGCCAAGTGCATGAAATGGGGTTCGGCAAGCTGAACGGTAATGTAGTACAGGCGCTTACAGGACATATGCTGCCAGGCTTCGTAGGCAAGAATGTCCGGCTTAGCAACGGGGAAATAGGCACTATCGTAATGAATAATCCGCTGGATATGTTCAAGCCGCTGGTAAAAGTGAACGAAACGTTCAGAGATTTGTCACGGGAGCGCAGCCTGTCGGTTGAAGAGGTATTTATCTAAAAGGTATTGGGGTATCACCAAGCCAGCTCATAGCAAAGGTTATCTGATAGGGGTCTGTAGCAGATCCCGTCAGATAGCCTTTTTGTGCATCGCTGGATTTGAATTCAGCGGGTAGATTAGCTATGATGAATGAAAGATTACTATAGGGATCGGCAGCCGAATGGACATGCGGGACTTGTAGAAGTTAGAAGAGGAGAACTAATTATGAATGTCGATAACAACCAGATGGAAAATTTAAAACAGATCAAACACGAATTGACCCGCTTTATGATGATTTATAGATTCGCTCTGGAGGAAATGGAGACCAAGATTGAAATTTTGAAACAGGAGTTTCAGATCCTTCATGACTACAGCCCGATAGAGCATACCAAATCACGGATCAAATCCCCGGAGAGCATTATGAGTAAAATGCTGCGCAAGAACAGCGAGCTTTCGCTGGCTGCCGTGAAATCCAGCATCAAGGATATCGCCGGCCTGCGAATCACCTGCTCTTTTATCTCGGATATATACAGTGTCAGTGAAATGCTGCAGAAGCAGGATGATCTGAAGGTGCTTGAGGTTAAGGACTATATTAAGAATCCGAAGCCGAATGGGTACCAGAGCCTGCATCTGTTAGTGGAGGTTCCGGTATTTCTGTCGGACTGCACGGAGCTGGTATGTGTTGAAGTGCAGATCCGTACGATTGCGATGGACTTCTGGGCTAGCCTTGAGCACAAAATTTTCTATAAATACAGCCAGTCGGTACCTGAACATCTGACCCGCGAACTCAAACAAGCCGCCGATAAAGCAGCTGATCTCGACCTGCAAATGGAACGCCTGCACCGTGAGATTCAGGAAATTAAAGACGCCCAGGAGGACGATTCCTTTGAAGAGTTGCGTCGGATCATCCTTAACAACCAGCAATTACATCTGCCCGCCGATTTCATCAAGCTGTTAGGGAATTAGTCATAGTCTAAGCAGTGCTGATGCGTATAGCATGTACATATTTTTACTGGAATTCACCGGCAGTGTTCGTAGCGGCACGCTTTAATCTGTAGGAGGAAGTTCATGAAACCATACAAAGTAATTAGCCTGGATATGTTTCAGACACTGGTAAACATCCAGGGGCGGACGGGAAATGTGTGGAGGCCGATCCTGCAGGAGCGCTATAGCGAGGAACGGGCGGCAGAGCTTGGCGGGCTGCTCTTAAGCCACTATTACAAGGCCGCGACAACAATCCGCGATTCCGGGGTCTACTGGACCAGCAGAGAGATATACAGCGACAGCTTCCAGAAAGTGTTTCAGCAGGAGGCAATGGAGTATGATTACCTGCAGGCAGTAGATGTTTTATTTGCCGAACACCGTTTGTCAGAGTTGTATGAGGAGACGGAGCATTTTTTGCAGCGGATCACTGGAGAATATCAAGTGTGTATTGTCAGCGATACAGATGTGGAGATGCTTCCCGATTTCTACAAGAGTTATCCAATCAGGCTGTTTACTTCAGAAGAGCACCTGTCGTATAAGAATGACAGCCATAACCGGATGTTTGGCGAAGTTATTGCGCATTATGGTGTAGAACCCGGACAGATTATCCATATTGGTGATTCTGCCTCGGATGTGCTGGGAGCAGCAAGAGCAGGCATTAAGGCCTGCTGGCTTAACCGGAATCAAGAGGTCTGGAACCATGAGGTGCAGCCGGATTATATGGTGAAGAATTTGGATGAGTTTTACGATTTGCTATAAGGCTGCGCGATTTATGCACGTCAAGGAGAGGCAGTCCGGAAGGAAATGGACTTTATTATGGAGAGCTATACATCAGCAGATCAGGAACTGGACCGTTTGCGCTACCCTATCGGAAGGTTCGAAGCGGCAGAATGCCGGACAGGCGAAGTACGAAATCAGTCGGTTCAAGATATCCGGCAGCTGGCGGAGGTCTTAAGCAAAGCAGTAGAGCCGCTGACACTGGAGCAGCTGAACACACCCTACCGGCCAGGCGGCTGGAGCGTACGGCAAGTGGTGCATCATCTGGCAGATACGAATATGTATGCCTATCTGCGTTTTAAGCGGGGATTGACTGAGGATGCCCCCGAGATACCTTCGTACCGTCAGGACTTATGGGCGGAACAAAGCGATTACCTGGAGGAGCCCATTGAATCTTCTCTTCAGCTGCTGAAGCACCTCAACGGGAGATTTGCGCTTTTGCTGGATGCGCTGAACGAAGCGGACTATAATCGAACCTTTGTAAGCCTGGGACTCGGGACAATGACGCTGGATGCGGCAGTCCAAAGATATGTATGGCATAACCGTCATCATACCGCTCAAATCAGCTCATTGGTACTTCGAAGTGGCTGGTAATCGCCCCTAATTAAAAAGAGCAAGTGGTCGGGGAAAACGTCCCGCCGCCTGCTCTTTAATTTTGTCCGGCCGCGGATGTCTTAGTCCCGGCTGGCTTGAACGATTTTATCGGCAATTTGCCGAGGATTCGCGTGAACGGTTGTCATATGATCGCCGGTCCCTTCAATGTAGCGGAACATTCCCAAATGGCTGGACTGGCCGGGATGCCAGCCGGAAGCCCCTTGAGGCAGCACAGCATCTTCCGTCAGGAACAGATAACTTTTAGGCAGCTGTAAGCTGTAGAACTTCTTAAGATCAAGCTTCTGAAATGCCGGACCTGCCGGCTCGGGAATAACCTTCCGGTATAGGGATTGTGCCTGCTCAAGTGTGGCAGTATTGACGAAGACGTCACGGAACAGGCTAAAGGGCAGCATAATCGTATTGTTGCCGGATGTTTTCAGCAGATTTCCGAACAGCTCCTGTACGGGGGCGGGGAACTGGTCCGCAACGCTTTGTCCGTCCAGAGGTACAAAGGCGTCAAAAAATACGAGCCGCTTAATCCGGTCCGCAACCTGCTCGGCGGTTTTCTGGATCACAGAGCCCCCAAAGCTATGCCCAAGCAGGATTATCTCATGCAAATCTTTCTGCTTGATGAAATCGGCCACTGACTTTGTTACTTGCTCATGAGTAACCTGCGTATTCTTGTCCCCGCCATGACCGGCATATTCCGGCGTATACACGGTATGTCCCATTTTGCGCAGTTCGGCTGCCGTCTCATCCCAGAAGCTGGCATCCACCCATGCCCCGTGCACAAGTACGAAGGTAAGACTTTGCTTGGCTTCAGGCTTGCCTTTTACAGCAGCAGCTTCAGCTTGTCCGGCCAACAGCGGCTGAAGTGCCAGCAGGATCAGGAACGCAGCGATCAGGCTTAAGGTGAGTTTGTTTTTTATCCACATTATTTGTGTTTACCTCCTGCTGTTGGTTTATACATCCGACAATGAGAAGGATACCCTGAAGGCGGGCAAAAGATGTGCCGGCAGGTGCAGAAAATGGGAAAAAATATGCAGGTAGACTCTGTTTCGCATTCGTTTATAATTAGTACAAATAGGCTCGCGAATACAAGGAGGTTTAGGAATGCCTTTACCACGGGGAGCAGATGCCCGGTCCAAAAAGAAGCTTAGTCTGACTTGGCTGCTTATTGCCCTGGTAACACTCGTGTTTCTGCTCACAACAACGATTTTACTCATCGGTTCATATGAATCTAAGAAAAAATCACTGGTGGAAACTACACTTAGTCTGAATCTGTCCAATGCCGAGAGAATGAGCAAGACAGTAGATTCACTTTTTCGTTCCATGCGCAGCAGTCTGCTGTATAGCGCAGATCAGATTTCCAAGCATGAGACAGCACAGCCGGGAGCTATTGACCGCTATTTAGAGCTAATGCGCAACAGCAGCAACTATTTTAATTCGATAATTCTGATAAACGCTGACGGCGTGGTTCTTAACAATTCACCTGCATCGCTGGGGATCGTCGGGCAACCGATAGTATCTCCTCCAGTCAAGGAAGCGCTGCGGTTAAAAAACTCATATTTATCCGCACCATACACCACCACCTCAACCGGAAGAATGCTTTTCTTTATGAGTGAGCCGCTGTACAGCGAAGACAAAGGATATCTTGGAGTGCTCGGGGGGTCCGTCTATCTGCAGGACTTCAATATCCTCAATATGATATTCGGGAATAATAACATAGATGATTCCGGCTCTTATTACTACATCGTCAGCTCTGAAGGGCATGTGCTGTTCCATCCCGATAAAGAGCGGATGAATGAAGATGTTAGCGCTAATAAGGTGGTACAGAAGCTGATGAAAGGTGAAAGCGGGCAAATGGAGGCGCTAAACGTAAAGGGGCAGTCCATGCTAGCCGGCTTTTCCGCCGTTCCGGCGAATGGCTGGGGAATTGTTGTCGTATCACCTGTAGATTTCATTCAGGAACAATTAATGGCCCATATGCGCAAGATTCTTACTTATACGCTTATTCCTTTTGTAATTTTGCTGATTTTTGTTTTTCTGCTGGCCCACCAGTTGGCCAAGCCATTCGTGTTTCTAGCTGACCTGGTGAACAGGATCGGCAAAGACAATATGAAGGTGCCTGAACTGAAACCTCATTGGAACCGGGAAGCCGATCTGCTGACCCAAGCAGTCGTTATGGCCTGGAAAGATATCCAGAAGCAGAATGATCAACTGGCCCAGGAGGCGATGACCGATCTGCTGACAGGGCTTGTGAACCGCAGATCACTGGAAATCAGTATGAATCAGTGGATCGCCGCGCGAATGCCTTTTTCCCTGATCGTCCTGGATGTGGACAAGTTCAAATTTGTGAATGATACGTATGGCCATTTGACTGGAGATGAGGTGCTTCGCCAAGTAGCCGGAATTCTCAGCGCCAGTGTCCGTCCAGGAGATGTATGCTGCCGTTTCGGCGGAGAAGAGTTTGTAGTGCTGCTTCCAAGGACAAAGGCTGAAGATGCTTATATCGTCGCCGAAAGAATCCGCAAGACATTAGAGAAAAGCGACGTTTCTCTGGCTATGCGGGTAACTTCCTCACAGGGCATTGCCCATTATCCCACACACGGCGTTTCGCTGGAAGAACTGCTTGGACAGGCGGACCGGGCGCTATATGCAGCCAAGAATAGAGGCAGAAACCGGACTATTATCGCCGGTGAATAAGGTCGCAGCATCTTTGCGGAAATTTAATAAGCTGTATCCATGGGGCAATTTTATTCCTGGGCTTGGAGTGAGAAAGTCGTCACCTGGGCCTGGGCGGATACATATCCTACTGCAGAACGAATAAAAAACGGTCAGCAGAAGGGAAGGATAACAAAGTGACGTCATACATGGATTACAAGTCTCCCAATACACAGTTTACTTTTGATGTAAACAGCAATACAACGTTTAAGAAGGATGCCAACAACTATATCAATACCTTGTCGATTAAGGAATTGAACACCCTGGATAACACATCTCTGCTTGATATTTTCCTCAGCAAATCCAATGTCGTCGAACCGCATTATCATCAAAATGCTGCGGAGCTGGTCTATTGCATCTCCGGTGCGGCAGTGGTTTCCATAATCAATCCCTTTACGAATGAGCTGCTGCATTTCCCGATCTGCCCCGGTCAAGTGGCGAATGTGCCGCAGGGGTGGTGGCATTATGAGGTCGCAACGATGGATTGCACCCATCTGCTGGCTATCTTTAATGCACCTGTCCCGGAAGTGATTCTGGGTTCGGACATTCTGAGTCTCACGCCGGCGAATGTACTTGCCCATACTTACTGTCTTAACGAAGCTAAAGTGAAGGATGCACTGGCTCCGCTTCAACCGGGTACCTTTATCGGACCGCCCGCGGACTGCTGTGAACCATCAAAGATGGCTGGTGAAAATATCGCAGCCCCCAATATGGCTCCTCACATGCCTATGCATGTTCCGCATGCCCCGCAAGCGCACTCCTTCGGGTACCAGCCATACGCCAGTCCCGGCTATTATAGCCAGCCTTATGTTCAGCAGTATCACCAGCAGCCTTATGCCCAGGCCTATCCGGTTTATCAGAATGTGGTGAACCCTCCCGAGAATCTGTAAACTTATCTCACGTACCATCACCAACTGAAGCCTCAGCGCTACCCAGAACCCGTCGAATTGACGGGTTTATTTATTTTGACTCTATTTTCATGGTATCGTAGAGAGAGAATTATAGGCTTGTAAATTTTAACGATAGATGGAGATTATGCAAAATGAGATATGATGTCTTAATTGTCGACGACGAGGCCGTACTTGCGGAAACTACCTGCGAATATTTGAATATGTTTGAGGTTCAGAGCGCATATGTAACCAGTGCGGCAGAATGTGAGCGGTTTGTGCAGGAGCATGAACCGTCACTTATTCTCCTGGATATTAACCTGGGTGAAAGCTCGGGTTTTGATCTGTGCAAAAAACTAAGAGGGACACTGCAGATCCCGATTCTGTTCATAAGTGCCCGTTCCAGCGACGATGATATTCTGATTGCGCTTAATATTGGCGGAGACGATTACATCCATAAGCCTTATACACTCAGTGTGCTGCTGGCAAAAGTAAAGGCTGTGCTGAAGCGTTACGGTAACAAGGATCAAGCGGAACAGCTGGAGTTCGGTCAGGTTCGGATTGATACCCAGCTCTCCCGTGTTCTCGTAAACGGAGAGGAGATCCGTTTCAAAACCATGGAGTACAAGCTGCTCTGTTATTTGGCACAGCATAAGAACCGGGTGGTGCCGAAGGAAGAACTATTCGCCAAAGTATGGGAAGATTCGTTTACCGGTGATGGAACGCTGAATGTGCATATCCGCCATCTGCGTGAAAAGATCGAATACGATCCCAACAGTCCGCAGTATATTAAGACCGTGTGGGGAAAGGGCTATGTGCTGGAGGATAGTCCGCGATGAGGTCCAGGGGAGTGCTCCTGACAATGCTCGCTGTTTTTATTGCAGGAGTTGTTTTTTCGCTGTCCATCATCCCGGAAGGCATTGACATGAGGCTGGATATGGTTATGGCCAACGATGTGCTGAAGACCGTTGAGAAGAACTGGGGGCGGATTGAGCAAGGCGATTACAGCAGCGTCACGCAGCAATTCGCTGTATTGGATCAAGAAGGCTTATTGCGCTACCAAACGGCGGATGGAATGTTTACGGGGCTGAATGATGCCATCCGCAATAGGGATGCAATCCTTGACGTAACGGTGCAGGGAGTGACGGCAGGCAAGCTCATTATCCGGGAGGATTACAGCGCAAAGATCCAGCAGAACAAGCACCAGCTGGCGACGGTCATCACGGTCAGCTTTTTCATGATGCTGGTATTGGGCGGGCTTTATGTTTTTTATTTGCAGCGGGCCTTTATCTCACCCTTCAAGAAACTGCAGGGTTTCGCACGGAACGTGGCCCGGGGGAATCTGGAAGTTCCGCTCAACATGAACAAAAACAATCCGTTCGGCGTTTTTACCGAAAGCTTTGACATTATGCGTGAACAGCTTGCTGCGGCCAGGAAAAGCGAATATGAAGCCAACCGCAGTAAAAAAGAGCTGGTGGCCAGCCTAAGTCATGATATAAAAACCCCGGTTGCTTCGATTAAGGCGGTCAGCGAACTGATGCTGCTTCGCGCAATGGATGCGAAGGACATACGGCAGCTGAACATGATTAATGCCAAAGCCGAGCAGATAGATCTTATGATAACGGATATGTTTCATGCGACGCTGGAGGAGCTGCAGGAATTAAAGGTTAAAGGAACTGAGGAATACAGTTGTATCCTGGATGATATCCTGCAAAATACCGACCTGGATAACCGGATATTTCACGACCCGATCCCGGAGTGCATGATTTATGCGGATGCGCTGCGACTGCAGCAGGTTTTCGACAACATCCTTAGCAACTCCTATAAATATGCAAATACTGCGGTAACCGTTGTTACTTACCTAACCTCCGGTTATTTACAAATCGATATTATGGATTACGGCAAAGGTGTAGACCCGGATGAGCTGCCGCTGCTGTTCAACAAATTCTACCGGGGACAAAATATTACCGGTCAGGCGGGAGCGGGACTCGGTCTTTATATTTCCAAATACCTGATGCAGGGCATGCAAGGGGAGATTGAATGCAGCAATCGTGAAGGCGGCTTTACGGTCAGCCTGCGATTAAAGCTGGTGTAAACGAATTAAGGAATGGTTAAGGTTCCGGCAAAGAAGGATTAAGAATTGATTGTGTATGATAGATCTGCAAGCTACTAATGAACAAAGGATGATCCATTCATGCAGAATACAATTCTCAGAACCGAAAAATTATGTAAAAGCTTCTCTTCCGGCGGAGTACAGCAGCATGTGCTGAAAAATTTGGATATCAGCCTGATGGAAGGGGATTTCACGATTATCATGGGCAGTTCGGGTTCGGGCAAATCGACGCTGCTGTATGCCCTGTCCGGTATGGACAGACCGTCTCTCGGTGAAGTTCATTTCGCGAACGCCAACATTGCCAAGCTGAGCAATGACCAGCTCGCCATTTTCCGCAGAAACCATTGCGGATTTGTCTTCCAGCAAATCTATCTGCTCGACAACATGAGTGTGCTCGACAATATGCTTGCGAGCGCTCTGCTGGTGAGCCGGAATAAGCGGGAGCTGACCGCTAAAGCGAAGCAATTGCTTAGCCAGGTAGGGCTGGAGGAGGCCACATGGGGCAAGTTTCCTTCGCAGCTGTCCGGTGGTGAAGCCCAGCGGGCCGGAATTGTGCGTGCGCTGATCAATGATCCCAAGATCGTATTTGCGGACGAGCCTACGGGAGCGCTGAATTCCGCATCAAGCACCAATGTGCTCGATATCATGACCCGGATCAACCGGAGCGGACAAAGCATTGTTATGGTGACCCATGATTTCAAAACGGCTTTGCGCGGGAACCGGATCCTGTACCTGCGCGACGGGATGATTTGTGGTGATCTTCGACTGGATGATTATGACGAAGGGCAGCATCAGGAAAGGCATGACAAGCTGGATGCCTTTCTTGCTGAAATGGGGTGGTAAGATGAACGTTCTCAACCTCTCCTGGGCTAATATCAAAAAAAGAAAAGGAGCAGCTTTTTCCCTGTTCATCCTGATTTTGACGGCTTCATTACTGCTTAATATCGGCATCACAATTGTCTCCTCAATGGGAAGGTTCTATGAGAAGAAGGCCGATGAGCTGCATGATGCGCATGCAGCGATTACAATGTCAGCCTCTCATTTTAAGCCCTCCACTGAGGATTATATTAAATCCTATGAAGGGGTAAAGGAACAGGAAACGGAACGGATTATCCTCATCCCCAAGGCTGCTTTCCGCTATGACAAAAGCATCGATAATGATTTCAGTCTGCGTATCGCACTTCTGAATACAGATAACAACCGCAACATCGCACCAGTTAAGTTGGTCGAGTCTTTGCCGGCAAATGATGAAACTGGGATTTTAGCCCCATATTCTTTGAAAGCCAGCGGAGGCTACCAGTTGGGTGACTCCTTCAGTCTTACCTATCAGAATGTGACTTACAGCTACAAGATCACCGGATTTTTCGAGTCTACCCTGATGGGCAAGCCCAATCTGGCTCTGATGAAATTTTATTTGCCGGACACCACCTACAGTGAACTTCAACACAAGCTGGGAGCTGATGCAGAGGGGATCCTCCAGTCGGCAGTGTTCAAGGACAGCAGCCAGTCTGCATCATTCTTAAGAGATTACAGCGCCGAGTTTCCGGAGCTTAACGACTCGAACGACATCAATTACTGGAGCGGTGATATCGGACAGGCCGAAAGCTCGACACTCACAATCAATATTGTCGCGATGATTCTGATTGTTTTTGCAGCCATTATTGTGGTGGTGTCGCTGATTGTCATCAAGTTTCGCATTGCGGACAGCATCGAAGAAGGAATAGTGAACATCGGTGTGCTCAAGGCACTGGGATATACGAGCCGGCAGATTTCATCCTCCTTTGCTCTGCAATTTACGCTGACCGGTCTTGCCGGGAGCCTTGCCGGTGTAGCGCTTTCCTACGCTGCGGTTCAAGCGTTCGGAGGTATCATCGCCACGCTGACGGGTCTGCGTTGGCCTGGCGGAACCCCATTAGGCAACTCGTTGCTCAGTATTGCTATCCTTATGCTGCTTGTGTGGGCAGTGGCGATGGGTTCAGCCTGGCGTGTGCGCAGACTGCAGCCGGTCGCGGCGTTGCGGGGCGGGATTCTGACGCATAATTTCAAGCGCAATCACCTTCCACTGCATAAGGCCAAGGGAGGCCTGCAATTTCTGCTGGCCTGCAAAACAATGCTTGCCAATAGCCGGCAGAACCTGTTAATTGGCTGTATTATAACGGCGATTACGTTTGCATCCGTCTTCTCGGCTGTGTTCTACTATAATATTGCCGAGGATAAAACGGCCTTCTTTCAAATGACCGGTGCCGAAACACCCAATGTTGGAATTCAAGTTCAGCAGGGGCAGGACAGTGAACGGCTGCTGAAGGAGATTAAAGGGATGAACGGCGTCGAAAAAGCGATCTTTCAGGATTACCTCACGGTAACGATCAACGGTCGTCAGGTGTCGTCTGATTTCTCCGATGATTATGCGCAGATGGACAATAACACAGTGGTGAAAGGCCGCCATCCGAAATATGATAACGAAATTGTGATTACCAGTACTTTGTCCAGGCTGCTGGGGAAAAGTATCGGGGATACGATAAATGTTGATTTGGGCAAAGTGTCCGAACCATTTCTGATCACCGGCCTGAGCCAATCCTTAAGCGCAGATGCATCTCTGGCGCTTGAAGGTGTGCAGCGGCTGATGCCGGGCCAACAGGCAATGTCTATTAACGTCTATCTGGATGGCACTACCTCTCCGGAGTTTATTGAAGCTGTGAAATCACAATATCCGGATATGCTTCAGTCTGTAACCAATGCCGAAAAATCCATTGCAGATCAGATGAAAGTGTATATATCAGCCATTTTCACCCTTATGGTTGTGATTTTGGCAATTACTGTACTTACTGTTAGCTTAATTCTCTACCTGGTAATTCAGACAGGCATCCTGAAACGGAAGCGGGAACTGGGCATAATGCGTGCCTTAGGTTACACGACATTCCAATTGAGATCGCAAATAGCTATGAGCTTTCTCCCTGTAGTAACGGTGGGCGTTCTCATCGGCGCCTGCCTTGGCGGTCTTTATACCAATTCCATGCTCGAAATGCTGCTGTCCAGTGCGGGAATCGCACAGGTGAACTTTAATATACAGGCCCCGATGATCATAGGACTGGGCATAGGCCTTGTCTTGTTCGCTTATCTCATATCCATGCTGGTCTCCAGCCGGATCAAACGGATTACGGCTTATGAATTGATCACAGAGTAGACAGTTTCTTTATGCTTAAACTAAAAAAGCCACCCGGGCATGATTTCCCGGGTGGCTGCTGTTGTATTAGGACTAGGAGAGGCGGACAAGTACCCGGCCTCTGGTATTCGATTTAAGGATGTCTTCCAATGCGGCGGGCAGCTCACTCAAGGCGATCTCCCGGTCGACCAGCTCCTCCAGCACCACAGGCTTCAAATCACTTGCCATACGCTGCCAAATCTTCAGCCGCTTCTCTATAGGGCAAGAGACGGAATCAATACCAAGCAGGCTTACGCCGCGCAGGATAAACGGCATCACGGTCGTCGGGACTGCCGTTCCTGCAGTTAAGCCGCTTGCGGCAACGGCGCCGCCGTAGGCGATCTTGCTGAGTACCGCCGCTAGCGGGCCGCCGCCTACGGAATCAACGGCAGCCTGCCACAACTGCTTGTCAAGCGGCTTGCCTGTACCATCGCCGACGTCTCTGCGGGAAATGACCTCGGCTGCACCCAGGGTCTGCAGATAACCGGCTTCTTCCGTTCTGCCGGTGCTGGCTGTGACCGCATAGCCTTTGTGGGCCAGCATCGCTACGGCTGTTCCGCCGACACCGCCGGTTGCGCCGGTTACCAGCAGCTTGCCTTTGTCCGGCGCTGCCCCGTTATCCTCCAGCGCTTGAATCGACAAGGCAGCCGTTAATCCGGCGGTGCCGTAGATCATCGCTTCGCGCAGGGAAAGACCTTCCGGCAGCGGAAGGACCCATTCGGCAGGAATCCGGGCATACTCACTGAAGCCGCCGAAATGGGATACGCCGATGCCATAGCTGGTGGCAATGACGGATTGTCCTTCCTGGAACCGGCTGTCTGCTGAAGATACAACGATTCCGGACAGATCAATGCCCGGGATGAAGGGATAATTGCGGAGAATGTTTCCATTCGGAATGCTGGCTAAGCCGTCCTTATAGTTCACGCTGGAGTAGGATACCTTGATCAGCACCTCACCGGCAGGCAATTCCCCAGGTGTCACCGGTTGTACAGCTACCTTAAACGTGTCTGTTTTGTCCACAACCAAAGCTTGAAATGTTTCAGGCATGAGTTTTCGCTCCTGTTCTTCTACGTTCTGTGATAGGTAAGTCAGTTATATAATATTTATTCTGACCGGTCAACGGCTATGATTCCGTGACCTTGCAGACCATCGCAGATCATGCCGAAGTCCGTAAGGGGGTCGTGCATTACTATTTCGAGAATAAGTAGGCTGGCCGGGGCGAGCCGGATTCCTGTACCGGGAAATCAACCTGGGCTACTATGACAGCTGTGCAGCCATCAGCATCGAAGTGCTGATCCTATGAATGGCGCTTACATTGTGAACGTGGGACCAATAGTTCCACGGAAAAGTTTCTTTTGTACATTCTGTGAACTGTAGTATATTGGTATAGAACGCTTAGAGAAGGAGGCTTACTCTATGTCCATTGCAACAACAATGATAATCCGTCTGGAGATCCGCAAATCGGTTGCATCTTTTGGTGATGTTGCTTCAGCACTTGCTTCAGCTGGCGGGGATATTGTGGCCATTGACGTCATCCGTGCAGGCAAGGATGTGACTACAAGAGATATTACCGTAAACGTCCAGGATGCGGGCAATAAGGAGATTATTACGATACTGTCGAACATGCCGGGGATTAAGGTTATCAATGTATCCGACCGGACGTTTCTGGCCCACCTTGGCGGGAAGATTGAGATCACGCCCAAAATGCCGATCAAGAACCGGGAGGATCTGTCACTGGTGTATACACCTGGTGTTGCCCGCGTCTGCATGGCGATTGCCGAGGATCCGGGTAAAGCCTATTCGCTGACGATGAAAAGAAATACGGTTGCCGTCGTTACCGACGGAACTGCGGTACTCGGCCTAGGTGATATCGGACCGCAGGCGGCCATGCCGGTCATGGAGGGCAAGGCGATGCTTTTTAAGCAATTGGCAGATATCGATGCGTTTCCTTTATGCCTGGACACCAAGGATCCGGAGGAAATCATCGCGATTGTGAAAGCGGTTTCTGCCGGTTTCGGCGGTATCAACCTGGAGGATATCAGCTCACCCCGCTGCTTCGAAATTGAACGGCGCCTCTCTGCCGAGCTGGATATCCCTGTGTTTCATGACGATCAGCATGGCACGGCGGTTGTGGCTTTGGCAGGACTGTTAAATGCCTTGAAAGTGGTGGACAAGCATATCGCTTCCTGCAGAATTGTCGTGGTCGGCATTGGAGCAGCCGGCGTCTCCATCTGCCGCCTGCTGCTGGCAGCGGGAGCCCGCAGCATTTATGCCGTTGACCGGGAGGGGATTCTCAGCAGAGAGCAAGCTTACGGGAATGCCGAATGGCGCTGGCTGGCGGATAATACCAATCCTGAGGGTTTATCCGGCGGATTGACGGAGGCGCTCCATGGGGCGGATGTGTTTATCGGCGTATCCAGCGGAGGCATTCTGAACGTCAGCCACCTGCAGAGCATGGCCAAGGACAACATCGTCTTTGCCATGGCCAATCCCAATCCGGAGATCGAGCCTGAACTGGCCGAACCGTATGCCCGCGTGCTGGCGACCGGAAGAAGCGATTATCCGAACCAGATCAACAATGTGCTCTGTTTTCCGGGAATTTTCCGCGGAGCACTGGATTGCAGGGCAAGAGAGGTGAATCTGGAGATGAAGCTGGCCGCTGCACAGGCCATTGCTTCAGTTGTACAGGAGGATGAGCGGAATGAGCAGTATATCATTCCGAGTATTTTTAATGAGAAAGTGGTGGAGCAGGTGCGGCTGGCAGTAATCAAGGCAGCTATCACCACCCGTACGGCGCGCCGTATTCCTCCGGATATTTCGGACTGAGGTCACCAAAGAGCAAGCGAAAAACCTGCGGCCACAACGGCCTGCGGGTTATTTGCTTTGCTTCCGCTTCAATAGTTGCCGCAGGGGAGTGAAATGTGCCGCTGTATCTTTTATCTTCAAAAGCCGAAAAGACTCCGACCTCTATAGGCGGAGAGGAATCGGCGGTTTTCAACTATTCAGCGAACGTATGTGCTATACTGTAAGAAAATACTACAAAAGGGGGTGTCGCACATGATCGTTCATCAAGCCTATAAATACCGCATCTACCCAAATACCGAGCAACAGCAACTCATTCGTCGAATGTTTGGCTGCTGCCGCTTTGTGTTCAATCATTTCCTGGAAGAATGGAACCAAACCTATGTCGAGACAGGCAAAGGTTTGTCCTATCAGACCTGTGCGACACAGCTCCCTGTCCTAAAAACACAATATGACTGGCTCAAAGAAGTGGATAGTATTGCTTTACAGTCCGCCGTTCGGCATGTGGCAGATAGCTTTGACCGCTTTTTCAAAAAGCAAAATCAAGCGCCTCGCTTCAAAAGCCGGAGGCATCCAGTACAAAGCTACACCACGAAATTCACGAACGGAAATATCGCCATTGAAGGCAACCAATTGAAGCTTCCGAAGCTCGGCTGGATGCGTTTCGCCAACTCTCGGAAGCTGGAGGGTTGTATACTGTCCGCTACGGTACGGCAAAACGCCAGCGATAAGTATTTTGTCTCCCTGGTTTGCGAGGTCGAAAAGACCCCACTCCCACAAGCAGATGCACATATCGGCATTGACTTGGGGCTAAAGGAATACGCTGTGTGCTCCAACGGCGAGCATTTTGCCAACCCCAGGTTTTACCGTCAATACGAGAAAAAGCTTGCGCTGTGGCAGCGGCGTTTGGCAAGACGCACACCAGGGGGCTCCAACTGGAAGAAAGCCAAGAAACACATTGCTTGTATTCACGAACACATTGCAAATTCTCGGAAGGATTTTCTCCACAAGATGACAACGAAGCTGATCCGTGAGTGCCAAACGATCAGCATCGAACATCTGCGTGTGGCGAATATGATTCAAAATCCCAAACTCTCCAAGTCCATCGCTGATGCGTCCTGGGGCGAATGGGTGCGTCAACTGACGTATAAAGCATCCTGGTATGGACGAACCCTCCGGGTTGCCGACACCTTCGAGCCGACCAGTCAGCAGTGCCACGTATGCGGCACGATCCATCCCGAAGTGAAGAACCTCTCGATTCGAGAATGGACATGTGTAGCTTGCGGAACACACCATGATCGGGATGAAAATGCGGCTCATAATATCAAACAGGTAGCGGTATAGCTATTACCTATAAAAATATTTGGCTCGTAAATATTTGCAAACGCAAAAATCTTTGATGTTCGATTTTTTTACTACGAAAAAAACGTAGAACTGCGAGAACGCAGGGATCGCTTGCCCAAAAGAGGAGGTTGCTCCTCTGTTCGCAAGAATCCACCCCTTCAAGCGTCAGCTAAATGGTGGAGATTCAAGTGAAAAATTATACAATTATAAATAATCATTACAAGTTCAGGAGGAGCCATGTTCAGCAGGATACATATTATGGGGGCTTCCGGATCCGGCACAACCACGCTCGGCCAGGCGCTGGCAGAGAAGCTGCCGCATGTGCATCTGGATAGCGACGACTATTTCTGGGAGCACAAATTCACGAAGCAGAGTGACAAGACGGAGAGGCTGGCTGCAATCAAGCGGGATTTGGATCATGCCGGACCATGGATACTTTCCGGGGCTGTCTGTGGCTGGGGAGATGAACTTCGCACTTATTTTGACCTGGTAATCTTTCTGTGGATTCCACCGGAGCTCCGGCTGGAGCGCTTAAAGGCAAGAGAATATGAGCGGTATGGGAAGGAAAGTCTGCCGGGTGGGAGCAAATTTACAGATGTGCAGGTTTTTTTGGAATGGGCCGCTTTATATGATACGGCAGGTGTGGAGGTCAGAAGCAGAACACTGCATGAGGAATGGATGTCTGAGCTGGGATGTCCGGTTCTGCGGTTAATAGGGGAAATGTCGGTAGATGAACGTGTGGAGGCTGTGCTGAGCTATCTGTCCAGTCAATATAAAAGTTAAAAGTTGAATGTAATCATGGGGAGTGTATAAGATGTACAACCGGGGGATTGCTTGTTGTCTTGGTGTGGTTCTGGCTACTGTGGTGTTTGCCGGCTGCGGTGTCGACCAGAAACAGAAGGATGTGTATGGCGACAACAAGGTGATCGTGCAGAGCGGAGACAGCCTTACTTACAAGGATCGTATAGGTGAAGTGACTGCACAGGATGCCGAGCTTACATTTACTGGCTTCTATGGATCGGATACTTTGTGGAGCATTGAGGCAGTGGAGGAAGGCAAGCTAGGCATCGAGTTTGAGCAGAATATCACCAAAGGAAAGTTTAAAGTCGTACTCATAACTCCGGAAGAGGAAACGGTAGTCATTGCCGAAGGCAGCGCTGAAGGTTCGGTGGAGCTGCCGCTTATCAAAGGAAACAGCCGGATTAAAATTGTCGGAAACAAAGGCAAGGGCAATGCGAACCTTCATCTGACAGCTGGAAAAGGAATTGAAGTCGATACCATCGATTCAGGCGGGTGGTAGACGGTGAAATTCGGATTGGTCAGACATTTCAAAGTAGAGCCTCCGCCGCTGCAGGGCTGGGTGAACGGCCGTCAGTTCAATGAATGGGTGAGATTGTATGATGCAGTGGATATCCGGACCGGGGAGTGGAAGCAGCCTGCAGAACTGTGGGATCATTGCCTGTGCAGCGATCTGCCCAGAGCGGTGGATACTGCCCGCAGCATCTACTCAGGCGGCATTACATTCACGGAGCAGCTGAGAGAAATTGAAGTGGCTGCGGTTAGTGTATCGGGTCCCAGGCTGCCGGTACCCTGGTGGTTGGCTCTCGGACGTCTGTCCTGGATATTCGGTCACCGCTCCCAGCCAGAGAGCAGGCAGACAACCAGTCAGCGCGTGAAAGCGGCTGTCGATCTCCTGGAGTCAGTACCGCAGCGCTCTGGTGTGCTGATCGTCACGCATGGCGCTTTTATGAAGCAGCTGGAGCGGGAACTGCGGCGCAGATCCTATCAAGGGAAGCGGATGGGACATCCGCGAAATGGGCAGCTTTATACATATGAGAAGATAGAAAATTAAATGAAAGCGGGATGCACAAAATGGTCACCATTAAGGAAATTGAAGCAGATGCTCTTGAGGCATTAAATGAGCTGTACAGTGAATTGATAGGCCATCGAACAGATCAAGTGAAGCTGGCAGAAGCTTTTAACAGGATAAAGGCAGACAGCCGGTACATCTTGCTCGGGGCGTACGTGGACGGGGAGCTGCTCGGCTCCTTGATGGGGATTGAATGCCAGGATCTCGTCGGAGACTGCCGGCCGTTTATGGTGATCGAGAATGTAGTTGTATCCTCCAGCGCCAGACGCCAGGGTCTCGGCAAAAAGCTTATGACTGCCATTGAGCAAGCCGCCCACGAGAGAGACTGCTATTACATTATCCTCGTCTCCGGTGAGCAGCGTAAGGAAGCGCATGTCTTCTATGAGTCTATGGGCTACCGGGATGAAAAGGTAGAAGGGTACCGCAAGCACCTAAGCTCACATTAAACATGAGGGAGGGAGTGGCGTGTGGGCATTTTTTGAAATTATCTTTGATGCAATCACAGATACTCTCTGGGAAAACCGCAGGAAGCGAAAGAAGAATTAAGAATATCCCGCCAGCCTTGCAGAGGCTGGTTTTTTTCGCTTAGGCATAGAAAAACGACTCCAATATGGGGCCGTTAATCATTACGTTTGTTGATTTTTACTTATTTGCTGACTTCATCATTAAACCTACGATGACTGATAATATTGCATAAACTATCGCCCAAATGAAAAAGGACTCATTGAAGACGGTAAAAGTTAGTACTGTGAAAACAATAAAAGTTAATAACGGCATTACGAACCATCTTCTAATCAACATAAAACCAACAATTGAAGTGACTATAACGATTATAGGACAGATTACAAAAACCAAAAGCAACGGATTCACTCCTCAATATAAAATATTCTATAATTATATACTTTTTCCTGGAAGAAGCTGTATGACAAGTATAATTATTTTTTCCATGCCATGCCGGTTCTGCTATATGTTAAACTGTCTGCAACTGTAATGAATTTAACATTATTGGAGGGGTTGGATGGAGACGTTTTTCCGTTATAACTGGATGGTTCGCGAGCAGTGGTACAAATGGTGTGAGGAGATACCGGAAGAGGAACTGCTGAAGCCGCGTACAGGCGGCGTTGGCGGGATATTGAAGACGCTGTTTCATATTGCCGATGTAGAGTGGAGCTGGATTATGGTGATGGAGGGCAAGCCGGATTTTCAGGAGGATTTTGCCCGGTACAGCAGCCTGCAAAAGGTACGGGAGCTGGATGCAAAGTTTCGTCCCGAGGTGGAAGACTTTGTGCTGGCCTGGCATGAAGGTCTTGAGCGGAATGTTTTTGCAGATGAGCGCAGTGACGGTTCGGTGGTTACCGATGCCTGGGGCGAAATTATGCGCCATGTTATCGCTCATGAAATTCATCATACCGGGCAGCTCTCCGTCTGGGCCCGAGAGCTCGGGAAGCAGCCGCCTTCCGCCAATGTGATCGGCAAAGGGTTAGCGGACAGCCTGCCGGGCTTACGGAATTGAACTTTAACTCTGAAAGTCGTCCGCTCATCGCCCCCCTCGGCCACTGGAATGACCAGGCCAACTGTCCTTGGAGGCTCTACAGCTCCGGCGGGAACCATAGATGGCGCAGGTCGACCCAGCCCTGGCTATTGAAGGTTACACCGCGCACAGAGGGAAGGTAAGCCGTTTCGGTGGGCTTTTCGTACAGGATATGCAGCTGATGATCGCGGATCAGGCTGTCTTCGATGATCTTGAAGCCCTCGGCTCTGGCCTGGAAATGCGGCTCGCGGGAAATGAGGCTCAGCCGGCCTTCAATATCGGCACGGGTACGCGGCTCGATATGCTGCGCGAGCGTCAGATACAGGTCGAACAGCCGGAGCTGCTCATCCTGATCACGGAGCAGGGAGAAAACAATCAGGTCGGCTTGCAGGCGGACCGGGCCTTTGAATTCCTCCGGGGAGACGGTCAGTACCGTGCAGGTATAACCCTGGCGCTTCAGCCTTGCGGCAATGGATTCGGCATCGCCGGAATATTGCGGGATCGTGGCAATTTGCAGCGCTTCCGGATGAGGCTCTGGCTGCTGTGGTCCATGCGTCTCCACATCCGCGTTCAAACAGGATACAATGTCTGCCCGAAGAAGGGGATCACTTAGCGGTCCCTTTTTTTTCGTATTGAAGGTCACAAATTTCCGCACAGAGGACTCGGAATGAATCCGGCTCCAGGCCGAAGGGTCAGAGACAGAAGGATTCGTAACAATGTGGAAGCCGGAGCTTGTCTCCGGAGAAGAATTACTTATCCCCCACGGTACATAGAGAATTTCCACCCGGTCCAGATGGGCGCGGCCCTGAAAGTAATACGGGAATACCTCCAGTACGCAGGAATCCTCATGCATCTCCGCTACCTTGAACGGTCCGGTGCCTGCCGGTCTGCGCCCAAAGCTGCTCTCACCCTGGCTTTCCAGATCCCGTGGAACGACAGCTGCCCGGCTCGTGCACAGGAAAGGCAGGAAGAGCTCATTGGGTTTCTTGAGCAGAAATCGCACCGTGGTAACGTTCAGGGCGTTCACTTCCTGAATCTCTTTGAAAATAGAGTTGTACAGCATCCGGTGCGACGAAGTCATCATCCGTTCGAAGGAATAGACAACATCTTCAGCAGCCAGCACCTTGCCATGATGGAAGAAGACATCCTTGCGCAGATGGAATGTCCAGCTGGTGCGGCTGTCATCTACATCCCAGGCATGGGCGAGCCCGGGAAGGATGTCGTCCCGTTCGCCGCCGCGTCCTACCAGCCCGTCGAACACATGGCTGGACACGAAGGACTCCGCCAATAAATTCATGTACAGCGGATCAAAGGTATGGAGCTGCTGGTTGACCGGCAGCCGTAAGCTGTCAATCCGCTTGTTGCTGCGGATCTCGGAGTGATGGCCGAAGTAGGACATCAGCCAGCCCTGCAGGGAATCCTGCAGCGAGGAGGAACGGGCATGTCCGCGGATGCCCTCCATGGCGCTGCGGATATCTCTGCTGCTGATCGCCTGCTTCATGGATTGCAGGGCGATTGTCTCGGAATCCGTGAGAAATTTCAGGGAGGACCGGCGGCCCCGCCCCCGGCTGGGCGTCCAGACGATCCAGCCCTGCTCCGACATTTTATTGATTACATGTAATGCATTGCGGTGGGTGCAGCCCAGAGTTAAAGCCAGTTCATCAAGGGTGACCATGATTTCCGCCGCCCCCCCATGATGGGAGTGCAGCTTCAGAAATTGGCTGTGCAGTTTCATTGTCGGCTGTTCCTTTCTTAAAATAGGAAATACAAACTCATTTCTTTCTCTTTTTCTTCTTATTTTATCAGCTAAAATTGGGATAAGAAAGCAATAAAATGGGGGGATTTACCATGGATCATGAAAATGAGGTTACAGCAATGCGGCCGCTTTACGCATTAATTGCTGCATTTCTGCTGGCTGACGTGCATCAGTATCTGTTCTACGGCCAGATGGCAGGCGTTTCTATACCGACTTTTGTATGCTTGCTCTATATCTTTGTGCTCTATGTTGCCAAGGATAGGTTACGTAAGAACACGTGGTTCAGCTACGTTTGGCTGGGAGCCGTATTTCTGCTCTCCTTGACGTATGCACTGTTTGCAAACTGGTTTTTCTTCGGGCTGAATTTCCTGGTGATTCCGGCGCTGATTTTCTTACATATGACCTATATGCTGAGCTATCGCCTTCCGTCCTGGAGCGGGTTAGCACTGATTGGCGCTGCGACCGAGCACTTTTTTGCACAGAGCCTGCGGCATTGGCCTACGGTGTTTAAGATTATCCAAAAAGCAGGAGGCAGGAATCTGCAAGGGGAGCGCAAGCAGGTGCTGGTCAAAGTGTTGATTGGACTGCTCATCTCCTGCCCGCTGCTGCTGATTGTAATCTCACTGCTCTCTTCAGCCGACGGTGTATTTCATGAGATACTGGCGGACGTACCGGCGCTGCTGGAGCGGATCTCATTCAGTAACGGCTTAGCCCGCATCTTATGGATCATCCTGCTCGGAATGGGACTGTTCGGTTTTGCCCAAGGGTTCGCTGATCCTAAACACTATGACTGGAGCGTGCCGCCGCTGGACGGCGAGCCGGTCCGTGAACCCTTCACCTTTTCCATTGATCCGGTAATTATCACCACAATCCTTGTGTCGATCAATACCGTGTATGTGTTGTTTGTCAGCGTGCAGTTTTCATATTTGTTTGGTGCATGGGATGGGGTTTTGCCGGAAGGCAGCACGTATGCTGACTATGCCCGGAGCGGATTTTTCGAGCTGATTCTGGTTACAGCCATCAACTTTGCGATTCTGCTCTTGTCGCTGCTGTCCGTAGGGGAAGTGAAGAAAACGCTGAAAAAGATCATTAACGTCCTGCTCTATACCTTGGTCCTGTGCTCCATGGTTATGTTGTATTCTGCCTACTCCCGTCTGGCACTGTATGAGGAAGCCTACGGCTACACCTATATCCGCTTTCTCGTGCACGCCTTTATGATCTTTCTCGGTTTGCTGCTGGTCATTGCGGCGGTGCGGATTAGCCGGGTGAACTTCCCGCTGGCCAAATGTTATATTGTGCTTGGTCTGCTTGCGTACGTGCTGATGAATTATATTGGGATGGACGGGATCATTGCCGGCAGAAATATGGAACGGTATGAAGCCAGCGGCAAGCTGGATGCTGCCTATTTGAGCGGACTATCCTGGGATGCGGTCCCGAAGCTGATTGAATTCAGCAAGAAAGAGGATGGGCTGCTGGATCAGAACCTGCGTGACAAGTGGCAGAGCAACACAATTGCTGAACAAGAATGGCCATCCTTCAATATATCCAAATACCGGGCGCAGCAGGCCCTGGAGCAATATTTCGCGGAATAGAGACTTTATTTTGAAATCGGGGACGGGTTATACTCTACTATATATTGTGGTACATTGAAGCCAGCATGAGGTCAAGGAGGAAGCACGGAATGAACACAATATTGGATCTTGAGGCTGTCCGTACACTGGCCGGGAAGAACGGGCTGGAAGAGATGTTCAGCACTGAGGTCATTGAAAGAATGGAGCTGCGTCGGTACAGCGACGGGGAAGCGGTCTGCTCGGTCGGAGACCGGCTGGAGAGCATGTTCATCCTGGTCCAAGGGAAGCTCAAAATTCACACGCTGCTCCCCAACGGAAAATCGATGCTGGTGCGGTTTGCCAGACCGATGTCCGTGATTGGGGACGTGGAGCTGCTGCGGCAGTATCCGGTTAAAAATGAGGTGGAGTCTGTCGGCGACAGCCTGCTGCTGGTGGCCGGCAGAAAGCTGCTGCTGAAAGAGATGGAAGAGAACACGGCGCTGCTGCGTTTTCTGGTCGGAGAGCTAAGCCACAAGCTGTACACGCTCGGCCAGACCTCCGCGCTGAATCTGCTCTACCCGGTGGAGAACCGGTTTGCCAGCTATCTGATGTCCATGTTCGCGGACAGCGTCGGCGGGCATCGTGTGGAGGAGCTCCGCACGGCAAGTCTTACGGAGACGGCGGATTTGCTCGGAACGAGCTACCGCCATCTGAACCGGATTGTGCGGCGGTTCATTGAGGATGGCATCATTGAACGCAGACAGGGCCGTTTGAGTGTGCTGGATGAAGCTAAGCTGGCCCGGCTTGCGAACGGGAATTTATATGAATAAACGGGATTGGAGAGAGCGGAATGGGCTGTTTTGAATCTGTCAATAAAACGGTAGTACAAGCAAATCGCTTTTCGGTGATTTGCTTAATGTACAGCTATCCTCTGATTTGACAAGGACATCATCTTCGATACGCACTCCGCCAACCCCTGAAAATATAATCCCGGCTCGATCGTCATAATGGTATGCTCTGCAAACTTATGCTCCGACTTGGAGCTGATATAAGGGGCTTCATGAATGTCCAGTCCGATGCTGTGACCGGCGCCATGGGTGAAATGGGCATTCATCCCTTCACGGATAAAGGGAGCCCGGGTGATCGAATCCAGCTCCGTGCTTTTCATTCCGGAACGGATTGCGCAAAGTCCTGCTTTTTGTGCCTCCAGCACCAGATAATAGCTATCGTCAAGTCGTGAATCTGGCTGACCTACGGCAATGGTTCGGGTGATGTCGGAAACGTAACCCTCGTAAGTTGCTCCAAAATCTAAGATCACCGTGTCGCCCCGCTCGATTTCTTTATGGCTGGCCTCACCGTGGGGATAGGAGGAGCGGATACCGGATGCCACGATGGTGGGGAAGGCCGTCTTCTCCGTTCCGCTTCATGAAGTATTCCATTTCTGTCGCCACATCGAGCTCGGTAACTCCCGGACGAATGTAGTTGAGAATATGCATAAAGGTCTTATCAGCTATACGTACGGCTTCCAGGGTACTTCGAAGCTCTTCTTCATCCTTGACCTCGCGGAATTTCTCCACCCAGCCTGTTACAGCCCACGTGTCCGCTTTGACCAAGGATTTGAACTGTCGTTACGATTGATAAAATTGCTGATCATTTCAAATACAACAAAAGCTATCTGTCGAGAATTTACAAAGAGAATACCGGGATCGGAATCTCCGAGCAAATCATTACCTTTCGATTGAAGCATGCCAAAAAGTTGCTAACGGAAACAGATTTGAGCATTGTGCAAATTGCCTCGGAGGTGGGTTACGAGGATTCAAAATATTTCATGCGTTTGTTCAAAAAATATGAGAGCATCACCCCCACCCAATACAGGAAAACATTTTTTAACAAGCATTACAATAAAAAATGAAGAGAGCCATAGTTGTGTTGTCCACTTAACCTAATACTCGGGAAGAGCTAAAGATATATGATCCGCTGGGCTATTCCTTTTTCGACTCAATCTATCCTGACCGGGCATTCCCGAAACCCTGGAGCAGCACGTCCAATAAGTTTTCCGTTCAAGACCTGCTGCCTGCTGCGGAGTGAAAACGAGCAAATATAGTTAAACAAAGTGGAAAATCCCAATTAAGTGAGCTGGTTAAAGTGCATGAGTTTGTAGTACGAGGGAAAAAGGGCTGTTTTGTACAAATCACGATAGAAGAGGCATTCGATTTTCCGAACATGACAAGCCATTTTGGTGGATATGATGTTAGAGGAATTGTAGAAATTAAGAGTGGGAACTATTACCTCAAGGGTCAGTTGTGGTTCTCAACAGGTGAAGTGTACCAGTTCTACGATCAGTTGATACGGTGTATGGCTGATTTAGACGGGATTGCAGCATTGATAAATTCTGAAGTGAACCTAAAGCTAGAAGTTAAGTTTAACAAGCGAGGGCAGGTCATCATTGAAGGTTACTTCAAGGAGTTTGCACACGAGGGCAATGAGTTAATATTTGAAATCGAAAGCGATCAAAGCTTTTTTGTGGAGACGCTCGACGGATTGAAACAAATCGTTAACCACTATGGGGATATGAAAGGAATATGTCCTAAGTAGCCATTAAACTAACGGGCAGGATAGTTAAAAGACCGAAAGACTGATTTTATAAGCAAATCTGTAATAACACTCTCCTTTTAGCTATTTTTTTCCCGTATAAGGACATTTGGAACAAGACGAGTATAAATTAGTTCCCCAATAAGCTCTACGACGATTGTTTGCGTTACGATCACAGCTGACACTAGCGCATTGATAGGTTCCGTAAGAGCCAGTGCAACGGGAAGAACGACAAGGGAGTTACGAGTTCCAGCACTAAAAATAAGAGCGCGCCCTGCCCCTGTATCTAGACGGAATATACGAGAAACGATAGAGCAATAATCGGTATAATAATCATACACCCTATATATACAGGAATCACTTGGGCAATAAAATTAAAAGAGGTGTAAAGTTTAGCAATTTGAGAAGCAATGACAACAAATTGAGTTACTGCCATTAAAGGCACAGGGAGCCATACTGCATCATCAAGGAGTCATTCCCCACGAGGTTGCTGTCTTGCCCACCACTGTGAAAGTAAAGCAAGAACCAAAGGTAACACAATAAGTCCAAAAAATGCTTCGAGAAACGGTCCAACACTCACAATATTTGCCGTCTGAGTACCCATAAAAAGCCAAAGATAAATGGGCAATAGAATTTATTTTTTTAAAACCACCTTAAAGGAGGAATGAACAGATGATTAAAAACCTAAAAACCAAGTTTTCCTGCGAGATGCGCTTCAAATTACGATGGTCTTCATTTCTGCCGGCGACGATTCTGGCCATGGCTGCAGCATTTGTCATCGTGCTACCCGTATGGGCGGACAAATCTGAAGCCCTCGCTACATCTGTTAAAAACGACATTAACATCACGATTAACGGAAAAGTGGTAAAGACGAAAACACCTTCTTTCCTAGACCAAGGTGCGGTTTATCTGCCTGTCCGGGATATCGGGGAACTGCTCGGAACCTTGGTGTCCTGGAACACACAGGCCAAAACGGTGACGATGAGGTATCCGGAACTCACGGTAAAAATTCCCTTCGGCTCGACCAGCGCAGCCGTAAATGGGCAGCCAGTCGCTCTGTCCACGCCCCTCCGAATGGTTGATGGGCGTGTGTATGTACCGCTGCGCTTTTTCTCGGAGGCTGTTGGAGCAGAAGTTAAATGGGAGGCGGCCACACATAACGTACGCATGACGAAGCCGAACGATTACCTCAAGCTGAACCCGTTTGCGATATGGTTGAATCATACGACCCATGACCTGTATATGGGCAAAGACGAACAGTCCGATGTACTTTCTATCGGCAAGTTGGATGCGCAGTTGCAGGGTACGGTTTTTGTTCAGCCTAGCAAGCAAGGTAAGAATACGGTGCTGACATTAGTGGACAGATTTGCAAGTCCCCATCCTCATTATGAAGTCTACACTCTTCTGATCCGCGATAACCGGATCGTCGAGCAGAAGCATGCGTCGTATGACCAACGGTATGAGCCAAATACGTCGTATTATCAGGTCTATGATCCAAACGGCTGGATTGATTATACGGTGCTGACGGACGGCAAGATCGTGTTGGTATATAACGATGATGGGAAAGTCGTCTCAACGTATGATCTGGCGGAGCTGACCCAGCAGGACGACGTGTTCGGCGTCCAGGCTGTGGGTACCGATTTTCTGGTAGTCCGACCCAACCGCAGCGGCCTGCTGACACTTATCGACCTGAAAGACAACTCTACTGTGGTCCTGGCAGATAAGCTCCTGACAGGAAAAGATTTGGCATATGCCCATGACAACCAGACGCCATATCCTGGGGATTCGTTGAGCTTTGGTGGGGACGTGGGGCACGGCGTTTTGGATTTCGATTATCTCAGTCCGTTCCAAAACAACAACAGCCAATCAGAACGACTGTCCTACGAACGACCGTCTTATGAAGAAGAACGAAAGGCGCTTCCCAAGGAGCGCAGCTTTCAGGAGATGGCATCCTCATGCTCTACCGATACGGTCGTGTCTGTAGATATTCAGGATGGGGATCTCATGTATAAACCGCTGATCGGAACGAATAAACAGGATCAGGAAGGGATCCGTACGGTTTGCCGCATCCTAAGGAAAATCACCGCAGAAGGCGTTGAAGTTACGCTGCCTCGGACATTTCCGGTAACGTTCTTCCATGGAATGTCAGTAAATTTTTCTACCGGCGATTCGGTCAGCATTTACAGAGCATCCGGGGATAAGCTGGCCATGGGTTCCGAGCTTGGTGGAAAAAACATATTTCTTAGCAATGCCCAAACCATCAAGGAGTTTGAGCGCCTGAAAGTACTGCCTAAGCAATGAATGATCTGGATATATGTTGGAGCCCTACAGTACTCCGAATAAACGATCGCCTAAACAAGCCGGGATTTGTCCGGCTTGTTTTTTTATGGTCGATTTAGAGGGAAATAATCAAAACCCTGTATGTAAAAATAGGACATCCGAGTAATTCAGATTATGATATTGCCATTCCTGCTCATCGATAACGGACTTCTCTACGCGGTTTTGGCCAAATTGGTATGCTTGGATCGCAGGCGGCTACAAGAACCGCGGCTTCTTGTGATCGGCTGCTTTTTCTAAACTAACGGGCAGGATAGTTTAAGATTATCCGCGGTGAACCGTATCACAAATAGAGGCAAGTTTTCTCGCTTATGAAATGTTAATATGAGTAGTAAGATATAAGTTTTTTGGACGCCAAAAAGGAGGAAACGTAAAATGAGCCAAAAGCATGGAATAGACATGCTCGAGGAGTTGCGTTCTGAACTAATCGGATATTGTTATCGGATGATGGGGTCCATTTTTGAAGCGGAAGATGCGGTGCAGGATACGCTGCTTCGCGCTTGGCAGAACTGGGACCAGATTAGGCAGAATTCTTCCCGTAAAGCTTGGATGTATCAGATTGCCACTAATGTTTGTTTGGATAGGTTAAGGAGTGCAAAGCGTCGGGCACTTCCGATGGATCTCTCAGAACCCGCGTCTATTATTATGGAACCAAGGGACAGCTTGCCCCGAAGTTCGTGGATCTGGCCGGCCCCCGATAACGTTGGTGACCCGGCCAATATCGTGGTTAGCAGAGAAACCATTCGATTATCTTTTGTTGCGATCCTGCAAATATTGCCGCCCCGGCAACGCGCCGTACTGATCCTGCTTGATGTCTTCCGATGGTCGGCGAATGAGGCAGCGAATGCGATGGGGATGACCACGGCAGCCGTCAACAGCGCTTTGCAACGGGCTCGCTCGACGATCGCTCGGTCGAATCTTCGGTCCGAAGAATTACAAGGGGGAGATGTTCAGGCAGATCAACAAGTGCTTGCAAGTTATATGGAAGCTTTCGAACAGTACGACATCGATGCATTGTTAGCATTATTCCACGAGAACGGTAGCTTGTCGATGCCGCCATTTAAGATGTGGGTTCGTGGCAGCTCTAATCTGTCTTCATTCTACAATACAACACGCAGCCATTGTTTGGGTTCCAGATTGCTGCCGATTCGGGCTAACGGGGATAGTCCAGCTTTTGCTCAGTATGTACCCACCGGAAGGGATGGGCTGCTGGCTCCGTGGAGCATTCATATTCTAGAGATAGAACAGGATAAGATCGCTCATATCCATTATTTCATTGACTCCGATTTATTTGTTCGATTTGGATTGCCTACAGGTTTGGACGCGAAGCAGGATTTTTCAATATAGCGATGAGTTTACGGTGGCCGGATCGTCTATACTTATGAACCACATTGAATCAAATCAAAATTTAAGGAGGAACAATCTTATGACGGTAAAACTTACCCCTTATATTACTTTGGAGGGCCGGGTAAAGGAAGCAATTCAATTTTATGAACAAGCCATCGGTGCAGAAATCCTCTCCATGGTGACTTACGGTGAAATGCCGGACATGCCTGGTACGTTCACTGACGATCTGAGTAATCTTGTAGCGCACGCCAAGTTAAAGGTCGGAGTAACGGAACTCATGTTATCGGATGCTCCAGGCGGTTCGCCTAGTGAAAACGGGAAACGGGTCACCATCTGCATTACAACGAATGAAGTAGAAGAATCAAAACGGATTTATGAAGCCTTGCGGCAAGAAGGTCAGGTCAATATGCCGTTTAAAGAAGAACCTTTCAGCCCTGGGTTTGGCGATGTAACGGACAAATTCGGCGTGACTTTTCAAATTTATACTGAAATTGAAGACTAAATTACGGATAAAGAGTTGCACAAGATGATGGTGCGACTCTTTTTTTTGTAAAGCTTGGATTTGTGTCGAAACCATCCGTGTTGTGCATAGTCGATTAAATCTTATTGTTGGGCATCGGCCCAAGCGCCCTTTCCGCGAATGCATATGATGATTATGCCTAATCATTGAAAGGAGCGATCACATATGGGGTTTTTTCCAACACCGGGGACCGGCGGAGGATTTCCGGGGTTCCCGGGCGGACCTGGCGGACCTGGCGTGCCGGGAGGACCGGGGCTTCCGGGAGGTGCACCGGGAGGCGTTCAAGCGCCGACGGCTCCTCCACCGCAATTCGTACCGCAAATGCCAGCTACCGCTTTTGCCATCGACCCCGGGGGAATCAGACGATGCCTGTTCCGTAACACATACATTTGGCTGAACAACGGCGAGCAATTCTGGTTCTTCCCGGTATTCGTCGGGCGTAATTCTATTGCAGGGTTCAGATGGACTGGTTTCTTCTGGGCGTACTTCGGCATTGATTTGAATCGGATTAGCTCGTTCACATGCTTCTAAGGCAGATAACAAAGAGAACAGCCTGCGGCTGTTCTCTTTGTTGTGCTAACGGATACGATTGTTGAACAAAGCGAGGGAAAAGAAAGAGCCATTCCACAAAAGGATGGCCCTAAAACTTGCCGTTAGAGACAGCGCGGTGAACCGTACCCTAAGTGACGCAAAATTTTGGAGTAGACATTGAACAGATTCTTATCCATAGATATATAAAGATTTATTGCTCTGGTCTACTGGAGGATGGCAGCGACGAAAAAAGCCCCTTCAGAATAAAAGGGCTTTTTCCGCTCGAGATCTGAAATATGCTAAGCTCAAAGTTTTGTTCGTTCCGCCAGTTTCGTAATCGATTCGATGTCATGATCGGTTAAGTGATTGAGGAAGTGTGTCCGGATGGCCTTCGATACAATGGGAAGAGTCTCATTCAAGGCGGAGTGCCCGGCGGACGTAATGAGAACTTGAACACCACGCTCCGTGTCTAATGGTTTCCTTAGAACAAGGCCCCTTTTTTCCATCCGCGTCAAGTGGTGAGATAGCCGAGTCTTATCCCAGCCCATCGAGTCGGCAAGTTCTTGTTGGCGCATCTGGCCGTCCCTCGATTGGGCCAAACGATCCAAAATTCCAAAGTCCCCCTCGGACAGTCCGGTCTGATCGGACATATCTTTGACCACACGTCCAAAGATCCGCTTAAAGGAGCCCTTCCACATATTCCATATTTGCATTTCATCATCGTTCAGTTCGTTAGTCTCCATAGGCATATCATAACACGGTTGACACATCAACCACAAGATGGTAAAGTGACCCTAGGTTGACGTGTCAACCAATAAAGATAAAGGATTGGTGAAGCTCAATGGAATATGTGAGACTTGGCAGAACGGGATTGGAAGTTTCAAGGCTAAGCCTTGGAGGGATGAGCTTCGGAGTGCCGGAGCGCGGAAACACACCATGGGCACTGAATGAAGAACAAAGCAGACCGATTATTAAAAAGGCGGTTGAGTTGGGAATCAATTTCTTTAGTAGCGCGAATATGTACTCCGACGGAACAGGAGAAGAAATTCTCGGCCGTGCATTAAAGGATTTCTCCCGTCGCGATGAAGTCGTAATTGCCACGAAGGTGTTCGTTCCAATGCGCAAAGGCCCGAACGCGATGGGCCTCTCCCGCAAAGCGATCATGGCCGAAATTAATAAAAGTCTGTTACGGCTTGGGACAGACTACGTTGATTTGTACCAAATCCACCGTTGGGATTCTAATACGCCGATTGAAGAGACCATGGAAGCCCTTCACGATTTGATTAAGGCGGGCAAAGTCAGATACATTGGAGCATCCTCTATGCTGGCATGGCAATTCGCGAAAGCCCAGCATGTCGCGGAACGTAATGGCTGGACACGATTCGTCTCTATGGAAAATAGACTTAACTTACTTTATCGGGAAGAAGAAAGAGAAATGCTCCCCCTTTGCAAAGATGAGGGAGTGGGCGTCACCCCTTACCTGCCCATGGCTGCGGGGCGCTTAACCCGGGATTGGAATGAACAGACCTCAAGATCCGAGAAAGACCAGGTTGCAAAGGTTTTGTTTGCAAGAACGGAAGAGGCGGACCGCAAGGTTGCGGAAAGAGTGGCAGAGGTTGCCCGGAATCGGGGGCTTCCACGCGCACAAATTGCCCTTGCTTGGGTGCTGCAAAAAGAAGAGGTCACAGCCCCGATTATCGGTTCGACCAAGATCAGCCATCTCGAGGATGCCGTTTCAGCGTTGTCGGTCAAATTGACACCTGAAGAAATTACCAGCCTAGAAGAGCTCTATGTACCGCATCCCCTTGTATAAATCGTGTAATACCTAACCATTCGTAGCGAAGAGAGTCCTAAAAAGGGACTCCTTTCGCTTTTAAGGTGTTACGGGGAACTGTAACATATGAATTAGAACAGGCAATTGAACTAACGGGAAAGTACGACAAGTTCTGCTATAAGCACCCGGCGGTGTGAAAAGCAGGAGATTCAAAATTAGGAATCTCAACTTTATAACCGAGGATGGGAATGACGGAACCATGTTTCCCGAAACCATCCCGCCAATACTCCTGCATGCATCATGCCTGACAGAGCATGGGGTGTGAAGTACAGGTGGAGTCGGCAGAACAGAGGCTGAAGCCTCCTCACGGAAAGGTATGCCAATGGATATGCCGCGCGGCTGAAAAACTGGATATGGTGAGAATGTTCATTCTTTTTTTTTGAACTGACGAACTTCCGAATGTACGGGTCTAAAGTTAGAACGTATGGAAACATGCGGGCCATCAAGCGATGGTGTGAGTGGCGTAAAGTAATAATTTTCCCTATGAAATACGCTATGCTGAACAATGGCAGCTTCCAGCTCACAGGCTTAGAGGAAGCACCTACGTCCTGAATGGATAGCTAGGTTGTAAGGGACTTGGAAAGCAAGGCACGTCGCAACAAGGGCTGTTACCCAAGACGGTTGCAATAAGGCACATGCCGAAATGCATTAAGCCTTGTGAGGGCAGGGGCACGACTGATGAATCTTCTGTAATGGGAGTGGAGGAACAGCCCCAAGTCTAATGGAAAGAACGATCATTCTCCAACGTGAATTGCACCGATCGGGTAGGAACGTGGGAACATCACCTCTACAAGGAGGGATGCCACAGTGCAAGCTCTTCGATACTGGGATTACTACGGCATGACGGACACATTCACAGCGTTATACGATAGTGCCTCGAAAAAGGAAGTTTTCCCGCAACTCTACGACATCATCACATCCAGAAAAAACATCCTCCTCGCCTATCGAATGATGAAATCGAATAAAGGATCGCGGACACCTGGAACCGATGGGAAAACCATTACGGATATCCAAAAGCTATCCGAAGACGAACTAGTCCTTGATATCCAATACAAGTTAAAGAACTACCGCCCCAACAAAGTCAGACGGAAGCGCATTGAAAAGGATAACGGCAAATGGAGACCTCTCGGAATTCCGTGTATTTTGGACCGTATCATTCAGCAGTGCTTTAAGCAGGTGCTTGAGCCAATCGCGGAAGCTCACTTTTATAACCATAGCTATGGTTTCAGACCGTTGCGGTCAACTCACCATGCTATGGCTAGAGTGCAATTTCTAGTGAATCATTCGCAACTCCACTATGTTGTCGACATCGATATTCAAGGCTTCTTTGACAATGTAAATCACGGATTGCTGATCAAGCAGCTATGGAACCTTGGCATTCAGGACAGGCGAACATTAGCATGCATCTCGAAGATGCTAAAGGCAGAAATTGATGGAGAAGGTGTACCTTTCAAAGGAGTTCCACAAGGCGGAATCCTCTCTCCTCTTCTATCCAATATTGTCTTGAACGATCTGGATCAATGGATTGCTGGGCAGTGGGAACTGTTTCCCATGAACGAGTCATACAAGACGAGAACAGGAGAATTGTACGCGAAAAAGCGATCTACTCTGAAAGAAGGATACATTGTCCGCTATGCGGACGACTTCAAAGTTCTCTGCCGAGACTGGAGAACTGCCCACAAGTGGTATCATGCTGTTAAACTGTACCTGAAGGAACGCCTGAAACTGGACATCTCCCCGGAGAAATCGCAGATTGTGAATCTGCGCAAACGGGAGTCCGAATTCCTCGGTTTCACCATCCGTGCGACTAAAAAGGGCAACAAACGAGTGGCGCATACCGGCATTAAAGCCAAAAACAAGCGGAAGATCAAAGAAGAAGCCAAAGCGCGCATCAAGAAACTTAGAGCTTCCCCAACCGCACAGAATGCACTGCTGTTCAATAGCTTTGTTCTAGGGATTCATAACTATTTCAAATGGGCAACCCACGTCAACCCCGAGTTCTCACGTCTTGCCTACGATCTACGTGCCTTCATGTTCAATCGTCTCAAACAGATTGGGAAATACGAACACCCTGAAAACCCGCCGCCAACGTACAAGAAATTCTACAGTCGCGGCTTCAGGACATTTAAATTGGCAAACGTGTATTTATATCCTCTTGCTGATGTGAAGACAAGAAATACCATGAGCTTCAGTCAACAGCTGACCCTTTATACAGCAGAAGGAAGAGAGCAAATCCACCAAAAGCTACGGTCAGATTTGCAACACGAAATTGCTTCATTAATGAAATCCCATATCCCAAGTCGAAGTGTAGAGTACATGGATAACCGAATCAGTCGCTACAGTATGAAAATGGGGAAATGCGAAGTTACAGGCATGTATCTTTCTGCGGCAGATGTTCACTGCCATCATTTTGTACCGCTTCATCTGGGCGGCAACGATAAATTCTCTAATCTTCGTATCCTCCAAAAGGAGGTTCATCGGTTAATCCATTCTACATGCAAGCAGACAATTGACGGGCTCATGGCTAAGCTTGGAATAACTGAATCCATGCAGAGCCTGATCAACCAATACCGCACTAAATGCGGATTGGAACCGATCAGTTTTTTTTTCCAGAACCTAGAGTAACGGGGAACCAATGATCAAGTAGCTTTCATTAGATGGAACGCCGGATGCCGGGAAACTGGCACGTCCGGTGTGGCGCAGGGGAAAAGCCGGAGATTATATCAAACGCTTACCTATTGCAACCATTAGATTAATAAACCAGAGGTAGTTCAGGATTTTATTTCCAGAACAAGACTGCCGCTGGTTTTATATTGGAGTCAGTCTAATACTTCGGACATGTATATGGATAATATATAGGAGGTCCGGTAAACCATTTCATTGGTTTACCGGACCTCCTTATTGCAGAAGCGGGTTGCTTCTAGTCTGCCTCCAAAATAAAAATGCGAGACAGAAAATCGCCTCTTGGCACCTTGGAATGGTAATCACCAGATGTATGGTCATTTAAAACAATGCCGATCTCCATCAATTCATCCCCGAAATAGTCGTATTCACCCAAATAGCCGTATTCGCCCAAATGGGCGATGCGATATTTTTTATGAGGTTCCAGTCCGGCAAGCTTCAATCCCCGATAGCCGTCATTTACCTTCGTAAGAATGCGGTAATAGCCGACGATCGCCTGGCTTCTGTCTCTGGATCGGACCATCCATGCTGTTTCATTACCCTGGAAGGGACTGGCCGATAAAACGTCCCCCGCGTCATGAGACCACGGTACTTTTTCATAAAGGTGATTTGTTCCTGAACGGTCGCTTTTTCTTCATCAGACAGTAGGCTGATATCGAGCTCATAGCCAAAGGTGCCAAAATAGGCGACACTGCCTCGGGTATTCAGGGAAACGCTGCGGGATGTCTGGTGATTGGGTACCGCGGAAACATGGGACCCCATGCTGCTGAGCGGGTATACCATGGACGTGCTGTATTGTATTTTTAACCGTTCGACGGCGTCTGTATTATCGGAAATCCATCCCTGCGGCGAGTAAAATAACATCCCCGGATCAAATCGTCCGCCACCGCTGGCGCATGACTCGAACAAGACCTCAGGAAATTTACTGCTTACCCGTTCGTGCAATTCATATATCCCCAGGATGTATTGATGGTAACCCTTTCCTTAAAAATCACATTCCCTTCCTTGGGAAAACACTTCTGACATAGAGCGGTTCATATCCCATTTCACATAGGAGATATCAGAGTGGGCTAACAGATTGCTGAGGGTCTGATCCAAGTAATCAATGACCTCAGCCTTCGTCAAGTCCAGGACATATTGATTTCGACCCGGACTCACCGTACGGTAGGGGACGGATAATAACCAGTCCGGGTGCTTCTCATAAAGTTTGCTCGCTTTGCTGATCATTTCCGGTTCAAACCAAAGGCCGAATTTCAGCCCCATTGCAGTAATCTTTGAGGCAAGGCCGGAGATGCCGTTGGGCAGCTTGGTCTTGTTGGGGTACCAGTCCCCGAGAGAGGTTGTGTCTGTATTACGTTCGTCAAACCAGCCATCATCCAGAACAAACAATTCGATTCCAAGCTCGGTGGCCGAGCGGGCAAGTCTAAGTATTTTGTCCTCATCAAAATTCATGTAGGTGGCTTCCTAGTTATTGATTAGCATGGGGCGCTCCCTGTCCCTCCAGAAGCCTCGGACCAACCGTGTTTGATACAGCTCGTGGAACACTTGGCTCATCCTGTTCAAGCCTTGTCAGCAAGCCCAAGCTGCAAGCAGAGAACAATATACCTAATCCGTATTTATAAGTGGTGCGAATATGGGTTGCGCGTGTTTTGGTCCACAGCAGACAAAGACGGGGGACAAGGCCAAGCCGAAAATGGTATCAATGGTTCCCACTGATCCTGGAGCAATTTCAATTCCAAAAATATGACGATTGATTTTCTGATCGATAAAAATCGCCACAGTGGAAGTCAACATGGTGGAATTCATGTTCGTATGGCTTTCATCGCTCATGGTTCTTCCTTCTTTCTGCGTATTTCAGAGAACGCTTTCCCTTTTAAAATATAGCAGATTCATTTCTGTAAAACGGTAGCGGATAGTTGGGATAGGTGGACATTTATTACCTATCGCGGAGGTGTCCGTTTCTTTGCTATGCGGCTGAATCGCAAAATCCAACCACCTCCGCACTTTAAGCGAACATTCAGTTCAATCTCAGGTCAGCTTAAGGCTGGGGAGATAGGATAAGGGCAGAGGAAATGTTTAGCAGTACATAGGAAGAGGCGGCCCCGAGCTGCTGGTTACATAACAGATTTAGTGTGGTTGCATCAGCAAAGAATACATACGGATATGGAGGAAATACCTATGTTTACAAAAATTCGCGCAAAAATACTACTTGGCTTCGCAGTGGTCATTCTCGTATTCATCGCCGCAATCGCCGGAAATACCTTGTTTCAAGGCAAGGTTACCATGCTCACCGAGCAGATTAACCGCAATTACAGCAAGCTGACGCTCGTTCAGCAGCTGACGGACAAGATCCGCACAGCGGACGGGCTCGGCGCCAGATATGTGATGAGTAATACAGATGAGGAAAGAACCACCTATCTGACCGCTTATGAGGCAATGGTTCCGGAGATTACCGAGGCGATAACCGTGCTTACGAATGCGGGCCTTAATGAAGCGGAGCTTGCCGGGATTATGAGTCTCGAGAGTGAATGGAGTAACTATTTGACCGTGCTGGAAAATGCTTTCGCTTTAGCCAAGGAAGGAAATTTCCCGAATGCGCAAAAGAAGTTCACGAATCTTTCGCTGGATACGATTATTGATTCGCAGCTGGTCTTCGAGAATACGCTGAATGAGGAGATCCAGCATGCGCAAAGTCAGTCCGCAGAGCACCGCAGCTCGGCCATGGGCATCAGCTTTGGCGTGACGGGCTTGTCGGTTCTGCTGGCTATTTTCATCGCACTGCTGCTGTCCGGCAAGATTATTAAACCGATCCGTGATGTAAATAAACAACTGCAGGAGATTGCCGAAGGAGATGCCGACCTGACCCGCAAGCTGACAGTCCGGACCAAGGACGAGATCGGTGATCTGGCACTTGCTTTCAATAAAATGACGGATAATCTCGGGCTGATCATCGGACAGGTGAGCCAATCTGCGGATGGTCTGGCGGCTTCTTCCGTCAAGCTTACCTCCGACAGCGGGCTGACAGCCGAGGCCACGGAACGGATCGCCGGCATTATGGGTACGGTTGCTTCCGGTTCGGAGAGACAAATGAATGATCTGCAGACCAACATGACGACGATTGTTGAAATGTCGGCCGGCATCCAGCAGATCGCCGCAAGTGTGCAGGATATTTCCGATGCATCACTGCGCTCTAATGAATTCGCCGTGGCAGGAGATAAGTCGCTGCAGGCTGCCGTCCGCCAGATGGCTTCGATTAACCAGTCGATTGGGTCGTTGTCCGAGCAGGTGCTTGGTTTTGCTAAACGCTCCCAGGAGATTGGCAGCATCGTAGGGGTCATCCAAGGCATCGCCTCGCAGACCAATATGCTGGCGCTGAACGCAACAATTGAAGCGGCGCGTGCCGGGGAACAGGGCAGAGGGTTCGCCGTTGTTGCCGATCAGGTGCGCAAGCTGGCCGAGCAATCCGGAGAATCGGCCAATCTTATTGCCGAGATGGCGGCAGGGATTCAGTCCGATGCCGATGATGCGGTCCTGGTGATGAAGAGCAGCATTGCCGAGGTGCAGGACGGTACGGAAATCATTGAAAATGCAGGACATTCCTTCGGGGAGATCCGCATTTCGATCGATTCTCTGGCCGGACAGGTTCAGGAGGTGTCAGGAGCGGTCGAGGAAATCACGGCGGCTACCGAAGAGATTGTGGAGTCGATCCGCACCGTCACGCAAATATCGGAAACCACGGCTGCGAATACGCAGCAGGTGTCGGCAGCTTCACAGGAGCAGATGGCATCGGTAGAACAAATCGCTTCCTCGGCAGGTGCGCTGAACATATTGGCGCAAGGCCTGCAGGGGTTGGTGGCAAGGTTTAATGTGTAGCTTGACTGGAAATACGCTCTTCAGCAAATCTTTACCTTCATTTCATTTGGTTTTAAGCTTCAGGCGGTATATTCATCACATGACCCCCATACAATAGACCTTGACCCTACCGGATAACGGCGGGGTCGCTTTTTTATATACTGCTATATATGAATGGATCAGCTACCTCTTAAAGAACGAGAAATGATTACAAGTGTGCTATCCACACATTTTGGCCGGATAGAACAGAATAACAATTAATGTCGGGATGGAGTCCACACATTCGCACTACCAGTCTAAGTCTGTTAGAAATGCTGCGAAAAAAATCATAGAACGTAATATTGCACATACTAAGCATAGAAACGGCCATTGGTTAAAATCTAGTTATATCTTATATTATTACCATAATTAGTTAGTTAATAGTCAGTCTCCGAGTTCGGTCAGTGTATCTTGCGATTGCGGCTAGTAGTTCTGCATGTTTGCGCAAGGAGTAGATCGTGCTTTTTGTTGTGGATGTACAGCATTGGGAGACGCTGCAGCTGGCTAATTGAAATTGGATTAGTGCGGGCAGGAGGGCAGCCTTTAATCAAGGAGGTGAAGGAGGAAACAAATTGTTTGTGAATGCGCTTTCTTTAACATGATCCATAACATTATGGAAGGTGGCTCGTATATGTTAACAGGAAACAAGGCATCTGTCAGGAAAACATTCCTCATCTATGGTTTGATTGTTGCGTTGTTTGTAGGCCAATTGGCGCTGTTTCCGGCTGTAAGCTCTGCGGCGGCCAATCTGGCGCAGGGCAAAACAATTACCGCAAGCTCGGTCGGCGACGTTTATGTGGCGGCGAATGCCAATGACGGCAATCAAGGGACGTATTGGGAAAGTGCAAGCAATGCTTTTCCGCAATGGTTAAAGATAGATTTGGGCACAAGCAACAATGTGAACCAGGTGGTACTGAAGCTGCCTGTTGCCTGGGAGGCAAGAACGCAGACGTTAGCAGTTCAAGGCAGCACGAATGATTCTGCGTACAGCAACCTTGCGGCATCGGCGAGTTATACGTTTAATCCGTCAAGCGGATCCAACACGGTAACTATTAATTTTACAGCAGCAAACGCCAGATACATCAAATTAAACTTTACTGCAAATACGGGTTGGCAGGCAGCACAGGTATCCGAGATTGAGGTCTATGGGACGACCCCAACGCCAACCGGCACTTATGAAGCGGAAGCTGCCGCATTATCCGGTGGAGCCAAGACGAACACCGACCATGCCGGCTATACAGGCTCGGCATTTGTGGACGGATATCTCGGACAAGGTGCAACCACAGCCTTTACGGTTACTGCAGCCACTGCAGGCAGCTACAATGTTTCGCTGAGGTATGCCAATGCTTCAGGCAGCACCAGAACATTAAGTGTCTACGTGAACGGAACAAAGGTTAAGCAGACCTCGTTTCCCAATCTGGCGAACTGGGACACTTGGTCCACACAAGATGAAATATTAACTTTGGCTGCCGGCAACAACACGATTTCCTATAAATACGATTCCGGAGATACCGGCAATGTTAATATGGATCATCTGGTTCTTACTCCGGCGGCCACACCTACGGCGACACCAACAACCACACCGACAGCAATCCCAACAGCAATCCCAACAGCAATCCCAACAGCAACACCCTCACCAACGCCTACAGCCACACCAACGGTTTCACCTACAGCTACCCCAAGCACAGGTCCAGGATCGAATCTGGCCATCGGCAAAACCATTAATGCTTCCTCATCCATATTTACGTTTGTTCCTGGCCATGCGAATGACGGCGATGTCACCACGTACTGGGAGGGCGGGGCTGCCAGCTATCCGAATACGCTGACGGTCAATCTTGGGGCCAATGCCAGCATTACTTCTGTTGTCGTGAAGCTGAATCCGGCGGCGGCCTGGGCAACCCGTACCCAAACAATTGAGGTATTGGGACACAATCAGGCAACCTCCACCTTTACAAGTCTCGTTCCGGCTACCCTGTATATCTTTAATCCGGCCAGCGGCAATTCAGTGACCATTCCGGTTACGGCAACGGCCAGTGAGCTTCAACTGAAGTTCACCACCAACTCCGGTTCAAATGCCGGCCAGGTTGCAGAATTTCAAATTACCGGCACACCGGCAGCGAATCCTGATCTGACGGTGACGGCAATGTCCTGGAGCCCTTCTGCTCCGGTGGAAACGGATGCCATGACCTTAACCGCAGCCATTAAAAATGCAGGAACCGCAGCATCCACAGCGACAAAGGTCAGCTTTTATCTGGGTACGACCAAGGTAGGGACGACTCCGGTAGGGGCACTTGCTGCAGGAGCCTCAGCCAATGTCTCGCTTAACATCGGTGCCCAAGATGCGGCCACCTATGCACTGGGCGCCAAGGTGGATGAGAGCAACACTGTTATTGAACTGAATGAAGGCAACAACAATTACACCCATCCGTCTTCTCTTACTGTTACACCTGTATCAAGCTCCGATTTGCTCGCTTCCCCGGTAAGCTGGACCCCGGGAAATCCGGCCGGAGGCAATGCCGTAACCTTCTCGGTTGCCATCAAAAACCAAGGGACAGCAGCTTCCGCCGGCGGTGCGCATAACATAACGCTGACGGTGACTGATGCCACCACCAATGCCGTGGTCAAAACCTTAACCGGCTCCTACAACGGAGTAATCGCCAGCGGTGCCACAACAGCTCCGGTCACTTTGGGCACATGGACTGCGGCGAACGGCAAATACACGGTGAAGAGCGAAATTGCCGTGGATACCAATGAGCTTCCGGTGAAACGGGCCAACAATATTCAGACCCAGCCGCTGTTTGTCGGCCGCGGGGCGAACATGCCTTACGACATGTATGAGGCCGAGGATGGCGTTGTCGGCGGCGGAGCTGTTAAGCTTGCCCCGAACCGCACCATCGGTGATCTGGCCGGTGAAGCTTCGGGCCGGAGGGCGGTAACGCTGAACACGACCGGCAGCTATGTGGAATTCACCACAAAGGCCAGCACCAATACGCTGGTTACCCGGTTCTCCATTCCGGATTCGGCCAGCGGTGACGGAACCAATGCCACACTGAACATTTACGTCAATGGAGTGTTCAACAAGGCGATCAGCCTGACCTCCAAATACGCCTGGTTGTACGGCCCGGAAACCAGTCCCGGCAACTCCCCGGGCTCCGGTTCCCCGCGCCATATCTATGATGAAGCGAACGTTATGTTCGACAGCACTATTCCGGCAGGAAGCACGATCAGGCTGCAAAAGGATGCGGCAAACACCTCGAAGTATGCCATCGACTTTATCAGTCTGGAGCAGGTGTCGCCAATAGCCAATCCGGACCCGGCTAAATATGCGGTTCCTGCCGGTTTCAGCCATCAGGATGTGCAGAATGCGCTGGATAAAGTCCGTATGGATAACACCGGCAACCTTGTGGGGGTATATCTGCCTGCCGGAACTTACGAGACCTCAAGCAAGTTCCAGGTCTACGGCAAAGCCGTGAAGATCGTCGGTGCAGGACCGTGGTACACCCGGTTTTATGCTCCAGTCAGCCAGTCCAATACGGATGTCGGATTCAGAGCCACCGATTCCGCCAATGGATCGACCTTCTCGGGCTTCGCTTATTTCGGCAATTATACTTCGCGGATCGACGGACCCGGTAAAGTGTTCGATTTCTCCAGTGTGTCGAACATTACGATTGACAACATCTGGACCGAGCATCAGGTATGTATGTTCTGGGGTGCGAATACCGACTACATGGTGATCAAAAACTCGCGTATCCGCAATACCTTTGCCGACGGTATTAATATGACAAACGGAAGCACCAACAATCTCGTATCCAACAATGAAGCGCGTGCCACTGGAGATGACAGCTTTGCACTGTTCTCGGCGATTGATTCCGGCGGTTCGGACATGAAGGACAATGTCTATGAGAATCTGACCTCAATCCTGACCTGGCGCGCAGCCGGTGTGGCGGTCTATGGCGGTTATGCCAATACCTTCCGCAACATTTATATCGCCGACACGTTATGTTATTCCGGGATTACCATCAGCTCACTGGACTTCGGCTATCCGATGAACGGATTTGGCGCTTCACCGCCGACGAACTTCCAGAATATCTCGATTGTCCGTGCAGGCGGACACTTCTGGGGCAGCCAGACCTTCCCGGCCATCTGGGTATTCTCGGCATCGAAGGTGTTCCAGGGCATCCGGGTCAGTGATGTGGACATTATCGATCCGACTTACCACGGCATTATGTTTCAGACCAACTATGTGGGCACTTCATCGCAGTTCCCTGTCGCGGATACAATCTTCTCCAATATTACGATTTCCGGTGCGCAGAAGAGCGGGGACGCATTTGATGCCAAGTCGGGAGTGGGCATTTGGGCCAATGAATCGGCGGAAGCCGGTCAAGGCCCGGCAATGGGTTCGGTAGTCTTCAACAACTTGAAGATTACCAATACAGTCACTCCTATTAAAAATAATACGTCCACCTTTACGATCAAAGTTAATCCTTAGACAGCCAGCTGAACAGACCCATAGAAACGGAGTGCTGTGCTTTCATTAGCAGTGCCCGTTTCACAGCAGGGCCGCCTCCCGCCGACACAGGGGGGCGGCCTTTTGCCGCGGAATAAAGAAGCGGCATGAGCAGCCCGGATTCCCGGCAATCGACAAGTGCCGGGCCATAGCCTACAATGGGTGTTACAAAGTATATGGAGTAAAGCCCATGCTTCCGATGCCAGTTTATACGAAGAACACTCATGGATGCAGCGCTCACAAAACTGTTAGGAGGATTTACTATGACACCCCTGGTAGTCAATAATATTACGGAACTGATCGGCGATACGCCAGCCCTGCGGTTGAACCGCCTGACCGGACCGGAAGATGCGGAAGTGTATGTGAAGCTGGAAATGTTCAACCCCAGCGGCAGCGTGAAAGACCGGGCCGCGTATAATCTGATCCGGCAGGCTGAGCTTGGCGGCTTGCTGAAACCCGGCGGAACCATTATCGAGCCGACGAGCGGAAATACCGGCATCGGGCTGGCGATGAACGCAGCGGCGAAGGGCTATAAGGCCATACTGGTCATGCCGGACAATATGACAAAGGAACGGATTAATATTCTGAAGGCATATGGTGCTGAAGTGGTGCTGACTCCGGCGGCGGAGCGGATGCCGGGCGCAATTGCTAAGGCGCTGGAGCTTGGCGCAGAAATCGCGGACAGCTTCATTCCCCAGCAGTTTGAGAATAAAGCCAATCCGGACATCCACCGCACGACAACGGCACCGGAAATTGTTGCTCAGATGGACGGCAGGCTCGATGTGTTCGTCGCCACCTCCGGAACCGGAGGCACGATTACCGGAACCGGCGAGGTGCTGCGCCGGGAGCTGCCCGGCATCAAGATTGTTGTGGTGGAGCCGCAAGGCTCACCGGTGCTTTCGGGCGGCAAGCCCGGCCCGCATAAGCTGGTCGGAACCAGCCCGGGATTTGTCCCCGCCATCCTGAACACGGATGTATATGATGAAATCGTCCAAGTGTCCGACGAGGATGCGCTGGAAACAGTCAGAGCGCTGGCCAGCACGGAGGGGATATTGATTGGCCCTTCCGGCGGGGCAGCGGTGTGGACTGCGCTACAGGAAGCGCGGCGTCTGGGAAGCGGCAAGCGTGTCCTCTGCATTGCTCCGGATACCGGTGAGCGTTACCTGAGCATGGGGATATTCTAATACTTCTCTGGGGGACATGTAGAATGAAGCTTTTTCGGGGTATAGTGATTACTTGCGTGCTGCTGACAGGATGTTCTGCGCAAAATGCGGCTACAGAGGAAGGGACAACGTCCCCTTCATCGCCGACTGACGTAGTAGCAAGCGCAACGCCGTCTCCGGCGGTTACGGATGAAGCCAGTGCACCGCCGGTCAAGGGAACCGATGGTGGAACAACTACGAACCCTCCGGCCTTGGCTTCAGCATCGAAGGAATACACGGAGACTGCCAGGCTGCATCCCACTTTCGGGTTTGCCGATGCAGAAGGGAAGCATATCCTTATGACCCGGGAAGATGACAGTGAGATGGAACAGATGAAATCCCTGAACACGGCTGTCGGCAATAACGGCCAAATTCTCACGTTAACGTTCGAGAAATGGCAGTCTGGGAGCGAGAACAGTAACGGCCGGGAGTCGGCGAATGATTTTGCCAATCTGCAGGGGGTTGTCTATACGGTAGATGAAGGCGGCGCAGCCCCGGATGAAACCTACTATTTGGCCGATTCCGCTGAGTTTAAGCTCAAGTCGCTGCTTGAAATTCAGCCGGCAGCAGAAGGAAGTGAACAGCTCACCGCTGATGATCCTCTGCGAAAGAGCATTTCTGCGTCTAAACAGCGGGAAATCAAGGCCGTCTGGAAGCTGGCGGATTTGCCGCCGGACCGTGGCCTGTACCTGATGCAATTCGTGAGACAGAACAAGAACATGCTGTTCAGTCTTGTTGTAGAGGATGGCGGGAAGCTCAAGTTCATGGATTATCCCGCCGTTGTTCAGGAAGATGAATATTCGGTATGGCGTGTAGATGACGGCGGTGAGATCCTGCCGGAGATGTTCTCGTTGTTATTTGCTGCCGAGACTACAGATGGACTGCTGCTCGGGCTGAATTGGTGGGGCGCAGAGTGGATTAACTCCTTTTTCCTGTCCCAGGAAGGGGATACCTTCAAAGAGCTGGATATCCAGTACGGCCGTTATACCTCGCCTTTGTAGCTGCTGTAAATGCGTATCTGTGTTACACAAAGTCCAGCCGTCATGATTCTGTGGCGGGCTGGACCTTTTTCTTGTGCGCGAACAGTCGAAGCATACTATAGCCGATCACTCCTCCAAGGGTATTCAAAATGAGGTCGTCGACATCAAAGGTACCGATAGAGAGGATAGCCTGTGCACACTCCAATAGCAGACTTAAACCCAGGGAGCGAATTAACACATGCAATAATGAAATTCTCCGGCCGCTCGACTGGAGCATAAGGAACATGCCATACGGCAGGAATAAAGCGATATTTCCGCCCAGATTGAGCAGTGTGTGACTTGTCAGGTTATCGAGTGTGTTCGATATGGTGGCCAGCGGGATGAAATTGCCCCATTGCATCGCACGGTCGATGTTGTGCGCTCTGTGTTGTAATTGTTCCCAGAGAAAGATGAAATTTATGGAGCTGAACTTAAATAAAATGATTTTGAACAATGCATAGATATACAAGGCGAATAAGATCTGCACTGCAATCTCTCTCGTAGCTTGTGTACGCTTCATTTCTTCTCCTCACTTTCTATTGATTACTCCCATGCTCGTCAGGGGAACACGGTCAAAATGACCCCGTCCATATTGTCGCCAGACAGCTCAAAACGGCGGTCAGCCGGCACCGGGATCGGTGTGTTGCCGGTAACGGAATGATACGAAACCTGGTATGGCTCTCCATCCACCGTTGCCGAATAGGTCTGCTGCTCCTTGATGAATTCGAGATACTCTTCCAGTGTGAAATTGTTGTCCTGCATAATTCTGCTGTGCGGCAAACCGACATAACGGAAATGCCAGGGTTCATACTGAATGCCGGTAATGGCCGTCTTGTCACCCGGGTAGCGTAAAATAAATCCGTATTTCCAGGCATTCTTCTGGAGCCATTTTCCTTCAGGTGCGCTGTTCATCGCCGTTTGTGTAGATCCGATATCCAGCGACAAGCCAAGATTATGCTCACTGTGGCCTGCCGGCAGCGCATATTCGGCACCTTTTTCCTCATAAAGCCGCTTTTGCTCTTCCGTATCCCGGTATCCGCTGCTGATCAAAAAATTCGAAACACCGTCGGCAGCCGCCGCTTCAACCATTTCCGAGAAACGCTGCACCACGCTTTGTGACAGCATTATCGTGTTGTCCAGCAGCCCATATCCTTGCACCAGCTCCTGATGCTCAAACAGGTTGACGATGTCCTTTGTAACTCCTGATTTATGTACTGGATATTTCTTGTTGACGAGTAACAGGTTTCCCTGGTAAATCTGTTTTGTGGAAATAACTGTAATATCAGTTCGGCCGGGACCCGCTGTGATCACTTTGGACCTCTTGTCCGTAAGATCATTTCCTGTGATTTCCGCTTCCTTGTGGACAGCTTCATAGCCCAGCAGCATCAGGATGACAAGCCAAAAAACCCACTTCTTTTTTTTCATTTCTGTCTCCTCCTTGTGTTCATTCTTTAAGGATAAGAGAGAGCGTTTAAAAAGAAGTGGGGTAAAAATAAAGTTTTTCTTAAATATATACTAATTTAATGCTGAAACGGATAATAAGCATGTTGAAATCCGTGTAACGAAAAGGTTACAGCTACCGTGGCAGCCGAACCTCAAAGAGGGTGCGGATGATGTCACTTTGCGCTGAGATGCTGCCGCCATGCTGTTCGACGATATTTTTGGCAATGAACAGGCCGAGTCCAGTTCCGCCTTCTTGGTGGCTGCGGGCCCGGTCTCCGGTATAGAACATATCGAATAGATGGGGCAGTTGTTCTGCAGGGATGCTGCCGCCATAATTGATCACCTGAATGACGATATCCTCCGCCTGTGGACTGCAGCTGATATCCACATATTTGCCGTCTTTGCCGTACCGGGCGGCATTGGTCAGCAGATTCTCGAATACGCGTGCCAGCAGCTCGCCGTCGCCCTCGATCTCGATCCGGGGAGGGGTGTTCAGGCGGGCTGTCAGTCCATTGCTCTCAAGGACAGGATATAATTCCTCATTTAATTGGCTCAGCAGTTCGCTTAGATCAAGCGGCCTTTTGTTGATGCTAAGCATGCCATAGTTCATTCTGGTGATTTCAAACAGCTCATCAATGAGCTTTTCAAGCCTCTGGGATTTGGTATAGGCGATGGTCGTATAATGTTTGATCTGATCTGCAGAGAGCTGACCTTCCTTCAACACGAGATCCAGATAACCCAGTACAGAGGTCAGCGGAGTACGCAGATCATGGGCCAAATTCAAGACCAGCTTGTCCTTGCTGTTTTCGGCAAAATCTCCCCGTTCCACCGCTTTCTGCAGCATTTCACTCGCCAGATTCAGGTCTGCGGCAATATCGTCGAACTCGTCATTCGATGAGAGATTGAGCCTGCTTTTGAAATCACCGTTTGCCAGCAAATGAATATGCTTTGAAATCTCCCGGAAATAGGTGGCATAGGGTTTGGTAAAGAGGAAGAAAAAGAGGATGGCCAGCGGAATAAATAAGATCAGAAAGAAATTGAGATCGCCGACGCTGCCGATCATATACCGGAACCGGGCCAGCTTGTCCTCCAGCTTAACCTCTGATTGGTAATAAAGCTGAAGCACTTTATACAGCGCAAAGGTAAGGACACCCGAACAAAACATGCTCATTATCAGCATCAAGATCATTTTAAAGCGGAAGCTGCGGATCATTTTAGCCATTGAATGTATAACCTACTCCCCAAATGGTTTTGATCCATTTATTTTTGTTTTGATCTTCGCCAAGCTTTTTGCGCAGGGTACGGATATGCACCATCACTGTGTTCCCGCTCTCAAAATAGGCTTCACCCCACACCTGCTGAAAAAGCTGCTCGGCACTGAAGACCTTCTTGGGGTAGCTGGCCATAAGGTATAGGATATCGAATTCTTTGGGTGTCAGCTCGATGTTGTTCCCGTATAACGTCACGGTGCGGCAGTCAGGATCAACAATCAAGCCGCCCGCTTCGAGCACAGCCTTGCTGCCGGAGACCGGCCGGCTCAGCTGCATGGAACGGCGCAGCTGCGCGTTCACTCTGGCGACCAGCTCCATGGGATTAAACGGCTTGGTCATATAGTCATCGGCTCCGATTACAAGGCCGGTGATCTTGTCCAGGTCCGAGGTTTTGGCACTCAGGAAGATGATCGGCATCTGGTGCTGCTCGCGGATCTGCCGGGTGACTTCATGCCCGTCCAGGCCGGGCATCATAATATCCAGAATTGCTAAATCAATGGAGTGGGTCTGGACCGCCTGCACGGCGGCTCGTCCGTCAGATACTTTGATCAGATGGTAGCCCTCTTTTTCCAGGTGCAAGGCAACCAGTCCGGCGATCTCGGCATCGTCATCGGCGATTAGAATCGTAATTCGTTTCATTTCATTTTCGCTCCTGTATAAGTTAACATGTAATGTGGACTTCGATTAACGCTTTGCTCCTAGTTTACCTTATCGGTTTAGCTTTCGCGAGCGGCGATTTTCGGTAATGTTTATATTTTAAATACTTATATTTGTAACATTTTAAAGAGGGTATAGCCCGAAAGAGTCATGCCGGCGCTACCTTGGGAATGCTATTCTATACATTAAGATTTGGGAGGGGACAGCAACGTATACGAGAATCAAGCTGCTTATTCTGCTGCTTCCGACAGTGATGGTCGGCATTTGGGAGATTGTGCGCCACCAGTTTCTGATGCCTTATATCTCTATGGACATGGGAAATTATCTGACGCCTGTGCTTGTATTCCTGTTCAGCTTCGTGCTGCTGCTGCCGCTGTTCTCGTTATTGGAACGGAACCAGCGGGAGCTGGAGCAGGAACGGGCGGTCAAAACGGCCATGGAAGCCCGTGAGGGTCTGGCCAAAGAGCTGCATGACGGGATGGCGCAGTCGCTGTTTCTGTTGTCCGTGCGGATTGAGCGTCTGGAGCAGAACCGCAGGAATGGTGAGGTGAGCGGAGAAAGCGTTGAGCAGATTAAAAAAACAGTGCATGAGGTCAATTCTTATGTACGCCAGGCCATTGCGAACCTGAAGGTTCCAGTCAGCGTTGTGCAGAACTTCACCCTGGAGCAGTCCGTTAAGGAGCAGCTGGCGCAGATGGCAAGTGAAGTGATGATAGAAGTGTCGCTGGACTGGAGTCTGGATGACGAAGCACTCACTTCCGCTGAAAAGGCAGAGCTGCTGTCCTGCATTCGTGAAGCTATCATTAATGTGCGCAAGCATACACGGGCGGGCAAAGTAGCCATATCCGGTCAAGGCGGCCGGGAGCGTTGGAGAGTAGCTGTCACGGATGACGGTGCAGGTATCCCGCATGAGGACCCTTTTGCAGTGAGCGGAAGTTATGGCCTGCAGATTATGAGAGAAAGGGCAGAGCGGATGGGCTGGCGATTATCGCTGGGATCGGATACCGCCGGGACCCTAGTTGAAATAACGAAAGGGGGAGACGCCGAATGAACTGCTGCCGGGTACTGGTTGTGGACGATCATGCTCATGCGCGTGAGGCGATGTGCGAGATTCTGGCGATGGATGAGCGTTTTGAGGTCATTGGCGCAGTGGCGAGCGGAGCCGAGGCCATGGTCTGGACCGCACAGTGGATGCCGGATCTGATCCTGATTGACATTGAGATGCCGGGGATGGACGGGCTGGAGACGACGCGGCGGATCAAGCTGGAATACCCTTATGTCAAAATCGTCATCGTGACCGTGTCGGATGAAATCTCCTATCTGTTCGAGGCGCTGAAGCAGGGGGCGCAGGGATATCTGCTGAAGAATCTGGCGCCTTCGACCTGGATCGAATATTTGCTGGCAATTGTCAGTGAGGAGGTCCCGCTGAGCCGGGAGCTGGCTTTTCAGATTCTGAAGGAGTTTGCCGTTACTTCGGTCAAGGAAGAGCGGGAAGCATTAACGGCACGGGAGAAGGAAATACTGGGCTGTGTCTCCTCCGGTTCCACCAACAAGGAGATTGCGGCTGAACTCGGGATTTCCGAGCATACGGTCAAAAATCATCTGAAAAACATCCTGCAAAAGCTGCAGCTCCAGAACCGTACGCAGCTGACACGGTATGCCCTGGAGCAGGGACTGGCCTCGCGGGAGCGGGATTTTCCGAGGAAACCATAGTGATAACGGCTAATAAGAGAGAACCTGACAGATACCATAGAAACTGAGAAGAGGGGAAATATACACACATGAATAAAATACTTCGTAAACTGATGACTTTAGCCGCACCTTCCGTGGCAGCACTTATGCTGTTCGCGGCTGTGGCCAGCGCACATGTGACCATTGCTCCGGCAGAATCCAGTACCGGTGCATGGGAGACCTATACACTGAAAGTGCCGTCGGAGAAGGATATCGCTACCGTTCAGGTGGATCTGCGCATCCCGGAGGGGGCGGAGTTCAAGCAATATGAGGCAACGCCCGGATGGAATGTAACCATCGAAGGCAATAAAGTCAGCTGGACCGCAACCGGCGAAGGCATTCAGGCCGGACAATTTCAGCGTTTCTACTTCACGGCCAAGAACCCGGATGCCGCAGGCGATATTGCCTGGAATGCCTATCAGCATTATGCTGACGGCAGTCTGGTGCAGTGGTCCGGTGAAGAAGGCTCGGAAACGCCGCATTCCGTTACTTCGATTGTGCAGTCTTCCGGCAACTGGGACAGTCACTCCCACGGATCGGCGGACATGGATGACTCCATGAGCATGGATGAGCACAAAGCCATTGTGGAGGACCTCGATAAATCCTCAGGTACTTCACCGCTGCTCTATATTGCTCTGGGGATATCATTGCTGTCCTTTTTGTTAGCTGCCATCAGTTTGTTAAGAGGGCGTAAGGAATAAGGAAAGACAGACATTTACGGAATGCAGGTGGAACGTAGCTTCTGTCAAAATTCCAAAGGAATATGCTGTTGCAAAGAAGCTCCGCGCATTGACACTTTCTGTCAAAGGCGCGGAGCTTTTTGGTGTGTATGACAAAGCCGGTAGAAATCCTATAATTTGGCACGAGTCATCATCCGTCTGAAATAACAGAGAGTACATGCCTTCCAAAGAACGTTTCGCATCACTCTGTGCCCTTGCAGCTGAATATTCAGGATAAGATCTGAAGTGTACGGCATACGGCAGCTAACATATTCTAAAAACAAAAGAGCCTCAGACGATCACCCGTCTGAGGCTCCACTTGCCTGGAAGTTGCCTTCCACCAGTATTTAGTTGCTAGGCTGCGCGGACACATGTTTGAGAGGTTTGCAGAGCCGCGTCCTGCCGAAATAACTGTATTTTGTGCAATAAAAATGGCCCATATTTGGGGTGTTTAAGTAATAATTGTATTTTGTGCAATTAAAAATATCAAATAATACCCGTTTATTCCAAAAGCCTCATTTTAAGTGCACACAGTGCAATTATTCTTTGGTTCGACGCAATATCTTGGATTAGAGCTGTATGAAATACAGTTAAATACAAAGCGAACGTAAGAATCTTTTCCCGTGAACCCAACTAACCTTATTTTATGGTATTCGCCGGTTTACATTACCTAGTACTTAAGTTCAGCTTGCACAGTTTATAGACGTTTGCGTTTGTAGAAGGTGATGAACGCAGCTGCTAGCAGAAGCACAACGATGGACACACCGGTTGTAATGGCTTCGCCTGTGCTGCCCTGTTGCTGCGCACCGCCAGCTCCGCCAAACTCGCCGCCGCCCATGCCGCCGCCAAAGCCACCACCACCAAAGCCGCCGCCCATACCGCCACCGCCGAAGCCGCCGGCCATATCACCGCCAGGGCCGTTGCCGCCTTGAGGCATCGCCGGTCCGCCCATGGCACCCGGCGCACCGCCTTGCGCGGCCTGCCCGTCTGCCGGAGCTTGCCCGGTCGCCGCTGCGCCGTTGGCGTCTTGCCCCGGAGCCGCCGCGCCGTTGGCGCCTTGCCCCGGTGCAACCGCGCCGTTGGCGTCTTGCCCGGATGTCGCCGCGCCGTTGGCACCTTGGCCCGGAGCCGCTGCGCCGTTGGCACCTTGCCCGGGAGCCGCCGCGCCATTGGTGCCTTGCCCGGGAGCCGCTGCGCCGTTGGCGTCTTGCCCGGAAGCCGCTGCGCCGTTGGCGCCTTGCCCCGTTGGCGCTGCACCAGCGCCATTCGCACCCGTTGGCGCCTGCCCGCCTGCGCCGCCAAAGCCGCCGCCTGGACCACCGCCCATGCCGCTTCCCGTTCCGTCACCGGAGGAAGGAAGGGTGCCGTCCAGCTGCTGGGAGACCGAACTGGCCATGGTGGAGATGAAGGTCTCCACGGAGGTAATTCCACTCTCGTATTGCTCGAACGTGTAGAAGGCGGATGGATCAGCCTTCACGTAGCTGGAGATCATCGTGTCCAGCTCCTGAATCCGCGCCTTGAACGTATCGTTCTGCAGATAACCATCCAGCATTTCGCGGATCATCTCATGATATTTCGTCTTGTAATCCTCGTTCGCCAGCAGCTTGGCCACCAGCGGGCGTTCGGCAAGAGCGCCTTGGGTCGGTTCGTCAATCAGCACATCCGAGCCGCCCATCCCGCCAAAAGCCATATTATAATCCCAAGGCAGGATCGAGAAGATTCCCTCATCTTCATAGAGGTAATAATTCTGCTTGTTTCCTCCAAGGTAGCTGTCCATATTGCCGGTTACGGCATTCAGCGCAATATACCCCAAAGCATCGTCGATATCAATATACTTCTCATAGTCGGTGCCGTTGTTCAGTTCATCCAGCATGTCGACCACAATGTCATCGTTTGATTTCTCGGACTTCATTTCAAGTCCCGTGTAGAGTGAAGCATCGTCGCCTAGCCAGGTCAAATCACTGCCTTGGCCGGTCATTACGCCTTTATATAACGCACCATAGGAATTGCCGAAGTTGCGCTCCAGATAGGCGTCGCCGATCTGTTCCACCGCGAGATAGAAACCCTTCAGTTCATCATTGACGTAGACGTTGACGAAGGAGTATTTCGGTGTCGGAAGACCGATGCTCTCCGCCAGCTCATAGGTCAGAAACTCCCGCATATAGGAGGCATCGCTGTAGTTGTTGTTGAGGTTGATTTTGGTAATGCCGAATAAATTCTGGTTCACATACTCGTCAAAAGAAATCTTGAAGCTGTAACGGTCGGAGTCCGCCATCTGCACAACGCTACGCAGGCTTAAGTTGCCTTTGGTGCGCACGGCCACATTGTCCATTTTGATCCCGTTATATTCCACGGAGGCTGTCTTGTATTCCTCGGCGCTGGCATTGTCCAGCATATCCTGGAAATCATCCGGGTCCAGTGTGATTTTAACATCAACAACCTTGTCCTTCGGGAACACCTCCGTATCCAGACTTTGTTCCTCGCTTGATACCGCTTTTTCCTGCGTATCCGTAATACTGTTATTGTCCGCAGAAGGATTTGCAATCTGACAACCCGCCATAGCGATAACCAGCAGCAGGCAACAAAGAATCAGCAGGGTCAGCTTACCGCGTGCCTTCATCTTTAGCACCGCCTTTCCTCATTGAATATTCTGTTGCTTCCATAAGGCCGGGACTTAAGATACATAGTCGCCGCTATAGCTGATCAGCAAGGCGTTTTTGACACCTGCAATATCGGAGACGGTGTTTACAAAGCCGCCTTCCTTGTCGTCCAGACGCAGCTCAAGCGTAAGCTCGATATTGCCTGCGGTTACGGTTTTTTGCTTGATGTTGTAACGTTTTACGGCTTTGTTCAGATGGCTGTGCACCTCGCGTTCGCTGTCATCGCCTTCACAGTTAAGCACCAGCAGATACGGAGTTTCGACTGAAGAGTGTTTAATGAAGAGGAAGAGAATCAGACCGATAATGATCGAGCCGATAATTGCCAGCGTGAAGAAGCCCGCACCGGTAACGATCCCTGCAACGGCTGCCCAGAACAGGAAAATCAGATCCGTTGGATCTTTGATCGGCGTTCTGAAACGGACGATGGACAAAGCGCCGACCATACCGAGCGAGAGCACAAGGTTGGAGTTGATGGCGATAATGACAGTTGCGGTGATCATAGTCATGCCCATCAGGGACACGTTGAAGCTTTTGGAGTATAATACGCCGCTGAACACACGTTTGTAGAGCAGGTAGATGAAGAATCCGATCAGAAAAGCGACGCCGAGCGTGATCAGGATTTTGGAGATGCTGATATCGGAAACGAAGTTGTCTACGACCGAATTTTTAATCATATCGGAAAAAGTTGTGGCCGTATCGTTTTCTTGCCCTGCGGTTGCAGCTATAGTCTGCGTGGCCGTGGCTGCCCCCAGTGTGGATAAAATGCTCATTAATAATCCTCCCAAGTATTGGTTTTTAGAAATTTGCGGCAAATGACGTATTTCGAAGCGGATTGCCGGTTTAAGCCGTTTAGCTGCAGCGCAATTTTGATGTACTCCGGTATGTATTCATCAAATTTGACCTCGAAAATAATAAAGTTCTCATCAAGCGCCCGGACCGGCTGAAGCTCTTTATCAAAAATGTCGGTCTCATGCAGTCCCGTACGCAGCTCCTTGTCAAAAGTGATCCGCACATTGCCGTTATTGCAGACGTAAGGTTCGCGGACATAATCGACAATTACTTTGGGACGCAGCAAATTGTGGCGCATCTGGTTATAGAGCTCCATAAACAAAGGACTTTGCGGAACGTTCAGCACCTCGTAATTGCCGGCCATAATCTGATCATACATTTCGCGGGTCAGCGGTTCCTTGATCTTAGCGATGTAGTCGTCCATTTTGATTTTTTTCTCAAAGTGTATGACATTGTCCTGTACGTTATAGATGCGGATCCGGTATTTGGCGCGTTCTCTAAGTCCGCCCAGCTTGTCTGAAAGGGCCGAATTGTTAATATCATCAAAATACAGGCTGCGGATATGGTACTCACCGCTGTCATTGGCGTTCTGATCGGTATCTATCAAGCTCTGCAGCCGCTGCCGCAAAATAAGGTATTGATGATAGTTAATGAAAAATCTGGTCACTACCTTTAAGGAAGATGCGGAGACCAGCCGTGCGTTCACCTGGTTTACCGGAGCTCCGGGCGCGGAGGGACGGCTTGAGGTTGTGAAAGGAAAAAGCGCCGCATTTACAGCAGGAAATGTTGTCAAGGTGCAGGCTATAGACAGCGTGATCAAAACAGATGATGGCAAAAGAGGCGTACATAAAGCTGTAGTGACCGGGCTTGAGCCGGGAACACTGTACACCTACAGGGCAGGCAGCGGGAAAGAAGGCGAATGGAGCACAGCAGCTACGTTCACCACGGCGGAAGCGGACAGCGACAGCGTAACCTTTATCAATGTAACCGATTCGCAAGGGGAGACGGCGGCAGATTTCAAATTATGGGGCAATACGCTGGACAAGGCGTTCCAGACCTTCCCGGCGGCAAAGTTTATCGTACATAACGGGGATTTGACGGAAGAGCCGGAGGATTCAGGTGCATGGTATGACTTTTTCGGCAATGTGCAGGGGTGGGTGCCGGGCATTCCGCTGATGCCTGTCACCGGCAACCATGATGAGGTCGACGGGAAGGCAGCAAGCTTTACTTCGCATTTCAACCTTCCGGATAACGGGGACCCGGAAGCCATTGCCGGAACCTCATATTCTTTTGATTATGGACCTGTGCATGTGACGGTGCTGAATACGGAGAGCCACCTGAAAAGCCAGGCCAAGTGGCTGAAGAAGGATCTAGCCCTTACAGATAAACCGTGGAAAATCGTAGCGCTGCACCGTCCGGCATATGGCGGGAACATGTATAAGAAGCTGGAGGACTGGACAGAGATATTTGACAAGTATGGGGTTGATCTGGTGCTCCAGGGACATAATCATGAATATTCCAGATCGTATCCGCTGCTTGCCGGAAAAGTGGTCCCGGAGGGCGGGAATTCTGCCAGTACTGGAGGAGGAACGGTGTACGTAGTGACCAACGCCTCCGGCGCAAAATTCAACGAGAAGAAAGAGGATCAGTACTATCATCAGGTTCATTTCCAGAACAATAAGCAGATGTACGCCGGAATTACGGTCAGCGGAAATACATTGACCTTTCAGGCCTATGATGTGGACGGAAACAAACTCGACGAGTTTCTGCTGGAGCACTAAGATAGTAAGACTCTTCTGACATTCCTTCAGGAGAGTTTTTTACTATAAATGTAATAATTAGTGTGAAAATGGTACGATAACAGAAGACGGAATTCTCCAAGTTTGAACCATTTTCCCTCACTATGAATCCTGCTTACACTCTATAATGAAAGCGTTAACAAAGTAAAGCAATCATAGGAGGCGTGGTTCGTGATTCGTAACCGTATCCGAAGAATGGGATTAATTGTCCTGCTGGCCGCGATGTCTAGCTCTTTGTTTACCGCCTTTCCGGCGGCTGCCCATGCTGCTGGAAGTGAAGCTTACAACTGGAAAAGTGTCGTCACCGGTGCGGGCGGAGGGTTTGTACCGGGCATTATTTTTAACCAAACTGAACCGAATCTGATCTATGCGCGTACCGACATCGGGGGCGCCTACCGCTGGAATCAGACCACTGGCAGCTGGATTTCCATCAGTGATGCCGTGGGCTGGGTCGACTGGAACAAGAACGGGGTGGATGCGCTGGCTACAGACCCTGTCGATCCGGACAAAGTATACATGGCAACCGGCACCTACACGAACCATTGGGATGACAACGGGCAGATTATGCGTTCCAGCGACCGGGGCAATACGTGGCAGACGACTGCGCTGCCGTTCAAGGTTGGGGGCAATATGCCCGGCCGTTCAGCCGGTGAGCGTCTGGTTATCGACCCCAATAAGAACAGCATTCTGTTCTTCGGGGCACGCAGCGGCAACGGGTTGTGGAAAAGTACGGACTCGGGAGTAACCTGGTCCAAAGTAAGCTCTTTTCCTAACGTAGGCACTTATATTCAGAACCCGACGCTCGATTATGGCAATGACCTCGTCGGATTATCCTGGATTACTTTTGACAAAAGCACAGGCACACCCGGCAGTGCTACGGGAACGATTTATGTCGGCGTAGCGGATACGGCAAGCAGCGTGTACCGCAGCACCGACGGCGGCGTTACCTGGTCCGCGCTTCCCGGACAGCCCACTGGTTTTCTGCCGCATCATGGCGTGCTTTCCTCAACCGGGGATCTGTACATTACGTACAGTAATGGCGTAGGGCCCTATGACGGCAGCAAAGGTGAAGTCTGGAAATTTAATAAAACCAGCGGTTCCTGGACGAATATCAGCCCGACGACCGGAACGGATAATTGGTACGGCTTCGGAGGACTTGCTGTCGATGCCCAGAATCCGAATACGCTGATGGTCTCCAGTCTGAATGCCTGGTGGCCGGATGAGGTTATTTTCCGCAGTACGAACGGCGGAGCGACTTGGAGCCGGATCTGGGATTGGGGCAACTATCCGGAACGGACCTATAAATTCGCAATGAACATTACCGCAGCACCTTGGCTGGATCATGGAACCACCTCCACTTCACTTGATCCTTCACCAAAGCTGGGCTGGATGATGGGAGACCTGGAGATTGACCCGTTCAACTCCAACCGGATGATGTACGGAACAGGAGCTACAATCTACGGCTCGAATAACCTGACTGCTTGGGATACAGGCGGTAAGGTCAATATTTCGGTCATGGCCAAGGGCGTAGAGGAGACTGCTGTGCTCGGACTGATCAGCCCGCCGTCGGGAAGTGCGCATCTGATCACGGCGCTTGGAGATGTCTCGGGCTTCCGGTATGAAGATGTGACCCAGGCGCCGGTCAAGTTCCAAACGAGCCCTTCCTGGGCGACAACGACAAGTATTGATTATGCGGAGCTCAGTCCGGCGTTCGTTGTGCGTGTTGGCGGAGCCGATAAGGAAAAGACACCGAGCATGAAATCGCTTGGGATTTCGAATGACGGCGGCTCTAATTGGTATATGCCGAATGCCGAACCGTCGAATGGAACCAAAACAACGGCAGGACAAGGCCAGGTCGCCGTATCTGCCAGCGGCAATGCCATCCTGTGGAGTACCTCCGATATCGGTGTCTACTACACCAAATCGTCGGGCAACTCCTGGACGGCAAGCAGCGGGGTACCGGCCGGAGCCAAAATCGCTTCCGACCGCGTAAACGCGAACAAGTTCTATGCGTTCTATGCAGGAATATTCTATGTCAGTGTGGACGGCGGAGCTACCTTTACCACTACGCCGGCAGCGGGTTTCCCGACTAATAATGTAGACGGCCTGCAGCCGAACCAGGCGCAGATCAGCTTGAAGGCAGTGCCGGGCATTGAAGGCGATATCTGGCTGGCCGGAGGCAATACAGTCGAGAACAAATACGGTTTATGGCATTCTGTGAATTCGGGAACCAGCTTCACCAAGCTGTCTAATGTCGAGGAAGCGGATCTGATCGGTTATGGTAAGGCCGCACCGGGCCAGAACTATATGTCACTATATACGGTTGCTCAAATCGATGGCGTCAGAGGGGTCTTCCGCTCCGATGATGTTGGCGCATCTTGGGTCCGGATCAATGATGATGCCCACCAGTATGCGAAAATCAACATGGCCATAACCGGTGATCCGCGGATATACGGCCGGGTATATCTCGGAACAAACGGCCGGGGCACACTGTATGCTGATCCGGTGAATCCTCCGGCTGCCGGATCCACCATTACGCCGGTCACGGCCGGCTTCGACAAGAAGACGGCGAATCAGGCGGATGTGGCCGTAACGCTGACGCTGAACGGGAACACGTTAAGCACGATCAAGAACGGAACGGCAACGTTGACTGCCGGAACGGATTATACCGTTAGCGGCACAGCAGTCACGATCAAGAAAGGTTATCTGACAGCACAACCGGTGGGCACAACAACGCTGAGCTTCAATTTCAGCGCCGGGGCCGCCCAGTCGCTGGTGGTTGCCGTAGTGGATACTTCTGTGGTTGTGACCGGTGGTCTTAAGGTCCAAATGTATAATGGCAGCACAGCGGCTTCGGCGAATGTCTTGAATCCGCGGATCAAACTGCTGAATACGGGCACCAGCGCCGTTTCGCTGGCGGATGTGAAGATCAGATATTATTACACGATTGACGGCGAGCAGCCGCAAAGCTTCTTCTGCGATTGGTCACAGGCCGGCAGTGCGAATGTTACCGGCACCTTTGTGAAACTCCCGGCAGCCATAACCGGGGCGGATTATTATTTGGAGCTGGGTTTCACAAGCGCAGCGGGTTCCCTGGCAGCAGGGGAGGGCCTGGATATCCAGATGCGGGCATCCAAGGCGGATTGGAGCAATTATACCCAGACCGGAGATTATTCCTTTAACGCGTCAGGTACGGGTTATGCGGATTGGGCTGGCGTTCCGGCCTATCTCTCCGGCAGCCTGGTATGGGGGAATGAACCTTCCTGACCTGATCCGGCCGCAACCCGGATCGGCATAACGGGATTATCCATTATACAATGAGCTGCAAGAAGCCATGAATTTTCTTGAACCAACAGCCTCTTCTTCCTTTGTGAATTGGGAAGATGAGGCTGTTGGGCGTTTTTTTGCTGTGCCTGCTGCTATAAAGTCTGTCCGCTGTCAACGGTAATGATCTGTCCGGTTAAGGCCTCCTGCACAACAACCGAGCAAATGAACCTGGCGATATCTTCCGCTGTGGCGATCTGCTGCAGTAGAAGATTGGGAGCCAGGCGCAGCATCTGCGCTTCCCGGTCGGTCCACCATCTCGTCGCGACGGCTCCCGGAGCCACAGCATTGACCCGGATCTCCGGTGAAAGCGCGCGGGCCAGTGACTTGGTAAGTCCATGTACAGCGGCTTTGGACACCGCATAAGGAAGAGAGGAGCCGGAGCCGGTATTTCCGGCAATGCTGCCGAGGTTGACAATGGCTCCATGCTTGCTTTGCTTCATATAAGGAGCCACTGCCCGGGCGCAAAAGAACATTCCTTTGACGTTGACATCCAATAATTGATCCCAGACTTCTTCCGTAGCTGCATCGAGGTCATCCAGAGGGATGTGCTTTGTAATGCTGGCATTATTGATGAGCACATCCACACGGCCGAATGTTGCCGCGATTTGTTCAACCATCGCCCGGACTTCAACGTCCCGGGAAACATCGGCCTGTACCGCGATGGCCTGTCCGCCTTGATCAATGATCTGTTGAACGGTTTCTAGCGCTTCCTGTTCCGAACGGGAATAATTAACAGCAACAACAGCCCCGAGCCGTGCCAGCTCGAGGCTTGTGGCTCTGCCTATGCCGGTACCCCCGCCAGTTACGAGCGCCACTTTGTTTGTAAGCTCCATCTGCATCCACTCCTAGAATATCTTTTTGGGTTGATACAGACTATTTTATAGAGCATACTTGGTTTTGTATAATTGAACTAATTGAAGTGATGATTCATTATTATTGAATCGTGATGGGGGAATGAAAATGGATTTCAAGGCGCTGATTACCTTCCAGACGATCGTAAGCACAGGAAGCTTTAACCGTGCGGCGGAGGAGCTGAATTATGCCCAGTCGACGATTACAATGCAAATACAAAAGCTGGAATCACAGCTGGGGGTACAGTTGCTCGAGCGCGGCAAGGGGATTAGCTTAACGGAAGCCGGGCGGCTATTCCATGAACAGAGCCTGCTCATTGTGAAGGACATGGAACGGTTGCAGAGCAGTCTCGCGGAAATGAAATCTGGCGAGGCGGGGAGTGTCCGTCTGGGTGCAACCGATCCGACTGCCAGCTATCGGCTGCCTCGTCTTTTGCAGCAATTCATGAGCCTTTACCCCAAGATTGAAATCTCGGTAGATATCGCCGGAACACCGGCGCTTACTGAGCGGCTGCTCCGCGGGGAACTCGACATGGTGCTGTGTTCAGCACCGGAGCTGGGAAAGGAGCTGCACTTTGAGCCTCTGTTCACGGAGAAATTCGTGCTGTTAATGCCGGAGGACCATCCGCTCGCTGACCTGCCGGAGGTGACTCCAGATCATCTTCGCAGACATCGGCTGCTGATTACGGCCGTCAATTGCCCCTACCGCAAAAAATTGGAGAGCGTACTGCAGGAATTCGCCGGACCGCCGCTGAATACCATGGAAGTCGGCAGTATGACAGCGCTGAAATTCTACGTAGAGGCTGGTTTAGGTCTTGCGTTTGTCCCTGAGTCTACGCTTGCGCCCGTACCGGCGGGAACGGCAGTGCGGCAGCTGGCAGGAGGAACTGTAGACATGGCCTGCGGAATCGCCTGCAGAGTGGCTGATTATCCGCTCCGGTCGGCCAGCTTGAGACTGTATCAATTTCTGAAGCGGGAGCTGTCGTTACGCTAACTTTGCAACAAGACAAGACGAGACAAGATGAAACGAGACGAGAAGAGAAGAGGAAAGGTGAGATGAGATCAGATGAGTGGAGCGAAACTGGATTTGCAGCGGATTGTTGTGATTGGGCGGACCTTTGAGGAATATTTGCGGATGTTCAATTTGCAGCGTGAGGAGCTGGCCGGGCGGAAAATACTCGATTGTCCTGCGGGTGTTTGCTCTTTCACGGCTGCGGCGAATCAGCTCGGCGCTGAAGCCGTCGCCGCTGATATTGCCTACTTCCATTCTGCGGAAGTCCTGATGGAGAAGGGAATCAAGGATATTCAGCACGCTATGCTGCAGCTTGGGAAGGTGCAGCAGAATTTCCTGTGGAATGAGTTTAAATCCATCGAAGAGCTGAAGCAGGCAAGAACCGAAGCGTTAACAGCCAGCACTTTGGACAGACAACAGAATGAGGAGCGTTATATTTCGGCGGTGCTCCCGCAGCTGCCTTTTGCCGATCTAAGTTTTGAGCTTACATTATCCGCGCATCTTCTGTTCATGTATAGTGACCGTCTGGACTATGATTTTCATCTCCAGAGCCTGCAGGAGCTGATGCGAGTGACAAGTGAAGAAATCCGCATCTTCCCGCTTATCGATCTATCCGGCCGCAGATATGAAGAAATGGACCGTTTAATAGAATATATTCACACTCAGGGCTGGAATACAGAAGAGCTTAAAGTCTCCTATGAATTTCAAAAAGGCGCTAACAGCATGCTGCGGATGACGAGGAGCAGAGGAATGCAGTCTGCATAGAACGCAACTTGAAAAGCAACCCATGGAACCGCCCGCATTGCTGTGAGGCAAAATTTCATTTCACATCAGTTGAGCGCTATTGCGGTAAAAGTGGACCTCCGTCAAGAAAGTGGACATTAAAAAATGAAATTAGGCTGCTTTTTGTTTGAATCTAGCTGCAAACTGAACCGGCGATACGTAGCCCAGAGCACCATGGATTCGCTTGCGGTTATAAAAAAATTCAATGTACTGGTAGATGCCATCATAGGCTTGTTTCTTCGTTTTGAATCGGGTACAGTACACAAACTCTTTTTTCAATAGGCTGTGAAAAGATTCAATGCAAGCATTGTCGTAGCAGTTGCCTTTGCGGCTCATGCTGGCCTTCATGCGGTATTTCACCAAACGTTTACGGTAGTCGGCTGAGGCATACTGTGAGCCTCGATCCGAATGGTGAATGAGACCTTTCTTTGGGCGTTTGGCCTTGTAGGCGTCTTCTAGAGCGCTCATTACCAGATCTGTGGTCATCCGGTCGTCCAGCCGCCAGCCTACGATTTCCCGGGTGCATAGGTCAAGCACGCTGGCGAGGTACATCCGTCCTTCCCGGCAGGGAATGTAAGTGATATCCGCGACCCAAGTTTGATTTGGTTTTTCGGTGGAGAATTGTTGGTTTAGCAGATTAGGTGCAACCGGTAAGGTGTGGTTGGAGTCGGTCGTGTTTACGCGGAATTTCTTTGCTACACAGGAGCGCAAGCCCAGCTCTCTCATGTATTTCCCTACGGTACGCTCACTGATCTTGTGGCCTTCGCGCTGGAGAAGAATCGTGATTTTAGGACTGCCGTAGCAGCCTCCTGTATCGTTAAAATGATAGGTAATTCGCTGGAGAAGCAACGCCTTTCGGGTCGCTTGTGGGCTTGGTTTTGCCGTTCTCCATTTGTAATAGCCGCTCCGCGATACCTCAAGGACACTGCACATCTTCTCCACACGAAACCGGGAGCGATGATCTTCGATGAACTGAAATCTCAGTTCTTTGGATTGCTGAAGATGTGCACTGCTTTTTTTACGATGGCCATTTCCTCCGCCATATCGGCTAGTTGCTGTTCTTTTTCCCGCAACTGTCGCTCCAGTTCTCGTACCCTTTCGGCGCTGGCCACGGGCTCGTCTGGGAACTGCCGGAACTTGCCCAGCCATTGATGCAGGGTTTTAGCGGGGATATCCAGCTCCTGGGCCAGTTCCGCCACCGTCTTAGTCTGCTCCTGGATGTACTTTACCGTCTGTTTTTTAAATTCATCATTGTAGCTTTTTCGTGTTCCACTCATGTGGACACCTCCTCGTTAATCTCATTATTCCTGTTCTCTTAACGAGTGTCCACTTTTAACTCTAACAGCAAAGTACCCGCTAATTTTAGTTGTAACCCCTTTTTGTCATAATATAAGGAATTGTTACCGCTAACATGGAGATAAACCCCAATGTTCCCTTGTATCATAAAATTAGAGGGCAGGATTCCCGTTAGTTGTTCATTTCTTGGAATAAGGACTATATTAGCGGCAGCATTTCCCGTTAATGAGGGTAGGCATCAAAATGAAGTAAGGGTGCTCCCGCATAACACACATAAACCCCTATCATTGATTGTTCATCAACAATAGAGGTTTATGTTGTAAGCACTATACCCATGTTCTTCTCAGACTCCTTATCCTATCCTTTGTTCTCAGCCGGGTAGAAATCGTCCGAGGCGGCAGTGTATTTGCCTATCCTGACCGTTAAATCTTCTCTAATCATCCTCAGGTAACGATTGGATTGATGATCAACGTTTGAGCTTTAAGAAGCTCATACCATTTCGTTCCGGGATAAATTGAAAGCTTTAATGCCAGGATCAAAGATATAGTCTCAAGCTCAGGGATTACAGCTGCAAAAGATTGCTCACGGAGAGATTTTACCTGCCCGCATTAGCGTTCCTTCTAGCAGTGTATGGTTCCTTGAGTTGATGTCTATATTATAGCCTGATCCCCATAAGCAGTAAAAAGCCGTATCATTTGAATCTGGAACCATTATACATATAACCCTCTTGTAAGCGCTATTATCCTTGCTTATTCTTAGTTTTTTAACTAATATTCCATGGATAATTGCTGCTGCTCTTAATGTATAATTCACTTATGGCGTAGGAGTTAGGAAGAATGGAAGGAGTAGAGCATATATGAAGCTGTTTCAGATGAAGACGGCGCCGTTTGGGATTGAGCGGGTGACGGAGTTTGTGCAGGACAATTATGTTTGCGCCGGATATCCCGGCATCGGTGATTTGGAACAGGCAAGCCGCGAAGAAATCGCCAGACGGCTGCATCAGACCTCTGCCTACTACGGGCCGGAACTGGAAAAGGCGCTGGACAGCCTGGACATCTTTGTACATACAATGCAGGACGGAGATTATGTATTGATCTCAGACGGGGAGTGGGCCTACCTTGGTGATCTGGGCGATTATTTCTATGAGGAAGCCTGTGACCATCCCGAAGATGGCCGTTGTCACCGGAGAGGTGTAACCTGGCTGAAGAGCTTGTATAGTGCAGAGCTGAATCCCATGATAGGTGAACTGCTGGCAAATGCTCTGCCAGTCTCGCAGTATATAGGAACACTGCCGCCTGAAAGGCTGGACCTGTGGCTTGCGGATGCGGGTCTTGGAAGCAGTGAGCAAACGAAACACACAGTAAAAGTTGATGAAGAGATAATTGCTGAAGCACTGTCTGTTCTCACGGCTGCGCTGCACAGTGAAGATGCCGAACGGCGGGAGCGGGCGGCTGCGGCCATTCTCCATTATGCGAAATGAAAGTTAACCAGAGGTGAAATTAAAGCGATTTCACTATATAATAGAGTGATGTTGTACGAAGCCTATTAAGTAAGATGCTGCTCTACAAAACTAAGCTGATGCTTCCCAAGCGAGTTTGTACGATGCTAGTCAAGGAAGCAGATGCTCACAAACTTTCAGGAGGTTCCAATGGCAATTCAATATTTTTCCGACGAACGCATCTTTCATCTTCAGAGCAAGGCAACCAGCTACGTGATTCAGTTGCTGCCTACCGGAGTTCCGGCACATGTATATTGGGGCAGAAAAATCCGTTCAACCGGTCTGTCCTCCATCCTACAGCGGGCTGAACGCTGCTCCTTCTCGCCAGCCCCATATCCTGAGGACATGTCTATCTCTTACGACACGATAGCACAGGAGTACCCGGTATATGGTGTGGGTGATTTTCGTCATCCAGCCTACCAGATCCAGGCTGAGAACGGAACTACGGCCTCCGAGGCGCTGTATGACAAACACCGCATTTACCGGGGAAAGCCTGCTCTTGAGGGGCTGCCAGCTACATATACAGAGCATGAAGAGGAAGCCGATACACTGGAGATCGAGCTGCTCGATCCTGTGGCCGGGCTGCGGATTATCCTCAGCTATACCGTATTTAATGAATTGAATGCCATTACCCGTTCTGTGCGGTTTGTCAATGAAGGCAGCCAGTCGCTGAGGCTGCTGCGTGGACTCAGCATGAGCGTGGATTTCCGTGACTCGAATTACGATATGCTTCATTTGTCCGGGTCCTGGGCGAGGGAGCGATATGTGGAACGCAGAGCGCTTGCTTCCGGCATGCAGGGTATCGAGAGCCGCCGGGGAGCGAGCAGCCATGCGCAGAATCCATTTATCGCCCTGCTGTCCAAAGGTGCGGATGAAGACCATGGCGAGGTATATGGCGTCAGCCTGGTTTACAGCGGCGGATTTAGCGCACAGGCTGAGGTTGAGCCGTACAAGACAACCCGCTTATCCATCGGGGTTAATCCTTTCGACTTCAACTGGCTGCTGGAGCAGGGACAGGCGTTCCAGACTCCCGAAGCCGTACTGGTCTTCTCGGCGGATGGCATCGGTTCGATGTCACGGACCTATCATAAGCTGTACCGTACCCGGCTGAGCCGCGGCACCCACCGCGACCGTACCCGGCCAGTACTCGTCAATAACTGGGAAGCGACTTATTTCAATTTCACCGCTGACAAGATTGAAGATATCGCCCGTGCCGGCAGCGAGCTTGGACTGGAGCTGTTTGTGCTGGATGACGGCTGGTTCGGTCACCGCAATGATGACCGCAGCTCGCTGGGGGACTGGTTCGTGGACGCGAATAAGCTGCCGGAGGGATTGGATGATCTGGCCAAGCGTGTAAACGGGCTGGGCCTGCAATTTGGCCTCTGGTTCGAACCGGAGATGATTTCTCCGGACAGCGAACTGTACACCCGGCATCCCGATTGGTGCCTGCATGTGCCGGACCGCCGCAGAACAGAAGGACGGATGCAGCTTGTGCTCGATTTCTCCCGTGAGGATGTCTGCCAGGCGATCGGCGACAGGATAGCCGATGTGCTGCGCAGCGCGCCAATCTCCTATGTGAAATGGGATATGAACCGCAATATGACCGAAATTGGCTCCGCGCTGCTGCCGCCGGAAAGACAGCGTGAAACGGCGCACCGTTATATGCTCGGTCTTTATGGAGTGCTTGAACGGATTACCTCGGAGTTTCCGGATGTCCTGTTTGAGAGCTGCTCCGGCGGGGGAGGGCGCTTCGATCCGGGAATGCTCTATTATATGCCGCAGACCTGGACAAGCGATAATACCGATGCGATCAGCAGACTCAAAATCCAGTACGGAACAAGCATCGTCTATCCGCTCAGCTCCATGGGCAGCCATGTCTCGGCCGTGCCGAACCATCAGGTACACCGCAATACTTCTCTTGAACTGCGCGGACATGTCGCGATGTCAGGCAATTTCGGCTATGAGCTGGATCTGACAAGGTTTACGGAAGAAGAGAAGGAAACGGTAAAAGCACAGGTAGCGCTCTACAAGGAGCTGCGGCCGCTGGTGCAGTTCGGGGAGCAGTACAGACTGCTCAGCCCGTTTGAAGGCAACGAGACCGCATGGCTGATTGCGGCTGAAGATAAATCCGAGGCTGTCGTCGTATATGCCCGGACACTGGCTGAGCCTAATGATTCGCTGTATTATCTGCGCCTGAAAGGACTGGATCCCGAAGCGGATTATGAGTGGCTGGAAGGCGGAGGCGTGTACGGAGGAGATCATCTTATGTATGCGGGGCTGCCACTGCCGAATCTGCACGGTGATTTCCAGAGCGTGCTCTGGCGTTTCCGCAGAGTCTAGGATTTAACTGGTTATTATTATCACAAAAAGGCCTTGCCGCGATACTGCGGCAAGGCCTTTTTGCAGGTTGCAAGGGTCCATCTCAGAAGAATTCAACAAACTCATTTACCGGCTTGCGGTAGCCGCGCGGTCTGATCTTGCGTTTGTAGTCTTTGCCGATGGTAATCATCAGAGCCGGCACAAGATGGTCAGGGATATTTAGGGTGGCCTTGATGGCATCGGGATCAAAGCCGATCATCGGGCAGGTATCCCAGCCTTTATCCTTGGCAATCAGCATGAACTGCATGGCGGACAGGGAGGCGTTGCGAATGGCTTCATCACGCTGGAAAGCATCATTTCCTTCATAGGCATCGTTGATGGATTGAATGGTGTTGTCATATTCCTCCTGGCTCATGGCGCCAAGCAATTTCAGTCCGCTGTAAATTTCGGGTGCCTGCTGATAGGCAAGCTTATCTCCGAGCACAATAATAACGGCGGAAGCCGTATGGATTTTATATTGGTCATAAGCACCTCGGCGTATTTCCTCCTTCAGTGCCGGATCGCTGATCACCTTGTAATGTGTATGCTGCAAATTGGAGCTTGAAGGGGCGAGCCGGGTGAGAGAGAACATGTCCTCCAGCTCGTTTTGCGGGATCTTGATCCCTTCCACGAAATTCATAGCTGATCTGCGGGATTGTACCAAGTCTGTAAAAGTACTCATGATAAATACCTCCAAATGGTTATAAATTAATAGTTAATAAATATCAATAACTTATGTAAATAAACTAACTTACTAATGGTTACTTACTTAAGATAGCACGGCAATTGGGAATCGTCAATGATGTATTACACTAAATCGTGAAATTAAGTTCAAATAGAAGATAATTAATAAAAACGACAGAAAAGAAGTGATTATAATCACAAATTAAGGTTATAAAGGCAAAAAGATTGTGACGTTTATTACATAATAGGTGTTATAATAGACGCATGGGTTATTGAATTGACTATTATCAAGCGTTACAAGCTAATGCAGAGGAGAGTCCAACAATGTCAGAAACAATTACGCAAACCACTCCTGAACAGGAAGCACCGAAAGCCTCTTTAACCAAAGAGGATATTCTGGATCAGCTTTTGAAGCCGGAAGTTCAGGAATCTTTAACCACCTTGATAGAACAGCTGCCGCAGCTTACACAGCTTGTAGGTGTATTAACGAAGTCTATGGACTTTGTACAGTCGGTTGCATCCGATGAAGTACTCAAGAATGATACGGTGGGCGCTATTAAAGAAATTGCCGAGCCGGTAGTAGGTTCCGTCAAAAATATGGCGGCTACTGTGATCGAGGCGAAAGACCGGGCGAATGAAAGCACCGAGACGATCAGCGTGTTCGGAATGATGAAGATGATTAAGGATCCGCAGGTTCAGAAGCTTCTCCGCTTTATGAATGCTTACCTGCAAGTCAGCGGCGAACGCAGCCAGCAGAAATAATTAATTCTAATCTCATACGTAAGGACGGAGGAAACATCATATGTCAAAACATATCGTTATTCTAGGAGCAGGTTACGGCGGATTGCTGAGTGCCTTGACTGTGCGCAAATATATGAGCAAAGCTGAAGCAAAGATTACAGTTGTCAACCAGTATCCAACCCACCAGATTATTACCGAATTGCATCGTCTTGCCGCAGGCAGCGTGGAAGAGAAAGCTGTTGCTATGCCGCTGGCGAAGCTTTTTGCCGGTAAAGACATTGATCTTAAAATTGCCAAAGTAAAATCCTTCTCCGTTGAAAGCAAACAAATTGCGCTCTCGGATGGCACGAATCTTACTTACGACGCCCTTGTTGCTGGCCTTGGCAGCACGACGGCTTATTTTGGAATTCCGGGACTTGAACAATACAGCATGGTATTGAAATCGGCTGCCGACGCCAATAAAATTCACGGTCATATCGAAGACCGGATCCGTGAGTACGCAAAAACCGGCAATGCGGCTGACGCGACGATTCTAATCGGCGGTGGCGGATTGACGGGTGTTGAGCTTGTAGGTGAAATTGCCGACGTGCTGCCGAAACTCACCAAACGTTATGGGGTGGATCCAAAAGCGATCAAGCTGCTGCTCGTGGAAGCAGGTCCGAAGATTCTCCCGGTACTGCCCGATCACCTGATCGAACGCGCTACATCAAGTCTTGCTGCACGCGGCGTACAATTCCTAACCGGTCTTGCCGTTACTAATGTGGAGGGCAACACCATTGATCTGAAGGATGGCCAGAAAATTGTGGCCAACACGTTCGTATGGACCGGCGGTGTACAAGGAAATCCGCTGATCGGTGAATCCGGTCTTGAAGTTAACCGTGGACGTGCAACGGTAAATGAATTCCTGCAATCCACATCGCATGCCGATGTATTTGTTGCCGGTGACAGTGCTGTTGTATTTGCTCCGGACGGCCGTCCTTATCCGCCGACTGCACAAATCGCCTGGCAGATGGGTGAGCTGATCGGCTATAATCTGTATGCTTACCTGAATAATAAATCGCTGGATACCTTTAGTCCGGTCAATTCGGGCACACTCGCCAGCCTGGGCCGTAAAGACGGGGTTGCTATTATCGGCGGCAACTCAACGCCATTGAAGGGCTTGCCTGCAACGATGATGAAAGAAGCAAGCAACATCCGTTATCTGACGCATATCAAAGGTTTGTTCAGTCTGGCGTATTAATTTAAATTAGCCAGCTTTGCTGGAAGCCAGTTCATAGGATCCCCTTTTAGTTACCCGAAAACACCTGGTTTTTTCTTGAGGTGCGGGTGCTGGAAGGGGTTTTTTTTCTGTGCTGAATTGCATAGTTAATAACTGGAAATTAATTTAAACTAAATTTGTTTTGGGATGTATATTGAATACGTGTGGTAACAGGAGGCCGGTATGATGCTGTTTTATAGATACACACGAAAAAGCGCACCGGCGGTTATTTTCATCTCTGGCTTGGGAGACGGGGGTGATTCCTGGAGTGGGGTACAGGATCGGATAGCAGCGTTAACGACAACCCTCTCCTATGACCGGGCCGGAATCGGCGCAAGCACAGTAGCATCGGGTTCCCGTACTTGTGATGACCTGGTTCAGGAACTGCATAGGCTGCTGTCCAAGCTGGCAGTGGAGCCGCCATATATCTTGGTAGGACATTCTTTCGGCGGATTGGTCGCCAGACAGTTTGCCGCTAAATTTCGATCCCGCACAGCGGGACTTGTTCTGGTGGATGGCGTACCGGAGTATAAGGAGCTTGCTTATGAGGAGGTTCTGCCCGTGCATTTGATCCCGGCGAACAGGGCTTATCTGGAGAATCCCCTGCTGAACAGCGAGAACATTGACAAGCTGGCGAGTTATAGGCAGATAGCTGAAACTGAGCTCCAATGGCCGGGTACTCTCCCGATGTCGATTATTACAAGAGGGCTCCCTGATGAAGGAGAAGGGGATTGGCCGTCGACTGCAATCCTCGAGCTGGAGCAGAAGCTGCAGAGGGGATTCTTGCGGTGGTCTGCGGCTGGCCGCCAGAGGATCGCGGGAGGCAGCGGGCACTATATTCACCATGATGAGCCGGAGATTGTCATTGAAGAGATTACGGCAATGATTGCACAATGTACCGATAGACCTGAAGGGGTGGAAGAATGACGGATACAAGAAACGGGTTAAAGCTGGATTTGCAAAGAATCGAGGAGGAACACTATCAGCTGCGTGATGGTGAAGCGGCAGGAGATTACATCAGCCGGATGCTGGAGTATATCGGCGACCCGGACCCGGAGCGCTGCCCACGCGGCAGATGCACTGGATGAACCGGTGAAGTGCCCGGAGAGTGATGCGGCGGTGCAGCTGGAAGTCCTGGATGCGGTACAGGGTATGCTCCAGAACGGCACGCACATTTTCAATGAAGAAGAGGATGAGCGGATAGCCACTATTGTCGACTCCATGGTATTCCATAGCCTGCTTCCGGAGGAACAGCTTGCCGGCTGGATTAGCGCTCTCGGGGAATGCGGCAGCCTGCCGAGGACCCGCAGTGTGGATATTAACCGGATCAATTGCAAAAATTTCCTCCGGGCTCTCTATTTCAGACGGGCCAGCCATATCCGTGGACAACAGCTTGAGGAGGCTTTCCTGTCTGCCGAAATGAAATTAAATAAGTTCACGATGCGAAGTTTGCTTTGACATCCTGCCATAATTGAGGGTGTCCGGAGAAATTCTATTTGATATAATGGAATATGTTTATACCATTCAGTGGTTTTATAGGAGGATTTAAACATGGGATTTAAAGAAAACGATATCATTTTGTTCCAGGGTGACAGTATCACCGATTGCGGGCGCAATTATGAAGACGCTTCATCACTGGGCGTAGGTTATGCAATGATGGCCGCCGCACGTCTCGGGCTGCAGTATCCGGAGAAGAATCTGACCTTCATTAACCGGGGAATCAGCGGCAACCGCATTACGGATTTGCAGCAGCGCTGGGATAAGGATTGCCTGGACTTGAAGCCGACCTGGGTATCCATTTATATCGGAATTAATGATACCTGGCGCCGCTTTGACTCCGGCCAGGAAACTACTGCTGCCGAGTTTGAAGCCGCTTACCGTGATTTGATCGAGCGTACAATGAGTGCGCTGGATGCCAGGCTGGTGCTGATTGAGCCGTTCGTACTGCCTGTGCCGGAAGACCGCAAGAATTGGCGTCAGGATTTGGATCCCAAAATCCATGTTGTGCGTGAATTGGCACGTGAGTACGGGGCCCCGCTGGTTCCGCTCGACGGCCTGTTCGCTGCGGCTTCCGTTAAAGCGGAGCCAGCGTTCTGGGCAGGGGATGGCGTGCATCCTTCTTCGGCCGGACATGCCCTCATTGCTGAAGCCTGGCTGAAAGCGGTAGGAGCAATTAACTAGAGCTTCAAATTATTTTGTTAAAGCTATCCCATCTGAGTGTGTTCTGAGACCGGTCCGTTATTTTATAGCGGACCGGTCTTTTTTTGATGCGCGGAGCTGAAAATTGGATGAGGCAGACCCATGCACGGACATTTCACTCTGCATCTGAAGACTGTTATAATTGTAGGGTACATATTACCGATACTTCATCTAACAAGCTCATGGCTAAGCCTGAATAAACGGAAGGAATTCTCAGAGCCACCGGGCGTCAGCACAAACCTCAAGATGAAGCTAGTGTTCGGAGAAGCGTATCAGGAATACATTATCAATGAAGAAGTTAACAATCTATACCGAAATAATAAATATTGAGTACATCTTATAGAGCGAGAGGAATGTTAAAAGAATGACGAGCGATACAGCAGAGGATTTGCAAGGTCTGAAAGCAGCCGGTAAGGTGGTAGGTTACACTATCGCCGAGATGAAGAAACATGTAAAACCAGGTATGACGACTGCCGAGCTTGATGCGGTGGGGGCGAAAATCCTGGAGCAATTTGGTGCAAAATCGGCTCCGAAGGTTACCTATAATTTTCCGGGCAGCACCTGTATCAGCATTAATGAAGAGGTGGCTCACGGCATTCCCGGCTCACGAGTCATTAACCCCGGTGATCTGATTAATATTGACGTATCTGCCGAGCTTAACGGTTATTACAGTGACTCCGGCGTTTCTTTTCAACTGCCGCCCTATAACGAGAAGCTTGTACATCTGTGCCGCAGCACGGAGGAAACCATGATGAGCGTAATCAATCATCTTCGAGCAGGCATGAAGGTGAATGAGATTGGCAGAGTGATGGAGAGTGAAGCCCGCAAACGCGGCTACAAAATCGTACGCAATTTATGCAGCCACGGCATCGGCAAATCACTGCATGAGAAGCCTTTCGAAATTCTCCCGTTTTATAATCCGCGGGTAACTACGGTGCTTAAAGAAAATCAGGTCATTACGATTGAGCCGTTCCTGTCTACCGGGGCTGACTTTGTAGAACAGCAGTCGGACGGGTGGACACTGAGTGTGAAGGACAATAGCCGGGTAGCACAGTATGAGCACACCATTATAATTACTAAGGGCAAACCGATCATTCTGACAAGCGCATAGAACCCTGCCGAGGGTAAGAGGAGCGAGCGATGTTGAAGATGGCCTTTATTCTTTTTGATGGAATTACTTTTCTCGATTTTGCCGGATTCTATGATGTTATCTACCGGCTGGGACAATTCGCCCCAGGTGAAGGGCTGGAATGGGATATTTGCGGTGTTGCGGAAGAAGTGACCGATGAGCTGGGGCTTACGGTCAAGATCGGCACAGTATTGCCGGATCTGTCGCAATATGATTTAGTCTTCCTGCCCGGCGGGATGGGAACGAGACGGCTCAGGACTGATGAGTCCTTTCTCTCTTGGCTGCGGGGAGCCGCCAATGTGCCTTATAAGGTTTCTGTATGCACAGGCTCACTCCTGCTGGGAGCCGCCGGATTTCTGGAGGGACGCAGTGCAACGACGCATCCCGCTGCGTACGATCTGCTGGCGCCCTATTGCGGCAGTGTGGTGAAGAGTCGGATTGTACAGGACGGCAGTATAATTACCGGTGGAGGGGTGTCTGCCTCCATTGATTTGGGGCTGCATGTCATGTCACTGCTTGCCGGTGAAGAGGCCATGCTCTCCGTGAAGAAGCAAATTGATTATCCTTATGTGATGCAGGGCATTGTACAGCAGCAATAAGCTGTGCAGGAAAACGGGGGAATTAGGATGACTGTAACTAAGACGGTGCCAGTGCCGATTCGGGAATGGATGGAGACGGAGGGGCAGTGGCCCCTGCTTGCCGGTTATATGCTGGACGGGAGCGGCCTGCCCGGACCACGGGCCAATCTGGAGCTGGCAGAGAGCTTCGCGATGTCTTTTGCCCGGCCTTCTGTAACGGAGACCTCATGGGCAATGCTTTCGTCATGGGCGCTTATTTCGGACCACGAGGCTGCTGCTAATGATCCCCGCGAGTTTCTGCCTTTTTGTGCTGTACAGGCCAGCTGCGCGCATTACGGGTATGCTGATGCAGTGCGGCGCACCCTGACAGAAGGCCTGCTGAAGACTGCCATGAATGATTCCAGATGGCGGCTGCGCGAGGCCGCGGCGATCGGTCTGCAGACCATTGGAGAATATGATTTTTCGCTTCTGCAGGGACTGCTGGATTCATGGAAAGCGGAGGCTACACTGCCGGAACAGCGCGCCTTTGTTGCCGCTTTAGCCCATCCGCCGCTGCTCAAGGAGCAGACCAATGCACGGTATAGCCTGGATCTGGCCGGCGGCATTATGGAAGGCATCCTCTCCTCTGAGCCGGGACAAGGCGATCGGGAGCATTATCGCGTGTTGTCCAAGGGTTTAGAATATAGTCTCAGTCTGTTTGTGGCCAGCGAGCCGGAAGCAGGTTTTGCTATGCTCCGCAGATTTGCACAGAGCGGCGATCCCCGGATGCTGAAGATTGTGAAGAGCAATCTGGGCAAAGCCCGGCTGAGTAAAAAATATCCTGACCAGGTTGCGGACCTCCTCACAGCATTGACAATGTGCTAAAATGTAACTATTATTGTTGCATCCAAAGCATTCTTTTGTTTAGGGCAATAAAGGAGAGATTTCCATGAACATCAGCACCCGGTTCGCGGTGGCTATTCATATTCTTACGTTAATCGACAGCAACAAGGAAGGCAAAAGCACCTCCGAATGGATCGCTGGCAGTGTCAATACCAACCCGGTGGTCATACGCAGAATTACAGGCATGCTGAACAAAGCGGGACTGGTTGATGTCCGTCCCGGTGTGGCCGGAGCCAAGCTGAACCGCACTGCAGCTGAGATCACGCTGCTGGAGATTTATCGGGCGGTTAATGCGGTGGAGGAAGATTCCTTATTCTCCGTGCATGAGCACCCGAATCCCGATTGTCCGGTTGGCAAGAACATCGCCGGTGCCATCGTGCCTGTATTCTCCCTTGCCCAGAAAGCGATGGAGAATGTGCTGCAGGAGGTTACCTTGGACCAGATTATAAATCAGATCCCTGTTTACTGAGCAGCGAAGGGGATTAAGAGTAATTTAAGTAAACTTTTAGCAAAAACTTATGTTTCTTTAAGGTTTCAGGAGTATATTAAAGATCTCCACCCCCCAGTGGATGCATTTTTGCTAGGAGCCTGCCGTGCCTCGGCAGGCTCCAATTTTTTTGGTTTGCTGCAATCCGAGGGTTCTACAAAATTCAGCAAACCTTTATTAAATTTTCATCCGGATTTAAGCTTTGCCGGTTATAGTAGTCACATGACCCCCTTATAATAGACCTTGACTCTGCCGGACGCTGGCAGGGTCACTTTTTTGTCCCTGTATAAGGAAATGGAGAGCGCGATAACATAGCAGGAGCTTTACACAATATTCCAAATGAATTAGACTGACACAAGACATGTGAAATGGAATGATTTTTGTGAAAGAGGATGGGATTTGAATGATGACCTTTCTGGCTGTGATTTTAGGCTTGGTAAGCCTCTTGGTATTTATGCTGATTATTAGAAAAGCGATAGATGATTCGAAAACTTCGCACAAACTGGATATTTTGATTCAGGAGATCAGGCTGCTGCGTAAAGAAATTAAGGAGAATAAGCATATTATTGATAAACGCCTGTAAAAGGGGGAGTTTTGCAATGATCTTATATCACAATCAGGAACTAAGCGTTAGAAGACTGGTGGCTCCCGATGCGGAGCTGCTTGTGAAATGGCTTTCCGATCCGCTTCTGTTGGAGTATTATGAAGGCCGTGACCGTCCGCATACAATGGAGATGGTGCTGGAGCACTTTTATGAAGAGGAAGCCGGGGGAATCACGCGGGGGATTGTCTGCTATAAATCGCAGGATGTTGGATACATACAGTTCTATCCTATTGATGCTGAAGAGAAAGCGGAGTACGGGTATACGGATTTTGAAGGCAGAATTTACGGCATGGACCAGTTTATCGGCGAAACTGCATTCTGGAATCAAGGAATTGGTTCGCAGCTCGTGGGGGAGACAGTTAAATATCTTACCAAGTCGAAGCAGGCAGACAAAATTGTGATGGACCCGCAATGCTGGAATCACCGGGCGCTGAGAGTGTATGAGAAACTTGGTTTTGTGCGGAGGAAGCTGCTTGTAGAGCATGAATGGCATGAGGGAGAATTCAGGGACTGCTGGCTCATTGAATATGCGGGCAGTACGAAATAAGGGGATACTTTATGAAAAATAACCATCTATCTATACTGGGGGCCAGCCTTATTCTTGGTGTTTGTTTTATTGTCGGCTGCCTGGTCATCAGCCATGAAAAGGCGGGTAGCAACGGAAATGCTTTGCAAGCCCAGAATACTCTGCAGCAACAGGACAAGGCATTAATGACGCTTCAGGAGGCTGCATATTTTCTGGGGCTGGAAGAAGAGCAGGTGCTCAATATTATGAAAGCGGAAAATGCAATTCTGAGCAATAATGGACCTTTTACAAAAGCAAAGCTTCCTTATATTAAAATTGATGACGAGTTCTTGTTCACCAGGGAGGACTTATTGAACTGGATTCGGACAGCCACCGCAGAGAAGAGAGTATACAGCGGCATCAAATTGCTGAATTGATTAAGCAAGACAATAAGAATGGACCCAAACGGAGGAACTTCAGTGGAGAAAATTGCAATTATTTCTGATATTCATGGCAATGTACCGGCTCTTGAAGCGGTACTCGCGGATATACACGGGCGTAATATCACCCGGATTTTTTGTCTCGGAGACATTGTTGGCAAAGGACCTAGCTCAGACCTGGCAGTTGATCTGGTGAAGAAGCACTGCGAAGAAGTTGTGATGGGCAACTGGGATGAATTCATCGGCCGTCCCAGCGAAATCGCCGTTGTACAATGGCATCGGGAGCTGCTCGGCCAGGACCGCCTGAATTATCTGAACTCCCTGCCGTTCTCGATTGAATTCTGGATGAGCGGAAAGTTCATCCGTTTATTCCATGCCTCACCGCGGAGCTTAAATGAGCGGGTCCAGCCCTGGGATGATTACGAACAGCGTTTATCCCTGTTCCTATCCTCCGGATTGTGCAAGGAACCAATCATGGCGGATATAGCCGGATATGGGGATGTTCATAATGCGTACCTTCAGCATCTGGACGGAAGGACGTTACTGAATGTAGGCAGTGTAGGGAATCCGCTCGATCTTACCCAGGCCTCGTATTTAGTTATGGAGGGAAGGTATCAAGATCGTGCATTGGCACCGTTAAATCTGCAATTCGTCAGAGTTCCCTACGATATCGAACTGGCTGTGCAGCAGGCACAGGAATCTCATATGCCTGACTTGGAACCCTATATTAAGGAGCTTAGAACAGCTGAATATAGAGGTAAGGGCGTGGATCACTAATGCTAAGCCAGACCTGACGGGTCTGGCTTTTCTTTTTGAAAGTAATTGACAAACTTATGGAGTGCAACTATACTAAAGTTAGTTAATATGTAACGGAAACAGTTACAAGTGTGAATTGCAAAAATGGAAGGTGTAAAGACTAAGCTGCAATAAGCGGCTAGACACGGACACCAGCATTTATTCAGGAGGAGATATTATGACGGCAACAGCGACATTGCATGAGGGTGTGCAAATTGGTTTAGTGCAGATAAGAGTAAGCAATTTGGAGCGTTCGATCGCTTTTTACCAGAATGTTGTGGGACTGAAGATATTGCGCCAGACCGGTCGCCAGGTGGAGATGACGGCAGACGGGCAGCATGTACTGCTCATCCTGCGGGAGATCGAAGGCGCGCAAATTCTGCGCCGGAATTCGGTAGCGGGCTTGTACCACTTCGCCATTCTCGTGCCTGACCGCCCCAGCCTGGGGCTCACGCTGCGCAATCTGATTGACTCTGGGATTCATATCGGTCAGGGAGATCATATGGTAAGTGAAGCGCTGTACATTCAGGATCCGGATAATAACGGAATTGAGCTGTACCGGGACCGGCCGCGTGATACATGGAAACGTGATGCAGAAGGGGACTATATTATGACTACGGACCCGGTAGATGCCGACGGTCTGCTGGCCGCTGCTGAAGGCTTAACCTGGAACGGCCTGCCTGCCGGCAGCGTGATCGGACATGTGCATTTTCATGTAGGTGATCTTGACCAAGCGAAGAAATTTTATGTGGATGCATTGGGCTTTGAGCCAACAACCCATTATGGAGACTCGGCGCTGTTTATCTCGGCGGGAGGTTATCATCACCATATGGGCCTCAATATCTGGGCGGGGCAGGGTGCTCCGGCGGCTCCGTCTGATGCACCCGGCATCGATTATTTTACACTGCTGCTGTCAAGCAGACAGGAGCTGGCGGAAGTGTCTGAGCGTATGCGGGAGGCTGGTTATACAGTAACTGAGGCAGACGGCACCCTTTCGCTCAAAGATCCATGGAACATCGGTTTGAAGCTGATGGTGAACTCGCAATCGGAATAATTTGCTTGTCCATCTTCACTCATTCCCCTATAATAATTGGAAATGAATGAGTGAAAGGGTGTAGATTTTGCAGAAATTCAAAATGGCATACGTAATCCTTTGTCATAAAAATCCTGAGCAGATCAATTTGCTGATTGATCGTTTAAGTGATGAACATGTGGATTTTTTCCTGCATGTAGACAAGAAGAGCGGCATAGAAGAGCAAATTGTTCACCGTGAACATATTCATTTTGTAAAAGATCCTGTTGAAGTGCAGTGGGGACATTACAGCCAGATTGAATGCATTCTTAAAGGTTTTGAGCTGATTAAGCAGCAGGGTTACTATAATTATATTCATATCATAAGCGGGCAGGATTTGCCCCTTGTCTCCAATGGGACGATTGTGGAGTTCTTCCAGAAGAACGAGGGGAAGGAATTTGTGAAGTATTTGCAACTGCCTAATGAAGCGGAGATGTGGGGCTGCTACTATCGGGTTTCTGTCTATTATCCAAAATTTCTTGTATCGCGGGTAAAAGCAGTCTCCGAGGTGCGCAACCGGTACATTAATCTGGTGATGTCGGTGCCTTGGCTTAAGCGGAGTCTGAAGCATCTCCCGGATAAACTATATAAAGGCTCAAACTGGATGTCGATTACCGGTGAGTGCATGGAGTATATTCTGGAATTCACCCGTACTTCTCCAGGTTACATCCGTTTGTTCAAGAACTCATTCTGCGGTGACGAAATATTCTTTCATTCGATTATTTTGAATAGTCCGTTTAAGGATAATGTAGTGAATGAAATCAAACGTTATACAGACTGGGAGACCGGACCGGAGTTCCCCAGAACGCTCAGGGCGGTGGATTACGAACGAATCCGCACACAAGGACAGGGAAGCTTCTGGGGCCGCAAGTTTGACTTGGACGTAGACCGCAGTATTGTCGAGGATCTTCTGCAAAAGGGTTGAACCTTAGGACCACTGGGTCAAAAACTCTTCAATCCTGATTCGATTACCGGGAGCGGACGGGATTTCAGCAGGAGGCAAGGCCGGATCTACCGGCCTTGCCTCCTGCTTGTTCTGCATCCAGTTACGCTTCCCCCTGTGACAACGCGGCGATCCGGCGGCCCGCATCACCGCGGTACAATCCTCCGTGATAGCAAATCACCTGCCGGATCTCCAAATCGGCGAATTTCTGCAAAGAAGCAAGTGCGGTAGCCATGTCGGGTGTCGCCGCAGCATCTGGCCCGTACAGTTCTCCGCCGCGCACCGTGAGGGCATCAGCGGCAATCAGTGTGCAGCTAGCCTGATGGTACAGGCTCAGATGCCCGGGGCTGTGGCCGGGCGTATGGATCACAGTGATTCCGCCGCCACAAGGAAGCCGTTCCCCGCCAATGAGCGTTTGATCGACTCTTCCTTTTGGTGGATGGGCAAGCACGGAGAGAAAGGCATGCCGCCATTCTTCCGGCACTGTAGGCGGCAGCATGGCTTCGGCGGCAGCCAGCGCTTCCGGCGTATGCTTGAGCAACATTTTATCGCCCTCAATATAGGGCTTCTCAATTTCGTGCGCCAGTACGGTCAGCTCGGTTTCAGCCTGCTCCAGCAGAGCGGGCAGGCTCCCGATATGATCGAGATCCTGATGGGTAATCAGGATAGTGCGCAGCTGATTCCAGGGTACAGAGGCTTCTTCCATAGCCACCCTAAATGTGGACAGCAGCCCCGGGTAACCAGTATCTACGAGAGTGGCGGCTTGTCCGTCCCAAAGCAGGGTGGGGTAAATCGTTTCTGTTCCACCCATAACTTGAACGGAAATTTCAAGCATGTCTATTCCTTTGGCGATATGCATAATGTTCCTCCTAAAAAGTTAGTGAGCCCGTGCTCCCATGCTTGATAAGATTCATGCTGTGAGGCTAATGCATAGCATACTGAAAACAGAGATGTTGCGCAATAGAAAAATATGATATTATAACACAAAAATAATTATTTGTCAATATATAAATCGGTGAACTTTTTCGGCTAAACATAAATATGAGAATTGCATTTTGCCCCTTTATAAACGTTTAGGATATAATAATGGGAAAATCAGTTTTGGAGTTGATGCAGCTTGGAGACTTTTCTTGCCGTACTGTTAATTCTGGGGCTGATCGCGGCCTCCAACATCGTGAACCGGTTTATCCCGTTTGTGCCAATTCCGCTGATTCAGATTGGACTGGGCGTTATTGCTGCACTGATGCCCACGGGAATACATATGACCTTTGAGCCTGAGCTGTTTTTTGTATTATTTATCGCTCCACTGCTATTCAATGACGGCAAGCGGACACCCCGCGATGAACTTTGGAACCTTAGAGCGCCCATTCTGCTGCTGGCGCTGGGCCTTGTCTTTGTCACCGTCTTTGTTGCGGGATATGCGATCCATTGGATGATACCCTCGATTCCACTGGCGGCGTCGTTTGCGCTGGCGGCCATTCTCTCGCCGACCGATGCGGTGGCGGTAGGCGCCTTGGCCGGAAGGGTTCATTTGCCGAAGGGCATTCACCGGATTCTGGAGGGCGAGTCATTGATGAATGACGCCTCCGGTCTGGTGGCCTTCAAGTTTGCCATTGCTGCTGCGGTTACCGGGGTGTTCTCCCTGCCCAAAGCAACGTTCAGCTTTATCCTCATCGCAGCGGGAGGGCTGCTGCTGGGGGCGCTGCTGTCATTTTTGCTTATCCGGCTCAGCGTGCTCATCCGCAGATTAGGCATGGAGGATGTTACCGTCCATGTGCTGCTGCAGATTCTTACTCCGTTCATTATTTATCTGATCAGTGAAGAAGTCGGCGTATCCGGCATTTTGGCCGTTGTTGCCGGCGGTATCGTATATGCCATCGAGAAAGACCGGGCAGTATCTCCGCAATACAAGCTGCAGCTTGTGTCAGCGAGTACCTGGTCGGTGCTGCTGTTTATCCTGAACGGGATGGTCTTCCTCATTCTCGGCATCTCCGTTCCCGATGTAGTTGAAGTCATCTACCGGGATGAAACGCTGAATAACTTTATGGTGGCCGGCTATGTGCTCGCAATTACGGCGCTGCTCATTGTACTCCGCTTCCTCTGGGTGTATGTCTATTCGCTAGTAGAGAGCCGCAGGCTGAAGACAGAGAAGTCACCGCTCAAAACACAGCTGATTATCTCGATCTCAGGCGTCCGCGGAGCTGTAACCTTGGCCGGTGCCTTCTCCATTCCACTGGTTGCTGGAGATGGTTCCCTGTTTCCGGAACGGGATTTAATCATTGCGCTCGCGGCAGGTGTTATTCTCATGTCGCTGGTGATTGCCAGTATCTTTCTGCCTATCCTTGCGGGAAAAGAAGAGGCCGTTGACGAAACCGTCCAGCCGCAGAACACGGAGCTTGCAGCCAGATCGGTGGTGATTGATGCAGGAATGACCATGCTGCGGAGCTTGACGACGGAGAATCCCGGCTCCCCAACGCAGCCTGCATTGCTGGAGTTCACTGACAAGATCGACAGACTGTGCGCTCCCCAACCGGAAAATGATGTGGCTACGGAGCGCTTCCGCCGGCTTGGCGTTGAAGCGCGGCTGAACGGCCTCGATGCGGAACGGGCAGCATTGCGGCGTATGCTGGAGCAAGGTCAGATTGAATCTCCGGTAGCAGTGAAGATGGAAGAGCTGCTGGATCATACGGAGGCCGTTCTGTGCCGGCGGTTCGATACACAGGTCAAATTCTCCCTGACAGAGATTCAACGCTTATTCTCGGGATTGTTCACCGGCCGTTTTAACGGTGAGGAAGGAAGGCGGGCGGTTCAGAATGCCGAGAGTGCCCGGAAAGCGAAGATCGCGATGTGCCAGGCCGCCGTCTCAGCGGTCAGTGCCGGGATGAGCGAAGAAAACCGCCAGGCTTCGCAGCGGGTTATTGACAAATATGAGCGGCTGGAGTCACGGCTGGAGCAGGGGGAAGGCTGGAGCAAGGATGGCGTAATCGACGATGAGAAGCTGGAGCTGAAGCTGAAGGCGATTCAGGAGCAGCGCGACACGGTGCAGCAGATGTACCAGAACGGAGCGATTAATCTCAAGGTCGCCGGCAAGCTGCGCCGGTTCGTGGATCAATTGGAAACATCAATCTGGGAGGATTAATAAATGGGCGAAATCACTGCGAGCGGGCTGTTGTTTGAAGAAATCGGGGAAGCGCATTTGGCTGAAGTACTGGATATATATAATTATTACGTGTTGAACACCACAGTTTCTTTTCATACCGAGCCGCAGAGCCTGCCGGAAATGCGCCAGTCGGTGCTGAGCGGCGATCCGCGGTTCAAATCCTATGCCATTATGCAGGAAGGCGAAATGTTGGGTTATGTGCTGATTGCCAGACATAAGAATAAGCAGGCCTATGATACCTCCGGTGAAATCAGCATCTACCTGAAGCCGGGCTGCGGCGGCCGGGGATTGGGCGGCCATGCGCTGCGCTTTATCGAAGAGCGGGCCGCGGAGCTCCGGTTTCATGTACTGGTGGCTACGGTGTGCGCCGATAACGAGCCGAGCCGCCGGTTGTTCGTGAAGCATGGATACGAGCAGAGTGCCCTGTTCAAAGAGATCGGCAGCAAGTTCGGCAGATGGCTGGATATTGTCAGCTATCAGAAGATCATTGGGCAGCTGCAGTAAATATCCCATATACCCAAAAGTCCGCCTGCGGCAAGGAAGCATTCCTTGCCGCAGGCGGACTTTTTATGCGCTGTAGACCAAGCAGCTCTAGCTGAGGCGCCCCTGTTCTAGTCAAAGCTATAGGTGATCGGTACGGGGAGCCTCTTTCCTGCGCGTGTCTACTTGTTCTTCCGGCGGAACATTTGTCCAAGCACTTCACTGAGCACAAGTCCCGTGGCGATCGCTCCCGAGAGCAGCAACGCCTGTACGCCGATCTGAATCGCCTGGTTATTGTCGTTCTCCACGAATTTGCGCATAGCGTCATACGCAAGTCCCCCCGGGACAAGTGGAATAATCCCTCCGACGCTGAAGATAATGACCGGCATCTTGAAGGAACGGGCAAAGAATTGGCTGATGACGCCGACGACTACGGTTGCCGCAAAGGTGGCAATAACCGTATCCCATCTTTCATCAAGCTCCAAATACAGGATCCAGCCTACCATTCCGGCCAAGCCGCATTGCAACAGCGCGCGCCGCGGGGCATTGAACAGAATGCAGAAGGATGCAGCGGCAATAAAGCTGGTTATCAGTTGCAAAATCATGAATTGCTACCTCTTTCACGTGGGTTAAAAAAGCGACAGCACAAGTCCGATGCCAGTCCCGATCGCAAACGCAGTCAGGAATGCATCGGCACCTTTGGAGAGGCCGGAAACCAGATGCCCAGCCATCAGGTCACGCACCGCATTGGTAATGAGCAGGCCCGGGACCAGCGGCATGACGGAGCCGATGATAATCTTGTCCATTTCGCGGCCAATGCCAAATTTGACGGAGAAGAACGCGAACAGTCCGATCAGGAATGAGGCGGTAAATTCAGCGAAGAATCGGATCTGTACGAGCCGGTGCAGATAGGTTGCAGCGGCGAAGCCAAGCCCCGACACCAGCAAAGCCGGAAGGGCGTCCCACAGACTCCCCTTGAACATTACTGTGAAGCAGGCTCCGGTGAGGGCAGCTGCGGCGATCTGCAGCCATGCCGGATAGGCATGTGCGGCATCGTCCACGACGCCAAGGCGCTCGCGGGCTTCTGCCGCGCTGAGCTGGCGTTCGCTCAGCCGGCGCGAGATGTCGTTGACCTCCGACACCTTCTGCAAATCGGTCGTCCGCTCGGCAATCCGGAACAGCTTCACCGGTTCGGTTCTGCTGGTTGTGAACATGATGACCGTTGGCGTCACGTAGCTGTGCGCCCCGGGAAAACCGAGTGCCTCCGCCATACGCATCATGGTGTCCTCCACACGGTAAGTTTCCGCACCGCTCTGCAGCATGATTTTACCGGCCAGCAGGCAGAGGTCGATAATTTCATGCGTGGAAGTATTGCTGTTATTGCTTGTGCTATCCAACTTCTTTCGATCCTCCCCGGGAATGTTATATATTCGATTGTCGCCGCAATACCTGAAAATATCAACCCTTATTCTTTTAATTTATTTTTTAACACTTTATTTGTAGTGTCCTCCGATTTTGCCGGCCCGATCCTTAATTTGTCCTGCATCGGTGAAAGACGCAGCCCGGCCGATAATCATATCTCCATACTTGTTCTTGAGATTGTCGGTAGCCCGTTCAAGCTCGCGGTAACGGGGGCGGGATTCGAACAGTGTCAGCTGGTACTCACTTTCGTCGGAGAGCGTGGAAAGACTGAGGTTGACCCTGCGTACGGGCTGGTTGTCCCAGTGCCGCTGGAAAAGCTCTACGGCTGCTTCATAGACCAGATTGGTGGCATTGGTGGGGTCGTTCATTACGGTCTGGCGGGAGAAGCCGGTCGGCATCTCAAAGCTTGCACCCTGGCAGCCGACAGACACGACCGCGCCGTTCACCTTGAGGCTGCGGCAGCGTCTGCACACCAGCTCGGATAGCTCCAGCAGAATCGTCTTGATTTCCTTCAGTGTGCGGTAGTCCCGGGGCAGGGTCATCTGGTGCCCGACACTCTTGGGTGGAACCTCGTGGGTATGCGGGTTTACGGGACTGTCGTCAATGCCGTTGGCAATCCGCCAGTACAACTCGGCGTCTATATCGCAGTTCTTGCGGAATTTCTCGCGCATGCGCCACTTCAGCTCGGCCAGCGGCAGCTGGGCCACATGGCCAATGGTCGTAAGCCCCATGCTATGGAAATGGGCGGACATCCGGCGGCCGACCATGAACAATTGCGAAATCGGCAGCGGCCAGAGCAGGGTGGGCAGCTGTTCGCGGGTGAGTGTAAACCGGCCGCCTTCGTTTTTCTTGGCCCACAGATCGCAGGCCATCTTGGCAGTAACCTTGGAATAGCCGATGCCGATGCGCACATACACGCCTGTCTCCTGGCGGACGGTATCCTGGATCGCGGCCGCGATGGACAGCGGACTGCCGAACAAGGCGGAGCTGCCGGTGACATCAATGAACTGTTCATCAATGGAATAAGGCTCTACGAGATCACTGAAGCTGCGCAGAATATCGGTGATTTGCGAGGAAACGTTGATGTAGTGCTGCATACGGGGACGGACGACCACAAGCTCAGGGCATTTCGCCAGCGCTTCCTTTAAGGTCTCGGCAGTGGTAACGCCATGCTCTTTGGCTAAGGGGCAAGCGGCAAGTACAATCCCGCTGCGTCTGGCCGGATCGCCGGCAACGACCAGCGGTTTATGGCTGTAGAGAGGATTGGCAGCCTTCTCGACCGAGGCATAGAAGCTCTGGCAATCGGATAGCATAATGACACGATCTCTGTTCATAGGTTCACACTCTCCAGGTAAGCGGCTGAATTTGACCTTATTATAATACGAACATATGATCGTGTATATGCATAGTTATTTCCATTCAGTCAAGAGGCTTATTTTTCGAGCGTACATAACCCCGTGGCCACTCCGCCCGAAAAGATCGTCAGAATCGAATGCAAGAAGGTTTCCTTGGAGATCAGCAGGCCACCCGCGCCAATAATCAGGAAATCCGTCAGAAAAATAATGACGCCGACATTGAGCGGAATATAGCGTTTCATAAACTTGGCGAGCAGATCCGTTCCACCCGTGCTGGCCTTGAAGCGCAGCATAATTCCGAAACCGCTCCCCATTAGAAAGCCGCCGAGAATGGCGCTGGAGATGGAGCCGAGCTCAATATAGTACAGAAAATGGTACTGGAGCGGTCCGAGGAATTCAATGAAAAACGAGGAGGTGAGCAAACCCAGTACGCTGTTATAGAAGATGTCCCGTTCTTTAAGCCAGGCAAGCAAGAAAATCGGCAGGCTGCACAGGACAATGGCCAGTCCAATTTTTGCGCCGGACATATAGTTGATGATGAGGGCGATGCCGATGATTCCCCCATCGAGAATTTTGTAGGGGACCAGAAAAAAATTAGTTCCTGCAGCAATCAGCAAACTTCCCAGCAAAATAATGGCGTACCTTGCACTTGAGCGCATATTCTTCAACATCTCCACGTTTAGGCATGTCTTAATGAATATGCTTAGAAATGGGAAAAAATAGCTGCAAAGCAAAAAATCCTGCTTGCGCAGGATTAGGTGGGACGGGGATATTACTAAACCAAAGCAGGCTCCGGCTTTTTGAGCTGCAGCGGCGGAGGTACCAGCCAGCCCTTCTTTTTATTCAATTTCAGCACAGCCATTCCTAAAGCGGCCATTTGCGCATGATTTTTCATGAACATGGCCCCGATATCCTCACGGATGGAAGTCCCCATAATCTGGCTGCATACGACTAGGCTTAGGGAAACTGCGCCAGCAAGGGAAGCGGCGATTTCCGGATCGGAGAAACGGGCTCCGGCAGGAATCTCCTCGAGCTTAACGGAGGGGCGGTCGGGCAGTGCAGGGGGCGGTGTGAAGCCATGGGTTTTCAGCAGCTTGTCGCAATCTTTTATTTCCTGCTGCGACTGGTCCATGAGATCATCAATTATTTTTTTCAGATCCTGATCGCCAGCGTGATAATGAAATGCCTGTAAGGTGGATAATGACATCTTGGCGGTAGCGGAAAATTGCCATAGATTAAATATTTCGCCATAGTGCAGCGGTTCGTCTTTGGGATTGCCGTTTAGAACTCCCATCGTTGCAAAACTCCTTCACTGATAAGGTGGTGAAACGTGAAGTTAGGTTGTCCGGCATCCTCTGTTTTATTCGAAGGAAGGGTTGATTTAAGCAATAAAGACTTGTACAGGACAGCCAAACAATATATATTAATAGTAAATATTACGATTAAATACATAAAGTCAGCAAGGCGGGTGAAGGTTGGATGGACTATACATATAAAGTGCTGGAGAGCGATATTGATTTACTGGCGGCCGCGCTGTCAGAAGTCAAGGTAGCGGTCGCCGTGAAAGAAATAAAAGATGATATTCTGGAGTTTGGCGGGCAGATTAGAGAATACACCCCTAATTGTGTCCGTATCGGGGAACTGTCCTACAGCCGGGAGTTGTATGAGTTTCGTGCTCTCGCTAATGAGTGATTCGGCTTACCGTGAATAACGCTTGCGGAAGCGCAGCGGTGAGATGCCGACTTTGCGGGCAAAACGCCGTGAGAAGTAGGCAGCGCTCTCGAAGCCTGTGCGCTCCGCAATCCCGGAAATGGGGATCTCTGTCTTGAGCAGCAGCAGCTTGGCCTGCTCCAGGCGGTAATCCGTCAAATATTCCATCGGCGTCAGCCCATAGACGCGCTTCATGCACCGGGCGAGATAATTATAGTGAAAATGGAGGGCATCCGCGAGCGAGCCATTGGTGAGCGCCTCTGCGTAATGGTTGCGGATGTAGGCTTCCGTCTGCTCCGCAATCTCGGCAGCATGGCTGCCTGCAGCGTCCTGCTGCGCAAGATCCATCATCCGCAGCATCTCCTCAAAGATCCGCTGTTGCTGCCATACCGCGCTTGACCGTCTGTCCCGGCTCAGCTGCAGGAGCAGCTCCGCCTGCCCGCTCCGCTCAAAGGGGTCCGGGAGCGGACCGAATTGCGGTACACGGATCGTGTACGGATGTGTGAGAAACTGCTGGAAATGTGCTTCACGGCCGGCATACACCGGATCACCCACGGCTTCAATCCATTCCCCCACCGTGTGAAAATGGATCCATACAAACGTGGTGATCTCCTCGCAAGGTTTGACAGCGTAGTGATAACGGTCTGGCAGCAGAAGCAAAGTGTGCCCGGCCGCAACCTCCCATTCTTTCTCATCTTCGCCAATGAACAGGGTGCCCTGTTCTACAATAATCAGATCGAATTTCCCCATACGGTTGCGGTTCGGGTGCTGATCCCCCGGCTGATATACGGTGCGGTCGCATTCCAGAAAGTAGGGGAACGGGGGAGCAGCCAGATGGATATAAGAAGGGCTGAATGTCATGATTACTCCTTTCAAAGCGAATTGTCGGCAGCCTGCAGTTCTGGTGTCATTCGCAATCTTGAGTGTGAAATAGTACAAAAACAGGGTTGCTTATGATTGTATTTTTTATTTATTCTACCCTCTATAATTGCTAATAGCGAGAACGAAATATAGCGGAGGGGAAGAGGCAAATGAGCAGAACTATTAAAACGCAGCAGACAGACAAGCAGCAATCGGTAAAGATTCAGGATGAATTCTGGGGAGGTTACATCAGGCTGGCGCAGGATGTAGTCATTCCATACCAATATGAGGCGCTGCATGACCGGGTACCGGACGCAGAGCCCAGTCATGCGATTGCCAATTTCGAGATTGCCGCAGGGCGAAAGGAAGGAGAGTTTCACGGCTGGGTGTTTCAGGATAGCGATGTGGCGAAGTGGCTGGAGGCAGTAGGTTACTCCCTGAGCCTTAAGCGTGATCCCATACTGGAGCGGCAGGCAGATGAAGTTATCGGCCTGATCGGCGAAGCGCAGCAGCCGGATGGATATCTCAATACCTATTTCACAATCAAGGAGCCGGGCAAACGCTGGACCAATCTGCAGGATTGCCATGAGCTGTACTGCGCCGGACATTTTATCGAGGCTGCGGTTGCGTATTATGAGGCTACAGGCAAAGACAAGCTGCTAAATATTATGCGCAGGATGGTCGATCATATCGATTCGGTCTTTGGACCGGAGGAAGGCAAGCTGAAGGGCTATGACGGGCATCAGGAGATTGAACTGGCACTAATCAAGCTGTACCGTCTTACAGGTGAAGAGAACTATCTGAAACTCAGCAGCTTTTTTATCGACCAGCGCGGCCAGGAACCGAATTTCCTGCGGCAGGAGTGGGAGAGCCGGGGGCGGATCACTCACTGGAGCGGGCAAACTGACCATCTCGATCCAGCCTACAATCAGGCGCATATTCCGGTCCGTGAGCAGAGCGAAGCGGTAGGGCATTCTGTACGTGCAGTCTATATGTATTCAGCAATGGCTGACCTTGCGATGCTTAAAGATGATGACACGTTGCGCGATGCTTGTGTGAGGCTGTGGAACAACATGACAGATAAGCAGATGTATATTACAGGGGGGATCGGTTCCACCCATCATGGGGAGGCGTTCACCTTCGATTATGATCTGCCCAACGATACGGTGTATGCGGAAACCTGCGCTTCCATCGGCCTGATCTTTTTTGCCCGGCGGATGCTGGAGTTAGCCCCGGAAGCCCGGTATGCGGACGTGATGGAGCGGGCGCTCTATAATAATGTGCTGGGGTCCATGGCGCAGGACGGCAAGCATTATTTCTATGTCAATCCGCTTGAGGTATGGCCGCAGGCCTGCAGCTGCAGTCCGGGTAAACATCATGTGAAGGCGGAGCGGCAGGGCTGGTTCGGCTGCGCCTGCTGTCCGCCCAATGTAGCCCGGCTGCTGACTTCGCTGAACCACTATATTTACACGGTTCACGGGGACACACTGCACACTGATCTGTACATTGGCAGTGAATGGAAGGGTATGCTTGGCGGAACGGAGGTTAATGTTACCCAGGAGAGTAATTACCCATGGGAAGGTAAAGTGTCGCTGAAGGTTAATCCGGCAGAAGCTGCGGAATTCGGCATTGCCTTGCGGGTCCCTTCCTGGAGCAGCGGCATGGAGATCAGCATCAATGGTGAAGTGCTGGATCCTGCCGCAGGCCGGGAACTGGGATACCGGGTGATCCGCAGAGTGTGGTCTGCCGGGGACACCATAGAGGTAAGCATTCCGATGGAAGCGCACCGTGTCTATGCCCATCCCGAGCTGCGGGCTGATGCGCAGAAAACTGCTATTCAGCGGGGACCGCTTGTCTATTGCCTCGAGGCAACCGATAATAGTGAGCCGCTGAGCTCTATCTCCCTGAACGAGACAGGCGAGTTCAAAGAGGTCTTTAAGGACTCGCTGCTTGGCGGAGCCGTAGTCGTTGAAGGAACCGGCTTCCGTGTCAATCCGTCCGGCTGGAGCGGAGGGCTGTACAGCAGGGAGAAAGCACCACTGGAATCCGTTAAGGTTACAGCTGTCCCTTATTATCTGTGGGGCAACCGCGGCAGCGGAGAGATGAAGGTGTGGATACCGGAGGGCAAGGCTTAAGCTGCAGCTCGTTATCTAAAAGGAAAGCAACCCAAATGCATCCCGCAAGTATGGCGGATGTATTGGGTTGCTTTTTTTAGAATATTGTCCTTGGGTTGATGGTAACGGCATAACTGTATCTTTTTGCAAACCGGAAAGTGAGCTTCCCACAAAAAACAGGCCCCGTCATTTTGCAAAGACGAGGCCTGTTTAATAAACAAGGGTTAACATGTTGTCGCGGCAGCTATTTAGCCCAGCTCAACTACCACTTGGTGCACTGCACCGTCGCAGGCAGGAGCGATGATGTTACCTACTACAGCGGCGCCGTCGAGAGTGAGGCTGGCAACGCCTTTAGAGACATGGTTAGGGTTCTTAATAGTGATTACATAAGTATCTCCACGGAAGACGCGGGTGATTTCGAATCCGTCCCACTCAGCAGGGATACAAGGATCTACTTTCAGACCGGCGAAATCAGCCTGGATACCGAGAATGGATTGGGTAATGGCTACATAGTTCCAGGCAGCGGTACCCGTCAGCCAGGAGTTTTTCGCTTCCCCGTGGCGTACGGCATCTTTACCAGCGATCATTTGCGAGTACACATAAGGTTCCATCCGGTGAATTTCGCTGATGTCTTCCAGGTAAGCCGGAGCGATTTTCTTATAGATATCGAATGCTCTGTCGCCGTGTCCAAGTACCGTTTCAGCAATCATGATCCATGGGTTGTTGTGGCAGAAAATACCGGCATTTTCTTTGTAGCCCGGCGGATACGTAGAAATTTCACCCAGGTTCAGGTAGTACTTGGAGTATGGCGGCTGCTGCAGCACGATACCATAATCTGTGTCCAGACGTTCCTCAACGGAAGTCAAAGCTTTGGCTGCTTGACCGTCTTCCACGCCGATACCGGCCATTACGCAAATGCCTTGCGGCTCGATAAAGATTTGGCCTTCTTCGTTTTCTTTGCTGCCGATCTTGTCGCCGTAGTGGTCGTAAGCGCGCAGGAACCAGTCACCGTCGAAGCCATGGGTTAGTGTGATTTCACGCATGTTGTCGATCTTGGCTACGGCATCCGCAGCAACATCGTTAAGTCCGCGCATGCGGCAAATTTCCGCATAGTCCGGTCCAACAAAGACGAACAGACCGGCGATGAAGACGGATTCCGCTACACGGCCTTCGATGTTGGCAGTCGTCTGGAACGATTCGCCTGGCTCGGTTGAGAAGCAGTTAAGGTTCAGGCAGTCATTCCAGTCCGCGCGGCCGATCAGCGGCAGGCCGTGAGGTCCGAGATTGTTGGTGACATGCTCGAAGGAGCGTTTCAAGTGCTCGAACAGGGTAGCAGTGTTGTCCGGGTTGCTGTCGAAAGGAACCTGCTCATCCAGGATGGATGTGTCGCCGGTTTCCTTAATGTAGGCAGCCGTTCCCAGGATCAGCCAAAGCGGATCATCGTTAAAGCCGGTGCCGACTTCGTTGTTGCCTTTTTTGGTCAGCGGCTGGTATTGGTGGTACGCGCTGCCGTCTTCGAACTGGGTAGCGGCGATATCCAGAATACGCTCTTTGGCGCGCTCAGGGATTTGGTGTACAAATCCGAGCAAGTCCTGGTTGGAATCGCGGAAGCCCATACCGCGGCCAATCCCGGATTCGAAGTAGGAAGCGGAGCGGGACATGTTGAAGGTAACCATACATTGATATGGGTTCCAGATGTTAACCATACGGTTCAGCTTGTCGTCGCCGCTTGTGATCTGATATTTGGACAGCAGGTTATCCCAGTGTGCAGCCAGAACAGCCAGAGCAGCATCCACTTGAGCGTCTGTAGCGAATTGCTCGATGACAGCCTGCGCCGGTTTTTTATTGATGACATTCAGGGATTCCCATTTCTCATCTTCCGGGTTCTCGATATAGCCGAGTACGAAGATGAAGCTTTGCTCTTCGCCTGGTTCCAGCGTGATTTCCAGTGCATGAGAGCCGATTGGCGACCAGCCGCTGGCTACGGAGTTGGTTGCTTCCCCGGCAGCTACTGCTTGTGGAGCATCGAGGCCATTATACATGCCCACGAAGGATTCGCGGTCGGTATCAAAGCCGGCGATTTCTTTATTTACAGAATAGAAAGCGTAGTGGTTTCTGCGCTCACGGTATTCTGTTTTGTGATAGATTACGGAATCCTTGACTTCAACCTCACCAGTGCTCAGATTACGCTGGAAGTTGGTCATATCATCCTGGGCATTCCACAGACAGAACTCGGCAAAAGAGAACAGCTTCACCGATTTCTTAGCAGATCCGGTGTTCTTCACAACAAGGCGGTGAACTTCGGCATTGTGGCCCATCGGTACAAAAGCGAGCTGGTTCACAGAAATACCGTTGCGTTCGCCGGTGATGGAAGTATAGCCAAGACCGTGGCGGCACTCGTAGAAATCGAGGTCGCGTTTGACCGGCATCCAGCCCGGGGTCCAGAAATCGCCGTCGTCATACAGATAGTAGTAACGTCCGCCTGTATCCAGCGGAATATTGTTATACCGGTAGCGGGTCAATCTTCTCATCCGGGCATCGCGATAGAAGGTGTAACCACCGGCAGTATTGGAGATAAGGCCGAAAAATTGCTCGTTACCGAGGTAGTTGATCCATGGGTAAGGTGTTTTAGGGGTGTTGATTACGTACTCTTTACGAGTGTCGTCAAAAGTTCCGAATTTCATAAGAGGAAAGTCTCCTTTCAATTGTGAACGCGCGTTTATAAAGCTGAGAAAAAATTCCCTCGGGGCAAAGGGATTTTCCTGCAAAACATTATAATGATTGCCACTCCTTAAAGAAATGCTGGTACATCCAGTGAAATGGTATACGCTGGACGGATGATGCAGCATTCTTGCAGGGAGCTTTACTTCTTCGGCGGCAGGCAGGAGTCTCTTTCGATTAGCCTGGCCGGGAAGCTGATGGTGCTAAAGGTCGGCTGAGCGGAATCGCACAGCTCGATCACTTTCTCGACAGCGGCCTTGGACATTTCGTAAATCGGCAGACGTACGGAGGTCAGCTTGGGATGAATGCGCGAGGCAAGCTGCACATCATCGAATCCGGCAATGGACATATCCTCAGGCACGGATACTCCGTGTTCGGAGAACGCTTCCATCGCTGAGATAGCCATGTCATCATTGGACGAGAAGAAGGCAGTCGGCAATGGGCCGCCGGACTCCAGCAGCTTCTTGACCTCTTCGTAGGCCTTCTCCTTCAGGAAATCACCCTGCAGAATGAAGTTCTCATTGAGCTGCAATCCATGCCGCTTCAACGTATCCTCGTATGCCATATAGCGTTCCCGTCCGGAGTACGTGTTCATTCGTCCGCAGATCATGCCAATCTCTTCATGGCCAAGGCCGATCAAGTACTCGATGGCTTCGACTGTGCCCTCATAGTCCTTGGAGTTCACAATGGCCAGATGATTACGGTCCAGATGCTCCGACATAATCTCCGAAATGTCATAATCGATCAGCACTAGCGGGGATTCAAGTCCAACCATTTCCCGTACGATATCAATATCCTTCTGGGTGCCGACGATAATGCCGCCGTCAATCCGTTTCTGCAGGAAAGCCTGCTTAACCTTCAGGAAATCGTCGGGAGAGTATACGGTATGAATCAGCACATAACAGCCGCGGGCATTCGACGTGTCGACTACGGCATCGACGAAAGGCGCGAAGTAATTGTTCTGATAGATCCGGGTTGCATTCTCCTTCTCGTTCATGCTGATGGCGAAAAGGCCGATCGTATCGGTCTTCTTGCCGGCCAGAGCCCGGGCAAAGCTGTTTGGCTCGTATTGATGCTGTTCAATAACCTTCAGCACCTTGGCCCGGGTCTCTTCAGGGACATTGGAATAGTTGTTGATCACGCGGGATACCGTACTACGGGATACCCCGGCGAGCTTAGCAATATCTTCGCTGCGCATAGTGCCCCCTTTAAATAAACGCGCGTTTATGAGTTCATTGTAAAATAAATCGCTACAGAAATCAATCACCAGACTAAAGAATTTTGCCTTGCGGGGAAGCTCTTTTTTAAGCTTCAACTAATTCAGTAGCTTCAATCACGCTATTATAGGCGTAGACAGAGAAACATACGGATAAAACAAACTGGATCAACCCCGAGGTTGCTCTATTTGTGTTCAGAATATGGATAGGATAGATAGTAAGTATCAAAAGGAAAAGTATCCTCAAAACATGTCTTGATATACGAACATTTGTTTGTTAGTATCAAGGTTATATTATCTTAAATCCTAAATCTGTAAAAAAAGGTGGCTGAACGACCTGGAAGCTGCCGCCATTGAGGGGAGTAAGTACAGGAATAAATATGTGGAGATGGTCGGGGATTACATAGAACATGCGCAACTGGAAGCGATAATGTTATAATGAACAAGAACGGAGATGTCAAGATGGAGCTACTTGATCCGCGCAATGATTTTTTGTTCAAGCGTATATTTGGCAGTGAAGAGAACCGTGATGTACTACTCGCTTTCCTTAACCGGACATTTGCTGAGGCTGGGAAGCCGCCACTAAGCGAGATCATTCTTCTTAACCCGTACACAGACAAAGATTCTCCTCGCGATAAGCAGTCTATACTGGACATTCGTGCCAGAACAATAGAAGGCGAAATCATTAATGTCGAGATGCAATTGTTTAATAAATATGATACAGAGAAGAGAACTTTGTTCTATTGGAGTAAACAATACTCCAGCCAATTACAGGAAAGCCAGTCTTATAGCCTATTGAAGCGTTGTGTGACTATTAATATCCTAAACTATACATTGCTGCCCAATGAGATGTATCATAACGTGTTTCATCTGCGTGAAGACCGGACCGGTATTTCGCTGGTTGAAGACATTGAAATTCATTTTTTGGAACTTCCGAAGCTGGATGAGCAAATCGTTTCGCTGGAGCAAGGCGGTCTTGCGAATTGGTTGCTCTTTTTGAAAGGCGCAGATCAATCCAAATGGGAGGTGCTGACAATGAATGAGCCTATACTAAAGAAGGCCATGAATACGCTGGAGTTCTTAAGTCAGAATGAGGAAGCCCGCAGACAGTATGAAGATCGCCAAAAATATTTACATGATGAAGCTTCAATGTATGAAACGGCGAAGACCAGAGGGTTCACTGAAGGTGTTGCTGAAGGAAAAGCAAAAGGAAAAGCTGAAGGAAAGGCTGAAGGAAAGGCTGAAGGTGAAGCTCAGGCGAAAAGAGAGATTGCGCGGAAGCTCCTTGGACTCGGCGTTGATCTGCCTGTAATCGCTGAAGCATCTGGCCTGACGGTAGAAGAAATTAAACAACTGAAGCCACTGCAATGAACATCTGCCATAGTTAGCTACAAGCACAAGAAAGCCTCTCCAAACTACGGAAGGCTTTCTTGTTTTGAGGTCCGCTTAGAATTTATCGAATTTTTCAACCCTAATGGATATGACTTCTCCACACTGTGTGAAGAGGGTAAGGATAAGTTTAGAGCCAAAGGAAAAAGGTTTGTTCATGGGTCTGACTACGTTTGGTTAGATTTAGAAGTTTCGAAGGATAATTTATCCATTCCATGATTTCTTCACACACTCTATTAACAATCAGGTGTTAAATTGAAGATATCCCCAGCTTGTATGTAGTATATACGTTCATGAACTCTTGACTCTGCCAGTTGCTGGCAGGGTCGTTTTTTAAATTATATGAATTTTTATATGCTTCACGCTATAAATTATCCGTTTCAGCTTGTTTATAGGTTTGCAAATCGACGTGAGATACTATGCGAGTTAGAAGTTTGTATAAGATTGCCGCAGAGAAAGTGCATTGAAAGCTGATGAAGACGTGCTACTATTGTGATTAGGATTATTGAGAATGATAATCAATCACAATGATGTATAGGAGTGAAGAGATCAATGGCAAGTTGGGGTCGAAAATGTATTTGGACAGCTGTACTTGTACTGGCAATGTCCGCTTTGGCGGCTTGCGGCACGAATAATAATGCTGCCGGAGGAAAAAACCTTCAAACAGAGAATGCGGCGAATCCAACCGCAGCAAGCAATACATCTACCGATGCAAGTACCGATACTCCAGCCGATAATGGCACAAGGACTGTCGTCGGGGAATTCGGAGAGGTTGAAATTCCTGTTAGTCCCAAGCGGGTGGCAGGGATCTATGTGGAGGATTACCTGAAGGCGTTAGGCGTTACCCCGGTCGTGCAATGGTATCATCCCAGCTGGGGCAAGCAGAATTATTTGAATCTGGATGTGCCGGAATACGATATTACCGGGAGCATTGAGGCATTGTTGGAAAAAAATCCAGACTTAATCATTGCCGACGGAGGAGCAGATGCAGCAAAATACGAACAATATTCCAAGGTAGCGCCAACCTACCGTCTGCCGGAGAAAGTGCTGCAGGATTCAAGACAAATGCTCACAGCTATCGCAGAGGTGCTGGGCATTCCGGAAAAGGGCGAAGCTGTACTTGCGGAGTATGACCAGAAGGTAGCAGATGGAAAAGCCAAGCTGCAGCAGGCGTTGGGGCAGGAGAAGGTAGCTGTAATCCGGCTTAACGTTGCCGAGAAAACCTTTGCGTTATTTGGTGTCAAAAACCGCTTTACGGGTGTAATCTATGATCAATTCGGTCTGACTCCCGTCCCTATGGCTGCGGAGATGACTGAATTTCAGTCCATTATTTCCGAAGAAGTGATACCAGATCTTGAGGCGGATCATATCATTGTATTCCCTGACAACGGAGGATGGGACACTGCGGAGAATGAGGAAGCAATCAAAATTCTTGATGGCCCGTTGTGGAAGAATCTGCCTGCGGTGAAGAACGGGAATATTTACAGAATGGAACGCTCCCACTGGCAATCCGGCGCGATTACAGCCAATTCGATGAAGCTGGATGATCTGCTGAAAGCAATGGTGCAATAAAACGCCAGGCAAACTGATAGACTAACCCCCCAAAAATAAACAGCGGCAGCCATGGACGAGAAATAAAGTCTGGACTGCCGCTTTTTTATTGAACTGTCGTTCCCGCTAGCGATACTTCTTACTCACTAAAAACTCAACAATAGGTAATGTAATCATTGCTAATCCTAATATCCCTAATAAAAAAATGTTCATTGTTTCATTTACGATTTCATCAGCAACTAAAGCTGCAAGTATAAAAAAAAGAAGAAGAAAGTAACTTATTTTCGAGCTTCTCTCCGTAATCTTTTTTCCTAACTCGTCATCCTCAAATATACCATCTTTGTCTGCCTTGCTTCCCCAGGTGATCATAGGAAAAAACATCATTAATAGCGTTGCGATTGTTATTATTTCGTTAAATCCAACGTCTTTTCCAACCATGACCTTATAGATGGTAAAAACCACCACAATTAGAGCGGCTGCCCCTACTGCGATTGCACCTATTTTTCGGGTGTTCATTCCTCTTCTCTCCCTTCATGTAAGAATAACTTATCGATTCTAACTCCTAAGTGTTTGGCAATATCAAAAGCTAATTGCAAACTTGGGTCATATTTGTTGTTTTCAATGGCATTTATGGTCTGTCTGCTAACATTGCATAAATCTGCTAACTTGCCTTGTGATATATCTTTTTGCTCTCGAAATTTTTTGATATGATTTTGCATTAAATTCCACCTTCTTCGTTAGATGGGTGTAAAAAAGTATTTACATATAGATTTTAAAATAACATGGTTAAAGTGTCAAACATCTTTTACACCTTTGAACAGCATGGTTGATAGGCTTTCATTTTTGTTTTACACTAAGGAAATGAAAATGATTCTCAATTAGGGGGCGGGAGAATGGCAGAACAGCTCAGTGAAAGCACTGAAAAAAAGCTGTTATACAGCTTGACTAACATAGAAGCAATAGCCCAATCCCCTGCGGGAAACGGACAAATGGCTGTGTTTCAGGAGCACACATTAATCATAGTATCGGAAGGGCAGGGCTGGCTCGAAGCGGAGGAAAGGCGTTATCCTTTGGACAAGGGCGCAGGCTTTCTGATTAAGGCTGGATCTATGAGCAGAATTCAGGCCGGAGAGCGGGGGCTTAGCTTTTACCGGCTTGCTTTTGAGGTTATCGGCACTGGGGATGGCAGACACCGCGGAAAGGGGAAATTGACCGGGAATGCCATGCTCCAGCCGGGTCTCTTAAGCTGCAGACCTTTTTCACAATGTGCACTGCTGCTGGATTCCATTTATCATAGCCGCAGGAGCCCCGATGACATCGAATGGTTCGCGGGTCATACCCGTTTTCAGGAGCTGCTGCTGCTGATCATGCGAGCCAATTCCCCGGCAGTTCAGACAAAGAATGATCATGAGGCGGTACAACGTTCCATTCACTATATGCAGGAGCATTACAGTGAACCGGTATCCGTCGACCAACTGGCAGAGATTGCAGGCATTGGGCGCGCGCGTTATACACAGCTTTTTAAAGAGATTACCGGCAGGATTCCCTTGGAGCATTTGAACGGCCTCCGTATCGAACGGGCGCAGCAGCAGCTGCTTCTGACCAAGGACCGGCTGCATGATATTGCACTGACTGTCGGCTATAGCAATGAGTATTATTTTAACCGGCGTTTCAAGGGAGCAGTAGGTGTTACACCCGGTCAATACAGGAGTCTTCATCAGGATGGGGTCCGTGTATTCGCGCCTTTTCTGGAGGATTATCTGCTGGCTTTGGGCATTACTCCGGTGGCCCAATATTGTCATGCCCAGTGGGGCAAGCAAGAGTACCTGGGTCTGGATCAGGTGCCGACGTTTGATATTTCCCGCGGAGATTGGTCAGAGCTTTCCCGTTACACGCCCGAGCTGATTATGCTGGATGACGGCTTTCAGCGCTGGCATTTGGGTGAGTGCCGCCAGATTGCTCCGCTGTTCAGACTCCCGTTCCACCAGGAAGACTGGCGTGCAACACTGCGTTCTGCAGCAGCTGTCTTCGGCAGAACGGAACATGTGCAGGAGGTCATCGGCCATTATGAGCAGCAGGCCCAGCAGGCGAAGCGGATCCTCAGCCGCAGCGTCCGGGGACAGACAGTAGCGTTACTCCGAATTTCTTCCTGCGGAGTTGCTCTCTATGGATGTGAGGGTCTGGGATATACAGCAAGCGTATTGCATGAGGATCTCGGGCTCCAGCGGCATCCGTTGGTCCGGCAGCTCACCCGGGGACAGAAGCGCGTGAGCCTAACAAGTGAAGAGTTGTCAGGCCTGACGGCGGATCATCTGTTCATTACTTTTGACCGGCAGGAAGGTGAAGGCCGGGAGCTGCTGGATACGCCGCTATGGAGAAGCCTGCCCGCTGTGCGCAACCGCAACGTGTACGAGGTGGATTTTATGGCCTGGATGAATTATGGTGTGCTTTCGCATCAGCGGAAGATCGAGGATGTGCTGCGGGTACTGGCGTAAAGAGCCGGTTACCTATGTGGGATAAGTTCATGAATGATTTGGCTCTGCCGGATGCGGCGGGGTCTTTTTTTATATCTAATTTTGATTGAATCTAGGCCATAGAAGATAGTTTCACCACTATTTAATAATAGTAAAATGTATTTTATTACTGATTCACTTATCTATTACATTTATTCTTTGGAAGAATAGAATACTATATCTAGTTCTAGGAGGTGATTCTTATGTCGATTCTCTTACCTCAGCAGTTTTACTCTCTGGCTACCAATGTTGGTAAATCTTATTTTGAAAACTTGAACAATGGAGCAAATGCTACAATTACCGTTAATAACAACGGTCCGTTTCCGATCCTTCTTGTAGTTACACGTGTCAATGCTCCTGTTATCACTTATGAAATACCTCCAGTCAATAGCCTCACGCTGGAAGTTGCTTTGCTGTTGGCAGCGGCTCTCCAGACCACAGCTGCTGGTCCTGCTACGGGTTCAATTCAAATTGCTACTGCTGATTTCTAGTTTTAAAAACGACAATAGATAGATTTGAATGTAGAGCATGTGTATCATAACCCGTCGGGCATAGTGCCTGACGGGTTTGTTATTGTTTATTCGGCTGCTGACATCATGAAGAATCAAGAAGCCCCATGTATGAAGCAGTTCCGAACGTACTATAAGAATTAATCATATCTTTGACGTATATTGGCACATTTTGTATGCTTATTGAACAACTAGGGGGAGGGAGCGCAAAATAAACGGATCAGAAAATATGAGGAGTCTTTGCGATATTATTTAGAAGTTGTATGAGCTGATCAATAGTGAACGAAACCATACAAGTACTAGGCAAAATATTATACATACACATAGTCATATCATTTTGAAACAAAGGAGTTTTCGTATTGAGAAATATAGTAAAAAGAGTGCTATTTATCATGTGTTTGATTTTGGCTTCCGCTGGCACAGGTAGTTATGTACATGCCGACATGAATCAGACAATCCAAGTAATGGTGAATGGTCAGCTTTTAAACATGAACCAGCCAGCCGTTTATAAAAATGGCCGGGTAATGGTACCTATGCGTGCTGTCACTGAAGCTTTAAATGCTACTATTAAATTCCAGTCTGCTAAGAAGCCGATTGTGATCAAAAGCGGTTCCTTCGAGGTTTCTTTTACTTTGGGGCAAAAAACGGCCTATACGAACGGTAAGAAGCTTGCTCTTGAGGTTCCGCCGCAGAACATCAACAATACCATGATGGTGCCCATTCAGTTAATTTCCAAAGGAATGAATACAGATGTGGTATGGAAAGATGTGTGGAAGACCGTAGCTATCGAATCGAAGCATGCGGCTAGTGAGGTAGTTACAACGCAAGCTGAAGCATTACAAAAAGCTAAGTACCTGATAGATGGAGACAACAGCACAGCAAAAATCAAGGGGCAGGAGCTTCTAAGATACTATAGCGTTAATCTGGACGGTTACAATAACGGTGTGTACCTTGTTGATAAGTACAACGGTGAAGTGCTTTATTATTCTATTTCTGATGGAGCTTTTCAAAGTATATCTCGAAGTAATGCCCTTGAAGTTTTGGAAGCAAAGATAGAAGCTCAGTCACAGGAACTAACTATTGACGACAACGATGAGATTAAAATCATCAACGGGAACAAATACTACGCTTTTAATGTTGAAATAGGAGATGAAAAATATTTTAACTCTTATGTTGTTACCACTGTGTATGTCAGTGTAGATGGAGAAACTTTCCTCATGTTGAATAAAGACCATCAAGTTGTTGGTTTCTCTGACAAAGCTTTCTCAGAAAGTATGAATGCTGTTTCTTTGAGAGTAAAAGCTTTAGAAGTTCTTGATAAAAAAGTTAGATCCCTTCTTGGAAATGAACCTAATCTTATGGATGATGGTGAGGTTAAGACAATCAATAAGCAAAATTACTATGTTATCGAAGTGTGTTTTGTAGGGGCAAATAATCCCTATTATTATGTGACTACTGCGTATGTAAGTGCTGATGCTAAAAGCATCTATATGCTGACGAAGGACAATAAGGTTGTTCTGTTCTCGGACAAATTGTTTGTTCAATATATAAATGATGCTCTGGAGGGATGAACGCCGCTCTTGAATGGATATTTGATGTTTAGCTTATCCGCCTTGGTTTCGTGTGTTTGACCCAACGATATGATAACCCGCCGGGCTTTTTTGAGCTGGCGGGATTTCTTCGTCTTCTGGTCTGCTGACTTACAAATAATTCAAAAAAATCTATCGGCGGGCATACGCGGGAGGGATAAGGGATATTGAGAGTCAGAACAGAAAGGAGCGAGTAAAACGTAACGATCAATTATCATGAGGAAGCGGACCTATTTCGTAGTAAATAAGTAGTATACGGTAACTCTATTTCGGATTTATAATTAATGCATTGAATGAAAATAATGTCAGGCGGTGTTGTGTGTTGCCATGGGAGCCAATGCTTTTCATGTTCTTTTCGACTATTGAACTCATGTCTATTTATTATTTGATTATGTCGCTCTTTAGATTTAAGTGGAAACATCATGCTTGGCAAGCCTTGTTTGTTACTTTAATTATAAATTTGCAGAGCTATTTGGTGAGGAAAGAGCTTGATATGAGCAATATCGCACCTTTAATATTGATAGTAATATTCATATTGTTTTTTGCTGCAGTTGTTAGGATGCCCCTCATACTGTCCGTTATTGCAACTATATCAGGATATGCTATTTTTGCAGTCATACAAACTGTTATTGTACTTATCTTATTCGGTTCAATAGGAGCAATAGAAGGGGAAAAAAGCAATGGATACATATTACAAGTACTCACCTCCGTAGTTATTTGCTCCTTTTTTTGGCACTACTACAGAAAAGGCAAAGGCTTTACTTTTGACATAGAGAAACTTCGATTTAAATTAGAAGATATTTTTTTAACGACGATCATCATAATTTTCCTAATTGGAATGTCAATTCTTTTATACTACAACGAAATTTATTTGAATATATTGTTCTTTTTAGTGATCTCAATTTTCTTCATTTATTACTCTATTGGGAAGGAAAAAGAAAATGATTGATCGTATATCTGAGAGGATAGCCTACAACATAAAAAAAGTTGTTCCTGATCACCCCGCATCGCAAGCGGTTCTAAAGTATGCATTAGAGGTTGTGCTAAATATTGTTTTTATCATTGTCATTACACTTGCGATATCTTTGCTCACAGGTAATTTCTCTGAAGCTTCAACGATATTAGTTTCTTTTGCATTACTACGGCAATCGTCGGGCGGTGTTCACCTTAAGTCGGGTATAGCATGTGTCATATTTACTACGACGTTGTTTACTGCACTATCGTTTATTAACGTAAATTTATTAGTTGTACAGGTTATGAATGGAATCAGTTTTTTGATCATCTTGTGGTTAGCGCCTATTGGGATTGAAAAGCAGACTAGAATTCCCAAGCGTCACTATCCGAAGCTTAAAATAATCGGTCTGGTCTTGGTTGCTACAAATGTCATAATTTGTTCATCTGCTATAGCCGTGAGTTATTTTGCTCAATCTCTAAGTCTATTAATTGCCAGAAAGGAGGTGAAGTAAAAATGTTGAAAAAAGCGAATGTTCGAATCGTGTCTGGTTTGGCGACATGCTTATCGATGGTAGCGTTATTCATTGCAAATACAAACAGTGCGTTGTATGTGCATCAACCTGAGGTTCCAGAAGAACTACTTAAATAATACTGGAGTGGTCCGTTTGAGTATCATATCCGTGAATAAAGACCCAAAAGGCATTACCGGGTTGTTTTCTCTTGAAATACCTAAAATTAATTATATGGAATTTGAGAGAGACATATATAGGATACTCGTCCACACGATAGAAGGAGTTTACTATACAGTCGGCACATTGAAATACTGGCTAAGCACTCTAGAGGCATCGGGATATAACTTCGTGCTAGCAGTCAGAAACACATTGATTCATGTTTCTAATATCTTTCAAGTGGATAAGTCGTTTCATGTGGCCTACTTCGGGGAAAATTTATCAGGAGTCGAGCAAAAGTGTTTCCTTTCTGAAAAAGGATACAAAGAAGTCAGAAAAAATATTAATTTAACAACTACAAAAATCAATTTCATTGAGTTGCCTTTATGGTAACTCTTTTTTTCTAAAATAATCACTCAGGATAAAACATATAAATTGATTATCAATCGCATCAGACTTATAAAAACAACCACTCTGACATGAGTGGTTGTTTTTATAAGCGAAAAATTCCGTCCCCAATGCGAGTGGGGAATAGAAAAAGAAAAACTCCTTATAAAATAAGGAGTTTTACGTAGTGATGCAGTATAGGACGGATGGGGTTCGAACCCATGACCCCTACCCTGTCAAGATAGTGCTCTCCCGCTGAGCTACCGTCCTGCAACGAAATTTATAATACCACAGGATGTGAGGAGATGGCAATGTTTTTTTCACGGCATATGAATTTACTCACTTACAACTTGTTCCATAGTCTCTATGCTCGGATTAAATTAACTTTTGCGTAGGGAGTGATTCCATGGCGACCATTTTTAATGAACAGAATATCTCTTTTAAACAAAGGCAGTCTCCGGTTCCGGAATTTGCTTGGCACACCAGCGAGAAGCTGGCGGGGATGGTAGGGTCGAAGCATTTGATTTTTGATATCCGGTCATTGGACCCGGGCAAGTACTCGTATCCGTATCACTTTCATAGAAATGCTGAAGAGCTGTTTGTGATTATGGCGGGCAGTGCTATGTTAAGAACTCCCGCCGGGTTACAGGAAGTCCATGAGGGCGATACGATATTTTTCGAAACCGGTCCATCAGGTGCGCATCAGCTGTTCAATCATACGGAGACGCCTTGCCGCTATCTCGATTTACGGACGAATAACGGGTTGGATGTTGCGGAATACCCTGACTCCGGGAAAATCAATATTTTGCCGTATGAAGAGCTGTATGAAACGGAGGATAGGGTGGACTATTATAAAGGCGAACATTTGACCCGGGAGATATGGGCGCAATTGAACGCTCCGGGCAAGGGTGAGGAGAAGCGGGGAGAAGACGGTGGTGAGTGATTCTTTTGCCGGCGGACTTATGAATGCTTCTTTTATATAATAGAAGAAACTTTTGGAAGAAATATCAAGATATTCTATACATAGGTTAAAAACCAGAGATAATAGGAACGTCACATCCGGTAATCCACCAAAACTCTATCGGTTTTGCCGTCTAAGGAGATGCTTGTGAATGAAAGTTACTATACACGAGACGGGAATAAAGGAGGAAAATCTAACCTACGTCGTTATTATCGTAAGGCATAATGAGCAGTGGATATTAGCTCGGCAGCGTGGTCGTACCACATGGGAATTTGCAGGTGGACATATTGATGAGAATGAAACGCCTGATGAAGCAGCGGCAAGAGAACTGTATGAAGAGACAGGAGCGGAAGACTATACGTTATTTCCAATAAGTATTTATTCGGTTACCGGAGAGTCAATGCCGGATAGTTTCGGAAAGCTCTACCTGGCCACCGTTAATAAGTTCGGACAATTGCCGGCTTATGAAATGGAAGAAATATGCGGGTTCACGGAGGTACCGGAAGAGTTAACCTATCCGATGATCTATCCTGTATTGCTGTCCAAAGTCAATGAATTTGCTGAGCAGTGCAATATTCAACTATAAAGATCATGGGAGGTCAATAACATGGCTATGCCAACTCATATTGTGGCTGTCGGCGGGATCGTGGAGAATGAGCAGGGAGAAGTGCTTTTGGTCAAAACGTTTCATGGTGGCTGGGTGTTCCCTGGGGGGCAAGTAGAGGCCGGAGAGAATCTGATGGATGCACTCATCCGGGAGATCAAGGAAGAAAGCGGAATAGACACCGAGGTCTCTCACCTGATCGGAGTGTATTCGAATACCGGAATGTACAAATGGCATGACGGCATCACCGATGTTCCGACGAAAGTAATGCTGGATTATGTATGTAAGCCGGTGGGCGGAGAACTTGCCGTTTCAGAGGAAACGTCGGAAAGCTGCTGGGTGGCTAAGGAGCTTGTGCTGGACAAGATCACAAGCATGGCGATCCGCACGCGTTATCAGGCTTATTTGGATTTTGCAGGGATCGTATCCTACATGGCCTATGAGACCAAACCAGAGTTTGCCGTCTCGCTGAAACGGAAGATATAGAACCAGCGTGGCAATCCTGCTATTCTTCACTTCGATGGCTGCAGCTAGCCTTCATTTCTCGTTAAGGGTATGGATCAGGAAATCCATAAGAATTCCTGCGGCAAGAAAGGTTCCGAGGGGCAGCCACAATGAAAATCTGCGCATAAACAAACACCTCGCTTCGACTATTTACTATTAGACAACCTAAGGGGAAATTCAAATGACAGTCGAATACGGAAAACTCACCTTTTTGGAAATTAAAGAAAAAGCAGCGGAAGGTTATCTGGCAATTATTCCGACGGGCTGTACGGAGCAGCAGGGTCCACACTCCACCGTTGATTTTGATACCTGGCTGGCCACAGAGCTGTCCATTGAAGCAGCGCAGCAGGCCAAGCTGAAATACGGAGTCAAGTCCCTGGTGATACCGACAATTCCTTTTGGACCTACGCCGGAGCACCGCAGCTTTGGATACGGCTTTATCGATATTCCGCAGAAGCTGTATGAAGATGTAATATACGCTGTTCTGACTTCCCTGGTGGACCAAGGCTTTAGACAGCTGGTTATTTTTCGCGGCTGTGGCGGTCATTTGCTGGGCAATGTGGCAGTAAGGTTCAATCAGGAATATGAGGGGAAAGCCAAGGTCGATATTCCCCATCATCCGTTTCATGAGATCTGGTGCAGGCATGCTGATCCCGACATTCCGGGTGGTCATGCAGACAGCTTCACTACTTCGCTGGGACTTTATAAACATCCTGAGGATATTAGGGAAGCGCAGATCTTTAATCCTGGCAGCAGCGAGCCGGAATGGGATGATCCCAATCTGGATTTTGGCAAATATTCCACAACAGGCGTTATAGGTGACCCAACCCATGCCAGTAGGGATCTTGGCGAGAAGTTGTGGAAAGGTTCCGTTGAAGCCATTGCAGCAATGCTGCAGGAAATTGCTCTAGCTCAGTAAAAGTTGCACAAAAGTTTGTCCGCAGCAGTTGTGTCTATGACTGTTCGGGCACTTTTTTTATTCTGACGCTGCGGGGACGCGTAACGCGTAGGCTTGCACAATGATGAACATCCGTTTTAATGGATAACAATTAATGGAATTTTATTAAAATAGACGCCCTAACTCCCTGAAAGCTGCTGCTAGTGAAGAATCGGTAGATACGATCCGTGGATCGCTGGAGCTGGGTGTGACACTTTTTGATACAGCAGATCTTTATGGTGAGGAATACCTGCTGGGGCGGGCGCTTAAAGGCCGCAGGGATAAGGCTGTAATTGCGACCAAATTCGGGGTGACGCATACTCACTAAAAACCTTGAAGTCGTCTCCCTGATTGAAGCGATGGCTGTACAAAAAGGCTGCACGACTTCACAGCTTGCTCTGGCTTGGCTGTTGGCACAGGGCGACAGTGTTGTCCCGATCCAGGGGACAAAGCGGCTGGATAGAGTGAAGGAGAACCTTGGAGCGCTTCAGGTATCCCTGTCGGCGGAAGAGCTTGCTCAAATCGAAAATATCTCACCGAAGGGGGCAGTAGCCGGCGGGTGGTTTCCCGGCCAGAATTAACCTGGATAACCGGTAGAATTAGAGAAAGCATGAGGTATACAGTGGTCTTTTGCGGTACAGCCGTTTTTTTCTACAAGCCTTACGATATCAACCGGGCTATAGAAAAATCGGCTTTTTTCGAGAGACGGTACCAGTTATTGTGTTCCTGCATTGATAGTTTCAATGAATTCATAATCATAGTAGAACTGAGCCGCCGCTTCTGCTCCGAAATCGTTGTAAATGATCAGCCTCTTGTCGGGTAAATTCCAGTAATACCGTTGGAAATTGGCATCATTGCTATACTGCCCTACACCGTAGATGCCCGCGTATTTCTCCGACAGCTTCCGGACGAGTGCTGCTCTGGCCTCTTGATCCTGTATATAATAGATGTAACCGGCGCCGCCTAACTTGTGGTTCTGCTGTTCCGGGAACAAATAGTACACCCAAGCATCGTCAAACTCCGGTGACGGATATTTATATTGCAGAATCTTTAGAGCACCATCGCCGAGATCTTTGAAATCCAACGTTTCGCTTTCCCTAACCTCGGTAATGCTCATTCCCCAGTCGGCGCTCCGAAAGGAATGCTTCATTAGAAAAGAAGAAGAAGGCAGAAAAAGTAATATACATAAAATTGGAACTAGAGTTAGAGTTTTTCTCATAGTTTCACCTTTAATAGAATTGATATCATCCCGAATAAAAAGTTGCAACTTACAGGCGGAGGCTGCCTACTACATACTAAACTCATCCTCCGCCATATAGCCAGCAGGTGTAATAAGGATTAGTTACTTAGCATCTGGCTCTCCAGCCGGGCTGTTTCCTCTTCAATCCGTACAGTATCAATGCGTTCGAAGAGCAGCTTCAGTTCATTGATGGTTTGTCCTGCCGGAACAGAGGACTGCTGCCATCCAGCCTCATCAAGGGACAAGAAGGTGCGGAGCTCATCACAGGAAAAAGGAATGAACGGATTCAGCAGATTAGCCAGATTAGCAATGATCTGTACGCAGGTGTAGAGGGTATCTCCGCAGGCGTTGCGGTCTTCCTTGATCTGCAGCCAGGGTTTCTGTTCATCAAAGTATTTATTGGCTTGGCGAATATAACCAAAGATAAACTCCAGAGCCTCCTTAAAACGCCCGGATTCGATCAGCCTGCCGGCTTCAGCGTATAAGTTGTCGAAGTTCGCTCTCCACTTAGGCTCCAGTATTCCGTCCGGCACATAACCTCCGAAGGCTTTATTTATGAAGGCCAGGCTGCGGTTTACAAAATTGCCGAAGGCGCCGAGCAGCTCGCCATTATGGCTGTGGATGAACTCCCTCCAGGAGAAGTCGGTATCACGTTTCTCGGGGCCGTTTGCAATCAGGAAGTACCGGATTGAATCCGGCTGATAGCGGCTGAGAATATCCGGTACCCAGACCGCCCAGTTGCGGCTGGTAGAGAATTTTTGCCCTTCCAGTGTCATGTATTCGCAGGCAAACAGACGGTCAGGCAAATGCAGTCCGCCCGCTCCCAATAGTATACCCGGCCAAATCAGACTATGAAAAGGCACGTTGTCTTTCCCATGTACATAATAAGCGGTTGTCTTGCCATCCTCATCGATGCTGTCGCGATTCTCCAGCCAAAAATCCTCCCAGCGGTTTCCTGTCTCTGCGGCCCACTGCTTGCTGGCGGACAGATAGCCGCTGACCGCTTCGATCCATACGTAGATTTTTTTGCCGGTGAATCCGTCTACCGGCACATCCACGCCCCAATCGAGATCACGGGTAGCCGCGCGGTCTTGAAGTCCCTCTTGCAGATAACGCTGAGTCAACCGGACGGCATTATCCCTCCAGCCCTGAGATGATGCTGCATAGTCTGCCAGTTCCTTTTGAAAGCTTGAAAGAGAAAGATAGTAATGCTCTGTAGGCCGCAGCACCGGAGGGGTTCCGCAGATTTTACAGGATCTGTCCAGCAGATCGGACGGGTCGAGCAGGGTGGAGCAGTAATCGCACTGATCACCGCGTGCCTGCTGCCCGCAGACCGGACACGTTCCCTCCACGTACCGGTCGGGTAGAAACCGCTGATCCTGCTCGCAGTAGCACTGGAGTGTTGTCTTTTTGTACAGGTGCCCGTTGTCCAGAAGTTTAAGAAATACCTCACGAACGACCGTGTGGTGGGTTTCCTGATCTGTCCGCGTGTATAAATCGTAAGTAAAACCAAGCTTGCCGAAGCACTCCACAAATTCCTCATGATAGCGGTCGGCGAATTCGCCCGGCGTTACGCCCTCTTTGGCTGCCTGGACAGCAACCGGTGTTCCATGGCAATCGCTGCCGGACACATACAGCACCCGATCACCTTTAGCCCGGTGGTAGCGGGCCAGAATGTCACCGGGCAGAATGCTTGCCAGCCTTCCCAGATGCAGAGAGCCATTGGCGTAAGGCCACGCCCCTCCGATAAAGATATTGGACATTTTATCTCCTCCTAAAGTTTTGTGCGCATTACTCCCAGATTGTCCTTCGAACAAAACTCGCTTCGGAAGCATATGCTCAAGTTTTGTGAGCGCTACTCCCTGAATTCCCTTCCAACAAAACTCGCTCCAGAAGCATTTTTGGGCAACAAAAAAGACTCCCGTCCCCAAAAGGGACGAGAGCCTGTGCTCACGTGTTACCACCCAACTTCATCAATGCCTTGCGGCATTCACCTCTTCAGGTACGTCCGCTGTTCGCGGGTATACCCTAGCATGATAACGGATGCGGGTTCCGGCGCAGCCTACAACCCTCCTGGAGGGGTTCGATGCGCAGCTCAGAGACCATATTCCCTTGGATTTTCTTTGCTCCTTTTCAGCGGCCGGAGCTCTCTGTGAAAGATTGGCCAAGGTACTCTTTCTCTTCTTAGCTTTTGTGGTTATCCTAATTAATGGTTATCTTACGGGAGGAACGTGGTAGAAGTCAAGCGTTAAATGCAGTTTTTGAATCTGGATTCAACAAAGACCGCTGAACAGTTTAATAACCTCACGAATCGTCAAAGCTGTGTAGAGCAGAAGACGATAGGAGGGAAAAGATGCGCAGAATTAAGATATGGGAAGCGGTAGTGTGTTTAATGCTGCTTCTGACGGCAGTTGGGTGTGCTTCGTCCTATCAGGCGCCGAGTGTTGTGGAGATCCAGAGCATGACTGGCTTGGATGGAAAGCCTGAAGGTTTAGACAGCCCTTTATCGCCTGTATTGGAGGATGTATACGACCGCTCGATTTCCACTGAGGTCTATTCGGTCGAATAATGGCGCTCTTCACAGCGTAATGAAAATTCTGTATAATGGGTCAACTATCGTTTTTATATAAAGAGAGGAGACCTGTGGAAGTATGGCGGCGGAAATCGTACATGTAACGACAGATGAACAGCTCCAGATGGGACTGGACATCCGCAAAAAAGTATTTGTTGAAGAGCAAAAGGTACCGGAAGAAGAGGAAATTGATGAGTATGATGTAATCGGCGACAATGTGCATCATATCTTGCTGATGGATGAGGGTCTCCCGGTAGCTACCGGAAGATTGATTTATTATAAAGCAGGCACTGCGAAAATGCAGCGTATAGCAGTCGACAAAGACTACCGCAGCAAGGGATACGGGCGTATCCTGCTGTTGGCACTGGAGGAGCTTGCCCGTGAGCTGGGCCTCGAATCATCCATCCTTGATGGACAATGCCAGGCGGAAGACTTTTATAACAAGCTGGGGTATGAAGTGATCTCTCCAGAGCCATTCTATGATGCGGGTATTTTGCATGTGAGAATGCAGAAAACGCTGTAAACCTCAAAGTACATATTCTTTCGTTAGCAGGGCAAGCTAGAGTTGAGCCTAATGGCCAATCCAAGCGCGAAGGAGTAGATCCTAAGTGATGAACAATGAACGCGAACGGTTTACAGCGGCCCAAAGAAACGGTGACGGCGACCTGATGAAGTTCCAGACCTCTTCAGGACGAGTACTGGACTACCAGCAGGCGCTGCAGGAGGTTCTAGCGGGAAGTATAGCCGGAGTGAATGTGTTCAAAGGCAGAGATGGCGAACTATACATCCGTGGCGATGCGGATGGCGATCCCACGAATAATCTGGATCAGCTGCCGCAGTTCTAAAACTGCATAGATAAGAACAGCCGGACAGGCAGTGTCAGTTGACACTACCCATCCGGCTTTTTTTGCAGCTTCAAGGTTATAAACTGCGGTTAATAAAGATACGGGAAACTGAACCTCAAAGCTCATATATCTCATGCTGAACAAGAAACTCCATTTCTCCGGTCATCCCCTCAAATTCAGGCTTCCGGTCGCTGTAATGCATTAAATAGATTAACTTGCGTACATCATCAGGCAAAGACATCAGTTCCCGGAGTGTAGTATGAACCTTACCCGATCCGCTGAGCTCACAGTCGTGAAAAATCTTCCGGACGCCATGCTTGCGGACAAGCTTGATCAGCAGCTCAGGCTGGAAGGTCATATCGGCGCTGTAAAAGATATCATCATTCAGCAGCAGCGAGTAGCTGTCCCGGCCGCGAATATGCGGGGTGCGAATCAATTGCAGTGTGATTTCCGGGGAAAGGGTATAAGACTGACCTGGACGCAGGGCAGTTACATTGAACATTTCTTCGAGGGAATCTGCACGGCCTTCCTTTGAGTGAGCGCTCTTGCGGATGTGATTCCAAAGCGGTTTGAGCAGTGTCTCTGACAACAGCAGCTGCATTTTCCGGTTATTATACTGCATCAACTCCAGTGCCAGCTCGTCCAGTCCGCCGACATGATCATTATGGATATGTGTGATTAGCGTCGCGTTCACCTCACGGAACGATCTCCCTAATTGACGCATGGCGAGCGGGGCTGTAGCACCACAGTCTATGAGAAGCGAGAAGTTGCCATCCAGCAGCAGCCCGTTGTTATTATAGTAGTTATTGGAAAAAGCATCGCCCGTACCTATCATTTGCAGTTGTATTGTCATACCGAAAATCCTCCAGTTCTAATTGTTGCCAAAGCAGGTTAACGTTATATTTTCAATATAGTAACATTTTGATGACAGAAATGAAATTTTCATCTCACTTCGGCGCAACTTGTGTCACCCTTGGCAGTATATATTAACAGCATGAATTATTTGGAGGGTCTCTGCTTATGAGGTGGAAAAAAGTTGCTCTGTGCGTAGTTGTATTTTCCCTGATGGGAAGTTCATTATTGTTCGCGGACGCTGTAAATCAGAAAATCAGGGTATGGAGCAATGGGAAGGAAATGGCCGATGGCGGCTATTTGATTGATGGCAAGGCTTATATCCCGGCCAGGGAAGCTGGAGGCGTCGTGAACTGGGACGGTTCAGGCAAAGTGACCATTCTTAAGCCGAATGTACAGATTATTCTGTATAAGGGCGATGATGTATTTGGTAACGTGAATATCGGAAAACTCAAATTTAAGGTGTTGTCACAGGTGGACAGCTTGACAGATAGCATCGCAGCAGTAAAAGTAGCCATTACCGATCCATCGGGAAATGTGAAGGACATTCAGTCGCAGGAGCTGGGCGGTTCGAAAAAAGAAGATTTCTGGTTCTCCACCTCGGAGTTCACCTATGATTTTAAAGAGTCCGGGAAGTACCGTGTGGGCTTCTATATTAAAGCCTCCAAGAATGTAGATTACGTACTTGTGTCAGAGAAGGTAATCACTGCACTAGATTAGGTATTTTGCACCTCCCTCAAATTGACCTGAACTTATCATACGTGTTACGATACCAAATGTAGGATAATTCAATTCAAAGTGAGGTATTTCAATGAGCGATCACAAACATGAGCATGGCCATGAACATGGTGAAGCATGCGGTTGCGGACATGATCACGACCATGAGCACGAGGAGTTTGTGCTGACCTTGACGAACGAGCAGGGCGAAGATGTAGAAATGGTGCTGGTAGAAACGTTCGATGTGGGCGAGAAATTATACGCGCTGTTGCTGGAGCGCGAAAACCCTGAAGCGGATGGCATCATTCTGCGTATGGAAGAAGAAGATGAAGAAATGGTGCTTTACAACATTGAAGATGAAGCTGAATGGAAAGCCGTTGAAGAAGCTTACAACGAGCTGCTTGCCCAGCAAGAATAGATTTCAGTGTAGCACAGCCTGAGGTTGCATGAATTCAGCACTGAGGCTTGCATGCAAAAACCCGATACCTAAGTATCGGGTTTTTGTATGAATGCCTATGTTTTGCGGAAGGCTGGCCGATCAAGAGATCGGATCAGCTTCCACGACTACCTTGACAAAGTTGATGCTGCGGTCCTCCGGACCTTTGACCGGCAGCCCGATTTCCACATGGTCGATGATATAATCAATGTTATCCTGGGTAATTATTTCACCGGGGAGCAAAATCGGAATGCCCGGAGGATAAACATAGATGAATTCCGCAATGATATAACCTGCGGATTCGCGGAACGGAACTACCTGAGTATCCGCATAAAAGGCATCTCTTGGAATAAGGGCAAGCTGTGGAATTTCCGGCACCTGCACCTTAAGCTCATAGATCTCACCTTTGCTGTAATGGATGGCTGACAATACCCGCAGGGCGGAAAGCAGCTTATCTACGGAATCTTGGGTATCACCAGGCGTAATCAGGCAAAGAATATTATACATGTCGCTTAGTTCTACTTCGATGTTATACTTTTGGCGCAACCAGTTTTCTGTTTCATAACCGGTTATTCCCAAATGGCGGACATGAATGTTAAGCTTGGTTGGATCAATATTAAAGGTGGCCTCTGTGCCAAGAATCTCTCTGCCAAAGCTGTACAGACCGTCGATGTTGTTGATGGTCTCCCGGGCATAATTGGACAAGGCTATTGTTCTCTCGGCCATTTCATGGCCGTTCAGAGCCAGATTGCGTCTGGAAGTATCCAGTGACGCAAGCAAAATATATGAGGTGGAAGTTGTCGTCAGCATACTGAGAATCGTCTGTACCCGCTGCGGGTTGACCAGCCCGGTTTTGGCATTCACGTTAAGCACCGAGCTTTGCGTCATGGAGCCGCCCAGCTTGTGAACGCTGGTTGCCGCCATATCGGCACCGGCCTGCATGGCTGATACCGGAAGATCCTCATGAAAATGAATCAATACTCCATGTGCCTCGTCCACCAATACGGGAACCCCGTAGCTGTGGGCCAGGTCAACAATCGAACGCAGGTCAGCGCATACGCCAAAATACGTTGGATTGATTACTAGAACTCCTTTGGCGTCCGGATGGCGCCTTAATGCTCGTTCCAGCGAGCTGGTGGTAATGCCGTGGTCTATCCCAAGATTCTCATCCTGTACAGGTGAGACGAAAACAGGCTTGGCTCCGGAGAAAATAATTGCCGACATCACGGATTTGTGAATGTTCCGCGGCACAATTATTTTGTCTCCTTCTGAGCAGACAGAGAGGATCATAGTCATGATGGCATTGCTCGTGCCCTGTACGCTAAAATACGTATAGTCGGCGCCGAAAGCCTTCGCAGCCAGCTTCTGAGCTTCTTGTATTACGCCGGTAGGCTGATGAAGATCATCAAGCGGTGCGATATTGATCAAATCTATGGATAGAGCGTTATCGCCGATAAACTCACGGAATTCGGCATCGGTTCCTAGCCCCTTCTTATGCCCGGGAATATGAAATTGAACTGGGTTTCCAGCGGCATGCTTTTTGAGAGCAGTGAAGAGGGGAGTACGGTGTTGATCCATTTAATGCTGTCACAACCTTTCGCGAATAGTTTTTTTTCAAGCAAGCATCAGTATAACAAATCAATCAACATAATACTAGGATGTGATCTAATGTCTGGCAAAGTAGCACAACGTATGCATATCAGCTTGGCCTCGCCCTTCATTATGGAAATGTGGGCTATTATCTTTTTGGTGGAATTTGTGAAAGGCTCGCTGCTTGTCGCCCTCCTGCCTGTGTATATGGAGAATATCCTCGGCTTGTCGGTAACGGTGGTAGGCTTTGCTTTTGCCTTGCAATATCTGGGGGACAACCTCTTCCGCAGCCCGTTCGGCTGGGTGATGGAGCGTATCGGCTACCGCTGGACAATGACGGGCGCCCTGCTGCTGCTGGTAGTAGCGGTAGGAATGATTGTCTATGCCAAAGATGCGGTCAGTTTATCCATAGCCTGCCTGATTCTGGGCATTGGAACATCGCCGCTGTGGCCTTGCACAATGACAGGGATTACGGAGCTGGCCGGTTCTACGAAGAGCGGCAGCAGCGGTGCGGCGATGGGCGCAGTAGAGATGGCCTCGCTGGCCGGAACCGGGATCGGGCCGATCACCATGAATTTTCTGATGGATCATGGCGGTCAAGGCTACCGCACGGTATTTCTTGTGCTTATGGGATGTGCAGCTGCCGTTGCTGCCGTTGCCCTGCTGCTCCCGTCCAAAATTGGTGGCCATGCTCCCCATGTTGTGCGTGACATCCACAGTGAAGAAGCTCCTGTGGAACAGCGCAGGCCGTTTCAGCCGCTGCAGAGCCTCAAGCGGACGATGCACGCGGTTAGAAGCTCACTGAAGGTAAGCCGGCTTCTGTTCCCGGCATTATTTCTGCAGGCTTTTGCCATTGGCCTTATGACACCGGTAGTTACGTTGTTTGCCCATTCAGAGCTGCATGTCACGCCGAATCAGTTCAGTCTGCTGCTCATTGCCGGTGGGGGGATCACTGTGCTGGCGCTCATTCCCGCCGGGAAATTGGTGGACAGGATCGGGACTACAGTGTTTCTGAACATCGGATTTCTGCTGGCAGCCGGTTCACTGGCCTTCTTCTCCCAGGTGCGCTGGCTGCCGCTGGCCTTCTGCGCCGTTGCCCTGGTTGGTGTAAGTTATGCGCTTATTCTTCCGGCCTGGAACGCCTTTATTGCTTTCCAGGTGCCTAAGGGGGAGCGGGGCACCGTATGGGGCCTTTTCCTGACACTCCAAGGCTCCGGCATGGTAGCAGGCCCTGTACTGTCAGGCAGACTGTGGGATTCAGTCAGCCATAGTGCTCCTTTTCTGGCCAGCTCATTTGTGATGGTGCTGCTCTTCGGACTGCATCTGCTTATTGTCCATCGGACAAAATTAAAGACAGGAACTAGCTGAGCTGGGGTGGGTTTAAACCGATCGGTGACACCAAATAAGCCGCAGGCTGACGGAATGAATTCATCCGTCTGCCTGCGGCTTTATTGCAGCCATAGACTATGTATGTGTCTAGAAGGACATACGATACAGGGGCAGCAGCGTCTCGAAGGTCTGCCGAATAAGCTCAAGGAGCTTATCCTCATCCGACAGAATCGGATCATCCTTGTCGATCCGCAGACCGCAAGTAATCTCGGCTTTCTTGACTTCCTTCAGCTTACGCCCCTCAATTTGAAATACTGCAAAATCATCATGTGTAAATCCTTGAAATGGCATTATAGCGTCTCCTTGTTCAAAAGATAGATTAGCATGCATATAAGGATTGCTGAAATTGCTGCAGCTGCAGCATATTTCCATCTCAAAGCCTCTAAATCCAGTAAAAACAGCGGGAAGCGTTTGGGATTAGCAGGAAACGGGTAAAAATAGTCAATAAACCAAGTTACCGCTACATAAAATGAAGTATAAAATAAGAGTAAGACGAACGCAAAGTAAAGTATCGCAAGTGGAGGTCCGGCAGTCAATTTTACCTAGGAAAAAAGCTAATAAAGCTGGTTTTGCAGAAGCAAAGCTGTTAGGGGGGAGTGCCGTGAACAAAAACGACGAAGTGGAGTATTGCAATCTGGAGCTGCGGTTTGACCGACAGCATATACAGGATCTTATCAAGGACTTGATAAAGGATGGCTATTCCCTTTACTGGAGTGAGAATGAAAGTGTTTTTTTGATTTCGGTGCGCACCGGCCGCAAGCTGGTAAAGCTCCGCTTCCAGCGGATTAAGGATGGCTACAAGCTGGTGGGCGATTATATGATCCGTGATGCGCGCCTGTCCGAATGGATGGAGAAGCTGATTGGCGATATGCGCGGGCATGCCGTAGTCAAACGTTTCCGCGACCGCCAGATTATCATTGAGAATATTTTATTTGGTGAAGTGATCCGTCTGGTGGAAATTTCAGGGTATCAGCAGCGTGTCCTGTATCAGAAAGGGCCGATGCTCACGGATCAGGAGCTGACAAAGCTTTTTTACTCCGGTGAAGGAGAAGAACGGATCCGCCAGCGGAGGATTGAGGTTGATGAACAGCTGGACCGGTTGAATGAGGCCCTTCGCAGTGAAGACGCTGCACTTGCAGAGTCCTGTATGGCGGAGCTCAGCTTTTTGCAGCGGGAGCTAAATATGCTTGAATGGTAACAACGATCGGCTTCATTTGGTTAAGGGCATCCCTCAGCAGGGGTGCCCTTAACTTTGTATTTCAACTTGTGGACAGGGGTTCACTTCTGGCGGTAAAAACGTTAAAATAGTCATTGTGAGCAATTTCCTGCAACTTAAGGACTTTGTCAATGAAATTGCTCTCTATTTCGCAGGCGGAACTTTGCTGTATCTGACAAAGGGTGGTATTCTTATACTGCGAGAAATGGATTTCACAAAAATATAGGATGCAAAGGGTGGAGGACCAGATGGCAAAACAACAAATCGGCGTTATTGGCTTAGCGGTAATGGGTAAAAATTTGGCTCTTAACATCGAGAGCAGAGGCTTTACCGTATCGGTATTCAACCGTTCCCCGGAGAAGACACATGATCTTATTGCCGAAGCGGAAGGCAAAAATCTGGTGGGTACTTTTTCCATTGAAGAGTTTGTAGAGTCACTCGAAGTACCGCGCAAAATTCTGATCATGGTTCAGGCAGGTAAAGCTACCGATGCCACAATTGAGCAGCTTTTGCCGCATCTTGACCAAGGCGATATTATTATCGACGGCGGTAACGCTTATTTCCCTGATACGGTTCGCCGCAGCAAAGAACTGGAAGAAAAAGGCTTCCGTTTCATCGGTACCGGAGTTTCCGGCGGTGAAGAAGGCGCGCTTAAAGGACCTTCCATTATGCCAGGCGGTCAAGAAAGTGCATATAAGCTTGTTGAACCTATCCTTACGGCAATTTCGGCCAAAGTGGACGGAGAGCCTTGCTGTACATATATCGGACCGGACGGTGCAGGACACTATGTGAAAATGGTGCACAACGGCATCGAGTACGGCGACATGCAGCTGATCTGCGAAGCTTACCAGCTTTTGAAGGATGTGCTTGGTCTGGATGCCAAAGAACTGCACAGCATCTTCAAAGAGTGGAACAGCGGCGAGCTTGACAGCTATCTGATCGAAATCACAACGGATATTTTTGCACAATATGATGAAGAAACCGGCAAACCGATGGTTGACGTTATCCTCGATGCCGCCGGCCAAAAGGGAACAGGCAAATGGACAAGCCAGAGCTCGCTCGATCTTGGCGTGCCGCTGTCCATGATCACCGAATCCGTATTCTCCCGCTTCCTGTCTGCAATGAAGGATGAGCGTGTAGAAGCCAGCAAAGTGCTGAGCGGACCGGAAACCGAGCCTTTCCAAGGGGACAAAGCAGAATTTATCGAAAATGTGCGCAAAGCGTTGTTCGCGAGCAAAATCGTATCCTATGCGCAAGGTTTTGCGCAGCTGCGCGTAGCTTCCGACGAATACGGCTGGGATCTGAAATACGGCAGTCTGGCCAAAATCTGGCGCGGCGGCTGCATTATCCGCTCCCGTTTCCTCCAGAATATCACCGATGCCTATGAAACCAATCCAGAGCTGAAGAACCTGCTCTTGGATCCGTTCTTCAAAGACATCATGGGTTCGTACCAATCCGCATGGCGTAAGGTTGTTGCCGCTGCTGTAACTCAAGGGGTTCCGGTTCCGGGATTCGCAAGTGCATTGGCCTACTATGACAGCTACCGTACGGAACGCCTGCCTGCGAATCTGCTGCAAGCACAGCGTGACTACTTCGGCGCCCATACTTTCCAACGTGTGGACAAGGAAGGCGTCTTCCACCACAACTGGCTAGCTGAATAGGTTATTTGGCTCAGCTGCAAACAGCGGCCCGAACGGCTTCCCGCACCCGGGAGGCTTTCGGGCCTTTTTTTTCGGAATCTGCAGGACGGGAATCGCATTGTGCAAAGTTTTCACCCTGTGTTATGATATGACAAATGTCGCGGTTGGAGGGTAGTCATGACTGGGGAGTTAGAACAACAACAGAGTTTCAATACCTTGCATAAAAATATTATCCTTGTAGGAATGATGGCCACGGGCAAGTCAACAGTGGGTGCCATGCTGGCGGAGGAACTGGGCTTTGAACTGGTTGATTTGGATCATGTCATTATAGAGAGTGAAGGCCGGAGCATTGCCGATATTTTTGCCGATGGCGGTGAAACGTATTTCCGGAAGGTTGAAACTGCAGTACTTCAGCGGATGCTTGAAGGAGAGGGCAGAATTATTTCGACAGGCGGAGGTGCAGCACTGGCTCCAGGGAATGCCGAGATGATGTTGGAAAAAGGGCTTGTTGTGGCGCTTACGGCCACGGAAGAAGTCATCTTATCCCGCGTCAGCGGAGATCAGAACCGGCCGCTGCTCGCTGGCAACGCGCAGGAAAGGGTCCGCACCATCATGGAGCAGCGCCGGGAGGCTTACCGTTTCGCGCATTGCACAGTCGATACTTCGGAGCTGAGTGCGGCAGAAGTGTCGCAGCATATTTTAATGCATTACCGCGGTTGAGCTTTTAAGTATACTTGTGTGCGGCTTACGCCTCTGCACTTTCATTCCATTCAATCATTCCGCCGCTGAGGTTGGAGCCTTTGAAGCCGAACTGCTGCAGATATTCGCAGACACGCTGGCTGCGGGCACCTGAGCGGCAAATGAAGACGATTTCGGTTTCTGCCGGGAGATCTTCCTTGCGCTGTGGGATCTCGCCCATTGGGATATGCTGAGCGCCGGGAATCATCCCAAAGGCGACTTCATCATCTTCACGTACGTCTATCAATACAAGGTCTTCGCCTGTCTCCAGACGCTTCCGCAATTCCTGCGGTGTAATTTGGGGGATCTCATTCATGGTTGTGACCTCTTTTCTATCGGAAGATTGGTTTAATGATAACACAAGTGGAGAATAGCCTGTCAAACGAAGCACTATATATCAACTACATTAACTAAGGAGCGCTTATATCATGGACGTTATTGTTAGGCCGACGCCAGCTTTGCAAGGAGAATTTGGAGCTTTGTCTTCCAAAAATTACACTACACGCTACCTGCTCGTTGCCGCTCTGTCCGAGGGCGTCAGCACGATCTACTATCCTGCACATAGTGAGGACAGTGATGCGATCCGCAGATGTATCGCCGATCTTGGAGCGGTTCTTACGGAGGATGAAGAGAAGATTGTCATTCAAGGCTTTGGCCGGCATCCCCGTGACGTCAAGGAACTTAATGTAGGGAATGCCGGGGCCGTCCTGCGCTTTCTGATGGCTGTAGCTGCGCTGAGCCCGGAGGTGACTTTCGTGAACACGTACCCGGATTCTCTGGGCAAACGCCCGCATGACGATCTCATTGCAGCGCTCGGCCAGATTGGTGTTCAAGTGGAGCATAATAATGGAAGACTTCCGATTACCATTCGCGGCGGCAAGCCGGTTGGCGGCAGGATTACCGTCTCCGGTGCAGTAAGCTCACAGTATCTTAGTGCACTGCTCTTCCTGACGCCGCTGCTTGAAGAGGACAGCGAGATCATCGTACTGGATGATCTGAAGTCGAAGGTTGTTGTCGGCCAGACGCTGGAGGTGCTGGAGCAGGCAGGAATCGTAGTTCATGCTGCTGACGATTATATGTCCTTTAAGGTGCCGGGGCGCCAGGCGTATGCGGCCAAATCTTACACTGTGCAGGGGGATTATCCGGGATCTGCGGCTGTACTTGCGGCAGCGGCTGTCACCCAATCGGATGTGAAAATTCACCGGCTTGCCGAGAAGAGCAAGCAAGGGGAACGGGCAATTGTGGATGTGCTGCGTATGATGGAAGTACCGCTTACTCACGAAGACGGCACAGTACATGTACAGGGAAACGGCATTCTAAAGGCTGTGGAATTCGACGGCGATGCGGCAACCGATGCCGTGCTGGCGATGGTGGCGGCGGCGGTATTTGCTGAAGGGACCTCACGTTTCTACAACGTGGAGAATCTGCGTTACAAGGAATGCGACCGGATTACCGACTATCTGACGGAGCTGGCCCGTGCCGGAGCTAAGGTTGAGGAACGCCGCGACGAGATCATCGTGCATGGCATGCCTGAGGGTGTCGAAGGTGGAGTAACAATCAATGCGCATTATGATCACCGGGTAATCATGGCACTGACGGTAGTGGGCCTTCGTGCCCGCAAGCCGCTGCTGATTAAGGACGCCCATCATGTCGCCAAGTCCTATCCGCAATATTTCGACCACCTGCGCGCGCTTGGAGCAAATGTGGAGTGGGTACAATAACAATAAAGGATGCTGATCCAGGCGAAGTCGGCTTATAATAGGAAGTTTTGGTTTCACCTGCTGATTCGGCACTAAAGCGAAAGGGGTAACAAACATGAGCTTTGAGAACCCGACCCGGGAGCAAATCGGTGATATTCTTGCTTCCGCAGGTAATATTGCTGTTGTAGGCCTTTCTGACAAATCGGACCGTACCTCCTATATGGTGGCTTATGCGATGCAGAGCCGCGGATACCGGATTATTCCGGTTAATCCTACAGTAGACGGTGAGATTCTAGGGGAGAAATGCTACCATACGCTGGCTGAAATACCGGAGCCGGTGGACATTGTCAATGTGTTCCGCCGCAGCGAATACTGCGCCGAAGTGGCGCAGGAGGCAGCTGATATCGGCGCACATGTGCTGTGGCTCCAGCAGGGCATTATCAGCAAGGAGGCTGCTGACATCGCCGCAGAGCATGGCATGACGGCAATCATGGACCGCTGCATCAAGGTCGAGGAAGCGATCACGATGCACGGGCGCAGCCGGCAGTAGTATTCAGGGGGAGTCCGGGGAGAATCCAGTACTTTCGTAATTCTGGAACCCCGGAACCCCGGAACCCTTTAGCCTAGGTGGGGAAGGAAGGGTACATAGCAAGTTTTGCTGCTCTGATCCTATTTCATCTAGAAATAGCCAGGCTGTGTTGCTATACTGGAATTAGACGAAGAACGTCCATTTAGCCGTGATTATTTTGCGGGAGATGGGCGTTCTTTTTTTATTTACGGGAGGGGATCAGATGGAGTTTGAGGAAGCACATCGTTTATTCATCGAGCAGCATACGACGGAGAGAAGTGGGGAGCGTAAGGGGAGGCTGGTCAGAGGTCACAATTTTGCGGAGCGGCTGTTTTTGCAGAATGTGTGGTGGCCGCTGTTTGAATCGCTTGAGCATTTGCATCCGGAATATGAAGTTTACGATTGGAACCGCAAATCGCAGTTCTTGGACTTCGCCTTTCTGCCGCAAAATGGGGGCCGGTTCGGGATCGAATGCGACGGCTTTCAAAGTCATGTCAAAGACATGGACCGCGAGAAGTTCAGCTATTCCTTGAACCGCGATAGTTTCCTCACCGGGATGGGCTGGAGGATGCTCCACTTTTCCTTCGACGATGTTCAGCAGCATCCTGAAGTATGCAGGATGCTCCTGCAACTGGTACTTGCGCCGTATTTAGCCAGAAAGACGCTAGCCGCAGATATTTTGTCCGAAGAGAAAGAAGTGCTGCGCCTGGCCTGGCGTATCGCTAAACCGCTCCGCCCCAAAGATGTGTGCGACCATTTCAAGATTAACTATCGTACGGCCCGGAGGCTGTTACAGTCACTCAGTGACAAAGGATTACTCAAACCGGTAAATCCAAAGCAGAGGGTGCGGTTCTACGAAGTAAAAGCAATGCAGGCTGATCAAATATGGTAAGTGGATAGGGAAATGAAAAGCAAAACAAAGCAATCTTGACTGCATTCTTGAATGCAGTCTGATTGAGGTGCAGATGGAATGAAGGAACTAGGGTGAGGTTTGATTAAATACTAGGATAAAAATGGAATAAATGCACTTCGTGCAACTAAATGATGCTGAAAGTTTCTTTTTTGAAGTTTAGCTGCACTTGGTACAACTAAAAGTTGCTAAATGGTTCTTTGGAGCAGGAAATGCGATTTGTAGATGTATAAAGTGCAGTTAAACTAATATTACTGTTTGAAAGTGCTGTTTTAGTTGTACAAAATACAGGTCTGTTGATTAGCTAAATTATGGAAGTGGGAAACACTACATTGGCTAAATAAATCCTCCATTCCGGTGGTAAAGTTTCCAAAGTAAATAACCGGTCAAAGTCGACGAATGTTAATTTAGCACTCGGATGCACCGCAGCATTTCCCTGCTCAAACAGGAACTTAAGCAAAACATAAATCAGTAAAGCTGTGTACAGCTGTCCATACACTGCATTTGGTGTTGTTCCGAATAATTTTGGAATGTTTAGATGCTGCTTAATCCAACGAAAAAAGACTTCGATCTGCCACCGTTTTTTATAGATTTCTGCAATTCCTTCGGGGGAATACCAGTGCAGATTTGTGGCGAGAATAACGGGATTTCCTTTGGGATCCTCTAGGATGACCACCCGAAATCTGTTCTGGGAGAGTGCCATGTTCTTTCCCAATTGGCAGATCAAATCTTGCTTAATACTTCCCGAAAAGGGACGCTTTCGACATCGTGAGATTGGATTCGTAAAGGTTGTATTATCCCGAAGCCGAATCACAAAGTACTGCCGGTTTTCCTGCTCTTGGTAACTGTCAAACAGCTTGTGTTTACCATAAGATCGGTCTGCCACCAAAATAAATCTTCTGTCCAGCAGGTCAGGGCAACTCTTCAAATCAGGCTCATATCCAGTCGTTTCGGTAACTTTGTGCAATTCGCCTTGGTCTCCAATGATCCCCACGTGTAGATTAACGCCTGCTTTTTGGCCTTTGTGCGGAGCCCAAGTCAACCGTCCCAGACCTACCGTAATCGTAGTGGAATTAACGATTAGCAGCTCCTTCGGAATACCGAGTACACGCCGAGTCTTTCGATTGCACAGCCCAATCATGAGATCTAGCAAACGCTTGAATAATTGAAAAGGAACGTCTTTGGCTTTTTTCGAGAGGGTTGAGTGATCCACAGAACGCTGCCCACAAAGGGCCATTCGCTGTTCTCCGTCCCGATACCCCTCCCACTGCTGGAAGGCGGCTTCGGCCAAAAATAGAAATAAATCATAGACAGTAAACTTTCGCGCCACATCGATATACTTTAGTTCTTCCAAGAATGGGAGCATTTTTTCTTCGGGAATCACCAATTGCAGAATATTCGATAATGAAGTAGACTTTTTCATGAGGTCGCCTCGTTTCGGATGTTTGTAGGGGTACAAACACTTTACCGAATGAGCGGCCTTTTTTCTACCTTTTTCTGGTTAATCAACATGCCTATACAGAATACACTTAAGAGGCTGGAGTAGCTGGAGTAGCTGGAGTAGCTGGAGTAGCTGGAGTAGCTGGAGTAGCTGGATCGATTCCTCATGCCCACGCATGCTCACTAATGATCGTTATAATGCCTTATAAGGCCTACTTCTCTGTTTCCTTCACAGCAGCGAACGCCACATCCAGACCACACTAAATTACGAATAAAGTTTCCCATAATCACGGGAACCGTGGTATCCTAATTCTTGCCGCATTCTTTTGACAAAAGCTGTCGCAGCGCGTACCATTCAATATAGAATGAAAGGAGAGGGTCACCTTGAATTGGCTCGGATCATTGCAGCAGTTGGGCAGAGCCATAATGCTTCCTACCATGGTGCTTCCGGCGGCCGCCATCCTGCTTAGTCTGGGCAGCTTACCGTGGTCTGCATGGGGACTTTCTTCGGTATCCGAAGTGACTACATATGCGGGGCAGGGAATATTTTATTTCATGCCTTATTTGTTTGCTGTCGGCGTAGCGTGGGGGTTGTCTAATCAAGCCGGACCGGCTGGGCTGGCTGCACTGGCTGGAATGTTTACTTATGACCGGATTGTTACCCATATGGGGAACGGGGATATTCAGCCTGCTACATTAATCGGAATCATACTCGGGATTGTCGCCGGCGTGGCGCATAACCGGTTTAAAAATATCAAGCTTCCAGAAGCCATACAATTCTTCGGAGGTTCGCGGTTTGTCCTGCTGTTCATGGGCCTGTTCTCGGCCTTATTCGCTTGGGTGATGCTCGGCGTTTCTCCGCTGCTTCAGCAAGGGCTGGACGTGCTTTTCCGGGATATACAGGCGACCGGCGGATATGGCGTGTTCGTCTACGGGGTGCTTTACAGGGTGCTTACGGCCTTTGGCCTCCATCATATTTTAAATAATTTGTTCTGGTTTCAGCTGGGGAGCTTTGCTACTCCTGACGGCAGCGCGGTCGTCCAGGGGGATTTGCCGCGGTTTTTTGCGGGAGATCCTACTGCGGGCATCTTTATGGCCGGACTTTTTCCGATCATGATGTTCGCATTGCCAGCGATTGCCTTAGCTATTATTCAGGAAGCGCGGGAGGATTTGAAGCCGAAGATCCGCAAAACTTTTTTGCGTGCCGCAATGGTCTGCTTTTTGACCGGTGTGTCGGAGCAAATTGAGTTCGCTTTCCTGTTCGCTTCGCCATATTTATTCGCACTGCACGTAGTCATGTCCGGTCTTGCGATGGTGCTGACCTATTCGCTTGGCATCCATCATGGCTTCTCTTATTCGGCAGGGGTAATTGACTTCATCCTGAACCTGCACCTGTCGCAGCGCGCCTGGCTGCTGATCCCGATCGGGATCGGTTATGGGATTGTCTATTATAACGTGTTCCGCTGGGCGATCCGCCGTTTCCAGATTCCGACGCCGGGGCGTGAGGAAGGCTCTGAACTGGGCGACTGGGCAGGGAATATCCCGTATCAGGCTCCGCTCATTCTGGAGGCGCTGGGGGGCAAAGAGAACATCGTACAAGTTCAGGCTTGCATCACCCGTTTAAGATTAACTGTGCATAATGACCGATTCATTGATACCGGGGCGCTCAAGGGATTGGGCTCGGCCGGAATTATAAAGCTGGGCGGCGGGAACGTGCAGGTGGTATTCGGCACCTACTCAGAGCTAATCCGTGAGGAGATTGACAAGCTGATGCTTCGTGATCTGCCGCAGGTGCTGTTCAGTTCTCCAATGCAGGGCCGAATGATGCCGATTGAGGAAGTGCCGGACCATATTTTTGCCGCGAAGCTGGTTGGGGACGGGGTGGCCTTTTTCCCGGATAAAGGGGAGCTGGTCTCACCCGTGTTTGGCAAGGTGATGCACGTGTACCCTACAATGCACGCAGTGGGCATCTCAACGCCCGAAGGGCTGGAAGTGCTTATGCATATCGGGATCGACACTTCACAGCTTAAGGGGCCGTTTGAGGCGCTTGTGCAGGAAGGGGACAGTGTGGAGCCGGGCCAGTTGCTGGTGAGATTCGATCTTACCTTTTTGCGTGAACATGCGGCTTCGCTTGCTACACCGATGGTGATTACCAACCCTGACCGTGTGAAATCCTGGAGCTATGCTCCATTTAAAACTGTGAAAAAGGGGCAATCGTCCGTAATGTCCGTGGTATTACATGAAAGCAATGTTGGAGGGATTGAAGCATGATACAAGGCATAGGCGCTGCAGCAGGTGTTGCCATCGGGAAGGCCTTTGTCTTGCCGAACTGGGAATGGAGCCTGCCGGATACGCAGGTAAATCCGGTGGATCTGGCCAAGGAATTTGAGCGTTTATACGAAGGAATCCGCACCTCGAAAGATGAAATTGAGTTTATCAAAAGAGAATTCAGGGAAGTCGTGGGGCCGGAGGAATCGAGTATTTTTGACGCCCATCTGGCAATTCTGGATGATCCCGTGTTCATGAGTGAAATCCGTGGCATTATCGAACGCCAATACAAGGCGGCTGAAGTGGCGGTCAAGGAAGCCATTGACCATTTTGTAGCGATGTTTGATCTGCTGGACGATGAATATATGAAAGAGCGGGCAGTTGATATCAAGGATGTCGGCAACCGTCTGCTAAAGCATTTGCTGGGTGCACCCGAGGTAACTCTGCCGTCTGATACACAGCCCTATATACTGGTGGCGAAGGAGTTATCTCCCTCTCAGTTGGTTCATTTGAATCCGGTCTATGTGCTGGGAATTGTCACCATGATGGGCGGCAAAACTTCCCATTCCTCCATAATGGCCCGGGCGCTTGGTATTCCGCTGGTGGCTGGCTTGGAGAACAAACTGCCCAATCCGATTCAGACCGGAGATCTGCTGGTGCTCGACGGTGAAACCGGGATTCTGCAGCTTCATCCGGATGAGCTAACGGTAAGAGACTACGCAGCGAGACGCGATAAGCAGCAGCGTAAGAGAGAACAGCTGGAGCTGCTTGCTACAGTGGAGGCCATTACCAAAGATGGTGTATCTCTGCGGCTGGCCGGTAATATCAGCTCGGTCAAAGAGCTGGATATGGCCCTGAAGTACGGAGCGGAGGGCGTTGGTTTGTTCCGTACGGAATTTTTGTACATGGACCGCCATTCCTTCCCGACAGAAGAAGAGCAGTTTGAGGTCTATAAGCTTGTCGCCGAAAAGGTTGGCAGCAACACCGTTGTAATCCGTACCTTGGATATCGGGGGAGACAAGCATCTGGATTATTTCCAGCTTCCTGACGAGCAGAACCCATTCCTGGGCTACCGCGCCATCCGGATCAGTCTCGACCGCAAAGATATGTTCAAAACACAGCTGACTGCGATCCTGCGTGCCAGCCACTACGGCAATGTGAAGATGATGTTCCCGATGATTTCTTCCGTAGAAGAAGTACAAGCTGCCAAAGCGGTGCTGAACGAGGTCAAGGCAGAGCTGGACGAGCAAGGCATTCCGTATAACCGCAATGTACCGGTAGGCATTATGATTGAAGTTCCGGCTGCCGTTATGATCGCGGATCTGCTGGCGGAAGAAGTGGACTTTTTCAGCATTGGGACAAATGATCTGGTGCAATATGTGCTGGCTGTTGACCGGATGAATGAACAGATCGCCCATATGTATCACCCTTATCATCCAGCGGTATTGCGCATGATTCGCATGACAGTGGAAGCTGCGCGGCAAGTTGGCATCGGCGTGAGTATTTGTGGTGAAATGGCTGCCGATGAACGGTCTCTGCCGCTCTGGCTGGAGCTGGGAATCAGCGAGCTGAGTATGTCGCCGCAGGCGCTGCTCCGGGTGAAGCACCGTACACTGAACACACTGGCGTCGGAAGCCAGTGAGATGGCCAAAGCATGTTTCCGGCACCGTACCAGTTTGCAGACAGAAGAGATGCTAAGCGCATTTGCAGGACGGAGTGGCCTATCGCTGAGTGCGGGTGAAGATCCGAAAGAGAAGACATCCTAGTCTTAGGGAATCAGAATAATATTCGAAGAAGTGAAGGGTCCGGCGAACGCGCCGGGCTTTTTGCGTTACTGGTCTTGAACAGCCATTTATAAAAAAAGCAAAACCGTTTTTCCCTTGGGAGAGTCAGTATAGATGAAAGTATAAAAAGGCGCTTTTTGAGGCTGCTGTATGAGGGAGGCAAAGCAAGCGGAGAATGGAAAATCTAATGGAGGCTGAACGGGTCCAGTTTGGTGATGAGAGTGGACAGGCTTTTATCCGGCTCGTATCAGAGCAAAAGAAAATACTATACGGGATCGCTTTCAGTTACTTCCGCAGTGAGTCAGATGCACTCGAAATGCTGCAGGAAGCTACGTACCGGGCGTGGAGCAAACGGAAAAGTCTCAAAGATCCGGAACGGTTTGCACCTTGGGTGACACGAATTCTGATCAACTGCTGCAACGATGAACTGAAGCGGAGAAAACGGTTAGTTTCCGTAGAGCCTGCGAATGCAGGCAGTACTGGAGTGATGGAAATGACCAGTGACCGCAAGCTGGACATGGAACAGGCCCTTGACAGTGTGAAATTGAAATACCGTCAGGTGCTTGTACTGAAATATTACCGTGATATGACACTTACAGAGATTGCGGAAGTCCTCGGCAAGCCGGAGGGGACGGTCAAGACCTGGCTGAATAAGGGCTTAAAGCAGCTGCGTGACCAAATGAAAGGGGGACTTGTACATGGCCGGTAGCGAGGAGAATTTGCTGAAGGAATATTTTGACGGGTTGTCTGGGCAGGTAGAGGAGATATCGGAGATCAAATTGAATGCGGCGATACGCAGCGGGATGTCTGGACCCCGAAGTTACCGTATATCTGCAGGCAAGCGGTATTCGATCGGTATAGCGGCGGTATTGGCAATTGTGATGTTGTTTGCCTTCCCTTGGATCGGTAAGCAGTCAGAGCCGCAAAATGCCCAGAGTCCGCTGGTATCAGCCCAGAGCAGCAATGCATTTGAGGCATACCGTAAAGTGGCAAGCAGCAATATTACGGTATCGTCGGCAATCGATGCGGGATTAGTACAGCGCATCAGCGGTGCTTCGGCACAGCAGAATGGGTACGTGCTAACGGTGGATGGGATCGCCGCCGACCGCAAGGGAATCCTCATATTGTATTCGCTGCAAAACAATACGAGCCGTAAGTCGCAGGTGAACCGTCTACAGTTTGCGGGTGAAGGATATTCAGCCGTGAACTATCCTAACGCGTGGTCTCCTAAAGATGTGCAGCCAGGTATTACCCTCGGTTATGAGGTATTGCAGTGGGGCGGCGATTTCAGGTCACTGCCTGATCAGATCACATTGGAACTGAATCTTGGTGAGAAGACACAGACAGCTACTTCAAGTGGAGTAAAGCCTCTGGCACAACTGTCCGTACCGGTCACCCTTGATCACGATAAAATGGCTAAAACAGGAGAACTCATCCATGTAGACCGTACTCTGACCATTGCAGGACAAGAGGTCGATGTCAATGAGGTATACATTTCAACAACCGGTATTTATGTGGAAGAGGAGTATAATCCGCAGAATTCAAAGCGGATTTTCGCACTGCTTAATCCCAGAATGTTATTAGGCAGTGAAGATCAATTTATGAGTCTAAGTTCATTCCGTACACTAGTTGTAGAAGGCAAGAAGAGTCTGGTATTTGCAAATGATAACAATTCCAAGCAGCCGCTCAGACTGCAGATTGACGGAATTCATGCGCTGGCCAAGGATGCAACGGAATTGATTATCGACACAGAGAAGCAGCAGATTATTAAAGCACCCGATAAAAATTTGAAGGTCTCCGTAAACAGTACTGCAGAAGGTTCCACCATGATTCTGGAATATTATTCACCGTCACCAAAGACCAGATTTTCTGATTCAATAATACTGCTGTTAAACGATGAGTTTAAGGATGCCTCAGGCCAGGTGTACTCCACCATTATGTCCGATATCAGTATTCCGGCGCGCAAGGAGTCATCAGACAAGGCGGCCTTACCGCCAACATTGTATTATTATGCTTTAGGCAAAGCAAAGCTTCCTCAGCCATTGACATTCACATTGAACGGCTACCCGAATCCGCTGAAGGAAACGGTATCCCTCTCCATCCGCAAATAGCTGCCTTAACGCGGCAACAAGCCCTGCACCTCGGTAAGTTGAGAGGCAGGGCTTAATTATCTTTGTGAGAAGATTGCTTTCAGCTTATTCTCCGGCTAGAGCATCGCAGAAGGCTTTGCCGTAAGGCGGCAGATCCGGCGGCCGGCGGGCGGAGATAATATGCCCGTCAGTAACCACGGGCTCGTCCTTCCAGATGGCTCCGGCATTTTCCATGTCATCACGGATGCCGGGCGTAGAAGTAACGGTTACGCCTTCCAGGATTTTGGCTGAAATCAGCACCCAGCCTGCATGGCAGATTTGGCCGATCGGCTTCTTGGCTTCATTGAAATCCTGTACCAGCTTTAGTACGGCGCTGTAACGGCGGATCTTATCGGGCGCCCAGCCTCCCGGTACCAGAATGCCGTCGTAATCGGCTGCGCTGAGCTCATCCCAGGAATATTCAGCTGTGGCGGGAACCCCGTATTTGCCGACATAAGTCTTGTCCTTCGTTAGGCCTGCCAGATGCACTTCGGCTCCTTCTTCTCTTACCCGGTATACGGGATACCAGAGCTCCAAATCTTCGAATTCATCGTCTACAAGTGCGATGACCTTTTTACCGGCCAGTCTCATGTTCTGCAGCTCCTTTCAGGAATATGATTCTTGTCCTGTACATTCTATCAAATTTGAAATATGAAGTCATCTTTCGGTATTGAAAACACTGGGTTAATTGCCAAATAAATCTTTATATGCAAATCAGCAGGGATTATGGAGAGAGAGGTCGAATATAGCTATTGAAAAGGCGGACTCTCGTGTTGTTTCAATATTATTCCTGAGGTGTGGGAGATGAAAAAAGACAATCTGGTAAAGAAGACATGCGGCTGCGGCGGAGTTATGACTATACATATGCATACATTGATTTATAGCGGTAAGATAAAGATTACCCATGTTCCGGTCTACACCTGCGGAGTATGTGCCCGTTACGAACCCTTGCCCTTTATCAAACGGGATCTGGGCGAACTGATCGGTGAGATGGGGGAGCATCCAGCCAAACTCCATCTTTCTCTTGCTGACATAAATGAATGGGCCAATGTGCTGAAGGAAACTTTCTCCTCGGGCTTTTTCCACGGCGGTATTTCTGAGCTGGAAGAGAGCATTCGCTCAGCTATTCAAAGCCGTATTGATCTGTTACTTGATGTCTATCGCGTTGCCGGGGATCTGGCTGACCTGAAATGGATGGAAGAAACGGCTCAAAGACTGTCACAATTGACGTTACAATGTACAAAAAGCGCTAAATGAAAAGTTTTTTCTGCAAAATCATTGAAAATTTTTCACGAATGTTGGATTTTTCACGCGCTTTTTGTTACGATAGTACTAGGTTAGTTGAATTGTGGCAGCGCGGATGAGAACTATTGCTGATTTCCACCCCTTCCCTGGCTGCTGATATTTCAGTTTTGCGAGTGGAGAGCTATATTGAAGCATTAGTGAATACAGCCCGCGTCAGGATGATGTGTTCAGCCTTTGAAAGAATTTTGAAAGGAAAATGAAGCGTTATCATTGCACAATTGTACAAAGTGTCGTATCATAATTTTAATTAGTCGAACGATAAAATTTATCGCAATGGAGAGAGTAATTTGACGGTAACCATTTACGATGTAGCTCGAGAAGCAGGCGTATCTATGGCTACGGTATCACGGGTTGTGAATAATAACCCCAATGTGAAACCGCAGACTCGGAAGAAGGTTTTTGAAGCGATTGAGCGTTTGGGCTATCGTCCAAATGCCGTGGCGAGAGGACTCGCCAGCAAGAAAACGACAACTGTTGGGGTTGTCATCCCCGATATCTCAAACTCGATTTTTGCTGAAATTGCACGCGGGATTGAAGATATCGCCAATATGTATCATTACAATATTATTCTGTGTAACGCAGACAAGCGCAAAGAGAAGGAAATCCGGGTCATCAACACCCTGCTTGAGAAACAAGTGGACGGGCTGCTCTTCATGGGCGGAACAGTGACGGAAGAACATATCCAAGCCTTCCAGACTTCTGCCGTACCGATTGTTCTTTGCGCAACGCGTGATGAGAAGGGAACCTATCCTTCGGTTGATATCGATCATGAGAATGCTGCATTTGACGCTGTCAACACACTTATCCGCCACGGTCATCGTGAGATTGCAATGATCAGCGGAACGCTGCAGGATCCTGCAAACGGTTATGCACGTTTCCATGGCTACAAGAAAGCACTGGAAGCTGCAGGTATTGAGTATCAGGAGGATCTCGTGCGAATCGGTAATTACCGGTACGAATCCGGTGTCGAAGCCATGAAGTACTTCCTGGGCCTTAAGAAGAAACCAACTGCGATCTTTGCCGCAACAGATGAAATGGCAATTGGCGCCATTCACAGCATCCAGGATGAAGGCCTTAAGGTGCCGGATGATTTCTCGATCATCAGTGTGGATAACATCCGCATGGCTTCGATGGTTCGCCCTCTATTGACGACTGTAGCCCAGCCAATGTATGACTTGGGAGCGGTAGCTATGAGACTGCTCACGAAGCTGATGAAGAAGGAAACCGTTGAGAATCCGCGCGTCATTCTGCCGCATGAAACGATTCTCCGCTTGTCCGTCAATCATGTGAACAAATAATACTGGCTTACAAGTAGCATATAAGATCGTAAAAAGCTCCTTTTGGGGCTTTTTATGCTGTATACATATAATTAATGATCAGGAGGAGTACCGATGAGTGAAGTGTTCGGATTAATCGGAGCCATGGATGAAGAAATTAAACTGCTGCTGGAGAGTATGGACAATAGGCTGACAACGGTTAAGGCAGGTATAAAGTACTACACAGGGACGGTGTTTGGCAAGTCGGCTGTTTTGTGCAAATCAGGGGTAGGCAAAGTCAACGCTGCGGTCACGACGCAAATTCTGCTGGACAGCTTCGGCGTCTCGCGGGTATTGTTCACAGGAGTAGCAGGTGCAGTTCATCCTGGACTGAACATCGGTGATATCGTGATTTCTTCGCAGTGTATTCAGCATGATATGGATGTATCTGCATTGGGATACCCCAGAGGGGTTATTCCTTATCAGGAGATTTCCGCCTTTCCGGCAGATCAAACACTGGTGCAGCTTGCTGAACAAGCCTGTCATGACCTTAAGCAGCAATCCGTGACCGGAGTTGTGTTGTCCGGTGATCAATTTATAGCCAGTGCAGAGTTGGTTGCCAAGCTGCGGCTGGAGCTAAACGGCGCCTGCGCCGAGATGGAAGGGGCTGCTGTTGCACAGGTGTGCTTCATGAATGAAATCCCCTTTGTCATCCTACGTTCAATGTCAGATAAGGCTGACGGGTCGGCGAATGTCAATTATCACGAATTCACAGTAGAGGCTTCCGAGCGTTCCCATGCCATACTTGAATATATGCTGAAGGCAATGTGATCGGGCAGAGCAGGTTATCCTAATACATAAAGCGCTGTCTGAAGCGCACTCTGTCAAAGGTTTCCTGAGACGACATCGGAACTTCCCGTCCGATACGGACCATAAGGCAGTTGGCCGGATGAGAGCAGATTTCCGGATCATCCGTAGCATACCATACCATATCTACGGTTTTCATCAGCTTCTCCATCATTTTCCGGTAGGCCCATACATCAAGCCCGCTGCCTTTCAGGTCCCAGTGCCAGTAATATTCCGTGGTGTATACGATGCAGTTCTCCAACTGCTCCCGCTCAAAGGCGGTGGAAATCAACAGCTTGCCAAGCCCGCTCCCTCTATACCCGTTAGCCACCTCTACAGCCCCCAGCTCAATGAGATCCATCATTCCCCCCTGTGACCAAAGCTCCATTTCATCCGGATAGTGAAAGGTTACATAGCCTATAACAGTTTGGTCTTCGACAGCGGCGATCACCCGCCCCTCAGGCAGGCCTGCGATGTCTATGAGTGCTTCCAGCTGTTCGCTTGGTTTGCGGAAGGCATCCAGATCAGGATGCATATGCAGGCCCTCCAGCAGGCCTGGAGATAAAGGTCCACTGACTGTAATATTCTTGCTGTTATATACAAAGGTATGGGAAACGCGGATTTTGCGGTGCTCCATGAATGGGCTCCCTTCGCTTAACTAAAATATGGAATGTAACCGCTTGCTGTGATATACTAATTCCGACATAAAAACTTCACATTTAATACATTGACAGGATTTTCATGGAAATCAATCTCGCCCTTAAAGCTTAAATCAAACTAGTAAGGGAGGCAAGAGTAATGGGGCAAGTCCACAGCGAAATTTTGCCGGGCACCGTGCAAAACGCAAATATGGCGGATTATTCCCAGGCAGTCAGCGAATTCCGGTGGGAGGATGTAGAGAGGGACTTCTCCTGGTATAGTACCGGCAAGGTGAATATGGCCCATGAAGCCGTGGACCGTCATGTGCAGGAAGGCCGTGGGGCGTCAACCGCCTTACTTTACAGCGATTCGTCGAGAGAGGAAAGATATACCTTCTCCGATTTGCAGGAACGCTCCAACCGGTTCGGCAACGTTCTGCGCAAGCACGGCATTGGCAAAGGAGACCGCGTGTTTATTTTTATGCCGCGGAAGCCGGAGCTGTATTTCAGTCTGCTGGGTATTCTTAAGATCGGAGCAGTGGCTGGTCCGCTATTCGAGGCATTTATGGAAACGGCGGTTAAGGACCGGCTTGAGGACAGCGGTGCAGTGGCGCTGGTGACTACACCGGAGCTCCTACACCGGGTGAAGCAGAGTGAGCTGCCGGAACTGCGCCATATTATTGTTGTCGGCGGTGCAACCGATGTGGAGCAGGGGATATTAGGCTTTGAACAAGAGATGGTGGCAGCTTCAGCTGAACTTGAGCCCGAGTGGCTCAGTTTGGATGACGGGCTGATTATGCATTACACCTCGGGTTCCACAGGTAAACCCAAAGGTGTCTATCATGTACAAAGAGCAATGATCCAACACTATTATAGCGGCAAAATCGTACTGGACCTGCAGCCTGACGATGTCTATTGGTGTACGGCTGATCCAGGCTGGGTCACCGGCACTTCTTATGGCATCTTTGCCCCTTGGCTGAACGGAGTAACCAATGTGGTGCGGGGCGGGCGTTTCAGCCCGCAGGACTGGTACAAGACGATTGAGCGTTTCGCCGTTACTGTATGGTACAGTGCACCTACCGCTTTCCGCATGCTGATGGGAGCAGGGGAGGCTAGCCTGGAGGGCATCGACCTAAGCAGCCTGCGCCATGTGCTGTCCGTAGGGGAGCCGTTAAATCCGGAAGTTGTCCGCTGGGGTGACAAATTCTATCATCAGCGCATTCATGATACGTGGTGGATGACAGAGACAGGCGCGCAGTTAATCTGCAATTACCCGCGGATGGACATTAAGCCGGGCTCCATGGGACGTCCGCTGCCGGGCATTGAAGCAGCGATATTGGACGACCGGGGCAATGTACTGCCGCCTTATTCCATGGGAAATCTTGCGATTCGAACCCCTTGGCCGTCCATGATGGGCGCCATTTGGAACAATAAGGCCAAATACGACGAGTATTTCCGGATTCCCGGATGGTATATCTCGGGTGACTCAGCCTACATGGATGAGGATGGTTATTTTTGGTTCCAGGGCCGGATAGATGATGTAATCAATTCCTCTGGTGAACGGATTGGTCCATTTGAGGTGGAGAGCAAGCTGGTAGAGCATCCGGCGGTAGCCGAGGCTGGAGTCATCGGCAAACCTGATGTGCTGCGGGGAGAGATCATCAAGGCGTTTATTTCCTTGCGGGAAGGTTATTATCCGACCACGGAGCTTAAAGAAGAGATCGCCGCTTTTGTCAAAGCCGGTTTATCCGCTCATGCAGCGCCCCGGGAGATCGAATTCAAAGATAAGCTGCCCAAGACACGCTCCGGCAAAATTATGCGCCGGGTGCTGAAAGCCTGGGAGCTGCATCTGCCTGAAGGGGATTTGTCGACCATTGAGGACTAAGCCATACCGGCAGCATAACAAAAAACACCGTTTCCCGCGAATCCGCGGAAACGGTGTTTTTGCTGTTCTGTATGGATTGCCTCAGGCAATCCGCTATAGCGGTTATTGCCCGTTGCCGGTAGCATTTCCTCCGGCAGCGTTACTTCCACTTCCGCTGTCAAGAGGTGTCTCCGTTCCGTTCACTGGCGGAACGATGATCATACCGGGATCTTCGGTAGCACCCGGTATAATCTCCCCTTCCGGCGTTGGTTCTGTCCCCGGCAGTTCTGTCGGAGCAGGCGTCGCTTCGGGAGTCGGGGTAGCACCCCCGGCTACACTGCCGGAAGCTGACTCATGATCGGCCACATCAACGGCAGCCACGTAGAAGGTGGCATTCACACTGGAAGGTGTGCCTGATGAGAAAGCGGTGCCTTCACCGGCTGACTGTACAAGCTGTTTCTTGAATGGGCCTCCGTTCATGGAACGGTACAGCCGGTAGCCTACAACGTCTGATGAGCTGCTAGGCGTAAAGCTGATTACGGCTTTGCCGCTGTTGTAAGACACGCTTACTTCGCCTGGAGCAGCAGGAGCTGTACCGTCGTCGACACGCGGATCCACCTCGGTCGGGAAATCGGTTTTGGCATCAGCCGGCATATAATATGACAAATCCTTATGCTCTTTCATTGCAGGGAAAGCAGCGAGCAGCTCCTTGACCAGATCCTGAATCGGCTTCTCGCGTTTCACCACGATCTTCTCCTTCAGGAAATCCTCAGGGGTTCCTTCCAGCGGAATATAATTCACGCCTTTGTATGTGATGTATTTGGCTTTGGATATACCGTCATCACTTTCAGTCGGTACATACTTGGCATTGAACATGTCTGTAGTAAACTTGTCGGTTAAAGAGGTAGGCAGCTTGCCGCTGTACGCCGAAACCGTCTTTTTGACGATGCCGTCAGGCTTACTGAACTCTTTCGTTACGAACAGCTCAGGCCGCTTGTCAATAACAGCATTCATGACCTTGGTCCATAACGTCTGGGCCTGCCGTTTCTGGGCATCTCCCTGGAGCGTATTGATCTGCTCCTTATAGCCAACCCACATTCCGAGAGTGACATCCGGTGAATAGCCCATAAACCACACATCGCCGTAATTCTGGGTAGAACCAGTCTTTCCGACAATCGGTACGTCCTTGAAGTGTTTATAATTCTTTCTGACAGTGCTGGCAGTTCCGTCGGTAATGACTGTGCGCAGCATATCCGTCATGAGGTATGCCGTCTGTTTGGAGTAGACCTGCTCCGGATTGACCTTATGCTGGTAAACGACTTTTCCTTCCGAATCGACGATCTTCTCGATCATATAGGCATCGGTAAAAGCGCCATTGTTCGCGATGGAGGAGTAGGCATTGGTCAGTTCCTCGACGGATACACCATAACGCAGACCGCCGATTACGCCGGTTTTTGCACTGTAGTCTTCATCCTGGATGGTCGTAATCCCCAGCTTCTTGGAAAAAGCCCAGGCGTCTTCGATGCCAACCTTCTCATTAAACAGCTTGAGCGCAGGAATGTTCAAAGACTTGTTAAGCGCATAGCGGGCGGTAACCAGACCCTGATAACGGTTGTTGGCATTCTTGGGGATGTGGAATCCCTTGGAACCATCCTTCAATATGATTGGAGCATCGTCGAGGATGCCGGCAGGCTGGATCAGACCTGCATCAAGTGCAGGCAGATAAGCAGCAATCGGCTTCATGGTCGAGCCGGGCTGACGGACCATCTGAGTAGCATAGTTCATCTGTTCAATGTTGAAGTCCCGGCCTTCGATCATCCCCAGGATGGCTCCGGTTTTGTTCTCAATCATCATCCCGGCTGTCTGTTCCTTGCCTCTGGCCTTGCTGTCTTTTGTGAAATTATCACTGTTCTCGGAGATGCTGTGCATAGCGCTGTATACTTTTTTGTCAATCGTAGTGTATACACGGTATCCGCCGGTCATTAGCTTCTGACGGGCTTCCTCCAGAAGCACTGTGTCTTCTGCCGAACTCGTGGTATCTTTCGCTTCTTTCTTGTCTTCGTTGATCGACAGTAGGATCTCTGCCGCCTTGCGTTCGGTTTCCAGCATCAAGTAAGGGAATGTAGCATAGGCCTTCTTAGAATGCGGTGCCAGAGAGCCTTTGATGTCAAAGAGGCGCGCTTCATCATACTGGGAGGAAGTGATTTTATTCTCCTCCAGCATCCGCCGCAGTACGAGCTGCTGGCGCTCCATGGCTCTGTTAAAGGCCGTCTCGTTGAATTCACCCACCCCGTTAAATGCGGAATACTTGGAAGGAAGCTGGGGCAGACCGGCCAAATAGGCAGCTTGCGCAACATTCAGCTTCTCAAGGTCCTCCACACCGAAGATGCCCTTGGATGCGGCTTTGATACCGAACACATTATAACCGTTGGAGCCGTTCCCAAAGGGTACCTTATTAAGATATGCCGTAATAATTTCCTGTTTGGATAAGAAACGTTCAAGCCGCAGGGAGAGCAGGATTTCCTTCACTTTGCGGTCTTCCGTACGGTCCAGATTCAGAAATACACGTCTTGCGAGCTGCTGGGTAAGCGTACTGCCCCCGGTCTGGACCGATTCGTTGAGCAGCTTCTGCTTGACGGCACGAAGGGTACTGCTGAAATCCACTCCTTTATGGTCATAGAAGTTATTGTCCTCTATAGCGAGGACGGCATCAATCACAAGCTGTGGAATATCATTGAATTCAATTAGCCTGCGGTCTTCTTCGGTTCGAAGCTGACCGATCGGTTGCCCATCCCGGAAATAGGCAAACCCGGTGACGGCGTTCAAGCTGACTTGCTGCTGAATCAATTCCTCGGTGCGCACAGGATCATCTTTCACAATGGAAGTTATGTAGCCTGCCAAGGCACCACCAGCAAACAGAATGCCTAGTATGCCGAGTATAAACATCCACTTTACGACTGAACCGAACCTGCGGAGCCAGGATCTTCGGGGTGGATGCTGTTTTACGGTCTTCTTTTTGTTCTCCTCAACCATCGACGATAATCCTCCTTTTAACGGAACTATTATAGCACAATTTGGCGTATTTGAATGCGCTTCTGCCTGAAAGTCGAATTCATGAGGTGTTGACTTTTTAAAAGGTCCTATGGTATAAGTTTACTCAATTGGATATTCGAAAAGCGTGGAAAGACATCAGTAGAAGGGAAGCCATGTGTTTCAGAGAGCCGGTGGGTGGTGCGAACCGGCAGCAGGCCCCTTTGAATTACAGTCTGGAGCTGTCCGGAGGAACTACAAGCGCATTTCGCTTGTTCAGTAGTCCTGGACCGGGTGCAAGCCCGTTATGGCAATGAAGTGAAAGAGAATGCTTGTGCTCCGGCACGGCAAATCTTTAATTAGGGTGGTACCGCGAGCCTCTTACTCGTCCCTTGGGATGAATGAGAGGCTCTTTTTGCGTTCTTTGGAATGATTAGTGTTGAAAAACTGGGAGGAATAAGGAAATGACATGGGAAGAGCTTTCAATCAGCCAACAGCAGGAAGTCGAGCGTCAGATGGAAGTGATCATGCGCGGTGCCGTGGAAATAGTGCCAGAGGGGGAAATGAAGCGCAAAGTGATCAAATCCGTTGCTGCGGGTATTCCGCTAAACATCAAACTGGGTCTTGATCCGTCGGCGCCGGATATTCACGTGGGACACACCATTGTGATTCATAAGCTGCGCCAGTTCCAGGAACTCGGACATCAGGTGCAGCTGGTTATCGGAGATTTCACCGGACGTATCGGGGATCCTACGGGCAAATCCGAGACACGGAGGCAGCTTAGCGAAGAAGATGTGCAGCGCAATGCCGAGACCTACAAGAAGCAGATTTATAAGATTCTTGACCCGGAGAAAACAAAGATCTTCTGCAACTCGGAATGGCTCAGCCCGATGTCCTTCTCGGATGTTGTAAATCTGGCGGCAAAAGTAACTGTAGCCCGGATGATGGAACGCGACGATTTCTCCAAACGCTTCCATAGCGGCCAGGCCATCAGCATTCATGAATTTTTCTACCCGCTGATGCAAGGGATGGATTCCGTTGCTCTTAAGACCGACATGGAGATTGGAGGTACGGACCAAAAGTTCAATGTGCTGATGGGCCGTACACTGCAGAAGGAATATGGTCTGGAACCGCAAGCTGTTATACTGATGCCGCTGCTGGAAGGAATCGACGGTGTGCAGAAGATGAGCAAGAGTCTCGGGAATTACATCGGTATTGATGAAGAGGCTAATGAAATCTATGGCAAGGCGATGTCCGTGCCGGACGAGGTGATGCTGAAATACTACGAAATGGCTACAGATATCAGCAATCAGGAGCTCGCTGCCTTGAAAGCGGGTCTGGCCGACGGGACGGCCCATCCGCGGGATGTCAAAATGCGTCTTTCATATACATTAGTACGAATGTACCATGGAACAGCCGCCGCGGAGGCCGCGCAGCAGCACTTCATTACGGTGTTCCAGCAGCGTGCGCTCCCGGAGGATATTGAGACAATCGGCATACCGTCTAAAGAGTTGTTGGGCGGCACAATCAAGCTGGTCACGCTGTTAACGCTGCTTGGTTTTGCAGGCTCCAATGGCGAAGCTAAACGTTCGATCCAGCAGGGCTCAGTGAAGCTGAACGGGGTGAAGCAGGGGGATCCGAACGGAGAAATCCAGCCGCAGGAGGGCGACATTGTCCAGATAGGCAAGCGGAAGTTTGCCAAATTAACATTAGCTTAGGGGTTATTTTGCATATTTCAGCTAATCTGCTGAAGCTTTTATTACATAATTCTCTTTAGTTAACTCGTAGTCAACTGAAGATTGCAGCTCCCCGAGCTGATTTCTCCAAGAGTCATGATGAACCGCAACTTTGCGAAAGCCGAGCTTCTCATAGACATGCTGTGCCCTGTAGTTCTTGAGGTTGGTATCCAGAATGATTTTTTGAATCTCCATCTGCTTAAACAGGGAGCTGATAAGCATAGTAAGAAACGCACTCCCAAGTCCTTGATTATGGTGGTTGAAGTTGCAGATTTTAATGCCAATCTCTGCGCAGTGCCCGGCAAATATTCTAAAGTTCATTTCCCCAATGGGCATACCATCGATTTCCAGGATCAGGCGATGGTTGCAGCCGGCAGCAGTCTGAAGCATATCCAGAGTCTCTTGGACTGTAGTACCGAGACCTTCAGGATATCCGGCATGGGCCATGATCATTCCATCGTTCCACCAGTTGCACAATATTTGCGCATCGTCGGCAGTTGCTTCACGAATGACTAAATTATCTTTTATTAGATGCATTCAGGTTCCTCCGATTCAGTAGTTATCCTGAATTTACCACAGAAGCTAATTCAGAAGGAATGGAAAAGACTTGTTAAATAGAATTATCTCGCCTGGCACAAGAACAAGCATACAAAAAAGCCTCCGGAATTCTCCGGAGGCTTTGCTTTGCATTCGCTGTTCGCGAAATCTTAACGGTTGTAGAACTCGACGATTTGTTTCTCATCGATGTCTTGGGAAAGCTCAGCGCGTTCTGGCAAACGGATGTATTTGCCTTCGAAAGATCCGTCAGCATATTCCAGGTAAGCTGGAAGGTGGGAGCGGTTTTCCAAAGCTTCTTTGATAGAAGTCATAGCGCGGCTTCTTTCGCGAAGTCCGATAACGTCGCCCACGCTTACACGGTAAGAAGCGATGTCGACTTTTTTGCCGTTAACGGTTACGTGTCCGTGGGATACCAACTGACGTGCGCCTGCACGGGAGTTAGCGAAACCAAGACGGTAAACCAGATTGTCCAAGCGGCTTTCGAGCAGGAACATGAAGTTTTCGCCCGCGATACCTTGGATCTTTTGTGCTTTAGTGAAAAGAGTTTTAAACTGCTTTTCGCCCAAGCCGTACATGTGGCGCAGTTTTTGTTTTTCCAAAAGCTGCATTCCGTAGTTACTTACTTTTCTGCGTTGGTTAGCGCCATGCTGTCCTGGTGGGAAAGGGCGTTTCAGGTCTTTGCCTGTACCGCTAAGGGAAATGCCCAGACGGCGGCTGAGTTTGAATTTAGGTCCGGTGTAACGTGCCATGTTATAGTAGACTCCTTTATATTTGAAATTTCATTGTAGGGCCTATTTGCGCCGCAATCCGTATCCGTGAAAGCGTCAAATGGTTTCACACTGCCAGGGAAGTTCAGCCGCTGCCCTGGCAGTAACGAAATGCGTAGAGGGTGACACAACGTTACGCCCAATTAAGACTTGTTACAGTCTTGTTCAACAATAAATATTATATGAAAACAACAGTTAAAGTCAAGTGCATCTTTAAGGAGATTTTGTCTATCTTTGTCGTTAGTTCTTTGGTCCTAAAAAAAATCCCTCAAATCAGGAAAATATAATGCAATACAGGAAAAAAGAGAGTAAAATATAGCTAATTAGATGTTATCGGAAGATTAATAATATGAGACGCAAAGGGGATCCGCTTATGTCAGTTCAGGAAGCATACGGCCGCAAAGACACTCGTATGCTGTTGCAGGACACTATGCAGTCAAGCGGAGATGTGATAGATCCCGCCGCATGGCTCAGGGAAACGGATATTGTATCCTATGATTTCCCGTATGCAGCCAATTTAATTGCGGAAAGCTTCGCGGACTGGCGTGGACTGGCTGTCCCTCCCTTCGCGGAATCATGGGACTGGGGTCTGCTGGATTTTGAAGGGAAATGGATTGAACCTTTAGACTCAGGTGCCGGCAGTATCCGAGAGGAGGGCTGGGATGCGCAATGGGCGGAAGCTGCAGGACTAAGCCTGCTTTCCGGAGAGGCCAATGCTGCCCCGGAACAGAAGAACGGACAAGCTGTGTACCTCTTGACCTTGCCGGTGTTTACCCGAGGTCAACGGGAAATCTTCGCTCTGCTTGCCTGCTCCATGACAGCCGTGGAGTATGAGCAGGGCGGAAAGAATACGGCTGAAGCAATGGCCATGCATTTCCAGACCTGTTTTTACCGCAGGTTTGAGCATGTTTTTGTATCAGATCTAGCGGGAGTGTACCAGCATGCCGAACGGGAAAGCATCCGCCGTTCGCTCCTGTTTCAAATTGTCCAGCGGATGCACGACAACATTGATGTTGACGCCGTTCTAACCGAGGTCATTGAGAGCATTGCTGCGATGTATCCGGGTGCCCGTCTGGAGCTGTTTATGTCACAGGACCACCGCAGCACGCATCCGCAGGTAAAGCCGCTTCCGCTGCTTTGGGATAGTGATGATGTCTGCGCGCGTGCCTTCAAGGACGGCCGGGTAGCGCTGCATGCCGGGCGCGAGGACAGTCAGCATGTGGAGGTCGGCCTCCCGCTCGGAGGGAAGCAAGGCGTGTACGGTGTCTTCCATATGATTATGGATAAGCCCGTTTTTTCGGAGGTTGACCTGCGTTTCCTCTCGATGGTTGCCGATACGGCCGGGACAGCGTTTGAGAATGCCAAGCTGTATGAACGCTCCAACCAGCTTATTCGTGAATTGCGTATGAGCAATGAAATGACACAGCGTTTGAACCAAAGCCTGCGGTTGGGCGATATTTTTCAGTATGCCTTTGAAGAACTGCTGGAGATGTTTGCTGCCGATTATTGCTGCATTCTGCATATGAATGAAGAGAAAGGCGGGCTGGAGGCGATTGCCTGCAATCATCTTCCGCTGCGCAATGAACTTATAGAAGTAGGACAAGGGCTGGGAGGCAATGTCTACACTACAGGCGAGCCGATCATTTTGTCGGATTATTTAAATACGCCGGGACCCTCTTCGAAGCTCATGGACGCAACTTGCTCGCAGTCGCTGATTGCTACTCCCCTTAATGTAGGCGGAGAAGTACGCGGTGCTATTATGCTTGCCCACCGGGAACCGTATTTCTTTTCCTATGACAGCTTCAGGCTGCTGCAGGCGATGGCGGGCCACATCGGGCTTGCGGTAGGCAACGCCCGGCTGCATGCTGAGGTGCGGTTCCTGGCCAACCGTGATAGTCTCACCGGTCTTTATGCCCGCCATTACCTGGATGAGGAGATCAAGGAGAGGCAGACGTCGGACTTCTGCGGCTCTTTGATTGTCGTTGATATTGATCAGTTTAAGACGGTCAACGATACCTACGGCCATCAGAAGGGCGACAAAATTCTGAAGCAGGTGAGCGAGATTGTGAAGTCCTCCATCCGACAAGGCGATATCGCTGCCAGATGGGGCGGGGAGGAGCTGGCGGTCTATTTGCCGCAGCTGGGGGTGCAGCAGGCTTTTTATGTAGCCGAACGGATCCGCAAGCGGGTAATGGGTGAGACCGAGCCTCGTGTTACCGTATCCTGCGGCATCGCGGAATGGAGCTGGACAGATGAACGGGTGAGTGTGGAGTCACTGTTCTACAGGGCCGATATGGCACTTTACGAAGCGAAGAACAACGGCCGCAATCAGGTTGTCATTGATACCAAGAAAGTGGATAGTACGGCAAAGAATCCTCTGGCCTGACGGCGGGGATTCTTTTTTTTGAGATATATATCAAAGTATAAGCCCGGGCAGCAGGGGGAACCTATTAATAATTGTTCACCCGGATATTTCTACTTGGCCTCGGCTCCGCCTCCGGGTGAATTTGTAGGAGCAACTACACTTGACCGGGAAAGGCTTGAACACGATGAAATTACTTTTATGGCGGCGCGAGGCGATCCTTGCCGTAGTTCTATCTTTATATTGTCTGCTATGCAGCGGTTGTGGTGCCATTTCGGATAAGCCGGCTGACCAGGAACTGAGTCTTGTTCTGGCCGGGATGGACGGTACAGACGGGGTATCCTTTGAAGGTGCCGCTGCATTACTGCTGGGAGGGAAGCCGCTTGAGGAATCGGCGCTCTATTATGGTGGGAAGGTTGCAGATCACAACAAGGTAAGTCTGTATACTTTGCTGCCGGATGAGAATGGGAAGACCAAGGCAGCAGCTAAAGCTGGTCTGAAAAAGCTTGAACAGAGACAAACTCCCGAGGCATACTTCACGCAACTGGAGAAAAAAGACGGGGAATGGACGCTGCTGACCGGTGCTCCAGCAGCCAATGCAGGTAATCCGCTTCCTGCGCTCAATCCGCTGCTTCAGCTGGAAGAACTGGAGGGCAATGAGAAAAAGGTAACGAAGCGGGCAGGAGCCGCCAGAGGGACCAAAGAACTTCGGATTGAGCTGACATCAGGAGAGGCAAGGAAACAGCTGTCTGCCGAGCTGGAGAGAGAGATGCTGCTGATCCGTCCGTCCGGTGACAGCAAGCCACAGGAGGCCGCAGGCAAGCCTAAGCAGGTCAATGAGGCAATGATGGCATTATGGGAGCAGAAGGACGAGGAGCTGCGGCAGAGGCTCGAGCAAGCCGAAATTTCATCGGTGTATTATCTGAAGGTGGATGTGAAGCGCAATCTGCCCAAGCGGCTGACCTGGACCCGTAAGGTAAAATATCCAACTGCCGCCGGAAGTGACGCCGAAGAAACTTACATCACCAAAGTTGATTTTTATGGGTTCCGGTGAAGCAGAGCTAACTGACCATGAGATCTTGCGCTCTTTTGCGGGCGTGCTACAATAGAATAGTATGTTTATTTTTAGTGATGAGGAAGGAAGAGAGAAGAATGAAGGATCCAAGAATTCAGAAGCTTGCGGCAAACCTTGTAGGGTATTCCGTAAATGTGCAGCCGGGCGAGAACGTGCTCGTTGAAATGATCGGCAGCGAAAGAGATCTGATTAAAGCTGTTGTGGAGGAAGTCGGCAAAGCCGGAGGTAACGCATTCGTGCAGCTGACGGACCGGACTGTTCTGCGCAGCATGCTTCAATATGCTACCCGTGAGAGTCTGCAGACCTGGGCGGAGATTGATCTGAACCGGATGAAGCAAATGGATTGTTATATCGGTATCCGTGCAGGAGAGAATGTCAATGATCTGGCTGATGTGCCGGAAGAGAATATGAAGCTGTACAACTCCCTGTATTCCCACCCGGTACATAGTGAACAACGCGTGAAGCACACCAAATGGGTGGTTCTGCGCTATCCGAATGCGAGTATGGCCCAACTGGCAAATACGACTACGGAAGCATTCGAAGACTTCTACTTCGAGGTGTGTAACCTGGATTATGCCAAAATGGACAAAGCACAGGATGCGCTTGCCGAGCTGATGCGTGCAACTGATAAGGTTCGTATCGCGGGACCGGGAACAGAGCTCACATTCTCCATTAAGGGCATCGGCGCCGAGAAATGCTCCGGCCAAAAAAACATTCCCGACGGCGAGGTTTACAGTGCTCCTGTTCGTGATTCCGTCAACGGCACGATCAGCTACAACGCTGCGACACTTTATAACGGCGTGACTTTTGAAAATGTGAAATTCAAATTCGAGAACGGCAAAATAGTCGAAGCGTCCAGCAATGATACGGTTCGCTTGAACGAAATTCTGGATTCCGACGACGGCGCACGCCATATCGGTGAATTTGCCATTGGCTTCAACCCCTACATTCTGCATCCTATGAAGGACATTCTGTTCGATGAAAAAATCGCCGGCAGCTTGCATTTCACCCCGGGCCAGGCTTATGATGTGACTGATAATGGCAACCGCTCGTCCATTCACTGGGATCTGGTGCTGATTCAGCGTCCGGAATACGGCGGCGGAGAAATCTATTTTGATGATGTGCTGATCCGCAAGGATGGTATCTTCGTTATTCCGGAACTTCAAGGTCTGAACCCCGAAAACCTGAAATAAGATGTAATAAAAAGAAAACACCTTGCGCGAGTAAGCGGATTCAATGTATCATGGAATTGATTAGAAAAGACTTTGTTCCATAATCAAGTTGCGGAGGGATTCCTATGTCCAGTAACAATGCGGCAATCGTGGATATTGCCCAAACGGCAAGCCAGTTCAACTCTTCTATCGTTCTTCAAGCGGACAACAAGTATATTGATGTTAAGAGTATTCTTGGGTTGTTCACTACTCTGGTCTCCAGCCAAAGCTACGAGCTTCATGTTCATGGCACAGATGCCGAAGAAGCGAAAAAAGCAATGAGTGAAGTTTTTGCCAAACACGGTTTGAATTTTACAGTTGTTGCGGAGTAATCTACTATTTCCGAAGACGTCCTGCCCTTGCGGTGGGACGTTTTTATATATATTAAAAACTGAATTCTTGTATTGGGTTCGGATTTCGACTAATATTAAATTAAATAGCATTTGCAGCTGTAACTTTTAGACATGGGGGGGAAAATGCATGACTTCATCGGATTTGCAGGAACAGCTTAATCTTAAAGCGATTACTCTTCTACAAGAAGATGCCGATAAAATTCAGAAGCTCATCGAAGTGCAGATGGAGAATCTGGCGACACGTTACTGCCCTCTCTATGAGGAAGTGCTGGATACCCAGATGTACGGCTTCTCCAAAGAGGTCGATTTTGCGGTCAGAGCGGGACTGGTGCCTGAGCAAACGGGCAAGCTTGTGCTGAGCGAGCTGGAACGCAATTTGGCCGTGCTATACGAGGCTCTGAATAAGAAGGCGGAAGAGCGCGAGCTGTAAGCCAAGTCTCTAACCATTTATAAAAACGCACATGAGGACCGCCGGGCCGCTCATGTGCGTTTTTTGTTTCGTATGAAGTGTAGCAGCTTCTGGGGGGCGTCAACCTTATACCAGGTAGAAAGAGACACCTAGAATCATATAAACAACGAGCAGCAGAAGTCCTTCATACCAGTTGGTTGCACCGTCCTGTATGATCGATTTAGCGATAAACACTGAGACGGCGATGGCAACGATCTCGATGATGGTGAACACAATATCCATCGTATCGCCCATAAAGTAGCTGGCAAAGATCAGAACGGGGGCTACGAACAAGGCAATCTGCAGGCTGCTGCCGACGGCGATCTCCACGGCGGCGCCGATCTTGTTCTTCATCGCCAGCATGATTGCGGCACTGTGCTCCGCGGCGTTACCGATAATCGCCACAAGGAATGCACCGACGAACAGCTCACTGAACCCGAAACGTTCGGTTAACGTCTCTAGCGTCCCGACCAGCCATTCACTGACGAAAGCGACCATCACTGTAGCCAGTACAAGATAAAGAATGGATTTGTTCTTCGACCAGGCGGGCGCGTGCTCGTTCGGCAGCTCTTCGTCGCCGTCCACAGTGACATCCTCCAAGTATTTCTTGTGTGTTATCATGGAGAAGACCAGCCAGGCGATATACGCAGCGATAAGCAGCCCTGCGACAACAAGACTTAGCACGTCGGTGTCCTTCTCCGTGATGGAGTGGGTGTTGAAGAACATGGCGGGAACAAACAAGGCAATGACGGCCACGATCATCAAGGAACCGTTCAGTCCGGCCAACGTGACATTGAAATTCTGAACCTTGAATTTCATGCCGCCGGCAAAGATGCTGAGCCCGAGAACGAGCAGCAGATTACCGATGATCGAACCGGTGAGAGAGGCTTTAACCATGTCATACAGCCCTTCCTTGACCAGGAAGAAGGCGATGATCAGTTCGGCCGCATTGCCGAAGGTTGCGTTAAGAAAACCTCCGAGCCGCTGACCGGCGTAGTGGGCTACGCTTTCTGTGGCCCTTCCGAGGAAGCCTGCCACAAAAATGACGGCGATGGCAGATACCACGAACTGAAGGGTGTGGTCCCAATCTGCATAGTGACCAATTGCGCTAAGTAGGAAAGTAATGACCATTAGCGAAGGTGAAATCCATTTTTTCAAGTGTGGCACACTCCAGTCTTGTATATGTAGGTTGAATTCATAATTCAATATAACCAAATTGATCCAGTGTGTAAACGGGCATGATAGAAAGTCATTTGCTTTTTAGCCTGTTTTCGAATTACAATAATTGATAATGAGTGTAGGGGGGATATGGCATGGCGGAACAACTTCAATTGGAAATGGGAAACATACGGATATCAAATGATGTCGTCTCGAAAATTGCCGGCTTGGCTGCCTTGGAGACTCCGGGAATTGCGGCCATGTCAGGCGGCTTGTCAGAAGGCTGGGCTAAGCGTCTGAGCGGTAAAAACGTGCAAAAGGGTGTTACCGTTGAAGTGGGACAGCTTGAAGCGGCAGTTGATTTGCGTATTATTGTTCTCTATGAAACTCCGATTCACGAGGTATGCCGGATGCTTCAGCAGAATGTGCGCGAAGCAGTAGAGAGCATGACAGGGCTTCATATTGTTGAGGTTAATGTCAAAGTGGAAGGCGTAGCCTTCAAGAATGACGAAATTTCGTAAGCGGTTATTCCCGTCTCTCCAGTGAGGCGGGGGGCATGACAAAAAGGCAGTCCGGGAGGTTCTCTCCGGACTGCCTTTTTGTAAATATAATAATTTATATGCTTCACGCTATAAATTATCCTTCTATTTCTCGCTGAAACGGATACCGTCCTTTTGAGGACGGAGAAGTCGTTTCCACTTGATTTAACCAAGATTTCCTCCTATGTACCCTTAGCGGGCCCGGACACCTCTGACAGTGGTCACGGATTTCGTGACCTCCTCCTTGGCGGGACGGTTGGTTTCTCTCGAAATGCTGAGCATGATTCCCATGCACAGCATGGAAACAAGCAGAGAGGAACCGCCATAGCTGATGAAAGGCAGGGTTACCCCCGTCAACGGAATCGTCTTCGTCACCCCGCCGATGTTGACAAAGGCCTGGATGGCAATCAGTCCCATGACTCCGATGCCGACGAGTGTGCCGAAGGGATCGGTGCACCTGAGTGCAATCAGAATGCCTCGCCAGATAAAGTACAGATACAGCAGGAGAAAGATCGAGGTTCCAACAAACCCCAGTTCCTCCCCGATTATCGCAAATATAAAGTCAGTATACGGATATGGCAGGTAATGAAGCTTCTGCACGCTTTGTCCAAATCCGGAGCCTGTTGTTCCGCCTTCTCCGAGGGCAATCAAAGACTGCATGATATTATAGCCGCTGTCTGAAGCATCTTGAGAGGGATCCAGGAAGGCTGAAATCCGGTCTTTTCTGTAATCATTGGCGGCTATGTTCTCACTTGTAGGCGGGGACAAGGAATCAATCGCTGTCTTTGCCCCCATGACAAGTCCAACCCCCAGCACTAGCAAGGCGATTGAACCGAGAATATGCTTCATACTGGCCCCCCCGGCATAAATGACAAGCCCGCTGGTAGCCACCAGAATAAGACAGGAGCCCAGATCCGGCTGCATCATAATCAGACCGGCCACAATTCCCACAATGACCATCACCGGAATATAACCGGTGCGCAAATCCCTCAGCCGCTCGCCTTTTTTGGAAATGAGTGCAGATAAATAAAGGATAATTGAGAGTTTGGCCAGCTCGGTAGGCTGGATGCCCAGCTTCCCGATGCTCAGCCAGCTTTTTGCACCGTTGATACGCTCCGCGAAGGCCACTGCAAGCAGCAGAATCAAGGTAAGGATGAAGATGGGCACGTACCACTTTTTGAATTTGCTGTAATGGATATTCATGACCGTAAACATGACGATAGTTCCCAGTATGACAAAGACAACTTGTTTTTTTACAAAATACAACGAATCATTGCCGAATTTTTGACTGGCCAGAGTGAGACTGGAGCTGGAGCTGAAAACCATAACCAGTCCAAAGCCGACAAGGAGCAAAGTGAGAATAAGCAGTTGGAAGTCGGGTGTTCCTCTTTTGGGCAGGCTGACTTTTTTGGTTGTCTTTCCCTTTACGCTACTCAAGCTTCCAACAGCTCTTTCAGTTCAAGTATCCGCTTAGCGGCAGTGTCCAGTACAGGCTGCGGCACAGGGGATGTATACTCCAGGCCATGGGGAAAGGTTGCTTTGCCCAAGTAAACGGCTTCAATGGTAAGTATGGTATCCGGCTTCTCCAGCTTTCCTTCGACAGCGCGCGTATTGATCCGCAGGAAGTATTCTCCGCCGTTCTGCTGATCTTCGATCTTACAGTCGTAAGTGGCGCGATAGTATTCCCATTGCCAGCGGATGAACCCGGCCTTGGCCGCGCTTTCGTCCAGATAGAGAAGATCGCTTTTCAATCCTACGAGGCCCGTGTTCTCAAATATCATAGCGCACATATCCCCTTTATGAAGTATAATGATTATTTCTGATCGCAATTATAGACGTCTACCTCATGATAGTATGTTTCCCAAGGTTGCGCAAGGGCAGGCGGGGCCTGGAGATACCCACTTTTTTGCGTTTCTGCTACAATAAAAGAAATATAGCTCTTTGCGGCCGGGATATGAAGATGCGGAGCGCTTGCTGTCTTGGCCGGAGCGGGTTATCGGGAGAAGGGAATGGAGCGAATATGGACAGGTTAGCAATCGAACAGCTGCTGCCGGAAATGGTGAAATGGCGCCGCCATCTGCACCGTCATCCGGAATTGTCGTACCAGGAGAAGGAGACGTCAGCTTATGTAGCGGCCAGATTGGCCGAATTCGGAATTGAGGTCAGAAGAAGCGGAGCCGGTTATGGACTGACAGGAATCCTTAAGGGAACGCGGCCAGGCAAAACAGTGGTCCTGCGCGCGGATATGGATGCCCTGAATATCACGGAGGAGAACGGCAGCGAGTATGCCTCACAGAATACAGGGGTCATGCATGCCTGCGGCCACGACGGGCATACAGCCATGCTGCTCGCCGCTGCTTCGTATTACAGCACCCGCCGTGAAGAGATCACAGGAGAACTGCGGTTTCTGTTCCAGCCGGCGGAAGAAATTTGCCCCGGTGGAGCGCAGGGCATGATAGCCGAAGGGGTACTGGAGGGGGCGGACGCTATCTATGGCCTGCATCTGTGGACTCCGCTTCCACTGGGCACCATCGGCAGTGCCCCCGGACCGCTAATGGCTTCTGCCGATGAGTTTTTTATTGATATTGCCGGCAAAGGCGGACACGGCGGCATGCCCCATCGCACCATCGACAGCATTGTGGCCGGTGCAGCGCTTGTCACTGCACTGCAAAGCATTGTCAGCCGTTCCGTTGATCCGCTGTGTCCCGCTGTTGTCAGCGTGGGAACGATCCAGGGAGGCTCTGCGCAGAATATCATCGCGGAACGCTGCCGGATAACCGGAACGGTGCGCGCGTTTGATGAGGAGACGCGTTATTTAATCCGGCGGAGAATCGAAGAGCTTACAGCCTCTATAGCCGCAGCATATGGTGCGGAATCCAAGATCGACTACCTCATGGGTTACCCGCCGCTGGTCAATCATGAAGCGGAATTCAACCGCTTTTTCCGGGTGGCTCCTGAGGCACTAGGTGATTCCGCAGATGTTATCCTTATGGAGAAGCTTATGCCGGCGGAGGATTTCTCGTATTATGTCAAAGAGATTCCCGGCTGCTTCATCTTTGTGGGCGCAGGCAATCCGGATAAAGGGGCGGTTTATCCGCATCACCACAGCAAATTCGATTTTGACGAAGAGGCCATGCTGCATGGCGCCAAGCTGCTGGTGGCAATGGCTGATTCTTGTCTGAACGAATAATCTTTTACCGTATAATTTGAAGACATTGAGGAAACCCTACTCCCGTATAACATAGCGACATGACAGGAGGAAGGCTTCTTGAAGACAGTCAAAGAGGTAATGACCACGCACACAGCGACGGTTACACTGCTCGATAATGTATATGAGGTTGCCGTCAAAATGAGAGACTATGACACCGGATTTGTTCCCGTAGTTGATTCTAATGACGGAGAAACATTGATTGGCGTAATTACCGACCGGGATCTCGTGCTTAGAGGTTATGCGGACAAGCATTCCGGATCAACCTCCGTGGAAACGGTGATGAGCAAAGAGGTCATCACTGTTTCCGAATCTGTATCTGTGGACGAGGCGGCTGAACTCATGGCTTCAGCACAAGTTCGCCGCCTGCCGGTGGTCCAGGGGAAGAAGCTGATCGGCATCGTATCGCTCGGCGATTTGGCGGTGAAGCGTATCTTCGCGGACGAAGCGGGAGAAGCGCTGAGCGAAATTTCGCAGCGGCAGCTGCATTGATAAGATTACAAGGGAAGCTCATGTCCGCTGGTGCGGAGATGGGCTTTTTCCGCTATCCTGCGGGCGGGATACGGGATACATACCCCAACTCAGGTTGAACATGACATAAACACAGGAGGGATTCGATGAATGGAACAGGGGCCTGCATCACCCGGAAAGATCGGACAATCCTGCTGGATTGCGCTCATCCCGGGTTCGAGGCGGCAAGAATTGCACTGGCGGATTACGCGGAGCTGGTCAAAAGCCCTGCCGCCTACCACACCTACCGGATTACACCATTGTCGCTCTGGAATGCCGCCGCTTCCGGTCATACAGCGGAGAACATTATTTCCAGCCTGAAAAAGCTCTCCCGCTGGGGGCTTCCTGCCGAACTGGAGCAGGAGATTGGTGAGCTGATGTCCCGGTACGGCAGCTTGGAGCTGTATGCTCATACGGGGGATCCCCGCTATATTATTCTACGTGCCATTCAACCCGGACTGCTGGATGAATTGGAAGTGAACCAATCCTTACAGGCGTTGGGTCTGCGGAGGCACCTCCCCCAGGAAAGCGTCTGTCCCGCTGAACAGCGCGGGATACTGAAGCAAGAGCTGACCAGGCTGGGCTATCCTGTGCTGGATTATGCCGGTTATCGTGAAGGGCAGACTTTAAGTCTCGCCTGGAGGGGAGCAGAGGGGCTGGAACTGGGGCTGGAACCGGGAGCCTCATTCGGACTTCGGGATTATCAGCAGGAAGCTGTCCGTATGTTTCGGGGGATTGGGGGCACGGGAGGCAGCGGTGTTGTCGTTCTGCCCTGCGGGGCGGGCAAGACGGTTGTAGGTCTTGCTGTGTTGGAAGATCTGCAATGCGAGACGCTGATTCTGACTTCAAGCTCTACCTCCGTAGGACAATGGCGTGATGAACTGCTGCGGTGGACGAATCTGGATGCAAATGCCGTAGGGGAGTATACCGGTGAGAAAAGAGAAGTACGTCCAGTCACTGTGGCCACTTATCAAATACTGACGTTTCGCCGGGCCAAAGACGGACCGTTTCTGCATATGAATCTGTTTAATGAACGGAACTGGGGACTGATCATTTATGACGAGGTCCATTTGCTTCCGGCTCCTGTATTCCGGGCTACGGCGGATATACAGGCGACCCGCCGTCTGGGGCTTACTGCCACGCTTGTCAGAGAAGACGGGCGGGAAGGGGATGTATTCTCCCTCATCGGGCCGAAATGTTATGATCTGCCCTGGAAATCGCTGGAGAAAGAGGGCTGGATCGCCGCTGTGGATTGCATAGAGATGTTGATACCCATGAACTCCGGTTTAAGGAGCAAATATATCTATGCTGGCGGAAAAGAGCAGTTTCGGCTTGCTGCCGGGAATCCGGCCAAAGCAGCGGCTGCCGCTAAGATCATTAAGTCCCATGCCGGTGCTGCTGTACTGGTCATCGGCCAATACCTGGATCAGCTGGAGCAGCTGGCCGAAAGCCTGCAGGCACCCTTGATCACTGGGAAAACGCCACAGCGGGAAAGAAGCCAATTGTATGCTGCCTTCAATGAAGGGCAGCTGCCGGTGCTGGTGGTCTCCAAGGTGGCCAATTTTGCCGTGAATCTTCCGGATGCCTCGGTGGCGATCGAGGTTTCGGGAGCCTTTGGCTCACGGCAGGAGGAAGCCCAGCGGTTGGGCCGGATTTTGCGACCGAAGCCGGGTGAGAATAAAGCGTATTTCTATACACTTGTCTCGGAGGACAGCAGAGAACAGGATTTTGCTCTGCGGCGGCGGCTGTTTCTGACCGAGCAAGGCTACGATTACGCCGTCAGAGGCGTGGACACGCAAGAGGAGGCGGTTTTATGAACGGGTTATCGCCCGAAGCGCAGGAAGTGTTGAAAATGATATGCGCGGTCCATGCGGCCCAGCCCTTTGCGGTAGAGAAGGCAGACAGCTTGCGTCCTGCCACCCTGTGCCGAGCCGAGCAGCGGCTTGCACTGAAGGAGCTTCGTCAGGCTGGAATGCTGGAGCTGCGGCAGAAAATATGGGGGGAGAAGCTGTATCAAATTCCCGTGCGGCAGCTCGCAGCTATCCACCAGCATTTCTTCTCCATGAGCCCGTTGCCAGTGGCAGGCGACAGGGTAATGCTCAAGCTTGGCGCAGGCAGCGGATTGCCGGGTGAGCTGTTTCGTGCGTTGCTGTTCACAGCGCGTGAAGGATTGCCTCTGACTGCCAAAGGTGTGATCCACAAGAAGAATATCAGCCGTCTGACAGCACTGCTCTCTTTGCGCGAAGAGCATTTACGGGGTTTGATTCCCGGCGATGCTTATGCTGAGCCCCAGCCTCTGACAGCCATGGTTATGGTTGATCTTATGCTCATGCTTGGACTGATCAGCCGGAAGAGTGAGGCTTATGTGCTGGAGATAGAAAGGCTGGATCAATGGTTTGCGCTCAATGAGCCGCAGATGAACGATATTTTGTATAACCTGATCTTGAACCGCTACGGCTTGCAGGAGCCAGTCAGGCAGCATTTTCGATACTGTATTTCCGCTGGAGAGTTCGCGCCTGGTCAATGGTTCTCCCTGCCGGATATTCTGGACAGGTTGCATAAGTTAAATCTTGCGGCAGATTATCCTGAAACAGGAGTGGAAGCCTCCTGTCTGGCATGGTTTAGCTGTCTGGCCGGGTTTGGCTGGTGCGAGCTGGGGTATAGTGATTACGGGGACTGGTGCTTCCGCTGGACGGACTCCAAGCCTTCGTCCGATCCATGCGGGGAAGCAGGAGACGGCTGCGTGAATCTGTTCACTGCGGATAGGCCAGCTCCCGGCTGCGGGACAGTGGAAGACCTGAATGCTCCAGCGCCCGTGGAGAAGCAGATATTACAAGATTCCTCCCTTCAGTCGTTTATTGTTCAGCCGGATTTCGAGGTGCTGGTGCCGCCGGAAGTGCCATACACTATCCGCTGGACGCTTGGCGGTTGCGCGGAGCTGCTGCATAGTGATGATCTGTGGAGCTTCAGGCTGACCCGGGAAAGGCTGGAGCATGCCGCTGAACAGGGACTGTCGCCAGAGACGGCGATTTCCTGGCTGGCTTCCCATGCACAAGGGGGATTGCCGGAACAGGTGGACCTATCTTTAAGACAGTGGGCAAAGGGGATTGGCCGAACGGCATTCTCCGAGGTGATTCTGCTATCCTGCAGCAGTGAGGCAGATGGAGCGGATATTGCCGCCCATCCCCGGCTTGGCGGCAGCCTCACCCGTGTAGGTCCGCTTCATTTTATTGTGCAGGGTGATCAGGTGGAGCAGGTGCGCAAGGAGCTTGCGGCAGCCGGAATGGCCCCGCCGCGGATCATCGGCGGCAGGGAAGGTAACGTAAAGCAAAAACTATTTGATCTAGGCGATCCCGGCCTGCCATTGGCTGACTTCGTTCTCCCGTCTCCGGACCCCAAGCGGGGAATCCTTGGCGGGGAAGCTGTTTATCAGCCCTTACCGCTGTCCTCAGCTGAAGTGGAAGAGAGCAATTGGACAGGTGAAGAAAACGTTCCGCAAATGTGGATCAAGGAATGGCGGAAGTATCACAGCTCCACGGCCCAAAAGGTGATGGAGCAGGCGCTGAAGTGGGGAATTAAAGTCCGGCTTTCCATAAGAGATGAAGTTTGCGACTTTATTCCCGGGCGGATCAGCGGACATCCATGGAGAGTCTCCGGATGCCTGCTGGATTCCGATTCACAGATTCGTGATGCGGAAATGGAACTGGACCCGGGAGATTGGGATGAAATGAAGCTGTTGATTCCTGCGGAGCTGAGAAATTCTTCTTCTGCTGGAGCAAGTGGTTATGTTATGATAAGGTAGTCTACTGTGTACGGTAGAACATTAACGTAGAAAAGAGTTGAAGTTCATGAGCGTAGCGGAATTGAATACGGTCGATATGACCGAAGTGCTGACATACGCCTATGAATTAGGCGACATGATTAACCAATCGGCCGAAGTGTCGGATTACTTATACTGGAAAGGCCGGGTAGATTGCAACCCGGAAATCCAGGCCATGGTCAAACAGCTGCAGAACAAGAAGGAGCTGTTCGAAGAGACACAGCGGTTCGGACATTTTCACCCGAACTATCATTCGGCCAAGGATGAGGTATCGCGGGTGGAGCAGGAACTTGAACAGTTCGAGGAAGTTGCCCGCTTCAAGCTGGCCGAGAAGACGCTGGACGATATTCTTCATTCCATGTCGGAAGCGATTGCGTTCTCTGTATCGGAGAGCATCAAGGTTCCAAGCAATGACCCGAATCCTAAGGGCGGCGGATGCGGCAGCGGAGGCAAATGCTCCTGCGGATAAGCGCCTCTGAGGGGGAGAGAAAGAAAGGCGGATGAGCTAATGTTTGCGGAACGGACAGGATATATCGTATGGGTTAGCGACGTTAAGGCGGCGCGTAATCTGGAGAAATATGGAACACTGCATTATGTATCGCGGAAGATGCATTATGCGGTCATGTATGTGAACGCGGAACGCGCCGAGGAAGTTATGAAGAATGTCCGCAGACTTTCCTACGTGCGCAAGATTGAAAGATCTTACCGCAATGAGTTGAAGACGGAATACACCAGTAACGGACCGGACAAGTCCCGTTATTACGGATTGTAATTCCTGAAGCTGAAACTCTCGAAGGATGACAGGCGCCGCTGGCGCCTGTTTTTTTATGCGCTCGGTTTGGCTTTCCACTTAATCCTTTGCCTGCTGTTGCAGGCAGAGGTTTTTTTGTTGGCGGGCTATATCAGTTGAACTAAAGAACTAGCTAGAGGCTAAAGCAGCGGAGGGGAAGTTTGGAACTGTAGGAGCGATAGCGACCGCCTGAAAGCTTTCCGTAGGAAAGCTCGCTTCGAAAGCATAAGCAGTCTACGGATTTCAACCGCGAATAGCGGTATAAATCAAGAAATCTGTAGACAACAGCGGCCGGAAGTCCAAACATTCACCGCAGTTGCGTTCTATACCGGCCCGGTAAATCTAAAGTTCAACTTATATAACTTGAAGTCTTTAGCGGTCATATTAAAAGGGAAATAGAGCGTGTAGGACGGTCACTTTATCGCTGCTTAATATTTCCTGTTTATACTCGGAAGAGAGTGACAAAATTCACGTAGAAGAGCATATAGGTGATATGATGACCAAAGCGTGGGCAATGCCCCCAAAATTAGCAGTGATTTCCCAATACCTTCAGCATCTCAATGGAAGGATGAGAGGTGAAATCAAGGAACTGGGAAGATTGACCGCCTTCCTGGATATTATGAATAACAAACGGCTGGATACTTTTTTTCAACCGATACTGCAGCTGTCTTCCGGACGGACCATCGGACATGAGGCACTGAACAGGCCTCCTGGCTCGGTACATTTCCCGACTACAGAGCATTTCTATGAGTTTGCCGGACGGACGGAGCAGATGTTCCGCTTCGAGCAGGATTGCCGCAGGCTGTCGCTTTCACGGTATGTGGAGCGGTTTCCGAAATCAGGTGTGGAAAGTGAACGGCTTGTCTTCATCAATGTGCATCCGGGGGTGCTGAATGATGCCCGCCATAAAAGCGGAGAAACCTTGGGACTGCTGCAGGAGCTCGGGTTGTCACCTGAGCGGATTGTCTTTGAGCTGACCGAAAGGCAGGCTGTACAGGATTATGTAGGCTTTGAAAAAGTGCTGTCCCACTACCGCGAGCAGGGCTTCCGGATCGCTGTCGATGATGCCGGCTCCGGGTATAACAGCTTGAAGACACTGGTGTATTTAAAGCCGGAATTCATCAAGCTGGACAAGTCTCTGATCCACGGCATTCAGGGCAACCGGGAACAGCAGGAACTTTTGGAGCTGGTCCGGGAATACGCCGAACGTTCATCGACCCGGGTGATTGCCGAGGGAATCGAGACAGCCGGGGAGCTGCAATTTTTGCAGCAGGCGGGGATTGAATTCGGTCAAGGGTACGCTCTGGGCAGGCCCGTCCATCGTCCCGTGCATGGATCGTTCCCCTCCGATATCATTAAAGTTCCGGTGAGAGGAGGCTACAAGCATGTTTCTTCAGATCGGTGAAATCGCGGAGCAAATTCCGGAGATTTCCCCTCATCATAAATGCGAATACGTGGATCAAATATTTAAAAGCAATCCCCAGCTCCAAGGAGTAGCGGTAACCGAAAACGGGCATCCGGTTGCATTAATTATGAGGATCCGATTTTACCAGCAGATAGGCACTTTATACGGTTATACGCTGTATATGGGAAGAGCGGTTTCGCTCGTGATGGACAGAAATCCGCTTGCCGTAGAGTACAAAACACCGATCACCGAGGTCAGCAGGCTGGCAATGAACAGAAATGAAGAGAATCTTTATGATTATGTGATCGTTATCCATGAAGGTGTAATGTTCGGAGCCGTGAGTGTAAGAGATTTGCTGCTTAATTTTGCCGAGATTCAGGCTGTAGCCGCCAGTTTTCTGAACCCACTTACCGGTCTGCCGGGTAATCTGAGCATCAATGAATCGATGGTGAAATCACTGCTGCAGGAGCAATTCAGCGTACTTTATATTGACCTTGACCATTTCAAAGCTTATAACGACACCTATGGATTTAAGGAAGGGGACCGGATGATTCAGGCGACTGCGGAAATTTTAAAGCACTGTGCGCTGCGTCTGGAGGGCTTTTTAGGGCATATCGGCGGGGATGACTTTATCATTTTCATCAATAATTATGATTATGAGGATTGCTGCAGGATCATTATCAGGGAATTTGAGACAGCGGTGAAGGGCTTTTATCATACCGGCCATCTTGCACAGCAGTATGTGCTGACTGAAAGCCGCTCAGGAGTGATGGAAGAAATTCCGCTCGTCTCGATTTCCATCGCCATAGTGACCAACCGCTTCCAGCGTTTTGATTCCATCGAAGCCATTTCGGGTGAGGCGGCGCGGATCAAGAAAAAATGCAAAATGATCAAAGGCAGCAGTCTTGTGGATGACGCAGACAGAATTGCAAGCGGGTCCGGCAACTAACACTGGTATTTCGCATTCGCTGACTAGGGGCGTGCTTGAACAACCCGCGTCAATGCGGTAAGATTGACAACAATAAGAGAGCATGCCAAGACCCTTTCGGTGGAGTGTGATGATAATGCATGGCAAGGGGATGGAATGGTGGGGGGCGTTTGAACCCTTCCACATCATGCTGAATGACTACAGGGTCGCTGATATTGTGATTACCAATCATGCCAAGAGCCGCTATCTGGACCGGATTAACCCGGAGAGCAGTGACAGCGGACAACTCAGTGCATGGATGTGGCAATGCCTGAAGCAAAACCGGATCAAACCTTACCAGCAAAAGGAGCATAACGCGTATTTGATTGACGAGGATACGTTAGTTATTGCCGAGTTTAGGGAACTGGAAGATGTAACGAGCCTCTCCGGGCGTCCGCTGTATGTTATGGTAATCGTATCTTATCTGGGGCGGATCTCCGCGACTCCCCAACTGCGTGACCTGCAAGCTTATTATTCGCGTCTGCGCAACTCGCGCCGCATGAAGCTGATGAAGAAGCGCCGCAAACGCAAATAATGCACAGCAATTACAAAGAAGGCATGCGGCGGGTGGCTGCATGCCTTTTTTAGAATAATTTATGATCTATGAAGGGGCTTTGAGTGCATGAATTTTCATCAGCTTCATATTTTTTATACGGTATCTGAACGGGGGAGCTTCTCTGCTGCAGCCCAGACACTGCATATGACGCAGCCGGCGGTAACGATGCAGGTACAGGCATTGGAAGACTATTTCGGAGCCAAGCTGTTCGACCGTTCGAGTAAAAAAATTGTGCTCTCCGAGGCCGGACGGACGCTTATGCCCTTCGCGCTGCGCAGCATTCAACTGATGCGGGAGACGGATCAGGCGATGTCAGCCTTTACCCATATGCTGGAGGGACGGCTGCAGCTCGGGGCAAGCCTGACGATTGGAGAATATGTACTGCCGCGTCTGCTTGGCCCTTTTGGCAAAGCGTATCCAAATATTTCGATCATGATGAAAGTGATGAATACGTCGCAGATCATGGAGGAAATTCACAAACACCAGCTAAATTTCGGGCTGATCGAGGCGCCGGTGTCCCATCCCGACATGGAGATTGAACCAGTCATGGGCGATGAGCTCAAGCTGATTGTTCCCAGTGAGCATCCGCTGGCAGACAGGGATGAAGTTACACTAGAGGAAGCGTTGGAGTATCCGTTTGTGCTGCGCGAACAGGGCTCGGGAACACGACGGGTGATGGAAGAACAGCTGATAGCCAAGGGGCTGGATCCGGCCGCTATGCGAGTTGTGATGGAGCTGGGCAGCACAGGTGCGGTAAAATCAGCGGTGGAGGCCGGGCTGGGTCTGACCATAATCTCAGCCTCCTCGGTTAAGCATGAGGTGACGCTGGGGCTGCTGAAGATTGTGAATCTGTCGGATACTTCTTTTAAGAGACAATTCTATGCGATTCATCTAAAATCAACGCTGCTGCCGATCTCTGCGGTTACGTTTCTGACCTTTTTACGCCAGCACGCGAACGACCAGTAGGCGATTGGGATGGTATTGCGGAATCCCTTGGATGAAGTTTACGAGGAGAGGTATGCGAATAATAGTGGGATAGGGGAGTCTGATGATGGTCATTTTGCTGCGCGGAGAGAAGGTTGTCTTGCGGGACCTGAGGGAAGAGGATATCCGCAAAGCCCACGTCCGTAAAGCGCGGATTGTGCGGGGCGAATATTATGATGCCATAAAGATGGGGATTCTTCGTGAAGAATGGGAGTCAACAGGTACATTATAAACTTGGGACAAGGAGTGGCATGATGGAGAACGATGTGGAAGCCAGCAACATAATAGATGGTGCTAAACCAGGAGTACATGGCCGATGTGATTTACATACCCATACACAGGCTTCGGACGGGATGCAGCCACCGGCGGAAAATGTGCGGATTGCCCGTCATAAAGGGCTGGCCGCAGTAGCAATTACCGACCATGATACGGTAAGCGGCGTTGCCGAAGCGCTGGAGGCGGGCCTGAAGTACGGGATTACTGTTGTACCCGGCGTAGAAATCAGCACCCGTGCAGAAGGTAAGGAGATTCATGTGCTTGGATATTATATCGATACTCAGCAGGAACTGTTTCTCTCGCGGCTTGCAGAGCAAAGAGATACCCGTGCCAAGCGCAATGCGTCTATTATCGGCAAGCTGCGCGGACTTGGCATCAATATTACGCTGGACAATGTTGTTGCAGGGATCGGCCGTGAGTTGAAGCCTGATGAAAGTATCGGGCGGCCCCATATCGCTGATGAACTCGTACGGCTGGGCGCGGCAGCGGATATGCGTGAGGCCTTCGATAAATATTTGGCAACTGGTGCAGCGGCTTATGTTTCTCCCCCGCGGATAACACCTGAGCTGGCCTGTGAGTGGATTATTGAAGCCGGAGGCACTCCAGTGCTGGCTCACCCCGGCATCTACGGCGATGATGAGCTGGTGCGCGGCATTCTGACCCGAAGCTCTCTGCGGGGCATTGAGGTCTATCATTCCGACCACACTCCTGCCGATGAGGAGCGTTATCTGGAGATGGCCGAAGAATTCGGCCTGGTTGTTACCGGCGGCTCGGATTTTCACGGTGCGCGGCAGGGTGTAATCTTCCATGGTGATCTGGGAAGCGTTACGGTTTCTGCCGATGTGCTGGAGCGGCTGAAGGGATAGAGAGTTAAGTATGCCTGCTTAATCCAATTAACCACAGGGGTCAATACAATAGCTGAAAGTAATAGTTATGAACATTGACGATTTTAAACACCAGAATAGATAAAGAACCTCCAAGCCCCAGACGATGTTTCGTCAGGCTTGGAGGTTCTTTGGTCTGTCCGGATATTTGAAATAACGAAGAAGGGCCCGGAGCTAGCTTCTCAAAGCATTCGGCAGACTTTTGATCCGCGCCTCATCCGGTGTAACAAACAGTGTCTTCTGGTGATCGTAAATGACGAAGCCGGGCTTTGCACCGCTTGGCTTGCGGACATGGCGGATCAGGGTGCAGTCCACTGGCACGCTGCTTGACTGCTTGGCCTGACTGAAGTAGGCGGCAAGCTGAGCCGCTTCCTCTAGGGTGGCATCGCCGAATTCCTCGCTGCGGATCACGACATGCGAGCCGGGGATATCTTTCGTGTGCAGCCAAGTGTCATTGGCAGAAGCCAGCCGGTTTGTGACGTATTCATTCTGCAGGTTGTTTTTGCCGACATAGATGTCCACGCCCTCGGAGGAGGTAAACACCTGTAAGGTAGGACGGGTGGTTTTCTTCTTCTTTTTGCCCTTTTTGCTGCGGTCGCGCATGTAACCCTGGCTGACAAGCTCATCGCGGATTTCCTCGATATCATTGAGGGAGGCGTGGGCCAGCTGCTGCAGCAGTGTTTCCATATAAGCAATTTCCTCATGGGTTTTGATCAGCTGCTCACCGATGACCCGCAGGCTGTTCTTGTATTTGTTGTATTTCTTGAAGTAACGCTGCGCGTTGTCCGAAGGCGTCAGCAGCGGATCAAGCGGAATGGTCGTCTCCGCCTGGTTCTCATCGTAATAGTTCACCAGCCGTGCTTCCTTGTCGCCCTTGGACACGGCATACAGTGACGCAAACAGCAGCTCGCCCCAAATCCGGTAACGGTCGGCATCTTCCGCTTCTTCCAGGTCTTTCTGGAGATTGGCGAGCTTTTTAATGTTTTTGCTCCGCTCATTGCCCAGGAAGCGAATCAGATCGCTGACGCGCTGCTTCACGGTATCCCGCTCCGCTTTATCCCCGTAATAGTCTTCCATACAAACGCTGATCGAGCTGTAATGCTTCAAGCTTTCATCCGGCAATGCCAGCGGAATTGCCGAGAAAACGGGTTTGCCTTTGGCATTCGTCCCTATAACCGGTGAAAACCGGAATTCCCGCACCGGAGCCAGCACCTGATTAAAGGCCTCCCACAACAGGAGCGGATTCCCGCTGCTGTCGTCTGAACCAACATCCTGCTGATCGCGTCCGGCCTCCGCGGCTTCGGAACCGCCGGCGCTGCGCTGCCGCACAATTTCTCCGGCAATCAGCGGACTCATGCCGCTGAAGGCATGCACCATCCATCCGATTGGATCGGCTGTTGGCGATGGACCGCCTGAACCATCTGCTTTGGGCTCTTCCAGAGACCGCAGGAGGTCCGCAATCTCGCCCTCAATAATTTCCTCTGGCTCTTCCTCCTCCCGGGTGCCTGCCAACAGTGCTGCTTCTTCTGCCGAGGAGAACAATGTAACAAAATCCTCTTTGCCGATCTCCAGCGGATTCAGCTTGTGCTGCTGCGGCGGCTCTAGGTAGGCGATGCCGGGCATGACATTCCGGTAGCTGCTGATCGATGGGGTAACGTGATGAATACCGTCGATGATCGTGCCCGTGGAGAGATCGGTCAGAATGATATTGCTGTGCCGTCCCATGAGCTCAATAATAATTTTTTTGGCCGAAACGTCTCCCAGCTCATCCCGTGTCTTGATGTTTATATGAATGATGCGTTCCATGCCGACCTGGGTGATGCTCTCAATCGTGCCGCCTTCGCAGTGCTTGCGCATCAGCATGCAGAACATCGGTGCTTCCGCAGGATTAACCGTGTTCCGGTCTGTCAGATGCAGTCGCGGGTAGGTCGGATTGGCCGACAGCAGCAGCTTGCCTCCGCCGCCTGAGCCGCGCAGGATGAAGATGAGGTCGTGAGCGTTTGGTTGATATATTTTGCCGACGCGTGCACCGATGAAAGGCCCAAGCTCATGCACGATCGCTCTTGTAACGATGCCGTCTAATGCCATGATAATGTTCTCCTGTCGCATAATAATAAATTTCTCTTCTCTATGATGCCATACTTTAACACATTCGCGCAAAAGGAGAAGCTCTGAAGCTGTGATATTTTGGGACGACCATGAATAGACTTTGTCATGAACAGGTGGAAAAGCTGTGCGCCGCCGGAAGTCAAGAAACGACCGGGAGGGGAAAGAATAGTCATGGAACAAAAAAGTTGGCACCGGCTCGGTGCGGAGGAACTGCAGAGGATGCTGAACATTCATCCTGGAGTAGGCCTAAGCGGAGAGGAGGCGGAGGAGAGACGCAAAGAGAGCGGGTATAACGAGCTTTCGGAGGGGAAGACAATTTCTCCGATCACCTTGCTGCTGAATCAGTTTAAGGATTTTATGGTGCTTGTGCTGATGGGAGCGACGCTGGTATCCGGACTTTTAGGTGAATATCTGGATGCAATTACGATCATCGCCATTATTTTACTCAACGGAGTTCTGGGTTTTGTCCAGGAATTCCGTGCCGAGCGTTCACTGCGCGCACTCAAGCAGCTCTCGGCACCTTCTGCCAAAGTGCTGCGGGGCGGAAAGCAGGAAGTTATACCGGCAAAAATGCTGGTGCCCGGCGACATCGTTCTGCTGGAAAGCGGCGACCGGATTCCAGCTGACATCCGCTGGCTGGAGTGCAGCGCACTTTATGCCGAGGAATCTGCACTGACCGGCGAATCGCTGCCCGTCTCTAAGCACGCGGAACCGATTCATGCCGAGGAGATTCCCTTGGGGGACCAGAAAAATATCGGCTTCATGGGGACGATGGTAACACGGGGCACAGGTAGGGCGGTTGTAGTCCGTACAGGGATGGATACCGAGATGGGCAAAATTGCCGATCTGATCCAAAACACTGAATCGCAGGAAACGCCGCTGCAGCACCGCCTAGAGCAGCTTGGGAAGATCCTGATCTACGTTTCGCTCGGTCTGACCATTGTCGTCGTCGTTGCTGGCATTCTGCACGGTCAGCCCGCTACAGCGATGTTCCTGGCAGGCGTCAGTCTTGCAGTTGCAGCCATTCCGGAAGGTCTGCCGGCGATTGTCACTATCGCGCTCGCACTTGGCGTGCAGCGGATGATCAAACGCAAAGCGATCGTACGCAAGCTCCCTTCGGTGGAGACTCTCGGATGTGCTTCCGTAATCTGCTCAGACAAGACCGGCACCCTGACCCAGAACAAGATGACGGTAACGCGGCTGTGGACCGGAGGACGCAGTCTGGACGTGACGGGCGAAGGTTATGCTCCCAGCGGACAAGTGATGGAGAAGGGGCGAGCCGTTGATCTCAAGCATGATCAAAGCCTGCGGCGCATGCTTCAGGTCGGGGCTTTATGCAGCAATGCCGAAATTGTTGAGTCTCTGTCCAGTGACAGCCGGGGGAAACGCAAGGGAAAGGATAAGGGGGAAACGGACAAGGCGGCAGACACCCAGTCGGTATGGGAGCTCAAGGGCGATCCTACCGAAGGCGCATTAGTTGCTTTATCCGCGAAGATGGGGCTTACTGCCCAGTCGCTTGCTGTAACGTATGCCAGAGAGAAGGAGTTTCCTTTCGATTCTGAGCGCAAGCTGATGTCTGTGATCGTGGGGCATCCCGGCGGACGCATGATCTGCACCAAGGGAGCGCCGGATGTGCTGCTGAGCAACTGCGCCTATATGCTGTGGGAAGGGGGGGTTGTCCCTTGTACGCCGACTTTGCGCCAGAAGGTGCTGGAAGCGAACGAGGAGATGGCTTCCGGAGCGTTGCGTGTATTAGGGATGGCTTACCGTGAGCTGCGATCAGGCGAAGCAGCGGACAGTGAAAAAGAAGCGGAATCCCAGCTGATATTTGTCGGACTGGCCGGAATGATCGATCCTCCGCGCCGTGAAGTGCGCGACGCGATCAGCATTACCCGGCGGGCAGGAATCAAGACGGTGATGATTACCGGTGACCACGGAACTACCGCCGAAGCCATTGCCCATCAGCTAGGTATTCTGCAGCGGGGTGGAACCGTTCTGACCGGCTCCCAGCTAACGCGGATGACTGATGATGAGCTGGATAAGGTGTCAGACTCTGTATATGTATACGCCCGCGTCTCCCCTGAGCATAAGCTGCGGATCGTCAAATCTCTGCAGCGGCGGGGCCATGTTGTGGCTATGACCGGAGATGGTGTGAATGACGCTCCGGCAATTAAAGCGGCGGACATCGGGATTTCCATGGGCATCACCGGCACCGATGTCACTAAAGAAGCATCAGCGCTTATTCTCGGAGATGATAATTTCTCAACGATCGTGGCAGCTATAGAAGAAGGGCGGAATATTTACGAGAATATCCGCAAATTTATCCGTTACCTGCTGGCTTCCAATGTCGGAGAGATCCTGACCATGTTCTTCGCTATGATGCTGGGGCTGCCGCTGCCGCTGGTGCCAATCCAGATTCTCTGGGTCAATCTGGTCACCGACGGACTGCCTGCGATGGCGCTGGGCGTGGATCAGCCGGAGAAGGATTTGATGGAGCACAAGCCGCGCGGAGCGAAGGAGAATATTTTTGCCCGCCGCCTGGGCTGGAAAATCATCAGCCGGGGCCTGCTGATCGGTCTGTGCACCCTGGGCGCCTTCTGGTTGACGCTGCGTATTGATCCAGGCAGCCCGCAGCAGCTCATCCGCGCACAGTCGGTTGCTTTTGCTACACTGGTTATGGCTCAGCTTATTCATGTATTTGACTGCCGCAGTTCCCGTTCGGTGTTCCACCGCAATCCTTTCCAGAATAAATATCTGGTGCTGGCCGTCTTGTCATCTATTTTGCTAATGCTGGCTGTTATGTATCTGCCGCCGCTGCAGCCGGTATTTAAGACCGTACCGCTCAGCTTCCGCGAATGGTGTCTGGTGCTGGTCACCGCCGGTATCCCTACCTTCCTGATGGGAGCGGGCAGCGTGTGGGGCGGTAAGAAGAACCGCAGCCGCAGCGGAAGCCGGACGATGATAAAAAGTACAAAAATTTCAGCATAAAGTCAATAGCTTAAGACCACTCCTTAAGGTATGCTTGTTCAGAAGATGTGAATGCTAACAAAACTTTTAGGAGTGGGATTTTCAATGGAATTTACAAAAATGCACGGACTTGGAAATGATTTTATTATCGTATTCGGTGAGCAGGAGCTGCCGGGCAATGCTTCCGAGCTTGCAGTTACCTTGTGCAACCGGTTCTTCGGCATCGGAGCCGACGGTCTTGTCTACATTCTTCCGTCGGAGCGCGGAGACTATATGATGCGCATTATGAATTCGGATGGCTCAGAAGCGGAGCAATGCGGAAATGCAATCCGCTGCGTCTCCAAATATGTATATGAGCAGGGTCTCGTCAGCTCGGAGCAGATTGTGATTGAAACCATCGGTGCCGGTGAACAAAAGGTATCCCTGCAGGTGAAGAACGGCGTGGTGGAGAAGGTTACGGTCGATATGGGAGAACCTGTATTGTCGGGCCTGCAGATTCCGGTGGCAATAGATGCCGAGCCTGTGCTGGACCAGCCCATCGAGGCGGACGGAACGGAATTCAAGTTCACGGCCGTATCCATGGGCAATCCGCACTGTGTAATCTATGTGGAGGATGCCGTGTCGTTTGATCTTGCGACCTGGGGGCCAAAGCTTGAGGTGCACCCGCTTTTCCCGAGAAAAGTGAACGTAGAATTCGCGACAGTGCTAAACCGCAGCCATGTCGATATGCGTGTCTGGGAACGCGGCGCCGGACCGACACTGGCCTGCGGCACCGGAGCCTGCGCAACGCTGGTCTCCTCGGTACTGAATGGCCATACAGACCGCTCGGCCACGATCAGCCTGAAGGGCGGCGATCTGTTTATTGAGTGGAATGAGCATGACAACCATGTCTATATGACCGGACCTGCCCAGGTTGTATATACCGGCTCGGTAGAAGTTTAATCCTGCAGGGATTTCGTTATCGAAACTGAATAAGGTGTGCAATACAAAAGGATGACCTCAAGCAGCCCGCTTGCAGGTCATCTTTTTTTGCAAATATAAGCATTTATATGCTTCACCCTATAAATCATCCTTCTATTTCCGTTTCCACTTGTTGTTCCAGAATGGCATCATATCCGAATAATGGCAGAGTTAACCGTGAATAATAAGAACCAGTACGAGAGGGGGGAGCGTGGTGAACTCGAAGCGATATCTTACAAGAAACGGGGCAAAGGATGCCCGCGAGCAGCGTTTAAGCAGCGGCGGTCCAAAACTGTCAGAAAATCTTGGACAGAGCATAGAGAACATACAAACTGAGCTTGGTAACAGCCCTGATCTCAAGGTCCGCCAGATCGAAATTGGCGGAGTCCACCCTGTGCAAGCCGCGGCTGTTCATCTGAGCGGGCTCGCAGATACCGTCGCAGTCAATGAATTTGTGGTGGGGTCACTGCTCGATAATACCGCAGGGCTTACGGATGGCATGGACGAAGCTGACAGAGGGGTGGACTTGCCATCACGGATACTAAGCTCTGCTCTGGAAATAGGTGAAGCGGACTTCAAAGAGGAATGGAACGATATCATGCTGGCACTGCTTTCCGGAGATACGGCGATTCTGGTGGAAGGTTACACTTCAGCTATTGTGTGTGAGACCAGAGGCGGCGAACAGCGCTCTGTCACTGAGCCGTCTTCGCAGCTCGTTGTCCGCGGGCCCAAAGATGGCTTCGTAGAGTCCGTGGGAACTAATATCGCGCTGATCCGCCGGAGAATCAAGTCTCCCAAGCTGCGGCTGGAGTATATGAAAATCGGCTCGGAAACCCAAACCCATGTGGCCATCATGTATATGAAGGAAATCGCCGGTGAGGATTTGGTGCAGGAGGTCAGAGACCGCCTGCAAAAAGTCGCCATTGACGAAGTGCTGGAATCCGGATTCCTGGAGGAGCTGATTCAGGACAAGACCTTTACGCCCTTTCCGACAATATACAATTCTGAACGGCCCGATGTGGCAGCAGGTAATCTGCTGGAAGGCAGAGTTGTAGTGATCGTGGACGGTACACCCTTTGTGCTGATTCTGCCGGCGGTGTTTACTCAATTTTTTCAGTCGGCGGAGGATTATTCCCAACGGTTCGATATTGCGATACTGATGCGGATCGTCCGTTACATGAGCTTTGTCGTTCTGCTTCTCGGCCCTTCTATCTATATCGCTTTGACCACTTATCATTATGAGATGATCCCGACAACCCTGCTGATCAATCTGCTGGCCCAGCGGGAAAATGTACCTTTTCCGGCTTTTGTAGAGGCCATGCTGATGGAGAGTGCATTTGAAATCTTACGTGAAGCGGGTGTGCGGATGCCGCGTGTTATCGGACAGACGGTCTCGGTCGTCGGTGCGCTGATTCTTGGCTCGGCAGTTGTGGAAGCTGGCATTATTACCCCGATTATGGTTATTGTCATTGCATTAACAGGGATTGCGAGCTTCGCCATTCCTGCTTATAACATGGCGATTGCCGGACGGATTATCCGCTTCGGCTTTCTGCTGCTGGCCGCCATGTTCGGCTTCTATGGCATCACCCTTGGTTTAATTGTACTCGTAGCACATATGAACAGTCTGCGTTCCTTCGGCATTCCCTATTTGTCGCCGTTTGTTCCGCTCTCTATAAAAGGGCAGAAAGATACGATACTGCGGTTGCCCTTGTGGCTGATGAGACCAAGCAAATCCCCGCAGCAGATGCGAGCGGAACTGCCGGACTACATGAGGGTCACGACAGGTCATGATTCTGAACTCGCACCTCTGATTCTTAAGGAAAACGATGCTATGCCGGTCGATGAAGGAGGGCGAAATGAAGATTAAGCCTTCCTGTCTGATCTTATTGTCCATTCTGCAGATTGTGCTGCCGCTTGTTCTTACCGGCTGCTGGGACAGTGTCGAGCTGAACAGGAGGGCCATCGTCTCCGGCGTGGCCATTGACAGAGGTCCCTCGGAGAAAGAGAAGTATCGGCTGTCCTTTCAGGTGATTGTCTCGGAGGAAATCTCCGGAGAGAATACCCGGAGTACTTCACCGGTGTCTTTGTATACAGGCAGCGGCCGCACGATGTTCGAGGCACTGGCCAACGCTTCGCGGCAAACTGCGAGATTTCTGTCGCTTGCCCATGTCCGGGTGCTTGTCATCTCGGAGGAGTTTGCCCGTGAGGGAATTAAGGACATGCTGGATGTGCTGGAACGGGAGAGCGATACACGGCTCACCAGCCTGATGTTCATTTCCAGAGGCCAGCCGGCGAGCGACCTAATGTCAACGATGACTGTGTTCAGCAAAATCCCCGCCAATGATCTGGTGGAAAAGCTGGATACCACCTCGAAGCAGTTCGGTTACAACTTCAGGGTGGAGGTGGATGATGTCGTCAGGGGGATTCAGACCGTAGGAGGAGGTCCGATTATTAACGGGGTGTTTACCACAGGGGACAGGAATTCCGCAGACACCAACGATAACATGAAGACGATTGCTCCGAGCGCTATTCTGAGAGTGTCTGGTATGGCGGCGTTTAGGGATGATAAGTTGAAGGGTTGGCTGGATGGCAACGCTGCGCTCGGTACCGTACTTTTGCATAACAAAATTAAAGAGGTGCCTGTAATAGTAAAGAGCCCGGCGGGCGGCTATATTTCCTTCAATGTATACAAATCCCAGGTTCATCTGGAGGTCCAGGCGAAGGATCCGGAGCATCCTGTAATTACTATTAAAATAACCCAGCAGGCCGCGCTTAAGGAATCGGCTAACGTGCTTAATCTTACCTCTCCCCAGGTATTGGAAGAGCTTTCGGGCCGGCTGACCGATGAGACGAGAAAACAGATTGAGGCAGCGGTATCGGCAGCCAGGGAGCTAAAGAGTGATTATCTCGGCTTCGGAGAGGCGGTAGAACGGAGGAATCCGCGCGGCTGGAAAAAGGTCAGAGATCACTGGGAGGATGTATTTGCGCATTGTGAGGTCAGAATCGAGGGGGATGCTGTGATCAGGCATACGGATATGAGGAGCAATTCTTTTCAGGTCAATAAGTGATGCGAAATAAAGGGGGGGCATGATGGGAACCATCAAAATTGGTCTAACCCAGTTTTTCAGCTTGACCTTGCTGTTTGAACTTGGGACGGCACTTGTCGTTAATTTGGGAATGGAGTCGGGGAGGGATGCCTGGCTCTCAATACTGGTCGGCTGTCTGGCAGGAATTGTCGTGTTTGCGGGCTACACTTATTTGTACCGGAAACACCCGGAGCTGCCTTTTACAGCCTATACCCGGAAACTGCTGGGCAAAACGCTGGGAGTACCGGTTGCGGTGCTGTACATCATTTTATATCTCAACCTGGCAGCACGGGATTTGCGTGACGGCAGCACGATGCTGGCCATGGCGACCATGCATAATACCCCGATGTTTATTCTCAGCAGTCTGATGATTTTATCAGGAGCCTATGTCTTGCATAAAGGGATAGAGGTGCTGACCAGAACTTCGCTTGTTTTTGCCACTATCGTTATGATCATCGGTGTGTTCAGTACAATTATGCTGGTATTGTCAGGCTCAATTAACCTGCACCGCCTGCTTCCCATGCTGGAGGACGGGATCAAACCGGTACTGGTCTCAGTCGCACATCAGAACTTTATGTTTCCTTTTGGCGAAATGATCAGTTTTACAATGCTGATGCCCTACTTGTCCAATGTAAAAAAAGGCCCATGGATTATTGCCGCAGCCATGCTGGTATCCGCGCTGCTGCTGAGCTTTACCATGGCTCTTAATATATCGGTGCTGGGTGCAGATATCGTTCAGCGCTCGCCGCTACCGCTGATGCCGACAATCAGCAAAATTTCCATTTCTGATTTTATTCAGCGGGTAGATATTTTTGTGGTTATGGTGCTGATTATCGGCGTGTTTTTCAAAATGTCCGTGTTTTTTGCCGCCGCCTTGATTGGAATATCCGAGCTGTTCGGCATCCCTTACCGGAGAATGATCTATCCGTGCGCGCTGATTATCCTGTTTACCTCCATCCTGGACGCCCGCAGCTTTATCGAACATCTGGATGAAGGCGGAAGGCTGCTGTATATGGTATATCCTCTGTTTATAGTGGTTATCCCAGCCATCCTGATTATAATCACGGCGTTGAAGAGCTATTTCTCGGCCCCCCGCCCGGGCTGACTGCCGCGAACCCAATAGATTAGGTCTGGAACCAGCAGACACAGCAGCATGATTGCCGCAGCCAGCTTCTCTGAGGCGGAATAGAGCAGGTAGTTCAGGATATATCTGATGTTACCCATCCCATAGCCGAACAGCCAGTCGCCAAAATATAAGTAAAGCAAGGAAAGTGTGGATAACAACAGGATTACAGCGTATTTGCGCAGCAGCAGCCTTCTTGTTTTTTTTTTCAAGGTACTTCCTCCTTAATATAAGAATAAAGCTATATAGATTGAACATAAAACCTAGAGATAAGGGAAAGGAGCAACGGAGGGGAATTTTGGAACTGGAGGAGCGGTAGTGTCCGCCTTTGTCTTCGGATTTCTACCGCTAATAGCGGTATTGATCAAGAAATCTGAAGACAACAGCGGCCGGAAGTCCAAATATTCACCGTAGTTGCGAATGATCCTGTACTCTAAAACCATAAGTTCAATCTATATAGTATGAATCATTTCTTTCCTTGCCATGCAAAGGCAGTGATGGAGCTGTTAGGCTTTTGGGCTTTGAATGCTTATCATCCAACCCGATTTATGTTACATTAGTATGAAACTAATGACAGTATAGGGGAGGTTCTTGCGGTGAAGCCGGATTTGCGCTCTGCGTGGAATACGAATGTTTTGGTCGGGGACGGAGCCATGGGAACCTTTTTATATCAAAAAGGGTTTCCTGTCGGCATCTCCTACGAGGAATTGAATCTGACCTCTCCGGGGGTCATTGAAGACGTGCATCGCAGCTATATTGAAGCTGGAGCCGTGCTGCTGGAGAGCAATACGTTCTCTGCCAATTATGACAGGCTGTCCAAATACGGATTGGAATCAAAGGTTGGGGAAATCAACCGTGCAGGTGTGCGGATTGCCCGGCAAGCTGCCGGTGAAGCAGGATATGTAGTCGGTGCGGTAGGTTCCATTCGTGCCGGCAAACGGGCAAATCTTTCTTCGTCGGAGCTGAAGCGTTATTTCACGGAGCAGATCACCGCACTGCTGGAAGAGCAGCCGGACGGCATCATGCTGGAAACCTTCTACGATGTGGAAGAGCTGCATTTGGCACTGCGGACAGTGCGGAAGCTCAGCGGGCTTCCGGTCATTTGCCAGCTTGCTGTAGATGAAACGGCGCGAACGCTGGATGGATTGACATTGCCGGAAGCCTTCCGCATTTTGGAACAGGACGGAGCGGATGTGATCGGCTTCAATTGCCGGACCGGTCCCAACGGCATCAAGCGTGCATTGAAGACGCTTCAGGGCAGTCTGACACTGCCAGCGTCGGTATATCCCAATGCCGGAGTGGCGGATTATGTGGACGGGCAGTACCGCTATGGCGCCACACCGGATTATTTCGGCCAAATGGCTCCTGTGTTTGCCGGGCTGGGCAGCCGGATCATCGGCGGCTGCTGCGGGACTACTCCGCAGCATATTGCTGAAATCTCGGCTGCACTGCGTGATTATGCCCCACAGCCGCTGCCAGAACCGACTCAGAAGAAGAGCCCGGAACGGATTGTGGTGCAGGAACATCTCGGCGAGGATGAAGGCCGCAGCGGCGGCGAACCGACACTTGTCGATCTGGTCAAGGAGCGCCACACCGTTATTGTAGAGCTTGACCCTCCCCGTGATCTGGACATCGCCAAGTTTATGAGAGGTGCAGATGCGCTGCGCAGAGCAGGTGCAGATGCGCTGACCCTTGCGGATAATTCACTCGCCGTAACTCGGATGAGCAACATGGCTCTCGGGCATCTGGTTCAGGCCCGCACAGGACTCCGGCCACTGGTGCACGTGGCCTGCCGTGACCGGAATCTGATCGGGACCCAGTCGCATCTCATGGGTTTTGATGCGCTTGGCATCGACCATGTGCTGGCGGTGACCGGAGATCCGGCCCGTTTCGGGGATCTGCCGGGATCCAGCTCGATCTATGATCTTACTTCCTTTGAGATCATCCGGATGATTAAGCAATTGAACGACGGGATCGCTTTCTCCGGCAAGCCGCTGAAGCAGAAGGCGAAATTTGTGATCGGAGCCGCATTTAATCCCAATGTCAAACATTTGGACAAGGCGGTGGAGCGGCTGGAGAAGAAGATCGCTTCCGGCGCGGATTATATTATGACCCAGCCGGTGTATGATCCAGAGCTGATCGCCCGCATCGCCAAAGCGACCGAGCATCTGGATATTCCGATATTCCTCGGGATCATGCCACTGGCAAGCGGCCGCAATGCAGAATACCTGCATAACGAGGTTCCCGGTATTCAGCTCTCCGCAGAGGTGCGCAGCCGGATGCAGGGTCTTGAAGGAGAGGTTGGCCGGGCTGAAGGCGTGGCCATCGCCAAAGAGCTGCTGGACGCGGCGACAGAGCATTTTAACGGCATCTATCTGATGACGCCATTCATGTTCTACGAGATGAGCGTCCAGCTGCTGGAGTACATTTGGGAGAAACAAGGGCGCAAATTGTCCCCCTTGTTTCGCTAGTAATAATCAATTACAATAGTGTAATGGATGTGATTCCGTTGTCATTTAGCATGACCGGATACGGTCAATCATCCCTGCAATTCGGCGGTTACAAGATTACGTTCGAAGTCAAATCGGTGAATAACCGTTACTGCGAAGTTGTGCTGCGGATGCCCCGGGATTGGACGGGTTATGAGGATATGCTGCGAAGAAAAGTTCTGCATCATATCAAACGGGGACGGGTAGATGTCGTCATTAATAGAGAAATCACTGAAGAGACAGCCTCCGTTCAGATGCTGAGCCGCCCGGCGGTCAAGTCCTATCTGAAAGCCGCGGAAGCGCTGAAGGACGAGTTCGGATTTACGGGCGAGTTGACTTTACGTGATATACTTTCTATGCCCGGTGTAATGGAGCTCAAGGAGGAGGCAGCCGCCAAAGGATTTGCATCCTTTGAAGAGTACTCCGGGATGCTTGAACTGGGGCTGGAGCAAAGCCTTCATTCCCTGCTGGAAATGCGCGCCCGGGAAGGCGGTTATCTTGCCGCTGATCTAACGCGCCGGCTAGGGCATCTGGAGGAGCTGCACGCTGAAATGGCCGCACTTGCTCCTGCAGTAGTAGTTGAATACCGTGATAAGCTGCGGTTGCGGCTGAACGCGCTGAATGACGGGACTTTCCCTTTTGAGGAGCATAAATTCGGAATGGAAATTGCTACCTTTGCCGACCGCTGTAACATTGATGAGGAGCTTACCCGGCTGTACAGTCACTTTGAACAATGCAGAGCTTTGCTGAAGGGAAGCGAGCCGGCAGGACGCAAACTGGACTTTCTCATTCAGGAGATGAACAGGGAGACGAATACAATCGGGTCGAAATGCAACCATCTGACTCTAGTGAACCTCACGCTTGATATGAAAGCTGAGCTGGAGAAGATACGCGAGCAAGCAGCGAACTTAGAATAACAGGTAGTTCAATCAAGCAAAGATGTAACTTATGGGGGGAACAACCGGAACATGGCAATCAAATTAATCAACATCGGCTTTGGAAATATCGTATCGGCCAACCGCATTATTTCCATTGTCAGCCCGGAATCTGCACCAATTAAACGCATTATCCAGGAGGCCAGAGACCGGCATATGCTGATCGATGCGACCTACGGCCGCCGGACGCGGGCCGTCATTATTACAGACAGCGATCATGTCATTCTGTCGGCCGTTCAGCCGGAGACTGTGGCGCACCGCTTATCCAGCAAAGATGACGATAACGACGAATAACAACAAATGGAGTGTACTATGTCAAAAGGATTGCTGATCATATTGTCCGGCCCTTCCGGCGTTGGTAAAGGTACCGTCTGTACCGCGCTGCGGCCGAAGATGCCCGAGCTTGTCTATTCCGTTTCCGCCACCACACGCAGTCCGCGTGAGGGTGAGGAGAACGGCGTCAATTATTTTTTCAAGAGCAGAGAGCAGTTCACGGCAATGATAGAAGCGGACCAGCTGCTGGAGTATGCGGAGTACGTAGGCAATTATTACGGTACTCCGCGTGATTTTGTGGAGAGAACACTCGAGAGCGGAAGAGATATTATTCTGGAGATCGAGGTTCAGGGAGCTCTCAAAGTCAAAGACAAATTCCCGGAAGGCATCTTTGTGTTCCTTCTTCCTCCATCCATGGACGAATTGAAGGACCGCATCCGCGGACGCGGTACGGAGCATCCTGATGTGATTAACCACCGCATGTCCGTAGCAGAAGATGAGATTGGTCTGATCCGGCATTATGACTATGCCGTAGTGAATGATGAGATTGATCTGGCCTGTAAGCGAATAGAAAGCATTATTATCGCCGAACATTGTAAGGTAAGATGATATGCACAGCAAGATTGATCATATTTAACAGTAAAAGATGAAGAGGTGTCTTACGTGCTATATCCATCTATTGATGAAATGATGACCAAAGTCGACAGCAAGTATTCGCTGGTTGTTGCAGCTGCCCGCCGGGCAAGAGCTCTCCGTGAAGGCGGCAAGACTGATATCAAGTCGCCGAGATCCCACAAGTTTGTTGGCGTTGCCCTGGAAGAAATTTATGAAGACCGCATCATTGTAACACGCGGCGAAGAATAGTCCGGATAGCTTGCCATGCCTACTGTAGAAACGGACACCGCCTTTGTATAAGGCGGCGCTACCGTTTCTTCTTAGGTTAAGGGGCTGGCAGCGCATGAACCTAGTGACCCATAGCCCGTACCGGGCTGTTCCTGACAACCGGAAGGTTGTTATTTTTTTAAAGAGATAAGACTCGAGGATTTACGCTATATTATCCTTATATTATTGCAGAAACGGATGCCGTCTCGAGATAGGCCGATGCAGCCGTTTCTTCTTGCCCGAAATATTAGAATTTCAAGTTTTCTTCATTTTATATCCGAACTATAGAGCTTTGGCGCAGGAAAGGAACAGGGGGGAGATCATGTTGAACAACATCAAGGGTAAAACGATTATTCTTGGCATTACAGGGGGAATTGCTGCATACAAGGCAGCGGATTTGACCAGCAAGCTTACACAAAGGGGAGCCGAAGTCCATGTCATTATGACGGCCTCGGCTAAACAGTTCATTACTGATCTGACACTGCAGTCACTCTCGAAGCAGCGGGTATACAGCGATACCTTCCAGGAACGCGACCCGTCATCGATATCGCATATTGACCTTGCCGATGCCGCCGACCTTGTCCTGATCGCACCGGCTACGGCCAATATCATCGCCAAAATGGCGCATGGCCTTGCCGATGATATGTTGTCCACCACACTGCTGGCCGCGACCGCTCCGATTATGGTTGCACCGGCAATGAACGTCCATATGTACCAGCATCCGGCGGTAATCAGCAATATGAATACTCTTGCCGGGCGTGGTGTGCAGTTTATTGAACCGGGTGAAGGGCTGCTGGCCTGCGGTTATGTAGGCAAAGGCAGGCTTGAGGAGCCGGCGACGATTGTGAGCTGTGTGGATGCGTTCTTCGCTCTTCAGAACAGCGCTGCATCCGGTCCGCTGGCTGGTAAAAAAGTTATTGTGACGGCTGGAGGTACGGTGGAGCGGATTGATCCGGTGCGTTATATCTCCAATGACTCCTCAGGCAAAATGGGCTTTGCCCTGGCCCGTGCTGCGCGGGCTATGGGTGCGGAGGTAACCTTGATTGCTGCGCGTACGGATGAGAAGCCCCCGCAGGACCCGGACATCAAAGTGGTACGGGTAGAGTCGGCCCAGGAGATGTATGAGGCGGTTGCCGGCCGGTGGAAGGCATGCGATATTCTGATCAAGGCCGCTGCTGTAGCAGATTACCGTCCTAAGCAGAGTGCCCCATCCAAGATCAAAAAAAGCGGAGAAACAATGACGCTTGAACTGGTTAAGACAACCGACATCCTGGAGAGTCTGGGGAAAATGAAGGACAAGCAGTTCCTGATCGGATTTGCCGCCGAGACAGGAAACGCCGAAGCCTTCGCGAAGGACAAGCTGGTCCGCAAAAATTTGGACCTTATTGTGGCTAACGATGTGGCTGCGGAAGGGGCCGGATTTGGCACGGATACCAATATTGTCTCTATTTATGGGGCCGAAGGCCTTGTGCTGGATCTTCCCCTGGTAAGTAAAGATGAAGTGGCGCGCCGCTTGCTGGGACTCGCAGCAGAGCGTATCGCTGGAGCTGCTTTATAATGGATATAGCCAAGGTCATTGTCGATGTTCCCGTGCGCAGCACTGACCGGCCATTTGATTATTTGATTCCCGCTGACCTGAAACTGTGGATTGAAGTGGGCAGCAGAGTGGCTGTTCCTTTTGGTCACCGGACTGTACAGGGTTTTGTAGTCTCACTGGAATCGGGAGAGACCGGCTCGGGCCCTACCCTTAAGCCCATCCAGGAAGTGCTTGATCTGCTCCCGCCTTTGTCGCCAGAGCTTGTAGAACTTGGGGACTGGATGAGTCAAAGATATGCCTGCAGACGGATCTCCGCTTTGCAGGCTATGCTTCCGACTGCCCTTAAGGGCAAAGCCGAGCGTCTGATCTCCCTCGGAGAAGCGGCAGAGGAAGCAGGGAGCCCTGAGGATGAACTGTTTCCGCTGTTTCTGGATACGGACCAGGAGGAGCAGCAGATCACCGATTTTGTCAGACGTGCCGGGGAGGTCTCCATGAAACAATTGACCCGGACGTTTCCAGATGCGGCGGAGACAGTGAAGTTCATGCTGCGGCGGGGAGTGCTGTCCGAGAGCCAGTCGATTAAGGATAAAATGGGCAAAAAGAAGCTGAAGGCCGTAGATTTGGCGATAGGCGTTGCCGCAGCCCGCGAATCACTGGGCAGCTTCCCGGCACGTTCAGCACGGCAGAAGGAAGTGCTGTCCTTCCTGATCGACATGGAGCCGATGCTACCCATGCCGATGAAGGATCTTTTGTCGGTGCTGCAGGTTACAGCCGGTACCGTGAAGTCGCTGGAAGACAAGGGCTTCATTGAGATCAGCGAAATTGAAGTGTACCGTGATCCCTACCGGGGACGCGATTTCAAACCGAGCACTCCGCTGCCACTGACAGACGAACAGGAATCCGTATATAAACGGATTGTCCGGACGGTGGATGAGCAGCGGCATGAAGTGTTTTTGCTGCACGGGGTAACCGGGAGCGGAAAGACGGAAATTTACCTGCAGTGCATCCAGCGGGTAGTGGATCAGGGCAGGCAGGCGGTGGTGCTGGTTCCCGAGATCGCGCTCACTCCGCAGATGGTTGAGCGGTTTAAGGGCCGGTTCGGAAGCGGAGTGGCGGTGATGCACAGCCGCTTGTCTGTCGGAGAACGATACGACGAATGGCGCAAAATCCGTGAGGGCAAAGCGGCAGTTGCCGTCGGAGCACGTTCAGCGGTATTCGCGCCATTCGCCAATCTTGGACTGATTATTATGGACGAGGAGCATGAAGGCTCCTATAAGCAGGAGGAGAATCCGAAGTATCATGCCCGCGATGTGGCTGTCCGCAGGGCAGAGCAGGGAGGGGCTGCAGTAATTCTTGGCTCAGCCACTCCTTCTTTGGAGAGCTATCATGCTTCCCGGGCACAAAGCGATATTCACTTCTCTCCAGTTCTGCTAGAGATGCCGAGCCGTGCGCTTGGCAATGAACTGCCGAAGGTGCATGTGGTAGACATGCGCGATGAACTCAAGGAAGGCAACCGCTCCATGTTCAGCCGCAGGCTGCACGCTGCGCTTGAGAGCAGGCTGGAACGCGGGGAGCAGACAGTGCTGCTGCTGAACCGCAGAGGGTTTTCCACCTTCGTGATGTGCCGGAGCTGCGGTTATGTCGCGGGCTGTCCGGAATGCGACATCTCACTGACCTATCATGCCCGCAGCGACAATTTGCGCTGCCATTACTGTGGCCATGCGGAACCTTCGCCGAAGGTATGCCCTGAATGCGGAAGTGAGCATATCCGCTTCTTCGGGACAGGCACACAGCGGGTGGAAGAAGAATTAGGCAAACTTTTTCCCGGCATCCGCGTAATCCGGATGGATGTGGATACAACGACGGAAAAGGGCTCGCATGAGAAGCTGCTGAACCAGTTTAGGGACAAAAAGGCGGATGTGCTGCTCGGAACGCAGATGGTGGCGAAGGGGCTGGATTTCCCCGATGTTACACTTGTCGGAGTTATTACGGCGGATTCCGCGCTCAACTTGCCCGATTTCCGCGCGGCGGAGAAGACGTTTCAACTGCTTACCCAGGTGGCTGGGCGGGCGGGGCGGCATCAGCTACCCGGTGAAGTTGTGGTCCAGTCCTATACCCCCGAGCATTATTCGATTATCCATGCCAGCGGCCATGATTACAGCTCCTTTGTCCGTGAAGAGTTGAAGCACCGCAAAGAATTGCATTATCCTCCCTATTGCCGGCTGATTCTCGTGACCCTGTCACATGAACAGCTGCCGCTGCTGCTGCGTCTGGCCGAGAATTATGCGCTGAACCTTCAGGGCAAAGCGAGACAGCTCCGCTGGTACGGCAGCTTGGATAAGCTGTCCACGGACGCGCTTGATCTGTTGGGACCGGTGGCTTCACCGTTGCCCCGCCTGAAGGGCAGATACAGATTCCAGTGCATCATTAAATGGCGGGGAGCCATAGATGCGATTGGGCTGGCCAAGCAGGTGGCTGAAGAGCTGGAGGATTCGGTCCGTGACACAGGACTGCAGGTCAGCATCGACGTTGATCCGCAGATGTTGATGTAACCGGAAGACATGTTACAATGGGTAAGGAAATATTGCCTCTAGGCATGATTTGGTTTATTAATTCGTTTTACTAACTATAGAAATGTTCAGAACAAGGAAGGTGTTTTGGTAATGGCAATCAGGCTGATCGTGAAAGAACCGGATGAAGTGCTGCACAAGACAGCGAAAACAGTAACGAAAGTAACACCCAATGTCCAGAAGCTGCTGGACGATATGGCGGACACGATGTATGACGCTGAAGGCGTTGGCCTGGCGGCACCGCAGGTGGGTATCCTGAAACGGCTGATCGTAGTGGATGCCGATGAGGAGCATGGTTTGATCAAATTGATCAACCCGGAAATACTCAGTATGGAAGGCGAACAATTTGGACCTGAGGGATGTTTGAGTATTCCCGGGCTAAATGGCGATGTGCGCCGCGCGGAGACTGTTACGGTGCGTGGCCTTGACCGTGAAGGCAAGGAAGTGACGATTACGGGAAGCGGTCTGCTGGCCCGTGCTTTTCAGCATGAAATCGATCATCTCAACGGAGTAGTGTTCACGGATATTGCCGAGAAGGTATATGAATATACAGCTGAACGCAGTGAAGCCGAGGAGTGAATGAAATGAAAATAGTGTTCATGGGAACGCCGGCTTTTGCGGTGCCCTCCCTGCAGATGCTGGTGGAGGAAGGTTACGAAGTTGTGGCCGTTGTCACCCAGCCTGACCGGCCGCAAGGCCGCAAGAAGACACTTGTACCAACTCCGGTGAAGGAGGCGGCGCTGTCTCTGGGGCTGCCAGTCCTGCAGCCAGAACGGCTGCGCCGGCCGGAAGCCGTAGCGGAGCTGGCTGCCTATAAGCCGGATTTGATTGTTACTGCGGCATACGGTCAAATTCTGCCCAAATCGGTGCTGGAGCTGCCCGTGAATGGCTGTGTCAATGTTCATGGCTCGCTGCTGCCGAAATACCGCGGTGGAGCGCCGATTCAGCGCTGTATTATCAACGGTGAGCAGGTCACCGGAGTCACGCTGATGTACATGGCGGAAGGGCTGGATACCGGGGATATGATATCGCGGGTTGAGGTTCCCATCGGAGATGAAGATACTTCAGGGGTATTGTTTGAGAAGCTGAGTCTTGCCGGACGGGATCTGCTGAAGGCAGAAATGCCGCGATTGGCTACCGGTCGCCTTCAGGCTACGCGCCAAGACGACAGTGAAGCCACCTATGCGCCGAATCTCAGCCGGGAAGACGAGCGGATTGACTGGAATGCCGGATCGCGCGAAATTTATAACCGCATTCGGGGACTGGTCCCGTTCTCCGGGGCGTTTACGCTCTGGAACGGTGAAACGTTCAAGGTGTGGGCGGCAGCAAAGCCTGACGGGAACAGCACGGGTGGAACGTCTGCGCCAGGCACGGTATTAGCTGTTAACGAGCGGGGCGTTGAGGTGAAGACCGGCGACGGAGTTGTGCTGTTGACCTCAGTGCAGCCTGCTGGCAAAAAAGCGATGAGCGCTGGCGACTTTAGCCGTGGCGCGGCCATGAAGCCCGGGACGGTGCTCGGTTGAGCGCGGGCGGCCACAATGGCGCAGGACGAAGTGGACAGGCCCCCTCTTCAAGAGGGGGGAATACGGGGACTGGCGCAAAAGGGGCAACTGCCAAACCAAACCGCAAGGGCGCTGCTGGCGGCAAATCGTCGGCAGATTCTGCCCGTGAGGTAGCTCTCGATGTTCTCGTCCGGGTCGAACAGCAGGGAGCTTACAGTAACCTGCTGCTCAACAGCAGCCTGCAGAAATCAGGGCTTAGCCGGGAAGATACAGGACTTGTCACAGAGCTTGTATACGGCAGCATCTCTAGGATGTTAACGCTGGATTATGTACTGGGAGATTTCGTGACCAAGGGAATCGCCAAGCTGCAGCCTTGGGTGCGTAATCTGCTGCGCCTGAGTCTGTATCAAATCATGTATCTCGACCGGATTCCATCACATGCAGCCGTAAATGAGGCTGTGAATATAGCCAAGAAGCGTGGGCACCAAGGGATTTCGGGAATGGTAAACGGGGTTCTCCGCAGCGTGCTGAGGGCCGGTGATCTGCCTGTACTAAAAGAAGGACTCAGCGGGGAGGAGCGGATTTCCATTCTCCATTCGCATCCGCTCTGGATGGTGCGGCGCTGGGCGGCTGAATATGGTATGGAAACGGCTGAAGCCATGTGTGCGGCCAATAATGAACCCCCTTCGGTCAGCGTGCGTGTGAACACAACGATGATCAGCAGGGACAATCTGCTGGCACAGATGCAGCAAGCGGGAATGGAAGCCTCTGTGTCAAGAGTAAGCCCGTACGGGATTGTTGTAAAAGGTGGAGGTAATCTGGCATTAACCTCCTGGTACAGTGATGGATACATCTCGATCCAGGATGAGAGCTCTATGCTGGTGGCTGAAGCTGTTGATCCTAAGCCGGGAATGAACGTGCTTGATTGCTGCGCTGCCCCGGGCGGCAAAAGCGCGCATATGGCTGAGCTGATGAAAGACGAAGGCAGCATCTATGCCAATGATCTGCATGAACATAAGGCAAAGCTGATTGCAGATCAGGCGCTGCGGCTGGGCCTGGAGTCCATAACAACAGGCAGCCGCGATGCACTTGAGCTTGAGGATACGCTTGAGCCGGAATCCTTTGACCGCATCCTGCTGGATGCCCCGTGCTCCGGCCTTGGCGTAATCCGCCGCAAGCCGGACCTGAAGTGGCGCAAGCAGCCGGAGGATGTCGCCAGTGTTGCCGTCCTGCAGGGCGAGCTGCTGCAATCGGTTGCCAGACTGCTGAAACCCGGCGGCGTGCTGGTTTACAGCACCTGCACGACAGAGCAGGCGGAGAACAGCGGCATTGTCGCTGATTTTCTAAAGAATAATCCCGGGTTTGCACCTGTGACTTTCAGCTCCCCTGTATGGGAGCGTCTTGAAGAAACTGCAGTTGCCGCAGGAGAGGGCATACAGCTCCTGCCGCAGCATTTTGGAAGCGATGGGTTCTATATTGCCCGGCTGGAACGACTCTCGTAAAATAGTAAATCGGCAAGGGATTTACAGTTGTCCCGCCCGCAGGGTATTGTGCGTGGCGGGCTTTCTTTTACCGTCTCTGAAATTTGTGTTAAAATAGGAAGAATGAGAAATAATACGCATATCCTAAGCGTATAATCAATACATTTTTATACTTCATGAAAGAACAGGTGCTGAATATAATGAAACCTTTAATATATGATTTTTCTTTGGAAGAGTTGCAGCAGTGGGCGAAAGATAACGGTGAGCCCGCTTTTCGCGGCGGGCAAATCTTCGACTGGCTGTATGTAAAGCGTGTAAGCGATTTTGAATCCATGAGCAATTTGTCCAAGGCGCTGCGCATGAAGCTGAATGATCAGTTCAGCATCATTGCCCTTACCGAGATTACGAAGCTGGAGTCCAAGGACGGTACAGTAAAATTCCTGTTCGGTCTGCATGACGATCATGCGATCGAGACAGTTATTATGAAACATAACTATGGCAATAGCGTGTGTGTAACGACACAGGTAGGCTGCCGGATCGGCTGCACCTTCTGTGCTTCCACACTTGGCGGGCTGAAACGCGATTTGACCGCAGGCGAGATTGTTGCCCAGGTCGTCCGTTCACAGCAAATTCTTGATGCGCGCGGCGAGCGTGTCAGCAGCATTGTAATTATGGGTACAGGCGAGCCCTTTGAGAACTATGACGCAACGATGAGATTCCTGCGTCTTATGATCCATGAAAAAGGCCTGAATATTGGCCAGCGCCATATTACCGTTTCTACCAGCGGAATTGTACCGAACATTTACAAATTCGCTGAGGAAGATACACAAATCAATCTGGCCATTTCCATTCATGCGCCAAATGATGCCCTGCGCTCCAAGCTGATGCCGGTAAACCGCCGCTATCCGTTTGACGACGTGATTGAATCTTTGCGTTACTACCAGGCCAAGACTGGGCGTCGCATCAGCTTCGAGTACGCACTGATCGGCGGAGTAAACGACCAGCCAGAGCATGCGAAGGAATTGGCGGGGGTGCTCAAAACAATGCTGTGCCACGTCAACCTGATTCCGGTTAACCACGTGCCGGAGCGCAAGTATGTAAGAACTTCACGTAACGATATCTTTGAATTTCAGCGTATTTTGGCCGATCAGGGTGTGAATGTTACCATCCGCCGTGAGCAGGGCCATGATATTGCGGCCGCATGCGGACAGCTGCGCGCCAAACATATGGAGTTGGGGTGAGGATATTTGATCAGAACAGTTCATGCCAGCGACATTGGCCGGGTACGTACCGTCAATGAGGATTCGGTCTGGATCGGCGCGACGCGCCACGGTTATACTCTCGGTATTATCGCCGATGGAATGGGCGGACATTTGGCTGGCGACACCGCAAGCCGGCTCGCCTTGGAGACGATGAGGAATGCCCTTGAAGGGTTACAGCCTGATCTTTCAGAGGAAGAGCTGCGGGAAGCGCTGGCTGCCGCAATTACAGAAGCCAATGGTATCGTCCACAGCGAGGCTTCGCGCGACGAGAAGTACCATAATATGGGAACTACAGTCGTTTCTGTTCTACTGAAGGGGTCAGCGGGATATATTGGCCATATAGGGGACAGCAGGGCTTATCTGGTTAAGGACGGTGCAGCTACGCAATTAACCGAGGATCACACGCTGGTCAATGAGCTGTTCAAGAACGGCCAGATCAGCCTGGAGGAGCTCGACAACCATCCGCGCCGCAACGTGCTGACAAGAGCACTGGGGACGGATCCCGAGGTCCATGCTGATCTGGCTCCTGTCAATCTGGCTATGGGGGAACTTCTGCTGCTATGCAGCGACGGCCTGAGTAATTTTGTCAGCCTGGAGCATATGGGTAAGGTTGCTGGAATACAAGAAATACCGTTAGAGGAAAGAGCGGATCGGTTGCTTCAGCTGGCATTGCTTGCTGGGGGCGGCGATAATATCAGCCTCGCTATGCTAGAACATCAAGGAGAGGCCGCTGTGCCCGAAACAAAGGAGTGGAATAGATGATCGGTCACGAATTGGGCGGCCGTTACCAAGTCATCGAACGGATCGGTGGAGGCGGCATGGCGCTCGTCTACAGAGCGCATGACATATTGCTCAACCGTAACGTCGCCATTAAAGTGCTGCGCAATCAATTTGTGCATGATGAGGAATTTATCCGCCGGTTTAGGCGGGAGGCGCAATCAGCCGCATCTTTATCACATCCGAATGTGGTCAGTATATATGATGTGGGGCAAGAAGACGAAGTTCATTATATTGTAATGGAATATATAGAAGGCAAGAACCTGAATGAGATCATTAAGGAACGGGCTCCGCTGCAGGTAGATGAATCGGTGCGTATCGCTTCACAGATTTGCGATGCGCTCGACCATGCCCACCAGAACCAGATCATTCACCGCGATATTAAACCTCATAACATTCTGATCGGCCGCAATGGACGGGTTAAAGTAACGGACTTCGGGATTGCCCGTGCTGTTACTTCCACTACAATCACCCAGACGGGTTCAGTTGTAGGTTCAGTGCACTATTTCTCCCCGGAGCATGCCAAGGGTGTGACCACTGGAGAGAAATCTGACCTCTATTCTTTGGGGATTGTGCTCTATCAGATGCTGACGGGCGTGCTGCCTTTTCTGGGCGAAAGTCCGATCAGTGTTGCGCTGAAGCATCTGCAGGAGGAATTTGAGGAGCCACGTCTGCTCAATCCGCTGATTCCGCAGAGCGTGGAGAATGTAATCTTGAGATCCATGCGCAAAAATCCGGAGGAACGTTATCAATCGGCCAAGCAGATGCTGCAGGATTTAGAGACATGCCTGCTGCCTGAGCGGCGCAGTGAAGCCAAATCCCTGTTCCACGATGACGGGGATGACGAGGACAGAACACGGGTTATACCGGCGATCAAGCCGCTCCAGCGGGGGCTTGGCAACCGCAGCGGCGGTGAAGACCGGATGCAAGTGCAGCGGGAAGAGGCGGAGATCATTCCTTCCAACCCGGGTAAGCGGAGATGGGGCCGCCCAGCTTTATGGATTAGTCTTACACTTGTAATCTTGCTCGCTATGGGCAGTGTTGTGTGGTATGTAAATGCCAAGCTGGTCGTTGACGAAGTGACAGTGCCGGATGTGGTTAACCAAACGCTTGAGAAAGCCACTTCCATGCTGGATGAGGCAGGACTCATTGCGGAACCGGTTATGCAGTACAACCCGGATTTCGCTGAGAATATCGTATGGGAACAGGGTAAAAAGGCTGAAACAATCGTCAAAGAAGGAACGCATATCATCCTGTCAGTCAGTACAGAAAAGACTCCATCTAAAATGCTGGAATTGTCCACACAAACCTACGACGAAGCCGTTAAAGCGCTGATTGCAGAGGGTGTCGAGCAAGAACTCATCACCCCGGTTGAAGAGCACAACGATAACATTCCTGAAGGACAGGTCATTCGTTCTGAACCGGCTGCGGGGAGTGATTATGATCCCGAGACGAGCTCTATTAAGCTTTATGTCAGTCAAGGCAAAGACACGGTTACTATGCCTGATCTTACCGGTTCAACCCAGAAGCAGGCAAAAGCGAAACTGGAGGAGCTGGGCCTTGTTCTTGATGAGGTCAAGGAAGATACCAGTTATTCCGTTGAAAAGGGACAGGTCATGAAGCAATGGCCTTATGAAGAAGGGGATACTGCTGCACCAGGCGACAAAGTCTCCATTTCCATAAGCACAGGGTTTCCGCCGGAGGCTATTGAATATGTCTTTAAAGTGCCTGTAGCTCCGTCAAGTGACGGTAAGAGGACTCAAATCCGTATTGTTTTCTCTGATGCCACCAAAGATGGAGCCCAGCAGGAATGGGGAACCCGCACGATCGCGAAGAGTCAGGTCTTATCCGTACCTCTGATCCTTGCCCCGAATAAAGACGGAGCAGTCTCGATCTACCAGAACGGAGATTATATTGAGGCTTTTGAGATCCGTTACTCGGATGCCAAAAACGGAACTGTGCAGGTGCCTGAGCCTCCAGCGACAGCGACACCTGTACCTACACCTGAACCTACTCAGGCGCCAACTGAAAGTCCGCCTGAAGAGACAATTGAACCGGAGATTCTGTCTCCGCCTACCGGCGAAGGCGAAAACACGGGTGAAGTGGGTCAGAATCAGACCGGATATTTGCCGGATAACTCCAAGAATGCAAATGTACTGGTGAATGACAAGAAAACAAACGGTAAAAATAAAGAAAAAAACAAATCCTAAAGAGAAAAGCTGAAGCTGAACTGGTGAATTTGACCAGGGAAGCTGCGGCAGCGAAATGACCCGGGGAGCTTCAAGCTTGGGTCATTTGCGCAAAATCAGGAGAGGAAGGCTCACTATGTATGCCTGAAGGAATAATTATCAAAGCGTTAAGCGGATATTATTACGTTAAGCCGCTCCGGGACGGAGTAATAGCGACAGAGGAAGAGGCCGTTCAATGCCGTGGTCGGGGGATTCTTAAGAAAAAAGGGGTTGCTCCGCTCGTAGGTGACCGTATAATTTATGTTCTGACCGAAAACGGGGAAGGGATGGTTGACGAGTTGCTTCCACGTGAATCGGAACTCATCCGCCCGCAGGTTGCCAACGTAAAGCTGGCTGTATTGCTGTTCTCGGTGCGGGAGCCGGATATGAATTTGAATCTCCTGGACAAGTTTCTGGTCCACATCGAACATTCCGGTCTGAACACCCTGATTGTGCTGACCAAACAGGATTTAGCGGATGACGATGGGAAAGCAACGCAAATGGTTAAAGAGCTCTATGAGCGTATCGGCTACGAAGTGATGGTTACTAGCTCTTTAACCGGCTCTGGCAGCGATGAGCTGCGCAACCGGCTTGCCGGAGTCATCAGTGTCTTCTCTGGACAATCCGGTGTAGGCAAGTCAACGCTGCTGAACCGGCTGGTGCCCGGTCTTGAACTAGAGACGGGTGAAATCAGCCTGCGGCTCGGCCGGGGACGCCATACTACCCGCCATGTGGAGCTGATGGATATCGGTAATGGCGGCTTCGTGGCCGATACCCCCGGGTTCAGCCAGTTGGACTTTCTGGAACTCGGCGTGGAGGAGCTTTCGGTCTGCTTCCGGGAGTTTGCTCCTTATGCGGAGAATTGCAAGTTCCGCGGCTGCAGTCATCTGCATGAGCCATCCTGCCGTGTCATTGAGGCATGGCAGGCTGGAGAAATTGCAGACAGCCGCTATGAGCATTACAAGCTGTTCTACAATGAAATGAAAGACAAAAAGCGGAGGTACTAACTGATGATTATAATTGCCCCATCTTTGTTATCGGCGGATTTCGCCGCACTTGGTACTGAAGTAGCGGAAGCTGAGGCCAGTGGTGCAGACTGGATTCACGTGGATGTGATGGACGGTCATTTTGTGCCGAATATTACGCTGGGTCCGCCCATTGTCAAAGCAGTGAAGTCCCACACTTCTTTACCGCTTGATGTGCACCTGATGATTGAGAATCCGGAACGTTACATTGCCGATTTTGCCGCTGCCGGCGCAGCAGTGATTACGGTACATGCGGAGGCTTGTGTGCATCTCCACCGGGTTATCCATCAGATCAAGGAGCTGGGCCTGATGGCTGGCGTGGCGATCAATCCGGGAACTCCGGCTTCAGCCGTGCGCGAGGTGCTTGAGGATGTGGATATGGTGCTTGTGATGACCGTGAATCCGGGCTTTGGCGGCCAAGCCTTCATTCCCCATACGCTGCGCAAGATCCGGCAGATCCGGGAGTGGGCGAACGAAGCCAATCACAAAGGGCTGCGCATCGAGGTCGACGGCGGAATTGCCGAAGCAACGGCACCCCTGGTGGCTAAAGCGGGCGCAGACACCCTTGTCGCAGGCAATGCCGTGTTTGGACGCAGCGATCGCGCAGCCGCCATCAGAGCAATTCGTGAAGCAGCAGAGACAGCAATCCGTTAATCGGGCTGCCGCCTAATTAGTCTTGAGGTATAGGCCAAGTTGTGGGCGCATAAATATGGTTACATGAGCAGAAATCTCATGTAGCCTTTTTTTTGTTCCATAAGGGAGCTCTGCAGCTCGTTTGCGCAAACAGAAAAGACAGGAAAGTCTCCTAGCGTACGGCATGAATTGATGGGAGGGTTAATGATGAAATTTTACACGTTTAAGCTGCCAAGATTCTTGGGAGGTTTTGTTAAAGCGATTTTGAATACTTTTCAGAAAAGCTGAGGAAGGATCAGAACTGAAAACATGAAAAAAAGCACCTTACGTATGTAAAGGGTGCTTTTTGCTTCATATGAGATATCGCTAGGTCTAGGATAATCCAAGACTAAACGCGTTCAACTTTGCCGGCTTTCAAAGCACGGGTGCTGACGTACACGCGTTTCGGTTTGCCGTTCACTAGGATACGGACCTTCTGAACGTTAACTCCCCAAGAACGACGGTTGCGGTTGTTTGCGTGAGACACGTGGTTGCCGCTGCCCGGTTTCTTGCCTGTTACAGTACATTTGCGGGACATAGATTACACCTCCTTGTTACTAACACCTGCATAAAACAATACTTAAATATAATATCACAGCAAAATTTGCTACGTCAACCGATTCAAAAACATTTATTTCTTTTGGCTCTTATAGTACAATATAAATTAGTGTATTATGTCCAGTTAATCATAGAATTGATTAGGCATGAAGTTAGGAAGGGGAATTCTCATTGAGTAAGCGTTCTATAAACGGAGCAGATTTTACCGCAATGGTACTCGCCGGAGCGGAAAAGCTGCAGCAGCATGCAGAGCACGTCAATTCCTTAAATGTATTTCCGGTTCCGGATGGAGATACGGGAACTAATATGAACTTGACGATGACTGCAGGCGCGAACGAATTGAAAAAGAATAATACCGCCTCTGTCGGACAATGTGCAGGAGTACTCTCCAAAGGTCTCCTGATGGGTGCACGGGGAAACTCTGGCGTTATTTTGTCACAGCTGTTCAGAGGTCTTGGACGTTCCGCAGCCCAATATGATGAATTGAACACGCAACAGTTCGCGGCAGCGCTGCAGACCGGAGTGGATACGGCCTACAAAGCGGTGGTCAAGCCTGTAGAAGGCACTATACTCACGGTCGCCAAAGAAGCTGCCAGACATGCGGTGTATTACGCTCGCCGCACAACAGACATTACGGAGCTTATGACGGAGGTTCTAGCCAAAGCCAAAGAGGCATTAGCCAATACTCCGGAACTTCTGCCTGTCCTGAAGCAGGTTGGCGTGGTTGACTCTGGAGGCCAAGGTCTGGTCTACATTTATGAAGGATTTCATCAGTATCTGACAAGCGGAGTCTCCGCATCTCCGGCGTCTGTACAAGGACAAGCTCCGGCACCTGCCGTTGTAACGGCACCTGTGCTCACCAAACCTGAGAATATATTGTCCTCCGTGCAGTCTTCTGCGCAATCCCAGCTGTCCACGGAAGATATCGAATTTTTATATGATATGGAATTTTTCATCAACCGCCAGCTTGGCGCAGCCGTGAAAGCGGATTTTGATGAGGAAGCTTTTCGGAAAGCGTTGTCAGTTAATGGGGATTCAATCATCGTCATTTCCGATGACGACACGATCAAAGTGCATGTGCATTCCAAGACTCCTGGTGAAGTGATGAGCCTGGCATTGCTCTACGGCGAGATCACCCAGATCCATATTCTGAATATGCGTGAGCAGCATCGCGATCTGCTGACAACCGGTATGGATATCGCTCCAATGCCGGATCTGTTTGCAGATATCCCTAGCGAGAAGAGCACAGTGCCTGCCCCGGCGGTTCCTCCGGCGGACGATATGGCACCGTACGGCTTCATCGCCGTATCCTCCGGCGGCGGGATTACCGATATTTTCAAAAGCCTCGGGGTCGATGCGGTTCTAGCAGGCGGACAGACCATGAATCCCAGTACGGAGGATTTCGTAAATGCGATCTCATCCATCTCTGCGAAGCATGTATATATTCTGCCTAACAACTCCAACATCGTGCTTGCCGCACAGCAGGCTAAAGAGCTGCTTGAGGACGAACGGGATATCACGGTTATTCCGAGCAAGAGCATCCCGCAGGGAATTGCCGCTGCATTTGCCTTCCAGGAAGATGATGCGGTGGAAGCCAATACAAGCAACATGCTGGAAGCCATCGCACATGTGAAATCCGGCCAGGTTACGAACGCCGTACGTGATACCGTGATTGAAGAGCTGGAGATCAAATCCGGACAGTATATCGGTATTTCCAATTCGAAGATCGTTGCTGCTTCCGATGAATTGCTCGCTGCAAGCAAGCAACTGCTCACAAGCATGCTGGAGAACGGCGACGAGATCGTTACAGTTCTGACCGGTGCTGAAGCAGAAGCGGATGTAACCGCGTCACTCAACAGCTGGCTGGAAGAGGCTTATCCTCAGGTTGAAGTTGAGGTTCATGAGGGCGGGCAGCCGCTGTATTATTATGTTTTCTCGGTAGAGCCATAGGCGGAGACTGAATTCCTTCTGCCAGCATCAAAGCATACTCCGCCTCGTGCGGACTGCTTAATCATAGTTTGGGGAGGAAACCCATGAATCGTACCGTAATTGTCACAGACAGCACCTCAGATATTCCGCCGGCTCTGGCGGAAGCATATGGCATTGAGGTCGTGCCGCTGACATTAATGTTCGGCGAGGAAGCGTACAGGGACAATGTGGATATGACACCGGAGCAGTTCTATGAGCGTCTTCCCCACTCAGCAAAGCTGCCGACCACATCTCAGCCGTCTCCGGTGGAATATATGAATTTGTATCGCAGTATTCTGGAGCGTCATCAAGGCAGTACGATTCTTTCTTTTCATATATCATCCGGACTTAGCGGAACTTATCAGTCTGCAGTCCTGGCTAAATCGATGCTGGATGAGGAAGGGGACGCCATCACTGTGGTAGATTCCCTGTCCGCATCCTACGGTTTCGGCTTTATGGTAGTGGAAGCGGCCAGAATGGCTAAAGAAGGTATAAGCCCGGAGGAAATTCTGACAGCTGTGGAGAAGCTGCGCCAATCGCGCAAACTTTATTTCCTGGTAGATACACTGGAATATCTGCAAAAGGGCGGCAGAATCGGCAAAGCGTCCGCCATATTGGGCACGCTGCTGAATATCAAGCCGATTCTCTCCATTGATGCAGAAGGCATTATTTATGCGGTAGAGAAGGTCAGAGGCCGGAAGAAGGCAATAGCCCGCATGATCGAGCTGTTCAAAAACGATCTGCCGGGTGTGGACAAAATCAATGTGGCCGTGGGTCATACGGCTGAACCGGCTTACGGCGAAGAATTCCTGCAGGAATTAGCCGTGCACTTCACCCTGAATGAGAAAGTGCTGACCAACATCGGCCCTGTCGTAGGCAGCCATGTCGGCAACGGTACCTTAGCCGTATTCATTTGGCCCGCGTAAATAGGGGATGAACATGAACCTGTCTTTGGAAAAAATTGAAGTGAAGCAAATAACTGGCGTGAGCGCTCAAAAGCAATCCGAGCTCCACGCCTTTGGCGTTTTTACAGTAAAGGATCTGCTGGAGTATTATCCATTCCGTTATGAGGATTTCCGTCCCCGCTCGCTGAGTGAAGTGAAGCATGGTGACAAGGCTACCCTGATGGCCAAGGTGATTGGCATCCCCGTACTGCAGCGGTTTGGCGGCAAGTCGCGCTTAAGCTGTAAGATGGTGGCTGAACCCTGGATGTTCACCGCTACATGGTTCAATCAGCATTATGTGCGCGAGCAGTTGACTGTAGGCCGGGAGATCGTGTTAACCGGTAAATGGGACCAGAAGCGCAGCCAGATTACGGTGACGGATTATGAGTTCCCGGACCGCGGGGAGGGCAAGACAGGCACCCTGCAGCCGGTATACTCTGTGGGCGGCAAGATCACCCAGTCCTGGATCCGCAAGGTTATTAATCAGGGCATGCAGCAGTTCGGAGAGATGATTCCGGAAATATTGCCGCACGTCATTATGCGAAAATATGATTTTATGCCCCGCAAGCGGGCGATTGCTACGATCCACCAGCCGGAGGATACCCGCGAAGGACAGCAGGGACGGCGCAGAATGGTGTATGAAGAGCTGTTTCTGTTCCAGCTTAAGGTACAGGCCTTCCGGGTGCTGAACCACGGCAGAATGGACGGTGTAGTGCATACAGTTGATAACTCAACCGTCCGCTCCTTTGTGCGCAGTCTGCCGTTTGAATTGACGGATGCGCAGAAGCATGTAGAGCTGGAGATTCTGCAGGACATGCGGTCGGGGTACTGCATGAACCGGCTGCTGCAGGGGGATGTAGGCTCAGGCAAAACGGTGCTTGCGGCCATTGCGCTCTTTGCCACCGTGAGGTCGGGGTTTCAGGGCGCGCTGATGGTGCCGACGGAGATTCTGGCCGAGCAGCATATGCGCTCGCTGACCAAAATGTTTGAGCCGTTTGGCATCACGGTAGGTCTGTTAACGGGCAGTGTCTCAGGGCGCAAACGCAAGGATCTGCTGGCCTCACTGCAAATGGGCGTGGTGGACGTTGTGGTCGGCACCCATGCTTTGATTCAGGATGATGTATTCTTCCGCGGGCTGGGGCTTGTGGTTACCGATGAACAGCACCGCTTCGGAGTGAACCAGCGCAGTGTCCTCCGGCGCAAAGGGTATAACCCGGATGTTCTGACGATGACGGCGACCCCGATCCCGCGGACATTGGCAATTACGGTCTTCGGGGATATGGACGTCTCGACTTTGTCAGAGCGGCCTAAAGGACGGGTCCCGATCACGACTTATTGGGTGAAGCATGATCTGATGGAGCGTGTGCTGAACCTGGTCAGCCGTGAGATTGATCAAGGCCGTCAGGCCTATCTCATCTGCCCCCTGATCGAAGAGTCGGAGAAGCTGGATGTGCAGAACGCGATAGACCTGCATGTCCAGATGTCCCAGGCCTTTCCGAACTATAAAGTTGGGCTGCTGCATGGACGGATGACGCCGGGTGAGAAAGATGAAGTGATGCGCGCCTTCTACAGCAACGAGCTTCAGCTGCTTGTTTCCACTACGGTCGTGGAGGTTGGCGTCGATGTTCCCAATGCCACGCTGATGATCATTATGGATGCGGACCGTTTCGGTTTGTCGCAGCTGCATCAGCTGCGCGGGCGGGTCGGTAGAGGTCAGCATGCGTCCTACTGTGTGCTTGTGGCTGATCCCAAATCGGAGATCGGCCGGGAGCGGATGACCGCCATGACCGATACAGACGACGGATTCGAGGTCTCCCGCCGTGACCTGGAGCTAAGAGGTCCGGGGGATTTCTTTGGTACGAAGCAAAGCGGTCTGCCGGAATTCCGGCTGGCGGATATGACTGCGGATTTTGAGATACTGGAGCAGGCGCGCGACGATGCTGCGGAGCTGCTGAAGGATTCTTCCTTCTGGACATCCCCAGATTATGCACCGCTGCGGAGCTATCTGCAGAACGAACAAATATTCCAGGGGGATATTATCGATTAAATAGGCACATGCGGCAACCGGCCCTCATATACTGTGAATGATTGGATATGACGGGAGGTGCTGCGCTTGGGTTATCAGCAATACGGAATCAGCCCGCAGCTGGTGGAACGCATCAAGCTGAAGATGAAGAATCCGGCAGTCAAGGAACGCATCAAAAATATGATTAACGGTATTTCCAAGCAAGAGCTGCAGGACACAGGAGTTGTGCGCAGGCTGGTACGCAATGCTGCGGCAGTGATGGGTGAGAAGCTGTCGTCAGCCCAGGAAGAGCAAATCGTGAAATTTGTGATCGCACAGAAGATTGATCCGAGCAATACGTTTCACCTGATCCGGTTATGGGGCATGTTCCGTTGAAGAAACGGGCGGTTGCTAGACCCGGATCTGGCAGATAGGAAAAGGCGTTCCCGCGCTGCAGCAGCGGGAACGCCTTTTTCATAGGTTATAGCCATTCACAGTTCAGGAAAGTCCGGCAGAGTCATCTTTCAGCTGATTTTTTTGCGGAAAAAATCGGCGATGCCCCGGCCCTGCGCTGCGCGCACGACAATGAGGCTGTCCTCGTCGCATTCCTTCACAATTGAAGTCAAAGTGGCTTCCTCCATCTTGCTGGCAAGACAGAAGAGTGTACCTTTCTGTCCCGCCGGCCCGGAAGCCTGGACAAGTTTGGTCTCCCGCTCGAGCGATTGGTGGAGCGCTTTGGAGATTTCATCACAGTGGCTGCTGGTAATCCAGACAGCCCGGGAGCGCGATAGGTCCCGAAGCGAGATCCGGATGCCTTCAAAGGCCAGCAGATAGGCGATAATGCTGTACATCGCCTGATCCCAGCCAAACAGCACACCTCCGAATAGCAGAATGACACAGTTGAGCAGCATAATGACGGTTTCCGCCGATTTCGGCAAGCTGCCGCTTAGCAAGACATAACCCTGTTCACTGGTCTTGTTGCTGATGCCGCCGAAGCGGATTGAAATACCGATTCCAAAGCCAAGGCAGAGACCACCAGCTATTGCTGCAGCAAGCGGCTCACTGACAACGGCTGGAAAGTGATGCAAGGCCAATGAGCCTATGGTCAAGCAGATCAACCCGAGCATCGTATAAAGTGCAAACCGAAAGTCAATCTGCCTGCGCGACAAAAGAATAAACGGCAGATTGAACAGAAACAGAAACAGGCCAAGCCGCATTTCGGTAAGATGGGCGAGCAGAGCAGACAGTCCGGCAATTCCGCCAGGGACCAGCTTATGCGGAATCAGAAACAGCTCCAGCCCGACAGCGGCCAGCAGTCCTCCGCCAATAACGGAGAGAATGCGGATTCCCTTGTGCTGTGGCGGGGTGTATTCCCCGCGTAAACGTTTCTTCATACACGTCCCTCCCTTCAACAGGGAACTCTATTTACTCTTTGTCGAGTACAGGGGCAGCATGTTTCGCTTTGCGGGCGAGATGCCGCTTTTCGAACTTGAATACCTTATCCAGGAGCTTGTAAACCGTCTTGGACTCCTTTGTCAGCAGCGGTCCAAGGATGGCCAGCATCAATACGTACATGGCAGCGAAAGGCTGAAGGATCGCCATCAGTCCGCCCGCTTTGCCAAGATTGGCCATAATAATGGAGAACTCCCCACGGGAGACGATAGTTAGGCCAATGTTGGACGAAGCCCGCGGACTGAGACCTGCACTGCGTCCCGCCAGCATTCCTGCCAAGAAATTTCCGATCAGTGTTATGATTACCGCAGCTAATGAATACCAGAACGCTTCTCCTCCGAGGGAGAGCGGGTCAATGGTCAAGCCGAAGCTGAAAAAGAAGATGGCTCCAAAGAAATCACGGAACGGGATGACCAGTTTCTCAATCCGTTTCACATGCTCGGTTTCAGCGAGCACCAGCCCGACAAGTAATGCTCCGATCGCTTCGGCGACATGGATCGTTTCGGAGAAGCCGGCAATGAGAAAGAGGGCACCGAAGATGACGAGCGCGAATAATTCACTGGAACGGATGTTCAGGACGCGGTTGAGCCAGGGAACTAGCTTGCGTCCGATAACGAGGAGGGCCAGCATATATCCAAGCGCGAGCAGCGCGGACAGCAGCACGCCGCCAAGCGACGAAGAGCCGCTGAGGACAAGGCCCGAGAGAATGGAGATGTAGACTGCGAGAAATACATCCTCAAACATGATGATGCCGAGAATCATTTCAGTCTCGGGATTTGCGGTTCGCTTCAAATCAACCAATACCTTAGCTACAATCGCACTGGAAGAGATAGTGGTGATCCCGGCAATAATCAGAATCTCCTCCAGAGGGAAACCGAGTGCCCAGCCGAGGACCAGCCCCAGCGTAAAATTGATCAGGATATATATCGTACCGCCGGTTACGATCGAACGTCCTGCTTTGACAAGCCGGCCCACGGAGAATTCCAGCCCCAGATAGAACAGCAGGAAGAGTACTCCAATGCGGCCCATAAATTCGATCAGGGAAGCACTTTCGATAAAGCGGAAATCGAGATGCCAAATTTTAAAGGCGTGGGGCCCAACGGCCATCCCGACAAGAATATAGAAAGGAATTACAGAAAAGCGGAGCTTGGTGGAGATGATTCCGGCAAGCGCAATCAGGACAATGGCCAGGCCTACTTCAAAAATAATATAATGACTCATCTATTAACCACATCCATTTCGTAGAATGTGTTTGAACTGCTTATGCTGATGTCTCTCCCCGGCAGCGACAACGGTGCAGTCCGCTTTCAGCAAAACTTCCGGTCCAGGACTCAGATGTTTCTGGTGGTTTTTTTCAATGATCGCAATAATAGTGACGCCTGCACGTGCACGTACATCCAGTTCGCCGATCGTATGCCCGATGCATTTGAATCCTGACTCGAGGCGGTACCATTCGATGATCAAATCATCCAGTGCCACCTCAATGGACTCCAGGGCCTTGGGCTTGTAGGTGACTCCACCTACAATGGCAGAGATATGCCTTGCTTCATCATCGTCCAGTGTAACCATGGATACACTCTGGTCCGGATCATCATAATCAAAATGGTACAGCTCGCGTCTGCCGTCGTCATGCACAATGACCACTAGCTTGTCGCCGCTGCGTGTTTGCAGCAGAAATTTTTTGCCGATTCCCGGCAGATCTGATTCTCTATAGTTCATGAAAGTCCAGCCTCCAATTGATATGTCTTAAGAGTGTTCTACTGTGTGAGCAAATATGCATTTCTTTTTCTGTCGTTAAATGGGGCGATGCACCAAATTTGAAGTATATCTAAGCGGTTGCAGCAGCAGCCGCTTCAGCGTAATGTAAATAATTGGGGATAGCGAAACAACAAGTACAGGTACGGGAGGTTCCGGCAGAACTACCAGAGTGATCCCATGATGCGGTAAGCGGACAGCGGGTACAAATTTAATAGGTGTTGAATGTGCACGGACCGGCGTCGCCATTTTATGCTCGTAGCGTTCAAATTTGAGGGTCTCGCCTTCATACTCCACAGTGCTGAAAGCACCGATGGCTCCTGCTATCAGGGTAAACAGAAGAATCGGAATAAATGCGGCCTGAAGCAGTTTTGAGTAGGGAAAATACGCTAGATATGCCCTCATTAGATCACCTCCTTACTGTATCTTGTATATAAAGCATAACATACGTTCCTGTGCCGGGCCAAATTCAAATCAGCTCTTTTTTCATTTTACAAGGCTGAAAAACTGAAACTGATGGAGGAATAAAGCGTATTTTAAAGTAAATCGTACTTTTAATATTTTTTTTGAAAGAGGAGAGATGGATTTGAACGGACAGAGCTTTATTAGCGGTTTTGGGCAATTTCCACAGGGCAGTTTTTTTTGGAGTTTTATTTATGGAATGCCTTTGTTTTTCAAACTGATGTTTTTGCTGGTGATTGGTATTTTCATCTTTGTAATCATCAAATCCATCGGTATCTGGAGCAGCAATAATGCCAGTCCCTTGGTCTCCGCGTACGCTTCGGCCGTGACCAAAAGGACGGAGGTCTGGGGCGGATCAGGCGACTCCGGGGCCCACACGAGCTACTATGTAACTTTTGAGTTTCAAGATGGACGCCGCGTCGAACTGCAGGTACCAAATAAGGCATTTGGATTGATTGTTGAAGGAGACCGGGGGGAGCTTGTATATCAGGGAACCAGGTTTAAGGGCTTTGAGCATCCCGGTTTTCAAAATACTGAAGGCTGATCGTCGTTGTTTGCAGATGTTTCTGAGCAAGCTTTGAAAAATGTCCTTAAATTTTCAGAATTCTGCGGTTAATTTTGGGTAAAACTCCATATAAGTGATTTGCTATACACCACTTTATAATATGGGAGGAGCTGACAGCTTGAATTCGAACTCTGCAAATCAACAAGATCAACAGCCGTTTCACCTGCTGGAGAAAGAGGAAGTCCTGAAACGGCTGGAGACAAGAGAAGAGGGATTAACTTCAGAACAGGCGGCGCAGCTGCTGGAACGGTACGGGAAAAATATGCTGCAGGAGGCAAAGCCAAAGTCGCTGCTGGCTAAATTTATTGAGCAGTTCAAAAATGTAATGATCTTTATTCTGCTGGCGGCTGCGGTGTTGTCGGGGATTCTCGGGGAATGGACGGATACAATCATTATCCTGCTGGTTGTTATATTGAATGCGGTGCTTGGAGTCATCCAGGAAAATAAAGCAGAACAGGCGCTGGAAGCGCTGAAAAGCATGTCTTCACCGCATGCCCGGGTCCGCCGCGGCGGCCAGGTGACAGAGATCAAGAGCGAGGAGCTTGTGCCCGGTGATATTGTACTGCTGGAAGCAGGCAATGTCGTACCTGCCGATGTCAGGCTGCTGGAAACAGCATCACTTCAGACGGAGGAAGCTGCGTTAACCGGCGAGTCGCTGCCTTCGGATAAGCATGCCGACAAACTGGAGGGGACAGATCTCGTAATCGGCGACCGGACAAATATGGCATATATGAGCAGCAGCGTCACGTACGGAAGAGCTGTTGGCGTTGTTACAGCCACAGGGATGAAGACTGAGGTCGGAAGAATTGCCGGCTTTATCGCAGAGGAGGAAACGGATGTCACTCCGCTGCAGAAGAAGCTGGATGAACTGGGGAAATACTTCACCTATATTATTCTGGGCGTGTGTGTAGTCATTTTTGCGGTAGGGTTGCTCCAGGGCAGAGAAATGCTGGATATGCTACTTACCTCGATCTCGCTGGCGGTTGCGGCGATTCCTGAAGGACTGCCGGCGATCGTAACGATCATTCTGGCGCTTGGCGTTCAGCGCATGGCCGGACGCAAAGCGATTATCCGCAAGCTGCCTGCGGTGGAGACGCTGGGCAGTACAGAAATTATCTGCTCCGACAAAACAGGAACATTGACACTCAACAAAATGACTGTCGAGAAGCTGTACGCCAATGGAGCAACTATTGAGGCGACCGAACAGCTCAAGGAAACTCCGGGCGGTGAGCTGCTGCTGCAGGCGATGACGCTGTGCAATGATTCCAGCATTGACGAAGGCAGCACTACCGGCAAGCAAGGTTCAGAGAACACAAAGGGGGATAAAGCCAGCGGGACCAAAAGCGGCAAAGCGATTATCGGGGATCCCACGGAGACAGCCCTTGTGGACTATGCGCTGAGCATCGGCACTGACAAGCGGGAGCTGGAGAAGCAGTATCCCCGGAAAAGCGAGCTGCCCTTTGACTCGGACCGCAAGCTGATGACAACAATTCATCAGGTGGAGGCAGGGAAGTTCCGCGGGCTTACGAAAGGTGCTCCCGATGTGCTGCTTTCCAAGTGCAGCCACATTTATGAGGCCGGGGAGCTCATTCCGCTCACAGAGGAGCATTCCCGCAAGATCACTGCAAGCAATAAGGCGCTTGCCGATGAAGCGCTGCGGGTGCTGGCTTTTGCCTACCGTGATTATGCAGAGCTGCCAGACAAACCTTCACCGGACACAACAGAGAAGGATCTGGTATTCATCGGCCTCGTCGGGATGATTGATCCCCCGCGCGATGAAGTGCGCGACGCTGTAGCGGTCTGCCGCAAGGCGGGTATCCGTCCGGTTATGATTACCGGCGACCACAGGGACACTGCTGCGGCTATCGCCAAACGGCTGGGTATCATCGATGACGACAAGAGTGTACTGACCGGACGCGAACTGGATAAGATCAGCGAGGCGGATTTTGCAAATAGGGTCGAGGATTATTCCGTATATGCCCGTGTTTCTCCGGAGCACAAGGTAAGGATCGTCAAAGCGTGGAGAAAAAAGGGCAAGATCGTCGCCATGACTGGAGACGGGGTGAACGATGCACCGGCTTTGAAATCGGCGGATATAGGTGTGGGCATGGGGATTACGGGAACGGATGTCGCGAAAGGCGTATCCGACATGGTGCTGGCCGACGATAACTTCACGACCATTGTAGTTGCGGTGGAAGAAGGACGGAAGGTATACAGCAATATCCGCAAAGCCATCCAGTTCCTGCTCTCCGCTAACCTTGGGGAAGTGCTGACCTTGTTCATCGCCACAATGGTCGGTTGGCGGATTCTTGAGCCTATTCACATCCTCTGGATCAATCTGGTGACGGATACGCTGCCTGCGCTGGCACTGGGGCTGGAAAAAGCCGGGGAAGATGTAATGACGAAGAAACCCCGCAAGTCCAGCAGCAGTATTTTTTCCGGTGGTGTGGGGGCTGGAATTGTCTATCAGGGGATCATCGAAGCGGCACTGACGCTGCTCGTCTATTACTGGGCGCATACCCATTATGATGAGGGTGTTGCGGTTACGATGGCTTTTGCCACCCTCGGTCTGCTTCAAATTACACATGCCTTCAACGTCAGATCCAATACGAAATCTCTGTTCCAGATCGGCTTGTTCAGCAACAAATATATGCTGGGCGCATCGGTGATTTCCGGACTGCTGCTGGTGCTGGTCATCATTATTCCGGGTCTGAACGATTGGTTTGGTGTACAGCATCTGAACGGTTTGCAGTGGTGGATTGTCTGCGGGGCAGCCGTGTCCATCGTTGTTTTAGTTGAACTGGTGAAGCTGTTTGTCCGGCTGAGCGGCAAAGGCAAAGGTTGGGACTAGTGAAACCGGATCACATCAGTTGATTTAAAATGTAAAAAAGAGCTTGGTCTTCTTTAGCAGGAGACCAGGCTCTTCTTTACTTCAGCAGCCTACGCTGCTATGTGGTTACAGCACGCGCTGCATATGCAGTATCACGTTGCTCCAATATCCGCTGTCCAGTTCGCTGATCTGTACACCGGGATCACCCCAGGTATGGATGAACTTTCCGTCGCCGATATAAATACCTACATGCCCCGGTATGGCGTCACTGTCAAAACGTCCTGGCACGGTGAAAAAAATCAGATCTCCGGCCTGCAGATCACTGCGGCTTACCCGTCTGCCGATGTTGTCCTGGTCTTTAGCCAGCCGGGGCAGATCCACGCCAAACCTTTTAAATACATGTCTTGTGAAGGAGGAGCAGTCGAAACGTCCGGTATCCTCATAAGGACCGGCGCCAAAATCGTAAGGTACACCCAGAAATCTTTTGGCAAAGGCGACTAGTTGACCGGTATCTACGCTCGAAGCGCTCTGGATGCGCAGCGGTTTGGCTATATTGGTGTTACCGTTCTTTTCAGTATTGCTAAGGGCTTCCTTGTCTGACGGTAAAGCAATATTGATCTCACCGCTGGTGGGGTTCCAGCCCACCTCGGTTTGGAGCAGCTTGGACAAAGCTGTCGGGGTGATATAGATTTGACCATCACGGCGAACTGGCGCGTCAGGCAGGGTGATTTTTTCCCCCAGTGAAAAGACCTGAGTGGAGTTCGGGCGCAGCATGTACATCACATCCGTATAGCCGAGCTTGGCATAACCTCCGCTTGCGGTGTCATCCTTCATCCGGTAGCCGATTGAGGCAGCGGCGGGTTTCAGCGGAATCCAGAACTTTCCCTGCTTGTCGGTGACATGGGACTTCTCATAATAGCTGCCCGCAAAAGTGCCGGCAGGTGTCACCGAATTGACTTTTGGCTTTGCCTCGTTTTTGTAATACCCGCAAGCGCTGGTGGACATAACAATGGCAAGGATCACAGCAGTTTTCGTGAATGTTTTAGTTGGATAAGTAAATGTCATTGGACACACTCCATGTTCAGACTGTAAGTTCAGTTTGCGCAAGGAGATTTTTTTTATAAGATCAGGTGGAGTGAACATCTTGGATTAGCTTCCTGATCTTGCAAGAAAAGCATCCTTTAAGGAAGGATTCGGCGACATCCCCGAAATGACATCAATCGAAGCTTTTCTTGTAGGGTCAGAAGGAGTGAACATCTTGGATTAGCTTCCTGATCTTGCAAGAATAAATTGGAGAGCCGATAAGTCATTGACGGATAAACGACCGCCATATAATATTATGTTTAATAGATTGGCTGTATTTTATGTGAGGTTAGTGTAAGCTTTCGCTTTAACGCTTTTAAAGATGAAAGCGATAGTGCTGAGTCGCTCACTTTGATGCACGCGCTGATACCGTAAAAGAAAAGGGGTTATATGATGAAAAAAAAGAATATTTGGGTAGGGTTGAGCTTGTGTCTGATGCTTGTAGCTTCGGGTTGCGGATCGAACAACAATGCTGCGGTGAATACGGAAAAAGCTGCTAACAAACCGGCAAATGCTACGGCTGCTCCTGCAGATGCAGGCAGCAAAGAATCCTACAGTATTGCCATCTCCCAATACGTAGAACATCCGTCGCTGGATGCGACGCGCGAAGGCTTCATGGCCGCGCTTAAGGATGCCGGCCTTATTGAAGGCGAGAACCTGAAGGTGGATCTCCAGAACGCACAGGCCGATCAAGCCAACAACCTGTCCATCGCACAGAAGATTGCCGGCGACAAAAACGATCTCGTGCTCGCGATTGCCACTCCTTCGGCTCAATCAATTGTGCAAAAGGTAGATAAGGATACACCGGTATTGTTCGCCGCTGTTACAGATCCGCTGGATGCCAGACTTGTAACCGATCTGGAACACCCGGGCGGCAATGTCTCCGGTGCTTCCGATACCAATCCGGAGGCAATCACCCGGCTGATGCAATTTATTGCGGCACAATTCCCGAAGGTGAAGAAACTGGGTCTTGTCATTAATGAGGGCGAACCGAATGCTGTAGTTATGGCAGGAATCGCCAAGGAAGAGCTCGACAAACACGGCATTGAGCTGGTGAAGGCTGCAGTTACGAATACTTCTGAAGTGAAGCAGGCGGCTGAATCGCTTGTCGGACGTGTAGACGCATTCTACATTACGCTGGACAATTCGGTGGTAAGTGCTGTAGATACGATCATCCAAACCGCGAATGAGAAGAAGCTTCCTTTCTTCTCCGCTGACCGTGATACGGTAGAGAAGGGCGCTTTTGCCACTGTCGGTTTCAAATATTATGACCACGGCTATCAGGTTGGTGAAATGGCTGTGGAGGTGCTGAAGAACGGCACAAGCCCAGGCGACATGAAAGTGACCATGCAGGAGAAGCTGGACCTTATACTTAACCTGAAGGCTGCAGAGGCGCAGGGCATTGAAGTTACAGATGCCATGAAAGCCGAAGTCGCCGATCAGACCAACAACATCATTCAATAAGTTCAGATATTATGACGGGGCGGTTCGAGAAGAACGCCCCTTGCCGCTTGAGGGAGGAAGTCACCTATGTATGATTCAATAATGGGAGCCTTGGAATCGGGCTTGCTGTACGCTTTTATGGCTTTGGGGGTATATATAACCTTTCGGATTCTTGACTTTCCGGATTTAACTGTAGACGGAAGTTTTACAACTGGCGGGGCGATCGCCGCAGTGATGATTACTCAGGGCTATTCCCCTTGGCTGGCTACATTCTGTGCAATGGCTGGCGGTATGGCAGCCGGCATGTGCACGGGCCTGCTGCATACCAAAGGCAAAATTAACGGGTTGCTGTCCGGGATCCTGATGATGATAGCTCTTTATTCCATTAATTTACGGATATTAGATAAGCCCAACGTTTCGATCATGGGCGAAGACACCCTGCTTAGTTCAATAAATCCTTTGCTGGTCATGCCGTTTATTGTGGTTGCTGTTAAACTGCTGATGGATCTGTTTCTGCGCACAGACCTTGGCCTGGCCCTGCGGGCCACAGGCGACAATTCAAGAATGATCCGCAGCTTTGGTGTAAACACAGATACAACGACTATTCTCGGCATCAGCCTGTCGAATGGCTTAGTAGCGCTCTCGGGAGCACTAATCGCTCAGTCTTCCTCTTTTGCCGATTCAACCATGGGTATTGGGATGATTGTAATCGGACTGGCTTCGGTAATTATTGGAGAGGCGATTTTTGGCGCCAGAAATGTGTTCCGGGCTACGCTGGCCGTTGTGCTGGGCTCGATCGTTTACCGGATAGTTGTAGCGCTGGCCCTGCGGGTTCCGTGGTTAAAAGCCTCCGACTTGAAGCTGATTACGGCAGTTATCGTCATTATTGCCCTGTTGTTCCCGTCGCTTCAGCGGTATATGAAGCAGAAGAGAACAGCCCGCAGAAGAAGCGCTGAACTAGCGGCGCTGGCACTAAGAAGCAAGAAAGGGGGAACAGCCGATGCTAAAGCTTGATAATGTATCCAAGCTGTTTAATCCCGGCAGCCCGGATGAGAAGATAGCGTTGCTGGGCATCGACCTTCACCTTCAAGCCGGCGATTTCGTTACGATTATCGGAAGCAACGGGGCAGGTAAATCCACTTTGATGAACGTGATCTCCGGAGTAATGAAGCCGGATCTGGGGGAAGCACGGATCGAAGGCAGCTCGATCAGCCATTTGCCTGAGTATCAGCGCGCCCGCTGGATCGGACGGGTCTTTCAGGATCCGATGGCCGGTACGGCCCCTCATATGACGATTGAGGAGAACCTGGCGATGGCTTTCAAACGGGGCCAAAACCGCGGTCTGACCTTCGGAGTAAGCAGCGCCAGACGGGCGCTGTTCCGTGAACAGCTGAGCCGCCTCGGCATCGGGCTGGAGAACCGGCTGCGCGCCCAAGTGGGCTTGCTGTCCGGCGGAGAGAGACAGGCGCTAAGCCTGCTGATGGCGACCTTTACCCAGCCGCAGATTTTGCTGCTGGACGAGCATACTGCAGCCCTTGACCCGGCCCGCGCGGAGCTGATTACGAAACTGACGGAATCGATTGTCCGTGAGATGAAGCTCACTACGCTGATGGTTACCCACAACATGGAGCAGGCCATCCGGCTGGGCAACCGGCTGATCATGATGGATAAAGGGACTATTATCCTGGACATTGATGCAGAGCGGAAAAAAGATCTGACCGTCGAACGGCTGCTTGGTGAATTCGAAACCATCAGCGGACATAAGCTGGCGGATGACCGGATGATGCTGGGATAATATGTGCTCTACTTAAATACGCATTTACAATCATCACCCTATAGACTTGGATAGGCAGTTTCTCATGGAACTGCTATTCAGGTCTTTTTTGGTTTATATTTCCATAACCGTGTCATTCGTTTATGATAATAATGTCCATGAAGCGAACTGGCCTCATAAATGATACGGAAAGGCGGATTGAAAAGAGAAATGTACTTGAGAAATAATAAAAGCGCTTACAGGAATTCGGGGATCTTTAACAAAATGATTCTGCTCATTTCCTTCTTACTGCTGCTGTCGTTTCTGTTTTCTCTTATATTTCTTCAGTACGTGTACCGGATCTACGACCGGCAAATTTATGAAAAGTCATCTGAAGTCCTTGGTATGTCGGCAGTCAGCATAGAGAGTGAGCTTAAGGAGCTGGAGCAGCTGTCCTTTGCGGTCGGCTCGGATGAACAGATCCAGGATTGTCTGCGCAAGCTGCTGGATCATCCCACACCCTATCAGCGGCTGGTGCTGCATAACAAGATTATTAACCGGCTGGTGGCTTTTGCGGGTGCGGAGAAGTATGTGTATTCCATGATGCTGATGGATGCAAATGACGGTGTGATGACAGCCGGCAACCGGGAAGGAGTATCGCAGTCCCTGCAGGATCAGCTGAAGCCGCTGGCTGTAGAGGGTGGAGGAAGCAACGTCTGGTACACCCAGGGCAGCAAAAACTCACTGCTTGCCGTACGACAGATCAAGTCTTATACAGGCTCAACTTTTACACTGGATCATCTGGGGACGCTGGTTATCCGCATACGGGTAGAAAGGATCGTTGCCGACAGCACGAATATGGTCTCGGGTGACGGCCAGCTGATTGTAGTTGATACGGCCAGCAACCGCTCAATCTATCCCGCAGAGCCGCTGCTTACACCGCTCGAGCTGGCAGTGGAAGTGGGACGGCCTGAACCTTACCGGACCGGCAGCTACGCCCAAGGCACGTATTTCATTGCTAAGACGGAGTCCTCCTATATGGATTGGACTTATATTAACGCGACACCGTTCAATGAAATGTTCAAGCAGATCACTATTCTCAAAAGAATGGTCGTCATCGTATTTGCCTGCATTCTCCTGCTAGGGCTGCTGCTTGGCTATCGTCTCGCCCGAAGCATCGCACGGCCGATTTCGAAGCTGACGGAGAAGATGAGACGGATCGAAAAAGGTGACTTGGACAATCTGGAGGAGCAGTCGCTGGGACTTGTCTCGCGCAATGCCCAGGATGAAGTAAGCCAGCTCAACCGTACGTTCAAAATGATGATCCGCCGGATCAGAGAACTGATTGATGAGAACTACGCAAAGCAGCTGGTGATCCGGGAAACAGAGCTGAAGGCGCTACAGGCGCAGATAAATCCGCATTTCCTATACAACACTTTGGAATCGATCAACTGGCTGGCCAAGGTGAACAAGCAGGAGCAGATTTCAGAGATGGTGGAGGCACTGGGTTACCTGCTCCGCAGCTCGATAGGGCTGAAAGACCCGCTGATCACATTGGAGAAGGAGCTCAGTATTGTGAGGAGTTATGTCACGATTCAAAGAACACGTTTTGAGGAGCGGTTGGACTTCAGAATGGACATTCCTGCCGATCTGCAGGATGCGCTGATTCCCAAGCTGACCCTGCAGCCGCTGGTAGAGAACGCCATCCGCTACGCGCTGGAACCAAATATTGAACCCTGCACGATTACAATTTCCGTGAGCCGTACTTCAAACGGACTGGATCTTAGGGTAGCTGACAATGGACCCGGTATGACGGATCAATTTATTCGCGATCTGCAGCAGGGGCGGATTCAGACCCGGGGTGAGGGAATCGGGCTGGCGAATATCAAGGAACGTGTACAACTGGTTTTTGGCGGGGAGTGGGGAACCGAAATTGAAAGTCAGCCGGGGATGGGTACGGTTATTCATGTACTAATTCCTTATTTGAAAGGGGAGCATGGCCATGTATAAACTGCTGTTGGTCGACGATGAAAGGCTGATCCTGGAAGGGATCTCACAGGTTGTGGATTGGGAGAAGGCAGGCACAGTGCTGGCAGGAACAGCCCGCAACGGCATTGAAGCGCTGGCCCAAATGGAGCGGCTTAAGCCGGAGATCGTGATCACCGATATTTCCATGCCCGGTCTGGATGGCCTGAAGCTGGTAGAGCAGTGCAGTGTGCGCTTTCCGCAGGTGAAATTCATTATGCTGACCGGCTATAAGGATTTTGATTATGCCTGCAGCGCTATGCAGCACGGGGTCAAACATTACCTGTTGAAGCCGTGCAACGAGCGGCAGATACATGAAGCGCTGAGCGAATTGACGTTGGAATTGGGTGAGATCAAGAGACGGGAGCAGTTTGTGGGTGACATGAAAGAGCGTCTGAAGAAGGTGCTGCCGCATGTCAAAGCGCAATTTCTTAAGGAATGGATTTCCAACAAAACCTATGGAAGCCGTGACCTGGATTATTATCAAGAGCTGTTTGGCCTCACGCTGGATGATAAATCAGTCAGGCTGATCCTGTTCCGGCTGGAGGATGGCTGTGAATATGAGCATTTGTTCGCGCTGCAAAATATCGCCCAGGATATGCTTCATGAGGTGCTTCTCAGCACCACTATCGGCAACCATCTATTAATCCTGGTGGAGCAGCCGGAGGATGGCAGTGACCAGCCGGGTTTGCTGGAGCGGATCTCAGAGGTGAAGGAGATTTTTAATACTTTTTACAAAATATATCCGACGATTGCGGTCAGTGACCAGGGGCAGATGAACCACTCCCGCAGCCTGTACCGGCAGACACTGCAGTGCATGAACCATCGTTTTTATCTGGAAGAAGGCAGCCTGATTACGGGAAGTGACATTCCTGAAGATGAACTCAGCGGACGAAACGAGATTGATCTGCAGGAGGAGCAAATTTGTCTGCTTATCAAAGCTGGCGACCGGCATGCGGTGGAAAGTGAACTGGATCGCTTATTCGGCGTATTATCGGCAGAGCGGTTTGATATCAATGTGACCCGTTCCTATGTGCTGCAGCTGTATTCGGCGATGATCAGACTGTGTATACCGGAGGAGAGAGGCGCCTTTACTTCAGGGCTTGCGGAGCTGGTAGAGCTGCGTACCCTCGGCAGTCTTAAGGATTATGTGAAAGAGGCGGCCTGCCGTCTAACGGCAATGTACGAACGGCATTTCGTCACCCGCCAATCCTCCATCGTAGATAAAATGCTGCACATCATCGAAACCGATTACTGGAATGCGGAGCTCTCGCTTGGTTCAGTGGCCGCAAAAATGTTATATATGAACCCGGATTACCTGGGGAAAATATTCAAAAAAATCACCGGCGAAAAATTCTCCAACTATGTGACTAATTACCGGATTACAAAAGCTTCAGAGCATATTATCCGTAGCGGTGACGTCAAGGTATTTGAGCTGGCGGAAATGTTCGGGTTCGGCGGGAATGCCCAATATTTCAGCCAGGTGTTTAAAAAAGTGACCGGCCAGACCCCTACAGACTTTATGAAGCCGCAAGGAAGCTGATTATTGAACAAAGAGAACGGTTTTTTGTATTCAAGTATGCTGCTGAATTTGAGAGAATTTACATATGGAAGCGTTACCATTGAAGTGGGTCCTTCTTAATCCATTTGCGAAAAGGGGAGAACTGAAATTGAAAAAGAGATTTGCCTTATTGGCGGTTCCCATGCTTTTGTCCATGCTTGCCGGCTGCGGAGGAAACAATAACACTGCGGCCACCGCAACTAATTCGGAAGTGACAGCAGGAGCAGATAACAAGCCGGCAGCTACAACCTCAGCGGAGCCTGTAACCTTGCGTATTGCCTGGTGGGGCGGAGACACCCGTCATTCGTATACTCAGCAAGTGATCGACATGTATGAAGAGCAGAATCCGAACGTTACGATTGAACCTGAATATGCTTCCTTTGATGATTACTGGAAGAAGCTGGCTCCCCAGGCGGCGGCCAACCGCTTGCCCGATATTGTGCAAATGGATATTTCCTATATTAATCAATATGGAACGAACGGTCAGCTGGAGGATATGGGCGCCTACTTAAACAAATCGATTCAGGTCGGAGACGTGAATGAGAATGTGCTTGCGACCGGTAAAATTGACAGCAAACAGTACGGCATTCCACTGGGTGTCAATGTTCTTGGTTTCCAATACGATCCGGCACTGCTCAAGAAAGCCGGTGTGGACAGCATTCCTGAGAACTGGACTTGGGACGATTATAAGGAAATTGCACTCAAGAGCAAAGACGCCGGGTTGTATATAGACACCTCGATGGCGGCGGATGTCTTTTTCAACTACTATCTGCGCACCAAAGGAGTGTCGCTCTACAACACGGACGGTTCTGCGCTGGGTTATGAAGATGATGCAATGTTCAGTGACTTTTTCGGAATGCTCTCTGATTTGATTGTCAAAGGGGCTGTACCTTCCCAGGATAAGCTGAGCCAGAATAAAGGGGTTATTGAAGAGACGGATGTGGTCAAAGGAACGGGGGTCGGGGTCTGGCAGTGGTCGAACCAGTATGTGGCCCTGCAAATTGCTGTGAACCGTCCGATGGCGCTGGCGCAAATGCCTGGTCCGGACATGGAAAAAGGGCTCTATATGCAGCCAAGCATGTACTGGTCGATCACGGCCAACTCCAAGGCTAAAGAAGAAGCGGCGAAATTTATTGATTTCTGGATCAATAATGCAGAAGCCAACAAGCTGATCAAAGGTGAACGCGGCGTGCCGATTTCCAGCAAAATCAAAGAATCACTGTCCACTGAACTGACAGATTCCGGCAAACAGGTCTTCCAGTTCGTAGCGGACATGGAGCCGAAGACTTCGCCAATGAGTCCGCCGGTGGGATCGCCGGAAGTGGTGGCCCTGCTGACCGACCTTGCCGAGCAAATGAACTTCGGCCAGATTAAGCCAGATGCTGCCGCTGCCCGGTTCCGTAAGGAAGCGAATGAAATTCTCGCGAACCGTTAAGGCAAACCCCGCCGTACTGTGAATTCTAAAAAGATTGGAGTTGGAGAACCTTGCCTTCCAGCCATCCCCTTACCGCACAGCCTCCCGTCTATAGAGCGAAGAAACCGCTAGGGCAGAGGCTGCGCAAAAACCTGACAGGATACGCATTTATCAGTCCTTTTATTATTGGATTCCTGAGCTTCACACTGGTTCCTATGATTATTTCCTTGTATCTGTCCTTTACCAAATATAATCTGTTCGCCCCCCCTCAATGGGTGGGGCTGGACAATTATACCAAGATGTTCACAGGTGATCCCAAATACCTGCATTCCCTGAAAGTCACCCTGATGTACGTGTTCATCGGTGTCCCGCTGCGGTTGGGATTTGCCCTGTTCGTGGCGATGATCCTCAATACAAAGTCGCGAATGGTGGGGGCCTACCGGACCGTTTATTACTTGCCCTCCATCATCGGCGGCAGTGTGGCTGTCTCAATTATGTGGCGCAACATCTTTAGCGATACCGGAATTATCAACGGCCTGCTGGGATTTTTCGGACTTGGGCCCGTGAGCTGGTTCGGAGATCCGGGTGCCGCACTCATAATGCTGATAACCTTATCGGTCTGGCAATTCGGTTCCTCGATGCTGATCTTTCTGGCCGGTCTAAAAAATATTTCCGGTGAAATGTATGAAGCCGCCAGTGTAGACGGTGCAAGCTTCTTCCGCAAGTTCTTCAAAATAACGCTGCCGCTGCTTAGTTCAGTGATTCTATTCAATCTGGTTATGCAGACGATCAGCGCATTTATGACATTTGTGCCGGCCTACATTATTTCCAAGGGCGAAGGCGGGCCGATGGACGGAACCATGCTTTATTCCCTGTATTTGTTCCGCCAGGCATTTATGTTCAACAATATGGGCTATGCGTCGGCTATGGCCTGGGTGATGCTCCTGCTCGTCGGAATTATGACTGGAATTCTGTTCAAAACATCCAGATCATGGGTTTTCTATGAATCGGGAGGAGGGAAATGAGCCATGGCGAAGAATAAAATGAAATGGCCGATCTATCACCTGCTTATCGGCGGACTCGCCATCATCATGCTGTACCCGATTGTATGGATGATTATGAGCTCCTTTAAGGAGAGCCGTTTGGTGTTCGTCACGGCGCAGCAGCTGCTTCCGCATCCCTGGGAGTGGGGGAACTACGCCAATGGCTGGGAAGGGGTCGCAGGATATTCGTTCGGCGTCTTTATCAAGAACTCATTCGTTATCGTCATTGTGGCTACTTTTGGTGCGGTGTTCTCTTCCTCACTGGTTGCCTTCGGATTCGCCCGCAACAAATTTGCCGGCCATGGCCTGTGGTTCGGGATCATGATGATGACGCTGATGCTGCCCTCGGATGTAGTGCTGGTGCCGCAATATATAATTTATACGAAGCTGAATTGGCTGGACAGCATCAGACCGATTGTAATTCCGCAATTTTTCGGTGTCCCGTTCTTTATCTTCCTGATGCTGCAGTTCATCCGCACGATTCCCGCGGAGCTGGACGAGGCGGCGACGATTGACGGCTGCGGTAAATTCAGATTGTATTACAAGATTATTCTGCCACTGATCCGGCCTTCTATGGCGACTGCAGCAATCTTCTCTTTCTACTGGCGCTGGGAGGATTTGCTCGGGCCTGTGCTGTATTTGAACTCTCCATCCAAATACACAGTATCCATGGGTCTAAAAATGTTTCTCGACAGTGAATCTGTTTCCAATTGGGGGCCGATGTTCGCGATGTCTGTGCTCAGTCTCACGCCGGTTATGCTGATATTCTTTATCTTCCAGAAGCAGATAGTGGATGGTATCAGTACCAGCGGACTGAAGGGTTGAGTCAAAGTATGATCTGCTCTGGAGCAGAGCAGGAAAGGTGTGCACACCGATTCACTCCCCTGTATGTGAGGTAAAGGTTAAGGAAAGAACTTAACCGGTAAGCGTATACAGATGATCTAGATTGGGAGGATTGGCTAATATGACAGACCAGAAGCTAAAAGGCAAGGTAGCTATTGTTACTGGAGGCGGTTCCGGGATCGGAAGAGCATCGGTGCTGGAGTTCGCCAGAAACGGAGCAAAGGTGGTACTGCTCGACCGGACGGTTGAAAATGCCGAGAAGGTTGTACGTCAGGTGAAACAGGAAGGCGGGGAAGCCGTCGTCATTGAATGTGACATTGCCGAACCGCAGCAGGTGGAAGCGGCGGTGAAGCAAGCGGCCGCGAAGTGGGGGCGGCTTGATGTTGTGTTCGCCAATGCCGGGATAAACGGAGCGATGACTCCGATTGAAACGATGGATATTGAATCCTGGGATCAGACGATTCATATCAACCTCCGTGGAACCTTTGCCACTGTCAAATATGCAATTCCGCATTTGAAGGAGAACGGAGGCAGCATACTGATCAACAGCTCGATCAACGGTAACCGCGTGTTCTCTAATATCGGTTTCTCAGCCTACAGCACGACGAAGGCCGGTCAGGTGGCTTTTATGAAGATGGCTGCACTGGAGCTGGCCCAATACAAAATTCGTGTGAATGCCATCTGTCCGGGGGCGATCAAGACGAATATTGATGACAATACGTATCCTTCCGACGATCTCAAAGAAGTGCAGATCGAGGTGAACTTTCCGGACGGCGGGCAGCCGCTGGAGGAAGGTCCCGGAAGGCCCGATCAGGTGGCCAAACTTGCCCTGTTCCTGGCATCCGCAGATTCGGATCATATTACAGGAACAGAGATTTATTGTGACGGAGCCGAGTCGCTGCTGCATGGCTGATCTCTTCTAACCAAGGGCAGCCAAGCATATAATGAACTGAATAGCTCTTCCTTAGAAGAAACGGAATCCGTTCCTTGTCATAGGCTCAGCCCGAGAGGGCTGCATCGCTGACGCAAAAGGCCGGGGATGCCGTTTCTTCTTGTTCATTTAGATTTAAATGTTTTATGGGGTTAACATGCTATAAATAAAGCTAAGCTTTCATGTTGTTTTCAGGTATACTGATTCTATCTGTTTATTCACAAATATACTTTTAGGAGGAGCTATGGAGATTGATCTGCACACGGAATCGATAGTAAAGCTGCTTGTGGCCATGCTGTTCGGGCTGTTCATCGGTATCGACAGGCAATTAAAACAAAAGCCGCTGGGGATTCGGACCAGTATGGTCATCAGTATCGCAAGCTGTTTAGTGACGCTTGTCTCGATCCATGCTTATGACAAGTTCGGGGGAACGGACCACCCCAACATGGACCCGATGCGCCTGGCGGCGCAGATTGTCAGCGGGATCGGATTTTTGGGCGCGGGTGTAATCCTGCGCAGAGGCGGAGACGCGATTTCCGGATTAACTTCGGCGGCGCTGATCTGGACGGCCTCGGGGATTGGCATCGCGGTTGGAGCAGGCTTTTATGTGGAAGCGGGGTATGCAGTTGTGCTGCTGATGTTTGCCGTCAATGCTGTGCCGCTGCTGATCAAAGCCGTTGGACCACAGGTGCTGAACAAGCATGAGATTTCCGTCAAGATCATAATGGAGCCCAATTATGTGCTGACCGAGGTGATCCAGAAGATCGAGGGACGTCAGATGACCGATCAACGAAAGACGAGAAGACCGGGACGGACGATCCGGCGGATGAAGATCAAGGATCTGGATGACGGCAGACAACTGATTGACATGGTGCTGTCTGCGCCTGATCAGGATTATGCGACGGAAATTTATTATGATGTGAAGAAAATTGAACATGTAATGAGCGTAGAAGTGGAACAGTTGTAAAAATGACATGTTCGCTTCTGGGCAGATGTGGTAATCTATTTAGGAGATAGTCATTTCGAACATATGGAAGGGAGAATAAAGTTATCATGTCGATTACTGCATTCGAAGGACAATATGAAGGAGAAGCTGCAGTCTGGCTAAAAGCGGGACGTTACGAGGCAGCTATCCTGCCGGGCATCGGCGGCAATCTGATTTGCTTCCGTGATACCGAAAACGGTTACCGTTTCCTGCATGAGCCGGGAGCGGCAGAGATGGAGGCCTTTAAGGCCAGCCCTGGAATTCACGGCATACCTGTACTGTTTCCTCCGAATCGTTATGAAGATGGGGAATTTCCGTGGAATGGACAAACCTACAAGTTTCCGGTGAATGAGGCTGCAACAGGCAACCATCTGCACGGATTTTTACATACGGCTGCGTGGGAAGTTGAAGAATTCGGCAGCGGTAAGAGCGAAAGCTTCGTTACGGTGGCGATCAAGGTAGACGAGACTCACCCGTCCTATCAATACCTGCCGTTCAAATATACGGTCAAGCTGCGCTACACGCTGGGAGAAGCAACCGGGCTGTCCCAGCAACTGCTGGTCCACAATGACGGCGGCGAGCTGATGCCTTGCCTGCTGGCCTTCCACACGGCGATCAATGCGCCGTTTGCACCGGACAGCTCGCCTCAGGATTACCGCGTGAAGGCAACCATCGGCGAGCGCTGGGAGTTGAGTGAGCGCATGCTGCCTACCGGTGCATTCCAGGAGCTGACGGCAGACGAAATCGCGTTGCGTGATGAAGGAGTTAATCCGTTTTTTGCGCCGATGGACAACCACTACACCGCTGTACCGCAAAATGGCCGCAACCGGATGGAACTGACGGACAGCAAGTCCGGCGTTACGCTCGTGTATGATGTCGGAACCTCGTACAAGCAATGGATGATCTGGAACAATGGCGCTACAGAAGGATTCTTCTGTCCGGAGCCGCAGATTAACCTGGTGAATGCGCCGAAGGTGGATCTTCCTGCTGATGAGATCGGATTGTTCGGCCTGAAGCCGGGCGAATTCTGGGAAGAAACCAGCCGTCTGTACGTGAAATAGGGAGTAGAGATTCATAGCTGAACAAGCCGGGTGCATCTAACTGATGTGTGCGGTGCTAAGGTCTCAAATGGGAAGGAAAGCCAAGCCTCACTTTTGTGGGGCTTTTTTTGTGCGTTCTTTTAATGCAGCTTTAAGCTAAATGGCGTATACTACACGTTTAGTATAGTTAGGAGTGAATATTATATGCGCTATTTTTTACCTTCCAAACGATTGGGCTTCCTGCTGCTCGCTCTGCTGCTATGCGGCTTTGCTCTGAATTTCTTCATGCAGGCCGCTTCATTAAATATGGATGCGATGAGTGTTTTCAGCTGGATCGGAGAATATTACTGGTTGTATTTAGCCGGAGGCCTGTTCTTTTTCTTTCTCCTGCTGGTATTTTCCATGATATTGCCGAGCGTCTACGCCGGATCTGCGGTAGCCGCTGTGTTATGCATCGTGCTGGGTATTGTCGATTACAAGAAATTGTCCACCACCGGAGAACCGCTGTTTCCCTGGGATTTGATGCTGCTCAAAAATGCCGGGGAGATGAGCCATATTACCAAAGGCATGATTCCACCGCTTGCGCTGGCAGCTGCTGTTCTGCTTATTGCCGCTGTGGTCTGGCTGCTCTTCAAACTGCCGAAGATTAAGGTGTCCCTGCCGCTGAGAATGCTCTTTGCCGCGCTTTCGGTGGCGATGATAACCGGATTTGTTTCGATGGTCGCCCATCAGTCTTCTTTGGCTGTTTCGATGAAATATCAGAACATTTTCTGGAACCAGAAGGTGAATTACAAACAGAACGGTCTTTTATTTGCCTTTGCCGGCAATTTGCGCCAGAGCCTGATCGAAGAGCCTGAGGGCTACAGCCGCAGAGCAATTGAGGAGATCGCCGCTAAATACAGCAAGCTGCCGGATCCGGTTCCGAACGTACAGGCAACGCAGCAGCCGAACATCCTGTTCATGATGGACGAAGCCTTCTTTGATCCTACCCGTCTGCCGGGGCTCTCCTTTAGTGAAGATCCGCTAAAGTTTATCCATGAGGAAGAATCTGCCACACCCTCCGGTTTCCTGCTCTCACCTGAGTTTGGCGGCAATACGGCAAATATAGAATTTGAAGCGTTGACAGGGATGTCCATGTATTTTCTTAACGACGGTTCCATTCCATATCAGCAAAAAATAGTGAAAATGTCCTCGCTGCCTTCAATTGTAAGCATTCTGAAGGAGCGTGGCTACCGGGCGCTGGCGCTGCATCCGTATGACGAGACGTTCTACAACCGCAACCGTGTGTACCCGATTCTCGGATTTGACGCATTTACCAGCGAGAAGGATCTGGACAATGCCGGACGCATCACACCGGAGGGATACATTTCCGATAAGGCGGCTGTACAGGAGGCTTTGCGGGAGCTGAAGGCGTCCTCTGACCCGGCGTTTTTGCATCTGGTGACCATGCAGAATCATTTTCCGTTTACGAAGGGGCACAATGGACCGAATACGATATCCGTTGAAGGCACTTCACCGTCCTATAAAGACGAGCTTGAAACCTACACACAGAATACCAAGCTGACCGATGAGGCGCTGGCGTATCTGCAGCAGGAGCTGCTAACTCTTGATCGTCCTACGATTGCCGTTTTTTGGGGTGATCATTTGCCGGCATTGTCGGCCGGAATATATACGGATGCCGGCTGGGACAGCGAGCCAAGGCTTAAGCACGAGACAAAGCTGGTGATGCTGGCGAATTTTAATATTGGCAAAGAGCCGCTGAACACTCTCAGTCCGGCCTTTCTGGGTCCTACAGTCTTTAGACTCTCGGGTCAGCCTATGCCCCCGTACTACAAACTTCTGGGGAAAGTGCAGGATGAGATGCCCGGTCTGAGCAAGCAGGTGCTGATCGGTTCCAACGGTGCACTGACAGCTTTCACTCCTGAACAGCAACAGCTGCTGGATGACTACCGTATGGTGGAGTACGATCTGCTGGAGGGCGAGAATTATTCACAAGATTTGCTATTCTGAGGGTATTCCCTTCTCCTATTAAACAAGGTATCATGGCAATAGCTGTGCTACCTTGTTCTTTTGCGAAAGGGGTTACATTTTGAAAAAGCTGTGGATGGTCTATGTGCTGCTAATCGGTATTTTTCTCGTATATGTGCTGAATTACAAGCTGCAGGCTGACGCTGCGGATCCATGGGAGACAGCCGGTCTGCGCGGCAATATAGAAGATAAATATGTGATGGTTACCTTTCAAAGTGGAATTGATTATTGGAAAAGCGTGCTGAAGGGCTTCGAAGATGCTGCGGAGGAGCTGAACGTCTCCGTCGAATACCATGGCTCGACCCAGCATGATGCCAATGAGCAAATGACGGTATTGGAGCAAATGATAGCCAAAAAACCGGCGGGAATTGCCATTTCGGCAGTTAATTCCGAGCTGCTCACAGCTACGATCAACAAGGCCGTGGACAGCGGCATCCCTGTCGTGCTGTTTGACTCGGGGGCACCGGACAGCAAGGCCTACTCTTTCCTTGGCACCAATAACTACAATGCCGGAGTTGAAGCTGCGCGGAAGATGGCCCAGCTCACCGGCGGCAAAGGGGAGGTGGCGATTATTACGACCCCGGAGCAGCATAATCATCAGGAGCGTACGGACGGCTTCAGTGTCACCATCCGCAGCGAATTCCCTGAGATGAAGCTGGTAGCAATCAAGGATGGACGCGGTGATCAGGTGGCTTCCAGGGAAGCGGCACAACAGCTGGTAGCGGAATACCCGAAGCTTACAGGTATTTTTGCTACGGAGTCCAATGGGGGAATAGGTGTAGCCGAGGCGGTAGAAACGAAGCAGGGAGCCGGGTCATTGCTCAAGATCATCAGCTTCGATACGGATAAAGGCACACTTGATCTTGTTAAAGAAGGCAGAATCGCCGCCACGATGGCGCAAGGTACCTGGAATATGGGCTACTGGTCGCTTACGGAGCTGTTTCATTTACACCGTGATCTGGATGAGGACCCTGCCGCCTACGCCAATAACAAGCCTATTCCTGTGCCTGATACGGTAGACACCGGCATTGATGTGGTGACCCGGGCCAATGTGGACAACTATTATGCCAAATAGAAGCAGGCTGATGCAGGGGGGATTGTCTTATGCGGAAGAGCGGCTTGACGATGGAGAAGCTGAAGTTTAACAATCTGCCGATCCGGTATAAGCTGATCATCCATTTTTTGTTGATCAGCATTTTGCCTTCGATCGGGCTTGGATTGCTGATTGGCTGGACGGTGGACCGGATTATCGAAGAGCAGAGCAACGAGAATACGATGCAGCTGATCGGTAAGGTCAATACGGCGCTGGAAAATGATGTGGAGAATTTGCAGAAGATTACCTACCTGATTTCTTTTGATCCGGGGGTGCAGGCTTTTCTGGATGGCACCGAGAAGGACGAAACGCAGTTGAAGGAAGCAGGCGCAAGCGGAGAATCGGCAGAGTACAATATCCGCAAGTTTCTGCAGGGCTTTACTACGCTCAGCTCTGAAATTGCCGGAATTATGCTGGTCAACCGTGAAGGCGATTTCATCAGTAATGAAATGTATGCCCGCCCCGAAACCCGTATGACTAATGAAGCATGGTACAAGGAGGCTGTTGATAATAAAGGGATATTCAAAATTGTCGGACATCCTTATGGGCGCGCAGTCATGTCCCATGTTGATTATAAAGAAAGCGAAGTGGTATCCGCCGTCAGAGCCATTGTCGATCCGGAGACGCAGGTGGTGCAGGGCGTGGTTCTGGTCGATTTGAAGCTGCGGGTCATCGCCGAGACGGCACGTGATGTGACGCTGGGCAAAACCGGTTATTTGACGGTAGTGGATGACAGCGGGGAAATGATCTATGCTCCGCAGCATCCTTTTATGCAAAAGATTCCGGCTGGCCTGTTCAGTGAAACCTCCGGCATCACCTCGCAGACTGTCGACGGCCGCCATTTGCAGTTGATTTACAGGACCTCGGCCTTTACAGGCTGGACGACGATGGGCGTCTTTCCAATGGAGGAATCGGCTTATGGCGTGCGGGAGATTACGTTTAATGTCGTAACATTTGTGTTTGTGGTCTGTATGCTGGGGATGACGGCATCCTTTTATCTGGCGTATTCGATTTCCCGCCCGATCGGCCAGCTCGCTTCCTTCATGAGCAAGGCGCAATCCGGCGATTTGACGATCCGCTACTGGGGCAACCGCTCGGATGAAATCGGGCTGCTTGGCCGCAGCTTCAACAGCATGCTGGCCCAAATCAGCAGGCTGCTCTCCTTGACGGAGCTGCAGGCCCGGCAGAAGCGGGAGGCGGAGCTGCGCAGTCTGCAGGCGCATATCAAACCGCATTTTTTATATAATACGCTGGATACGATCCACTGGATGGCCCGCAGCAAGGGGGCGGAGGATATCGCCGAGGTGGTCCAGTCTTTATCCAAGCTGTTCCGCCTGGGACTCAGCAAAGGCAGCGACATTGTCCCGCTCTCCGATGAGCTGGAGCATATCATCAGTTATCTGAAGATCCAGCAGGTCCGCTACAGCAGCAAGCTGACGTATAGCATTGAGGTGGAGCCGCGGCTCCGGGAGCTCTATGTGCTTAAGCTGCTGCTTCAGCCGATGGTTGAGAACGCGATTTATCACGGAATCAAGGAGCGGCGCGGTCCGGGTCAACTCACCATTTCGGTGGTAGAACGTGAGGGGGATTTGTACTTGACAGTTACAGATGACGGAGCAGGCATTCCGGAAGCACAGCTCTCCATCCTGAACCAACGGCTTGAGGCCGTCGGGAGCAGCAGTGACGCGGCGGAAGCGGAACAGCCGCTTCCCGGCAGCACAGGGAGCGGCTATGGCATTCTCAATGTCCAGGCACGAATTAGGCTGACCTACGGGCAGCCATACGGACTCCGCATCGACAGCAGACAAGGTGAGGGGACCGCTGCAACGATCCGGCATCCTGTCGTTCGTGAAGTGTATCCCCGCGATTGATTATGGAATGGAGGGAGCAAGCGCATATGGAATACTGGAAGGTCATGATTGCTGATGATGAAGCTATCATTCGTGAGGGAATTAAGCAATGTGTGGACTGGGAAGGGCTTGGCCTGCAGGTAGTTGCGGAGGCGGAGGACGGTGAGGAGGCGCTTGAGCTAGCGCTTCACCATACCGTCCATATCGCACTCGTTGATTTGAATATGCCGATTATGCATGGGATTGAGCTGATGAAGCAGCTGAGGGAGCAGCTCCCCGGCTGCAAAATCATCGTGATTACCGGACATGACGAGTTTGTCTTTGCCCAGGAGTCGATAAGGGTGCAGGTGAATGATTATATTCTCAAGCCTGCCGAACCAAAGCAGCTGATGCAGGTGCTGCGGGGTGTCCGGGATGAACTGAATGCGGTGAGAGAGCGGAACCAGCATTTGCAGCAGGCCTCCAAACAGATTAGCAAAAACTTTCCATTGCTGCGTGAACGCTTCTGCCAGGAATGGCTGGACGGAAATCTGACCCGGGAAGAAATCCTTGAGCAGCTGCATTTTCTGCAGTTGCCGCTGGAGCGTCCTGAACTGATCGGCATCATCCGCTGGAGATGGGAAGCCCACCCCTCGGGAATGGGGGAGAAGGAACGCCAGCTGTTTCTTTTCGCCATCGAGAATATTGCCGCCGAACTGCTGGAGACGTACCCGAAAGTTATTTTTCGCGATGCGGCAGGACTAATCGTAATTCTTCTCTGGCATGAAGCGGGAGAGCGTATAATGGCCGGAGTCGAAGCTGCCGTGCGTTGTCATCTCAAAATCGCCGTCGAAGTGGGAATTCAGCCCGTTGAAGGAGAGATTGAGGAGCTGGCCTCCTCATACCGTAAATGCAGAGCGGAGCTTGCCAAGGAGCAGCCTTTATCGCCGCTGGTTCGCCGGGCCAAGCAATATATCCTTGAGCATTACAGTGAATACGGCTTGACTCTGGAGGCGATGGCGGGCTCTCTTCAAGCCTCTCCGGTCTATCTCAGCCGCCTGTTCAAGCAGGAGCTCGGCGAATCCTTTGGAACGTATCTGACACAGATTCGAGTGCGCAAAGCGGCACAGCTGCTGCATTCCACGGAAATGAGCATCCATGAGGTAGCAGAGCGTTCAGGATACGAGACCCAGCATTATTTCAGCACCTCGTTCAAAAAGCAGACAGGAGTGTCCCCCCTGCAGTTTCGTAAGGGCGTACTTCCCGGAGAAGCGGGCCGTGACGACGCGTAAGTGGCAGGGAGCAGCAAGTTAGAGTATCCGGTGGTTCTTGCATTCAATAGTTACTCAGCAAGACGCTTCTTTCCTGAGCATGACCGGCACTGAACAGACGTATACTTCAGGTTTAATGAACCACATGCAGGCTCCGGCCTCATGTGGTTTTTTTGTTTATATGTAAACGCTGACAAAAAAGGTTTTGATTTTATAAAAACAGTAGTTTGAGTGTAAATACGGGGCCGTATCCCCCTTGTTATACTCGACTTGTCAAACGGGAAACGCCCGCGAAGGCAACAGAATAGTCCAGGGGGGAATACAGCAATGAAAAAATACTCATTGATCATGTTGACACTGGTAGTTGTATTGATCTTGTCCGCTTGCGGCAACGCAAAAAATGCAGGCGGCAGCACGGATGATTCCAAAGGCAAGGTAGGAATTGCTATGCCGACGAAGTCGTCAGAGCGTTGGGTGAATGACGGCAACAACATGGTGAAGGAGTTCGAGAAGCTGGGATACGGCACGGATCTTCAATACGCCGAGGATGTCGTGGAGAACCAGGTGTCGCAGATCGAGAATATGATCACCAAAGGTGTAAAGGCGATTGTCATCGCTTCTATTGACGGTGAGGCCCTGACTGATGTACTGCAGAAAGCACATGACGCAGACGTTAAAGTGATCGCCTACGACCGCCTGATCAAAAAAAGTGAATATGTTGATTATTATGCCACCTTCGACAACTTCAAGGTCGGTGTGCTGCAAGGCTCCTATATCGAAGAAAAGCTTGGCCTGAAGGACGGCAAAGGGCCGTTCAACATTGAATTGTTCGGCGGTTCACCGGATGACAACAATGCCTATTTCTTTTTTGATGGTGCGATGTCCATTCTGAAGCCTTACATCGACTCCGGCAAGCTGGTGGTCCGCAGCAAACAGACTACGATGGATCAGGTCGCTACCTTACGCTGGGACGGTGCTGCCGCTCAAGCGCGGATGGATAATCTGCTCAGCGCCAATTATGCGAGCGAGAATCTTGATGCCGTTCTGTCCCCATATGATGGCATCAGCATTGGAATTTTGTCTTCCCTAAAAGGTGTGGGGTATGGCTCAGGGGACAAGAAGCTTCCGGTTGTCACCGGTCAGGATGCCGAGCTGGCCTCCGTGAAGTCGATTTTAGCCGGAGAGCAGACCCAGACCGTATTTAAAGATACCCGTGAGCTGGCCAAAAAAGCGGTAGATATGACGGAAAGCGTACTTAAAGGCACAGAGGCAGAGGTTAATGACACGACTACCTATGACAATGGCGTAAAAATCGTCCCTTCCTACCTGTTGGAGCCAGTCTCTGTGGATGCTGGCAATGTGGATAAAGTGCTGGTGGATGGCGGTTATTATACCAAAGAAGAGCTGGGAAAATAATCGGCTGCAACAGTGACAATTGAAAGCTGGGTGAAAAGCAATGAGTGACTATATCTTGGAGATGAACAGCATTACGAAGACGTTCCCCGGCGTCAAAGCGCTCTCGAATGTGAATCTGCAGGTCAAGGCGGGCGAGATTCATGCGCTTTGCGGGGAAAATGGAGCCGGGAAATCAACGCTGATGAAAGTGCTGAGCGGTGTCTATCCGCATGGGACATATGAAGGGGATATTTTATTCGAAGGCCAAGTCTGCCGGTTCAAGGATATCAAAGACAGTGAAAATCTGGGTATAGTCATTATTCATCAAGAGCTGGCGTTGATTCCGTACTTGTCTATTTCGGAAAATATCTTCCTCGGCAATGAACAGGCAAAGCATGGGGTGATCAACTGGAACGAAACGACGGTAAAGACCCAAGAACTGTTGGAGACTGTCGGCTTAAAAGAATCACCGTTTACCGGAGTATCAACGATAGGTGTCGGCAAGCAGCAGCTCGTGGAGATCGCGAAAGCGCTCTCCAAGGAGGTGAAGCTGCTCATTCTTGATGAGCCGACGGCGGCACTGAATGAGGATGATAGCGAGAACCTGCTCAACTTGATCCTGGAACTGAAAAAACGGGGGATTTCCTCGATTATCATCTCACACAAGTTGAACGAAATCGAGAAGGTAGCGGATTCTGTAACGATTTTGCGGGACGGCCAAACGATCCGGACACTGGATATGAAGTTGGATGGAGTGACCGAGGATGTCATTATCAAAGGCATGGTCGGACGCGATCTAACGAACCGCTATCCCGAGCGGACACCGGATTTGGGCGAAACGATCTTTGAGATCCGTAACTGGGAAGCGTATCACCCTACACAGGCTGACCGCAAAATGCTCCATGGGATCAATCTTCATATCCGCCGCGGGGAAGTTGTCGGTATTGCCGGACTTATGGGAGCCGGGCGTACGGAGCTGGCAATGAGTGTCTTCGGAAAGTCCTATGGCAAAAAGATCAGCGGCCAGATCTACATGCATGGACAGGAAGTGCATTTGAACGACATCAATAAAGCGATAGAAAGCGGACTGGCTTATGTAACCGAAGACCGCAAGCAGTACGGGCTTATTCTAATCGACGATATCAAGCGCAACATCTCGCTCAGCAATTTGCGGAAGCTTTCCCGCCGGGGGGTTATTAATGAGAATGAGGAAGTGCTGGTTGCAGAGGAATACCGCAGGAAGCTGAACATCAAGACGCCAAGCATTTTGCAAAAAACGGTCAACCTCAGCGGCGGCAATCAGCAAAAAGTGGTGCTCAGCAAATGGATCTACGCGCAGCCGGATATCCTTATCCTGGATGAACCTACACGAGGCATTGACGTAGGTGCGAAATATGAGATTTACTCGATCATCAACGGACTTGCTGCGGAGGGTAAGGGAGTGCTGGTTATTTCTTCCGAACTCCCGGAAATTATCGGCATGTGCGACAGGATTTATACAATGTGCGAAGGCCGGATCAGCGGCGAAGTGGAGCGGCAGGATGCGTCGCAGGAGCTGTTAATGAAGTACATGACACGAAGCAAGGGGGCAACACCGCATGGCAGTCATTAGTGGGATTTTCAAAAAGAATATCCGCCAATACGGCATGATCATTGCACTGATCTTTATTTCAATTTTCTTTCAAATCCTCACCGATGGCATTTTGCTCAAGCCGCTGAACGTTACGAATCTGATTCTGCAAAACAGCTATATCCTGGTTCTGGCCATCGGGATGGTGCTTGTCATCATTACGGGACATATCGACCTGTCCGTCGGATCGGTGGCAGCATTTATCGGGGCGCTTTCGGCGATTATGATGGTCGACATGCAGTTGAATCCGGTACTTGCTGTCATTCTTTCACTGCTGATGGGGGCGCTGGTTGGTGCCTGGCAGGGCTTCTGGGTTGCCTATATCAAAATCCCCGCATTTATAGTCACCCTGGCAGGAATGTTATTGTTTCGCGGCTTGACGATGATCGTACTGAATGGGCAGTCCATTGCCCCGTTCCCCAAGACATTCCAAAAAATCAGTTCCGGGTTCGTCCCCGATATCGTGAGCGGCGGTTCGCTGAATGTGCTGACCCTTATTGTGGGCATCATTCTTTCCGTTCTGGTGGTGTACCAGGAATTCAGAACCCGCAAAATCTCTGTGAAATACGGTTTTGAGCAGTCGGTGGTCTGGTTGTCCATCGCCAAAGCCGGAGCATTGGTGGTTGTAATCAACCTCTTTACCTTCGTGATTGCTCAATACAACGGGATTCCGAATATCCTCGTCATCCTGCTTGTGCTAATTGCGATCTACTCCTTCGTGATGAATCATATGACGATGGGCCGGCATATTTATGCGCTGGGCGGTAACGAAAAAGCAGCCAGTCTCTCCGGTGTCAAAACCAAACGCGTTACCTTCTGGGTGTTTGTCAATATGGGCGTACTCGCAGCCTTATCCGGTCTGGTATTTGCCGCCCGCCTGAACTCCGCCACTCCAAAAGCCGGAACCAACTTCGAGCTGGATGCCATCGCGGCTTGCTTCATTGGGGGAGCTTCTGCTTCCGGCGGAATCGGCACAGTGGTGGGAGCGATCATCGGGGGGCTGGTAATGGGCGTCATGAACAATGGTATGTCCCTGGTTGGCCTGGGCGTCGATTGGCAGCAGGGTATTAAAGGGCTTGTACTTCTTCTGGCCGTAGGGTTCGATATTTACAACAAGTCGAAGACGGCGTAATTAAGGATGTGCCTGTCAGAGAGCCGTTCCCGCAATAAATGCGGGGAGGGCTCTTTTTGGCATAGTTGGAAAGAAGAGGCTGTTCATATCTGAATCCGTACCTTACAATAGAAAAGACTTCTTGATGAATAGCTATATATAATGTAGATTATGAACCAGGAGGATTGACATGCAAATCATCGCGATGCTGACTATGCTGATCGACCATATCGGCTATATTTTTTTTCCGGGAGAGCTTGCCTGGCGGTATGTAGGGAGAATTGCTTTTCCTATTTACTGCTACGGACTGGTGCAGGGGCATATACATACATCATCAAGGGCCAGATACCTGCGGCGGCTTCTCTGGATTGCGTTGATTGCACAGGTGCCATATAATCTGGCGCTGGATCCCGGGGGCTGGAATGTCGTATTTACTCTGCTTCTGTCTGCTCTTGTGCTTGTAATCCTGGATAAGTTGCCTAGCCTTTGGTTTGGCATTCCTGTGGTAATTGCAGCGGTTTTTCTAATGGATGTTCTTCCGCTCGATTATAATGCCTACGGTCTGTTGCTGGTGCTGATTTTCCGCTATGCGCGTTCCTATTGGCTAGTTCTGGCACATTTTGTTTTGAACGGGTTTTACCTGTTCTACAGCGGCTGGCTGGTCCAGATGGTCAGCATTGTGCCTACGCTGTTCATTGCTCTGACCCCGGGAGTATGGGGGTTTCTGGAGAAAAAACGCCTTCCGCGCTGGGTATGGTGGTCCTTTTATCCGGCACATTTAGCGGTGCTCGCCTTGGTGAAGATTCTGATTTTCCAGAATTGGGTAACTATAGAATGGCGGAGTTTGTTAACTTTATAGCTGGTTACCAAATGATGGCGTATCCTATGCAAATCCTTCCTCATTTTGAGTTGATGGATAGATCACAAAAATAAACGTAAGAGGAGACATGCTATGAAGAAAATGAAAGCAAGAACCAAGTGGTTACTCCCGATTCTCGCACTGCTGCTGATTCTAGCGGGCTGTCAGACGGTCGGCGGACTCGACGTCAATAAGGCGTTACTAGGGGATCTGGATGTTAAGTCTTCTGAATCCAGCACAACCTTTTCCTTGAATGCTGTACCTGCCGCTGGAATCAGCGCCGAGGATCAGGAGATGGTAGATCTTATCAATTCTTTTTCCGTTAATATTGCTCATGTAAAACTGCAGGACAACGGCAATGTATCTGCTGCCGGATCAGTTGGCTATAAGAAATTGACAGTGCCATTTACACTGTTTATGGATAAAGAAGCCATAGTGTTTACAGCGGAAGGGGCAAAGCAGCCGTTCTACTTCCCGCTTGAAAGTTATGAAGAAGAATTTGGTGTTGAAGGATTTGATCCGACAAAAGCACAGGAGATTTCCAAGCTCCTTACGACGTTTGTGGTGAAGAATCTTCCGAACCCTGGTGCAATTAACGTATCCTCCGTAAACGAAGCCGTATATGGTCAGCAATTGAACCTTACGAAGCTACATACGGAAATTACAGGTGACGAGCTGCCCGCATTAGTGAAAAGCTTCCTGAAATCCGTTTCCAAAGATACTGAAGGATTTACTGCACTGATTAGCGGCCTCTATGATTATCTGTATCCGATTCTTAAGGCATCCGGAATGGACGAAAGCTTGAGCGATCTCGGACTGGGAGATCTCCCGCTGGATGACAAAGAGGGTGTTGTAACAGTCGCACATGATGCCGCCAAGCTGGCGGTGGATGCCCTTCTCCTGGTGTACGACAATCAGGTGAAGAACCTGTATAAGTCAACTCCTGAGCTGAACACCATTCTCGGCAAGGATACAAAACTGCAAGTGGATCTGTTAGTGGACAGCGGATTCCATATCCGCAAGCAAAACCTAGATCTGAAGGTAGCACTTCCAGCTAGTGAAGACCTGCCCCTTCAGAGCATTTCGGTTAAAGCAGAAACCCAGACCTGGAATGTAAATGGAGCTGTGACAGCCGATGCCATCAGCAAAGAGGGAGCATTGGACCTCTCCGAAACCCAGCTTACACCGGGTCAGACGCTGAGAAGCTTTGATCAGAATTCTGCAGTATACAAACTGTTGAAGGATGATTTTGGCATTACAGCCAAAGATATTGTGATTGCCCCGGATGATGATTATTATTATCCGATTGTAGAAAACGGTACAACGTATGTTCCGCTGCGCTACCTGGCAGAGGATCTGGATGCAGTGGTGAAATGGGATCCTGTGAACAAGGCGATTAATGTTACCGATGATGTGTATGGCGACGTTGTCGTGTTCAAGGTAGGCTCTGCACAGGTCTTGATCAACGGTAAGGCAGTGAAGATTTCAGAACCAGTATTCGTTGACGAGTACGGTGATGCCTATGTGCCACTCCGTCTGTTGGCAGAAGCTTTGCATGCGACCGTTAAAGTAGATGAGTACGGTTATATTGATATCCACCGTCCTTAAGCAATTGTGAAGCAATAGAAGAGAAGGCCGGAACTCCTGTACATAGGAGTTCCGGCCTTTTTGCGAATATAAGAATTTATATGCTTCACGCAATAAATTATCCTTCGGCAAACGCGAGGCCTTTGGCCGCAAGTGCTTGACGGATTTGATCCATCGCTTTGGGTCCCATGCCATGCAGCTTTAGCACCTCAGCTTCGCGGAGTGTAGTGAACTGCTCCAGGCGGCTGTATCCGGCAGCGGTAAGAGCACGCTGTGCCGGCTTGGACAATTTGGCGGGGAGATCGCTGTCTAGCTTGGATTCATTGAAATCAGCCACTGGAAGTGCTCCTCTCTTTGCACAAGGTTCCTATTGTTTGGTGAGGACAATCTTAAGTGATGTAAGGCTCTGTTCCTGATTCTCGGCCATGCTGCGGATATAGCCGGACATGAAGCCGCCTTCCATGCCTTCCCACAGTTTGTAGCCCGGCATGGCTTTAATCTCATCAATCGAACTGGCTGCAGTTCCTGCAAAGTATTTCACATTTAATTTGGCCATTACCTCAGCCATCGACTGCTTATCTGCTTCGGTAAAGGTTGTTTCTTTGAGTTTATTCATCGCCTTGTTGTAGGATGATCCGGCAAAAGTTTCTTCTGCATATGTCTTAAAGTTAAGCAGATGGGGATCGTTAATTCCAGATGCTGCGGCCCAGCCCTCCACATCAACAGCAGACGTAAGATAGGTTACAGCACGGGAGCTTGGATCAAAGGTCATAGCTCCATATTGATGGGGATTCACAGCCATAGCACTTGTAGCGATATCATATACCGGCAATGCTTGAGAAGCTGCCTTATTCTCTTCACTGACAGGTGGATCACGGCGGATATCCTGCATATGAATATGCCCGGACAGTACCAGATTCAGTCCGCTCCGGCGCAGCATCTTCAATGCTTCCTGGCCGTTGTTCAGCTTGAACCCGGAAACGGACATCGAGGTATGGCTCAACAGGTTGTGGTGCATCACCGTAATGATCGAAGCATGCTGCTCGGCCGCCACCTTTACACATTCATCCATCCAGGAGAACGTACCTGGAAGAATACGCCCGTCGGTTTGCGGAAAGCCGTATTTCTCGTTGTTGTTGTATTGGCTGCTGTCAATCATCAGCAGATATAGTCCAGGCGCTGCCTTTACGAGGTAACTCAGACTGTTCTTGTCCCGGGATACGGCTTCATTATAGCCGAAGTCCCCGTACATTCCAGTAAAGTCTTTATCAGTGATATGCTCTGCAACAAGCTGCTTGTCCCCTTCAAAAGATCTCGCCCAAGGATTGAACAGATCATGATTGCCGGGAATGACATACACAGAGGTACCCGAATTCTCAATACGTTTCAGCTTCTCTGCAAGCTCCTTATGGCTGCTTGCTTCGCCATTATTGGTCAGATCGCCGCTGAGAACAAGAAATTTCGGTTTCTTCTGCTGCACATCATAGATCAGAGCTTCCGCAAGCTCATCGCTGTAAGGCAGCATTTTGCCGTCTCCGCCGCTGACATAGGACTGGAAAGCAGTTCCGCCATCTTCTAGCGCTTTATCAAGGTAGTGGGTATCGGTTGCTACCCAAAAGGATACCGGTTCGGTATTTTGTTCCGAAGAAGACGGGGCCGCTGTTGAAGATGGTGGCAATTTTGTGTCTTCACATCCGCTGAGGCCTAAAGACGCTGCCAGCAATATAGATAAGGCCCAAGTTGTAGTGTTTTTTAGGTGAAAGGGGTACTTCAGAGACAATAATTTCATGGTTGAAACCTTCCTTCTGCACTTTTGCTGAATTATTGTAGCTTATTTCTAGCGGAATTGTATATCGGAAAGTAAGGCGATGTTTCGAAACCTGCATAGGTGATTATAGAAAAATAGTGGAGAGGGTATAAATATAGGGATTCCTGCGACAATAAGTGTTGGTGAAAAGAGAGGAAGCAGGAAATAGTTGTGAAAAAGTATTGTGTTCCCGGAATAAAAGTGTTAAGATTTAGAAAAGTTAGTTACTAAATAAATGGAGGTAGTTATTTTATGTCTAAAAATTTTCTGGAAGCAGTAAAAGAAAGACGTTCCATATATGCACTCAGCAAAGAAACTCCGATTTCCGATGCTCAAATCAAAGAGATTGTTGAAGCTGCGGTATTACATAGCCCAACTTCATTTAATTCCCAAAGCTCCAGAGCCGTTGTTCTTCTGGGCGACAAGCATGATAAACTATGGGATATCACTGCTGAAACCCTGCGCAAGATTGTTCCAACAGAACAGTTTGAAGGCACTGCTCAAAAACTGGCTTCCTTCAAAGCAGGTTATGGTTCCGTATTGTTCTTCGAAGATCAGACAGTGGTGAAGAGCCTGCAGGAGAATTTTGCCCTGTACGCCGATAATTTCCCGGTTTGGTCCAACCAGTCTTCCGGGATTCTGCAGTTTGTAGTATGGACAGCATTTGCAGAAGCAGGCCTAGGTGCGTCACTGCAGCACTACAATCCGCTAATTGACGATGAAGTGAAAACAAGCTTTGACATTCCTGCAGAATGGAAGCTGATCGCCCAAATGCCGTTCGGTAAAATTGCTACCGCTCCGGGCGAGAAAGAATTCCAACCGATTGAAGACCGTGTAAAAGTGCTTAAATAAGCATCCTATAGAGCTGTTTAGAACCTCCTTGACCGGGCTAATAAGTACTATAGCCTAATCAAGGAGGTTTTCATTATGCCGTGGAACAAGGATGATTACCCGGATTCACTTAAGAATTTTATGGCGCCTGTACGTAACAAGGCGATTGAGATAGCCAATGCCCTGCTGGAGGAAGGTTATGAGGAAGGGCGAGCCATCTCGATTGCGACAGCACAAGCTAAAGAGTGGGGCGAAAATCACGATAAGCAGATCCGTAAGAAAAATCATTAGACAAGAAGAGGACCAGGCGGTTAACCGCCTGGTCCTCTTCTGTGGGAAAGCTTGTCCTGTTAAATATTGCGAACTGCCTTATTTGGCAGGGGGTGCTTCAGTTGCTGAAGGTTCTGCGCTCGTTTCTGGAGGTGCAGATTCTTTGGCATCAGTGAGCGTGTTGGTGATTTTTGCTTTGCTATTCAGCTCCGAAAGCCAAGTGTTTGACATTTCGGATACCTTTTGTGCTTTAAGGGTCTTTTCGATTTCTGCTTTCTTTTCTTCCAGCGTATACTCTTTTGCTTCCTTGCGGTCGGTTACCTTGATAATGTGGTAGCCGAAATCACTCTTTACTGCACCGCTGGTTTCACCGACTTTAAGCTTAAAGGCTGCATCGGAGAATTCAGCAACCATATCACCGCGTTTGAAGAAGTTAAGATCGCCGCCGTTCTCTTTAGAAGCAGTATCCGTAGACTTCTCTTTAGCCAGCTTGGCAAAATCCGCTCCTTCTTTAAGCTGCTTGACGATGGAGTCAGCTTCCGCTTGGGTGGCTACAAGAATATGGGAAGCCCGGACTTCTTCTTCCTGGTTAAAGGAAGCTTTGTTCTCATCATAATAAGCGGAAATATCTTTTTCCGTAACGGTTACTTTCGGTTCAATCAGCTTGCGGATTTTCACTTGCATCGGCATTTGCTTCTTCAGATCATCAAGGGTCATATTACTTTGTGACAATGCAGCGGTCAGGGCCTCTTCACCGCCGAGCTGAGTCTTAAGATCTTCAATCTCCGCATTGAGGTCCTCATCGGTAACGGTGACGTTGGCATTCTTTGCTTCCTGATCCACAAGGGTAGTTGTGATCAGGTTCTTCAGTGTAGCTTCACCGCCGGCTTCAATGAGTTTATCGTAAAGCTGTGCTTTCGTAATGTCGGTTCCATTAACGGTTGCAACAGCCGTCTTGCTGTCGTCTTTTTGGAAAGGCGGTTTAATTAGTACAATGATAAGCGCAGCTGCGAGTACAATAGAAGCGATCATCCAGCCTTTTCCAGCCTTAGGGGAAGATGACGGTGGAGGAGCTCCAGCGCCCACTTTGTTCATTACTGGAACATTTCTTTCAGCTTCTCTAACAGCAGGTGTCTCAACGGATTCGGCAGTTTTAAACACTGGTGTTTCGGAATCGTTGACATCACCGGTTGCTGGAGTAGATGCTGCTTCTTGGACTAACCCTTCATTGTTGTTTACGGAAGTGTTGCTTTCCTCCGGTGTTCCATTGTTGTTCTGGTGTTCGTTTTCGCCCAAATCTCTTTTGTCCATTATAATTAATGACTCCCTTCAATATAGGTGTTGCCTGTCTTTCTACAACTTTACCAGAAATCAGGATTCCAAACCTTAAGAAAGTATAAAAAAGTCTATTTACTTTTTAAGATTCCATTAAGACAAGCGGAAACGGCTTCGCCGTCCTCAAAAGGACGGTATCCGTTTCAGCGAGAAATAAAAGGATAATTTATAGCGTGAAGCATATAAATTCTTATATTTTAAAGGAAAAACCGGAGTTGCATGGTTGCACCACGCGCTTCCGGTTTATGTAGAAGATATAAGAATGTATTCGTATATCTCTGAGTACATCCGCTTAGGAGCTGAGGCCTCTGAGCAGATGGCGAATACTTTCCTGTTTCCGTCTGGGAACACGGACATTTTTGGCGTACAGGCCCATTTCACCGAAGTAGATACAGTCGTCCTCAATCGCGCTGATCTTGTTCAGATTAACGTAGCAGCCTCCGTACACATGATAATAGCTGGCATTGGATAATAAACGATTCAATTGCTCGGCAGTCATTCTCTTTTTAATGTTGTAGTTTCTGCCGTGAAAAATGACCAAGTCGTGATCTCCGACTTTAAAGAACAGAATGTCCGTCTCCACCTCGAAGTCCTCATATACGTTTCTGGCTTCCAGCAGGCTGCTCATTCGTGTTCCCCCTTTATAAAAATTTACATTGATGTTAGCGCTTTCATTATATCATATCCAATCTGATTTGAGAAGGCTTATTTTTGAAATGTTTTTTGTCATTTTTTACGTTGCATTTGTCATAGACGCTGAAAAATTGTAAATTATAAAGATGACTGCCGTTAAAACTGCGGGCGGTTTGGATGATACTATAGTTATGAAACCATGGAGGAGGAATACCGAGATGAATGAGAATACTAAACTGTTATTGTTTACTGGCTCCTACGCAAGTGCGGAAGAGAGCGGAGTTCAGGTGTTTGAGTTCAACGGGGAGGCAGGGGGCACACTGGAACTGCTGGATACGGTGCAAGGTATCACGAATCCCACCTTTGTTAATGTTGATGCTTCGGGACAACGGCTATATGCCATTGGTGAACAGGGGAATCGTGAAGGCGGCAAGGAAGGCGAGGTTGTCTCCTTCGCCATTGATTCACAGACAGGCAAGCTGACCGAACGGAAGCGGATTCCAACGATGCCTGCTGCAGGCAAAACCCAAACCACAACCTGTCATATCTCCAGAGATCTGGAGAACGAATATATCGTTGTATGCAGTTACCATGGTGGAAGTATCGGTCTTGTGGCGCTCGATAAGCAAGGGCTGCCGCTGGCACTTACGGATACTGCTCAGCATACTGGACATGGAACGCATCCGGAACGCCAGGACCGGCCGCATCCGCATTCGTCCGTATTCAGTCCTGACGGGCGTTTCCTGTTTGTGTCGGATCTGGGGCTCGATCTGATTCGTTCCTACCGGATCAACCGGGAGCGGCAGACGCTCGAGGTTCATGACGAAACCCCGCTGCACAATGGAGCAGGTCCAAGGCATTTTACCTTCCATCCGGACGGCAAATCTGCTTATGTTATTAATGAAGTGGATTCCACGATTACTTCGTTTACATATGACAGCAGTGCCGGAACCTTGCATACGGCTGTAACTGTGCCGACTCTGCCAGCGGATTATGAGGGGGAGAACACTTGCGCTGAAATATCTTTGTCACCGGACGGCCGTTACCTTTACGGCTCCAACCGCGGGCATGACAGTATTGTGGTCTATGCTGTGGATGCCGAATCGGCTGCGCTTACTTGGGTAGAGCATGTGTCTACACGCGGCGGCCATCCGCGCCACTTTACAGTGACCCCTGACGGAGCATTTCTGATTGTTGCCAATCGTGACGGGAACAATCTGGTGGTATTTTCCCTCGATCCTGCCAGCGGGCGCCTTAGCTTCACAGGGAATACAGCAGAGGTGTCAAAGCCGGTATGTGTTAAGCCTGCTGTATTCTTCATCTCGTAAGTTATCACAAGACAGAGCGGTTAAGTGGACTTCATTCGGGTTAAATCCGACAAAAGGAACACCGGGGAATTGCTCCGGTGTTCCTTTTGAATTAAGGCTGTAACGTTATGGTGGTTAGTGGTGATGTAAAATGGCTTGTTATTTAAGTGAGACGGGCTTAAGCGGCACAACCGTGGAAACTGCCGATTTAAAGAGCACATTTTGCCTGCCGTCACCCTGTCCGTGCAAGGTGATCGTGTAAGCGTCGTATGAGGTCACAATTCCCTGCATTTTAACTCCGTTGGTTGTAAAAATCGTCACGGGCACCTTTGTTGAAATACATTGGTTCAACAAACGTTCCTGTAATTTTAGACTTTCCACTTTGGCAGCACTCCATCTTTTTTATGAATTGACTTCCAGGCCAATTATAACACGGGAAAGACTCTTCCTGGAAATGTGGTGGACGGCGCGGAATTAGACAAGGAGGTAGTTATGCTTTATTATCAGTACTGGTCCAGAGGTTTTCGCCGGTTTTTATGGTTTTTGTTAGGATTCAGTGTGATTGCGACACTTGTATTCCTGAACAAGACGGCTTCCTTTGATACCTATATTATTCATATTGTCCAATCTGCAGAATCTCCTGCACTTACTTCGCTGGCTAAAGGATTGTCACTGGTGGGTTCCTCCAGTCTGGCGATCGGCATCTCGCTGTTGACGATGGCGTTGCTATTCTTTCTGCTGAAGCACCGGTTGGAGCTGATTTTGTTCCTATGGGTTGCATTAGGTTCGCAGCTGCTGAATACAATGATGAAACTGTGGTTTCACCGGGAACGCCCCAATATTCACCGGTTGATTGAGCAGGCGGGATACAGTTTTCCCAGCGGTCACTCCATGGCCGCCTTTTCCTTGTATGGTGTAATCGCCTATTTGCTCTGGCGGCATTTGCGGCGGCACCGTGAACGGTTTTTACTGATTTGTTTTACGGTTCTGATGACAGGCGGCATCGGGTGGAGCCGGATTTATCTGGGTGTGCATTATCCGAGTGATGTGATCGGAGGGTATACTGCAAGCGGTGCGTGGCTGATGCTGTCTATCGCATTATTTGAAGCCTACCGGAATTCACGAAAGCGCAAATCTGCCGGAACAATTAATCAAGCGGATACCCGCAGGTAGACCTGCGTTGTATCCGCTTGATGTTTGGTGGTTTTCTTTTCTTGAACGATTAGGGTTTGGCTTGATGTGCACTCGACGCATTGGCAATGCTCAGCTTCAGCAAAGCAGGCAGTCCGGCTTTTAGCTTCTGGACTTCGTCGGATGTCAACTGCCCGTCTTTGATGGACTCATCCAGCTTCAAGCTGGCGGCCTCGCTCAGTTTTTGAATATATTGCTCCTCGGTCCAGCCCTTTTTTTCCTTAGCCAGTGTGTAGAGGGTTTTACCGCTTTTCAAACTGCGGATCAATTCTGTACGGTCGATCTCAAGCAGCTTGGCCGATTCATTCAGAATAAAGTAACCTCCGGCTTTAAAGCCCCGCACATGATGTGGATGGGAGGAATGTTCTTTTCCCGCATGGATGCTGTCTGGTGCAGGTGAAGGTGTGCTTCCGGCAGCGTTGTCTGCAAATGCAGCGGCTGGAGCCAGACTGAGCATCACGGCTGCAGCAAAGGCTGTTATTCTTTTAATGTTGTTGCTCATGATTCACCTCTTGTGATCGTTATGGGTACTGCAGTACACAGTATTCCCTGGAAGCTGAAAGAATTCTGAAAGCCAGCTTAAGCCATACTAAAAATTCGCCGGCCTTCTCCATGGGTAATAGTGGTTGTACCCTATTAGAAATTGACTGAAGTTCTGCAGGATATACATAAAAGATGTTAATAAAATAGTAAGGAGGGATGATTTTGGCCTTCGGCGCCCGCATACTCAAGACAGGAATGGCTGTCACACTCGCACTTTATCTATCTGCACTGTTGCAATTTACTTCTCCAGTAGGTGCGGCGATTGCAGCAATCTTTGCCATGCAGCCCTCCATCTACCGTTCATGGCGCTACTTCCTGGACCAGATACAGACCAGCACAATGGGGGCAGTTATCGCGCTGCTGGGGGGAATGGTGTTGTCCAATGAGCCCATCGCGGTTGGGCTGGTATGTATCCTCGTAATTATGATCAGCATGAAAATGAACCGTGCCGATACGATCGGACTGACACTCGTTACAGTAATTTCCGTAATGGAAGCTTCGGGGCAGTGGGAATTTGCATTGACCCGCTTTCTGCTTACGCTCACAGGAATTATATCGGCATTTTTAATCAATATTACGGTCTTTCCGCCAAAGCCGCGTAAGCAGTACATCCAGCAGATCGAGAGCGTGTTCACCAGCCTGTCGCTGCTGCTGCGGACTGCAGTATCGCATGAGATGAAAGAGAGTGTCTTCCGCGACGAGAAACATGCGCTGGAGGGCTCGATTAAAGCGCTGGCAGATAAGTATGGACTGTTTGAAGAAGAGCAGAAGCAGCTGCGAAGAGCCAAATATAGCCAAACCCGGCAAATGGTGATGTACAAAAATCTGTTATCCTCCCTGCAGAAGGGGTATGAGGTGCTGGAGGCTGTAGACCGGCACTATTTCCAGGCAGAACGGACGGAGCGGACCGATGAGCTGTTCGACAGGCATCTGGAGCAGCTGATTAAATACCATGAGTACATTCTGCTCAAATTCGAGGACAAGCTGAAGCCGGGTTCAAGTGACTCGGAGCCGCTTGGAGAGGACAATGACAGATTTCTGCAGCAGGCAATTGAGGGCTATGACGCTGAGAAATCAGGGCAGTTGCGGTTATCTGTTGTTGCAGCAGCTATCTATGATTACGGGTACCAACTGGAGCGCCTCGATAAAGTGGCGGATCAGATCAACCGTGCATCTGCCGATGAAAAAGAATAGCAGGCTTCTACCTGATATACTTACTCTATATAAACAAAAAATCCGGTCCCAAAGGACCGGATCATATACATAATAGGCTATGACATCATAAAGTATTATAATAATGGACTCAAAGACTTGATAAAGTCGGGTGGAATTGCTAAAATAATAGGATATTGAATGAATATTGTAAAAAATGCATAATTATTCAAAATAATTATACCATGGGTAAAAATAAATGTCAACCTTCCAAAGGGGATGAAATGCAGTGGAGAAACATGATAGTGAGTGGAAAGAGGAGCAGGAGCGGGTAACGGGTATAACGAAGCTGCTTAAGAGCCATATCCGGCAGTTGTCTGAAGAGCTGGGTCTGCACCGCAGCGATGTTGTGGATATGCGCAAAGATTTCTGGGAAGAGGTCACGGTTAACTTCAGCAGCCCGGATGATCTGGGCGAGACTTCAACCAGTCTGCGGCAGCAGGCGCAAATATTAAATGAACGCGAGCGCCATCATCTGCAGTCAAGCAAAGCGCTCAAAAAATATAAAAAGCTTGTGGTGTCTCCCTATTTTGGACGAATTGATTTCTCTGAGACTCCGGATGGAGAGGTAGAGAAGATCTATCTCGGAATTGGTTCCCTGATGGAGGATAACGGCAGCTTCCTGATTTATGATTGGCGGGCCCCAATCTCAAGTCTGTATTATGACGGAGCGCCAGGTCCGGCGGCCTATGATACACCTGGAGGACTCGTGAGCGGTACGATGGAACTGAAACGGCAGTTCGTAATTGATGACGGGGTCATCGAAGTGATGTTTGATACCGGAGTAACCATCGGGGATGAATTGCTTCAACAGGTGCTAAGCCACAGCGCGGACGACCGGATGAAGAGCATTGTAGCGACGATTCAGAAGGAACAGAATGCGGTAATCCGCAACGATAAAAGCCGGATGCTGGTTGTCCAGGGTGCTGCCGGAAGCGGTAAAACCTCAGCAGCCCTGCAGCGGGTCGCCTATCTGCTCTATAAATACCGTGAGGTGCTGCAAGCCGATCAAATGCTGCTGTTCTCACCAAATCCGCTGTTCAACAGTTATGTCTCCACGGTTCTTCCGGAGCTTGGTGAAGAGAATATGCAGCAGACAACGTTCCAGATGTATCTGGAGCACCGGCTGGGCCACGAATTTCAACTGGAGGATGTCTTCAGCCAGACGGAAAGTTTGCTGAATACACCTGACGGACCGGAAGCCTCAGTGCGCAGAGAAGGGATCGGGTATAAATCATCAGTGGCTTTTCTGGATGCCATCCGCCGTTATGTGAATCTGCTGGAGCATGAAAGCATGCAATTCAAGCCGTTGATGTTCCAGGGCAGGGCGATCGTTGGAAAAGATGAGATGGAGCAGCAGTTCTACAGCTACGATTCCAATATCAAGCTGGCGAACCGGATTGATCTGATGACAGGCTGGCTGCTCAAGAAGATTGCTGCGTTCAGCATGGAGGAGCGGAGTGCCCAATGGGTCGAAGACCAGATTGAGCTGCTGGATTCCAGTGAATATCAACGTGCTTACCAGATGATGCGGCGCAAGGGTGGCGGCCATAACGAGAGCTTTGATGATTTCGATACTGAAAAAAGCCTGCTCGCCCGGTATATCGTCAGCCAGCGGCTGAAGCCGCTGCGCGGATGGACCAAACGGGGGCGGTTTGTCGATGTTAAAGGGCTGTACAGCCGGTTGTTTACTGACCGGGAGCTAATGGAAACCCTCAACAACAGCAATACTTTGCCGGAGGTTTGGGATGAGATTTGCAGACAAACGCTGCAATCTATAGGGGCCAACGAGCTGGCATATGAGGACGCAACGCCGTTTCTATATTTAAAGGAGCTGAGCCAGGGCTTCCGGACCAATACGCTAATTCGTCATGTCATTGTGGATGAAGTGCAGGACTATTCTCCGTTCCAGCTGGAATTTATGCGCCGCCTGTTTCCGCGGGCCAAGATGACGGTGCTTGGGGACCTGAATCAGGCGATTTATGCCCAGGGCGAGGTGCTTGGCGACCTGGCAGGACTGGTGAGTATTTACGGCGAGGAGAATACCGAGGTGATTTCTCTAACCCGCAGCTATCGTTCGACTTATGAAATTGTTGAGTTCACACGGGCGATGATTCCAGGGGGAGAGCGGATCGTTCCTTTCAACCGCAGCGGGGAAACGCCACAGCTTACCGTTGTCGAAAGTGAGCCGCAGCTGCTTGCCTCGGTCGAGCAGGATATTCTTAATCTCCATGCGGAGGGCTATCACTATGTGGCAGTCATCTGCAAAACGGCGGAGGAGAGCGCACGTGTACATGCCGGGCTGCAAAACAGGCTGCCGGTAAGACTCGTGACAAAGGAGACGCCTAATTTTCAAAAAGGGACTCTGGTGCTGCCCGCATACTTAGCCAAGGGCGTGGAATTTGATGCAGTCATTATTTATGACGGCTCAGCGGAGAGGTATGGCAGAGAGAGCGAGCGTAAGCTGTTTTATACTGCTTGTACCCGGGCGATGCATTTGCTGCATATCTATAGCCTGGGGGCACCCAATCATTTCCTTCCAGCCGCCGTACGCGAGTCTGTAACCGCCGGTTCGCTGTGAGCTGAATAACATCATATTGGCCGTTTTCGCACCTGATGCGGGAACGGCTTTTTTTAAATATAGAATTTATATGCTTCACGCTATAAATTATCTTTCTATTTCTCGCTGAAACGGATACCGTCCTTTTGAGGAAGGCGAGGCGTTTCCACTTGCTGGGATGCATACCGGGTCTGCTAATAAACCACAATAAAGGAGATTGTGAACGATAACAAAGGTGGTCAATCCATGAAGGACAGAAAATGGGATCTGGCAGCTCTGGCTTCCATTCCGCTTATTATGACGCTAGGCAACTCCATGCTGCTGCCGATTCTGCCACAAATCTCCCGGGAGCTGAAGATCAGCTCTTTTCAGGTTAGTATGCTGATCACACTATACGGCCTGATGGCCATTCTGATGATTCCTGTGGCGGGTTATCTGTCTGATCGTTATGGGCGGAAAAAGGTTATTCTGCCGAGTCTGCTCATTGCTGCGGCCGGAGGAGCGGTTTGTGTTGCTGCTGCCTGGTTCACAGCGGGGCTGACCGCTTACTGGATCATTCTTGGCGGACGTGTGCTGCAGGGGATTGGCGCTGCCGGAGCGTTTCCGATTGTGCTTCCCTTTGTTGGCGATTTGTTCAAGGATGAAAAGGTGGTCAGTAAAAGTCTGGGACTTATCGAGACCTCAAATACTTTCGGCAAGGTGCTTAGCCCGATTCTCGGTGCTTATTTAGGGCTGCTGCTTTGGTATGCACCTTTTATTGCCATTCCGGTACTGTGTGTGATCTCGTTTCTGCTTGTCTTGTTTCTGGTCCGCAAGCCTGAAGAGCAGGAAGAGGCCGAGAAGACATCCGTCCGGCAGTTTTTATGGGGCATTGCGGATAGTTTACGCCAGCATGGGCGCTGGCTGTATGCCATCTTTGCTATCGGCGGCATTTGCATGTTCGTAACCTTTGGTGTTCTCTTTTATTTATCGGAGACACTTGAGGCGAAATACAACCTTCATGGTGCCATGAAAGGTTTTGTATTGGCTATTCCGCTGGCGCTGCTGTGTCTATCCTCCTTTGGCGGCGGCAAGATCATCGGGCGGAACAAGTCAATGATGAAATGGCTGGGCTTCAGCGGGATGGTATTGTTGACAGCGGCGATGGTTATTGCCGGATTCAGTAAAAGCATTTATATGATCATTGGGTTCCTTAGTCTGGGCGGGATTGGAATAGGCGTAGCATTGCCATGTCTCGATGCGCTGATTACTGAAGGGATTGAGCAGGAAAAGCGGGGCACCATCACCTCCCTTTACAGCAGCATGCGATTCATCGGCGTGTCGCTGGGACCGCCGGTGGTGTCGCTGCTGATGACACGGGGGCATTGGCTGCTGTTTGGTACGATGGCCGGAGTGGGTGCAATCGGCGGACTGTTGACATTGTTCGCCGTGACGCCCAGTAAAGGAGAAAAAGGAAAAAAGGGTGAATCGGGTACAAAAAGATTGTCCGAACGGATACCACAGATCTGGCCGCAGCGCGCCCGGTAGTTATACTTCTGTTAATTCGCTGACGGCCGGCTAGAAATTAAGCAGAGGTGACGGCGGTCCGGTTGCTTCTCCGTCTGATGGCGAGATATGCAATATAAACCAGAAGCAAAAGTGCGGGAGCCATTGCAGAATAGCGGTACATGACCGCATACGTGTTATACAACGCAACAGATCCGAGGAGCATCGTGCCGATTGCTACACCAAAATCCAGTGAGTTGAAGAACATGCCGTTGGCCATTCCCCGCTGGCGTGTATCAACGGACTGAATCATCCAGGTTTGCAGGGCAGGCTGCATGGATCCGAACCCGATCCCGTAGCATAAAGCAGCGGGGAACAGGGCGGCTGTCGATGAGGCGAAGGAGAGCAGCAGCAATCCGCCGATGATGAACAGGCTGCCGGGAATTAGCAGGGCAGCTGGACCGAAACGGTCATAAATTTTGCCTGACAATGGACGAATGATAACAATGGCAACAGCGTTAAACAGAAAGAAATAGGCGATATGTTCCAAATGGGCTTCTTTGCCGTAAAGAGCGAGAAAGCCCAGCAGTCCGCCGTATGACACGGACAGCAGTAAGTTCAGCAGGCATGGGATAAACAGCCTGCGAAATGCCCCGCCTTTGAAATCCGCTGCCGGAACCGCAGCGGGTTCCTTGTGCTGACCCGGAAGCACTGCTGTCAGGCGGTAGCCAAGCGGGAAGATTAGCGCCAGTGCGGCCGCGGTAACAAGCAGCAATGAGCCGAACCCGGGACCCTGCAGCAGGCTTAGACCGATCAATGGACCGGCAGACATCGCCAGGCTTGTCGATAAGCCGAAATAACCCATGCCTTCACCCATCCGGCGAATCGGGATCACATCCGAAGCCATTGTCGGAAAGGCGGTGCTGGCCATCCCGAAGCCGATCCCGAAGAGCATGCGCATAAGCAGCAGTACGGTTATGCTTCCGGCCCAGTAATAACCGGTGACGGCTACAAGGGATACGGCCAGCCCGAGGAAGATCAGCAGGTTGCGGCCGCCTTTCTCCATGGCCTTGGCTGAGAACAGCCGTGAAGCGATGGCGCTAAGCGCAAATAAGCTGGTGACCAGGCTAACCTGCACAGAAGAGGCGTTCAAGGATTCTTCGGCATAGGCCGGGAGAGTGGAGAGTGTCATTTGCAGTCCTGTAAACAGCAGCAGGTTACAAATTGTCAGCAGAATAAACGATTTTGTCCAGAGACGATCAGATGTTGTGTTCAATACCATTGCTCCTATTCTTGGTGGGAATTTCCAGTGTTGTGATAGATCTGCTCCAGCATAACGCGAAGCTCTTCAATCTTTTCCGGCGAAAGTCCGGCAACCGCTGCTTGGATCGTCTGCTGCTCCAGAGCGATTGTGCTTTCGATCAGCGTCTGCCCCTCAAGGGTGGGGTACAGCAGAAAGGCCCGCCGGTCGCTGGGACTTGTTGATTTTGTAATAAAACCTTTCTTCTGAAGCAGCTCCACGATCCGCGCAGTTGTGGGTTGATCTTTGGCTGCCGCAGCGGCAACTTCCTTCTGGTTAATACCTTCGCGGTCAACAATCATTAACAGGACAGACCATTGTTCGGGTGTAATATCGTAAGGCTTCAAAGCCCGGGCAAATGCATTGGATATCCTCCGGTGGGTGGACCCGAGCAAGAATCCGAGGAATTGCTGCGGAGAGGAAATAGACAAAAGAATCATCCTTTCTAAAAATACTTGTTATAACAACTATAATCAAGACAAGTAAATTAGTCAACCGGACGCAAAAAACACCCCATAGAAATGTATCGGACCCATTATGATCCAATAAGATTTCCACGAGGTGCTTTATGTTAATAGCAGCAGCTGTATTATACTTGCGGAACTTTCTCCCAATCTTTCAGGAAGCGTTCGATACCGTTATCTGTAAGCGGGTGTTTCCAAAGAGAAGGCAGCAAGGAGCCCGGGATTGTTGCAATGTGCGCGCCGGCGATTGCCGCTTGCTCTACATGTGCGATGTTGCGGATACTGGCTGCGATAATTTCCGAAGTCAGGCCGTAGTTGGTCAGGATGGTCTTCAGATCCTTGATCAATTTCATGCCGTCTACGCCGATATCGTCCAGACGTCCGACAAACGGGCTGATATAGGTTGCGCCGGCTTTGGCAGCCATGAGGCCTTGAGCCGCGGAGAATACTAGGGTAACGTTAGTCTTGATGCCCTTTTTGGTCAATTCGTAGCAGGCTTCCAGACCATCTTCGGTCATAGGCAGCTTGATTACGACATTGGGTGCCCACTCAGCAATTTCATAGGCTTCCTTAAGCATTTCTTCTGCTGTAAGGCCAATGACTTCCGCGCTGACAGGACCAGGCACAATAGCAACGATTTCTTTGATTACATCTTTGAACAATCTGCCTTCTTTGGCGATCAGTGACGGATTCGTCGTCACGCCATCCACTAAACCGAGGCGGGTAATACGTTTAATTTCTTCAATATTTCCGGTATCCAAGAAAAACTTCATTGTAAATTTCCTCCCTTGATTTCTTATGGATTGACAAACAGTATGCACAACTTCATTATGGATCATGCCACAGAAAGTTTCAACTGTTAATATGAATATTTCAAAATAACTTTATAGAATATACATCGCTTTCAGTTAGGACCGGCGTCCTTAATCATGAAGATTTCCTGTGAAAAAAGAAACTCAGCCCATTTTGACCATTCCCGGGCATGTTCTCTCCATGATAATATAGAAACGGTATTGTTGATTTTCTGAAGAATGGCGGGTGACAGAAATGATTACTGTAGTTGGGGGCGTCGTGTTGTTTCTGTTGTTTGCTGCAGGACTGCTTGCCTACCAGAGCAGCCGGATGATTTCCGAGCGGGAGGCGAGTGAATCTGCCGCACCTACCGGTTCACTGATGTACTCCGTAGTTAATCAAGCGTTCGCAGAACATGAAGAACGGCCGGAGGCGGTTCCGTTATTTCAGTTCACTGTGCTTTCCGGACCGGGAGAACAGCTCGCTAAGGGAGAAAAGGGTACGACTTCCGCTTTATGCCGTGTACCGGCCGGCACGGGAGAGATGGTTCTGACCGACGCGGAGAATTGGATGAGAAGCAACATCCGCAAAGCTTCCATTGAAGGAGCAAGGGTCGTATTTGCTTCCTTTCCGGAGAAGGCGGACCGCAGGGGAGAGAAAGAGCTGATTCGGAACTTGGAGGTTACGGCGAGAGAGGAGGCCGAACATGCAAATCATCATTAATGATGTGGCGGTATCTGTCCGCGAAGGTGATATTACGTCCTGGCAGGGTGATATGATTGTGAATGCATCCAATTCCGGCCTTTATGGAGGCGGTGGTGTTGATGGAGCGATCCACCGGGCTGCCGGACCACGAATTGCTGAGGAATGTGCGGTAATCCGCCAGAAGCAGGGAGGCTGTCTGCCTGGTGAGGCGGCATTAACGAGTGCAGGCAGGCTGCCTTTGCTGGGCATTATACATACAGTAGGGCCGATTTGGAAAGGCGGGAGCGCCGGGGAAGCCGATACTTTGGCCAAATGTTATGCCAGCAGCCTCGACTTGGCGTGCTTAAAGGGTGCGAGGAGCATAGCCTTTCCGAATATCAGCACCGGGGTTTATAATTTCCCTAAAGTGTTGGCCTGTGAAATTGCGCTTCATACGGTCATTGAGTATGTGGTGGCCCAGGATTCCCGGTTGCTGCCGCTGAAAGAGATCTCATTTATTTGCTTTGAGAAGGGTAACGCTGAATTATATGAGGAAACGCTTAAAAATTATATATAGCTGGACTTGCGCTATGGTTGAAGTGGAGGAGAGACGGTAATGACGTCTATAACTGATGTTAATTTTGTTGTAGTTGATCCCGGGAACACGGATTTGCGTTCGTTAATTGACCGTCTGGATGAGGATCTGAAATCCCGCTATCCGCATGAGACCATCTACGTTGTGGATTTCACCGATCCGAAGGTAAAAGAGATGACTTTCGTGGTAGCTTATCAAGGAGAGAAGCCGGTCGGCTGCGGAGCTTTGCGCCCGCTTGACCCGGACAGTGCGGTGATGGAGCTCAAGCGTTTCTATGTGGACCCGGGCAGCCGCAAGCAAGGAATAGCCAACAAGATGCTGCTGGATCTTGAGGCGAAGGCCATTAGTGCCGGCTGCCGGGAAATCCGGCTGGAGACGGGCATCAAACAGCCGGAAGCCATTGCACTCTACGTGAAGCATGGCTATCGGCCGATTGATTTGTTCGGACCTTATATTGGCGATCCGGATAGTTTATGTTACGGTAAGGAACTCTTCTAATCTGATGTTCAAGCGTGGTATTTGCCTGCAGGGGCATTCAGCACCCATTCCAGCATCAGCATCATATCCTCCAGCCGGGTAAGCTGGGCGGTTAGGGCTTCGCGTTGCGGGCTGTCCTCGGCCAGTGGTGTCAAACGTGACTCCAGAGACCTGCGTTGGAGTGTTAATTCATTGATTTTGGACTGAATCTGATTTTCGGTTCTCATCCGGAATCCTCCTGGTGATGATAATTTTATAATGTAAAGCTATTTCATTATTATAACGGATAATATGGAGGTATTAAAATGAGTATCAATGTAAAGCAGCTGGCTGCGGAAAAAGCCGTGGAGTATGTGGAAGACGGAATGAAGGTTGGCCTCGGCACAGGTTCCACCGCATATTGGGCCATCCGCAAGCTGGGTGAACGAGTGCAGCAGGGACTTAAGATTACCGCAGTAGCTACCTCACGTGCTTCGGAGGAGCAGGCCCGCGAGCTGGGCATTCCACTGGTTGCATTTGGTGATGTTGACCACCTGGATTTGACGATTGACGGAGCGGATGAACTCGATGGCCGGCTTCAACTGATCAAAGGCGGCGGCGGTGCCTTGCTGCGCGAAAAGATCGTGGCCATGGGCAGCACACGCATGATTGTGGTGGCGGATGAGAGCAAAGCGGTAGAAACGCTGGGCAAGTTTCCGCTGCCGGTTGAGATCGTTCCCTTCGCTTGGGAATGGACAGTCGCTGAACTAGCCAAGCTGGGCTGCAAGCCGGAGCTGCGGCGGAGCGGCGATGAATTGTACAAGACAGACAACGGCAATTACATTGCGGACTGCCGGTTTGAAGCGATTGCTTCCGCTCCTGAACTTGCGATGTCTCTGCAGGGCATTCCGGGCGTTGTTGAACACGGCTTGTTCATTGGAATTGCCGCTCTGGCCATTATCGGCAAGAACGACGGCAGCATCGAAATAGTGGAAGGTGAAAGCAATCTCTAGTCCACGTAAGACGCAGAAACCCGTAAACCGTTCTGCCCGGGGAAAACTTCAGCCGAAGCCGCGCCGAATATGGGCTTGGATGCTGCTAATTCTGTATAGTGCAGCCGTTGTGTACTGGATGTTTATCGGTTTTGGCCGTGTTGTTCATCCGGACGGACCGCTGCAATATAATCTGGAGCCGCTGCGGACCATAAAACTCTATTTTGATTTGGACAATGGGGTGCCCTTCTCCGGCCGGCTGGTGAATCTGCTGGGAAACGTCGCCGTGTTCATTCCCTTTGGTCTCCTGCTGCCGCTGCTGAAGAAGCGGCTTAATTCCATGTTTGGGCTAACCTTACATATGGCTTTATGGATATTGCTGCTGGAATCCATGCAAATGCTGCTGCGTGTCGGCAGCTTTGATATTGACGATCTGCTGCTTAACTTGCTGGGTGTGTGGATAGGCTATATTTTTCTTCATTTGGCATGGGGTAAATCATTAAACTAAAGTTTCACAAAACTTAAGCGTATGCTTTCGAAGTGAGTTTTGTACGAAGTATTATCAGGAAGCTATGCTCACAAAACTTTTAGGAGGTTTAAAAATGCTGATAGATCTGAAGCATCTCGTGGGTTCTCCCGAGGTGGACGAGCTGCTGGCTTATGCTGTTATTGATGAACCGGATGCACTGCAGCGCACTTCAGCCGAATATAGCGCACAGGCTGCACTGCAGCTGTGCGGCTGGGAAGAGGAAGGTCTGCTGCTGGGGCTGGTGGGCTTTGAAGAAACGGAAGACGGCTCACTGGACATCCGCCATATCGCCGTACTGCCAGAAAACAGGGGCAAAGGGTATGCGCGCGGAATGATTCTTGAGCTGCTAACTGCGCGTCAGCCCCGTTACCTGCTGGCAGAAACTGAAGACGAAATAGCTGCTGACTTCTACCGCAGCCTTGGGTTCATGGTGTACAGCCTGGGTGAAAATGCCGCAGGAATCGAAATGTTCCGCTGTGTATATGAGGTTGAGGAGTCTGAAGACGAAGGATAACCGAGAATAGGCTAAGGGGAAAAGAGAGAATTCTCACCTCCTTCCGGCAAACAGCCATTTACGCATGTCACCCGTGCGGAATGGCTGTTTTTGTTATGCAAAATGCAAATTAGCCGCTGCTGGAACACGGAAAGGAACATATTGACTTTTTGGGCGGCAGACCATATAGTTTTACTGTGAAACAGTTTCATACGTGAACTATTAATAGTGTTGGGAGGTTTGAATTTTGAAAGAAGAGGCGGAACACTGGATCAACCGCTATTTGGATGCATACATGGTGGTGACTAGGCAGATTAGCGCCCGTGTCAAGGAGCGGATTCCGGAAGGACTGACCAATGACCAGTTTATTATTCTCCGGCTGATAAACAGTCAGGAGCTTTGTACTTCCACATTTCTGGCCGAGGCGGTTGCGGTAGGCAAGAGTTCGATAACGGCAATTATTAACCGGCTGGACGAAGCTGGACTGATTCAGCGGACCCGGGACGAGAATGACCGCCGCCAGGTATATCTGACACTCACGGAGCATGGGAAGAGTGTGCATCAGACCGCCGAGAAGCAGGTTCAGGAAGTGATCTCTCCCTATCTGTTTGATTTTGAGGAAAAGGACATTGAGAAATTTATTACCATGTTTGAGAAGCTTGCATTTTTAATGCATGAAACAGGAGGGAGAAACAATTGAAGACCATACTGAAAGCTAGATGGGCTGTAATTACAGTCTGGCTGGCTGTAGCAGTAGTGTTATTTTTGACGGCGCCGGCGATGTCGGATCTGGTGCGCGAGAAGGGGCAGATTGCTGTTCCGGATGGCTACACCTCTTCGAGAGCGGCCGAGATTATGAGAGAGGTGGCTGACGCCAAGGGCGGTGAGACGCTGCACCAGGTTGCCCTTGTTTTTAATAAGCCGGGTGGACTGAGCGCAGAAGATACGGAGAGCATTAAGCAGGGCGTTGAGCAGCTTGCGGCGAGCAAGGAATCGCTGAAGCTGGATTCCATTACCGACCCCTTTTCTCAAACCGAATTAAAGGATACGCTGATTGCGAAGGACGGGAAGACCATTATGGTCGCACTGTCGGTAAAAGGCGGAGAAGAAGTGGTCAAGGAGCTCCCCGCTAAAGTAGCAGCCCTGTTAAGTGATGTAACAGCCGGTCATTATCTGACCAGCGAAGGACTGATCACGGAAGATACCATTGTCAGCTCAGAGGCAGGGCTGAAGAAATCGGAGTATATTACCGTTGTATTTATTCTCTTGATCCTGTTCGTTGTATTCCGTTCGTTCGTTGCGCCGTTTGTGCCGCTGCTTACGGTCGGACTGAGCTATATTGTATCGCAATCGGTTGTGGCTTTTCTGGTGGACCGGTTTGATTTTCCGTTATCCACATTTACGCAGATCTTTATGGTGGCCGTACTGTTCGGGATCGGGACGGATTACTGCATCCTGCTGATCAGCCGGTTTAAGGAAGAGCTGGCAACCTCTGAGGATACGAAAAGTGCGATTATCACGACCTACCGCAAAGCGGGGGGGACAGTATTCTATTCCGGTCTTGCGGTATTTGTAGGGTTCCTGGCCATTGGGTTGTCCAAATTCATGCTGTACCGTTCTGCGGTTGCAGTGGCCGTAGGGATTGCCGTGATGATGCTGGCGCTCGTGACTGTCGTTCCATTCTTTATGGCGGTATTGGGCAAAAAGATGTTCTGGCCATCCCGCGGGAAGCTGGAGCACAGCGAAAGCCGTATCTGGGGGGCTGCCGGTTCCTTCTCCTTAAAAAGACCGTGGGCTGCTTTGCTGATTGTAGCTGCGGTAGTAGTGCCGTTCCTGGTCACTTATGGCGGCAAGCTGTCCTTTAACAGCATGGACGAAATCGGCTCCAACTACGCATCGGTTAAAGGCTTCAACATTATCTCCGAGAGCTTTGGGCCGGGAGAATCGATGCCCGGCAAAATAATCATCAAAAATGATGACCGTATGGATACTCCTGAATATATGGGTCTGGCTGAAAAAATCAGCCGTGAGCTGGAAAAGGTCGACGGCGTCAAAGCTGTGCGCAGCATGTCGCGTCCTACGGGGGAACAGATCAATGACTTCCTGATCCCGACTCAAGTGGCTACACTGTCAGAGGGCCTGGATCAGAGCAATGAAGGGCTTACGAAGATTCAAACGGGGCTTGCGCAAGCAAGTAAGCAGCTAAGTGACAACGAGCCGAAGTTGAACGAAGCCGTATCGGGCAGCGCGAAGCTGACGGAGGGCACAGCTGAGCTGAAACAAGGTATCGCCGCGCTGGGCGATGGACTTTCCCGTATAGAGAACGGCATTAAAAGCGGATCAGCGGGAGCAGGTGAGATCAAAGCCGGTCTGGCGCAGGCAGCAGCCAGCGCGGAGCAGCTTGCGGACGCCAATGCTGCACTACTGGCAGGCTACAAGCAAATCGGCACGGGGCTGACCGCATTGGACGGAGGCGTTGCAGGGCTGCAAACCCAGCTCCAGGGCGTGGCTGCTGCACTTACCGGGCTGGATACTTCCTTCAAAGGCCTGGAAGCCAGCCATCCTGATCTTCTGCAGGATGTTGATTACCAGACGATTAAAGGAACGGTAACGCAAACCGGCACGGGTACAGCCCAGCTTGCCGCAGGACTTGGACAGATTTCAGGTCAGCTAAAAGCTGCAGCTGCCGGTCTGAACAAGGCTAACACCGGATATGCCAAGGCCGCTGCCGGTCAAACGGCGCTGGCACAAGGTCTGGGCAAGCTTGTCGCCGGAATCGGCCAGCTGCAGACGGGCCTGAATCAAGCGGCGGCGGGGCAAGGGCAAATTGTCGATCGCATTCCTTCGATCACAAACGGGCTCGACCAGCTGCAGGGCGGCCAGCAGCTGCTTGCTGACGGGTTCGGCCAGCTTACCGGACAAATCGGCCAGCTTACAGACGGTTTGAATGACAGTGCGGATGGCCTGAAGCAAATCACCGGCGGGCTGAATTCTGCTCAAGCGTACCTGGGGCAAATTCAGGAGGCCAAAGATGATGAGCTGAGCGGATTCTTCGTACCGTCTGAGGCGCTGGAAGCCGAGGGCATCCAGCAGATTTTTGATACGTACCTGGCAGGTGACGGTAAGGTGATGACGCTGGATGTTGTTTTCGCCGAGAATCCCTATAGTTCCGAAGCGATTGACAGCATTGGAGATATTCAGGCTGCCGTGGACCGGGCTGTGAAGGGCACGAAGCTGGAGAATGCGGAGACCGCGATCAGCGGAGTGACCAGCACCTATAGCGATCTGCAGAAGATTTCCAATGAGGATTACTCGCGGACCGTTATCCTGATGCTGTGCGGTATTTTCATCATTCTGGTATTACTGCTTCGATCGATTATCATGCCGATTTATCTGATAGTTTCACTCGTTATCACATACTTTACGGCGCTGGGAATTACGGAAGCCATCTTTGTGAATCTGCTGAATTATTCCGGAATTACCTGGACTACTCCATTCTTCAGCTTCGTTATGCTGATTGCGCTTGGGGTGGATTACAGCATCTTCCTGATGGCCCGCTTTAATGAGAACAAGACCTGGGATGTGCGTGAAGCGATCCTGCATGCCATGCGCAATATGGGGACAGTCATTCTGTCGGCTGTAGTGATCCTGGGCGGAACCTTTGCCTCGATGTATCCTTCCGGCGTATTGTCGATGATGCAGATTGCTACTGTAGTTCTGGCTGGTCTTGCTCTTTATGCACTGGTCTTCCTGCCATTTTTCGTTCCTGTTATGGTACGGATGTTTGGCCGGGCGAACTGGTGGCCGTTTTCTTCGGCATCAGCGGAGGATCAGCCGAAAACATTAGATTTATAAGATTCGGCATGACTTGAATTACAGCAAAGAGCAGGCTTCTGGGACAGTGGAGCTTGCTCTTTGCTGTTTATGAAGAAACAGGGCGAAAAAAATTTATACGTAGAGGTAACCATTCACCACATTCCTAGCTTGAAATGACCGTTCCTGTAAAATAGCATAAAAAAACCTCTGGTATGCACAGGGAGTGCAGAAGCCGGAGGTTTATGCATTTTGCGTTAATGATTGCAGGAAGGAATAGGCGTATAATGGAGCCATCCCGGTTATTTATGTACGCAGCTTTGCGAAATAACTGCGCAGCGCCCAGCCGCGTTCCTGGCGTTTCTTGTACTTTGGCAGTGAGCGGTAAATGGCCGTAGATTCGGCAAAAGCGCGTTTGGCGTCTTCATTTCTGCCCAGCGCTTTGTACATAGAGCCGGCCAAATAGTAGGCTTCACTGGAAGAGGACTGAATTTCCTGGAATTGTCCTACATAATAAAGAGCTTTGTCATGGTCGATATTGCGGAAAGTCTCGGCGAGACGGAGATAAGGCTGGCCATATTGCGCTCTGCGGTTGATTTCCAGTCCTTGAAGCATCTGCGCTTCCCCCTCGGGAAGCTGTCCCAGCTTGAGATTCACATAACCAAGCTCCACCCAATATTCGGCGGATTGCTCGTAACGGTCAGCGATCTGCACAAGCAGCTCTTTGGATTCGCTGAAACGCTTGCGTTCGGTTAGCAGCCGGGCCAGTTCGAACTTGGCGGAGACATCATTGGGATTCAGCGAGATGGTTGTCCGCAGCTTGGAAATTTGCCGGCTCCGGCGGAACGGCTTCGTGATGCTTGGAAAGATGCCGACATATCGGCGGTCGAGGAAATACAGAATGACCAGCAGGATGATTAGGGCAAGAAAAGGATTGCCGACCAGATTTAACAGCATGAAAAAACCGAAGATTTTTAACATGAATTCCCTCCATAAATGATTGTGTTTCCATTCTGCAACACGGTTTGTTTGTAGTATGGCGTTGCAGAGCAGGGTAATTATACCATATTTGCTGGTGGATCTGAGCTCTATTTTGGAGTAGTTTTGATTCTGGAGTGATTTTTACTATCTTGGTTCTGAAAGAAGGATGAAACTTGGTGACAGAGACAACAGCAGTAACTTTACGCCCCTTAGGCCAATCATCGTTATCCGTTTCACCGCTCGGGCTGGGCTGCTGGCAGTTCAGCCGGGGAAGCGGAATCGTAGGAAGGTACTGGAGTAATCTTAAGGATGCAGATATCCTTGATATCGTCCGTGTCAGTCTGGAAGGCGGCATGAACTGGGTCGATACCGCAGAGATCTACGGCGGAGGTAAATCAGAAGAGGCGCTTGCCCATGCGCTGGATCAATTGCAGCAGGAGGGCAGTCTCCATGCCAAGCCGCTGATCGCCACCAAATGGTGGCCGATGCTCCGCACAGCGAAATCTATTTCATCTACAATTGATGAACGGCTCACCTGTCTGGGCGGGCGAAGCATCGATCTGTACCAGATTCACCAGCCATTTTCCCTGTCCTCAATAGCCAGTGAAATGAAAGCGATGGCCGGTCTGGTCAAGGATGGCAAAATCCGTTATGCAGGGGTCAGCAACTATTCGGCCCAACAGATGGTGGAGGCGCACAGGATATTGCAGCAGTATGGTCTAACTCTGGTCTCGAACCAGGTGAAATATAATTTGCTGCACCGGAAGATTGATGAGAATGGAACAATGGAAGCGGCGAAGGAGCTGGGCATCTCAATCATTGCATACTCTCCGCTGCAGCAGGGGATTCTGACCGGACGTTTCCATAAGGATCCTTCACAGATCCATGCAGTTTCGAGGATGCGGCGGATGCAATCCGGTCTGGATGAGAAAAGCCTGGCCCGCAGCAAGCCGCTGATTGATCTATTATCTGTTTTGGCCGAGAAATACAGAGTGACACCGGGCCAGATTGCCCTAAACTGGCTCATACATGTTCACGGGGATACAGTGGTCGCCATTCCAGGCGCTTCCAAGGTCCGGCATGCGGAAGAGAACATCGGGGCCATGAGTTTCCAGCTTGTTAGGGATGAGCTGGAGCAGCTGAATGAAGCTTCTTGGGCAGCCTTGAAATAAATATTCGATACGAAGAAGATTATAGCCTCCGGCCGGGTTATCGGCGCGGAGGTTATTTTTTTCCTGAAAGTGCAAAAAAAATGTTTAGGGATGGAAATGATGGGTTAAATAAGAGATAAGAAAATGCGCAACCACGCAAATTCAGGTGCAGATTACGGAAGGAGGTTGAACCTTAATGAATATGACAGTACATAATCTTATGGCTTTCAATCATCAGTATTTTAGACCTCAACCCGTGGTCGAAGCCAAATCTTCCAACTCCGATGACAAGACTCGCAGCTTTCAGGATATTCTGAACGAGAAGCTGAAGACATCAACGAATGAGATGAAGAGATAATTAGGAAGTTTATGACACAGTGATGACAATGAGAGAAGCCGGACAAAGATCCCCCTGCGGGGCCTTTGTCCGGCTTCTTTGAATTTAGCGGATATTGGCCGCCTGCTGCAGGCGTGCTGCAATGGCGAGGAAATCCTCCTCTGAAAAACCCGGAGCGAATTCTTCCGGTACTTCAGGAGCTTCGGCAATCGGAAATCCTTTAGGGGAGCCTTCAATGACCTCTAAGGGCTGGCCGTCTTCAGGGTGCGTCCCCTTCCAGATTTGTTTGATCTCTGTGAAATCTCCCTCGCTGTTCGTGTACAGCTTCGTATGAATCCCTTTGGACTCATATTTACGCGTTTCACTAAATGCTTTATTGCTGAGGGAAGGGATTGGAATGAGCTTGCTGACATCTACACCTGTAGCCATTTCCAGCGCTTTGGCGTAGGCCACCACATGCACTCCGCCGCGTACCAGCAAAAACCCGACCACCTCACGGGCAGCCGGATGGTCTGTCATTTCATAAACCTTCATCTTGTGGGTACGGGCGCCGCATTCCAGAAAGAAGTTATGCAGCAAGTCCAGAATCAGATTGCCGCTGTTAAAGACATATTCTCCGCTCCATGGGCGTCCCATGGAATCTACAGGCAATGCGCCTTGGCCACCGCTAAGTGCAAAATAGGTGTTGCGTGCATTTTTGAACGGCTCCAGCGGCGTTTGATCCGGTTCTTTATAGGAGGTGGAGCCGCAGAGGCATTTATTAACTGCATGCGAGACCAGTTCAACATGGCCCAGCTCTTCTGCGGTGATGCTCATGAGCAGATCATAGAACGGCTTGAGCTTTTTTTTGCTGCGGAAATTGAAAGACTGGAACAGGTAATTGTTCAGTGTGGACATCTCCCCGTATTTCCCGCCGAGCAGTTCCTGAACAGCAGCAGCAGCATTGGGGTCGGGGCGTTCAACCTCGGGAATCTCAATAGCAATCTCGTCAAATCTTTTGAACATGGGGGCACCTCACTATGGATTGTTGTTGGCTGACCAGCCATTCCTCGCTCTATAGTGTCTCCCTGCCTGTAAATCTATACTCAATACTATTGTTAATTTCCGTCGTAATGTTGGTTGCCCCAAAGCTGTCGCCGGATGCGTCTCTACGAGATACAGTTCCTCTCCATTCTCAAAATATTTGAGCTAGGGTCTGACCTCAAAAAATTCGCAGCTCCGCCGGGAATAGTAGGTTAAATCGCTGACCCGCGACTGGATGACAACATCCGAATCTGTAAATCGGACAACCGTCGCTCCGGAATTCACCAGATGATCGTCCTGAAAGACGCGCACAGGCAGCTTGCGGTCAACGGCATCCTGTAAATCACTGTCTGTCAGTAAAGGCCGGTTGATAGGCATGAAAGGTACTCTCCTTTGATGGGTGAATAATTGCTTGAAATAAAACCAGTATACCTGTGCAGAGGATAGAAATCCAATGGTTCCAAACGGGAGGCGGCTGTGGAAATGGGTGTATTAGAACCTGAATTTACCATATCGTAAATATTTCCACCTCAAATCGGAAGTTTGCCTCCTCAAAAAAAGATTTCTCCTACTGTACACTAAGACTTGTAAGAGAAACCTTTGAGAGGGGTACAGAGGAATGAAAAAAGCAAAGAATCTGGCGTTGACGCTTGCTTCAATCATGCTCGTTGGTTCACTGGCAGCATGCGGAGGTAACAACAACGCTGAAAACAACACTGCGAAAAATAATGCAGGTAACAACGTTAAAAGTACAGATGCACCGGCAACGGAAGGAGATAAAACGGAGCCGGCTGAGAAGGTTGAGCTATCATTCTGGACACTTGGCAGTGTTAACTATGAAGAGCTGGCGAAAGAATATACCAAGGAACATCCGAACGTTACAATCAAAATTCAGAACACCGGTGACCAGACTGCCCATCACAACAATCTGACAACTGCGTTGTCGGCGAATTCGGGAGCGCCTGATATTTTTCAACTTGAAATCGGTTTCATGGAACGTTTCCTGGGTGCTCAGGATAAATTCTACAACCTGAATGATCTGGGAGCAAAAGATATTCAAGCCAATTATCTCGACTGGAAATGGAAGCAAGCCTCCTCTGTTGACGGCAGCTTCCAGCTCGGACTTCCAACGGATATCGGTCCTACCGTTGTCTACTACCGCACGGATTTGGCTGAAGCAGCGGGACTGCCAAGCGATCCGGAAGGGTTCGGTGCTGCTATTGACTCATGGGATAAGCTCGCTACTGTAGCGAAAACCTTCAAGGACAAAACCGGTAAATACTTCTCTGACTTAACAGATCTGACGTATAACGCACTCCGCGACCAATCTCCTGATGAAATCTACTTCAGCAAGGCTGACGGCAAATTCATCGGAGATACCAATCCGCAAGTGAAAAAAGCTTACGATTTCACCGTTAAAGGCATTCAGGAAGGCTGGGTCAGCAATATGCTGCTGTGGTCTCCTGAGTGGGGTCAAGGCATGACCGACGGATCGTTCGCCGTAGTTATGGGTCCTGCATGGATGGCCGGCTATATTAAGACCAACGCTCCTGATTCTGCCGGTAAATGGAAAATTGCTCAGCTGCCCGAAGGTGCCGGAAACTGGGGCGGTTCGTTCATCACCCTTCCTAAGGAAGGCAAGCATCCGAAGGAAGCTTATGATTTCATTCAATGGCTCGTCAACAAGGACAATCAGCTCGAATCGTTCAAAGCTAAGGGTCTGATGCCTTCCATTCCTGCACTGTATGAAGATCCGGCATTCGTAGATTTCAAAGATGACTTCTTCGGCGGCCAACAAATCGCAGTTGAATTTGGTAAGGCGGCTAACCGTGTTAAACCGGTATACTACGGACCGCTGCATGACCAAACCGATACCTTCTTCAAGAACGCGCTGAAGAACGTAATTGAGAAAAAAGCCGACCCTGCCAAAGAGTGGGATGAAGCAGTTAAACAAGCAAAAACCCTTGAGGAACGCAGCTAAGCATTTCAATAAGGAAATGATGCCTGTAATGCCGGATTCATGGAGAGCCGCACTCTCTGTGAGTCCGGTTTTAGTGAAATAGGAAGACTTAATCATCGATCAAGACTCCTATCGGAGTTTTTGCTATATTCCCTGGAGGTGTGACATGGCTGAACCCGTAATTACGAGTCCACATGCCGAGAGCAAACGCCCTTTTTTAACTGAACAAAGACGGAGCCGCATCACTGCTTATACATTTATTTCTCCGTTCTTTATTCTGTTCTCGATATTTGGACTGTACCCGATCTTCTTTACGTTTTATTTATCTTTCTTTAAGTGGGACGCGCTCAATCCGATGAAATTCGTCGGGATGAAGAACTACGATCTGGTCACAAGCGACCCGACCTTTTGGATTTCCTTCACCAATACGCTGATTATGGGACTGATGGGCACGTTGCCGCAGGTGTTTCTGGCGCTGCTGCTCGCAGTGCTGCTGCATTCAGGAATGACGCGGTTTAAGAAAACCTTCCGTATTCTGTATTTCATGCCCAATATTACGTCGATTGTGGCTGTTACGCTTGTATTCAGCACCTTGTTCGGCAACAACGGGATGATCAACTGGATGCTGAACGGGCTTGGACTGGACAGCATGGCATTCAACTCCGGCTGGTGGGGCGTAAAGATTGCCATCTCCACCATGGTTATGTGGCGCTGGACGGGCTATAACGCGATCATCTTCCTGTCGGGCCTGCAGAGCATACCGATGGATCTGTACGAGTCCGCGCGGATTGACGGTGCGAACAGAAGACAGCAGCTGTTTTCCATCACACTGCCGCTCCTCAAGCCATTCATTATTTTCGTATCCCTCCAATCTACGATTGGTGCGCTGCAGCTCTTCACAGAGCCATATGTATTCTTGGGCCAATCCGGGACCGGATCAACCCGCCAGGAAGGGATTACAATGGTTACTTATTTATACAGCGAAGCATTCCGCAACGGATTCTTCGGTACGGCGGCGGCTACGGCGGTTATGCTGTTCCTCGTCACTATTCTATTCTCCATCCTTAATATGCTGATTACCAGAGGCACAGGCGGAGAGTCTAGGAGGAGAAAAGCGTGAGCACATTGCGAATATTCAGAAAAAAACCGGATGACCTCGGTTTCTTCGGCAAGTTGGGGTTTTATTTCCTGCTCATTCTAGGAGCATTAATCTCTGTCTTTCCGTTCTATTGGATGTTTGTTGTAGGAACCAATGACAAGGGCGCCGTGTTCCATAAGCCACCTTTGTTAACCATCGGTGACCAGTTCTTCGACAACTTCAGCAGAGTGCTGGAACGGTCGGATATCTTCCTGGCACTCGGGAACTCGCTGTTCGTCTCGTCCATGGTCACGATTTCGGTTGTGTTCTTCTGTACCCTGGCGGGCTATGCATTTGCCAAATATGAGTTTCCGCTAAAGAATATGCTATTTGTGTTCGTCATCGCTACGCTGATCGTTCCCCAGCAGCTGGGTGTAATTCCGACTTATGTTATTATGTCCAAACTGCACTGGATCGACAGCTTCAAGGCGCTTATTGTGCCTGCGATGGTCAATGCCTTCGGGATCTTCTGGATGCGCCAGTATATCTCCTCGGCGGTGCCTACCGAACTGATCGAAGCAGGACGGATTGATGGAGGCGGACATTTCCGGATCTTCTGGAAGATTGCTGTTCCTGTTATTACTCCGGCAATGGCTACGCTTGGCATACTTAATTTTATGACGGTATGGAATGACTTCTTCTGGCCGCTCGTCGTCCTGAAGAATAAAGAGCATTTTACCATTCAGATCGCTCTGCAGCAGCTGTTCAGTGCACGTGATGGTCTTGACTACGGGATGATTATGTCAGCAACCTTTACGGCCACACTTCCGCTGCTCGTCGTCTTCCTGTTCTTCAGCCGTTGGGTAATTGCCGGTCTGACCTCAGGCGCAATCAAAAGCTAAACTGGTTTTTAATGTTAAACAAGGAAATAGGGAGTACCGTGAAGAATAATAATGGGCAGAGACAGCAGGAGGAAGGGAAAGGCATATGAAGCTCCGCCGCAAAATCTTGTTCGCTATTATTCTTCTCGTGTTCATTCCCGTGATCGTGATGGGAATTGTTACGTATGCGAATTTTTCCAGTGCCATGGAGAAGAAATCAAGCAATTTTTACTGGATCTCACTTCTGGAGACAGACCGCAAGCTTAAGTTTGCACTTAGCGAAATCTCATACATTACAAATTCGGCTATTATTTCGCCAAAAATTCAGGAAACGCTCAAACAGCCGGATTTTGTACTGACCTACGACATTAAGCAGGATATTAACAACCTGCTGATCAATCATCCGATGATCACTTCTTTCAGTCTTTACGGCAAGGATCGCCTGATCTATCAGTACAATGCCCCTATGCCCTTCAATGAGATGCGCCATCAGAACTGGTACCGCGCGATGGAGGAAGCGGAGGGCCGGCCGGTATGGTCGGGACCCGGAGAGAATGGCTCGGAAGCTACCGGCAATCCGGTACTGGTGCAGTCCAGAATTATCAAGGATTCTTATTCCCTGGAGGATATCGGTTATCTGGTCGTTTACGTTAAACCGGATTTGCTTGACCAAATTTTCTGGGAAGCTGCAACACTGAAGAAAGGGGATATTCTGCTGGTCAACAAGCAGGGGAATATCGTCTTTAACAAATCCGGTGAGCATATCGGGCAGCAAACCCATTTTCCTTTTCTGCAGGAGGGTTACGCCCAGGCTCAGGATTATTACATTGACAATTATCAAGGAGAGAAATCACTGATTACTTTCCTTCCTTCTCATAATTTGGACTGGAATTTGGTGGCCATCACTCCCATGAATCTGATATCCTCGGAATCGGACTCTATTCGCAATCTTGCCATCATTCTATCCACAGTATCGCTGCTGTCCGCCTTTTTGTTTGACCGCTATTTCATCCGAAGGCTTGTGCGCAGCATTAACAGCGCGGTCAACGGTATGAAGCGGGTCAAGCAAGGAATCTTTACTCCGATTACGACACCTTTGCGCTCAGATGATGAAAGCGATCTCTTGATTGACGGCTTTAACCGGATGAGCTCGCAGATCAGCGAACTCATTGAGCAGGTGCAAACGGAGCAGGGCCGCAAAAAGGAAGCGGAAATGCAGGCATTGATGGCGCAGATTAACCCGCATTTTATTTATAATTCACTGGAATCCATCAACTCTATGGCGGTGCTGGCGGGGAACAGGGATATCAGCAAAATGGTCGTTTCTCTCGGCAGGCTGCTGCGGATCAGCATCAGCCAGAATCAGGAGCTGATTCCGCTGCAAATGGAGTTTGAGCATGTCCGCCACTATCTGGATATTCAGAAATTCCGTTTTGAAGACAAATTCTCTTACGCCATTGACTTGCCCGATACCCTCAGAAATGTGATGACCCAGAAGCTGATTGTTCAGCCGATAGTGGAAAACGCGTTATATCATGCCATTGAGCAGATGGAAGAGCATGGGGTGATCACCATCGGTGCACAAGAGACAGGTAAAGATATTATTATCATCGTCAAGGATAATGGTCCGGGCTTCGATCTGGCCACACTGATGAGCCTATGGAATACAGAGCACAGCAATCCGAAAAAGTACAGCGACAGCGGCGTAGGCCTGAAGAATGTGCATGAGCGCCTGAACATCCGTTTCGGCAATCCTTATGGTATCCTCGTTTGTTCGTCCCCTGGATTCGGTTCGACAATCTGTATCCGTATTCCCAAAATCCAGCCATGAAAATAAGCGAAAACGGGATGAAAGAGGGGCGAGGAGCTGTGAAATGGGTGATGAAATGGGGCTGGATACTGCTCTATATCCTGCTTATGGCCGGAGCGGTATTATTTATAAATTTTGGCAACAGGGAGCCGATTGAAGATAACTCTCCGGAGAAGATTACACTGACCTTCCGCCATTTCTGGATAAAGGAGCATGATAAGCCGCTGCTTGCAATATATGAAGAGGTCGTTCAGGAATATCAGAAGGAACATCCCAATGTCAAAGTGAATTTCGAGGGACTCGACCAGACGATTCACCGTGAGCAGAAGCTGAAAAACGAGATGGTCACGGGTACACCGCCGGATATGTTCGTGCTGTTCGGCGGTGCGGAGATTGAGCCGTATGTCCGCTCCAACCGGTTGATGGATCTGACTGATTTTGTGCAGGAGAACGGGCTGAAGAACCAATTCAGTGATCTGCATCTATGGACCTTCAACCAGCATATCTACGGATTGCCGATTGAGGGAAATGCCGAGCCGCTGTATTTCAACAAAACGCTGTTCAGCAAGCTGGGCATCAAAATTCCCGGGACGGTTGCTGAACTGGATGTTGCGATTAAGACGCTAAAGAAAGCAGGGTACATCCCGTTTGCTCTCGGCAATGAAGACCGCTGGCCTGCCGGGATATTCGCCCATTATTTAATGGACCGGTATGCCGGACCGGAGCTGATTCAGAAGCTGGTTACCGGGGAGGATGGGAGTACCTTTGAGAATAATTTGTATTCCCAGGCTTTTCAGCATCTGGAGCAGTGGATTGAGGAGGATGCATTCAGCGCCAAATCCAATGATTTATCGACGGAGAATGCGGTGCGTTTATTTACAAGCGGTAAGGCTGCGATGTATTTGAACGGTAACTGGGATATTAATCTGTTCTCGGGAGACACGGCTCCGGCAGATTTTCAGAATCAGGTAGGAGTGATTCCTTTTCCCGCCCTGAACCAAGGGACAGAACCGTCCATCGCGGGAGGTTATACGATAGGAATCGGTCTCTCCTCCAGCCTGAGCGGAAGTAAGCGGGAAGCGGCGCTGGAGCTGATGAAAGCATTCTATACAAAAGAGATTCAGACACAGATTGTGTATGAGGGATTAAGAATACCTTCGATGCGGATCACCATTGATCCGGATAAGACAGGACCGGTATTTGCTCAGGTAATGGCTATGATGGAGGATAATCACCAGAGCTTTGTTCCGTACGACAACCTGCTGTCTCCAGAAGTGAAGAAGACCTTCCTCAGTGTCATCGAGGAGATGATCGGCGGAGGGATGCAGGCTGACGAGGCGCTCGCGCAGCTGCAATCCGCTTCGGAGCAATACTGGAATCTAATACAAAGTTCTACAGTTCAATAAACCTGGGGGTGCCGGAAATGACTGCATGGCAAGAGAAATACAAAGTGCTGCTAGTGGATGATGAGCCGATTATTCTGCGAAGCTTGAAGGTGGCGATTCCCTGGGATGAGCTGGGACTTGAGATTGCGGGAGAGGCCAGAAATGGTGAAGTGGCGCTGCGGCTGATTGAAGAGAAAGCGCCGCAGATCATCATCAGTGATATACGCATGCCTGTCATCGATGGTATCGCCCTAATGAAAGAGGTGCTGCCCCACAGCTCCAAGCTGATCTTTATTTTTATTAGCGGCTATGGGGAGTTCGAATATGCGCGTGATGCACTGCGGCTCGGGGCATTTGATTATTTGCTGAAGCCGATTGACCATGATGAATTAACGGAGATGCTGACCCGGGCGAAGGTGAAACTGGATAAACAGAAGGAGAACGAGCAGTTGATGCTCTCTGTACAAATGCTGTCGACGCTCGCAAGGGAGCGGATGTTTGCGGAGTTCACGCTCGGTAATTCGCGGCCTTTGCAGCATTTAAAGTGGCTGGAGAACAGCGAGCTGGAGGGCGAATATTTCATGGCTGTCGTCAGGCTTGACGATTATGCGGCCCTTGCTGCAAGATGGAGCGCGGAGGAGAAGCATCTCTGGCTGTTCGCAATCCGCAATATCCTTGAAGAGTGGTCAATGGACAATGGCGCGCTTTCTGTGTTCCCGTTCTACAATGGAGAATGGGTGCTGCTCTTTCCGGGAAGGCTCGGGGAAGGCAAAAGAGAGCTTGGCGAGAAGTTGGTTGCTGATATTAAAAGGTACTCCAAGCTGGCCTGCTCAGTAGGGATTAGCCGCAGCACGCAGGGGATCGATCAATTGAGCACCGTATATCCGCTTGCAGCCAAGGCGCTGTTCCAGCGCTTTTATTCCGGCCAGGCAGGCGTGTTTATTGAAGAGGAGACACCGGATACAGGCGGCAGGGACGTAAAGTATCCGAAGGAGCTTGAGGTTTCGCTGATCGAAAGCATCCGCACGCTGAACATGGAGCGGATGCTGGTGCTGTTCGATGAAATGGCCATCTTTATTGAAGCCCAGGCGCTGTCCAAGGAGCTGGCCGAACGGATCATCATCGAGATGGTTGTTGTGCTGTACAGGCAATTTGAGAACCTGAACATGCAGCCGGACTGGTCGCTGGAGGGGCTGCTTGGCAAACTGCACGGCCTGGGTACCCTGACGGCAATGATTAACGTGCTGAAGCAGGAATTTCGCGAGTGGATGCTGGAGAGCAACAAAGTGATGGCCCGTGAAGATGGACGCAGCGTTGTTGAGAAAGCCAAACGTTATATTGAAGACAATTATCATAAAGATCTCAGTATTGAAGAGCTGTCGGAGGTAGCCGGTTTGAGCATCAGCCATTTCTGCACGTTATTTAAGCAAATATCCGGTTACACCTTTCTTGAATTCGTTACCAACTGCCGGATGGAAAAGGCCAAATATATTTTGCAGAACAGCAATGTAAAGGTCTACCAGGTAGCTCCGCTCGTCGGCTATCAGGACCCCCGTTATTTTACACAGGTGTTCAAGAAAGCGACCGGCAAGACGCCGACAGAGTACCGCGAGGAATATACGAAGCAGGCATAGTAGCTTGGGGGCAATTTCCGGAACACTTGGTAAAGCGCAGCAACGATTTGAATTCTATTTGAGAAGTGCACAGATCTCTCTGTGCGCTTTTTTTTACGTTTACAATAGATAGATTAGATAAATGTCTAATTAAATATAGACAAAATAATAAAACGTCTATATATTAATAAACGAGAGCTCTCGATGTTTATAATTTTATGTTTATTTTTTATGGAGGGGAACCTAGTGTTAGGTAATAAAGTTGTACGAACAATTATTGCATCCAGAGTGTTGCTTCAGCTTGGAGTATGGGTGCGCAATTTCGCGATACTCTTGTATGTGACGGAGATAACGGGCAATGATCCGTTTTACGTATCGCTGATTTCTGTAGCTGAATTTGCACCGATTTTTTTATTTGCTTTGATCGGTGGTACGTTTGCGGACCGGTGGCGTCCGAAGAAAACGATGATTCTAAGCGACGGGTTATCCGCATTATCAGTGTTTGCAGTGCTTCTTGTGGTCTTAACAGGATCATGGAGAGCCTTGCTGCTGGCTACCTTTGTCTCGGCGGTACTGTCACAATTCTCCCAGCCTTCCGCAATGAAGCTGTTTAAGCAGCATGTTCCCGAAGAACAGCTACAGGGTGTGATGGCCGTTTTCCAGTCGCTGACCGCTTTTTTTATGGTGATTGGCCCGATGATCGGTGCTTTTATATATGAACACTATGGTATTGAAACTTCACTTACGATCATGGGAGTCATGTTTATCGGTTCGGCGCTGATTCTGGGGCTGCTGCCTAAGGATGTGCCGGATGAGGCAGCCGGGGAGCGTAAGGGGATTGCCACGGAAATAATAGCAGGACTGCATTATGTGCACTCCAGTGCGATATTGAGAAATCTGGGAATTTCGTTTGCATTTGCCGGGCTGGGAGCAGGGCTTATTCAGCCTCTGGGTGTATTTGTGATGATTGAGAATCTGGGCAAGGACAGCAGCTTCCTGCAATGGATGATGGTGGTTAACGGAGCTGCAATGATGCTGGGCGGGACACTTGTTATAGGAATCGGCAAAAAGGTAAAGCCGCAAATACTGCTGGCAGCAGGGCTGCTCATAAGTGCCGCAGGGACCATCGGTATGGGATCGGCGCATAATGTGCTGCTCGCGATTTTGCTTCAAGCGTTGACTGGCTTTTTTTATCCTTGTGTTCATATCGGAATCAATACACTGATTCTGCAAAATACGGAGACTGCCTATATGGGCCGGGTAGGCGGAATTATGGGACCGATGTTTATGGGATTTATGGTCATCGGTATGTCCATGGCCGGATATCTGAAGGGAACATTCTCGCTGTTCGCTGTTTTCACAGGGAGCGGTGTGCTGCTCTTGATGGGTACGCTGATTTTGCTCCCGCTGCTACGGATTAGAAAGTTAGCTTAATTTGAGGGGAGTATGACATTTGTCATACTCCCTCCTTGATACTTATGACTTACGGGTATGACACTTCCTTCTCTATAATGAAGTTAGATGAATGTGACCGGAACCGGACACATCCGAGGAGGAAACAAACACGATGACTACGAAACAGACATCCCAGCTTTCCAGTTTGAAAAAAAGTGTGGCTCCCTACGAGAAAACAGACCGCAAAACAAGCGTAAGACAGCTTATTAATACACTTGGACCGCTTGTCCTGTTATGGGCGGCTGCATATTTCAGCCTGTCTGTCTCCTACTGGCTTACCCTCCTGTTTGCGATTCCGGCAGCGGGGTTTGTGATCCGGACCTTTATTATTTTTCATGACTGCTGCCACGGTTCGTTCTTCAAAAGCCGTAAAGCCAACGATATCATAGGCACGATCACGGGAGTATTAACCTTGGTGCCTTATCGCCAGTGGAAACACAGTCATTCCATCCATCACGCCGGAAGCAGCAATCTTGAGAAAAGAGGCATTGGCGATATCTGGATTATGACAGTTGAAGAATATGAGGCTGCCAAGCCTTTGAAACGTTTATATTACCGGATTTACCGCAACCCGCTGGTGATGTTTGTAGCTGGACCTATCGTCGTTTTCCTGATCCAATACCGTTTTAATGCCAAAGGGGCAAGACGTAAGGAGCGGATGAATACTTATCTGACTAACATTTTGATCGCAGCGCTTTATAGTGGTTTGATTTTGGCCATCGGCTGGCAGGCATTTCTGCTGGTACAGCTGCCGATCGTATTTGTCTCAGGCTTTCTCGGCATCTGGTTATTTTATGTACAGCATCAGTTCGAGGATTCGTATTTTGAGCATGAGGACGAATGGAGTTATGTAAGTGCCGCCGTAGAAGGCAGCTCTTACTACAAACTGCCGAGACTTTTACAGTGGATCACCGGGAATATCGGGTTTCACCATGTCCATCATTTAAGTCCGAAGGTGCCGAATTATAATCTGGAGCTGGCCCATAATGCCACTCCGCCGCTGCAAAAAGCGACAACGATCACGATTGGCAGCAGCTTGAAGGCCCTTCATTTCCGTCTGTGGGATGAAGAGAATAGAAGATTTGTAGGCTTTAAGGAGATCAAGGCAAGACTGCGGGAGCCGAAGCCGGCTGTGGAAGCGTTAAAGGTACGCAAACCCGGACTTCAAGGCGAATGAGAGCCATCCTTATCTTTTAAATGACACTGTAACAGGAGAGGAAGCCAGAACCGCTGAACGCTGACCGGTGCTGAGCTTTCTCTTTTTTGTTGCGGGTTGCCGGTTGCTGCAAGGTTTATGCTAAAATGGAGGTACAATATTGCTGGCAAAAAGGATGGCTAACATGCAGAAGTGGCACCATATATTCCATAAAAGTACAGGTTTGAGCCCTTATGTATGGGTCATTTTTTACATTCTTCCCTTCTATTTTATCTTCCGTTCGTCCTCAATGGACCGGTGGGTATACGGAATTCTCATGATCATTGTATTTTTTGCCTGTTATGTCCTAGCCTTCAAATCAACGGGCTGGGTGGTCTACTTCTGGACAAGTGTGCAGATTATTGTTTCTATAACGATGACCTTGCTGTTCGGGTATATGTATTTTGCATTGTTCCTGGCTTTTTTTATCGGGAATATCCAGAAGCGGGTCGGATTCTTTACGCTGTATTCAATTCACCTGCTGACCACGATTATCGCCATCAACTATGAACTGATTACACGCAATCCGGTATTCATCTCCCAGCTCCCTTTTGTGCTTGTGAGTATGATTGCGGTGGTCCTGCTGCCTGCTACAACGTATAACCGCAACAATCAGGATAAGCTGGAGGTCCAACTGGAGGATGCTAATAAACGGATCTCTGAACTCGTCATCATGGAGGAACGCCAGCGGATCTCCCGTGATCTGCATGATACACTGGGACAAAAGCTGTCGCTCATCGGACTCAAGAGTGATCTGGCCGGCAAGCTGATCAACAAAAATCCGGCACAGGCTATCGTCGAAATTAACGATGTCCGCCAGACAGCGCGAACAGCGCTCAAAGAAGTCCGTGAAATGATTACACAGATGAGGGGCATCCGGCTTGAAGACGAGCTGGTGCGGATCAAGCAGCTCCTGCAGGCTGCGGAAATTGAGTTCGAGCTGGAAGGCAGTCCCAAGCTGAAGAATACTTCACTAATTACGGAAAATGTGCTGAGCATGTGTATTAAGGAAGCGGTAACGAATGTGGTAAAGCACAGCGGTGCCACGGTCTGCAAAATTCTCATTGAACCCTCGCGCGTAGATTTGGTTGTTAAGATACAGGATAACGGCAAGGGAATTGAGGGGACTTCTCTATTTTATAAGGGCCATGGAATGCAGGGAATTCAAGAGAGGCTGGAATTTGTAAACGGTTTGTTGGACATTGTGAAGGACGGAGGGACAACGATTGTCATTAAAGTACCCACAGTCATCCAGCAGACGGAACGGGAGGCGAATCACTGATGATCAAAATTGTAATTGCTGAAGATCAGCGCATGCTGCTTGGCGCCCTGGCTTCATTGCTCGATCTGGAAGAGGATATGAAAGTGGTGGGCCGGGCAGCTAATGGTGAAGAGGCTGTAAAGCTGGTCCAGCAGCTCAAACCGGATATCTGCATCATGGATATCGAAATGCCGGCAATGACCGGACTTGAGGCGGCGGAGGCGCTGAAGCAATCCGGCTGCAAAATCATGATTCTGACCACCTTTGCCCGGGCCGGATATTTCGAGCGCGCCGTTAAATCTGGCGTAAATGCCTATTTGCTGAAAGACAGCCCCAGTGAAGAGCTGGCTCTCTCGATCCGCAGCGTTATGGCTGGCAAACGGATGTATGCGCCGGAGCTTATGGACGAAGCTTACAGCAATGAGGCCAATCCTCTGACCCAACGGGAGAAGGAAGTACTGGGACTGATTGCCGACGGCAAAAATACGAAGGAAATCGCGAGCCAGCTGTACATTACGACCGGTACGGTCCGCAATTATATTTCGGTTATTCTCGACAAGCTCGATGTGGGCAACCGGATTGAAGCGATTACTAGGTTCAAGGAAAAAGGCTGGTTCAAATGAGGATCACTGGGGGACTTTCGGAGTCACCCTATTTTTTTGCTCATTTCCCGGGATTTCATCTGCAGAGGTAGGACGATTTTACTATTTTTGCCACGGATGAGGGGTTGCCATTGGAACAGCAAACCATTTTTGTTAAGATAAATGCAAACATGTGATCTTATCCGTGTTAATTGGTTAATAGAAGATATATCCAATTGTTTGCTTGATATCTTTCGATTTATTATGCTATCTCATTTGGGGAGGAAACTGATTTGCCTGAACTGACATCATCGTATGTAGATTCGCTCGCACCCAACGCCGCTGCCATGAAGAATGGTCAGGGGCTGGTGAAGAAGAAAAGCTTCGTGCAGTTGAACCGTTCGGAGAACGGGGAATTGCTGTTCGGGCAGTGCTCGGGAAGCGGCAAAACGCCTTATGAGTGCTCTGCGGACTTCGTTGTACCGGATAAGCCGGTGTTCCGCTGTACCTGCCCCAGCCGGCAGTTCCCCTGCAAGCATGCGCTGGGCCTGCTGTATGCCTATGCCGAGGGTCAGCCTTTCACAATAGCTGATGTACCCGAGGACATCTCTGCCAAACGCGAGAAGGCCGAGAAACGTGAAGAGAACAAGGTGAAGCAAGCTGCCGAAGGCGGGGAAGCTAAGCCTAAGAAAGTTAATAAATCTGCGCTGAAGAAAAAGATCAACGCTCAGCTTGAAGGGCTTGATCTGCTGGAGAAGCTGGTCCTGTCGCTTATCCGCAGCGGATTGTCGACCATTGACAGCAAAACGCTGAAGACGATTAAAGAACATGTGAAGCAGCTTGGCAATTATTATTTGTCAGGAGCACAGATTGAACTGCGCCGGTTCGCGCTGCTGCTGGATGAAGGCCGTGACCGTGAAGAGAGTTATACATATGCGATGGAGCAGTTGACACGGCTTCATGCTTTTATTAAGAAAGGCCGGGCTTATCTGACCGCGAGGAGTGAGGACCCCGAGCTTGCCCTGGATCATGAATCTACTATTGATGAATGGCTTGGACATGCCTGGCAGTTGTCTGAACTGAAGGAATACGGACTGGTGAAGGAAGAGGTCGAGCTTCTGCAATTAGCCTTCTACAGCTACGATGATCTTGCCCGTCAGGAATATGTCGACCTTGGCTACTGGCTGGAAACGAACAGCGGAGAGATTCACCGGACGGTATATTATCGCCCTTACAAGGCAGCCAAACTGATGCGGGAAGAAGACAGCTTCTTTGAAGTTGGCCGGATTCCCTTGCTCTACAAATACCCCGGAGAGATGAATGCCCGGGTCCGATATGAAGAAATAACAGCGAGACCTGTTACTGAGGCTGACTTGCATCAGGTCTACAGCAAGGCTCACCGCTCTTACGCGGAGGTGCTCAAGCAAGTGAAAAATCAGCTCAAGAATCCGCTGAGTGATAAATCGCCTGTGCTGCTTCTGCATGCAGCAAGTCTTGGGATAACCGAAAGCGGCCAGTATGTCATCACAGATGAGTCCGGCAGCAGACTGGTGCTGGAGGATATCCCTTCGCTGCCTCAGGGAACGGTGGATTTACTGCCGTTTCTGCCAGCTTCCTTGCTGACGGACTGTGCCATACTTGTGATGTTCGAGCATCATTTGGATTCGGGTCGGCTGACTGCCCAACCGCTGACGATAATCAAGGATGAGGCGGTAACCCGGCTCTTGTACTGACCAATCATTGAGATCATAAACATGATTTATATACCTATAGGGGGACAGCCCATGAGTACAGCATTATTGCAAGAGCTTCACCAAGAGGTGAGAAGACTTTATATTGCCGGAAGTGATCTGGCAGCCGGAGATTTCCGGCTGAAGCGTCTGCTTCCGCAGTTTCAGCAACTCGGTGAGCGTGCTCCAGTCTTCAAGAGGCTGGGTGAGGGTATAACGGCTCTGATAGAGCCCGGCAGTACAGCGGAACCTGTATCCGCTGCAAAGCTGCAGGAGCTGACGCTGCTGCTGGAATCGGTGCTCTACACCCAGGGGGTTACGGCACCCGACGGAACTCCGGGTCCTTTGCGGGCCTTTTATTTCCCGGCGGAGACCCGGCTGCCTTACCGCAAGCTGGCCGCTGTGAGACAGGCACTGACCACGACGGGAAGCGGCAGATATGAGATCGTAATCGAAGCTTTTAAGGAAGGTGTATTTCAGGATATGCGCCTGCTTCCGCTGGCTATTGCCGCTTTGAAAGATCCTTATGCGGAGCTTGCGGAGTTTGCGGCGGCAGAGATACTTCCGTCTTACGGCCCGGCTATCGCCGAATATTTGATGGAGCACTTTAATCCGGCCGGCGGCAGAGGTGAGGTCCGCAAGCTGCAGGTGATTGGCAAAGTGGGGGGAGCCGGCGTGCTCGAACAGATCTACGCAGCCGCAGAGAGCGGCAGCGATGATGTCCGGGTGGCGGCGATCGGATGTCTTGCCGGGCATGAGGCCTATATCCCGGCACTGCTGGAATGGACGGCGGACAAGAAGAAGACCATCCGGGAAGCTGCGTTTGCCGCTTTGGCAGCAGGCGGTTCCCTGCAGGGCGGGGAACGTCTGCTGGAAGCATTTTCGCTGAAGAAGGACCGGGCGCTGGTCGCGGAGGCGCTCTCCAAGTGGCCTTCGGCGCGGGTTACAGACCAGCTGTCGGTTCGATTTATGGAGGAGCTGCGTGATGCTCCCCGGGACAACGAGGACAAGAAGAAGTCGGAAACATACTGGAATGGAATCGAACCCTACCTAACTGCTCTCCATAGCGAGCGGAATCCGCAGCTCGATGAAGCATACAGCTATGTGATTGGAGAATACACCCGTTTTATCTCGTTTGGCTGGCTGCCGCTTATCGATCAGGCGGCCTGGTACACTGAAAAGTCGGTTACCGCGGAATCACTGGAGCTGCTGAAGGGGCTGGCGAAACAAAACATGCGCTATCTGCCGAATGTTTTCCGTGCGGCTCAGCAGCAGTTGAACCCGGAGGAATTGTACAACCAGTTCGGCGGTACGATGATGAACAAGTTGAAATCAATCGTCTCGAAGGAGGCGGCGCAGCGTGACCAGCAGCTTCTGGAAACGCTGGAGCGGCAGATTATGAATGTGGAACGGGTGGCTTACGAATCACCTTGGAGTTCTTCCAGAGACAGGCTCCAATACTCGAGAGAGATGTTGCCTGCGGAGAGAATTGCCGCAGAGTGGGACCCGCGCTGGCTGGACTGGTTCATTGACCGTGACGCACTGGAGCTGGTATGCGCCTTTGCACAGCCGGGGCATGAGCGTGCCCGCAGCTACCTCCTGGAGAAGCTCCAGGGGCAGAAGAAACGCAGAATGCAAGAATTTATCACGAATATCTTTATTGGTCTGGAGCGTACGGATATGCAAGAGGAGGAGCGCCAGGAGCTCCTAATGTCTGTGCTGGAGAATGATCGGCTTTATAATCCTTATATCTTTGATTATTTCGTGTTCCAAATGATGCTTCGTTTTCCGGTCAGCTATATCAGCCGTATTGAAGCTATTGTTCCGGTATACAGATACGAATGCGCACAGCAGCTTGAGTATTTGCTTAACCATTTGCGGAGCCAAGAGTAAAGTCATTAGAGGGAGATGAGTATATGTTAACGGGACAAGAGCAGCTTCAGGATTACATGCGGCTGCCTGCGGAGGTATTATATCGTGAGGAGCTGGAAGCGCTGCGCAAGGAGGACAAAGGGAAGATTCCTGCCGGCTGGCAGATGTCTCCCCGGGCGGTGCTGACCTTCATAACTGGCGGCAAAGCCGGGAAAACGATCATTACACCGAAATATATCGGCAACTCAAGGTTGATTGAAATGGCGGTTGCCACCCTGGTCACTGACCGGGCGCTGCTTCTAATCGGTGAGCCGGGAACAGCCAAATCCTGGCTGTCTGAGAATCTGGCGGCGGCGATCTACGGTAACTCGGGGCTTGTTGTGCAAGGGACCGCCGGAACCAGTGAAGAGCATGTGCGTTATTCCTGGAATTATGCGATGCTCCTGGCGAACGGTCCTACTCCGGAAGCGCTGGTCAAGAGTCCGATCATGCGCGCCATGGAGGACGGCGGAATCGCCCGGTTCGAGGAGATCTCCCGCTGTGCTTCCGAGGTGCAGGATGCGCTGATCTCCATTCTGTCGGAGAAGACGATCTCTGTGCCGGAACTGGGCAAGGAGGCGGGGGCCCGCAAGGGCTTCTCTATTATTGCCACAGCCAACACGCGGGACCGCGGAGTCAACGAAATGTCCGCCGCACTCAAACGGCGGTTCAATATTATTGTGCTGCCGGCGCCTTCCGATCTTGAGACGGAGCTGGCCATCGTGAAGAAGCGGGTTGCGGAAATTGCTTCTTCGTATGAGCTGCAAGCTTCCGTTCCGGCGGATGAGGCGCTCCTGAAGGTGGTTACCATCTTCCGGGAGCTGCGCAGCGGAATGACGTTAGACAAGAAGGAGAAGGTGAAGTCACCGGCTGGGGTTATCTCTACGGCAGAAGCCATTTCTCTGCTGACCAACAGTATGGCGCTGGCGGCAAGCTTCGGCAGCGGCGAGCTGACTGACGATGATCTGGCCGCCGGACTTCAGGGAGCGATTGTCAAGGATGATGACAAGGATAAACTGGTCTGGAAGGAATACCTGGACAATGTGATGAAGAAAAAAGGAGCAGAGTGGCGCGGCCTGTACCAGGCATGTAAGGAGATGAACGAGTGATTAAGGCTGCTGAAGCTGGAGTGCATATTTTCGGGGTGCGGCATCTGTCACCGGGCGGCGCAAAGCATCTGCTGGAATACCTGGATCAGCTTCAGCCGACAGCGGTGCTGATCGAAGGGCCTAGCGATGCTTCCGAGGAAATCCGCCATCTGACTCATAAAGTTACGAAACCTCCGGTGGCAATTTTGGCCTTTACTGATGAGCTGCCGGTGCGTACCGTTCTCTGGCCTTTTGCCGTCTATTCTCCGGAATATCAGGGCATGAAGTGGGCTAAGGAGAATGGAGCGGAGGCGTTATTTATTGATTTGCCTTCTTCGGTAACGCTGGGCTTGCAGGATATGAAGAGACAGCAGCGGGGCAGCGGGCAGGAAGCTAAGCCCGCTGCTGTTGAAGCCGAAGAACCTTCTGCAGCAGAAATGCAGGACGAAGAATCGCTCTACAGCCGGATTGCCCGGCTGGCAGGCGAGTATGATTATGACATGTACTGGGAGCGGAATTACGAGCATAATGCGAATGCCGGGGCATACCGTGCAGCGGTCCTATCCTTCTCCGCACAAATGCGTGAACTGGCGGAAGAGAAGGAGCTGCGGGAGCAGCCGTCCGAATATGCCTACAATGCGCTGCGTGAGTCTTATATGAGGCGGCAGATCAAGAAGATGATTGCCGCCGGACATGAGCCGCAGAAGATCGTCGTCATCTGTGGTGCCTACCATGCTTCGGCTCTGGCCGATCTTACGGAGAGCATGAGTGATGAAGAACTGGCTGCGCTGCCTTCACGCAGCACGAAGCTGACGCTGATGCCTTATTCGTATTACAAGCTGTCCACGATGTCCGGCTATGGCGCGGGGAACGGGGCTCCCCATTATTTCCAAATGATGTGGGAAGCCATGGCGGCCGGGCGGCCGGAGGAACTGCCGCATCTGTACCTGTCTTCGGTGGCGCGCCGTGTACGCGGCTCCGGCACACACCGCTCAACCGCAGAGGTTATTGAAGCGGTCCGGCTGGCAGAGTCGCTGGCGTCGCTGCACGGCGGCAGTGCACCCACGCTGCGGGATCTGCGCGATGCCGCACAGACGCTTCTCGGCCACGGAGAGCTGTCGGTTGTGGCCGAAGCTCTGGCCAGAGTAGACGTTGGCACAGCCATTGGCAGCCTTGCCGAAGGGGTCAGTCAGACTCCGATTCAGGATGATCTGAACAGGCTGCTCAAACGTTATAAACTGGAGAAATACAAATCGACGGTAGCCAGTGAACTGTCCCTTGATCTCAGGGAGAACCGCAGGGTGTCAAGCGTTGAGGCGGCCTATCTGGACCTGCACCGTTCTGTGCTGTTCCACCGGCTCACTCTGCTCGGAATTTCATTTGCCAAGAACCGGCCAAGCGGTCAGGAGGGAGCTACCTGGGCTGAGCACTGGGTGATCCAGTGGTCGCCGGAGGTGGAGATACAGGTTGTAGAATCCACCCTGCTGGGAGAAACGGTGGAAGTGGCCGGAGCCTATGTGCTGCGTGAACGGCTGCAGGAATGCCGCTCTATCGCCGAAGCTTCGGCACTCATCCGGATTGCCTGCCAATGCGGCATGACTGCCCAGATGGAGGAGGCCAGCAGAGTACTGCAGAATCTGGCTGCCCTCAGCCGGGATGTAGTCGGCATCGCAGCGGCCGCCAGCGAGCTGTCGACGATTATCAGCTTTGGCGATATCCGCAAGGTGGATACCGCACCGCTGGTACCGCTGATGGAGGAGTTGTTCCGGCGCGGCTGCCTGTTCCTGCTGGATGCCAGCGGCTGCAACGACGAAGCGGCCGGCAGTATGCTGACTGCCATCAATGAGCTGAACGGGATTTCACTTGAGCATGGCGAAACGCTGGATGAAGGTTTATGGCTGCAGGAGCTGCAGCAGCTAGCAGAGCGGGATGACCGCAATCCGCGGCTGTCAGGCTTCGCCTGCGCCATTCTGATGGAGCGGGCTGCAATTTCTGCGGAGGAAGTTGCAGCGGAAGTATCGCGCAGATTATCTCCGGGGATACCGGCCGATCTTGGAGCCGGCTGGTTTGAAGGGCTCTCCATGCGCAACCGGTACGGACTGCTGTCGCGCATGAGCCTGTGGGAACAGCTGAACAACTATATCAATGCTCTTGCGGATGATGAATTCAAGCGTGCACTCGTTTTTCTGCGCCGGGCATTCAGCACCTTCTCTCCAAGGGAGAAAACGATGATTTCCGAGCTGCTGGGCGAGCTGTGGGGTGTGAATGTGGAGCAGGCCGCAGAGATTCTCACCGGGGAGCTGAAGGAGGAAGAGGCCAAAATGCTGGATGAGCTAAATGATTTTGACTTCGGTGACTTTTAGATGACGGCGGAGAACAGGCAGGAGAATACGGTATCCCGCTGGCGGCTGATTCTGGGTCAGGAAGCGGAAGAAGCGTTATCAGGTTATAGCGAAGGCGGCGGGCTTGCGCTGACAGAAGAGGAATTGATTATGGATGCAGCGCTTGCCGCCATCTATGATGAGACCGGTGCCGGCAGCAGCTCCGGGAATGCCGGCACCGCCAAGGGCAAAGGTGCCGGAACGGGGCGGAGCGCGGTCCACCTCTCGAAATGGCTCGGGGATGTGCGCAATTTTTTCCCGGAAGATGTAGTTTCGATTATTCAGAGCGATGCGATGGAGCGTAAGGGCTGGAAGCAGCTGCTGTTCGAGCCGGAGCTGCTGGCTGCCGTGAAGCCGGATATCAAGCTTATTGGTACCCTTTTATCGCTAAAGGGCAAGATCCCGGAAAAGACCAAAGACACAGCAAGAATGCTGGTTCAGGCACTGGTCGACGAACTGGTCAAGCTGCTGGAGACGGATATCCGCCGGGCAGTGACAGGGGCTTTGAATAAGCGGCAGCACTCTCCTCTGCCATCGCTCAGCGGGCTGGACTGGAAGCTGACAATACAGCGGAACCTGAAACATTATGACTCGGAACGGCGGATCATTATTCCCGAGCGGTTTTATTATTTTGACCGGGCGCGCCGCAGCAAAGAGTGGACGGTAATTGTTGACATTGACCAGAGCGGTTCCATGGCCGACTCCATTATCTGGGCTTCGGTCATCGGCTCGATCTTCGCCAGCATCCCGGCGCTTAACACCCGTGTAGTAGCTTTTGATACAGAGGTTGTCGATCTTACCGAACAATGCGCCAATGATCCCGTAGACATGCTGTTCGGCATTCAGCTGGGCGGCGGCACGGATATCCATAAATCGGTGAAGTACTGTGAGCAGTTCATTGAAGAGCCTAAGAAGACACTCTTTATCATCGTCTCGGATCTCTATGAGAACGGCAATCAGGCCGGGCTGGTGCGGCGGATGCGCGAGCTGCGCGAGGCGGGAGTCCGGACGATGACCCTGCTGGCTCTGTCGGATGAAGGGAAACCTTCCTATGATGAACGTCTGGCGGCGCAGCTGTCGCGGGATGGAACCCCGTGTTTTGCCTGCACACCTACGCTGCTGCCGGCACTGGTCGAAGGGGCACTGAAAGGACAGGATTTGGGCGAGCTGGCCAAACGTCTGGGAGCTTCATAAGCTTACGACGGTTTGCGAGGCGACTGTTAGTTGAAACATAAGTCAATATCAGCGTACCCAGAGGGTGATGAAACTGTTCAAATTCCGGATTAAAGAACTCGTGTATACAAGTAGTGCGGAGTATGGAAAGCTGAAAATGTATGTGTTTGAACCTCCGGCGTGTGATGAGCTGCGTCCAGCCATTTTGTTTTTTTCATGGCGCAGGGTTCTCAGCGGGTAAAGCAAGGCTGGAACAGTTTCAGCATCACGCACATTATTTTTCCGCACTCGGTTTTGTTTCGATCTGCGTGGAATACCGTCCAAGGCACATTGATGGTTTGTTCTCACCTGTTACGGGCATTAAGCATGCCAAAACAGCGGTAAGGCAGGTTAGAGCACAGTCTGCACTACTCGGGATCGATCCATGCCGTATTGTCGTTGCAGGCGCTTCTGCCGGAGGTTACCTGGCCCTTTGCACGGCGATGATTGAAACAGTTACTGATCTTCCCGATGATCTGTCTGGTGATCTGTCAGTTAGTAGTGTTCCAGATGTGCTCATTATCTTCAACGGTGGGGTGGACACAGCAGTACTCATTGAAATGTTTCCGGAACTTTCGGTTGACCTCGCTGGCGCATCTCCTAAAGATCATGTGAGAGGGTTTTTGCCTCCAAGTCTTTTCTTTCATGGGACACAGGACGAGAATATTCCTTATGCAACCGTGGAGGAATTCGTAGATGCCATGTGGAAATCCGGCAATGACTCGCGTCTGGTTCGATTTGAAGGGCTAGGTCATGGATTTTTTAATTATGGTAATTATGATAATATTCCGTACCAGCGGACTCTTCAGGAGATCGTGAAATTCCTGGATGAATTGGGCTATATTTATTAAAGGAAATACTTACTTTTCGTTCACATATTGTGTAAGCTGCGTATATCATTTATAATCGGTTATTAAAAAGCACCTATCAATAGGAGCTGCTTGAAAGGAAATGAATTTCTTATGTCAAGTAAGTTAAGAGCGGGTATCGTCGGCGGTACCGGTATGGTGGGTCAACGGTTTATTGCACTTCTTGAGAATCATCCCTGGTTTCAGGTGACAGCTATTGCCGCCAGTGCGAATTCGGCAGGCAAAACGTATGAACAATCGGTCAAAGGCAGATGGAAGCTGTCTACACCTATGCCTGAAGCAGTGAAGAGCATCATGGTACAGGATGCTTCCAAGGTAGAGGAAGTGGCTGCGGATGTGGATTTGATCTTCTGCGCTGTGGATATGAAGAAGGAAGAGATCAAGGCGCTGGAAGAAGCTTATGCACGTACCGGCACGCCGGTAATCTCCAACAACTCTGCGCACCGCTGGACTCCGGATGTTCCAATGGTGGTACCGGAAATCAACCCGGAGCATCTTGAGGTCATTGCACAGCAGCGCAAACGTCTGGGTACGGAAACTGGGTTCATCGCTGTGAAACCGAACTGTTCGATCCAGAGCTACGTGGGGATGCTGCATGCACTGAACGAGTTCAAGCCTTCGAAGGTTGTCGTGACAACTTATCAGGCAATTTCCGGCGCCGGCAAAACGTTTGTTGATTGGCCGGAGATGGTGGATAACGTGATTCCGTTCATCGGCGGCGAAGAAGAGAAGAGCGAGCAGGAGCCGCTGCGGATCTGGGGAACGGTTACGGACGGAGGGATTGTCAAGAGCGAACAGCCGGTGATCACTTCACAATGTATCCGTGTGCCTGTCGCTGACGGCCATATGGCTGCAGTATTTGCTTCCTTTGAGCAGAAGCCGTCCAAGGAAGAAATTCTTGAACGCTGGAATAGCTACAAAGGACGTCCGCAGGAACTGGAACTGCCAAGTGCGCCAAAACAATTTATCACCTATTTCGAAGAAGAAAACCGTCCTCAGACTCAGCTCGACAGAGATATCGAGAACGGCATGGGCATTTCTGCCGGCAGACTCCGCGAGGATTCGCTGTACGACTATAAATTCGTCGGCCTGTCTCACAACACTGTGAGAGGCGCTGCCGGAGGAGCCGTACTGATTGCCGAGCTGCTGAAGGCTGAAGGTTATATTCAGCCGAAATAAATCGCCTGAACAACTGGATTTCTTCCGCTGAATAACAACCCGCCGGACTCGTACCGGCGGGTTGTTTGTGTATTTTCCTGACACATTGCCTATAGTAATGGTAAGATAGAGAAATGCAAGGCGAAAACTGAATACTGACGGAGTGATATTGTGGCAAAAAGCAAAGGCGGCGGCACAGGCAGAGGAACAGGCAGCAAGGGCTGGACGCGCTGGAACAAAACGGCAAAGCCGGTGAAACCGAAAGGCGTAGCTCCCGGTAGCCAAGGAAGTAAAGGGAATGCTGCTGCCAAGAGCAGCGGGGGAACTCCATCCGGTCGCAGCAAATAGCAGAGCGTAGTGCTCATAGATTATGTGAACTGAAGCATCTGATTTTGTACGCTGAAATCAGATGTTTTTCATTTTCGGGACGGAAGCGTGATCAGCATGAGAATTAATAAGTATATCAGCGAAACGGGTCTTTACTCGCGCAGAGAAACGAACCGGATGATCACCGCCGGGCGGATTTCTGTCAATGGAGAGGTATGTGAACCGGGTGCCACCGTAGAGCCGGGGGATGTTGTAGCGATTGATGGACAGACCGTAACCCCCAGCAAGGAGAAACCTGTATATCTGGCACTCAATAAGCCTGTTGGGATCACTTGTACCGCTGCGCGGCAGGTGGAGGGCAATATTATAGATTTTGTCGGTTATCCCTCACGGATCTTTGCTGTCGGCCGTCTGGACAAACATTCCGAAGGTCTGATCCTGATGACCAATGACGGAGAAATCGTGAACACCATGATGCGTTCGGAGAATGGACACGAGAAGGAATACAGGGTAACTGTGGATAAACCGGTGAGTGAAACCTTCCTGCAGGACATGTCCTCCGGTGTCGCGATTCTGGGAACGGTGACCACACCCTGCGTGACCTATGCGGTTAGTGAATTTGAGTTCGGAATCATTTTGACCCAAGGGCTGAACCTGCAAATTCGCCGCATGTGCAAAGAGCTGGGCTACAGAGTGCTTAGACTGGAGCGGATACGGATTATGAATATTAGTCTGAACGGACTGGAACGGGGACATTGGAGACATTTGGGCGAGGAGGAGCGGGAGGAGCTTTTTTTTCGGTTGAACGGATAAGCAACAGCTGAATGCAGGCAAAAAAATCCGCATCAGAACGCTACTCTCAGCGGGCTGTGCGGATTTTTGAAAATATAAATACTTTTACGCTTCCACTTGAATCAGGGATCATCACGACAGTATCTTCGGTTCAAATTGCTTGTTATACAAATCCCTATAGACCCCGTCATTCTTCAGCAGCGAGTCATGTGTGCCTTCTTCGACGATCGAACCGGCCTTAACCACCAGAATCGTATCAGCGGCCATAATCGTGGACAGCCGATGGGCGATGACAAGGCTGGTCTTGTTCAGGAGCAGCACATGCATGGCCTGCTGAATGTAGTATTCCGACACCGTATCGAGCGAGGATGTGGCCTCATCCATGATGATAATCGGCGGATTTTTGAGCAGCACTCGGGCAATGGAGATTCGCTGCTTTTCACCGCCGGACAGTTTGATGCCCCGGTTACCCACAACGGTATCATAACCCTCAGGCAATTCCATAATAAAATCATGAATATAAGCGGATCTGCAGGCATCCATGATCTCTGCTTCGCTGGCCTCTGGATTTGCGTACAGCAAATTTTCCTTGATCGTTCCGTTGAACAGATAGGTATCCTGCGTCACCAGACCAATCTGGGAGCGAAGCGAGTCCAGGGTGAAATCGCGGATATCCTTGCCGCCGATGGTGATCGCACCGGAATCAAGCTCATAGAGGCGCGGGATGAGGTTCGTGATCGTTGTTTTGCCGGCACCGCTGGGCCCGACGAGGGCGGTTAAGGTTCCGGCAGCAGCAGTGAAAGATATATGGCGGAGCGCCGGTTTATCCTGCTGATAAGCGAAGTTTACGTCACGGAATTCGATGTCTTTCCCGGAAGCGTTGATGTGCAGGGCAAGCGGAGAATCAACAATCTGTGGATCCATGTCAAAATAATCAAAGATCCGCTCGAAAAGCGCTGCGGAGCGTTTAATATCGACATACAAATTCGTCATTTGCAAGACCGGCCCGTACAGTCTGCCGAGTAAGGCGACAAAAGTGATGATTGTACCGACTGTTAGCTCACCTTGGATGAACAGATATCCGCCATACAAGTAGATCAACAGCGGTCCAATGCTGGTAAAGGTGGAGAGGACCATCATGAACCAGCGCCCGGCCATTGATTGGCGGATTTGCAGGTGTGTAGCTTCTGCATTAATCGTTTTGAAATTTGTATATTCCGCTTCTTCTTTGGTGAACAGCTTCATTAACAAATAGCCGCTGATACTTAACGTTTCCTCAATGACTTCATTCTGTTCGGAGAATTTCTCCTGTGTCTTTTTAGCCAGCTTCCAGCTCAAATTGCCCATTTTGCGGGTAGGCAGTATGAATAGAGGAATAACAAAAATTCCAAGTAGCGTCAGCTTCCAGTTCATAATAAAGAGCGTCACCGCAGTGGTGACAAGGATAAATAAATTGCTGGCAAAATTAACAATCGTGTTGCTGAACACACCTTGAATTCCCGAGATATCGCTAGTCATCCGGGTGATGACTTCCCCCTGTTTGACACCGGAGTAGAACTGCAGCGGCATCCGTTGGAGATGACTGTACATCTGGTTTTTCATATCATGGACGATATTTTGCGATATAAAAGAATTCAAATAATTTTGCAGCACTCCCAGCAGTCCCGAGACAACGGTTGCGCCTAGTGAAGCCAGGACCAGCAACAACAGCAGATGCAGATTTTTGTCCGGCAGCGCCTGGTCGATAATATGCTGGATCAGGATTGGCGGCAAAAGCCCCAGTACTGCAGAAACACATAATACGATCATAACCAGCAGCGTTTGCTTCCAGTAGGGAAGAAAATACTTAGAAATCCGCAGCAGAAGCTGCTTGGAAATCTTCGGATGCAGCTCATCATCAAATTTTAGCTTGCCATGCCCAGGCCCGCCACCAAATCCTGCTGCACCAAAACCTCTTGACATTACACATCACCAGCTTTGTGTGGAATTTTGTTGTTAAGTCTCTTGCTCCTGTGCCTGTGCCAGCTTGTCGAGCAGTTGTCTGTTCATCCGCAGGAGGGTGTCAATCTCTTCCCCGGAAAACTGCTCCAGTGCCGATCCCAGTACTTTATAGGAAAAAGCCTCCTCGTTATATCGCTTGCACAGCTCTTCTCCGGCAGGAGTAATATACAGTTTGGTTTCTCTGCGGTCCTGTTCGGAAATGACCCGGGTGACCAAATTTTTCTCTGCCAGAGCATCAATGTGAGTGCTTACCCGGCTCTTGGCATAAACGAGCCGTTCGGTAACTTCCTTCTGTGATTGGCCCGGGTTGTCTTGAATGGAGTTCAGGATGCCGATCTGATGCACCGTCAGCCCCAGCTTTGCTGCACTTTGGTGTGCAAGCTTCTTGAGCTGGCGGGACACCGCGAAAAAGGAATGATAAACCTCACTCGTCTGCTGCGGATCAATCATATGTACGGACCCCCTTTGCTGAATATAGTTACGTTTGTGAACAGTTTACAAAGTAAACTAATAATACACCTGAAACAGCGGGATGTAAATGCTATAATTTACCTACCACTGTATAAAGGAGTAAAGCATGAACATTGACCAAAAAGGTTTTGAGGTAAAAGGCTTAAGCTACATCATCAGATCCGCCGACCCAGCAGATTCCGCGAAATTATCGCAATTAAGGCTGCAGATTGACGGCGAAACCGAAAACATGGACAGAGTTCAGGGTGAGGGGGTTATCGACACTTCAGGCTTTGAACAATTGATCGCCCGGGATACGGAAGATAACAGAAACTTATTTTTAGTGGCGGAAGCTGAAGGCGAAATTGTCGCATTTTCGAGATGTGAGGGGAACCATCTTACAAGATTCTCGCACAAAGTGGAATTCGGAATCTGTGCAGCGCGGGAGTATTGGGGGTTTGGCATCGGGAAACATCTTTTGGAACAGTCGCTTGCTTGGGCAGACGCGAACGGAATCACTAAGATCGTATTGTATGTATTGGAAACAAACGAAAAAGCTGTGCAGCTGTATAAAAAGTTCGGATTTGAAATCGAAGGGGTCATCACGAAGGACCGGATTCTTTCTGACGGCAACTACTATAACACGATAGTTATGGGAAGGTTTAAGTTATAAGTTTCACCAATAAAAAAACGCAGAGCCGTCTGTTACGGTATCTGCGTTTTTTGTAATGGGCAGCTCTTTAAGTTAGCTTTACTCTATTCGAAAAAAATCGGGTGCAGTCATGTATACCGTATGATCTGCAACAAATTCTTTGCAGCTGCGCTAACGTCATACGCCCGGGCAATGGCTGAGATGACGGATACTCCATCGGCTCCGGCTCCGATAACCGGCTGGGCATTACCCGGCGTAATTCCGCCAATGCCGACCAGCGGGATGGTAAGGCCGCAGCGCCGCAGCTCTTCAATGACCCGGGTGCCTTGCACGGCCTCGGCATCGTCTTTGGAGGAGGTCGGGTAGACCGGGCCAACTCCAAGGTAGTCTGCGCCATCGGCGATGGCCTGCCGGGCTTCATGCTGTGTATGGGCAGAGACGCCGATGATCTTGTGATCACCTAGCCGCTGACGGATGGAGCGGGCCGGCTCATCCTCTTGTCCCACATGGACACCGCCGGCGTCAAGCGCGATTGCCAGCTCAATATCATCGTTCACGATGAAGGGGATACGATGCTCGCGGCATATCTGCTGAAGTTGTTTGGCCAGATTGAATGCTGCTGTTCCGGTCAGTGCCCCGGGGCCTTTTTCCCGGAACTGGAACAGCGTAATTCCGCCTTCAATGGCCTGTGTCAATGTGACTGCTGGTGAGATCCGGCAGTTGACACTGCCCATTATAAAGTACAGCTTTAGGAGCTTGCGCATGTCTTCGCTGTCGATTCTCTTCATCTCACATTTCCCCGCATTCTGTTGCCATAAGCAAAATGATTTGTCGGCCCATGTCCCGCTCCAATACCAAGACAGTCTTCGATGGCCGCCTGGATAAAAGCTTTCGCGGTATGGACCGCTTCCTTAACGGTGTTGCCCTGTGCCAATCCGGCCGCCGCTGCCGCAGAGAAGGTGCAGCCCGTTCCATGGGTGTGCCGCGTGGAAATGCGCGGGCTTTCCAGATAGATAAACTCGTTTCCGTCATACAACAGATCGAGGACTCCGGTGGTTCCGTCATCATGGCCACCCTTTAGAACAACAAAGCGGGCGCCCATGGAATGGATGAGCACCGCCGCCCGTTCACGTTCCGCCAAGCCGGAAATCTTCATCCCGGTCAAGTTTTCTGCTTCCGGTATATTAGGTGTTGCCACCAGGGAGAGCGGCAGCAATTCGGTAATCAGCGCCTGCACGGCTTCCTGCTGCAGCAGCGGTGAACCGCCTTTAGCGATCATAACCGGGTCAACCACCAGCTTATCCCAGCCATACTGGCGTACCTTCCCGGCAACGGCGCGGATGATTTCACCGCTAAAAAGCATGCCGGTCTTGACCGCATCCGGCTGCAGATCGCTTCCGACGGAATCAAGCTGTGCGGTGACAGCTTCTGCTCCGAGCGGGTATACTCCTTGTACTCCGAGAGTATTCTGTGCAGTCACAGCGGTAAGTGCCGACATGCCGTACACGCCAAGCTCCTGGAAAGTTTTCAGATCGGCCTGGATGCCTGCACCGCCGCCGCTGTCGGAGCCGGCGATTGTCAGCGCTTTGAATACTTTTGTCATGTAGTCCACTCCTTTACCGCAAGCATTATAGTGTGAGCAGCTGTACCCGTGCTCTCTCCTTGTAGGTGTCCGGAGTGACCAGGGCCAGCTGGTTGAGGAATTCAATTTGGAAGGCGCCGGGGCCTTTAAAAGCTGTCCGTTCGGCTGCGATCTCGGCAGCGACACCATAGAAGGAGAGCGCCTCGGCAGCCGCTTCCAGCCATGACCCGCCGCTGACCGCCAGAAAAGCTCCGACTACGGCGCTGAGCAAGCAGCCCGTACCGGTGACTTTGGTCAGGATGGGATCACCGTTGCTGACGACGTAGGTGCTGATGCCGTCGGTAATTACATCATCTTTCCCGGTAATGATGACCACACATTCCAGCTTTCGTGCCGCTTTATTCGCCAAAGCGATGACATCGCCATCGCCCGCACCGGCGTCAACGCCCTTGATGGCCCAGCTTTCCCCGGCAACATGGGCCACCTCAGCAACATTACCGCGCAGGGCGGTAATGCGCAGCTCCTGGACCAGCTTATGCGTGACCTCAGTGCGGTAGGCGGTAGCACCGGCTCCAACCGGGTCCAGTACCAGCGGTACCTTATGGCGCCCAGCCGCTTGTCCGGCCAGCACCATCGAGGTGATGGCATGCTCGTTCAGCGTGCCGATGTTAAGCACGACAGCTCCCGACATCGCGGCGATGTCCGCGACCTCCTCATGGGCATCGGCCATGAAGGGCGAAGCGCCCAGGGCCAACAGCCCGTTGGCGGTAAAGTTGGCCACCACAATGTTGGTGATGTTGTGCACGAGCGGATTGGCTTCACGTACTTTAGCTAAATAACTCATTATTAGTCCTCCTCAAAGTTTTGTTACAGCGCATGTCTGTTCTCATACATCTCATCTCTCTGTGCGTTAGCGAGGTACATTCTATTGCACTTTCTACAGCAGACGGCCCCTAAATCTCAGCCGCAAAACAGCTTCTATTGCACTCTATACAGCAGAATCTAGCAGAAAAGGGGCTTTTGCTCGGAAATGCAGAAATCTACTGCATGAAATACAGCAGAATGCGGATCACCGCAGAGAAATGAGCAATCTGCTGCACAAAATACACTCATCCAAAAAATGCCCTTTAGAAATTAACCTAACACTGCTAATTCTAGATTCAGCCTACATACATCTAATAGAACCGCATTCACAGTATCCAGATAACGCTGTTGCGTAAGCTTTTGAGTGAAAATAATGCACAAAAATAATGGTCCCGCTAACACTGGATTAGTCCCATAAAGAATGGTCCACGATACAAGTCCCATACATAAGTCCAGTCCCCATACATGAATCTCTAAACTTCGGCCCTTAGAACTTAGCTCCTACAGATTAACAAAAGCTTCCTTACTGTCCGATTCTCCGCTCAACAGTCCGTTCTCGGACAGCCACGTGTGCACGTTCTCCCAGGATTTCTCCTCCTGCTGTCCAAAAGGCAGTTTTCCTGCATCCATCAGCGGCAGAAGGATTTCCAGACTTTTTGTCTCGATTGCTTGGTCGAGCGGGGCGGTAGCGTCTTCGTGTGCAAACAATATTTCAAGTGCCTGCTGAGGCTGCTCCTGTACGAATTGCTGTCCTTTGCGTGCCGCATTCATGAACTTCCGGTAGTCATCCTCCGAATCCAACAAGCCCTGTTCACTGGCAACAAGTACAAGCTCATAATAGTCCGGCACTCCGTAGTCCGTCGGATCGAATGAAGTGACGGGGTGGCCTTCTTTTTCCAATATCAATGCCTCATGATTTATAAATCCGCCGATAATGCCGTCTGTGCGTCCGGTAGAAAGGGCAGGAATAAGATCGAATCCAACATCAATCAGGTTCAGTGAAGCCGGATCGCCTCCGTCGTATTTGACCATTGTCCGGAGCATCGCTTCATACAGGGGAATGGAGGAGTATCCGGCATTTTTGCCTGTGAGTTTTTTCGGGCCGGTTATCGCGCTCTCTGCGGGGACCAGAAGATGATTGAGCGGATGCCTTACGAGCGCTGCGACAGATTTTACAGGTATTCCTTCACTGCGCGCCATTAGTACCTGTGGTTGGTAGCTGAGAGCCAGATCAGCTTTGCCTGCGGCTACAAGCTTCAAAGCATCATTGCTGTCCGCCGGCATTTGAATGTCCACCTCCAGCCCTTCTTCGGCAAAATAGCCATTCTGCTGAGCAGCATACAGGAAGGAATGAACTGCGTTCGGATACCAGTCGAGCATTATAGTCAGCTTGTGCGGATTGCCGCTGGAATTCTCTGAAGAAGCGGCGGAGGTATCCGGGTCTTTTGCGCTGGCGCAGCCGCTTAAGAGGGTAAGCAGGCATAACAACAATAAGTATGGAATAAGGCGGTGTGTTTTCTTATGTGTGGAATGATTGCGATATAGCTCAGGATGGGTCATCGGTAAAATCCTCTTTTCTGCAAAATGAGTTTTTCGAGCACAGCGATACTGAGAAACAAGGCTACACCCAAAACGGACAGCAGCAATACGGCGGCGAACATTTCTGCACTTTGCAGATTGCCGGCCATCCGGCGGCTGAAATAACCAAGCCCCCGGCTGCCGCCCAGCCATTCCCCGATCGTCGCTCCGATCACACAGTAGACGATGGACAGCTTAAGTCCGGAGAAAAAGGAGGGCAGCGCCAGCGGAATCTGCGTCTTACGCAATATCTGCCAACGGTTTGCCCCAAGCGTCAGGAGCAGGTCTCTGTACAGGCTGCCGCTATGCCGCAGGCCGTCATAGACGGCTACCACAACCGGGAAAAAGGCAGTCAGAAAGACGACAGCAACCTTGCCCCACAGGGTATAGCCGAACCACATAATAAAAATAGGTGAGAGCGCGATCAGCGGAATGGTCTGGCTGATAATCAGCATGGGATAAAGTGCTTTGGCGAGCGGAGCGAACATATGCATGCCGGTACCCAGCAGTGTTCCGCAAACAACCGAGAGGGCAAACCCGATCAGTGACTCCTGCAACGTGGCGGGCAAATGCTCTCCGAACAGCAGTCCCCGCTTTTCAATCAGCGCTGTCCAAATTGCACTTGGCGCCGGGAGAATAAATGAAGGGATCATGTTCAGCTGTGCTGTGATCTCCCATGCCGCAATAAGCAGCACCACAAGCAGTAGAAAGGGGCCATAAGTCCGCAGCTGTTTCTTATACCATAGAGCTCTCATGCAATCTACTCTCCAAATCCTCCCGCAGGGCAACAAACTGCGGTTCATAATTCATTTTGTAATGTCTGGGTCTCGGCAAAGTGACGATTAGCTCCTGCAGCCCGCCGCCAGAGCCGCCGGTCATCAAATAAATCCGGTCGCTGAGCAGCAGCGCTTCTTCAAGATCATGAGTGATGAACAGAACGGATTTATCCAGCCCGCCCCACAGCTCCAGCAGCCAGCGGTGCATCTCCCGTTTGGTGATCGCGTCCAGCGCTCCAAACGGCTCGTCAAGCAGCAGCAGTTCGTTGCCTGCAGCTAGTGTGCGCAGCAGGGCGACCCGCTGGCGCATCCCGCCGGACAGCTCCTGCGGATAAGCATTTTCCTTGCCGGAAAGACCAAAGCCGTCCAGCATTCCGCGGATCCGGGCGAGTGCCTCGTGCCGGCTAGAGTCCTGCTTAAGCTCCCAGGGAAGCAGGCAATTGTCCAGCACGGTCCTCCAAGGCAGCAGCAGGTCCTGCTGCGGCATATAAGCGATCTGTCCAAGCCGCGAGCATGTCGAAGGAGAGCAGCGTCCATGTACGGTTATTTCACCGCCGGACGGCTCGAGCAGGCCGGCAATAATTTTGAACAGTGTGCTTTTCCCGCAGCCGCTGGCTCCAACAACGGAAATGAATTCGCCTTGGCGGACGGTCATTGAAAGACCGGAGAATACCGGATTTCTAGTCGCTGCAAACGAATAAGTCAGGTTGGTTATAGTGAGCATATTGGAATATGGAAACCTCCTGCGGGTGTAGTTTGTATGACGATACTTGCCGGATCGGCGGCAACAGCAAACACAAGAAAGACCCATTCATTTCCGGAGGAAATAAATGGGTCTGAACGTCACAGTCAGTTAGCTTAGTGCGGCTCCGCTGAACAATTCTGCTCCACTTCCCTCCGCTGGTATGATCCAGATCAGGTTCCAAGGGTCCGGAGCTTAAAGCTCCGTCTCAGTCGGCCGACTCCCCTAGTGAAATAACAGGTCAATATTGAATTTGCAATTGCTAATTAATATACCATATCCCGGCAGTTTGTAAAGAGAAGCAGTCGCTCACATTGCTGCAGTCCGGTTATGAACAGCGTGATCATACCGGCGGAAATCGCCTCTTTGCTGGAGCCGTACCGTTTCGGCTGGCATAAGTAGAGGTCTGACTGAAGATGCAAAAAACTTGATGAAGCAGCGGTGCTTTTGGGCAAGATAAGCAAGTGTCCATGCAGTGAAAAATAGAGGGATTTTGAAAGGGGTTCATGTGATGAAGAAGCTTAGTCTGACTATCCTGCTGCTGCTAACTCTGCTGCCGGCAGGGGCATGCGGCAATAATAACAATACAGCGCCTGCGGCTACTGCCGCGCCCACAGAAGGAGCGGCGGCTCCGGCCGGGCAGAACTCACTGGAAGCTGTTAAAGCGAGTGGCAAGCTGCGTATTGGTACGGAGGGGACATATGCTCCGTTTACTTTTCATGATGCAGAGGGCAAGCTTACCGGTTTTGATGTGGAGATTGCGAAGGAGATTACGAAACGGCTGGGGGTGGAACCCGAATTTATAGAAACCCAATGGGATGGCCTGTTTGCCGGCATGGATGCAGAACGTTTCGATACGATATTCAACGAGGTTTCGATCACGGATGAACGCAAGGTGAAATATGATTTCTCTGAGCCGTATATCGTCTCCAAGGGCGTGCTGATCGTGCGCGAGGATAACCAGAATATTACAGCCTTCGCGGATCTTAAAGGCAAGAAGGCAGGTCAATCGCTGACCAGCAACCTGTCCGATATCGCCCGGGAGAACGGTGCAGAGATCGTCGCTGTGGATGGCTTCAACCAGGCCATAGACCTGCTGACCTCGGGCCGGATTGATGCGACCGTAAATGACGGCTTGTCCTATCTCGACTTAAAGAAGCAAAAACCAGATGCAAAGATCAAACAGGTGGATGAAACGGCTGAGGGATCGAAAAGTGCGGCAGTTTTCCTCAAAGGAAACGAAGAGCTGGTTAATGCCGTCAGCGATGCACTGGCTGAAATGAAGAGCGATGGAACCTATCTGAAAATATCGGAGAAATACTTTGGGGCGGATGTGTCCAAATAACAAATGGAGCTGGCGCGAAGATGCAGCCGAGTGTCCAAAAAGGATGTCTGAACGATGGATGACCGGAAAATTGGGATTTTCATGGATTCACTGCTACCCCTGTTTAAAGCGGGGGTGGCTTATACCCTTCCGCTGGCGCTTGTTTCCTTTGCGCTTGGATTGCTGCTGGCTGTTCTTGCCGCGCTGTTCCGTCTCTCCTCATGGAGAATCCCGAAGCTGATCGCCCGGTTCTACGTCTGGGTAATCCGCGGGACACCGCTGCTGGTGCAGCTCTTTATTATCTTTTATGGACTTCCGGCGGCAGGGATTGTGCTGGATCCTTTTATTGCCGCTGTAATCGGTTTTACACTCAGTGTTGGAGCCTATTCTTCGGAAATTGTCCGGGCAGCCATCCTGTCCATACATAAAGGCCAATGGGAAGCTGCCTTTTCCGTCGGAATGAGCCGGGGGCAGGCACTGCGGCGGATTATTCTGCCTCAGGCGGCGCGTGTATCGGTTCCGCCCTTGTCGAACTCTTTTATCAGTCTCGTAAAGGACACCTCCCTGGCGGCAAGCATTACGTACGTTGAGATGTTCAAAACAGCGCAGCAGATCACGGCGACCACCTACGAACCGCTGCTGCTCTATAGTGAGGCTGCATTATTCTACCTGCTGTTCTGCTCCGTACTGTCCGCGCTGCAAAATGTCCTGGAACAGCGGTTTGACCGTTATTCGGCGAGATAAGGAGGAAAGCACTTGATTGAAATTCGCGGCCTGCATAAATCCTTCGGTTCGCTACAGGTGTTAAAAGGTATCGACCTCAGCATGGAGCATGGCAAGGTTCTGGTGATTATCGGGCCCTCCGGCTCCGGCAAAACAACGCTGCTTCGCTGCTTTAATCTGCTGGAAATACCGGATCAGGGCAGCCTGTCGCTGGGGGAATTAAACCTTGAATTTACGCAAAACAGGAAAATTCCGCATAAGACACTGATGGCCCTACGCCAAAAAACAGGGATGGTCTTTCAGTCCTACAACCTGTTTCCGCATATGACTGCGCTTGGCAATGTAATGGAGGGGCAGGTTACTGTACAGAAACGCAGCAAGGAGGAAGCTAAGCAGCGGGGGTTAGAGCTGCTGGCCAAGGTAGGCCTCAGTGATAAAGCGGAGGCTTACCCTCATCAGCTGTCCGGCGGCCAGCAGCAGCGTGTGGCTATTGCCCGGGCGATGGCGGTCGATCCCGAAGTGCTGCTGTTCGATGAGCCCACTTCAGCGCTCGATCCTGAACTGGTGGGCGAGGTGCTGAAGGTCATCAAGCAGCTTGCGGCTGAAGGCATGACAATGGTGATCGTCACCCATGAGATGAAGTTTGCTGCCGATGTGGCCGACCGGATCATCCTGATGGACAACGGTGTGATCCTGGAACAGGGAACTCCGCAGCAGGTACTGGAGCAGACGGAGAATCCGCGGGCCCTGCAGTTTCTGAACCGGCTGAGCGGCGATGATTTGTGAGTCGCAGTGTATCCAAGCTGCGTGGAACAAGTAAAGGCAGTCCAGGGGGAGACCCGGACTGCCTTTACTTGTATTTAGTTCAAATATAAGAATTTATATGTTTCACACGATAACTTATCCTTCTATTTCTCGCTGAAACGGTACCGTCCTTAAAAAGGACGGCAAAGCCGTTTCCACTTGATCTCATGATGCGCAAGGAAGCGCCTGAGATGCGGTCAATAGTATTTAGTTCTGTGTGGATGCATCATTGACTGAATTCAGATACTCCAGTGCATTGTACAGCATAACAGCCGCTTCGGCGCGGGTGAGCTCGCTTTTCGGATTAAACTTGCCATTTGCATCAAGCGTGTTGATCTTGTATTTCAGCGAACGCTGTATGCTGCCTTGGTAGGAAGGCTCCAGTGCAGCTTCGTCAGCGATATCTACAGGAACAATATTGATCAGTGGCAGATTGCCAACCTTCTCCACGGCCTGAACGAGCAGGTTGGTGAACATCTCCTTAGTAATTAGCTTGGAAGGATCGATATCTGCAGGAATATCAACGTCGTTGTAATGGGCGTTGACGAATGCTTCCGCATACCAGGTTTTATCTTTTACCTTGGAGAATATAGCGCTGGCCAGAGGAGCCTTGTTGAAATCAATGGCAGCCAGACTGAGTTGAAGTCCACCAGTGATAAACTGCACGCCTTGTGCTGTGGTCACTTTGGCGCCGGGCAGAAACTGGGTATCGGAGATGCCTTTTATGAGACCTTGTTCCTTTAGGGAGTTGATCTTGGACTTTCCGGATACGTTGTCAATATCTTTAAAGCTGCTGCCAGCAGCAAACATCTGTCCTCCCAGCGAGAAGGAGAGAAGTGATACGGTTGTTATCACTGCAAAAGCACTTTTTTTCAGTTTCATGGAGATTCCACCTCTATAGTAGGGTAGGCCGCTTGGCCATTATCAACTCCTTTGACGTTATTGTTGGGGAGAAGGTTGCAGACAATTTAATTTTAAATGGCTGTGTCTGCGTTTTCACATCACTTCCTGAAACATCAGGTTGCGGTAAGGATACTTACTGAGGCTGCTCTTGAACAATAGAGCGGCACCATACTCCTCTATCGTGACGGATTTCAGTGAACTTGCTTTAACGAATCTGCGAACCAGCTTGTTAACGGCGGTCCTGTCGTTGCGCCGGATTGCGGCGGCAAAGCTTTCGGCATAACTGCGGCTTCTGGCCAGCTTCCGGTAAAACGGGAGTACAGCTGCGGCAATCCTGCGGTGCATCCTTGCATTAAAAGTAAATTGTACGGTACCCGGCGGGATCGTCGTCCCGTTTGTATAGAAGGATACCGGCAGCGGAAAGGGGAAGGTAATAAAGTAGCCGATGCCGTTTGTGCCGTAATTCTCCACAGAAGCCAGAGTAGGAATCTTTGCGAGCAGTTTGCCCATAAGACTAAGGTCTGCGTTAACGATGGCGCTTGACCATTGCGCGGCAAAGCTGCCGCTTCCGGCTATCTTCCGGTAGAACGGCAGCATGGCCGCAGCAACTTTGCGAAGAATGGAGCCAGTCACAAGGGGTCTTGCTGTAGGTGCGATTGCATTTGCCATCCGGACCCTCCTCATATCAATAAAATAATCCCTCAATATAAGGTATGGAAGCCGGGCCTATTTCGGATTGGGCAGACGTTTAATCTACAGGAATATAAATAGTTATTCGCATATTATCGGGATACGATGACTTCAACACATCCGTAATTTCAAAGTCCGGCCCCTCCCGCCGTTCATAATTGGTGTTCGGCAGCCAGGTTCCGTAGATATAGTCTCGGGTTGACTGGGTCAACCCGGCTGGGCCATGGGCCTTGAACATGGCATAGTTTCCTGCCGGGATATCGAATTGGACATAAGCTTCCGCTGGAACTTCCGCTGTATCCGCTACCGCTTCACCGATGATAAATGAGAAGTCTCCGTTCTCCTGATAGTGGCAGGCGATGCCGTAGGACATCCCCGGTGACTGTTTTTCCGGAATAGCCATGAACCGCCCGTTTCTTCCAAAGTCATCATAGAATCCGGGAATATCCTTGTAATGCGCGTCTTCATTTAGATTCGTTTTGTACTCTACGCCGATAATCTTTGTTCCTTCCCAGTGGATCAGAGTTGGTTTGTCCATTTTGTGTACATCTCCTTTGGTTTTTTTTTGGAGTTCCAGAAAATTGATGACAGGCTGTCCTTGGATAACGTCTGCAGTTTTGCGGTATTTACCGGGCGTCAGGCCGGTAAAGCTTTGAAAAGCCCGGGTGAACGCTTCCTGGGACTGGTACTGAAGACACAGGGCGATTTGCAGTACGCTTTCGTTGCTTCCACGCAGGCGGTTAGCCGCCTCGGACAATCTTCGTTTGCGAATGTACTCGTTGACAGTGAAGCCGGAGATTGCCAGGAACATCCGCTGGAAATGAAATGCCGAGAAATAAGCCCGGGCGGCAATCTCCGCAATCCGCAGTTCCTCCTGCAGATGTTCTTCAATGTAGTCGAGCGACTGCTGGATTCTGAAGTAATAGTCCATCGGCGTCATTCCTTTGCGCGTTAATTACAGCTTTAATTATGCGGGATATGTTGAAATGTTTTTTGATTCATTGTGCGGAAATTCGGCGGGTGATGTTATAATCATGTCATAGACTTTTCATTTATGGTCAATTTTGTTATGCTTATATCGTAACGATTACTAATTATAAGTACAAGATATAAGGAAATTCTTGCGGAAAGGCGGGAGAAGCCATGAACCCAATTGCAAATATCAGCCAACAGTTTGCTGCGCAAAACTATAAATTGACGCCCCAGCGTGAGGCTATCGTGAAGGTGCTGCTTGATAATGAGGAAGAGCATTTAAGTGTGGAAGAGGTATACATGCGTGTGAAAACCAGTTATCCTCATTTGGGGCTGGCAACGGTATACCGGACTTTGGAGCTGCTATGTGAGCTGCATATTGTAGAAAAGATGAATTTCGGCGATGGCGTGGCCCGTTATGATCTGCGGGATGATCATGCCCACATGCATCATCATCTGATCTGCAATGTGTGCGGAAGGCTGGAAGAAATCAAGGAAGACTGGCTGCTGGAGCTGGAAAGACGGCTGGAAGTGGAGTACGGATTTAAAGTCACCGATCACAGGCTCGACTTCAAAGGCACTTACAAGACATGCAAGCAGAACGGCTGTAAGGCGGACAAGCAAAAACAGGCGGTATCCTAAGGTTTCTGAAGATTAATATTGGGCTTAAAAAAGACGCAGAGCTCTGGCAGCCTGCGTCTTTAGGTGTATCATACTTTGGAAATATATACTTATAATGGTTATTTCTCTGCAGTGCCTTTAGCCTGCTTGGGCCAGAAAGTGTAGCTAAAACTTATAAGGGCATCAATCCCTACAATAATTGCCCAGACTTTTAACGTTTCGAACAGATTCTCTGTTCGAGAAGAATCACCAGTCACAACAATCATACCGTACATCACAAGTGCGCCAATGGCAAAAGCGAGCAGATGAAGCAGCCAGCCGATTCTTTCATTGCGTGCATGTGCAGTGCCGTGTTTTGGCTTGGGAGCAGGTTTTGGACCTCCGGCAAAACGGTAAGCAAACCGTTCATCCGCCCATTTGATCATCCGGTGGCCCCATGCGATGGATACACCGATATAAATGGCGGAAAGACTATGCATGAATGTGGCTTCCGCGCCATTTCTCAGGTCAATTACCGCAACGGCGATGAGCACCAGATCAATCAGCGGAGTGCAGAACAGCAATATGGCTCCTATCTGCTTCTTGCGGAGGATATAACGGAAGGTCAGCCCCGCCAGGACAAACACCCAAAAGGCGATCTCACAGCCAATAATAAATAACGCCATCTTCGTATTTTCCTCCTAAATAGTACAAATGTATTAAATCAATTGCTGTAAGTTTAGCATGGATGACCTTATAAATTCAACTGTGATATAATTGCCTTATGCCAAAAATAGTGAATCATGAGGAACGGCGCCAACAGTTAGCCGAGGCCGCCTGGCGAATTATCCGCCGGGAAGGGATGGAGGCAGTCTCCGTCAGGAGTGTAGCGAGCGAGGCCGACATGTCTTTGGGATCGCTGCGCCATTATTTTGCCACCCAATCAGAATTGCTTGCCTTCTCCATGAAGATGGTGTCGGATCGGGTCAACGCGCGTATGGAAGCTATGGAATTTACGGATCATCCACTGCAGGACATCGAGCGGTTTATCCGTGAGCTGATGCCGCTGGATGAAGAACGGAGTGTGGAGGCCGAAGTCTGGCTGGCATTTTCCGTAAAGGCTGTTACAGACCCTGAGCTGCAGGTGCTGAAACAGGAGGTACATAACGCTATGTATGATGGCTTTAACCAAGCCATTGAATATCTCGCGGCCCGGGGATTGCTTAAGGAGGGATTGGACCTGAGGGCCGAAGCCATGGCGCTGCATGCCTTGGTGGACGGGCTGGTGCTGCATCATATCAGCCAGCCGGAGCAAGTAACCCAGAAAGACCTCAGCACGCTTGTAACCTACCATTTGCGGGGTTTGCTTCAATAACACAAACAAGCTGCCTTGGAATTATGGCAGCTTGTTTGTGTTATTATTTCTCCGGCTTAAGGCCGGTTTGGCACGAACGATTTGATCCATGTTCCGAAGCTTCCCGGATTGCGGGTCTGCACCAGCACCACGCCCTCGCCGCGGAATCTGCAGACGAGAGCTTCACCGCTGGTCAAGCTGTTCAGCCAGCCGGAGGCGGCTTTTTCCACCTTGTAGTCCATATAATCCGGCCAAGCCACCAGGTGCCCGTTGTCGATAATTACTTCCTCGCCAGGTGCGAGGTTAATCGCATGAATCGCCCCGAAGGAGGAGAGGAACACCGTTCCGCTGCCGCTGATTTCTATGATGAAGAATCCTTCGCCGGAGAACAGGCCGCGGGTCAGGTTCTGCATTTTGGTGTTGACCTGAATACCATGGGTTCCCGCGAGGAAGCCGTCCTTCTGAACATACAGCTTGTACGACCCGTCAAGCTCAATCGCCTGGATATCGCCGATTGCACCGGGGGAGAGCAACACTTCGCTTTGACCCCGTGTGGCTGTAAGCTCCTGGAAGAAGAATTTTTCCCCGCTCAGCATCCGGCCGAGTCCGCGCATCAAACCGCCGTCTACCGTACCTCTGATCTCAACATTCGGCGACATGGCGACCATCGCGCCCATTTCCGCCTTGACACTTTCACCCGGGTTCAAATGCACCTTGAGCATGGCAAAAGCGCCATCATACAATACATCGTATTTCATTGATTTCTCCTCCGATTCTGCCTAGCTTTTATAACGGAATTCCTGTAAAACAAGGATACTGTATTATACCATTATCTGGTCTGCAAGCTTCTAGATTTAAGCGGGTACCAGATTTTTATAATTAACTATACCGGGAAATCAGGTCGTGAATATGTTAAAATTAAAGTATCGGCAGACGGCTTGCCGGTCATAACGATACAAAAGGAGTGTTGCTGCTATGGCACGCACGAAAACACAAAAAGCTTTGCTCAAGGCAGAACGCGCCGGAACATGGTGCGCCGCAAGAAACCGGAGAACAAATGATGACTACAGCGCAATCTCCCAGCATGTACGTCTTACACCCAGCAAACAACAGCAATTGAATAAGATCAAACACAAGGAGCAGATCTTTCGGGATGGTGCTCCTTTGCATTTATACGGGGCCTCATCATTTAAGTCTGTGCCCTGCTGTGTATCCGGTATTGTTTTGGCGACATGCCAAACCGGCTGCGGAACACGCGGTGAAAGTAAGTATAGTTGGCAAAACCGCAGGTTTCGGAGACATGCTCCAGCGGCATCGGACTGAAGGTGATCCGTTCCCGCGCCATTTCCAGCCGGACGTCATTTACATATTTCACTATGCTGGTGCCAAAAGCTTCTTTAAAGAGATGCACCGCGCGGGAGACAGAAATGTCGACGTGGCTGGCCACATCCTCGAGCCGAAAAGAAATAGCGGCATGTTCCTCCACATATTGCTTCATCCGGTAGGCAAGATAACCTTTAGGCGAGATCACCGGCTGTTCGGTCATCAGTCTATCAATCTCCATACATAAAATCTGCAGATAACACGCTGAAATCTCTGGTGAGGAGTCGGAGAGCCTGCGCTGCTCCAGCACAAGCTGGCGGAATAAGCCGAGAAAATAATCGCTGCGCGGCAAGCGGAGAAGGGCAGGACGCTGTGTGCGTGTCCACCATTCCTCGATCCAGGGGCCGCCGCAAAAAATATGGTAATCCCCGCTTTCAATCCGCGGTTTGCCAACAGGGTAGTTCTCTTTGTCGATGCTTAAATAGTAAGGATCATCCGGGGCGAAGAGCATGAGGTCTCCGGTCTCCACTGTGGAGATGACACCGTCAATCCGCGTCCGGCTGCGCCCCTCCGTCTGCAATCGCAGGAGATAATTCTGGAGGCCTTCATTGAGTGACGAATGGAAAGGCTTGCGGTGAAAAGAGAATCCCGCGGAAAATACGTGGCAGGCAGCAGCAGATGTCATGAGTCCTCCTGGGTTGTTGAAATGATAAGCAGATTGTTCATGTTTTAATCATATTATTCATTTTATTATATACGCTTTCATATTACCATGTAGCTAAGCAAAAACATATAAATGATGCGAAGGAGGCTGTATGGCGGCTCTGGAAGCTACATAAGCAGGCGTGGGGTTCAGAAGGCGCAGGAAATAGATATAAAGGACATTTTTGTATAACAGCCCTTTTGTTCAGGTGATTTCCATAGTGTGGCCGAAGCGGGTACGCCGTTTTGAATAACGCAAGTTAACTCTACATCGACTAGGAGTGAGGAAAGAATGCTGAAGATTGGATTACAGTTGTATACACTGAGAGCAGAGCTGGAGCAGGATTTCGAAGGAACGCTGCGCAAGGTGGCTGAGCTGGGATATGCGGGAGTGGAATTTTACGACTTTTTCGGCCGGACAGCAGAGGAAGTAAAGGGACTGCTTCAGGAAACGGGATTGGTTGCTCTCGGAGCACATCGTCCATATGATGCCATGCTGAACGATACGGAGCAGGAAATCAGCTTTAATCTTGAGATCGGCAACCGGAACCTGATTGTGCCTTTCTTGACTGAGGAACAGCGTAACTGGGAAGAGGTTGTTGCTAATTTCCGCATAATCGGAGAGAAGTGCAAAGCAAGAGGAGCGGTTTTTGCTTATCATAATCATGATTTTGAATTCACGGAGCATTTTGGAGAGCGCACCGCATTTGACGGTATCTTCGAAGAGGTTCCTGCTGAGCTGCTTCAGGTGGAAATGGACACCTGCTGGGTGTACTACGGCGGTTATGACCCTGCTCAGTATATTCACAAATATGCCGGCCGTTTGCCGCTTATCCACTTAAAGGATATGAAGAAGCTCGAAGATGGCTCGGCAGAGACTGTTGTATTGGGCGAAGGTGAAGTGAATCTTACCGCGATTCTGGAGGCTGCTGATGCGGCTGGAGTGGAATGGGCTGTAGTGGAACAGGATTATTGCAGCCGTCCGGCGCTGGAAAGTGTTGCGGACAGTATGAAATGGGTTAGAGGCTATGCCAATCAAGGGGGAAAAGTTCATGTCTAACAAACTTAAAATTGCTATTATCGGTTGCGGTGGTATCGCAAACGGCAAACATATGCCAAGCCTATCCCGTCAACAGAATGCTGAAATGGTAGCATTCTGCGATATCGTGGAAGAACGTGCTCAGGAGGCCGCCAAAATCTATGGTGCCGAAGGTGCAGTTGTCTATACGGATTTCCGTGAGTTGCTTGCAGCGGGCGGATTTGATATCGTGCATGTATGTACACCTAATGACAGCCACTCTGAAATTACGGTTGCGGCGCTTGAAGCCGGCAACCATGTCATGTGCGAAAAGCCGATGGCCAAGACAACGGCGCAGGCGCAGGACATGCTGGATGCTGCCCGCCGCACCGGCAAGAAGCTGTCAATCGCGTATCAGAACCGCTTCCGTGCAGATAGTGAATACCTGAAGGGAATGTGCGTAAGCGGGGAGCTGGGCGATATTTATTATGGCCGTGCCATTGCGCTGCGCCGCCGCGCCGTTCCGACCTGGGGGGTATTTCTGGATGAAGAGAAGCAGGGCGGAGGCCCGCTGATAGATATCGGAACGCATGCCCTGGATCTGACACTCTGGCTGATGGACAATTATAAACCTCGTGTAGTGGTCGGTTCTACCTTCCACAAGCTGGGTCAGCGTAAAAATGCCGCAAATGCGTTCGGTCCATGGGATCCTGAACAATTTAAGGTTGAAGACTCCGCCTTCGGCTTTATTACAATGGAGAACGGGGCAACCATCGTGCTGGAATCAAGCTGGGCACTGAATGTCGCTGAATTCGGTGAAGCGAAGACGCTGCTTGCAGGCACCGAAGGCGGTGCGGATATGAAAGACGGCCTGCGCATTAACGGAGAGCGCGCCGGACGCCTGTATGAAACAAAGGTGGACCTGTCTTCCGGCGGCGTTGCTTTCTACAGCGGGTCTGCAGAGACCGAGGCTGACCGCGAAGCCCGCTTGTGGCTTGAGGCGGTTATTGAAGACAAGGACCCGGTCGTCAAGCCTGAACAAGCGTTTGTCGTGACGCAGATTCTGGAAGCTGTTTATGAATCCGCACGCACTGGCCGTGCAGTCTATTTTGACGGAAGTTCTGACAACTAAGAGAATTTAACACGGATACAATAAGAAAAGCAGGAGTGGAATCCATGAGTTCAAACAAACATTCTGTGGTTATTGTCGGCTATGGTGGAATGGGAAGTTATCATGCACAATTGATCGGTGAGAATGAGCGCCTGGAAGTCGCAGGTACGTTCGACTTACTGGAAGTACGGCGCGAAGCGTCAGTAGAAGCAGGTTACAAAGCTTATGCCAGCTATGAGGAAGTGCTTGCTGACCCGGTTGTCGAGGTGGTTCTGATTGCAACCCCGAACGATGTCCATAAAGAAATAGCCATCCGTGCGCTCCAAGCCGGCAAGCATGTCGTCTGTGAGAAGCCGGTAGCAATGTCCTCTGCTGAGTTTAAGGAGATGACTGCGGCGGCCGATGGAGCCGGACGCGTGCTGATGGTTCATCAGAACAGACGCTGGGATGAGGATTTTCGCGTGATCAAGCAAATGTACGAGACGGAAACGATTGGAGCACTGTTCCAGATTGAGTCCCGCGTACATGGAGCCAATGGCATTCCCGGCGACTGGCGCCATGTGAAGGAGCAGGGTGGCGGTATGTTGCTCGACTGGGGCGTACATCTGCTGGACCAGTTGCTGTTTATGATCGACAGTAAAGTGATCAGCGTGACCAGCACGCTGAGCTATATTCTCGGCAATGATGTCGATGACGGATTTGAAGCGGTGCTGCAATTCGCAAATGGCATCAAGGCGATCGTTGAGGTCGGCACGACCAACTTCATCACATTGCCAAGATGGTATGTGAAAGGGATTGAAGGTTCAGCAGTAATCGAAGACTGGTCGCTGACCGGAAGAATTGTTACCCGCAACAATGAAAGTGAACACCGGGAGCCCACGCCGATCCGTGCCGGTGTCGGCTTGACCAAGACGATGGCACCGCCTTCAGAAGGCTCGACCATTACCGAAGCGCTGCCGCCGGCAGCAGAGCTTGCGGACGGTTTCTACAACAATTTTGTCGCTGTAATTGAAGGTACGGCTGAGCCTATCGTCAAGAATGCGGAAGTGCTGCGTGTGCAGAATCTGATTGAAGCGATTTTCGAGGCTGCGGAGAGCAATGAAATTATTAAGGATTTTGATATCTACGGGGTTTAAATAACGAACATGACTTATTATCTATGGGAGGCGTCAGGGCAATGAAACTTGGTGTATTTATGGTGCTTTTCGGCGGTCGCAAGCTTGAGGATGCGCTGGATTATGTAGTTTCCAAAGGACTTAAGGCAGTGGAGATCGGCACCGGCGGCAACCCGGGCAACAGCCATTGTGATCCGAAGCTGCTGCTTGAGAATGAAACGGCGCTGAAGGAATTTAAGCATGCGGTGCAGTCTCGCGGCCTGATGATCAGTGCGTTAAGCTGCCACGGCAATCCGCTGCATCCGCAGAAAGAGCTGGCACGCAAGGACCACGAAGATTTCGTGAACTCTGTTAAACTGGCGCAAAAACTCGGGGTTCAGGTGGTAAACACCTTCTCGGGCTGCCCGGGCGACCATGAGGATGCCAAATACCCCAACTGGCCGGTTGCTCCATGGCCGAACGATTATCAGGAAATTCTGGCTTGGCAGTGGGAGAATAAAGTTATTCCTTACTGGAAGGAAATGGGCGCGTTCGCAACACAGCATGACGTCAAGATTGGCTTGGAGCTGCACGGAGGGTTTTCCGTGCATACGCCAGCGACATTGCTGCGCCTGAGAGAAGCTGCAGGTGAAGCTATCGGAGCCAACCTTGATCCCAGCCATATGTGGTGGCAAGGCATTGATCCGGTGCAGGCCATTCATATTCTCGGCCGTCAGGGCGCGATTCATCACTTCCACGCCAAGGATACCGTGATTGATCCGGTAAATGTGAATATGTACGGATTGACCGATATGCAGTCGTATACCAATATGCTTGACCGTGCTTGGCAATTCCGTTCAGTCGGTTATGGACATGACGTGAAGGTCTGGGCAGATATCATCAGTGCCCTTCGCTTGGTTGGTTATGATTATGTAGTCAGTATCGAACACGAAGATGGACTGATGTCCATCGAAGAAGGGTTCTCCAAAGCGGTAGACAATCTTCGCCAAGTGCTGATTGAAGAGCCGCTTGCTGATATGTGGTGGGTGTAAATACTATGGATAGCTTCACTAAAGTCAAATTGGATGACGGGCAGCTGGCACTGCTGGTAGAGACGGCTTTCGGCAAAGATGCTGGGATTGTCTCTTGTTCGGAGCTGACCGGGGGTTTTTTTAATACGGCTTATGATCTTGAATTAAGCGATGGCCAGACTGTGATTCTGAAGATCGCTCCTGCAGATGAGACGGAAACGTTAAGCTATGAGAAGGATATTATGCGGGCAGAAGTAGAAGCCCTGCAGCTGGTCAAGACAGCCGGTGGTATTCCTGTGCCAGCCGTATACAGTTATGACGAAAGCCTGCAGCTAATTCCATCTCCCTATTTTTTCATGGAGAAGATTGAAGGGCAGCCCTACAGTGAAGTGAAAGATACTTTGTCCATCGAACAAAGAGCCTCCATCGAGCAGGAGCTGGGACGGTATCAGCGGTTGATTAACGAGATTAAGGGACCGCAGTTTGGCCTGTTCGGGCAGATGCCGGAAGGAACGGTAGCCTCATGGCGGGAGAGCTTCACCTCGCTGATGAATAACCTGCTTGCTGATGCCGCCAGACTGGAAGCCAAATTACCGGCGTCCCACGATGAAATTAAACGGGTGCTGGAGCAATATTATCCCGCCCTTGATGAGGTAACCGAACCCCGGCTTGTGCATTGGGATTTGTGGAATGGCAATCTGTTTGTGAAGGATGGAGTTATTGTCTCCATAATTGATTGGGAGAGAGCGCTGTGGGGCGATGTGTTGCAGGAGTATTATTTCCGCCACTTCGAGGACTCAGCAGCCTTCCACAAAGGCTATGGTCTCATCTTCGACAGCCCGAACGAGATGCGGCGTAAGAAACTCTATGACCTGTATCTCGACCTCATCCTTGTGATTGAGTGTTATTCACGGCAGTATAAGGATGAGAATCATGTAAGCTGGACCTTGGATAACCTGACGGAGAGCTGGAGAACATTCACAGGCAGCGGTGAAGCCATAAAATAGAACGCGGAAGGCCGGTCCTCTGAAGGGAGACCGGTCTTCTTGCTGCTCTGATTAACCGAAAAAAACTTCTTTTGTGGGAGGCTGGTTTACAAATGCTGAGTTGGCTGAATCTTCATATCGATACGATAAGCTTGTTGTGGTTGCTGCCTGTATGCTTCATGTTTCATGATTTTGAAGAAATACTTACTGTTGAGTCTTGGGCAGGCAAATACGGCAGCCGCGTGGAAGCGGCTCTTCCTAAGTACATGAGCACAATGTATAGGAGTACCATGCACATGACGACGCGGGCTTTTGCTATGGATGTGCTGTTCGTGTATATTCTGATAGTAACAGTGACCGTACTTGCAGTATTCTTTTCTTTTTACTGGTTATATCTGGCGGTTCTTGCCGTTTTCCTGCTGCATGTTTTTACACATCTGGGGCAAAGTATCTATCTGAAACTGTATACTCCCGGCGTAGTAACCGCGGTGTTAGTAGCATTGCCTTATTCAGTGTATGCCTTTTACAGGCTGCTGGAGGCAGAGACCGTTAGCTTTGCGGATATAGGCTGGTCGCTATTCCTCTTGCTGTGCCTGGCTCCACCGGCTGTCTGGGGCCTGATGAAGAGCAGAATGCGCCGTAATCAAGGGTGAAACCGCTTGAATCTATAAAGACACATTTTCAGAAAGCACTTGACGTAAGACTATAAAGATAGATAAAATAATACTTATTGCCTTTCTATATACTGAGAATCATTATCATATCTTGAAAAGAGCAGAGAGGGTGACAGGATGGAGCGCCTTTTAGAGGTAAAGGACCTAGCAATATCTTTCAAAACACGCGGCGGAGAAGTGCAAGCAATCCGTGGCGTCAACTTCCATGTAAATAAAGGGGAAACACTGGCGATTGTAGGCGAATCCGGTTCCGGTAAAAGCGTAACTTCCCAAGCGGTCATGAAGCTTGTTCCTGAGCCGCAGGGCATTTATAAACGTGGACAGATTTTGTTCGATGGTCAAGACCTGATTAAGAAGAGTGAGAAGCAAATGCAGAAGATTCGCGGTAAGGAAATCGGTATGATCTTTCAAGATCCGATGACCTCGCTGAATCCAATGATGAAGGTCGGTAAGCAAATTACCGAGGTTCTGTTCAAACATGAGAAAATGTCCAAAGACGCTGCATACAAACGGGGTGTCGAATTGCTCAATTTGGTGGGAATTCCTTCACCTGAGCGTCGTTTCCAGCAGTACCCGCATGAGTTCAGCGGCGGTATGCGCCAGCGTGTTGTTATTGCCATGGCACTTGCAGCCAACCCTAAGCTGCTGATCGCCGATGAGCCGACAACAGCGCTCGACGTAACCATTCAGGCGCAGATTCTTGACCTGATGAAGGATATCCAGAAGAAAATTGATACGGCAATCATCTTTATCACCCATGATCTCGGTGTCGTGGCCCGAATGGCCGACCGTGTAGCCGTTATGTATGCCGGACAAATTGTCGAGATGGGCACAGCGGAAGAAATTTTCTATGACCCAAGACATCCATATACCTGGGGATTGCTCGCTTCCATGCCGAGTCTGGAAAGCAAAGGCACCAAGCTTACAGCCATTCCAGGAACCCCTCCCGATCTGATCAAACCGCCTAAGGGCGACGCCTTTGCCTTGCGCAGCACCTATGCGATGCAAATCGATATGGAGAAAGAGCCGCCAATGTATAAGGTTTCGGACTCCCATTTGGTGAAATCCTGGCTGATGCATCCGATGGCTCCGGCTGTAGAGCCGCCTGAAGTTGTGAAGAAGAGACAACGCGTGCTGAAAAATGCTTATCCGGAGCCGGTTCTGGTGGAAAGCTTCAGCGTGAATTAATTAGATCAAGTAATGGCATACTATTGAGATTAGCGTCAGGCCTTCGTAAGGCTTGGCGCTTTTTTGCGTGGGTGCAGAATTTTATATTTTATATATATTTAAAACGAAACTAATATGTGTAAATAAAAGTATTGACTAAATGTTATTTTCGCAGCAAAATGTAAGGGTATACATAGGAGGTAAGATAATGAAAAAATACACATTGACCACATTGATTTCGTTAACATTATTGGCAGGCTGCAGCGGTGACGGCGGTACGCCGAAGTTCGATAATGTTTCAGTACATGATCCTTCTGTTATCAAGGTGAACAATACATATTATGTATTCGGTTCCCATTTGGCTTCAGCCAAATCCAAGGACCTGTTATCATGGAAACAAATTTCCTCCGGCGTAGCGGACGGCAACGTGCTGATTCCCAACGTGACCGAGGAATTGAGCCAGACCCTGAGTTGGGCCCAGTCGGACACACTGTGGGCACCGGATGTGATTCAGCTGGCGGACGGGAAGTTCTATATGTACTATAACGCCTGCCGTGGGGATTCTCCGTTGTCTGCAATGGGTATTGCCGTAGCCGACAAGATTGAAGGACCGTATAAGGATCAGGGGATTATCCTGAAATCCGGCATGGCTGGTGTAGGCAATGACGGTGAGATTTATGATGCTACTGTCAAACCGAATGTGGTTGACCCTGATGTGTTTTTTGATAAAGACGGCAAGCTGTGGATGGTGTATGGTTCCTATTCCGGCGGGATCTTTATTATGGAGCTGGATGCCGCTACCGGCTTCCCGTTGCCGGACCAAGGCTATGGCAAAAAGCTGCTGGGAGCAAATCACGCCCGGATTGAAGGCCCTTATATGCTGTACAGTCCGGAAACCGATTACTATTATCTGTTTCTCTCCTACGGGGGACTGGACACCAAAGGCGGCTATAATATCCGCGTAGCGCGTTCCAAGAATCCTGATGGTCCCTTTGAAGACTCCGAAGGCAAAGCGATGATTGACGCCAAGGGCACGGCCGACAAGCTGTTCGATGATCCGGCTTATTCACCTTACGGGGTGAAGCTGATGGGCAACTTTAAGTTCATCAATAGTTCAACTGAGAATGCTGTAAGCGAGGTTGGCTACTTGTCGCCGGGACATAATTCGGCTTATTATGATGCGAAGAAAGAGGAATATTATCTGATCTTCCATACGCGATTCCCTAACCGGGGAGAAGAACACGAAGTTCGAGTACATCAGATGTTCATGAACAAGGACGGCTGGCCGGTTGTCGCTCCTCATCGTTACAGCGGTGAGAAGATCGGGACTTATACTGCAGCGGAAGTCGCCGGAGATTACAAATATGTGAATCATGGCAAAGACATTACTGCAAATACAGTGCAGTCGGAACTGATTCAGCTGGGCGGCGACGGTAAGATATCGGGAGCGGTAACGGGAACATGGACGATAAACGGAGAACACAACGCTGAGCTGACAATAGATGGGACCGTGTACAGTGGTGTCTTCCTGCAAGAATGGAATGAAGCCGTTGAGGCCCAAGTCATGACGTTCAGTGCACTTTCTGCCGAGGGGATTGCTATCTGGGGAAGTCATGTCTCGTCAGCAGCAGAGAGCAAATAAATCTATTATTATATATTTGACCAAAAGCTCCAGCCCACTGTGAAGAATGGTGAGCTGGAGCTTTTTACAAAATATAAGCATTTATATGCTTCACGATACAAATTATTCTTATGTTATCTATTCTCGTACTTGCTTAGGGCGATAACAGCATTATGGCCGCCAAAACCAAAAGAATTGGAGATTCCAATCTTGAGCTCGCCTTTGCGGGCAATATTAGGCACATAATCCAGGTCGCATACTTCATCAGGGGTTTCCTGATTGATGGTAGGCGGAATGATGCCGCTACTCAGGCTTTGAATCAGAGCGATGGCTTCCAGCCCGCCGGCAGCTCCGAGCGTGTGGCCGGTCATCGATTTGTTGGCGGTAACCGGAATGCGGTAAGCCGCTTCCCCGAACAGCTTCTTTATCGCCAATGTTTCCGAGCGGTCCCCGATAATGGTGCTGGTTGCATGGGCGCTGATAACATCCACTTCCTCCGGCTTGATTCCCGCTTCGCGGAGTGCAAGCTTCATCGCCTGATAAGCACCGATGCCTTCCGGATGGGTGGCTACCATGTGATAAGCATCAGAGCTGGCGCAATAACCGATGACTTCTCCATGAATCACGGCATTTCTGCGCAAGGCGTGGGAGAGTGATTCCAGAATGACAATCGCGCCGCCTTCGCCGATAACGAACCCGTCACGCTTGCCGTCAAACGGGCGGCTGGCTCTCTCGGGCTCATCGTTGCAGGTGGATAAGGAAGTGGCGTTTCCGAAGCTGGCCAACGAAATCTCGCTGACCGCCGCCTCGGAGCCTCCGGCAATTACACAATCAGCTCCGCCGTAACGGATTAACCGGAACGCTTCTCCGATCGCCGTATTGCCGATTGAACAGGCGGTGACCGGGGAGAGAGTAGGACCCAACGCTCCCAGCTTAATGCTGATCGTCGCAGCCGCCATGTTAGAGATCAGCATGGGTATCAAGGTGGGACTGACTCGTTCTGGTCCCCGTGTCCGCAGTACATCCCCTTGCTCCATCAAGGTATGAATACCGCCTACCCCGGAACCTACATATACAGCAAGCCGTTCTTTGTCAATCTGATCACGCTGAAGACCGGAATGCTCCCACGCATCTTCGGCGGCAGCCAGTGCGAATTGGGTGAACCGGTCCATCCGGCGGGCTTCCTTGCGGCCGAATCTGCCCTCAGGATCGAAGTCCCGCACTTCAGCGGCAATTTTGGATTTGAAATGTGAGGTATCAAATGAAGTTATTTCGGAAATTCCCGATTCGCCTGCAGTCAGGCGGCTCCAGAATTGCTCTACAGTGTTGCCAAGGGGCGAGATCAAGCCCATCCCGGTAATTACTACGCGTTCCATAATCGTCCTCCTCCATCCTTGTACATAGGGGTTATACATGTATTTTTCCACTTTGCTTATCCTATTACAAGTTGTAGTTTATACTAGTATAATTACTACTATTTATAGGACGGTTTCAGAAAGGCAGGAACAGATATTGTCCAATCAGACGAGGCTTCAGGCATTATCGGATTTCTTAAAATCACGCCGGGCGGCGATCTCTCCCGCTGACGCAGGTTTGCCGGAAGGAACGCGCAGACGAACGCCCGGGCTCCGCAGAGAAGAGGTAGCGCAGCTTGCCGGAGTCAGCAGCACATGGTATACCTGGCTGGAACAGGGACGTGATATCAAAGTATCGGCATCTGTGCTGGATTGCATTGCCTCGGCACTGCAGCTGACCAAGGATGAGCGTAGCTATTTATTCGCTTTGGCCCTTGAGAATGGTCCCGGGAATATGCCATTTGAGCAGGTGGAGGTTTCCGTCATTAGCCCGCCACTGCAGAAAATTCTGCAGGAGCTTACCACCTGCCCGACCCTTATTTCGGACCGGCGCTGCGGCATCGTCGGCTGGAATGAAGCGGCGGCACATGTTTTTCTGGATTTTGCCTCGTTGCCGCAAGAAGAACGGAACATGATCCGCCTCTTGTTCGAACGCAAGGAATTTCAGCGGCTTGCTGTGAACTGGGAACAATTCGTCAGGGGTTATCTGGCTATTTTCCGGGCGTACTACGGGCAATATGTTGAAGATCATTGGTATGATGATTTCATTGCGGAGATGAAGGGCAAACATCCTGCTTTTCAAGCACTTTGGGAGGAGAGCCAGGTTAGCTCGGCTCCCGATGTGGTGCTCGAATTCCGCCATGCCAAAGCCGGTAAGATGCTGTTTCATCTAACCTCACTTCAGGTTCACGGAAGCACGGATCTGCGCTGCAGCATCTATACCCCCGCAGGAGCTTCAAATACAGAAGCCAAGCTAAAGCAGCTTATCGGGCAGCCCTCGATACATTAACCTGATAAATTATTTTTATGTATTCATAAAAAACTATAAATATGCAATATGGGATTTACAGCATATACTCCTAATATAGTGTTCAATTCCTATTGGATCGGAAAAGGGGTTAAGTGCAATGGCAACAGTAAGCGGGTTGGAAGGTGTAGTGGCTGGAGAAACAGAAATTGGTTTGGTAGACGGAGAAAAGGGTTATCTGGTTTACCGCGGATATAGGGCGAAAGAACTTGCAATAAGCCGAAGTTACGAAGAAGTAGCTTATTTGCTGTGGAATGGCCATCTGCCAAGTTCGGAGGAACTGGAGATGTTGAAGCTGGAAATGGCAGCGGCCAGAGCGATGCCGGAGTATCTGTGCAGAATTGTTGATCTGCTCCCGGCTTCGGTTCCGATGATGCTGGTTCTGCAAAGCTCAGTAGCTGCGTTAGGGGAGCAGGGGAATGCAACATGGCCACCGACGCTCCGGCAAGCCGTGCGGTTGACTGCGTTATTGCCAACGATTATTGCTTACAGATACCGCAGGTTAAAAGGACTGCCTATTGTGAACCCGCTTCCAGAGCTTGGGCATGCCGCTAATTATTTGTATATGCTGAATGGACAAATTCCGCAGGAAGCCCATGTGCAGGCACTTAGTGCGTATTTGATTCTTTGCATGGAGCATGGAATGAATGCCTCGACTTTTGCCGGACGGGTGGTTCTCTCCACCGAATCTGATATGTGCGCAGCCGTATGTGGTGCCATTGGGGCGATGAAAGGTCCGCTGCATGGCGGAGCACCCTCCGAAGTCATCTCAATGCTGGCGGATATTGGAACGAAGGAGCGGGCTGAGCCATGGATCCGTGAGGTTCTGGATAAAGGTGGCAAGATTATGGGCTTCGGTCATCGCATTTACAAGACCAAAGATCCCCGCGCCGAAGCGCTCAAGATTGCTACCGAAGAAATGATCGGCAAGGATCCTTCCTTCGATGTGGCGATTCATGTCGAGCATACGGCGATCCGCCTGCTTGAGGAATACAAACCGGGACGCCGGTTGTTCACTAACGTTGAGTTCTATGCCGCCGCGATCCTGCAGGCACTGGAACTGGACCCGGAGATCTTCACGCCTACGTTTACGTCCGGCAGAATTGTGGGTTGGACCTCGCATATTCTGGAGCAAGCCGCCAACAACCGTATTTTTCGACCGCAATCCATATATACGGGACCTATGCCTGAAGGGGAGTTCTAAGAACAAGCTGTATGTAATCTGTTTATCCTATAGCGCGCAAAACATCCCTGGCCGTTGAACGTCCAGGGATGTTAGCAGGGGGAGTGAAATGAGAGAGTATGGGCGGGATACTCTGGCATTACATTAGAAATCAGAGGCAGCTCTGCTTTCCAATGATAGAACATTATATTCTCCGTTTCTATTAATGCAGCAGCGAATGACTTAAGAGATTAGCACAATTTAGAACGTTCCGCGAACGGACCGTTATTCCAATCGCTGTACTCTCCAGATTTTATTGATTCTCCTTAACGCTGACACGGCTTCCGGTCTTATAGAGTTGCTGCATGTTCTCCTTTACGGCTATGTCTACCATAAATCCGGTAAAGAATGAGGCCAAAGATCATGCCGGTAAAGGACAATGCCGATACGCATAAAAAGAACGTTTTGCCCCCGAACCTGTCATAAATGGCACCTCCCGCATATGAGGCCAGGATGCCCGACACCCCAAAGAACAGAAGCGCCAGCACTGTCTGGCCCGTAGCCCGCCATTCCTCCGGTACAATGCTGTACAGGTACTGGATAGCCGCCGAGTAGAAGACGGGAAATGTGAGCAACTGCAGAACCTGCAGGTAAGTGAGCAGCTGCGGATCGGTAATCCAGGCAGAAATAAAGAAACGAAGGAAATAGAAGGCTCCCGCGAAAGCGATGATAATCAGCTCCTTGCCTTTGCGCAGCCACCAGAAGCTCAAGGCAAACACAAGGATTTCGCTTATTGCCGCAAGGAAAAATGACTGTCCCACCAATGCTGATCCTCCGCCCAGATCAATAATATATACCCCCAGAAAGGTATCGTTCATTCTTGCCGGTACAGAGCTGACAAAGACCAGCAGCAGAAATAACAGCGTTTCTTTATTGGAGAGGAAATGCTTGAGACTGTCCAGGGTGACCGGTTTCCCGGTAACCGGGGCATCCGGCATGTTCCAGCTGACCAGGAAGCCTAGCAGACTGCTGCCGGCAAACAGCAGCCCTAGACCTTGTGCGCCAAAATAATACATCACATATCCGGTCAGCAGCGCCATGATACCATAACCGAGCGCACCATAGGTGCGGATTGAGCCGTAGCTGATCCCGGAAGACTCGGCGATACGGAAATTGAGGCTTTCTGTCAACGGATCAATCGGCATTAGGAAAAAGTAGAGCAGCATAGCGAACAGGATCAGCTGGCTGTAACTGTTTGAGACATACAGCAGGTAGCCGACAATGGCTGAGCACAGCAGCAGGAACAGCAGTACTTTACGGATGGTTTTTGTCCGGTCGCTGATCATTCCCCATAGCGGCTGGGCGACTATCGTTATGAAACCGCCGGTGCCGACAACAAATCCGATTTGCGCCGGACTCAGACCCTGATTATCCAGGTAGACCGGAAGAAAGGGAATGAACATGGCGAGCAGGGCAAAATATAAAAAGTTAAAGCTGCGAAGCAGTTTTGGTATATTCATAGCCTTAGGAACCCCCGCATATTTTAGTAGATTGGAAGAAGCAAGCCCAGTTATTGTATCACGCATAGCAACTCTAAACAGCTTATAATATGTTACACTGGGGATAATTCTAGCGAAATGTAAGGAGAATGAACATGATAAAGCTGGTGTCCTGGAATGTAAACGGTCTGAGAGCTTGTGTGAACAAAGGCTTTAACGATTTCTTTAAGGAAAGCGGTGCAGACATCTTCTGTGTGCAGGAAACAAAGCTGCAGGAGGGGCAAATTGTCCTGGAGCAGGGTGAGGAATATATGCAATATTGGAATTATGCCCTTAAGAAGGGGTATTCGGGAACGGCGGTCTTTACCAGAATCAAACCGCTCTCCGTACGATATGGAATAGAGGAGGATACAGAGCCGGAAGGCCGGATTATTACTTTGGAATTTGCCGGTTTCTATCTCGTAAATGTATATACTCCGAATGCCAAACGGGATTTGACCCGTCTGGAATATAGAATGGAATGGGAGGACCGGTTCCGCAATTATCTGCTGGCGCTGGATCAGCATAAACCGGTTGTAGTCTGCGGTGACCTCAACGTCGCCCATCAGGATATTGATTTGAAAAATGCGAAATCCAACCGGGGGAATTCAGGATTTACCGATGAAGAGCGCGGTAAAATGACGACATTGCTTGACTCAGGTTTTGTGGATACCTTTAGATATTTTTACCCTGACACAGAAGGGGCCTATAGCTGGTGGTCCTATATGCCGAAGATCAGAGAGCGCAATGTCGGCTGGCGGATTGATTATTTCCTGGCTTCATCACGGATGGCTCCGCAGCTGGTGGAGGCCGGTATCGAGTGTAATGTCCTCGGCAGCGACCATTGTCCGGTGGTGCTGACGATTAAGGAACTGGATTCCTAGTTTTAAATTACTTTCAAAATGCAAAGAGGCCATGCGTCCCCGGTAAGTGGGGAACATGGCCTCTTATGCTATCCATGAAAAAACTCTCTTAATTGACAACTGAATTTGTAACATCCTTAGCGGATTCCTGCTTCTTCTCCGGCCATGTAATTACGTTGCAGGTCTGGCTTATGTTCTCATAGAATAACACTCGTTTTTTCTTAAAGATTCCAATAAATAGATGAATACTAAATGCCATGTCCCCCAGTAATACAGCAATACGAATAACTGTTGCTAGGGCAGAGGTCAGACCGTCGAGCTGAGAAGAAACAAGAATTAGGCGGTTCATTCCAATCAGTAGCCCATACAGCAGCAAGTATCTGGTGATCAGCATCCACAGCCGGAGCCGTTCCCTTTGAGTGCTTATACGGATGCGCACGATCCATTTGCCAAGTGTTCTTCCTCCGGCCAGACAGGGCACGAGCAGACAGAAGACACTGGTTGATATCCAGAATGCTCCTGATACAGACAAGGCATTCAACAGGGTGAGCCCAGTCAGCCATACGAAGGCATCCAGCATAAAGGCGATGCTGCGGCGGGTGAAGGTGACTCTTTTGGCCGCCAGATCCTCGTGGTTGTCGAGCTGTTCGATCTTTGGGAGCAATCCTGAAATCCACAAGGCAATTCTGAATCCGATCATTCCGCCAAGCGTATTGGTGATCAGGTCGTCGACATCAAAGATACGGTAAGGATAATCAAATATACCGTAGATGCCGGTGATCTGGGTGATCTCGAACAGCAATGAGAGCGAGAAGGACAGCAGAATGCACACCACCCACCGGGTGCGGAAATAGTAGCCCAGGAACAAGCCGAAGGGAATCGTCAAGACGATATTGAACACGGTCTGAAGAAATGCAGGCTCGCGCAGCAATGCCAGATAGCTTGAGGGTTGCTGAGCGGAAAAATTGCCTTCTTTCAGAATCTCCTGAATAAATTGCAGTGGGATATGCTGAATTGTATTGCCCGAAGGGGGCAGGTTGTGCCGGGACGCCGGCATCGGCAGCATGATGAGATAAAAGGCGTTCAGCAGATAGAGCAGCAGCAAATAAAGAACAACTGCCCTGATCTTGTTGATATATCCATGCTTCCGGTATTGAACAATGAGAAAAGGCAGCGTGAAGAACAGCGCCGCTACAGGAAAGGTCATAAAGGCGTAAGAGATCGGAAATAGATACGATTGAAACATGGTTCACCTGCCATTTTGTTAGTTTATTGAGCTTACCCGCACTTGAACATACCCTTGCGGTTAGACGTTGCTTACTGGCGGAATCACTGCAGCAGAATCTATTTTATTATAGAAGTTTATGGAATAGGGCTCAACTTATTTATTGGCCTCATCCGGCATACATATGTTTGGAGAGGAGCGTGAGCAATGATGGAGAAGAAGGTTCAGCAGTATTATAAACTCAAAACAAAACAAAAGGAGCTTGAGAAGGAATTGGCCGAGCTGCGGCAGGACATTTTGTCCTACTGCAGTGAACTCGGGGAGACGGAGGCAGTGATTGGCAGCTACAAGGTTAAGCTTGTCACACAGAACCGCAAGGAATATGATGATGAAAAGCTGTACAACACGTTGTCCGACCCGGAGGTTTGGCGTCTGCTCTCAAAGACCGATCCGGCAAAGGTGGCCAGTCTGACCAAACTGAATATCATCGCAGAAGAAAAGATTCAGCATACTTACGCTGTGAAGACCGTGACCTTGTTGCAGGTGGATAAACAATAGACACTGATGCTGCCACAGGTTAATAGAACCCTTTGGCCTATCTATGAGAAGCAGACAGCGGCTCCTGCACGGGGCCGTATTTTTTTGTGAAGAAGTGAAACATATTCGCGGGTTCCGGCGTGTTATCAGTGAAGGGGGGAGACGGATTGGAGAAACAGTTGCCCTGCACTGAGAAATACATAAATGAAATGGTCCGGAAACATTCGGACATGGTACTGCGGCTGGCCTTAGCTTATGTCAGGAATATGGCTGACGCGCAGGATATTTGCCAGGATGTCTTTATCAGACTGTTTCAGCATCATCCTGAGTTTGCAGATCAGGATCATGAACGCGCATGGATGATAAGAGTCACCATTAACCGGTGTAAGGACATGCTGCGAAGCCCATGGAAAAGGTACATCTCTGCTCTGGAAAGACCGGAATTGCCCATACCTGAAAAGGAGGATAGGGAAGTGGTATCAGCAGTGCTGAAGCTTCCCGTCAAATACCGGATAGTCATTCATCTCTATTATTTCGAAAATTACGGCACGGCAGAGATTGCCGCAATGCTGCAGTATAAAGAAGGTACAGTCCGCACACAGCTGAAGCGTGCAAGAGAGCGGCTGAAAGCCGTAATGGGAGGGATGGAGGATGAATAAATATGTGAATGGGATGAGGAAAATTACGGCTTCAACAGAGCTTGCAGAAGGGATAGTGAAGAAAGCCGTTCAGGAAAAAGCTGAATCGGATACAGGTAAGCCTACACTAACCTGCCGTTATAGACTACAACCTGCCATATCCATTATCGCCGTAGCGCTGGTTCTTCTTTCACTGCTTAGTTTGTTTCTGATCCAGAGTAACGGCCAGCGCCAGCCGGGTCAACGCCCCTTCCTGTCAGACATCTTCGCGGTAACGGTGTACGCGGCAAACGGTGAGCCGCAACAGGTACAGCCGGAAATTAAGTTCCCCATCGGGGACTATCGTGTGACCAACAGCAGGTCGCCGGGATTTCCGATACAGATCACGGCTGACGGCGCGGATGAAATCAGGCTGCAGACAACAGAGGGCAGTTTTCTTCGCTGGACTCCGCCGGATTATGTGGTGCATGAGCTTGGAACGGAGACGGCCATTGCATCCGGAGATACGATTTATTGGTCGCCATTACCCAGCAAGAATAGGGAAAGTGAACTGACCCTTACTGCCTACAGCAGTCATACTGAAATTGGCAGGGCGCTTATTAGGATACAGTCTGACGAATCCGGTACTTACTCTGGTAAACTGGTGGGGAATGGGCAACAGTAGAGGTCAAATCATAAAGAATCGCAACGAGGATCATTTTGCGTTAAAATAACAAGAGCAGTTCGTTTGGATTTGTAGAACTACAGCAATCTTAGATATGGAGGAAAAGAAGTCATGAAGGATTTTGAAGTGATGCTGGAGAAATATGCGGACCTCGTTGTGAAGGTCGGAGTAAATGTACAGCCTGGACAAGTGCTGATGATCCATTCTCCCCTGGAGACAGCCGAGCTTACGCGCCTGATCGTAGGCAAAGCCTATGAAGCCGGTGCTAAATACGTCATGGTGGACTGGGATGATGAGGCGGTTACGCGCATCCGTTACGAAAAGGCTCCCGAAGACTCTTTTGGTTATTACCCGCAATGGCATGCGGATATGCTGGAGGGTTTTGCCGAAGAGGGTGGAGCTATCTTACATATTAAAGTACCCGATCCGGAGCTTTTCCGCGGCATTGATTCCTCGAAGGTGTCAACAGCCGTCAAGGCTGCTGCAGTGGCGCGGAAGAAATATCAGAACTATACCCGGAACAATAAAATCAGCTGGTCCCTCATCAAAGCGCCGACGCGTGCATGGGCGGATAAGGTATTTGCCGATCTTCCAGCAGAAAAACGAGTGGAAGCGATGTGGGAAGCGGTATTCCAGATGAACCGCGTAGGCAGTGAGGACCCTGTTGCAGCCTGGCGGGAGCATATTGCCCAGCTGAAGCAAAGCCAGGACCGGATGAATGCGAAGCGCTACAAAAGCCTGCATTACCGCGCCCCCGGCACGGACCTGCATGTGGAACTGCCTGAAGGCCATTTGTGGCGCGGTGGCGGCGGCGAGAATGGCAGCGGCGTATACTTCGTAGCGAATATGCCTACTGAAGAAATCTACACGATGCCGCGTCGCACAGGCGTCAACGGCACAGTGGCCAGTACCCTTCCGCTGAATTTGAACGGGCGTCTAGTGGATGGCATCACCGTTACTTTTACAAACGGCAAGGTTACCGCATACGATGCCGAGTCCGGGCGTGAGCATCTGACTTCACTTCTGGAAACGGATGAAGGTGCTTCCTACCTGGGCGAAGTGGCCCTGGTGCAGCACGACTCGCCAATCTCCCGTATGAGCCGGGTATTCTATAATACAGGCATCGATGAGAATGCGTCTTGCCATTTTGCGCTGGGCAGTGCTTACCCTGTCAATATTGAAGGCGGCGTTGGACTAAGCAGCGAAGAACTGCTGGCGAAAGGTGCCAATGTAAGTTTGACGCATGTTGATTTCATGGTCGGCTCAGCTGAGCTTGATATCGACGGCGAACTGGCGGATGGTACCATTGAACCCGTATTCCGCAAAGGAAACTGGGTGCTGTAACATACATTTATCGAAAAGTCGTAGTCCCGCTGAAAGGCGGGGTTTACGGCTTTTTTTTGTCTATTTTGACTTTGCGGAGTGAAGAAAAGGATAAATTACAATTTAAGAAAACTGTTTGTGTGTTCTCCCCGTCTTAACTATGTAAGGTAAGGGGGAGTAGGAGGAAAGATGACAATGTCCGGGGTAGAGATGAAGAGGGTTAGCAGTACAGTGTCGCGGGAAGAATCTGTGTTCTATGACACTGTGATAGAGCATAGCGAGCAGCTGTATCGTATAGCTTACAGTTATTTGGGTAACCGGAACGATGCGCTGGAAGCGGTACAGGAAATGACCTGCCGGGCGTGGATCAAGCGGAAAACGCTGAAAGATCCCAAGGCATTTAAATCTTGGATCATCCGGATTCTGATATATGTCTGCATAGATGAGCAGAGAAGACGCAAGCGAAGTGTTCTGACAGCGGACGAACAGATGCAGGAGCCCGTTACAATGCATAATACCAGCAGGATGGAAATGCTCTGGGCGCTTGAACAGGTGAAACCCAAGTACCGTCATGTGCTGCTGCTTAAATACTATAATGACATGACGTTGACAGAGATTGCGGAATTGTTGAACAAGCCGGAAGGGACAATCAAAACCTGGCAGCATAAAGGGCTTAAGCAGCTTAGGACGATTATCAGGAATCGGGGTGACTGGAATGATCAGTAACAAGGAAGAAGAGGAATTGCTATCAAACGCGGTTCAGATGCACCAGCAGGTAGAAGTGGAATTGGAGCAGCAGAGCAGCGCGATAAGATTTGCGGTTCAACAGGGGCTTGAGAGGGGGAAGCGAAAAAGCAAGATGGCTTTATTCTCCAGAAGCACATTCATGGGATTTGCCGCAGCTGCTGCGGTCGCCATTCTGCTGTTTGTTCTTCCCTATATCCAGTCAGAGCCGCAAACGGCCCGGCCGTTGCAAAGAATCGACTGGACAGGGCTGGAGGATTTCAAAGATCTTTCTTCATTTGATGTCGACGACGAAACCGTTTATTCCGCACTTAGAAACGGATATATTCAAAAGATCAACAAATCGGTGAGCAGCGAAGGCTTTACGGTGACCTTGAACGCCGTTACTGCGGACGAGAATAAGCTTATTATTCTATATACGGCTACCACAGATAACGCTCAGGAGATTCACAGTATTAATAGTGCAAAGCTTGAAGACAAGGCAACGAACAGTTATTTGAAAGATACGATGCGGGTGGCCAGCCATTTTAGGGGACCGGGTGTGAAGAGTTACAGTAAATTCATCGGGCGGAGCACGTTCGACCTCGACCGGAACAAGCCATTCCCTGAACAGCTGGAAGCGGATTTTAAAATTGCTTTGGTAGACCCTGGCATGATGGAGGACCCCAATTCGGAAATTGCTTATGAAGATGTTCAATATTCTCCCAGTCTTAAAATCAGTTTTACTTTAGCTTCCAAGTTTAAGGAGCACCCAACCCAAACCGTATATCCGGACAAGACTTTTACACTGGAAGGGCATGAGATAACGCTGACCCAGGTTGAATTCTCCCCCTTAATGACCCGGGTGAATTTGGCGTTGCGGGAGAACGAGCGTGATCAATGGCAAATTAGAGACAAATTGTTTGTGGCGATCAAGGGAACAGAAATTGCCTCTGAAACGAAAAAGGGTGTAGATCAGCTTCTCTCTTACTCCGGGGGTGGGACGGATGAGGGTTTTAGTTATCTGCTCAGCAGCAATCTTTTGGATAACCCAAGGTCTATGGAGCTGTTAATTAAGACTGGATCAGAGGAAGAGGGCCTATCGGAGATCAAGCTTAAGATTCCTGTAGTTAATCAATAACCTTTGCCTTGTACACACTGAAACTATATAGATTGAACTTGTGGTTTTAGATTTCAGGACCAGTCGCAACTACAGTGAATATTTGGACTTCCGGCCGCTGTTGTCTTCAAATTTCTTGATTTTAACCGCTATAGCGGTAGAAATCCGAAGACTGCTTATGCTTTCGATGCTAGCTTTCCTTCGGAAAGCTTTCAGGCGGACACTACCGTTCCTCCAGTTCCCAAATTCCCCTCCGTTGCTCCTTTCCCTTTTCTCAAGTTTTTAAGTTCAATCTATATAGTAATAAACAGGGTCAGCATAGTCGTGCTGACCCTGTTCCTTTTATCCCTGTAAATGAGAGGTATCATTGAATACTTGAGGGAGTGCTGCTGCCCTATAGATTAAGCTGGACCCAGTCTTTTTCAAGCATCGAATAGATCAGCTCATCACACCAGGTTTGATTGCAATATCTTGTCTCCCGGAGTACGCCATCTTTGATCATGCCCACACGGATCATCAGGTTCTCAGAGCGGATGTTATCGGCGTTGGCATACGCTACGATTCGATGGGCCTGAAGAGATTCAAAGGCATAGCCGGTCATCAGCCTAACCGCTTCCGCAGCATAACCCTGCCGCCAAAAATCCGGATGCAGCGCCCAGCCGATTTCCCATTCCCTGATTTCTGACCAGTTCAGCTTAAGGCTGACGCCACCTAAGGGTATGTTATCTGCAGTTCTGCAAATGATCAAATTGAAATGCTCACGGGGTTTGCACTGTGCATGTGATAAAGCTGCTTCAAAATCCTTTTGAATTTGTGCGGCATCCGGTTTGTGGTTCTCGAAACGGGTGGTCAGCTCATGGCCCTCCAATTCCCCGAAAAAAGTCCGGTCGCTGCCGGTAAAATCCCTTAGCTGTATTCGCTCGCCTATAATTTCCATTCTCTATAGCTCCTGTCTGTCTCCATTATTAAATCTAAATACCATCTTAGGGCCGTCTACGGTCGTTTCAAGCTTCTCTTCATACTTGCCTTTTCCATAGCCCGATACGGTCTTTCTCCAGAACTTCTGTCCGGTGATGTTCTTTTCCGGTTTACGAAGTAGTTTACAGCTTTGGCGCAATAAGGAGGGGTAGCGATGAATGCAAAGCCGGCAGGCACAGCACCCAGTTTGAATAAAAAAGGATACAGGCATCCCGGTTTCTCCCACCAAACATTCTGCACCTCGTATTGATCGGTCAAAGTTCTGATTTCCTGTCTGTCTTCGAAGATGCCATGCCTGTTAAGGATGGGGCCGCCCGTTAGTCCATAGTGACCGGATAAATCATGCAAGTATAAAGGATAGAGATTTTGATTATATAAGCTTCGTTTGTATCCGCAAGTTTGATCTGAACATTCATAACAGGCCAACTTTCTCCAGTAAAGGATGGGTGTAATTTATATCGAGTATATATTTGCCTGAAACCCCGTACAAGAGAGAGTTCAGTTAAAAAAGAAGTATGCACCTATTCAATATGAAAGACTGTTTTTCTATCCGACTGGAAATGATAACGATTATCAATTAGAATAAAACAGAGAGTTGAAACAAGAGAATATGCCAAGCAAAAGCAGCAGAGCTAGAGGCGCTTATGGCATCATAGGAGGAATAATTGATGTTTATCCAGACCAGATCCATCGTCATTGAGAAGGGGAACAGCGATAAAGTGATTGAAAAGTTCAGTGCACCGGGGGCGCTGGAGGAAATGGAAGGGCTCATTGATATCAGCGTTACGCTGAACAAGAAGAGCAAGGATAACGAGGAAGTCTTGCTCCTGATCCGCTGGGAATCAGAGGAAGCATGGAAGAATTGGGAGAAAAGTGATGCGCATATCCAGGGCCACCGCAACAGCAGGGGCCAAGAGAAACCGGCTTTTATCATCAGCACAACGGTAAATATGTATGAAGTACAGAAGATAAAAGAAGGCAAGGCCTACGGAAAACAAGTGTAGGATACAGACGGCCACGGTGGTTTACAAAAGAACCGCCTACGGCTGGTTTGACAGCTATGTCGGAAACGTTCCCGAAAACGACATTTACATATTATAGATATAGAATTATAATTATCGTAAATATCGGGAACGTTTCCGAAAATATGGAGGTATCAGATCATGATGCGCAGAAATGTGGTGTGGCTGCTCGGCACTATTATTGTACTCGGAGCACTGGCTGGTTTGTATCTGCGGAATGAGCAAGCCAAAGATATAGCAGACCCTGTGTTGGAACAGACAATACAGTCCTCTATGCCCAATACAGCGGAGCCTGCCGCTGCAGAAGCCAGCATTGCTCCCGATCAGGCAGACAATCCGCTGACAGATTTAGTTGCCAAGTATAAGGACCTGGGGCTTATCGACGCCCATAATCATGATGCCAGTCTAATGAAGTATATGATTATGCTAAAGACTTGGAAAGATCATGGAGTGCAGCAAGTAGTCCTGTTTGGTGATGTGTCTGAGCCGAGTGCCGTTATTTCCGATAAGTTTGCATGGAAGGCTTATCAGGAGCACCCGGAGACTATTATTCCGTATTTCTGCGGATTTGACCTGCATCGCGTAGAGAGCCTGACGGTAGTGAGAAATAATCTGGAGCAGGGATATATGGGCATTGGCGAAATCGTTGCTGCCTCCACGATGTCACCGGTTGTATCCCGGGTGGCCTGGAAGGCCAATCATCCTCTCGATGGCTATCTTCCGCAAATCTATGATTTGGCCGCAGAATACAAGGTGCCGGTGCTGCTGCACATTGATCCGCCTAGCGGTATGCCGGTTGAGAAGCTGGAGCAGGCACTGGAAGAGCATCCGGACACGATGATGATTTTTGCGCATATAAATGCCTACAATACACCGGAAGAGATTGAGCGGCTGCTTTCCGCGCACCCCAATTTATATGCTGACTTTTTTGCCGGGTTCTCTGTTTATAATCCAGCTGGGGGAGGTGCGCCGGAACAATTCATTCCTGTCATGAAAAAGTTCCCCGACCGCTTTATGCTGAGCACAGACTCCGGGTATGGAATAGCGGGTGAAGAACAGGCGATAGCCGCGATGTACCAAATGCTTGAGCTGATGGAGGATCCTGTCCTTGCGCGGAAAATCGCTCATGACAATCTGGCCGCGCTCATAGAGCATCAACCCGCAACCAACACTCAGCGCGAAGCTCTGCGCAAGCTTGAGCAGGAAACCGGAAAGGACTATCATGTGGAAACGCTCTTGAAGGTGGAGGCGGGTAAAATCTTGGCGGAAGCCGCAAAAGGATGAGATCAGCTTGGAAGTGACGATACAGCATATTGCGGAAAAGCTGGGCTTATCGGTCAGTACCGTATCCAGAGCGTTGAACGGCAGTTACGGTGTACATCCGAAAACCATAGCCCGCGTGCAAGAAGCGGCCCAGTCCCTTGGATACGTCCCCAATTTGGGTGCCAAGCAGCTGGTCACCCGTAAAAGCAACCTGGTTGGTGTATTCATGCCGGAGATGGAAAAGGAGTCGATTCGTGAGTTCGACGATATTTTTGCCACCTTAAGAAAGGCCTTACGGCTCTACCAGAAGGAGATTCTAATTTTCTCAGTGCCCTTTACGGAGTATAAGCCCAACAGCTTAACCGAATGGGTGCGGATGAGAAATCTGGAAGGCTGTGTATTTATGCCACCCTTTGCCAAGAATCACCCGCTCATCAAGGAAGCGGTAAAGCTGCAGGTTCCCTCTGTAAATCTTGGCTCGGCTGTAGGACCACGCTGCTCACTGGTTGCTTCTGACGACCGGGAAGGCGGGAAAATAGCAGCCGCCTATTTGATTGGGCAAGGACATCGAAGAATCGGCTATATTACTGGCCCCCCGGATGTAAGCATATGCGAGGAACGCTACAAGGGCTTCAGCGAGATATTATTAACCGAAACAGGGACTCTCCATGATTCCGCCCAACTGGAATATGGAGATTTTGGCGGGGAGAGCGGAGCGGTGGCAGTCCTGAAACTGTTGGCAAGGGCACCTGAGCTGACGGCGGTTTGCTGCGCAAATGACTTAATGGCAATGGGCGCGGTTATGGAGCTTGCCCGCAAAGGCATCTCCGTGCCTCAGGATATCTCTGTAATGGGCTATGATGGAGCATTTTTTACCGCATATAATAACCCGCCGCTGACTACAGTGCGGCATCAGTACGAACGTATGGGGACACTCGCTGCTGAAATGCTGCTTGAAGTGATGAACGGCGGAGCTGGCAGAACATTGAAACTTGTCCCGGAATTGATCTGCCGGGAATCGGTTAATGCTAACCAAATTTCAACGAATTAATGAATTAATTAGAAGGGCAGTCAGGTTATTTCAAGTCTGCAGCAATACAATTAGGACGCGCTGAGTTTTGTACAGTGCGTCCTTTTTTGTAAACATTTATACAGCGGATTCCATTATTTACTTTTTCGAAGCTGAGATTAATCCATATATTAACACTGCGTCCTTGAGTTGGCTGCGAAAAGTTGTTTTTTTTAGTAAGCCACTTGAAATCGCTAACACATGGATTTATAATAGGGCTATCGAAACGATTCGAATCAACCATCGAATGAATTAGCAATATGTTCACGGAAATACTCATTCAACTCGAAAAATGTCTAAAAATTCGTTTCATCCTACATTTTTTTGGTTAATATTACCTGTAACTACCTCAGGGAATAAGAAAAAGAATGATAATATTCGAATTTTTTTTCGATAATAATCGAAACGTTTCGATGTAAGGGCTTTAATCATAGTTTTCTAAGTTTTGCTCATACTAAAACAGGGGTGAAAGAGAAATGAAGAAAAAAACTGGAGTTACGATGATGGCAATGTTGATGAGTTTCTCATTAGTTGCGGCGGGTTGCGGCAACAATTCCAACAATGCGGCATCGGGAGACAACAAGACGCTAAAAGTATGGTTCATGGGTACATCTGATACCGTAGAACCTATTGCTAAAATGTATGAAGAAAAAAATCCTGGTATCAAAGTGGATGTGCAAGCGATCCCATGGGATACCGCACATGATAAGCTGCTGACCGCAGTCGCTTCCAAAAACGGCCCGGACGTTATTCAGATGGGTACCACATGGATTCCTGAATTCGCCGCTGCCGGAGCTTTGAAAGATATGACTCCATATATCGAAAAGTATCCAAGCATGAAACCGGAGAACTTCTTTGACGGAGCTGTTGAAACGACCAAATATCAAGATCAGACGGTTGGTATCCCATTCTATGTTGAGACACGGGCGCTGTTCTACCGCACCGATATGCTTGGTGATGTTGGATACCCTGAAGGTCCAAAAACTTGGGACGAGCTGAAGGATGCGAGCAAGAAGCTGGTGGAAAAGGGCGGAGCCGGACATTATGCCTTGCCGATTGAAGGTAAAGACTCTATCTACCCTGTAATTTTTGCTTGGCAGAACGGCAGCGATATTATTGATAGCAACCGTAAGCCGCAGTTCAATCAACCGGCCTACGTAGAGACCGTTAATTTTCTGAAAAGCTTCTACGATGAAGGATTGTCGCCTAAAGGCACTGACCTTGATACTGTAGCAGCATTCAAAGACGGAACGATGGCTATGTTCATCAGCGGTCCTTGGATGATCCAGACCGTAAAAGAGAAAAACCCTGAAATTGACGGAAAATGGGCTGTAACGACCTTGCCTGCTAAAGTAACCAACACCTCTTCCATTGGTGGTGCTGATCTGTCCATCTTTAACTACAGCAAAAATCCTGATGAAGCTGCAAAATTCATTGCTTTCATGGCCGAACAGGATGCACAGCTGAAGTATTTCGAAACTTCTAACTCCATGCCGGCACTCAAAGCAGCTTGGAAGAACGAAGCGCTTCAGGATCCAATGATTGCAGCGTTCGGTAAACAGCTTGAAAATTCCCGTCCGGCTCCAACGGTCAGAGAATATGAAGAAATTGCACAGGCTGCAATGGCTGCTTTCGAGCAGATTACCATGGGCGGAGCGGATACACAAGCCGAGCTGGACAAGCTGAACGCCAAAGCGAATGAATTGCTGGGCAACAAATAATTATTGATGTATTGTGTCAGGCTGACTGCCGGGATCTCTTTTTTACGGAGGTTCCGGCATTATGCCTGTATATCCTTCCACACGGAAGGAAGTGAAAGAATGCGAAGGGGTGTGATGTTGTGAGTTCATTTGTCAAGCAGTGGAACAAGCATAAGTATCCATATTTGTTTATCGCGCCTGCGGTAATCCTGCTGACCCTTTTTTCGATTATCCCGATAATTATCGCACTGGTCATCAGTTTTACGGATATGGATTTGGTGGGGCTTGCGGATTATTCGAATATAAGTGCAATTGGTTTTGATAACTATTTTAATATTTTCAAAGATCCTATTTTCTTAAAGTCGATGTACAACACACTTATTTATGTTGTGGTCGGGGTTCCCTGCGTGGTTATTGCTTCCATGGGGGTTGCATTGCTGCTGAATTACGGAACAGGCTGGCTGTTTAAAAGCTTCCGGGTGATTTATTATATGCCTTCCATTACCAACATTGTGGCCGTAGCCGTAGTATGGGGTTATTTGTACAACGGGTCGTACGGTTTGTTTAACTATGTTCTTTCCTGGTTTGACCTGCCTGCGCAGCAATGGCTCCAAGATCCTGTGCTGGCGAAATTTTCACTTATCCTGCTGGCGTTCTGGAAATCAATTGGTCTCAATATGATCATCTTCCTGGCGGCCCTTCAGGGGATTCCGCGTTCGTATTATGAAGCTGCGGAAATCGACGGTGCAACCGGCTGGAAGAAGCTGCGCTACATCACTGTTCCTTTGCTTGGATTCGCTACTTTCTTTGTGACCATTACGACCCTGATCGGCTGGATTCAGTTCTTCGAAGAGCCGCTCGTGATGACAAAAGGTGGACCGCTGAATGCAACGATGTCAATGGCGCTCTTTATTTACAATAACGGGTTCCAGCTGAGCAAATTCGGTTATGCGGCTTCGGGTTCATTCATACTGTTCATCATCATTATTATTGCGACACTTATCCAATTCGCGGTCAAAAAGAAAGAAGTGGAATACTAAGCTTCAGCGTGATGCTGATGGCTTAAGAAGGAGGGAACTAGCATGGCACTGAAGATGAAGAAGATGGAAAAAGGAATTATGATTACCCTGCTCGTTGTCGGAGGACTTCTGATGATGGTGCCGTTTATTTGGATGATCGGTTCATCCTTTAAACCAGAGAATGAATTTACGGTGATTCCACCGTCGCTTTTCCCGGCACACCCAACGTTTAACAACTACCGGGATTTGTTCGTGAAGATGGATTTTCTAATTTATTTGAAAAATACGCTAATTATCGTGTTATGTTCTTTCGCCGGACTGTTTTTGAATGCGATGGCCGGTTATGCTTTTGCGAAATTTGATTTTCCGGGCAAAAATAAGTTCTTCTTTATTATCCTGGGTACGATGATGATTCCATCACAAGTAACCATGATCCCGACGTATCTGATTATTAATCAAATGCATCTCGTAAATACGATGGCGGGTATCGTTCTGCCCGGCTTGGTAGGGGCGTTTGCGATATTCTTGTTCCGTCAGTTTATGACTACCATTCCGATGGATCTGCTGGAAGCGGCAAGGCTGGATGGAGCGGGCGAACTGCGGATCTTTTTCCAGCTGATGGTGCCGATCGTGAAGCCGGTGTTTGCGGTGCAAGGGATTTTGACGTTTATCGGGGCCTGGAACAGCTTCCTGTGGCCGCTGATTATCGCCAATGACGAGAAACTGTATACACTCTCAGTAGGTTTGTCCTTGCTGAAAGGCCAATATGGTACAGCGTTTGGACTGCAGATGGCCGGTGCGGCATTTATGGTCATTCCAATTATTATCATATTTATCTTCTTCCAGAAGCATATCATAGAAGGATATACGATCTCTGGCATAAAATAGTATAGAGAGAAATAATGCAGGGCTTAGGAAGGGTTGAAATGGATGGCAACAATCAAGGATGTGGCCAAGCTGGCGGGGGTAGCGCTGTCCACGGCTTCGTATGCGATGAGCGGGGACAGCAAGGTTAGCGCAAAAACGAGAGAAAAAGTTCTGGCAGCAGCAAGACAGCTGAATTATCAAAAAAACGGCTTTGCCATGGATTTGAAGCGGAGCCGGACCAATACGATTGCACTCATATTAACGGATTTGTCCGGTCCTTATTATTCGGAGCTCATCCGCAGCATTCAGGATGTTGCGCTATCCAACTCCTATGACCTGATTGCCTGCAGTTCGATGGGTGGAAAAGATTCCACGGCTGTGCGTTATTTACTCGAAAAAAGAGTAGATGGTGCTATTGTGCTGGCTCATAATATTACAGTAGATCTTCTTCACGCTGCTGCGGGTGCGCGTTTTCCAATCGTCGTGATGGATCGTCTCATTTCCGGTGAAGGCCTTATTAATGTAGTGGTAGACAGCGAACAGGGTGGTTACAGTGCGACCCATTATCTGATTGAAAAAGGGCATCATTCCATTGCTTATATTAGCGGGCCTGCGAACTCTTATGACAATGCACTGCGTTATCAGGGGTATTTGCGTGCCATGCGTGAGGCGGGACTAAATGAAAAAACGAAGTGGAAGCTGAGCGGCAACTTTGTCCGTGAGGGCGGTTATAAAGCAACGAAGATGATGCTGGTGCAGGGTGAGCTGCCTTCGGCGGTGTTTTATGCCAATGACGAAATGGCAGTCGGGGGAATGAAGGCATTGGAGGAAGCCGGAGTTTCCGTGCCGGATGATCTTTCGGTCATTGGATTTGACGATATCCAGTTAGCCGAATATCTTCAGCCAAGGCTGACCACCATTCGTCAACCAATGTACGAATCCGGTTCGCTGGCCGGACATCTGCTGTTCCAAAGGTTGAACGGAGATGAGGTCAACGATTTCTACAAGCTCAAGATCGAACTGATTGAACGGAGCTCGGTTAAAATCAACAGTTAATCGGAGCTGGATGCGATAATCCCGCCGAACGCTTAGTTTTTGGCCTAGCGCGGCGGCAAGCTTCCGGTTATTTATCGGGCAAGAGAAGATTCTGGCACTCTTAATGCTCCGTATTGCTGTCGAAATTAATAGAAACGTTTATGAAAAAGAGATAACATATACTAGAAAAGACCATATAAATAAAGAGATAATAGAATAGAAACGTTTCGTTTCGGTGGAGGGAATACAACCATGACTGAACATCTCTATCACAAATATGTTAAGCACATGACACTTGAAGAAAAGATAGCGCAGCTGCTGCAGCTCGCAGCCCCCTTTTATGACGAACCGGGCGATCATTCGGAAATCACCGGACCTATGGAGGAGCTCGGTATCGGCAGTGAGACAAAACTTGCGGCTGGTTCCGTACTTGGAATAGCCGGTGCAGAGAAAATGATGGCTGTGCAGAAAGAACATCTGAAGAATAACAGACACGGCATCCCGCTGCTGTTTATGGCGGACATTGTACATGGATTCAAGACGATTTTTCCGATTCCGCTGGCGATCGGCTGCTCCTGGAACCCGGAACTCGCTGAACAGAGTGCAGAAATTGCCGCTCGTGAAGCTGCAGTATCAGGACTTCATGTAACTTTTGCGCCGATGGTGGATTTGGTCCGGGATGCCCGCTGGGGCCGTGTGATGGAATCAACCGGTGAAGATCCCTATTTGAACTCTGTATTTGCCAAGGCATTTGTACAGGGATTCCAAGGGGATGACCTGAGAAATGATGTTTCCCGTGTTGCAGCCTGCGTGAAGCATTTTGCAGCTTATGGACTGGCAGAAGGCGGACGTGATTACAATTCAGTCGACTTGTCAGAACGCCAGCTGCGCGAATACTACTTGCCGGCCTATAAAGCAGCGGTAGACGCAGGAGTCGAGATGGTGATGACTTCCTTTAATATTGTGGACGGGATTCCGGCTACCGGAAACAGCAAGCTGCTGCGCAGCCTTTTGCGTGAAGAATGGGGTTTTGAGGGAATCGTCATTTCAGACTGGGCGGCTATTAAGGAAATCATTGCCCATGGTGCTGCCGAAGACGAAAAAGAAGCCGCCTTTAAGGCAATCTGGAGTGGCGTCGACATCGATATGATGACTACAAGCTATGTGAATCATCTGCCGGAACTGGTGGCAGAAGGTCTTGTGGATGAAGCGCTGATTGATGAAGCTGTGCTGCGGATACTGAAGCTGAAGGAAAAGCTGGGCTTGTTCGAGAATCCAATGCGTGGTGCGGATCCGGTTCTTGAACGCGAGATTGTGTTCTCCGCCGAGCATCGCCAGGTTTCCCGCAAGCTTGCCGAGAAATCCAGTGTACTGCTTAAGAACGAAGGTGTACTGCCGCTGACGCCTGAGCAACGGGTTGCATTGATTGGTCCGTTTGCGAATAGCGGAGATATTCTGGGCTGGTGGTCGTGGACGGGTTCTAAAGAGACGGCGGTCAAGCTTGGTGAATCCATGCGAATACTCAGCGAAAGTCCGGGCAATGTGATTGTTGCAGAGGGAAGCGGCATCGACACGATCAGTGAGTCTCAGCGTGATGAGGCCCTTAAAGCAGCCGCAGATGCCGATGTAATCGTGCTTGCGGTCGGTGAATCTTCAGAGATGAGCGGTGAAGGCGGCAGCCGCAGCAATATCAAATTGCCGCAGGCGCAGCTGGAACTGATTGAGCTGATGAAAGGGCTGGGCAAACCTTTAGCTGTAGTCCTGTTTAACGGCCGCCCGCTCGATCTGCATGGTGTGTATGATCTTGCCGATGCTGTACTTGAAGCGTGGTTCCCGGGAAGTGAAGGCGGTGCTGCGCTGGCAGATCTGTTATACGGAAAGGTTAATCCATCCGGAAAGCTCAGTATGTCCGTTCCTTTTTCGGTTGGCCAGATTCCGGTTTATTATAACTCCTTCAGCACCGGCCGTCCCAAACCGGAAGAAGAGACAGGCAACCGTTATATTTCCCAGTACCTTGATATTCCTAACGAACCGCTGCTGCCATTTGGCTTCGGTCTAAGTTATACGGATTTCTCCTATGAGGGACTTACACTTTCAGCGGAGACAATAAAAAGTGATCAGCCGATTGAGGCGAAGGTGACTGTCACAAATACCGGGAAGATGGCTGGAACAGAAACGGTGCAACTTTATATCCGTGATGTATCAGCAGAGGTAGTCCGCCCGGTTAAAGAGCTGAAAGGCTTCCAGCAGGTCGAACTGGCTCCGGGAGAAAGCAGCGAGGTTGTCTTCCAGATTGACGAAAGTATGCTCCGCTATCACCACAGTGACTTGTCCGTAAGCAGTGACCGCGGCCAATTCAGCCTGTTCATCGGCGCTAGCAGCAAGGATGTTCAGGCAGCGTCTTTCCGTTTGCTTAAATAATGCAAAATGTTAAACACAAATACTGACGAATAGCGGCAATCTGCCGCAGCAGATAAGGAAGTGAGTAGAAATGACAACTATAACAGGAACTGGCTCCAAGCTGTCGCTTCACGAGGATGGATTAACTTTTACTTTCCTGGAAAGCGGCGACCTGTACCAGGCTGTCGGCGGGACGATGATGATCAATCAGCTGCTGTCTAATAGCGTAGACGGTGCGCCCGGAAATCTTTATACGCGTTTGCACCTGCAGGATGGCATTCAGGTTTTTCCCCTGCTAGGTGTGAAATCGAGCAGCCGTTTCCGTCAGGATGGCAAACGCCTGGTGTGGGAAGGTGAAATTACTGCGGGTCCGGATGTCCCAGGGCTATTGACGGATATCCGTTATCAGGTGGTATTTACTTTGTCCAGCCGTGGGGTGTGGTTCTGGGATGTGAAGGTTGAAGGCAGCAATGTGCTGCTGGACGTCATCTATAGTCAAGATGTGGGGATTGCTTCCCCTGCAGCTGTCACCAGTAATGAAGCCTATTTATCGCAATATATTGATCATGCGGTATTTGAGGATGAGAAGTATGGATATGTGGTTTGCTCCCGGCAAAATCAGCCGCAAGGCGGCAAGTTCCCGTACCTGCAGCAAGGTGCTCTCACCGGAGCTACCGGGTATTCCACTGATGGATTCCAGTTCTTCGGATTATCCTACAAGGAAACCGACAAACCGGAAGCATTGTACCAGGAACAGCTGGCCAATGAGATTTATCAATATGAATTTGCCTATACGGCGCTGAAATCCGAGAAAGTTCAACTGGATGGAGCTGCATGTTTTACTTTTTACGGACTGTTCCGTGAAGACCATCCCGCAGCCATTACAGAGCTGGAATTTCATTCGGCACTGCGTCAAGCGTGGGATGAGGCTGAAGCCCTGGGAGATGTTCAGGAAACAGGTCATTGGCTGAATCAGACCTCCTTATCTTCACGTTTTGGAGCTCCGCTGCAAACTGTAGACATGCTTGAAGAAGAGCTGAACTCATTGTTCCCGCAGAGATTTGAGGAAGAACGTGATGGCGGCCAGCTGCTGGCCTTCTTTACCGGCACCTATGAGCATATTGTGCTCAAGCGTAAGGAATTGCTGGTCGAACGTCCGCATGGGCATATTCTGATGAGCGGGGACAATGCTCATCTGGGTGCTGAGGTCATGACCACAACCTCGTATATGTATGGGATTTTCAATTCCCAGGTGGTAGTCGGTAATACGAATTTCAATAAAATGATGTCCAACCCCCGTAACGCGCTGAATGTGTACAAGACTTCAGGACAGCGTATTTATGTGGAAATGGATGGACAATACCGTATGCTTGCGATGCCGTCGCTATTTGAAATCGGCTTTAACTACGTGCGCTGGTACTATAAAACTCTTTCCGACACGCTTGTAATTACCAACTATACAACAGTTGATTCACCGGAAGTAAAGCTGCATGTGCGATCTGTAAGCGGCCAAGCCTACCGTTTCCTCGTCAGCAACCAGATTACGATGAATGTGGCAGAGTATGAGGTGCCTTACCAAATGGCTCAGGATCCGAACGGAGTGATCAGCTTCCGCGGCGAGAAGTCCGGAACGAGTGCTGAGGTATATCCGGAGCTCACTTACAAGATGTTCCTCGATGGGGCTTCTTACCGTCTGGGAGATGAAAGTCTGCTGGCAGACGGACCGGTTCAGGGCAGTGCTTCGCTTGCGGTGCTTGAACTGGAGGAAAGCGCAGAGTGGACGCTGACATTACAGGGCTTGCTGGATGGCAAAGAACGTCCGCTCTCCAGTAAACCCGTCACAGAAGAAATCACCCGTTACCGTGAGTTTTTCTCCGGTGTCATGAATGGTTTCAAGCTGACACAGGAAAGCGGAGTCGAAGGCGGACTGTTCAAAGTGAATGCGTTGGCCTGGTGGTATACTCACAATATGCTGGTCCATTACTCAGTGCCTCATGGTCTGGAGCAGTATGGGGGCGCAGCATGGGGGACGCGTGATGTGTGCCAGGGACCGGTGGAATATTTCCTCGCCACACACAAATATGAGCAGGTGCGCGAGATTCTGCTGACCGTGTTTGCCCATCAGTATGAAGATGACGGCAGCTGGCCACAGTGGTTCATGTTCGACAAATACACATCCATTCAGCAGGAAGAAAGCCACGGCGATATTATTGTCTGGCCGCTTAAAGTGCTGGGGGATTACTTGCGGGCAACCCTTGATTTTGCTGTACTGGATGAACAGATTCCATATACACGCAAGCACAGCTTTGACTTTACGGAAACGACAGCTTCGCTGCGGGAACATGCCAACAAAGAGCTGGATTACATTAAATCTCACTTCCTGCATGATACGTTCCTGTCTTCTTACGGCGACGGGGATTGGGATGATACGCTCCAGCCGGCGAACGCACAGCTGAAGCAGTATATGGTCAGCAGCTGGACAGTTGCACTTACCTATCAGACTGTGCTCGGTTTATCCGGAGTGCTGCAGAGCAATGATGAAGTTTGGTCAAATGAGCTGAAGCAGATGGCGGAAGGGATCAAAAGTGATTTCAACCGTTACATGCTGGGAACGGAAGTGATTCCAGGCTTCCTGTATTTCGAAGATCCGCAGGATGCCAAGCCAATGCTTCATCCAGACGATCAGGAGACCGGTATTCAATACCGGCTGCTGCCGATGACCCGCAGCATGATCGGTGAGCTGCTCACACCAGAGCAAATGGAGTCGCATTACAAGCTGATCCTGGAGCAATTCCTCTGCCCGGATGGTGTGCGGCTGATGAACCATCCGGCGCAATATGCCGGCGGAGTCAGCACGCATTTTAAACGGGCGGAGCAGGCGGCTAATTTCGGACGCGAAATCGGACTTCAATATGTGCATGCGCATATCCGGTTCGTAGAAGCTATGGCGAAGATCGGCAAGCGGGATCAGGTATGGAACGGACTGGCGGTCATTAATCCGATTGGGATCCGCGATGCCGTGCCGAATGCTGAATTGCGTCAGAGCAATGCCTACTTCAGCAGCTCGGACGGGAAATTTGCTAACCGTTACGAAGCGCAGGAGCGGTTCAATGAGCTGCGGAATGGTTCGGTAGCCGTTAAAGGCGGCTGGAGAATTTATTCCAGCGGTCCCGGAATCTACATGAATCAGCTGATCTCCAACGTGCTCGGTATCCGTGAGGACGGCGGTGATCTCATCATTGATCCTGTACTGCCGGATGAACTCGATGGAACCCGTTTTGACTTCGAATATGGCGGTTCACCGGTATCGTTCATCTACCACTGTGCAGAAGGCAATCTCCGCTCTGTAACCGTAGGCGGCAAGGAGGTTCAGGCCGAACGGCTTGCCAACCCTTATCGTCTTGGAGGATTGCGGATCAAACAGGCAGACTTTGAAAATCTGCGCACAGCAGAAGGTACTGTAGTTGATATTTATATGTAATAACAAGAAGAGGCCGCTGCTGAAGCGGCCTCTTTGCTATTCACAATTATTCAGCTGTTAAGTCATCTATTCCAGATCCTTCGTTGAAAGCATCTCGAGTTTATTTAAAATAATCAAGGCTCATCGCCTCGCGGACTTCGTTCATCGTTTCCTGGGCCAGAGACCGGGTATGGCGGGTGCCGGCCATTAGTATATCATCGACAAGCCTTGGTCTGGCCGCATAATAGGCCCGGCATTCCCGCATCGGTGCCAGAAGCATTTCCAGCGCGGAGGTGATCCGTTCTTTGCAGGCCGAACAACCGATGGACCCGCGTTCGCAGCCTTCGCGGATTTCAGCGGCGTCTTGCGGAAGAAAGGCCCGGTGATAAGCATAAATTGGACAGATACCCGGATGCCCGGGATCATTTTTATGAACGCGGGCTGGATCTGTCACTGCTCTTTTTATTTTGTGGGCAAGGTCTTCCGTTGAAGCATCGAGCGTTATGGCGTTGCCGAGGCTTTTGCTCATTTTCGCGTTGCCGTCTGTGCCAATCAGCCGGGGTGTTTCACTGATCAACGCCTGAGGTTCCACAAATATAGGCTTATACAGCTCGTTAAACCGGCGCACAATTTTACGGGCCAGCTCCAGATGCGGCAGCTGATCCTCACCAACAGGAATGATGGTGGCTTTGCAAAAGGCAATATCGGCCGCCTGGCTTACCGGATAACCGAGGAAACCATAATACATTTCATCCAGACTGCTGTTTTTCGATTCTGCTTTTACCGTTGGATTGTGCCGCAGGTTATTCACCGTAACAAACATAGAGAAGAAGATTGTCAGCTCGGCGATTTCCGGAATCATGGACTGTACATAAAGGGTTGTCTTGCCGGGGTCAATGCCTACAGACAAATAATCGAGCATAATCTCGCGGATATGGCTGCGGATCAATTCGGGTCTATCGAAATGGGTCGTCAGTGCCTGAACATCCGCCAGAAATACATAGGATTCATATTGATCTTGTAAAATAACCCGGTTCTGCAGGCTGCCGGCGTAATGGCCAAGGTGAAGTTTGCCGGTAACCCGATCTCCTGTGAGTACACGTTCTTTCATCGTTAAAAAACCTCCTGATATAATGTTGTTGTGTAGAAATTATAAATCGCCACCACCAGCCATCCTCCATGGCCATCACCCCCTTATCCATGCAAAAAAACTCCGTCCCATAAGGACGAAGTTGTCGTTGTACCACCTTAAATGACCGTCCCGCTGCATGAATTGCAAGCGTTCCAGTCTTCGCTATACGGTGCGGAGATCGCTGAATACATAATCTCGAGACCGCTCCCTTGATAACGGCGGGATGCCCGGCATTTCCCTACAACATCGTAGCCGACGGTTCGGGAAAGCAACTCCAAAGTCCATTCGATCATATGCCGGACACCGGTTCGCAGCTACCACCGGCTCTCTGCAAGTCCTCTCACATATGTCTACTTACTCTTCTTCTGCGTTATTGATGTTATATATGTATATTATTACCTGATCCCTGGAGATCGGTCAATGCTTTATTAGATTGGGGCAGGAAAAAGTATCAAGTGTGATAAGTTATTTATCAAAGAAAGCCGAGAACACCCCACCTTCTATAGGTTGGGGATGAATCGGTGTTTTTTGCAAAGAAAACGAACGCATGTGCTATAATAACCCTATATACTTCATCGAAAGAGGTTGTGTTGGCATGCTCATTCATAAAGCCTATAAGTATCGTATCTTTCCTACAAATGAACAACAGCAACTCATTCATCAGATGTTCGGGTGTTGCCGTTTTGTGTTCAATCATTTTTTAGGCTTATGGAATGATACCTATAAGGCGAAAGGCAAAGGCTTATCCTACAATCGTTGTGCCACACAACTTCCTGCACTCAAACAACAGTTCGAATGGTTGAAAACCGTGGATAGCATTGCTTTGCAATCATCGGTTCGAAACGTGGCAGATAGTTTTGATCGGTTCTTCAAAAAACAGAATCAAGCTCCACGTTTCAAAAACCGTAAACACCCTGTCCAAAGCTACACAACGAAATATACCAACGGCAACATTGCTGTGGAAGAACGTCTACTCAAGCTTCCCAAGCTGGGATGGATGCCCTTTGCCAATTCCAGAGCCTTAGAGGGACGCATCCTGTCTGCAGCCGTTCGCCGGAATGCGTCTGGGAAATATTTCGTATCCATCGTCTGTGAAGTTGACGTTAAGCCCCTGCCTCAAGCCAGCAAAGAGATTGGTGTTGACCTTGGGCTTAAAGAGTTTGCCGTCTGCTCCGATGGATTTCGGGTTCAAAATCCCAAGTGGTATCGCCATTTCGAAAAGAAGTTAGCCTATTGGCAACGCCGTATGGCTCGCCGTAGCAAAGGCGGCTCTAATTGGCACAAAGCCAAGCAAAAGGTCGCTTCCATTCATGAGAAGATCGCCAATTGCCGCCATGATTTTCTGCATCAGCTCACAATCAAACTGATTCGTGAAAACCAAACGATCAGTATAGAAAACCTTCGCGTGGCGAATATGCTCAAAAATCACAAACTGGCAAAGTCTATCGCCGATGCGTCATGGAGTGAGTTCGAACGCCAAATCTCCTACAAGGCGAAATGGTACGGACGCACGGTTAAGATTTCGGATACCTTTGCCCCGACCAGCCAAACATGTTCTGTATGTGGCTTCATCAACCCCGAAGTGAAAAATCTTTCAGTGCGGCAATGGGTCTGCCCAGGTTGTGATACAACGCATGATCGTGATGAAAATGCCGCACAGAATATTATAATGATGGCGGTTTAACCGTCTTGCAAAGAACTGTGGGAACCACAGGGATCGCTTGGTGTACGATTTTTCACATTTGAGAAAATCGATACATTTTGCTTCAAGGAAGCAATGACCCAAGAATCCCCCACCTCTACAGGTGGCGGGAGTGTTCAAAGACAATAAATGAAGAGGGATGCAATTACATAAATATTCAGCTGTAATGATAATGACAAATTGCTTGGTATTATCGAGGCATTTGATTTTAATCAGAAAGTAAATATGGTATCGGTCGGCTATTTTTTGGAGCAAGCCCATTGGGGGAAAGGCATTGCTTCAGAAGCGTTATCCCTATTGATAAGTTACTTGTTTAATGATGCGGATATCAATAGGATTCAAGCTGAAGTAATGCCCCCCAATAGGGCTTCCAAAAAGGTGCTGCTGAAAAACGGCTTCATGAAAGAAGGAACTTTGAGACAAGCCAGTGTATGGTCAGGCAAAGGAATCGTCGATCTTGAGGTGTACAGCATCCTGAAAGATGACTACATCAAATGGCATATCCGATCAGAAGTTCCAGATCCACAATAGAATAGAAGCAAACTCAAGGTTTTTTCACTTCGATTTTTGGCAGATCAAAGCTCCAGTTCACATCGGTAAATCTTTTATCCGTTATGACCCGGCGGAGCGTCAGCTCCTCGGGCAGTTCAGTCATGCCTTTGGCTATAAGATAGGCTTCATTTGCATGATTGCCCGTCTCACCGAATATGACTTTCTCATCCATAGTGTAAGCACCTCTAAAAATAACCTTGTATTCTTTTCCTTGACCATCGAGGGCGACCCACTTGTCTTTGGAAAATCTGTTGGTGAATTCGCCGCTGACCGACATCCAGCCGGATATTCCCGGTTCATCCTTGGTTTCCTTGATCTCCATCTTGTTCACCTTCAGCACATCACCTTGAGCACTAAATACTGCGGGTTTCTCATTAAGCTCATGAGGATGGAACGTCATTGAATCGTTAGATTTGACAGGACTATTGTAACCATCCAGGATGAACCGTACTTGCCGGCTGTCATATGGAAGGCTCTTGAAATAGTAGGTCCAGTGCTGCTTGCCGGCTTGTTCTGTTGATCTGACAGTGTAGCCGAAGGAAGTGTCGATAATACCTCCGGAGATGTAACTGTTGATTCTTGAAAGTTCTTCACCATTCTCTCCCTCAAAATGGAACATGACCCCAAAATCGTGGCTAAAATTAGTGGAATTGGCAGAAATAAGGCTGGCTGCCTCTCCAGTAAGCGAGGTGTTGAATTTCAGTGTGACACCTGCAGGTGTATGCATCACTTGATCCATCTCCAGCTTCATCCCATCCGGTGTTTTATAGACATGGTCCTTCAAATCTGTGGTTACCGATAATGCCTGTGCTGCGGTCATATCTGCTTCATAGCTAAAGCTCCAGTCTCCGGTGACTACCTTTTCTGTTTTGCTGTTTGAAGCCAGTTCATGAATATTGCCTTGAATAACTACGGTGCTTCCTGGGCCTTCATCAGGGAATACGTAAGTCAACAGCAGAGAGGCTTGACCAGAGTTTCCATAAATGTCACTGGCCAAGGGCATGATCTCTTTAAGTTCTCCGATGTTGTGTCCTTGTTCATCATGGATTTCCAATTGGCTGGTATTAAATTTGGACATTGCGTCGTTGGCAGCATGTCCGGTTTTATCCGTAATGCTAATGTTAAGCACCAAACGGGTAGGATCAGCCACTACGTCCTGCAGGACAAAGGTATAGCCTTTATCGGTTTTCTCTATGCCAGGGTGCTGCACCACTCCGAGTATTTTGGCGTCCAGCAGACCAAGCTTTGCCCACTGGTTGGCAAGGAGGAACGGTTTCTGTGGAGGGGTGGACAACGTCTCTGACACTGTACCTGATTTGCCAATGAAAAACAGTAATGAAGCAATTCCTATCACTGCAGCAACAGAGCTGCCCCACTTTAAACCTCTTTTTAGGGTGCGGCCCGTTTGCATTCCGGATATCTCGGATAATTTTTGCCCGGAGGCGGGCTGTATCTCTGTATTGCGAACTTGTTCCATAACGCGCTCTGTGAAATCATCAGCTAGATTAGAGCTTGTATACAATTGTGAATCCGTCAGTAGATCGTTATCAGTGCCGGACAAGTCATTGTGATTGGTGTAAGCCCATTTTTTCATTGGAACCCTCCCTGGATTTCGGCCATTGTTTCTTCAGCTTTTGACGGGCGCGGTGGAGACAATTTTTGACCTGATGCATCGGCATTCCCGTTATCGCTGAGATCTCCTCATAGGATAATTCATTGGTATAGCGAAGCAGCAGTACAATCCGGTAACGTTCTGGAAGCTTGGACAATTTCCGGTGCATTTCAAGCTCGTCTTCCTTGCGCATATATTGCTCTTCAGGGGTTGGCCCGCGATCCTTCTCCTGCAGCAAGGTGCTGCTTATTAGGCCTGGGGATTTCCGTCTTTTCAGTGACCTGAAGTGGTTGATCGCAATGGCGTACAGCCAAGCGGCAAAGCTTGATTGGCCATGATGCTCGCGGAGTTTCTGGTATGCTTTGATAAATGTTTCCTGGGCCAAATCCTGTGCATCCTGGTGACTGGCGCCCATACCGAGCAGCAGACCATACAAGCTCGACTTGTATTTGTCTACGAGTACCGCAAAGGCCTCCCGGTTGCCCTGCAGCACTTCGGCAATGATTTGTTCGTCGTTGTCCTGTGCCTTCATCCAGTGCCTCCCATTAATTTATTTGTATATAAGACGCACCAGCGCCACAATATTTCTCACTTTTTATAAAAAAGAAAGATTATGTTCAGATCATACTACACATTGCAGGGGGAAGAGAGAATGAAACAAGACGTAGCAATCCGTCAGGTAGGCTTGGCCGTAAAGGATGATCCGGCAGTCAGGGCGGTATTTCTGAAAGGCGCACATGCCAGAGGAGAGCAGGATGCTTACTCGGATGTTGATTTGTACTGCTTGGTCCACAGCGAGGGATTGACGGATTTTTTAGCGCGCAGAATATCCTATATGGAGAGCTATAAACCGCTGATATTCTGGTCGGAAGCTAACTTCGTAGGACCACAAATTGTTGGCGTGTTTGAAGACGGTCTGCATTTCGATCTTTATACAGTGACTGCGGAGAGTCTGAAACAAACCGAACAAATCCTTGTCCTGCATGATCCCGAGGGTTGTCTTGCCAACTACAAGGCAGAGAGCTTCCCCATGTCGGATGTAGAGATTACGAGGATCCTTTCCGGTTTCACTTTCAGTCTTCTGGAATTTGAAACCGCGTATCTCCGCGGCGATTTGCTCTGGGCACACCGGCTTGGCAGTCATCTGGCGGCAGATCTAATGATAGTTCTGCGGCATGTAGCAGATCCTTCTACAGCGCAGCTCGGCATTAAGAGACTGCATCACAAACTCAGTCCACAGCAACTGGATGAGTTAACAGGAGCGTTAAATGCTCTTGGACCGGACGCACTCCCTTCAGGTGTCCAGAAGCTGGTGGACCTCGCTGTGGTGTTGATTGCAGACTTGACCGAACGGCTGTCAGAGAACTGGAATCAGCGTTTTTTCGATTTTATGGTCAAACGGATCTACGCACTATCGTAACAAAACAGATACAGCGAACAATATTTGAATGTGAGAAAAAAGGAGGATAATGACTACTCTTGTCGAATTATAAATTTAGATAGATAATAAATACCAAAATATGTTTGTGATTCGGAAGCGCCAGCTGATGAACAAAGGCAACTCCGCCGAAAGGCGGAAGACGCAAAGCCACCGGTCTAAACCGCTCACGAAAGCGGCATGACAGCGGGGACGCTCATGTAGTTTGGTTTTTTGTTGTCTAAATACAACAAAAGGAGCTTGAAAAAATCATGTTTTTGAAGATTCGCCACAAATTGAGGCCTGGCTTAGCGTTTATTCTGGCTACAGTCTTGGCCGCTGGGCCCCTGATTGCCACCCCGGTCCACGCAGCTGCGAAGTACACTTTTACGGATGTCAAAACTGCATATAACATGCCGATTGACTACAACTACAAGTTCACAGGTGACACAATCGCTTCACTGGAGAAGGATAGCAAAGGGGCTCATCAGCTGTACTTACATAACTGGAAGAAGAAGACGACGGAGAAGGTCACTTCTACTAACACGTTCAAAACGAACTTGCAGCTTATGGGAGACAGTGTTTATTATTATGAGTCTACAATTGAAGTGACTAAACGAATTAATATCTACCCGAAGAAGCTGGTACAGTACAATTTGAAAACCAAAAAAACAAGCGAGCTTCCGCTGGAAGTGAAAACTCCGGAATTACTGGGTGTGGGTGACAAATATTATGCACACAGCAGTGGCTCAGATTTTTACTTCACTAACAAAACGACGCTGGAAACTCAGACCATCAATGATCTTGGTTTTGATCAGGTCCACCAGTTTGTAGATGACAAGTTCATCTATAGCAAATGGGACACCGGGACGTTGTATCTGTATGATCTGCCAAGTTCAAAAACAATTGAGCTCTACAAGCTGAAAGAAAATGAATCCTTCAACCTCGTAGCTTCGAATGGTAAAGATATTGTCTGGATGATTGACTCCAAAGAAGTGGATGCTGCCGGCAAGACCAAAAATTACTTCATCTATATGACGATGGACCGCAGTAAAGCCGGAGCCCCGGTTAAAGTATTGCTCAAACGTGAATGGGTAATTGGCGACCGGAATGATCTCTTAATCGTGGGTGACAATTATGCGGTGTTCTCGGAAATGATGAATAATAAACTGGTAGCCCGCGGAGTGAACCTCCGAAATGGGGAACTCTTTTTACTTGGGGAACGAAACCGCAGTGCGGACAATTTTGTGTATTTTAATAAAGACACTTTGATCTCACGCGACGCGAATGACTATATTGTGCTTCGTACAATAGTCAGAACGCCATAAATGAATTTTCAGAAACTATCAAAAAAACAGTGCAATTTGACGATAGTAGTAAAGCGGTAAATATTGGGTATGAACCTATTTCCAATGAATCCCGCAATCGCAAATTGAAAAAAAACAACTAGAGGAGTGTCATTAAAAAATGATCGCAGAAACTAAAATGTACCCGGAATTCAACACCATCTTCATCAGCTTGCATGGATTTGCCGAATTGGCTGAAACGGTAAAAGAAGTGGAAATATTCGAGGCGTCCATGCCGACTTTGCCAATCCACGAGATGTCTCTGATTATTGACTGCAATGATATGGCGCCGTTCAAGCCGGAGATACTCCCGGTTCTGGAACGCTGCTATGTGCTGTATAACGGATTTAAACATGCGGTTCTGGTGAATCCGAAGAAAGTAGTAGCCAAATCTCAATTACAGAGAGTAGCTCCAAGTGCCGGATTTAAAGGACATTTTGTGGATACGGTGGAAGAGGCTTGGGCAATCGTTAAATCCTAAATCCTAAATCCTAAATCGTATATCCTAAATCTAAAGCAGAGGGTGGTCAACCATGGCTAGTGTCAAAATAGTAAGCACCGAAGTGTACCATCCTGCCTATAAGATCAGCAATGAGGAATTGGCTCTGCAGGCCGGAGCTTCAGCGGACAAGCTTATCGGCATTTGGGAGTTCTTTGGCCGTAAGGATCGTTATTACGCGGCGGACTATGAAGAGAGCACACTTTATATGGCTATTGAAGCATCCAAAAAGCTATTGAAGAACTGTGGGCTTAGCGGAAGCGATTTGGATATGATCGTATTCTCCTCAGGAACACATGATTTCAGCGCTCCGACAGATGCTGCATTTGTGCATCAGGCGCTGGAGGGTAAAGATTCCTGCATTATCTATGACAGCAATGCCAACTGTGTAGGTATGGTTGTCGCTGCTGACCAAGCAGCCCGATCCATGATATCCACTCCCAGAGTGAGATACGCACTCATTGTAGGGTCGGAGCAGATTGCCCGTTTCTACAAAGAGGGGGACCTGGCGTCCAAGGGCCTTTGCGGAGATGCGGCCTGTGCGGTTCTGTTGGAGAGAGTGGAGGACACGGATTCCGGCCTGATAGATTCGGCTTACTACACCAATACGCAGAAGGCGGAGGATATGCAGTTCCCTGCCGGAGGCATGACGCAAATGTACGGAGAACATCTGTCGCTTGAAGAGAAGAAAATTTATCTTCATCCGGAGTATAACGTCAATGTGGCTTTCCCGACAGCGGTATCCAATATTGAGCAGCTGCTTCAGGAACATGGATATACCAAAAGTGATGTGAAGCACTATATCCTTAGTCAGTTAAACTTGAGCGTCATTAAAGATATCGCGGGCAAGCTGGACGAGGAACTCGTTAAATTCCCTTACATTGGGGATATTTATGGCTACACAGGCACAAGCAGTCCGTTTATCACCCTTCACCATGCGATTAAGGACGGAACGCTGGTACGCGGCGACTTGTTCTTTATGTGGTCGGTAGGCGCGGGTATTACGAGTTGTGCTACCTTGTGGAGACTCTAGCATCACTACTGCAGTAATGAAACGCGATAGAAAAACAACGAAAGCCTGCGCCTTGGCGCAGGCTTTTTTGTGTGCTTTTCCCGGGGCGAGCCATCTAGTCTTTATTTAAGAATTCAATAATTAACTCTATAAATTCAGCAGGCTGCTCAAGATGCGGATAATGGCCGCATTGACGCAGCTGGACGAATTCTGAAGCTGGGATGTTCTTATGTACGTAACTACAGATCTGCTTGTTGAAGGGTGAATCCAGCCCGGCTTCCATAACAAGGGTTGGATGACTGATTTCATTTAAGCGACTGTAGGCCGGAGGCATTAAAGGACGATGCAAATTGGGTTTACCTTGATAAAAGACTTCATTACTGACATAAAGCTCTTTGAATTGGGCACGAAGCGTCTGATCTTGTGGAACGAGGTAGTGCCAGAAGCTGTTCTTCATAAAATGCTCCGCAGCCTTGTTGATTCCAACCCGGCGGACTCTCAGGAAATCCTTCATGCCTTCCCAGGACAGCCGCAAGGGATACTTGGCACCGTTAACGGAAGGGGCAACAAGGATTAGCTTGCTGACACGATCCGGATAGGCCAGAGCGAAGTCAATCGCAGCACTCCCTCCAAAAGAAGAGGCGACAAGACTGGCACGGGTAATCCCAAGATGATCCAGAACGGATTTCAGATCCTGATAATAGGAGAAGGGAGTGGTGATAGCATCGCTTTGTCCATATCCTCTCTGATCATACCGGATCACCTGATAGGCTTGAGCCAATCTTTCCACATGGAGATCCCACACCTTGAGGTTGGAGTAGCCGCCATGCAGCAGCACAAGCGGTTCACCTGCTCCTTGTACTTCGATGTTAAAGTTTACACCCTGGATGTTATGCAGTTTACTCTGATTCACTTTTTTCACTCCCTCATTAACGCTGTTGATTTAACCATTCAATTGATTCTTTGCACCACTGCAGTCTAGCTTCGGTTGACAGGATCCCATAATTCAGGGTTAACATCCACATCGGTAAATCTTCCGGCGGTTGCTTCTGTGTTATTAATGCACGCTGTTGTTCGCGGTAAACCTCCATGGCATTTGTGAGCTCACCCAGCTCATGTTCGAACAAACCTCTAATGACTTCTTTATCCTGAGGGGTTGCAAAAAAAACCTTAAGCAGCAATTCATCCCGGTAGTTAAGGGCGCCAATGGGGGCGGACAGCCATTTCCGGAAATGCTCCATGCCTTCAGGTGTAATCTGATACTTTTTCTGGCCGCGTGTTTGAATGGGTGTGCTGGCTTCCACCGCATATCCTTGGGCAACAAGCTCCTTCAAAGCAGGATAAATCTGCCCGTAACTTTCACTCCAGAAATGATGAAGCGAGCCGCTGAAATGCTTCTTGATGTCATATCCGGAATAGACTCCTTTCGTTAAAACACCCAGAACTGCGAACATTGTATTTCCCGATTTGGCCATAACCCTCGCTCCTGACTATAATGTATCTATTAGATATGTAACTATTAGATATATCATACAGCGTTGACCTTATAATTTCAACCCTTGCAAACCATCTCATCGGCACAAAAAAACAGAGCAGCGGAGGTTGTGCCTGCCGTGCTCTGTAGTGCTATTACCCGATTATACCGTAGATCCGGCCGGCTTCTATCGTTAGGGACAGATCCTTAAGGGCATTTGCACCTTTGTAGCTTTTTTATCAAACCTTTTGTTCGCAGCACATATTTGTTCATCATGCCCACCAATCCTTTCTGGCTATAGTGTAAAGGCGGCAGGTTTAGAAAAGGTTAAGCGGATACAAACAGTCGAAAAACTGCCGGAAAACTACAGGGAACAGCGTTTACTCCTTGTACAGGCGGTAGCCGAGGTCCCATACCGTTTCTATGTATTCTAAGCCGGGTTTGCTTTTTTTAGCTTGCTGCGCAGATTGCTGACATGAGTTTTGACTGTTTTATTGATGTTCGTGTACTTCTTTAAATAACTGATCAATTTCCTTACATACATTACACATGATTTCTGCTGTGGGCAAATGTTTCCCCTTGATGATCATCTCCTTGATATCGCAGCCTCCAAGGACTGTCCGGGCTTTTGGGAAGACCTTGTGGGGAGGGAAAAAGATATCATCTGCTGCACAAATAATTAGTAATGGCGAAGAGTAACCATTCAGTTCTTTTCGTTTGAACTCTCTCGGAGCACGCATTTCCATCTTGTAGCAGGTCAAGAGCAGATTAAAGAATTGGTACCATACCACATCCTTTTCCGTCAGCATCGGATCGAAGATCTTTACCAGCCGCTCTTTCGAAGGACGAAGCATATACGTCATCATAGGAATCATCATTTTTGTAAAGATGGGCAGGAGTGAACCATGAGCAATACCGGAAGGAGCAAGCAGCACGGCCTTGGTTATTTTACCAGGATCAACTTTGGCCAATGATAACATCATAGCCGAGCTGTATGAACTGACTACGAACTTCATACTGTTAAATTTTAAGGCTTCCAGCAGCTCACTGATCCACCAACCGTAATCATCTTTCGAGGGGGATAGGTTTCGATAAGGGGTGCTTTTTCCGGGCATGCCAATAACATCCGGTGCATAAATGCAATAGTTATCAAGCAGTGGCAAAAAAAGCTTTAGATTCAACGGGTTAATACCGTTTCCACCGTGCAGGGTAAATAAAGGCGGCTTTAACTTATCTCCAACGATAAGCAAATGTGTGCTTCCATAACTGGTGTTAATGATCTGCTCTTCGTACATCACATCTAGAGCAGCAAGTGCTGTATCGTAAAAATCATGCATTTTAGCTTCACTTTCTTTGTTCTTATAGATGTACTTTACCATCACTTTCCCCCCTGTGATCAATCCACATCCTCATTCATTTCATCTTAATCCGGAAAGTTCTCAGCTTCCATAATATTAAACACTTAAATTCTCCCATCTGTAAACAACAGGAGAATGATATAATCTTTTGGAAAAGGGGGGAGCAGAGTGCTGGAACGCTCAATGGAAAATATCATGGGTTCAGGAAGGGAAAGGAGGGATGCGCAAAATAAACAAATGAAATGAGGATGATTTTGAGATGAACAGAGGACAAGTGATAAGCAATGACGGTGTTAAACTGAATTATGTTGTACAAGGAACCGGGCAAAAGATATTGGTTGTAGGCAGCAGCGTCTATTATCCGCAGCTCTTCTCAGCAGATTTATTTGCACAATTTCAGTTTATATTCCTTGATCATAGAGGTTTTGCCAGTCCGTCTGCAGCCTTGAAGCCGGAGCAGTACCGGCTGGACCGGGTGCTGGATGACCTCGAGCTCGCAAGGCAGCAGCTTGGGCTGAGTGATGTGGTCATAATGGGGCATTCAGGGCATGCTTTCATGGCGCTGGCGTATGCCAGAAAATATCCGGAGCAGGTTCACAAAGTAATTCTGCTGAATTCAGCGCCAAGCAATAGCCGGGAAAGGCAAAGTCAGAGCGCTGCATTTTTCAATGAGACTGCAAGTCTGGAGAGAAAGACAGGATTCGAACAGGACATGGCTCTGCTAGAAGGCGACATCAGGCTAGACCCGGAACGCCGGTTCGTTCACATGTGTATTCGAATGGGTGCACAGAGCTTCTACGACTATTCCTTTGATGCAGCCTATATGTGGGAACAGGTACAAACAAATATGCCGGTTATGGATTATTTGTGGGGCGAGGTTTTTGCCGGGATGAATCTGCTGCAGATGCTGAAGGATGTCAGTATGCCGGTTTTTATCGGGCTGGGAAGATATGATTATCTGGTTGGGCCTGTTTCCTTATGGGAGGCTATCGACGAGACATACCCCCATGTGAAGAAGGTAATCTTTGAGCACAGCGGACATAATCCGATGTTTGAACAATCGGAGCTGTTTAATCAAACATTGATAGAGTGGATGACACAGGAGTAAGGTTTGTTTAGCTACGCTATATGAGTTGAACTAAAGTTCAACTTATATATTCATTCACAACTACTGAAAAAAGGATCAGAGAAGATCGCCGATGGCGAACTTTCCTGATCCTCTTTGCGTTTCCGGCTGCTTAAAGTTGACCTAAAAATCCATCCATATAGGCATAAAACTCTTCCTTGTTGCTGAGATGCACATTATGGTCGGGATGGGACATTTCATAGGCATGACCATTCGCTAGCAGGGACTGCATTTTGTTATAATCCTCGTCCGGTACGCCCTCACTGTTCTTAGCTCTAATCAGTAAAACGGGACACTTGATCTCCGGCAGCAGGTGATACCAATTTACTTTATATTGTATGTTGGCAGCCATCGCCTGGGGACTGAACATCATCTGGTATCCATCGACGGTTTCGATCAGACTGTTCATGAAATATTGATAGCTAAGCTCCGATTCCATGGCCTGCCGGATATAGTCCATCGCTTCGTTTAGGCTGGAGAAGGGCAGCGGCCAATCCTTGGTTACAGGCTCAACACATGGTAGCTGATCCAGTGGCAGCAGGCTTGGCGTGGCAGGCCCGGATGGGGATTTATCCAATATCGCTAAGGCTTGTATGTAATTTGGGTACATGGCTGTCAGATATCCGGCTACCCTCCCGCCCATAGAATGGCCTACCAGAATGATCGAATCGATCTTCAGATGATCCAATAGTTCAACAATGTCCCCGGCCATTTCTTCACCCGTATATTTGGATACAGGTTTGCTGCTTAGTCCATGCCCTCTTTGATCGGGGGCGATAATTCTGTATTGTTTGCCGTAATGCTGCATGAAATCAACCCACGTTTCTGCTCTGCCCCATCTGCCGTGGAGACAAAGGATTACCGGACCTTCCGTTCGTGTATCCAGATAAAACATTTCCAGACTGTTCAGCTTAGCCAGGTTTCTGTAGATTTTTGGATGCTCCAGCTTTTCCTCTAAGATTGAATCCCGCATAATTAACCTCCAAGCGAATCTAATGTATTTGGATGAATTATACCATATGAACTAAATAAAGGGAACATATGTTTCTTTTATTATGCGATTACTCCCAGTAGGGTGTGCATGTGAACAGAAATTGTTCTTTGTTAACATAATGCTTAAACTCTCTGGAGGCCAGTCTTTGAATATGCTCCGGCAGCCAATCCTTGGCATCAGGCAGCCCTATCCAAAAATTCATGGTTTCAAGCTGTGCGGCTACATAAAAACCCTCCAACAGCTCAATGTGATTAGGCGGCAGCATAAAATGACCGGAGTAGGATTTCAATAATTGTTCCCTGTATGCCGGATGAATATAGGAGAAGGTCCACCCCAGATCAAACAGGAAATACCCGAACCCACAGGCACCAAAATCAATAGGGCGGCATTCTTGGTTATAAAAAATAAAATTGCTGGGGATCAGGTCAGCATGAATGATTCCCCAATAATTTGGCGTGGTATCGAGGGTATTCATCATGTTCATCACAAGTTGGCCTGCCACCGTAAGCAGCTCTGCATTTTCTCTTTCGATTATCCCTGCCTTACCCCAATGGTGAAGCTTATCAAGTGCTTGCCCGATCCGCTTTCCATCATAGACCGGTCTTGTGAACTGTTCAGGTACAGTCCATGAGAAAGCCCGCTGATGCAACTTTCCTATCATTTCACCTATCCGTCCGGCGTCTTCCACAGTAGTAATGAATTGTTGTTGTTCCCCTTCCAGCCATTTAATAAGTGTACACTTCATTCCGTCTACATCCGTCACCAATTCGCTATGATGATTCCGGCAGGGTACAGGTGCAGTTAAGTCTGTCCCCGCCGACAGGGCCTCTAGCCATATCATTTCCGAGCGGAGCGTTTCCGGTGAGGTCCAATCACTGTCCATGGTTTCACTTTTTGCTGCATGAATTCGCAGGCTATAGCTGTTGTTGCGGGTATCCACAATTTTAAAAACCTGGCTTGCACTTTGTCCGACAAAATGAATAGACGCTACTTCTATGCGATACTGCTGTAAAGCTGCTTCTGCCAATGCGAGCATAGTGTTCAAAAGCTTCCCTCCAATAAAAGGTATGATAATTCCTTATTTTAACAGGATTCTTTGCTTCTTTTCCGGGAATTAACACTTATAAATAAACTGTCCCAAATATAGCGTGTGTTAAAAAGTGGAACTTCTGGTGGACAAAACGGTCTACAAGTTGTAAACTTTGACTACATTAGTCTACAGCTTGTAGACCCAAAGGAGTTCTGTAAAATGGACAAAATTAGACTGACGGAGATGGAAACTAAATTTGCGGACCTCATCTGGAGCCATGAGCCAGTCCCGTCGGGCGACCTCGTGAAGCTGTGCGAATCTGAATTGATCTGGAAAAAATCGACGACCTATACGATGCTGAAACGTCTGGAGAGCAAAGGGATTTTTAAAAACAAAGAGGGTGTGGTGGCAGCGCTCATCTCCAAAGATGATTTCTATGCCCAGCAGAGCAAGCAGTTTGTAGAGGAGACCTTTCAGGGATCGTTGCCAAAGTTTCTGGCCGCATTCACAAGGAGCCGTAAACTGAGCGACACAGAGATTGACGAGTTTCTTAAAGTGATTCAGGATCATAAGGAGGAATAGCGGTGGAATCGCTGTTTTTGCAACTTTTGAATATGAGCCTTACCGGCAGCTATGTCATCGTGTTTGTGATTGTGGCCCGGCTGCTGCTTAGAAAAGTTCCCAAGGTTTTCTCTTATGCCCTGTGGTCAGTGGTGTTGTTCCGGCTCGTATGCCCGTTCTCCTTCGAAAGTGTATTCAGCCTGATTCCTGCCAAAGCGCAGGAGATCCCGCTTCAGCGGATCGCCACACAGCCGCCCCAGATTCCAAGCGGATTAGCCGGAGGCGGGCAAGCATTAAATAACCTGCTGGCTGAACCTGCAACTGCCGCTGCATCTGTGGTGGATACAAGTACTGCTGCCGATACGAATATCTGGCTGCTTGTGGGCCAATATGTATGGCTGTTTGGAATTGTGGTGCTGCTCCTCTACAGCATTAGGGCAACGGTCCGGTTAGTTCGGAGCTTGAAACCTGCACAGCAGATCAGCGGAAATATCTACGAGATGAAGGGACTCGCAACCCCATTTGTGTTCGGGGCAATCAGGCCCAAGATTTATCTTCCGGCAGAGCTTGGAGAACATGAGCGGGGGTATATTCTGAAACATGAACAGGTGCATATCAAAAGACTTGACCATCTGATCAAACCTTTAGCATTTGCTGTATTATGCATACATTGGTTTAATCCGCTGGTTTGGATAGCTTTTGTTCTAATGAGCGAGGATATGGAGCTGTCTTGCGATGAAAGTGTCATCCGGCAGCTGGGCAGCGGCATCAAAAAGGATTATTCCACTTCACTTTTAACACTTTCGGCGGGCAGACGGTTCATAGGCGGTTCACCGCTTGCCTTTGGTGAGAATAATACGAAAGGACGTATTCTCAATATCCTGAACTACAGGAAACCCGCGTTCTGGGTAGTGATCCTTGTTATTATTGCCATTGCTGCTGTCAGTGTGGGTCTTATGAGTAATCCGAGACAAACCACATTAACTGAACGGGATTATGCCGAGCAGTTCATCGAAGAGGAGATTGCGGGTTTTGCCAGCAATGAGGCGAATAAGTTCAAAATTGTGGACAGCAGCATCACAAAGTTTGAAAAGCTGGCAGAGTTTGATAATCTGATGCCTGCTTCTTTGCAAATCTGGCACCTGGAGTATCGCCTGAAGCCTGATGATCCGGCTAAAGTAAGTGGGGCATTTGATCTGAAAGACGGAATGCTTATCGAAGAGGGCAGCATGGGCGATCCGATAATGGTTTTTTCCTATGAACAGGATACTCCGAATTATTTGGGCTCATTCCGGAGCGCAGAATATGATATAAGTACAATTGCCGGCCAGGAGACTGCACTTCGTGTATTCCTTGAAGGCAAACAGCTATTATCTCATGAGACCTATAGCGGGAAGCATATTCTGGTCAAATTTCCACTGACCCTGGGGGAGACCAGCCAGCTGTTGTTATCACAGCCCGCGCAAGCAGGGGATAAAGGGATTTGGGCCGTTGAACGCTGGAAGGATACCCGTGGCAATGAGTACTACCATACTCCGCAAAGTGATCTCCCGCCCGCAGAATATTATGACCGTTTGCAGGCACAAGCTGATCAGGGGGAGGAGGCCTGGCTTCTTGATCCTCAGCAGGTGGCCATTCGGTATATCAAAACTTTTATCGGGCCAACGGTTGCCAAGGATAAGCTTGAGGTGGATTATAATGCAACAGCAGCAGACTTTGCCGTCACTCCGGAAAGCACTACTTTAGGATATGTTCTGAACTTCAGCTTGGACAGTGAATCCTTTGATTTTGACAATGTTGAGTGGCTGACACTTGAGGATTCTGCGCGGTTTAAGGATTTGAATATTACGGAGGAAAACTTGCCGGGCGGATTCTATATTCTTAACAAATATACAATTACAGACCTTATGAAAGTAACAGCTGAAACGAAGTACAGCATCCTTGACCAGGAGAACTGGGGCTCTTATAAAGACGTAACCAAGCAGGAATTTATTGAATTTCTCAATCAATACTCTGACAATTCGCCCTTATGCAAAGTTACTTACAAGGATGATTTTGTTACCGGCATTTCTGAGGTGTATCTGCCATAATCTAAACCTTTGAATATTAGATTCAAAAACAGGCCGTCTTCCATTTTGGGAGGGGGTCTGTTTGCTGTTGAATGTGCGTTATGCGCAGAGTTGGGTGATATCTTTGTATGTTTCGGTTGACCTTAGGTCAGACCTAAGGTTTATAGTAGAGATATCCAAAAGAGACAGAGGAGCCCCGCATATGAGAGATACCCTTACGATTAGCCAATTATCACAATTAATGAATGTTTCTGTTCATCAGCTGCGTTATTTTGAAGAAAAGGGCGTGCTATACCCGGCATTTACGGAAGACAATCAATACCGGATGTATGGGATCGATGAGATTTATCAGCTATCCCATGTTTTGCTGCTGCGCAAACTGAATATTCCGGTTAGTCAGATCGAGCAATGTCTCACTTCATACTCCGGCAGTCAGTACAAGCAGGTTTTTGAACAGTCGCTGACCAAAGTTCAGGAAGAAATCCACAGATTGGTTAAGCTGGAACAATTCATTCATAAGGTATTGAGTGAACAGGCGGAAATGGAGGGACGTGATCAGGAAGTTGTGATGGTTTCTTTGGGTCCCCGGTATTTGAGACACTGGCTGTCTCTTGATGAGCATCAAGTGCTTACTGCCGGAACATTGTATGAACACCGACCCGCTCCTTCGGATTTGTATGAACAGGATCTGCATTACTTAACAGGTGGCGGAGTGATCAGGATATGTTATGAGACCATGGAACCTGCCGATTACGTGCTTGAAGAAGGTGACTATCTGCTGAAGAACTTTTCTGTGCATCGGGAGGAAGAGATCGAACAAGAGGTTTTGCAGCTGGAACAATATATACAAGAACATGGGTATACACGCCAAGGTCAAATTGTGGTGATTGAAAAGTCCTATTTGTCCATGTTCAGCAACGAGCAGCTGCATTATCAAATCCAAGCCAAAGTGGGCTTATCGGAAAGGGTGACTGAAAACTATGCATCTATCCCAGTTTCAGATTGAGCCATTTCATGAGAAGGATCATGAGCAGGTGTGCGAGCTGCTGGTTGACTCTTTCCGGAGCAAATTTCAAGCCCTTGTTCATTTGAGCGATCGAGAGATGACAGAATTATTAATGAAGCTTTGGACCTTTGACTGCAGAGATGCATCTGTTAAACAATTTGTTGCCCGAAAAGACGGGAAGATCGCCGGTGTGCTCTGTTTAAAATGGAAGCCTTCAGAACCCCGGAATAATCCGCAGAGTCAGGTGAATATAGTCCAGTTGATCAGACAATATGGCCCCGTAAAGGTTCTGAAGCTGGTGACAGGACTGGGTGCGCTGAGCTATGCTCCGCATGAAACCGAATGCTATATTGAACATCTTGCTGTCAGTTCCAGGGAGCGGAATCAGGGGGCCGGACAACAGCTGTTGAATTATGCCAAGAATATGGCTGTACAATCCCGGTGCAAAGTGCTTTCACTGCATGTTTCATGCAGCAATTCCCAAGCGATCCAGCTTTATCGCAAGCTGTCATTCGGCATCAGGAGGACCCGTTACAATATGCTCAGGCATCTAATCTTCCGGGAACCAGCCTGGCATTTAATGACCTGGGAATCGAGTGTAATCACATGCAGGGAGTGAACATCACGTGAAGAAAGCGATGAAAATGACATTATGGATCATGGGCAGTCTGATCGCTGCCGTTGTTCTGTTTATACTCTATCAGAATGACTACGAAATGACTGAAAAGAGCGTGCGGATTGAAACGCCGCAAGGCATCTTAACGGGAACTTTGGTGCTGCCGGAGGAGTACTCCGGAAAGGTCGGGCTTGTTGTTTTTGTCCATGGAGACGGCCCGGTTAATGCCGATCATGAAGAAGGTTACAGGCCTTTATGGGAGGTGTTGGCAACTAACGGATATGCTTCCTTGTCTCTGAACAAGCCTGGAATCGGGGGTGCTCCGGGCAATTGGCTGGATCAGAGTATGGAGGACCGGGCACAGGAGATTCAATATGCAATAGAATGGGCACAAACGTTGTCAATGGTTGATGCCGATAACATCGGTTTATGGGGGGCCAGTCAAGCCGGATGGGTCATACCCAAGGTAGTGAGAGAAAACCGCCATATTGCTTTCAGCATTCTCGTCTCACCGGCTATAAACTGGATCACTCAAGGTCAATTCAATACTAAGGAGGAAATGAAGCAGGCCGGCATAAGTGCTCAGGAAATCATTCAAAAAGAAAAATACAATCAGCAAGTGTTGAACCTGCTTAAGGCAGGGGCTTCTTACAAGGAGTATTTAAGCATAGCCGATCCTGAACATCTCATCACGGAAGAGAGATGGACCTTTATCAGCAAAAACGTCCAGTCTGACGCTACCGCAGAATTAACCTATTTTAATTCACCGGTACTGCTTGTTCTGGGAGGCAAGGATATCAACGTGGATGCGGAAGAAACAGAGCAAGTCTACCGGAAAGAGATTTCAGCCGGACTGCTGACAGTAGTCAAAATCCCGGAAGCCGACCACTCCATGATGAATAAACCGCTTGCGGATTCACAGCTGCTGACCGTGATGACGGCTCTTTTTGCACCCGGGAAATTGACCAATACCGAGTATTTAAACTCGATCTCCGGGTTTGTCACTCAGCAGAAAGCAGACTGATAGCCTTCACCGGGGGCTGGAATTATTGGTTATAACCAAACAATCCCTTGTAAAATATGGATGGGGGTCTGAAAATGAATATTATGTAATTATTGCAGTTGACAGCAGATCTGGAGGATTAACCTATGATTGTTTTGAACAAAGAGGAATATGGTAAGGTAAGGCATCTTGTGGAAAGTCGGAACGAGTTGTCCGTATTTTCGGTGCTGAACGGAGAAATGCCGGGCGAGGTAAAAGTGAATTCAGCGGAACATCCGGATGCCGTACTTATTGCGACGAGTGAGACTATTTTGCTTGCCGGCAATGCAGGCGACACCGATTTTAATAAAGAAATTACTGAAGAGCTGGATTTTTGGGATAACGTAACCCCCGATTCGGGCGAATGGCGAGACAAGATCCCAGCTATTCACCCCAATAGATTCATTAGAGAGTATACAAGGTATAAATACAGTCTCAGCAGCAGGGAGTTCATACAACCGGAATTGTCGCTTCCTGAAGGTTATGTCATGGAGCCCGTTAACCTGAAAGACCTGAAGCAACAAAATTACGGCAATGCAGACCGGATCTTGGAGTGGGCCCAAGCCTGGGGGAGTGAAGAACGGTTTGAGGAAGGTGGCTGCGGCTGTTATATCCGTAAGGAGAATCAAATTGTCAGCTGGTCCTTAAGTGACTGCTCCGCAGGAGATACCATCGCTGTAGGAATTCATACAGATGGTCCGTTTAGAAAGCTGGGATTGGCCAAGAAGGTTGTTGCCGGGGTCGTACAGCTTTGTTTTGACAAAGGGTATAGCAGGGTTGAATGGTTGTGCGTCTCATCCAATGCCGGCTCCCGGGCCATCGCGGAGGGACTTGGATTTAAGAAGGCGAACGAATACGCCTCCTTTTCCTCCTACCCGCCAATTGAGAACCAGAGAGACTTAAGTGAAGAGGGCTGGTATGATTGGGGGACTTATCTGGAGAGGGCGTCCAAGGAGGAGCCTAAGCTGGCTATGGATTGTCTGTATTGTTATATCAAAGCTAATGAAGTTGAAAAGACAATGACCTTCATTCGGCAACTCACTGCGAGTGGAGTGGAAATTACTCCGCAGCGGTTGGCCGACGATATTTCCTGGTTTCAAAAAGAGGGATTATGTTCGGCGTTCAACAGTCCGCAGTGGGCCGAGTTTACCGCAGGAATGCTGCTGAAAAAGTAAATGTGACATACAATTGTATAGGTAAACCCAAAGAAGCCGGGCTGAACGCGGCTTCTTTGGGTTGTTCTTACACGATGCTGGTTGTATTTCTTATGCTACGGCAATTCGTTTCTTGATTAGGACGCCGAGCCTACAGTTAGCTTGCTAACTCGTTTGCGGTATAGATGCAGCAGAGTATAGGAGAGGACAAAGGCGGCGGTAACCAGCCACAGCGGAATCCGCGGGTCCAGCTTGTAAGTCCATCCGCCGATAATGCCCGCAGGTGAGGTGAAGAGAAGAATCAGCACGGACAGCATGGAAAAGACCTTGGCGCGTTTATCATCGTCGATGGCATTCTGGACAGCGGTTTCCAGATAAGGCGAGCTGATCATTAATCCCACTGCCGACAGGATGGTACTTAGGCCGATCCAGAGCAGGCGGGATGACGGGTAGAGCACAAGCATAACGCTTGATAAAGCGGACAACGCGAACCCCGCCATCATGGAGCGGTTCGCACCCTGCTCCGGAATTTTAGGCATAATCAGCCAGAGCGTCAGCAGCATAATGACGGAGGACACTGCCGGAAAGAGCGACAGAATGCCGTTGTCCAGCCGCAAATAGTCTGCCAGATAAAGAGACAGAAATGTCGTCTTCAATGTGGCCTGGAAGTTGAACAGGATGTACACAGCGAAGATCAGCAACAGATTGCTGTCAGCCCACAGCTCGCGGAAAGCGCCACTGTACTCAATCAGGCTCTGCTTTAACCCAAGCTCGCGCGTCTCCTGTCTTTTTTGGAGCCCGGCTGCGGTTTCGCGGGTGGTCAGATGACGGCCGACAAACTGGAACGTCATCAGGACAAAAGCGAGTATGTACATAATCCTTACTCCTTGCACCATTCCGTACTGGGCGACGAGCAGACCGCCGAGCGGTGCGAACAGACCGCCGATGACACTGATGATCTGCAGCAGTGTGAACACGTAGGTACGGTCGGCTGGCCGGGTATCTTCAACTATCAGGCAGTAGAAAGCAACATGCGGCACACGCTGAAAACCGTTGATGAAGGCGGCGGCCACAAAAAACCACAGGTTCTGCGAGAACGCCCACAACAGCGTCGCCAAGCTCCAGCTAAGCAGGTCAAAATATAAAATCGCCCGTTTGCGGCCCAGCCGGTCAGTTAAATAGCCGCTGATAAAAGAAGACAAAACTTGAACGATAAGCCCAATTGTTGTGATCCAGCCGATATTCATCTCCGTAACGCCAAGCTCGTACATATACAAGGTTGCGTAGGTAGAGAACATGCTGAACGGGATCAGGAAAAAAGGCTCGAATGCGAGACAGCCCCGGCTGTTCCCCTGCAGACGGGCGAATAACGGTCGTGCCATGATGGTTCCTCCGGATTGTTATAATTATTGGATTCAAGCTTTAATCGTATATGAATTTGCGGAAAAATAAAAGAAGGAAGTAAACGTATTATCCGATCCTAATTCTTGAAAAATGTTTACATTTCATGTGATGTATATATACTTGTAATTAAAGTTATTAAATTACCCGGAATTATCCGGCAGGGGAGGATCATCATGAGCAGCAACATTAGAGTAGGTATCGTAGGATACGGCAATCTGGGAAGAGGGGTACAGCAGGCGATTCAACAAAATCCGGATATGGAGCTGGTCGCCATCTTTACACGCCGGGATCCCGGCCCGTTGGCGGAGGAAACTGGTGTCCTGACAGAACGCCTTTCCGATGTTGAACAGTACATAGGCCGAATCGATGTAATGATTTTATGCGGAGGATCGGCGACGGATCTGCCGGATCAGACGCCGCAGCTGGTGAAGCTGTTTAATACGGTGGATAGCTTTGATACCCATGCCAAGATTCCGGATTTCTATGAAAAGGTAAACGCCGCTGCACAAGAGGGCGGAAAAGTCGGTGTGATTTCCACTGGTTGGGACCCTGGACTCTTCTCCATGAACCGCCTGTTGATGCAGGCTGTGCTGCCGGAAGGACAGGATTATACCTTCTGGGGTACCGGAGTCAGCCAGGGGCATTCCGATGCGATCCGCCGTGTGCCGGGCGTCAAGGCAGGAGTCCAGTACACTGTACCGGTGCAGGCAGTAATTGAACGTATTCGCTCCGGAGAGACGCCACAGCTGTCCACCCGCGAGAAGCACCGCCGCGACTGCTTCGTCGTAGCGCAAGAGGGGGCAGATCAGGAAGCCGTACGGCGTACCATTACAGACATGCCTGATTATTTTGCCGACTATGATACGACGGTGACGTTTATTACAGAACAAGAGCTTGCCGCAGAACATTCCGGCATGCCGCATGGCGGATTTGTTATCCGCAGCGCGGTCACGGGCAACGGCAGCAAACAAATTGCTGAATTCGGTCTGAAGCTCGACAGCAATCCCGAGTTTACGGCCAGCGTACTTATAGCTTATGCCAGAGCCGCTTACCGGCTTAGCAATGAAGGGGCAGTTGGGGCGAAGACGGTATTCGATATTCCGCTGGGCTATCTTTCCCCGAAAGCTGCGGAAGTCCTGCGCCGCGAATTGCTGTAACAGCAGCACAGACAGATCAGACGCGATGCACTCATAGGAGAGCTGAAAGTATCATAACAAAAAAGACGTGCCGGTTTGCGGCACGTCTTTTTGTAAGCTGATTTTTCGAATGTTCTTTAAGCAGTAGCCGGGCAGCCTGTCCGTCTTAGACGACCCCTTGGGCCAGCATAGTGTCGGCTACCTTCAGGAAGCCGGCGATGTTGGCACCGGCCACCAAGTTGCCGGGCACTTCGTATTCATCTGCTGCCCGGACAGCGCTGCGGTAAATGTTCTTCATAATCTGCCGCAGCCGTTCATCCACCTCTTCAAAGGCCCAGGACAGCCGCATTCCGTTCTGGCTCATTTCCAGACCTGATACGGCTACACCACCGGCATTGGCTGCCTTGGCCGGTGCGAACAGGATTCCATGCTCCAGAAAGTAATCAATGGCCGGCAGTGTAGAGGGCATGTTGGCGCCTTCTCCGACAGCCTTCACCCCACCTGCTACAAGCGTCCGCGCTGCCTCTTCATCCAACTCGTTCTGAGTGGCGCAAGGCAAGGCAATCTGGCAAGGGATGGTCCAGATGGCTGTGCTGCCTTCCGTATATACCGCATGGGGATGCTCTTTGACATATTCGCTGATCCGCAGCCGGTCTTGCTCTTTTAATCGCTTGACAGTATCGACATTGATGCCTTTCGGATCATAGATGTACCCGGCGGAATCGCTGCAGGCGACAACGAGTGCACCAAGCTGCTGTGCTTTTTCCATGGCATAAATCGAAACGTTGCCTGAACCGGAAACGACGACGGATTGCCCATGGAAGTCCAGTCCTTGCGCGGCCAGCATTTCCTGCACGAAATAAACGAGACCGTAGCCTGTAGCTTCTTTTCTCGCCAGGCTTCCGCCGTATAACAAACCTTTGCCGGTAAGCACACCTGCTTCATGGCCGCCGCGGATCCGTTTATATTGCCCGAACATATAGCCGATCTCACGCGCGCCGACACCTATATCACCTGCGGGGATATCCGTATCCGGACCGATATGGCGGTACAGCTCAGTCATGAAGCTCTGGGCGAAGGCCATGATTTCCCGGTCCGACTTGCCCTTGGGATCGAAATCGGCACCGCCTTTGCCTCCCCCGATCGGCAGGCCGGTCAGAGCATTTTTGAATATCTGCTCGAAGCCCAGAAATTTGACAATGCCCGAATAGACGGATGGATGGAAACGAATGCCGCCTTTATAAGGTCCGATAGCACTGTTGAACTGGATCCGGTAGCCGCGGTTGACGCGGATCTGACCGGAGTCATCGCTCCAGGGAACACGGAAGGAAATGCTGCGTTCCGGCTCAACCAGCCGTTCCAGAATCGCATGCTCCATGTAATGGGGGTGGCGGGCCAGAACGGGTACTAGGCTATCCAAAATTTCTTTGACAGCCTGATGGAACTCGCGTTCCTGAGGATCGCGGCGTTTGACCTCTTCATAGATACGCCGTACATAACTTTCGGCCGAAGCTGAGGCTTCCGGTGTGAGGGTAGACACTTGATGAACACTCCTTGTCTGTATAGTGGATATGGTTAAACCCATCATTTACTAAGAATTTAAAAGAATTTTACTAAAACCTGACATCCTTTTGCCAATCAATTCTTTTTTGATGGCCTATCAATAATTTCTATGAAACTAACAAAAGGTGTTATATTTATGCAATGGATAGCTTTTATTCTGCGCCCGCCGCAGAATAAATATACGTATGATCCGGCAGGGAGAAGACGGTTACAGAGGGGGGAATACGGGTAAAAGTGTAGTGATTATGCACTGCAATCCACCTATGCCGTAGAGCCAAAGGGCCAAGTGTAATTCTATTGAAGGATGTTTGAGAGAAAAACAAGCTTACTCCTGAAATTGAAGCCTTTCTACAGCATTAAAGCCTCTTAGCGCTTCAAATCTTTAAAGGGCTTATCCGATACTTTCGACGATATTTCCTTCACTGTCTTTGATATGGGTAGGTACGATACTCACAATGAGTTCCGGCCAAGCTGGAACCGCGAAAGTTCCGGCTACAGGGGTAAGCAGCCGGGCAATTGCTGTCGCCGCAGCAGGATCAAGCTTAATTGTGACTGAATCCTCCTGTTCCTGTACTTCTCTGGCCTCACCCGGCTCGAAGACGATCCGGGTCTCCGGGCCGGATAAGGTCAAGTTACGCTTTTTCAAGATTCTTCCCCGCAGCAATTTACCAACAACCTCAGCCTGCTTTGCGCCGATGGTCAATGTCTTGGAGATGCCCCCGGCAGGTGAAGGATTCCAGGACAACTGATCAACATAGAGAATTCCGGTATTTGAACCCTCCGTCTCACTGCCAATCCGAACGGCTTCAGAAACCGCAGGGAGGCTCAGCAGCGAATCTCTCAGCAGATTAGTTGTGTAGAGCGGTATATGCTCAGAGATTGCCGAAAGAACGCCAAGCGTATTCCAGACCTGCATAGCCAGCAGCTCTTCTTGCGTAATGCCGATCATTTGTAGAAACTCCACCCGCCCGTTAGGGGTCTCGATCTCCGGTAGCTGAGGATCGGCAATGAAGGAGAGGGCAGTCAGAAGCGTATCTGCTCCCTGACAAATAGGTCCATTCGCGTCCATGTAATCACCGGAACGGAAGATATTGCCGCTGCCAAACACATATCTCCCCATATTCTGAAGGAGATTCAATGCCCAGGCCGGGGGCTCATCTTCGTTGTCTGGTTTGGACAGCCGGAAGGTCAATTCAAATCCATAACCGCTGTAATCAGGATCACTGCTCTCTTTATCGTAAAGCTCTGAGAAGCCGTAGGTAACAAAATGCCAATGGGCTACAGGCTCTTTTACTTCATACACACTGATGCCATTCAGAGGGTCAGGGCCTCCCAGCATATACGGAATTATAGTTCCATAGTGTTTGGGCTCTTGGTCTCCATAGATGTTCTGTAAAGCCGCGTCTATAGCGTCCCATCCCGAGGCGTTTTCTACTTCACTCATTTTCTGCAAACCTCCTTGCTTAATGTGGAAACAACTGTTTTTGCAACAACAGCCTTAATTCGTCTATGCTTGCTACACTATCTCTTGGGATGTCAATTCTTTCGAAATAATCCTTCAAGATGAAACCACAGAAAAGATGAATAGAAAGGCCTTTAATTAGTGCATCCAGGAACAATTCCCGGTCTTCCTCACCGATATATTCCGCCACCAGCTCTTGATCGCATAAGAACAATTCAAATATGATTGCAGGCAGCTCGTAATAGGCTGGAGCCATGATGCAGTCTGCAAAGTCGATTAGCGTAACGGAGCGATCAGTACCAATGATCAGATTATCCCTCGTGATATCACCGTGTACCAAAACCACTTCATCATAATCCAGGTTCTCAGCGCATCTTGCCAGCTCTTTGATGAGATTCGGATTCAACCCATCCATGCGGTTCATTCGGTTGTCTTGATTTCTGAGGTCAATACGGGGCAGCAAGTTTAGCGCCGGCTGATGGAGTTTTACAGAGATCTGTTTGATGTGATCTGCAAAATCTTTCTTCTCGGATGAAGAAGCTAATAAAAGTTCCTGAATGGAAGATGCGGCAGGTACATAATCCATAATAAGATAACGAAACAAATACTTGTCCATAAACTCACCGTGCCCGATGATCTTGGGGGTGGAAATATTATGATTCATAGCAAATTCCATTACTGCCAGTTCAGTAGCGTAGTCTTGTTGCGTATCCATATTAGTTTGTATGGGGGCGTAGATTTTAATGATTAGCTCATTGGCTTGGAAGACTGCGTTGGTGCCTGGAGGAAGATTCTCTAAGGATTCTGCCAAAGGTAAACCTTCTTTACGGAAGATCGCATTGGCTAAAGGGAAAAAGGCCTCCCTCGATTGGAAAACGCTGCTCCAGGAATCCCACCCGTTCAAAGTATGTTCAAATAACAATAAATTCTCCTCCGAACCTTCAGATTTTAGTTGCATAGAAGACTATACTCATTAGGATACACATTTTGTATCTATTTTCCAAAGGAATATTTCACTGTTAGCGGATTATTGCCTATTTCTCCAAAACTACACTTTGATACATTGTACGGATATACAACAAATTGTGGCAGAATCAGCTCTGGAGGGTAATCAATAAGGAACCTGGATTTGGTTCAGGAAGATATTCTCTTGAAGAGAGGCGTGATCCGAAGCATGAAGGCAGTTGTGATTGAACAATTTGGCGGACCTGAAGTATTGGTGGGCAAAGAAATTCCCAAGCCGGTGATTGAACCCAATCAGGTATTGATTCGGCTGAGGGCAACATCTGTAAATCCGGTGGATTTTAAAATTCGGCAAGGCGCTATGGGCTCTGCTACTGGTGATTTTCCATTAGTATTAGGCGGAGATGCCGCCGGCGTGGTCGTTGAGGTAGGCGAGAATGTGAGCCGGTTTAAGGCGGATGAACGTGTCTTTGCACGTCCGCGTGATTTCGGCACCTATGCCGAATATATCGCCGTGGATGCGGATGTGGTGAGCAAGATGCCCAAAGCATTCAACTTTGAAGAAGCTGCAGCTGTGCCGCTGGCAGCGATGACAGCGTGGCAGGCGCTCGTTGACCACGGAAAGATTAAAGAAGGCGATAAGGTTCTAATTCACGCCGGTTCGGGCGGGGTCGGCACGTTTGCTATCCAGTTGGCCAAACATTTCGGAGCAGAAGTGGCCTCAACAGCCAGTTCCAGGAACAAGGAACTGCTGGAATCGCTCGGTGTCGATCGTTTTATTGATTATAAAGAAGAAGATTTTTCGAAGGTCCTCTCAGACTATGACCTCGTGCTGGACACGATGGGCGGGGATATTCAGCGTAAAAGCTTTGAGATCTTAAAACCCGGCGGCAGGCTGGTCTCTCTTGTTGAGAAACCCGATGAGCAGCTGCAGGAGAAATACCAAGTCACCGGCGTTCAATTCATGATGGAGCCCAGCGGCAGTCAACTGGAGAAGCTTGCAGAGCTTGCCGATCAAGGCAAACTGCGGGCGGTAATTGACAGTACCTTCTGGCTGAACGAAGAAGGAATCAGGCAGGCGCATGAAAAAAGTGAAACGCATCATGCAGCTGGTAAAATTGTCCTCCGTGCCGAGCAATAGGGGAAGGCTGCGGTATTGCCTAGCGGTGTGTTCAGCTATGGCAACTGCGGGCTGTGAACCTACGCAAGTACGTCGTACAAGCCGAAGACAGTCTAAACAACGAAGCAAGAGCCCGCGTCTGTCGCGGGCTCTTGCTTCGTTGTGTGTAAAGGCAGAGCAGCAATAGGCTGCTGATCAGCTGCAGATAGATTAGGAGGGACGGACAACAAGTTCATTAATAGCGGTATCGGCCGGTTGTTCGATGGCAAAAAGGATTGTCCGTGCAACAGCCTCGGCAGGGAGTGCCTGCTTCCGGTATTCCTTCATCAGCTCTTTCGCATACTCCTCCGAAATGCTATTGGCCAGCTCGGATTCAGTAACTCCTGGCGAGATTAACGTTGCCCGGATTCCGCTCACGTTTTCCAGCCGCAGTCCTTCCGTGATGGCCCGGACCGCAAATTTGGTGGCGCAATATACGGCCGCCGTGGGCGAAACCTCATAAGCGCCGATCGAGGCGATATTGATGAACTGGCCGCTGCCTTGCTCCTTCATAATAGGCAGGGCGGCGGCAATTCCATGGAGTACGCCGCGTATGTTCACGTCAATCATCTGGTTCCACTCCTCCAGCTTGAGACTCTCCAGAAGGGAAAGAGGCATGACGCCTGCATTGTTCACGACCACGTCAAGCCGTCCGAATTGCCGGCAGGTGAAGTCAACTACAGCCTGTATATCCTCCAGCTTGGTGACATCCGCCTGACGGAAGTATGCGGTGCAGCCTTCTGCTTCCAGTTCGGCAGCGATTGCTTCCAGCCGTCCGGTCCGCCGCGCTGCCATAACAACATAAGCACCGCTTCGGGCCAGCAAGCGGGCGGTAGCTTCACCTATACCACTGCTTGCACCTGTAATAACTACGGTTTTTCCTGAGATATTCTTGTTCATTTCCGCTACACTCCTCATAGGGTTACTGGTGACTCTGCTTATCATTATGCGGGGAAGCAGAGTGCAGGAGGTATAGCGTTTGTCGTGGATTATTGCCTAATTCTCCAAGCTGGATTAGAGTAAAGAGAGAGGAGGGGGAAAGATGAACCAGACACAACCGGAAGAAGAACTGTCCTTAGAAGGGCAGGGGGAACTGGCTTCCTTGATTGAACGGCATACAAGAACCGATGGGAAGCACCTGAGCGCAATACCTTCGCTGCATTTATTCCGCGCTTCCTGCGAGCAGGAACCGCAGTTCGCGATCTATGAGCCGGCTCTTTGTATGATTGCCCAGGGAAGCAAATTGGTAATGCTGGCCAAGGAGAGCTACCGTTATGACCCGAGATCGTATTTGCTGGCATCCGTACATCTTCCTATCAAAGGCCAAATCCTGGAGGCGACGGCACTTCGGCCGTATCTGGGCCTACAGTTAAATTTTCAACCGGATCAAATTGTTGATATGCTGCAGATGCCGCGTTCTGGCGGGGAAGCCGGGAACCATTCCAGCCGGGGGCTGGCGGTGGGTTCCGTCAGCTCCTCTCTGCTGGACGCCGTCATTCGGCTGATCCGGTTGCTGGATAACCCGGAGGATATTGAAGGTCTGGCACCATTGATGATTCGGGAGATTTTGTATCGGGTCATGCAGGGGGAACAGGGAGCGTCTATCAAGTCTTTTGTTATCAGCGGCAGCCATGCCCAGCGAATCGCAGCCGTTATAGACCGGATTAACCGTGACTACAGGCAGCGGCTTCAAGTACATGATTTGGCCAAAATGGTCAACATGAGTGTATCTTCGCTCCACTATTATTTTAAAGAAGTTACTGCGATGAGTCCCTTGCAGTATCTGAAACAGGTTCGATTGCAGGAAGCCCGGCGACTCCTGTTGTCAGAGACCGCAGAAGCCGCAGAGGCGGCATTTCAGGTGGGATACGAAAGCCCGTCGCAATTCAGCCGGGAATATGCCCGCCTCTTTGGGCAGCCGCCAATCAGGGATGTCAATCAGTTGCGGCATAGGTTGTCAAGGAGCTGACGCCGCAATCCTCTATTTGACAATGATTTTGCTTTGCCCGGCCAGCAGCCGGAGTTCACGCGGAAGCCGGTCGCGTTCATGTTCGGGGATGTCCAGTTGAACGCCGTAATAATGATTATCTGCTTCCTCACGGCCCCAGCGCAGCGTGCCCTCCAACTGCAATGGTTCTTCATGCAGCACGAGATTTAAGCTGATCCGGATTTGATTGCTGTCTACTCTAAGCGCAAGCGGCATCTTAAGACCACAACCTGAACGGCTGATGTCATACATGAGCGCCTGTACGGGTTTGGCGGGAGCGGGTATTCCATTTATGCTTACAATAAACAAGTTGAAGGAGACCGGCTCTTTAAAGGTGTATCGGAAAGGTTCTTTTCTGTGATTGATCTTCATCGGTACCTCCATAATTTTCCTGGCAATATCAGCATATATCTATCATCGTCAGGAAACGTCCTGTGATGAAGAGTAACACTTCAGTTCCATTGCTAGATAGGGGTTCCTAAGACAAAACCACAAATTTAAAGAAATTAGTGTTGACGTCTGCTCACTTGCCGTGTAACATATGAACAGTCGAAACACAGAAAACTACATACTGTTCTCGTATAACCTCGCAGCCATTTGCTACACACAGGGCGAGGGTTTCTACAGGAAGCCTATTCTTCCTAACTACGATGACAAGGATCAAATGATATGTTCCTTGTCCCCGGAGTTAGGATTTTTTGTGTGCAGCGGCCGATTCAGAAGATTCAGGAGGATTAATAAACATGAAAGATTTGAAATACCTCATATCCGTCTTAGTGGGTGCCATGAGCTATGGTATCCTATCAACAATTGTTGTGCTGGCTTACGGAAAAGGATATCAGCTTGGGGAAGTGGTCGGTACACAGTTATTGACCGGCTGCATACTCGCTTGGCTGCTGGCAGTCTATACAAAAGTCAAAGAAAACCGCAAACAAAAGAGCCGCGGCATTCCAGCCGCAGCAACGCAGCGTGTGTCAACAGCACTGACCTGGAAGCACAGACTGCTGCTCATGCTCGCCGGAGCTCCGACGGTGTTGACTGGTCTGCTTTATTATCAGTCGCTCCGTTATATTCCGGCATCGCTGGCGATCATCCTGTTGTTCCAGTTCACATGGATCAGCGTGCTGATTCAAGCTGTAAGCAAACGCCAGCGTCCCGATAAAATTACACTGCTGACTTTGCTGCTGCTGTTCGGAGGAACATTGCTGGCCGCGGGGATTTTGGATCAAGGTGCCGCCCATTTCAATATGTTGGGGCTCACTTTGGGCCTGCTGTCTGCGGTAAGCTATTCGATGTTCATTATATTCAGCGGCAAAGCCGTTCCTGCCGCACACCCGGCCTACCGGAGTGCCTGGATGATTACTGGCGGATTTGTATTATTATGTATTTTATTCCCGCCAACCTTCATCTTCAACGGTTTGCTGTGGGGACAATTACTGCTGTATGGTTTCCTGCTGGGTTTGTTCGGCGCTTTTATACCGCCTGTGCTGTTTGCAATCGGTGTTCCTCATATTGGAGGCGGAATGGCAGGGATTCTTGGTGCCGCCGAGCTGCCGGTTGCAGTTCTGCTGTCCTCATTTGTACTGCATGAGCATGTAAGCTGGCTGCAGTGGACTGGTGTTATTATAGTGCTGATCGGAGTTGTGCTTCCTGAACTGTATAAGCTGCGCTGGAAAAACACACGCGTAATAACGTCATAATCTTTTTGTTCCTTTGTCAAAGGCCGGTATCCACTCAGGATGAGTTGGACGACCGGCCTTCTTTGGTATTGTTACTCTTTTGCGAATATCATCTGTGCCACGCGCACAATTGTACGATCTCGGTTACAATAAAATAAACGGACAAGGAGATGAATTCAAGATGAACAAAAAAACGCTGGCGGCTGCTGGAGCAGTTGCTATCGCGCTGGGGACATACCTATTTGCGGGAAACACCGAAAAACAAAAACCTGAACATGACATAGCACCAAATATTAAACAAATGGTACTTGATTTCAGTACAGGCAACACAACGGCCCAATCGGCTTCCATCACTTCCGGGCAGCTTATCGTGACTGGTGCCGATTCAAAAGAAATCACCTACAATCTGCCTGAGGATGAGTTTTTTCTGTCCATTGCGCCTTACATAGATAAAACACACCCTTGCGCAATCCATAGCCTGACTGGCTGTCAGGGCGAAATGACGGATGAAGAGTTCAGTGTAGCGATTGAGGATTCAGAGGGGAACTCCGTAATGGACAAAACCACAATGAAATCACAAGACAATGGATTTATTGATCTGTGGCTGCCGCGGGACAAAACCTACCATATAACAGTAGAGCATGACGGGAAAACCGCGGAATCCGCCATCTCCACTTTTGAGAATGACGACACCTGTATTGCAACCATGCAATTAAAAGACAAACAGAGCTTGTAAGCCCCTTTGAGAAGGAAGATATTTAGCTCTAGGAATGATCGGGGGGGCTATCCGGCACAACTGGAAGGCCCCCGCCGATACACCACCCTATGTCCTGCTATTGAGGATTATTTTGGTGCGTGCAGTAAAATTGTCCGTCTCTCGCTATTTCCTTCAACACTGCATATTCATGGCCCCAGTCACACATTGTATTTAACACGGGCACAAATGATTGGCCCAACTCCGTTAGACTATATTCTACTTTTGGTGGAACCTCCTGAAAGATCTCTCTTTTTACAAGTCCGTCTTTTTCCAGCTGACGCAATTGATCGGTTAATACTTTTTGTGTGATTCCCGGAATGTACTCATAAAACTCCTTGGTTCTAACCGGATTTCGGCTCAGAAAGAAAAGAATTAAACACTTCCACTTTCCGCCCACAATATTCATAAATATATTTATCCCTGAATTATATTGGACCAAATCCCGTTCCTCCCCAATAGGCACTTAAAAGTGGGTAAACCACAATTTTGTGCGTTATTTTCCTGTGTAATCTTTACTACTATTATTTGAAAAGCAAGATAAATAAAGGTGGGAGTGAACAACATGAGTGTGAAAAATATTTTAGAGCATCGTAATTCAGTCCGGCATTATGATCCGGATTATAAAATCAGCCCGGAACTGCTGGCTTCATTCATTGAAAGTGCAAGCAAATCACCCAATGGAAATAATGTACAGGCTGTGCGGTACCTGATCATTGATGATCCTCAAATCCAAAAGTCACTATTGCCTATCGCCTACAATCAGCAACAAGTGGCAGACGCTTCCGCTGTATTGGTGATGTTGGGGGATTATAATGCGTTCCAAGACGATAACATTATTCAGATTCACGAGGAAGGGTTTCAATCTGGTTATTTCGATGAATCTTTAAGAGACTACCTGGCAAATGCGGCCATCGGATATTATGCCAGTAAATCAGACGAGGACCTCCGGATGGAATTAACCAGAGATGTAAGTCTTGCGGCTATGTCATTAGTGTTGCTGGTGAATGAAGCCGGACTGGACACGATTACAATGTCAGGTTATGATTCCAGGCAGCTAAAGGAAACTTTGAATATTTCCGAAAGATATCTGGATGTAATGCTTATTGCTATCGGTAAAGGGATTAAAGCAGGGCATCGGACGGTGAGACATGAGGTATCTAAAGTGATTTATAGAAATATACTGACTTAACTCAGACCGAATGGATATTTTGCAGATACTCTATACTCTATAATCTATTATGATTATGGTGAGAGCTCCCGCTAAAAGCGATGGAAAGGAAGTCATTAAGGAATTGTAATGAAAGGCAGTGAGGCTAAAATGGGGAGTTTGTATTTTGCCGACAGAGTAACTAAGAGGAATCCATATTCGGAAGATGGATTGTACGATGAAAGCTGGGTAGAGCTGTCTATTGATGAATGCGCCGAATACGAAATGTTCACGGGCAAAACAGAGATCTTCGGCTTCAAGCTGAGCAAGCACTGCAATGGATGGCAATTTCGGGCCATGGATTATATTGCTTATCATCATCTGTACCGGCGGAAGGTGATTATTACCGCATTGCCTAAGGATTACGAGGAAGCAAAGGCTGTGTATACAGGTCATAGCCCATTTGACAGATTCCTGCGTCCTTATGAACCTAAGGTTCTGGTCCACAGCACAACACCAGGCGCTTACCCGGCGATCTGCCGGGAAGGGGTCTTGAAATCCTGGCAGAAGGTGCAGGCGGCTAACGTTGTGAGGGAAACGGCTCCGATTGGCCTGACCCTTGGAGATCCCGCTGATTTTCAGGAGTTTGTAATGCTGGGCAGCGGAGTTGCGCCGGAAATTGTTGTGAGTTCAAAGCAAAAGGGCTTCGTCTGTATGGATAGCCACTGCGAGTATACACCAGGGGGCAGATTTTATTTTGACGTAGAGCAGTTGGCAGCGGACGGGCTTTTGGTGAGGGATGGCTGTCACTACAAGGTGAAGGATGAACTGCCTATAGGCCACGCACTTTTCTGCGGGACGCTGCAAAATGTGGAGATGCGGGGGCAAGCGATCACCCCCGATTCCTTCGCGCAGGCTGCGGATCAGGTATTTAAGCGGCACATGGGATCAGTTGGAGTATAATCCTATTAATTTTTTGTTTTGTAATAAATCGCCCTTCTGAGCAATACTAAAATAGGGCAATTGCCAGCTTTGTGTAGCTATAGCTTGTTTGCTGGTGGGGGTATCCCAACTAGGGTAGACTCTAAGGGCCATTTTTCCATTTGCCTCAGTTGTTGTAAGGATATTATGTTTCACAAGAACCTCTTTTGGAAAAACGAATTGTCCAAAGCGATTATTTGGTGCATCAAAAGTATTAATAACCAATAAGTCTGTGGCCTTTTCATAGGAAAAGGCTTGGTTTTTATGATGACAATCCTTTTCCCATATTGCGACAAATTGTCCTGTTTTGGTTGGTGTTATTTTGGCAACTCTGAATCTGACCGATTTAGAATTCAGCTGGAATACACCAGCCCCATAATCTGAATTTTGGGGTTCTTCCCGGACGGATGCTATCGTTAATTGATTAGGTTCATACAAAAGTTCTTTTACATAGGATAATGCCTCATAAAATCTATTCATTTTACAACTCCTCATTTTAATGCTTCACAGAATCCCCCACAAAGACTAATCCCAGTCCATAAAAAATGTGGATTCCAACTTTCCATGTTCACACTCCGGGCAACTCAAATGAACAGGCACCAAATGTTCCAAGGGTGTAAGCCTCATGGTATCCTTGCATCTTTTACAAGTATAGTTCGTTACAAACTGAGATGTGCCCGAGCGCATGTTCATAAATAATTCATTTCGGACAGCATTACAGGATGGACAGACATATAAAGCTTTATAAGCGTCGAAGGTTGTGGAAGGATCTTTTTGAAAATGTTCAATCTGTTGTTTGAGCGCAAGGTCTTTTACAAATGAGGCAATGGACTCCAAGCTAAAATAATAGAAACCAATTCCAATATAAATATCTACATTGTATGTACAGTGATCACAGGTCAGTTTGTAGCCTTGTCCCATTTTTTTCACCTCTAGTAATTTAATGCGGATGTTCAAATGCCTAGTATAAGTGATTTTAGCACAGTTTTTGACCACGAGGATAGACGGATTGATTATACTGTAATGTTCAACATAAAGTAGCGCTCATCCAGTCGTGGACAGACAAATGTACATTGACAAAAACGACAGTAGTGTCATAAAATTAAAAACGACAATGGTGTCACATTTATGAGTGGAAGTTCTTTTAGCGATTGGAGGAATGAGGATGGCCAAAAAATCAGTGGAAAAGAGACAATTGATTCTGAGTAAAGCACTAGAGTTATTCGTTCGCAAAGGATTTCATGCTGTGACGATGAGCGATATTGTAGAGGAGTGCCAGATTAGCCGCGGTGGTTTGTACCGTTATTACAGCTCTACAGATGATATCTTCCGCGAACTGTTGCGTGCAAATGCCATACATACAGAGGAAATCTTTGAATCTATGATGGGGGCAGGCGAGCCCTATCGTGAAATCATGGAGCTGTTTTTGTCCGGGCAAAAAGCGGAGCTGCGCCAGATTAATAACAGCATGATGACTGCAGCCTATGAATTTTTCCTCTCACACAAAAGCAATTCAGACAGGGAGTTCTTGCAGCAGCAGTACATACAATCGGCGGCTTTTCTCAGCCGGCTGATCCAGTACGGCAATGAACGGAAAGAGACGGAGGTAGCTTCCCCGGATACAGTTGCCAATCAGCTGCTGATTTTTTTAGAGGGGCTGAGGGTGCTGGGTTTATCCGTTGATCTTACAGATGAATTTCTGGAGGAGCAGTTCAAGTGGTTTCAAAATAATCTGTTCGGAGGCCATCCCCCTTATGAAAACAATCCTTACAGTTAACGAGGTAACGAAGCAATACAGGAACAATGAACTCATTCTCAAAGAGGTTTCACTGGAAATAGAGGAAGGAAGCTTCACGGTTATCATTGGGCCAAGCGGGTCAGGCAAATCCACCTTGCTCAACATCATGTCCGGATTACAAAAGCCGAGCAGCGGAAGTGTATTCTTCGGAGACAAAGAGATTACACAATTCAGCGAACATGAGCTTGCTGATTTCCGCAGACAAGATATCGGTCAAATTTTTCAGCAATATTTACTGCTCTCCCATCTCACGGCAGAAGAGAACATCAGAATTGGTGCGCCTGCATCGGGTGGAGCGTATTCCGTGCAAGAATTGGCGGAGATGCTGGATATCTCTGGTGTTTTGGACCAATATCCAGGCGAACTGTCGGGAGGCCAGCAACAGCGGGTAGCCATTGCCAGAGCTTTGATCAAGAAGCCGTGTATGCTGTTTTGTGATGAAGCTACCGGGGCTCTGGATGAAACAAACAGCAGGAAGGTTATTTCTTTGCTGCATCAGATTTGTGTTAAATATGGTGTAACTGTACTTTTCATCACCCACAATTACGAAATCGCGAGAACCGCAGATCGTGTGATTACGATTAAGGACGGATCGATGATTAAAGATATACATCAGAAGAATCCTATTCCTGTGGAACAAATAAGCTGGGTATAGCGCGTGCAGACTGAAGGGGAATGGGGCGGAATTGAATTGCACTATTTAAAAAAACAAATAGTTAGCCTGTTGAAGCAAAACCGTGCTTATGGAGCAGTGCTGCTGTTGATTATTTTGTTAACCTCTTTTATGTATTTTTTCGTGCAATTTTCAGTTGACCGGAATGTAACGAATATGGACTACTACTTGAGAAATCAAAACCAGGAAGATGTTAGATTCCAGTTCACCAGCACAGCAGACAAGAACAAGGTATTGAAGGGGTTTGAGAATCAACTGATTACCGAAGAACGCAGCATTAAGAAAGTGAAGAGTGAGAACAAGACTTATTTTTTGCTTACCGAACCTCGGCGGCTGAATATGCCCTATATCGTGAAGGGCAGGCTTCCGGAGGAAGCAGATGAAATTGCGGTCTTGCCGCAATTTCTGCAACAGAATAACCTGCAAGTTGGCGATTCATGGAGAATCGGAGAAGTAAGCTTTACGATTACTGGTTCAATGTATTTGCCGGATTACTTATCGTTTATACCCTTTGGTGAGGTTCAGCAAAATTATTCCGATGCTACGTTCGTTCTTGTCTTACCGGAAGTCTATGACAGACTAGAGGGGCAGGAGAGTCAATATTATGCCGGAGCCTTGCGAGAGGGCGTTGATCACCTATCAAAGGAAAGCCTGCTGGCAGAACCAGCTTTTTCTTATTTAGCATCGGCCGCTGAGATAGACAGCGATACAGAACTGCAAAAGGCGCTGGAATCAAATAATGGACTGGCGCAATCTTTTTTGATTGTGCTCGGTTTAATATCTTTTTTCATCTTTTATATGTTTTTTAAACGATTCATGTCGCTGCACAAGCAAGATTTAGGCTGTTTAAAAGCACTTGGCTTTACCGGGAGGCAAATAACTTTTGTCCTGATAAGGTTCACCTTGGGAATTGCGGGTATAGGTTGCCTCTTGGGGATGGGGTTAGGGTATCTTGGATCCAACGTGCTCATGGGCATGCTGGAATGCACTTATTCCTTCCCGTTTTTTGAACGGGGGATTCATTTCGGGTCAGCCGTTAAAGGCATCTTATTTCCAGCCGGGGGAGCAGTTCTTATAACGTGTTATGCAGCGGTTCCGTTTTTGAAGCAAGAAACCCATGCTTTGTTAAACATTTCAGCGCAACCGCGGCCGGTCAAGGGTGTCTTGCGGGCTGCCAACCGGTTAGTCAAACTATTACCGGAGAAGTGGCGGTTGCCGTTCCGTGTTGCACTGCGAAAATGGAATGCCTTAATCCTTAGTGCTTGTGCAATTCTGCTGACTACCTTGTTGTTCTTGCTAAGTTATTCCTTATATCAATCCAGCGGTACAGCCATGAATGCCCAAATGGCTGGCATCGATTATACCTATGACATTACCTATCCGGAATTTCAGCATGATGATGCGAATGCCAGATCCTCCCGGATGTATTATCTCCAGCAACCGGTGCAACTGAAGCAAAAGGAAGGCAGTATGATCTCAGCGCAAATGCTGGGACTCGATAGCGGGGGGACGCTGTTCACGCTGCTCGATGCCAATAATAAGGGCCTCAGGATGGATAACCTGAAAGGAGTCATTGTCAGCCGCTCATTCAGCTGGTTGTATGGGATCAAGAAGGGGGCTACTCTCAACCTTATACTGGATCGGCAAAATGTGGCGGTTGTCGTTCAGTCGATCAGCCAAAACGGGGATACGGATACGATATATACATCCAAAGATAACCTCGCTGGTTGGATGAAGGTGGAGCGTTCACTGCATTCGGGCGAGTTAAGTAATGAAATGAATTCTTCCGCCAACGTTAAAGTGGTAACTGCTGCGGATAAAAGAGCTGCGCTGGAAAGCAGCGCTGTCTCAAATCGTTCAAGTGCTGTCATTAATCAAATGATTGGCGTTGTAATTGGAGTTTTACTGTTATACCTGGTTCTCCTGCTTAATTTTCAGGACAGTACCCGGGATATGAGAATACTCCGGCTGCTCGGTTACAAATCTTCCGAAATCAGCCGTTTGCTGATTGACGTGTACAGACCGCTGCTGGTATTGCTCTATGTTATTACTCTTCCGTTTGCGGTGTTTATTACAGAACGGATTTTGCGGATTCTATCTCTTCAGACTGGCGATTATATGCCGTTTAACCTGAAAATATGGATGCTGATTTTTCCGCTGGCGCTCATTATGTTGCAATATATGCTGGTTATGCCGATATTCAAGGGTAAGCTGCGCAGAGAAAATAATATTGATACGAATACCTATTGAAATTTTGGTGCTGCGGATCAAAGAGATAAATAAACACAAACAGCGCGCGCCGATGGAATATCGGTGCGCGCTGCCTGCTTAGCATGATTCTGTTATCGAGTTAACAGTGGATAACTTGAGCACTACTCGACCTGGAACTGGTTCAACTCGTCCTGAAGTTTTTTGGACAAATGACTGAGTTGCTGGGATAGTTCAGCGACCTGTTCAATGCTGTCCAGCTGCTCCTGCGTGCTTGCGCTAACCTCTTCCGTCGAAGCGGAATTCTCTTCTGTAGTGGAAGAGATGATTTCCAGTGCCTGGAGAATTTCATCTTTATGTTTATGGACTTTGGAAGTGTTGCTGCTGATCTGAATCATGCGCAATTTCAAGGCCTCCAAATCCTTGTTAATGCTAAAGAATACCTGCTTCGTAGCCTCCACAGATTTTGCGTTTTCTTCAGCAATTTCAAGACCCTGTGCTGTGTATTTAACGGATGCAACAGTTTTTTCCTCGATTTCATGTACCTTTCTGCCAATCTCCTGTGTAGCCTGTGCGGTCTGCTCCGCCAGCTTGCGAACCTCTCCGGCAACAACGGCAAACCCGCGGCCTTGTTCTCCCGCACGAGCGGCTTCAATGGAAGCATTGAGCGCCAGCAGATTGGTTTGTGTGGCTATTTGATGTACTGTATCCACGATGCTAGAAATTTCATGGCGGCTTAGATCAATATCATGAATAGCAGACGATATCGACTGAGTGGAGTTGTGATTCTCTTCCGCCCACTTGGATAACTGATCCAATACACCCAACCCCAGCTCGCTTTGGTCGGCAGAAGCCTGCACCATCGTCTCTATGGCTATGGCATCACTGGCGATTTCGTCAATTTGGCCCGATAGGGATCCGGTCTTTTGCAATATAGTATCCGTTTCGATCGACTGATAGTTGGTCGCATTGGCAATCTCATTAATGGCTGTCGCTGTATCGTTCATAGTTATAGCCGTTCTGGAAGAAATGGATTGCAGATCCTTGGAAGACTGGTTCAATACCTCAGCGGAGGTGCCAACCATCTGGAGCATACCTTGGATTTTCTGGACCATGTTGAAGATTCCGTTTGAAATTTGTCCAATTTCGTTGTTGGAATGGGCATCAAACTGAACTGTCAAATCTCCGTTTTCCACCCGCTTGATCTTAGTAAGCAGTATGGGGATTGATCTGAGCAGGTAACGGAGCGTGATATAAGAAAATAGAACGAGCAGGATCGCAGCTGCAGTAAATCCGCCAATCGTAACCCAGGTGAACTTTTTTAATTCTGAGAGCACTTCACGCTCCGTAATGGTCAAACCTACGGACCATCCGGTATCTTTACTGATAGCATAGCCGATGTAACGGCTTTCTCCGTTGTCATCAATCAGTTGTACTCCGGATTCGCCAGCTATCATTTTCTTGCCGATCGCTCCAAGATCTCCAGGGAACTCATTAATCTTTTCCTTGGATACCTTAGCCTGGTCAGGGTGATACAGAATATCACCTGTTTTGGAGGCGAGTATGGAATAACCGGTGCTGCCAAGCTTATAGCTTTCCATAATGGCAGGGATGTCTTTAGAGGCTATATCAACCGCCGCAAAACCAATTAGCGCATTGTTGTCATCTTTAATCGGATAAAAGATACCCATCAACATATCGCCCGAAGTGATGTCAATATAAGGATCGGAATAATACAGCCCGTCTGCTGCGACTGCCGGTTTGTAATACGGCCGTTCTTTGATATTAAAAGTTGCATCAGATGCATTACCATCGTTCAAGAGGTAAAAGCCTTTGCCGTCAATACTTGCAATCCAAGCATCTGCAAAAGAGGGCTCTGTTTTTACAATGGCAGCCAGAGTCTTCACTACTTCATCAGCAGACGGAGAAGTTTTAGCCATTTCCGGAGATTCAGTGGTTTCAATGTATTGTTTAAAAATATCATTCGTTGACATTTGTTTAACAAGTGAACCCTTTTCCTTAAATAGAGCATCGAATTGACTTACGAGTGCCTGTGTCTTGGTCTGCAGCATGGATTCTTGTTGTTTCACAAGTATGCTTCGAGTGCTGGAAAACATATATGTTCCCAAGATCGAGAAGACGACAACAATAATAACTAAAAGTACAATGGACAAAGTATTTGCTATGCTTGGTGAGCCGAATCGCCATTTCTTTATTTGCTGCAACATATTACCATCTCCCCCGAATCTTTTCTAAGCTAAAAGCTCATAAGAATATGTCGGAAGATTGTAACTATTTTAATATAGCTTTCATCTAAATGAACGAAATTTAATTTAAAAAATAAGGATTTGGGATAAAAACTACGCTGAGTGCGAGAGCTGCTGTCCTTATTCTGGATGCGTTTCCAGACGGGGGAAGGAGGTGAGCTAACTGTAGTCCAACCATGAGTTTATATTGTCAATAAAAGCTCCATGGCGGAGCGTTCTCTCTGGGCAATATCGCTTAAAAGCTCGGATCCCCGTTGTAGCTCCTGCTGATTTCCGGTTCTTCCAGCATTGTCAATTGACGCTGATACACTATTCCACAAGAGGGCGATTTCCGTGAACAGCAGATAAGCCTTTTCTATTTTCGAATTACTGAGCAATTCTGCGCATTCTTTGAGAAAATCTCTGTATAGGTTGCGAAATAAGGCACCGCCGGTTCCGGCCTTTTCCATTAACATAGCAGTCAAACATAGATCTTTCTCCATGTCCTTACTGCGAGCAGGCCATTTCAGAATTTCATTGCTCATTTTTTCGATGCCTCTATTGCCCATATTGCGGATCGGCGGATTCAAATAGTCGTGCGCATTATTAAGAATAGAGGATCGTATTGCAGGCAGAAGCGGTGGAAGGTCACCTGCCAGTTCAAGCGTAAAGGAACGGTTTCTGGAACTCATGGGTCCCTTTGCGTTCCTTGCCATGGCCAAACTGGATAACTGCGTGGTTACAAGCCCGCCTTGTTGGCCTGTGTCTGACATGTAGGCGTATTCGTCATCCATATCGTAGATCACGGCATAGTGGGCGGCAAAGTGTATTTTATTCGTAAAGTAATCTAAATAATATGAATCTAATTTAAGGCCTACGGGAACACCTTTCTCTATGCAGCTTTGCACGTTCTGCCATGCTTTTGTGACAGAGGAAGTTTCTTTCACCTTCATGTTCAACTGGAGCCGGGATGCCAGGCATGCAGACAGTTCATCTGGCTTCGCTCTGCCTCCAATAAAAGGAAAGTCCATTCCCTTCGAATCCCAATAAATAAATCCCAATCCTTGTCCAATTCCGAATAACATCGGCTCCGATAATTGAACACCTGCATGTTGAAGAAGATTACCCATGGCTGTGGTCTCGCAGTGTTCTCCCTGATAAGGAGCAAAGTTTTCAATCCTCATGAACTTGACCCTCCAATTCCCCTATTAGTTCGTTGATCAGATTGGCGACAAAGATCTTTTCGTTCTCGATGAGACTCATCGGGTGAAGAAAAAGAGCCCTGACGTGCAACGGCAAACGGCAGCCGCCTTGCGATTCATATTTTTGCGCGATGTTCCTCAATGACTCCTCCAGAAAATTTTGCCGTGTCTGCAATGCTTCTACAGCTTCATTTATCCCGATAAAAGGGAGAGCCGCCAGCCCGAGATCGAAACGGTTATCCCGTTCCCGTGAGGTAGTTAGGCTAATGATGACTTCATTTCTCAAAGTGTGCATACCGTCTTCCAGCATGACAAAAGTGGACGGGAGAGGACCTTTGCCAGATTTGTGGCCGGATTGTTCGGATCGGATCAGGCCTTTGTCTTTCAATTTCTGCAAACCGTTGTAAATAGAAGTAGTGCCTATGTTCGCCCATTCCCGGTAACCCCGCTGCTCGATCAGCTTATTAATCTGGTAACCTGACGCTTGTTTGGATTCCGCAATAATTTGCAATAAGATGAATTCTACGTTGGAGAGACTATACATTTTCTTCCTCCTTATATTTCATGAGTGTAATATAACACTAGTGGAATATAACGTCAAGGTGGTTAATGTGGGGAACGGGCCAGTTCCGCCAGAAAACTCTGAACAAGCATGAAACCTTCGCAGATAAAAACTGGTTCAGATTGACATTGATAAGATATAATTGTATATTATTGGAATTGGATTACAAGTGTAGTCATGAAACGGAAAGAAGGGTGGAAAGAATTTGTCTACGGAAACTCCAAAAATCTCGGATGCCGAGTGGGAAGTAATGAAGGTACTGTGGGCAGAGGCCCCGCGCACCGCAGGTGAGATTATTGAAGCGCTGGAAGACAGCCGGGACTGGAACCCGAAGACGGTACGGACACTGATTAAGCGTCTGACCGAGAAGCGGGCCATCGGCTACAACCAGACAGGAAGGGTGTATTCATATTACCCGCTTGTACGGGAAGAGGAATGCGTTCAATCAGAGACCCAATCGTTTCTGAAACGGGTCTACGGCGGAACTCTGCGCCCGATGTTGGTCAACTTTTTGCAGGATGAGAAGTTGTCCCGGGAAGATATTGATGAATTGAAGAGAATTTTGGATGAACGAAAGGACTGAGCTGCTTGCTGGAAGCAACATACAATCTGTTCGTCAAGGTAATGTCGCTGTCCGTGATGGCGAGCGTACTGGCTCTGCTGATCCTGGCTGCCCGGTTTCTGTTTAAGGATCGTTTAAAACCGGCCTGGACGTATCTACTATGGATACCGCTGGTAGTGAGGCTGGCCATACCTTGGACACCGGAAAGCGCGTTCAGCATTTTTAATCTGTTGCCGCTGGAGAAAGAACCGGCGCAGACTGCCTCCATTCCGTCAACGCAGCCAATGGTTGGCGTTAAGCATGAGGCCGGGTTGACCGGTGGAGAATCCGGCCCGGCACCTGACGTTGGAACAGCAGGTGCCGGACTTTCACCGCTAGCGACGACACCGGATGTAGTAACGACCAATTCGACCTCGCCAGTTAATGTTATACAGCCGGGCGCAGGCAATGCTCTGGCTGCAGATGCAGGCTGGACGCCGCTATATTTGCTGGGACTGGTATGGCTTGGTGGAGCTGCAGTGGTACTGGGCCTGTCGGTTAGGGCGCAACTGCGGTTCACGGCGAGGGTTCGACGGGAACCGGAGGTTATTTCTCCGGACATCCGGCTGTTGTTCGAAACCTGTCTGCGCGAACTGCAGGTGCGTCGTCCGGTGAAGCTGATCGAGACGAGGCAGATTGCCGTCCCGGCGCTGCTCGGCGTTATGCGACCCAAGCTGCTGCTGCCGGCATCCACGATGCATATTCTGGAGGCAAGCGGGCTCCGCCATGTATTTCTCCATGAACTGGCGCATGTGAAACGCTGTGACATTCCGCTGAATCTGCTGACAAGCTTGCTGCTGGCCCTGCATTGGTTCAACCCGCTGCTGTGGTATGCCGTACGCCAAATGAAAGCGGATCAGGAGGTCGCGTGTGATGCACTGGCCTTAACACATCTTGAACCGGAGTGCCACAGAAGCTACGCGCTGACTCTTCTCAAACTGTTGGAAACATTACCTGGCCCGATCCGGCTGGCCGGAGCAGCTGGCATTTCGAGAAGTAAAAAGGAAATGGAAAGAAGAATAATCATGATCACAAGGCATAAGAAAATCACAGCAAAGAACACGCTGTTGGGCCTGGCCGTAGTTATGCTCTTAAGCGGCTGTACCCTGACCGGGGCCAAGCTGAATTCTGCGCCGGTCCCGGAGAAGAGTACTCCTGCTGCTTCCCCGGCAGCTTCACAGGATAAAGATACCCCTGCATCTGGTGTCAAAGGGACCCTGTTGGGAGAGAAAAACGGGATCACTGTGACCGCTAAGCCCACAGGGGAGAATACGCTTTTACATGAAGTCACAGTTAATGTACGGGGTGAAGTGAGCCGCACGTTCTTGTGGGATGCAGGTAAAGACGAGACGCGGCCTCCGATCATTGATGAAGCCGACGTGAACGGGGATGGTACTAAAGAAATCTTCATTCGTATTACGACCGGCACTGGCACAGGAGTTTATATGAATGACATTCATGTGCTGCAGCCGGCTACTCTGGAAGAGCTTGTGGTCGAGGATCCGGTCGAAGCACTGAATCGGAGGCTGAAATCCTCCATTACACACCGCGATAACCATACCTATGTCTCTGCTGAACTGGATGGAAAGCATATGAGCAAAGTTTATGATTACACGGAGGCAGCATGGGGGGAGAAGGTCGGATTTGGCGCCATAGTTTCGTATGAGCTGACAGGCGGCCGTATTGTGGCCCACTTGGCCGGCGCTGCGTCTATGAATGAATTTCCGCTCGAAGTTGTTGCCGTTTACGGCAAGGACCTGACCCTTGACAGCGTACAGATGTACTATGGCTCGTTCATTGCTCCGCCGCTCAGCGAGCAAGAGATCAAGTCCATGATGGAAAAAAGGCTTCCGGCAACCGGCTGGACCTTTGGCAAAGACGGCGGCCAATACACTGTGGATTTCACAGATCCGCCGAACGGCGAAGAGCAAGGTAACACCTATAAAATCAATCCGTTTACCGGAACGGTCTATGACGCTATCTCCGGCAATCCCTTGAGAAGCCTTGTAAACAGGGAAGCGATAGATTTGTGGGAGATCTCTGACGGCAGCAAATACCAGAAGGAGCTGTATAAGCTGCTACAGCCCATCCTGGATACCGAAGGCTTCGAGCCGGTGAGCAAGGACTGGATTTCCGGCTTTACCGGGGATGGATATTTGTTAGGTGAAGTCAGGAAAGAGGGCAGGGAATTCACGATTAAAGCCGATGTCTTTACCAGCCAGTGGGAAGAAATTCCTGATCCGTATAAATAGTTAAGCAGCATTTCAGATTTGCAATACGGCTACTAATTCGTTGTTACAGATTTCGCCGTTGTCACGGAAGCCGAAACTTTCATATAGCTTTTGGGCGACGGAAGCCATACTTGACAGATTGGACGCAACATAACGGCGTTGGTCTTCTGAAACCTCCAGATTAAAGATGGACCGCCGGTTTTCCAGCGTGATTTTTCTGAGCGTAATCATGTAGTGCTCTCCCTTCATTCTTCATTTTGCGCCGCGGCCGCTTATATAACATACAATTTATACAAAAAAAGTAATAGACTTATATTGTATTTTTTTATAAACTAATATGTATCCATGGCTTTTTTAGATATCGTTTTATTTGGCAGTATGGGCTACCCCCCACATAATTGTTCAAGTTTTATTATTTCGTTAACGTATAACTTTACGCCGCCAGAACCTTGGCGGCTTTTTTGCATTCTCCGCAAGCGTTGTTCATAAAATTTAAGTTCTCCTTCAGTTATTCCGATAAGTATTAAAGGAATATCCACAATCTGGATGAGCATATACGGAAGGAGAAATATAGTAATGATTAATATCATCGATACATCTGGCAGACTTGGAAAAGAAGACTGCTTGCTATCGAATACGCAGCAATTTATCCGGAGAAGTGCTCCGAATCAACTTTTAATTGAAGTTTTCCAAGACTGTATTTTCAATATTAAAGAACATCTTTCCGGCACATTTTTATTTCTTCTTACAGATGAGGAGGGAGTTCTGCTCGCGATGGATTACAGCTCTAACTTGGAGAGAACAGTGAGCAGGTCCCCTATTCACTTAGGGATGCTTTTTACAGAGGATCATTGTGGTGTAAATGCAATATCAGAGGCCATTGCCCAAGGCTGTCCCGTTTATTTACCACCTGAAGATCATGAGAACCCTTTTTTTAAAGATTGGCATTGTTTTTCGATTCCTTTAATTGTTAATCAAGAAATTATTGGTTATCTCGATGTTTCCACAATTAATGCTGATATGAAAAGTGAACTGATCGCGATTGCCAAGCTGATTCCGGCAGATATGTTGATCAATTACCAGGACCAGCTTGTAAATCAAGCCGCTGGACAGCTTTCAGCACAACTAAGTGAACGTCAATTAAACGTACTCGAACTGATTTCTCAGGGACTGACAGGAAAAGCGATTGCCTCGGAATTAAAAATTAAAGAGAGTACAGTGAATCATCACAAGAAAATTATTTTTGATAAGCTGGATGTTCGATCCAGCTCAGAAGCTGTTTCTGTCGCGACCCGGATGTCATTGTTTTAGCACTCCCTATAGTTTTATATAGTGGGAAATGATGGGACCGCATGCTAATATTATCTGGTGTTTAAAAAAGAGAGAAACATCAGGAGGGTATTATGAAGAAAAAAGTTGGGTTATTATCAATGGTAATAGTGTTAATGCTGATGATGGTTACGGCATGCGGGGGGAAAGAAAAAGAGGTTAGCTTAGGTGTGACTGAGAGTGGTACATATAAGAATGATTACTTCGGTGTGTCTCTTAATTTTCCAAAAGAATGGGTTTACCAGAGCGCAGACGAGATGATGGAGACTATGGAAGCTGGCATGGAAATTGTTGCCGGTGATAATGCAGATAAGAAGAAAAAGCTTGATCTGGCAAAGACCAAAACACTTAACCTGTTGATGGCTTCCAAATTTTCGTTAGACTCAGGTGAAGTAGGACCTTCCATTGTCTCTGTTGCCGAGAAGTTAAGCATGCTCCAAGGTATTAAGGACGGTAAGGACTATCTGGAAGCTTATATAAAGCAGGCGAAGGCAAGCCAGCTGCCGTATGAATTTACAGAAATCACGACGGTAAAAGTCGGTGGCAAAGATATGGACATGTTGAAAGGTACCATTGATAACGGAGACTTGGGAGTAGTCACACAAGAATATTACAGCACACTAATTGAAGGCTATTCATTCAACTTTATTCTTACATACGTAGATGATGCGTCGAAGGCTGAAACGGATAAGATTTTGGAATCTGTATCGTTTAAATAACAGGCTGGCCTATAAGTAGATCTTCTACGAGTGGAGCCAGGCCCTCTACATACTCCGAACCGTAATAAAACACAGAGCAGCGATTCTCCTGTTACCGGAGAATCGCTGCTCTGTGTTTTTGGATCATTAGCGGCTTATTTCTTGAATAATTATTTATAGAATAGGAGTGGAATGTCGAAATATTAAATAGCATCCAAGATATAGGAGGATTTAAATGTGGAGAGAGAACATCAATCGTTAATGAACGAATTAGTTGTTTTGCATGATAGTGGAAAATACATAGCCGCTGAACAGCTTGCCTATCAAATTCTGGAGACACAACCAACAGATTCAAAAGCGTTGTACTACCTCTCACGGACCCTGTATATGCTGGACCGGAACGAAGAAGCTCTTGATGTTGGCTTGCAGGCGTTGTCACAAGCACCGGCAGATGAATGGATCTTATTCCTGCTTAGTGAGATTCATCAAGATTTACAGCAATGGGATGAGCAGGCTGCATATCTGGAGCAATGTCTTCGCCTGGATCCGGAAATAGCCGAATTTCATTTCGCCAAGGCCGGGAATATCATCAATAAATTCTCCCTCCAGTTTACTATTCAATTCAAGATGAGCCAATTTATCCGCCCCAACTTTTTCAGCAGGCCTGTCATTAATCCTCATTTGTTGAAATCAGCTGAAGAAGCGGTGCAGGAAATCAATCTGGCCATCCAGCTTGATCCAGATGTTGCCGAGCATCATGTGAAGCTTGGAGCTATATATTTTATGTTATTCAGAACTGAGGAAGCGGAACAGCAGTATCGCCATGCACTTCAACTAGAGCCGCAAAATGCAGAGACAAATGGAAGCTATGCAATCTTTCTGCTCCAGGAAAATCGGGTCAAGGAAGCTAGAGAACATTGCGAATTAGCTCTTATGTTTGATCCTAACCAGGAAATTGCCTTGATGGCAAAAGAACAACTCCACATCTATGAAACACAGAAGGAACACTTTTTCAAAAACCTCAGGCGATCCTATCATCTCAAAACAAAAGTGGCACCACATGCGGAACACCAGCTGCAATTCTCTAAAATATTGCTGGAGGAGGGCAAAGTGCAGCCGATTAGACAACTCAAGGCGTATTTGCGCCTGATGCCCGAAGAACTGGAGGTTCATCTGATGTATGGCAAAGCTCATTTTGACGCCAAACATTATCCTACTGCGTACTATTACTTCAAGCGTCTGAACCGTAAATGGCCTGGAAATCCTTACATCGAAGGCTGGCTGAAAGAACTCTCGCAGATGAGCGTGGCAGAACGGAATTTGGTTCCATTTCTTAAGCGATGTATCATACTCCCTGTGAAGCTTGTCATTATTACGCTGTTAAAAACACTAATGTTCACGTTAAGCTTCTACACGATCCCTAAAGCAAGACGGCAGCAAGATGCTCAACTCAATAGGCTGGTGTGAAATCTATGCAAATACATAATATAGAAGAGAAATTAATAGAATTGCTTGATCCGTTCTCCGGGCCCAAAATATACAAAGGCAACCTGCTTCAGGAACGATCAAGGCAGCTGATAGATGTGTTCAATATCCAAGATAACGAGCGATTGCTAATCTATATGGATAGCGGATTATTCTCGAATAAGAACGGAATTTTGCTGACACCGGTGGCTATGTATTATAAGAGTGGTCGAAGTGAAAAGCGTATTTCCTGGAGAAGGATGGCTGATATAGGGCCTATTAAGCGGCGTAACAAACATAGCATCACCTTGGGAAGCTTAATTCTTTATTTCTCGCACTCTGATGTATCCAACGACCAGATAGTACAATTACTGGAATCCAGCCGTTCAATGGTTATTAATACAGAGGCGCAGAGGGAGCTTTCAGCTCAGCCCATTGTGGACCAGATGAGAGCCGTCTGCTCAGAATATGTTGGGAATAGGAGCTATCTCGCCCCGTTTGATTACAATTGCATCAGTGAAAATGATCTTCAGGACAGATTCCCGGGTTATCAACAACATTCAACCATAATATTTCTAAGCTTCTCCAAGCCAGGTAAAGTGAAAGACGGAATTCTGATTACTGAGACATGCATATACTGGAAAGCACTCTGGAGTGCGGTCGAATGTATTCCATGGGAGTTAGTGGCGGGAAGCCACCTCTCTAGAGTAAATGACAAAATTGCGCTGAACATCGGTACGACAGCTTATGATTTAACCGATTGTGAGCTTTCTGTAGAGGAACTCATAATGATACTGCAAAGCCTGTCCCGTATAGCTGCCCAAAAAGCGGAAGAACAGGGATCATCAAGCGCTCCTAAGAAATGGGTTATTGATCTAATCGGGCGGGCTGAACTACCTGAGAATGACGGACTCATAGCAGATGCTCTTTTCCTAGAATATATCTGTAAAAAGCATAAGTTCTTCATTTCCGAGTTTTATCCGAAACATCCTCTGGATGAGAAGTTTTTGAATCGTGAGGCCTTCCGCCTTAGTAAGAACGAAAAAGTAATCGCGCATTTTAGAACCGCATTAGGCAAAAAAGAAGAATATGGCGTGGTTATCACGGACATTGGTATCTATATTCGCGAGCCTTTTGACCATCTCTTTCCGGATGCCTTTATCAGTTACGACAATTTAGCACTGGCTCCGATAGACAATTCCAAATCACGTTTTCTGCTTATCGGCGAATATAAATATTCTTTCGTCCATCCGCGGAAATTTGCCAGTCTGCTTGAGGATATCCGCTTTTATATCAGTTGTCTTTGTACAGTTCCAGAAGGTATAGAGTATCCCTATGATCCAACCTATACGGAGCCATGGAGTTTGCCGGTTAGAGGTGCGCATGCGGATTCCAAGCGTTGGATTGTTGTCGAGGACGGTATGCTGAAGGGCTTGCACACTACTGAAGAGCTTCAATGGGCGAGAGACAGCAGACAGCTTGATCCAGACTTAATCAGATTATGGAGCTACGGCGTTCCTTCATGGCAAACGGTTGAAGAAGCGTTATTATAAATTACATAAAAGAAGAGGACGAATATGGATAAATTAAAATGGCTGCAAACTATAGTACTTCTCCATCCTGAAGATGCAGAAGCCCATTATTGGTTGGGCCAGGAATTGGAACAGCGTGGACAAGCCCTAGAGGCGCTGCAAATTTATAGTGCTGCACTGGCAGTTAGTCAGCAGGAAACTCAGCGGCTTGCATTGATTCAAGCGATATCTTCAATCACCTCAAGTCTTCAGGCAGGCTCTCCCGTCGCAAGTTTAGAGAATAATATTTCCGCAGCGTCCGGGTTTGTTGCCGAACCGGAAATTGAAACGTTCGAGAATGAAGACCTGACCCTTGAGAATAAGGAGCAGCAGGTACATTCCGGGCGCGCCGGGCTGACCGTCTTCTCAGGCGGCAAGGACAACGCAGTATCAGCGCAGAGAGGGCCTGCCCCGATTAAATTTAATGATGTTGCCGGACTTCACAAGCTTAAGAAAACCATTCAGCTTCGGATTATCAGTCCCTTTCAAAATCAAAGTCTGTTCTCCAAGTTCCGTAAAAAAGCAGGTGGAGGTGTTTTGTTGTACGGCCCCCCTGGCTGTGGAAAAACCTTTATTACAAGAGCTACAGCCGGTGAGTGTCAGGCCAATTTTATTCCGGTCAGCATTACGGATATTCTCGACCCCTATATTGGAGTCAGTGAGCAGAACCTGAAGGATCTCTTTGACAAAGCACGTTCCCGGAAGCCAAGCATTATGTTTTTCGATGAGATTGATACGCTGGGATATAACCGGTCCAAATCTTCCTCCAGTATGCGGGGAGTAATTGATACTTTTCTGACCGAAATGGAAGGAATCGATACCAATACAGATCAGATTCTGGTGATTGGTGCAACCAATATGCCATGGGATGTAGACAGCGCACTGAAACGGCCCGGACGGTTCGATCGCTTGGTGTTTGTTGCCCCGCCGGACGAGGAAGCCCGTGAGCAAATCTTCAGGCTTAAACTTGCTGATCGCTATATGGAGGGAATTGACATCCCTTCATTGGCAGCGAAAACTGAATTTTTCTCCGGAGCCGATATTGAGAATCTGTGCGAAAGAGCTGCCGAACAGGTGCTGGAAGAGATCCTGGAGACAGGAGTCGAACGGCCTATCAGGATGTCGGATGTCGAGGCTGTTCTGCAAGAAGTCCGGCCTTCAACTATGGAATGGCTGCGGACAGCTAAGAATTATGTGAAATACTCCAACCAATCCGGCATTTATAATGACGTGGAGGAATATTTGAAAAAATTTGGACGACGTATATAAACTGGGTTTTCCTGAGAGCAGATTGGCATTTATTATGAGAGGGGACAATCAGATGGTTACATTGAATCATATGGCGTGGAGCCGGTTATCCGGGCCTGAAAAACAACAAATGCTGCAGGAACGGCTGCCGAAAGGCTTTTCGTTCTGTCGGCTGGAGCGCTTTGAACGTTATGGGCAGAGTTTGGAAACGGGAGTGTGCGCCTATGAAGGGGTCGAATTTGTATTTGTTCCCGGCAACGAGGTAACCTTGGGCTGGGACGGATGGTCCGGGGAGCCGGACAGTACAGCCTCCAGGATAATGGAAGAAAGTTTTTCGCTAATCGGGGTGGCGTCCAAGAAGGTGGAGGAGAGGCTGCGCGGAATAATGACTCCAGTCAGAAACGCTGTCATCCAGCCGATATTGGTAGAACGTAATACCCAGTCTGTTGGCTGGACTGAAGTGGCTGCCCGGGAACTGGATGCAGAGAGACACGCCGAGCTGTTCGAGCGGTTGGATACGTTCAAGAACAACTCTAACGGAAACCGCGAATACTATCCTTCCTATCGTCTGGATCGTGATGGTGAACAGATCCGCATTTATCTGTTCAATGAAAGTGAGGATTTCGAGGAATGGGCCGATTACACATTGAATCGGGGCTTCGATATTCCGACTGAAGACGAGTGGGAGTATTTGTATGGCGCTGGCTGCCGGACCTTGTTCCCATGGGGGAACGGAATGAACGATTCCATGCATCTTGAGCCGCCGAACGCTTTCGGGCTTTACTTTCTGGGAGATCCATATCAGAAGGAGCTGACGAGGACTGCAGACGGCGGGTCGATTGGCAAAGGAGGCGACGGAATGGTTATTCAGAGCGGCGGTCAGGGCGAGTTTTTCAGTTATTTGACAACGGCTGTATATTACCATGACCATCATGAAGACGAACAGGAATGGTTGGATTGGCTCGATCAGCTGCATTACCGGCGGATTGTGAGGCTGTAGTCTATACCTGGTAGATTTTAAGCTCCTGTTGAAATATTCTGTCTCCATAACGGAGGGTAAGGGGATATTGCTCAGGTCTTGTCAGCTTATAGAGTACAGATTGGCCTTCATGGTAAAAGACTTTGTGTTCGCACTCATCATAAAGTTTTCGGGACAACTGCTGAATCAGCTTGTGATTACTGGTAGTGCGCCATCCGAACTGTACCATGCCCAACTGGTCAATCGGATCTTGATAGGTGTCCAGGATAATGTAAGTTCCAGGTTGATCCTTATGGACATATTTAAGCACATGACCAGTATGGACAGGCTGTTCCAGAGCATATTCATAAATGTCATGGAAAGGGATTGTAATGTCCAGAGCGTCCATGATGTTCTGAAAGTTAGGATGTACCAAATATTCTTCCGCATTTTCATCCGGCCAATAAGCCAGTTCAGATAAAGGTGCCATTATTAAAAATTGTTGCTCCAATCTGCTTCCTCCTTTTATTTCACAGTACCTTCAAGTGTAAGAGAACAAGGTTTGCTTGTAAAGGGAGGGTCCATACTGCAGAGGCATTAATTACTCATGGGAGGAAATATGATGAAACTAACTAATTTGTCAAAAAAAGAACGCGGGAGCCTGGCGATTGATTTTACGGAGGCCGAGCAGAAGGTTGGATTTCCACTATGCGAGGGCATAAAAAGCTTTTATACACGTTCATTTGGGAAGGGGGCCAGCGGTGTTTTGAATCTCAGAGAGAAAGTCCATATCAAACCGCAAGGAACTCGCTGGGATACTTGGTTTTCGTTCAACAATTGTGAAGGAAACTGCGAGGTCATGTTGAGTATGCCCGGCTCGGAAAAAGAGCTTGCCGATTTTATTGCATATGGGTTTCGTGAATGGACCGGCGGCAATGATTTTGGCAAACGGATGATGATCGGTTCCTTGTTTGTCAACATCGGAGATATTTGTATCCTCCTTAATAATGACACAGGCAAGGTTGAGTGGATTGATTGCGGTTACGGTTATTTTGACACTTATGACGAAAATCCAAACGGTGTTCTAGCGGATTCGATTGAAGAGTTTTTGGGGTTTTTCGAGTGAGAGGCAGAGTTTATCAAGCTGCTCGCTGTTAATGTCCCCGCCCTAATAACTCAATCGGATTCAAGCGAAACTAAATAGCCAGTCGCCACTTCCGGCGACTGGCTTCTTTGACTTGTAAGGTGTTTTGATCCCAGTCTCACAAACGGGGGCTTCCCATTGCTGCGGAAGAATTTTATTGTTTATATGGAATATAATGAAAAAATATTTTGTAACCGATATACATAATAAAGGAAAAAATGGTTCTTTTGTCTTGAGGAGATAAGTGAAAAACTGGCGAATCGAGGTGGATTGATGGGACTTTCCATGAGAATTGAAGGGCTGGATACAGAAGACAACATCATTGAATTGTATGAAGAATCGTTAGTATCTACCGAATATCTACACAATACTATTGGGAATGCGATGGCAAGAACAGGGGATACGGGGTATGTCCTGAGAATAGTCGGAAGAATAGAACCTTCCCTTAGGAGTGAACAGCGGACTACTCAAAAAAGTATTTTGGAACTCACCAAGTGGGCGTATTTACCCTATGCTCCCGAAGCGGATTTTTACCGGAAGGTGTCTATTGTCTATGAGAAAGGAGAACAGATTGTACGTGAATTGAACTTTACCAAAGCCTATGTACTTAATTATGAAGAGAATTATGACAACTACAGCGGTACAGGCAGCTTTCACTTAACCTTAGGCCAAAAACGGGGTGAACAGGGCAAGATCAATTTTGGTGAGCAAGAACAGGCAGACGCTGCAAAAGTGTTTACTCCACTATTACCTAACGCATTTCCTCCGAAGCCCCCGGCGTATTATGATCTCCTGAAGATAAGGATACCCGAACCTGTGGATGCAACCTCGGGAGCCGCACCTACGAGAAAAGAGCTTATTGAAGCCCTGTTCATTAAGAAGATGGGGACTTTTTCCGGGATGGCAGATCATGATACATATCTTAAAGAAGTGATTAAACGATATATGAAGGGCACACCTATTGCGCAGGAATTGTTATTGAAATATGTGGAAGATGACTCATTGAAAGAACTCACTGGGGATGATGATGGTTCCTATTATCGTGATTCTAAAAAGACCGTTTTTCTGAATATTGATGATGACTTCTCTAAACAAGGTATAGGTGTAATTTTCTTTCATGAGTATGGACATTACATTGATCATGCTGCAGGCGATTTATCTGATGATAAGACCTTCCGGGAAAATCTAAGAGCTGATTTTAAGAATATAATGGAATCCCGTGCAAATGCTATGTACTTAAGTGAGCTAGATCCTAAACTTATACCGATGCTAGGTAACATCAAAATAAGGCTGGAAGATATTATGAATCCAAATTATTGGAATGGGAAGGAAAAACCATTGATTGATTACAAGGAATTATACAAGATAATAAGTAAGGAATTAATGTCAAATAATCTTTCTGCGGTATCTGATCTATATAGTGGATTAAGCATAGTAAAAGTAAATAAAAGCACGGAGCGAATTATAGGTAATTGGCAACATCCTGAGAAATATTGGACAGAGAATCCTGACAAAATATACATAGAAGCTTTCGCTCATTGTTATGAAGCTCAATTTGACCCAAATAGGCGTGCTAATTTTAGAAAGTATTTCCCAACTGCCTATAAGAGATTTGAAGAGTTACTGGAGGGAGTTCATGTCTAAGAGGAAATGGATATATTGTGGAATAATTGTGTTCATCGTCTTAATTACAAGCAGCGGTTGGTTATGGTATAGCCACTCCAGGCCGGAAGTTCGTTTATCTGGGGAAGCGGCTGAACGTAAGAAACTAGCGGAATCGCTAAGAGCGAAAGAGAAGCAGGTGGATTTTTATTTTCATGAAGTGAATGAATTGATACACGAATTGAATCAAAGTGAATTAAATGATAATCCAATAAAAGGAGAGAAGGATCTACATATGGAAGATCAATTGGTATGGGATGTATTGGAATCGGAAGAATACAAAGCTGTTCTTGAGGAGTACAATAAGCATTATGGTGTCATTAGTGAATACTTTATTCCTAAGACTGAGACGTTAGGAGGATTCAGGTACAAGGTCAAGGAGAGTATCACTGAGGGTTATGATTTGTTACCCAAGTATTATGGCTGGACCAAAGCGTTGATGAATATAGATACGAAAGAGTTTCGAGATTTGAACACCCTATACAATGAACATTTTGGTGATGTTATTCCTACAGCGGTGATCTCCGGAACGATGGAAGAGTTAATCGATATAGTGAATAGAAGTGTGAAAGAAGGCAGGGATCTGCTGCCAGAGTATTATCGATACTAAACGGTAGCATAAGTCCGTATTTCCGTAACTTTAGCTGGAAATACGGTTTTATTTTATTCTATTAGAGATTGAAAGAGTTGCTGGAGGGCGTACATGACTAAGAGGAAATGGAAGTGTTGTGGAGTAATTGTGTTCATCGTCTTAATAACAACCAGCGGTTGGTTATGGTATAGCCACTCCAGGCCGGAAGTTCGTTTATCTGGGGAAGTGGCTGAACGTAAGGAACTGGAGGAATCATTAAGAGCGAAGGATAAACAGATCGATTTTTATTTTCGTAAAGTGAATGAATTGATACATACGTCGAAAGATCAATTGGTGTGGGATATGCTGGATACGGAAGAATACAAGGAGATTCTAGAAGAATATAATAAACAGTACGGCTACATGGACGAGGACGGCATACCCAAAACTGAAACTCTTGGAGGATACCGATACAAGGTACGAGAAAGCATTGCTGAGGGTTATAATCTGTTACCTAAATATTATGGATGGACCAACGTCTTGATGAGTTTGGATACGAAAGAGTTTCGAGATCTGACCACCCTATACAATGAACATTTTGGTGAGGGTATACCTACCGAGCAGATATACGGAACTATGGAAGAGTTAATCGATATAGTGAATAAAAGTGTAAAAGAAGGCCGGAATTTACTGCCGGAGTATTATGGACTCTAAAAAGCAGGTAAGACCGTATTTCCGTAACTTTAGCTGGAAATACGGTTTTATTTTATTCTATAAGAGATTGAAAGAGTTACTGGAGGGCGTGCATGACCAAGAGGAAATGGAAGTATTGTGGAGTAATTGTGTTCATCGTCTTAATAACAACCAGCGGTTGGTTATGGTATAGCCACTCCAGGCAGGAAGTTCGTTTATCTGGGGAAGCGGCTGAACGTAAGGAACTGGAGCAATCGCTAAGAGCGAAGGACAAACAGATAGATTTTTATTTTCGTAAAGTGAATGAATTGATACAGACATCGGAAGATCAATTGGTGTGGGATGTATTAGAATCGGAAGAATACAAAGCTGTTCTTGAAAAGTACATAAAGCAATACGGTATCATTGATGAGTATATTATTCCCAAGACTGAGACTTTGGGCGGGTTCAGGTACAAAGTCGAGGAGAGTATAGCTGAGGGGTATGATTTGTTGCCCAAGTATTATGGCTGGACCGAAGCTTTGATGAATATGGCTACGAAAGAGTTTCGAGATCTGAACACTTTATATGATGAACATTTTGGTGAGGATATTCCTACCGAGGTGATCTACGGAACGATGGAAGAGTTAATCGATATAGTGAATAGAAGTGTAAAAGAAGGCAGGGATTTGCTGCCAGAGTATTATCGATATTAAAGCAGCGTAAGACCATATTTCCGTGGTTTTTTCTGGAAGTGTGGTTTTATTTTTATTCTTCTATTAGAGATCCGAAGAGTTACTGGAGGCGTGCATGAGTAAGAGGAAATGGAAGTATTGTGGAATAATTGTGTTCATCGTCTTAATAACAATTAGCGGTTGGTTATGGTATAGCCACTCCAGGCAGGAGGTTCGTTTATCTGGGGAAGCGGCTGAACGTAAGGAACTGGAGGAATCATTAAGAGCGAAGGATAAACAGATAGATTTTTATTTTCGTAAAGTGAATAAATTGATACAGACATCGGAAGATCAATTGGTGTGGGATGTATTAGAATCGGAAGAATACAAAGCTGTTCTTGCGAAGTACATAAAGCATTATGGAATCATTGATGAATATGATATTCCCAAGACTGAGACGTTGGGTGGATTTAGGTACAAGGTCGATGAGAGTATAACTGAGGATTATGATTTGTTACCCGAGTACTATGGATGGACCAATGTTTTAATGAGTTTGCAAACAAAAGATTTTGAGGAAACGGATGCTCTCTTTAGAGAAAATTTTAATGATGCTATCCCTACAGAGGAAATCTACGGAACGACAGAAGAGTTAATCGATATAGTGAACAAAAGTGTGAAAGAAGACCGAAATCTGCTGCCAGAGTATTATCGGTACTAAAAAAACAGCGTAAGACCATATTTTCGTGGATTTTTCTGGAAGTGTGGTTTTATTTTTATTCTTCTATTAGAGATTCAAAGAGTTACTGGAGGGAGCTCATGACCAAGAGGAAATGGAAGTATTGTGAAATAATTGTGTTCATCGTCTTAATAACAACCAGCGGTTGGTTATGGTATAGCCACTCCAGGCAGGAAGTTCGTTTATCTGGGGAAGTGGCTGAACGTAAGGAACTGGAGGAATCGCTAAGAGCGAAGGAAAAACAGATAGATTTTTATTTTCATAAAGTGAATGAATTGATACAGACATCGGAAGATCAATTGGTATGGGATATGTTGGAATCAGAGGAATACAAGAATATTTTGAAAGAGTATAGTGAGCATTATGGTGTCTTAAGTGAATATAAAATCCCTAAGACAGAGACAATAGAAGGTCTGCGTTATAAGGTTAAGGAAAGTAGTAATTATGGCTATAATTTGTTACCCAAATATTATGGCTGGACCGAAGCTTTGAATAATATAGATACAAAAGAGTTTCGGTATTTAAACACTCTATACAATGAACATTTTGGTGATGCTATTCCTACCGAGGTGATCTCCGGAACGATGGAAGAGTTAATCGATATAGTGAATAGAAGTGTGAAAGAAGGCAGGGATCTGCTGCCAGAGTATTATCGGTACTAAAAAGCAGGATAAGACCGTATTTCCGTGATTTTAGTTGAAGTGCGGTTTTATTTCCAGCACAACGGCCCGCGTCCTACGCGAGCTCGTTATGCCGATAAATATAATGGTTAAAAAACTTATAAAAATTCCAGCAAACAAGCTTATCCAAAGAACTAAAATTCCTTATTCCTATGTATCTGTACCGATAGGAGATAAGATGCCACAAACATTACAACCGCAACAATTAAAGAGGCAATTCCTACCTCGCTGCCATTAAAATTTACATTATCCCATACCATTCTTAGAAGAACCCACACCACAATTCGGATAACCACTGACAAGCCTGACGACACAAAAATCATCATCTCACTTTTCTCAACTCCGAATCTTAAAATAACCGGATATAAAATGGAAATTGTTGAAATAGAGAGTGACAGGCCCATAGTATACCCAGATGACAAATTCAAATAACTGGTAGTATCTAAATCTTTTAAATAGAAAAGAACCGGAGTAAATAAGCTGATTGCAGTACCCATTAATATCAACATGATAAATGAAATGTATTTGGCATCGATAATAGTTTTCCTTTTTATTGGCAACGTAATTTCTATCCTACTCCATTTAGATGCTTCATCGATCTGCAGAGAAGCACCTACATTCACAGGGAAAACCATAATCTGTGCAGCAATGACCGCATTAAGTACAGACGTATCGCCTGCCACAAAAGAAACAAACAACAAACATAAAGCTATTCCAAAGGATGTCTTTATGTTGTTCTGCATGGAATAAAAATTGTTCAACAGTAACCCTTGCACGTTATTCCTCCCCCTTTACCAGGAGCAGCATAATTTCATCAATAGATACATTGTCAACAATAATACCGTCATATTTTCGCTCAAACTCTTTTTTATCTTTTACAAGAACGTCTGTTTGAAAATTCTTTACTCTGTACGCAAGTCTATCGGCTTTATCAATACGATTGAACTGATCTATTTTGCAGCGGGCCACTCCGTATCCATAAATCAAATCATCTTTCTTCGCAGTAAGGATAATTTTTCCTTGATGAATAAAGGTTATAAAATCAGCGATTTTTTCCAAGTCACTTGTGATATGGGAAGACATAAGGATTGAATGGCTTTCATCCTCCACGAACTCCAGAAAAACCTCCAAAATTTCTTCTCTGGTAATGGGGTCTAAACCGGAAGTTGCCTCATCTAAAATAAGTAACTTGGGATGATGTGATAATGCGACTGCAATAGCAAGCTTCATTGTCATTCCTCGTGAAAATTCCTTGATCTTTCTATCCATAGGAAGGTCAAACTTGCTCGTGATATTTAAAAAGAAACCCTGATTCCATTGTTTGTAAATTCCGCCCATAACCTTTGCAAGTTTATTGGGTGTCACAACACCTGAAAAACTCGCAGCATCAAAGACAACTCCTATGTCTTCACGAATTCCTATGTCTTTGTCTGTCATAACCTGACCCAAAATTTTAATCGTTCCACTATCTTTTTTAACTGTGTTCAATATGGATTTAATGGTCGTTGTTTTTCCAGCTCCATTTTCACCAACAAACCCCATAATTGTTCCACAAGGAATCGAGAACGAAACATTATCTAAATGAAAATCAGAATTAGAATAGTTTTTAGTTAGTCCTGCTATTTCTAGACTATGATTCATTTTTATCCTCCGCATAAAAGACAGTCAGCATTTCTACCATCTTTTCCAATTTAATTCCGCTCGTTCGGGCAATTTCAGCTGCAATAGTTAAGTGCTCTTCAATTTTCTTCTGTTGCTCTTCTTGAAAGACATCTTTATTGGGGGCAGATACGAAACTTCCACGTCCAACAGTTGTTTCAATGAATCCATCCCGCTGCAAATCTTCATACGCCTTTTGGACAGTAATGACACTGACTTGAATAGATTTTGCTAATGACCGCATGGAGGGAATAGGGTCTCCCGCTTGCAGTTCTCCACTCATAATCATTGTTTTTATTTGCGAGGTTATCTGTTCATAAATGGGCTTATTCCTATTACTGCTAATAATAATTTCCAAAAAAGTCCTCCTTTCCGCGAACAGTGTACTTAATGTACCAGTACAATATAACTGATCTTCTTGCTTTTGTAAATAATTCCTGTGTAGGAAGGTGCAAGTTTTAGAGGCCCCGAAGTAAGTCCCCTTGCTTTCCAAAAGCTGTAGCTGATTAAATAATTAAACTATTTTCCTTGAAAATCTCAATTAATTAAGGGGATTAACCGATAAAAGGTTTTAGATTCTGATGAATCAACCTATACATACTTGGAGGAATCAGCATGCCTTACACGATGGAAGTAAATGTGCAAAAAAATCAAGTGGTAGTAAAAGCATTTGGTCTTACAGAAGAGGATGTTCCGTCCTACATTTCCGATTTTGAAAAAGCAATGAAGCAACTAAAACCAGGTTTCACTGGAGTGACTGATGTATCAGGCTCAGCTTCTGTTCTTTCTCCTGAGGTTGCCGCCAAGCTTGCCCCCACAGGTGATATCGCTGTTGCAAATGGCGTAGGCGGATGGGTGTATGTGGCCAATTCTCCGGTTTGGAAAATGCAGATGAAGAGACTGTTCGGGCAATTTGCCGTACATTATCCAACCTTTGAAGAAGCGGATGCTTATCTGCAAAGCCTGTCGAACTAAGGTAAATAATTGATTGTTTTTAGAGAAGGTCTTCGGGCCTTCTCTTTTTATGTAAAAGTGAAATTAAAAAAACAATATGAGGACGGCTGCTGGCCAAATTTACTGATTTATGGCCGACCTGTTTGGCTATACCGGGTTGATGCTTGCAGGATAACGAAGCTAAGGCAGGGAGGGGGCCTTGTGGGTTTTGGTGGCGAGTGAATCCGATCAGTCTCAATCAACTCGTGTAAGCTGCGCTGTGACGCAGAGCCTGAACGGCTCTGCCGTGCGCAATATCAGGGTGCGGCGTGGAGTGTCTTCTGGCTGAATATGGCTAAAGAACACCGGTAGCCAGTGTCACAGGTCGTAGGACTTGAGTTGCTGTTCAAAGACGGTATTATAGTGGAAAATTCGCGAATATGGACCTTTTCTTAGTATATGGTAGAGTACACTCTGACCTTCCTCGTAGCGAACGGCATATTCACATTCATCGTAGAAGTGCCTGGACAACTGCCGTATAGTCTCCCCTCTGTTCACGGTGCTCCAGCCAAACTGTATCATATCAAGTTGGTCCAACGGGTCTCGATAGGTATTAAGGACAATGCATTCTGAGGGTTGTTCCTGATTGCGGAATACCAGCATATCGCCAGTATGTACAGGATTGCTGAAGTAGTGTTCATGAATCTCCTCCACAGGCACGGCTATGCCAAGTTCATTCAAGACCGCCTGGAAATTCGGGTGTGTCACATATTTATCATCCCACTCATCGGGATAAAACACCAAATCGCTGATCGAAGCTGTAATCCAAAATTCAATATTCATTCTGTATACCTCCGTACTCGAACTCAAGGGATAAATTACTTGGAGATCATTATAACACCAAACAGACAGGGGAATTAAAGGGTGAATGAAACAGAGAGAGCGAAAGCACAGCAAATGGAACAACTGTCCGTTCACGGAGTGTCTTCACCAAGGTTTAACGTTGACCCTACTAACAGAAGGGCTGATCCAAGTAGCCATTTCATGGCATTTGGGCCAGCCCCTGCATAGAGCAGCTTACTGCAATTGGTTGTATTCTGCGATTAATTCACTTAAAGACTTGCTGAAATTCTCGGGTGTGCCTGACTGATTTTCGCGGAAGAAGGAGCTTTTCAAATAAAAATCTTCTACACGCTGCTTCTTGTTGACACGTTCGATAATTTCAGCACCTGAAACTTTGACTTTCTTGGCTGCATCAACATATCTTTCGAGCGAGTGGCTGGAGAATCCTTCCGATACGACTCTTGTCTCATCTGCCGCATATTCCATCAGCAGCTTGAGATCTTCCGTCAGAACAGCGTATTTCGCTTTGAATTTCGCCATATCCAGCTCCAGAATGTTGTCCGCCAGAATTCCCTGGTCATCCATCTCCGTTGCCAGGCCTTCCGCATCCAGTAAAAAGAGCATCACGGTGTAATTCAGATCCTGACCGTTATCCTTGTATTCTTGAAGACTGTTTCTTGTACGTTCATCGCCCATCTTGCCAAGCAGTGAGAAAAACTCGCCAGAAGCTTCTTCATAGGCAGCAGCGGCCTTGACAATTCGGGTATGCATCGTCTTGCTTCCGGCAAACTGGTCATCGACATAGCCTTTGATCTCGTAATACTCATGCGCTTCAGCCAGTGCGGCAAGCAGTTCTGTCAGAAGTGGCTCCAGCAGGCTGACCTGGGCATCCAGTTTCCCGAAGCTTGGCTTGTCGGCAGCGGCGGCGAACGCGGTCTGCATGGTCTTCTCACCGGATTCGCTTAGAGAGAGCATTGTGGCGCTGAAATACTTGTCAATCACCGGCTTAGCCTCATAACCGAACTCTTCAAAATAATCATTCAGCACATCCTGGAGCCGTCCTGTCATAGCGTTGTTCAGGTCTACATAGGCATTATATTTGGCCAATTCCTGGGCCTCGAGTTCTAACTTGGCAGCTTTCTCGTCGATGGCTTCAGTGGGGGCAGGCGTTGAGCTTGAAGCTTGCGCGGTTTCCACGGCTGCCTTGGAGTTGTTGCCATTCGCACCTGTTTCATGTTCGGACTTGCTCATTGAACAGGAAGTCATTAGGGTGCTAATAAGTACTAAAGATGCAATCAGTGTAACATGGGACTTCACGATTATTATCCTCCAAATCTCTCAAAACAGTTAATATTATGTATTAAACATAATATATTCTTCGGCTGCTAATCCCTGAAAGTGAATATTTGAAAGAAATCTGCTTTAGTGTTCCCGGTGATAGAGTCAAAGACGGCCAAGCTCGCGGTTTGTAATCTGATGGGTCGTATTGTATGATTCTTGCCGTTTGATATAATGAGATTCAGGGTGAGAATAGTTCTCACTTACGCATGATCAAAGATTTACCAAGAAGGAATTGATTTTCAAGCAAGATGAAACGCACGGATTATCTATAATATTTCCGACAGGAAGGAGGCGAGTAAAGATTTTGAATGCTGATGATAATCTAATGCTGTGGGATTATGCACATATCCGGCTGATCGATATTCGCCATGTGCTGTTTAAGGCTGGCGACAAGCCGAACTCTTATAGGTTCCCGGCCGCAGGTTTTTTATACCTGGTGCGCGGCAGCGCGGTTTTTCGGCTTAATGGAAATAAACATACGGCAGAACGCTTTCATATTCTGCATAGCGGAAAAGGCGGGCAACTGGATATTGATTGGGTCAGGGAGGAATTGGAGTTTTACTTTATTTTCTACAAGGCCTCGCTTACCTTAACGTCCGGATTGGGAGTACGCAGACTTTTTGAAAAAAACAGCCCTTTCAACGACAGTATGAATTTGCCCCGAATGCTCCGCTGGATTTGTTGTTTCAAGTAAAAAAGATGCACCGGAAGTGGCTGGAGTCAAGTTTACTCGAACGGATTCAGGTCAAAGCAATGCTATATCAGTTTGTATATGAGGTTGAGCGGCAGAGGCAGGCGAATGGCAAAGATTACGTCAAGCCGGACCTGGTGGAGCAAGTGGTTCGTTACATACAAGAAAGCTACAGTCAGCCCATTACCTTGTCATCTATTGCAGAGCAGTTTAATTATAGCGTGGCCTATGTGGCGAAGCAGTTCAAAAACAAGACGGGTAACAGTCTGATTGATTTTCTAATTCGGACGCGAATAGATAAGGCTCAAGAGCTGCTGCTGTATACCGAAGCCTCACTGCAGGAGATTGCCGCTGGTGTGGGCTACGCGGACCTGTCCTATTTCATCCGTATTTTCAAAAAAACAACTGGTGTAACACCGGGGAATTTTAAGACATTGGCCCAGGCACGCGTGAAAGAATCAGATCGTCCTAAAATAAGACTAAGATTGTCTAATGCAGGATGGACTGAGCGAAGTTATATTGTTAATGAATATGATAATCATTATCAATATAACAGAGAAGGAGATTCACCAATGTACAGAAACACTAGAATGTCAATGGGTGCAGCGATGCTGCTGTGTCTGGTTTTAATGCTTAGTGCCTGCTCTTCAGGGAACAGCTCTGTTAATTCAGCCAGTGCAAGCACAAGTCCGGCGGCTACTGTGCAGACACAGACAAGCTCACCAGATGCAGACCCCAACTCACTATCAACAAGGGTATATAAAGATAGTCAAGGACATGAGATTGAGATTCCAGAGAGTCCTCAGCGGATTGTGCTGCAGGGTAATTCGATTGGAGATTTGCTCGCACTCGGTATTGAGCCGGTCGGTATCGACCGCCGCTTCATTGAAGAATCAGTCTATCTGGACCAGGAGAAAACTCCGGCGCAGGATATCGGATTTCCTACCAATCTGGAAACGGTCGTGTCTCTGGAACCGGATTTGACCATGCTCGGTTATGCGATGGACAAGCAGTATGAAGAAATATCGAAGATATCACCCACTGTTGTTTTTGATCAGAATGCACCACTGTCTGAGCGTTTGCCTCTCATAGGTGAGATTGTCGGTAAAAAGGCAGAAGCAGAGCAGCTGCTGGCCGACTATAACAGCAAGGCTGAGGCCATGTGGAATGGACTGCGTCAGGAAGGCAGGATTGCCGAGGGAGAAACGGCGGTAGTGCTAATTTATTATTGGGACAAGACGATGTATTTGATGAAAGATGGTGGAGTTCCTAATCTGCTGTATCATCCGCTAGGCTACAAGATGTCCGATGCAGTGCAGGCAATCGAGCCGGCAGAAGGCGCACCCTATATTGAGGTCTCGCCAGAGCTGATGCATGAGATGCTTATTGGTGACCACTTATTCGTCATGTATCCGGCCGATGCCGATGCAGAAAAATCCTTTAATGAGCTGCTGAAAACTGCGCTGTGGAGCACGCTTCCGGCAGTTAAGAGCGGGAAAGTTACTTTTGTAGAGTCTAAATGGAATTATGACGATATGTTGACCAGCAGCAAGCTGTTGGACGAGCTCCCCCAAATGATGGCTCATTAAATATTCAATAGCACATGATTTGATTGTTCGCCAGTGTCTGGAAAAAGACTGATGTTTTTAAACGGGTTTTCCATTGTGCAGAATATGAAGGGATATTTTGTATGATGTCGAATTATGTATTACGGTATAACTATTAAATAATAATACCACTAAGTTTAGATTAGAATGGGAGAATAAGGAAAGGAGGTACTAAGTCCCATCTGTTGCAGATGTTCCATTACGGAGTCAACAAATTATATAGTGGTGATCCTTGGCCTAACTGATAGGAGTTAAACATGCGCGCGAAATTGAATGCAATCCTCTTAGCTATTATGATTTTATTAACGTCAGGCAGCCTTCCAAATACAGTAGAGGCGAAAACAGCAGATGTAACATCATTAGCCAGTACAATGGGAAAGACGGTTATCTGCATAGATGCGGGACACCAGAGTAAAGGTAATAACTCTAAAGAGCCCGTAGCGCCAGGAAGCAGGACGGTTAAACCAAAGGTGTCAAGCGGTACGCAGGGCATAGCTACTGGTAAAACCGAATACAAACTTACACTGGAAGTGGCGTTGAAACTGGAGCAAGCACTTCAGAAAGATTACAAGGTGGTAATGATTCGCCGCACTAATAATGTGGACATATCAAACAGCGAGCGTGCCATTAGATGTAATCAGGCAGGTGCCGATATGACCCTTAGACTACACGCAGATGGGAGCGTTAATCGCGAGATTCAAGGCATGTCCTTTCTCTATCCTTCTACTGACATCCCATCTACGAAGAAGATTGCATCGCAAAGTTTGGAGATCACCAAGGTTCTGTCTAAAGCGGTGCTGAAAGAAACGCAGGCGGCATCGCGCGGATTAATTCCTAGGAGTGATCTTACCGGGTTCAACTGGTCAACCGTACCGGTTGTGCTTATCGAAATGGGATTCATGACGAATCGTAAAGAAGACATGAAGTTAAGTGAGGATGAATATCAGGACAAGATTGTTCAAGGAATTAAAAAAGGTCTGGATTCGTATTATAAAGTTGCGGCGAAGAATTAAACTCTATATATGAATCCCCCCGTCCATATTTGATGAACGGATTTCTTTCTGTCTTTTGCGGTTTACATAGAATATATATAAAGGGGAATACCAACATATTTAAGACAATTACAATTAAATTATCAATTCTTTTAATGATGTTCATGTGTTTTGTAAGTGTAACAAGTGTAAATGCTGCAAGTAACGAAGTTACTGTGAGGCTCGATGGTACGAATTTGCAATTTGATGTTCCGCCCCAAGTAATAAATAATCGTGTTATGATACCGATGCGAGTTATTTTTGAAGCATTGAATGCTACTGTTAAATGGGATGATGCTACACTATCGATTACAGCTTTATCTAAAAACGGTGATGTGGTTAAGCTCTCAATAGGAAATGAATATATTTATAAAAATGATAGAAAAGTGACTATCGATTCCCCGCCAGTATCGATAAATGGGCGTACATTAGTGCCCGTTCGTGTTATCGCAGAGTCATTAGGCAGAGCCGTAAGTTATAGATCAGATTCGCGGACGGTTATTATTGAACCTGTTGACACATCAAAAGAAGACAACCTAATAGAAGACACATCAATAAATACTTCAATAAATACTTCAATTAACACAACAACACCTGTACCTACAGAAGAGGCTGCTTATGAAAAAATGATTGCTCTAAAGGAACAATATCCTGAGGGAATGGCATGGACAAACGGTAATGTTTACGCGTGGAATGGTGGCATTTATAGTAGAGGTTATGGCTGTGTGGGATTTGCTTTTATATTAAGTGATGCGGCATTTGGCAACTTACCCGCTCGCAAGCATACGGATTTTAACAATATTCAAGTTGGAGATATTGTGAGGATAAATAATGATACCCATTCAGTGATTATTCTCAGCACAGATGACACAAATGTTACCCTTGCTGAAGGGAACTATAATTCATCTATTCACTGGGGACGTATGTTTACTTTGGAACATATAAAAGCTGTAGGCGATTATATTATCACAAGATACCCTGAGTGAAAATAAGGGCCGGCTCCCGTAAAGGGGCCGGCTTTTTCGATCTGACAAATGAACATTTTATGTGAAAATGGGGCTATAGATTAAATGAGAACACTACATGTTTTACTACTGTTACTATTGTGTATTACGTTGAACGGATGTACTAACTTCCAATCAAAACCGGATATAGGTTTGCCCCGTATTAACGAATCGGATTCAAGCGGTTCCTATCAACGTGAATTGGAACATTTGAAAATTAAACTAAGTAACAGTAAAAATGAAAATTTAGAGAATGAGATAAGAGAAAGTAATCTGGATCAGTTTACATCGGGGTTAGTTGCTCTATTGAACATGCAGGACAGTATTCAAATAAAGGATAGTGAACTTAGTAACAAGTTTGATGAAGTAGTTTTTTCATCGACTAAAGAGGTAGTACTTGAAGGCGGAAAATTTAATATTAGAGTTGTTAATTTCCAGGCGCCTCTTGGTCTAAAGGGTACGCTGGAGGATAAATATACAGTTATTCAGTGGTGGAATGATGAGCAGTATGTACATGCCCAATTAGTTGTGAATGAAGATGCAGAGATTGTTAGAGATTTTGTGATTCGTACTTATAACGATAAGATAGAGCTTTTAGTAGGAGGTTACCTTTCTTTGTATTCACCTAAGCCCGTATTTGTATCGTTGTGGGAGCTGGACAATCAGAAATGGACTGAGAAGAAACATAGTTTCACTAACACAATTAGCTCTAATGATTTTTGGGACCTGAGTATTGTAGATAACACACTTATTGTTGAAAACCAGCAGTATATAGAAATGAATATAGAGATCTCAGAGGATACAAATGGATTTATAATTACAAGTGATAAAGATGCAAGTGTAACCGTACAATTTTCTGGAAAAGGTGTTGAGGTACGGCAAGCACTGAAATCATTTAATGTTGATGGGGCAGAACAGCAAAAAATAGACATCAATCAATACGCTATAGACAACGACCAATCCTTTACTACCAACCTAAAAGGCTGGGGGGAAGTGAAGTTTGTATCCACTGTAAGGAACACAAATGGTCTGGATCAGGCATATTTTTTCCTGCTGGATAGTGAAGAGCATATTTTGTATTCGTTTCCTGTATTTAATGGAAACAGCAGAGGAACGCTGGAGGCGATCAAGGGAGTATCTTTCAAGGATGTGAATCTGGATGGATACACTGACATTGCGATCATCGGAAAAGGGCACAACCGGACGCTTTATGATGTGATTCAATATGTAAGTAAAGCCGTATCAACCTCGTAGGCTCATATCGGGGACAAATCCATTAGTGATTATTGGTGTGTTTGATTTGGGTATATATTGGTAGAAGTACATATAGCCGCATTTTTTGGCGCGATCACGAGATACGTTATAAATGAGAGAGGCGGAAGAATATGCACTCATTATCTGTAGCAGAATTGGTGGATTTGGAGAATCATGCTTGGGAAGAAGTCAGAGAGCTGCTGAGTCAAGGTACTCACACTTATCGGCTGACAGCAGCGGAACCGGAAACGGCAGCACAGGTGCTCGTAAGTTTACAGGTGAGCACCAAGTCTTATCTGGGAGCGATTGCTTACGAGACCGGAGGGATCGTTTTTGAGCATGGCTGGATTACACTTCTTGGCGCTGGCGGCGAAGGCATCTATGGGAGTCTTACTTCCTGGAATGGTCTTGCTGCCTCACAAGATATTCCTGCATTGCCCGGCCTGCTGATTGTGGCTTATGATGCTGCAGGCGGTTTTTTTGGACTTGATGTGGGACGGTTCGGGCAGAGCGGGCATGTACATTACTTTGCCCCGGATACGCTGGAATGGGAGTCGACACAATTGGCCTATTCCGGGTTCATCGGCTGGCTGGCGGAAGGGGATCTTGATCTGTTCTATGAGACATTCCGCTGGGAAGGATGGGAAGAGGCGGCCATGGAGCTTCAGCCTGGTCAGGTCTTTGGCTATTATCCGCCGCTGTGGGTTAAAGAAGGCAGCGGTCAATTTAGCCGCAAAGCGCCAATTCCTATACTGGAGGCTTGGCAAGAGGTGAGGAGTGAAGGCAAAGCGTGAGCAAGAGAAAGGCAGGAAAATCAGGCAGAGCAGTGCTTAAGATCGTAAGTATTGCCGAAGAACCGCTTGAGCAAATTCCTTATGTCAGTGCTGCAGCGGGCGGCCAAGGGATCTCATATGAATGGCTTCCTGTATATTGGGGAGAAATTCTGGGACTCCCTCAGGATGTGGATGCGCTGATAGTGGCATCGGATCTTCAAGGTATGACCATTCATAGCACAACCGGTGAATATGGCGACTCACTGCTGGGTGAGGTACTTCCTGAATCGCTGGAAGTTTTGCTCCAAATCCACATGCCGGCCGTAGATCCCGAGAAGGTGCTAGTCTGTTTATGCGGTGATTTATACGGTGATCCCGCCAAAAGAGGTTCAAGCGGTGACCCGCTTCCAGTATGGAAGGCATTCCGCAACAAGTTCGGCACGGTGCTGGGCGTTAACGGCAATCATGATTTGCTGTCCCGGGAAGGGCAAGCCGAGCTTGCGTCTCATACCGGAATTCATCTGTTCTCTGAACCTGATATTATGTGGCAGAAGGGGCTACATATAGCAGGTCTTGGAGGTGTGACCGGAAGAGGGGATAAACCGAACCGGAAGCCTGAAGGTGAATATCTGGAAGCGCTGCGGAACCTGCTGCATCGTGGCCCTGATGTGCTTCTGCTGCACCAAGGCCCCGAGGTTCCCGAAGCCCGGCTTCCGGGCCATTCAGGCATCCGTGAACAACTGGAAGCCGGGCCCGAACTCTTATTATTTTGCGGGCATGTCCATTGGGACCAGCCCCTGGCGGAGCTTGATAATGGCACCCAGATTCTAAACACGGACGGAAGGGTGCTGCTGTTCACCGCTGCGAGTCTGCAATGAATGGATAACTGCTGAGACAATGCCGGTTGCTGCGATTATCCTTGAAAGTTATGCTGCATCAATATTTTGACAGCTTGAATATCGGCCTCGCAATCGTGCGAAGCCAATAAGCAAATACGGTCGTTCCGGTCCATGAGTTGCGCTTATTCTGGCTGTATTGATCGTTGATAATATAAGTCCGGGTGGAAGCAGGGCTCTTCAGACCGAACTTTTCCCACTCTGCCGGGTCATTCGAACCTCCGAGCCTTTCAAGCATATTCTCCGACGCGTTATTTATTTTAGAAGGAATTTGCTCGTAGGCTTCGGTGATTTGCGCATGAAATTCGTCGATCGGATTGCGGCTGGCAAGGCTCTCTAAGTGAATGCCTTCGCGAAGGTAAGAAACGTATGCAAGATGGTCAGCCCAGAACTCGTCGATATAAAAAAGCCGTACCCTCTGCTCGGCTGGGCTCAACAGCTGCTCACCTTTCAAAATTCGGAGCCGCTCCGCATATAGAATTCGCCTCTGATCCTCCACCATATCCGAATAACAGTTCAGTTCCTTGTGGATATCGAAGTTTTGACCCATAACAATACGCTGAATACTTGTGATCTTGCTGCTGAGCACCGGCGCTTCAAGAGCCTCATCTTGCCTGGGAGCGCGAACCGTTTTATGGATGCCGAAGCGAAGCAGCAACTCGTCCTCCAAGCTTACATAAAAAACGGAAGCTCCCGGGTCGCCTTGGCGGCCGGAACGCCCGCGTAACTGGTCGTCGATCCGCACGCTTTCGTTCACATGGGTGCCAATCACGTACAACCCGCCAAGCTTGGCGACTACCTCTGCTTGTGTGGGGCTGCCACCGCCGAGACGGATGTCGACGCCGCGTCCCGCCATATTTGTAGACACCGTAACTGCGCCGGGTTCTCCCGCTTTGGCGATGATGTCGGCTTCTTCCGCGTCGTTTTTCGCATTCAGAACATGACATGGTACATCGACAGCCGCTAGCGCCTCTGCCAGCATGGCAGACTCTTCGACGCTTGACGTACCAATGAGAATTGGACGTCCCGTCCTATGGACGGATGAGATTTCTTGTACGAGTGCCTTAAGCTTGGCTTCTTTATGGGTATAAATCCGGTGCCGATGGTCGATTCGGATGTTTGGCTGGTTCGGCGGGATTTGCACGACCTGCAGCGAATAAATATCTTCGAAGTCCATTGCGGAAGCATGCGCGGTAGCCGTCATTCCGCAAATCTGCGGATACAGGCTGATGAAGTGTTGAATGGTGATCGTCCCGAGAATTTTCCCGCCGGCTATGGAGTACAGCCCTTCTTTGGCCGTAAGCGCGGCTTGCAGCCCGTCCGGCAAATACCGGTTCTCCGCCACGCGGCCGGTATATTCTTCGATCAGCTCGATTTTGCTGTCCCTGACAATGTAATCGACGTCTTTCTTTAATAACGATTCCACATGCAGCGCGCAATTTAATGACGTCAACAAGTGACTGTTATGGCTATCGTACAAATTGCCGCATCCCAGCAGCGATTCCGCTTTTGCAGCGCCTGCTTCATTTAAGTAAACGTTCCGCTGGAACTCGTCGAAGTCGTAATGCTCTGCTTGCTTGAGCTGCCGAGCCACTTCTGCGAAACGAAAGCCGTCGCTCCTGGAAGAGGCCGAATCGCCGCTGATGACTAGCGGCACCCGCGCTTCGTCGAGAAGCAGCGAATCCGCTTCGTCGACGATGACGTAGTGGAATGGACGATGCACGGTATCGGCTTCGCTTAGTGCGATTGTGTCGCGCAAGTAATCGAATCCCGCTTCTTTGGCCGTAACATAGGTTATATCCTTGGCGTATGCTTCCCGTTTCTCGGACAGGCTCATGCCGGCTTGAACCGAGTTTACCGTTAACCCGAGGAAACGATAGATCGGGCCCATCCACTCCGCATCCCGCTTGGCCAAATAATCGTTGAAAGTCAGCACATGAACGCCTTCGCCAGTCAGTGCATTTAGATATGCAGGCATAACAGCAGAGAGTGTTTTTCCTTCACCGGTATGCTGCTCGATCAGAAATCTCTCATGTAGAGCTATGGCAGCCATGATCTGGACATCGTAAGGCTGTAACCCGAGCGTTCTCTTCGCTGCCTCGCAGACTAGCGCATAGGCATCGACAAGCAGCTCGTCCAAAGGCGTACCCGATTTTGCTTCTTCTTGCAGCCGGAGGGATTCCGCTTGAAACTGCCCATCGTCCCATGCTTCCAAATTCCGTTTCCTGATGAGCTCCGCTTTCCCCTGATAAACTTTCAGCTTGTTCTGGTTATCGAGGTCTTTGAATTTTTGCATCAACTTGACGGCTATATTCATATTAATTTGATCTCCCCTCGGTAGAAATACGCTTAGTTTTGAACAATATTTGTGATGCTGCCGGGAAACAATGAGGTTGAAAGTAATGGCGAACGCATAATCCGTTTTAACATCTTTTATAAAAACTTCCTCGACGGGTAACTTGAAAGCTACGGCAATTTTAAGCGCGAGCGTAATTGAAAGGGAGTAATCTCTGTTCTCGATTAACCCTACTGTCTGGTGCGTGCTCCGGTGGCATCCGCTAGGTCTTGCTGCGACCATCTGAAGCGCGCCCTCAGTTCGCGAACGTTGTTAACCAGCACACGAGAGTTCCTTTCCAGTTATTGGTTGGGAGTGATTGTAACTTATGTATTGTAAAATGTAAACACTATATTGCATTTTGGAAGCCATCTTAGTCATTGAAAGCAAAAAGAAGACGGCAACACGTTAAAGCCGACGTTATAATGATCAGGCAGCTTTTTGCAACGCTGAACGACTACAAAAGCCACTACCGCTATCTGCAACGCTGGCTGGCCAAACAGTACCCGACACTTCAGCTGGAGCAACAGACCGCCGACCACGTTCGGCAGTCTGTCGGACACATGCTGACTGCCCTGCGGGCTCGCTTAGCCTTACGCTTGAAAGCTTCGGAACGTAAGACTGCGTAAGCTTCTTTAAACCAACGCCGAGGAAAACGAAGGAAGTGTTCCCAAAGGCGGTCAAGCTCCCGATTAGCCAGCTTGTGGATGGCCCAACAAAGCCCCCAAGCGTTCAATCAACTTGACCTGACAGCCCAGCCATGGCTGGTTACGGGCCGCTTGCAACTGCTTTCGCTTTGTTCTAGTTTGCAGGTTGTTGACAGAAAAGCCCAAAGAGGGCTGAAACAGCCTGCCTCCCGGCAACCTGTCACAGCCCCAAGCCCGCGTCCAACGCGGCCTTTCGGTTCTTATTTTTCCCCCGTCGCCACCGGATTCTCGCTATACGAAATCCAGTCACTCCAGCTTCCCGCGTACAGCCGCACCTTCTTAAATCCGGCCTTCTCCAAGGCGAGTACGTTCGGGCAGGCGGTAACGCCAGAGCCGCAGTAGACGATGATCTCCCGGTCCTTGTCCAGCCCGGCGAAATGCTCCGCAAGCTGCTCCGCACTCTTGAAGCTGCCATCCGCGTTCTGCGTGTCTTTCCAGAAGTAATTCAGTGCGCCAGGGATATGTCCGGCCTTCTTGTCCAGTGTTTCATTCTGGCCACGATAGCGGTCATTCGCGCGGGAATCGATCAGAAGAGGAAGGGCAGGGTGTGAAGCAGTCTCGCCCTTCCCAGCCTCAGCATCAACTGTCTGTTCTGACACCTGACGAACCTTATCAACCCCCGCAACCATTTGCGACTGCAACTGCGGTACAAACGAGCTTGGCACCCGCACCGGCTGATGATCCGTTACAGGGAATTTCTCTGCCTTCCATGCGCTGAAGCCGCCTTCCAGAATGAATACCTGTTCATGCCCCAGGTAACGCAGCAGCCACCAGAGGCGCGCAGCATTCATGCCACTTTCGTCATCATAGGCGACAATGCGTGAATCATTTCCGATTCCCAGCTTCGAGAGGCGTGCAGCAAGTACCTGCGGGTCGGGGAGGGGGTGGCGTCCGCCATGTTCTCCCACAGGGCCTGACAGATCCAACTCCAAATCGAGATAGACCGCACCCGGAATATGCTCTTGCTCATAGCTTTCCCGGCCAGCCTGAGGTTTACCGAGCGTAAACCGGCAGTCTACTATGGTCTGCTCCGGCTCATAGAGCCTTGCCAGCAGCCATCGTTTGGAAACAGTTGCGTCCATAAGTATCCCATCCTTTGCGTATATCAATATGAAATTTATTATAGCGGAAAAATCGGAGTCCCCTCAAGATATGCTCGAAATATTCTAATCCCGGTCCATAAACTGCGCTTCAACGGTATCCGTTGCTGGCGGTAGCTGTATTCCTTGCTTCCAGATCAGAATGGGATTGTCATCCTTGGGGCCATAATAGATGGCTTTAAACTGAGTGGAAGGGTCTGTACGGTTAGCGTTTAATTGTTCGAAATTTACAAACTCGTACCCGTTGCCAAGACCAATCGCAGCAGACTTTTTGGTTTTGATGACAGGCCGCATTGGAGTTATATAATAGATCCCATCCCCCTCCGAAAAGCCCATAACCTGATTTACCAGGTAGCCATCGGTCATTCTCACATGATAAGCGATTTTTCCGTCTTTGAGCCGGCTTACATCAGTGATCTCGATGACATTGGAGGGGACCTCTGCAATATTCCAGCGGAATAAGCCAACATACCCTAGAATGATAACGCCGCACACGGCTGTGGCCAGGAGCAGACCTTTGAGAAATGCCGCAGCTTTGGAGCGGTGCCAGTAGCCTTTGAAGCTGACCAGACCAGTGCTTTCCTGTTTGTTCTTCACTATGACCTCAAAAGGCAGATTGCTACTCTGTTGCAGCTTGTGCAACGCGGTGGTACATTGCTCGCAGGTAGCTAAGTGGGCCTCGATGGATTCCCTGGTATCAGCGCTGCACACCTCATCATAGTAGAGCGGCAACAAATCCCCGACGACTTCGCAGGATAGTTTGTTCATCAATTTTCCTCCATTAATAAGTCTTGTATGATGTTTCTTGCGCGGTGAAATGTAACCCTGGCCCAGCTTTCCGTTCTGCCAAAAACCTCACTGATATGGTCAAAGGATAACTCTCCAAACACCCTCAGTGTAAAGACTTCCTTATAAGGTTCTTTCAGACTGTGCAGTAGCTTATGGATTCGCAGGGCTTCAGTCTTGTCGATCAGCTTTTGTTCAATCGTGAAACTGTTCTTGTGTATTTTTTCCTGCGGATCGCCCGGTTCGTAACGCTTTTGTTTGTCCATATAAGTGAAATAGGTGTTTTTGGCGATTTGACATAGCCAGACACTAATTTTACAATTGCCCTTGAACTGGTTAATGTTTTTCACTGCTTTTACAAACGTTTCTTGCGTAATCTCCTCAGCAATCTGCTTACTCCTGCTTAAGGACAGCGCAAACAAGTACACGTCCTGAAAATATTGCTCGTAGATTTGTTCTACATCGGTCACATGTTCACCACCTTACATATAAGACCCGCTCACTGGAGATTCGTTACAAAACAATTAAGAAAGGGGCATAAGCCTACGGATACTATTGTAAGCCAAGTTTGGCCGGAGTGGAGTGGAACGTTGAGGAAGCGGAGCGGGGGCTGGAATAATACAACCTATTTTGTAGAAAATAGCACTCGCCGCGCCGTGCTGCGAATCTATGATACACATAAAGATAGAGAGAAAATCGAATTCGAGCATGCTGTGCTGCAAAAGCTGGGGATGTTGTCTTTACCCTTCAAAGTGCCTGTTCCCATCGCGACACCGGCCAGAGAAACTTTGGTTCAGCTGGAGGACAGAGATGGTAAATTTAGCTGCTTGTTCGAATACATAGACGGAGATTCGCCCACTGAGCAGGAGTCTGGCTATTTCGAATCCTTCGGTGTAGCGGCAGGTACGTTGTCCGTAGTCTTGGCAGAGATAAGTCCCGGACTTGCTCCGGTCTACCGGCCATATTATGAGCTGCGGCAGGCTTATCCGCTATGTACCGGAGAAGTAATCCGGGAGTTGTGTCTGCAACCGCCAGTACCCTTTACTGAACTTGCTAAGGGATTGGAGATCCTTTACAACGCTTATGAAAATATCGCGGATTCGCTGGCTGAACTTAAGGGGTTGCCGCATCAGCTGGTGCATGGAGATTTGAATGCTTCCAATCTGCTGGTGGAGACAAGCGATCACCGGCAAGTGACCGCACTGCTTGATTTTGAATTTTGCACCTTTGATGTGAGGGCGATGGAGCCTGCGGTAATTCTGTCGGGGCTATTGGGTCATGCCGAGGAAAGAGCGGCGGTCCGGAATTTTTGCCGGGGTTTCAGCACCAGGGTCCGTCTTACCGAAGCCGAAATCAAGGCCCTTCCTGTGCTGATGTTGCTTAGAAAAGTTGATGTGTTCCTACACTTTGTCACCCGCTATCTGGAGGGCACCGATGAAGCACATGTGCTTCATGAACAAGTGAATCAGTTATCCGCAGAGGTAACCCAGTTGTCAGTTGGAGCTGCACAAATTCAAGGGATTCTGCTGGAAGAGCAAGGCGGAGCTTGATGCAGCTGTCTCCCGGTATGATCATGGGTCTGAGCTCGACAGCCAGCCCCCCGGTTAAGCGCATTATCTTAATCGTCCAGCTTCAACTGTAAGTATCGAACTCCGTAATAAACGGACAGCCAAAATTTATAGTGTGGAATATTGCGGTAATCATCTCCTGTATGTAGTTGGACTTTTGACTTGTGGGATGCCATGCTTTTCTCCTTCGCAGTTGGTTTCTAGTATGTGTACTCTTTTTTACTAAGGATGTAACCAGTCACTCTTTTTGTTCGTAAGCATAGTTAAATCTATGAATGGGTTCGCTGTATTTGCTTATTGAAGCTTATTGAATATTTTGGAGAATTGGAGTTGCATGGATGAAAAGGTTAGTGATCATTACCGTCGGTAAAACACATAGCGGGAAAACTACATTTGCGAAAAAATTAGAACAGCACTTACACAACTCAGTTGTGATTGACCGGGATGACCATGCTGAATTTATCAACACCCATTACAAAAGCTTGCTGCCTAAACAAGGAGCCAACACCTTCAAAAACGCTATCTCTCGAACAATTGTAGATTATGCTGTTAATGAATCAAATTCGCATCTTATTTTATGTCACGCCAATCGTGGTCGCAAAGGCCGTTTGGAGATGCTCGAACGTTTTCATCACAAAGGTTTTGTCAGCATACTTGTTCATTTTGAAATCCCCGATGATATTCTTCATTCACGTATTAGCAATAGTCAGCGTAGTACAACTATTTTCAGAAGCGCGTCTAATTTTGAAGAAGTGCTTAGCCGGCAGCAAGCAGAGTCTCATCATAGCGATGTGGTGGCACCAGCAGCAGGCGAAGCAGATCATCTATTTGTAATTAAGGATAGCGATGAAGTTCAGTCCGTCATTCAAAAAATTACGAATATCGCTCAAGGCTTATGAGTGAGAATCGTCTGAATATAACGTTGTCGAGGTGAAGAGCAGCTTCAAACAAGGAATTGGAGGAGTGTATGTTAAAAAGAAGAGGTGTGAAAATTACACTCTGCCTGCTGGCTGCACTGATTGTATTGGCTGGGTTGGGAGCCGCATACCAATGGTATGGTTCTACACAGGACAGGAAGAATTATTCACCCGCCGGAGGTCTATATCAGGTAAAAGGAGGTAAGATGCACCTATATACTGAGGGTGCGGGATCAACCACTGTGGTGTTTGCAGCCGGGTGGGGAACGGCAAATCCTTACGCCGATTTTTATCCATTGTACGAGGGGCTGAGGCAGCATGCGAAAATTGCGGTCTATGACCGCTTTGGTTACGGATATAGTGACTTAACCGGCAGAAAGCGGGATATTGACTCCATCACCGGCGAAGTTCACGAACTGCTGCAAGTTTCCGGCCAGCAGCCGCCTTATCTATTTGTCGGCCATTCGCTAGGCGCACTGGAAACCATCCGTTATGCCCAGCGGTACCCTGAAGAGGTGAAAGGGATTCTGCTGATTGACGGTGGAAGTCCTGAATACTATGAGTCCAGTCCGGAGCTTAAACTAGTGTCCGGAATTTACAAGGGGCTTCGGGCGACCGGTATATTGCGTGCATTATATCATGTGAACGGATTCGCAGAATGGGTAGCGAGTGACAGCAATGGGGATAAGCTGCTGCCTGAGAAGCTGAAGGAAATAAACCGCAAAGCGGTACTGCTGCTGGCGGGCAACCGGAATATGACCGATGAAATTCGCCAGAGTCAAGAGAATGCCCGCGTTGTGCTGGCTGGCAGCAAACCGCTTCCGATTCCTGTCACTGTCTTGACTGCAGACTATTTCGGCAAGCTTGACGACGATGCCTCATGGATGGACAGCCAAGCAGTTCTTCCTGCATGGTCCGTCAAAGGCAAACAAATCATCGTGCCTGACAGCTCCCATTACATTCACAGCTACCAGCCTGAGCGGGTTGTTGAAGAGCTGCTGCAGTTAATTGAAGGGGAATAAGCAGATTCGAGTAAAAGAGGGAACACCTTGCCGGGAGGCAAGGTGTTCCCTCTTTTATAGCGGCTGCCCATAAACTCTAGATCAGACGATATCCGGCAGGCAGCTCTCCGCTATCGCGGATATTGCGGATTTGCGCTAACGTCAGCCTTTGATTGGTGGAGATGATTGATTCCACGTCATTGCCGTTGATGTAATCATCCAGATCACGGATGCTGTGATTTCCACGCAGTACACGGAAAATGCCTCTGAAGCGGGTTCTGCTGAACAATACAAGCGTAGCATTGCTGCTGGTGGAGAAGAAGCGCAGACTTTCGATCCCGTCGAGAATGTTGTCTGTATTACGGATCCCGAGATTGCCGGTATAAATTCTGCTCCGTCCCCTGTAGTTCTCTTCTGAGTATACGGTGAGCCGCGGGTAAGTTTGGGAAATATGAACTTCTCGTTTCATTTTTATTCCTCCTAAAAGTTTTGTGAGCATCAACTCCATTGAATAGCCTCGTACAAAACTACTTCGAAAGCATACTCTAAGTTTTGTGAGCATCGCTTCCATAATCTTCAGCGTACAAAACTGACTTCGGAAGCTTTGGCTTAAGTTTTGTGAAATCAGCCTGCATGCGTGAAGCTTATTCCACTACTATTCTATGTTTGCTTAAGAGGAAGTCTTGGACGAGGAACTATGGGACCGCCTTTTAATGGTACCCAATTCCTAAAAAATGGCTTTACATCACATTGATACTAGTGTACTATGTAACTAACACACAGATACAGTATTTGTTTCTCCAATATTTTCACTTTTTCAGGGAGGTTGCTATGAAACAGTCAATGAGTACACAGAGGCTTGCAACACAAGGGAAAGATACCATTGTGCTGCAGATGAATCAGGTCAGTAAGGTTATCAAAGGAAAGGCGATAGTAGATCAGTTGTCTTTTGACATCCGCAAAGGAGAAATTGTCGGGCTGCTCGGACCGAACGGTGCCGGAAAGACAACAACGATCCGCATGATGACCGGCTTGATCAAGATGAGCGAAGGGGATGTGCTGGTTCAAGGACATAGCATCCGCAATGATTTTAATAGGGCAATAGCCCATATCGGAGCGATTATTGAGAACCCTGAGTTTTATCCGCATATGACCGGGCTGGATAATCTGAAGCAATATGTACGGATGAGTGATGATGTTCCGGAATCGCGGATTGAAGAGGTTGTGCAATTGGTTGGGCTGCAGGAAGCGATGAGCAAGAAGGTAAAGGCTTATTCACTTGGGATGCGGCAGCGGCTCGGTATCGCCCAGGCGCTGCTCCATTCACCGAAGCTGCTGATTCTGGATGAGCCGACGAATGGTCTGGACCCTGCGGGAATACGCGAAATGCGTGATTATATGCGGACAATCGCTGAAGTTGAAGGGATATCCATTCTCATTTCCAGCCACATGCTGGCGGAGATTGAACAAATTTGCCATCGGGCCGTTGTCATTCAGAACGGAAAGCTGGTGACGGTAACCAAGCTGGGTGCCGGGGAAGAGACGGAAGGAGAAGTGTCACTCACTGTCCGGGTAGGCGGGATGGAAGCCGCACAACGAGTTATACAAGAGATGCAGGGAGTGGGGCTGGGCAGCGTGGATGAGGCCCGTTCTGAACTAAACATACGGCTGCAGGACATTAGAGTGCCTGAACTCGTTGAGGCATTGGGAAGAGCCAATGTCGGCGTATACCGGATTACGGAGAACAAACAAAGCCTTGAGGAAGATTTCTTGAAATGGACGGGGGGCAACCGCATTGCGTAAATTTAATTATCTGGTGCTGAATGAATGGCTGAAGCTGTCGAAGAAACGTTCTTTTTTCGTGCCGCATGTACTGCTGATTCTGCTGCCGCTTCTGTTAGGCTATATGATCAAAGCTTTTTCCGAAGAGTCATTCGCCTCTGCTTCCGAGTTTACGGCGGTGATGCTGCAGCCAACCGGAATAGGCCAGGTCATCGCTATACTCGCCATCATTGGAACAGCGGGGATCGTATCCAAGGAGTATAGTCAAGGAACGATCAAGTTTCTGCTTATCCGCGCACGCAGCCGTATGGCTATTCTAGCCTCCAAGTATGTAACGGTACTGCTGTTCGCGCTGAGTCTGACCGCAGTTGCCGCCGTGGCTGTCTATCTCTCGGGTGCCATTTGGTTTGACGTTGGCGGGGGAGAAGCGGGAATAAGAGATATACTACTTTCGCTGCTGTACGGCTGCGTGTACACGTTCGTATATGTAACGCTGGCGTTTATGATCGGGGTGCTGACGACCTCCACAGGAGTGACCATCGGGATTACGATGTTTGCGCTGACCTTGGATAAAGTAGTTATTTACCGTGATTTTTACAAATACTTTCTGTTTCCGAATATAAATCTTAGTGTCTACCACAACAACGCAGCGCCGTTGCCGGGAATGACTCTTGGCTTTTCCATTGTTATGCTGGCGGTCTATCTGATTGCGTTTCTGCTGGCGGGGTTTGTGGTGTTCAGACGAAGGGACGTTGCTTGATGACCATTGAATTTGACAACAACCAGCCCATATATATTCAGATCATGAATTATATCAAAGGCGAGATTATCACAGGCAAGCTGAAACCCGGCGATAAAATCCTCTCGGTGCGGGAACTGGCCGCAGAATTGCAGATAAATCCAAACACGGTGCAAAGAACCTTTCAAGAATTGGAGCGTGAAGAGATTGTGGAAACACGGCGGGGTATGGGCAGATATGTTACGGGGAGGGAAGAGACCATTATGACCATTAAAAAAGAGATGGCCCAGGATGTCTTGGACCGGTTTATCCGCGGCATGGAGGAGCTGGGTTTCCAGGGAGAAGAGATCTTGACGGTCGTGGCGGAGAATATTGCACAAAGGAATAGTAAATAGGGGGATTGCCAGGGTGGACAGTATACTTCAAGTACAACAGGTTACTAAAAAATACGGCTCAAAACAGGCGCTGCGCGGGGTTTCTTTTGAACTCGGTGCAGGCAGAATCACCGGACTGCTCGGCAGCAACGGCAGCGGGAAAAGTACACTCATGAAGCTGATTGCCGGGCTGGCACAGCCAACGTCAGGCAGTGTGTCTGTGCTCGGTGTTCCGGTAGGGAAACAAAGCAAAGCATTGGTTTCGTTTATGCCGGACCGGCCCCTGACAGACCCTTGGATGAGTGTGGGAGATGCGATGAAATTTCAGCGTGACTTCTATCCGGATTTTGACCCGGTCAAAGCCAAACGTATGCTGGAGTTTATGAAGCTTAGTGAACGGGATAGGGTGCAGACGCTCTCCAAAGGGATGAACGAACGGCTGCAGCTGACCATGGTCCTCTCGCGGCGGGCGAGTTTATACATGCTGGATGAACCTATTGGCGGAGTGGACCCTGTGGCACGGACCAAAATCCTCAATGCGCTGATGGAATTTTACGAGGAAGACAGCAGCATTTTGCTCTCGACGCATCTGGTAACAGACATCGAACGGATCTTTGACGAAGTTATTTTTATAAAAGAAGGAGAAATCGTCCTGCAAAGTGATGTGGAGGAGTTAAGGCTGCAACGGGGAAAAAGCATTGACGAGCTGTTCAGAGAGGTGTATGCAGAATGCTGAAGCTGATAAAATACGATTTTAGACGGAGCCGTGACCGGATTCTTGCGTACTTTGTAATCGCAATTCTGGTGCATGCCGCCACATGGTATTGGAACAGAAACATGGGGGTTCAATTGGTCGCAATCAATCTGACCACGTATGTCGTAGTGGGGATCAGTCTCCTGCTGACTAGCGCGATTACCTATGGCCGCAATTTGAAATCCTATCACCGCCGGCTTCTGCCATTGAGTTCTCTGTATACCATCTTGTCACCGCTGCTGCTCTGCTGGGCGCTGCTATTTTCCGTTGTTATCATCGCAACCCTGCATCTTGGGATCTATATTCTCGTATATTCGGCGGATTTCCTCCCGGGAAACTTCTGGCCGGTTGCCCTAAACTGCATGCTGCAGCTTATATGGTTCTCCGGTTTAACGCTGATCTCCATTATGTTTGCCATCACGGTGGCTAATAGTCTGCGGGTCAGAGGAAAGATATGGATCATCATCGCTGTATTGGTGGTATTCCAGAACGGGCTGTCTTATCTTGAACAGCTGATGTTTAAAAGTTCTCTCGCGGGTGTGGAGAGCATGTTCGAGTTTGATGTTCTTGATGTGGACTCGGTTCGCAGCGGGATTACATTCTCCTATCCAGATCTTAATTACTGGCCTATGTTATTTGAAGCGGCAGTTGCAGTTATTCTAATCTATGTGATGAACGTGCTGCTGAAGAGAAGGGTAGAGGCTTAAACCGCCGCTCCATTTGGGAGGGGGGTTGGGGATACTCACTACTCATGCGGCGTTTGCTGCTGAACAAAAGCAGGGCTAATTGCCCTGCTTTTCGTGTTTGCACAGCAAAAGAAGTCCTCTGAGGAGGACTTCTGGCTGTGCCCTATTAACCAACTTACTGGGCGCTGCGCGTGTTAGTCCAGCTTTCCAGCTCCCGCAGGAGTTGCTCTTCTTCATCCTCCTGCAAATCCAGTCTTACCCCATATTGATATTGGCCAAGTCCGAACATCCAGCCCCAGCGTACACTTCCCACAAACTGAAGTTTGTCTTCTGCCAGCTGAAAGTGGATAATTATCTTCGTATCGCCTGCAGTGAAGCGGAGATTCAGCGAAGTTCGGATTTTGCACCCTGAACGGCTAAGGTCAAGCAGTACGCCTTCCGTAAGCTTGCCTGCCCCGGGACCGTTGTTACCAGCAGGAAGTTCAAGCCAGCATTCGATGGGCTGGTTCATTACATATCGGAACGGTTCTTTTCTGCTGGAGTCGTCCATTGTTCACCTCCGCTAGTTTATTTGCTATTATAACGAAATGGTTTCATTTGAACAATCTCCTAAAGTGCTATTTTTTAAAAAGAAAAGTTTTACTTATTTGTTGAAACGAGAGAGGAGCAGATACCCCGTGTATCAATATGACAATGAAAATTTTACCGGGCATAATTTTGATTACGCCGAATTGCGTGATGGAGAACTGAACAGCTGTACGTTTGATAGGTGTTCTTTTAAGGGAGCTTCTATGGAAGAAATGACTTCCAGCGGCTGCCGTTTTGTGGATTGTGATTTTACCGGAGCATTGCTGAATGCCTCGCTACATAAAGGAGCGGCGTTTACCAATTGCAAGTTCTCCGGGGCAAATCTGTTTGTGTCTAAATTCGAGGATTGCAAAATGGTCGGCTCCGATTTCTCCAATGCATATATGGACGGTATTACGCTGATCAGCGGGGATTGGTCTTACACCAATTTGCGGCATATTAACCTCAGCAGGCAGGACCTGCGGGGTATCAAGTTCGCTGAGGCAGACATGCTAGGCTGCAATTTGCAAAAATGCGATCTGCGCGGTGCGGATTTAAGCCGGGTACAGCTCGCCCAGTGCAAGCTTGCGGGAGCGGATCTAAGAGATGCTAAGCTAGAAGGGATTGACCTGAAAAGTCTGGACTTAAAGGGAGTTAGGCTCGATGTGGAACAGGCGGTGCTGCTGGCACGTTCGCTGGGGGCTAAAGTCGGCTGATATTGGATACGCGAACAGCTCCGCTCTGTAAGATAAGGGCGGAGCTGTTTTTCTGTCTACAAGGCTGACTTTAAGATTGCAGATTTATAATTCCTGCGGCTTTATCCGATAAAAAAATTATCGACACTATTCTGCGAAAGATATGGGGAGAATGTGCATGACGTTTAACCTGCGGACTTTTTTTGCCAGTGCCTTTGCGGTAATTATTATCTTGCTGACTGCACTGCTTATTTATGTAATCGGGAATCAAGCCACGAAATCTGTGGAGGTAAGTATCGGGGGCTCGCTTGCTGCAGAGGCATATCAAATGTCGGAGAAACTGGATCATTTCATGTGGTCGCGTTCCGGTGAAGTGGAAGTGCTGAGCAAGCTTAACGCTTTCCAGAAGCCGCTGGACACTCAAGAAATCAGCGGATTGCTGAATCAATTGAAGAGCAGCCTGCCGGTGTTCACCTGGGTCGGTTATCTTGACCCGAAGGGTACTGTGCTTTCCGCAACGGACAACATTCTCCTTGGAAAGGATATCAGCCAAAGACCCGTATTTCAGGAAGGCCGGAAGGGTTTGTTCACGGGTGATGTGCATGATGCCGTGTTATTGGCAAAGCTCTTGCCTAATCCATCCGGAGAAGCCTTGCAATTCGTGGACGTGAGTGTCCCGGTCTACGACAAGGTGGGAATGCTTAATGGTGTACTGGCAGCGCATTTGAGCTGGGAGTGGTCGCGTGAGGTAGAGAAATCTATTCTGGACCCGCTCAAAGAACGGATGAAAGATGTGGAAATCTTCGTAGTCAGCCAGAAGGATGATACTATACTGCTTGGACCCTCTGGGCTGGTAGGGAAGAAAATGGCGAATGAAACGCTGCAGAAAGCCCGGGAGGGCGGAAATTCATGGATCGTGGACAGCGGTAGCGGAAAAGATGCTTATCTGACCGGATACGCTTACGGGGACGGTTATTTGAATTATCCGGGTTTGGGCTGGTCAGTTCTAGTTCGTCAGCCCACAGATGTTGCTTTCGCAACTGTTCATCAGCTCGAAAGATTTATCATATTAAGTGGATTGGCAGCTGCCGTAATTTTCGGAATTCTGGGCTGGCTGCTTGCCGGATGGATTGCCCGCCCGCTGAATCAAATCGCCAAAACGGCAGATTTGCTCAGTTCCGGTGCCAATGTGGAAATCCCCGCCTTGTCCCGCTTTAAGGATGTGGCCATCTTGTCAACTTCACTGCGGAATCTGGTCAGCAATCTGACCAAAACAGAGAATAAGCTGAGCTATATGTCAGATATGGCTCTGCACGATGTGCTAACAGGGCTGCCGAACCGGGCCGGATTGAACGAATTTTTGGTTCACGCGGTGAACAAGGCCAAATTGAACCGGACAACCCTCAGTTTTCTGTACATGGATCTGGATGGATTTAAAAAAGTGAATGATACTTTCGGCCACGCAACCGGAGATGTTTTGCTCCAGCAGGTGGCTGTGCGACTGCGGGAGTGCACCCGTGACAATGAAATTGTTGCCCGTCTGGGCGGAGATGAATTTGTGATCATTCTAAATACTTCTGCAAGCAAACCCATGCAGGAGTCGGAGGTTGTTGCAGCGCGCATCATCAGCAAAGTTAATCTGCCGGTCGTCATTGGAGGCGATACCATACAGGTCGGATGCAGTGTCGGAGCAGCCGTATGGACTCCAGACTGCTTGGATACGGCCGAAACTCTGCGGCTGGCGGACGAGGCATTATATATTTCTAAACGCAGCGGCAAAAATCGGATTACATTTGAAGCCGCTTGCTAATAGGTACTGTGCAGCCAAAAAACCTTTCTGTGTAGAAATAGCGGTTAACCTGCCGCTGTATCTTAAGAAAGGTTTTTTTGTGTTGCTATTCTAATGAGATTCTTAGTTGTAAGTGAAACCCTTAGCGCAATTTTTTTCGGGGGGAAGCCCACCATTTGATCCAGAGGCTCCCTTCGTCATCATGAAATAATTTAATGCCAAACCATCTAAGGGGTGTCCACAACTCTTTAAAATAATATGATGGCATAGTCCAATAGACCCTCCTAAATAGTTAATTTTCACTATATACTACCCCAAAATTTAGCAACTAACAATAGCTTTTCTATCAAATTCAGGTAAAGTTTTGGTAAAATCAGGGCCGTTTATCTTTAAGCTGGTTGCTCTATGTACGGTGTTGGATGAACAATTGATAATTCATTACCCCTTTATTCATTTAGCTAAACAGCTATCCTGAATTCATAGGGATAAGCACAAGCTTTTTGGCAGAATGCGCATTTAATATAGGGAGAGGATGTGATGAGATGACGGAGACCGAATTTATTTCCAGAATTACACCCTACGCAATCGAAGATATGGAGCGCAGTCATATTGCGGCCTCACTGACCATTGCGCAGGCAGCGCTGGAATCCAGCTGGGGGAACAGCAGTCTAACGGTTAAAGCCAATAACCTTTTTGGGATTAAAGGCAGCGGACCTGCCGGAAGTGTGGCGGTACGGACAACAGAGTACAGAGACGGCAAAGCGGTGCAGGTGACTGCGGCCTTCCGTGCTTACAATAACTGGGGTGAATCGGTGGCCGACCATTCTGCGTTGCTCATCGGCGGGGTCTCATGGAATCACAGCCTATACAGCAAGGTGTTTGGTGCGGATGGAAAAACGGCCGCACGGGAAATTGCGGCAGCGGGATATGCAACTGATCCCAAGTATGCGGCAAAGCTGATTAAGATAATGAATACCTATAACTTGTACGCATATGATGAAATTAAGGAGGAGGACGAGATGTCAGCGGAAGATAAGCAAAAGCTTGCAAGTCTGGAAAAAGAGCTGAAAGAGCTGCGGATGTTGTTGTCCGATCTTGCAGTCAGCAGGGATACGCTGAAGACAGGTGTACAGGAGCAGGGGCGGGCGATCACTAGTGCGACTGAGCGCCTTTCCCTAATCGAAGGCCGGATGGTGATGAATGTCCCGGCATGGGCGGAGTCGGCTGTCAGTGCTGCAGTGACGGCGGGACTGCTGGATACGCCCATCGGCGGCAGCTTGGATTTCTACCGGGTTCTGACAGTATTGCATCGGGCGGGATTGCTGTCATCCCGGAAGGAGGGGTGAACGTCATGTATAACGATGCGCTTAACAATGTGCTTGCTTTCGCATCGGTGTTAGCCGTGTTTGTAATGGCATTAGTGCAGCTTGTGAAGAATAGCGTGAAGCTTCCGCGCAACCTTGTTCCGGCGGTTGGTCTGGCCATAGGATTATTAGTCGGGGCCGTTGCCTATCCTTTTACAGATATGAATCTGGTGCTGCGTCTGTGGGCAGGCGGACTGGCAGGATTGTCCGCCACGGGTCTGTTTGAACTGGCTTTTAACAAAAGAGATGGAACGACTAAAGATTAATATCCTGTGATTGCCGATTCTTCCGAATCTATTAAAGATTTACTATAAATCATTGAACCTAATGGTGTTATGTACAAGCAATAAGTAATCTCTCTTAATACAATAAAAAATGCAAGAAAGGAAAGGGGGTGCTCATCATGGGAACTTATCTTGATGCTCGAACCTCGCAGAACGCGAGCATAGCGAACTCTATTGCCATTCCGATTCTGCTGCTGAATGCTCCGCAGCTGTTCGGACAAATTGGCTTGGTCACCGCAGGTGCTACGACGAATCCGCGAGTATTGTTAAAAGGAACAATCTCTTTGACGCTTCCGCTGGCGCTGGCTGGTATTACAATTACAATAGTGAGAGGAACGCTTAGTACCGATCCGGTTGTATATTCTGCTACCTCTACGTTTAGCCTTAGCGTCTTGGCGCCACAAGTCATCACGTTTTCAGCTGCAGACTTTAACCCGCCGATAACTCCTCAATTGACGTACACTGCTTTCGTTAGTTCCAACCTGCTCGGCACGGTTCGTGTCGGTCCGGAGAGTTTTGACGGCATTCTGGTCTCCGATTAATTTAAGGTTACTGTGTCTTGTCATGCCTGAAATGTTGGGCATGACAAGACCTCTACATATACATTTGCCGTGGCCTAAATTTTGACCGTTTCGCCCAATCTGTTAAGCCAGCCAATACATATTCTACCTTGTAGTAATCATTATGAAGGAGGTAATCTCATGGGTGCAGATTGCGGATACGGCGGTAATGTTGGTGGCGTTCATAATTGTCCGGTAAGTCCTTTTACATCAACAGGTGCAATTCTGGTTCTTTATATCCTGTTGGTCATTATTTTGAGTGCCTGTTTCATCTAAGCTGAATAGCACATCGGCGTGTTCCCGGGCTTTTTGCCGGGGACGCGCTTTTTTCTGTGTCTAGTCCGATTTACATAATGCACCAAAACATTTATATTTGAGGATAATGCCTAAACAAGGAGATCGTTATGGATTTCAGGAAAATAAAAAAAGGTGAAAGTCTGCCGCTTGAGCTGCTGTTGTCAGCTGATCCTTCTCTGCCGAAAGTGGAGGATTATGCAAAAAGAGGTGATTGTTATCTCGCAGTTGACAAAGAGGATGTTGTGGGAGTATATGTGCTGCTGCCGACAAGGCCTGTTACGGTTGAACTGGTAAATATTGCGGTTGCTGAAGAGCAGCAGGGCAGAGGAATAGGTAAACAAATGGTGATGCACGCCATACAGATTGCCAGACAAGAAGGGTACAGCGTGATGGAAGTGGGCACCGGTAATTCAAGTGTAGGGCAGCTTGCGCTGTACCAGAAATGCGGCTTCAGAATAGTGGCCGTGGATATAGATTTTTTTACAAAACATTATCCTGAAGAGATCTATGAGAATGGCATACAATGCAGAGATATGCTACGGTTATCCCTAGATATATGACTAGCTGTATTATTAATTTATTGGAGGAATTGTTGTGACAACTATTTATAAGAATCTAACCGATCTGATTGGCAATACACCGCTGCTGGAGCTGGCATATTACAGCAATTCTCATCAGGTTGAAGCTAAGCTTATCGGGAAACTGGAGTACTTTAACCCTGCTGGTAGTGTAAAGGACCGTATCGGCTTTGCGATGATCAAAGATGCTGAAACCAGAGGGCTGATCCAAAAAGATTCAGTATTGATTGAACCTACCAGCGGAAACACCGGGATTGGACTGGCTTTTGCGGCTGCTGCACTTGGTTACAGGCTGATGATCGTGCTGCCTGAATCGTTCAGCGTGGAACGCCGCAAACTGCTGAAGGCGCTTGGAGCTGAGCTTATTTTGACCCCGGCGGCTGAAGGGATGTTAGGCGCGGTTACCAAGGCGGAAGAGCTGGCTGCAGCAATCCCGAATTCTTTCATTCCGCAGCAGTTCAGCAATCCGGCCAATCCACAAATTCACCGCGACACAACTGCAGAAGAAATTTGGAAGGATACCGGCGGGGAAGTGGACATTTTTGTGGCTGGGGTAGGTACTGGGGGAACCATTTCCGGTGTCGGAGCAGTATTGAAAGCGAGAAAACCGGGCGTGCAAGTAATTGCTGTCGAGCCGGCAGATTCGCCGGTTCTTTCCGGTGGCAAGCCAAAAGGGCATCAGATCCAGGGCATTGGAGCCAATTTTGTGCCCGATAATTTTGACCAAGACGTGGTGGACGAAATTTTTCAGGTTAAGAACGAAGAAGCATACGAAACGGCGCGCAGTCTGGCCAGAACAGAAGGCCTTCTTGTAGGGATTTCCTCCGGAGCTGCTGTTTATGCCGCATCGCAAATAGCCAAACGCCCCGGGAATCAAGGGAAGAACATCGTTATTATCCTGCCGGATACAGGAGAGCGCTACTTGTCTACACCACTTTTTGATGACGAGGAATAAATTCTTCTGCAGGACGTAACTCCGACGATAACAAGAATCTGATTATCCAAGGGCAACCCGATATAATAAGCAGAATTGCAAGATAAAACATCATCAATCTATACCATCTGATTTTCGTTTACTTATTCGTTTACTTAATGGGAAGCTATTAGAATATTATGGCTGTACAAACAATTAAGTGAGGCATTAAGCAACAGTGGTTCAATAATTGGAATAGAAGAGGTCAAACCTAGAACAGTACTTATCGGTTGATAAAAGTTTAATTTGTATCAAGTCTCTAATGGGACCTCCCTAATTTCCAAAGTAGAATAAAAATTTTGATTCTGGTACAATCTATATATTAAGTTTGAAGGAGCGGAGCACATGGATACTGATTTGGTGCAGTTATTGAGATCCGTTATTCGGGAAGAGATAGTACCTGTAAATGAACGTTTGGATCGGATAGATGAACGGCTGGATGGTGTAGGGCAGCATCTGGAACAAATGGACCAGCGTCTGGTACGCATTGAGGAAGACCAGCATTTGATCAAAAGTGCTGTACTGGACACTAACGAACGGGTAATCAAAATAGAATCCATTCTGGAGAATCAGCACCGGATTATTGAACTGCTCTCGGCACGGTCTATTGAACAGGAAGCCCAGCTTAAGCGAATTAAATAGATTGCTCAGTCCGGCGCGGTTAGGTGTCGGACTTTTTTTATTTTATCCTTATGTTAATACGAATTCTGCCCTTTGTGAGCGGCTAGAATTGTATTGCTAAATTAGTTGGCTGGACCCTTGATACATAAGGGTTTATAGAACAAAATTCCACACGATTTTCTTGTGCTCGAATTCTCGTTCTCCATGGGCGTCATACCCTAGCTCAACGGTTAGTCGCCAGGACTTATTGCCGCGTTTTTCTATGCTGCTTTTCGCCATGCATATGTGACCTCCCTAATTTCTCAAGTAGAATAAAAAATCCGATTCTGGTACAATCTATATATTAAGTTTGAAGGAGCGGAGCACATGGATAATGATTTGGTGCAGTTATTACGGTCTGTTATTCGTGAAGAGTTAGTTCCCGTTAAGGATGAGGTTTCTTCTCTTAAAGAAGACGTATCCTCTCTTAAAGAAGACGTGTCCTCTGTTAAGAAGGAAATAGTAACCGTCAATGAGCGCTTGGATCGAATGGAGATAGAGCAGCAGAGTACTAAACAAGACCAAGAGTTAATTAAACGTGCGGTGCTGGAAACGAACGAACGTTTAATTAACGTTGAGTCTTTACTGGAGAATCAGCACCGGATTATTGAACTACTCTCAGTTCGGTCCATTGACCAGGAAGCCCAGCTTAAGCGAATTAAATAGTTACTTTGATCCGGTGCTCCCAGGCATCGGATTTTTGTTTGCATCGTTTTCGCTCTATGGCGCTTCTCAGGACCGTTTGAGGTACACAAAATTATGTTATATATGAGTTTTGCATAAAAGTGGTTTTTTGCGCTGGGTACTATTGAATATCTATTCAGTTGTGCGAAGTTCTTTTTCTTCACTCGGTGAAGGTAACACAATACTTTCTGCTGAGCTTCGGCAAAAACATCAGGAGCCGGAATGACTTTTCAGCGAAGCTCGGTAGAAAATTAATATAGTCGCCCGGCGACCGTAAAAGGGGAATTTAGAAACCTGATCTCTGCCGATTCCCAGGAAGTCTTGAATATCCGCAGGTATGAGTACCGGCGGCAGAAACTCCTCGATCTTTGCTATGCTAGTGTGCTGCGGTTGGATTTCTGGAACAGGTGGGGAGGAATAGAGGGAGGGAGTTGGCACCTAATCGGCACCCAATTGCCGATAGTTGATGGACTAACTATGTGTCTTGTTCTGAATAATCCCTTGATAATAAGGCTATTATACACAAAAATCGAGGCCCTATTTCTAGGGCCTCTTTCATGGGAGAGGAGAAACCGGACGAAGAGCTTATGGGGAAACGTAAGCCTGCTCCGCGGTTGTCTACGACATTTTGTGATGTCGATAGTTACATGATGTCCCGGTTGCTCCAGTCTTATACCTGTGGACGTTAAAAAAAATCTGCCGGCCTCAATGTGACAACGGTAGACAATCTTTTTATTTCAATAGACAATTGTGGTACTATAGGCTTGGACTTGTGCCTTAAGCGGCATAATAAACAGAGACATAGAGCAGGTGAATAATCGTTGAGAGTTGTATCGGGAAGTGCAAAGGGGAGGCCCCTGAAGAGTGTTCCGGGCAGCGGAACGCGGCCTACAACCGACAAGGTAAAAGAAGCGGTGTTCAGTATGATCGGTCCTTATTTCGAGGGCGGGGCAGCGCTTGATTTGTTCGCAGGTACTGGCGGTCTTGGCATTGAAGCCTTGAGCAGAGGGATGGACAGTGCGGTATTTGTGGATATGGAGCAGAAAAGCATCGACACGGTGCGTGCGAATCTGAAGGCAGCTAAGCTGGAAGCGCAAGCTGAGGTTTACCGCAATGATGCCGGCAGAGCCCTTAGCGCGCTGGAGAAGCGGGGACGTTCGTTTGATCTTGTGTTCCTGGACCCGCCGTACAGGCTAAAGCATGGGGATGAGCTGATGATGGCAATGGCGCAAAAAGGTCTGCTTAGATCAGACGCGGTCATCGTGCTGGAGCATGAATCAGGCTATGCCTATCCGGAGGATATTCCGGGGTTCTATAGAACCAGACAGGCCGTATACGGCGAGACGACAATTTCAATTTATCAGTATGAATCCGCTCTCCGTGAAGAGGCTGTGAGTGGTAAGGAGGGTAATGATGAGTCTGCAAATTAGAAAAGAACGTGTTGCCATTTATCCCGGGAGCTTTGATCCGGTAACGATGGGACATATGGATATTATCCGGCGTGCAGCCAAACAATTCGACAGACTGATTGTTACCGTGCTTAACAACCTAAGCAAGAATCCGATGTTTTCGGTAGAAGAGCGTACAGAGCTGCTGCGGCAGGCTACTGCGGATATTCCGAATGTGGAGGTTGACAGTTTCCGCGATCTGCTGGTTAATTATCTTCGCCAAAAGGATGCTCAAGTCATTGTCCGCGGGATCCGCACGGTCACCGACTTCGAATACGAATTGCAGAATGCATCCATTAATCATAATTTGGACCCTGAAGCGGAAACGATCTTTATGATGACCAATCCGAAATATTCCTACCTTAGCTCAAGTGTGGTCAAGGAAATCGCCCACTTTGGCGGGAATGTGTCGGATTTTGTGACCCCTGAGGTAGAACAGGCAATGAAGCTTAAATTCAGCCGTTTAGACGGCGGAGCCAAGTAACAGCAGATACAGCGGCAGACAGAGCGATGATCACCAGCAGCAGCAGTGATTGCAGGCCAAGCAACTGGGGGACTACGTTCCATACGTTCAATGCTCCCAGTGTTGCGGTCGATTCGGCAACCTCGGGACCCGCCACCGCCGGCAGTACGGTTTCACGGAGATTCATCAGCGGGGTCCATAATAATAGGGTAAAAGCAAAGGCAAATACTCCATGCAGCAAGCGGACGGCGGCATAAGGCAGGAAAGAGATTTTCGCCCTTTTAAGCAAGGTAAGTGCTTGGAGCTGGCCGCAAATTCCGCTCCAGCCGAGAGCAGCTGATAGCAGGGCCAGGCCTGTGATCCCCATGGAACTAAAGTCGTGAGGTGCTGTCAGTTCTGAGGTCAGTGCATTTGCTCCGAGATGAATCTCCAGAAAACTTGCCGCCAAAGCAGGAGGCAACTGCGGAACTAGAGAAGTAGCAATATTTATGACAACAGCGAACATAATCATGTAGCCGCCGATGACCATCAGGCTCTGAACGGCAGTTGAGACGGATTCGCCGAGCAGCTTGCCGAATCCGCGGCCATCTCTTGCCCGGGCTTCTGATACAGCCTGATGCATCCGTCTGGGCAATGAAGCCGTTTTGCGCTGTGATGGAATTACCACCGGAGCTTCGGTTTTCGGCCGACCTGTGAGCAGGGTCGCGGTTACGCCTGCGGCAAGTCCCGAAATCCAGTGGATGGCCAGCAGGGTATATCCGGCGGCAGGACTGTGCAGAAAAGCAACGCCGACTACAATGAGCAGCGTAACCGGACTGGCGAAGTGGGCGATGGAAGCCAAACGTCCAGCCTCCTTGTCCGTAATGCTGCCCTGCTTATGCAGTAATTGCACTCCGCCTGCACCAGCCGGGAAACCGGCGGTCATTCCGAGTGCGAGTGTCCAGCCTCCGGCCCCCGGAAGGCGGAAAATTCTGGTCATTAATGGCTCCAGTAGTACTCCGAGTCCATGCACGAATCCCGTGGCTGTGAGCATTTCTGATAACATCAGAAAGGGCAGAAGCGCCGGGAAGACAAGCGTCCACCAGAGCTTCAGACCCTGAAGGGAAGCCTGGAAGGAGGACTCCGGCGATAAGATAATCGCAATGGCGAGCACAATGGCAACGGCCCCGGACAGAAAGGGAACCGAGGCTGAAGTGAACCGGCGTATTTTAAAGTTATTCATTATGAGCATCACCTCTTCATAACTTAGGACATGGGCTGAGACTGTTATCAATTTATGCACGGCAGACAACCATCATGCCACAGCGGAGAGGATACAGCTCCGAAGTTTATTTGGAGACTTAAGCATAGAGCCGCGGGGAAAGAAGGGAATTGCATTGAGGCAACTGAAACGCCGGGTAGGCGTTCGCGCCATAGCCTACTTGTTTACTTTTGTGGTTATACTCTATGTTGCAGTATTTATGAATACTCCATATCTCGTGTATCAGCCGGGCAGTGCTTCAGAGGTGGCGCCGATGATCAAGGTGGAGAATGCCGATCCGCAGGAGCAGGGCACATTCATGATGACGACCGTATCCGCGAGCTACGCCAATGTTGCCCTATTAGTGGCTTCTGCGTTTAATTCCAATGCGGAAGTCGTATTGAAAGAGACCAGGCTAGGGGATAAGAGTGAGCAGGAATATGCGGCTGAGCAGGTGTATTATATGAGCAGCTCCCAGTCTTCTTCCGTTCAGGCAGCCTATCATGCTGCGGGCGTTCCTTATGAGGATGTTGTAGACTATCTGTATGTCTTCTCGGTTCCGGAGGAAAGCAGCCAGGACCAATTTCATATAGGCGACAAAATCATCCGTGTTCAAGGGCAAACTGTGCCTGACCCCACTGCGCTCTCCAAACTGCTTTCCTCAAGCAAGGTTGGCGATCAGGTAGAAGTCGTACTGCAGCGGAGCGGTAAGGAAGTCAAGGAACAGGTAACACTGGTGGAGGTTAAAGACAAGGAGACTGCGGCGGGCCGCCCAGGATTTGGGGTTGTGATTGGCGCGGTGCAGAAGGTACAGCCGAAGGAAGCAGGAAAAGCGGTCAGGTTTGTGGATACCAGTGTCGGAGGACCCTCGGCAGGCCTAATGTTTACGATGGAAATTTATAACCAGCTTACTAAAGGCGATTTAACCAAAGGTCACCGGGTAGCGGGAACTGGAACTATTGACGCTGAAGGCAAGGTAGGGGCCATTGGCGGAGTGAAGCATAAGATTGTTGCTGCAGACCGGGAGGATGCGGAGATTTTTTTCGTGCCGGTTAAGAATTATGATGAAGCCAAAGCCAGAGCGGATAAAATAGGCACCTCAATGAAGCTGGTGCCTGTATCCACTCTGGATGAGGCGCTGAAATATATGGAAGAGCTGCCGGTCAAACCCTAACCGGCGGCTGCAAGAAATCGCTGTACAGATCAGTCCGCAGAGGATAGGCGAAAGCTCCGGCATACGCGGCGGAGGCTTGGAGATCGCGTTCAAGCATGGGATGTGAGAAATGGGCAGGACTCAGGACAACGGGAAGTGAGGCACTTCCCTTCATGTTCTTGAGCAGCTTTCTGCCGCTTTCACTGAACCCTAGAACCCGAATGTAACCGGGGCCTTGAGCCAGCCGGGAAGGTGTCATTTCCTCCTTGCTGTGGTTCAGCAGGGCATGCAGCAGCAATCTCTGCAGCCGTGTGTGCGTGTAGCGTCTGCTCTTTAATACTTGCAGCAATTCGCTGACCGAAAATTGTTCAAGCTGCGGCATGACTCTCAGCAGCCGGTTCTCAAGCCCTTCATTCATATCCTGCAGGGACCTCAGCTCCGCGGCAGTATGCGTAGTCAGCACATGACGGAGCTGGGTGCGGAAGTCCTCCAGGCTCAAAGGGCCTCTGCCGGCTGCATGCTCTCTTTCTAGGATGGACACGCTATATTCTGGCATGAATTCTGCAGGCGAGCCGCCTTCATTAAGAAGCCGGCGGATTGCTGTTGCGCTGGCAATCGAAGACCCCGCCTGCAGCGGGTCATGGAAGCCTGCGCCAGTGCGCGGCACGGTAAGAGGTCTGATGACACTGCCGAGCCGCCGCAGGGCGATCAGGTAATGCAGGCCGAGACTGTTGTTCGGCTGCCGCAGCAGTTCTTCGGCATCGAAGGGTTTTTCCTCTAACGGGAGAGACCCTTCCCAGACGGACGCTGCCGCGGCGCTGTATGCGGCGGGGAAGCTCGTGCCTAGCGCCATGCGGCGGCGGATCTCGCTCTGAAGCTCGCTGCTTTCTTCGGCCAGGAATCCGGCCAGCGGCAGCAGCTCACCCAAAGTGCCGGCTTCGGAGCCGAAGCACAGGCTGTCCACGACCCCGGTCGCTTCCAGCAGGGATACAGCTCCGAAGGCGAACCACTCTGCCGGTTGAAGGGCATAAGCGACCGGCAGTTCAATCACGAGATCGGCGCCCATATGCAGCGCCATCTCCGTGCGGGCCCGTTTACTGACCGCAGCCGGCTCGCCGCGCTGGGTGAACGGGCCGCTCATGATGACGATCACACTGTCCGCGCCGGAGATTTTTTTGGCTTCATTGAAATGGTGGACATGCCCGTTATGTAAAGGGTTGTATTCTGCTATTATGCCGACGGTTGTCACAGCTGCTTCACTCCGTATTCTGAGAAATATGGTGATTTAATAGTTATATCATAAATTGTCCCTCTTACTGAAACAATATAAAGGGAAAATGGTTGACAAAGTTCGGTAATAATAGGTATAATAAATTTTGTTTGTTTGGAGTGATGATTATGAAGATTCACTTTCGCAAAATGGCAAATGTCGATGAGCCTCTGAATATTCATGAAACTATGGATGTCAGCGAGCTTGTCAAAGGGCGAAAGGATATACTTGCTGTTGCACCGCTCTTGGTGGACCTTAAAGCGCTGCCCGCGGATACCGATTGTGTGAACGTGGTGGGAAGACTGAGTGGAGAGGTGGACATGTTATGTTCACGTTGTCTCACCGAGGTCAACAGTAAGCTGAACATTCCTTTTGCGGAGACTTTCAAGTGGCTTAAGGAGCCAATTCTTCCCGAAGATGAAGATGATGAACTCATTTACATCAAAGATGAGACTGTGGAGCTTGTCCCGTTCGTGGAAGAAAACTTCGTACTGCACTTGCCGGATTCGGTATTGTGCAAGGCAGACTGTCTTGGTCTTTGTCAGAAATGCGGACAAAACTTGAACGAAGGCACCTGCAGTTGCGACAACACAGTGATCGATCCTCGACTCGCTGGGTTGAAAGACTTTTTCAAATGAAGTATGACTAAGAACAAATCCCGCGATAGGCGGGTTAAAACCGAATTAGGAGGTGTAACACAATGGCAGTACCTCAACGGAGAACGTCCAAAACACGCCGTGACAAACGCCGCACCCACTTCAAACTGGTTGTGCCGGGCATGGTGAAATGCGAACAATGCGGAGAGCTGAAACTGGCTCACCACGTATGCAAAGTTTGCGGAACTTACAAAGCAAGAGAGATCATCAAACAATAGTTTCTAATAAGAGTAGCACTTCATCTAATGGTGGGGTGCTATTTTTTTGGGGATGGGTAAAGATTTCCCTCTGTTATTGTGTGGCTGAAGCCGTGTGGTTATGCCGCTTTTCAGGCAAAGCTTTATTTTTGCCGCAGCATGCTTTATACTACATATTAGTACCAGGTTCTAAATGAAGTTTATGACCTTTATATTGATGACGCTAGCGGCCTTCTCGCGGCCGGATGCTAAGTTCAGCATGTGCCAGGAGGTGAGCCGCCATAGAGCGGATGTCCAAGAAAGAGCGCCAGCAGCAGCTGCTGGGTATTATTGATGGCAATCCATTTGTGACCGACAGGGAGTTAACCCGGCAGCTCAAGGTGAGCATTCAGACCATCCGTCTGGACCGGCTGGAGCTGGGGATTCCGGAGCTGCGTGAACGGATGAAGCAAATGGCTGAACATTCTTATGATCAGGTGCGCTCCTTGCCTGCCGATGAAGTGGTCGGCGATATTGTCGATCTGCAGCTGGACAAGAGCGGCATTTCCATATTTGAAATTCGTGAGGAGCATGTCTTCTCCAGAAACGGGATCGCTCGTGGCCACTACGTGTTCGGACAGGCCAATTCGCTGGCGGTTGCCGTGATCAATGACGAAATTGCCCTGACCGCTTCAGCCGACATCCGGTTTGTGTGCATGGTCCGGTTAGGTGAGAAATGTATTGCCAAAGCGCAGGTGCGTTCGCTCGCTGGCCGGAACGGCAAAGCTGAGGTGGACGTATTTACGTATGTCGGAGAAGAACTCGTGTTTCAGGGCCATTTTGTAGTGTACCGATCCGCAATTGAAGAATACAGCGAAGGGGGAAACCGCAGTGCTGATCGCCATTGATGCCATGGGAGGCGATAATGCTCCTGAATGCAATGTGGAAGGGGCATTGTCCGCGGCCGCGGAATGGAGCGATACGCAGATTGTGCTCGTCGGCGACGAAGCCAGACTTGAGCCGCTGCTGAAGAATAAGCCGTCCAATGTGACGGTGCGTCATGCGGGGGAAGTGATTGGCTCCGATGAAGAGCCGGTCAAAGCAGTCCGCCGCAAGAAGGATTCATCCATGGTTGTGGCTGGACGTATGGTGCGTGAAGGGGAAGCCGATGCTATGATCTCTTCCGGGAACACAGGCGCGCTGATGACCACGGGGCTGCTTGTGGTGGGGAGAATGGATGGGATAGAGCGCCCGGCACTTGCTCCGATGATTCCGACGCTCGATGATGTCGGCGTACTCGCCCTTGATCTGGGGGCCAACATGGATGCCAAGCCACAGCACCTCGCACAATACGCGCTGATGGGCAGCATCTACCGCAGCAAAGTGCACGGAATTGCCAAGCCGCGTGTAGGGCTCCTGAATGTGGGCACTGAGCCGGGCAAAGGGAATGAATTGACCAAAGAAGCGTATCCTCTGCTAGCCGCATTGCCTGGAATTCACTTTGTTGGTAATGTTGAAGCACGTGATGTGCTGACGGGTAATTGTGATGTGCTTGTTTGTGACGGGTTTGCGGGCAACATTCTTCTGAAGACACTTGAAGGTACGGCGGGCGCTATGTTCTCTCTACTGAAGGAACAGTTCAGCCGTTCGCTCAAAACCAAGCTGGGTGCGGCTATACTGATGCCGGAGCTCAGAAGCCTCAAGGGGAAGATGGATTACAAGGAGCACGGCGGAGCGCCGCTGCTCGGTCTTAGCGGTCTGGTAGTGAAGGGGCACGGCTCATCTGACGGTAACGCGGTTAAGAATGCAGTCAGACAAGCGCGGATTGCGCTGCAGGCGGGTCTCGTGTCCAGCATATCCAAGGAAATTAGCGGGAAGTGAGTGACGATATGAAACAGTTGCGTCCGGTAGGAATAATTGGTACAGGAAAATATGTGCCCGAAAAAATATTAACCAACAGCGATTTGGAAAAGATAGTCGAAACGAATGATGAATGGATTGTCAGCCGGACAGGGATCCGTGAACGGCATATTGCCGCTCCGCATGAGGCGACCTCGGATCTTGCTTATGAAGCTGCGCTGAAGGCGCTGGAATCAGCAGGCATGAAGGCGGAGGATCTGGATCTCATTATTATTGCAACAGTTACACCTGACAGCTCTTTTCCGTCCACAGCCTGCATTCTGCAGGACAAACTGGGGGCCAAAGGAGCCGCGGCTTTTGACTTGTCCGCAGCCTGTTCCGGCTTCGTCTACAGTCTGGCAACAGCAACCGGATTTATCCAGAACGGGATGTATAACAATGCTTTGATCATCGGAGCGGATACCTTGTCGCGGATTACAGATTACACGGACCGCAACACTTGTGTGTTGTTCGGGGACGGTGCGGGAGCGGTTATTCTCGGCGAAGTTCCGGAAGGCAGAGGTTTCCAATCCTTTGATCTCGGTGCCGAAGGCTCCGGCGGCAGCCTGCTGAAGATGGAAGCGGGCGGCTCGCGTATGCCGGCTTCCCAGCAGACGATAGACGACAAGAAGCATTTCATCTACATGAACGGCCGTGAGGTGTTCAAGTTCGCCGTTCGGGTGATGGGTACGGCTACCGAGCGTGTGCTTACCAAAGCAGGTCTGACTAAAGAAGATATTGATCTGTTCGTGCCGCACCAGGCGAATATCCGCATCATTCAATCGGCTATGCAGCGTTTGGATCTGCCGGAAGAGAAATGCGTAATCAACGTCGACAGATACGCCAACACGTCTGCAGCTTCGATTCCGCTCGCGCTGGTTGAAGCAGCGGAAGAGGGCCGGATGAAGGAAGGCGACACCGTGCTGATGGTTGGCTTCGGCGGCGGCCTTACTTGGGGTGCCTCGGTACTGAAATGGTAAGCATATAAACGAGCAATGAATTCAAAGAACTCGGTGTGCCTGCCGCTTGATTTGCAAGCCCGGCAGCTGCACCGTTTACGGGAAGGAGTTCGAACTTATGGGTAAAATCGCATTTGTCTTTCCCGGCCAGGGTGCACAGGCAGTTGGGATGGGTAAGGATGTATATGACGCTCTGCCGGATAGCCGTGCGGTGTTCGAGAAGGGCGATGAAGTGCTTGGGTTTCCGCTGAGTAAACTTGTATTTGAAGGTCCCGACAGCGAACTCAAGCAGACGGTAAACACACAGCCTGCGCTTGTAACAACCAGTGTAGCTTATCTGGAAGCGCTGAATAAGCATGGACTGAAGCCAGACTACGTTGCGGGTCACAGTCTGGGTGAATACAGCGCTCTTGTGGCTTCCGGCGTACTGTCTTATGAGGATGCAGTCCGCCTCGTACGTCTCCGTGGACGTTTCATGGAAGAAGCGGTTCCTGGCGGACAGGGCGCTATGGCAGCTGTATTGGGTGCAGAACGCGAAGCTTTGGCTGAGCTGTGCAACAATATTTCCGCAGAGGGAAACCCGGTTGAATTGGCAAACGTCAACTGTCCGGGTCAGATTGTAGTGTCCGGATCGCTCGAAGGTGTGAATGCTGTCGTTCAGCGTGTAAAAGAAGCCGGAGGCAAGCGGGCGATTCCGCTCGAAGTCAGCGGACCGTTCCACTCTTCTTTGATGAAGGAAGCTGCCGAGCGTCTGGCAGCTGAACTGAAAGGTGTAACCTTTAATGCGCCTTCAGTTCCTGTAATTGCCAATGTTACTGCCTCGCCGGTTACCGATCCCGAGGAAATCCGCGGGCTGCTGGTACGCCAGGTGTTCTCGCCAGTACTCTGGCAGGACAGTGTGGAGTGGCTGATTGCGGCCGGTGTGGACACCTTTGTTGAGATTGGCTCCGGCAGTGTGCTGGCAGGACTGATCCGCAAAATTGACAAGAATGTCAAGGTGATCAATATCAACAGTCTGGAAAGCATCCAGACAGTCAATGGCTTGGCTTAACCACAGCGCAGGATAAAGGGAGGGGAATACAGAATGTTCTCAGCATTAAGAGGCCAGACGGCCCTTGTAACCGGCGGTTCCCGCGGCATCGGCCGCAGCATAGCGCTTCTACTCGCAGAGCATGGCGTGAAAGTGGCCGTGAACTATTCCGGAAGTGAAGCTGCAGCGCAGGAAACAGTAGCCCGGATAGCAGAGCTAGGCTCCGAGGGGATTGCCCTGAAGGCGAATGTAGGCAAAAGCGATGAGGCGGAGAATCTCGTTAAAGAGGTCTTGAACACTTGGGGCAAGATTGACATCCTCGTTAATAATGCCGGCATCACCAGGGACAACCTGATTATGCGCATGAAGGAAGAGGAATTTGATCAGGTCATCGAAACGAATCTCAAAGGCGTGTTCAACTGTCTAAAAGCAGTCACACGTCCGATGATGAAGCAGCGTTACGGGCGGATCATCAATATTTCTTCGGTAGTGGGTGTGACGGGGAATCCTGGGCAGATTAACTATACTGCTGCAAAGGCAGGGGTAATCGGCATGACGAAGGCTGCGGCCCGCGAGCTGTCTTCACGGGGAATTACCGTGAACTGCATCGCTCCCGGTTTTATAGACACCGATATGACCCGTGAGTTGTCCGATGAAGTCCGCAGTGAGCTGATTAAGGGAATTCCCCTTGCTCAGCTTGGGCGGCCGGAGGACATTGCTATGGCGGCGGTATTTTTGGCCTCGGAAGGGGCAGCTTACATGACCGGTCAGACACTTCATGTGGACGGCGGTATGTACATGTAAGATCAAACCAGCGTATAGGGATTAAGGGAGAAGCGGGAAGAAGCGCCCGGAAAGCGTTTTTTACGCTCTATGGTATTTTGACTTCATATCTCGTATAATACCAAAAGAGGAGGTGAACCGGATGTCCGATGTATTGGAGCGTGTAAAACGCATTGTCATCGACCGCTTAGGTGCCGATGAAGCTGAGGTAACATTAGAAGCGTCTTTCAAAGATGATTTAGGTGCTGATTCTCTTGATGTAGTAGAATTGGTTATGGAATTGGAAGATGAATTCGATATGGAAATCTCTGATGAAGATGCAGAGAAGATTACGACCGTGGGTGAAGTTGTGAAGTACATACAATCTCATACCTAGAGTCATATGATTGAGGGTCCCGTTCCTGCCAGGGCGGGACTTCTCCTCATTTTACAGCACAAATGAAATACAAAAGGATGCATATTTGCACCTTTACGGGGAAAATAACAGAACCGCAGAGGGGTTAATTTTTGCGGCGACTGCAGTTTATATAGACTATTCAGAGAGCATGTATGTTCAATTATGTTGAAGTATACAGCCTACAGATGGGGTGATTGCGTTTGAGTCATAGAGTGGTAATTACCGGTATGGGCGTGATGACGTCACTGGGTAAAGATTTGGATACGTTCTGGGATAGCCTCATGAGCGGGAAATCCGGTGTTTCCAAGGTTGAAGCCTTTGATGTCAGTGAATACACTACGCAAATAGCAGCTTCGGTTAAAGACTTTGATGCGGAAGAGCGTTTTGGCCGCAAGGAAGCCCGCAAGATGGACCGTTTCGTTCAGTTCGCAGTAGCAGCCGGAGAAGATGCGCTGAAGGACAGCGGACTTAAGATCGGTGAAGATATTGATGCGGAGAGAATTGGTGTGTCCGTCGGATCAGGTATCGGAGGTCTGGGTACTTGGGAAGACAATCATAATCTCCTGCTGGAAAAGGGACCGAAACGGGTCAGCCCGTTCTTTATTCCCATGATGATTGCCAATATGGGCTCCGGCCAGCTGTCGATCAATCTTGGTGCAAAAGGTCCTAATACAACAACTGTGACAGCCTGTGCAACAGGAAGCCACTCCATAGGGGAATCCTTCCGCCTGATCCAGCGCGGTGACGCGGATGCGATGATCTGCGGCGGTTCCGAAGCTACCATCCGCCCGACAGGGATGGCAGGGTTCTGTGCCATGCGGGCGATGTCCACCCGCAACGACGAGCCGGAGAAGGCCAGCCGTCCATTTGACAGCGGCCGTGACGGTTTTGTAATGGGTGAGGGTGCCGGGATTCTGATTCTGGAATCGCTGGAGCATGCCGAGAAACGCGGGGCGAAGATCTATGCCGAAGTGATCGGCTACGGTCTGAGTGCGGATGCCCATCATATGACGGAACCGGATCCTGACGGTGCAGCACGCTGTATGAAGATGGCGATCCGGGATGCCGGTATCGCACCGGAAGAGATTGATTACATCAATGCGCATGGCACTTCCACGCCAGTAGGCGACAGATCGGAAACGGCTGCCGTGAAGAAGGCGCTTGGAGATCATGCTTACAAGGTTGCAATCAGCTCCACGAAATCAATGACAGGCCATTTGCTTGGTGCTGCCGGCGGTGTGGAAGCGATCATTTGTGGTCTTTCCCTGCAAAATAACATCATTGCACCAACCATTAATTTGGACAATCCTGATCCGGAATGTGATCTGGACTATGTTCCGAATGAACCGCGCAAAGCTGATCTGAATATTGTAATGTCGAATTCGTTCGGATTCGGAGGACATAACGCAACCGTAATTCTCAAAAAATATAATCAGTAAGGGGACAGTGCAGTGAAAGGAGACCTGAAGCAGTTACAAAGTCAACTTCAAATCCAATTTCACGATGCTGTACTTCTGAAGCAGGCCTTTACCCATGCCTCTTATGTGAATGAACACCGTTTCAATCAGCATCAGGACAATGAGCGTCTGGAGTTTCTCGGAGACGCGGTTCTGGAGCTTACGGTTTCTGAATATTTGTACAAGTTGCTGCCGGACAGACCGGAGGGTGAATTGACCAAGCTGCGGGCCGCTATTGTATGCGAGCCTTCACTGGTCAAGTTCGCTGAGAGCTTGGGTTTCGGCAAATATGTATTGCTGGGCAAAGGGGAAGAACTTACGGGCGGACGTACTCGTCCGGCCTTGCTGGCCGATGTGTTCGAATCCTTCGTGGGAGCGCTTTATCTCGACCAAGGGCTGGAAACGGCACGGCGGTTTCTTGATCATCATGTATTTCCGCTGGTGGAGACGGACGGCAAGCTGCAAATGCAGATGAGCGATTTCAAGACGGAGCTTCAGGAGCTGATACAGCATCACGGATTGGGTACGCTGGAATATCGGATTATTGAAGAACGGGGACCGGCGCATGAGCGCGAATTCGTCTCTGAAGTGTATATGTCCAGCCAGTCTCTTGGCAAGGGCAGCGGCCGTTCCAAGAAGGAAGCGGAACAACAGGCTGCGGCTGCAGCGCTTTTGCGTCTGAAGGAAGACGGCGCCTGAGTGAATTGGAACTTAGATATGGTAGTTAGCAAAGAGCGGTAAAGGTCTGAATCCGGCAGGAAAAGCGGAATTTAGACCTTTGCTGCTCTTTTTTAAATGTAGTTAGATTGAACAAGCTTTTTAGAAATTTATGGATATCGTGTAAGAAGTGGATGAATTCACGTTGAAATGAAGGGATTTGCCCTTTTTTGTGGTTTGACAATCTTTATTGGGTAGGTTTAACATGTAATTAATTAAATAAATTACCATAATAGGGATGTTAAGGCTGGGATGTAGTGATGTCTGAGACTGTATTTGAATGCCAGGAGAAGATGCGAAGACTTGCAGTCAAGATTGTGAAGCATTATCGCGGCAAGGGTCCGGAGAATGTAAAGGTTAGGATGGAGTATGAGTCCTTAATCATTATAGAGATCCGTGGAATTCTCTCCAGTTTATCTGAAATTTTGCTCAAAGAAGGTGCGGTACATTTAGTTACAGAATACTGGAAAGTGCTGAAGCCTTATTTGGAGAGAGAGTTTATGGCAGAGATCGCAGAAACGCTTGGCAGCCCCTTTACATATACATGGAAGATTGAAGACCCGAATCCAGGGGATAAGGCAATTATTATTCAATTGAATAAATCGGTTTGATTAGAGAGAATGGACTTTTGCGCCTTAGCTTTTTAATAAGCCAGTACATTGTGTATTTCTGATTATACCTTGTATTGGCTTATTTTTTTGTTGCTATAATTGTGCAAAAAATCACAAACAGAGGTGAGGAACTATGGAGAATAAAGTGCTGACTGTATGTCCGTATTGCGGAAGTGGTTGTCAGATGAATTTACTTGTTGAGGAGGGGAAAATCGTAGGCGCTGAACCAGCGTATGGAAGAACAAACGAAGGGAACCTGTGCCTGAAGGGTCATTATGGATGGGATTTTCTGAATGATCCGCAGATTCTTACCGCCCGTATCCGCAAGCCGATGATTCGTAAGGCAGGGACACTGGCAGAGGTACCCTGGGAAGAAGCCATTCAGTATACAGCCGAGAAACTAACAGCAATCAAGGAAAAGTATGGACCGGATGCAATCATGGGAACCGGTTCAGCCCGTGGCCCGGGAAATGAAGCCAATTATGTCATGCAAAAATTTATGCGCGCTGTTATCGGAACCAATAATGTTGACCATTGCGCTAGGGTATGTCACGGGCCGTCCGTAGCTGGGCTTACCTATTCGCTAGGGGATGGCGCAATGTCTAACTCAATTCCTGAAATTGAGGACACGGATCTGTTGTTTATTTTTGGATACAATGCAGCGGTTACCCATCCCATTGTGGCAAGAAGAATTGTTAGTGCAAAGCAGAAGGGCGCAACGATCATCGTAACCGATCCCCGCAAGACGGAGTCGGCCCGCATTGCAGATACATGGCTGCCCCTTAAGGGCGGCACGAACATGGCGCTTGTCAATGCCTTTGGTCATGTGTTAATTGCTGAGGAGTTATACGACAAGCAGTATGTTGAGAAATATGTGGAAGGTTTTGCGGAATATAAAGCCAGTGTACAGAAATATACACCTGAATATGCGGAGAGCATTACAGGTGTGCAAGCGGCTGAGATCCGCAAAGTAATGCGGCAATATGCGAGTGCGAACAAGGCGATGATCCTGTACGGTATGGGGGTATGTCAATTTGCCCAAGCCGTGGACGTTGTAAAGGGTCTGGCTTCACTGGCGCTTCTTACCGGCAACTTTGGCAGACCTGGCGTCGGGATTGGTCCGGTCCGCGGCCAAAATAATGTACAGGGTTCCTGCGATATGGGGGCATTGCCGAATGTCTATCCGGGATACCAGTCTGTTACGGATGACAAGATCCGTAAAAAATTCGAAAAGGCCTGGGGAGTGGCTTTGCCTCGCAAAATCGGGTATCGGATTACCGAAATTCCTCATCTCGTTCTAAAGGAAGACAAGGTGAAGGCCTATTATATTTTTGGCGAAGATCCGGTTCAGAGCGATCCGAATGCTTCAGAAGTGAGGGAGACGCTGGATAAATTAGAATTTGTAATTGTCCAGGACATCTTCATGAACAAGACGGCCCTGCATGCGGATGTGATTTTGCCGGCCACCTCCTGGGGTGAGCATGACGGGGTCTACTCCTCAGCCGACCGAGGATTCCAACGGATCAGAAAGGCCATCGAGCCTCCGGGTGAAGTAAAGCCCGATTGGCAAATTATCAGCGAGCTTGCCACGGCGATGGGTTACCCGATGTCCTACCGGAACACGGAAGAAATATGGGATGAAATGAGGGGGCTCTCCCCATCGTTTGCCGGAGCCAGTTATCGGAAGATGGAAGAACAGGGCAGTGTTCAGTGGCCATGCCCGTCTGAAGATCATCCGGGCACACCGTATTTATATGAAGGGAACCGGTTTACCACTTCCAGCGGCAAAGGACAGCTATTTGCCTGTGAATGGAGGGCTCCGCTGGAGCAGCCAGATCAGGAATATCCGTTGTCCTTGTCCACAGTGCGTGAGGTAGGGCATTATTCGGTTCGGACGATGACCGGCAACTGCCGTGCCCTCAGTCAACTGTCGGATGAGCCTGGTTTCATCCAGATGAGCCCGGCGGACGGATCAAGCTTAGGGATTGAAGACGGCCAGCTTGTACATGTTGTATCCCGCCGAGGCAGAGTGTTAGCCCGGGCACAGATCAGCAACCGTGTCAAAACCGGGGCCACCTATATGACTTACCATTTCTGGATTGGAGCCTGCAATGAACTGACGGGTGACTATCTGGACCCGGTCTCCAAAACCCCGGAATACAAGTATTGTGCGGTCCGCATCGAGAAAATTGCAGATCAACTACGCGCGGAACAACAGGTTCAGCAGGAATATGAGGCGCTCAGAGCGCAGATGCATGTGGAGGCGAGACCGGTATGAATAATGTACAGCCGAATCCGTTTGTCATTGCCGAAGCGGGCAAATGTATTGGCTGCAAGGCGTGTGAACTGGCATGTTTCGCAGTTCATAACGATCACAATGGGGTTGGGGCGGCTGTGGGTACAGTAACGGTACCGGTTATTCCCCGCCTACATGTCATTCGAACAGAGAGCTTCACACTGCCGGTTCAATGCCGCCAGTGTGAGAATGCGCCCTGTGCGGAAGCCTGTCCGGTTCAGGCGATCCGGCAGGAGGAGGGGACGATAGTTATTCATGAAGAGAGCTGCATAGGCTGCAAAGGATGTGCGATGGCTTGTCCGTTTGGTGCCATCAGTTTGTATAAAGCATACAGCAACGGCAAGGTAGTCCCGCAGATTCAACTGAAGGAGCGGCAGGACAGTGCGATGGAACGTAAGGCCAAAGTGATCGCCTATAAATGTGATTTATGCCGGACCAGGGACCATAAGGACGGAGCTATGGGAAACGTTCCGGCTTGTGTAGAGGTCTGTCCGGTAGAGGCACTGTCACTGGTTCATCCGGATACCAGTGTATCCAGGTCGCGCACAGCAGCGGCCATGCGACTGTAATACCACTTCAATTCAGAAAAGAAGGTTGCACTATGTCGTATAAGGATCCAATCATTCATATTGACGAACAATTATGTACCGGCTGCAGACGTTGCGCGGCTGTATGTCCTGTGGACGCCATTATCGGCGAACCGGGCTACCCGCAGACTATTGATGCTCATCGCTGCGTCGTTTGTGGACAGTGTGTGCAGATCTGTACCGCTTATGCTGCAGACAACGAGTCGACGACAGCCTTACGAGCGGTAAAGTTACAGGAAAGAGGGCAGCTTCCCAACGTGCGTGAGCCTTTGTTCGCTGCTTATTCGTCAGGGGATATCCAGAAGGTTAAAGCTGTTCTGGCTGATCCGAAACGGTTCAAGGTGGTGCAGTGCGCTCCTGCGATCCGGGTATCTCTGGCGGAGGAGTTTGGGCTGCCCTTTGGCACTTTAACCCCGGGGAAAATGGCGGCAGCGCTGAGAAGGCTGAAGTTTGACCGGATTTATGATACGAATTTTGCTGCGGACGTGACGATTATGGAAGAGGGCTCAGAGCTGATTGGCAGAGTGATGTCTGGAGAGCGGCTGCCAATGTTCACCTCCTGCTGCCCGGCCTGGGTGAAGCATGCGGAGACGGCAGCACCGGAGCTGCTGGAGCATTTGTCCAGCTGCAAGTCCCCGATGCAAATGGGTGGAGCCTTGTTCAAGACCTACGGAGCGGAGCTGGATGGAATTGCACCTTCGGATATTTTCAGCGTCGCGGTTATGCCCTGTACCTGTAAAAAATTTGAATGCAGCAGAGAAGAAATGAGTGTGGATGGGTGCCGTGAAGTGGATCTCGTCATTACTACAAGGGAACTGGCGTGCTTAATCAAGGATCAAGGCATCGATTTCATTCATCTTCCCGACGAGCCGTTTGATTCACCGCTGGGCAAATACTCTGGAGCAGGCTCGATCTTCGGCGTCACAGGCGGTGTGATGGAAGCTGCGATACGAACGGGGTATGAACTGATCACCCATGAGCAGATTCCCAATCTGCAATTGGATTTTGTCAGGGGAGAGGAAGGCATCCGGACCGCAGAAGTTCAGATTGGCGATTTGGAGCTCAAAGTGGCAGTTGTTGCTGGACTGAAATATGTGGATGCTGTTCTGGCAAAAGTTGCAGAGGGCACCTGCCCGTATCATTTCATTGAAGTGATGGCTTGTCCCGAAGGCTGTGTCAGCGGCGGGGGACAGCCTAAGCTGCTGTTGGAAACGCAGCGGAAAATTGCTTATCAGGCCAGAAAGAGCGCCGTCTACCGCCACGACTCTCATCAGAAGGTCCGCAAATCCCATGAGAATCCAGATATTATCAAATTATATAAGGACTTCTTAGGGGAACCGTTAGGCCATACTTCACATCATTTGCTGCATACCAAATTTGTTGACAGAAGTCTTAAGGAGGAGATGTCATGAACCGGTTTGTCATTGCCGATCCCGATAAATGTATAGGTTGCCATACTTGTGAAGTGGCCTGCGTAGTTGCACATGCCGGGAATAATATGTTCCTTCAGGAAGAGAGCGGGGCTGACTTCTATCCACGGTTGACTGTCGTCGAGACCGATGAAGTTACCGCACCGGTGCAGTGCAGACATTGTGAGGATGCTCCTTGTGCCAATGTGTGCCCGAATGGCTCCATTACGAGCAAAAACAACAGCATATTCATCAATCAGGATAGCTGCATTGGTTGCAAAACATGTATGCTGGTATGCCCTTATGGGGCGATTACAATGGTTACGGCACATAAGAGTGGTCAAAAGCAACTTCAATCCGGGCTTCGTTCCAATACATCGGGTGCATGGAGCCGCAAGGAGAGAATGGTTGCGAACAAATGTGATTTGTGTGAAGACAGCGGCAAGGGCCCGGAATGTGTGCGGGTATGCCCCACCAATGCGCTCCAATTCATCGTTCCAAGCCAGATTGAAGATTCCATTTCCCGGAAAAGAATGGCCAGTGCGCAGTCATTACAGCAGTTTGGCGGTTTTTCGCGTCACTAATTCAGTCACTATAACGCAGAAAGCAAGGTGGAGCGTTTGTCCGATATCTTGGTCGATCACTTTGGTCGTTTACATAATTATGTACGTATCTCCGTCACTGAGAGCTGCAACTTGGGCTGTCAGTATTGCAATCCGGGCAGAGTAGAAAAGGCTGTGGAGGGTAACCCGCTTACCTTTGACGAAATTGAACGAATCGTAAGGGTACTCGCTGAGATGGGGGTAACCAAGGTGCGTCTTACCGGAGGAGAACCGTTGATGCGTCCAAACCTGGAAGAACTGGTGGCCAGGTTAAGGGCCATCTCCGGGATCGAACGTGTCGGTCTGACCACGAATGGACTGCTGCTCGCCCCCAAAGTGCAGAAGCTGCGTGATGCCGGGCTTACCGATCTCAACATCAGCCTGGATTCTCTAATTCCAGAACGCTATTCCAGAATCACTGGGGGCGGTGATGTCAGCAAGGTGTTGCATGCTTTAGCAGCTGGTTTTAAGGCTGGCTTCGAGGTACTGAAGCTGAATATGGTCTTGATGAAAGGTGTAAACGATGATGAAATTGAATCCTTTCTGCAGCTGACTCAGAAATATCCGCTGCACGTCCGCTTTATTGAATATATGCCCATGGGTCATGATATGAAGGGATGGGAAGCGGGATATATGCCTTTGGATGGAATACTGGAGCGTTGTGCCAAGGCTGGTTTTAGTCTTGAAGCAGATCCGGACTCGGGCAGGACAACTGATGAGCCGGCTGAAAAAGCAGCAGATTCCGGCCCGGCCCGTTATTTTCGCATCCAAGGTGCGGCAGGGCAATTTGGCTTGATTCATCCGGTCAGCCAGCATTTCTGTAATACATGTAACCGGCTGCGTATTACAGCAAATGGTCACGTTAAGCCGTGCCTTTTCTGGAACGAAGAGCTGTATATCCGGCCTTACATCGCTCAATCAGAGCTGCTGAAGCAATTATTCCTGCGCGCCTTGGAAGCCAAACCTGGCCAGCATATAATGATGGACCAACCGGGCACCAAGCCACCCCTGAAGGCTACAATGCGCCTGATGTCGCAAATTGGGGGGTGAAAAACAATTGAACGACGATCCAATGTTTCGGGTGGAATCGGATGCTCTAGGGAGTGAAGCGGTTCCCAGTGGGGCTTATTATGGAATTCACGCGGTAAGGGCGCGGGATAATTTTGCGGTCAGCGGCCGGCCCGTGAATCCGCGGATCACGCGGGCCATAGTAATGGTGAAGAAAGCGGCAGCCAAAGTAAATGGCAGGCAAGGGGATATTTCCGAACAGGTGGCTGCGGGTATTCTATCCGCTTGCGATGAAATTCTGCAAGGCCAGATGGATAATCACTTTATTGTGGATGCGTATCAGGGCGGAGCGGGAACGAGTACGAACATGAACGTTAACGAGGTGATAGCCAATCTGGCCATCGAGAAACTTGGTGGACATAAGGGGGATTACCGGCTGATCCATCCGATAGATCATGTGAATCTCTATCAATCTACCAATGACGTGTATCCCACTGCCATGCGAATTGCGATGATTCCGCTGCTTCGCTCACTTAGTGAAGAGTTCGCCTCTCTTCAGGAGGCCCTGCAGGAGAAGGAGCGGGAATACGCCGATGTGTTAAGGTTAGGACGGACGCAACTCATGGACGCACTGCCTATTATGGCTGGACAAAGCTTTGGTGCTTATGCCAAAGCGGTTGCACGGGACCGGTGGCGGCTGTACAAGGCGGAGGAACGGCTGCGGGAGATTAACCTTGGAGGAACGGCAGTGGGCACAGGAATGAATGCCCCCCTTGCTTATATTTATGCCATTGCAGAAGAGCTGCGGGAACTAACCGGAATGGGGCTGTGCCGCAGCGATTTTCCGATGGATGGCACACAGAATATGGATGTGTTTGTGGAGGTTTCAGGTTTGCTCAAAGCCGCTGCGGTGAACTTGCTGAAGATATCCGGCGATTTCCGGCTGCTTAATGCCGGGCCCTCCGGCGGAATTGCAGAATACATCCTGCCGCCTATGCAGGTAGGTTCTTCGATCCTGCCCGGTAAAATGAATCCGGTCATCGCAGAGATGGCCGGGTCAGTCGCTATGAAGGTGATCTCCAATGATACAGCAGTCACTTTGGCGGCGGCCAGCGGACAGCTGGAGCTGAATGCCTTTGCTCCTTTAATCGCAGAATCTCTGCTTGAATCTCTTGAAATTCTTACCCAGGCTGTACGGCTCTTTCATGAGCGATGCGTGCGTGGGTTGAAAGTCGATACTGCGCATTGTCTCGAGCATTTGGAACGCTCCGGCGTCATGGCTGCCGCAGCGGTGACGTATCTGGGTTATGACGCCGCAGCAGAACTGGCTACGTCTGCGGCGGCCTCGGGCCGGCCGTTAAAAGAGATTTTGCTGGAACAAGGACTGATGACGAAAAAGCAGATCGATGCCATTCTGCACCCGCTGGAGGTTACCAAACCAGGCATCCCTGGAAGATTAAGAGATTTATAAAGGTTCTAGGATAAGAAGGAGCGCATGTTATGAGCTTAAATGATACCCCGCGTGGAGAACGAATGCACATTGCAGTCTTTGGACGGCGTAATGCCGGGAAATCCAGTGTGATTAACGCTTTAGGCGGTCAGGAGACGTCCATTGTTTCTCCGGTAAGCGGGACAACGACAGATCCGGTTTATCAACCGATGGAGCTGCTGCCGGTGGGACCGGTAGTGCTCATTGATACCGCCGGATTGGATGATAGCGGAAGTTTGGGCGAACAGCGGATTCGCAAAACAAATCAGGTTCTGAGCAAAACCGATCTGGCGTTGCTGGTGATAGACGCTGTCCAAGGAGTAGGCGAATTTGAGCACAACCTTTTACAGAACCTGTCTGTCAAGAAGATTCCGGTCATTCTACTATTGAACAAAGTAGACTTGCTCGAAGAACATGGCAACGGTGAGGAACACACTGTAGTGGCGGCAAAGGTAGAAGAGCAGCTTCATTTGAAGCCAATGCTATTCAGTGCTCTCAGGAATACTGGGATCACGGATCTAAAAGCTGCAATCGTCCGGGAGCTGCCGAGGGACGAAGACCGGTTCCGGCTAGTGGGAGACCTGCTGAATCCCGGAGACTTGGCTGTTCTGGTAGTGCCGATTGATAAGGCAGCACCCAAAGGAAGATTGATTCTGCCCCAGCAGCAGACCATTCGTGACATCATGGAATGTGATGCGGTTGCTGTTGTCACCAAGGAACAGGAGCTTGGACACACACTCAAGACGCTGGGGCGCAAGCCAAATGTGGTCATCACGGATTCACAGGCATTTCTTAAGGTTCAGGCAGATACCCCAAAGGATATCCCGCTCACGTCCTTTTCCATATTGTTTGCCAGGTACAAGGGGGATCTTCCTCAGCTTGTGCGCGGGGTTCGCGCTATTGGTCGTTTACAGGACGGAGACCGGGTGCTCATTGCGGAAGCCTGCACGCATCACCGGCAATCCGATGATATTGCTTCCGTGAAGATTCCCCGCTGGCTACGGGGACTGACAGGCAGGCAGCTTCACATTGAACATGCCGCAGGCAGTGATTTCCCCGCAGGACTCGGCGGTTATTCACTGATCATTCACTGCGGAGCGTGTATGTTGAACCGCAGGGCGATGCTGGGGAGGCTTGAAGAGGCGGAACATGAGGGTGTTCCAATTGTGAATTATGGTGTATTTATTGCCTACGTGCAGGGGGTGTTCCCAAGAGCCATCGAAATGTTTCCGTCTGCAATGCTGGCCTGGGAGGAGGGGGCATATAACCATTAATGCGTATATTAAAGCGGGGGTGTTCCAAAAGCCATCTGAATGGCTGCTGGAACACCCCCTTTTTGTGACAGCGTACATTGGGTGCGGCCTAAAACCGTAGATCTCGTTCGCCGTTATGGATACGCTGAAGTTGCTTTAGGGTCGCTTTTTTGACCGATTCCTTGGGAATACGCTCCAGATTGTCATGAATCGTCTGCTCTCCAATGGCCCGCATCTCCTCATCGGCGTAATCCAGCAGGTATTCCTGAAACGTCATCAGGGAGTTCGGCTGACAGACATTATGGATTTGGCCGGATTTGGCCAGCTGCATGAAACGGTCTCCCGTGCGGCCTTCCCGGTAACAGGCGGTGCAGTAACTCGGCACATACCCGTCCTGGCAGAGATTTTTGATGATTTCCATAGGGGAGCGGTGATCGCCGACCATGAATTGCGGTTTGTCATCTTTATCTTTGTTCACACTGTATGCGCCAACACCTGTGGCGGAGCCTGCGCTGATCTGGGAAATGCCGAGTTTGATTATCTGATCACGAAATTCAGCGTCTTCGCGTGTAGAGAGTATCATTCCTGTATAGGGAACGGCTATTCGCAGAACGGCGACGATTTTGGCGAAATCCGGATCGCTGACCAAATAAGGGTAACTGTCCAGGTTCACATTCTCCGCTTCGCGCAGGCGGGGGACGGAAATCGTATGCGGTCCGCAGCCATAGGCCTGTTCCAGATGCTCGGCATGTTTTAACATGGCTATCGTTTCATATTTATAATCATAGAGCCCATACAGAACACCAATACCAACATCCTCGATACCGGCTTTCATGGCCCTGTCCATGGCGGTCGTATGCCAATCATAATCACTTTTGGGTCCTTGCGGATGGTATTGCTTGTAACTAGGTCTATGATAAGTCTCCTGAAATAAAATATAAGTTCCAATTCCCGCCTCAGCCAGCTTGATGTAGTCGTCGAATGTGGTTGCAGCGATATTGACATTGATCCGGCGGATACTGCCATTGTCCAGCTTCGTATCGTAAATAGTCTTTATGCAGTCGAGAATATAATCGATGGAACAATTGCGGGGATCCTCACCCGCTTCCAGCACAAGCCGTTTGTGTCCCAGAGACTGTAGAACGGTAACTTCCTGGGCAATTTCATCTGAGGTTAAGCGGCTGCGTGTGAATTCAGAATTGGAATGTTTGTAACCGCAGTACACGCAATTATTGACACAGTAGTTGCTGACATAGAGCGGTGCGAACAATACAATCCGGTTGCCGTAGATCCGTTCCTTGATATCTCTGGATACCTGATAAATCTCATTTAGTGTTTCCTGATCTTCCACATTTAAGAGCACAGCTGCTTCTTGTGAGGTCAGTCCTTTACATTGTCTGGCTTTCTCAAGAATTGCGGACACCTTGGCCCGATCCGATCCGGCATTTTCTCCAAATTGCAGCGCTTCTTTGATCTCTTCGTCCTGAATGAAATCCGCCGGACGACTTTCATTTACTCGGCTCACGAACATCCACTTCTTTCTGGGTTCATTATTAGATTGACAAGCAGACTTGGACTCTTATAACTCGATTGCGAGATGATAACAGGCTGATTCGGTGGCTTCCTTACAATGGAACCTGCTGTACAGAAGAGCGTGATAGATGATTCAGACTATCTCCCCGGCCCATATCCACATGGAATCCGGCAGCTTCAATCCGCTGTTCCAGGCAGAATCTGCATTGGGCGGATTCATCACCCAGACAGATTTTGTTGTTGTAGAGCGTATATTGGGCTCGTACAGTCAAAGGAGAGAGATTAGGCATGACCACATTAGCGCCTGCTTGCAACGCCAGCTCCCGCCCGTTCGGGTGAGCGGTTCCCATGGCTGTTGTAGCAGGGATTAGGGCATTCGGCACGAAGAGCCGGGCAAGAGCAATCATATCCAGTGTATCTATTATTGTTCCGGCCGGCTCGTCCTTTAAGGGTGTGGCCTGATGCGGCAAAAAAGGGCCAATGCCGATCATATCCGGTTCGAGCGCCTTAAGATACAGCAGGTCTTCAGCTAAATCCCCGGGCGTTTGGCCTGGTAAACCAACCATGAAGCCTGCACCCACCTGATAGCCGAGGGACTTTAGTGCCTTCAACCGATTCAGGCGGCTGTCAAAGGTCATGGTCGGGTGCAGGGCCTGGTACAGCTTGCGGGAAGCCGTCTCATGGCGCAGCAAGTAACGGTCAGCCCCGGCCGCGAGCAGTGCAGCGTACGTCTCATCATCCCGTTCACCAATCGACAGTGTTACCGCGGTATCCGGATAGAGTGTTTTGATGTGCATAATGAGCTCAGCCAGCTTCTCAGTGGTATACCAGTCGTCTTCTCCGCTCTGCAGAACAAAGGTACGATAGCCCAGTTCATACCCTTCCCGGCAGCATTCCAAGATTTCTTCAGGTTGGAGCCGATAGCGGCTGACTGTCTTATTGCCGGAACGTATGCCGCAATACAGGCAGTTCTGTTTGCAAATATTGGAGAATTCGATCAGCCCACGCAAAAATACACGGTCGCCATAACGTTCCATTCTTTTCAGATGGGCCAGGTGATGAAGCCGCTTTTTTAGATTCTGGTCCGGATTCCTCAGCACAGCAATGATCTCTTGAGCTTTCAGTGATTCTTCTTTATATAATTGATCCAGCAATTGTTCCGTTGACATCACTCCCTATCCTGGAGGGGATTAAACATATAACCAAAAAATAACAATTGCGAAGTGCTAGAAAAAATTGTAACAAAAGTAAAAATAGAGAACAGTGAGTTTTGTGCTTGAAATTTGAGGTTCACGGAGGGGGGAAAGCGGGACAACCGGAGATACGATCCGGACGGGTATACACATTACATGAATTCTGACGAATGAAACCAACGGTGGTGATTCCCAACTGTTCCGCCAGCTCAAGTGCTAGTCCGGTGGGGGCTGATTTGGACAAAATCATTTCACAGCCTATTTTGGCTACTTTCAATAAGATTTCCGAAGAGATCCGTCCGCTGAAAACAACAATTTTGTCATTGAGATTCAAATGTTGCTTCAGGCAGTAGCCGTAGATTTTGTCCAGTGCATTATGACGCCCAATGTCGCTGCGGGCCAGCAGCACCCCGCCGGCATCGCAAATTGCAGCAGAATGGACGCCACCGGTGCGGTGGAACAGCTCTGATCCGGTTTGCACTTCTTCCATTAAGCGGAAACAATCGTCGAAAGAAAGTGACACATGTACCCCGTCTGCAATTTTGGCCGTTCTGGCATCATTAACGTAGACGAACCCATGCCGGCTTGACCCGCAGCAGGAAGTTACATATCGCTTGGCGAACAGCTGACGGTGTAATGGGCTTAAGTGATCAATAGTTACGTGGACGAAACCTTCTTCTTCCTGACTCCAAATCGCCTTGATATCCTGGAACCCTCTAATGATTCCTTCGGATGCCAAATAACCGATAACCATGTCCTCGATATATTCAGGCGTGCATACCAGAGTGACGAATTCATCACCGTTTATTTTGATTGTGACCGGATGTTCCGTAACGATAAGATCTTCCTCCATCGTGATATGGCCACTGTGGTAACGAATAATTTCCCCATGCCGCTCGGATCCGAGTTCCAATGCAATCACCCTTTTTCGTTAGAAATTAAATATCTCAATAATTCCTTTAAATGATAAATAATACCATCGTAAACACACCCTTACTACATCACTTTTTCTAAAAAGTGTCAATTTAATATCTCACATACAGCCTTTGCGTTCTTCATGAATCAGAGCTATTTTAGGAGTTGAACGCTATGGTATAATGGGTCAGAGGTGATAGGCGAGTTATGTTTTTGAAACGGATTGAATTAGCGGGCTTTAAATCATTTGCCGACAAAACGGAAATGGAATTTGTACGCGGCATAACGGCCGTCGTTGGCCCGAACGGCAGCGGCAAAAGCAATATTTCCGACGGCATCCGCTGGGTGCTCGGTGAACAGAGCGCCAAATCGCTGCGCGGCGGCAAGATGGAGGATATTATCTTTGCCGGAAGTGACGCACGCAAAGCCGTGAATTACGGTGAGGTGTCGCTCACGCTGGATAATGAGGATCATGTCCTGCCGCTCGATTTCAGCGAAGTTACAGTAACGCGCCGTGTGCACCGCAGCGGTGAAAGCGAATATTTAATCAATAAGCAGGCCTGCAGGCTGAAGGATATCACAGAGCTGTTTATGGATACCGGCATCGGACGCGAGGCTTATTCGATTATCGGACAAGGCCGGATTGAAGAAATTCTGAGTACGCGTTCCGAGGATCGCCGCGGTATTTTTGAAGAGGCCTCAGGTATTGTTAAGTATAAATCACGCAAAAAAGATGCGGGCCGTAAGCTGGACGAAACCGAGCAGAATCTGCTCCGGATTCATGATTTGATCAGCGAGCTGGAGGATCAGGTAGGCCCGCTCAAGGATCAATCGGAGAAGGCCATCCGCTATAAGGAGCTGCGCGAGCAGCTGAAACAGCTGGAAATCTCCGTGTACGTGCACCAGATAGAAGGCATTCATACCGCCTGGAAGGAAGGCAATGCCCGGCTTGAAACGCTGCAGGTCGAACAGCTTGAGCTGTCCACTGTCGTTTCGGCCCATGACGCCAAGCTGGAGAGCGGGCGTTCTGAGCTTCGAGCACTGGAGGCGCAGGTTGAACAACTGCAGGAACAGCTGCTTCGTTACAGTGAAGCGAATGAGAAAAGTGAAGGTTACGGCGAAGTGCTGAAGGAGCGCAAGCGCAACCTGGAGAACAACCGCGAGCAATTGATGCTTACACTGGGCTCGGTAGGAGAGCGCTCAGAGGGTAGACAGCGCGAGCTGGCAGAGCTGGAGCATAAGCTGCAGCAGTCAAGACAGGCTCTGGAGGAGCTGCGCGCTCAACTGGCAGATGAGGAAGTCCGGCTGGAAGGAGTGGCTGGCGGGATTAGCCAAAGCAAGGAAGAGAAGCTGAAAAGCGCCTTGCTTGAGCTAATGAACCTGATGGCCCAGGCCCGCAACGAAATTCGTTACGCGGATCAGCAGAAGGAAGCCTTGGAGCGGCGGATGAGCCGCAGCGTTGAGGAAAGCGGCAAATGGGTCGCGCGGCTCGCGGAGCTGTCTGCTTCGCAGAAGGGTCTGAAGGATACCATTGCCACACTCGGCAAAGAGATTGGAACGCTGCGCGGCGCCTACATCACGGAGAGCGAGCAGACCAGCAAACGCCAGAAGCTGCTGGAGGAAACGCAGAGCGGACTCCGTAAATGGGAACAGAAGCGCGAAGCCCAGGTTTCCCGGCATGAGACGATGAAGGAAATGCAGGATGATTTTGACGGATTCATGCTTGGAGTCAAAGAGGTCCTTAAGGGAGCACGCAAAGGCCAGCTAAGCGGTGTGCACGGTGCAGTAGCGGAGCTGATCTCCGTGCCGGAACGGCTGGAGCTGGCTGTGGAAACAGCGCTAGGCGCATCGCTTCAGCATGTGGTTATGGATAATGAGGCCGTCTCCCGTCAAGCGATTACCTTCCTGAAGCAGCGCCAGCTGGGACGGGCTACATTTCTGCCGCTGGATGTCATCCGGCCCCGGCAGATTACCGGCAGCGACCGCAGTATGGTGGAAGGTGCGGAAGGGTTTGTGGGCATCGGCTGTGATCTGGTCGGTTATGAGGACAAATACGCAAGCATTGTCGGCAGCTTGCTCGGAAATGTCGTTATTGCAGAAAGTCTGGAACAGGCTAACCGGATCGCCGCCAAATGCCAATACCGCTACCGGGTAGTTACGCTGGAAGGCGATGTTGTCAATGCCGGCGGTTCGATGACCGGGGGCAGTCAGCATAAGAAGAACAACAGCCTGCTGAGCCGTAAACGCCAGCTCGACCAGCTGTTCGGTGAGATTGAAGAAAGCGAACGCCAGATTGCCAAGCTGAAGCAAGGCATTGCCAAACTTCGCGAGGAGCAGGAGAATGCTGCGAAGAAGCTGGAGCAGCTGCGCCATGACGGTGACGAGAAACGTCTGGAGGAGCAACGGGTCTCCGGTGATTTGAAGCAGCTCGAACAGGAACTGCGCCATGTTCAGGAGCAGGTGGATGGTGCGGGTGCCGAACGCAGCGGCTTTGAGAGTGAAGTCCGCAGTCTGGACGAGAGCCGCAATCAGGCGGTTGCCGAGCTTGCAAGGCTGGAGAAAGAAGAGAAGGATTCCCATGAGGCGATCCGCAATGCCGAATCGGAGCGTAAAGCGAGTGAAACGGCTAAGGAAGAGCTGCAGGGTAAGCTGACCGGCATGAAGGTAAGTGAGGGTAAGCTGGACCAGGAGATTTTCTCACTGGAGGAACAGCTAAGACGCATGAGACAAGACGCCGGATCGCAGGATAAAGAGCTGCGCCAGAGCCGCAGTCTGCTTATGACCATCGAGAAGGATCTCGAAGAGAATTCACGCGAAGCGGTCAAACAGAAGGAAGATCTGAACAACTACCGCCTGAAGAAAGAAGAGACGGCGGGTACGCTTGATTTAGCGCGTGCTGAACGGGCGGCGTTAACCCGCAAGCTGGAGCTCGCCGAAGGTGAAACCAAAGACCAGCGGCAGGCTTTAAAGGCCGTGGAGGACAAGCTGCGTTCCACAGAGGTAGCTGTAGGACGGCTTGATGTTGAGCTGGACAACATTCTCCGTAAACTGAGCGATGATTACGAGCTGAGTTATGAACTGGCGAAGCAGCGTTATCCGGTTCCCGAGGATGTGCCGGCCGCACAGCTGGAGGTGCAGCGTCTGAAGCGCAGTATATCTGCGCTTGGCGAAGTGAACCTGGGGGCCATTGAGGAGTATCAGCGCGTGCATGAACGTTATACTTTCCTCAGCGGCCAGAAGGATGATCTGGTGGAGGCTAAGACAACACTTTACCATGTCATTCATGAGATGGAAGAAGAGATGTCCAAACGCTTCAAGCAGACCTTCGATGCCATCCGCCGTGAGTTCGGCACGGTTTTCTCGAAGCTGTTCGGCGGCGGACGGGCGGACCTGATGCTGCTTGATCCCGAGCATATGCTCGACACAGGCATAGATATTGTCGCCCAGCCTCCCGGCAAAAAACTGCAAAATCTGCAGCTGTTGTCAGGTGGTGAACGCGCATTGACCGCTATGGCACTGCTGTTCGCCATCCTGCAGGTCAAACCGGTGCCTTTCTGTGTGCTGGATGAGGTGGAAGCGGCACTGGATGAAGCGAACGTAGTCCGTTTTGCCCAGTATCTGCGCGAGTTCTCGGAGCAGACACAGTTTATCGTGGTTACCCACCGCAAAGGAACCATGGAGGAAGCGGATGTGCTCTATGGTGTAACGATGGAAGAAGGCGGTGTATCGAAGCTTGTCTCGGTGAAGCTGGAGGATGAGGAAGCAGAGATTGCCTAAATGAAAGCATTGCATTTCGGAAATGAACCAGGGAATCTGGTGTCTTAACGATAAGAGGAGGAAGAGCATGAGTTTTTTTAAGAAACTGAAAGAAAGTATTTCCGGTAAAACCGAAACGGTTACCAAACAATTCCGCGACGGTCTGGAGAAGACCCGTAAGGGCTTCGTTGAGAAGGTATCCGACCTCATCATCCGCCGTAAAAAAATAGATGAAGAGTTTTATGAGGAACTGGAAGAGATTTTGATCGGTGCCGATGTTGGGGTAAATACGGTAATGTCGCTTGTTGAAGAGCTTCGGGCTGAAGTGAAGCAGAAACGGATTGAGGATGCCTCGGAGCTGCAGCCGATCCTCTCCCGCAAACTGATGGAGCTGCTGCGCGGTGATGACGACAACAGTCTGAAAGAGAATCCGGACGGAATCACCGTTATTCTGTTCGTCGGCGTAAACGGTGTCGGCAAGACAACAACAATCGGCAAGCTGGCACACCGCTACAAACAGGAGGGGAAAAAGGTTCTTCTCGCCGCAGGCGATACCTTCCGGGCCGGAGCGATTGAGCAGCTTGAGGTCTGGGGCCAACGGGCCGGTGTTGACGTCATTAAGCAGCAGGCGGGCTCTGACCCGGCTGCTGTGATGTTCGATGCGGTGCAGGCAGCCAAGCAGCGGAATGTGGATGTGCTGATTTGCGACACGGCGGGAAGACTGCAGAACAAGAGCAACCTGATGGAAGAGCTGAACAAAATCTTCCGGGTCATTCAGCGTGAAATTCCCAGCGCTCCGCATGAGGTGCTGATGGTGCTGGATGCGACTACCGGCCAGAATGCCTTGACGCAAGCGAAACTTTTTGGTGAAAAAAGTGGCGTTACCGGCCTGGTGCTGACCAAGCTGGACGGGACCGCCAAAGGCGGTATTGTTGTGGCGATTCGCCAGGAAATGAATCTGCCGGTGAAGCTGGTTGGACTAGGTGAGAAAATGGAGGATTTGCAGCCATTTGATTCCGGACAGTTCGTCCATGCGCTGTTCGCCGGGATGATCTCTGATGAAGAACAAAAGGAGCCGCAGGAGTAACTCGCCGCAGGCGCTTCAAACGAGGATGAGCTGTGATTACCATAAAAGCCCTGCAGAACGGTTCACGTTCTGCAGGGCTTTTGTCATGACCGATTGCGTGAAAAAACAACTGCCAACAGGTTTTTTTGTGAAAAAGCTGTCCCTCTTTAAATAGAAGGAACGGGTGCTTTTACATTTGGATGTTTATATTAAAAAAACATTATATGAAAAATTCATAATAGTACTGCTTGTCAACTCACCTGCATACAATTCAATGTATAAATCACATTTGTGCTCCCGAAAAACTAAACTCATGAGAAAGGAAGCGATTCCACTGATTATGTATGGAGTATAAACTCCATTTTGTTGTTATATATATTGACATGAACAATATTATTTACGTATTATGAAAGTAGTATTTAATATTTTCATACTTAATTTTTGAAATGCAAGCCTGTTTGTCAACAAACTTCACACATTATATTGATCCGAAAGGAGTCGGGCTCATGTCCAAACTTGATCCTTTGCCCGGTCTGTCTCCGTATCCGCTGCAGCATTTCTATGATGAAATGTATGCCGATGAACGGAGCATCCGTCCTCATTACAGACATGTGAACCGCATGTTTTCCGGGATGAGCCCTGAAGAGCTGCAAGGTAAGCAGAAGCTGCTGCAGCGCCGGATGATGGAAGAAGGTATAACCTTTACGCTGTACAACCCGGCACAGGATCATCCGATGGAACGAACGATTCCTTTCGATATGGTTCCGCGGATTATCCCCAAGGGGGAATGGGAGAGGCTTGAGGCTGGCATTGTCCAGCGGATCACGGCTTTGAACCTGTTCATCCATGATATTTACCACGAGCAATACATTGTAAAAGACGGGATTGTCCCGCGCCGCATGATTATCTCCAACTGTTATTTCCGGCCGGAGATGGCGGGACTGCGAGTCCCCGGCGGTGCTTATGTCACTACCTCCGGCATTGACCTGATCCGCCATCATGACGGAGAGTATTATGTGCTCGAAGACAACCTGCGTACTCCTTCCGGCTTTTCCTACCTGTTTAAAGGCAGATCACTCATGAATCAGCTTTTCCCCGAATTGTCTTTTGCCAGCTCCATCCGGGATGTGGATCATAGCTTAAACCGTTTTCTGTCTGTACTGCGGAGTTTATCTCCGTCGAGGACCAAAGATCCGGTTATTGCGCTTTTGACCCCGGGAGAATATAACTCCGCTTATTATGAACATGCTTTCCTGGCACAACAGATGGGCATTCATCTTGTAGAAGGCCGTGATCTGGTGGCCCAGGACCACAAAATTTATCTGAAAGAAATGAATGGGCTGCGCCGTGTAGATGTGTTATACCGCCGTTTGGATGATGACTATATCGATCCGCTGGCGTTCCAGCCCAGCTCCCTGCTTGGTGTCGCCGGACTGATGAATGCTTACAGGGCAGGCAACATTGCCATTGCCAATGCACCGGGAACCGGAGTAGCCGATGACAAAGCCATGTATGTCTATGTTCCAGATATGATCCGGTATTACCTCAATGAAGAGCCAATTCTGGGCAATGTCCCCACCTACCTGTTATCACGTCCGCAGGAACGCCAGTATGTGCTCGATAATCTTGCGGAGATGGTCGTGAAAGAGACCTCACTCTCCGGCGGCTATGGCATGCTGATTGGAAGTGAAGCTAGCAAGGAGGAACTGGTTGATTTCCGGCTCAAGATCCTCGCTGACCCTGCCCGTTACATCGCCCAGCCGATTATGTCGCTGTCGAGAGCGCCGGTATTGTCAGGAGGGACAATGGCTCCGCGTCATATTGATCTCCGTGCATTCGTGCTCATGGGTGCGGACCGCAAGCCGCATGTGATTCCCGGAGGGTTAACCCGGGTTGCCATGAAGGAAGGGTCGCTGGTCGTGAATTCTTCACAAGGCGGTGGGGTCAAGGATACCTGGGTAATGGCCTGAGGGAAATGCATATTGCTTCTGGATCATAAAATGCCGAATCACTATGTTAGATGAGGGAGTGGCGAGGATGCTGAATCGTAATGCGGAGGCTTTGTTTTGGATCGGCCGGTATATTGAACGGGCAGAGAATCATGCGCGGCTTATCGATGTGCATTATCATATTCAACAGGAAGAGGACTTCCAGGAGGAAGGACATAAATGGTCGAGGCTGATTGATGCGCTCGGGGTCAGAAATGAATACCTGCGGCAATTTGACAGCTTTTCGGAACAGGATGTATTGTCCTTCATTACGCTGGATCTGGGAAATTCCAATTCGTTATTCTCCTGTGTTCATCAAGCGCGCAACAATCTGCGCACTCTGCGTCAGCATTTGCCAAGCGAGCTGTGGGATATTGCCAACGGTTTTAATCTGTGGCTCGCAGAGCAGTCGGTAGCGGATATTATGCGGGGGCCGCATCATTTCTATCAGCAGGTTAAAGAACGGGCGGCGATGTTCCTTGGGGCAGAGCAGTCTGTCATGCTGAGGGGAAATGAATGGCATTTTATTGAGAGCGGCCGCTTTCTGGAACGGGCAGAGAACACGACACGGATTCTGCAGGCGGTCACTGTACAGTGCAAGTCTAAGGATATTAACGCGATTTATACCCAGCTTCAGGCGGTGCTGAAATCCGTGAGCGGATATCAATCCTTCCGAAGGTATTATGCAGATGCTATGTCACCGGAGAGTATTCTGGAGTTCCTCATTGTGAATGCCTCTTTTCCGCGTTCGATCCGCTTTTCATTCCATAAATTGGAGGAGCATTTAGCCAAGCTCGAGCTGGATACTTCTGAGAAGGGCTCCGGGCATGAGAAGGTCATTCGCCAGGCCGGAAAGATCAAAGCAGAGCTGGATTATATGGAGAAAGAAGAAATGTCCGGCGATCTCGTCGAGGATGTGCTGCATTCGCTGATGTTATCATGCCAGAGACTGGGCAAAACGATGGAAGGCGCCTTTTTTCGCCGCGAAGGAGTGCGGGTATGAAAATTCAGATCCATCATACGACCACCTACAGCTATCCCGAGCCGGTTACGGACAGTGTCAATGAAATCCGGCTGACGCCGCGCACGAATTACCGCCAGTCCTGCTACCATCATGAGGTTGAGGTGTTTCCCCCAGCCAATTTGCTGACTTACGAGGATTTCTTCGGCAACCGGGTTCATGCTTATTCCGTGAATAAGCCGCATACGGAGATGGTCATCCATACCAAGGCGACCGTAGTGACCTTAGATAAAGCACAGGGTAACGATCTGCCGCATCTTCCGCTGGAAGAGCAGGTGAGACTGCTCAATGATGAGAAGTTCCAGAACCGGTATGTTGAGTTCATCTTGCCGACACGTTATACGGAAGTGACTCCTGAGCTGGTTGAATTTGCTTCACAGCATCCCTTTGACGAAGCCGAAGATATGTACGAGTGGACCAAAAAGCTGTCTTCGACCATCTACGAGCAATTTACGTATGATCCCGAGGCTACCAGTGTGAACACGACTGTGAAAAAAGCGTTAAAGCTGAAGCGCGGCGTCTGCCAGGATTACGCACACTTGATGATTGCGGTCTGCCGCAGTGTGGGTCTGCCTTCCAGATATGTTAGCGGGTATCATTTTGTCGGTGATTTGCAGGGAGCTAATGCCAATTTCGAGCAGGCTTCGCATGCCTGGGTGGAGACGCATATTCCCGGTACGGGCTGGCTTGGTTTTGATCCCACCAATAATGTGGAAGTAAGCTGGCGTTATATCAAACTTGGGCATGGCCGGGATTACAAGGATATTGTACCGGTCAAAGGTGTCTACCGCGGAGTATCGGGCACGCTCACCGTGAAGGTGGATGTCCGTCAGCTGGGAAACTAAATGTACAAAACTTAAGCCCCACATTGTGGGGCTTAGTTTTGTATCTGAATGAGACAACCGGGTCATATCCTCTTGTTTTATGCATCTTTAGTGCAACTTGCTGCCTGGTTTGCACAAATTTTGCATAACCTGATTATAATCAAGGCCGATTTGGGTAATCTTGAAACAGAGCCACTTGGATGGACGAATCGGAAGGAGAGTGTACATATGAGCCCAAATATAGCTAAAAAGCAGCGTTTTCTTGGAAAAACAGCCATAATCACAGGTGCGGGCTCGGGAATCGGCAGAGCGACGGCGATTCAAATGGCGCGCGAAGGTGCAAATGTAGCTTTGTTTGATCTGGTGAACGAGCGTACTTCAATCCTGGAGCAGAAGCTGAACAAGCTCCGTAAGGATTGTGCACTGGCCATTGATGTAGACACCTCGGATGAGGAACGGATGAAAGAAGCAGTGCGCAGAACCGTCGAGCATTTCGGAGGTCTTGATGTTGTGTTCGCCAATGCTGGCATTAACGGTGCTGTGGGACCGATTGAGGAACTCAGCCTTAGTGATTGGGAACGTACTATATCGGTCAATCTGACCGGTACCTTCCTGACACTGAAGTACAGCATTCCCCATCTGAAGGAAAAAGGGAAAGGCAGCATCATTATCACCAGCTCGATTAACGGCAACAGCAGATTCGCCAGCTTCGGCTGGTCCCCATACAGCACAACTAAAGCCGGTCAGGTAGCCTTTGCCAAGATGGCGGCACTGGAGCTGGCCAAGTTTAAAATCCGGGTCAATGTAATCTGTCCGGGTGCGATCTCCACCAATATTGATGAGAGCACGGAATTTAATGAGGATATGGAAGCTATCGTGATTCCGATTGAATTTCCGGAAGGGGCACAGCCACTCGCGGATGGACCGGGCAAGCCGGAAAATGTAGCGGATCTGGTTGCTTTCCTAGCCTCGGATGAATCCATTCATATAACGGGTGCGCAGATTGTGATCGACGGCGCAGAATCGCTGTTGTCCTAACCCATAACGCAGCGGGTGATAAATCATCTGCTTCCCAGCAAACAGCCTTAACCGGTGATCAGATCAATGATCAGGGTTGAGGCTGTTTGCTGTGTTTTTCTTGTTACAAACATACAGGTTATGGTAACATTTCAGCTAACGGGCCTGGGCTGACCCGGACTCATAAGTATTATTATGCTATACAATGGCTCTACCCTGTGGTGCGGGCGCTTTTCCCTAAATATACGGTTTCACTAAAAGAGAGCAGTAGGTTAAGCATTAAATAATCTATCACAGAAAAAGGTGATCCTATGAATCAAGAGGTGACAGATTTCATTAAAAGTGTCCAACAGCCATGGCAAATTGAGCTGTGTAATCAACTCCGCCAGCTGGTTCATGATTCCATTCCGGAGGTACAGGAGCGTATTCAATACGGCAAACCGCATTTTCTTAAAAACGGCAAATATGCTGCAGTTATTACCACCGCTAAGGGTTGGGTGACCTTTTCCATCTTCAATGCAGCAGAACTGGAAGCTCCTGACGGATTGTTCGAAGCCGGAAAACCGGAAAGAAGAACAGCTAAGCTGCTTGAAGGCAAACCGGTTGATTATGAGCTGCTGGGTGCATTGCTGAAACAAGCCTCGGCTACACTCTAGAGTAGTTCATAGAATCGGATGCTGAACAATAAAAGGAATGAAACACTGCCGAAAGGTGGTGTTTTTTATTTTTTTTCACAAGAACAAAAACTAAACAATCTAATTAGATAGTTGTAAAATAACAAACAAAATGATAATATGTCTATATTAAATAAAGTGGATTGGGTGATTGAGTTGCCGGAAGGAAAGGGTTCAGTCAGTATTTCGGAAAAATTCTGGAATGCCTCGATTGAGGAGTTAAAGCAAGGTTATATTTTTGAGACGCGGGACCGTTCAGGAATCTATACCTGTCTGGTATGCGGTGAAGAATATGAGAAGGGTATTATCTATAAGAATGACAACCATTACTATGAGGCAGAGAAATATGCTGCGCTTCATGTGGCCAATGTTCATGGCACCATGTTTAATTGGCTGCTCGGAATGGATAAGAAACTTATAGGGCTGACGGATCTGCAGAAAGGGCTGCTGCTTGCATTTCATCAGAGCCTCAGTGACGGGGAGGTTGCTAAGGAGCTAGGAATCGGCAGTACTTCCACAGTGCGGAATCACCGGTTCACACTGCGTGAGAAGGTCAAGCAAGCCAAATTGTTTCTTGCCGTCATGGAGCTGGCTGAGGAGAAACCGGGTGTTTCTTCACCATTTGTAAGTATCCCGCGCTCCACTTCCATGGTCGATGAACGTTTTGCTATTACGGAAGAAGAGAATGCCGAGATCCTTGGGACTTATTTTAAGGAGGGACTGGATGGCCCGTTATCCGAATTTCCCAAGAAGCAGAAGCGGAAAGCCGCCATTCTTCGCCAGCTGATTAAGAGGTTTGCCGCCGGCCGCAAATACAGTGAGAAAGAGGTTAACGCCATTCTGGGTGAAGCCTTCCCTGATCATGTCACACTGCGGCGTTATCTGATTGATTATGGCCTGCTGGACCGCGAGGATGACGGCAGCAGCTACTGGGTTAAATTATAGAGCCTGTGCCCCGGGACAGAGCTTAATATTGAAGGAGAGATCAGGAATAATGGAAAAAGCAAGACGCAAAGAACTGGCCTATGATTATGCCCACTCTCATCGGCCGATGGGTGTATACCGGATTGTGAATACGAAGAACGATAAGTCTTTTGTAGGCAGCAGCCTTAACCTGGAAGGCGTATGGAACAAGCATAAATTTATGCTCGATATTAATAGCCATGACAATAAATCACTGATGGCCGACTGGGTAGAGTACGGGGAAGAGGCCTTCCGTTTTGAGATTCTGGAACAAATCAAACCGGAGGAGGATTTTGTGGCATCCGTGTCCGAGCTGGCCAAATACAGAAAGCAGCTTCCCGAGCTGGAGAGCAAATGGATGGATCAGCTGTCTCCCTACGGAGACCGCGGTTATCATAAACCCAAGCAGAAATGAAATGACATAGCGGCTGTGTTAAAATAAGAAGCAAAACGGGTTCTGAACACAAGGAGTGGTACGATATGGGCATGCTGTCATGGCTGGCGGAGCAGCGGATTCAGGAAGCGATGCGGAGCGGGGAATTCAAGGATCTTCCCGGGTCTGGAAAGCCGCTGGAGCTGGAGGACTTGTCGGGGGTTCCTGAGGAACTGCGGATGTCATTCAAGATTATGAAAAATGCCGGGCTGCTGCCGGAAGAGATCACACTTCGTAAGGAATGTGTAACTCTTGAGGAACTGCTGGCAGCATGCCGCAACAGCGGGGATACTGGTTCTGGTGAACAGAAAACGCTGGAGAACAAGCTCTCCATGAAGAGACTTCGGCTGCAGGAACTGCTGAGGCAGCGTGGGCTGGAGAGCAGCAGCTCCATCCTGGAGTACGGCGATAAAATTCGTCAGAAGCTGCTGAGTGAAGAAGAATAAGTCTGCGCCCGGAGGGGCGGCAGGCTTTTTTTGTCTTTCGGTATATGTGTATCCGGCTGTGAGTGTTCGAATGCAACTTTATGAAGCGTCTTGAAATTTAGGATCGTTTCGCCCATGATGATTAGGCAGGGTAGATGCAGTACACGCTGCCAATAATACCAAGTTAATCACAGATTATGGAGAGAAAAGATGAAACAGCTTCCTATTATGCAGGTGCTTCCTGACCTGAAATTGATACTGAATAAGAATAAAGCAGCTGTACTTATTGCCGAACCCGGTGCGGGGAAGACGACCGGAACCCCTCCGGCTTTTTTGGACGAGCCGTGGATGTCTGGCAAGAGTATTCTTATGCTGGAGCCCAGAAGACTTGCAGCCCGTTCAGCGGCTGTCTATATGGCGGCCTGCCTTGGAGAGAGTGTGGGACAGACGGTAGGCTACCGGATGCGTATGGACAGCAAGGTTGGCAAAAATACACGGATTGTTGTTGTGACCGAAGGTGTGCTGACGAGAATGCTGCAAAGCGATCCTTCGCTTGGCGATGTTGGACTAATTATTTTTGATGAATTTCATGAGCGCAGTCTTCATGCTGATCTCGGGCTGGCACTGACGCTGGAGGTGCAGTCTGTGCTGCGTGAAGATCTGCGTATTCTCATAATGTCGGCTACACTGGATGGAGAACGGGTGTCGGCGCTGCTTGGCGGAGCGCCGGTAGTGGATTGTCCCGGCCGCACCTATCCGGTGGAGACGATTTATGTTCCGGGATCAGGTACAGCGCAACTGGAGCAAGCAGCGGCCATTGCAGTCCGCCGGGCCCTGGATGAGCAGCCCGGTGATGTACTGGTGTTCCTGCCCGGCGAACGGGAGATCCGCCGTACCGAACGTGAGCTGCAGAGCGGGACGCTTCCCCAAGGGACGGTGCTGCGGCCGCTGTATGGCCAGCTCCCGCAGGCCATGCAGGATGCGGCAGTGGCTCCAGCCGTGCCGGGTGAGCGTAAGGTTGTATTGGCGACTTCCATCGCCGAAACAAGCTTGACCATTGAAGGGGTGCGCACGGTGATTGACACCGGGCAGCGCCGTACGCAGGTATTCTCTCCGCGCACCGGCATGCCGCGGCTGACAACAGTGCCGGTATCGAAGGCATCGGCTGACCAACGCCGTGGCCGTGCCGGGCGGACTGCGCCGGGAGTCTGCTACCGGCTGTGGAGCAGCGAGGAGCATCAACGTCTTCCGGACGACAACGTGCCGGAAATCATGGAAACCGACCTGGCGCAGCTCGCGCTGGAGCTGGCGCTATGGGGCGTGCGCGATCCTGCCGCGCTGCCCTGGCTGGATGCGCCGCCCGCCGCGCCTTACGCGCAGGGCGCTGCGCTGCTGCGCCAGCTCGGCGCGCTGGATGCCGGCGGCGCCATCACGCCGCACGGCCGCAGCATGGCCGCGCTTGGCGCGCACCCGCGTGCCGCGCATATGCTGCTGCGCGCGGCAGAGCTTGGCGCCGCGCCGCTCGCCTGCCGGCTGGCGGCACTGCTGCAGGAGCGGGACCTCTTCAAGGGTCCCGCCGCTGCGGACAGCGACCTCACGCTGCGCGTGGAGGCGCTGTTGAGGTTCGAGCGCTCCGCCGAGACGGGCGGAGCAGACCCGGCGATCTTGCGCGCGGTGCAGCGCGAGAGCCGGAATCTCCTGGCGCAGCTGCAGGCCGCGCCGGAAGTGCCCCGAGACAGCAGCGGCACAGGGCTGCTGCTGTCGTTCGCCTATCCCGACCGGGTCGGGCAGAAACGCGGTGATGGCGCGTTTCTGCTGGCCGGCGGCCGGGGGGCGGCGATGCGGGAAGGGCAGCCGCTGTCGCGTTCGCCCTATATTGTTGCCGCCGGCGTGGACGACCGCGCCGGGCAGGGGCGGATCATGCTGGCCGCAGATCTGCCTGAAGAAGAACTGCTCCGTCATCATGCGGGCAGTTTTACAGAGGAACGGGAGGTCTACTGGGACAAAGAGAGCGGAAGCGTCAAGGCACGCCGGCGCACGCTGCTCGGAGCTCTGGTATTGAAAGAAACCTCGCATGAGCGGCCTACGGCAGAAGAGACGGAGGATGTCCTGCTGGGGGTGATATCCGCAGAAGGTCTGGAGCTATTACCTTGGGATAAAGGAACAGTGCAGTTACGGCAGCGGATGGCATTCATGCATGGACTGCGGACGGATTGGCCTGATGTGGCGGATGAAGCATTGCTTGGCTCGCTGGATGAATGGCTGAGGCCCTTCATCCAGGGCATGCGCAACCTGCGTGATCTTCAGCGTCTTCCCTTAAGCCGGGCGTTTGAAGGAATGCTGGACTGGAACAGCCGACAGAAGCTGGACAAGGAAGCTCCGACACATATCGCGGTGCCCAGCGGATCTCGGATACCGCTGGATTACAGCAATCCGGGTGCGCCTGTGCTGGCAGTAAGACTCCAGGAGATGTTCGGGCAGGTAGATACACCGAGAATCGGCATGGGGCAAGTTCCTGTACTGCTGCATCTGCTGTCACCGGCGAGACGGCCGATGCAGGTCACCTCCGATCTGGCGAGCTTTTGGCGCAGTACCTATTTCGAAGTTAAGAAGGATCTCAAAGGCAGATATCCCAAACATTATTGGCCGGATGATCCGCTGCAGGCGGCGCCTACAAACCGGACCCGCCCGGTTAAATAGGGACGATGAATCGTCCCGTACGGATACATCTTGTTAAACAGGGACGACGATCGTACGCAGAATAACAAAACTATGAATTTTCAGGGAATTGTGAAGTCTTGTTCCTGTAAACTGTTTGGTTCAGCCGCTAAAGGGTAATAATGTAGCGAACCACAATTACGAAGGAGGGCTTCAAGTGACTAACAAAATTGTAGGAGTTTTCGATACGGAACAAGAAGCGACCAGAGCAATTGAAGGGCTTCAAAGTCGAGGAGTCAGCAATGACGAAATCTCAGTAATCACAAGAGACCGCGATGAATTAAAAAGCATTTCTGACGATACAGGTACGATGGCTCCCGAAGGGGTAGCGACAGGTGCGGCTACAGGTGGTGTGGTAGGCGGAATTACCGGGTTGCTCGCAGGAATCGGGGCATTGGCCATTCCGGGGATCGGTCCCATTCTGGCGGCCGGACCTATTGTGGCAACACTCACTGGAGCAGCTATCGGTGCAGGTGCCGGTGGACTGGTAGGCGGATTGATTGGTCTTGGTATCCCTGAGGATGAAGCCAAGGAATATGAGGGATATGTCGACAGCGGCAAAATCCTTGTTCTCGTAGATGACAACGGCAGGGGCCGGGATATCCACGATGTGTTCAGCGGCAGCCAATCACTGAATTCCAGTCGTTACAATAACCTCTACAGCGATACTACTTTGGATGGCACCTTGATCAACAGGGATACAACCGATACTTATAACCGCAACAGATTGTAAAAATAGTTTGATTGCAAGGGGCTTTATCAGTCTCCTTGACCCCATATTTGAACTAACAAAAACTGTTCTTCCGCTAACAAGCCGGAAGAACAGTTTTTTTATTGTATAGAAGATTATGCATTGTGAAAATTGTGGATCACTCGAAAATTTGATGAGGTACAGGCGCGGCTACTTCTGATCGCATAAAAGTGGCAGAAACTGTGTCAGTATGCTGCACAGAAGCACATTAGAAATCGGCGCGGACAGTCATCTGGATGGTATGAGAGGCATATATGCATCTGAATTTGTCGCACACGGCTAAATGGCGGAATCCAGAAGTTACACAACAATATAGTTCTATCTAGTCCACCAACTTCCCAATCTGTTCAAACTTGTCGCAACTCTATTCCCAAGCTGTCTTCACCTTTTCGTCATCGAAGGGTTTCTGAACAAGGCGGCAGCGTACCATCCATCATAACAACCACTATAACCCTAATTTCAACATATGAAAAATTCACAATAGAAAAACCATAAAAATCACTCAGCCAAAATTCAGCGAGAATGACCACCATATTATCTTCACTTATATCATGCAAACAAGGAAAAAGTGGCCCCTAAGCAAGCGGGAGCTTCAGGTTGTGAAAATTGGTAAATAGTGTTTTACTAGAGTTATGCAATAGAGTATTCAATAGAGTTTACTGAAGAGGTTAGAAAAAATGCAGGTAAAGTCATTCCACTACAAGGAGGGGTTGCCGATGGCATTTATGATTGCCCAGCGGGCTTTTATTAAAGTATATCTGATTACGATGGTAGAACAGCACAAGGGATACGGTTATCAAATGCTGGAGGATTTGCGGAGAGATTTCAAAGCTCATGGCTATTCTCCTCCCCAAAGTGAAATCTACCGTGCGCTCCATGAACTGGTGCAGCAAGGAATACTTTACCGCACTAAGCAGTTGAAGGGAAATGATCCTAAGGTCGATTTTCAGGAAATCGTCTTATATCATTTCACGGCCGATGGGGAGGAAAAAGCCAGGCTCTATAAAAAGCAGGTGAAGACAGACCTTGACCGCTGCCTCGGTATATTAAACAAGGCGGTAGCGGATAATTTCTAAAGTCAGGAATTCTCTTTTTCTACATCCTGCCCGGGAGGTGTGACCGGAGAGCTGGCGCTGCCGTAGTCCTCAACGGAATTCCAGGCCCCGGCATCATCAAATCTTCCGCTATGCTCCTGCCGTCCCTCGCCTGTCCCGGCAGGAGGAAGTGACATTACCTGTTCTTCTACGGGACGGTCGCTTGAGAGCTCTCTGCCGGGAGAGTATTCTACGGCATAGGCTGTGTAAGGAATGGCCTCTAAACGTTCATAAGGGATGTTTTGTTTGCTGGCGATGCAGACACCGTAGGTTCCATCCTTCATTCGCTGCAGCGCTGCTTCTATCTCTTCTAATTCTTCTGTAAGAGCTTTGTTAATACCCAAATCTCTGCTTCTTTCGAAGGTCTCTGTGCCTGTATCAGCCGGGTGGTTGTCGACGGAGGAGAGTTCACCGGTTGAGATTTTGAGCGAATCACCGACAGAACTGCAACTTTAGTGATATTTTCAGGTTGCACTCAGCCTGTTATAATGGTTACTGCCGGAGAACACAGATAACTTGGAGGTCACTTAAATGGATGAACATATGAAACGCCGATTGGACAAGCAAAGAAAGCTGTTCAGCCAGCTCGGCATTACACTTGATGCACTGACGATTCATGAGAAGGAATTTGGTATGAAGCTTCGTGGTTATGACGCGGAGGAAGTAGACACTTTTCTGGACAGCGTAATCAAGGATTACGAACGATTTTATGCGACGATTGCCGATTTGATGGATAAGTGGCAGGAACAGCAGATTGAACTGCGCGAAATGAAAGCTGAGACCAAGGCGATTCCAGTCGCTCCTCCGATCGTTAGAGGAATTGATCCGAGAGAGTTGGAGGATGTTATTATCAAACTTGAAAACAATATCCGTCAATTAAAAGATAGACTGCCACAAAGTGAAAGCTACTTGTGATAATAAAAGGATGAATATGAAATATATTCTTACATTTTGCAATCGAGCGACTTGTTCACTACATTACCAATACTTACAATAAAATGGGAGTATATATCGGGATGCAAGATGGAGGTTGAAACCTTTGCCCAAGAAGCAAGCTTGGAGCTTAAAGATCCGTGGCAAAATTGCGGTAGGCTATGTCTTGATTTTATTAATGTTAGGCCTTTTTCTGCTGATCGTATCCAGTAGAATTACCGATCTTGAGAAGGAAACAGTTTTCCTGAGTGATCATGATATAGAAGTGCACGAGCTTACATATCAAATTGAAAAAAATGTCTTGGATATGGAGACCGGACAAAGAGGATATGCGCTTACCGGTGACAATTCCTACCTGGATCCATTTAATAATGGCCTTAGAGATTGGCAGATTAATCTCGCAAAGCTAAAGGGTCTGATTGCTGACAATCCGGACCAGATGCGGAATTTGGGCATTATTAAAGAGAACATTCAATTATGGATTGATCTGGCAGGACAGCAAGTCGTTGATCTAAAGCGGAATGGTGAGGATGAAGCCATAGCTGAGTTTTTCCGCAATGATACCGGCAAATCGGTTATTGATTCGATCCGCTCGCAGTCCGACTATTTCCGGGATAACGAGCGGAAGCTAACCAATGAACGGATTTCTAATTTGAAGGTAAGCAATAGCAGACTTCTGATAACCATGTATATTCTATGGACACTGGTTGCACTGCTCACGCTCTTGATTACGTATTTAATCTCTGCAAGTATTGTTAATCCGCTGCAGCATGTGATCCGGGCAATTAATGGGATCGCTGGAGGCGGCAATATGTCTGAGCGGATAAAGGTAAAGACCATGGATGAAATCTATGATCTTGGTGAAGCTACCAATAGTCTGCTGGATACAGTGCAGCTGGAACAGTGGAGCAGTGAGCAGCAGACTGCCATGTCCGTAATTCTGCAGGAAGCTACAGATATTTATTTGTTATGTAAGACTTTTATGAATAAACTGGCAACAACCCTTGAGATGCAATACGGTGCCATTTATGTTATGAATCATAAGGAACGCTATAAATGTATGTATTCCTATGCCGGTGTTGAGAAAAAAGAATTCCCGTTTGCAGAAGATTCGATCTTACCCGGTGAGGGTCTTGTGGGACAATGTGCAGTAGATAAACGTATAATTATAGTTGAAGATTTGCCGGAGAATTATATCAGCATTAATTCTGCCCTGGGCAGAACGGCTCCCCGCTTTGCAGTCATTGCACCGATTATATTTGAGAATAGAACAGTGGCTGTATTGGAAGTAGCCTCTTTGACTCAATGGGCATCGTATCACCATGAGCTTTTGTCTAAGCTTCTGGACATGATGGCGGTTTCCGTGAATTCAGTGATGACCCGTATGGAAATCCAGAAACTGTATCATGATTCCCAGGTCATGAATGAAGAGCTGCAAGTTCAATCGGAAGAACTGCAGGTGCAATCTGAGGAATTGCAGGTGCAGACCGAAGAATTGCAAAATCAAACGAATGAATTGCTCACGGTCAACCGGGAACTGGAGAATCAAAAGGCCGTTGCAGAGAATGCCGCAGTGGAACTGGAAAGATATAATGAGCAGCTTGAGTTAAGCTCCCGCTATAAATCGGAATTTCTGGCGAATATGTCGCATGAGCTGCGTACTCCGCTGAACAGTATGCTTATCTTATCCCAACTGCTGGCCGAGAACCGCAATAACAACTTAAACGAGGAAGAACAAGGCTATGCTTCGGTCATTCACAATTCCGGCAGTGATTTGCTGGTTATGATCAACGATATTCTCGATCTGTCCAAGGTGGAGGCCGGCAAAATGATGGTGGAAATGGATGCGGTCAACCTTACGGAGCTGCCTACATTGCTCAGGGGTTATTTTGGTAAAACCGCCGAACAACAGAAATTGGAGTTTTCTGTGAACGTCGGTGCAGAGGTACCGGATCTATTTTATACCGACGAAATGCGGCTGCATCAAATTCTGCGCAATCTGCTGTCCAATGCCTTTAAGTTTACGGAGGAAGGTTCCGTGCAAGTTGACATTACCCGGATCGAAGCTTATTCTGACCCGCAGTATAACCCAACTGAGCCAGTTTTGGCTTTCTCCGTCAAGGATACGGGAATCGGGATTTCGGAAGAGCATCGTGAGCTGATTTTTGAAGCTTTCATGCAGGCAGACGGTTCAACTGTACGCAAATTTGGGGGAACCGGATTGGGTCTGTCAATCTCCCTGCAGCTGGCCAGATTACTGGGTGGGTATATTTCACTGCAAAGCGAGCTGGGCCAAGGCAGCACCTTTACACTATTTCTTCCTTGCCGTTGTCTTGAAGCTGACATGGAGGATGGACTTCAGCCACCGGGTTCCTGGTCATCCGTTGCGGCGGCACGGGAGCGGGAAGTCACTCAAAAGCCTGAGAAGGCCACTATAACTGTGGACACAAGTTTGTTTGAGAAACAATATGAGATGCTTCAAGGCAGGACTGTGCTGATTGTTGATGATGATCTTCGTAATATTTATGCCCTTAAGCAAGGGCTGGAGCCTTATCAGATGAATATCCTGACGGCACAGTCAGGCTTTGAGTGTCTACAGATTGTCAGGGAACAGGCAAATGTAGATATCGTGCTGCTAGATATTATGATGCCGAATCTGGATGGTTATGATACTCTGTCAATCATCCGTGAAGAACTCCTGCTTCCGGATCTGCCGATTATCGCGATTTCAGCCAAAACCATGAAAGAGGACCGTGAGAAATGCCTGGCGGCGGGCGCAACTGATTTCATAAGCAAACCTGTAGTTATGAAAGACGTGATTACCCGAATGTGCCGATGGATTGCGGTTGAATAAGCTTAGGCTTATGAGTTTGCTTGACTTTTGAAAATTACCATTGACGGCGATATGAACTATGATTTATGATAGGCTCATAAATGATCATTTATATGTAGTTGGCGTGTTACCGTAAAAGGGCATGAGCCAAGGATTGTCTTCATTCATTTGAGACGGTTCTTGGCTTTTTTTGTTGCCTGTAGCCTGAAGATTAGGGGAAGGAGGGGAGAACTTGTCACGGGAAATCGAACAATTTCAAGTTCAGCGTGTAATTGGGAATAACGTTGTAATGGTCCAGGGAGAAAAGAACGGCAAGGAATATGTCATTATTGGCAAAGGCATCGGCTTTGCGGTGAAAGATGCCGGTGTGATTGAAAGCAACGATCACCGGATCGAAAAGTTGTTTCGCCTGGAAGACCGGGAAGAATGGAGCCAGTATCAAATACTGCTGGAGGACATTGATCCTAAAATAATGAAAATCACCGATGAGATTATCGGAGATATCACCTGTCAGTTTCCCGGCAAGTTAAACGACAAGATTTATTTGGCGCTCCCGAGTCATATCCAGTTTACCATCTACCGTCTGAGGGGCGGGATGGATATAATTAATCCTTTTTTACAGGAAACCAAAATGACGTTCCCGAAGGAATTTGAGATCGCTTTCAAAGCGGCAGAAAAAATCAGTGACGAGTTTAAAATACAGATTCCTGAGGACGAAGTAGGATTCCTCACCTATCATGTATACTCCGCTGTGAGCAATGTTCCGGTTGGACAGCTGGTGAAAGCCTCCAATATCGTGAATGAATTGATTGAGATGATCCGGGAAGAGCGGAAGATTACCTTTGAGCATGGCAGTATGAACCATGTCCGGTTGATGATTCATCTGCGATTTTCGCTGGAACGGATACTGCAGGGATCCTTAATAGATAATCCCTTCGTGAAGCACATTAAGAAGGAGTATAAAGCGGAATATAAGCTGGCGCAGAAACTCGGGAAGGTAATGCAAAGTTCACTGGAAGTGGAAGTTCCTGATGAAGAATTATGTTTCCTCGCGATGCACTTGCACCGGCTATTCCAAACTTTAGAGAAGAACAAATAGCAGCTTGCGAGGAGTGGCGCGGATGTTTTCCAAATGGAAATCCAAAAAAGAAGAGCAGCATACTGAACAGATCATAGAAATTACAGCTCCTATCAGCGGGCAAGCGGTTCCTTTGAACCAGGTCCCTGATGATACCTTTGCCGGCGGACACATGGGCAGCGGAATTGCAATTGAACCTGCTGAGGGGAGGCTTAAGGCTCCGTTTGACGGCAAGATTGCCCATATCGTGAAATCCAATCACGCATTGATTCTTGAGCATCCGTCCGGATTACAGCTGCTGCTACATATCGGAATCGACACGGTCAGCCTGAAAGGCAACGGATTTGTCAGCCATGTTGCTACCGGAGACAGCGTAAAGGCAGGGCAGACCTTGATTGAGTTTGATCTTGAGGCTATACAGGCGGCAGGACTTGCAACAATCTCGCCGGTAATCGTAACGAGTATGGAGGAACATTTACCGGAAGTAGAGAGTCTCTATGGTGCAGTCACAGCGGGTACGAATATCGTTCTACGGGTGACTTCAAAGCACTAGCATACTTGAGCAGAACCAATCATGAAACCAAGGGGATGATATTATGTTGGCTTTTTTACAAAAGTTAGGTAAGTCTCTGATGCTTCCGGTCGCGACATTGCCGGCAGCAGGGATTCTGCAAGGATTAGCTTTGATTAATTACGAAAAAGATTGGCATCTGGGGGCTAATGTAGGCGGATTCCTGAATCAGTATGTTGCTCCATTCCTGAATGCTGGCGCGGGCGCCATATTCGGCAATCTCGCTTTAATATTTGCTATCGGTGTGGCCATAGGATTCGCCGGAGATGCTGTAGCGGCATTGTCTGCGTTGATTTCATACCTGGTACTCACCAAAGTTCTGGCTATCGTACCCTTGCAGTTCTCATTTATCAATGATGACGTTGTTCTGAATATGGGGGTACTCGGGGGTATCTTCGCCGGTGCATGGGCGGCCTCCCTCTATAAAAAATACCACAATATCAAGATGCCGGATTGGCTGGGATTCTTCGCAGGCAAACGTTTTGTTCCGATCGTGACTGCCGGTTCCATGATGGTGCTTGCCATATTCGTAGGTATGATCTGGAGCCCTATACAGGATGTAATCAGTGATTTCGGGAACTGGGTTGTGGGTCTCGGCGCGGTGGGCGCATTTATCTTCGGTACAGCCAACCGTTTGCTGATCCCTATCGGATTACATCACGTACTCAACACCATTGCTTGGTTTCAAATTGGTGACTTTACCAATGCAGCCGGTGAACTGGTACACGGGGACTTGACACGTTTCTTCGCCGGAGACAAAACCGCAGGGATGTTCATGACCGGGTTCTTCCCGATTATGATGTTCGCTCTGCCTGGCGCAGCCTTTGCTTTTATCCATACTGCAAAACCGGAGAAACGCAAACTGGTTGCCTCTATCTTTATTGGTTCATCGATTGCTTCCTTTTTAACAGGTATTACTGAACCGCTTGAGTTTTCCTTTATGTTCGTTGCTCCGCTCTTATATCTGGTGCATGCCATTTTGACAGGGTTATCATTGGCCCTGATGTACGTCCTTGATGTTAAGATGGGCTTCGGATTCTCTGCAGGTTTGATTGATTCCTTGCTGTACCTGAAGCTTACTACTAATGCATGGATGCTTATCCCGATAGGACTTGCGTTCTTCGTCCTCTATTATGTGCTCTTCCGCTTCATTATAGTGAAATTTAAGCTAAAGACGCCTGGGCGGGAAGATGAGACCGAGGATGAAATCGAAGAAAAGTCCATCGGCGGGGCTTCGGCAGGTGTTTCTTCCCAAGCCGCAAAAATTCTGGAAAACATCGGCGGACCGTCCAACATCCGGAATATTGATGCCTGCATTACACGGCTGCGGTTGATCGTAAACGACGATAAGGCGGTAAAAGATGCTGCGCTTAAACAACTGGGCGCTTCCGGGGTTATGAGACTTGGTCATGGTGCGGTGCAAATCGTATTTGGTCCAAAATCGGAACAGATTAAGGATGATATAAAGAAGCTTATGTAATAAATATCATGTGCGGGCATCTCTGATGTCCGCATTTTTTTATGATTGACCTCTTGCAATATATACAATACCGAGTATAATACTTGGTATAACGGAATTAAGGAGTCGGTACACATGTCAGTCGATGATTATCTGGATCTTTTAAACTACGCCAAAGCAATTAACGATGGACAGTGGCAGGCTGACATCATTGAGAATTTAAAGAACTTCAAGGAATCTTCCGAAGAGCGGGAAAGAGTGGAGAATGTCCGGGAACTCTGGAACCGGTTTGATCATATAAACCTGATGCTGCTGGAATTGTTCAACAAGTTGAGAGAACATGAGGATGCTGAGGACAGTTACCGGTGGAAAGAGAAGATTTGGGAGCTGAAGATGGAGCGGATTACAGTGGCTAAGCAAATTCAGGAGAGATATATCAAGATCAGATAATAGATGAATTGATACCCTTAGTTGATAATACAAAATAAAAAAATGGCATGCAGTTAGTATGACCCACCCACTTCATGATTGTTTTAACATCCACACCGGCTTCAGCTAGCATACTGATATGTGTGTGACGCCAAATATGAGCAGTAGCATTCTTGGTGATTTTCGTTCTCTTGATAATTCGCTGCATCCGATCATTGAGTTTATTAAGGGTGAAGGGTAAACCGTCATCATCGGTCAACACAAAGTTCCCTTCATAAAAATCACTGTGATTTTCTTTGTATCGCTCATGCCGTTTCTCCTGACGTTCCTTCATTATTAATAGCTTATCAATTATGAATTTGTCAATGTCAAATCTTCGGACTGAACCCTCATTCTTTGGCGGGGTCAACATGAACTCGCCTTTAACTCCGCGCGGGTAATAGATCGTTTTGTTTACGTCCAGATCGTATGTCTCAAAATAAATATCAGCCCACTGTAATGCGCATAATTCACCGGGACGTAGCCCACTAAATACAAGAAGGTAGAAAACCTCCAAGTCATCCCCTTTGCCAAATTTCTCAGTTGCAGCTAAAAACTCTTCAATTTCAGATCGTACTAAATACTTTTCACTTAGAGCGTTAGCCTGCATTTGTTCAACGGTCAGCTGCCGAACTGGAATTTTTGTCCCAGAACAAGGATTATCTGTCCGCAGTTTTTCATCGATTGCCCACTTATAAATCATATTGGCGGTAACATGTACCCCGGATATTGTATTGAATTCGTAACCATCATCATCAAGCTTGTTCAGCATCTTTTGATGGCTGCTCTTTGTAGGTCTATCGATAGGCGTTTCAGACTGGTAATTTATTTAAAATCTTTATCTCGGATTTATGAATACGGATAGTGGCGTCCTTCACACCACTCTTGGAATAGGTATGCAGCCATTCCTCAGCAGCTTCCCTGAAGGTCATTTTCTTAGCCTTCTTGGTGTTCAGGCCATCATTAAGCTTATCTATTACCACTTGAGCTGCGTTCATGGCATCTGTCTTCTTCTCCCTTATTCTGGCCACTTGTTGCCGCTGTCCAGTTACAGGATCGGGAGGACCCTCCATGACACAGCGCCACTTGTATCCTTGTTTATTGTTAGCCGGTATTTTTGTAAAGCTCGCCATGATAGTCACTCCCCCAGATTATTTGTAATTGCTGATCTTCGATTAATTTAATAATTGATAGCATCATCTATGGCTTCCATGGGCAGAAACAACCTTGTAGCAGTCTGACCGTGGCGCCAGGCGACGCGGGACATATTGATGGATATATAACCGGTCCGATTATGGGTAACAGAGAGATTACCCGTTGTCACAAATGCCCCATCTCGTATAATGAGAGGTTTTGGATCGCAACTTTTGATGTTACCATCGATCTCTACATGTAGTTCGTCACTCCAATCGAAACCGTTTAGATTTTCGATTACCAATGTATGGGGTCTTGAGAGATCTTCATATCCATAGACTCATTGGATATTCAAGGTAGATGAGCTAATATACATGTTTTCATCCATTGTCGTTGCTGTGTAAACGAATGCAGACATAAATTCAGCTTCGGCAATACGCTCCGTAATCTGTTTTAAGCGCAGTTGAGCGAATTGCGAGGGGAACTGGAATTCCTTTGCGATCATGCCGATTGATTCCGCCTCAAATTGAGAGAAGTTTATTTTTTCTATCATGAAAAAGGGCATCGTAGAGTAAAGGCTGAACATCTCCGCTTCATTCTCCTGAAGTTGCTTAAATAATTGCGGCATTCGGCGCTGATCGCCAGCATGCCGAAGAACATGGCAAAGCTCGTGAAAAAATATCATTGTCTGCTTGAATAAATCGTCATAACGATTTAAGAATATGACACGCATGTCGTTGTCGCTGCACGAAACGCCATTGTAGTAAACAATTTCTACGTGAAATAGTAGAGCAATAACCTGAATATCAAGATCAGCAGCTGTTAATACACCTTTTGATCGATACTCATCTTCAATCAACTGTTCAAACGGAGTTTTGAAGTAGATGGAAAAATTTATGAGTCTTCCTCCAATATGGGTACGTATGTTCTGTTTTTGAGTGAAAAGAAAAGCCATTGCTGGCTTTTTTAATATTTTTCATTCGCCCTTTAGTTTGAATACACCATCTGAATATGTACCTAATTCGTAATTTTGTATGCTGACGGTATGGGAAAGGCTTTTCCATTCAGGTAGGTAATCTATATAAATTTCACGAATTGATTCAAAATAAGTTTCTGTATCCTTCAATAAATCCTCAATCATTACTTTTAATTCTCTATCCGTTAAATCAAAATGCCCTTGCCCCTCATATTTCGCATCAATTAATGGTTGGGTTGATAAGTCAATATCAGATCCGCTGGTACCCATAGCTGAAAGAGTCTTCCGGAAAGTTATTTTATTGATTACAAAATTATCAGTAACGACACCATCTTCCATATCATGTTGGAGAGCGTTAAAAACTAGCGCATTAATAAATTGTTTATTTGCTATATCTTGTGATTGAAAAGCTTGATTTTGGGTCTTAAATTCACTATTGGCTAATTCAAACTTGTTTGATAGTTCAGTAAATTTTTCTTCTATAGAACGACTTTTCATAAAAGAGAAAATCGAAAAGGTGACAGAAGCTACAGTTATTAGAAGAAGCGTTGAAATGAGAAAAATCTTTGTTCCATAAGTAACTTGGCGTGGTTGTTGTTTCTGTAATAAAACGGGTTCGTTGAGTTCTTCCATAAAATTCTTCCTTAAATTATCCCCATCGGCTGAGGGAGTTGCTTAATTATTCTGTTTTTTTAGCTTGTTCTGCAGCCCGCTCCTTCATTTCACGGTAACGCAGGAGAGCTGCCTCCATTTCGTCAAGCTCATCTGGAGTGTATTTGTCAGGGCCACCGAAGAAGGACATGTTTGTTTCAAATTTCGGCGTATCTCTTCTACCTAATAAATAATCTGTGTCAACATCAAGGGTGTCAGCTAACGCAACAAGAGTCTCATCAGATGGGGTACTATGTCCATTTTCATAGTTGCTTATTGCGGATTTTGTCATTTTTATTTTTGAGGCAAGTTCCTCTTGAGTTAGTTTTCTTATCTTCCTCCATTTGGTAAGTCGATGTCCTCGGAACAATATTAGCCCTCCCATAAATATAAAAGTACAAGTATATTGTACATTTATATTATTTGAAAATAAATTAAGTACATGAAACTTGTATTTATATGTTAAAATACACTATACTTGTACTTTATAATCTTCCCATAAGTACAAGGGTGGTGTACAAATGAGTTGAGGACATGAAAATGAATCCTTGACACAGGCTCGAAAGAAGAAGGGTTTCACTCAGGAGGGACTTACAGAATTGATGGGTTATTCAAAAGCAAGCGTAAGTAACTGGGAGAACGGTTATTCAAATCCTTCACTTTCGGATGCGTTCAAGGTATCTGAAATTCTTGAAGAAGACATAAACACACTTTTTTCTGGACTAAAAGTACAAGTTCAGTGTACAGAAGAAATTCAGATAAGGAGGTGGGTTAGGTGAGGATTGTAAAAGAGCTCAGAGAAACAGCCGATGTGTTTGAAGTCTTAAAGCTATTAAAAGAAGGGTGGCTGCTTATCAAAGTTGCAAGCCACCAGGATAATTACAAATTTCTTATGATTCAGATTTGAAGGGAATAACCTTTTTCTGTTTTTCTTTTTCGATCTCAGCGATCATCTCATCAAGCTCCATAAGGCCAGTCTTGCTGAGAAGGAAGAAAAACGTGGTTTCATTTTCAAGAACTTTAGTTCCTGTTTCTAAAAGGACCCAACCTGCTGAAATAATGTATTTGCTTCATCAATACTATCAACACGCTTGACTTCACTAATGTCTCTTTCAATTAACGTTTCATAAACTCTTTTCATAAGAATAGTGGTCTGGACACCAACTATTTTAGCAGAAAGAGGGGATTTATTCAGTGAAGTAGGTGATCTGATTGGAAAAAATATACCAAGGAGGTGATGAGATGGATGAACATCAATATCTCTCGAAAGTAAAGGAGATCAAGGAAGTAACCAGTCTCCGTGAAGTCGATTATTACAAGGAAAGAGGCTGGATGCTTCTGCATCAAACATCCAGCAGGTATGTCATAGGTCAAATTCCGAACGATGTTGGTCTGCAACATAACTGAATCCGCTGTGAGGGAAGCCCAGGACATAGCTCAAGGTTTCTCCTGTGACACGAACATTGTTTTCATCTACTGGGTGACTAGAGACAGTAGTGTAAATTTTGAGAAGCACCCATCCCTTAGATAGCATGTCGTTCAGTTCTTTAATTATAGAGTCGCTACTATCGCCTATTTGAAAATGAGATGTTCGCAATTCTTTGATTTTACACAGAGATTGGATTTCAAAAGGTGGCACTACATTCACCTCCTTTCCTGAAAAATTTGGTCAGTCTGGACAACAACCATTTTAGCAGAAAGAGGAAACTAAATCAGTGAAGGAGGTGATCTAACTGGAAGCTCAAGATATCAGAGAAATTAAAGAAACGCGTAAAGCGGAGGAAGCAACTCGACTGATAAATGAAGGCTGGGTACTCGATTACCGAGAGCACGGCCAAGGCTATTCCCGGTATGTGCTCATTAAATTCAAATAGGCGGTGATCTAAATGTCAGTAGTTGTCATAGAAACCGATGACCTAGAACGTTGGATCAGAGAAACGGTAGCAGCATCAGTACAAACTGCAACTACTCAAGACCTTCCACCATCCCTACGTAGGGAAGAATTCATGGATTTACTCGGCATCGGTGAATCGAAAACAGCCGAACTGTTCAACCGCCCTGATTTCCCTGTTATTAGAGACTTTGGTCATCCTCGGGTTTCTACTTGGCGCTGAGCCGGCTTGGTCGAAAGTAAAGCGTAGAGCGGACCAGATGCGGTCCCAGAAGACATATCAGGCTGTAGACTGGACGCCTGAGGAGGATCAGCGACTGGTGCAGGTGCTCGGAACTAAAGGAATGACTTATCCGGATGTGGCCAAGCTATTTGATCGTTCCGAGGCCGCAGTGAAGCGTCGGCTCCATGATCTCCGAGTTAAGGTACGTCCGGTTCGCCTTGAGAATCATATCAAATACACCGCAGAGGACGTGCAGACGCTGCTGCGAATGGCAAAAGAAGGCTATAGCTATGAAACGATTGCTCAGGCTCTTGGAAAGAGTGCTTTAGGAGTACGCGGGAAGCTGGAGAGAATGGGATTTGATTTTAAACGCCGGCAGTTGCGGGAGGAGAGTATAAAGTAATGAAGAAGCCTCTTACGAATCGTCAAGCCGAGACGCTGCAGCTCATAAAAGGTTTCATCGATCAGAAAGGTTATGCTCCATCTGTTACGGAGGTTGCGGATCTCCTGAAGCTGAAGTCTCGTTCCACAGCGCATTCACTGGTTAAGCAATTAGTGAACAAAGGTTATCTGGAGAAGACAGATTTTGAGGTCCGGACACTACGGGTTGTAGGGCAGGAGGATAGTAATGCACTAAGCCATATGAAGCCATACGTGAAGAAAACGTGCGGTTACTACAGGAGAATGTGGAGCTGCGGAAAAAGCTTGCGGGCTTTGAAAAACGATAATATGTAAAGACCCCCATATCCTTGGTCGGGGCGGGGGTTCAATGTCTTACCTTCATTCGAATTATACCACGAGTGAGGGGATTATCATGAGGAAAAGCGACAAATTAGCAATCCAATTGGCTTTTGACATCTTCCCGATCGACGAAACAGAGACCCGTCGGAGGGTGGAGGAGTATCTGGAGACGGTTCGTATGTACCGGCAGATTGGATTCGTGCGGCGCCAGGCGGCCCTCACGGCCAGTCCAGAGCCGCGGTATCATGGATCAACAAATACAATTAGCCGGACTACGGAAAATATAGCAGTATGGAACACAGACAGGGAGGCGGAACTGGAGCGACAGTCAATGCTGCTGGATCTTGCAATGGGAAGACTCAAAAAGGCCGGAAGGGAAATCATACAGCTGCGTTATATGAAGCATGAGGATGAGTATGATTCCATTCTGTGCGGGGAATTGGGAATGAGTGAGCGGAAATATCGGCGGGTGAAGTCAAGGCAATTTATTTATTGGCTTGTACACTTGGACTAGAGGTAATTCAATGAGTAGGGGAAATTTATGATTAAGTATCATTTTTTTTTGATTGTATTATATATTTATTCTAATTAATAAAAACGTGAGAAGGATTATTGTTTATAATGTCGAATTGTTTAAAGACCAAGAGTTAAAATATGGATATAGGTCAATTACGAAACAAATTTTATCATGAAAGAATTGAGGGCGGGGAAATTGAAAAATGAGCTTAAGTGTTTATCTACAATTTCAAGAACGATTTGAAGGAGTTGATGTTCAGAAATATAAAGTGATGCAAATGGAGGAAGAACTAAATACTGAGTTTTTTAACTGGGCTGAGGATTATTTCACCAGAGAAAAACGTGAATTAATTATTCAATCTTGCATAGACAAACAGTTGCCTGAATGGCGTATTAATGAGCTCAGGTTATCGCACACTAACTGGGAAGAATCAAAGGAAAATATCACCAAGGCTGTAGTTCTTCTTTTTGCTAGCATGGAATCTAGAAATATTGATTATGTAAAGGAAAAAGAATCCATTTCACAAAGATGCCTTGATTTCTTTAGTTGGGGGGGGGATGCTTAGTGCTAACGCTAGATTTATTAGTTAGTAATAAAAATAATTATAAGTCTCTCCTAAACTCCACAGAAAAGCATTTCAATATTAGTTTTTATAAATATTCGAATTACTATGCCGATGCTTTTAATGATGAAACAAAAATAATTGTTAGTGCCACACCTTCAAAGTTAAGTTTTATGTTACCCGACCAATCAAACTTCACAGAATTTATTACTGAAGTTGAATCTTACTTAAATGATAATTTTCAACATCAACTCGTTGGTTTTAAATGCAGTAATCCTATGGATAGTCTTATAATTTCTCCACATAATGTGAAGATGGTGGAGTTTAGGTAAAGGGTCATAGAGGAGATCGGAAAATGGATAAAAAAACAATAAAAAATTTATCTGAAATTTTAAACAAACTAAATATTCCGTATTTATTTAAAGAGGAAGAAGAGATGTTTATTATTTCAATGAAAACAGAAACAGATAGTCATAGAATTGCTATTTGGTATAGAAAGGCTATAAATGCATTACATCTGTACTCTCTAATAAAGGTTATTAATTTTGAAGAAGCCAATAAATTAGCTTTAAAGATCTTGATGGAGAATGAGGGACTGGCTTATGGGAGTTTAGGAGTGTTCCATGATGAAAGTAATGAGGAATACTCACTAACATATAATTTAACTATCAGTTTAGAACGAGGTAATAAATGTTCAATTAGTGAAGAAGAGTTTAGAGAATATTTCAGTTTTATTTCTTACATACTTCCTAAAATAACTGAAGAGATTGTTGAGAAAAATCTTTATGAAGAATTTAGTTTATAACCTCATTCAATTAACCCTGCTTATAGTTTTTTTAATACTGGGATATTAAGATTACAAAATAATGATTTCTCATTACTTATTTTTATTAATAGTCTGACTATAGTTTTGGCATTATCTTTAATTCTTTATAGTTCTTATTTGAAACTAAATAAAAGAAATTTGAAAACTTCTATTAAAAAAAAATATTTAGGCAGAATATTTATATCAATACTTGTTGTTGTTGTTGTTGGAATAAGTTCAATTGTTTATTTTAGTTATAATAATCTTATTAGTGTTAAGCTTTCGGACTTTTTAGCAATAACGGCGTTTGGTATGTCTTGTGCCACAGAGTTTTTATCTAATTCTCTTATTTATAAAGCTTGCAAAAAAAATGACCGAAAGCAGACCGTTTTTTGACCGCACAATGGCCGTTCATTAGAACATCACCATGTTATATTTGTACTGTGGAAATTAGGCGAGAGTGACACGTACGGCCGCACCTGCGGCACTTAACCGGGGCGCACCTCCTCTCGCTTCTTCTATTTCGAATAGTGATCTACAATGAGTCCCAGTATTAATCCAAGAGGAATGACAATTGCTATCCGGATCAATGCTTTTTTAAAGGTTCTCGAAACATATGGCCTACTTAGTTTTATTTTTTACAGTATAATCCATCGGCAGGCATGTAGATATGAAAGAGTTAGAGATTTTAAGGATTCGAGAGTCCGTGTACCAGGAATGGTCGGAAATCGGTTTTGGTCCTTTTGACTCTCATTTCCTTTGGTAAGTAAAATGGTCTTGTCCTCCTTTGTTACAAAGTCCGTAAAGATTTTAGGCAAAGAGCGCAGCGCATTTGCTGCGGATGCAGAGCGGACGCCATTCTTAAAAGCGTGTGAATTTTGCCCAAAACGTAGTTTTATCGCTGAAAATCGTACATATCAAAGCCAAAGTCGCTCATTATTGGGCGGCTTTTTTATTTTTGGGGAATTAATTTGAAGAAGAAGCAACAGCGGCGCTTAAAAGATCCACCTCAGCAGCCGGCTAAGTGTAAGGGCTGCATATGGGGCCATTGGGAAGAAATCGCACGGTTTTGTTCTAAAGTGAAATGTCAGAAGGAAAAACCTTCCTAAAAGGAAGAATTTATCTCTAGAAGAATGAATAGTGTCGGAAGGGGCTAATAAGATGTCAGAGATTGCATTACAGCACGCTAAGTATTTGGCTTTAATTGACGAGGGTTTTCAAGTTTGTAAGATTGTTCTCAGTAAAGAGGGCATAGAAATGGATTCGACTAATTTTTATTGGAGTTTTAGAAGAGGCGAGGAAGAAATAATTGTAAAACCTAGCCCCTCTCTTGGCTCATTCATTATAGAAAGAAAAACTAAAATGGTTAATGACACTATAACGATTGATGTTCTTACGAAAGATTACTCCAAACGATTAAGAGCCAGTGATTTACTCTTTTATGTTGGTGAAGGTTTTGGCCTTGAAGAGTATATTGATAAAGATACTAATATGAGCCAAAGTCAAATAGAACGGTTCTTTCAAATCAGTAGAGTATTCTTAGAGTATTTAGGAGAAAACACAGATTCATTGCTTATGGGAATGAATCCCAGACAACTTGACGCGGGTGTTTGCGCAGATGTTCTAAAAGAATTTCTGAATCCCGTATTGGTAAAGCTTAAAGATGATTCTAAAGTGGTTCAGTACATTTTGAGTCTTGCTGATGATTATAAAAAAAATATTAATGACGACGAAAAGTTAGAATTTATTCTGGAGCGACTTGATTTACTTGCAAAAAACTATGGTCTTAATTAATGCACCTTCGGGTGCTTTTCTCTTTCTTTATAAAAGAAACCTCATTATCAAAATATAATAGGAGAGTGAGTGGACAATGGCACTGACTGAGTCGGTATTACTCTTTGATAAAAATGAAATTTCAGTAGAACAAGTTATAGAACGCGTTAAGCACTATGTTGACTTGGCTGAGAAGGGTATGAAATTGCTTGAATCAAACAAATCAGCTGCGCTTGCATGCTTAAAAGAGATTAGGTCTACGATGGCTGAAGAATACAAGTACTACTATCGATCCAAAGTTGAACCGTTTATCATAGAAAATCACTTGTATAACACTTATCGTTCATTTATAGACGATGCTTTTGCTAAGCAGAATTCACCGAACTCATACGATACATTGAACAGCAATCTTTATGATGTAATGGATTATGGTAGATACTATTTTTCTAGGTATCTATCTGAAAAGTGAATGCATTACAACCTTGGTTTTTTTAAGTCTTAAATGGCCTTCTGTGAGCCGTTCTCAGGCGTTGGATGCAAGAACGTGTTTTTTGTGTCATGACGAGCGGTAAAGAGCAGGGGGGATGGATTCCCTTCGTCTGATGCTGATTTTTTACTTGATTGAAGGTGAAAACCAACACAACACAAAAAAGCCGATTAGGATCTAATTACCTTAGATGCTTTCTAAATCAAAAGGGGCGATTATTTTGGAGTTTTTGACAAAGGCTGTAGAATTTTTAATGCTTAGCACCAAGCATCTTTTGATTATATTTTTAATCACAGGATTAGCTTTGTTCTTACCATCAGAGTTTACTGATTTCATTAAGCTAACTACAGTAATTGACGATTATAAATCATGGATCGGTGCGGTATTTCTCGTGTCCGGTGTTATTTCGTTAATAAATATTACTCAAAAATTCTTTACGGGTTTATCCCAGGCGAAAAAAAGAAAAGGTTTAATCAAGTTCAGAAATCAGAAATTGCATAGGCTGACTCCACAAGAAAAACTTATCCTATCAAGATATTTTATCAATCACACAACAAGCCAAGTGCCCAATGAATGATGGTGTGGTAAACGAACTTGAGACGTATCAAATTATTACTAGATCAGCGAGCCTTAGTCAAGGTGGTGTTTATTTTTCATATAATATCCAACCTTGGGCAAGTGAATATTTAAAAAAACACCCTGAGTTAATAAAGATAAGCGATAGTGAGGCGGAATTTGCCGAATTAGATTCGGAATGGAATGGATGGTAAGATTGAAAATCTATGAATTTATAAAAAGCACCATTTGCGGTGCTTTTTCTTTTGGAAAGGGGCATTACTATGGACATCAGAATCATAACGATCGACCAGCTCAATACAGCTGTCTATACCCCCCGCGTCGACCTTCAACCGGGAGATCCGGAGTATGAGAAGCTTCGCTGCAGCCTGGACGAATTCGGCTATATTGACCCCATCGTCTGGAACGAGCAGAGCGGCAACATGGTGGGCGGCCATCAGCGATACAAGGTGATGGTGAATGAGCAAGGCTGCACAGAGCTGGCCGTATCGGTGGTCAACATGGACCCAGAGCGGGAGCGGCTACTGAATCTGGCGCTGAACAAGGTGTCAGGACGCTGGGATGATGAAGCCTTGGCGCAACTGCTTAGTGAGCTACAGGAAGGCGGGGCGGATCTGACGCTTTCCGGCTTTGATCCCGAGGAGATCGGGGAGCTGCTTGCAGAGTTTGTTGATATACCGGATATTGAGATCAATCAGTCATTAGTTGAAGATGACTTCGACGTCCAGAAAGCTCTTGACGAGATTAAAGAGCCTGAGACACGCCGTGGTGATGTGTGGCAGCTTGGCCGGCATATCCTATGTGGTGACACTACGAATGTAGAGGATGTTTCCAGGCTAATGGACGGAGTCAAGGCGGATCTGGTAGTGACGGACCCACCATATAATGTAGCGGTAAAAAGCGACTCGGCCCGTATGGCTGAAGCAGGTACCTGAACGACGACATGCCCGCAGATGAGTTTGCGGGCTTTTTGTATGCTATTTTCCAGAACTATGTGACAGTGATGCTGCCTACAGCGGCCATATATATCTTCCACCCGACATGGTATCAGAGGGATTTCGAGAATGCGATGAACGCAGCTGGTATTGTGCGTAGAAAGCAGTGTATTTGGGTCAAAAATTCTGCAAGTTTTGGATGATCGCAATATAGATTTCAGCATGAGCCAGTATTTTATGCTCATATCAAAGGGAAGTCACCTAGTTGGTATGGAGATCGGACTCAAACTATTATTTGGGATGTCTCTCGAGGTGATGTTTCGAAGTACTTTCACCCGAATCAGAAACCACTGGAGCTGTTGGCTATTCCAATCCAGAACAGTAGCCAGCGTGGAGGCACTGTGGTCGACCTATTCGGTGGCAGTGGCTCTACCCTAATGACCTGTGAGCAGCTTGACCGCTCCTGTAGAACAACGGAGCTTGATCCGGTATTTTGTGATGTGATCAAATTGCGGTATCAGATCGCAACTGATATTGAGCCTGTTTTACTTCATCGTGATACTTAAAAAGTATTGCTGTATGTGCTAGAAAAATCTCCTTTGTGTTATGCTACATTAAGGTATTTCCATATGGAGGTTTGAATAATGTTAAAAACCGAGATAGATAGGTTGTATAGTGATTATTCTGAGGATGAACTGAAAAAAGTACATTTAAGCAAATGTATAAGTTATGGCGATCTAGTGATGAAAAGAATAATACGAGATAACGAAAAGTTCAGAAATACTGAAATAATTGTCCTATCTCTCTACAGAAATGTATTGGAACTACTTGATGGATTATTCTTATTAGTAGATCACAATTCTAAAAGTAGTTCTGTAGTGGTTCTTAGATCCTTATTTGAAGCGAGTGCTAACTTTTCTTATTTGCTAATTGATTATAAAAAGATTGAAGAACGGGCGAATTATTATTATGTCGGCTTTGCAATGGAAGAGATAAAAGCTTGTGAAAGGGCCCTTTCACTTGATATAAAAGGGAGCCTCTCAGCAGAAAAACTACAAAAAAAAATCGATGATCATTATATTATTTTGAACGGTTATCAGAGCAGCAACTATAAAGAGTGGATGAGATTAAAGGTTAGTCTTGTAGCTCAAAGGAAGAATCCGGAGTTCCATCCTAATTGGTATTCCGTTTTCAAAGGACCACGTTCACTTAAGCAGCTATCTGCGAAAGTCAATTTGAAAGACGTTTATGATTTGATTTATTCTAACTTTTCATTAGAAGCACACGGATTCGTTTCTTTGGATGGGATCAGGAGAACGGATGAAGGAGGGGTGATGTTCCAACCTCTTAGATCAATGGAAACATTGCAAATGCAAATATATTTAGGTACGAGGCTCTTCTCGATGTGCACAGCATACTTATTAAAAACTTATTTAAAAGATCAATTGGAGGACTTTAATATTTTTTTTGATGAAATAACAAAGCATTTTGTACCTGATGCTGATTAATACTTTAGAGTTGTTCGGCCGCCTATGGTTGGGCGGTTTTTCTTTTGCCCAAATTAAAAGGAGGACGCGTCAACGTCCCCCCGATCACCCAGGGTATCCCCCGGCTGAGACAGCGGCGCGCCACGCGTGGCATTTCCAGACATCCGCTGTCTCGTTTCCAAATATACACGGAAGCCGAGGGGAACGCAATGGGAACAAAAGATGAAGATTTATTGCAACAGTATGAGCTTGAAGTTATATCCGGCATCCTGGAAAGCAAGGCTCAGTACCGCAAAATTGTTAAGGCCGGCATAGCCAAGTTGGTCAAGGACGGGCGGATTGAAATCAAGACAGTGGACGATTTGAAGAAGCTGATTGAAATAGATATAGAGTTACAAAAAGATGAAATATAGATGCAAAGATATTTTGAGGAAACCGATATAAAGGGAGTGAGGGATTAAGTTGAAAAGTGGTGAATGATCATTTTTTGGAGAAGGAAGAAGTTTTATCGAGCGCAGATCTACATTGAGATAGTGGATGAGTTAGGAATAAATAAAATAAAAGATTTTGACAGTGGGCTCTTAAAGTTGGAGATGCTAAGATCTAATATTTTACTTAGGCCTATTAAAGAATTAAAAGTGATGAAGGTTGAAGTTGATACTTTGACTGAAGATTACAAGCAGATCGCGCTGTTTTCAAGTATGATTACTGCTATGATTGCAATTTTCACACTCTTAATAGGGATTTTAAGAGATCTTCCAAAAGTGGTGCAACCTGATGATGCTAACATATATGGATTTACGACGATCATTTTGATTTTATATTCAGGTTTTTTACTGATCGGAATTTTATTTCTGTTAAAGAACTTTGCTAAAAAAGCGTTTAATCTATCACAATTCCAGAAAATACTCGATCTTGCCATTAATCAACGGGAATTCCTTGAGCAGCAGCATAACGAAGCAATTATTGAATATCAAAAACATCAAAAAGAGCAAAAGAAGATATTTCTATCCTAAACTTTTGCGGGGTAACATGAATGGACGAGCCGACTAGGCTCGTTCTTTATTATGGCTTTAGCCAGTTGAGTGCGTGAAACGCACGAAACAAAAAACCACCCGCTATGCGGGTGGAGGGAACGAGGGTTTGACCACCAAGACCATTCCGATAGAATTGAGATGTTCAGACTCAATGGAAAGGAATGGTCAAAGATGGCAAACAAGAGCTATAGTCTAGCTCACACAAGTGGATGTGCAAATACCATATCGTGTTCACCCGAAGTATAGACGGAAAGAAATATATAATCAAGTAAGGAAAGATTTAATCGAAATCTTCAAGCGTTTATGTAAATGAGCATTTTGCATTAATCTAAGCCCTTGGTACACAAAGAGATTTTGAGCATAAAAAAGGACTTCACCCCAACTTGGAGAAGTTTTTTGGTAACGACACCAAAACACTCAAGAGGAGGAAGTCCCCTTTGTATATTCTCCAAGAAAGTCTATTTTCCTTTGAGGAGCTTCAAAAAATCGAATCAAAAGAGCGATTGCCCATCTTTTTCAGCGCACTGGACCTGCGACCTTACGCGAGACAATTGAGAAATCCTTCACCCCGAGGAGCGGACGGGCACTGCCGTCAAGGCATTCTTCGCGCATTACTCGCGGCTCCCTTAGAGAACATCGATACGTTCACCGGCCTAGCGCGCAGACTGGAGTTTGACCTTCGTTTCCGTTACCAATGTGGACTTCGGCTGGACATCCCCGCCCCTTCAATTTCCACGTTAAGCCGGGTTTTTGCCGAGTTGACTCGCAAAAGCCTTGCCAAGCAGTTGTTTGAGGATCTTGTGGCTCAGTGCCAAGAAGCTGGAATCATCGACGGCACTCATGTCGCCATCGACAGCGCAGCCATTCACGCCTACGAGAAAAAAGAACCCAAGCGAAAAAGCGAGCTCACTGGCCATGCCAACTGGGGTGCAAAGTTCGACACCTTCGGCAACAAAGTCAAGTGGTTTGGCTATAAGCTGCATCTGGCCGTCGATGCCAAGAGTGAACTTCCTATGGTGCTCCAGGTGACTCCTGCCCATGTGAACGACGGAGACGAAGGGCCTGCACTCATGACGATTGTCGCTGCAAAATCCAAAGTGAAATTCTTCATGCTGGATGCGGGCTACGACCAAATGAAAAACTACGAGGCGGCCCGGAACGTCAAGGCGCAAGCCATTATTCCGCTGAATCCACGAAATGAAAAGGAACCGCCAGCGGGGATCACCCGCAAAGGCACGCCTTGTTGTTCGATGGGATTTCCTATGACGTATTGGGGACAGGAAAAGGTACATTTGAAATTTCGTTGTCCACATGCGACAGGTCAAGTGGATTGTCCTTTGGGTATGGTCACTTGTTCGTCGTCCAATTATGGAATGGTGGTTAAAATCAACAGTCAAACGGATCTCCGGCGTTACGCGTTGCCGCATCGGGAAAGCCGAGGCTGGAAGGAACTTTACAATAAACGAACCAGTGTAGAACGCTGCAACTCTCGAATGAAGACCTATTTAACTGCAGACCAGCTTCACGTCTGGGGGATTCAAAAAGTGACAACACACCAATATTTGAATGCGATTGTGTTACTTGCCTCTGCACTTGCCATCGTCAAGCAACGAGTCCAAAACGCCGCTTGAAATTTCAAATTCATTGAAATTCTGCCCGTCTGTCCATTTATCGCTCCGCTCTCACAACACTGAGATTTCGCTGTGGCCTAACCATGGACTCTCAATCGAAATATGAATTATGCAAAATGCTCAAATACAAAGGAGTCGAGATCATAGAGGGACACATGATGCCAGATCACGTGCACATGTTGGTCGCGATACCGCCGAAGATCGCTGTGTCCACGTTCATGGGATATCTGAAGGGAAAAAGTTCGCTCATGATCTTTGAGAAGCATGCTGGACTAAAGTAGAAGTATGGGAATCGAAAATTTTGGGCGGAAGGATACTACGTGAGCACCGTGGGTTTAAATGAAGCCACGGTAACCAAATACATCCGTGAACAAGAAGCACATGACCAAGCCATAGACAAATTGAGTGTAAAAGAATACGAAGAGCCATTCAGTGACAAAAGGAACAAAAAGAAATAAGCCCGTTTAACGGGTAAGTGAAGATGACAAATTACACTGAGCCTGAACAAATGTTGGTCAGGCTAGCGTCTTTAGGCGCAGTTTGGCAACGAGGGGTTATACCCCTAGAGCAAACCACCCGTTGGACGGGTGGTCCTGATTGTAAAGAAAGATATATATTCATTTTGAATGGAGTGAAATACTATAATGGATAACGCTTTACTTATATACGAAAAGATTATAGAAGAAGAATACGCTGGTATTAAGTCTATGATTAACGTTCAAGAAGAAAATTTATTTCTTGATTTTAAAGAAAAGTCCGATGCTTATTTTATGGGAATTCAGAATGATGATAAACGTTTGTACGCAAAAGCTCTCTCTGGTTTCTCTAATGCATCAGGAGGAGTTTTGATATGGGGAGTAAAAGCAAAAGAACTAAACAGAGAGTCACCAGATATTGCTATTGAAGAACGTCCAATAAAGCACTTGCGAAAGTTCATGACCGATTTGAACAGTCTAGTTAGTGATGCAATTACACCGATGAATAATGGGATTATTAATAAGCCAATATATGTGAATGATGAAATAGAAATTGACGAAGGGTTTATTATTACATATATTCCAGTAAGCGACCTTACCCCGCACCGTGCATTATTGAAAGATAACAAATATTACACAAGAGCAGCAGATAATTTTGTGTTGATGGAGCACTATATGTTAGAAGATAGTTTTGGCAGAAGACAAAAGCCTAAGCTTGAGATGTTTTATTCTTTCATGCCAATTGGTATCGATAACACTAAAGTGGAATATTTCATAAAAATTTGTATCAGAAATGAAGGTAAGTACATTGCCACTTACCCATCAATTAGAATTAAAACATGTGAACATCTGAATGTAGAAAGGAGTGGTGTTGATGGAAACGGGAATTGGAACCTAAAAAGATTACTTCAAACGAGCGAGGACCAAAGAGAACAAGGAACAATATTCGCCGGTGGCATTAACGATGCAATCCACCCAAAAACCTATTTGGAAATAGCACTTTTAGTACCATCACCAAAATGGAGGGAAGTAAATTATTTAAAAAGATCACTTGATTCGGAAAAAGCATATCTCTCTTTTGAATATGACTTATATGCTGAGGGGTGCACTTCCATTAAAGGAAAAGTTGCAATTACTGCAGAGGAAATATGGGATACATTGGGTATTCCTTACTAAAACTTATTATGACCGCTATTTGACCGACATTTGACGGCATAATGACCGCTCATTAGGCTTTCGACATGATATATTTGTACTGTGGAAATCAAGCGAGAGTGACACGCACTGCTGCAGCAATGCAGTATCAACCGGGGCGTACCTCCTCTCGCTTTTTCGTTTTTGACGGATATTCAAAAATCCCCTGCAGTATTGGAAGGAAATAGGTGTTATTTGTCGAATCCATGTTTTAGGAAATACATACTGATTCATGGGAGAGAAACATAATGAAGGATAAGCTTAAAGGATTAATTGTTGGACTTACAATAGGTTCATTGGTAGTAGGTTCTACTGTGTTTGCCGGAACTAATGTAAAATTAAATGCTGTACTAGAAAACGTAAAGTTCATGTTCAATGGTGTTGAGAAACAATCGTCACAATCAATTATCTATAACGGGCAATTGTACGTCTCAGCAAGTTCTTTTGCTAAAAATTCCGGTCAAGATTTTACTTATGATGGGAAGAATAAAACAGCATGGGTTGGTAAAAAAGAGGGGGATTTTAAATATTTGTCGGATTTATCTTATGCCAGGACAGATATAGAGGGAGTGAAGTTCCACTTTAACAAGTGGGTAAATGCTGGCGACTATATTTTAAGCCCTTATAATGGGAAATTTATAATTGCTGAAAATGAATATATACATGGTATCGCTATAGAAAACATGTTTTTTCAATCTAATACAGGTAAAGGATCTATAGAATATAATTTGAATGGTAAGTACAAAAAGCTCACTGGACTTGTTGGTATTGATGACCATTCAAAAGATAGTGCAAATCCAGGAATGGTTAAATTTATCGCGGATGGGAAGGAAATATACTATTCATCTGAAATGTTAGGTGGAGATTTACCAAAAGAAATTAAATTGGATACATCTGGTGTACTTAAATTAAGAATTGAGTTCACAACTACAGGAGAAGATTATAGAAGTTCAACTATGATAGACTTTGTTGAAGCTAAGCTTTTTCAATAGCGGAGGTTCCAAATGGCAAGAAGAAAGAGTAAGGCGAAGCAGGAAGAGGAATTTATAAACGGAGTGATGGTACTTTCGTTATTCGGATCACTTGCCATAACATATACTTTGACCAAATCAATACAGGTCTCAATTATTGTTTGCATCCTTGTCGTAGCCGTCGTTATTGCGGCACTGATATCGCGGAAATTGAAGCATGAAGAAAGATTGAAGAGGTCTGGTATTGCAGAGATCGATAAAATGGAAGGTGTTCAGTTTGAACAATATCTTGGTCACCTATTCCGGTCCAAGGCTACAAAGCTGAAGTTACACAAGCAGCAGGTGATTACGGCGCTGATCTGGTCCTATCCAAAGACGGGAAGCGAATTGTTGTCCAGGCTAAGCGGTACAGCAAGAATGTTGGACTGAAGGCAGTGCAAGAGGTTCGTGGGGCAGTTTCACATTACGGTGCTTCAGCTGCTTGGGTTGTAACGAACAGAGACTATACTGAGCAGGCTTATAAGCTAGCAAAGTCAAATAATGTGCGTCTCATCGGCCGTGAAGAGCTTATCGAAATGCTTCTGCAAATGAGAGAGAAGATGGTAGCTGCTAAAAAAGCCAATAATGCTAAGACGAGCGCTTAAGCGAAAAAGTGAGCAATAAACAGCATGATATGTGAACAGATGTGCTCAAGCCTTATATTCACCTTTGGCGGTTTTGACTCTTATTTCACTGGCTCTGTAAAATGGTCTTGTCCTCCTTTGTTACAAAGTCCGTAAAGATTTTAAGCAAAGAGCGTAGCACATTTGCTGCAGATGCGGAGCGGACGCCGTTCTTTTAAAACGTTCGAATTTCGCTAAAATCGTTATTTTTTCGCATAAAATCGTACATATCATATCCGAAGTCGCTCATTATTGGGCGGCTTTTTTATTATGCCGAAAGGATGATTCTTGTGGAGATAGCAGCAGAGCTTGAGGATCTGGAAATGACCTGCGAAGAGGTTGCAGCAACACTCGCAAAACCGTATAGGCTCAATATTAAGGAGCAGCGCTTGCTTGCTTATCTGCTGGATGATAGCAAAAGCAAGAATATCGGTGAAATCTGCAGAGCGCTTAAGACCACCGCATGGACCTTGCTCAGTAAGACTAAGCCCGAACTGGAGCGGAAGATTGAAGCCGTTGGTTCCGAAGCTTGGAAGCGTGATTTGGAGTCAGCACTTAAATCCAGTTCAGTATCGAAGCGTGATGTGAGCCAATGGATTTATTTATATTCACGAATGGATGACGATCATGAGGATAAAACAGAATAACATCCGTCTTCCACTGAAAGAGCCCCCTAAGCAGCCAAAGAAGTGTACACGGTGCATATGGGGGCGCTGGGAAGGAACTGCACAGTTTTGTGGCAGGCCTATTTGCCAGAAGGAAAAACCTTCCTGAATGTCGAATTCTGACTTTGAAGGAGGGATAGAATGACACTGGGGATATCGAAAACGAGAGTTGAAGCCTCTCTTAGAAGTGCAGGCATCCAAGACGAAGCAATTATTAAGGTTTTTGCAAATATAATCGATAAAAATAATGCGGAAATCGAAGCCAATGTCAAGCGAATGATAGAAGACGCAACGAGATACCTAAAGTCTTAGTAGAGCTTCCGGAACGTCGAAATGTGATGTCGAAGGAGGGAAGAAAAATGTCAAGTAATCACATCGAGTATTCTATTCCATGCAGCTTTTTGTTTGATAAACCTATTGAATTCAATATAGGAAACCTAAGGGTTATTCTTATATCTAGTTTAAAAATCCTCTTGGTTAAATTTGAGTGCTATGAAGAGGTAGATGAATCTGAATTCGTAGATCAGGTAGCAGTGGAATTAGAGAAACTACTAGATAAAATTACATTTACTTACTCAGTAAAATTTGGAGACCCTATTATTATCTTAAAGTCCATCGCAAATAAGGTAGAGTTTTCGAATAGGGCGATCGGAAAATTTTCTATAGTCAGTCCTCCCTTAACAGATGACCAAATACTTCAGTTGAAACGAAATTTGGAAGAAAAAATTATTGATACAACATTGCTTAGAATGTACAGATATGCTTTGAAAAATGACAATGCTGTCGAACAATTTATGTTCCTGTACGGAATAATAAACATGTTGTACTATAATCAAGAAAACGTCGATAGTTTTATACAAACTAGGCCTCAATATGAGCCTATGGAGGATAAGGATAGTGGAAATCCTCGTCGAACAAGTAAGGAAACTATTTATACTTGGTTACGCAACCAGGTAGGACATGTAAAGAGAAGAACAGATATTGACAATGTCAGATCAGAAATCCAAAAGAAACTCCCGTCATTTCAAAGAATAGTAAAGAACGCAATAATTGAGAAAAGTCGAGATTTAAGCACCTTTTAATGGGTGCTTTTTTCATACCTATAAATAGTCTTCTATGAGCCGTTCTGAGGCATTTAATTTAGGAACGTGCGTTTTTCAATGATGGCAGGAAAAGAGCAGGGCGGGCAGGTTCTGTTGGCCTGTGTCGAAATCTGCGCCAGTCCCAAGATGAGAAACCAACTCAACTTAAAGGAGGGTCCATATGGACATCAGAATTATACCGGTTGAGCAGCTTAATGCAGCCATCTATTATCCCCGCGTCGACCTTCAGCCAGGAGATCCTGAGTATGAGAAGCTTCGCCGCAGCTTGGATGAATTCGGCTATATTGACCCCATCGTCTGGAACGAGCAGACCGGAAATATGGTTGGTGGCCATCAGCGCTATAAGGTGATGGTGAATGAGCAGAGCTGTACGGAGCTTGCCGTATCGGTAGTTAACCTTGACCCGGAGCGGGAGCATCTGCTGAATCTAGCGCTGAATAAGGTATCAGGCCGCTGGGATGATGAAGCCTTGGCGCAGTTGCTGAGTGAGCTGCAGGAAGGCGAAGTTGATCTGGCTTTGTCCGGCTTTGATCCGGATGAGATCGGGGAGCTGCTTGCAGAATTTGTAGATATACCGGATATTGAGCTTAATCAGTTAGTAGTTGAAGATGACTTTGACGTCCAGGAAGCTATTGACGAGATCAAATTGTAGGTTTAATTAAACCAATGATCCAAACTGGAATTGCAGCAATGGAAATAAGGAAAAAGTTGATCGTTAAAGCGTCTCGCAGAGGAGCACTTTGAAAAATAAGGATTTCTATTAAAGCAATGATACCAATGAAAATCAGAAACTTTTTTGATTTGAACATCTAACGCTTACCTCTTTTCTATAGACATGTTGATAGCTTAACAGAAGTGGGTAATTATGGATATATAACTACTAACAGAAGCCGCACTATAAGACAAGGTAGTGGGGCTTCTTCGTCTTGTATGTACTTATTGAGATCTCAGTGTTAACACGCTGGTTGAAGCCAATATCGTGGTCTTTCATAATCTAAAATGAATGAAATCATAGAAATCACAGAAATCACAATCAAGCTACTTCTAAAAGGGGATAAAAACACAAAAAAATCACGAAATCCCCTAAGTCCCGGGAAGTTTGGAAAAGGGAAATCACATAATCACATCCATGACGAGACTTTGGTAGCGTCAAGAAGTTTGTGTAAAGAGTAGAAGTACCTCCCCGGGTACGGGTTGGGGGTGTAGGTGTTTCTGGGGGAAGGGGGAACCCCGACCCCCAGAAACAGGATTTATCAGTTACTCCTCTCCGGGTGTGGGCAAGGAAGGGTAGCGCGCTTCAAATAGCTCATTTAGCTTCTTTTTGACGGTATCCATACCAAAGCCAGGGACGACCCGTTCTGCATGACGCTCATTGTAGTCTAGCATTTCTAGATACACGATTTTCTCGGCCGCATCCATATTCGTCAAACTGTTCATCGGTTTGAGGCGCTTGCGGATTTCCTTGTTCATTCGCTCAATGGGGTTCGACGTGTAGATCGCTTTGCGGATGGATTCCGGATACTTGTAGAACGTTAGGAGTGTGGACAACTGTTCCTCCCAAGACTTCATTTCCTTCGGATACAGCTTGTTCCACTTGGCCTTGACCGTATCAAAGGTAGCCCGGGCCACTTCCTCATCCGGTGCGGTATGCACGGTCTTCAGGGCTTCAAAGACATCCGTTTTGTGCTCGATTCGGATTTTGGGGAACGTGGCTCGCACTTTGTGCACGACACAATGCTGCACATCCGCCTGCGGGTACGTCTCTTTAAAGGCAGCATCGAGCCCTGGAAGTCCGTCAAATACACCCAGCAACACTTCCTGCGCTCCGCGGGTGTACAGGTCTTTAAGGACCTCCCGCCAGCCATTCGAACTCTCTTGACCGCCAACGTAGAACCCCAGGATTTGACGTTGTCCATCTTCGTCGATACCCATCGCAAAATAGACCACCTCCCCACGGACAGTGCCCCGTTTGAGCTTCACGTACAGCCCATCCAGATAGATCACGGAGTAGCGCTTGCTTAACGGTCGTTTCTGCCATTGGTGGATATCGTCAAGGACGGTAGCGGTAATATTGCTAACGGTTGTTGGAGAGTAATGGCTCCCGAACATGCTTTCAATAAAACGGGCTACATCCCGGGTTCCCATGCCCGATTTGTACATCTGGATCACCGCCTCCTCGAGCCAACCGTCCCGCCGCTGGTACGGCTCAAACAGCTGAGTTTGGAAGAGGGCTTGGCGGTCGCGAGGGACCTCCAGACCCGTATTTCGTATGCAGATCTCGCGTGTAGTATCCGTTGCGGCTATTGCGTGTACCTGCTTCCTCACTGGACATGAACGCCTGGATTTCGGCACGTATGATGGATTCCATGTTGTCTTTGACAAACTGAGTGACAAGATTTTCAAATAGATTATTCAGCTGGTTTTCGGGTAAAATAGTCATCGAGTAGGGTTCCTTTCTTGGTGGACTTCGCAATCCCGAGAATACCCTACTTTTTTGTTGCCTGACTAGGCTCCAAATCTTGGTACACAACTTATTTTACGCCATCATGACTTTAAAAAAGAGGGGTAGAAAGAGGTGTGGAAAGCGTGGGGAAGCCTAGAGGATCATGTCTTCCATGTACATATTCATCATTATTTCCATACACATCTTTTCCATTGTTAACGTCACCTCTCAAATTAATTAGAAGATACCGGCAGTTCCTTTTTTCATAAAAAGGGGCTGCTTTTTTTGTAAATATAAGATTTTATATGCTTCACGCTATAAATTATCCTTCTATTTCCCGCTGAAACGGTACCGTCCTTAAAAAGGACGACAAAGCCGTTTCCACTTGTTGTGGTAAGATGTTTTTGACGTTCTCTGATACAAAAAAGCTCCAGGCTTCGTCTTACTTATAGCTGCAGCTGATAAGGAGGATTTAAACAATGGATATTCCGGAATCTGATATATTCAAAGCTTTATTTTATGAACACTATCCTGTGGTACGGCGCAAACTTGCTGCTTTGGTACGGGATGAGACGGCGGCGGATGATTTAGCCCAGGATGTATTTTTAAGACTTTACCGCAATCCGCCGGATGACCCCGGAGCGCTCGGTGCCTGGCTGCATAGAGTGCTTACCCGGGTCGGATATGATTATTTGAATAAAGTAGCCAGAGAACGGCGGCTGCAAAATAAGCAGGAGCTCCTCTTCGATATTGGGGCCTCGCCGCCTACAGGTGAAGAGGTGGTGCTCGCCAAGCTGGACCAGGAGGATGTCAGGATCTGGCTGGACAGCCTGCCGGACAGAGACAGACAGGCGCTGTTGCTGAGGTATTCGGGTTACAGCTACGCAGAGATCGCCGGAGAGCTCGGTGTAAAGCCGCCGGTTGTCGGGACACTGCTAAGCAGGGCCACAACGAAGCTAAGGCAGCATGCGGTAGAGACGCTCCCGCAGACGACTAGACCGTGAGGACAGCGGCGTTTGGAAATTTTGCTTCTATATATTACTTAGGAGGAACGATCAATGACCAATCCTATAAAACATGAATCAGATCAGCTGAATATGGATGAAGCTTGGGCCAGGCTGCAAGACAGCATTGCGCAGGAACCGGTAAATCCGGTATGGGCAGCTTGGGGCCAGCAATCAACGACAAACGATCCCTTAATAGATGCTGCTTCTACAGCTGGTACAGCCGGTGGTAGGACTGCAATGACGCAGATAACAGGGCTGGCTGATTCTACTACGGAAGGCAAGAAAACGGGAAGACGGACTCGGCGGCCTCAGATGAACCGACGGCGGAAGTGGGCGGCAACAGCAGCCAGTGTAGCTATCTTCGCTGCTATTCTCGCCACTCCAGTAGGAAGCACGGCTATGGCAGCAATCCTGAACCAATTCCGGATGCAGGAACCAACAGTTGTGAATGAAAGCGATCTGCGGAATATCTTCAATCAGATTACCGAGGGGGGAACTGTCGGCGAAGCTGTCAGTAAATTCGGAGCGGTCTCGAGTTCGTCCGGAACCATCGATGGAGCGGTGCCTATAAATGATTTGCAGAAAACGCTGGGGTACAGCGCAGTCAGCGGGGAAGGCTTTGACCAAGTCAAGTCTGCTTGGATTAGTCCTTCCCAGGAGATGACCCTTACGCTGAACGTCGACGCAGTTAACGAAGCGTTGCTGCGCCTGGGATCAGATCAATTGCTACCGGAATCTATAGATGGCAAGCCGATAACTCTGGCTATTCCTGAGATCGTCCGCTACGATTTATCCACGGACAATCAGCATTGGGCGAGCTTTACTCAGATGAATACGCCAATAGTGACGGTAGATCCGTCTATAGACGTAGAAGAAGCCGTTAAGGCTGTCCTTGACTTTCCGCTTCTCCCGGATCATCTGAAATCCAGTTTGCAGCAAAGCCGGATTCTATCCGGCGACATTCCATTGCCGCTGATTAAGGGTCAGTTCTCAGAAGAAATCACTATTGACGGGACACCGGTTATTTTTAATAAAAACGAACATGGCAGAGGAACGCAATATAGTGCGACTTGGGTGAAGAACGGCCAGTTGTTCGATTTCTCCGGAGGAGAAGTGTATTCGGACAAAGCTAAGTTTATGACGAAACTGCAGGAGCTGATCACATCATGAGCATTCCCGCAATAGAAGCCAACTCGTTGACCAAAGAATACAGCAACGGGCGCGGTTGCCGGGATGTAACGATTACTGTGGGGAAAGGGGAAGCCTTTGGCTTCCTCGGCCCCAACGGTGCCGGGAAAAGCACCTTTGTGAAGATGCTGGTTGGACTTATCCATCCTACAGGCGGAAGCGCCTCTTTGTTAGGACATAAAATTGGTACGTTGGAAGCCAAGATGAAGATCGGTTATCTGCCGGAGCTGTACCGCTATCAGGAATGGCTAACCGGGGAAGAGGTTGTGCGGCTGCATGCCAGATTATGCCGGATCGATAAAACCGTGGCCGATCAAAGAATTCCTCAGCTGCTTAATGAGGTGGGTATTGGACAACGCGGACGGGACAGGGTCAAGCATTACTCCAAGGGCATGCAGCAGCGGCTGGGACTGGCTTGCGCGCTGGTGAACGAGCCGGAGATCGTTTTCCTGGATGAACCTTCATCTGCGCTCGACCCGATTGGACGCATGGAAGTCAGGGGTATTCTGCAGCGCTTGAAGGAGCGCGGAATCACTATTTTTCTCAACTCTCATCTGCTTGAGGATGTTGAGGTGCTGTGCGACCGGATGGCACTGCTGAATAACGGTCTTATCCTGCGGCACGGCACAGTATCAGAAATATTAAATAAGCGAACGAGCTGGCATTTTAAAGTGGGTGGCTTTTCGCCTTTTTTGCTGTTCTGGCTGAATGATTTTACCGGACTGTCAATCAACATCTCTTCTGGTGAAGATAAGCAGGAACGGGACTCCTTGCAGGGAACGGATCCTAATAGTGGAATTGTATGGCTGGAAGCAGAGCTGGAAAGTGAAGAGCAGGTGGGCTGGCTGAATGCGGTTTTTATAGAACAGGGTTTGACTTTATATGAAGTGAAGCGTAAAAAAGAGCGTCTGGAGGAATGGTTTATGGATGCGGTATCCGGACTGAGCCATAGGGGGGAGCGGGAATGAGAATTATACTCGGGATGACCTGGAAGGAAATGCTCCGCAAAAGGGTGATGATGCTGACCCTGGTGATGACAGTGATCTTCCTGCTTGCTTTCTGGTTTGTGGCCGGCACTATCGGCGGAGATCGACGTTTTGGCGGCGGGTCCGGAATCGTGAATGGCAGTATTCTTATTGAGCGGTTTACGAATGGGGCATTTATACTGACGTTAGGGTTTTTCTTCGGATCGTTTGTCATCGCTTTTCTGGCGATCTTCAGCTCCTTCTCGGCCATTGCCGGGGAAGCGGAGCAGGGAGTGATGCAGGCGATGCTGCCCAGACCGATTCCACGCTGGAAATGGTATCTCGGCCGCTGGCTTGGCTATGTCACGCTGGGGTTACTCTACGCACTGATACTTTTCGCGGCTATTCTATTCATTACGAATGCCCATGCCGCAATACCTAGAGATATGGCAGCCTTAGTTAAAGCTTTCCTGATTTTTGCTTCAAGTGTTCCGCTGTTGATCACATTGTCGATGCTGGGCTCAGGATTTTTTTCGGCGCTCGGGAACGGGGTATTTATGACGATGCTTTACGGAGCGGGCTGGCTGGGAGGTATGATTGATAAGGTGAGCTCAGCGCTGAGCCTGGAAGGCAATGCACTTCATATGCTAAACAATATGACAGGCTTCATGTCAATGCTCATGCCGGTTGATGGTTTGCAGCGCAAAATGACAGCTGTGCTGTTCAGTCTGGACGATCTAGGCGGTATGGTCTCGTTCAGTGGCGGCGCATTTTCACTTCTTAATTTGAACTCAGTTCCCTCGAATTCATTTGTGGTCTACGCTGCGGTTTATACTGCTGCTCTTTTCATAATCGGCTTGCTGCGGTTTCAGCGGAAAGATTTATAAATACGGAGTTTCAGAAAATATGAACAACAATAAGCGCCCTTTTTATTCCGGCTGCCGGAACAAAAAAGGGCGCTATTGATGCTGCGGACCCCGTATCATTTGGTTGCGCCGATCTCGATCCACTCTGTAGACCAGTTGCTGATTTCTCCAAGAATAGGAGCCAGGGCAGTGCCTTTGTCCGTCAGCGAATATTCAATGCGTACAGGCATTTCAGGATAAACTGTACGCGTGATAATGCCCTCATTTTCCATTTCCTTCAAGCGGTCAGACAAAACCTTTCCGCTGAGATTGGACAAGCAGCTCTCGATTTCACCAAACCGGCGAGGGCCATTCATTAATACAAATACGATCAGTGCAACCCAACGTTTGCTAAGCACATCTACAGCTTTTTCAAAGCGTGGACACATCTCGAAGTCATTCATTAAGATCACCTCTGCATTCATTATATCATAAACTTACAATAAGTAATTATAATTATTTAAATATATATTATAACTTGACGAAGTTATATTACAATGATAAACTAACTTACAAATAGTTACTTGAAGTTAAAATTAAAAATATTTAAAACTTTAGGACGGTGCACTTATGATTAAACCTGATATCCTTTCTATATTGCAGAATAAGATCAAACGGATAACGATGGATGATTCCACTAATATACTGGTCGGACCGATTACGCTGCCGGTGAATCTCGATGGAGAAACAGTCACTTTTAAATGGTACAGCTGGTTGAAATCAGATGACGTTGAACTGCAGGGCGGGGATTCTATAGAAGCAACTGAATTATTGATCTCACGTCTGTCTTCCATGAATCTTGCTGACAGTCAGCAGTCCAGTGTACTCGTTTACGGTGATTTCGAAGACTCGGACGAAGCTTTGATCCGGATGCACAGCATCTGCCATACCGGCGATATTTTCGGCAGCAAACGCTGTGATTGCGGCTTCCAGCTGCGCCAGTCGATGAAGATGATTGCCCAGCACGGCTCTGGTGCGTTGTTCTATCTGGCAAATCATGAAGGACGAGGCATTGGTCTCTTCAGCAAGGCAATGGCCTATATTCTGCAGGAAGAAGGTTATGATACTGTGGAAGCTAATCTGGAGCTTGGCTTTGCCGATGATTCCAGAGACTATAAGGATGCCATCAGCGTACTGCAGCATCTGCGCAGCAAACCGGTGACACTGATTACGAACAACCCTAAGAAGATGGACGCCTTGAAGGCTGCCGGCATGAACACAGTGAAAAGAATTCCGCTATGGGGTGACGTTTCCGTATTCAATGAGAAGTACCTGCGCACAAAGGTAACGCGGTCCGGCCACTTGGAAGCTGTGAAAAGTAACGATTTCTTTGAAGGCAGAGTCGCCAAATAATGCTGTCATCCAGCTACATTCCTGATTTCCCCGCAGAAACGGATGCCGTTTGTAAATGGACGGTATAACCGTTTCTGCTTATTTTACGATAAACGGGTAGTGCTTTTGTAATCCTTGCATTATAATGGGGTACTGAACCCAATCTTTAGCTTAGCGAGGTACAATATGAACGCCATTCAAGTGCAGGACTTACGCAAAACGTTTAAAGTCCAAAAGAACCGCGAGGGCCTCAAAGGGGCCTTCGCTGATTTGTTTAAGAGGGAATACTCCGAAGTGACGGCAGTGAAGGACATTTCGTTCACGATTCCCCAAGGTGAAATATGCGGATATATCGGTGAGAACGGTGCAGGCAAATCGACCACGATTAAAATGCTCACCGGCATTCTCGTTCCAACTGCTGGCAGCCTGACTGTAGGCGGGTTTGTTCCGTATGCCGAACGTGAGAAATTTGTGCAGAACATCGGCGTAGTCTTCGGGCAGCGCAGCCAGCTGTGGTGGGATATCGGCGTGATCGAGTCTTTTCAGCTGCTGCGCAAGGTATACCGGGTCTCCGAACAAGATTTCAAAAAGCGGCTCGATGAGCTAGTGGAACGTCTGGAGCTGCAGGATCTGTTGAACCGGCCGGTCCGCAAGCTTAGTCTCGGCCAGCGGATGCGCTGCGAGCTTGTGGCCGCACTGCTCCATAACCCCTCGATTCTGTTCCTGGATGAACCGACCATTGGTCTTGACATTGTCGTGAAATCGGAGATCCGCGAGTTTCTGAAGGACATGAACAGGGAGCATGGCACAACCATTCTGCTGACTACCCATGATCTGCAGGACATTGAAGCGCTCTGTTCACGGGTCATTATGCTCGATGATGGGCGGATTATTTATGACGGCGGTCTGGAGGACTTAAAACAGCGCTGGGGAACCGGGCGTGAGGTGGTATTCCAATTCGGCACAGCTACGAAGCTCAGCCGGATTATGCAATGGACGGAAGGTATGCCGGTGACCTGGACGGCCGAGAACGACCTCGCCGCCAAAGTCTGGATTCCGCTGGAGCTGAATGTATCGGATGTGCTGGGACGCGTGGTAGGCCAGGCGGATATAACAGACATCAAGATTATCGAAACCAACACAGACGATATTGTCCGCAGTATTTATCAATCCGGATCGGCGGAGAAACCGGAAGAGATGATCGCGGCTTTGCAGGAAGAGAAAGAGGTCATCCATGTCGGACAAGCTTAACGCCGCTGTTTCCAGCTCCGCGGGTGGCGCCTCTTCCTCTGGAGGACAGCCGGAAAATGGACGCAGACTTTTGCTGGGCGCTTATTTTGATTTTATCCGCATCCGCTTTCTGACTATGCTCGCTTACCGTGTGAACTATTATTCAGGCATTCTAATCTATACGCTTAATATCGGGGTGAACTATTTCACCTGGAAGGCCATTTATGGGAACGGGGAGTCGCTTGGCGGGTTTACTGGAGCGCAGATGACCACCTATGTGGCCGTCTCATGGATGGCGCGCGCCTTTTATTTCAACAACCTGGACCGGGAGATCTCCACGGATATCCGGGACGGCAGCATCGCCATTCAGTTCATTCGTCCTTATAACTACGTATTGGTCAAAATGATGCAGGGACTCGGCGAAGGGTTATTCCGCTTCATGATGCTGATGATTCCGGGGATGGTCATCGCCATTCTGTTATTTCCGGTGCAATTGCCGACAGAGCTTTCGGCCTGGGCCGGATTTCTGGTCATGCTCTTCTTCAGCTTCCTGATCAGTTCACAGATTAACGTTATCACAGGGCTGTCCGCCTTCTTCGTGGAGAACAATGAAGGCATGATGCGCATGAAGCGGGTCATTGTAGACCTGTTCTCCGGCCTGATTATCCCGATCAGCTTGTTCCCGGACTGGCTGTCCGGTGTGCTGAAGGTTTTGCCCTTTCAAGCCATCACCTACCTTCCGGGCTCCGTGTTTACGGGCCGGGTACAGGGTGTGGGCATATGGAATGTGCTCGGTGTCCAGGTGTTCTGGTTCCTGGTGCTGCTGATTCCAATTGTCTGGCTATACCACGCGGCGAGTCAGCGGCTGTTCGTGCAGGGAGGGTGAGGAAGGTTTGTATTATCTGGGATTGTTAATCGAATATTTGAAAAATTATATGAAGACCCGGCTGACCTACCGCGCCGATTTCTGGGTGGAGGTCATTTCGGATCTGCTGTTTCAAGCGACTAATTTTATTTTTATCCTTGTGATCTTTATGCATACCGACAGCCTGGGCGGCTGGAATCAAAATGAAGTGGTGTTCGTATACGGCTTCTTTATGGTCCCGTACGGCGTCTTCAGCTGCTTTGTGAACATGTGGGGCTTCAGTGAGCGCTATATTGTCAAAGGCGAAATGGACCGGATTCTGACCCGGCCTGCGCATAACCTTTTTCAGATCTTTCTGGAAAATGTAGACCCGCCAGCCCTGTTTGGTTCGATCATTGGATTGATTATTATGGCAATCAGCGGCGCTAACCTCGGACTGCCGTTCGAGTGGTGGACGATACCGGCACTGATCCTCCTTACGCTCAGTGCGGTAGCCATCTATACGGGGATTTACACCACGCTGACTTCATTGTCATTCTACTCCGATGCCCCGACCGGCATTTTGCCGCTGATGTACAATATTCAGAGCTATGGCCGTTATCCGGTCACGATCTACAACCGGGCTATTCAGGTACTGCTCACCTGGGTTATTCCGTTTGCCTTCGTCGGTATTTACCCGGCGGCGCTGTTTCTGGAACGGGATGAGATGCGAGGAATGGCGCTGCTGACTCCTGTAGTCGGTGCGGTATTCCTTTGCCTTGGCCTTGTTTCTTGGAACTACGGGGTTAAACGGTATAAGGGAGCAGGCTCCTAAAGCAGCTTATCAGCTATAAAATAGTATCAGCAAGGCAGACAGGAGAAAGACACCCTGTCTGCCTTTTTTCTGTCTCTGTAGAATTGGTATGGCGGATAAAGTGCAAAGTGGTTATTTCCCGGTACAGACCGAACAGGTAAGCTGACTGTGTGGTTTAAATGTGCTAAGGGAGTGATCGAACATGGGGGTCTTAGGAGCCGAGTTTAAAAAAGGGTGTTTGGACTCTTTGCCGATTGTCGCCGGTTTTATTCCTGCCTGTTTTACTTTTGGGCTGGTCGGCAAGGGACTTGGACTTGGAAGTCTGGAGGTTTTTCTGATGTCGGCACTGATGTATGCGGGCACAAGCCAATTTGCCGGCGTCAAGCTGCTTGCGGCAGGGACGGCGGCGCCTCTTATATTGCTGCTGACCTTGGTTATTAATTTAAGATACCTGATGATCAGTTTGTCCTTTTCAGGGTCGGTCAGACGAAACCTCAGTACTGTGGTGAAGGCGTGGATCGGCTTCAGTTTAACAGAAGAGGTCTATGCGGTAAGTATGCTAAGCCATAAGCAGAGTTTAGGGCAGGAAGCAGCGGACGGGAAAACACCGGAGTTGCCGCTGCATTATCTTCTTGGCCTGCAAATTCCTCCTTATGCTGCCAATCTTGTGTCCACAGCGGCCGGTATATCTCTTGCAGCCTATATCCCGGCCGCTTTTTTACCCGCGCTGAACACCTCGCTATATGCTTTATTGATTGCATTAATTGTCCCTCAGCTGCGGGGCAGCAGGCGCAATCTGGTAATTTGCCTGTGCTCGGCGTTGTTCTCCTGGGTTCTGCAACCTTACCTCGGGAGTTCCGCTGTGCTTGCCGCCATGCTGGCAGGAATGACTGCCGGCCTTCTCATTCCAGTTCGGGTTAACAGGGCTGTGGAGGAGGCCGCATGAACATTGCAGTGATCGTTGGTATGGCGCTGATCACCTTTTTGCTGCGATTCGCGCCGCTGCTGCTTACCCGTGATTTCCTTCCGAAAACCGGTAAAATCAAGATGATGCTGGATCATCTGCCGCTGGCTGTACTGAGTGCCTTAACGGTACCGGGGATCTTTCAGGTAGATCCCAAAGCTCCGCTGATCGGTATCGCTTCCGGCGCTGCTGCTGTTATACTGGTCTTAGTCCGTAAAATACCGCTGCTGCTTGTTGTTCTGGGTGCGGTAACAGCGGCAGTTATAGTAAAGGTAATATCATTAAATTTCTGATATATGATGAAATGTGGAGAGGTGCCCGATGAAGCATGAACTGCTAATCACGCTTGACAGAGATAGGGCAGTGCCTTTAAACCGGCAGATCTATGAGCAGATTCGGACAGCTATCCATTCTGGAGCTTTAAGTGGAGGCGATCCGTTGCCGCCAACGAGAATGCTGGCCAAGCAGTTATCCCTCTCGCGAAGCGTGGTTCTGCAGGCATATGAGCTGCTTCAAGCAGAAGGATATCTGGAAATGCGCAAAGGTGCTGGAACGTTCGTTACGGGTCTGCAGTCAGAGCACGGACTATCAGGCGATGACCCTGACATGGAAAAGATTGCACAGGAGGACCGGCAACTTCACTTGAAGAATGAACTGGCCCTCTCTTTGCTTACACCTGATGCTATCATGGATAATGTCGGACCTGGTGCCGTGTTTTGTGATTTCCGCCATGGTGTGCCTGCCTGGGATGCCTTTCCCATGGATAGCTGGCAGAAAGCGCTCATGAATGCCTGCCGCAGCGCCACGCCGCAGACACTGGGATATGGGGCTGCGGAGGGCTCATATTCCTTGCGCCAGGAAATTGCCCGGCTGCTGCGTTCAACACGTTCCATTCCCGTGACTGCCGAGCAAATTGTGATTACAGCGGGGGCAACGCAGGCCTTGGATATTTTGGCGAGGTTATGTTTGAGCAAAGGCGACGGTGTAATTATGGAAGATCCCACCCACCATACGGTACGTGAAATATTCAGGTTCTCCGGCGCTGAGATTATACCGGTAACGGTGGATGAGGAAGGCATAACCGTTGAAGACTTCGACAAACGTGTTCTTCAAGCGGCAGAAACAGGGCACGGCAAGATTCCGAAGCTGATTTATGTCACGCCATCCCATCAGTTCCCGCTCGGGACAACGATGTCATTAAGCCGCAGGATTCAGCTTCTGAAATGGGCAAAGGCGCATGACGCGTTAATTATTGAAGATGATTACGACAGTGAATATAGATACGATGGTCCGAAGCTGTCTGCACTTGCCGGTCTGGATTCCAGCAGCAGGGTGGCCTACATCGGCAGCTTCAGCAAAATCCTGTTTCCGGCGCTCCGCATAGGCTATATTATCCTGCCCCCATCCATGATCCCGGGATTTCTGGCGGTCAAATGGCTTGCCGACCGGATGTCTCCTGCTCTGGATCAGGAAGCGCTGGCTGAGTTTTTGAAGTCTGGACAATATGCCCGTCATGTTGCCCGAATGAATAAGCTCTACGCCGGGCGCAGAAGTTGTCTGCTTCACAGTCTGCGGAAGGAGTTTGGCCCGCGGGTGCGTACGTTTGGTGAAGAGGCAGGCCTGCATGTACTGGTTGAGCTGGATTCACCCGCAAATGAAAATGATATAGCGGCAGCTGCGCTTCGGTATGGCGTTCGTATCTATCCAGCCTCTTCTTACTTCGTGGGCTCCAAGCCGCAGAAGCCCGTATTTCTGCTGGGTTACTCCAATCTTACGGAAAGCCAGCTGAAGAGCGGGGTGAAGGCGATCCGCAGGGCGGAAGCCGATGCGAAGACAATGAGCTTGAATTAATATGGCACTAATAGGGTTTTGAAAAAGTTGAAAGATCATCACTATAAAAATGAAATTGGCGGAAATGAGGAGGTACTGGATGAAATCATATATCCTTGGGGTAGATTTGGGTGGAACGAATATCAAAGCAGGGCTGTTTGATACCGGTTTTACAGCAATCGGGGAATTGTCAACGGCTACTGAAGCCGCGAAAGGACCGGCATTTGTGCTCGAACGAATCCGAAATGCGGTTCAGCTGCTGACGGAGGAGCATGGAGTTGCTTTGGAGCAGATCCAATGCATGGGACTGGGTATCCCCGGTTTGCTTGATCCGGAAGAGGGACTGTCCATTTTCTCTCCCAATTTTCCGGAGTGGGAAAACATACATATTGTAAATGAAATGAAAAAGTTCTACAGCTTTCCTGTATTTATCGATAACGATGTGCGAGTCAACATGTACGGTGAGTGGCAGTTTGGCGCAGGCAGAGGGTATAGAAATCAGGTGCTGCTTACGCTAGGAACGGGACTAGGTTCAGGAATCATCACTCAGGACAGGGTGCTTTACGGTACTACTTTCAGTGCCGGGGAAATCGGGCATATGAACATGTACAGGAACGGTCGCCCTTGCCGCTGCGGAAGCTCCGGCTGTCTTGGGAGGTACGTGTCCGCTGTAGGCATGGTCAACACTTTTAAGGAAAAGCTGGGTGAAGGCAGAACCAGCATCATTCAGACTTGGACAACCGGTAATAATGATGCCATAACCGCTTTGATGATCTCTGAGGCGTATGATCTTGAGGACAGCCTGGCTGTCGAGGTGATGCATGAGACAGGGGTTTTGCTTGGGTTTGGACTGGCCAATGTCATTAATCTGCTGAACCCGGACGTAGTCATTATCGGCGGGGGAATGGCGGCGGCAGGGGACAGGCTGCTGCACAGTGTCCGGGAAACGGTAAATGCGCATGCACTGAAACTGGCGGGCGGCAAATGCAGGATTGTTCAGGCTCAGCTTGGCAGCAGGGCCGGAACGCTGGGGGCTGCATACTACGCGTATAAGAAGGATTGTGTTAAGCTGGGAGATGAAGGGAAAAGCAATATAATCCGGTGACCCCTGTTTTTTTGGCGATAGAAATTAAGGTGCCGAGTGAATAGCAAACACTGAAAAAAAGCAGCATTCTACTTGAATGGAGGAAGACATGCCATGAGTTTACCTGTACAGATCCGTCCTAGAGTATATTAAAAGCTGCTGGGAAGAAAACCGGAGTAAAGAAAGAGTGACGCTCCTGGTGTCCCTTGAGAGTAAGCTTGCAGGCTGGGGCCATGTGGTGCTTCACCCGCAGTACCCATACTTTAAAGAGCACGGAATCCCTGAAATCCAGAACTTTGACATTATCCCCCCGCTCCGCAAGCTGGGCATAGGAAGTCTGCTTATTGAGGCGCTGGAAAAAGAGGCATTTATGCAGTCGGACACGATAGGTATAGGCTTCGGGTTGTATGCTGACTATGGCACTGCACAAAGAATGTACATCAAGCGCGGCTTTGTCCCCGATGGCAGAGGGATAATGTATAACGATATGCCCGTAGTACCAGGAAGCCAAGTTTGTGTGGACGATGATCTGACGCTCTTTTTAATCAAAACTAAATCATAAAACATTTAATTCCGGACAAAATAGCACATGCTATGCTACATAGAGCGGACAGATCAAGCAGGAGGGCGAAAATGAAACGAGAGATCCAGCATGTACCCTATGGCTATGAACCACCGGCCAGCGAACGCAAAGGAACGCTAGTTTTCTATGATTCCTTTGAGCATATAAGTGATCAGGAGCTGGCTGAGGCAGCCCGGACGGCTACGGAACGCAAATTCACCAAGCTGGTGCTGTATCCGTTGCATGAAGAAACGGTAAGGCGGATGACGAAAGAGCCTGTACAGGCGTATTATAAGCGGGAAGACCGTTTGCATGAGTGGAGAAGAGAACAGGGACTTTCATTTATTACTGTGGAAACTCTGGAGGGAAAGCGGAAGAAATATACGCCGCTCGATTCTGCGCTCCGTCATATTAGCGAAGTGTATCCTTCGCCGTATTTCCTGTACCTGACACCGGAGATGGCTAATTTGTTTGCTTCTTATTCCTCCTTTGAGGAGTGGATCGTGAAGCTTCGGCTTATTCTGAGCGAAACTCCATCTACTGTTCATCCGAGGCTGGAGAAATTCCCCCATCGCTGGGATGTTGCGGGCGACGGAGAGAGGAAATAACCCGTGGCAGGAGTTGGCCAGCACATTCAATGCCAGTCTCAAGCAGCAGTGAAGACCCAGGTCATCATTGCTGCTTGTTTTGTTGTTGCCGGTCACAATGTCCGCTGCGGCTGCTGTCCTTACACGCTGTAAGCGTTACTGAGTGCTTCCCTGTTTGCGTCTATAGTTGTACATTCTCCACTGGTAATGGATAAAGCAGCCAATGCAGAATCCAAGAATAGCGACAGTTGCTGCGACCGCTACCAATGCGGTGAAGATATAAGCGGCAATATTCCAGCCTGCCAGAAAGCTGATCAGACCAGCGGCAAGACAGAAGACGGCTATGCTTTGGTTGAATTGCTGCTGCTCCCAATCTTCTTGCACATAAGCAGAGCGTTCTTTTTTGAGAAAATTCACCCCAGCCTTCATCACGGGATTGTATCCGAACAGTAAACCGGACAAGCCGGCGGCTAGGGGAATCGCAAGTATCCAATGTTGTCCTGTAAGCCAGGTTAATAGAACGGAGATCACGATAACTGCCTGGTTGGTTTTGACAAGTGGTCTGGGGATTCCTTTGGCTTTGATATCTTTGCCCATCTAATTCACACCTTTCGCATTGGAATTAATTAAATTATAGCGGATCCCTCTGCCACTAGCAATCAGAAAAGACTTATATAATCTCAAAATTTCCATCCTTTACGTTCGTGTAGGGAATGTCCATAGTCCTCATGGCTCAGTCGGTTCAACAGTTCAGCTCAGATGAATTATTCTTTGACTCCTTCAGCGTTGAAAGTTAAGCTATTTTTTGACTGCCAGTTTCCTTCTGCCAAAAAAAGAGACTTAAAAAAGTGATTTACAGCACCAAACCGAAAGAGTCATGAAGAATTCTGAAATCTGGTATGTTAAAGTGTAAATAGTTAACAACACAAGAAAGAAGGGCTGAATATGATCTATGTTGTGCTGGACGACCGAGGCTTTACCGGTACGTGACGGTCCGGATTATAAAGAATAGGCACTAAATTTGTAAGCTGATGCTAGCGGATGAAGTCTATGCGAACAGAAATTTTCGCTACTATAGGAATCAGGAGGATATTCAGTGGATGGCCCATATACTAGTGGTTGAAGATGAACAGCCGATCAGCGATTTGATTACCATGAACCTTAAGCTGGTCGGACACACGTATTCCAAAGTTTATACCGGTTCAGAGGTTTCTGGAATTCTAGAACAAGAGCGAACGGATCTTATTCTGCTTGATGTGATGCTTCCCGGTATGGACGGGTTTGAAGTGATGCAGCAGATTGCCCACTTGCGGATTCCGGTAATTCTGATTACGGCCAAAAATGCATTGGCAGACCGCATCAAAGGGTTCGAGTTAGGTGCGGATGATTATATTATAAAACCCTTTGAAATCCTTGAGCTGCTGGCCCGTATCAATGTCGTGCTGCGCAGGAACGAACAAACTGCCTCTGCTTTTATTTGCGATGAGGTGGAAGTCCGGTTTCCGGAACGTCAGGTCCGGGTAAATCAGTTGCCGGTGGATTTGACTACCCGGGAATTTGAGCTGCTCGAAGTGCTGATCCGCAACCGGAATATAGCCCTCTCGAGGGAAAAGCTGCTTGAATTGGCCTGGGGCTATGATTTTGCCGGCGACACCCGCACCGTGGATGTCCATATCCGTCAGCTGCGCAAAAAACTAGGCTGGGAAGAACGAATCAAAACCGTATTCAAGCTGGGCTACCGCCTGGAAGTTCAGGTCTAGCTATGCGGTTCTGGCATAAGATTCTCCTCTCCGTCCTCGTGCTCTTCATTGCAGCCCTCGATGTAAGTGTAATTATGGTGATGAAAAAAAGCTGGCAGCTGAACATGGACAGCGAGACCAAGCGGGCGGCCAGCGAGCAGCTGCTGATTGCCAATAATATATACGAGAATCTTGATTCTATCCTGGCACGGGGCATCACCCTCACCCCTGTCTTGCTGCTCAGTGTGGCTGAGTCATATGGTGAACACTACCGCACACAAGGAATTGGCTTGGAGCTGCGGGAGAACGGTCGGCTAATCTACCCGAATACGGGCGGAAAGGACGGTATGCAGGATCAACATACCATCCGGTTATCCATGCCGCTTCCTGCTCCTTACCAGCATATGGAGCTGGCCTATAAGCGCGACATCAGCGGGCTGTATGCCCAGCAGCAGGAGCTGAACCGCTTCTTTGTAATGATTAACTGGATTGTAGGTCCGGTGCTGGCGCTGCTGCTCTATCTCCTCATCCGCCAACTGACTAAGCCGCTCAAGCAGCTGTCGGAGACGACCAAGACAATCGCTGAGGGCAATTATTCGAACCGTGTGGAGCTGCACAGTAAGGACGAGTTCGGGGAGTTGGCCTTCAATTTCAACCGGATGGCTTCGGTGGTGGAGCAGCGGATGACTGATCTCTCCGACATGGCAGAGGATAAACAGCGGATGGTCGATAATCTTGCCCATGAACTGCGTACACCGCTGACCAGTATGCAGGGATTCGCTGAATTTCTCACTTCGGCGAACATTGGCCAGGAAGAACAGATAAAGGCAGGTCGCTATATTTGGAGTGAAACGATCAGGCTGAAGAATCTTGCCTTTAAGCTGCTCGATTTGTCCGTCCTCCGGCACCAGCCTCTGGTGCAGTCAGAGGTGGATGTTTCCGGACTGTTCGAGGCGGTAGTGCAGACGGAACAGCAAAAATTAACTGAGAACGGAATACTGTTGCAGATTGACAGCTCCATCCCCGCCGTGTGGGGAGATGCCGATCTGCTGGCATCCTTTCTGGTGAATTTAATCGAAAATGCCATTCATGCTTCAAAGCCAGGCTGCCAGATACGCTTGCTAGCCTATAATCAGAACGGGGAGGCTGTGCTGGAAGTGCGTGACAGCGGAAGCGGGATGACGGCGGAACAGAGCAAGCGTGCCTTCGAGCCGTTCTATCGGGCGGACCCTGCACGTTCACGGACCTATGGCAATGCCGGTCTCGGTCTCTCCTTGTGCCGGCAAATTGCCGAGGCGCATCAAGCCAGAGTTGAGCTGCAATCTGTTCTTGGTGAAGGGACAAGCATCCGCATCTTTTTACAACTCCATAACAACTGTCCTCCTACTCCATAACATCTTGGGATTAAGGTATAGACAGATTCAACATCTTTGATCCCAATGGAGGTAATACAATTGAGCAAGAACAAACTGCCCGCTACGTTAGCTGTTATCCTATTTTCAGGAGCCGTGCTCACTGTCAGCGCGACTCTCGTCCCCAGCTTTGTGAACTCAGCAGTCGTCGCCAAGAACAGCCCGGAAATTCAGGGTAGTGCCAAGCTGGCTTTAACCGGAAGCACCGTCCCTGTGCTGAAAGTGGAGGCACCGGCGCCGGTGTCCACTGTGAAAGAAGACCTGCTTAAGCAGATGACTGAGGCGCAAATCCAGCAGATCTATGACTTCATAGACAAGCCGGGCGATCCTCATAATTCAGGCCGGGAAATGACCGATTCAGAAGTGAACCGCAGACTGGTTCTGGATGACCAGTATGTGTATGATGGGCTCCGCCCCAAACAGCAGCTGCCGTTAAAGCCGGGGCAAGCAGAAGTGTATCTGGATTTGGAGACCAATACGTACACATACCCGGAGCGGAGTTTGACCGATGAAGAGCTGCTGCAGCTGATTGACTGGTCCTACCGGCTCAATTACATCTTGTCCAAACGGAATGTGACTGCGCCCCCCCTGCCGCAGGAATTCAGTAAGGCTGAAGCGCAGGCGCTGGCGGCTGAAAGTGTGCGCAAGCTGTTCGATGCCGATATTTCCAAGCTGCAGACGACAGTTATTCTAGATGAACTAAGACTGGACAAACATCCAACCTGGAGGGTTCATTGGTCTCCTTATAAGTCGCAAACCCTGCGAGGACAAGGCAAGGAATTTTGGGAATATCTCGTAATAATTGATGCGAAAACCGGGGTCGTGCTGGATACGACAGCAATTAATGTGGCGCTGAAAAGAACACCCATCGACAAAGCCGCCGCTAGCGCCATTCAAAAGGATGCCAGCTGGATTCACAAAGCTACCCAGGTCGTTACGGACAAGCAGGGAGAAACAAGAACCATTGTCAAAGCTTATCTGACCGATACCGAGGTTAACAACAAACGCGGGATGGTGGCAGTGAAACTGTTGTTGGAAGACGGAAGCAGCTATACAGCGGAATTCCGCTATCCGAATCAGGCCCTGCGCTGCCTTATCTATGAGGCTGCCGACAAGGCCGATTAAGCAGAAAACGTTTCAAAAAATCGAGTACAAAGTTCCAAATAACAAGAAAGCAAACTTTTCAGCCCTTTCGCTTCCCTGCAGGAAGCCGGAAGGGCATTATTCGTTCCGGGTGTCAGAAGAAAATAGAGTTTTATATAGATTGAACTAAAGTAATACATGAAACTATTTCTAAACCTAATCGTAGCATAGTGTAAATAAATTGCATTGAGGTGAAGTATGAAAGCTTTTGATTACTTAAGAAGAGCCTATTACAGGCTTAGTTATTATTATCAGAAATTTCAATTGATTGTAATGTCTTTTGTAGTTGTTGGAATAGTTGATTATTTTTTTATTTACGAGATTTTTGTTTCATTATCAGCATTATTTCCTGTTTTTATTTTAGAAATTTCTCCAGTCATTATTATCATTTTATCAATATTTATTATTCGAGGAATCGTTAAATTTATAAAGAAGATGAAAGAAAACAAACACTTACTATTTTTATTCTAACTAGAAATTATAGTTCAAACGCCAGATGAAGCTGGATTTGAAAAATTAGCAAGGTTATACATAGATATAGAGGGCTTTGACACGTTTTTAGAATTGATAAAGGAAATACAGTTAATTAAAGAAAATAACGATTGGTCTTACTTTGAAAGGATAGCTACAAATTTTGGGATTAAAGGATTAGCTACTGTTAAACTAAAAGAAATGGCTGGAGTAGCAATAAAGGTATCTATGGGTATGACTGGTTGAGTTAGCCGCGAACGATAGTTCAGTGAACTACGAGCAGCGACGTAACCGATCGGCTCATTGATGATTTGATCGTTGAACTAACGTAGAAATTATACCATCATAATTCCAAGAACAGGCTGCCGCGGATCCATACGGCAGCCTTTGCTAACTATTGAACAGAAGATAGGGTTCCAATATGGTGGTATTATAGTATTGGCAAAAACTAAAAATAGAAATTCAAAATGGAGCGATCTTAATGTTGATCCAATCATTTGAAGACGAAACACTTGAGCGAACCTTGTCCATATTTGTCGATGATATCCGAGCCATTCTTAATAGAAAGTTGCGAAGCATTTACCTTTACGGTTCGGCCATCCATAATGATTTATCCCCGGGATACGGGGATTTGGATTTTCTCGTCGTAATCGGAGAGGACCTTAGCCAAAATGAAATCGAACTTTTAAACAAACAAAGATCCATTTATAGATCATCCCTTCTTAGAAGATCTGTCGATAGACAGATCCCCAACCTCTACACCGATATGCTTGAGGGTGCCTTTCTTACGATTAGTATGCTGAGTGGGGAGAAGGGCAGCGGCTTGTGGTGGGGAACAAAGCGTGAATCCGTCTGGACGGAAAATCAATTAGACCTGTTCACCCTGTACACGATCAAGGAGCAGAGTATCTTGTTGTATGGTAAGTCCCATCTAGACAATGTGCCATCGTACTCGAGGGAAGAGTTCATTAGCTTTTTTAAAGAATATGCCAAGTGCATGCGGATGTTTGGCAAGGGAAATAGCCTACATTCCGTTGACTGGCTCCTGTTAGCTTCCAAATTTATAGCTTGGTGGCAGGAAGGTGTCATCCTGTCTAAAAGCCAAGCAGCAGATTGGGGGCTTTTACATCTTAGTGGCGGATGGAAAGAGAATTTGAAGCGATGCAAGAAGCTAAGGAAGGATCCATCCATGGTAACATGTCTAGAGTATTCCGAATGGCTGAGTAATTTGGAGCCAGCCATTATAGAAGCATCACATGATCTGGACAGAGCTCTCGAAACAACTAAGGGGGGGTTATCGGAATAGTTGCTCATCTGACGGGTGTCTACAGCGAAGAAGCTGCAACGTTGGGGGGGCTTACTGAAGTAAAGGGCAGTCTTGTTGAAGAAGGTATACCATTGTAATATAGTATTTTAACAAAACAATGAGATATTGGAGGTCATTATGGAATTCAAAACTGCAAATGTAAACCATCTTCCTGCAATTGTCCGTTTATTAGCGGATGATGAATTGGGGGCTACCCGTGAGCGTTTTGAACACCCACTGCCAAAAGCATACATTGATGCTTTTGCAAAGATTGAACAGCAGATTGGTAATTCCATAATCGTTGCTTTGGATAACAACGAAGTTATTGGTTGTCTTCAGCTTACAATTATTCCTGGGATTGCAAGATTAGGAACGACACGTGCTCAAATTGAGGGTGTTCGTATTGACAGTGATTATCGTGGCACAGGAGTTGGAGAGTCCTTATTTCGTTATGCTATTAATGAGGCTAGAGCAATGGGTTGCGGGATGATTCAACTGACAACTGACAAAAAACGTAAAGATGCCCATCGGTTCTATGAACGACTTGGATTTGTTGCTAGTCATGATGGTATGAAACTTTTACTAAGTAATTAGTCATTGAACTATCGGGAAACGATAACTCAAAAAGACATGAGGGCATATAACGGTGATTCATCGTTTTAGTTATAATCTTGCCTATGCAATTACGTTTATGGTTTCCATGGTGCCCTTATTTATTTTGTCGCATTATTATATGAAATATATCGATCAAGGTGCATTAATACTAGCTCGAAAAGTTGAAAAAAAGATGACCGCATGACCAATAAAAGCGTAGTGTTGAAACCAGCAACTCTGCGCTTTTTTTGTGCAAATTACCTAATTATGTATGGTTTATGGAGAGTTAATGAACATTAATTAATAGATAAAATGGGGGCAAATATGGATAAGGTATTACATAAGATAGCCAATTTGATTAGCGGTGAGGTTAAAAGAGTCACTATTGGGATTTCGGGTCATGGTGCATCTGGAAAGACAACGTTTGCCCATGATTTTTTAAAGCTTCTCGGACATGATGATGTGAATTATATTAATACTGACCCCTATATTATCAGCTCTCATCTTAGGAAATACACTTTTATCGACTATGAATATAACAATGAACATCATCATGATAAAATGACTGCTTGTCACCCTGCTGCTCATAATATATTCGCTTTAGAAAGAGACATTCATATGTTAAGAGATGGTTTAGATTTTTATACAATAGGCACGGATTATACAAAGAGCACGTTAATATCTTCACGAAACAAAATAAATATTGTGGAAGGCATGAGTGTTGCCTTTACAGACCCGAATTTGTATGACCTGAAAGTTTACTTATATACGGATGGAGAAACCGAGTTGATGAGAAGGAGTATACGTGATGTTTCTGAAAGAGGAACAGATACTAATTATTTAAGAAAATCTCATGAAGAGCGTAGAATTCAATATGATTTATTTATGCATCCGTATCATCAAAAATTTGATATAGTTTTAAAAAACTCCAATGAAGAGTATATTCTTGAAAAAAGCTGTTTTAATTAAAATGGTGAAATAAAGACAAATCGGAAATTGAGATTATAAGGTGTTACGAGTTCTGAAAAACATCAATAGTAGATGCTTTGCAGTTAAAATCGCGTGCAATGGAGATCTCTGTCCTTGAACAGCAAGATACGATTCATATTAGGGTAAAGGACAATGGAATCGGTAGCGATTCATTCATATATGGGTTTGGTCTGAAAACGATGGAAGAAAGAATTGAGGCCATCGGAGGTCAATTGAATGTGCAAAGTGAGCCTATGAAGGGATTTGCACTCCATGTCCGGATGCCTGTTGCAAAGGGGGACGGTTAATGGATAGCGGTCGCAAAATCAGCGTCATGCTTGTGGATGATCATAAAATTATGCTTGAAGGTCTGGAAACTTTGCTTTCGATAAGATCGGAGATAGAGATCGTTGGGACGGCCCAAACCGGCGAAGAAGCGCTCTCCGGAAATTTGCTGCTTACTGGTAAAGTGGCAAAAAAGCTTGCTCTCACGATCCGCAATAAGAACAGGGGGTTTGAAAAAGCAGGTAAGGAACTTGAGCTAACGCAAAAAGAACTTGACCTTGCAAGGCTGCTTATTGAAGGATACAACTCAAAGGAAATTGCCGGAAAATTATTTTTGACTCAGGGAACGGTAAAGAACTATTTAAGTGACATTTATTCCAAGATCGGTACCAATGACCGGGCTAAAGCAGTCCTGTTATTAAAAAGATATTTATCAACATGAGAGAGTAGTGTTAGGAACTGGATTAGTGACTCTGCTTTGAATACAGGTTAAAAATTCTGACCAGGTGGCTTTATCCTGGTCAGTTTTTTTCATTTTCAAGCTTCTTCAATTTGATCTGCAGTTCCTTATCTAGTTAGAGCGGTGATTTTCAATAGGCACCGTAAAGTTTAATTTTAAAATAATTTCACGTTGACATTTAGGCCTCTTCCGTGGTTTTATTATGTAGACCGATTGTTATAAAAGTAAAAGGAAGTGTAGCGCTTGTCGAACAAGCACAATGCACGGGAGGCGATTGTGGACACCGCTTCAAGGTTGTTTTTTACCCAAGGTTACCATGCTACCGGGCTAAGTCAGATCATCAAAGACAGTGAATCACCGAAGGGATCGCTATATTATTATTTTCCCCGTGGGAAAGAGGAGCTGGCCTTGACCTGCATTAACCGGACCAGTGAGATCGTCGCTAAGCAGCTGCGTCATTATGTGGAAAATGGCAAAAGTGCGGCAATCGCGATTCAGGATTTCATTCTGGGAATGGCTGCTGATGCTGAGAACTCAACCTTTAAAGGCGTTGTTCCGTTCAGCTTCTGGTTGTCTGTAGAAACCTCCTGCGTCAGCGAGGAGCTGCGGACGGCATGCCAAGCCGTATTCAACGACTGGCAGGACGTTGTCATGCAACAGCTGCTTGCTGAAGGCACAGAACAACAAATGGCAGCCGATAAGGCTTCCGTTGTAATCTCTTTGTTTGAAGGGGCACTGCTCCAGACATTGACGTACCGCAATACACAGCCGCTGCTTGCAGCTGCTAGAGCTATACCTGCCATACTGGATTGACAAGAAAGAATATAGAGAGAAAACTATACATTTTCAGGAGGATACAAGAGTGGAAGCAACGATGCAAGGAAAGAAGCAAACCCCAGAAAGAAAGTTCAAGACAATTCCGATCCTCGTCTCCTTATTGCTCGCCGGATTTATCGGCATGTTCAGTGAGACTGCGTTGAACGTGGCATTGACGGATTTAATGCAGGTTCTGAATATCACACCTACAACGGCCCAATGGCTGACAACAGCTTACTTGCTGACACTCGGAATTCTCGTTCCGATCTCAGGCCTGCTGCTGCAATGGTTCACAACAAGACAGCTGTTTATCGCTGCAGTAAGTTTCTCAATTCTGGGAACCTTCCTGGCTGCCATTTCGCCAAGTTTTGAGTTTCTGCTCACGGCACGCGTCGTTCAAGCGATGGGAACTGCACTGCTCCTGCCGCTGATGTTCAATACGATTCTGCTCATCATCCCAGCCGAGAAAAGAGGGGGCGCGATGGGACTGATTGGACTCGTGATCATGGTTGCTCCTGCAATCGGCCCAACCATTGCCGGACTATTGATTGAGAGCTTAAGCTGGCACTGGATTTTCTGGCTGTCGCTGCCGTTCCTGGTAGCTGCACTGATTTTCGGAATTCTGTTTATGCAGAACGTTTCTGAAGTGACGAAGCCGAAAATTGATGCCCTTTCCATTCTGCTGTCTTCGTTAGGTTTTGGAGGCATTGTCTACGGATTCAGCAGTGCCGGTGAAGAAGCGGGCTGGGGAAGCCCGAAAGTAATTATTGCCATTGCTATCGGTGTAGTAGCACTCGTGCTGTTCGCTGTTCGCCAATTAACGATGAAGCAGCCGATGATTAATCTGCGTGCATTCAAATATCCTATGTTTACAGTCGGCGTGCTTATGGTCTTCATCTGTATGATGGTTATCCTTTCATCCATGCTGATTCTTCCGATGTATCTGCAGCAAGGCCAAGGTTATACTGCCTTTAAAGCAGGTCTGCTCCTGCTTCCAGGCGGAATTATCAATGGTCTGATGTCGCCGATTATGGGACGCTTGTTCGATAAATATGGACCTAAATGGCTCGTGATTCCAGGGTTGGTCATTGTAGCGGTATCCCTGTGGTTCTTCTCCAGCATCACTCCAACATCCACCGTTGTGTTCGTTATCGTGCTTCATAGTGCGCTGATGATCGGGATTTCGATGATTATGATGCCTGCCCAGACGAACGGGATTAACCAGCTGCCGCTGCAATATTATCCCGATGGAACTGCCATTATGAATACACTGCAGCAGGTAGCCGGTGCAATCGGTACTGCCTTGGCAGTCAGCATCATGACCGCTGGCTCGAAGAGCTTCATGAAGACCGTAACTAATCCAGCCGATCCTATCAATATTGTTCCGGCATTTACACATGGGGTCCAGAACGCCTTTATCTTCGGAATGATTATGGCTATTGTTGGACTGGTTGTCGCCTTCTTCCTGAAACGTGTCATTGTACAGCACAAAGCACAAGGCATGATGCACTAATAAGAACATTTGCAGTTTTAGAAGCACATCCGCAATGCGGGTGTGCTTTTTCCATATACTGGACGGTGTTTGTGAAATAATGTATAGTATACATAGAATAACGATGTATTAAGAAGCGGTGTTCAGACTTTGGCCTAATTGAATCCTGAAGGGAGTGTTAACAAAATGAAAGTCAGTAAAGAAATGCTGAAGGGCAGCACAGGGACGTTGATTCTAACGCTGCTGCTGGACAAGCCGCAGTACGGATATGAGCTGATCAAGGAGCTGGAGCAACGTTCCGAAGGTGTGTTTTCCTTAAAAGAAGGCACACTGTATCCCATTCTCCATGCGATGGAAAGTGAGCGCTGGGTAGAGTCTTACTGGGTAGAGGTTGAGGGGCGGAAGCGCAAATATTACCGGATATTGAAGGAAGGCGCGGAGAAGCTGAAGGAGAAACAGTCCGAGTGGCGTTTATTTAAAAAAGCGGTGGATACTGTACTTGGGGAGGGTGGAGTATAGTGGAATCGAAAAGTGGGCTGGAGCAGTATTTGGACAACGTATGCGGTGAAGTCAAAGCCAAGAAAATGCATGCCGAGATCCGCAGCGAGCTTAGCAGCCATTTGGAGGATCTGATGATTGAGCATGAAAGTCTTGGTGCATCCCAAGCAGAAGCAGAAGTTTTGGCGATTGCGCAAATGGGTGATCCGAAAGCTGTGGGAAAGGATCTGCATCATATTCATAAACCAAGGACTCCATGGGGTTTGCTGGGAGCTCTGCTGTTGTTCTCTGCGATTGGATTGCTTGGGATGGGTTCTGTGGATGCCAACCCGCTGGAGACCAGAATTCATGAAAGCTTGCTGTATAGACAGTCAGTCTTTATGCTATTGGGGATAATGTTGATGACCTTGCTCTACTTTTGTGATTTTCGCAGGCTTCAAAAGCTGTCCTGGCTGCTGTACATCTTTTCAATAGCAGGGATAGTCGCGAGTTTGAAATGGGGCCTCTATGTGAACGGGAGCCGGACTTATTTTTTGGCTTTTGGGGGAATCGTGATCAACCTGGTCTCCTATAGTCCATATATTGTGCTGGTTGCGCTGGCAGGCATCTTCTCAAAATTTAAAGCGGATGGCAAGCTGGGAACTAAGCGGAATTTGCTCCCGGAGTTATTTATTCTCCTTGGACCGGCGGCGGCCTACATCATTGCTGGCCCCATACCTGTGTTGTTGCTGTATTTGGTCTGTTCTCTGATATTGTATACCTGGCTTTCCGGGGTCTGGTTGCGTTCGACGTTGATCGGTGGTTTTTTTCTAGCGGCAGGCCTCCGGTATGCGTGGAATAATCAACAGATGAGAGACCGGATTCTGGGTGCAATCAATTACAATATCAATCCGGAGTCCAGTGGTTTTGTCTATAAGACCCTGAATGAGGTTATTGCATCAGCAGGCTGGAGCGGACATGGCTTCGGTGCTGAATTCGAGAGGCTGCCCTATGCATATTCAGAGATGCTTCCTGCTTATCTGGTATACTGCTTCGGCTGGGGCGGCGGGCTGGTGCTGCTGGGTATAACTCTTTGGTTTTTAATCAAGCTCTTCTCTTCAATTCAGGCAGTGAAAGATTATTATGGCAAGAGTGTTATTATGGCTCTATCACTCATACTTGCTATGGGACTGTTCTATGGTCTGCTGGTGCTAAGCGGCAAAATGATTCTGACCAGCATTCCATTTCCGTTCATGAGCTATGGCGGCCATGTTCTCATTGAATATGTGGCGCTTGGACTGCTTATGGGCATCTACCGGCGCAAGGATATCACACCTGCTGAACATGAATCACGTACTATAAGGGGGGAATTATGACACAGCAGAGCCAATTCGGTTCACATTGGAATAGAAAGATCCTGCTAAGCTTATCCATTCTTCTGGGTACGGCGGAAGGATACTCAGCATTCGTAGCTAAGCCTGCTTACGCCGCTGGTACACAGCAATCCGCAGCCGTGTACAAACAGTTCCAGACATATGTACAGCAGTCATCTACACTCGCTAAGGCGCGCAGCTATCTCATCAATCATATTGACGAAGCCGGGCTCTGGTATGCTACCCAAATGACTTTGCAGTTAGAAAATGCGCAGAAGGCCGAGCTGCCGAAATATACGAAAAAATTGGATCCGGAAGCGGTCCGTCAGGCGATTGACGCAGCGGTTCGGAAAAACGGACTTACCTATACCTCCTTGCTAAACAACATTAAAGATTCCAAGATACGTACAGTACTAATTGAAGGACGAGATAAAGGGTATAAAATCAGAACCAGTGAAGGCATGTACTATCCGGTAATGAATTATGAAAGCTATAAGGCGTTCAAGCCTCATATTAAAACTGATATAGGAACATATATAGATATGATGGCAGCAGAATCGAACAAGCCTAGTCTCAAGGAAGCTTCAATTATAATTAGCTGGAATGAGCTTTTGGCCAGGACACTTGCAATGGAAGATTTCGTTAACAGGTATCCGCTCTCTGACAGGCTTGAAGCGGTCAAACTTGCACTGTGGAGTAAAAAAGTAAATCTGTTCATTGGCTCCGGCAATACACCAGCGTATGATTATATGAAGGAAGGTGCTCCGGTTATTATTAACTCTGAGCTCCGGCAAGCTTATGAAGCTGCAATACTGACCGGCAATGGAGACAGCGAACTTCTCAGGGCCTTAGAGGAGCTGCTTGCACTGCTGGACCGCAATAACAATGAGTTTACTCCTGATGTTCAAAAGTATATCAATACGTACTTGGACCCGAACTAGGGGAAGGAAGGAGCTTTATCTTAATTATGAAGCAGCATAGGACAGGCAAAAGGCTGACGGCGATCATGCTCTTGCTGATCTTGGGGATGACCTCAGGCAACACCGAAAGCTCTGCAACAGCGGCAGGTGAACCCGGACAGAAGGCGGGCGCATCAGCACAGCAAGTTATCACTCAGAAGAAGAATAACCTGCCCAATGGTTTTGTTTATCTGGATGAGATCATTCCAACCGCACAATATGAAATTCGTTATTATAGCGCTAATAATTTTACCGGTACACGGGTTGACGGGTACAAAGCTCCTCTGGCGATCTTCTCAAAAACGGCGGCGACGGCATTGAAGAAGGTTAGTGACGATTTGGAGCGAAAAGGATACATTCTTAGAATATATGATGCTTACCGCCCGCAAAAAGCAGTTAATCATTTTGTCCGCTGGTCGCAGGATGCCGGAGACATTAAGATGAAGCTGCAGTATTATCCTAAGCTGGACAAACAGAATCTGTTCAAGCTTGGTTTTATCGCCAAAAAGTCGGGACATTCCAGAGGCAGCACGATTGATTTGTCTCTCGCCGACAAAAAAACGGGTGCCCTGGTCGATATGGGCAGCCCGTATGATTTTTTCGGCGAGATCTCCTATTATAATACTTCACTGGTCAGCGCCAAGCAGCATGCCAACCGCAAGCTTTTGAAAGATGCTATGGCGAAGCATGGGTTTAAGCCGTACAGTAAAGAGTGGTGGCATTTTACGCTGATTAAAGAGCCTTTTCCGAAACAGTACTTTACCTTTAATGTAGAATAACAAGCAGTTGCACGTACCATAAGAAGGGGCTCTCCCAAGTAGTCATTTCATGGGACAGCCCCTTCTTGGATACTCAAGCGGGTGAACACATTCACAGTCAGACGGCATTCATCCGTAGTTTGCTTTTCAGCTCCGGGTAGATACGGCCATACAGCTTCCGCCGCAGCGCCGAATGAAACGCGGCCAGAACAAGGGGCACTACGATCAGTTCGGCGGGCGCAAGCTACAAAACGGGATGGTTCACGAAAAATCCGAAAATGCTACGCAAAGCCTCCAAAGCCATGACTGTTTCACAAATCCGCCCTGCGTTTTCTCGGCATTCGGTTCATGTTGGCGTTCAGCGGCATTTTTCCCAGCAGTTCGGAGGCAACGATCCCCAGCAGCACTAGCGCTGCCCCGGTATAGCCTTGCATGGACAACTGTTCCCCGGCAAACCAGTAGCCGAAAAAGGCAGCAAACACAGGTTCAAGGGAGAAGATCAGGCCTGTACGTGTGGGGGTAGTGTATTTCTGGGCTACCGGCTGTAAGATAAAGCCGCAGGCGCTGCAGAGAATGCCAAGTGCAAGAATGGCAATCCAGCCTGGCATGGAAGACGGCAATGACGGTGTCTCGAAGATAGCAGACAGCACAAGGGCGTACCCACCGGCAAAACCCAACTGCAAAATGCCGATATTCAAGGAGTCGCAGGTTTTTACCGCTTTGCCGGTGACAAGGATTTGTACAGCATAAAATACTGCTGACAGGATGCACAGCAGGTCACCCGGCTGCACATGCAGCGAGGAATTTAAGGTCAGGAGCCCGATCCCCGAAATGGCCAGCACAGCGCCAAAAATCTGCGGGGGAGCGACTCTTTTTCTGAAAACAAGCACATCGATCAGTGGGACAAAAACAACGGTCAAAGCGACCAGGAATCCGGCATTGGAGGTTGTAGTCGTTTTCAGTCCGAAGGTGATGCAGGTGAATACGCCCAGCAGCAGGAATCCGAGCAGTGCTCCATATTTCAAGGTTCTAAGGTCTATTCTGCGTAGACGCTTGTGAAACAAAATGGCTGCCAGCACAAAAGCAAGGCCGAAACGCAGTGCAATCAGATTAAATTCCCCCAGTGTATCCAGTCCCATCTTCATGAAGATGTAGGAGGAACCCCAGAACATCGTTACTACAATGAGCATTAGCTCAGCCTTAAGCGGCTTCATCTCGTCATCATCCTTCTTTACGTCAAGTGATTATAGTATAATATGGGATATTACATAAGGTAACTGAATGTTTATCATAGGAAGCATGAGGAAAATTCATGTAAGTTAAGAAGGGGGCCAGAGTCCTTGAGCATCACTAAATATGAGGTGTTTCTGAAGGTTGTGGAGCTGGGCAGCCTGACCAAAGCCGCTGATGCTCTGGGCTTTACCCAGTCCGGAATCAGTCATACCATCAGCAGCCTGGAGATGGAATTCGGCTTTTCACTGCTGGTAAGAAACCGCTCGGGTGTCAAATTAACGGTCAACGGTGAGCAGGTGGTGCAGCCTATCCGTGAGATTCTGAAATGGAATGAGCAGTTAAAGCAACAGGTTGCCGACATTCACGGGCTGGAAACGGGAACGATTACGATTGGCACGTTTACCAGTGTGTCTGTGCATTGGCTGCCGGGGATGATTAAGGAGTTCCGCAAGGAATACCCTTATATTGAATTCAAGCTGATGGAGGGCGGCTATCTGGAGATTGAGCAGTGGATTGAAGCTGGAGTCGTCGACTGCGGTTTTATTTCACTCCCCACCCGGGATAAATTTGAGGTGTTTCCCCTGAAACAGGACCGGATGCTGGCCATCCTCTCCCAAGACCATCCCTTGAGCAAAGCACCATATATGCCGCTTGCGCAAATTGCCTATGAGGATTTTATTATCCAGAAGGCCGGATCAGATTATGATGCCAGGCGTGTATTTGAGCGGGCGGGAATCCAGCCGAATATCAAATTCACAGCCGGAGATGATTATGCCATCATTGCAATGGTGGAAAATGGTCTCGGCATCAGTGTTCTCCCTGAAATGGTCATCTCGCGCCAGAATCATAATGTAGCTATGCTGGAGCTGGAGGAGCGCAGTTTTCGTTCGCTTGGTATTGCCGTTCATTCTATGAAGTATGCATCACCGGCAACCCGGCGTTTTTTGAAGCATGTACAGGTTTGGCTGAAAGATTATTCGGAGTAACTCAATTGGCTGGAGGTTGAAATGGAAGCAAACTTTGATAGACTGCGCACGCAAGCAATGAACATTGTCGCAATTCCCCAGCATTACCGTTTGGTGATGGAAGACAGCACGCCAACGCGGGATGCGGTCAATCGCTCTTTTATCTGGGAAGACCCGGAGAACAAGGAATGGACCCTTGAAGTCTCTCTGGATTTGGCTACCGGTTGTCTGGTGGACTTGAATGTGGATATGGAACCTAATGAGGAAACCAATGACAGGGCAGATCCCAAGGGCATGGGGGAGGAAGCGAGGGGAATCGCAGATGCCTTTGTGGGCAAGCATGCGCCGGACGCGGCTGGTTTGACTTGGATTCATACGGATGACAGCAGAAGGCGAATTACGTACAGAGAAGAAGTCGGTGGCCTGCCTCTCCCGGACACAGGTTGTGAGGTGACGCTGGATCAAGGGCTGGGCATTATCCGTTACCGTCATCATCCTAAATCAGCTCCAACACCGGAATGGCCTGCCGGCCTCGTTAACGAGGGTACAGTAAAAGAACAATTGCTGTGTCACACCCATATGGAGCTGCAAATCACAGCATTATCTCCTTCCATCTACGATGTGCCCGGTACAGAAGATGAGTATCAGATGGTTTATAATCCGGCTCCGCTTATGCGATTTATTGATGCTGTAAGCGGAAGGGACTGCTTCGGACCTGAACATTACGCTTTGCCATCAATTCATTCGCTCAAAGTCGATGAAGGGCCGGCAGAAACCGCGGGAAGTGGGCCGGAAGAAGCTAAAACGGGTGCAAACCGCAGCATTGCTGACTGGGAGCAGCTGTTTGGCATAAACCCGGAGCTATACGAGCTTGAGAAGTCTTCAGACGATGGCGAACGTATTATGTTGCAGTACAGGCATATAGATGAACTGGAAGATGAACCTGAGCAAGCAGCACTCTCTGTAGACGGATATATGAAGTATAGGTGGGGAGACAAGCTCAGGAATCTGGAATCTCCGTTTAAGCTGCAGATCGAAAAGACGACAGGAACCTTGCTCCGTTTTCAACGGAATGACCCGGGAAAGGAGCAGCCGCTTTCTCCCCTGAACCGGCAGCAATGCTGGGTTAAAGCGGAAGGGTTTCTGCGTGAGGTGTTCCCTGACTATGCTTCCTATCTGCAGCTGGAAGTTGATAAGGATGACCTGGAGGATGAACCCCGCAGCCGTGAGTTTTTCTTTTTGCCTGTCTACATGGGGGACATCCCGGTTAACGGAGAGCGGGTAACGATTAGTATCAGCACAGCAACCGGGAATACTTGCCTTTTTTCCGGCGTTTCTTACGAGATGCTCCAACAGTTGGCTGAGCACAGGCTTGCCCCGCTTCTAACACCCGAGGTAGCCTTAGAAATCTATAAGCGATATATGGATGTCAAGCTTAGATGGATTAAGGATTCTAATGCGGAGCGGCCGGTATACCGGCTGATTTACGAACTTGTTACTATTTCACGTTCTGAGCCTTCTAGTGAATTCGTCAACCGTAAATTGCGATACATTGATGCCCGAAGCAGCGAACCGATTTGGGAAAAGTACTAAAGGGAAAGGAATTTCAGGTTGACGAATGTGAAATGGCATGAAAGAATGTACGCGTGTACATTAAGCGGTTACAAAGATATTAGTCACGGAACTCGTCGTTCGTGCTTCATCGAAGAAAAGTGAACCAAAGGAGGAAGAAGATGAAACAGCTTCGCATCGGAATGATCGGCTACAAGTTTATGGGTAAAGCCCACAGCAATGCCTACCGCAGCCTTCCTATGTTTTTTCCGCAGGCACTGAAACCGGAGATGTCTGTCATATGCGGGAGGAGTACCGCTGCGGTGCAAGAAGCAGCTTTACAGCTTGGCTGGTCTGATAGTGTGACCGACTGGAAAGAGCTCATCTCCCGGGAGGATATTGACCTCATTGATATCAACGCGCCCAGCAATGCCCATAAGGAAATTGCTCTGGCAGCAGCCAAAGCAGGCAAGCATATTTTCTGCGAAAAGCCGCTGGCGCTGAATCTTGCGGATTCCCGTGAGATGCTGGAGGCTGCGACGGATGCGGGCATCATTCATATGGTCGGCTTCAATTACCGGTTCTCACCAGCAGTCAGGCTGGCGAAGCGGCTGATAGAGAGCGGAAGGCTCGGGAAGATCTATCATTTCCGTGCCTGGTTTCTGCAGGACTGGATTATCGATCCGGATTTCCCGCTGGTGTGGAGACTGCAGAAGGATATTGCCGGTTCCGGCTCGCATGGCGATCTTGGAGCACACTTAATTGATCTTGCCCATTTTCTGGTCGGAGATATGCAGGAAGTAATCGGAATGAGCGAGACCTTTATCAAAGAGCGTCCGCTAGCCGCTGAGATGACTGGCCTAAGTGCGAAGGCAAGCAAATATGCCCCCAGAGGAGAAGTGACTGTTGACGATGCGACACTGTTTCTGGCCCGGTTTGTAAGTGGTGCTTTGGGCAGCTTTGAAGCTACTCGTTTTGCTGCGGGTCACCGCTCGACCAATTCTTTTGAGATTAACGGCAGTCTGGGCAGTGTGAAATTCGATTTCGAACGGATGAATGAGCTGGAGGTGTACCTGAGCTCGGACGACGAGGATGTACAGGGCTTCCGGCGTGTGCTTGCCACCGATCCGGCCCATGATTACGCCGAAGCCTGGTGGCCGCCGGGCCATACCATCGGATTCGAGCATACGTTTATCCACGAGATGCTGGAACTCTCTTCTGCCATTGCGGAAGGACGCCAGCCGGAGCCAAACTTCCATGACGGAGTAAAATGTCAGGCTGTTCTGGAAGCTGTTGAACGCTCCATTGAACAGAGACGCTGGGTGGAGATATCCGAAATGTAAATATCAATAAATCATAATTATAGATGAAGGAAAGCTAAATATGATCTTCCTGCCCATGAAACAGCACCGTTCGCTTCCCGGGAACGGTGCTGTTTTACGTGTTATGGCGGAGTACAGAACTATTTGCGCGCCCCGGAAGGAGTAATCCCTTTGTATTGCTTGTAGAGTTTGGTGAAATAATTAGGGTTGTCGCAGCCCACCTTGCCGGCAATTTCCGTCACGGTCAAATCCGACTCCAGCAGCAGACGTTTAGCTTCATGGATCCGGCTTAAGTTCACATAGTCGATAAAGGTGCGTCCGGTCAGCTTTTTGAAGGTTTTGCAGAAATGATAAGGATTCAGATTGACAAACTTTGCAGCCCATTCAATAGTGATCTTCTCATCAAAATGAGCTTCCAGATACTCCAGCAGCGGTTTAAATCGTTCGCGGTTAATGGAATGGCGCTCGCTCTGATGCCTCTCTGACAATTGCTGCGGCGGAAAGCTGCGCGACAGCAGGGTGAAGAACAAATGTAATTGGTTCTTCACAACCAGTTGAAAAGCAGGGCCTTTACTGCGCACCTCGGCAATGATGGCTTGCAGCAGGGGATAATAACAGGAGCAAGCCGGGTTCAGATCGGCGGGCTTGACCGGAAACTGAAACCGGTTATTCAGATAGGGGGCTACGAATTGCTCATGCTGGGAGTCCTGGTTTCTGTCTTTGAACAGGGAAGCATGGAACACGATGGATACGTAAGAAATATCTCCGCTGTATAAACTGTAACCGACGTGCAAACCGCCTGAAGGAACAATAATCACATCACCCGGTCCGACTTCATAAGGTTTGCTGTCTACATGAAAGATCGCATGGCCTTCCTGCATCACAATGATTTCGAAATGCTCATGCCAATGCAAGAAAAGGATATTCTGTTCCACTTTAGCCTCCCGGCACTCATTAAAAAAAAGGCGGAACGGATAGGTTTTCTCTTCGAGCTGCGGGTATTCCTTAAGCTCCTTCGGATAAGTCATGACTTCTTTCAACTCCCCCAATATTGAGCTATATTAACACAAGATAAGACGAGAACTCACACCAAATGAGCTATATACTTGATTTGCTGAACTTACTATAAACCAATATTGGAGTGGTACACAAGATGGAAGATACAATGAGAATCGGAACACTGGTTGGTGGGGGAGATGCTGTAAGAGTGATTCCTCAAATAATTGGACACGGATTTGAATCCTTTAGTCTTACCTTTTGGCAGACCACCGGAGAGACGAATCTGACAGAAACTGCGGCGCGTGTGCGGGAACTGGCTGCAGAGCATGATTTTGTCATCTCCTCCGTCGGCATATTCGGCAACCCGCTTACCGGTGCCGGCGATAATGCGGATACCCTGGCCAGCTGGGAACGTTTGATTGATCATGCCCATCTCTTCGGCACCGATATGGTATCCGGTTTCACAGGACGTCTGACAGGACAGTCAATAGATGAATCAATACCTAAATTCACGCAGGTCTTCGGGGAACTTTCCAAGAGAGCGGCTGACCGGGGGGTGCGAATTGCATTTGAGAACTGCTCGATGGGCGGCAATTGGGACTCCGGAGACTGGAATATTGCGCATAATCCTACAGCCTGGGAAAAGATGTTCAACGCGGTTCCGGCAGATAACCTCGGTTTGGAGTGGGAGCCCTGCCACCAGATGGTCGCGCTGATTGATCCGCTCCCGCAGCTGCGCAAGTGGACGGATAAAATATTCCATGTCCATGGGAAGGATGCTACAATCGCCTGGGACATTGTCAAGGAATACGGCATTCATGGTCCGAAGCCTTATGTATGGCACCGGACCCCGGGTTTTGGAGACACGAACTGGGCTGATGTGATCACGGTTTTGCGCCAAGCCGGTTACAAAGGTACCATCGACATTGAAGGCTGGCATGACCCGGTATATCGTGATGAGCTGGAGATGACCGGACAAGTTCATGCCCTGAACTATTTGAAACACTGCCGCGGAGGCAGCTTTATACCCAATCCGGTCTAATACAGAAAGCGGGGAATTACCATGACAGCAAAATACCGTGTAGCGATTGCCGGTTGCGGAGGAATGGCCAATGAATGGATCAGCTATGCGTTGAAACGCCCGGAGGTCGAAATTGTTGCCCTTGTAGATATCAAGCTGGAGTCGGCACAGGCTATGGCCGGGAAATATGGGCTTTCCACTCCGGCCTTTACGGAGATACGGCAGGCAATTATAGAAACGGGTGCCAACCTTGTGTTTGACGTCACGGTTCCGTCCAGTCATTATTCTGTCGCCAGTACATCACTTGAACTGGAATGTGACGTGTTCAGCGAGAAGCCCTTGGCTGAAACGATGGAGGAGTGCAATGAGATTGTTGCGTTGTCGGAACGCACCGGACGAACACATGCTGTCATGCAGAACCGCAGGTACGATCCGCGCATCCGCTCGCTGCGCGGGCTAGTCGAAGCAGGTACGGTCGGCCGGACGGGTTATATCGGAGCGAGTTTCTTCCTCGCCCCCCATTTTGGCGGTTTCCGCGAGGTGATGAGCAGTCCGCTCTTGCTGGATATGGCCATCCATACCTTCGATCAGGCCCGTTTTATCAGCGGAGCTGATCCGGTTACAGTGTACTGCCAGGAATTTAATCCACCCGGCTCCTGGTATGAAGGCCAAGCTGCCGCTATTTGCATCTTCGAAATGTCGGATGGCTCTGTATTTTGCTACCAAGGGTCCTGGTGTGCAGAAGGTGCACCCACCTCTTGGGAAGCGTCGTGGCGGATTCAGGGGGAGAAAGGGGTTATTCTCTGGGATGGTGTAGGCATGCCTTATGCTGAAGTAATCGCAGGTGGTGACCAGTCCGGCAAGTTCATCCGTGACTATGAGCAGGTAGAAGCACAGGCCGTTTCGATGGATGAGACCTTCCATCATGGCTGTCTGGAAGAGATGTTCCGGTCGCTCTCCGAGCAGCGTCCTGCTGAAACAGACTGCAGGGATAACCGCTACAGCATGGCGATGGTATTCGGCGCCCTTGAGAGTGCCAAGACCGGCCGCAAGCTTGAAATTGCTGAGGTCATGAACCATTCTGCAAAGCATATGCAGCTTGGGTAGAAGCAGGTGGCATAGCTGGGCGCACCTGAATACGCCTGCTGTGGTCGCACAAGTGTTCACGTAAATAAAGCAGCCGTATCCGCAGACATGTCTGCAGATACGGCTGCTTTTTGTTTACGAGTAAAGATTACATCCTAGAAGCCTTTGTATTGTGGCTCCTCTTGTTCAAGTTCGGTTACACGGCCTTCAACCTGCTGCACAATTTGCTGCGTCTGTTCCGCTGCGCTTGTGAATAAGGTTTTGGCCTGCTGGTTTTGAGTCTCCATCGCGAATTGCTCCAGACTCGCTTGCGCGCTTTTCAGCGATGACAGGCAAGTCTTCACTTGTGAGGATACAGTCATTAGATATTGCCTCCTTCTAGTTAGATAGCAAACTGAACGAGTCATAGTATCCACAGGTCAAGATGCAGAAATACAGGAAATAATTTCTAAATCGAAGCATTGGTCTTTTGGATTAAACAAGAAATTATTTCTTGATTAGGTCTGCGCCCTTTAACAAATAATGAGCATGTTGACATGCGGTGATTCTAAACTTAGGAGGTAGTAATCATGCCGGAATGGCTTGAGGTGATTTGGCGGACAGTTTTCGCGGTGGTTGTGCTCTTCTTTTTGACAAAGCTGCTGGGGAAGAGACAAGTTTCGCAGCTGTCTTTTTTTGAATATATCACTGGAATTACAGTAGGTAGCTTGGCGGCTTACATATCCCTCGATACGGATAAAACATGGCATTTGGGATTAATTGCGCTGATCGTCTGGGTGGCGTTCTCTCTTGGTATCGAGTTTCTGCAAATCAAGAGCAAGAAGGCCAGGGATTTCATTGACTTCAAGTCAACCGTGCTGATCAAAGACGGTAAAATTCTGGAAGAAAATATGAAAAAAGAGCGTTTAACAACTGACGAATTGCTGGAGGAGCTGCGGAAGAAGGATGTCTTCAAATTGGCAGATGTCGAATTTGCGATCATGGAATCGGATGGAGCGATTAACGTCCTGCTTACCCGGGAGAATCAGGCGCTGACACCAAAAGATATGGGCATTAAAGTGGCCCCAGAGAAGGAATCTCAAGCCGTCATTATGGACGGCAAGATCTTGGACGAACCATTGGACACGCTGAATCTGTCCCGTGGCTGGCTGCAGGGCCAGCTAGAAAAGCAGGGTTTAACCGCTGAAAATGTATTCCTCGGCCAGGTGGATTCCTATGGCGAACTTACCGTGGATCTATATGCGGACAAGGTGCAGGTGCCAAAGCCGCAGGATAAACCCCAGCTATACGCGCTGCTGAAGAAATGTGAAGCCGATCTGGAACTGTTCAGCCTTTCCTCCAACAATAAGGAAGCCAAACAGATGTACGAAGAGAGCTCCGGCAAGCTGCAGACACTGCTGCAAAGTTTGAAACCCTATATTCAAAGCTGAATAGTTTAAGTCCATATAGCCCTACAAGACGAGCAGGCCAACAAAAACGAATGTTTTTTGTTGGCTTTTCATATGCTCAGCAATGTACACCGAGGGTGATTATCCCAGTGTTCAATATTTCACATAAATGTAATAATGAGGGGTGAAAATGACTGTACAATTCTCAATAAATACTTATGATTGAGATTAGGCTGACCACTGCAAAAGAGCAGGCTTTTGATTTTTCGGCAGTCATAAGTTTAAAGTAAAGTGAGGGATGCGATGCCGGGATAGGTACTGTGCTGATTTGAAGAAGCAGAAACAGGGAAGAATTCGTAAATACCGCAACAGGTACTGAAAGAATATAACCTATTGGAGGTAAATGTTAACGTGAAAATAAAAAAACGATTTGCATTCTCTGCAATGATTGCGCTTTCGGCTATGCTGGCTCTCTCAGGGGTGGGTGGAAGTATTCCATCCGTTCAAGCGGCAAGCATCTTCAGTGATGATTTTGAATCCGGCAATGCCGGCAGCTGGACCCACACGTCAGGCTCATGGACAGTGGTGCAGGACGGAAGCTCTCATGTCTATTATCAATCAGGCAATACGGAAGGGCGCACCTCGGCGGGCAACAGTAGCTGGACTGACTACAGCGTGCAGGCAGATGTGAAAATTGACAACTTTAACGGCACAAACCGCACTTATCTCTGCGGCCGTTATACAGATGGCAATAATTATTATGCGGCTTCGCTATCCAACAGCAATGGGGGTACGCTGGAAATCCGGAAAAAGGTCGGCGGCTCCAGCACTACACTTGCCACTAAAACAGACTTCCCTGTCACTGCCGGTACAGTGTACACGGTTAAACTAGAGCTAAGCGGAAGCACGATCAACTTTTATGTGAATAATGTCTTGCAATTGAATGCACACGATAACAATTTGACTTCCGGCGGTATCGGACTGGTCGCTTATAAGTCAGCAGCCAAGTTCGACAATGTAGTTGTTTCTACTACGGATTCTACGACTCCAACTCCTTCACCAACCGCAACTGCAACCGTGGCACCGACGGCTACAGCCACTTCTACTCCAGCACCATCGGCTACTCCGACAGCTGCACCCACAGCAACAGCAACAGTTACACCAACACCAACCGTGGCACCGACAACGACACCCCCTCCGGCAACGGGTTCACTGTATGTCTCGCCGAATGGAGCGGCCGGAAATGCCGGAACCATCGGCAGTCCTACGACCCTGGATTCAGCTATTACCAGAGTAGCCCCGGGAGAGACTATCTATCTGCGCGGGGGAACCTATACTTTTTCCGCTCCAGTGACAATTGAACGCGAGAACAGCGGTAGCAGCAGTTTGCGCAAAAATATTGTGGCTTACGGAAACGAAAAACCGGTGCTTGATTTCTTCGCCGAATCCTTTGGGTCTACTGAACGCGGATTGCAGATTTATGGCCATTACTGGAAGGTAAAGGGGCTTGAGGTCAAAGGTGCCGGAGATAACGGGATCTTCATTGGCGGCAATTATAATATCATTGAGAATGTAGAAACGCACCATAACCGGGATTCAGGGCTGCAAATCAGCCGCTATTCCTCCTCACTCTCCAATATGAGCGACTGGCCCAGCTATAACCAGATCATTGGCGTATACTCCCACGACAATTTCGACCCGGACAATGGGGAGGATGCTGATGGTTTTGCCGCCAAGCTGACGATTGGACCGGGCAATGTCTTTGACAAGTGTATTGCCGCATGGAATACAGATGACGGCTGGGATTTATATACCAAATCGGAAACAGGCCCGATTGGCGTGGTTACGATCAAGAACAGCATCGCCTACAAAAATGGCCAAACCTCGGATGGAAGCAGCACGGCAAACAGTGACGGCAACGGCTTCAAGCTGGGCGGGGAGAAAATTTCTGTGAATCATATTGTGCAGAACAGCATCGCCTTCCAGAATAAAAAACATGGTTTCACCTACAATAGCAATCCGGGTTCCATTCAACTTACAGGCAATACCTCGTGGAGCAATGGGCAAAGCAATTTTGCTTTTGACACAGGGACACACCAGTTCACCAATAATTTGAGCTTTGCCGGCGGATCCAGTGACAAAACCAGCGGTACGGATGTTCTCAGCACCAATGTCTGGTGGAAGAGCAATGCCAGTACGAATGCCAAGGGCCTGGTCGCGAGCAGTGCCGATTTCGCCAGCTTGACCCCTTCAGTCGTCAGAAATGCGGATGGTTCCTTCACACTCGGCAACTTCCTGAAACTCGCCAGCGGCAGTGACCTCATTGGCTCGGGTACACCAAGCGGCACGAATATCGGAGCTACGCTCCAGTAATCGTTATTACAAGGAGATGCATGCTATATAAACTTTGAGGAGGAGAAAAATGGCTTCCAAACGAATGAGATTAAGGCTGCTGAGCGGAATTGGATTCGCTGTAATTCTTGCACTGATATTTATTGTCCCGGCCAGCGCAGCTTCTTTAGTCAGCTATGATTTTGAAAATGAAGGCGCTAACAACTGGAGCAGCACAACAGGAACCTGGTCTGTCGTTCAGGATGGAGGTTCCTCCGTTTACTATCAATCCAGCTCCTCGGAAGGCCGTACCTCTGCCGGCAACAGCGAATGGACCAATTACAGCGTGCAGTCCGAGGTCAAAATTGACAATTTCAACGGCAGCAACAGAACCCTTATCTGCGGCCGGTATGGCGACGGAAACAATTATTACGCTGCTTCCTTGTCGAACAGCAATGGCGGAACTTTGGAAATCCGCAAGAAACTCAGCGGCTCGTCAACGACCCTGGCGGCCAAAACGGATGTTCCGCTGTCAACGGGCACATGGTATACCGTAAAGCTTGAACTGAATGGAAGCACCCTGAAAATGTACGTAAATGGCACTCTCCAGCTTACAGCGACCGACAGCAGCCTGACCAGTGGAGCCATCGGGCTTGTAGCCTTCAAAACAGCGGCCAAGTTCGATAACATTATTGTATCCGAGCTTTCCGGCACGCCTACGGCAACCGCGACGGCTGCTCCGTCGGCAACACCCGCACAAACACCGGCAGCAACAGCTACGCCTGCGGCAACACCGACCTCTGTTCCGACAGCTGCCGTAACTCCTACCCCAACACCATCAGCACCAGCAGACGCATTCAGTGCATACAATTTGACTGGCTTCTCCAAAGGCAACTCCGGCGGAGGCATTGTGAATGAATCGAATACCGCCCTTTACAAAAAGGTGTACACAGCGACTGATTTGGCAGCTGCACTCAAGAAAGGGTCCGGTGTAAAGGTCATTGAGATTATGAATGACCTGAATCTAGGCTGGAATGAGATCCCTTCCGCTGCTCAAACCTCACCATTTGCGGCCCATAATTCTCCGCTGACTCACCCGGTACTGCTGCAGACAGGAGTAAGTAAAGTTACTCTTGACGGCTTTGACGGTCTGACGATCTTCTCGGCTAACGGGGCTAAGATTAAGCATGCGGCATTTACAATTAAACGCAGCTCCAACCTGATCATCCGCAATCTCGAATTCGACGAATTATGGGAATGGGATGAGGCCAGCAAGGGGGATTTCGACAAAAACGACTGGGATTATATCACGCTTGAAGAGGACACCAACGTATGGATTGACCACTGTACCTTTAACAAGTCCTATGACGGACTGGTTGATTCGAAGAAGGGCACTTCCGGGGTGACCATCTCCTGGTCAACCTTCAAGGGCGATGACCGGAGTTCAAACAGCTGGGTGACCCGGCAGATCAACGCGTTGGAGGCCAACAGCTCTGCTTATCCGATGTATGCCTATCTGCGCAGCAGCGCCATCGGATTAAGCAAGGAAGATATCATTGCAGTTGCAAGCTCGCAGAAAAAGGGACATTTGGTGGGTGCCACATCTTTTGATTCGGGAAATTCCAATTTAAGTATTACCCTGCACCATAATTATTATCTCGACATTCAGGACCGCTTGCCGCGTCTGCGGGGAGGCAACGCCCATGTCTATAACATTCTGGCGGATAATTCCGCTGCTTGGGCAGCAAAATCAAGAATCACAACAGCGATGGAAACGGCGATTGCCGGCAAGGGCTACCACTTCGGCGTGACCAGCAACGGGTCCATTTCTACGGAAGGCGGGGCGGTATTAGTCGAGAAATCCAACTTCGTTGATATCTTGTATCCGCTGCGCAATAATCAGACCGATCCCGCAGATTCCAGCTATACCGGTAAAATCAAGGCGCTCGACACGATGTACTCTTTGAATGGTGTGTCTTTCAGAGGGAACAGTGACACCTCCGGAAGTCCGCTTGCCCCGGTACCGGCAGCTATTATTCCGTTCTCATGGTCTGGGATTTCGGCTTTGCCTTACAGCTATCCGGTGGATGACCCCTCCACGCTAGCTGCCAGACTAACGGCTTCCAATGGCTCGGGAGCGGGTAAACTGAACTGGACAAAATCCAACTGGTTACAGACAATGTATTAACCGGACTGGGTGGAAGAGCGTTTTTATTTCTCGATTAACGGCGCTATACTATAGTGGAATGGCTATTATTACATTTGGTATAGAGAGGAAGTTGTTGATCTTGGAATATGTGAAACTGGGATCTACCGGTCTGGATGTCTCGCGGATTTGCCTCGGCTGCATGAGTTATGGCATTCCTGAACGCGGGTCGCATGCCTGGACACTGAATGAGCAGGAGAGTCGTCCGTTTATCCAAAAGGCGCTGGAGCTGGGCATTAATTTCTTTGATACAGCCAATGTATATTCGGACGGAACCAGTGAGGAGATCCTTGGGCGGGCGCTGAAGGATTTTACCTCCCGCGATGAAGTGGTCATTGCCACCAAGGTGCATGGCAGAATGCGGCCGGGACCCAATGGCGGCGGATTGTCACGCAAAGCGATACTGAGTGAAATTGACCACAGTCTTAAGCGGCTGGGAACGGATTATGTGGACTTGTATCAAATCCACCGCTGGGATAACCAGACGCCTATCGAAGAGACGATGGAGGCCCTGCATGATGTTGTGAAGGCGGGGAAAACCCGTTATATCGGAGCTTCCTCCATGTATGCCTGGCAGTTTCTCAAGGCGCTGCACGTTGCAGAGCAGCATGGCTGGACCCGTTTTGTCAGTATGCAGAATTATGTGAATTTGCTTTACCGTGAGGAGGAACGGGAAATGCTGCCGCTTTGTGAAGCGGAAGGCATCGGCGTGATTCCCTGGAGTCCATTGGCCCGCGGCCGCCTTACAAGGGACTGGGAAGAAGCGAGCCCCCGTTCCGAGCGCGATGAATTCGCCAAGCAGCTTTATTCACAAATGGAAGAGGCTGACCGGATTGTCGCACTTCGGGTGAAGGAAATCGCGGAGGAACGGGCTGTCCCGCGTGCTCAGGTAGCCTTGGCTTGGGTGCTTCAGAAGAAACCTGTGGCCGCTCCGATTGTCGGAGCGACCAAGATGGCGCATCTGGAGGATGCAGCAGCAGCAGTGTCCCTTCGTCTGACCCCGGAAGAAGTCCGCAGACTGGAAGAACCGTATATCCCGCATCCGGTAATTGGCGGATTGAACTGAATCTTTACCTATGATGCATTAATCCTAAGGGCCTGCTGGTGAGCAGGCTCTTTGTGCTGCGAGCGGAAGGGAATAGGTGCATAACTTCATCAACTATTGGAAAACTAAGTAAGATTCCCTATAGATCAGAGGAGGTGAAGCGAGATGACAGCCAGCATACTGGATAATATAAAAGAGCAGCTTACGGGATGCAGCGATGCCGTATACCAGTCTATTATCGTATATGGTCATGCCTGCATGCTGGTCTACATTCCGTCCATTGTAGATACACTCAGCCTGCAGGAGTTTGTGTCATCTCCGCTCAAATCCGAAGCGAATTCCGAACCGGATTGGCCGCGTTTTCTGGAACGGCTCGACCGGGGATCTGCTTTTGCCATTCCATATATCAAGGTATTTGATCCCGATCGGGCGGTAGAGCTGATAGTCAGCGGCAACCCGGTACTCTGTATCGAAGGGCTGCCCTATTTATATTATTTCGAGATCGCCCACTATCAGAAACGTTCAGTATCGGAATCACAGAACGAGCTGGTTGTCATTGGCCCCCAGGAGGCCTTCATCGAGGATATTGATACCAATTTATCGCTGCTGCGCCACAAGATTAAACATGCCGATCTAAAGACCAAACATTTCTCTATCGGCAAATATACAAAAACCGACGTGTATGTGGTGTATATCGAAGGCCTGTACAAGCCGGAGCTTCTGGCTTCAATTGAAGATACGTTACGCAATATGTCTATCGACGGTGTGCTTGGTATCAGTTATTTGGCAGAGCATATGAAGCAGGGGCATTTCTCGCCTTTTCCCGTGTTCCAGTATACAGAACGCCCTGACTCAGTGGCAGCCTCTTTAATGGAAGGGCGGGTGGGACTGCTGCAGGATGGGACTCCATCCGCTCTGCTGACACCGGTAACTTTGTTCTCGCTGCTGCAATCCTCCGAGGATTATTACCAAAGCTTTTATGCCGGCAGCTGGATCCGCCTGGTCCGCTTCTTTTTTTCTATTATATCCATGCTGCTGCCTGCGTTGTATGTTGCGATTACAACCTTTCATTCGCAGATCATTCCTTCTGATCTGTTGATTACCATTGCCGCGGCAAGAGAAAACATCCCGTTCTCTGCCCTCACCGAAGCGCTGATAATGGAGCTGACCTTTGAAGCACTTAGAGAAGCGGGAACCCGGATTCCTAAGCCCGTAGGGCAGACGGTATCCATCATTGGCGGTATCGTAATCGGGCAGGCTGCGGTTCAAGCGGGTATTGTTTCTGCGCCGATGGTTATTGTTGTTTCCATTACCGGTATAGCTTCCTACATCATTCCCCATTTGGAGCTGGGTTTGACTTTCCGATTACTGCGTTTTGTGCTCCTGATCCTGGGTGGAACGATGGGGTTATTGGGCGTATTTGTGGCTACTTTTATGATTTACGGCCATTTGGCCAATCTTAAATCCTTTGGAACTCCTTATTTGCAGCCGATCGCTCCGCTTGTATTACAGGATTTGAAGGATACGCTGCTTCGTGTTCCGTCCCCGTTCATGAATAAGCGCAGCACATCCTTTACAGACCGGAAGAATCAAAGGAGACAGAAGCGGCAATGAAACTTTTAAAGCAGGCCGTCATTATCCTAATGCTGCTGAATCTGACCGGCTGCTGGTCCAAGGTGGAACTGGATGAATTGACTTTTGTATATGGATTATACATTGATGTTGGCAAAGAACCCGGAACGGTTGAGGTATCCATCAGCTCTCCACTACCCAATAGGCTGATGTCAGGTACGCAAACAGGGAGCGGAACCGGAGACGGCAAAGCCTACACTTTGGTTTCAAAGACAGCTCGTACCCTCCAGGATGCGGCCATCATGATTCAAAAGGATCTTTCACGCCGTATTGAGCTCTCTCACATCAAAATTGTCGTGTTGGGAAACGAATATGCCCGCCAGGGCATCGGGGAGGTGCTGGAATGGTTCGAAAGAAAACCAGAATTCCCCCTCGGCACATATATCATGGCTGCTCCCGGGAAGGCCAAAGATATTTTTAAGTTAACTCCTGTGTTCGAACAGCTTCCCGACCAAGTGCTGATGAATATCGCGAATGAGAATATCATGTTCAATACAAGCGTTATGGATTGTATATTAGCGGAAGTTTCAAATATGGGGTATGCGATGAACTATCTTTCATTCGGTAAGAAGGACGAAACGAGCGAGCAAGGGAAAACGGAGTATTGGGCAGGTGTGCAAGGGGTTATGCTGTTCCATGATGCTAAGATGAAGGGCATTCTGGATGTAAAGCAGAGCAGGGCTTTGGCATGGGGGGCAGGACATCTGGCCGGAAAATTGAAGCTGCCTGAATATACGATAACCTGGAATGAAGAAGGTAAGGGCACTGCCAGTGCTATTTTTCAAAGAAACTCCGCCTCAAGCTCTGTGAAAATGACAAGCGAAGGCCCTGTCTTTCATATAAAAGTGAAAGGGAACGCAAGTATTACCTTTTTTAAAGATTCAGAAGGCCGCAGTGCTAGCAATCTTAGTCCTTTAATAAAGAGAAGGCTTCAGGAGCAGGTTGTAAAAGAAATTTCGGACTCGCTCCGGATTGTGCAAGACGCGCAGGTTGACGTTCTGCAGCTTGGAATGCTGGTGGAATGGAATTATCCGAAGGCGTGGAATAAGCTCCGTGAACGCTGGACTGATTATTACGCCAAGCATGCCGAGATCAAAGTAACGGCTGACTTCACTATAGAGGATTTTGGTTCGGAGAGATAAATGAATATTCAAGGAGACGTTATGACTACAACCAAATGGCAGATGTTCCGCTTTACCGTTGTCTATCTTGCTTCACAGAGCTCCATGTTTCTGATCCCCGGTTTACTCTCGACTTCAGGCTATCAGGGCTGGATTGCGATCATTGCAGGCTGTGCACTGGGGATGATTCCGCTTTTTTTTACTATTCAGGTGGGCAAGATAAAGCCTGGAGAGGCGTGGGTCGATTTTGGCAAGGAGATTATGGGGAAGTGGCTGCATGGGGCAATGGTTTTTCTTCTGCTGATCTGGTGTGTTTATTTTGTCTCCTTTGATATTGAGAATTTTGTATTGTTTTTTGGTGCTAATTATTTGCGCGAGACGCCACCGCTGTTTGTTCAGATTGTTATTGGGCTGGTGATTATGTATACGGCTCACTTGGGCTTTTCGACGATGGTCTATATGACTGACGGGTTATTTCTGGTTTTTCTCTTCTCCACTGCGCTTAGTTATTATTTATTTATCCCAAATGCCGACTATTCGATGCTTCCTGCCCTGCTCCATTACCATGATCCCGGGATTGCTTTTAAGGATTCAATCACGACAATGTCCTGGTTTGGGGGATGGACGGTGTTTTTGTTCGTTGCCCCGGATCTCAAAATCGACAACAAAATGCAGAAACGGCTGATTGTTGCGGGGATTAGCGTAATGCTGACCGTACTGGCTGCATGGCTGATAACCATCTTGAATTTTGGCCCACATTTCGGCAAGGAACTGCAGTTTCCTTATTTGCAATTGATCCAGAGTTCTTCACATGATGATCTGCTGGGTAATTCGGACCCGATTCTCATCGGATTATGGTCTGCTTCAATGTTTATACACAGCGCTTTTTTGATATATGTAGCGCACAAATGTGCTTTGTACTTAACCAAGCAGAAGGCAAAAAAAGTGATGATCCCATTCCTGACGATTGGTTCGATTACAATTGCCTATCTGTATTCGCTCAATCTCACTCAATACAACAAGAATTATAATGCCTTTGGCACTGTGATTATTTGGCTGATTGTGGAGTGCATCCCCGTGTATTACTTCATTGTTGCTTTCATCCGCTCCAAGATAAGTACGGCGTCCAAATAGCCGCAGGCGACTTATCTATTATAAATTGGAGGCGCTTTCTGGTATGATTAGGAATTAATACATACCACTAAAGCGATGGGATGGTGCCTGATTTATGAATCTTCAAGAAGCAACTCAATTAATAGAATCTATAAGAGTCAATCTGGCTAAAGTTATTGTCGGCAAAGAGGAAGGTGTGAATCTTCTGCTGACAGCCCTGCTCGCCAATGGACATGTGCTGCTGGAGGATGTTCCCGGCACAGGTAAAACTCTGCTCGCCAAAACACTGGCCCGCTCGCTGGACTGCACGTTCAAGCGGATTCAGTTCACTCCGGACTTATTGCCCTCTGACTTAAGCGGAATCAATTACTATAATCAGAAGACCGGTGAGTTTCAATTCCGTCCGGGCCCGGTATTCGCCAGCATTCTCTTGGCCGATGAGATCAACCGGGCCACGCCGCGGACCCAGTCCAGCCTGCTGGAATGCATGGAGGAGCGGCAGATTACGATCGATGGTGTGACCCATGAGCTGGAAGCGCCGTTCCTCGTCATTGCAACACAGAATCCGGTTGACAGTCAGGGGACTTTCCCGCTGCCTGAAGCCCAGCTTGACCGATTTCTGATGCGGATTATGACCGGCTATCCAACCTTTGAGCAAGGGGTTCATATTCTACAGCGGTTCCGCCAGAACAATCCGCTTGATCAGACGACTGCGGTAGCAACCGCCCGGCAGATTCAAGAGATTCAGCAGCTTACGGCTGCAGTGAATGTCAGCGACGATTTGCTGGCCTATATGATCCGGATCGTCGAAGCGACCCGCACTGCACCGGGGGTCAAGCTGGGAGCCAGTCCGCGGGCAGGCTTCGCCTTGCTGCGTGCTTCCCAAGGGTACGCATTGATTCAAGGCAGGAATTATGTGATTCCGGATGATATCAAGGCAGTGGCAGTTCCCGTCCTTGCCCACCGGCTGGTGCTGCAGCGCGGCCCGGGATCCCGGGAGGGGCAAGCCGTAGAACTGGTTCTCCAGAAGCTGCGCGAAGTGGAGGTGCCGGCAGAACCGCTCCCGGCTACAAGCGGCGGAAGGGTGGAGTAAGAGATGGCACTGCCCTGGTTCATCCTCAGCACGCTCCTGCTGCTGCTGTTGATTTCTGCTGTCTATCAGCGACATGCGCTGAAGAAAGTCAGCTACACCCGCTATTTCTCGGCCAAAACCGCTTATGAAGGAGAGCAGGTGGAGATGGTTGAGGAGATAGCCAACAATAAGCTGCTCCCATTGCCCTGGCTGCGGCTGGAGTCCAGCATAGCCCGGGGTCTGGAGTTCGGCAGCCAGGAGAATCTCGGTGTCAGCAGCGGGGAGATTTATCAGAACCACGTAAGTATGTTTTTTCTGAGGTCTTACCGTCATATTAAACGTCGCCACCAGGTCCGGTGTCAGCAAAGAGGCTTGTTCAAGCTGGAAAGCGTCACGATGACCACCGGAGACCTCTTTGGCATGAGCCGGAACAGCAAAGCGTTCTCCTTGCAATTGGAACTGCTGGTTTATCCGGAGATTATAGACCTTTATGAGCTACCGCTGCCGATACACAGCTGGCTGGGAGAACTGCCGGTCAAAAGATGGATTATTGAAGATCCTTTTCTGACGGCCGGAACCCGAGAGTACAGTCCAGGGGATTCGCTTGCATCTATTAACTGGAAGGCAACGGCCAGAACCGGGCATATGCAGGTGCATCAAAAAGATTACACCGCCGATTCGCGGCTGTTCCTCTGTCTGAATGTTGAGATTAGTGACTCCATGTGGAGAACCGTTACAGATAAGGAACGGATTGAGCTGGGAATCCGTTATGCAGCGACGATAGCAGAATATGCAGTAGGGCACGGGATCGACACCGGGCTGCTTAGCAACGGGAGAATGGACGGTGGAGGTGAGCGGGAACCGGTGACTGCAAACCCGATGGGTCAACTGGAGGATGTACTGGGACTCTTGGCCCGGCTGAACCTGGACAGGACGCTGCCCATGTCAAGACTTCTGGAGTTAGTAGCTGAAGAAGGGCATAAAGATAATGATTATCTGATTATTACCTGTCACCGAGGCCCAGAGCTTGAGCTGGCAGCTGAGCAGTTAAGACTGCTGGGAAATGGCGTGGAATGGCTCGACATTCCGGATGAGGGGAGAGAGTCTGCATGAACACTGCTAGAGGTCCCCGAATGAAAGCGTCTTTGACTTTATGGTTGGCCTGTCTCATAGAATGGCTTCTATTTCTTCCGGTATGGGTTCTCCTTCAAAGCTACCAGCAGTCCGGGCAGGCTGTCCTTCCATGGATGTATATTCTGCCTCTCCTGGCACTGGCCGGGGTGCTGTTGCGGCATTTATGCAACCGGAAGTGGAAGCAGCTGCTTTCCGCTCTGCTACTGGGGGTGGCGTCAGGATTTTTATTCGGTGAGTTGTCCATTTTTGCACTTCCTTTTATCGCTTGCAGCGTGTTGTTTACTTATCTGGGGATGACTGCCGCTTCCCGGAATAACCGGAATGGAATGTACATTGCCGGAATTGCCGTTTATTTTACAGCTACAATCATCAATACCCGGATTCCTGTACTTGAGTCCAACCTGTCCTTGTTAACCTGGTGTGGAAGTCTGTGTCTGGTATTAGTACTGTTGGATACGAATACCAGCTTTCTTCGCTACAGCTCTTTTGCCGGTGAATCCGCGCGCCTGCCTGCAGGGATAAGACGGCATAACCGGATGTTTGTCCTGCTGTTTATTGTCGTGGCCGGCTTGCTTGCGGCAGGCGGGGGCAAAGCTGTAGGCATGCTTCTATGGAATACAGTCCGGATGTTTTTGAACTGGATCATCGCGTTGTTTAACGGAACAGAGGAGCCGATTCCGCCTGAAGCTGCTCCTCCGGCGCAGCCACTAGAGCTGCCTCCGGCCGAGACTCATGAACCGGGTTTGCTGGCAATGATCTTCGAAGTCTTGTTTTATGCCATTGGAGCGGCGGCAATTCTTGTTTTGCTTTATTATGTCTTGCGTTGGCTTTACAGAAATACAGGCGGAGTGCTGCGCAGAGCGCTGGATGCTCTGCTGTCCATGCTGCGGAGAGAAACGCCGCAGGAGCATAATGCCTTTCAGGATGAAGAAGAGAGCATCTTCGCCTGGGGAAAGACTGTGCAAGGCATTCGGGACTACTGGAGCAGCCGGTTGAAGCTGCGTAGGCACAGTGACCGCTGGGAAGGAATGAATGGAGGCCGTGAGCGGGTACGCTGGATGTATCGCCATTGGCTTAACAGCAATCGGAACGAAGGATATGAAGTGAAAGGATTTCTTACTCCAGAAGAGACGGGAGCGGATGTGGAGGAATGGACTGGCGGGAAGAACCGCCGCCGTAATGGAGACAGCAATACCCCGGCAGTTCCTGAAGGTTTGCTTAGGCTTTACAATCAGGCGAGATACGGAGAGGAGGAGCCGCAGGCAGCAGAAGTCTCAGCTTTGAAGGACCGGCTGAAAAAATTCTCATAGTTGGATACGGAGAGGAGTGGAGAGGATGGCCCGATATTTGCGCGGGGAGCTGGCAAAAGAGGCTAACGTGAATATTGAAACGCTTAGATATTATGAGAAGCACGGGCTGCTTCCGGCACCACAGCGGACAGCATCCGGTTACCGGCAATATACGCAAGAGACATTGAATCGAATCGTCTTTATCCAGAATGCCAAGTCTTGCGGGTTTACGCTGAGGGAGATCAAGAAGGCACTGGTGAGGTCGGCAGACGGAAGTATCGGGATCGCTGATTTTATCGCAGTTATTGAGCGGAAAGTCATCAGCATTGACCTCGAAATATCAAAGCGGGAGAAGACCAAGGCGCTGCTGGGCGATCTGAAGAGCAACCTCGAATCTGCCGAGAGACATCCGGGGGTGCAGGAGACCTTGCATATTCTCAAGATGGAGCCATAAAGAACCCGGAATACAGATTGCCTCTTGACTGCGTACCATACTACAGGGTTTACAATTCAGACAAAACCTTGTAGGAGGAATGAACAGGATGCAGACACCGATCGAACAGCTTCAAGCTATGGAAAGTTTCTTAAAACAAACAGGCGGCAATTTGGGAAAGCCGGCAGAGCAAATTCGTTCTGAAATGGCCCAAGCCGCCAAGCAATTGCCGGCGCTTCCGGGTGATGTACAGTTGAAGAAGGTAACGATCCAGCAGTTCGCTGCTGAATGGGTCATCGCTCCTTGTATTAACGCGGAAGGAAGAAATCGAGCAATCCTATATTTTCACGGGGGAGGGTTTATCTCCGGGAACTGTGAGATCTATCGTGATCTGGCAGCCAGACTATCTTCAGCCTGCAGTGTTCCAGTATTTACAGTGGAATATAGGCTTGCCCCGGAGCATCGTTATCCGGCCGCAAATGAAGATTGCCTCAATGCATACCGCTGGATGCTGGCGGAGGGATATTCGCCGGATGACATTATCCTTGGCGGCGATTCGGTAGGGGCCACTCTGGCCTTGATGACAATGATCAGTGTGCGGGATGCAGGGGAGAAGATGCCAGCAGGGGCGTTTCTGCTCTCGCCGCATAGTGATCTCGTACATTTGGATGGATATTCTTATGATAGTCTGGCTGATTCAGATCCAACAGGGAGCCGGGAGGGCAATCAGAGAATTCTGGAGGATTACTTAGGCGGTTCTTCCGGGGAGGAGCCTGCGATCCTCTCTCCATTACGGCTCTATCTGCACGGTTTGCCCCATCTGTATATTCAGGTTGGCGATCAAGAAGTGCTGCTCAGTGATGCAGAACGTTTGGCCGATCGCGCACGTGCTGATGGAGTAGAGGTTACACTGGAAGTATGGGAGAACATGTGGAGTGTGTTTCAATTCATGGCCGCACTGCTGCCCGAAGCGCAGCAGGCGATCATGAACATCGGCAGCTATACAGGGGGAATTTGGAGAAAAACAGCTAACTTGCCTGAAGACAGCAATCACGGGGGAGTTACATTAACAAGCGCAGAAGCATGAGTGAGAGAACCCCGGTAAGCACGGTTCCCAGCAAACTGCGCGTCTTTATGGCCACCCAGAAGGTGGGCAAGGCGGCAATCAGTTCCACATTGGAAGACAGTGAAGTGAATTTGCCTTCCTCAATGAACAGCTCCTGGGCGACGAGCGCCGACATAATCGCAATGGGTACATAACTCAACCAGCGCATCCCCCATTCGGGAATGGTGATCCGGCTTAGCAGCATCATCGGAAGTACCCGCGGAATGAACGTAACCAATGCGGCTCCGAAGATAATCAAGAAGATATCCAGTCTTATTTCCATTTTTGCATCACCATCCCTATCGTAGGTGCAATTAGAGCTGCAGCGATCACGCCGAAATTAGGAGACCACAGGATGGAGACACCGACCGTAACCACTACGGCAATAGCTCCAACTATAAGATCCAGTGCATATTTGTTCCTGCTCAGTATGGTCAGCACCAGTAGTCCGATGAACATAGCCGGAAGCGCGAAATCCAGTCCCCACTGCTCCGGGCTTGAGATCCACTGTCCCAGAACAGCACCTGCGAGGTTCGCGAACAACCAATTCAGGTAGGCGGTGATATTAAGTCCATGCATCCATTTCTCACTGATGTGCTTTTTTCTCGCACTCTCCTGAATGGCGACGCCAAAGGTTTCGTCGGTTAAGAGTGCGCCTATCAGCAGGTTTCTCATGGGTGTGAGGTGGCGGAAATAAGGGGACAACGCAGCACTTAACAGCAGGTGGCGCAGATTCACAAGCAGGATCGTAATGATGATGCTGGCCCCCGTGCTTCCTGCGGCTATCATTCCCGCCGCGATGAACTGGGCGGAACCGGCGTAGAGAATGATGGAAATCATAGCTATTTCAGCGATGGAAAGACCGGCCGTTTTCTCGACAACCCCGGCGGCAAAGCCGATACTTAAATACCCGAGCAAAGTGGGGATACAATCCTTAACTCCCTGCAGGAAGCTGTCCTCCTTGCCCTGCGCGTCAAGTGTTTCTGACGCCTGTACAGGCTCCAGCTTCATGGTTCCTCCTCCTTTTTCTCAATGGAATCATCAAGATGAAATAAAATCAGATTATATTAATATCTAATAATTAACGGTGGTTTGCAAGGGTATTGTTCCTGGAATACCCGATAATGAACCGCCTGAGCTATGTATGAGGCATTGTGAAACAAGAGAGTCAGCGAAGAAGTGATTGATGGAGAGATCATCCATCTGCTTCAAGTAATGTAACCTGTGCACTAACTTCACGAAAAAGTCCCGCTGCAAAACTATATGCAGCGGGACCTTCTAATTATATTTATCCTATTATTTGAGCACCAGCACACCGAATCCTTCCATACTGTAGGTTCCCGAAATGCTTTCTCCTGTCAGCAAATCTGTTCTCTGTTCTTTGAGTGAGATCACTGCAGGCTCTTCGCTGTAGTTCAGAAGGAAGGTGAGGCTGGCGGATTCGCCTTGACGGATTTGCAGCTCGACCTCACTTGGCAGCTCCAGCCAATGTTCAGCCGGTGAACGTAGATTTAGAGCACCAATGATTCTTGTCGCAGCTTCTTCATTGAATACTGCTCCGTAATACCACACCTCGCCTTTACCGCGGAGATTTCGGGTAACGGCCGGTTTTCCTTTATAATAATCGGAAGCGTAGGTCGCCATGACTTCCACGCTGTCTTCTTCCACGTGAAGGATATCGTTAAAAGCGTCGGCTCCCGTCAGTGCTTCCGGTGCTTCAGTCCAACTGATAAAGGTGGGACGCCGTGTACCTTTAACCACAGTGAATTCTTCCACTGTTACCCCGCAGAGCTGTCTTGCCGCCCCGGGAAAAGGCCGCATATAGCAATGTCCACGCTTATCCTTGTATCCGGTCCGGCAGCCGAAGATCAGTTTCCCGCCTTGCTGCACATATTCATCCAATAATACTGCTGTTTCATCCGTCATGATGGCCGGATGCGGATAGACCAGTACTTGATAACGGGCCAGTTCCTCTACGGTTGTAGCGCCGCCCAAGTAGACAATGTCACTGGGAATGTGCTGCCGCTGCAGCGCTTTGAACCATTCCTTGTTGCTCTGCCACATGAAAGGGCCGTGCCAGACATCATATTCACCGTCCCATTCATTGTCATAATCCCGCAGAATGGCTACTGTGGCCTCAGCGCGTGTCCCAATGATCTCTTGGCCGGATGCTGCCAGCTCCTGGCCGATCCGCGCCGCTTCCCGGACTCTCCGGTTGGGCTGGTTATGGTAATCATTGAGGCCATGCCAATAGATCTCATTGCCCATGGTTGCCGTTCTCCAGCGGAAGTATAGCACCATATCTGCGCCATGGGCGATGGACTGGTACGTCCAAAGCCGCATCTGCCCCGGTTTAGGTGAGGGCATGTCCATACGGTTCACCCAGCCGCCTGGACCGGATTGCTGTTCCATGATGCAAAAGTTGGGACTGATGGAGCGCACAACACTGAGAGACAGGCTCCAGCTCCGGTCACCCAGCGGATTTGGTTCACCAGGATCAGTATGAATGCTAGAGAACTGGGGATATGAATCATAGCTGAAAAAGTCCAGCAGCTCATCACTCATTTGATGACTGTCCAAATGGCCGAATAACCCGTTCGTCGTAACCCATTGATCCGGCGCCGCTGCACGGATAATGTCGGCCTGATTCTTGGCAAACGAGATCGTATTATCAGAGATAAACCGCTTCTCATCCAGTGCCTGATGCGGATTCGGCTGTCTCGGGACCGGGGTAGGACGGGGTAAAAAGACCTGAGACCAGTTAGTGTAGCTCTGATTCCAGAAGACTGCACCCCATGCCTCATTCAGTTTCTCCAAGGAGCCGTATTTATCTTGCAGCCACTTCCGGAAAGACTTGTGGTCACTTTCGGAATAGAATTCACTGATCTCACAGTTCAGCTCGTTGTCGATCTGCCAGCCGGTTACACCGGGGTGGTTGCCATAATGTGCTGCAAGCTGAGCGGCAATCCGGGCGCATAACTCGCGGTATTTGGGGCTGCTGTAATTGTAATGCCGGCGCATGCCATGCTGAAGAGTAACACCTTCATAAGTCACATTAAGCACTTCCGGGTATCGTTCGGTAAGCCAGGCAGGAGGCGTAGCCGTCGGTGTGCCCAGCACCACCTTGAGTCCATGGCGGTAAGCCAGATCAATGGCGCGGTCGAACAGTTCAAACTGATAGACACCTTCTTCAGGTTCAAAAATGGACCAGGCGAACTCACCCATTCGAACAATCGTGAAGCCTGTTTCCACCATCCGGCGGTAATCATCTTCCCACATCTCTTCCGGCCAATGCTCGGGGTAATAGCATACGCCCAGCTCGAACCGATCTGCTGCTACTGGTTTCTTCATAGGTTCCTCCAAGTGTAAAAATATGCTTTGAACATTCTACAAATCTATTGTATTATCAGGTACATAAAAACTTATATAACATAATATTGCTATTATATGACTATATTGCGTGCTTGCTTACCAAGTGTAGAAGAGAGGGGGACGAAATGAAAAAGCAATGGGTCTTGCCCGCCCCTGCTTACGCCCACTACGTATGCTATCCGGAATTTCTCGGGCATTACAATCATTTTCCGCAGCATGCGGAGAGGAGAAGCGAGGGAGTACTGAACAGCTACAATCTCCATCTGGTATTTGAGGGGACGGGTTATGTTTTTCAGGAGGGAGAACGGATTCCCATGGGAAGGGGAAGCGGCTTTCTGTTCCCTAGAGGGGCATATCAGCAATATGGCTCTGATCCCCGCAGACCCTGGGAGGTGCGCTGGGTTCACTTCAATACAGCCATTTCCTTGCCGTTACTGGAGGAAGCAGATCAGTCTCGCGGTTATTTCTTTACATTCGATCCAAATGCCGGGCTGGAGTCTATCTTTGATGAGCTGTTCGAGCTTAGCGCAGTCCATGAAACCCGGAGTGAACCTCGTTTCTCGGCTTTACTTTATGAAATTCTGGTTACACTGTTGCAAAATTCCGAGCCGCTTCACGGATCGGTGCCCCTGGAGATCCGACATTCCATTAGGCGCACAGCCGACATGATTCATAAGGATTGCCAGCGTCCCTGGACACTGGAGAGCATGTCTAGGCTTGCGGGCTACAGCAGCTATCACTTTTTGCGGCTCTTCCGGTCCATCATGGGGAAGACACCGAACCGTTATTTGAGTGACTGCCGTCTGGCCAGGGCCAAGCTGCTGCTGGTCTCTTCCGATTTGTCTGTTGCGCAGATTGCAGATCAGACAGGGTTTCATCAATCCAGCTACTTCATTAAAGTGTTCAAACTGGCAGAAGGGATGCCGCCGAGCCAGTACCGCCGGACTTTCGGCTCTTAGTAACGCAGACGATTAGGGTTTATTAAGGGTCACCATTCTGAAAACAGCGCATGTTGCGCTGTTTTTTTGCAACATTGGCACAAAAAGGTTACAAATTCGCATCATAGAGTTACAACTTGGTTACATTTACCTTCCAGCCAACAACTATAATAATTCTAGTTAATAGACTTGGGAGGGGAAAGAAAGTGAGAAAGCATAAAAATACATACGTTGCTCTGCTCTTAAGCACCATCGTTCTCGGTCAAGTGGCCGGAGGGATAGCGGCACCTTCTTCGGAAGCAGCAGGCACAACACCAGCAGCAGCAACAGCAACCGTCAAAATCAATCCGATTCAATTAGGCCAAGGAGTCACTGCCGCATTGGAGGATGTTAATATTTGGCCGCAAACCGGTGGCAATATTCTGGCCTATACGCTTAAGCTCTCTAACAACGGCAGTTCTAGTGCCAATCTGGTGCATTATTTTCCGCGTGTAGTCACGCCGGGGGGTTCAGCCATTCCCGCTAACCCTGTAACCGCCGATGCGCTTAAGAAAAAGGTCGGAGCCAAGGACAGCCTGCGTGTGACCTACTATGTGAATGTCGGTCAAACGGCTTCGCTGCAGGGGATGAAGATTGCCATGTACGTATGGGACGCCAAAGCCAAGGGGTATCTAAAGAATGCAGGAGCTCTGGCGATTCCGGCGGGCTATTCCACAGCCGCTGAACGCGGTAAGATTCTGAGCACCACCATGAATGACATTCCAGTTACAGCAAGTGCGGATTCCCTGCAGCTCTATAAATTTAGCGGTAAAGTGTACGCCAAGGTAGGGCTGAGCATCACCAATAAGGGGAGTAAAGTTCTGAATGAAGCCGGATACACTCCGTATCTCCAAACGGCAAGCGGCACCTCTTTCGAATTGACGGTGAACAGCGCACAGGCAGGTTACAAGATTCAGCCGCAGGAGAAAAAGAGCATTTACTATTTGGCGGAAATTCCCGCAGCCCTGAATACCAACAACATGAAGCTGCAGTTTACCCAAAAGGATGAGACCCTGAAGCTTGAGCTTCCCAAAATGTCTTTCAAGCTTCCAGTTGCGTCTACTCCTAATTTTGTTGTGAATCCAGGTGCTGTCAAAAAAGTCGGTATTAACAGCAATACAGTGGAAATGCAGCTGGTGAATGCTTCGGTTTATTCAGAGGACGCCCATGGAGTATGGTCCTTTCAGTTACGTCTGAAGAATGCCGGCAACAAGGCGGTGACCCTGCCGAACTACGAGCTTGCCGTGAAGTCGACCAAAGGGACAGCTTTCCCGGTGAACGCTAAGGCGCTCAGTGGTCTCACGCTAAAACCGTTGGAAACAAAGGTTGTTCCACTGACGGTGCAGGTACCCCTTGAGGTCGAGCAAGCCGGGCTGCAGCTGCAGATGATTGAAGCTGTCAGTGCAACAGAAACGGCCGGCCCAACCACTGGCGAAACCGCAGGTACACCTGGAACGGTAGCGGTGGCGGCTCCCAAACTGATTTTTCCGGTAGCCTACTTTACCATTCCTTATGCGCTTCGTGCTGATGTGCAAAGGGGGGAGGTCTATAATCGTACGAATCAATTTGGCTCCTTCTCATACAACCTGACCTCTTTGCAACGGTATCCTTGGAAGGATGATGATATCGTCATGGCCAAGCTGAACATCACCAACACCCAGTCCGTAACCCTTACGCTTCCCGAACTTACGGGAGCGATTAAGCTGGATAGCAATGATTTAGCGGCGACTACGAATCTGCTGATCGATAAAGAGGCCGCAACGCTGGCTCCGGGCAAGTCCGCCGAGATCGTAGTGATGTCCAAAGTTCCGTATACCGAGGATTTCGAAGATGTACGAATCAATTTATTCAGTACGGTGAATACCGAAAAGGTGCCGTTCCTGGACCTCAGCATGAGTAATTCACTGAATGCAATAGATAACATTGACCGCGGGGGTACCTACAAAATCAGCGGCAAAGGTAAAAATGCCAATGTTCAGGAGAGCCGTACGACGGTTTATGAGGGGACCAATTCCAAAATTGTGTACACGGAACTGCTCATAAGCAGCCAGGAGAAAAGACAAAGCAAGATGGCGCGTCTGCAGGCGTATTACAGAACGAAGGACGGGCAGTTCTTTGATGCGAAACCTAATCAACCGGACAATGCTGCAACACCTGGCGGTATGCAGTTGGTTTCATTCTGGGCGAAGCTGCCGAAGACGGTAAGTGCCGATGACATCTCACTGGTATTAGGCTCCGGGGTGACAGGAAACAAGTTAAGTGAAAGCGGACAAGAGGCGACCGGCTTTATGAATGCAAGCGCCCTGCTGATCACACCTAAAACCACTGCACCGGCAAGCAATTTAACGAAGATCACGTTCTTCCCCTATAATTTATCGGTCATCAACTCGGAAGGCAGACTTTTGGAACTAAACGACACCATCAACATCGTAATGACCTATGATCTGACCCGGGATAACAGCATCGACAGTGGCGATTTGGAGCATAAGCTTGTGCTTAGAATGACCGATCCCTTTGGCGTAACACAGGATAAAGTGCTGACTATAGGCACAGATCTGACAGAAGGAAAGAGCAATACCTTCTCGATGTCCTTCAGCAAAAATCTGTACATGAAGCTCAAGAGCGGCACTTACAAATTAACTTTATTTGATGAATTCCAAGGTGAGCGGCAGGAGCTTGGGGGCCAGGTTTTCAACCTGTTCATCGACCGCCAGCTGATAACTCAGAAAGATACCAACGCTAAATGACAATGGAAGAAGGAGCAGCTTCTATGTTGCGAGTAGAAAATATCAAGCACTCTTTTAAGACCGGCAACGAATGGACCCCCGTGCTTCACGATATCAGCTTCAATGTAAAGCAGGGTGAAATGGTTGCCCTGCTGGGCAGTTCCGGCTCCGGGAAATCTACAATGCTGAACCTGATGGCCGGCCTGATGAAGCCGACTGAAGGCCATATCTTCATTGCGGATCATGATATTGTTAAGATGGGAGAAAACAAGCTTTCCGTGTTTCGCCGCAAGCATATCGGATTTATCTTTCAGGCCTATGAGCTGATCACCAGTCTTACTGTGCGCGAGAATGTGGAGCTGCCGCTTGTGTTCCAGTCCGTCTCGCCATCGATCCGTAAGCAAAAGGCGCTTGCGCTGCTGGAGCAGGTCGGCATTCCGGACAAAGCTGATTTATTTCCTTCCCAGCTGTCCGGTGGCCAGCAGCAGCGGGTAAGTATTGCCCGCTCGCTGATTACGGAGCCATCGGTCATCTTCGCGGATGAGCCGACAGGGAATCTGGACTCCAAGACTGAGGATGAAATCATCGACATCCTGCTTAAGCTCAACCGGACGATGAACACTACTTTTATTGTTGTCACGCATGAACATGAGGTAGCAGAGCAAATGCAGCGCATCTTTTCCCTGCGGGACGGTTATTTAATTACCGAAGAGCAAAAGGCGGCAGAAGCGGAACCTCAAGAGGAGGAGACGCAGTGAAGATCAGAGATATAACCCGTATGGCCTGGGATCAGGTCAAACGGCGCAAGGTGGTTACCGGACTGTGTATGACCGGACTTTCCATCGGTTGTGCAGCAATCATTGTTGCGCTTAGTGTTGGACAATCCGCACAGAACTATATGACCGATGAGGTCAATCGCAGTTTTAAAATGGATGAAATTATGGTCTCTCCAGGCGGCGGTATCCCCTCGCGTGGCGGCGGAGGCAGCAGTAAGGCTCCTGCCGAAACAAACGAGAACCTGAATCCAGGTAAGCTGACGGAGCAGAAGCTTGAGATTATCCGTGGTCTGGATCATGTAGTCGCAGCCGCGCCGTTTCAAGATGTCGGCTACCTGCAGATTGTCACGGTCGACAACAAAATAGGCGATGCCAGAGTCATTGCAACAGACTTAGAGATGCTGAATAAGTACGGCCATACCTACAAACAGGGAGGGGGCTCGAATCTCCCGGGTATGACTGTGCTGAATTATGGGGCAACACTCGGCCTGATTGACAATGAAACCCGTACGAAGCTTTATGAGCGTCTTTCGGCAGATCCTTTTAACCAGGAATTAAATGCTCAATACACCAGTATGACCCTGCTCCCTTCAGAAATGTATAGGCAGCAGCTACAGATACAGGCGCAGGACTATAGCAGCGCGTCAGGAGCCATCAAGCTCAGCTCACCGCTGCAAGTAGGGGGCATCCTGGCTAATCCGACGGGGACTAGCGATGAACGTGCTTCCTATGACAAGATTATGTATATCTCTCAGGATACTGCGGTTCAACTCGGGAAAGAGCTTGCTTTTGACAATATGTCGGTCATTAATGTGCCTGAGGAAGGCAGCTACAACTCAGTGACGGTTAAGGTGGACGACGTTGAGAACATTAAGCAAGTAGAACAAATGATTCAGAAGCTGTCTTTAACGACCAGCAACAATCTGTATCAGATGGATATGCTTAAAGAGCAATTTGATACAATCAAAATGGCAGCGCTTGGAATAGGTGTTTTTATTCTAGTCATTGCTTCCATTTCCATTATTGTTGCCATGACCATGTCCACCCATCAACGCAGACGGCAGATTGGGATTATGAAGGTGCTGGGCGCGAATATGAGGCAAATCCGCAATATGTTCATCACGGAAGCTGCACTGCTGGGGCTTTTGGGCGGATTATTGGGCGTTCTCTTTTCCTACCTGATTGTAAATGGTCTCAACAAGCTTGTGGGTACAGCTGGTGATGGTATACATTTCTTTATTCCGGAAACGAACCTTCCCATCGGGCTTGTATTTGCGATTATGACAGGTGTGCTGTCGGGGATCTATCCGGCGATCAGCGCTTCAAGAACAGATGCGCTTACTGCTATTAAGCGGGACTAGCTATTTTTAAATTGAAAGGACGCCGAACAATGAAGAGGATAATTAAAAAGACCCTGAAGTGGCTCATTATTGCGGCCATCGTGGGTGTCGGGGGATATCTGCTGTTCACCAAAGTGATCAAAAAAGAAGAACCCCAGATGGTGATGGAGCCTACGCAAGCAATCAGCTTTCCGGTTACTCAGGAGACCATAACGAGTTCTGTTCAGGTGAAGGGGAAATCACAGTATCAAGAGGAGACTCTGGTCTATGCTCCTTACGCTTCAAAGGTTACAGCGTGGAAGGTGGAGAACGCCGGCCAGGTGAAAAAGGGCGATGTGCTGTTCACTCTGGACCAAAGCACATTGCAAAACGAAATTGCCACCACGGAGGCTGCCATTCGCAAAGCGCAGCTGGAGGGGGAACTGAATTCATTCGTCAGCCAACAGGACGCGGAAACTGCAGCTCCAATCGGAACTGAAGCGGAGCGGCTCAAAGCGCTGGCGGCCCAGGAAACGGCACGCATGAATGAGGAATTGAATCAGGTCAACGCAGGTATTCAAGAGCGGGAGCTGGCGGACAAAAGGAATAAGCTCAAAACGGCGATCTATCATGCGCCTGCAACTGGCATTTTCCTGTATGACAGCAGCAAAGAACGGCCGCAGATGGTGACGGACAATCAGTACATCGGTAAGATTGTTGATCTGAGCAAGCTTGAATTTATTGCGCAGGTCGGGGAACAGGACATCTTCCGCATCAAAAAGGGCATGAAGGTTCAGGTCAAGATGACTGCAATGAAAAATCTTACGCTTAAGGGTGAAGTGACCGAGGTATCGAAATTCGCCACTACAACCAGCGGACAGAACTCGGCAGCAAATCAGGTGCCGCAATTTGAGGTGGTTATTTCTCTCCAGCCGGATGAGCATTTAATCGGCGGCCTCAGTCTTAGCGGCGAAATTGAGACGTTGCGTAAAGAGAAAGCCACGGTAGTCTCCAGCATCGCTGTTATGCATGAAGGTGATCTGGCGTATGTAATGCTGGATAAAGGAAATGAGCAATATGTACGGCAGGAAATCAAGGTCGGAATGGAAACTACGGACAAGACAGAAGTTCTCTCTGGACTAAAGGCCGGGGATAAAGTAGTTATTCAGTAGTTAAAATAACGGGCAGTCTGTTGATATAACAACAGGCTGCCCGTTTAGCTTGTCGAAGGCTGTTGAGAGAGTCTCAACAGCCTCTTTGTTTACTTGGTAAGCGAACTTCGCCAGCTTGTGATATCCTGGTTCAGCTTTCTCAGATCGGGTACGGCTGTCGGCTGGTCGGTCAGACGGTATTTGTCCTTCAGTGCAAGAATGCGGTAGACACTCTCATCAATTCGTGACTCCTTGATGGTGCCGCTTTGGACACTGGCCAGCAGCGCTTTCCGAACCGCTTGCTCATTCCCGTATTCATGGGCGACAAGAAGGATATCACTGCCCGCCTGTACGGTATCGACAGCTGCGGCAGCCAGCGTGTAGTGCTCGGTGATGGCACCCATTGTGAGGTCATCGGTAATGACTACTCCCTGAAAGCCCATCTCTTCACGCAGCAGCTTTCCGATAATGGACCTGGACAAAGAAGCAGGCTTATCAGAATCAAGCTCCGGAAAAAGAATGTGCGCAACCATTACCGCATCCGCATTCTCCTGAATGGCCGCCTCGAACGGCTGCCATTCCAGTTTGGCCAGTTGGGCAGCAGTTTTGTTCACGACCGGCAGTTCCAGATGGGAGTCGACGGATGTGTCGCCGTGACCGGGGAAATGTTTAACAACCGGCACAACGCCTTCACTGGCGATTCCTTTCATCTCAGCGATTCCTAATCTGCTGACGAGGTCGGCAGTGTTTCCGAAGGAACGGTCGCCGATTACAGGATTATCGGGATTGCTGTTTATATCCAGCACAGGGGCAAAATCCATATTAAACCCGGCTGACAGCAGCTCTCTGGCGAGCAGCTTGCCCATCGTTCCGGCAGCACCGGAATTGTCGGCTGCGCCAACGCTCCCGTTCGACGGTATTGTGGCATATTCATCAGGCATGCGGCTGACTTTTCCGCCCTCCTGATCTACGCTCATGAACAGTGGAACCGGATTCTCCGCGTTGCTCTTCTTCAGGTCATTGATCAGGCTGACCATACCCTTCAGGTTGCTGATATTATCTTTATACAGGATAATTCCGCCGATCTTGTCTTCGGCAATCATTCTTTTTGCCTGGGCGTCCAGCGTGGTGCCGTCAATGCCGACCAGGAGCATTTGCCCGATTTTCTCCTCCAGTGTCATATTTGCCAATTTGCTCTCAAATGTATCGCTGCCGCTGGCCGCTGATTGCATGGGTGTCGCTGTTGCAGTTGCTGTCGCTGTCGCTGTTGCGGAAGGTGATGCGGTTATGTAGTCCGTGGGAGAAATAATTCCTGTCTGCACATTGGTGTTTCCTGCGCATCCGCTGATGGCAAGCAAGCCGGTAAGTACGGCAGTCACAGGAAAGAGTCTGCTCCAGTCTCGCGGGGTGAAGTGCCGGTATTTCAGCCAAATCATTTTCATTTGCAAATATTCTTCCTTTCGTTTGCCGATTCACTGGCATGGATGATAAGATGGAGGAGACTTTACATAAGGCTTGTTTCAAGCAAATTACTCTAAAGGACGAGGTGAGGGACCCATGAAGGAAGAATTAATGAATACATTGAATGAGCAGATGAATTTTGAATTTTATTCTGCTCACGTTTACCTGGCGATGGCTGCTTATTGTTCAGGTGAAAGTCTGGACGGTTTCGCCAACTTTTTTCTGGTACAGGCCGAAGAAGAACGGTTTCATGCTATGAAAATTTACAAATTCCTTAATGACCGTGACTATCGTGCTACGCTCGCTGCCTTACCGGAGCCGAAGAACGAATATACATCCATGCTGGATGCCTTTGAACATGCCTATGCCCATGAACAGCAGAATACGCGGAAATTCTACCATCTGGCCGACCTGGCGCTGGATGCACGTGAGCACGCGACCATCTACTTCCTCAAGTGGTTCATTGATGAGCAGGTGGAGGAAGAGGCACTGTTCAGCAATATTATCGCCAAGCTGAAACGGATTGAATCCGATAGCAACGCTTTCTACATGCTGGACGCCGAGTTTGCGGCACGCTCATTTACTCCGCCTGCAGAATAATTGCTTAATGTAAGAGCAACCGCCCTACCATAGTTTAGCAGAAAAGGGATCTGTCTTATAGGACAGGTCCTTTTTTTGCGTTTATCGTGTGAAGGGTGAGAGCCCGCAAAGCCTTTCTGTATAAGAGAATAATTCCGGTTCCCGACACCAATCACTGTCTGATGTTGAACTAGGGCAAACAATGTTGCGCATTGCAAAACACTTCCTGCTTCCCAACTCTATTTGGCAGGGTTAACTAATGCGCCGCCCGGCAACACTGTTTCTCTAGACCCACCCGGATGTCAGCGTGTAGTATAGAACAATACTATTGTTTGGAGGTTCTTTTTTTTGGAAAACTACAGCGACATTAAACAAAGTGAAAAAGGGGCCTGGCTCAGTTTATTTGCCTACATTCTTTTATCCGCCGTCAAATTGTTCATTGCAAGTGTCTCAGGTTCCCAAGCACTGCTTGCAGACGGATTGAACAATAGTACGGACATCATTGCGTCTCTCGCCATCCTGACAGGTCTTAAGATTTCCCGGAGACCTCCTGATTCCAATCACAGCTACGGGCATTTCAGAGCGGAAACGGTAGCCGCATTGATTGCTTCTTTCATTATGATTGCCGTAGGGTTGCAGGTTCTGTATCAGGGTGTCAACAAATTTGTCCAACCGGTGCTGGAGACGCCAGATCTTATCGCTGCCTGGACGGCTGCGGGTTGTGCGTTAGTTATGCTGGCTGTTTATGCGTACAATATCAAGCTTGCCCGTGAACTCAAAAGCAATGCCATGCAGGCGGTAGCTCAGGATAACCGTTCGGATGCACTCGTAAGCATAGGCGCTTTTATAGGGATTATCGGTTCACAGTTTGGAATTCCCTGGCTCGATCCGCTGACTGCGACGATTGTTGGGCTTCTGATCTGCAAGACAGCCTGGGATATTTTCCGCAAGGCAAGCCATGATTTAACGGACGGCTTTGACGCAAGCGAACTGGAGCTGATGAAGCAAACCGTTGCCCAAATCGATGGTGTAGAATCGATAAAAGATATTAAAGCACGCATTCATGGCAACAATGTGCTGGTGGATACAACCGTGCTGGTGAACTCGAAGCTGAACGTGGTGCAGAGTCATGATATTACGGAAGAAATTGAAGACCAATTGAAGGACCGACACCAGGTTTCCAATGTGCTTGTACATATAGAGCCGCTGTAAATATAGAATGGATTCCAAAGTCTGATATGCCCGGCGAAAGCCGGAGCAGTCAGGCTTTTTTTGCAATATAGCCTACGTGCAGAACCCTCATTGTAGCGCATTGCAATTTCCTGCATGAACACTCTAATGCTTGACTTATACCTCTTGTATATGTATATAATAACATTATGATATTAACAAAAAGATAATAATTAAATCCGCAGCTGCAAAGGAGTTTGGCTATGTCAAAACAACCGGTCACTGACCGCAACGGTATAACCGAGGAACAATTCCTAAAAACATATGATGCTGGAATGTATGAACGTCCATCCGTAACGGTCGACATGCTGATTTTTACCGTGATGGAACGGGAACAGGATAATTACCGGAAGCTTTCCGAGAAATCACTGCAGCTGCTGCTGATTCAACGGGGCGAACATCCTTATTTGGGACAATGGGCGTTGCCTGGCGGTTTTGTCGGTGTACATGAAAGCCTGGATGAAGCGGCACGCCGGGAATTGTTCACAGAAACGAATATAGACAATATCTATATGGAACAGCTGTATACCTGGGGAGAGGTGCAGCGCGATCCGCGGATGCGGGTTATCAGCTGTTCCTATATGGCTCTGGTTGATCGTACCGCACTGAATGTGCAGGCGGGGGATGATGCGGCTGATGCTGCCTGGTTCGAGGTATCACATGAGATCCTCGAAGCAAGCCGCAGAGAGCTGGAGCAAGGATATGAGCAGGACCAATTCATCAAGATCACTCTGCAAAGTGATAAGGTGACTTTATCAGGAGTGGTCAAAATTACCGAATCCGTTCAAGGCCATGTCAGCAAGATCCAACGTGAGATCGTGCAGAGTGAAGGCTTCGCTTTTGATCATTTGATGATGGTTCAATATGCGATCGAACGCCTGCGCGGCAAGGTTGAATATACGGATATTATTTTTAATCTGATGCCGCCCCTGTTCACTTTGTCGGAGCTTCAGCGTGTCTATGAAATCATTCTGGGCAAAGAGCTGCTGGCCGCCGCCTTCCGCCGGAAGATTGCTGACCGTGTGATGGAAACTGAGGATTTCACCAGGGATGCCGGACACCGGCCCTCTAAGCTGTACCGATACAACATGAACCGGGCTTCCAATCAATGATATGAGGAGAGAGTAAGATGGAGAAATTCACCTATTTTTACCGCAGTGGCTCACCATTCTCACAATGGTATCCCTGCCGTTTCACGGTGGGAGAGCTTCACTTTAATAGCACTGAGCAGTATATGATGTACAGTAAGGCACAATTGTTTAAGGATGAAGAGCTGGGATTGAAAATCTTGCGGGCCACAACCCCCAGAGAGCAGAAGGCATTGGGGCGTCAGGTGAGAGGTTTCGACAAAACCATTTGGGAACAACACTGCAAAGAGATTGTCTATCAAGGAAACTGGGAGAAGTTTATTCAGAACGAGGACCTGCTGCAAGCGCTGCTGGATACGAAAGGCACCACGCTGGTAGAGGCCAGTCCGACGGACCGGATCTGGGGTGTGGGCTTAACGGAAGAGGATCCGAGGATACGAAGAAGAACTACCTGGCGCGGCACCAACTGGCTGGGGGAAATCCTGACGAATCTTCGCGAGGAGTTTACTCGCTCTACTATCTAATCGTTAGATAGATTACCAGTACAAGCAGACCAAAAGCTGCCATCCAGGACAGCGGGTGATTAGGATTTAATCCCCAGCCGAGCCCTGACGATTTCGGAACAAATATACGTTGCTTTGGAGCTTTTTTGCTGAACATATCGTGCACCTCTGTCCTCTGAGATTTATTTCCTGTAAATACTGAGATAAGTATTGATCTTTTAGCGAGAAATTGCAATAACTTCTGATACGCAGCCTTCAGGCTATATAGAATGAACTTATATACATTAAGGGAAAAATGCGGAGGGGAATTTTGGAACTGTAGGAGCGATAGCGACCGCCTGAAAGCTTTCCGTAGGAAAGCTCTCTTCGGAAGCATAACCAGTCACCGGATTTCCACCGCAAATAGCGGGTTAAATCAAGAAATTCTTACGACAACAGCGGCCGGAAGTCCAAACATTCTCTGTAGTCACGGCCAATCCCAAAATAGAAGAATTATAAGTTCAATCAATATAGCGTTTTTTTGCGTCAACCCAAAAGAAATTTGTTACATATTGTCGTGTGATGTTGTTAACAGAACTTTCTTGCGGAAATGTGGAGAATTAGATATGTCTCTAAATATGCAAATTATGGTAAAGGGTAAGGTGAGTGAGTACATGATTGAATGGAAGGATTCATATGATATCGGCGTGGAGAAGATTGACTGCCAGCACAGACAGCTGCTTGTGAAGCTTAATGAATTTTTTGATGCTTGCACGAACCAGAAAGGCAAAGAAAAGATTGAAGAAACACTGAAATTCCTTAAGGACTATACCCTTGAGCATTTTGGCAATGAAGAGCAGTTGATGTCAGAGATTGATTTCCCTGAGCTTGCCGAGCACCAGAAGACTCATGCCGAGTTCGTGAAGACCGTGCTTGAACTAGAAGAAAGCATAAAGACCAAGGGCGTATCCGTACTGTCCACAATCAAACTGAACCGCACCTTGACGGACTGGTTGATCAACCATATCCACAAATGTGACAGGCTGATCGGTGATTGCATTGCCGCCAAAGGCAATAAGGCTGTATAACTTACATAGATAGATCATGAAGATGCCGCAGGGCATTTTCTTTTTTATGTTGCTTGACTGTTGGGAGGTAGACCCTCTCATTTATTATAATGCTCCGGCACAGTTTATACTCGGCTAATACTTTATGATATGATTTGAGGTAGAACGTATAGATATGAGCTGTACGCTAAAGGAGTGGTTGAATGAAAATACTGCGCATGCTATTTTCCGGAGCTGGAGTGCTGCTTGTATTGGGATTGGTTAATTTCTACATCGGTCTTCATCTCTGGGTTTTACTGGAGAATTGGCTGCCGGGTATTTCAGCAGGTGCCTACTGGACGGTGTTTATGGTTATTGCTTTTGCCTATATGATCGGAATGGTGCCCTGGCCAAAGGCTGTGAAACCGGCTGCCAGATTCTTCAAAGTGATCGGGTCCTACTATTTGGCCTGCATGGAGTTTGCGGTAATTGTGCTGCCGTTGACTGATCTGCTCTATTGGGTGCTGGGACTTATGGGGGTTAACCGTTCGGCATTTACTTATGAAGCAGGAGCGACGCTGGTTCTGTTACTGGCTATCTTCCTCATCTGGGGTTCACGGAATGCCTGGAGCACTATTGTACGCACTCATCCGATCAAAATTGATAAATCCATTGGAACAAGCGCACCCCTTACAGTAGCCGTTGCTTCGGATTTGCATCTGGGGAATATTGTAGGCAACCGTCATTTGCGCAAAATGGTCACCGAGATCAACAACATGAAGCCGGATGTTATCCTGCTGGCCGGAGATGTGCTGGATGACAGTATCGAGCCGTTTATCCGCAATGGAATGAGTGAACAGTTAAAGCTGCTTAAAGCCCGTTATGGCGTGTATGCCGTACTGGGAAATCATGAATATTACGGCGGCTCGATCAAAGAGTATACTGAGCTGATGGATAGCATCGGTATCAAAGTTCTGCAGGACGAAGTGGTGGAAACTGCGGGCGTCTATATTGTCGGCCGGAAAGATAAAACCGCGGAAGCTATGGAGGCAGGCGGCAGACTTAGTGTCTCTTCGTTGCTGGAAGGTCTGGATCTCTCCCGTCCTGTAATCATGATGGACCATCAGCCTACCGGTTTTGACCTTGCAGCAAAGGCAGGGGTGGATATTCTGTTATCCGGACATACACACCGCGGACAGATTGCGCCTAATCACTGGATTACCAAACGCCTCTTTGAGCTGGATTGGGGCTATCTGCTTAAGGAGAAAATGCATGTAATCGTCTCCTCCGGCTATGGCACCTGGGGGCCGCCGATCCGTCTGGCCAGCCGCTCCGAGCTGATCAAGCTGGAAGTTTTGCTGGAGGGCAGCAAACAGTACAGTGAAGAACCGCTGTCTTCACAGACAGTGCTTATTTAAGCTGTACCTGAATTAAACATTAAACATTAGACATTATATAGATTGAACTTGAGAATTACATGCAGTCACGACCAATCCCAAAATAGAACCCCTGCGGCTTCAATGGAGTAGCTGCGGGGGTTAATCATGTCTAAGGAGTGTTAGTCTTGAAATACATAGAATTTGGAATCGGCAACCGGTGGATAGTCAGAACGGAAACAGAATTGGAGGATGGAACGGAGACGGAGCAGCAGGGGATTATCCGGCCGATCCATTTCCATTCGCTGTACCTGAGGATATGGATAGGGAAGACTGTATTCGTTGCTGATCTTAAAGAAGGCTGCAAAAAAGCAAGGAAGAGCAGAAGTAAAATCAAAATAGTTATCGGAATCAGCAGTTATTAGAACTGTTATAGGATTGACAGATGCGGTAGATTCACGTACATTGAAGTAGTTAAGTTATTAACTAATTGGAGCTGAGCGGAATTTATGGACGACGATCTACAAAGATATGTAATGGAGCAGCCGCTATACACGGAGGCATTCTTCACATTGGTTGAGGCAACTGCGAATGTCGTAGCGGTATCCGAGAAATACTGGCAGAATCAGGGTCTGAACGGAGCGCGTATCCGTGTTCTGGTGGAAATCGCCAAGCACGGCGGAACTATGCTGCCCTCGGTTCTTGCTGAGAAAATTGGCGTGACCAAAGCCAATATCAGCCTGCTGCTTTTGCCGCTGGAGAAGAACGGATTGATCAGCCGGGCAAGCCATGCTACGGACGGCCGGAAATCGGTCATTTCGATCACAGGTAGCGGACGCGCACTGCTGAAAGAGCATCTTCCGGAGAACCGTCAGGCGGTTGCCGAAGTCATGAAGCGGCTGGATGAAAAGGAACTGCTGGAGCTGATGTCATTGCTGCACAAACTGAACCGCTCTATATAAATTTGGAGGTATAAAGCGACCGGTGAAATTCTCATCTTAACATTAATCTGATAGTAGAGATACGTAACATTTTTTTGCTTATATAGTTAATAGCTTAACTAAATTCCGTGAACCAAAGAGAGGGTGCAAACCGATGAAGACTATGATTACGGGAGCAACTGGCCAATTAGGACGCCTGATTATTGATAATCTGCTGCTAAAAATGCCACAGGAGCAGATTGTTGCAGGTGCCCGCCATCCGGACAAAGCTATAGAACTACAACGTCAAGGAATAGAAATACGTTATGCCGATTATGATGTCCCGGAAGGGCTGGAAGCTGCATTCCATGATATATCCCAACTGCTGCTAATTTCAAGCTCACATACTGATGACGGCATTCGCCTTGCCCAGCATAAACGGGTTATTGAAGCAGCAGTCAAAGCAGGCGTTTCGCATATCCTCTATACCGGCTTTGCCTTCCCGCAACAACAGGTTAATGTTGCTTCCGGCAATGTCCATACGCTTACAGAGCGGGTGATTCTGGATTCCGGCCTAGAGTACACCTTTCTCCGCAATGCATTATATATTGATTTCGTGAATGTGCTTGGATTAAAAGAAGCTATCCGCAGCGGTGAGCTGATTACACATCCGGGGGATTTTCGGTTCAACTCCATTCCACGCGAAGATTTGGCCCTGGCTGCATCCGCCGTTCTTGCCGGCTCCGGGCACAGCAATCGGATTTATGAGCTGGCTGCACCACATACGTGGAGCTTCAGTGATCTTGCAGCAGCGCTGACATCGCTGGCAGGCAAGCCGATAACACATCGGGAGGATGCCGGCGTTCAGCACTGGATTTATTCTTTTCTGAAGAAGATTGATACGGTCTCTACTTCGAATGACCTGGAACAATTAATGGGGCGGAGCATCACTTCGCTGCAAGACAGTATAGTGCCTTTTGTTTAGTCTATACTATTTTTCTAATGGATATAATTCATAATGCTTCCCGTCACTGGGAGCCATGGCTCCTGGGACTCCCCATACACTCTGGTGGATATTCTCCGCATCTACTACGGAATAGATATATATCCAGTCTTTTTCGTTGCTGAAGCGAACCTCCAGGTGATAAGGGTTGTATTGTCTTCCTGCTTGCCGGCTAATTTCCCACTCTTCACCAGGATACTTTACCTCTAAATATTGGTTAAGTTGTTCTGTCCTTTTTGATACTTGATAATCAAGCCAATAGGGACGAACTGCAAAAAACACAAGCAATAGTACAGTTATCGAACCTGCAGTAATTAAACTGATCTTCCTAATCTTATCTGGTAAAAGCACTGCTATAACAAAAATAACAATGACAAAAATAACTGAGGCTGTGATTTCCATTGCTGTTATTGGATGCAAGAAAAGCCCTCCTCTTATGATCAAGCTAAATATTCATGTAGCCCTTAAAGACTTGATAGTGCCTTAATATTAACATGCGGTGTGACGATTTTCAGTAATTTAGAACATAAAGAAAGCCAGCTTGCCGGACTCCCGGTTGTCTTAACGAAGCAATGTTGCTACTATGGTGACAGCTAAGAAGGGATATGGGAGAGGTGTTCAGATGAAAAAGATATTGGTTGCCGATGATGATCTAAATATCCGTACACTGCTGCGGCATGTATTGACGCGGGAAGGGTATCTGGTCGTTGAAGCAGGTGATGGCCGGGAAGCGGTAGGGCTGATGAAGGAGAGCACGGTGGATCTAGCTGTCGTGGATGTAATGATGCCGCAAATGGACGGGCTGGAGCTGTGCCAGTACATACGCGAAACGTATGACATTCCGATTATTCTCCTGACGGCGCGGCAGCAGCTAAGCGATAAGGAGCAGGGCTATTTGCGGGGGACGGATGATTATGTGACCAAGCCGTTTGAGCCAGAGGAGCTGCTGTTCCGCATCAAAGCGCTGTTCCGCCGCTATTCGATAGCCTCCGATGACAAGATCCGTCTCAACTCGCTCGTGATCGACCGCAAAAATTATGAAATCAGTAACGGTAACGATGTGCTGCTGCTGCCGGTGAAGGAATTTGAGCTGCTGGCGCAGCTAGCGCAGTATCCGGGGCGTCTGTTCTCGCGCAGCGAGCTGATTGAGCTGGTATGGGGAGCGGATTACGAGGGCGACGAACGGACGGTGGATGTGCATATCAAACGTCTGCGCCAGCGGTTTGCTGACTATCAAGAGGATTTTGTGATCCGCACGGTGCGCGGAATCGGTTATAAAGTGGAGATGGTGAACGCATGAAGTCGCTTTATGTACGGATGAGTGTGCTGTTTTGCTCAATTATATTGATAAGCAGCTTTATGGGATTTTTCGCATCCAACTTCTATTATCAGGTCAAGATCAAACCGCAGAATGATGCCAAACTCACGAAAATGGCGATAGGTCTGCAGCAGTTTGTCCAGGACCATCCCGATGCGGTGGGAGAATATCTGCTAAGTACGGCATCCCTGGGGTATAAATTATACTTGTCCAATGGTCAGGGCGACGAGAAGTTTTATGGCTTGCCTTTCCGCAAAAATGATCTGGGCGAGGATGTGCTGCAAAACGTGCTTGCCGGAGAGGTCTACCATGGAGTGGCGGAGTTCCCGAGCCAGGTATTTGTGACCGGTTTTTTTGATAATCAGCTCAGCAACTCGATTGGATTGCCGGTGCATATCAACGGTCAGACCTATGCCTTGTTTATGCGTCCGGATGCCGAGGTGCAGTTTGGGGAGCTGCGGATCTTTTTTGCCGTGTTGCTTGGGGTAAGTATTCTGTTCAGTCTATGGTTTGTCCTCGTTACCGTGCTGCATGTGGTTAAACCGATTACGAGGCTGACTGCCGCTACGAAAAGGATTTCCAAAGGAAGGTACGACATCCGGCTCAATACCCGGCGGCGGGATGAAATCGGCCAGCTGGCCTCCCATTTTATGATCATGAGCCAGGAGCTGGAGCGGACGAACCGGGCGCGTCAGGAGTTTGTCGCCAATGTCTCGCATGAGATCGAATCGCCGCTGACCTCCATTCAGGGCTTTGCCCATGCGCTTAAAGATTCTGCACTGCCGGAGAACCAGAGACTGGAGTACCTCTCCATTATTGACGGGGAGAGCCGCCGCCTCTCGACGCTCAGCAAACAGCTGCTCACCCTGTCCTCCCTGGATTATGACGAGAATGCGCTGCAGAAGAAGAGCTTTGATCTTCGTGCGCAGCTGCGCCAGGTGGTGCAGATAATGGAGTGGAGACTGACGGAGAAGGAGCTGGCGGTTCGACTGCATGTGGAGGATATAATATTGCTTGGAGATACGAATCTGCTGTATCAGGTGTGGATGAACCTGCTGTCCAACGCGATCAAATATACTCCCTCAGGTGGAACCATCACCCTATCCGCGGAAGCCGCCGGGGGCAGCTGTAAAGTTACAGTAGCGGATACCGGGGAAGGAATATCAGCCGCAGAGCTGCCGATGATCTTCGACCGCTTTTACAAAGTGGACAAGGCGCGTACCCGTGACAGCAACAGCAGCGGGCTGGGACTGTCTATCGCGAAGAAAATCATCGAAACGCACGGTGGCACTATTGAAGTATCCAGCACGGTCGGTACAGGCACCACCTTCACCGTGAATCTGCCGCTTCTGTAATTGTTTATTCATACTCCGTTCATTTTCATCCTCTACACTGTGGTTATACAGAGCAGAGGGAGTGGTTTTATGTTTTTAGCTTTAAGGGAAATGAGGCATTCCAAAGCACGTTACAGCCTTATCATGGTCATCATGCTACTGGTGTCCTTTCTCGTCCTGTTTGTTACCGGGCTGGCCAGAGGACTTGCCTATGCCAATATTTCAGCGGTGGAGAATATGCCGGCTAACCATTTTGTCGTCCAGGGCGACGCCGATCATGCCTTCAGACGTTCTCAATTAAGTGATGCCGAGCTGATTGCGGCACGTTCAGTTGTGGGCGAAGATAAAGCAACACCTCTTGCGGTCCAGACGAGCACGGTTACATCGGATAATGGGGATGCGAAGGCGGACATTACTTTTTTTGCCGTCGATATGAATGGTATGCTTGCTCCAAAGGTGGTGCAGGGAACCGGGATATCAAATGAAGCCGGGGGCAGCGCTGTTGTAGACTCCCAGCTTGCACAGTCGGGAATTACCCTGGGAAGCACCATCGTTGATCAGGCTTCAGGGATGTCCTGGAAAGTATCCGGATTTGTGGATGACAGTTCTTACAGTCATACCCCGGTCGTCTATATCAATAATCTGGACTGGCGTGAAATGAAACAAGGGGCACGGCAGGAGAAGGCTGATTCACAGTCTGTGCCTTACAATGTTATAGCGCTCAGCGCATCTTCTGCACAAGCTGATGAAATTACCGGCAAACTGGACAATGTGGAGGTCATCACGCAAAAACAGGCGATCTCCAGTGTACCCGGATATTCGGCGGAGCAGAATTCACTGATGATGATGATTGTGTTCCTGTTTGTCATAGCAGGCGTTGTACTGGCGGTATTCTTCTATGTGATCACGATCCAGAAGACTAGCCAGTTCGGTATCCTGAAGGCCATGGGTACCAAAATGTCTTATCTTGCCTGGAGTGTGGTAGGGCAGGTAATGATACTGTCTGTAGCCAGTCTGGCAATAAGCCTGCTGCTGACCTTTGGTATGAATAAGGGGCTGCCGGATTCGATGCCGTTTCAGTTGGAGAGCTCAACGATTATTTTAACCAGCGTGTTGTTTATAGGTATGTCTCTGCTGGGATCACTTATTTCTGTAGCAAGTGTTGCTAAGGTAGATGCATTGGAAGCGATAGGGAGGGCTGGAGCATGAGTGCCAAATTAATCATGAAGCAAGTGACCAAAACCTATGGAGACGGGGACAGCACGATGTCGGTCTTGAAGAACCTTGATCTGACGGTCAATGCCGGCGAATTTGTAGCTGTTCTGGGTCCTTCGGGCTCAGGAAAAAGCACCTTCCTCTCGGCGGCTGGAGCTCTACTGACACCAACAAGCGGGGAGATCCTTATTGACGGAGAGCCACTGGGCAATAAGGCAAAGAGCGAACTAACCGAACTGCGGCTGCAAAAAATCGGCTTTATGTTTCAAAGCGCACAGCTGTTGCCTTATTTAAAGGTTGAGGAACAGCTGCTCTATGTAGCCAAGTTGGCGAAGCTCAGCACCAAAGAAGCCAAAGTGCGGGCTGCGTATTTACTCAAACGGTTAGGCATTTGGGAGCGCCGTAACCACTATCCCGAGCAGCTGTCCGGCGGACAGAAGCAGCGGGTGGCGATTGCCAGAGCGTGGATGAACAAGCCGGCGATTTTGTTCGCAGATGAGCCTACTGCAAGCCTTGATTATGAGCGGGGCAAGGAAGTGGTGCGGATGATTGCCGACGAAGTGAAGAGTGAGGGGAAAGCGGCAGTCATGGTAACCCACGATGAACGGATGCTGGAATGGTGTGACCGCGTGCTGCATCTGGAGGATGGAGTACTGGTTGAGTCTTAAGTTTATATATGCCTGAATGGCCTGAACCCTCGAACAAGGGTTCAGGTTTTTTTAAGTTAGTACGTCCAGTACGGGCGTCATTCGCGTTACCGTTGGTCTGTTGAATACGAATGTTTTGACCCCATTCGAATTACGGCCATCTTCTTAATTCTATTGTGGAAACGATGAACAAACACTCCCATAGGAAAAAAAGGGAGAACAACTATGTATAAAGATTGGTTGACATTTTGGTCTACAACTTTATTTTCTTCGCACACCTGCAGGATAAGTTGACAAAAGTAAGTTGTATTTATATGGAAAATATATCTTTTTTATGGTATCAAAATACTATATAAAGAAAGATAATGGAATATAGCTGAGGCCTCAGCAAACTTGTCTTGCATTAAGTTACTGAAAATTACTATTTACAAAGGAGTAGGTTAAGTATGAATAGAATTTCAAAGTTAATTTTGTGCATGTTTATGATATTAGCGTTTTCGACATCTGCCTATGCAAATGAGGCTGTTGATTCTGATCAAAAAGATGTGGTTATGTCTAAGCCTTCCTCACTTAATGAAGCGCTCATTATCAATAACGAAATATATGGTAATAATCCGCTGATTCAAAACGCTGTTCAAGTGAATAGTACATTAAATAATGCCGGCTTAAGTACATTTGCATCTGCTCAAATGCCATACAGCTTTGATTTTGAATTTGACTCAACTCTAACTTCATCTCAAATAGAACATACTTCAGCTGGAAGAGTTACAATCACCGCATCAGGAGATTGGGAAGATAAAGAAAATCCATATAAAGATTCAGATAAAGATTACTATGATATTACGCTATATTCAGGCATTACTTCTTTAGGGACAGTTAGATATCCAACGGGAGGTACCTACGTAGGGACATGGGAGAATGTTCCTAAGGGCAAAATTGATTTTAAAATGACAAAACATCGGTTAACATGGTCTACTGAACATCTTAATGGAGACATAAAAGGCAGTGGCACTGTACAGTAAACAATAAAATTGCAGCAGCGAAGGATGAATATCAGACAAGAGTATAGTCCTTTATTAACCCGCGCCTTGCGCGGGTTATCTATGTTTGAGTTTGAAAACTTTTCGGGACACCGGGTGCGATTTAGGCTGACCGCTCCTTCCTGCTCGATTTCCCGTATAAATGCTAGACAGACGGTTCACGGTCTAGTTTAACCTGTGCAAGCAGCTTCTCGATAAAGACGGTTATGGCCATGGTAGCAGCGTTCTCCTTGCGGCTGATGATTGAGAAATTTCTCTCCAGCAGCTGATGCCTGATCCGCAGCTCGCTGATTTCGCCCCGGGCGAGCTCTTTGCGCACAATCCATCTCGAGAGCATGGCGATTCCTAATCCAGCCGAGACGGCTTCCTTAATCCCTTGGCTGCTGTTGAATACATACGACCGCTTTTGGGAGATTTGGGCATGCTGCAGAAAATGATCGCTGAAGGCACGGGTGCCGGAGCCAGGCTCCCGCAGCACCCATACCTGATTCTGTAGCATGTCTTTATCAACGGCATTTGCGGCCGAGAGGGGATGGCTACACGGAGCTACAATGATCATTTCATCCTTCATATACGGAATCACGGACAGCTCAGGGTCGGACGTTTCACCTTCAATGAACCCGATGTCAAGGATGTTCGACTTAATGGCAGTAATGATCTCCTCGGTATTGTGAATGGTGACCTGCAGATTCACCTGCGGGTATTGATTGGCGAACTCGGCAATTCTGCCAGGCAGGATGTACTCTCCAATCGTAAAGCTGGCCCCGATATGAATACTCCCCGTGACCTCATCGCGCAGCAGCTGGATTTCCCTGCCCGCTTCTTCATAATGGGAGAGTATCTGCTTCACATGTTTATAGAGGATAGCTCCCGCTTCTGTCAGCCGGACCTCCTTCGGGGAACGGTGAAGCAGCTTGGTTCCCAGTTCATTCTCCAGGTTGCGGATATGCAGACTCACACCGGGCTGGGAGAGGTTCAGCAGTTCTCCGGCACGGGAGAAATGGCGCTGCTCAGCAACGGTTGCAAATACACGTAATGCATCTACGATCATAATTATACCTCATTATTAGCCTTGGGATTCTTTGTGAATGGCCGTTTATTATCTATTTTAACATAATTATTACCACCAAACATAAGTATTTGTAATGATAGAGATAGCAAAGACGTATTTCACTTCCCTGTTGGCTGCACTTATAGTGAGATTACAAGTTAGCAACGTAATTGAACGTAAACAGGGAGTGGTTTGAGATGAATCATGCACATCAGCTGCAGCGCTTGAACGATAAATACAGCGGATTTATTCTAGGAATCCTGCTTACAGGACTACTGGCCATAGCAGCCAAATATTTGGCGCTGCTGCCTTACCTTGGCATCATGGGCCAGCTGGTAATTGCCATTCTGTTAGGAGTTCTGCTTCGTACAGCAGGAGGGGTACCGCAGCAGGCGGTGCCGGGCATCAGCTTTTCCAGCAAGAGATTGCTCAGAGCAGGGATCATCCTGCTCGGGATGAGATTGAACCTGTTTCAACTTGTGCAGGCCGGTCCCAAGGTGTTGGCGATTGCCGTGATTAATATTGTATTTACTTTGTTCACCGTTTATGGACTCTGCAAATGGATGAAAATTGATAGGACACTTGGACTGCTGACCGCTTGCGGAACTGCCATATGCGGAGCGGCAGCCGTCGCGGCAATCTCTCCCCAACTAAAGGCCTCGGACAATGAGACCGCAATAAGCGCGGCAACGGTAGCTGTGCTGGGGACGATATTTACGCTGGTTTATACGTTAATTTATCCGGTGTTGTCCCTTAGTCCAGAAGGGTATGGGATATTTGCCGGAGCCACTCTTCATGAAGTAGCGCATGTGATCGCCGCTGCCGCCCCCATCGGTGAAAAGGCTGCAGACCTCGCAGTGATTGTGAAGCTGACTCGGGTAGCGATGCTTGTTCCGGCAGCTCTTGCTATCGGAGTCTGGGAAGCCTATAGACAGCGTAAAGTGGAGAGGGAGTGTAGGGGGCAAGTGGCGGCTGTACAGCCTGCGCATTCCAAAATTCAGTGGAGGAAACTTCCGGTTCCCTGGTTTATCGGCGGTTTTTTGCTGATGAGCGGTGTAAATACACTGGGAATAATCCCTGAACAAGTAACGGCTGATCTGATTATCCTGGCGTATATGCTGCTGGCCATGGCGATGGCAGGACTCGGGCTTGGTGTGGATATCAAGACCTTTGCCTTAATGGGTAAAAAACCGCTGCTGGCTGGCTTAATCGGCTCGTTACTGCTCTCAGGACTTGGATTTCTGCTGGTTCATCTCCTTGGACTCGCATAGACCGGTTCTCCCATCTACCTAGTGCTGTTCCGGTAGGCAGAGGGAGATACGCCGGTAGATTTCTTGAAATATTTCGAGAAATGGGCCAGCTCCATGCCTACCTGCGCGGCGATATCGGAAATGCTGGAAGTGGAATAAGAAAGCTGCCGTTTGGCCAGCTCCATCCGCTTGAGCTGCACATAATGCATGGGCGGAACCCCCATGTATTTCTTGAAGTAGGGGATGAAATAGTTCGGATGCAGATGAACCAGCTCGGCCAGTTCTTCTACCTCCATAGGCTGCGTAAGGCGCTGTTCAATGTATTGCAGGACGTTCGCTAGCTGTTTTTGACCACTGGTATGAGCCAGCTCACCCATGAAATCGGAATATCCGCCGTCCTCCAGGCAGAGCGCTAGCATATGTAGTAGTGCGGCTTGATTCCGCATGGTGGAGAGCAGGTTCTCTTCCGGAAACCGTATTATCATCTCCGTGAAAATCTCCCGTATGGCATCAGGCTCCGCAACATCGCATATGTACAGCTTGTTGCCTGTATGAAACAAGGGCCATTCTCCGATATGGGCATCAAAATGACAAAAGTACCGCTTATAGGGATTGTCAGGGGAGGTTTCTGTAGTTTGCGTCGAGCCTGCCGGCATGATCATCAATTGGCCGGGGCGCGGATAATGGGCTTGCCCGTTCAGGATCACCTTACCCTCGCCGCCATCAATGAAATAAAGCCTGTTAAAGGATGGCGTCTCATTCAAGCGGTTCCATCCGGGGTATCTGCTGCTTAAGTGGGCATGGGTAACGGTGACAGTCAGGTTCTGCAGTAACGCTCCTGTAAGGTTGCCGGATTGATTCATCATATAACTCCTTTAATGTGTAATAAATCCAGTATACCGCTTTCATTTAACTAAAACATCTTAATTATGTACAAAAAAACCTTAATTCCGGTCATGTTCACTGTCTGGAAATAGGGTTATTCTCATATCATAACTCACATAGGAGTGATTCGTAGGATGAAGAAGGTTCGTTATGGAATTATTGGAGTTGGAAATATGGGCCGGGCCCATGCGCTCGATCTGATTCATGAAGTAAAAGGGGCTGAGCTGGCAGCTGTCTGTGATACAAGCCCCGAACGCCTGGAGTGGGCGGCAGAGCACTTGCCTGATACGGTGCTCAGGTTCAGCACACCTGCTCAATTATTTGCCTCCAAAAGTATTGATGCCGTATTAATCTCCACACCGCATTATGATCATCCGCCGCTTGCGATCGAGGCGCTGAAGCACGGCTATCATGTATTAATTGAAAAACCCGCCGGTGTATATACGAAAGCCGTGCAGGAGATGAACGAAGCCGCTGCGCAAAGTGGCCGAAAATTCGGCATTATGTACAACCAGCGGACCAACCCGCTCTATCAAAAGCTGAGAGAGCTGATTCAGTCCGGTGAGCTGGGTGAGATCCGCCGCACCAACTGGATCATTACTGACTGGTATCGTTCCCAGAGCTATTACAACTCCGGGGGCTGGCGGGCTACATGGGCTGGAGAAGGCGGCGGTGTGCTGCTGAACCAGGACCCGCATCAGCTGGATCTTTGGCAATGGACAACCGGAATGATGCCGAAGCGTGTGCGTGCATTCTGCCAGTTTGGCAAGTACCGCAATATTGAGGTAGAAGATGATGTAACCGCTTATGTCGAGTATGAGAACGGAGCAACAGGCCTGTTCATCACCACTACCGGGGAGGCGCCGGGAACCAACCGCTTTGAAATCAATGGGGATAACGGAAAAATCGTCGTGGAGAACGGCAAGTTGACCTTCTGGCGTCTGCGCATCCCGGAGCCGAAGTTCAATGCCGAATTTGCCGAAGGCTTCGGAAGACCCGAATGCTGGAAATGTGAGATTCCGGTTCCAGAAGGCGGAGGAGAACAGCACAAGGGAATCTTGCGCAACTTCACCAATGCTATTCTGCATGACGAACCGCTGCTCGCTCCCGGGGAAGAGGGAATTCGCGGCCTGACACTTTCGAATGCAATGTACTTGTCCGCTTGGACTGACAATTGGGTTGAGCTTCCGATTGATAGTGATTTGTTTCATGAGAAGCTTATGGAACGGGTGGAGAGCTCTACCTTCCGGAAGGAAGCTGTAGAGCAGCGGACTTTTGACGTAAAAGGCACTCATTAATGTAATTATAGGACAGACAAACTTAATAAGGAGTGAATTGCTCATATGCAACGTTCTACAATAGCTGCACAAATGTACACGCTACGTGATTTTACCAAGACCGCAGAGGATTTAAGGGCTGCTTTTCAGAAGCTGAAAGTGATGGGTTATCAGGCTGTGCAGATTTCCGGAATTGGTCCGATTGATCCGCAGCTGGTCAAACAATACGCGGATGAAGCTGGGCTGACCATCTGCGCGACCCATGTGCCGTGGAACCGGCTGGTGAATGACCTGGACGCATTGGCTGCAGAACATAAGCTGTGGAATTGCAAATACATCGGTCTCGGCGGACTGCCGGGAGAATATCAGAGCAGCCAGGAGGGCTATCGGACATTTGCCAAACTTGCCTCAGGAATTGCGCGGACCCTGAAGGAGGAGCATGGCCTGCAATTCGTTTATCACAATCATGATTTTGAGTTCGAACGGGTTGAAGGGGTTACGGGTATGGAAGTGCTGCTGCAGGAATCCGATCCCGAGGTGTTCGGCTTTGAACTGGATATGTATTGGGTTCAAGCCGGGGGAGCCAATCCTGTGGACTGGGTTCACAAGGTAAAGGGCCGGATGCAGGTCATGCATCTGAAGGATATGGCTATCATCTCCAGGGGACAGGTTTTTGCTGAGATCGGTGAAGGAAACATGAATTATGAAGCTATTATTGAGGCCGGCCGTGAAACGGGTGTGGAATGGTTTGTTGTTGAGCAGGATGTCTGCCGCCGCGATCCTTTCGAGAGTCTGGAGATCAGCCTCAAATACCTGATTTCGAAGCTGTGACCGGGAGGGTTGAAAATGAGCAGAAAAGATGGAATGATGTATGCACCTACTCATGAAGCTAGACCGGTTGTAAAACCGGGTGAATTTATGATCGCTGCGATGGCGCTGGATCACGGTCATATCTATGGGATGTGCAATGGTCTGGTCGAAGCAGGAGCCCGGTTGAAATGGGTCTTTGATCCCGATCCAGAGAAGGTAAAAACTTTTGTCAGCACTTATCCTGGTGTTCAAGCCGCACGCTCCGCCGAAGAAATTCTTGAGGATCCCGAGGTCCGGCTCATTGCAGCGGCCGCGGTTCCTTCCGAGAGAGGGGCGCTCGGACTCAAGGTGATGGCACACGGGAAGGATTATTTCACTGACAAAACGCCGTTTACGGCAATGGAACAGCTGGAAGCAGCGCGGACTCAGACTGCATTGACGCGGCAAAAGTACATGACTTATTTCAGCGAAAGATTGCATGTGGAGAGTGCGGTGTATGCCGGACAGCTGATTCGGCAGGGAGTGATCGGCCGTGTGCTTCAGATCATCGGAATGGGCCCTCACCGCTTGAGCGCACCAAGCCGTCCGGAGTGGTTCTTCCAGCGGGACAAATATGGCGGAATCCTCTGCGACATCGGCAGTCACCAGATTGAACAATTCCTGTATTATGCGGATTGCCGCGATGCCAAGGTACTGCACAGCAAGGTTGCCAACTACAACAATTCTGCTTACCCTGAGCTGGAGGATTTCGGCGATGCAACACTTGTCGGCGACAACGGGGCGACGCAATATTTCCGTGTCGACTGGTTCACACCGGACGGACTGGGCACCTGGGGTGACGGCCGAACGATCATTATGGGAACGGAAGGGTATATCGAGCTGCGCAAATACAGCGATATTGCCCGCTCCAACACAACGGATCATGTCTATTGGGCAGACCGTCAAGGAGAGCATTATGAGCATGTTTCCGGCAAAATCGGCTTTCCGTTCTTTGGCGAGCTGATACTGGATTGCTTGCAACGGACAGAATTTGCTATGACACAGCAGCATGTCTTCAAAGCGGCGGAGCTATGCCTGGAAGCTCAGGCCCAAGCGGTAAATCTTACGCCCGAGACACTCATAAAGGCTTGATAGGAACGGAAATAAGATTGGAAGGTGCACAAGATGACAATACTTGGAGCAGCCATAATCGGCTGCGGAGCAATAGCTCCCTTGCATGCCAAGGCGATCGCGGCACAATCAGGGGGACAACTGCTGGCAGCCGTAGATATTGATGTGGCCAAAGCGGCAGTATTTGGAGAAGAATATGGCTGCGGCGCGCTAACAGATTATAAGGAGCTTTTGAACAGATCTGATATTGATATCGTCCACCTGTGTACACCGCATGATCTGCATGCGCAGATGGCGGTCGATCTGCTGCAGGCGGGTAAACATGTCTTAACAGAAAAACCGATGGCGGTTGACCTGCCTTCTGCCCAGCGCATGCTGAAAGCTGCGGAGCACAGCAAAGGCCAACTCGGCATCGTATTTCAGAACCGCTACAATGAACCCTCTATCAAGATTAAGGAGACCATTGAATCCGGCGTGCTGGGGCCGCTTGTATGTATGAAGGGGGTTGTCACCTGGTACAGGTCACCTGAGTACTACAAGGAGAGCAACTGGAGGGGGAAATGGACCTCAGAGGGCGGTGGGGTGTTGATCAACCAGACGATCCACACGCTGGATCTGCTGCAATGGTTCGGCGGTGAGATCTCATCAGTGCAGGGGAGCGTAAGCACAGATGTCTTGGACGGAGTTATTGAAGTGGAGGATACGGCACATGCCTGCATCAACTTCAGGAATAAGGTCAGAGGACTTTTTTACGGCAGCAATGCCTACCTTGTTAACTCACCCGTAGAGCTGGAAATAGTGTTCGAACAAGGAACGCTGCTGCTGCGGAGGGATTGCCTGTATCTGTGGAAGGACGGCCGGGAAACGCTGCTCAGTGAGCCGGGGGTGTCAGGTATTCAAGACAAGTCGTATTGGGGAACGGGGCATCAAAGACTGATTCATGACTTTTATGACCATGTCCGCGAAGGAAGACCATTCTGGATTGACGGCTCAGAAGGACTCAAAACACTGGAACTGATCGCAGGTATATACAGCTCCTCCGGGATTGAAAAAAAGACTCATCCTTGGCAGACCGCTCCTTCAAATTGACTTTAGGCAGATTTAACCTTATCTTCTTAACATACGTTACATACGTTATAGTATGTAGAGATATATAGATAGGGAGAGGGATTACAGGTATGGAACAGGCAATGTTTGCAGGAGGCTGCTTCTGGTGTATGGTTACACCCTTTGAAGAATTGCCGGGTATACACGGAATTGTATCAGGCTACGCCGGGGGGGCAGTCGAGAATCCAAGCTATGAACAGGTCAAGACAGGCACTACAGGACACTATGAGGTAGTGCAGATCAGCTTTGATCCGGCACTTTTCCCATACGATAAGCTGCTTGAATTGTTCTGGCCGCAGATTGACCCGACTGATGACGGAGGACAATTCCAGGACCGGGGAACGCAGTACCGGACTGCGGTGTTTTATTATAATGAAGAGCAAAGACTGGCAGCTTTGGCTTCCAAAGAACAGGTAGCGGCCAGCGGGCGTTTCGAGGGACCTGTCGTTACGGAAATCCTGCCCGCACCGGTCTTTTACCCGGCAGAAGACTATCATCAGGATTATCACAAGAAGAACCCGAAGCATTATAAGGAAGACCGGGAACAGTCCGGCCGTGATACTTTTATCGCGAAGCACTGGTAAGTATAGAAGAAGCTTGATCAGGATCAGCTGGACGGAGCACTTTCCGTTCAGCTTTTTTTTATTCACTTTTAGGCTGCACCAATTCCAACTTAATACTCATTCTTAAATTGTTGGAATTCCACATTCTTTCTACACATTTGATGGGTAAACTTCTAAGTATCCGTGATAGCTATGAAATGGAGGGATACACATGAAGAAAATCATACAATTAAGCGCTGTGACATTGCTGCTTGGTACGGTGCTGACCGCCTGTCAATCGGATAAGGAATCAGCAGCTCCGCAAAGTGAACAGAATCCTTCTGCCGCAATTTCTATGCCCTGGATTGCGACCAAAAACACGACCCGGATCAATACCTCGGACCCGGTTCAGGCAGCGGTACTGGTGTCCCGGTCTTTATGGACGGCAGAAACCAAAGCCAACCGGCCTGCAAGCGTAGTCCTAACCAATGCGGATAACTGGCAAATTGCTGCAGTGAGTACTGACTTAATCCACCATCCGAGTAACGGGCCGGTCTTGTTCTTGAGCAAAGACGGCGTTCCGGAGGTTACCTTGGAAGAGCTTAAACGGCTGAATCCGCTGGGTGCCGAGAGCAATGCGGGCATCCAGGTCGTACTGGTCGGACCCGTCGCGGACGGTGTGGAAGAGCAGCTTAAGGCACTGGATTTGGAGGTAGACAAGATAGAAGGCGAAGATCCTGCTGCTGTAGCTCAGGCGATTGATGCTTATTATGCCAAAGTATCCGGCGAGCTGCCGCAGAGTGTAATTATCGGCTCAATGAACAGCCCCGAATATACGCTGCCTGCAGTCAACTGGATTGCGCATATGCCTGAGCCTTTGTTATACGTAGCGAAGGATGATATCCCGGCCTCCACGGCAGAGGCGCTCAAAAGGCGCGGAGGCGATGCTGCCATTTACCTTCTAGGCCCAGCTTCTGTTGTCTCGGCAAAAGTCGAGGAGCAGCTGGGAGCATATGGTACGGTAACTCGCATCTCCGGTGATGATCCTTATGCGAATGCGATTGCTTTTGCCAAATTCAAGGATGAGGTTAGCGGCTTCGGCTGGGGTATCACGACTCCGGGCCATAACCTATCCTTATTGACGAAGGATTCCACCATGCTGGCCATCGCCGCTGCGCCATTCTCCCATTTGGGAAAACATGCACCGTTAATCTTTACGGAACAAGACGGACTACCGGATTCGGTCATGAATTATATGATGGAGCTTCAGCCCAAGTTCAAGGATTCACCGGCAGAAGGTCCCTATAACCATGCCTGGCTAACCGGCGATACCGGCACAATAACCAGCAGTACACAGAGCGAAATAGATGACATGCTCGAAATCACCTCCGCCTCTGGAGACAATCCCCATTCGGGGCACTAAAGCAAGCTGGCTGGCTGCGGACATCCGTGGTCGGCTTGTTCTTTGTTTTTAGGTATAATTGAAAAAAGAATAAAGAAACTGTATAGATTGAACTTGAGAATTACAATTAGGGAAAAGTGGCGGAAGGGAATTTTGGAACTGTAGGAGTCCAAACATTCTCTGTAGTCACGGTCGATCCCAAAATAGAAGAATTATAAGTTCAATATATATAGGCCACGAAAAGGGTGAACAGCTTGTCCAAAGCACAGGTTCTCATCGTTGACGATGAATGGAACATGCGGAATTTGCTGCGCATTTATTTGCTGCAGGAGGGTTTTTCTACTAAGGAAGCCTCCACCGGGCGCGAAGCCCTGTCCATGATAGAGAAACATAACTTCGACCTGATCCTGCTGGATGTAATGATGCCTGATATGGATGGCTGGCAGGTCTGCCGGGCGGTAAGGGAGAGCAGTCAGACGCCCATTCTGATGCTTACCGCACGGTCTGAAACGAAAGATAAAGTACATGGGCTGGGCATCGGTGCGGATGATTATTTAACCAAACCGTTTGAACCGGAAGAATTGCTTGCGCGAATCCATTCCCTCTTGCGGCGTTCGAATATGTTCCGGGTTTCCGCGTCACAGGAGCAGGTGCTGGAGTACCCGGAGTTAAGGATTTATCCGCAGGCACGAGAGGTACAGGTTCAAGGTGAGAGGATCCTTTTTACACAGAAGGAATTTGATCTGCTGCATTTGCTGGCGCGCAGCGGGCAGCGCGTGTTTACGCGGGAAGAATTGGTGGAACAGCTCTGGGGCAATGACTACGGCGGTGAGACGCGGGTTATTGATACGCATGTTAAGAATATCCGCGAGAAACTGCTGAAGGCAGGTCTTTCTTATGTACCGGTGCAAACCGTGTGGGGGCTCGGCTATAAATTCCAGATTCCCGGTAATGTCGAATGAAAAACAACATCATCGGCTTTAAGCTGGGTGTCGTGATTATGTCGGTGTTTCTGATTGTTCTGCTCTCACTCGGGATAGTGATAGACCGGATGTTTACAAGCTTTTATTACCAGGAAATGCAGACGGAAGCGGAGGAGCTGGCCTCCCATTTCACAGCGATGGCCGAATCCAAAGATACCACGAACGGTCAAATGATGATGTCCTTTGCGGAATTTTCCAATGTCAGCATCTTTAATATCTCCTTGGATGGCAAAGTGATGCTGCACTCCGGTGTTCATGATTCTACAGATCGCTCCTTTATCCGGGATCAGGATATGCAAGCTATTTTTACCGGACAAAGGGTGAGTTTCTTGTATAAAGACCCGTCCGGCTACCGTTATTTTGTTACGGGACAACCCATCTCAAGCGGCGACATTATTACCTCGGCACTTTATGTGATGTCTTCCACGGAGAATATGGAACATTCCTTGTCTACTGTGAGAGATATACTGCTGCTGTCTGGTCTGGGTGCCTTTGTGCTTGCTTTGGGCATCACTTGGTTCATCGCCCGCATATTATCGCGTCCGCTTGTCCAAATGCAGAAGGCTACGCGCAAGATTGCGGCTGGTGAACTGGAAACGCGGCTCACGATTAGCAGCAACGATGAGATTGGCTTTCTTGCTGGTGCCATCAACGATTTGGCTATGGATCTGCAGCACTACAGGGATACACGTCAGGAGTTCCTTGCTAATATTTCCCATGAGCTGCGGACACCGATCACCTATCTGCAGGGGTATGCCAAGGTGGTTAAGGGAGGGCTGTATGAGACGGAAGAAGAAAAAAAACTCTACTTGGACATCATCGACCAAGAGGCGCACCGGATTCAACATCTGGTAGACGATTTGTTCGAATTGGCCAAAATGGAGGAGGGGAAAATACCGCTGAATCTGGAAGAGGTCGATTTGGCGCTGCTCGTCGATCAGGCGGTCCGCAAAGTCGAACTCACTGCTAAAGAAAAAGGATTGCAGCTAAATTCCAGCTGTACCGGTGAACCGTTCGGTTTGCAAGGGGATGGCAAACGGATGGAGCAAATTGTAATGAATCTGCTGGAAAACGCAATCCGTTATACCGATGCAGGAGAGGTCAGCGTCCAGCTGGATTTTCGCGTAGACTCAGCTGTATTTATCGTCGAGGACACGGGGATTGGCATTCCTGAGGAGGAGCTTCCGTATATCTTTGACCGGTTCTACAGAGTAGAGAAATCACGTTCACGGCAGTACGGAGGCACCGGTCTGGGGTTGTCCATTGTGAACAAATTGGTGGAATTGCTCGGGGGCGAGATTGAGATTACTAGCAGGGCCGGAGCCGGAACACGGTGTAGGGTTGTTTTTTATAAATAGCCGGATTTCATGGCCGTCTCAACATATGGTCACGGACCTGGACCCGGTCCATAAACAAGACCGGGTCCGGGCCCGTGAGCATAATGTGAATTATTGAGGGGATGGTGACTGTAGATGTGTCAGCAAGCTGCGGATCGTCTGAATGACGAGATCAGGTTCGTCGTGAATAATCATATGTCCGCTATGGGTTGCGACAGTCTGCTTGCTGTCTGTGGAAAGGTTCAACATTTTGCGCTGCCCCTTTTGCCAGATATCTTCCAGCTTTTTGCCGGCAGCTTCGGAGAAGCCAAAGCCTGCATAATCCTGAGGAATTCCTCGTGACAGGATTCTTACCGGAAGAGAACCGAGGTCTTGACCCCGAATAGCGTCCTCTGTGGTATGTGCCAGATTTCCTTCTTGTTCTTTAGCTTTGAAGTAACTAGGCTTTGAAATGACATTTATGAACTGCCCTCTATCTTCTTTCGCAACCAGACCATCCAGCAGCACATCCTGGAATATACGCATAGCGCCTGATAATTTCAACACTTGCAAGACTGATGCTGGGGGATTGCCCGCGAATTTTTCAGCAGTCAGAATAGGTTTGGTCTCACGCTCGTCATCTTCCGGTCTGGCATCAATCAGTACCATTCCAGCAACCTCATCCCGGTAAGTATCAGCGAATAAGCGGGCATACATCCCACCCAAAGAATGCCCAACTAGCAGGTAAGGCCCGTCGATTCCCTCCCGTTCTAATGCCGTATGCAGCTCACGAACGATATTTTCTCCCGTGCGTGCTGTAGGCGCTTTTTCACTCCAAGCATATCCGGCTCGGTCGTAGCTCACAACAGTTGCGAATTCGGACAGCTTCTCAGGAATATCTCTCCAGGACAAACTGGTTTCACCGCTTCCGGATTCAAGAATAATGGTTGGGGAGCCCTGCCCCAATTTGTTAATGTGCAGCTTGTATCCGCCTGCATCAACCAGCTTGCCGGGAGGCTGGTATTTCTGTTCTGCATTTCTGGATGCCAGCCATTCATAAGCAAATCCGGACCCGAGCAGTAAAATTATGAAGGTGAGCAGGGAGAGAGTTACTCTTTTCCAGATCTTTTTTTGGGATCGTTTCTTCGGCTGTTGTGGTTGAATAGTCATAAAATAATGCTCCTCTTTCGATGTTTTATTTAATACAAACGTATTATATAAAACATTATAGCACATTGTATTATAAAAAGATAAGCAGGTATAATAGAGATATGCCAAAAAAAGTTGATCATGAGAAACAAAGAAAACGGCTTGCCGACGCCGCTCTGAGAATTATACATAACTCGGGTCTTGAACAAGCCACTGTCCGTAATATCGCAAAGGAATCCGGTTTATCGGTAGGATCGATGCGTCATTATTTCTCTACGCAGGCAGAATTGTTTGCATTTTGCATGAATCTTTTTCTTGCGAGAATTGAACAGCGGGTGGAGGGATTCCAGCCGGAGGGGAACTTGCTGAAGGATATGAAACGTCTGCTGCTGCAATTGATTCCGCTGGATGAAGAGAGAATTATGGAAAGCGAGGTTTGGTTTTCATTTAATGCCAAAGTGTTGATCTACCCGGAGTTATCGAAACTGAACGACCGGATGCAGGAAGAGGTGTACAAGGTTTCGATGTTTGTTATTACAACATTAGTGGAACAGAAGGCGGCGAAGCCGGAGCTCGATATTGATCTGGAAGCGGAGAAATTGTATGCGCTGATTGACGGGTTGGCCATGCATCAGCTGATGCAGCCCGGGCGGTTGTCCGATGAGCGACTTGAGCAAATGCTTGAGCAGCATTTACTTATACTGTGTGATCTTAAATAGGGGCCAATCCAAAATCGGAGAGGCCCCTTCGAAGATTGATTAATGATTCATCCCGGCCATGCCGCCCATAATTTCCGGGTTAATCATGCCAAAGATCATGGCGATATGCGCCACCACCAGGAAGCCGCTGATCAGCAGGAAATGCAGCTTCAACTTGCTCTCTTCCGGATATTTGCGTCCAATCAGGCCGAGGTCAAGCAAGGCCAGCGGCAGCAGGAAGAACACGCCGCTCAGATAGAAGCCTACCGCTACTACGTCCACCCATGTATGCCACTCGCCATTTACGGTGAGCGGGACAAACGCGGTAGGGAACAAATAGAGAAAAACGCCGGTAAAGTAAAGTCCGGCAAGAATGCTGCAGATCCGGTTAAATGCTCGGAGCGGTCCATCCAGCTTCTTCGTAAACAGGATGATAAATTCTGTAACGGTGATCGTCTCTGCAAAAATGACCGGAATCGCCATGAAAAGAATTAAGTTCCACGGCTGGTTGTCCGCAAGCAGGGACATGTAATGCGTCATATTCATGTTAAGTCCTCCAGGAAATAAAATCACTTCACCTGTAATGTTAAAAGATAAGTATGTGGAAAGTATGGAGAAACGCAGGTATGATTGAAAAAGCTGCAGCTGATGAGGGAAAAGAAACTGCGGCAATTGAATTTGGAGGGAGCAAGGCATACGTCATGGGAGAACTGAAAAGTATTTTATTTGATTTGGACGGTACCTTAACCGACCCCAAAGAGGGGATTACCAAAAGCGTGGAGTACGCGCTGAACAAGTTCGGAATAGAGGTAGAGCATCTCGATTTGCTTATTCCTTACATAGGGCCGCCATTATATGATTCTTTTATCCAGATCCAGGGTTTTACCGCGGATAATGCCTTGAAGGCTGTTGAATTTTACCGGGAACGTTACCGTACATTGGGGATGTTTGAAAACAGTGTGATTTCCGGTATTCCGCAATTGCTGGAAGAGCTCCGGCTGCAAGGATACAAGCTTTATGTAGCCACCTCCAAACCGACAGTATTTGCTGAGGAAATCCTCCGGCATTACGGCTTGGATGGCTACTTTATGCACACTGTTGGCAGCAATTTGGACGGTACACGTTCCAAGAAGCAGGAGGTAATCCGGTATGTGCTGGAGCAGAACGAGATTGCCGCGGAGCAGGCACTGATGATTGGAGACCGGGAGCATGATATTATTGGGGCAAAAGGCTGCGGCGTGGCCTCGCTTGGGGTAACCTTTGGCTATGGGTCGGAGGAGGAGCTTGTGAACGCAGGGGCCGATTATATCGCACATCATGTAAAAGAGGTTGGTGAGATTATCTCACATCTCAAGCTCAATACAATGAGCAGCAGACGTTAATCTGTCGCTCAAAGCGCCATTTACCCGTTTGGTTATCTTACAAGGACAAAAAAACTATTTCTCAACTGTGTATTGACTTTTCCGTGTTTGATTGCGTATTATGTAACCAGCAACACCATAAACACCATAACCAAGGCAATGACCAAAGACATGAGTTCCTTCACGGACTGACCAGAGAGAGAAGTGCAAGGTGAGAGCTTCTTACAGAACCGGCCGGAATTTACCCCTTTGCAGCCGTGGCACTGAACCCCTCCTGCTGTTAGGAAGGCTGTAAATGTCACCGTCTTATCCCCGATATCGGATACCAATAAGGATCTTGCAGCTTTACTTCCGCCGAACAGCAGGGGGTTGCTATCGCGCAGATCAAATTAGGGTGGAACCACGAGCTAAACGCACTCGTCCCTTTCTGGGATGAGATGCGTTTTTTTGCGTTCAAACATACAAAAAAACTTGAAGAAATGGAGGCTGAATCATGGAGATCAAAGCAACACTGCCGGATGGAACAATTAGGAGGTATTCGCGTAACACCACGATTGCGCAAGTCGCAGAATCCATAAGTCCTACACTGAAGAAAAATGCAGTAGCCGGTAAACTTGACGGCAGACTCGTTGACTTTCATCAACCGATTACACAGGACAGCCTCGTTGAAATCGTAGTGCTGGACAGTGAAGATGGCCTGATGATCCACAGACATAGCACAGCGCATCTGTTGGCTCAAGCCATTAAACGTATATACGGTGATAAGAACGTCAAGCTGGGCATCGGCCCGGTCATCGAAGACGGATTCTATTACGATGTGGATATCGAGAAGCCTTTGTCTACAGAAGATCTGGCTGCGATAGAGGCGGAAATGGACAACATTATCAAAGAGAACCTGCCCATAGTCCGCCGGGAGATCAGCCGCAGCGAGGCGCTGAAAACTTTTGAGGCATTTGAAGAGCCGCTGAAGCTGGAACTGATCCGGGATCTGCCGGAGGAGGCAGTAATCAGCATTTATGATCAAGGCGAATTTTCGGATTTGTGCCGGGGGCCGCATCTGGCCTCAACAGGTGCGATCAAAGCCTTCAAGCTGCTGAGTGTAGCAGGTGCATATTGGCGTGGAGATTCCAGTAATAAGATGCTGCAGCGGATTTACGGGACTTCTTTTCCGAAGAAAGCTCAGCTGGAAGACCATTTGTATATGCTGGAGGAAGCGAAGAAACGCGACCACCGCAAGCTGGGCAAGGAACTGGAGCTGTTTATGTTCTCCGAGGAAGCGCCGGGAATGCCATTCTATCTGCCAAAGGGAATGATCGTTCGTACAGCGTTGGAGGAATTCTCCCGGGGGATTCAGCGGGAAAGGGAGTACAGTGAAGTCCGTACACCGCTGATGATGAACAACCGGCTGTGGGAGCAATCCGGACATTATGATCATTACAAAGATGAAATGTACTTCACAGATGTCGATGAGAACAAGTTCGCACTTAAGCCGATGAATTGCCCGGGGCATATGCTGATTTATAAAAACAGCCTGCATTCCTACCGGGAGCTGCCGATCCGCATTGCGGAATACGGCCAGGTTCACCGCCATGAATTTTCCGGCGCGCTGAACGGAATGATGAGGGTCCGTACCTTTTGCCAGGATGATGCCCACTTGTTCGTTCTGCCAGAACAAATTGAGGAAGAGATCGGCCGGGTACTCGCCTTGATCGATCATATCTATAAAGTATTCGGCTTTGAGTACAAGGTAGAGCTGTCCACACGGCCGGCAGATTATATGGGGGCGGAGTCACTGTGGGATCAGGCCGAGTCGGCGCTGCAGAAGGTGCTGGAGAAACGCGGCATCCCTTATCGGGTGAATGCGGGAGACGGAGCTTTTTACGGGCCGAAGATCGACTTTCATATTCTGGATGCGCTCAAAAGAAGCTGGCAATGCGGAACAATCCAGCTGGATTTCCAGATGCCGGAGAAGTTCGACCTGTCTTATATCGGAGAAGATGGCCAGAAGCACCGGCCTGTCGTTATTCACCGTGCGGTTTATGGCTCGATCGACCGGTTCATGGGTATTCTCATTGAGCATTATAGCGGGGCATTTCCGGTATGGCTGGCCCCTGTACAGGCCAAACTGCTGCCCGTGTCCGAGCATTTTGCCGATTACGCTTATGAGGTGAAGCAAGCGCTGGAAGCGGCAGGAATCCGGGTCGAGCTTGATCACCGCAAGGAGAAGCTGGGCCTGAAGATCCGCGAAGCTCAGCTGGAAAAGGTGCCATACATGCTCGTCCTTGGAGAAAATGAGCAGAATTCCGCTACTGTCTCCGTAAGACAACGCGCAGTAGGCGATCTCGGCACTGTAAGTATTCAGGAGATCATTCAGCGTATCGTTAGCGAGATTTCCGCCCGGCAATAAGTGTTTCTACATTATAATGTAACTCCAGTGACTGCTCCGTTTTCATAGACGGGGCAGTCATTTTACGTAAATAGGCAGACAAGGATGTTTCGGGTATTTTATAATAATCTCGGGCTTGATGAATAGACAATACTGGAGGCGTCCTTTGTGATTACAAACAACATCAAACAACTAAACGGCAAGTTTATCAAGCTTATTCCTATGGAAGCCGATCATAGGGCGGAGCTGCTCAAGCTCCTGCACAATCCGCAAATCTGGGAATACACCTGGCGGAAAATAACAACAATCCAACAAGTGGAACAACTAATAGAAACTGCGCTGCGCAATAAGGAGAATGGGGCGGACCTTCCTTATGTCATGATTGAACAAGCTTCTGGAAAAGTCGTCGGCACCTCGCGGATTATGCATCTGGACCGGATCCACCGCAATGCGGAGATTGGTTGTACGTGGATTTCACCGGAGTATTGGAGAACGCCTGTCAATACCGAATCCAAGTCGCTTTTGCTGCATTACTGCTTCGAAGAACTGGGGCTGATCCGGGTCAATTTTACGATAGTCGGATACAATCTGAGATCACAGAAAGCCATTGAACGTATTGGCGCTGTAAAAGAAGGCGTTCTGCGCAAGCACAGAATTACGTCGGAGGGCACCGTTCTTGATAATGTACTCTATAGCATTATTGACGAGGAGTGGCCTGCGGTCAAAGAGAATCTGCAATACCTGCTGAATGTTAAATATTCGTAGAACTATCCTCAATTCATTGGTATAATAGAAACATATATTCCCCAATAAACGTAAGTTATCAGTGGTACCCAGCCCATATTTCTCCCTTCATGGGGCAGATATGGGTTTATGTTATTTTGTGAGGGCTATGCAAAAATGCTCCTAAACTACGAAGTGATGGCGAGGTTGGCGCAAGGATGAACTGGTCTGATTTTGGTGAACGGAACAAACGCCTTAACCCACTGTGGACGCTGGGGGCGGGCATGAATCTTGGAGAACTACAGCCTTATAAGGAAATGATTGCGCTGAGTGTGTTGCTGCAGGTCTATTATCTCGAGCTGGAATCCAATGAACGAAGAGCCAAAGAGGATATTATTGAGCTGGCCTGGAGTTCACTGGAGCGGTTTAATATTGCAAGGTTTGGAACCATCGAATCTGTGGAACGGCTGGTAGACGGGCTGCTGTGGAGCGGGGGCGGCGGGGATTTCGAAGCCTATTATTATGATGATCAAACCCGGCAGATGACTCTGCAAAAGTACAAATACTTTACGGTAGACGAGGATGCGACCCGCACCAGCTGGGAAGAGAGCGGCAAGACAGTTTACCGCCTTTCCGAATATGCGATGGAGCTTATCTTCATGAGCCATGAGATTATAGAAGAGTTCCAGATTAGTATTAAACTGCTGGAGATCCAAATGCATATTAAGCATGGACGCGTCACCCGGGCGATGCAGGATGTGGGTGAACTGATCTCGCGGGTTCGGAAAATGACTCAGCAACAGCAGGAATACCGCAATGCGCTGCGGCGCAACCCGAAGCATATGTTCAGCGAATATGGGGTTATGCGGCATCAGCGGCTGGAGGAAATTCACCAGCAGTTTGATGAAGAACGCAAGCATTTTGATAATATCCACCGTTCCCTGGCCCGGTTGGCGAATGACGAGAAGGATGTTATCGACTTTAACGAGCTGCGCCTGCTATCCGAACGGGTGGAGCTGTCAAGGAAAGTGCATGACGAGCTCGCGGAGGTTGTACTTAGCATTTTTGAAGCCGAAACCAATTTAAGACTGAACTTTCCAGAGCTGTTCTGGGGAGCTGCCGGTTTTAATTTTCGCACGAATGTATGGGAGGAATGGGTGAAAGCTGAAGGCTTGCCGAGCGGGGACAGTCTGGAAACCTTGATTAGCGGACTGTTCACACCGAGCCAGGACTTTATCTACCCCCTCGCCTGGGCTTGGGAAGAACAGGATGTCGGTTTTCTGCCGGAAGAATATCTGGATGAGCCCGATGAAGAAGGGGAGGAGCAACTTGCAACTTATACGCCTAAGTCTATACCTTGGACTGAAGTTGCTGAGCTGTGGAAACCGATTTTTACCGAGCTTGCCGGCAAAGGACGTTTTACGTTCAAAGCGGATGCATTCTCTCCTGAGGAACAGTCCCGATGGGCGCGGCTCCCGGATGCCATTGACCTGTGGGTACAATTCTTTCATACCGAGGTTATCGTACAGGAGCGAAACGAAGACAACCCTGGCGGAAGTGACGAGTGCCAGAAGCTGATTCAGCGGCTGCTTACGGATTGTCCCGAGCTGGAGATGCTGCGGGGCAAAGTGCTGCGGACAACCATACTTGAACCGGATCAGGGGACAAGCGTGATTTGGCCCGGTCTGGAAATGAGCCCTTATACCATTACTATAGTAGAGAGGTGAGAGAATACAGCATGAGCTATTCATTGGAACAATTGCAGCAGGCTTCGCGGCTGTTTTTTGATCTGCTACGGCGGAAAGTCATATCCCTGGATGATCCAGCCGCAGTGGAATGCCTGCAGGATACGGGGGCCTATGACGCCTTGCAGTATATGGCCAAAGAGGGAGGCTGCCGGATTATGAATTCCGGGCACCGCCTTCACCTGCTGGTCAATCCGCTGGGATCGGGGTTCGCGTCCAACTTCACACAGCTGCGGAATAAATACTCACGGATTGAACGTAAAACCCATTTACATATTATCAACGTCATTATCCTGGTTTTTCTGGCGGAAATGGATCAGGATGAGCAGCACTTTAAGCCCGGTCAGGACAGCATGTCCTATATCCAAATCTCTGATCAGGTGTCCTCGCTTCTACAAGCATGGATCGAGCTGGATGAGGAAGGCAGCTTCAGCAAGCAGTGGCGTCTGGATATTCAGGCAATGCATAAAGTATGGGCAAGCCTTTATATGCAGACCAAAAGCCAGGAGGAAGGCGATTCCCTGTCGAGAGGCTCCGGTTCACGGATCGGACTGATTCATGAAGGGATGAAGCTGCTGGAGGAGGAACATCTGGTGTTTATTTCCGAGAACGAGAAGCGGATTTTCCCCCGGGAAGAGTTATATGAAAGAATGCGGTATCTGTACCACGATGTAGACCGTTACAAGGAATTGAAAGCTCTGATCGGCCGGACCTTGACGGAGAAGGAGGGGGAAGGCTATGCCTCGCATTGAACGAATCCGTATTGCCGGACTGAAATACGAGAAGATGCTTAAGAAGTATGATGATATGATTCTTGATCTTTGCAATGAGGAAGGCCCGGCCAATACCCTGATTACCCTGATGAACGGCGGCGGGAAAGGGGTGCTGCTGCAGTCCATCTTCCAACTGCTCCTGCCTAAGGCGGCTTGGGGGAAAGACAACGAGAACCAGGTCGAGGCTTTTTTCCATAATCATAAAAAACAGCTTAAGCCCTATACCTTTCACGTAGCGATTGAGTGGCGGCTGGACAACAGTGAGCGTAATGAATACATGACGACCGGCATTGCCATGACTGCCCACAGCTCGATAGATCAGCTGGAGATTAAGGTTGACTATCTGCTCTACGCGCTGATGGATTATGAAGAGCAGGCTGAGCTGACCCTGTCAACGCTGCCGCTGTATGATCATGCGGAAGGCGGTCCTGTAAGTTTTGAGACGATTCAGCAATTTGTACGGGAACGGCGGAATGAAATTGTTGCCTTCGGCAGCCACAGCTCCGATCTGAAGAAGTACTACAGCTTCCTTGCTGAACGGGATATTCATATTGGTGAATGGCGTAACATGAAACGGATCAATGGTGAAGAGGGCGGGATCAAGGGCTATTTTCAAAAAAATGAGGCCTTTACCAACCACAATCTGTTCGAAAAGCTGATTATTCCGGAGATTGGCTCCAGTCTGAACGAGGGTGTCAAAGAAGAGGATGGTTCGCTTCAGCGGATGTTTATTGATACCGCAACCATTGCCCAGAGACTTCCGATGCTGGAGCAGAGGGAAAAGGCTTTTGCCGAATTCACTACGCTGGCTGCACCGCTGTATGAGCTGGTCGAACAGGGGACGGAAGCCGAGCGGAGCTTCAGAGAGACTGAACTGCTGGGTCGGCAGATGTCCACGGTCATTCACGAGGAGCTTAAGAACGCAGAGGCGGAACGCAGCAAAACTGCCGATGCATTGGTTCAGCATCACCAGGAGGCGCGCCAACTGCGTTTTGAGGGCGATAATCTGAAATATCTGCGCAGCAAAGAGGAACAGGATCTTAAGCAGGATGAATTCACGAGGATTTCAGACAACCAGACACGGGCCAAGTTGCGGCTGGATGAGTCGAAGCTGAAAGAGAAAAAGCTTGAAGTAGCTTATTATCTGGCCAAACGCAGCGCGCAGCTCCGCCAGATCGAGCAATGGCAGAAAGAAATTGAAGCTATCGAAGGCTCGCTGGAAATGAAGGAACGCCAAGAGGTTATTCAGGGAGCGAAGGAAGAGCTGCGGCTGCAGTGGGACAAAGTCTTTCAGCTCTGGCAGGGACAGGTCTCGTCGTTCGTAACCCGCCAGTATTCTCTGACTGCTGAAGAAAATGGCTTACGCAAAGAAAGGGAAAGCTTGCTGCTGGAACTGGGCGGTCTGGATAACCGGGTCAATGAACTTACAGGGGCCATCCGCCAATATACCGAGGAATTGGGTGTTTTTGCTTCACGCCATGGGCATGAAGCAGCCGGGGCGCCAGGAGCGGCGCTGCAGCGCACGTTAATAGCAGCTAAGAGTATCGCAGACAATATCAGCGGCTTAAACGAGCAGCGCAAAACTGCTGAAGAGCGTAAGCTCAGTCTGCACCAAACGCAGACTGAGCTGAAGGTGAAGCTGAATGCCGGGCAAAGCCAAAGCGATGAGCTTCACAATCTGCTGGAGTCACAGATGAACAGGGAGTCACAACTCTGGTCACAGCTGGTCGTGCTGCTGGAAATGTATGAAGAGCATCACCAACTGGGAGTTACGGCGCTATTTGAAGCGAAACCGGCCATTCAGGAGCGGTTTATCCGCAGGCTGGATGAAGCTGAGCAGCAGACGAAACGGCTGAGAAGGGATTATTACAACCAGCTGATCGATGTAGAGTTGCAGCAGGAGTCCTTCTGGTTGCCGAATGCGGATATCCTGAGAGTGAAGGACACACTGGATTCACTCAAAATCAGTTCCATGATCGGCAGCTCCTACCTGAATGACCTGCCTTACCTGAGCCGTGAAGAGGAAATGGAACGGCATCCGCTTCTTCCTTACGGAATTATTGTGACGCAGCGCGAAGCTGCCAAGCTCCAGCCGGATACGCTGAAAGAAGTCCTGCTCAAGTCAGCGGTGCCGGTTTTCATCCGGGAAGAGATGGCGGAAGCCGCATCCGGTCCTTTCCTGCTGCTAGCCAATCAAGGTCCGCAGATGGTTCTGCAGCCGGATCATTTCCAGGAATGGAAACGCGGAATATCCTCTAGTCTTAAGCAACAGGAGGAAGAGCTTAAGGATGCGGAAGCCTATCTGTCCAAGTTGAAATCGGCGCGGCAGGAATTCGAGCGCTTGTTCCAGAGTGAACATACCTTGGCCCTGAAAGCCAAACTGAATACACTTGAATTACTGCAGAATGAGCTGAATCTAAAGCTCGGGGATTTGAACACGGAGATCAGCAGGAATGAAGACAGCCTTGCGGTTATTCAGAGAGAGCTGGTACAATCTGAAGCCGATCGGACCGAGCATGAGGAAAGAGCACAGGCGCTGCGCCAGTGGGATGTACGGACAAAGAAGCAGGAACAGGATTATAAGGATAAGCAAAAAGCGGTAGAGCGCAAAAAAGAATTAAGCAAAGAAATCGCCAGCAAGGATCAGGGGCTGGTTCAGGTAAAAGCCGAGCTGGGCAGTACCGCGCAGCAGCGGGAGAAGTGGATTGGAGATACCCGCTATTCGCTTTTTCCAAGGCTGCAGAACTGGTTTCCCGAAATTGCTTTCCCCGCCGAAGATCTGGCTGCTCTTGCTCTGGAAGAAGAGCCCGTACTTGATCCTGCTGCTCAAGATACGCTAATGCAGCTGCTCAGCACGGTGGAAAGCCTCCAGCAGTCCTTAACGCAGAATGAACTGGAGATCCGTACGAGAGCGGGGAATATCAAACGGGCCGGTGAACAGCTGGCGGAGATCGAAGCTGCGGTGGTCCAGGTGGATCAAGATTGGCGGAATGCCCCTCTTCCAACGGATACAGCCGAGGTGATTTTGACGGCCAGAGCGAGACAGAAGAACGAGACGGTATACTTGGATGAGGACTATCAGCTTGTCCACGATTCGTTTATCCGCGCCCAGACCATCCTTGAGAATCTGCAGAAGGATCTACGGAAATCCGAAAAAGCGATTAAGGAGAAACATGAACGTGCTGTAGAAATATGGCATGATCCGCTGGATCAGAAGGAAGAAGAGATCAGCAGGCGTTTCCGGGAGAATGAACAGCTGCTTAACAGCTGCAAACAAGCCTTGAGTGTTATGGATCAATGGATTCAAACATTGGTAAGCCAAAGCAAAATCATGGATACCCATGTAGAGGGACGGGTCCAAATGCGGGATGTTCCTGAAGAGCTGCAGCAGCGGGTAAAAGAAAATTGTGAGCCGCTGGTAGCTGACTGGCTGCTGCGCAGCAAGGAAAGCCGCAGTGAGCGGTCGGAAATCTCCCGTAAGGTGAAGGAAGAGAAGACGTCTTTAAGCAGTAAATTGGCGAAAAGCGGCTGGAATGCCGAGCTGGAGACCAAAATCCAGGAAAGGCTGAATACTGTACATTGGGATGACTTTTCGATAGCCCGGCAGGTGCTTGATTCCATGCTCCAAAGCTCGCGCGATCAGATTGAGAGCATCCGCAGCGACAAGGAAGGGATGGAGCTGTCCCGCAAGCTTTGGGTTGGCCGCGCCGCCAAACGTGTCGTGCAGATTGTCGATATCCTGAAGCGTATGGAACGCCGGATGATCATTCTTAATGAGAATGGACATGCTTTTCCATTGGTCCGCCTGAATTACAAGAACATTACGGTGCCGAAGACGAGCGATGATATCGAGCCGCTGGTCAGTGATTATTTCAACCGCTGCATTAGCGGGCTATTGGAGAAATATGCCAAGATTGAGCAGGTGCCGGCAGCCGCTGTCAAAGAGATGATCAATGACGGGAAAATCGTATACGCCGCGATGCAGAACCGTTTTCCGGTGCTTCAGGTCTACAAGCCGGTGACCGAGAACTATTTCCTGTATGCGTCTCCTGAAGAGTACCATTATTCCGACTGGGAAGTTATTAACCGGGGAGCACTGGATGAGGCTGTCGGCAGCGGCGGGCAACGCCAGTCTGTGCAGCTGCTGGTTGCTATGATGATCATGACCCATAAGCGGGTTAACCGCGAGAACAAGGGCTGGACGGTTTTCCTGTACGATAATCCATTTGGTGAGATGGTTTCGAACAACGTACTTGATCCGGTATTTGAAATATCCAAAGCACTCAAATTCCAGTGGCTGATCGTTACGCCGCCCGAGCTGGTGAAGAATGATGTCAGCATCCGTTTCGGCGTGTACTGGCAGCTGTATTTTGGGGGAGATAAAGGAGAAATGCTGGAATCCACGCTCATTAAGGGTGGCCGAAAGCTGATCCCTGCCTCCTTGTTCTGACCGTATCATAAGTCAATCGCGCTTTCTAATGGCAACTATAGAAATAAAGTAAGAGACCCGGCATCACGCTGAGTCTCTTTTTGTTCTACCACGCTATGTTTTGAATATACTATTTTCGTATGGAAGGAGAGATGAAGATCATGGAAATTCGGATGAGACAAAAGACGTTTATCATAGCTTTAATTGTACTGCTGCTGAGTATGCTGCTGCCCGCTTTTAGCTTGGCCCGAACTGCCGTGCCTGAGCACACGGACTCTTTTTACGTAAATGATTTCGCCAATGTGATTGATGAGAAAACCGAAAATTACATCGTCAACTATGGTATTCGTTTGCATCAGCAGAGCGGTTCACAAGTTGTGCTGGTGACAGTGGACTCTACAAATGGAGCTGCGATAGAGGAGTATGCAACCTCGCTGTTCAACGCCTGGGAAGTAGGCTCAGCTGACAACAATAAGGGTGTGCTGCTGCTCTTTTCGATCAAAGATAACGAGTACTGGGTGGTTAGGGGCAGAGGCCTGGAGGACGAGCTTAATGACGCTGTTTTATCGCAAATTCTTTCCCAGTCGCTTGCGCCGGACTTTGCCAGGAAGGAGTACAGCTTCGGGGCACGCAAAACTTACGGGTCACTGATCCAAAAGCTGGGCGGAGTCTGGAAGGAGCAGGTCGGTTCCAAAACCTACGTGTCCGATAATGCCGGAGTTCTCAAAAAGGTCAGCAAGCTTTATCTCAACCAATCCAGCAACCGTTTCAAGACAACGACCGGAAGCGGCATTTATGTGGTTACGGTTAAAAATTCCGCAGACAAAAACCTGCAGGAATATACGTATTCGAAATTCGCCTCCATTGGGGCGGGTTCCAAGGATGTAATGCTGGTGCTGGACATCGGCGGGGACAATTACCATATACTGCAAGGCAAGGACATCGACGGAATGCTGACCAATGAGGCGATGCAAGATATTCTGGATAAGGTGCTTGAACCGGAATTTGCCCGAAAAAATTACGCAAGTGGTGCGGTAGCAACAGTCAATGCTTTGCACAAATTCTTGTTGGCCAGAGCAGATATTTCCCAGAGTTCCACACTGGCAAGTTCAGAGACTATTGCCGTTTCCAGTACGGCTGCATTACAGGCTGACAAAGCAATGGTGGTGGAAAACCAGCCTGTTTCTATATCCAAAGGTATAATAGTCAGCGGTCTGTTTCTTGTGTTTATCCTGTTGTTTAGCCTTGCGATAGTATGGCGGAACAGAAAAATCGCACTATACGGTTATGGCAGCCGCAAGCAAAGACACGGATGAAATGATGGCGGAAAAGCGATATCCAATGCCCGATTGACCCTACAAGGTCAACGGGCATTATTTTTTTTGTGAAGTTTAACATTACTTTGTTAGTCTAACTCTTTGATCATCTTGAAATTATGCAGGATAACGTCTTTCCGCTCCACCGCCTGCATCTGAACGGACCTATAGCCGTGATGTTCAAAAAATGGCTTTGCCGTGATGCTTGCATCGGCAGTTACTTAGACCAGTCCCAAGCTTCTGGCCTCGGCTTCAAGTACATTTATCAATTCTCAAAATCTTTAAAATTCATTGGAAATCCCCCTCCAAGCGACATTTAACCTCATTATAGTGCACGGGTCTCCTAACCTTCAGCAGCAGAATTGAAAAAAATGAAACTTTTAATCTTTCATTATCGTCTATGATGAAAGTATATGTTCTCATGCTTATTACCATTAATAGAAGTATTAGGGAGGCTTTACGAAGTGAGCTCATCATCATTACCTCAGCGCAATGCTGTAAGCAAGAAGAAAAAACCGGTCCGCAAGCGCAAGAAAAAAAGCTTTTTACGCACACTCTCCAGACTTTTTTTAATCTTGATCCTATTACTAATCGCCGGCGGGAGCTGGCTGTATTTTGCGCCTTCCGCGCATAATCTTCGCTACTTGATCGCAGATACGCTGATTACCACTCAACACCGCTATATGGCGAAATATATCATTGGTGAAGATGAACTGAAAGACCGGGTTAAGGAGTACAATGAACGCTTTGTGCATATGGGAGATGAGAAGGACACCCATACCATTGTACAGCCGCCGGTGGAGGTAGAAAAACCTCTGGTCGAGATTGAGGAAGTGTCCGGCACGGGTTATTCCGGTTATGTCATGACCGTTAATGATCCGACAAAGGTACGGCTGGGTGTTCCCGGCAAAATTGGATCGGGCGAGAAAGTGTCCAGCATGGTGTCACGAACCGGCGCGATTGCCGGTGTGAACGGTGGCGGCTTCGCCGACCCGAACTGGAAAGGCAACGGATTTAAGCCGATAGGACTCGTGATTTCGCAAGGGAAATTGTTTTACAATGGTTTGGGCGGAAAAAAATCAACACAAATCGTCGGCCTCGATAAGCAAGGCAAAATGATCGCCGGCAATTATTCGCTGAATGAGCTCAGTGATCTTGGTGTACAGGAGGCAGTGTCCTTTCAACCGAGATTGATCGTCAACGGCAAGGGTCTTATTAAGAATGCGGCCGAAGGCTGGGGGATTGCCCCAAGAACGGCGATGGGTCAACGTGATGACGGTGCCCTTCTATTTGTGGTGATCGACGGACGGCAGCCCGGATACAGCATCGGCGCCAATCTATATGATGTGCAGCAAATCATGCTGAAGCACGGAGCGGTGATCGCTGCCAATCTGGACGGAGGTTCATCCACCGTACTTGTTAAGGACAACGAGATCGTTAACAAACCTTCTTCGCAATACGGAGAACGTTATTTGCCTACGGCTTTTCTGGTGTTTGAGCACCCGGAGCAGGCGGATATTGCGAACATCTGGGAAGGCCTGGACCCTGCGAAAATTGATGCTGGAAAGAAGCGGACACATTAACTGCCGGTAGGCTAGACAGAACAGACGTGGAACCTCAGAAGGTTCTATGCTACGATATCTTCTGTGATGCTGAATTATCGCTTAAGGACCGGAGGGGGAACAGGGTTGACATTGCAGCAGCTCCGCTACGCAATTGAAATTGCCAACAGCGGCTCAATGAATGAAGCGGCCAAAAGGCTTTTTGTGTCGCAGCCCAGTCTCTCCAACGCCATTAAGGAACTGGAGAGCGAACTGGGAATAACTATATTTGAACGAAACAACAGAGGGATCAGCATCTCTGCTGAAGGGATGGAATTTCTGGGCTATGCCCGGCAGATCATTGAACAAACCGAGTTTATGGAGAACCGGTATACCGGCAAGAAACGCAGCCCGATTTATTTTTCCGTATCGACCCAGCATTATGCTTTTGTCGTTGATGCGTTTGTCAGGTTGATGAACGAGCGCAATGTGGCGGAATATAATTTCAGCCTGAGAGAAACGCAGACTTATGAAATTATTGAAGATGTCCGCACATTGCGCAGCGATCTCGGTATTCTGTATATCAACGAGAGTAACTATAAAGTGATGAACAAGCTGTTCAGCGACGGGAACCTGAAATTCACCCCGCTGTTCAATACGAACCCGCATGTTTATGTCAGAACGGGCCACGCACTGGCCGCCAAAGAAAGGGTTACACAGGACGAGATTCTTCCGTATCCCTATATTACCTTTGAGCAAGGGGATAACAATTCGCTGCATTTTTCTGAAGAGATGCTGAGCTTCACGCAGATTCAGAAAAATGTTAAAGTGACAGACCGGGCCACGCTGACCCATTTGTTGCTGGGGAGTGATTCCTATACGATAGGCACGGGCATTATGGCCTCTGAGCTGAACGGCGAAGGGCTCGTAACGGTTCCTTTTGACAGCAATGAAGTGTTCACGGTTGGCTGGATTGCCCACAAGGACCGCAAGCCAAGCGAAATCATGTCCGGGTTCATTGAAATTCTGAATGATCTGGTGTCTGAACAATATTTCGACTTCAATCAATCCTTACTATAACAGCAGGAGGGACGTATGATCAGTCCAGTTATCGGCTCCAAAAGAAATGCTCCTCCCTTTCGTTACGACATCGTCGGCAGCTTCCTGCGTACAGATGAGATTAAGACCGGCCGCAATTTGTTTGAACAGGGTGAAATCACGGCAGAGCAGCTTTATGAGATAGAGAATCAAGAGATTTCCAAGCTGCTGGAGCAGGAAAAGGCGCTGGGACTTAAGGCGGTCACAGATGGTGAGTTCCGGCGTTCCTGGTGGCATCTTGATTTCTTCTTCGGAATCCAAGGCACACAGAAAATCAGCCTGAACCAAGGCGGTTGCTCAAAAGAAACTGCCCAGCGGGCGGAGAGCTTCAAGATTGTCGGTAAAATCGCCTTTACGGACCATCCCATGATCGGACAATTTATCAAGACGCAGCAGTTAGCCGGAGATACGCCGGTAAAAATGACGATTCCTTCTCCTGCCTTGTTTCATTTCGTGCAGGATTATAACGGGAATGAAATTTATCCGGAGCGTGAAATGCTGTACGCAGATATTATAGCAGTGTACCGGGCAGCGATTCAGGCTTTCTATGATGCAGGCTGCCGCTATCTGCAGCTGGACGATACGACTTGGGGAACTCTATGTAGCGGCAAACACCGTGCGCATCTGCGCAGCCGGGGAATTGATCCGGACCAGCTGGCGCAGGACTATGTGCGGCTGATTAACGAGAGCATCTCTCTACGTCCGGCGGATATGACGATTGCCCTGCATGTATGCCGGGGCAACTTCCGCTCCACCTGGTTCGCCGCTGGGGGATATGAGCCGATTGCCGAAGTGCTGTTTGCTCAGGCAGAGGTCGATGCTTTTTTCCTTGAATACGATAATGAACGGTCCGGTGATTTCGCGCCGCTGCGGTTTATCCGTGATCAATTTGTAGTACTGGGGCTGGTGACTACCAAACATGGAGGCCTTGAGAGTAAAGAGCAGCTTAAGCTCCGAATTGAAGAAGCCGCCCAATATGTGAATATTGAGCAGCTGTGTCTGAGTCCGCAATGCGGATTTGCTTCCACGGAGGAAGGCAATATGCTGACTGAGGAAGAGCAGTGGGATAAGCTGCGCCTGGTTATTGAAACCGCTAATGAAGTCTGGATCTGAACAGAATACGAGTTACCCACTAAGAGACCGCTCCTGAAATTAGGAGCGGTCTCTTAGTGCAGATTTGCGAGTCAGCAAGGAGACGGGAATCTGGCAGCTTCGAAAGAAGTCGTGACAACAAATGAAAATTGATCTATAAAGCCTGGAGTTGTGGTGGTGGCAAAGATTTCAACCCGATCGCCGCCGTTCAGTTTCAAGATCGTAGAAACACTTGTAGCGTTGCTTCTGTTTACATTGGTGCCGAAAAAATCGTTGTCTACCGGTGTATTAGGAGATTGAATACCATTCACCAGGATCACAAGTGCAATGACATAATTGACAGTAGGGTTTACCGGATTGACGGCAATCAATGAACTGATGGAATAAACGCCTGAAGTTTTTGGAATAAACACGGAGTGGAGAGGATCATATTCACCGCATAAATCGAATTGAACCACAGGAAAAGGAATTTTGGTAAGCTGATCTGCTTTAGTTATGCTGACAACGCTGTTAGGGGCACCGATTGCCCTAAAAGCCGATGGACGGATCGTGCTCCAGATATCCAGAGGTCTTATTCTTTTCGGTTCAACTCTTTTATGTTTTTGGATTTTTATGACCAAAGGTCTTCTTCTGAAATTTTTTTTGCGTATCGGTTTATACATGATATCCCTCCTAAGTGTAGGTGTTTACCTCATTCAACTTATATATATGGCACTTGCAGTTGATTGAAATGGGTAAATAACAGGGGATATCAGCACATTTATGGTGATATACCTATTCATCAAACGGATGTTATTGACAGATGTACACGAACCGGGTTACTATGGCTTACAATAACTTACATCAACAACAGCAATGAAGAGAAGAGTAATTGGAACGTATTGTTCACAGAGAGCTCCAGCCTGGTGAAATGGAGCAGCGATGATTCCAACGAATAAAGTCTCCGAGCTTCATACAGAATTGAGCCGGTTGCTCAAGGATGGTATGACGGGATCTCCCGTTACAGAGATAGGGTATAAGCGTAATGGCCGTACCCGAAGAGGTGAGCAGGGTAACCTGTTCGCAAACAGAGGTGGTACCACGACGCTAATTATAGCTCTCGTCCTCAAGATGACAATCTTGCGGACGAGAGCTTTTTTGCTTTTTCCAACTAAAAAATTAGAGGTGATTGGTTATGCATTGGGCAGAAAAAATAGCGAGTCAGTTAATTGAAATGCATCCTGAGCAGCAAGCCTTTGTGTGTGCTTCGGGGATCAGCCCGTCGGGTTCGGTACATATCGGGAATTTCCGGGAGATCGCGACGACTTATTTTGTAAGCAAAGCGCTCGAAAAAGCGGGCAAAGAAGTGAGGTTTATTTTTTCATGGGATGACTTCGACCGTTTCCGGAAGGTTCCTAATCATGTAGATCCAGGCTTTGAACGATATATTGGATTGCCTTATTCCAAGGTTCCGTGTCCTTTTGGCTGCCATTCCTCCTATGCGGAGCATTTCGAGCAAGAATTTGAACAAGCGCTGATGGCATTTGGGATTACACCCGAGTTCATCTATCAGAGCAGGGAGTATCAGTCGCGCCGCTACAATCCGGCCATCCTTCAAGCGCTGTGCCGCAGAGGGGAGATTTACGATATTTTCATGTCATTTAAAACAGGGGAAGCCAGTGCAGAAGACAGAGCCGCTTTTTATCCAGTTCATGTATATTGTGAGCAATGCGGAAAGGATAGCACTACGGTTGTGGATTTTGACGATCAGGCAGAAACACTAACCTATACATGTACATGTGGTCAGCATAACGCTGTCTCTGTCCCGGAGGCTGCTATAATCAAATTGCATTGGAAAATAGACTGGCCGATGCGCTGGGGAATGGAAGGGGTAGCTTGCGAGCCCGGTGGACGCGATCATTCCTCTGAAACAGGCAGCTTCAACGTAGCCAGTGTGATTTCCGCACAAATCTTTGAGAATAAACCGCCATATTACGTGCCTTACGAATTCATCAGCATCAAAGGCAGCCACGCCAAAATGTCCAGCTCGTCGGGAAATCATTACACGCCTGCGGATCTTCTGAAAGTGTATACCCCGGAGAATTTATTGTTTCTGTTCGCAAAATATCAGCCGAATGCCGCTTTTCATATTGGGATGGATGAAGATGTGCTCCGAAATTATGCGGAATTTGAGCGTTTTCGTGAAGCCTACCCGTCTCCAGCGCTCCCTGAAGAGATCAAAGCTGCTTTGGAGCTGTCCATGCACCATGTTACAGAGGCCAAGGCCCCAAGCTTCAGTCAGGTCTCCGGTATTTTGCCGCTTGTGGACTTCGATTTCGAACTGCTAAAGGAGATAATGGCACGTAACGGTGGAGGGCATAACGAGGAGCTGCTCCAACAAACCGCAAACCGTGCGGAGTTTTGGATCAGACAATGGGTTCCGCAGCGTATGATTACAGTGAATACTGAACCTGACATCGCCTATTATCAGACTTTAGAGCCCGGCGAACAGGAATGGATTAAAGATTTTTGCAGCTTACTGCGAAGAGAAGGAATGAATGAACAAGAGCTGATGACGGAAATTTACGCAATTTGTCACGATAAGGACAAAAAAATAATGAAAAACAATCAAAAACGTTTGTTTAAAATCATCTATCAATTCACTCTCAATCAACAGGAGGGACCGCGGATTCCCGTGTTAATTCAGGTGCTGGGAGCGGGACAATTACTGGATTTGTTAGACTTTTCCTAGCAAATGGGCTGCCCTTTACGTGATCGTTCGATCAGAGGTATAATAGAAGTCGACTGTTTATAATTAATGTTGGAAAGTGAGCGGAAACTATATGGGTCGTAAATGGAATAATATTAAAGAAAAGAAAGCATCGAAGGATGCCAATACAAGTAAGGTCTACGCCAAGTTTGGGGTAGAGATTTATGTAGCCGCGAAGAAGGGCGAACCTGATCCGGAATCAAACCGGGCGTTGAAGGTTGTTCTGGAACGCGCCAAAACGTACAATGTGCCGAAAGCCATTATCGACCGTGCTTTGGAAAAAGCCAAAGGCAGCGGTGATGAGAATTATGTTGAACTTCGTTATGAAGGCTTCGGACCAAGCGGCTCAATGATCATTATTGATGCGCTCACGAATAATGTTAACCGTACAGCCCCTCTGGTGCGTTCCGCGTTCAGTAAGAATAACGGCAACATGGGTGTCAGTGGTTCGGTAACGTATATGTTCGATCAAACAGCCGTTATCGGTCTGGAAGGCAAATCTGCCGATGAAGTGATGGAAATGCTGATCGAAGCTGACCTGGATGTTCGCGATGTTCTGGAAGAGGACGAGGCTGTCATTGTATATGCCGCACCGGACCAGTTCCATGCGGTACAGGAAGTGTTCCGCAATGCAGGCATAACCGATTTCACCGTGGCAGAACTAACCATGCTTCCACAGAATTATGTCGCGCTTGACGAAGATGCCGAGGCTCAATTTGAGAAGCTGATTGATGCTCTGGAAGAACTGGATGATGTACAGCAGGTATATCATAATGTAGATTCCGAAGAATAGCAGCACTGATTTCATCCGAAGACGGCCAGCAGATGTTTTGTCTGCTCTGGCCGTTTTTTTATATGAGACAGCAATCTTTATGTGGGGTTATTTTGTTAGGGGGCGCTGGAAAGAATAATCTGGCTGTGGAAATGCCAAAATAAGCTGGAACACTAATAAGTATCCAACTTAAAGGAGGCAACACAGTGCCGCATGAAACAACGCCGGATAAAAACCTGATCAATACGGTGGGAGAATTGGAGAATGCACCCGTCAACAGCCAGGAAGCCCAGCAAAGAGAGCAGAAAAAACTCGACAACCGCAAAGAGTCGCTCCGGGATGATAGGACGACTTATAAGAAAAATGAACAAAACACGTATAAGTGATCCTTCCACTTGAGTAGCACCAAGAAAAGTGGCAGAAGATATTCTGCCGCTTTTTTTGTCATTTATACACCATTTGATCTAGCGCCTCTTAATAATCCAGAAGGCGTCCATTATCATGCCATTGACCGTACATTTTATTTTCTTTAGTGTTTAATATAAATTTGTCTAATCTACTCTTAAATAATTCAGGCTGCTTAATATTACATTGTATCGTGTCGATCCGAACTCGTTGATAAAGAGCTGGAAGTGCCAAAAAATTCTCATACACTTGCCTTTCCTCTTTAAGCCTTTGCTCAATAACCCTATCTATTTTAAAAGAATCGTGGTCCATATCAGGAAGTACCTTTCTTCCTTCATCAGTCATTAACCCCAATTTTTCGAGGCGGCGGACACGTTCTTTATTCAATTCAGTCCAAGAACTTCTTTTGCTTCTAGGAGACAGTCTCTGCACCAGCTCAGTTTCAGAAATTTTCTTTTTGACTCCATCAATCCATCCAAAACATAAAGATTCTTCGACCGCGTCCAAGTATAGCAGCCTATCTGGGGTTGGCGACATACTCACTACGACCCAACAATGTTTTTCAGTCTTACCATTTTCCTGTAGCCAAACCCTTAACGCTTCTCTCGATATTGCTGTAATTAGATTTTTAATTTCCATAGATGAAAAATATTCTCCTTTCCTAGTATTCATACCTCTCCATCATAGCAAAGGCGGCTTATTTTTCGTATTAGTTTGCGGTCATGCTACAAAAAAATTTACAAGCAGTAGAAAGGTGGATTTTTCTGTTCTCAGAAATAGCGACCTTACAGTGATCATCTAAACAATCTTACAGTCTTCCGGGCTTCGGTTAAAGACGTACATCATTCCATGTATTTACATTTTATTAGTAACATTTGTAACTGACTTGATGGGCGAAAATTGATAAATATAGATTGTAAGCGTTTTTATAACATGACTGGGGGAATGGTTGTGAAAAAGGTAACAAAGTTATTGCTGGTAGCTGGTATTTCATTAGCAGTTGTAGGAGTAGGCAACAGCAACGTGCTGAATGATGTATCTTCAGCCGCCAGTGCACCGCTCAAGGTAGGCCGGGTAGAAGCGGCAGCACATGGCACGAAATGCTTCACCGTAGCTGTTGCCGTTGTTCAAAACGGTGTAATCGTGGCTGCCTCGCTGGATGATTATCAATTCCTTAGCACAGATGTGGCCAAGGGAGTTCCTAACTCCGATGCCGATTTCGGACAAAATTATAAAGATCCTGCAATGGTTCTGGCCTCCAAGAAGGCCAATAACAAATATTACAGTGATCATATGAAAGAAGAAGCCAAATCCACAGTTGCTTATGACAAAAACTTAGCTGCTGTTGAGAAATTTGCGACAGGTAAGACGATTAAATCGCTTGAAGCCACGCTCGCCAAGAAGAGCAAAGAAGAAATGGTGGATGCCGTCAGCGGGGCTACGCTGGTGGATACCAAGGGTTACTTAACGGCTATTTTGAACGCAGCCAAAGCTGCCAAATAACACATTCGCTTCGATAGATGAATACTAGACTCCTTCACGGCTGCTGCTGTGAAGGAGTTTTTAATTCTAGGTAAAGAACACAGCCCTTATCAACTGCCAAGCCGTATCTAAGTTATAGATGAAGTAGATAAGTGGGATTATTTATGCTATATTTTTCACATGGCTTTTAACAAACGTATGTTCCTATAATATAACTAAAGAGAGAAGGTGCACCTTAGAATGTCTGAATTCCGACTCTTAAGTGTTGTACATGTTTTTATGATTAGAAACCAGCAGCTGCTGCTCCTCAGGCGCTTCAATACGGGACATGATGATGGATATTACGCGCTCCCGGCGGGACGTCTGGAACGTGGTGAAGGGGTAATGACCGCCGCAATTCGTGAGGTTCAGGAAGAATGCGGCGCTGTAATTGCTCACGGGGATTTAGAAATGACCGGAGTAATGCATATTAAAACCTCCCATGACGAACGGGTTGATTTTTTCTTTATCGCCAAGCAGTGGTCAGGTGAAATTAGCAACGCTGAACCCCACAAATGTGATGATCTTCGCTGGTTTCCATTAGACCGGCTGCCAGCTAATCTTCTGCCAGTTGCCGGTCAGGCGCTGGACCAATACAGGCAGGGAGTATGGTTTTCGGAACATGGGTGGAGGTAGAGATGAGAGAGGAGTGAATTAATGCTGACTATGATAAAGGGGCCTTATTTGCAGTGGCCGACCGAAGAGTCTATGACCTTCATGTGGGAAACCTCTAAGTCTGCAACATCCAGAGTGGAAGTGATGAGGGCGGAACGTATACATAGCGGTTATCAAGGAAACTACAAGCAGCCGGAACAGATCCTTGCCAGTGCTGAGAATTCAGGATATTCCCTAATCCATCAGCTTACGGTTAGCGGACTGGAGCCAGGAACGATTTATTTCTACAAGGTGTATTCTCAGAATGAGCAGGAGGCGGCAGAAGCAGGGCCATTTCCCTTTAAGACAGCTATGTTGCCAGGAGAGCCGTTTTCATTTACAGTAACCAGTGAAACCGGCGGCTACAGCGGTTTTGATATCACAGGCGGTGAGATCAACAACAGCATCTTTGCACAGATGAAAAAGTACCGTCCGGACTTCAGCCTGTTTATCGGTGACATTGTTAACGATGGAACAAATTATGCCGATTGGGATCAGTATTTTTTCAGTCCCGGAAAAGAGCTGCTGCAAGACACCCCCAGCTTTAGCTGCTTGGGCAATCATGAGAACGGAGGCTCATGGTATTATGATTTTTTTGCTTTTACCGCTCCGAAGAATTATTACTCCTTTGATTATGGAGATGCTCATTTTATTGCTCTGGACAGCACGGATTTCATAAACAATGATACTTATCCTGCCAGCTCGGGAAAATTTCAGGCAGGAAATGCGCAATATGATTTTCTGGTTCAAGATCTGCAAAACACTTCGGCCAAATGGAAAATTGTCTACTTTCACTATTCTCCTTATGTATCCGCGGTTATCAGGTTGAAGCACTGCGGGCGCTTTGTCCATTGCTGGAGCAGCATAGTGTGGATCTTGTACTCAGTTCCCATACGATTGTGTATGAACGAAGTTATCCGCTGCGCTCCGGCAGGCTGGATTTCAAGGACGGGATCGTATATGTCATAGCTGGGGGAGCCGGTGCAATGCCAGAGTGGCTGCTGCCCAAGCGGGAATGGTTCACTTCACAATCGCTGGCAGTGCCGCATTTTCTGCAAGTAGCAGTAACTCCACAACAATTGGAAATTCGCGCGATCGATCATCAAGGAGTGCTATTCGATAAATTTAGTATTTTCAAGGATATGGATGGAGCGAAGAAGTATATCTGAGGCTGACAAAGGTATGCGGAGCTAAGGAAATAAGCGGTTGACTCATTAGGTAGCTGAAATACATAGCAGGAGGATTTGCGCAGTATGGAGCATGCAAGCATAAGTATGATAGCTATTCTGGTCATTTGCGGATTTCTGGCCGGACTGATTGATTCTGTAGTTGGAGGCGGCGGGCTGATTGCAATTCCGGCGCTGCTGTCTGCAGGGATTCCATTACCCTTACTGCTCGGGAGCAACAAATTAGCCGGGACGTTGTGCTCCTTCACAAGTACCGCCTCCTTTATGCGTTCGGGGAAGATCAACTTTCAACTGGTCAAAGTACTCATTCCTTTTTCCATCATCGGTGCAGTGGCAGGTTCACTTACAGTCAGGCAGGTGCCCTCGGAGTTTCTGAAGCCGCTGGTTATTGTCATGCTGGTCGTGATCACAATTTATACTTTGTTCAAAAAAGCTTGGGGAGATGTATCCACATTCGCCGGCAGCAGCAAAAAATCACGTCTAATCGGTATTGCAGTCGCTCTGCTTATTGGTTTCTATGACGGATTTTTTGGTCCGGGAACCGGTTCTTTTCTGATCTTTGCCTTCTTGATGATGGGGTTCGAGTTCGTGACAGCCGCAGGAAATGCTAAAGTGCTCAATTTCGCCAGCAATATTTCAAGCTTATTGACCTTTGTAGCGTTAGGCTCGGTCAGTTATTCCTACGGACTGATTATGGGAATCCCGATGGTGATCGGGGCTATTGTCGGGTCCAGAATTGCCATCCGCAAAGGTGCCGCATATATCCGTCCGTTATTTATTGCGGTGACGGTCATCTTGATCAGCAAGCAAATCTGGGATACGATGCATTAACAAGAAGAAATGGCGGAGACAGTTTTTCAACACAATCGGAGACGGAAATGGAGTGGGACACAGTTATGACTAATAAGCTTTACTACGAATCTGCCTATTTGAAGGAATGGCAAACCAAAATCAGCCGTGCGGTTGAAAAAGATGATGGCTTGTATTTAATTTTGGAAGAAACGGCCTTTTATCCTCACGGTGGAGGGCAGCCCTGTGATACGGGGTTTATCAATGAACTTCCAGTCCTTGATGTTATTCTGGAGGATGATGAAGTACTGCACAAGGTAGAACGTTTGCCCGCAGACAACCAGCTCAGCTGCCGGATTGATTGGGACAAGCGGTTCGACCATATGCAGCAGCACAGTGGCCAACACCTGCTCTCAGCCGTATTCCTCGATCTCTGCAAGGCCCTGACATTAAGCTTTCACCTTGGCAGTGAATATGCCACGATCGACATTGAACTGCCGGAGCTGGCTCCCGCTCAGCTGGCGCTTGTGGAACGGGAGGTCAACCGGCACATATACCTGAATCACAGCATTACAAGCTATTTCGTAAATGAAGCGGAATTGGCGCATCTGCCTCTTGTGAAGCAGCCCAAAGTGACGGAGAACATCCGGATTGTCGAAATTGATAGTGTAGAATATAACGCCTGCGGAGGGACACATGTCTCTTCTACAGGAGCTATCGGCATGATCAAGCTGCTGAAAGCAGAGAAGCAGAAGGGCAATATCCGAATTACTTTCAAATGCGGAACCCGCGCACTGGAGGAATTTAATGAGAGTCTGCAAATTCTCAGCATACTGTCCGCCAAATACAATACGGGCAAGGATGAAATCATTGACCGGATTGAGAAGTGGGAGCAGGAGCATAAGGATCTGCAGCTGGAGCTCACGGCATTGAAGGACCAGAATGACAGCTTCACCGCCCGGGAGCTGTTATCAGCTCTGGAACCGGAATGTCATCTGGTTTCGCAAGTGTTTGAGCGCAGATCACTCAAGGATTTGCAGAGTCTGGCACTTAAGCTGACTGCACAGACGGAGCTTCCGGTCTTGCTGCTCTCAGCAGAAGAGAATAAAGTGGTACTCGCCCACAGCGGCAGCTCCGAAATTTCCTGTGGAGCCTTCTTCAAAGCCAGCCTGGCAGAATTCCAGGGTAAAGGCGGGGGCAGTGATAAGATGGCTCAGGCCGGTTTTCCGGCATGGGAGAATGCACTTGCTTTTTATGAATTTGCCAAAAAAGAATTTATCTAGACGAGATCCCCTGATGCCATAGATTCACGAAGCCGTACTTCGGATCACTGAAACAGAAGTATTTCTCAAAAATAAAGCATCTTTATAAAAAATGGCCGTATCGCTAAAAAGCGAAAACGGCCATTTGGAGTTGAGGGTTGCTTAAGGGTTATATAATAACTGCCCCTTTATAATCGCAATAGAGCTTGTATAATCTAAAATGTATATCTGATTATATTTCCATGTCGGACTTCAGGAGAACTGGGATGAAAGAGCTGAACTATGAAGAGTATGAAATACTCGAATCTTTGTTTAACCAGAAAAAGCAGCATATTCCGGCACTATCTGTGCTGCGGGGAAGTTATCCGGGGCGGGTATTTACAGATGCGACGGAGAGGCCGACTCTTGCAATAGTGTGGGCGACCGGCAGATGGATGTATGCCGCAGGCGACATCAACCCGGAGCAGAATAAAGAGGCAGTGAAGCTGTTTTTGCAGGATGTGGTACTTCCCGATTGCAAAGCTCATAACCGCAGCTGGTTTGAAATTTATACGGACGATTCCAGGGAGTGGGAGACGTTGTTTCTGGGCGGAATGGACAAATTGAACAAATGGAATGTGGATAAACATCTCGAATCAGTGTATGTGTTCCATCCTGAGCAATTTAATCGGAGACAACAATACGCGAAACCGGATATAACTAGTAACCTGCGGATCGAACTCTCTGAGTATCCTATTTTGCCTGATGCTTATCATCACCTGCCTTATGTACATACAAAGTTTGCGGAGCAGAGAACCTGCGGTGCGGCGGTAAAGCTTGGAGAACGTACCCTTTCGATCTGCAAAAATAACGGGTTCACAGCCGGACGAGAATATTTTATTGATGTAGATACTTTCGAAGCAGCCGAGCGGAACAAGGGCTATGCTGAACAAGCTGCAACTGCTTTAATCGACTATTATCTGACAAGGGGGATGATTCCACTTTGGGAAACCACGCATGACAACCACCCTTCTCACAGACTAGCTTGTAAACTGGGGTTTGCCCCTGTTGAGCAATACCCGGTATTTTCTTTTGTGAGGGAGTAAGGTGATACTTGTGTCTTGCACAGCGAACCGTTCATAATAGAAATGGATGGTTTGCTGTGCAAGTGTCGTTAAGTGGCGTTAACAATCTAATATTCCGGGAGGATATCATATGAATTACCGTAAGCTTGGAAATACAGGACTGTCAATCAGCGAAGTCAGCTTTGGCACTTGGGCCATTGGCGGCGACTGGGGAACAAGCCGGGATGAGGACGGACTGAAGGGTCTGGCGCTGGCTATTGAGCAAGGCGTGAATTTCTTCGACACCGCTGATGTATACGGTTCCGGTCATGCCGAAGAGCTGCTTGCCAAAGCCACCAAAGGCAAAGAAGATCAAATACATATTGCCACGAAATTTTGCCGTGCCGGTGACATTCATGATCCTGAGAATTATTCAGCACGGAGAGTAAGCGAATACGCGGAACAAAGCCTGCGCCGCCTACAGCGTGAAGCCATTGACCTGTATCAGATTCATTGTCCGCCAATTGAGATTTTACGTGACGGTAGTGTATTTGCCGTTCTGGATCAATTAAAAGCCGAGGGTAAAATCCGTCATTACGGAGTCAGCGTGGAAACGATTGAAGAGGGACTTCTATGTCTCGAGTATCCTGGCGTGCAAGCGCTTCAGATTATCTTCAATCTGTTCCGCCAGCAGCCCGCACTGGAACTGCTGCCGCGTGCCGAAGCGCAAGGTGCGGGAATCCTGGTGCGGCTGCCGCTTGCCAGCGGCCTGCTCACAGGGAAGTTCAAGGAGGACAGCATCTTCCAGCCTGACGATCACCGCAGCTTCAATGCCAATGGCGAGCAGTTTAATGTGGGGGAGACCTTTGCCGGTCTGCCTTTTGTCAAAGGTGTAGAGCTGGCCCGTAAGCTGGATTGGATTAGCGAAGGCCGGGGGAACATGGCAAGAGCAGCGATGCGCTGGATTCTGGATCATCCTGCCGTCAGCTGCATCATTCCAGGATTTAAAAATGAAGCGCAGGTAGCCGATAACCTCGCGTCACGCGAAGTTCCTTCCTTTACGGCAGAAGAGATGCAGCGGTTAAGCCAGTTTTACAGCAACGATGTCGTTCCGCACATCCGTGGGGGTGTATAAGCCGACTCTATGACAAGGAACACAACCATCGGTCTGCTTGCCCATGTTGATGCCGGGAAAACGACCTTCGCCGAGCAGCTGCTCTATCATACGGAGGCCATCCGCAGCCGGGGCAGAGTGGATCATAAAGATACGTTTTTAGATACGCATGAGATTGAAAAAGCGCGTGGAATCACGGTATTTGCCGACCAGGCGGAATTCAGTATTGGGGATTCGCGCTACTTTCTACTGGACACGCCCGGGCATGTCGATTTCTCGCCGGAGATGGAGCGAGCTCTGCAGATTCTCGACTACGCGGTAGTCATTGTAAGTGCTGTTGAAGGTGTGGAAGGCCATACAGAGACCGTATGGCAGCTGCTGTGCCGGCATGGAATTCCGACCTTTTTCTTCATCAATAAAACCGACCGGGCCGGCGCTGACCCGCAGCGTGTATTGAATGAAATCCGCTTACAGCTCAGCAGGGATGCCTTCATGCTGCCGGAACTTCAGGAAACCGGAGTAGACGAAGAACTCAAGTCATTTATGGCCGAACGCGATGAGCGGCTGTTTGAGGCTTATCTGGACGGAAGTCTAAACGATTCTGACTGGCTCGAAGCGCTCGTCGCTTTAGTCCTTCACGGCAAAATCTTTCCGTGTATGTCTGGTTCTGCCTTGCTGGATGAGGGCATCGACAGCTTTCTCCGCAACCTGGATGCTTTGGTACATACTGAATATGATTACCAGCAGCCTTTTTCAGGAAGAGTATATAAGATACGCCATGATGATAAGGGAACACGGATCACTTACATTAAAGCACTGCAAGGCGTGCTTAAATCAAGAGAGGAGCTGGCTTACGGTCCTGCTCAGGAACGGATAGCGGAACGGATTACCGGTATCCGCAAAATTTACGGGGCTAAGACAACAGCAGCAGAATGGGGCGCTGCGGGAGAGCTGTTTGCGGTCACGGGATTAACAGCCGCTAAGCCTGGAGAAGGCGTCGGGTTGCTGCAGGCTCACCTCAGCAGCGGGCTTGTCCCGACATTGAAATCAAAGGTGCGGTTTGAACCGCCTGTGCATCTTAAGGAAGTGCATACTGCCTTCCAGCAGCTGGGTGCGGAAGACCCGTCGCTGAATGTGAGCTGGGATGAGGAATTGCAGGAACTGCATATTCAGGTGATGGGGCAAATTCAGTTGGAGATTCTGGAGCAGATTATGCGCGAACGCTTCAGTATCCCGGTGACATTTGGCGATCCGGAGATTCTGTATATGGAGACGATCCAGAACACAGTGTGCGGTTGCGGCCATTTTGAACCGCTCGGCCATTACGCCGAGGTGCATCTGAAGCTTGAGCCCGGCGCGCGCGGCAGCGGTATCTCTGTTCAGAATGAGTGCCACCCCGACGATTTAGCTGCCGGCTACCAGCACCAGATTAAACAATATTTGCTGGAAAGCCGGCATCGTGGCCTGCTTACCGGCTCACCGCTGACGGATCTGCGTATCACCTTGCTAAGTGGAAGAGCGCATAATAAGCACACCCACGGCGGGGATTTCCGGGAAGCCGCATTCCGGGCTTTGCGTCAAGGACTGGAGCAGGCGGAGAATATTTTGCTGGAGCCGGTGTATGCGCTCAAGATCAGGATAAATATCGATCATGTGGGCAAAGTAATGGCGGATATCCAGCAGGCTAGCGGGAGTTTTGCCGCACCCGAGATGACGGATCAAGTGGCAGTCGTCACGGGTACAGTGCCTGTCGCTACCTTTATGAACTATTCCGTCAGACTGGCCTCAATGACGCAGGGCAAAGGCTCATTGTCGCTAAGGGTTGCCGGTTATCAGGATTGCCATGAACCGGAAACCGTTATCCTAAATAAACAATACAATAAAAATGCCGACCCGGCTTACACCTCCATTTCGATTTTTTGCGCGAAAGGGCAAGCTTTCTCCGTACCTTGGGATGAAGCGGAGAAACATATGCATGTGAAACGGCAATGGTAAGCACCCGCTGGCAGATTGCAACGAGGACATATGTCCTTTCCGTAGCAAGAAATTTCGCTTTTAATTAAAAGAGCAAAGGCCAAGATTTTGAGGGGGATTTACATGACAGTAACGATAGACAAGATCGCTTGGATTCACATCGTGGAAGGTAAAATATTGGCTGCCCGTTCCCACGGAAAGGATACCTATTATTTTCCCGGCGGGAAACGGGAACCGGGTGAAACCGACAATGAGACGTTAATCCGGGAGATCGAAGAGGAATTAACGGTCCGGCTTGTGCCGGACAGTATCCGGCCTTTTGGCACTTATGAAGCAGCGGCCCATGGCAAAGAGGAAGGCGTGCTTGTCCAGATGACCTGTCTCACCGCAGATTACTCAGGGCAGCTTGCTCCGGCAGCGGAAATTGCAGAATTGGCATGGCTTAGCTATAAAGACAGGGAACATGTTTCCGCTGTCAGTATGATCATTTTTGACCAATTGCATGAAATGAAGCTGCTCTCCTAATATTGCTTTTCCAGGCCCGTTTCAGCCAATACCATGGCTTGAAACGGGCTTTCGATTTATTGTCCTGTCGCTTCCAAATCAACTCTTTGCTCCACTTAGGACATATGTCCTTCACGGATAACGCAAGATGTCATTTAATTAAAGCAGAGATCACATAGAGGAGAGAGAAGCAATGAGAGGAATTATTTTTGCATTCTTGGCCGGGGCCTGCATTACGCTGCAAGGGGTAGCCAACGCCCGCATCAGCCAGGATATAGGCACGTGGCAGGCAGCAACGATCACCCAATTAACGGGCTTTATTATGGCCTTTATCATCCTGCTGTTCGTTAGAGACGGGAAGAAACAAGGCTTCAAGCTGGTCAAACCCTTGTATTTAACAGGAGGTGCATTCGCCGCTTTTATTATTTTTAGCGAAGTGACCGCAATTCAGAATATCGGTGTTACCTTTACCATATCGGCACTACTGATCGCGCAGCTGCTCCTTACATTTTTGATAGATAGTAACGGATGGTTCGGTGTGGCGAAGCAGAAGATGCGGCTGCCGCAATTTATCGGAATCGGAATGATGATCTTGGGTGTGGTCATTCTTAAGTTCTAGCCTTGGAGGGAAAGCCGGCCATGAAGGAAATTCAAGACCAAGGTCTGCTGCAGACCTATTTGCAGAAACATCAGCTGGAGCAGATTCTCATTGAACCGCTGAGGGCGCATCTGTCGCTGTACAGCTTTGCGCAGGGGGAAACGATTTGCTTCAAAGGAGATCCTTCCGAGTCGCTGTACGTGCTGGTTAAAGGTAAACTCAAGATTTATACGACGACGGCCGAGGGCAAGACGCTGATTATTTCCTTCAAGACACCGCTTGAGCTAATCGGGGATGTTGAATACATTCAGGGAACAGAATTGCTGAACACGGTTGAAGCCGTATCGCCGGTTCATATGATTTGCATACCGTACAGATGGCTGAAAAAATACGGGCAGAACCATCCGCCCTTGCTGCAATTTTTGCTGGAGATTATTACTCAGAAATTCTACAGAAAATCCGATTTCCTCAGCTTGAACCTGATGCACCCCGTTGAGGTACGGCTGGCGAGTTATCTTTTATCCATTACCTATGATGAATCCGATCCTCAATTTACGGGGCAATTAAGCACGATTAATCTGGTGGATACGGCGAATTTTATTAGCACCAGCTATAGGCATTTGAACAGGGTAATCCAGAAGTTCTGCCAGCAGGGGCTGACCGAGCGCAGCAAAGGCTACATTCTGGTGAAGGACCGGGAAGGCCTTAGCAGGCTGGCGCACCGTAATATTTATGAGTAAACCACACCATACTGATGAACATAAAGAAGATAAAAAAGGAGTAATAGATAATGATACTGGGACTACTACTGGCCATGTTTGCCGGGGCGCTTGTGAGCCTGCAGAACATATTCAACAGCAAAGTAAATGAACATACGGGATCATGGTCCACAACAACATTGGTACTGGGGATGGGTTTTATTGCTTCACTGGTAATGGGGCTGATCGTGGAAGGCAAAAATATGTTCACTCTTCAGCATATGCAGCCCTGGTACTGGATCAGCGGAATGATCGGTGTCGGTGTGGTCATCTGTCTGGTGCAGGCCACCAGGCTGCTTGGAGCAACATATGCGATTTCGATTGTACTAACGTCTCAGCTCGGCTTCGCCCTGCTGTGGGATTCACTGGGCTGGCTCGGTCTGGCCAAGGTTCCGTTCACGTTGAATCAGCTCATAGGTGTTCTGGTGATTGTAGGCGGAATTCTGGTCTTCAAATTAGGAGGGGGCCGCGATCCGCAAAAGTCTGCCGAACCCCGCAAGCAGCGGCAAGCACTGCATACTGATTAATAGCGGTTATTCTTAGGCTTAGGTCTTTTTTGCAGCAAAAAGCGCGCACCGTATGGTTACGGTTACGCGCTTTTTTTTGTAACAGCTCTAGTGGAGTGCTTTACTGCCGAGCAGTGCATTTTTCCACTTGCTGTAGACCATCCAGGCGTCTCCATTGTCCAGTAAATGCTTGCAAGTATACACGCCTTCTTCTATAGAATTGACCTTTCCGGCCACGTGAAGCCGGGCAGCACCGTTCAACAGCGTCTGATTGTAGAAGGCCATATGCCCGCCTCCCTGAAGCACTGCTTCAGCCGTCAGCAGCTGCCGCTGGGGAGTCCAGTCCATTTCAGGCACTACGGTTTCAAGTCCCAGGGCATCAGGATCAATGATATCCAGCTGCGCTGTGCCGTTCGCTATGGAGTATACACGGTTCGGGCGGTCGATATAGAGATCCTCGGAGCCTTCCACTCCTTGAACAACCAGCCCTTTTTGATAGCCGAGCTTCACAATCAGCCTGGAAATCCGGTCGAACACAGTATTATGATAGATCCCGAATACGATGTAAGGAGAACAAGAATAGTCGATCAATTTCTCGGCAGTATTCAGGATCGTTCTCATGCCAATGTCTTCCCGGAGGCCGCGAATAGCTCCAATCGGAGGGCACCACTGCTCAGCCTTGGCGAAGAGGACGCCGCTTTCTTCTGCAGCTTCGATCGCGTCTGTCCGGGACAGCCTGGCAATCTCAATACCGGAGGCTTGAATAATGTCCTGCAGCGTAACCCCCCACTTGGGCGGCAAGGAAGGGGAACCATGCAGTGTCACCGGCACTCCCGCAGCAGACAGCAAGAAGGCGGTAGGGAAGGTGGCGACAAAAGAATTCGTTCTGCCGTCATAAGGCCCGGCACAATCGAGGCCCTGCTGAACCGGCTCCCGGTGGGCAGCCTTGCGGCAGACCGTTACGAAGGCTTCCAGCTCCTCGATGCTTTCCAGCTTGATGCGCTCCGCAATTAGAAAGGCGCCAATCTGCACGGGAGAGGCCGTCTGGCCCAGAATGGATTCCGCAGCATAATAAGCTTCATCATAGCTTAAATCCCGGGCACCCCGTTTGCCTCTGGCAACTTCTTTTAGAATATTGATCATATGGGATTCTCCTTAAGTTTGATCCTGCAGCAGCTGATATACTTTAACAATCGACGTGGCGACATCAACCATACGCTTGCGTTCATTCATCGCCTGCTTGCGAAGAAGGTCATAGGCTTCGGATTCACTGATGTTCTTCGCTTTGGAGAGAATGCCTTTAGCCATATCAATCCATTTGCGCTCTTCGATCCGGGACAGCAACTGCTCCCGCTCCTTCAGCCATTGATGGCGTTCGAAGCACTGCTTGGCGCTGAAATGAAGAATCCAGTGAATCTCCTGCGGGTGCATAAAGGGGGATAATATCCCGTCGACCCTAATATTGTCTTCACAGGCCGAGACAGATAATGTCGCGGTCAGGGAGGTGCACCACCAGACCATTGGCGCAATTTTGTGCTGGATCAGCGGGGTGCTCCATTCATTGATTTCGGTGATAGGCAGATGAAGAATGGAGGCATCGGCATCGCTGATCAGGGCCAAGGCCTGTTCCGGAGTATCAGCTACCTCGACCACATAACCGCAGGAGCGAAGAATGACGTCCGGGCTCCGGGACGAGAGCGTTTCTGTATCGTTCTCTGTTGTACCATTATGAATGACGAGCAGGGAATGCATAGTTTGACGCTCCTTTTACATCGTAATGATCGACGTCATAGATCTACTCTTGAACGTACTTATATAAGTTATAATGTTATATTATATAACACATATTTAGCGATGTTGTCGATAAATTAAATATATAAAAATTTATATGTCATAATTGTTGACGTATTACGAATTCATGTAGTATAGTCATTTTAACAAATTCATCAAATCTACGAATACAACGTTGTATTCGGTCGAAGCGGCAATGGCGCCTGCTCTCACATCTGTTACCTGGAAACGTAAGTTTCCGGCCGGAGTGAAGCGGGCTATTTCTGTTGTCTACATGGAGAGGAGAGAGACATATGTCAGCAATACGCAAAAAACTGATACTGGTCGGAAACGGGATGGCGGGGGTACGGGCGATCGAACATTTGCTCAAATTGGCTCCTGAGGCTTACGAGATTACGATTTTTGGTTCCGAGCCGCATCCGAACTATAACCGGATTATGTTATCTTCTGTCCTCGCAGGCGGAGCCAGCATGGATGAGATTATTATCAATGACCTTGAATGGTACCGCAGTTTCAATATTACGCTGTATACGGGCCACACTGTCACTTCCATAGATACTGTGGAGCGTAAAGTATATACGGATAAAGGGATCGAAGCCCGCTATGATGAGCTGATTCTGGCCACCGGCTCTAACCCGTTCATGTTGCCGCTGCCCGGAGCAGAGAAGGAAGGGGTCATCGCATTCCGCGATATTAAGGACACCCGGATTATGCAGGAAACTTCGCAAAAGTATAAAAAAGCGCTGGTCATCGGCGGCGGACTGCTTGGTCTGGAGGCGGCAAGAGGACTGCTGCACCTGGGGATGGAGGTTTCGGTTGTACACATCCATGATTATATTATGGAACGCCAACTGGATGAAGCGGCTTCGGTGATGCTCCGCAAAGAGCTGGAAGAACAGGGCATGAAGTTCCTGCTGAAGAAGCAGTCAGAGGCGATTCTCGGTAAAAAAAGAGTTAAAGGTCTGCTGTTCACTGATGGTGAAGTGGCCGAAACCGATCTGATCGTGATGGCAGTCGGCATCAAGCCGAATATTGAGCTGGCACGCAAGAGCTCTATTAAGATTAACCGCGGCATCATTGTGAATGATTATCTGGAAACCAACATTCCCGGAATCTATGCGGTCGGAGAATGTGCAGAGCACCGGGGTATTGCTTACGGACTCGTAGCTCCGTTATATGAGCAGGGGGCTGTGCTCGCCAAGAGACTGGCGGGTGTTCCGACTGAAGGCTACACAGGCTCTATTACCTCGACCAAGCTGAAAGTATCCGGGGTCGATGTATTCTCCGCAGGCCAGTTCACGGAGCAGCCGGGGTCAAGAGCTTTACGCTATCAGGATGAGATCGACGGAGTCTATAAAAAGCTGGTCATTCAGGACGACAAGCTGATCGGTGCCGTCTTGTTCGGCGATACGAATGACGGGGCACAGCTATTCTCCATGATTAAGAAAAGCGAGAATATTAAGGGGAAGGAAAAAGAACTGCTGCTTGGGATTTCCGGCGATGCCCTTGCCTCGCCCAAAGGAAACCGGCTGGAAGGCATGGCTGATGACGAGATCATCTGCGGCTGCAACGGTGTGTCCAAAGGGGCGATAGCCGAGGCTATTCAATCCGGGGGCTGCACCAGCGTAGGCCAGATCAAAGCCTGCACGAAAGCTTCCGCCTCTTGCGGCGGCTGCAAACCGCTGGTAGAGGGGCTGCTGCAGCTCTATGCCGGTGATCATGTGGTCACAGTCAAGGAAGGCATCTGCGGCTGCACTACGCTTGGACGCGACGAAATTGTCGCCGAGATCAAGCGGATGGAACTGAAGACAGTCAAGGAAGTCATCAATGTACTGGATTGGAGTAATGAAGAGGGCTGTGCCAAATGCCGTCCTTCATTGAATTACTATTTGGGGATGCTCTGGCCTGAAGAATATGTGGATGAGAAGGAATCCCGGTACACGAATGAACGCTACCACGCCAATATCCAGAAAGATGGCACTTACTCGGTGGTACCGCGAATTTACGGAGGTGTGACCTCACCGGCTGAGCTGATCAAGATTGCAGAGGTTGCCGCGAAGTTCGAGGTTCCACTGGTGAAGTTCACCGGCGGGCAAAGACTTGATTTGCTCGGCGTCAAGAAGGAGGATCTGCCGAAGATGTGGGAAGAGCTGGATATGGCTTCCGGGCATGCCTACGGCAAGACACTCCGGACGGTCAAAACCTGTGTCGGCTCCACCTATTGCCGGTTCGGTACGCAAGATGCTCTTGGTATGGGCATTCGCTTAGAGAAAGCTTTCGAACGGCTGAATACGCCGGGTAAGGTGAAGCTTGCGGTCTCCGGCTGTCCGCGAAACTGTGCGGAAGCGACGATTAAGGATTTCGGCGTTGTCGCCATTGATGGCGGCTGGGAGCTGCATATCGGGGGCAACGGCGGTGTACATGTACGGGCAACAGATCTCCTCTGCGTAGTGAAGACCGATGATGAAGTGCTGGAGTGGGCCAGTGCATTTCTGCAATATTACCGGGAGAATGCAGGCTGGAACGAACGGACAGCCCAGTGGGTCGAACGTGTGGGTCTAGACAGCATTAAGCAGGCCTTAGAGCTTAAGGAAGAACGGCTGGCGCTACAGGAAAGAATTCAGAAGACGCTCAGTCTCACCACCGATCCGTGGAAACAAATTGTTAATGAGCCGGAGCTGCGCAAAAATTTCGAAGAACTCTCACAACCCGAGACGGTATAAGGAGGCCACTGCTATGACTATGACCAAAATGCTTGTTGGTAATTTGACGGATATCGACATCAGAGGCTCGCGCAAGTTCAAGGTGGGAGACAAGGAGATAGCCTTGTTCCGTCTCTCCGGTGGTGAGGTGCTGGCTGTTGAGAATAAATGTCCGCACAAAGGCGGAGTCTTATCGGAAGGAATGGTTTGCGGTTCAAAGGTGCATTGTCCGCTCCACGACTGGCGGATTGACCTTCATAGCGGTGCGGTACAGGCACCCGATTCTGGTCATGTGACAACCTATGAGGTCGAGATAGATCCCGGCAGCGGGCATATCTATCTGACCATCTAGTACAGATAAAAATTACAGGGGGGATAATCATGGATTATGTGAAGCCTAGCGAAGTGTTGTCCTCAATGATCGAAGCCGGCAAGGCCAAAGCGGAGCTGAGCATCACGCAGCTTATTGTACGCGGCAGCCTCGGCGGAGCGATACTGGCGTGTGCGACTACCTTAGCTTTTACAGCAACAGCCCAAACTAAGATACCTATGATCGGAGCACTTTTATTCCCTGTAGGCTTTGTAATGATTATTCTGCTTGGACTGGAGCTCGTTACCGGCAGCTTTGCTTTGATTCCGCTGGCGGTGCTGGAGAAAAAGACGTCAACAGGCCGGATGCTGAACAATTTCTTCTGGGTAATTATCGGGCACTTAATCGGCTGTGCAGTATATGCAGCATTATATGGCCTCACCATTACAAAAATGGGGACCGATATGTCAAATCCGCTAATTCAGACGTTGATAACAACGAGTGAAGGCAAAACAACGGCCTATAAGAGTATGGGGGCAGAGGGGATGACGCTTGCCTTTATCAAGGCGATGCTCTGCAACTGGATGGTTACGCTCGGGGCAGTGATGGCAATGACCTCCAACTCCACAGCCGGAAAAATACTGGCGATGTGGTTGCCGATCCTAACGTTCTTCGGTCAAGGCTTTGAGCACACGGTGGTCAATATGTTCGTGATTCCTGCCGGAATGCTGCTAGGGGCAAAAGTCAGCTTTGGAGACTGGTGGATCTGGAACGGCATCCCCGTTCTGCTCGGAAATTTTCTCGGCGGGGTGCTGTTTACGGGCCTGTTGTTCTATCTTTCGCAAAAAAGCTTTAAGCCCGGAGCTTCTTCCACAGCGGAGCAGCAGTCCGGACGGAGAAATGTCGTTATCTCAAGCACAGCGGTATTGGAGAAAAGCCTATGAAACAGGGGAGTATAAGTATTGTTGGAGCAGGACCGGGGGATCCGGAGCTGATTACAGTTAAAGCGCTGCGGCGCATTCAGACTGCGGATGTTATTCTCTATGACCGGCTGGTGAATGAAGAATTGCTCGCTTATGGCAGGAAGGAGGCACTGCGCATCTATTGCGGCAAAGCGCCGGGCCAGCATTCCATGCCGCAGGAAGGTATCGAAAGGCTGATGATAAAACATGCTTCCGCCGGCAGCCATGTTGTCCGCTTAAAGGGCGGTGATCCCTTCGTCTTCGGACGGGGCGGGGAAGAAGCGCTTGCCTCTGCTGCTGCGGGAATTCCCTACGAGGTCATTCCCGGCATTACTTCGGCCATCGGCGCAGCGGCTTCCGCTGGAATTCCATTGACTCATCGCGGTCTGGCCGCTTCATTTGCCATCGTAACCGGCAGCCGCTGTCACGATCATGCTGCTCCTGTCCGCTGGGATGCACTTGCTCACAGCGTGGACACCCTTGTCATTTACATGGGGGTAAGCCATTTGGGCGGGATCCGCGAACAGCTGCTGAAGCATGGGAAGGATGCTGCAACTCCTGTAGCGCTGATCGAGAATGGGACTACAGCCCGTGAGCGGACAGTGACCGGTACGCTTGGCAACATCGACAAGCTGGCCACAGCTATGAAGATCAGCAATCCGGCACTTATTATCATCGGTGAAGCGGTGAAAGTAAGAGAACAGCTGCTGGCTCTGGAGAATGCCGCACGTTCGCAAATTGGATAATCACACGAAATATAATTTTTAGGAACTGTCAATATGTAAGTGAGTGCAGTCACAGGCCCCGGTTGAATATAAAATCTATACTTATTCCATAATCTATTTAGGAGCAACCTGCTCTAAAGGAGAGTGGAGGATATGCAAATTCAACTGGATCCCTTAACTTCCGGACGACTTGAAGAAAGTCTTAATGATAAACCCGGATCCTTCAAATTGTTCTATGACACGGAAGATTGCGGCTGCAACGGTGTTTTGGTTTTGTTGATCGTAAATGAACCTAATACAACGGATATCGTCTTCCAGCAGCAACCGTTCGTCTTTCTCTGCGACCGCCAGCAGGAATCATTATTTGATGAAGTGATGACTCTGAAAGCCGACGAACATTATCCATCCTACAAGCTGACAAGTGATTCCACTTTATTCGGAAGCAATATCAGAGTGAGAGATGCCCGGGTATGATCCTTTCCTCGGGACAAGAACGGGGTCCCTTTTCCAGCGATGTACTCCTGGGATTTCTGTAAAGTGCATTCCTAATTAAGCCAGGCAGGCTCAATCTCTCAGAGTCCAGCTGTTTCCACTTTCTTCATATAATTTTGACTGTGTACAATAAACTCTGCGGCCACTGGAGAAACGTACTGAAAGTCACGTACGGCAAGTACGACCTCGCGAGTTATGGCTGGTCGAAGGGGGACAGCCGTCACTTTTGGCAATACCTCCGGCATGAACAGTTCGGGCAGGATAGTGACTCCGACCCTTTCCTGCACCATGGAGAGGATTGTGGCCGGATCCCTCACCTCGAAGGTGACATTCGGTACATTACCATGCGCCTGTAACAGTTTTTGGATGCCGTAGTCTTTAACCATAATAAAGCATTTGCCCCTCAGTTGGTCGAAAGTGAGAAACGGTTCATCTTTCAGCGGACTATCGCTTGAAACAAACACCTTCATTTGATCCTGAAGCAATGGAAACGTATGAAGCTCTTTGTCAGGCGTGGTGGTAAAGCCGACATCTATTACGGAGCCGGAGATCCAGCTGTGAATCTCTTCGTAGCTCCCCTCAAACAAGACAATATCAATCTGAGGAAACTGCTCCCGGAACGAACCGATTAAGCCGGGAAGCACCTTAGCGGATACACTGGGAATGACTCCGATGCGAAGTGTTCCTGCTTCCAATCCCAAGGAAGCAGAGGATTCCTCTCTCATGCATGATGTAATACGCAAAATTTCCCGGGCATGCTGAATCATCCGTTCACCGATGTAACTCGTGGAGATGCCGCGCCGGTTGCGGTGAAACAACAAGATTCCCAATTCCTTCTCCAGGCTGTTGATCATTTGCGATACCGCCGACTGCGTAAACCCCAATGCATCAGCCGCTCTGGTGAAATTTTTGTGCTCCGATACTGCAATTAGAACTTGTAGCTGCGTAAGTGTCATGTTTCCTCCTTTGACATTAGTAAATACTTATTAACTATATAATAAAGCATAATTTCACTAATGGTATACTGCGTCGTATACTCTACCTTGTGAGCAGTGAATCAACTGTAAAAAGGGAGGAATATTTTATGCATCCTGAGTGGAAGAGCATCTGTAATGATTTTATCCAGGCAACCTCTTACGCTGTCGGCGATTTGGAAAAAGGATGGGCGGCAAAGTACGACTTTTCGAAAGCTCCGCCTACGTATTTGCGGTATGAAGAGGCTATTGTGCATATCCCATTGGGAAATCCGGACTTTCCGGAAGCTCCAGCCCTGTGGGAGCTGCTGAACAACCGCCGTACCAAGCGTAATTTCACCAATGAGCCACTTTCATTGAACGAATTAAACCTATTGCTCTGGGGAACACAGGGAATCACTGCAAATATGGAGGGGTATAAACTTCGGACAACGCCTTCCGCAGGAGCACTTTATCCGATTGAAACTTATCTGCTGGTGAATAACGTGGTAGGATTGGAAAAAGGACTGTATCACCTGGATGTGGAGCGATGGACCTTGGAAGGGTTAAAACTGGAGGACGTAGCACAGGTTGCCTATCTGTTTACAGAGGAGCAGGAGATGACCCGCCGGGCGGCTGTTAACTTTGTTTGGACCGCTATGGTTGGACGCACGGAAGACAAGTACAACGAACGGGCATATCGGTACATATGGTGGGATGCAGGCCATGTCTCACAGAATCTTCATATTGTCGGGAACGGGTTGGGGTTGGGGGTAGCCACCATAGGTCACTGGTTCGACAAAAACATGAACGAGTATCTGGGCATCGACGGGAGCAGTCATCTCTCTGTTCTGATGGCATCCGTCGGCAAAATAACGGGAAAAGGCTGGAAGCATGATAGACGGCCTACTTAAGTAGCGTAAGAGAAGGAGATGAAGAGCGGAAAGTGTCAGGGATTCGCTTGGTTTCGGGGTAACGATCTCTTACTGGGAATCCTTGGAGGCCATTAAAAATTGGAAAGCAAACGAAACGCATGGGTTAGCACAGGAAAAAGGGAAAACGGATTGGTACGAAAATTACATCACAAGAATTTGTAAAGTAGAAAGAGAATACTCCCTAAATGAATTGTGAAAAGATCTTTTCCTAAATCTAAATCGTCGAGCGAATGCTGAGTGAGATGGAGTAAAATATCATCTGTATGCCAAAAAACCACCTGTCTCAGCATTTCAGCAGAGGTGGGTTTTTGGCATGTTCATTCGCGATGTTTAATAAGCCGTCCAGCCGCCATCTGCTACGATGACGGTTCCGTTCACGAAACTGGATTCATCGGAAGCAAGGAACAGCGCTACTTGAGCAATTTCTTCCGGTTTGCCGACCCGGGGGTTCAGGGCCAGTCCTGGCTGGGTACGCCCCATACCAAATTGACTAATGTTTGTCATTGTAGAGCCAATATTAGTCTCAACTGCGCCTGGTGCAATAGCATTGCAGCGGATTCCCTGCTGGGCATACATGAAGCCGGTATTCTTGGTGAAACCCACAACGGCATGTTTAGAAGCGGTATAGGTAGCACCGGCCCGGGCACCGTTTAATCCGCCGGCTGAGGCGACGTTGATGATTACCCCTTTTTGTTTGTCAAGAAAGATAGGGAGAGCTTTGCGCGTTGAGAGCATCACGGAGTTCGTATTGATTGCGAAGACACGGTCCCATTTGTCATCTTCAATATCTCCGGCCGGTTCGAAATTATCCATAATTCCGGCATTGTTCACCAGAATATCCAATGTGCCATAGGTATTCACTGTAGTATCTATCAAATTCTGAATCTCTGCTTCGGACGCTACATTCGCCTTTACTGCAATAGCCTGGCCTCCGGCTGACTTGATTTCGTCCACAGTTCCTTGGGCAGCTTCTTCATGAATATCTGAGACTACTACCTTGGCACCTTCTTTTGCATAAAGAATGGCGATTGCCTTACCCATTCCTGAAGCCGCACCCGTAACCACAGCTACCTTGTCCTGAAGTCTCATCTGATTTCCTCCAATGTCGCGAATATCTTCCAAACGCTAGTATCTTTTAAAGGTATCCAGTTTATGCAGAATCACTGTGCTGTACCTGTGGATCACTTCCTCAGGTTTATTTGCATGTTATCTGCTTTATGTTATTCTGGAAATAATTATGGAGTTTACAGGGAAGGAAGAGAGCAATTGTGAAGTTTATCGGACTGGATATCGGAACGACTTCAATTTCCGGATTGGTGTATGATCTGGAGCAGCGAACAGTGCTTCATACCCTTTCGGATGAGGGAGGAAATACCCCTACTGGCTCGGCAGAGTGGGAAAGGCTGCAGGACCCTGAAATAATTATCCTGCAAGTGGAAGATATTCTGGAGCAACTGGTATCATGGGAACCGGATGTGTCCGGGATAGGCCTGACTGGACAAATGCACGGTATCTTATATGTAAATAGAAATGGGCAACATGTCAGTCCGCTTTATACTTGGCAAGATGGCAGAGGTGGGCTTCCTTGTGATGCTTCGCTTTCCTATGCACAGAAACTGAGTGAATCGACCAGCTACCCGGTCGCTCCTGGCTACGGGCTGGCAACACACTATTATAACCTGCTGCATGATCTTGTTCCGAATGATGCCTCCAGCTTCTGTACGATTGCCGATTATGTGGCATTAAGGTTAGCAGGGTGCGATGTGCCAAGAATCGACGCAACACAAGCTGCTGCGATTGGCTGCTACAGCTTCCTTCTAAATGATTTTGACCGGACAGCCCTTGCTGAGGCAGGAATTGATCCTAAGGTGCTGCCACCGGTTGTACCCTCAGGAACGGTAGTAGGACTCACGTCTCACGGAATTCCTGTATACACCTCACTCGGAGATAATCAGGCAAGCTTTCTGGGAAGTGTTCCGGCTCCCGACCGATCGCTGCTGCTGAACATTGGAACAGGTAGCCAGTTGTCGGTGCTGCTGCCGGAGGGTATGGAGCAAGTAGACGGAATGGAAATGCGGCCTTATCCCGGCGGTGGTGTGCTCATGGTAGGTGCTGCACTCAGCGGAGGCAAATCCTACGCTCTTTTGGAGCATTTTTTCCGGCAAATCATCGAAGCATATACCGGAGAAGCAGCGGAAGAAGTATACGGTATAATGGATCGGCTGTTAAAGGATAATCCGGCGGGTAGCCAGGGGTTAACGGTACACTCACAGTTCCTTGGAACCCGTTCAAACCCTAGTACACGCGGAAGCATGGAAGGCATTTCGCTGGACAATTTCACTCCCGGCAAACTTGCCCATGCCTTTCTGGAGGGGATGGTTGATGAGTTGCACGTATTCTATACGGCTCTTGGGATGAAAACCGGCAGAACCTACGATTATATAGTCGGCTCTGGTAACGCACTGCGTGCCAACACAGTATTATGTGCCAAAGTCCGGTCGGCGTTCAGGCTTCCTTTTAGTCTGAGTAGCTCACAGGAAGAAGCGGCAGTGGGTGCGGCATTATGCGCAGCGGTAGGATCAGGTTACCTGAGCAGCTTCAGAGAAGCCGGAGAATACATAACGCTGGAACAAAGCAATCAAACCTGCGAGGTAGAGATAAGCAGCAAGGATAAACTTCGTCTGATGGACAAATACGGATTGTCTGCTCCAGAGCCACGGGAATCTGTTATACCGTTAATTAGTGATGCTGAAGAAGCAGAGCGTGCAGAACTTCCTTACACGCAGAGTGCAGATTCAATGGAATCTGCTCCCCGGCTAATCCCTGTACTACCCGGGCAATCCATTGGCCCGCTGCGATTGGGAATGACCGAAGCGGAGATCGCGAAAGCCTCGGCGGACTTCCCGATATTTTATAAAGTAGAATATAACGGCGCCGGAGCGGCTATATTCATCGAAATAGCCAATCCTGGAGAAGAGTGGACCTGCAGTTTTGGCGGAAGTGATCTATTTGCTACCATGGCTGAGAAGCTGGTAGTTATTCTGGATCAATTATCTCCCTATGACCGGAATCCTGCGGAAACCGGATGCACCTACACTTTTCCGCAGCTTGGTCTGACGTTATGGCGGTCCGATGGCCTTAGCGAAGCAGATCTGCTTACTGAAGAGTATTTGTCGCTTCCTCCCGATATTTATGAGGATGAGAAACGGCTGCTGTATTTTGAATCGGTGTCAGTGTTTGTTCTATTAAAGGAGGATAACGATGAAACGGATGCCTTTTGAACGTCCAACCGAACATTATGATACGCGGATCACTGATATTGATGAGAAAATCTGTGCGCTAATCAAGCAACGGAAAGATATCTCCGGCAATAATCCGGGGTTTCCGCCCTTAGAGCAAATCTCTAACTGGGCGGCGGATTTCGAACTCTACGAGGATTTGTTAAAATCAGTATTTGGAACCTTGTTAAGTGAAGAGCATTTTAAACCCTTGATTGAGCCTTCCGGATTCAGACAACATATTCCCGTACTTCAGTCCATTGAGCAGGGTGATTATTTCTACACACTGACTTCCATGCGGCAATACAGCAATGCCAGCGTAATTACATTCAATATAGATTGGGATGTTACAGTAGATGATCTGATCAGACATTCCTATAAGCATCACAAACATTTTGAACTTGATCTGGGTGAAGCTTATGACTGCCGAATGTCAGATGGCGGTAGTTCAACGGGGCATGCCGCTTATAATTATGTGATCTCCCCGCCATTACCCGACAATATTTCGGGTGTGGAACTAAAGTTTAAGGAATACAGCAAACCCTTCAAGAACAACGAAACAGGAACTGAAATTGTTTTTAGCGTGAAATGATGCTGAGTTATCTCTTTATCGCCCCGCGATGTTTCCATAATGGACTTAACAGACAACCTGCGAATATAAGCATATTTATACCTATCGTAATCAGGAACACCGTGCGCGGTCCCGACAGCTCGGAGATCCAGCCCGACGCTATAATGGCGAAGGGCATTCCCAGCTTGAAGATTGATCCCGTAATTCCGCTGACCCGGCCAATTAGCTGATAAGGTGTCGTCTCCTGGCGGAACGTCCAGATGCTCACTGTGCTTATTGTCTCAAACAAACCGTATAGAAACAGACCGAAGGCAAGTACATAAGCAGAGTGCGACCAATAAAAGATGATACTCGTCAATCCGACGCATAAACTGGATAACGTAATCAACTGTCCAACAGTGAAATAACCCCGTAACTTACCGATCAGCAGGCTTCCTGCCAGTCCTCCGATTCCAGCAGCCGAGAAAACGAGGCCAAGTAGCGCATTTCCGAGCTTCAGTTCATCTTTTGCAAAAAAGATAATTGTCGTATCCACCATCCCGGAAGTGCTGTTCAGAAAAATAACGGCGATCGTCATCGTCCATAACAACCGGTTCGTGCGTAATTCAATCCAGCCTGCATGCAGCTCTTTCCAGAAACCGTCACGCTTCGAAGAAGGCGAGGCGGTCTCTTCATGGGTTCTAATACAGGAAAGTGTAATGAAGGCCAAGGTGAAAGCAATCGCTGTAATCAGCAGAGATACATGGAGATTGGGTAGAATGAGCAAGAAGCCGCTTAATACGGGTCCGGCGATCCCGACAAAGGTCGTCACGAAATTGTAGGAAGCATTTGCCGGTGTGAGCATGGACTCGGGAAGCGACTGCTTCACCATGGCAACCCGGGCGTTAGAATAGGCATACCCAAAGGTCATCAGCAGAAAACCCGCAATGTACAACAGCCAAAGAGAATGAATCCCCATTTCGATAGCCGCATACAACCCCGCAAGAATTACGATCTGCAGCAGAATAGCTGTTAAAGACCACCTTTTCTTATGTACCCTGTCTACCAGCACGCCAATGAACATCGCGAGCAGCAAATTTGGCAGGTATTCAATGCCTCGCATCGTAGACATAACCACGGAGGACTTCGTGAGATCATACAAGATGAGCGGTAGGGCCAGCTCATAGATCTTGTTCCCCAGCGCCATGATCGCACCTGTCCCAAGTAAAATCATAAAAGCCGGACTGCGCCAAATGGATATCACCGGCTGTGCTTGCGTTATGTTGGATGACATTAGTTCATACACGCTCCTCTTTACGGATGGAATGACTCAAATTATACTTTTAGAAAAGTGGTAGTAAAATAGAAAAGTTAATTTATTGATTTCGCCTTTTAGAGGAGTGACGATGATGGATATTGAAGATCATTACTTAACGCTGCATAAACAATATGAGTCAAAACCGGATAAAACCTGGTTTCCCGTGTCGATGGATGAGCTGTCGGTTATCTTTGACTGCACGCGCCGCAATACGCAATTTCTCGTCCAGAAGCTGAAGGAGCATGGTTATATTGACTGGAAATCGGGACTGGGCAGGGGGAATACTTCACAGCTTGTACTTCTCCGGGACAAAGAAGAGCTGATTCTGGAAAAAGCGCGCAGACGGGCACTGCAAGGCCGGATTCGTGAAGCCTTCGAATGTCTGCAGGACAGCGGTGGCGAATCTCTGCACACGCAGTTCCACAGCTGGCTTGGTGACCAGTTTGGCATGCATAAACAGCGGAGGGATGAAGATGTGCTGCGGTTTCCCTTTTACAGGCCCGTGCCTGATCTTAATCCGCTGACAGTTGTCCGGAGAACAGAAGCACATATGATCCGCCAGTTGTTTGATACATTGGTGGAATACGATCCGCAGCAGCAGACGCTGAAGCCTGGACTTGCCCATCACTGGGAGTGTGACGAAACGAAAAGCCGCTGGACCTTTTATTTGCGCAAGGGCGTGATGTTCCATCATGGTAAAAGGCTGACGGCGGAGGATGTGCGCTTTACTTTCGAGCGTATCAGGAACTGGAGTGCCGGCGATTTTCTGGCACAAAGTGTGCTGCAGGTGGAGATGAAGAGTACGTATAGTGTTTGTTTCCAGCTGGCTGAGCCGAATGCGCTGTTTGCGCATTTTATAGCCACCGAAAGATTTTCGATCATCCCGAATGATTTGGAACAGATAGCTGCGAGACATGACTTCGCCAGGCTGCCAGTGGGCACCGGCCCATTTCAAATGACGGAGAATAATGAATCCATCCTGGTGCTGGAGGCCAATGAACGTTATTTTAATGGACGGCCTTTCTTGGACCGGATTGAAATGTGGGTGTGGCCTAATTACGAAGAACAGCTGCGGAGCAGGGAGCGGTCTTCGGATCAAACACAGCTGTTGTATTTTGAAGCGCTTAGCAAGGGGGATTCTGACCGGACATTGAACCAATATGAGCTGGGCAGTACATTGCTAACGTTCAATTTGTCCAAAGACGGAGTAGTGCAAGACAGGCGATTACGGGAGGCGATACATCTTGCACTGGACCGGAAGCAAATGATTCGGGAGCTGCAGGGGAAAAGAGCCGTGACTTCTTCAGGCTTTGATCCCGGGTGGAATGACCCCGCATATGGGAATAGCACTGATTTGGATGCAGCCAAAGAACTGCTGCGATCATCTACTTATGCCGGTGAAGTCTTGCAGCTGTACACCTATGAGTACTTCAGCAATGAAGAGGATGTGCGCTGGATCCGGCAGGAGTGCGGCAAGCTGGGCGTTAAGGTGGAAATAAATGTGCTGCCTATTCTGGAACTTTCGCAAGCCGGGGTGATCGTGCAGGCAGATATGGTCTTCGTTGGCGAAGTGCTGGGCGGGCAGCCCTCGATTGCTTTAATTGAGATGTACCGGTCTCCTAACGGTTATATCCGCAACCATTTAGATGCTGCCACGTTGGCAAAAGCCGATGGACGAATCCAGGAAGCTCTGGGAACTGCCGATCCGGAGCAGAGAATGCAGATTTTGCGCGGGATCGAGGCGGAGCTGAAGCGGGAGTTCAGTGTGCTTTTTATGTATCATAGTGTGCAGACTGTCGGGCATGAGAAGTCGCTGCACGGGATCGAGATGAATGCCTGGGGCAAAATCAACTACAAGGAAATATGGATTAAGTAAGAACATATAATAGCTTCAAGAAGGTTTATTATATTCCAAAACGATCAAAATATATTGTAAAACGATAAATTATATGTTAAATTCAAAACGGTAATGCTTCATTGAAAAAGGAAGGCTAAAAGCTGCCCGGGGAGGAGATAACATCATTGAAACCAATAACACAACTTCTGCATTTTGGCTATCATCAGGCGATGAGCTGCATTTTTCCGATTGCGATCTTTGGGACCTTAGCTCTTTCCGGTGTAATAGATGTGCCTTTCGTTTACCGTTATGATGCCATTCTTTTCGTATTGCTTACTGTGCAGTACCTCATGTACCGCAGTGGATTAGAGACATGGGATGAGATTAAAGTGATCTGTATATTTCACTGTATTGGACTGTTGCTGGAAATATATAAGGTGAGTATGGGATCATGGTCATACCCGGAGCCCGGGCTTACGAAGGTATTTGGTGTACCGCTCTATAGCGGTTTTATGTATGCAAGTGTTGCAAGTTTTATGTGCCAGATATGGCGTAGACTGAAGATGGACATGACCGGCTGGCCGGGGCTTACTTCTGCGGGATTACTGGGAGGAGCCATCTATCTGAACTTTTTCACACATCATTTCATTCCTGATTTTCGCTGGTGGCTGACGGCGCTTGTGCTCATTGTTTTTTGGAAAACTTGGATCATCTACCGGGTACGGACCGTCACATATCGAATGCCCTTGACACTGGCTTTTTTCATCGTAGGTTTTTTTATCTGGTTAGCCGAAAATATAGCTACATTCTTTAATGCCTGGAAATATCCTGACCAGTACCAAGCCTGGCAAGTGGTTAGCTTCAGTAAGATCAGCTCATGGTTCCTGCTGGTCATCATCAGCGTTATTATTGTGGCCCAACTAAAACATGTTAAAGCGAACCGTATTACAAAAGGGTAGGGGCCAGCAAGATTAAGTAAACGGGACACGATTGTACAATAAAACAGTGGCAGTCCAGGACAATATTCTCGTCCTGGCTGCCGCTGTTTTTTGTTGTGTTCAGGAAACGCAGCGCATGAGGCCGGACTGGATTATTATTACATAATTCTTTCCCTAGTGAAAATTAGTTTGACATTAGAAACAAATGCCTTTATTTTTATATATATAAATAAGTTTCATCAGGGAAACATATTTTCCTTAATGCACATTATTGAATCTTATCTATTCTATGAACCAGGAGGAGAAACAAATGAGGAACCTATGGGTGGAGAGAACGAGAAAATTAGGTGTGGGTGCATTGCTGTCTTTGGCACTTGTAATCACGGCCTGTGGTGAAAAGGAGAGCGGGAACGCAGCAGAAGGGACAGGCAAAGACACCATTGCTGTGGTTACGACCATTTCACAGATTGCAGAGCCTATAACGATTATTGGCGGAGATAAAGTACAGGTACAGAGTCTTATGGGACCTGGTGTGGATCCCCATCTGTATAATGCCACTCAAGGAGATATAGCCAAGCTGGGAGGTGCAGATCTGGTCCTGTACAGCGGCTTGCATCTGGAGGGCCAAATGCATGAGGTGTTCCAAGAGATCGGCAAAACGAGGCCGACGGTAGCGATATCTGAGAGTATCCCGGAAGACCAGCTGCTCAAAAATGAACTGGGAGACACGGACCCCCATGTATGGTTTGATATTGACCTCTGGAAGCAGGCCCTCGGCAATGCAGCAGAGGAGCTGAAGAAGCTGGCCCCGGAGCATAAAGAATATTTTGAGAGTAATAAAGCGAAATACTTCGCAGAGCTAGACATGCTGAACACGGATTCAAAAGCCAAATTGGCACAGATTCCTGAAGCCCAGCGGACTCTGGTTACCGCGCATGATGCATTCAGCTATTTTGGCCGGGCAAATGGTATTGAGGTAATAGGCTTGCAGGGACTGAGTACAGAGGATGAATTTGGCGTCTCTGACATTAACGATACCATTGACTTGCTGATTCAGAACAAAATTCCTGCCGTATTCGTAGAAAGCAGTATTAACCCGAAATCCATAGAGGCCGTGATTGAAGGAGCCAAGAGCAAGGGGCTGGAGGTCAAGCTCGGCGGTGAGCTGTTCTCCGATGCCATGGGCAATGCAGATACCGTTGAGGGTACTTATCTGGGAATGTATAAACATAATGTGGAGACGATCTATACTGCACTCAGCGGGGGAGGGAAATAAGATGAGCGATGTTCTAGTAGAAGGCTTAAATGCCTCTTACCGGCAAAATAAAGTACTGCACGATGTTTCCTTCAAGGTACAGCCCGGCACGCTTACGGCGATCATCGGCCCGAACGGTGCCGGGAAATCGACCCTGCTCAAAGTGATGCTGGGCCTGCATCCCAAGCTGTCGGGCACCGTATCCTTTTACGGCTCCGCCTTCTCCAAGGTGAAATCACGTATCGGTTATGTGCCGCAGCGGGGCTCCGTGGATTGGGATTTCCCGACGGATGCGCTGGATGTAGTCATGATGGGACTGTATGGCAAAGTTGGGTGGCTGAAATGGCCCAAAGCCAGTCACCGGCAGCAGGCATTACACGCCCTGGACCAGATGGGGATGACTGATTACGCGCACCGCCAGATCAGCCAGCTGTCCGGCGGGCAGCAGCAGCGGGTGTTTCTGGCCAGGGCGCTGGTACAGGATTCTGACCTTTATTTTCTGGATGAGCCCTTGGCCGGGGTAGATGCCGCGACGGAGAAGGCGATTATGACGACACTCCAGCTATTGAAGGAGCAGGGCAAAACAGTGATGGTCGTACATCATGATCTGCATACGGTAGAGGAGTATTTCGACCACGTGCTGCTGTTGAACCGTACGATTGTAGCCCACGGAAGTACCCGTGAGGCGTTTACCCAAGAGCAAGTGTACCGTGCCTATGGAGGTTCGCTTCGCTGGATCGGAGGAACCTAATGGATATAACCGGCATCTCACCCAACACACTCTGGGTATTATTTAGTACTTTAATTCTTGGGATCGCCTCAGGGTTGATCGGTTGTCTGGCGTACTGGAAACGGCAAAGTCTGATGAGCGACGCCCTTTCCCATGCGGCTTTGCCGGGAATTGTGATTGCTTTTACGATCGTTGGTGTCAAAAGCGTTCCGGCAATGATCGCCGGAGCGGCGCTAAGCGCAGTGCTCGGTTTTCTCTTTATCCAGTGGATTCAATCGTCCACCAAAATTAAAGAGGATACGGCGATGGGAATCGTGCTGTCGATCTTTTTCGGACTTGGAATCATGCTGTTGTCCATTGTAAACCGGACGGCAGGCGGAGGCCAGAGCGGTCTGGATTCCTTCATATTTGGCCAGGCAGCTTCCATGACCGGTAAAGATGTTAAGATCATGCTGGTGCTGGCATTGATTGTGATCGCGTTCATATGGATCGGTTTCAAGGAGTGGAAGCTGTTTCTGTTCGATGCGGATTTTGCCAAGGGGCTGGGCTTGTCCGGGCGGGTGATGAACGGGATGTATATGAGTATGCTGATTCTTGTTATTGTCATCGGGATTCAGGCGGTAGGTGTCATCCTGATGTCGGCTCTCCTGATTATTCCCCCGGTAAGTGCGCGATACTGGACCCAGTCCTTCAAGCGGATGCTTATCATTTCCGCTGTATTCGGCGGGGGTGCCGGGGCCGCAGGAACATGGGTCAGCACACTGGGAAAAGGCTGGCCGACAGGACCCTTTATCGTTCTGTTCTCGTCTTCGCTGTTCCTTGTGTCGCTTGTCTTTGGCTTTCAGAAAGGCTGGCTGGCGAAGCTTCTTCACCTGCGGGCGCAAAAGAAAAAATCGGCGGAATCAGCACATCTGCATACGCCTGAGGAGGGGAAAGCGGTATGAGCTACACAGCCTGGATCTTACTTACAGCTTCACTTGTGGGCCTAACCTGCGGGATAATTGGAACATTCCTCATCCTTAGAGGAATGGCAATGATGGCGGATGCCATCAGCCATAGTGTGCTGCTGGGGATCGTCGTTGCCTTCCTGATCACCAAGCAGCTGAGCGGCGGACATATGCTGATCGGCTCCATCATCGCCGGTCTGCTGACAGCCATGCTGGTCCAATTCCTGCACTCCCGCGGCGTAGCCCAGGATGCTTCCATTGGTGTAGTCTTCACCACATTGTTCGCAGTCGGTGTAGTTCTGATTGCAACAAAGGTAGGGAATGCACATCTGGATGTAAAACACGCATTGATGGGTGAAATTACATTTGTTCCGTGGAATACAGTGGAGCTGCCTTGGATAGGTGCCGTTCCTCAAGCAACGCTAATGCTGTTCATTGTACTCATTATTGTTCTTGCCGTTATTCTTGCATTGTATAAAGAATGGAAGATTACATCGTTTGACCCGGCGCTTGCGGCCAGTCTTGGACTTCCAGTCGTATTGATGCATTATCTGTTCATGACGCTTGTATCGGTAACAACGGTGGCCTCATTTGATGCCGTCGGGGCAATTATGGTCGTAGCCATGCTGATTACCCCGGCTGCGTCCGCTTATCTGTGGACAGACCGTCTTTCAGTCATGCTGATGCTCAGCGCCGGTTTTGGCGTCCTCTCTGCAGTCGCGGGTTACTATATTGCAGTGTGGCTGGACACCTCAATTTCAGGCTCCATGGCCTTTGCTACCGGACTTGTATTTATAGCAAGCTTCCTTGGTTCTCCGTCAAGCGGCGTGTTGTCCAGGTTTTTCCGGGCTCCAGCAGTGATCGAGGAATAACATAAGCCAGCGTTGCGAGCTTGTGTCATACGAATATGAAGATCCCCATTTTATTGCTCAAGGGCGATAGAACGGGGATTTTTAGGTTGAAGCAACACCGAATCTACCGAGTCCACAAGGCTATCACAGAATTATAACTATCAAAAATGATTGTCAAGCATTACACTAATATATGGATTTAGGCCACATTTTTCTCATTAAATCAAACCGCACGCTTGATAATCTATCTGGCGAGCGGACGATGATTATCGTTGCACACCGCCTTTCCTCTGTGATGCGGGCAGACCAGATTATTCTGCTTGAAGACGGATGTATTGCGGACCGTGGAAGCCACAGCGAATTATGGAGCCGCAACGTGCTGTATCGGACACTTTTTCAGCATAATATGCAGGAGTCTGTATAACCAAGAAGCCCTCAGGTTTCCGCCTTGAAGCGGAGCATTGAGGGCTTTTGTTAAGCTTAAGAAGCAATAATCCGGTTTATACCCTCTGAGGGAATTGGATGAGTATGGCATTTCTTATCATATCCGCCATCATCAACGCCTCACGCTCGATACGGTCATACAGCTGAATACTGGTGTTGTAGTCCTTGTTCAACATCGCTACTGCTTCTGCTTTAGTTAGTGCCAGATGATCGTAGAACATTTTCCTGAACTCATCTTTGGGGAAAAAGGGGTTAATGCGGGCTAGAAATTCAACAATTTGATCAGCATTGGCGTACCATTTTTTCTCTGCGGCGGCAACTGCATTGGTATCACCTGCTTTCGCAGCTTTGACAAGATCAGCAGCAATTACCAAGTGTTCTTTGATAAGATTGCTATAAGCATTAGCTATACTCTCCCCGTAAAAGGGCTTAAGAGCGTTGCCCATATCCGGCGCATTCTGCAGGAGGCGCGCCAGTACCGCATCGGTATCGGGCAATCCGAAAACGAGACTGGTGATGGCCATTCGTGTCCACGCCACATGCTGCTCCCATAATAAGCGCATATGGTTTTTGAATTCAATCTGAGTTTTGGTCAGGCAGATCACCTGTGGACCTGCATTTGCAGGAGCCATATTGGGCCATGCGTAAGACGTTCTATTTCCGGAGGGGCCAAAGCCCCCATAAGAATACATACAATCTAACCTCCCCTGAATACTTATATCCCCATAGTATGGGGATTCCGCCTATGTGTTCACCAACGGCTTCAAAAGAAGGTGGTTTTTACATTTTCCCTAAACAAAAAAACGAGATATCCGCTGAGCGGAATCTCGCTTTTTGTTGCAATGGCAGATTAAATTCGAGCGAGCGTGAAGCGGAAGCTATACGGCCGGTTTGCAGGCAGAGTGAACTGTTCATGCGTCGGTGCACCCCAGCTGTCGTCCCCGCCGACACCCATTTGCTTGTAATTGACCCTCAGCACGGTTTTATCCGAAGCCGGCAATTTATAGACGTGATCGCTGGCTTCCAGTTCTTCTGGTTTCCAAGGGAGTACGTTGATTTCCAGCGATGTTGCATTGTCAATATGGATCCCTGATCCATCGTGGCTTTCTGTAACTGAAGCATATCTGACATCTGTCTTGTTCCCGCATTCCTGTGGCTTGAGGTAAGGAGTGAACTGTTCACTGACTTTGCCGCTAAAGCGTCCCAGACGGGCTCCGGTTTGCCGGTCCCAATAGTTCTCATGTGGTCCGCGTCCATACCATGACACAGTGTCCAGGCTTCCATCCAGCACGAACAGCATTCCGAACTCGGGAATTTCCGGCAGCGAGCTGCTGCCCGGGTTCAGTTCCTGCGAAATCTCCACAGATCCGTCAGGACGGATTTCATAGGTGACCAGTAGAGTGGACACGGGATTTGTGGGCAGCAAGTAGGTTGCCGATACGAAACAAAGATTCTCTTGAGTCCGGGTAGTGAATTGTACAAGACTGCGTTCATAGGAAGCCTTTCTCCAGACTGCGGAACGTTCCTGCAGATGGTTGCCAAGATCATTATCGGTGACGGCTCTCCAGAAATTCGGTCTTGCAGGCTCAATCAGGCGTTCTTTGCCCAGGACTTGATAAGAGAACAAATCTCCGGTTGCCGTATTGAAAGAAAGTGAAAAGTCAGCTCCTGCAATGATCAATGCTTCCTGTTGCTCAGTGATGTGAAGGGGATCTCCTGCTGAAACGGGAAGATTTCCTGCAACTCTTGGAACTAGAATGAACTGCTCCCATGCAATCTCATAGTTGGCATCTGCCCATGCTGCTGCTGCGGGTTGAATGAAGGACAAGGTCAGAACTGCTTCTTTATCATTGGCTATAGAACTAAGCTCATACGGAATGACACAATCGACAGTCTCTCCCGGTGCAGCGGCAATCCGCAGAGAGCCCTCTTGCGAAGTTACTCCTTCCAATTCAATCTTCCAATGTAAATCATATTCTTCGATATTCGTAAATAAGAAGTTATTGCGGATTTGATAAAGACCTTTCTGAAGATCCTGGGCGGTGACTTTTATATTCTGATAGCATTTTTTGACCTCAAGCAGCTTAGGAGTTACAGTCCGGTCCGCAAACAGCAGGCCGTTGCCGCTAAAGTTCCCGTCATGTGGGGATTCACCGAAATCGCCGCCGTACGCCAGATATTCAATCCCCTCTGGAGTTGTAGTGCGGATGGCCTGATCCACCCAGTCCCAGATGAATGCGCCTTGGAACACATCATATTTGTCGAACATATCGGTGTAGAGATGCAGTCCGCCGCAAGAATTGCCCATAGCATGGCTGTATTCACAGAGGATATAAGGCTTCTGCGGATTGTTTGTAGCATATTGTTCAACGCCGGCAGGCTTAATGTACATCGTAGACTCGATATCGCTCGCCGCTTCTGAAGGTCTGTAATGAAAAACACCTTCATAATGAACAGGACGGGTAGGATCGGCTGCCCGCAGATAGTCATGCATGGCAATAAAATTATCGCCGCCAAAGGACTCATTGCCGAGTGACCAGATGATAACGGATGGATGATTTTTGTCCCGTTGCATCATGGAATTACAGCGGTCGATGACATTGGCGCGCCATTCCGGCTTGCTGGCGGGAACATTCCCCTCATGCAGCTCTTGTTGTCCATATTGCCAGCTGCCGTGTGTCTCCAGATTGGTTTCGTCGATTACATAGAGACCGTATTCGTCACACAACTCATACCAAACTGACTGATTGGGATAATGAGAGGTCCGTACCGCATTAATATTATGGGATTTCATCAGATGAATATCGCGGATCATATCCTCTACGGACAATGCGCGTCCAGTGTCACAAGAGAACTCATGCCGGTTAGTGCCTTTCAGTACGATCCGTTTCCCGTTAATCTTCATTAAGCCGTCTTTAATCTCGAAGGAACGGAAGCCAACCTTTGTGCTGACCGCCTCTTGAACGGCCTCCTGACCATCCACTAGCGAGATCACCAGGGTGTAAAGGTATGGTTTCTCCGCACTCCATTTATGAGGCTGAGCTACAGGTGCCGACAGTTTAAGCTGCTGCAAATCTCCTTCCTGAAAAGATACTGCAGCAGCAACCGGAGCAGCCCAGATCCCCTGGCCATTGTTGTCATGAAGCTGCATTTGCAGCGAGTAATCTCCAGCTTTGCGGCTAAAGTAATCTTCCACTTTGATGTCCACGTTCAGCTCCGCATGCACAAACTCGTTGTCCAGATCGGTCCGGGCCCAAAAGTCGGCAACACGTACGGGAGGTGCGGTATACAAATAAACGTCGCGGAAAATGCCGCTAAGCCGCCAGAAATCCTGATCTTCCAGCCAACTGGCATCACACCAGCGGTACACCTCAACGGCCAGCTTATTCTCTCCTGCTTGCAGATAAGCTGTAATATCGAAGTCCGACGGGGTAAAGGTATCTTCACCATAGCCGACTAGTTCTCCGTTCACCCATACATAAAAAGCAGACTCCACACCCTGGAAGCTGAGGAATACAGGCTGGCCGTCCCAAGCTTGCGGTACATCAAATGTACGTACATAGGAACCTACAGGATTATATAAAGTAGGGGCAAAAGGGGGCTTCAAATCCGGTTCTGACTCTGCCCAGGGATACCGCACATTGGTATATTGAGGGTAATCATAGCCCTGGAATTGCCAATGGGAAGGAACAGGAATATCCGCCCAGTTGCTGTTGTCATAATCTGATTTATAGAAATCCTTGCTGCGTTTCTCAGGAGTTTCGGCAAAGGCGAATTTCCAAGTGCCGTTCAACGATTGATAACGAGAGGAGGATTGTTTATTTCCTTGGAGTGCTTGCTCAGCAGTCGGGAAAGACATCATGGAAGCATGCGCTTCCATTCGGTTCAATTGAAAAATCTCCGGATTGTTATTCCATTCGGGATATCCGTTGGCAGGTGGCTGATAGACTAGCTTCTTACGCACTTTAACATCTCCTTATATTGTTATATTCATATTATAGAATGAGAAAGGCTCAAGGTATATATAATGATATTCTTATCAAATAACACAATATGAAACTAAATAGGGCTTTCTTTCGCTAGAAATGAAGGCTAAAATAGAAGCAACAATTAGAAACGGAGAATCCTTGTGAAAAGCAAAATGATTTTTTGCCAAACTGATGAGACGATGCTGCTGCCTTTATATGCCACAACCATCGGATATTGGGAGCATCAGGCTGAAACTTTGCGTCCGGCCGGTTTTCCGGATTATCAGATGCATCAGGTGCTTGAAGGCAAAGGTGAACTGAATATTAATGACAAAAGTTACATCGTTGGCCCCGGGGATGTGTTTTTTCTATATCCTGAAATTCCGCATTTCTATACTCCGGTTAGCAGGGAGTGGAGGCTGGCGTGGATTTCATTTAGCGGCAGGGAAGCTGCCCAGATGCTGATGTACGCGGGAATACGCGAGTCTGGACCCGGGAGATTAAGAGACGAAGCACTTTTGGAGCCTTTGCGGGAGATGCTTCTTTTGTCTAATGAACATCCGCTTGAAGATGATCTGGAATGCTCCAAGCTGCTCTACGCATTGCTGCTGGATCTGAAACGCAAACTGCTGCCTTCTTCCAATGAGGAAGATGAAATGGAACGGATTAAGCCTGTCCTGCGGCATATAGAACTCCATTTGCACCGGCCGCTGCAGTTAAAAGAACTGGCAGAAGTAGCAGCGGTATCGCCGCAGTACTTGTGCCGGCTGTTTCAGCACACGGTTCATGAGCGGCCGGTAACGTACATTAATAAACAGCGGATTAACCGGAGCAAGCAATTAATGTTTAACGTTCGCGGTAAAAAAATCTACGAAATTGCCCGGGATGTCGGTTTTGAGAATGCCAGCTACTTTTGTGCGGTGTTTAAACGGGTGACAGGGATGAAGCCTGAGGAGTTTAAACGATTGCATGGTTTGGATTAAAGGTGAATACAGATGAAAATAATAGGACCTTTCATGAATTCTACATAACAAAAAAAGGCAGCCCACGGCTGCCTTTCGTCTGCTCATTGTGCTGCATAAATAAAATGCTCAACTGTCCTTACTGTATCTTCGATCTCCGGATTTGAGTTGTCGATCATTGCGACATTCGACGCGGGCAGCGGCCACGCGACAGTGCGGCTGCCAAGCGAAGACCGGAATTCCTGCCAATGCTGAAATTTCCAGTCATCCAAAGATGAGTGCCTGCCTTGAATCCGTTCCCGGTACAAATCCTCGTTGGCCAGTCCGACCAGAACAACCTTGACCTCAACCTCGGGCAGCGTAAGACCAATCCGGGACAGCTCACTGCTAATCCAGTCTGGGTCGGCGGCTTCCTTGGTAAAGGGTCCAACCACGAATACATCGCTATTCAGGCCGATATTATCAAGCGCGGCGTCCATCGTAATGCGGTAACCAAGGTCGCGGCAAAGTCTTTTATATTCTGCGGAATCTCTGTCTGTCGGGTCCAGACCATGCATGGTCATAATGGCGTCTGCCGCCGGCCGCAGCAGAATATCCATATCGAGGAAGGCGGCTTTGCGGCGCGAGGCTACCGCTTTGGCCAGCGTCGTTTTGCCCGCACCTGCCGGTCCCAGAAAAAACACCAGTTTATTCATCCATCTGCTCTCCTCAAATCCCGATTCATTTCACACCTCAACCAGTATATCCTATCATTTTTTGCAATCCAAAAAAAGGTTGAACAGAGCCAAAGAGTGCGCTCAAGTTCAACCTCTTTTATACCCGGTAATGTTCACCTTATTTGACAACTTTCTTGCCGGAATTCAATAATTTATGCCACTTCTTAAGGTAGATCACTCTGCGGAACATCGTTTTATCCTTCAGTTGATTAAAGATATAAGCATCCGGCCGCGTATTTACCTCAATAATCCATGGCTTCAAAGCAGAATCCAATCCAATATCCAGGCCTATTTCCTTAAATCCGCTGTGGTTCTTATGGAATTCTTTTGCCACCTGATCCCCTAAAGCTTTTAATTCTTTGATATAGTCTTTTTTCTTGTCTCCTTGCAGGTAAGGACTAAGCAGCGTTTCCAGAGGAAGCGGTTTTCCGCTGTTGTGGAAATTCGTAACGATTTTCTTGGGGTGTGCCATTCGCCCGATATATCCGGTACATTCCCAATGGTTCGTGCTGTTCATTTGCGTCATAATGCGCACATCAAAGATACGATTCTGATAAGTTAGCAGATTTATCCCTTGCTGAACCAAATATTCACGCTTTAATTTACTGCTGCCGAGCGAAGTGAACAGAGCGCCGTAAGTTTTAAAATAACGGGGACTCTCGCCTACGTGATAGGCATATTTATGTTCACTATACTTAATAACTTTGATGACACCATTTCCTCCGGTTCCTTTGACAGGCTTTACATATACCATCTTATGCTTGTTAAGCATGGACTGCAGGGCTTCATACGAATAGATCCGGCTATCGGGCACGAATTGGCGGAGCCGTGAATGATTAAGCAGCATTTTTGTTTTGGACCATTTGCTTGCAATGGTAATTGTTTTTTTGGTGGTCGCGGCTTTCTTGGACAGCATCAGCAGGTCACCTCGTTCTAATAGTGGAAGTATAGCTTTACACACTTATATTGCCTGTCTTACGGGAATGGATCATTCGGCAGCCTTCAGCACATAGGATATCGTATGTAAGTCATCGGTCATCAACCACAGGCAAAAAGACGGGGGGATGCGCGGAAGTTTCATGTATAATTAAGAGAATATGTAGAAGGGTTTGGAGGCAATGTGCAGATGACTGTCTCCGTGATTTATTTCATTTTTACAAAAGAAGTATGGATTTACGTTACTGGAAGCACCGCTGGCCGGTTCGGAGCATTTTGCCTGTGATGCCTGCTATATTAGGGAACTTGAATAAGGAGTGATCTTTCATGAAGCTGCCAGTCTTGAACCAAGGTCTTGCTGAACAAATCCAGCAGTCAGAAATTGACTATTTAACCTCAAGAATTAACTCCATCCGCGAACGCGAAGGTAACCCGGAGGGTGTTGAGATTGTCCGTTTCGGCCACACCACTGGTTTCTATATCAGGACCATGCCATGGAGCCTGTTTAATTCTGTTAAAGGAATCTCTGATCAGGACGTAGACAAGCTGGAGGAGATCATCCGATTTTACACGGCCAAAGACAGAGCTTTCCAGATCGATGTGGATCCTGTTCATTGCAGCTCCAAGCTTTTTAAAGGGTTAGCCGATCACGGACTTTACCAGAGTGGTTTTCATGCTGTACTGTATGGGCTGCCGCGTCAAGCGCCGTCTGAACTTCCATCCAAGATAACAATTGTCGAAATTAATAACGTAAATTCCTTTGACACATATGCAGAAATCCATTGCCTAGCTTCCGGCATGGCATTGTCCGATAAGATTCATTTCGTGAATAATAACATAGGATTGCTGAATAGGCCGGGGTGGAAGCTTTTCGCAGGTTATTGGGAGGGGATTCCGGCAGGAGTGGCTGCGATGCATATAAACGGCGATATCGCCTCTTGCACACTCGCCGCAACAATTCCTGAATACAGAAACCGGGGGATCCAGACTGCATTATTGCACAAGAGGATGCACGAGGCTCACTTGGCAGGTTGTCGGCTCATAACGGCTCAGGCGGGTTTTGGTTCTACAAGCCAGAACAATATGGAACGGGCCGGATTTCAACTGGCTTGGACAAGAGCGGTTTGGACAGCCCGGCTTTAATTTGTAGAATCAAATTGATTAACCGTCGTGAAGACGTTCAGGGTTCAGCATGTTATTATTAACAGCGTTTCTTAGCAGGGAAAAACAGCCAGTCTCCGGTTTATAGGGAGCTGGCTGTTCCCATGATCTCACATGATTATGCTTGAAGCGCCCCCACAACATCCTCCTTGTGCAATGAGCAAAAGGCTGCAAATCCGCCACCACGCACGCGAAGCTCCTGGAAGCAGCCAACCTCAGCGATTCGTCCGTTCTCCATATAGATAATTTCATCATATAATCCCAACAATTCCTCATTCATATTATGGGTTATCGTAATTAAGGTCAGCTCTTTAAGCGTGAGCAGTCTGCTTTCGATTTCATAAGCGGTCTGCATATCAATCGCGGAAGTTCCTTCATCCAGAATCAGGATCGGCTTGCTGCGGATCAGCGCCCGGGCAACGGCAATCCGCTGCCGCTGGCCGCCGGAGAGCTGTGAGCCGTTCTCACCGACGGTGGTCAGCAGTCCACTGGGCATCTTCTCCACAAACTTATGGACTCCGCTGGTATGAAGGGCAGTTTCCATAACTTCCTCGGAGAATTCCTCATGCAAGCAAATATTCTGCTTAATATCCGTATCGAACATATAGACATTCTGATGGATGGTCGCCGTCATTTGCTGCAGCCGCTCTGGGTCAAGCTGTTTGATGTTAATCCCATCAAGGGTGATGGAGCCTTCATACCTGTCATAATACCCGCTAAGCAGTTTAACAAGTGTAGATTTACCGCAGCCGCTTCGTCCGACCAGTGCATATTTTTTTCCTTTTTGCAGGGAAAGATTGATGTCCGAAAGCACCTGATTTCCTTGCTGATAGGCAAAGTGTAAGCGGCTGATCTCCAGATTCTCGTTGAACACAGGTTCGAGCAAACCTGACTTCGGCTGTGCCTCTTCGCTTGCCAGATCATTGATCCGTTGCACAACAGGTTTGACACCTTGAATTTTGGGCAGATTCTGCATCACGACCAGTACAGGTCCCACAAAACCGCCGCTCAGCTGGACAAGGGCAACCAGGCTCCCCGCTGAGAAATCTCCGGAAATAATCAGATAAGCGGCAATAAAGACTACTGAAAACTGGGTGAGAATGGCAAGAGTTTCGGAGAGGCTCTCATTGGCGGCAAACAGCCGGTCAGCGGCAAAACGGGTGTTTGCTGCCGCGGTGTTCTCCTGCTGGAACTTCTGCTCCGTGTGTTTGCCCATCGCATAGGATTTGATCACTTCATAACCCGACAACAGATCCTTAACGCTCGTCGTGAAAATGGACATCCGGGCAGATACGGCACTTTGTTTGTCCTGTAGAGCTTTGCCGAAGAGGGAAGGGACGGTGAACATCAGGATCATGCATACCACCAAGATTAAGGTAATCAGCGGGCTCAGGTAGAGGAGTATAATGAGGGAGGCTGCAAAAACCACAACATTCTGCAGGGTAAGCAGCAGAGGTTGAATATAGTTATCCTCCAGCAGTTTGATGTCATTGGTGAGTGCCGACAAATAATCAGCCGTATTGGACGAAGTGAACTCTTCTGCATTTCTGCGGAATACCCCACGGAATACCCGCTCCCTCAGTGACAGGGTCAGATTGCGGATCAAGGCTTTGCTGCAAATGGCATACATGAAGCCGAACAAGCTTAGCAGCAGCAAATATGCAACCGACAGGATTACGATTTTTTTGAAAAGCAACATGTCACCCTGCATAGCGGCATCGATTACCTTTTGCAGAATGATCGCAATCAGTACGCCTGCTGCCGAGGTAATGATGCTGAACAGCAGGGTAACCGCAAGCAGCATTTTGTTTTGACGGATGGACTGTTTCATCAAATAGCCAACTCCTAAAATTAGATTATCATTAAATTGATAAGATGACAGTATCATATTAATTATAATTATGTCAAACATATTAGATGATAATCTTATTCGTTCGCAAAAAAACTTCCCGCTAAAAACTCTTGGGAAGTCTGTCAATGCTATAGCAGAAAATGTTCAAGGTCAGTAATTAACTGCCGCAAGTTGTCTGAGTCCAGATGATAATACACCTTGCCGTTTTTTTTCTCAATTCCGACCATACCGCATGCGAGCAGCACATTCATATGATGAGACATGGTGGCAGCTGTTAAGCCCATCTGATCTGCAATTTCCAGATTGTATTTCGGACTAACCTTGAGCGACGCCAGAATTTGCAGTTTGCTGTTGTCCCCGAGTGCCTTCATCCGAAGCAGCAGAAAATCTTTAGAATCGGCATGGCCCTTACTGGCTACCGGAAGCAGATCGACGAACAGGCCATAGTAGCAATGCTTGGCGAACATCACCTGTCCAAGCGGAACAATTAAGGATGGATGGACAGAGGGTGCATCGCTGAACATTTCCACCAGCTTAATAAATTGTACATCGTCCTGCCGTTGCACGGATTGAACATACTTGGAAATCAGCTTGTTCAGCGGCTTCTCCACTTCCTGGCACACCTGCTCAAATGCAGCCAAGTTATTGTTGATGATCCGGGAAAGCGCCTGGATTTGTGTGCGCGGCTGCTGCAGCAGCCTCAACATTTTCCATTTCATCCCTTCTTCAAGAGGACTGTCGCTCAGGAAGGTGATAATATCAACCAAAGATAGAATTCCGGAAGGTGAGGTTTTCTGCAGTTGGTAATTTTGCATGACTTCCATGTCGAGCAGGATCTTCCATATTTCTTCATGAAGCACCTCATCCGGCACTTCTGCAAGTGAGTTTAACCAAGCCGTATTTTCACTGAGCAGCAGATGGAGAATGGAGAAGAAGGAGTCATTTTCATCCCCGAAAAAGAAGTCCGCTTCCTTACCAAGTACACGATATTTAAGAAAGGTATGGATGTACTTGTCTACTATTTTCAAATGCTTGCTGTAAAAGGCTTCTCCGTCAAGCCCGAATTTGTTCAGGTCTTCAATCGTCCCTTTCTTGTGATTCTCCACATGGCAACTGACGTAGAGCAAACCCAAGATTTCAAAGACGGGTTCCAGCCGTTCATGAATGTTGAGGTTCATAGGTCCTCCATAATTTTTTTTAGTTTGGTGCTTATCTAATTCATTATATTTTCATTAAATAGGATTATCAAGTTTCAACTTGACGCAGCTGCAAATATAAAGTCATTATAGATATATTAAGTCCTTGAATATGATGAATTGCGATCTGGAATTTCAGGTCAGCAGTTCAAGAAAAAAATTTTGTTCTATTTACGGATATAAAGAGTCTTTAATAGCCATCAAGGAGGATGAGATTTATGATTTACGATTGCGCGATTATTGGTGGGGGACCTGCCGGGCTGAATGCAGCCCTAGTGCTTGGCAGAGCAAGGAGGAGTGTGGCTCTGATCGACAACAACCGTCCCAGAAATGCTGTCACGCATGCGTCTCACGGTTTTATTACAAGGGATGGAGTAACTCCGGCTGAGTTCAGGCGCGTGGCACATGAGGAACTGCAGCATTATCCGTCTGTAGACCATTTGCCCTTCGAAGTGGTTTCGGTCTCTCAAGAGCAAGGTGGATTTGAGATAGAGGATTTGGGAGGAGTCCGTGTTCAAGCACGGAGGCTTATCCTGGCGACGGGTCTAAAGGAGATCTTTCCGGAGATCGAAGGCCTACGTCCTTTATACGGTAAAAGCCTGTTTAACTGCCCTTATTGTGACGGATGGGAGCTGAGGGATCAACCATTGGCCATTGTCTCTGAATATCCGACCGTATTCCATATGGCTAAGCTGCTCCTCAATTGGAGCAAGGATTTGCTTGTGTGTACACATGGCCAGGCGTCCTTGACAGAAGAGCAAAGACAGCAGCTTGAATCTAAAGGAATCGTCGTGATTGAACAACCGGTTGCGGCTTTCCTCGGCCAGAACGGGCGGCTTGAGCACATTCGTTTTGCAGATGGAACTATTGTGGCCAGAACCGGCGGCTTTGTAGCTCCGAAACTTGTGCAAAGCTCAACGTTAGGAGAGCAATTAGGCTGTGAAATAACGGAGCTTGGAGGAATTCGGACAGATGACAAAGGACAAGCTTCTGTCTCCGGTATATATGCCGCAGGTGATGCTTCGTATTTCGCGCCTTCCCAATTGATTTTTGCCGCAGCCGACGGCAGCCGAATTGGCATGAACGTAAATATGGATCTGACAGAGGAAGATTTCAATTGAAATCCTCTTTCCGGTCAGTTACCGAAACAAAACAAGCAATTCTTCGTCTATAGGTAAGTAATGGAAACGGAGGGTTTACCATGTCACTGCCTATTCAAAAGTCACAAATGCAAGTCCGTATTTTCAGATTTACCGCTGTATGCGTGTTATTGAGTATGTGTCTTGCCACACCTGCCCGGGTATCTGCCGACGTCGGAGCATTTTCCCGAATGAGTGGCGGGCAAGCAGCTAAGGCAATTTCAGCTTCTGCAATCAAACCTCAGGTTGCCGCTGCCGTCTCACCTTATGCACCGGTTCTCACAACATTCAACATTGAGGGTAAACAGCTGAAAGCACTGGCGTACAGTGCGGATGGAACCTTGTTGGTCCAGCTGATGCCGATTGCTCGGGCCATGGGATACACGGTGGATAATCATGCCAGCACCGGTGATCTAACGCTCAGCAAACCACGGCGCGTAATCAAGCTAACTCTTTACAACAGTTCTTATAGTGTCAACGGCTTAACTTCTTCAGCCAAAACACCGTTTGTCAGAGAGGGTTCCACCTATGTGCCGCTCCGCCAGCTGGCGACAATGTCTGGTTATGATATTGTGCTGAAGGGCAAAAACAGTTATCTCCTCAACTCACGTCCTGAAAATGAGCTGACGATTTCCGCTTCCGGTGAGCTGGCGGTAACTACAGAGCCTTATTCATTTTCTATCCGTTATCCTGTTCTTTCCGGTTCTGCGAACAAAGAGGGGATCGATAAAATCAATCACTTCCTCCAGAATAAGGCAGAAGGCTGGAAAACACAGGCCGAGCAAGAGCTTGCGCAAGCTTGGGCAGCACATCCGAGCAAGGACAAAATTATTGACTACGCTCATATCTTACCCTACGGGCTCCAAGTGGAGTGGACGATCGCTTACAATGAAAAAGGTTTGCTCAGTCTATATGCGGATACTTATCAGTATATGGGCGAATCCAAGCAGGACAAAAGCATCCGGTACAGCTGGACCTTCGATCTCGCAACAGGAGAGGAGCTGTCACTACAGCAGGTTGCCGGGAATAATCCGAATTACCAAACACGGATAAATCAGTATGTTAACCTGAGGATTGCTTCAGGGGAAGCAGGCCCTTTCGCACCACTTCAGTTTCCGGGAATCGAAAACTCCAGTACAGGCTGGTATCTGCTGGATGGACGGGTTGTTGTATATGTTCAGCAAGACGCCGCCAAGTTCATCCACGATGGAATTTTTGAAATACGGATTCCGCTCTCCCGAATTTCCGAAATAGAGAATTGACATATCGCAAATTATCGATATAATAAATTTCATGAAACCTATAGATGTTTTTAAAGCGTTGTCCAATGAATCGCGGATTCAAATCCTGCAGTGGCTCAAGGAGCCTGATGTTCATTTTACACCCCATGAAGGGATTGATATGACGGAAACCGGGGTATGTGTCAGTCAAATTACCGATAAGCTGAATATGACCCAATCTACTGCCTCCCAGTATCTTTCGATACTGCAGAGAGCAGGGCTTATTACTACCAAACGTATTGGCAAATTTACGTATTACCAGAGGGATGAAGAAGCGATTCTAAATATGGCTGAATACATGAAGCAAGAAATGTAAGGCACAAACTGAGTTCTTGTTCTAAGAATTCAGTTTTGTTTTAAGTTAACAATTCGATAATTCGTAATATGTAGATTTTATTTGATTAATAATATCTATAATTCGCGATATATCTTTATATAACTACAACTTAGGAGCTGAACATTACATATGTCTACGAGCTGGAAGATATACACACTCGCCATCATCAGTTTTTTGGTCGGAACCTCGGAATACATTTTATCCGGGATTTTAGATAAGGTTTCACTTTCGTTTGGTGTATCGCTATCGTCTGCAGGTCAATTGATTACGATTTTCTCACTGGTATATGCGCTTTGCACACCTGTGCTAATGGCTTTGACGGCAAGCATGGACCGCCGCAAATTAATCGTCTCTGCACTGGGTGTATTTGTTGTATCCAACATTCTTGCCTTCGTGCTGCCAGGTTATGGACTATTCGTGGCTGCACGTATCCTGATGGCGCTTGGAGCCGGAGTAGTCGTGGTTACGGCCTTAAATATTGCTGCAAAAATCGCTCCTGAAGGCAAACAGGCCAACTCCATCGCAACGGTCGTCATGGGATTTACGGCATCGCTTATTATTGGAGTCCCTCTGGGGCGGATGACAGCGGATATTCTGGGTTGGAAGTTTGTGTTTGGCGGAATTGCTTTGCTGGGCATTTTGGCAATGATCATTCTCTCGTTCACCTTACCCAATATAAAGGGGGATACACCTGTACCGCTGCGTAAGCAACTAGAATTGCTGAAAAAGCCAAAAGTAGCGCTGGGATTGTCCATTTCTTTCTTCTGGCTTGGCGGTTATTCTATCGCTTATACGTATCTGTCACCATTCCTGCTCAAAGTATCGGGTATAAGCAGCGGTTACATCAGCGGGGTTTTGCTGGCTTTTGGGATCGCCAGTATGATTGGCTCAAAGGCTGGCGGCTACAGTACAGACCGCTGGGGAATTCACCGTACCTTATTCAGCGGAATGGCGCTTCATATCGTAATGCTGCTCTTGTTAGCTGTGGTTAAGGACTCTTTGGCCGGAGTAATGGCCGTATTGGTATTTTGGTCATTTGCTGCCTGGTCGACTGGACCGACACAGCAGTATTATTTAACGACGATTGAGCCTGAAGCATCCGGGGTTATGCTAGGCCTGAATCAGTCCATGATGCAGCTCGCGATGGCTGCCGGAGCGGGACTCGGCGGAATAGCCGTCAACCAAGTTTCTTTGTCTTCCATTGCATGGTTCGGTGCAGCCGGCGTTGCCCTGGCGGTTATTGCTGCTTTTACGCTTTACCGTCTGGATTCCTCGCACGATTGACAGCCTGCTGATAAGAAGAATATAATAAATTTACTTAAACGTATAAGTGATTTGTTAATATCAATTTATAAGGAGTGTTTATTATGGAACTGGCAGCATTTATCCACGAACCCAAGGGGGCATTTTCCTATGGGGTTAATCAGGAAACACTGCATATCCGTATCAAGACCAAAAGAGATGATATACAAGCTGTTAAGCTTCTTCCCATTGACCCGTTCGACTGGAGGCCTGTAAGCAAAGGATCACATGTGTATGAATTTGCAGTGAATAACATACAGCCTGTGGAAATGAAGAAGGAATATGTCACCCGGCTGCATGATTGCTGGTTTGCAGAGGTGCCGGGGTTTAAATGGAGCAGAATCCGCTATGGATTTGTATTAGATGACGGCCAGGAGCTGTGTTTTGCCGGGTCCCACAGCTTCATCCCGCTTCAGAAAGACTGGACACCGCCTGCCGACCATACGAATTATTTCAACTACCCCTATATCCTCGAAGATGATCTTTATAAAGCGCCCGCTTGGGTGAGGGATACCGTGTGGTATCAGATTTTCCCGGACCGGTTCAACAGGGGAGCTACCGGGCAACAGGACAATCTGCTCGCTTGGGGCAGCGATGAACTGGACGGTCCTGAGAAGAAATTCGGCGGGGACCTGCAGGGTGTGACAGAGAAGCTGGATTATATCCGGGATCTTGGTTGTGAGGGGATTTACTTTACGCCTATCTTTGAGTCACCAAGCTCGCATAAATACGACACCAAAGATTATTTCCGGATCGACCCGCAGTTTGGCGACAATGAGAGCTTTGGACTGCTGGTGGAAGAAGCGCACAAGCGGGGTATTAAAGTGATGCTGGATGCCGTGTTCAACCACTGCGGGCAGGAGCATCCCTTCTGGCAGGATGTATTGAAGAATGGAAGAGACTCGGTCTACTTTGATTACTTTTATATTATGGATCCGGACAAACCTGTGGTATCAAATTCTATGGCGGCTCCGGCGGATAGCAATGATTTGGGAGCACATCTGAACTTCAGGACTTTCGGATTTGCCGAAATTATGCCAAAATGGAATACAGAAAATGCAGCAGCAAGGGAGTATCTGCTGAGTGTAGCTGTCTATTGGACAGAGCGGTATAACATAGACGGCTGGCGGCTGGATGTAGCCAATGAAGTGCCCCATGATTTCTGGCGGGAATTCCGCAAAAAAATCAAAGGCATCAACAAAGAGATCTATATTCTCGGTGAAAACTGGTTTTACTCCAACCCCTGGCTACAGGGCGACCAGTTTGATGCGGTCATGAACTATGAGTTCACGGCGGCTGTTACCCGCTTCTTTGGGGTCCATCTTCAGAATCAGGAACGTTTTACAGCAGCAGATTTTGTATATGCGATTAACGGGCTGCTCGTCAGCTATCCCAAACCAGTGATGCAAAATATGTTCAACCTGCTGGACAGCCATGATACTGCACGAATTCTCCACTGCTGCGGAGACAATCCAGAATTGGTGAAGCTGGCTTATGTCTTCCAGCTTACGTACGGCGGTTCCCCCAGCATTTATTATGGTGGCGAAGTGGGTCTGGGCGGGGATGAACACCACAACCGGCAATGTATGCCATGGGATGCTGCGAAGCAAAACCTGAATCTCTATCAGACCATTCACCGGTTGATTGAATTAAGAAAGCAATACAACGTGCTCAAGGAAACGGATATCCGATGGCTGTCCGTTGAGGATGAGACTGGAAGCTTGATTTACTCAAAAGAGTCGCAAGACAGCACACTGTATGTGCTGATTCATAATTCACCGGCTGCGGCAAGCCTCAACCTGCCCGTTGAACTGAAGAATCAGGTGCTGCAGGATATTTTCGCCGGAGAATCCGTCCGCCTGTCAGATGAAATCAGTATGGAACCTTACTCCTTCAGGCTGCTGGTTCATTAAAGTAAAACGTAATAACTTTGGAGGTTAATGTTGATGAATGCACAGGAAAACCCAGCTATTCTGGAATCGATGTCGATGTTTGTACCACCGGACGCCAATCGCGGCATTTCTTTTACTAATAAGGAAGCGGCCTTTTACTTCACTCAATCACACGTGACAAATCATCCGGAGCATGCTTATTTTGAAGGTTTCAATGTGGCCAAGAATAGAATTTTCGGCGGATATTCTCTATATGTAGATAAGCAAAAGCTCGATAATCAAAAGTCGGATGTCTGGGTGTATCCCTATAAAATGCTTCGCAAACACGGGGAACTGACCGAAGAGCTCTGGATGTTTGATTATAAAAATGTAATAGAAGTAAGTCTGGAAGGCGGCTCCGGGCAGGCTGCCGGAATTGTCATAAACGGTGAGAATGTTGAATGTATAGCACTAAATCATCAGATTGCTCTGTTTGCCTCCATGGAGGGAGACTGGATTATTGCCGTAAGCTCCAAGAACATCCAGCCGCTGTCTATGGACGACGGGATTATAACCAGCTCTGGCAACTCAGACGGCTTTTACATAGCGGTTGGCAAATCGGCCGCTGAGGCAACTGCCTTGATTCAGGATGCCCAGAAACATGCTGTCCGCTGGAAAGCTGAACGTGTGAAGCGGATGGAAGATTTTTTGAACCATAATGTACATGTGGACTCCAGCTCGGAGTTGCTCACCCTTGCGCTGAATTGGCTGAATCTCACGATGGATCAATTGGTGACAAGGCAGCAGGGAGAGGGGATTTACGCCGGTCTGCCCTGGTTCAATGAGTACTGGGGGCGCGATCAATTTATTGCTCTTCCGGGTGCAGCGCTCGTAAGCGGACAATTCGAGACGGCCAAGCACATCCTGTTATCTTTTGCGGAATTTCAGGATACGGAGGAGTCATCCAGAACTTTCGGCAGGGTGCCGAATATTCTCGCTCCCCAGAACATTGATTACCATACCACTGACGGTACACCACGTTTTATTATCCAGCTGCAGGATTATGTAAAATACTCCGGCGACACTGCAATCATCACGCAGTTGTACCCGGCGGTGCAGAACAGTATAGAAGGATCGATCCGCAACTGGGTGGATGATAAAGGATATCTTACACATAAAGATAATGAAACGTGGATGGATGCCCGCGATGCGGATCTGAACTCTTATTCGCCAAGGGATACCCGGGCCAATGATATACAAGCACTTTGGTACAATCAGCTTCGGGCGGGAGTATATTTTGCGGAGGTTATGAACGATCAAGAAAATGCAGCCAAATGGGATGCCATTGCTGAGAAGTTAAAGGGGAATTTCGAGCTGGACTTCCGTGATCAGACACATCCTTATCTGGCAGACCGGTTGACTGCGGAGGGCGAAGCGGAATTCTCCTTGCGTCCGAACCAGCTGTTTGCTCTGGATATGCTCGAAGACAGTGAATATAAGAGCAAAGTTATCCGCACAGCATGGGAGGAACTGGCTTATCCTTGGGGAGTTGCCTCACTCGACCGTCATCATCCGTTGTTTCATCCCTTTCACCTAACGGAGCTATATCACAAAGATGAAGCTTATCACAACGGCGCGGTATGGACCTGGTTAAACGGCATCGCCATGCAGCGGATGATTGAAGCAGGCCAGCCAGAAACGGCATACAAGCTGTTCCGAAATATGAACTGGCAAGCGCTGAATCTCGGTGTAGTCGGAGGACTGAGTGAGAATCTGGATGCTTACCCTCAGGTGGGTGAGGACTGGGCGAAGCTAACTGGAGCTTATTTGCAGGCCTGGTCCAATGCGGAGCAGCTGCGGGTCTGGTACCAATATTTTCTTGGCATCCGGCCGGATATGATCCGCCGCACGCTTACGCTTGCACCTAGAATCCCTGAAGAGATCAAAGAGTTGCACTATCAGGTCAAAGTAGGTGGCGGCAGCATTAATGCAGGATATTCTGCGGAAGCTTCCGGACAGACCTATCAATACAGCTTTAATGGAATTGGGCTGACTGTAATTATTGATATTTTGCCTTTTGAGGTCGCGAGTATAGAGGTTGAATCCAATACCATGCTGGAGATTAACCGGGCTGAGCATACATTAAAGATTACTCAGCGTGATGCGGAGGGTAAGATCATTACAGGCACTGTTATACCACAATCAAAAGAAAGAACCCGGTGGCAGTCGCGAAGCGATCAGATCTTTAAGGATGTCAAATTTGCAGAGCCATTGCCTCTGAATGCGCATCCGGTGATGCGGCGGTACAATGTTTCAACAGAAAGCCCGAGTGACTAGAGGATGTCTTCAAACTGGAAGAGCTTTGGGGAAGCAGAGATTTAGTATTGAAAGTAGGGGCCCTAAAAAACCACGGCGGGTTCGTTTACTCGGACGGACTCAGGAGGCGCTATGGAGAGTAAAACACCTGTTTATTCTCTTTGGCGGACCCAGATGCAGCTATTTGCTCTAATCTCTCCTATTTATAAGTAACTGAATGCGAATAAAGGCTATACGGTCCGCGAACCTAGTAAAAAGAGCTAACCAGTATAAATAGAGGCTATACAGTCCGCAGCTTGCGGGGATGATCTGCTAAGTGCGTATACCGGTGTTTTTTCGGGTTACGTACTCCGATACTTTTATGGTGCACTTTCCGGTACGTACTCCTTATCAGCTATGCATTCTATCTAAAAACGGCCAGCAGGGAGAAATAACTGCGCTGGAGTCCGTTTTCCTACTGTAACAGGCTAAAAGCCCCAAATAAGTACAACTCGGTCCGTTCGTGCTCAGAGCACCCATGATTCCTTAGGGCATACAGCAGCTGGTTTTGGCGGGGAAGCGGTTTGAAGATACGCCTTAGAATAAAAGAATGTTGCAGCCGCCCTTTGGGCGGTTTTTTAAAATATAATTTATTTGAGGACGGCGAAGCCGCTCCGCTTGTGACAGAGGAAAAGTTACGTTCGATGTCGCTTTCGATACGCCATTGGCGGCTCACCGACAATTTTCTTGAATACGGAGTTGAAAGTGTCAATATCCCGGTATCCTACCGACCCGGCAATCATACTGATCTTGAGATCAGAGGTGCGCAGCCGTTCGCAGCTTTTTTGAATCCGCAGGTGCTGCAGATAGGAGCCAAAGGACTGGCTGGTATGTTTGAGGAACATACGTTGGAGATGCCGGCTGCTCCAGCGGGACATTTGGGCCAGATGGGCAAGAGTGATTCCCTCGGAAAGCTTCTGCTCCATAAATAGAATGACCTGGGCGAAATCGGAAGCCTCGATTGTGGACCTGTCTTGATCCGCATATAGTTGTCTGTATACGGTGACTATCAGCTGGCTCAGCAGTGTTTGCAGCATAGTTACGGAGCCGATGCCAGGCACAGACATTTCGCGGTGTAGATTCAGCATTAGTTTCTCTATCGAGCCGTCCCAATCCGAGACGGAAAAATAAGCTGAGCCGCTGCTGCCGAGCGACTGCAGATGTTCTATAATTGGTGATTCTTCTTGGAGCAGGGCGGACAAACGGTCCACCATATGATCATCAAAAAGACAGTTGTAGACAATCAAAAGGTCCTGTTCTGGATGAGATGTGGCCGGCCGGAACACGTGGGATACGCCCACTGGAATCACGAACAGCATGCCTTTGCGGACCGGAATAACAGCTTGATCAATGTGATGAAAACCCCGCCCTTCAGCGACGTAGCAATATTCAATAAAGTCATGGGAGTGATAAGGAGCGAAGAAGTTTTCCGCGTAGCGGTTGACCAGCAAGTGCAGATTGTTCTGCAGTAAACTCTCGCTTTTGAACAATTGTGCGGATCGTTGCATGTAGTCTCCTCCTATAAAAAATGGCATGATTTCAGGGATATATTGACCGTATTACCGGGTAATGAAAGCGGTGCCGAAGCTATAATTATAGAGCAATGATTAAATTATAGCTATAGAGGGAGGATCACACCGATATGTTCTCAATTGTAAAACTTCGCTGTGAGTACAAACAAAACCCGCTCGGCATCGATCTCGCTGCACCCCGAATCAGCTGGCAGCTGGTAACGGATCGCAGAGATTGCAAACAGGCTGCTTACCAGATTCAGGTTGCTGTGGATAGCGGCTACCGTGAAATGAGCTGGGATTCCGGCAGAGTGGAGTCATCGCAGTCCATTCATGTCGAGCTGGATCAGGTGAAGCCGGACGCACGCACACGTTACTATTACCAAGTTAGGGCATGGGATCAAAGCGGAGTGTGCTCCCGCTGGTCGGAGACTGCATTTTTTGAAACCGGGCTAATGGGTGAGCAATGGGAGGGAGAGTGGATCAGTGCTCCAACCGAGTATTTCACTGAAGATTCCGAGGTTTGCCCGCAGCTTCGTACATTCGTTGAGCTTAAAGGGACGGTTGCAAGTGCAAGAATTTATGTTACCGCACTGGGTCTATACGAGCTGCAGTTGAACGGCCGGCGTGTAGGAAATCACTATTTCACTCCCGGCTGGACGAGTTACGGCAAACGCTTACAATATCAAACGTATGATGTAACCACTCTCCTGTCCGGGGGGACAAATGTGCTAGGCGCACTGCTGGGGAATGGCTGGTACAAGGGACATCTGGGATGGAAAAAGGAGAAAAAAATCTATGGATCTACAACAGCGCTTTTACTGGAACTTCATATAAAATATACGGATGGCAGTACGCAGCGCATCCATACCGGGCAAGGCTGGGAGGCGGCAGAAAGCGCGATCCGCATGTCGGATATCTATATGGGTGAGACTTACGATGCGCGGCTGGAGCGTAATCTTATGAGTACATCGGAAGCAGGATGGCATCCCGTTGCTGTCATCGGGCATTCCAAAGATATTATTGTGGCACAGGAAAATGTTCCTGTAACCCGGAATGAGAGTCTGCAGCCTATTGCAGTGCTGACAACTCCCCAAGGCGATAAAGTTCTGGACATGGGGCAGAACATGGTCGGTTGGCTCAAATTTTCGGTACAGGGGAAGGCCGGCGAGACCGTTGAACTTCAGCATGCCGAAATATTGGACCGGGACGGCAATTTCTACCGGGAAAATATCCGTAGTGCGACGCAGCTCATCCGCTATACGCTGAAGGGTGATGAAATAGAGGGCTATGAGCCTCATTTCACCTTCCATGGGTTTCGTTATGTGAAGCTTACAGGCTTCCCGGAAACCGTTCAACTTGAGGATTTCACAGGTGTGGTGGTGCATTCAGATATGGAGCGTACCGGGGACTTCCAGTGTTCGGATCCCTTGGTGAACCAGCTGCATCATAATATTCTTTGGGGGCAGAAGGGGAACTTTCTGGATGTGCCAACCGACTGCCCGCAGCGGGATGAACGGCTCGGCTGGACCGGTGATGCGCAGATGTTTGTCCGTACAGCTTCGTATCTGATGAACACTGCCCCGTTTTTCACCAAGTGGCTGCGGGATTTGAAGGCGGATCAGACCCCTGAAGGAGGCATTCCGTTTTATGTTCCCAACCTGACGGAAGCTTTCTCTGACGGCTGGGGAGAGACAAGCAACTCGTCGGCAGCTTGGGGTGATGCAGCTGCAGTCTGTCCATGGACGATCTATGAAATGTACGGCGACAAGCGGCTTCTGGCAGAACAGTATGAGAGTATGAAAAGCTGGGTGGGATATATTCGCGCCCAGGGAGACAATCCTTATTTGTGGAATACCGGATTTCATTTCGGGGACTGGCTGGCGCTGGATTCAAAGCCGGACAGCTATGTTGGAGCCACAGATCCCAATTACGTAGCTACCGCATTTTATGCCTATTCGGTTTCACTGACAATTAAAGCTGCTGCCGCACTGGGAAATACAAAGGATGCAGATAATTACCGCGAATTACATCGTAGAATCCTTGAAACCTTCCACGAAGAATATGTGAATCCAGACGGGCAGATATCCGTCCCTACCCAAACGGCTCAGGTGTTGGCGCTGCGCTTTGATCTTATAGACGGGGCAGCAAAGGAGCAGGCCATCCTGAAACTGGCAGAACTGCTCGCCGAAGCCGGAGATCATCTGACAACAGGCTTTGTCGGCACGCCTTATCTGAATCCTGTACTTAGTGACAGTGGACACAACGATCTTGCCTACAAACTGCTCTTTCAGAAGGATTATCCATCCTGGCTCTATCAAGTGACTAAAGGGGCAACAACGATTTGGGAGCATTGGGACGGGATCAGGGAGGACGGCAGCTTCTGGAGTGCAGACATGAACTCCTTTAATCACTACGCATACGGAGCCATTGGAGAATGGCTGTACCGTTATGTTGCCGGAATGGGGCCGGACGAAGCCGAGCCGGGATTTAAGAAGGTTCATATCCGTCCGAGACCGGGCCAAGGCATGGATTTCGCTAAAGCCAGTCTAGAAACTATGTATGGCACAGTGGCTTCGTCATGGCGGCGGCTGGAGGATGGCGGCATGGAAGTTCAGATTACGGTCCCCGCAAATACAAGTGCGGTAGTTATACTTCCGGGAGCAACGCTGCAGGGATTGCTTGAGAGCCGCATTCCGGTGGAGCAGGCTGAAGGCATTTACAGCACATTGCCTGCAGAAACTGGTGTGCAAATAGAAATGGGATCGGGCAGCTACCAATTTACTTACGGGTATCCTTCGTAAATGCTGTAATTGCTGCTGTTCAGACTCGGCGGCGTCAGGTTCTTACTCTACAGTGAGAGCCTGACGCTGTTTTTTTTCGCTTAATTATGCATTATGATCTTTGCACTTAGGCTCTGGCAAACGTTTTAACTGCAGACAAAACTTAGAGGAAAACATTAAAGTACATAGCTAAACTTTTTTGAATTAATATTGCGGCTAATCAAGGGTCTGGCGGCTTTAGCTTAGCACTTGCATAAATGTTGTACGATTACATTAGAAACGAAAGGAGGAGATCTTACTTGGAAAAAGATAACGTTGCTTTCACGCTGCACTTGAGCGCAAAGCCCGGCGAAATCTTTACTTTTGGCACTTACCCGCAGACGCTTGGCGGCGAGGACAGAACACCGATTAAGTGGCGGGTGCTGCAAAATTCGGGTAGTGAGCTGTTCATTTTGAGCGAGTACATTTTGGATTGCAGGCGATATCATGGGGAGCATGCCGAAATTACATGGCATGATTCTGATTTGCGAAGGTGGCTGAACGATGAGTTTTATAATGCCGCGTTCAATGACTCCGAGAAGAGGTTCATCAAGACTACACATTGCGCTGACAATGGAGAGGGTAGTTCAGACACGGAGGACAAGGTTTTTTTGCCCAGTGTTTCGGATGTGAAAGAGCTGACCTATAAACTTGATGAAGTCTCTTTAAGTGCGAAACGTCGGGCAATAGCAACAGAATTTGCCAGAATAAAAAAGAACGATGGATGCCACTTGTACGTGTATAATAAAAAAGTGAAAAATGACTATATCACCGAGGAGGGTGAAGAATTGGGCTGCTCCTGGTGGTGGCTGAGAACTCAGCTTGGCAGTTCTTCACGCGCGTTTTTTATTGGCCCTCGCAGCAGTATTCGCAGTTATGGACGTGTCAACTTAGCTTGTTACGGTGTGCGTCCCGCTTTAATAATACATCTTCAATGATAACGATCGGCGCTGGATTATTCATGGAATCGGCCATCTTTTCCGTAGAATTACCTCTCATAGGTTATACTGCGTAATCTCTATAATGAAGCTGTATTGCATAGAAAGGAGGAGCATCGGCTACAGCTACGATCAAGCACCTACACATTTTGGAGGAGGAGTATCATGCGCAGCAAGTATCTTGCAGGCTCACTTGTAGTCATTCTGCTGATCTCAAGCTGGTTCCTGGCCGTTGGGCCTTTCGCACCCGTATCTGCGGCTGGCGGAACGAACCTGACGCTGGGAAAGAACGTAACGTCGAGTGGACAATCTCAAACGTACAGCCCGGACCACATCAAAGACAGCAACCAGGAAACCTACTGGGAAAGCACGAACAGTACATTCCCCCAATGGATTAGTGTCGATCTTGGAACAAGTACGAGCATGGATCAAATAGTGCTCAAAGTTCCTGCAGGCTGGGAAACCCGTACGCAAACGCTGGCCATCCAAGGCAGCACGAACGGCACAACGTTTACAGATATTGTCGGTTCCAAGGAATACGTATTTAATCCGGCGGTGGCTGGCAATTCAGTTACCATTCATTTCACCGCTGTCAGTACACGTTACGTCCGTCTGAACGTAACAGCCAATACCGGCTGGCCAGCTGCACAACTCTCTGAAATCGAAATTTATGGTACCGGCAGCATTACGCCAACACCAACACCAGCACCAACAGCGACTCCTACTCCTACAGCAACAATTACACCAACAGCTTCACCAACGGTTACACCGGCACCAACAGTCAACCCGACAGCAACTCCAACGGCTTCTCCGGGCAGCAACATTGCCTTCGGCAAACCAATCAACGCATCCTCAAGTACTCAGTCGTTCGTGGCTGCTAATGCAAACGATAATAATACGAACACATACTGGGAAGGCAGCGGCAATCCAAGTACATTAACGCTTGATCTCGGCGCAAATTACAACGTTACATCGGTCGTGCTCAAGCTCAATCCGTCCACTGAATGGGGTACGCGCACACAAACCATTCATGTGCTCGGCCATAACCAGGACACGACGACTTTCGGCAGTCTGGTATCCGCACAATCGTATACATTTAATCCGGCCTCCGGCAATACGGTCACTATTCCGGTGACCGCAACGGTCAAACGTATACAGCTTAACATCACAGCAAATTCCGGCGCACCCGCCGGACAAATTGCTGAATTTCAAGTATTCGGCACACCTGCACCGAACCCGGATCTCCTGATTAGCGGCATATCTTGGACACCTGCCGCTCCTGTTGAGAGCAGTGTGATCACGTTGAATGCAACGGTTAAGAACAATGGCAATGCAAGTTCCGCAGCCTCTACGGTGAATTTTTACCTGAACCGTGAACTTGCCGGAACTTCCCCGGTAGGCGCATTAGCGGCAGGCGGGTCGGCGAACGTTTCGCTGAATATAGGAACAAAAGCCGCTGCATCCTATGCCTTAACCGCCAAAGTTGATGAGAGCAACCTTATTATCGAGCAGAACGACACCAACAACAGCTATACGAACGCAGCATCGCTCGTTGTCGCTCCTGTGACTAGCTCAGATCTGGTGGGTACAGTAACGTGGACACCAAGCAACCCGGTTGCCAATAACGCTGTCAACTTTACTGTGAATCTTAAAAATCAGGGAACCATGGATTCAGCAAATGGTGCTCATGGAGTCACTGTAGTTCTTAAGAATTCTGCCGGTTCCACCATTCAAACCTTTAATGGCTCCTACAGTGGTACCCTCGCTGCCGGAGCATCTGTTCATGTTGCAATTCCGGGGACTTGGGCAGCGCTTAATGGCAACTATACCGTAACTACTACCGTTGCCGCAGACGCCAACGAAGTGACGGCAAAGCAGGCTAACAATGTAAATACAACAAATCTGGTTGTATCTTCTCTTCGTGGGGCAAGTGTACCCTACACACGGTACGACACCGATGACGCTGCCCGAGGTGGAGCTGCAGCCCTGAAGAGTGCACCTACGTTCAATCAGGCATTGATTGCTTCGGAAGCTTCCGGCCAGCGTTATGTGGCACTGCCCTCGAACGGTTCTTATGCGCAGTGGACAGTAAGACCGGGTGAAGGCGGTGCGGGTGTAACCATGAGATTCACCATGCCAGATTCGGCAGACGGTATGGGACTCAACGGTTCGCTGGATGTATATGTAAATGGAGTCAAGGCCAAGACCATTCCGCTGACCTCCTATTACAGCTGGCAGTATTTCTCGGGCGATATGCCGGGAGATGCGCCTAGTGCAGGACGCCCGCTGTTCAGGTTTGATGAAGTGCATTGGAAAATGGACGCAGCGCTGCAACCGGGAGATACGATACGCATTCAGAAGAATAACGGGGACAGCCTGGAATATGGTGTGGATTTCATTGAAATTGAGCCCGTTCCAGCGGCTGTCTCACGTCCGGCAGGTGCAGTCTCTGTAACGGATTACGGGGCAGTGGCAAATGACAATAAGGATGATCTTGCTGCTTTCAATTCTGCTGTTACTGCAGCAGTTGCAGGCGGGAAAACACTTTACATTCCGGCAGGAACCTTCAACCTCAGCAGCATTTGGCAGATTGGCTCGATCAGTAAAATGATAAGCAACATAACAATTACTGGAGCGGGTTACTGGCATACAAATCTCCAGTTTACCAATCCAAATGCGGCTGGTGGAGGCATTTCGCTCCGAATAACAGGCAAGCTTGATTTCAGCAATGTGTATCTTAATTCAAATCTGCGTTCCAGATATGGGCAAAATGCGATTTACAAGGGTTTCATGGACAATTTCGGAACCAATTCCATCATCCATGACGTCTGGGTAGAGCATTTTGAATGCGGCATGTGGGTAGGGGACTATGGGCATACTCCGGCAATCTATGCCAGCGGGTTGGTGGTCGAGAACAGCCGCATCCGCAACAACCTCGCCGACGGAATCAACTTCGCCCAAGGAACAAGCAACTCCACCGTACGTAACAGCAGCGTACGGAATAACGGAGATGACGGTCTTGCGGTGTGGACCAGCAATACCAATGGTGCACCTGCGGGTGTAAACAATGTCTTCTCCTATAATACAATCGAGAATAACTGGCGTGCAGCGGCTATTGCCTTCTTCGGCGGAAGCGGGCATAAGGCTGATCACAACTACATCATTGACACCGTTGGAGGTTCCGGAATCCGAATGAACACGGTGTTCCCGGGATATCATTTCCAGAACAATACCGGCATTGTATTCTCGGATACAACCATAATCAACAGCGGAACCAGTAAAGACTTGTACGATGGAGAACGCGGAGCGATAGATCTGGAGGCTTCCAATGATCCGATCAAGAACGTAACATTCACCAATATTGATATCATCAACACTCAGCGGGATGCAGTTCAGTTCGGCTACGGAAGCGGATTCGAGAATATTGTGTTTAACAACATCAATATTAACGGTACTGGACTTGACGGGATTACCACCTCGCGGTTCGCGGGGCCCCATCCGGGTGCGGCGATCTACACTTATACCGGCAATGGTTCCGCAACATTCAAGAACCTGACGACAAGCAATATCGCTTATCCAGCTTTATACTTCATCCAAAATGGGTTTAAGTTGACCATTCAATAAGATTAACTAAAGGCTCCTGCCTGAGAGTGATTCCATGAAGGGATATCTCGGGCAGGCCTTTTTGTATAAACCTGGATATCAATCCTGACAGAGTAGAATATCCATGTTATGATGTGAATGAATAATAAATAATTCATTCACCAACAAATTCGACTTAAACACAGAAGATACTGGAGGGGCTTCAATGAAAAAAGTTACTGCATTTATCGGAAATCATCAGAAGCATTCGACTTACAAGGCAGTATGTGAATTTGAGCGTAATCTCAAAGCTTATGGTAATATTGAGTTCGAAATCGTATTTCTTAAAGATTATCAGCTTGAATATTGCCGGGGTTGTAAGGTATGTTTTGATAAAGGGGAGGAATATTGCCCTTTGCATGATGATCGTGACATTCTGATGGAAAAGATGATCCAATCAGACGGAGTTATTTTCGCTACCCCCAATTACGCATTTCATGTATCCGCACCAATGAAGAACCTGCTGGACCGGCTTGCTTTTACATTCCATAGACCGCGGTTTTTTGGGAAGACCTTTACGGCTATTGTTAATCAGGGAATCTTTGGAGGCAACGCTATCGTTAAGTATCTTAGCAGTATGGGGGGGAACTTCGGATTTCGAGTCTCCAAAGGCTGTGTCCTGACGACGCTTGAGCCCCGAAGTGAAGCTGCGCAGAATAAAATAACCCGGGAAATCAAAAAAGCATCTGCGAGATTTTACAAGGACCTTATGCGTGCAGCACCACCAGTTCCTTCTTTTTTCAGGCTGATGACGTTCCGTATGTCCCGTACCAGCATTCAGCTAATGCTCGACGATAAGTCTAAGGATTACCGGTATTACAAGGAAAACGGCTGGTTTGAATCGGGATACTATTACCCGGTTTCCTTAGGGCTTGTCAAAAAAATGGCTGGTCGCATTTTCGATGGAATGGGAAAAAGAATGGTTAAACGCTCATAGCAAGTTACAGTGACTAATTATCTATCGGAGGGCAATAGAGTGGAGGATAAGAAAACAGAGATTTTTAACAATGGTAAAGCTATCTTCAGTACGAAAGGTTTTAAACAAACCAATGTCTCCGACATTACAAAAGCGGCCGGGATTGCAGTAGGCACATTTTATAATTACTTCTCTTCTAAGGAGAAGCTGTTCCTGGAGATCTTCCTGGAAGAAAATGTGAAGCTGAAAAAGAGCATTATGAAATCCATCGACTTAAATGAGGAACCTCTGCCGCTGATCAAAAAATTAATAGCATTAAACATTAATGGAATGAATTCAAACCCAATCCTTAAAGAATGGTTTAATAAAGATGTTTTCTTCAAGATTGAGCAACAATACCGTGAAGAGAATGGAGTCGAACAGGTTGATTTCTTATATGACAGTTTTGCAGAACTGTTCAGAAGCTGGCAGGCTGAAGGGAAGATAAGAAATGACCTGGATGTTGAGCTGATCATGGCTTTTTTCACAGGAATTATCATTATTGACACCCATAAAGATGAAATCGGGATTCAGCATTTTCCGCAGATTATGGATTACATGGCGGAGTTTGTAATGAAGGGGCTGACTGATCATCCGCAGGCAAAACCCATGTAGATTGAAGTTAAGCAGCCGCAACAAGCTGCCGGGAGAACCGGCAGCTTGTTCACTGGATTACTTTGAGATATAGGTACCGCCGCCTTTAATGCAAACTGGCTCGTCATTAATGGATAGCCAAACGTCCACGGAGGAAAGATTGCGGATAATCTTGCGGTCGACACTAAACTTCAAGGAACGGACAGCTTGAATATAATCCATGATTTCGACATTTGTTGCATACCATACATCGGAGTGACCGCCGGCTTTCCGGCAAAAGGCTTCGATCAGTTCCCAATTGTTCTGGCGCTCGAACTCAAAGCTGTGCCCCCAAACATAGCAGAGCCTGAACTTCTGCGAAGGTCCTTCGGTAGTAAAGCGCTCCCAAATCCCCTCAAGCTCATCCTTGTGATGACAAGTGGGATGCCATTCCATAAAATCAAGAGGGACATCAAACTGCCTGGTGGAAACAACAGTACGGCTATATTCAATACCTGCTGCTTGTAGCGGAGGGATGATAGCTGCCGAATACGAACCATAGGGATAAGACATTCCCCGAATCGGATAGTCTACTAGCTGCTCCAGTCGTCTGCGGTCTTCCAATAGCTCCTCCACCACCATGGGGAATGGCAGTCGGTCCAAATGCGGGTGTGTTACAGAATGCGCCGATATTTCATGATTGCGGGCTATGGCCCGTACATCATCAGTCGTAAGAAATCCGGGAGCGTTCAGCATTGCGCTATTGAGATGAAAGGTTCCTCTGATCCCGTATTGATCAAATATTCCGGCCAGACGAATATCGTGTTTTTGCCCGTCATCATAGCTCATGGTGAGTGCTTTGGACATCCCGCCGGGAAATAAATTAAATTGCAGCTTCATCATTACCACACTCCATTAATGTTCATTTATGTAAACAAGCCTGTTAAGCTTTATTATAGTGTAACTCCCCGAAAAATTGGGAGGTTTTTTACACTTAAGGCGTCCCTTCAGCTGAGTTTCTGCAGATGGGACGCCTTTTTTACCATTATGGGCTGTTTCAGAAAAGCACTAAATATCATCCGCGTCTCAGTAAAAGGTTAAATGTTGTTCACTCCGCTTTTTTTCTCCGTAAAAAAGTAAAGCAACGCCAGCAGCGGCAAGACCGTTCCGATCAAAGAGGTGAAGCTCCAGCCGCCATGAGCATAGGACCAGCCTCCCAAGGAGGATCCAATAGCCCCGCCCATAAAGAATATGGACATGAACAGACCGTTCAGCCGGCCTCTGGCCTCATTCCCGAGTGAATAAATTGCACGCTGTCCAAGCACGAGATTTCCCGACACAGCCATATCCAGGGTAATAGCGGCGAGTACAAGCAGGAGAAGAACTGCTCTAGAATGGCCTTGAAGCAGGAAAGCCAATAAAAAGGAAAGTGTAGCCAAAACCATCGCCAGTCCGGTTAAACGGCGGGTCCAGCCTTTGTCCGCCAGACGTCCGGCGATTGGAGCCGCTACGGCTCCTCCCACACCGGCTAAAGCAAACCATGCAATCCCTTGCTGGGACAATCCAAACTCATCTGCCAAATGTAAAGGGACCGCAGTCCAGAAAAGGCTGTAGGCTCCAAAAAGAGAAGCTTGATAAAAGGCGCGGCGCCGCAATACCGGCGTTTGCTTGAATAAAGTAACCAGCGACAGGGTTAACTCTCCATAGTTCATTGCCCGCGAGGGCATACGTTTCGGAAGAATCCGCGACAGCAAGACCGACAGTACAGCAATCAGAACCGCGGAGATTGCAAATACAGACCGCCATCCCCAGAAGCTTGCAGTAAAGCTGGCTAATGGACGGGAGAACATAATACCGAGCAGAAGTCCGCTCATCACATTTCCCACCACACGTCCACGTTGTTCTTCAGAAGCCAGATAAGTAGCATAAGGGACCAGAATTTGAGCGACTACAGAACCTAATCCAATAAAAAAGGAAGCCGTCAGGAACAGTGCTGCGTGATGTACGAAAGTCGCCGCCACTAGAGCAATTACGACGACGATCAGCGAAACCACGGCAAGACGCCGGTTTTCGAAAATATCACTAAGCGGTACAATGAACAGCAGACCCAGAACATAACCGATTTGAGTAATGGTAACTATTAATCCAGCTGCTGCTGAAGACAGCCCTGTTGCAGCACTGATCGGACCCACTAACGTTTGTGCGTAATAAAGATTGGCAACGATGATACCGCAAGAGGCCGCGAGTAGAAAGGTAATCCATCCCGGAATAGGCTGACCCTTCACTTCTTGTTCATTTTGCATTGTAATCCTCCTCATTTCATAAAAGAATGGTTTAAATAATATACTGAACGTTCAGTTCACTAATTCATAATCAAATAATATACTGAACGTATCGTTTTGTAAATAGGCGATTTCGATTTTCTTTTTTATTGGCAATTAAGTATAATGAACGTATAGTATTTATAAATGTGGGATTGTGAAGTTATTTTGCGAAGGGGACTGATAGTGTGAATACCAAACGAGGGCGTCCACGCAACATGGAGACTCAGAGTTCGATTTTGAAATCGTCCTATGAACTGCTTCTTGAGCATGGTTTTGCGGCAGTAACCGTAGAGAAAATTGCAGAGCGTGCCGGGGTTAGCAAAGCTACGATCTATAAGTGGTGGCCCAATAAAGCGGCAGTTATAATGGATGGCTTCCTTTCAGCGACTACAGAAAGGCTGCCGTTGCCGGATACAGGTTCGGTGTACGAGGACATCCTTATCCACGCCACGAATCTGGCCCGTTTCCTGATTAGCCGGGAAGGCAAAATGATTACCGAGATTATCGGTGAAGGACAACTCGATGAGGGTCTGGCAGAGGCGTACCGGACACGGTATTTTCAGCCGCGCAGGCTGGAGGCCAGACAACTATTGGAGCAAGGCGTCAAGCGGGGGGAGTTAAATGCAGAACTCGATATCGGGATATGTACGGATCTCATTTACGGTCCTATTTTCTACAGATTATTATTAACCGGTGAAACACTTGACGATGTCTATATTCAGAAACTTGTAAAGCTTGGTTTTCAGGGAGTTGCTCCCATTGCAACGTATAAATAAAAAATGGCCGTGTCCAGGTGAATTATCTGGATACGGTCATTTTATTGATCTAAAATATTTTGAAAAGCAGATATATTACAGCGATGATTCCGGCGATGATCAGCCAGCTGGATACTTCATCCCACAGACTGGGAATGCCCCGGGAGTGAAGCTTCTGTTCGTTTACATCAAAGTTGGCTTTATGGCCTACATGGTCCGTTGTACGGGGCGGAGGAGAGTTATTGCCATCAAACATATAAATCAGCTCCTTGCTTCATTATTAGTTAATTATAACCTTTTGAGAACATTAAAGGAAGGTTGATCTGTGGTATAACATGTGAGCGCGGTAAAAATAAATCAATCGTTTTCCCGTTGAAAGGCGTCTTACTTACATGAACTCTTTCAGAGGGCCTCTTCTACATGCCAACACTATAGAAAGAGAGGGGGAGTGGCGATGGTAGAAAATACGATGAATGAGGTCAGAATGGTGGATGTTGCCGAGATGGATGAAGAAGCTTTTTTTCAGCGGCTGTATGTGGAGCACCGCAAGTTGTACTCGATCGCGTTCAGCTACCTGAGAAGTGAAGCTGACGCGCTGGAAGTGGTGCAGGAAGCGTCTTGCCGGGCATGGATCAAGCGCAAAAAGCTCAAAGACGAGCAAGCCTTTACACCCTGGGTGATACGAATTACCATCAACTGCTGCATGGATGAACTCCGGCGCAAAAAACGTGTGTTTCCGGCGGAGACACTGATAGAAGAAGCGGCGCAGGAAATGAAAAGCAATGAACGGATTGACCTGGAACGGGCGATGGACCGGTTGAAGCCGAAATACCGGCATGTGGTGATTCTAAAATACTACCAGGACATGACAACTGCCCAAATTGCCAATGTGCTGCAAAAACCGGAGGGTACGGTTAAAACCTGGCTTCGCGAGGGACTTAAGCAGCTGCGGGATTATCTGTAGAGATACGGGAGGTGAAAGAATATGATTGACAAAGAAGAACGCGTTCTGCGCCAGAATGTGGATGAAGTAAAGCATAATGCTGAAGCCCTTGAGGAAATGAAACTCTATAATGCAATGCGAGGTGGAATCATGCAGGGGAAAAAACGCGAAAAGCGGCGCAGCTATTTCTACGGAATGGGTGTAGTAATCGCAGCCGCTGCAGCAGCACTGTTTCTTTTTAATATCAATGATGCTCCAGGAACGGAAGTTGCCGAACAATCGCCGCAGAGCTACACAGCTACCACTAAACCATGGACCGATTCCGCAAAATTTAGCGGAGCCTCCATAAGCGATAGGTCTTTTCAAAGCATACTAGACCGGAATCTCATAAAGCCTGTCTACCAGAGCGTGGAGAAAAACGGTCTGCGGGTCGAAGTCATGGGCGCTGTCGCAGACACCCGAAAGTTGTTTATTTTGTATAGTGTACACAACAATACGGACCAAACGGTATCTCATGCTGATTTCTCATTGGATTTTGGAGCTTTTGAAGCAGCGTCTATCGGAGCGAGTTTAGAGATAACTGCTCATAGTAGTCAAATCAATGCGGGCCAAACCTCCTATTTCATCTATACGAATAACCTGTCACCCACGGTTGACTATCCCAAGGAAGTGACATGGAATGTGATGCTGTACCAAACTTCAGGCAAGGGACTCCAGACTAACCTGTCAATTCCTTTCGAGCTTGATCCGGACATGTTCAAGGAACAGACACGAACGCTACATCCCGAAAGCAATCTGATTGTTGATGGTCAGACTATTAAAGTGAATCAGGTGCTCTATACTCCGCTGAACACCTATGTGGATTTGGAATTTGATAAGAATAATGATAAACAAATCTTCCGCCTGATTGAGCCTGTGCTGATTGTTAAAAGTGGAGGAAAGACGGTGAAATCCTACTACCCCGGCATCATCACAGCTGATAATTCCGAGGTTTATTCTGACCGCTCCAAGTCCACGCTTTACTTCAAGAACACCCAGGACGGCCAGCCGGATGCTGCCACATTGAAGACCTTCGGAATTGCCGCTCTTGATAAAGATCAAATGAAAATCAAAGTCGATCTAAGCAAAAAGCAGATGATCGAAGCTCCGGGCACAGACCTTTCCATTATTAAGTCTGAAGAGGGGGCGGAAACTGGAAAGATCCTGTTCCGGCAAACGTTTAACAAAGTCCCGTTGAACAGTATCATTAGTATGCGGCTGTCCGATACCTTTACCGATGCCAATGGTCAATCACACAAAACGGCTGGTGAGAACGGCCAGATCAGTAGAAGTTCTTCGAACAAGGAGAGTACTGCCGTGGATCAATACCTCTACAATTTTGGAAAGGAAGCCGTTGAATACCCGCAACCGCTAACCTTAACTATTGAGCGGTATTGGAATCCGATTATGGACACGCAAACTGTTGAGTTCTCATCTCAAAAATAGGTAATGTTTCCTGCAAATGGAGTTTTTATTTAAACGGAATTTAACCTTTCGCCAACCCTGCTTTTAAACTAAGTCTTTTACACTAGAAGAGTAGGGGAGCGACAATTATCCGTTTACGTTCAAAGACTTGTTACAGGGAGCAGTGAAACCGATGGAAGAGAAAAAGAAAAAGAAGTTTAAATTTTGGAGAATTGCCAGAAGTATTGCATTGCTATTAATCGTAGTTTTGACTCTCGGCGTGGTGGGCAATATGTTGGTGACCAAATACGAACAAAAGAAATACCCTGCATGGGGCCAACTGGTGGAAGTCTCCGGCAAGAAAATGCATGTGTACACCAAAGGCGAGACGGGAAACACTATTGTTCTTTTAAGCGGCCTGGGGACAGCAGCGCCTGTCTTGGATTTCGAACCTTTGATGAATGAGTTGGCTCAAAACAATAGAGTGGTCGTCGTGGAGCCTTTCGGATCTGGCTGGAGTGAGCAGACCTCAAAACAACGAACGGTGGAAAACATCGTCGAGGAATGGCGGACCGCTTTGCAAAAGGCAAATGTAAAAGGCCCTTATATCCTAATGCCCCACTCTATATCCGGAATTTATAGCATGTATTATGCCAATAAATATCCTGCTGAGGTAAAAGCGGTTATAGGCATTGATCCTACCTTGCCGCAGGCGATGGAGTATTTCAAAGAGTCTGCGCCCGCGATGCCTAAATATATGAGCTTGGCGGCACCAACCGGACTTGCAAGATTGGCAACCTACGTCAGCCCTAAGAATGTTCTGCCGATATCTGCTGATGGACCTTATTCTGATGAGAATTTAAAGCTGACTAAGATCCTCACTGCATGGAATGCCTATAATAAGAATGTAGTAAATGAAGCAAGCGAAATTAACAACAATATCAAAAAAACAAAGAACCTGTCATTCCCTTCAAACGTACCTGTAATGATTTTTACTACAAAACCGGACAAAGTGAATGAAGAAGGCAAATCTAACATTACCTTTTACGAAAACCAGCTTAAGAATGTAGCTTCTAACAAGCTCGTCGTATTGGAAGGGCATCATTATCTGCATTGGACCCATTCCAAGAAGATTTCAGAGGAAGTTAATGAATTCCTCACTGCATATCCAGGGAACTAATAGTACACAAATGAGCCGCTTCAACAAATAAGTCAAGCACCTCTTACGAGAGGGGCTTGGCTTTTGCAATTCCTGCCTTGAATTATTTCTTGTGATAAAGTTGCTCTCGACTAAAACAGCAATATAAGCGAATATAAATAAAGCAATACTATAACCTAGAAACAACTATGGGGGTACATATATGAGAAAGCCAATTATTGCCGTGGATATGGATGATACGATCTGTCATCTGGTCAAGCGGGCAATTTATCATAACAACAATGATTTTCCTACGCATCTGCTGCGGTATGAAGATATGCTTGATTGGGATACCGATCATCTGCGTCATCCGGATTGCACTCAGGAAATCTTCTACGGGCGGCCCGGTCTGTTTGAGGAGCTTGAACTGTTCGACGAGCATGTTGTCGGGGAAATGGAGAAGCTGCATAACGCTTATGATGTAATTATCGTTACGGCTGCACAGCCGAAGACAGTCGTCGAGAAGTGGAACTGGCTTCAGAAGCATATGCCCTTTATTCCAATCGAGAACTTCTTTCCTTGCAAGCGGAAGACGCTGATTAACTACGATCTGCTCATTGATGACGGGGTACATAATTTGGTGCCAGCATTGCAGGAGGGAAGGAAAGTACTCTGCATTCCACATCCTTGGAACCTGAAGGCCCGGGAGCAATATGCGTTTCCGCTGCTTACCACCTGGAAAGGTGCCAAAGAGCAGGTTGATCTAATCCTCGGGGGTTAGCCCGTTTCATCTTAATACAATCTTAATACCACAGCCAAAGTTGTAACACTATGCAGATTTTGCTCATGATATACTAGCGCTAAAAGCGAAGATATTGTAAAAGGGGTAGCCAAATGGCAACAAACCGCACCGGCTCAGCTTCCGTATTTGAGCAGATTCCAGACATACCGGAAGAGAAAAGACTTGGAAGACTGAAAATATTCTTCGGTTACGCGGCAGGTGTCGGCAAGACTTGTGCCATGCTGAGTGCCGCCCATGAGGAACAAAAAGCCGGAATTGATGTTGCTGCAGGCTATATTGAGTCTCATTACAGGCCGGAGACGCTGATTCTGCTCAAGGGTCTGGAACTGATGCCGCCACTGGAAGTCACCTATAACGGTATCCTTACAGAGGAGTTTGATCTGGACCGTGCGATCCGGAGAAGACCTGATCTTATCCTGTTAGATGATCTGGCTCATATCAATGCAGCTGGCAGCCGGCATAAAAAAAGATATCAGGACATAAGCGAGCTGCTTCGCGCAGGAATCCATGTCTATACCACCATTAATGTGCAGCATATTGAAAGCCTGCAGGATGTAGTCGCTTCAATAACCGGTATTTCTGTAGAGGAGCGTATTCCTGATAGTGTATTCGATAGTGCCGATCAGGTTGAACTGGTTGATATTGAACCCGATGATTTGATCGACCGCCTGAACAAGGGGAATATCTATCCGGATGAAGATGCACAAAGGACAAATGCCCATTTGTATATCAAAGAAAAACTGACTGCCTTGCGTGAGATTGCACTGCGGTACACGGCAAACCAGTTGAACAGAATTGCTTCACACATCGGCACTCAGGTAAAAACCAACGAATATTATGCCAAAGACCATGTCCTGGTCTGCCTTTCTTCGGCGGCTACCAATAAAAAGGTGATCCGCACGGCGGCGAGAATGGCGGAGGCTTTTCACGGGGAATTCACCGCATTGTTCGTGGAGACACCGAAGACGCAAAAGCTAACCCAAAAAAACAAGGCGGAACTTAGGGCGAACTTTAGGCTTGCAGAGCAGCTTGGCGCACAAATTGCCACAGTCTATGGAGAAGATATCCCTGGACAAATTGCGGAGTATGCCAAAGCAAGCCGGGTTTCGAAGATCGTGGTGGGGCGCTCCCATAACAAAAAGAAGTGGTTTGCAAAAGCGAATTTGGCTGATAAGCTGACCTCATCTGCACCCAATATCGACATTTATATTATTCCGGACACCCAGCCTACGTTCTATAAAAGATTTCCGCAATATGTGAGCTATCCCGAGCTGTCACTGGCTGACACAGCCAAGACGACTGGAATTCTGGTTGTCTGCACCTTAATCGGACTGTGGTTTAATTATCTCGGTTTCAGGGAAGCAAATATTATTACGGTCTATATTCTGGGTGTGCTGCTCAATGCGATGGTTACCGGAGGCCGGCTGTACAGCGCTGTGTCTTCGGTTGTCAGTGTGCTTGTGTTTAATTACTTTTTTACCAAACCTTATTTTTCTTTACAGGCGTATGGTTCGGGTTATCCGGTTACCTTCCTGGTGATGCTGTCGGCTTCCTTTATCACGAGCACTCTGACTATGCGGGTAAAAGAGCAGGCACGGCAATCCGCGCAAAAGGCTTATCGGACAGAGGTGCTTCTGGAGACAAGCCGTAAACTGCAGCAGGCGAAAGACACCACGGCAATCATTCATGAGACGGCACAGCAAATGGTGAAGCTGCTGGACAGAACGATTATCTTTTATCCGGTGCAGCAAGACAGCTTATCTGAGCCGCTCGTTTTTTTAAAGGAAGAGTCGGCTGTGGATCCTCAAGAGTTTTCGGGCGGAAATGAACAAGCGGTTGCGGACTGGGTCTATAAGAATAACAAACGGGCCGGGGCTACCACAGATACCTTCTCGGCCGCCAGTTGCCTGTATCATGCGGTGCGGGGAGGCGATTGCGTATTTGCAGTGGCAGCCATCGCCATGGATAAGGAAGACCCGCTGGAGGTTTTTGAGAAAAGTCTGATGATTGCCATGCTGGGAGAATGTGCGCTGGCGCTGGAGAAAGAAATGCTAAACGAAAAACAAAAAGAAATCTCGATCCAAATCCAGCAGGAGCAGCTGCGGGCGAACCTGCTGCGGGGAATCTCCCACGATTTGCGTACCCCCCTGACCAGTATATCCGGCAATGCGGGAATCCTCATCGGAAACTCCAAGGTGCTGAGCGAGGAACAGAAGAAGGGGCTGTACACCGATATTTATGATGATTCCATGTGGCTTATTAATCTGGTGGAGAACCTGCTGTCCATTACCCGGATTGATAATGGGTCATTAAATCTGAATATGCAGGGAGAGCTTCTGGAGGAAGTTATTGCGGAAGCTTTGCTTCATATTCATCGAAGCAGCATAGATCATATGATCAGCACCGTACTTGATGAAGAGCTGCTTATGGCTAAAATGGATTCCCGGCTGATTATTCAGGTCCTGATCAATATTGTCGACAACGCAATTAAATATACCGGGACCGGGTCGCATATTACAGTCTCGGCGAGACGCGATAAAGAAATGGTCAGTGTAGAGATTTCCGATGACGGTCCCGGTATCCCGGAGGAAGCGAAGGCTAAGCTGTTTGACATGTTCTATACGGCGGATAATATCCGCGGAGATGGCCGCCGCGGACTGGGACTCGGGCTTTCATTGTGTAAATCTATTGTAACTGCTCATGGAGGCACAATAAGTGTGAAAGATAATGTTCCGCAAGGTACAGTGTTCCGCTTTACCCTGCAGGCCGTGGAGGTGGTTGTTCATGAATAAGCCTTTAATTCTTGTCGTCGAGGATGACAAGCCCATCCGCAAATTGATTACTACAACACTGGAGACGCAGGGCTATAAGTACCATACAGCTGAAACAGGCCAGGCCTCGATTCTGGAGGCGGTCTCCAAGCAGCCGGATATTATGATACTGGACCTCGGACTTCCCGATATGGATGGCGTAGATATTATAAAGAAGGTTCGGGCATGGTCGAATATCCCGATTATTGTGGTCAGCGCCCGCAGTGAAGACCGGGACAAAATCGACGCGCTGGATGCAGGCGCTGACGATTATCTGACCAAACCCTTCAGCGTGGAGGAACTGCTGGCAAGGCTCCGGGTCAGCCTGCGGCGCATCCGGTACGATAGTGACAAGCTGCTGAAGGATGCATCCATTTTTACTAACGGAAGTCTCAGAATCGATTATTCGGCAGGCATTGTATTGTTGGACGAAGAAGAAATCCACCTCACTCCCATTGAATACAAGCTAATCTGCCTGCTGGCCAAAAATGTGGGAAAAGTATTGACCCATAATTACATCCTGCATGAAGTCTGGGGCAGTCATACCTATGACATCCCTGCCTTGCGCGTATTTATGGCGACTCTGAGAAAAAAAATAGAGAAGCTGCCTTCTCAGCCAAAGTACATTCAAACCCATATCGGAGTTGGTTACCGTATGTTGCAGGTTGGCGACGATACAAAGTGACCTGAGTTAACGCTTAGAATTCATGAAAATGTCAGCGTAAACATGGGAGAATTTAACGAGAAATTTCAAAGCACCCATTTTTACTAGGGCGTGTCTTCAAACCGCTTCAACCGCAAGGTGTGTGTGTGCTTCCGGAAAGTCTATTCCTGGCTCCTAAGCATGAACGGACTGAGTTGCACTTATTTGGAGCTTTTAGCCTGTTACAGTAGGACAACGGACTCCAGCGCAGTTATTTCTCCCTGATGGCCGCTTTTAGATAGAATACAGAGCTGATAAGGTCGTCTGGGTCCGCAAAAGAGATTAAACAGGGATTTTACTCTCCATAGCGTCTCCTGAGTCCTTTACGAGTAAATGAACCCGCTGCGGGCTTTTAGGGACCCTACTTTCAATAATAATAATTTATAAAGAAGGTTGAATGGTGAAAAATAAAAAAGTGTTTACAGTTTTAGCTACAGCATTTTTGTTAACTTCCATCTCTATTTCTGTATCGGCGGCAAGTTCTACACCAAATGCTTCGGATGCACCTGCCAGAATTGCTCAGGTTGTTCCAAGTAGCAATTTCGTAGATAATTTAAATACAACACAGATTGAGACAAATTCTACTGTTCAAGTTACTGATGTCCCTAATATCACTGTCCCTCTATCCACAGAGCCTGTGCAAGTTCTGACTGAGAAAAACGTTGCTGCAAGAGGAAGTAATGCTCCAACTAACTTTTGGAACTTGGCAAATAACTCTTATTCAGGCTCCTTCTCTTATGTAGAGGACTATGTATTTACGAATTATTATTTCCCTGTTAATGGTGAGAAAATAATATATATCAATGTTACTACTACCCCAGTGAATCATGGGGCAACTGGAAAATATAGAATTGTTGCTTATGAACTTACAACTGGAAATGTTGCTGCAACCTATAAGGGGACTGTTGGCATAACTGCAAATGCGATGTTCTATAATCTCAATCAAAATAAGACGTATTACTTTGGTATTTTGAATGATATGGATAGCCCAATAGATGGATCGCTTACAGTTTTTCACTAATAAAATGTTATATATCTGCCCAACGGCTTCGGCTGATGGGCATTTTTTTAATTCACTTTGTGAAAGTTTTTTATTGAAAATAATGAAGGTCAAAAGATTTGTATTCAAGTAAATGACTATAATTATGCATTATATAGATTGAACTTGAGAATTACATGTAGGGAAAAGTGGCGGAGGGGGATTTTGGAACTGTAGGAGCGACAGCGTCCGCCTTTAGGTTTGGATTTCTACCGCGATTCGCGGTTAAATTCAGGAAATCCAAACCTAACAGCGGCCGGAAGTCCAAACATTCTCTGTAGTCACGACCAATCCCAAAATAGAAGAATTATAAGTTCAATCTATAGGTACAAAATGATTCAATAAAGAAAAGTGTAAAATCAATAGGAACACTAAGCAGCGTTATAAATAGTGGAGATACTTGGTCTCCACAGAGAAAAGGATCACAGAGCGGAATAATAAGCCGCCTGTGATCCTGCTATTAAATGTAAAATGAATTAGAATACCTCGTAATTATCGCCATAGTTATTATCCCAATACGTTTGCCCGCCAGTTGTATATTCAATCGAATATTTAACATTTGTAGCACCCGGAACATTGAAACTATAGCTCCATCTTTCAACACTATTGAAATTATTCACGGAGCCATTAAAAGTGGCGTAGCCCTCATGAGTTGTTGCCCAGTCGTCCGTTGTGTACAGTATCTTTACTGTTTTCGCCGGATTCAGGTTTTTCACATAGATATTGCCGCTAAAATCACCATTGCTCAGAGTGCTATTGGCGTTAAGCACATTTGGTGATCCCAAAATCACTGAACTTAGGGGAACTGTATGATTCACTTGATTGTAATAATTCGCTCCCCCGTTGTTATCCCAATAGGTCTGGTTATTCACTTCGTATTTGATTGCGAATTTTATGAAGTCCAGATTTTTTAACTCCAAATGATCTGTTGAAGAATCAGTTCTGGAAATGCCAAAATGCCATTTCTCATGGTTTACATCCGCCGCCCCAACATAAGATGCACTCGTATCATACCAATTTGTGTTATCTGTCGTGTAGTGGACAGTCACATTCTTCACGGGTCCCAGATTAGCAACTTCAATATTGCCGCTGAATCCGACATATCCAGGTTTATAAATAACGCCGACATCCGAGTCAATAAGCTTGACCTCATTACCGCTGGCAAATGCCGATCCGGCAAAGGATACACCAAAAATCAGAGTAAACATCATCAATCCAGCAAAAAGTTTTTTCATTGCTTTCACAGTTCTCGCTCCTCTAATTTAAAATTTTTACACCTGAGTCTGAGCCGACAAGGAAGACATACATTTATACGCGTTATTGTTCTTTCATCCCTCCCTTAACACTTTGAAACCAAATTGCAATTTACGGAAAGGAAATCATTTCCTGCTAATACAATAATCTTAATTGGGCTTGATGTAAATAGTAAATTAGTAACATATTTTATATATTAAGTAAGGGTACTTTCGCACCTGGAAGAATGTACAGACTAACTGGATACTGTAGTACGGAATTAACCGTCTTGGGTGAAGGCGGTTTTTTTTGGTTTCAGAAAAGGAAGGACTCGCCGTCTATACGATCAACTTAATGCAATCTTTATCCGCTCATACAAACCCTGACCCTGAATTAATGCCGTGAGTGCTATTCTAAACCGGTAGCTAAATATGACATTCAGGAAAGGATCTTTATGATGGATGAATTTTTAAAAAATGCCGGGTTGATCGCAATCATGATCGTGCTGCTTTATACCATTAAGAAGATTTACGACTACATTGATTTAAAGAGGGCAGGCGACTACGAAGATGATGAATTCTGACAATCTTAATGCAATCTTTATTCTCTCATGCAAACCCTAACCCTGAACTAATGGCATAGATGTTACGCTGAATCAGTAGTTAAAAGCAGATATGAGAGAATGTTGGAGAGGAGTGCGAAGGGTATGATGGACATGTATATGGTGGTGGCACTCGCTGTGTTTTTCGGTATGTTCTATGCGTTTGCACAGTGGTGTGGGCACGTCATCGACGATAAAGGGGGGAAAGAGCAATGACAGTGGTCCTGATCGCAACGCTGCTGTTGTTTCTCTATTTGGTCTACGCCCTGATTCATCCGGAGAAATTTTAGGCAGTGCGGTAAAAAACAGCAAGACATATAGAGCATTGAGCTGAAGCTCATTATAAGAAGGAGGGGCATTCGTGGGTATTATACAAATCGTCGTAGTCATTGCCATACTGCTGCTGCTGGTTAAACCGGTAGGAACTTATTTATTTCATGTGTTCTCAAATGAACCAAACCGGTTGGACCGGATCTTTGGGGGATTCGAGCGAGGCATATACAAGGTGAGCGGCCTGAAAAACCGTGAAGGGATGTCCTGGAAGACCTATGCACTCAGCTTTCTTTCTACCAACATTGTGCTGGTTGTGTTCGGTTATCTGGTTCTCCGCCTGCAGGGCGGACTGCCTGTAAATCCGAATGGAATTACTGAGCTGGAACAGACCCTTACGTTTAACACGGTAATCAGCTTCATGACCAACACTAATCTGCAGCATTACAGCGGGGAGACCGGTCTTTCCTATTTCTCGCAGATGGCGGTTATCACCATGATGATGTTCACATCGGCAGCCAGCGGTTTTTCCGTTGCAGCAGCTTTTGTGAGAGGGATTACCGGTAAAAATTCACTGGGGAATTTCTTCGAAGACTTCGTCAAGGCGATTATTCGGGTGTTCCTGCCGCTTGCACTGCTTGTAACAATGGCTTTAGTAGCACTGCATGTTCCGCAGACATTGAAACCTACACTGGAGGTAACTACGCTGGAGGGTGCTGCTCAACAGATTGCGATCGGGCCGGTTGCCTCACTGGAATCCATCAAGCATCTGGGAACGAATGGCGGAGGATTCTTCGGGGCGAATTCCGCACATCCATTTGAGAATCCGTCACCGCTTACCAATGTCATTGAAATCCTGTCCATGTGGATGCTGCCCGCATCCTTGCCTTACATGTACGGACTGTTCGCTAAGAATAAACGGCAGGGCTGGGGCATCTTTGCGGCCATGATGACTTTGTTCGTATTGCTGTTGTCGCTCAATTATGCTGCGGAGATCAAAGGAAATCCGGCAATGGCAGACCTGGGGATTGAGACTTCTCAAGGCAGCATGGAGGGAAAAGAAGTCCGCTTCGGTGTACCGCAATCCGCCTTGTTTACGGCAGTAACAACTGCAGCGACGACAGGTAGCGTCAATAATATGCATGATACCCAAACCCCGCTGGGAAGTATTACGCCGCTTGCATTAATGATGCTGAATAACGTCTTCGGTGGCAAAGGCGTGGGCCTTATCAATATGCTGATGTACGCCGTGCTTGCGGTCTTCCTGTGCGGGCTGATGGTGGGGAGGACGCCGGAATTCCTCGGTCGAAAGATTGAAGCGAGGGAGATGAAGCTGATCGCGGTGGCGATACTGATTCATCCGCTGATCATTCTGGCACCGACAGCAGCCTCATTCCTGACGGATCTGGGGCAAGGGGCTATTAGCAATAGCGGGTACCACGGTCTGACGCAAGTGTTATATGAATACACTTCCTCTGCTGCCAACAACGGTTCAGGTTTCGAAGGACTTGCGGACAACAGCACATTCTGGAATGTGATGACTGGTATTGTAATGCTGCTAGGACGCTATATCTCAATCATTGCAATGCTCGCCGTTGCAGGTTCCCTGATCCGCAAGCAACCCGTACCCGAGACAATCGGCACATTCCGTACAGACAACGGTCTGTTCACCGGCATCTTGATCGGTACGGTGCTGATCATTGGTGCACTGACATTTCTGCCGGTCGTGGTCCTGGGGCCGATTGCTGAACATTTGACTCTACGGTAGGAAAGAGGGAGAAATAGAGATGAGTACTGTACAAAAAAAGAAGCTGCTGAGTGGGCCTATTATACGAAGTGCAGTCAAGGACAGCTTTATCAAGCTGAATCCGATGACACTAATGAAGAATCCGGTCATGTTTGTGGTTGAAATTGGAACAATTATTGTTCTGCTAATGATTCTCGCCCCTGGTTATTTCGACGCTGAGGAGGCTAGAGGCTTCAATATAGCGGTCTTCTTCATACTGCTGGTTACCGTATTGTTTGCCAATTTTGCGGAAGCTCTGGCGGAAGGCCGCGGGAAAGCACAGGCGGATACACTGAAGAAGACCAAGCAGGATATTTCCGCGAATAGACTGGTGGGAGGCGTCATTAAGATAGTTGCTTCCTCCGAACTGCGTAAAGGCGATGTCGTTGTTGTCAGTCAAGGAGAACTTATTCCCGGCGACGGCGAGGTCATTGAAGGGCTGGCATCCGTGGATGAATCGGCTATAACAGGTGAATCGGCTCCCGTTATTAAAGAAGCCGGCGGAGATTTTGGCTCCGTGACAGGTGGTACGAGAGTCGTAAGTGATCAGATCAAGGTACAGATAACAAGTGAACCCGGCGAGTCTTTCCTTGACCGGATGATCTCACTGGTGGAAGGAGCCAAACGGCAGAAAACACCGAATGAAATTGCGCTGAACACGCTATTGATCAGTTTGACGATTATCTTCCTGATCGTGGTTGTGACCCTGCAGCCTATTGCCGCTTATCTGGAGGTCAACCTGGAAATTCCGGTCTTGATTGCACTGCTGGTCTGTCTGATCCCCACTACCATCGGGGGATTACTGTCAGCAATCGGAATTGCGGGCATGGATCGGGTTACCCAGTTCAATGTACTCGCCATGTCCGGTAAAGCGGTCGAAGCTGCCGGAGACATCAACACGATGATTCTTGATAAGACCGGCACAATTACCTTTGGCAACCGTATGGCCAGTGAATTTGTACCTGTGGGCAATGAGACGGTAGAGGATCTGGCCGGGTGGGCCGCTGTCAGCTCGCTGAAAGATGAGACGCCGGAAGGGCGCTCCGTCATTGAGCTGGCCAAGAAACAAGGATACAGTTACGACAACAGCCTTATGGCTGGAGGCGAGTTTATAGAATTTCGCGCCGAAACGCGGATGAGCGGAATGGATCTTCAGGACGGCCGGATGGTTCGCAAAGGGGCTGTGGATTCCATTAAGCGCTGGGTGTCTTCTCAAGGAGGGCAGATTCCAGATCATTTGGATCAGCAAACGAATGCCATTGCCGGCAAAGGAGGAACACCGCTGGCTGTTGCAGTTGATAACCGGATATATGGACTCATCTATCTGAAAGACACGGTTAAGCCGGGGATGAAGGAACGATTTGATGAACTGCGCAAAATGGGAATCAAGACGATTATGTGCACAGGGGACAATCCGCTGACTGCCGCTACTATCGCCTTCGAGGCTGGAGTCGACGGATTCATTGCCGAAAGTACACCGGAGAATAAGATCGAGGTGATCCGCCGGGAGCAAAGTGAAGGCAAGCTGGTGGCAATGACTGGGGACGGTACGAATGATGCGCCTGCATTGGCACAGGCGGACGTGGGACTTGCGATGAACAGCGGAACCACAGCGGCGAAGGAAGCGGCCAATATGGTTGATCTGGACTCCGACCCGTCCAAGATCATTGAGGTTGTGGCGATCGGCAAGCAGCTGCTGATGACACGCGGAGCATTAACAACCTTCAGTATCGCGAATGATATCGCCAAGTATTTTGCGATTATTCCCGCCATGTTTACGCTGGCCATTCCAGAGATGGAAGTGCTGAACGTAATGGGACTAGGTTCTCCAAGCTCCGCGATTATCTCAGCACTGATCTTTAATGCAATTATCATTCCATTGCTTATCCCTTTGGCGATGAGAGGCGTATCGTATAAGCCGATGAGCTCCACCAAGCTGCTGAGCCGGAATATATTTATCTATGGGCTTGGCGGGATCCTGGTTCCCTTCCTCGGCATAAAGTTGATTGACCTGGTTGTAAGCATATGGATTTAAGATCACTGCACTTGGCTAGAAGAAAGGATGAATAAATTATGCAAATCGTCAATTCAGGCGCAATAGAGCAAAAGCCTGTTTCTAAAGGTTCATATATATTTAGTGTGATAAGACTTAGCCTAGTGTTTGTTGTATTATGCGGGATCATCTATCCGCTGGCTTCTACCGCGCTTGCCCAGGTTCTTATGCCTTCCCAGGCGAACGGGAGCCTGCTGAAGAATGGAGAAGGCCAGGTGATTGGCTCTGAGCTAATTGGCCAGAACTTTAAGAATCCGGCGTTATTCCAAGGCCGTGTGTCCAGTATTGAATACAAGGCTGAAGCCTCGGGATCGAACAACTATGGACCGTCCAATCCGGATTTGCTAGAACGCACCAGCAATACTATAGCTGAGTGGAAAGCGAATAACCCTGACGTTCCGGTTAGTGAGCTGCCTATAGATTTGGTCACGAACTCCGGTTCCGGCCTGGATCCGCATATATCTCCCGCTGCGGCTACGGTACAGATCCCCAGAATCAGCAATCTGACCGGTATTTCAGCAGATAAGCTAGAAGCATTGGTGGCAAAATATACTGAAGGCCGCGATCTTGGGGTGTTTGGTGAGGAACGTGTCAATGTGCTGAAGCTGAATCTCGCTTTAATGGAAACACCGGCGAATTAGAACCGGCTCACCCCTGCCTGCGCTTCCAGCGGACAGGGGTAGTTTCCGCTTAAGGATAGGAGGTTAACGAGTGGCACCATACAAACGCAAAACCCCGGAAGAAATTCTGTATTCCATTTACCGTTTGCACCGGGGCAGGCTGAAGATTATCATCGGCTCCGTCAGCGGATCAGGCAAAACCTATCATATGCTGGAGGAAGGCAAGTTATTGAAAAAGCAGGGCATTGATGTTGTAATCAGTGCCGTATCGACGATGCAGAGAGCGGAAACCATGCAGCAGCTTGCCGATCTGGAGCGTGTACCCAGCGTTCATTGGCTGAAAGACGGCAAGGAGCAGAAGGATCTTCCTTTGGAGACTTTGCTGGAGCGCAATCCCGAGGTGCTGCTTGTAGATGGCTTGGCGCACCGCAACCGCAAAGAAGCCCGTTTTCAAACGCGGCTGGAAGATATCCGTTATTTGATGGACAACGGCATTAGCGTAATTACGACCATCAATGTGTATGAATTGGCTGGAGTGGGTGAGACCATCTTTCAAATGACGGGAATCCGCGCAGATGAAACCGTACCGCTGCATACCCTGGAGCTTGCGGATGAGGTCCGCTTGATCGATGTCTCACCTGAAACTATTCTGAAGCGGATCGAGGAAGGTGTTTTAGGCCATGAGACGCATCCTGCACTCTCCCGGCCCGGCAATCTCGGCGTGCTTCGTGAGCTGTCTCTGCGTCTGGTGGCCGAAGGTGTCAATGATTCGCTAGAGAAACATCGCGAGGAACATGGACTCATTGGTCCTTCCGGCGCGATGGAGCGGATACTGGTATCCGCGCAGTACCATTGGAACGGGTCGCTTTATGTGAGAAGAGGCCAGCAAATCGCCAAGCGGTTGGGCGGTGATCTGATTGTGGTGACATTTGCTATTCCCAACCGGCCGCTGACGAAGAACCAGCAGACCTTTAAGCGTTCGATTGTAAAGCTGGTAGAGCGGGTGGGCGCCAGGTTTGAAGAGCTTCCTCTCACCCTTCAACGCCAGCTTCCTTCCGAACTGGTGCGTTATGCCATTCATAACAATGTGACGCGGATCGTCATGGGCCACTCCCAAAAAAGCCGGTGGCAGGAGCGGTGGCAGGGCTCGATCGCTGACCGTGTACTGCGTCAGACCCGCAATATTGATGTGTTTCTGATGGCCGACCGGGCCGAGCAGGAAGGAGAACGGATTCTGCCGATCAAACGTAATCCGCAAGGGAAGAAGGAGCCTTTCCACCGGTTGACCAGTCAAGAGATGGAGAAGAAGATTGAAGTGATCCGCCGTGGAACCTTTAAGGTATATATCGGTGCGGCTCCCGGTGTCGGCAAAACCTACAAGATGCTTCAGGAGGGGAATATACTTCAAAGCAGAGGCATCGATGTTATCATCGGGCTGCTGGAAACCCATGGCAGGAAGGAAACCCAGGAGCAGATAGGTGAATTAATGACGGTACCCCGGGCCAAAATTCTATATCAAAATACGAATTTGGAAGAAATGGACACGGACGCAATTATTGCCCGCCGCCCGGAGGTCGTCCTGGTGGATGAGCTGGCACATACCAATGTGCCCGGCAGTATAACCAGAAAGCGGTATGAAGATGTGATCCGTCTGCTCGAAAACGGCATTTCCGTCATTACAACTGTAAATGTGCAGCATCTGGAAAGCTTGAACGACGCGGTAGCCCAATTAACCGGCGTACGTGTCAGGGAGACTGTGCCGGATGCGATTCTCAAAATGGCCAGTGAGGTCGAACTGATCGATGTAACGCCACAAATGCTGCAGGAGCGGATGCGGGAAGGGAAGATATACGCCTCAGAGAAAGTGAACCAGGCGCTGGAATCGTTTTTCAAGATCGGCAATCTCATTGCACTGCGTGAACTGGCCCTCCGCGAAATTGCGGATGATGTAGATGAACGCCTGGAGGCCTGGGACCGGGACAATTCCTTGCGGGGCCCATGGAGCAGGAAAGAGGTGATCTTCGTCTGTGTGGATCTGGGACCGAGGGCAGAGCGGCTGATTCGCCGCGGATTCCGCATCGCGCATCGCTTGAAAGCCGAGTGGTATGTTCATTATGTGCACTGCAGTTCGAAAGAAACACCCGAGGAGCAGAAACGGCTGGAGACGCTGCGTCGACTAACAGAACAGCTTGGAGGGAATTTAGAGGTGACTATGGCAGAAAGCCGTAAGAACCTGCATGAGCATTTATTAATCAGGATCAATGAAGTGAAGACGACACAGCTGATCATCGGGCAGGTGCGGAAGCCGCTCTGGCGCACGCTCATCAAAAAAAGCTTCGTCCACTATCTGCTCCGTCATGCCCGGCATATGGATATGCTGGTGGTGGCTGATCAATGAGAAGAGTGAGGAAGACAGAAGGAACCGATCCTGTGGATGGGTTCCTTTTACATTCTTCTTTTAAAGTCTTATAATGAGAGAATGAATATTCATTCCGCTCTAATCTATACCGGTTTGATCCGGAACCATTCCAGTCTAAGGTAAGGGTGATTACACTGGCTACTAACAAACGGGAAGATATCATGAAAGCGGCCTTGGTGCTGTTTGCCGAGAGAGGATATGACGGCACAACCGTTCCGATGATTGCTGAAAGTGCGAAGGTAGGGGCAGGTACGATATATCGCTATTTTGCCAATAAAGAATCGCTTGTTAACGGATTGTTTCAGCATTGCGTGCAAGTGTTCTCGGACACGTTAAAATATGAGGCCATTCATTCCACGCCGGATATTCGGGAACAGTTTCATTATATTTTTCAGCGTTTAGTGAAGTTTGCCGATAATAATGTAAATGCGCTGCTCTTTATCGAATCCCATAATAGCGCTTATTATCTGGATGACCGAAGCAAGCAGGTGTTTGATGAGCTGCTTGGAACGTTTCGCCAAGTTTTGGAGAATGGTAAAAAAGTTGGGGTCATCAAAGAGTTCAATACAGATGCGCTGATTGCCATTGTATATGGTTCGTTCGTGCTGCTGTTCAAACTGATTAAGTCTGGAGTGTTAACCGAAACCCCCGATCTGCTAGAAGGGGTCGAAGAAAGCTGTTGGAATGCCATTAGAATCCTATGATTCTAGTGTTTTAAGGAGACTGCCAAATGACAAAAGTAAAGATATTTACAGATAGTCTTTCAGATCTGCCGCCCACCGTGATTGAACAATATGAGATTGGCATAGCTCCTGTATATGTTGTTTTTAGTAATGAGCTGATATTTCGGCATACGGTCGATATAACTACTGAGGAGATCTACACCTACGTAAGAGAGAAGGGGACGATTCCCGGTATTGCTGCTCCAACATCTCATGACTTAAGTACTCTCTTTGCTCCTTGTATTGCTGCCGGAGACAATGTGTTATTCATCAGCATGGCCTCGGGGTTATCCCCAACCTACAAGAATGCAGTGGCTGCCGCCCAACAATTTCCGGAAGGAAGAGTCACTGTCATTGATTCCTCAAGCATTTCCTCAGGGACGGCAATGATGGTCCTGCGGGCAGTCGCAGCGGCGAGGAAGAGAAGGCATCCCGCAACTATAACCAAAGAGCTGCATCACTCCCGGACAAACCTGGAAGAAGAAATGCTGCTTGATAAGCTTAACTTTGTAAATCAGGGTGGAAATGTTTATGGTTTGCATAATCGGATAAAAAGTCCTTTGAATTTAAAAAGTCCGGCAACGGTCAGGTCAGGGCGCATGCATTTCTCCATGAATGAGCCACAAGGCGGCGCTACAAAAGCACTGGATAAGATGCTGCACAATGCATTTGACAACAAAGACGAGATTGACCAGAAACTTGTGCTTATCTCACAGACGATGGCAGAGCAGCCAGCTGAATATTTAAGGGAAGCGTTGATTAAAAAAGTGGGATGCGACGAAGTGCTTGTGACTTCGAGCATCAGCGGCTTTCTCTCCCGCACCTCACCACGAAGTTTGGGTGTAAGCTACTACCGCAGAGCTGATCAGGACTGATATATTACGGAAAAGCGGGGAATACAGCAAATGAAGAACATGTATGCGAAATGGGCGGCGCTTACGGAAAAAAGCAGCCAGCTGGCGCTGTGGAGCACTTTTCTGAAATGGATTGTCCTGGGCGGCGTAGTAGGCGTATTGTCCGGAACGGCCTCGGCTTTTTTCCTCAAGAGTCTGGATTATGTAACTGAGGTTCGGCTGAATCATGGATGGCTGCTCTTTCTGCTTCCGGCGGGAGGCGCGCTGGTAAGCTTTCTATACATGCGCTACGGCAAAAACAGTGCCAAGGGAAATAATCTGATTTTGGAGCAAATCCGGGAGGGTAATGAAACGATTCCGTTGCGGATGGCTCCTTTGGTGCTGTTTGGCACGCTCATCACTCATCTCTTCGGTGGATCAGCCGGGCGGGAAGGAACTGCAGTACAAATGGGGGGCAGCTTGGCCGAAGGGTTCGGGAGACTTATTAAGATCAATGCGCTGGACCGGAAAATATTGCTGATGTGCGGGATAAGTGGTGGCTTTGGTTCAATCTTCGGGACACCTTTGGCCGGCACCATTTTTGGGTTAGAGGTGATTGCGATTGGACTCATCAGCCATAAAGCGCTGCTGCCCTGTTTCACAGCCAGTTTTGTGGGCGATCTGGTGACTACCCGCTTATGGAAGGTGCATCATACCCATTATCAGGTGGATGTTTTTCCGGCTTTGGATCTTGTCGTCCTGTTAAAAGTGATCGCTGCTGCAATAGTGTTTGGTTTAGTCAGTATGTTGTTCAGCGAGCTGACCCACTTTTTAAAGCGAACGTTCACCTACATCTTTAAAAACCCGATGCTAAAGAGTGCGGTAGGCGGGCTCATTATTATTGCCTTAGTTTATGCCGTAGGTTCCAGGGATTACTTGGGACTTGGTATTCCACTCATCAGCGGGTCCTTTGAGACCGAAATGCCGCCTTTTGCATTCCTGTGGAAGCTCATTTTCACTGCACTTACTTTAGGTACAGGCTACCAGGGCGGCGAAGTTACTCCATTATTTGCTATAGGGGCGACACTCGGAAACAGCCTGGCTGGTGTACTTCATTTATATGCTCCTTTCCTGGCCTCCCTGGGCTTTATTGCGGTATTCTGCGGAGCCACCAATACACCAATTGCCTGTTTCATAATGGGAATTGAATTATTTGGTTCCACCGGGGCGGTTTATATGTTTATCGCTTGTGTTGTCAGTTTTTTATTCTCAGGACATACCGGAATTTATACATCCCAGCAGATCGGCGTATCGAAAAGTTCTCTGATCTCTATTCCTGAAGGAACCACCCTAGCCTCCGTCAAGGGTTTGCGCAAACGAAAAACAAAAGCCAGCGGAGAAAATTATACCAATCAGTAGATTTGCTGATCAAAACCATGCTTGGGTTGAAATTTAAAAAAAGGTATGGTAAAATTCTGTTACTTTAATGACTGGAGTTGAAAAGGATAATGTAGGAATTTTCTTGCGAATCTTTTAAACAATAAAACGACAAATGCGATTTTATTTCGCATGTGTTTTATTCTTTATACGCAAGAAAGTTACGCATTTCTTTTCACTCAGACGAATATCCTTGTCTAACTCCGTTTTGGGGCTGGATTTGCTGTATTTATTTGAGCTACAAGAAAGTAACTTTCTTGTAGCTCTTATTTTTTTATATACAGGAGGAATATTTATGTCATTAATCAATGTTGCGAACCTGACGTTTGCCTATGAAGGCAGCTACGATAATATATTTGAGAACGTAAGTTTTCAAATTGATACCGATTGGAAATTAGGATGTACGGGAAGAAACGGGAGAGGGAAAACGACCTTCTTAAGCTTGTTGCTTGGTAAATATGAATACAGCGGAACGATTTCGGCTAAGGTCGATTTCGACTATTTCCCGTTCCCTGTCGAGAATAAGGAAAATAATACCCTTGATGTAATCAGCGACATCTACCCGGATTATATTCACTGGAAGCTGATGCGGGAGCTTTCTTTACTAAAAGTGTCCGAGGATGTTCTATACCGGCCCTTTGATTCTTTGTCCAACGGTGAGCAGACGAAGGTGCTGCTTGCTGCATTATTTATTAAGGAAAACAGCTTTTTGCTCATTGACGAGCCTACCAATCATTTGGATCTGAATGCAAGAAAACTGGTCAGTGCTTATCTGAATACCAAAAGCGGTTTTATCCTGGTCTCCCACGACAGATCCTTTCTGGATAATTGTGTAGACCACATCCTGTCAATCAATAAAACCAACATAGAAATTCAAAAGGGGGATTTCTCCGCTTGGTGGGAAAATAAAAGGCGGCAAGATCATTTTGAACTGGCAGAGAATGAAAAACTAAGAAGAGACATCAAGCGCTTGTCGGATTCTTCTAAACGAACGGGTAACTGGTCGCATGAGGTGGAGAAAAGCAAAAATGGAACACGGAATTCCGGTTCCAAGTTGGATAAAGGTTATGTTGGCCACAAGGCTGCTAAAATGATGAAACGCTCTAAAGCCATTGAGCAAAGACAGCAATCTGCCATTGCTGAAAAGTCTAAACTGCTGAAAAATATTGAAAATTCCGACAGCCTGGAGATTTCACAGCTTGATTATCATAAAAACGAGCTGGTTGAGCTTGAACATGTCTCGATTCAATACGGGGAGAAGATCGTCTGCGCAGATATCAGCTTTTCGATTGAGCAGGGTGAGCGAATTGCGCTTTCCGGTATAAACGGCTCCGGTAAATCGAGCATTATCAAGCTGATTTGCGGCGAGGAGCTAGACTACACAGGCACACTCAGGAAGGACAGTCAGCTTACGGTATCTTACGTATCACAGGACACCTCGCATTTACAGGGCAATTTGACGGACTACGCCAGAAGCAGCGGGATTGATGAAAGCCTGTTTAAATCGATTTTAAGAAAACTTGATTTCTCCAGAGTACAGTTTGAAAAGGATATATCTGCGTTTAGCGGCGGGCAAAAGAAGAAAGTGCTTATTGCGAAAAGCCTTAGTGAGAAGGTCCATTTGCATATTTGGGATGAGCCGCTTAATTTTATTGATATTATTTCCCGGATGCAGATTGAAGAGCTGCTGCTGGAATACACACCAACTATTCTTTTTGTCGAGCATGACAGTGAATTTTGCAACAATATTGCTACAAAAATCATTCAACTGTAATCCATTACCTGAATTTCTTAGGACCGGTCACTGCAGACTTTTTCGGCTCACCCGAAATAACCCGTTACTCGTAACCCAATGATTTCTTTCGCGTATATGATATAACTATGATCCGACGAAGCTGCAGGGATTGAAGGTCCAAACTAAAAGAAGTTGAGGTAATCCATCTTATGAATGAATTTACACTGCATGCCGATACAGCGTATAAGCTGGCTGAGCAGAAAGCTGCTCAATATTTTGCATCACTTTTTACACAGGTCAAGAATAGGAGTTATGTGCCTGCCTTAACTGCAGACTTCCATTTGTGGAAGAAGAGCCATATTCATCATCATTCATGGCTGTCCTTTTTTTCGCGAAACCAAAGGAACCCCGGACCTGCGGATTACCACCGGTATATTCAATGGCTGAATTATACAGGGAAATTAAATGATTATCTTGACCGGAGCATTTCCTATATCTACATGAGGGATCTGGGCAAAGCGCTGGATTCTCCGGACACTCAAACCAGAATCCAACGGATGGTTACCGATATCAAAGATCAGTTGATACCCTCAGCCGCAGCAGGCGGGGAAACACAGCCGGACATGCTGAATTTGGCAAAGCTGTACCGCTGGGCCCAGAAAGAAGGGGTAGAAACAGCCACGATCTGGGTGATTACTAAACTCAAAACCGTCTCCGCCAATCTGCCGGAGGAAATGAATCCCGAGCAAGCCCAGCGTAAGCTGATTAAGATTATTATCGGGGTTGTCATGCATGTGATGGAAGAGATGGAAGAAAACCTTGTCCCTGCAGAACGTGCCTTAAGACTTGAAGAAGCCATCCGGCTGGGGTATTCCTATGGACTTACCTATCCTTTCATTGACGATCTTTTAGATTCCGCGGTCCTAACCGTTCCTGAGAAAGAACAGTATTCCCGGTTGATCCGTCAAGCGCTTCTCAGCGGAATTGTCCCGGAGCTGGGTGAGTGGGACGGGGAAAAGATTCCGCTGATGGAGTACGTACATTCGGAGCTGCGGGAAGCCTTTGAGTACATTAAGAACCATCAGCGGATGGAGACGCAGAAATCGTTTTTTGAGCGTTCCTATGTGTTTTTTCACTCTCAGGAAATAGACCGGGCAAAAAATCTGTCCCATGATGGTTATACCAATGAGGAGCTCTATATTCCTGTGATCCTGAAATCATCTTCCTCCCGCTTGATTGTCCGCTCTGTAATCAGTGCGCCGCTAGATGACGGTTTTGATCATCGAACTTTCTATTATGGCTTATACAATCAGCTGGCGGATGATTTTGCCGATATGTCCGGCGATATGCTGGAAGGCGCGGTTACCCCGTATACCTATTATTTAAAATATCGCCAGCAGCGCAACGATTTGATCAATCCCTTTGAAATGTATTGGACTGTCATTTCCCATCTGCTCCATAATGTGTTTCATTCTGATCCCAAAACTTGCGAGGTAATTCTGGACCGGGTCATTAACGGTCTGAAACGCACTAGAGAACGTTTAGGCAGGGATAAATACAACGAAATTATGGGAATATTTGCTGCTGGCAGCCCGGAGTTCAAACGCCTGGTAGACCGGATGGTTCACAAAGCAGAGGATGTAGATTTCTTCGACAAATTGCTTCGGGACCAGCTGCTTAATACACTGCGTAACAACCGGAAGGAAAAGGAAGAGTTTCACGATATGATCAAAACGGTACGCGGAGTGATCAATAGCCAGCTCCTAATCCCCAAGCCTGAGGGAATGCCACCGATGAAGGAACTGCTTATAGATGCTGCTAATTACAGTCTCGAAGGAGATGGGAAACGAATACGTCCAGTCTTAACGTGGGTTATGGGCGTAAGAGAATATGGACTGGAGTCAGCGGAGATTGTGCCGTTGCTCAGGTCCTTGGAATATATGCATACCGCTTCCTTGATCTTCGATGATCTGCCATCCCAGGATAATGCGTCAACCCGCAGAGGACGTGAAACCCTGCATCAGGTATATGATGCTGCGACTGCCGAATTAACCGGCCTGTTCCTGATCCAGAAGGCTACGGAGGAACAAGCATCTCTCCGTCATTTCGATCCGAAAACCGTGCTTGCCCTGATGCAGTATTCAGCACAAAAGACGGGGGATATGTGCATGGGGCAGGCGATGGATCTGCATTCCAAAGGAGAAGATTTGACTCTGGAGCAACTGAATGAGGTTTGCTTTTACAAGACCGGGATTGCCTTCGAGGCGGCGCTGGTCATGCCAGCTATGCTGGCTCAGGTGAAGGAGGCAGAAATTGCGGCTGAAGAAATTTGCTTATCATGCGGGGATCGCCTTCCAGATTAAAGATGATTTACTCGACCAGGAGGGAGACCGGCTATTGCTCGGCAAACCCGTTGGTCAGGATGCCGGAAACAACACTTCGACTTTCGTATCCATTCTTGGGCTGGAGAACGCCCGGAAAGAGCTATGGGAACACTACTGTCTGGCCTCGGAAGCATTGAGCGAGCTGCCCCGGAATATTGCTTTCCTTAAGCATTTATTGAATTATATGGTTAACAGGAACCGCTGAACTGCGGCTGAACCTGCCCGGAACGGGCAAATAGGATCAAGTATTAGGGGGTGTCCCATAAGCCATGAAATGGCTGCTTGGGGCACCCCTCGTTTTTTGAGCAGGATCAACGTGAGCACATGGGTGGACGCTCCGCGAACGGACCGTTGTTCCAATCGCTGTTTAAGCGGAAAACGTTTCAACATTCTTAAAAAACACATAAAAAGAAACCACCCTTTGGTAAAATGGAGTTACTACACAGCCGAAGGCTGTCCCCTGAAGGAACGATGTACGAAGGCTGCAGGAAATCGGGAAGTGGTCGTCAGTTTGGAGCGGCTGCGGTACCAGGAACAGGCTCGACAAACTCTGCGAAGTGAAGAGAGCTATGCTCTGTCCGTTCAACGAATGACCGAGCCGGAAAGCGTATTTGGACAACTAAAAAACAACCGGGGATTCTGGCCTTTCTGCGGCTGGCTTTCCCTTGCGCATAATCTGCTCAAGCAAGCAGCAAATGACCAAAAACATAGAGCAGCGACTCTCCAGTAACGGGAGGATCGCTGCTCTGTTGCTTTTTTACGGTCATTATTAATCACAAGACTGTCTCATTCGTCGGAAACTCCACTTATGGGACAGCCCCTTTTTTTCGGCTCACATAGTAGATCAGCTGATATTCCGTTCATTATGAAAAAAAAGTAAAGATTGACAGACTTAATAGTAATTATTACAATTAAAATCAATGTTAATAGTAATAATTACTATTAACATTGATTTTATATATAATTTGAACTTGAAAACTTGAGATAAAGAAAAGGAGCAGCGGAGGGGGATTTTGGAACTGGAGGAGCGGTAGTGTCCGCCTTTGTCTTCGGACTTCTACCGCTAATAGCGGTTAAAATCAAGAAATTCTTACGACAACAGCGGCCGGAAGTCCAAATATTCACCGTAGTTGCGACTGATCTTGTACTCTAAAACCTTAAGTTCAATCTATATAGTTGTTTTTTTAAAAACCGCAATCCAATTCTAACTGCTTGGAAAGGAGTATATAAAACTTTCGGCACAGGGGTTCTGCCAGAAATCTTATCATTGCGAATTATCATTCTATGGAGGTATCAAATGAAAGAAAATCAAAAGAAACTCACAAACAAGCGAACTTTTTCTTATGTAGCCTTAGTGTTGTCAGTGCTCTTATTGCTGGCAGGCTGTTCAACGGGTTCCAAGCAATCTGACCCTTCCTCCGGCGCACAAAACACCGGTAAAGTAAAAGACGATTTAGTACTGGCCGTTGGTATCATGGATGGCGGACAGTTTGATCCCAAGAAAGGCTGGGGAATGACTCAAATCCGTCTGACCCATAGCTCACTGCTGGCTATCGACTCTGATCTCAACTTTATTGGGGATCTTGCAAAATCCTATACGATCAGCGAGGATGCACTAACATGGACCTTCCCGCTTCGCGAGGAAGCCAAATTCTCCAACGGGGAGCAGGTTACACCGGATGATGTCAAGTATACATACGAAATGCTCAAGGAGGACGGCATTAAATTCGATTTGTCTTTCGTCAAGTCGATTGATGTATTAGAGAACAACACGATCGCTATTACGCTTAATGAACCGCGCTCCACCTTTGTAAGCCAGCTTACAGAGATCGGAATCGTGCCTAAGGCCCACTATGATGAACATTATTCCGAGAACCCGGTCGGTTCCGGCCCCTATAAGGTGGTTCAATACAATGAAGGACAGCAAGTCATCATGGAATACAATCCGTATTGGTACGGCAAAGAGCCGCAGTTCAAAAAAATGACCTTCCTGCTTCTCGAAGAAGATGCCGCCCTTGCCGCCGCAAAAGCTGGAGAAGCTGACATTGTCTACGTTCCGCCGACTTTCTCAGAGCAAAAGGTAGAGGGAATGACCCTACGCAGCTATGAGAGTATTGATTCCCGCGGGATCATGCTGCCTGCAGTCCCTAGCGGCGGTAAAGGCTTGACCAATGGCAAGGAAGTGGAAACAGGTAATGATGTGACGTCAGATCTCGCTATCCGTCAGGCCCTTAATGTTGGACTGGATCGCCAGAAGCTGCTGGATGTGGCACTTGATGGACATGGTAAAAAAGCATTTTCTCTCGCCGATGGTTTACCATGGTTCAACGAAAAAACCGTGATCGAGGACGGGAACATCGAAGCGGCAACCAAAATCCTCGCCGATGGCGGCTGGGTAGATACGAACAAGGACGGCATTGTGGAAAAAGACGGCCGCAAGGCTGAGTTTGACATGTATTTCAGCTCCAGTGACCAGTTGCGCAGTGACCTTTCCCTAGCTGCTGCTGATCAAGCGAGTGCTTTCGGCATCAAGATCAACCTCATCGGGGTTACATGGGATGAGATTTATCTTAAAGGCAAGACAGCAGCAGTGGCATGGGGAGGCGGAAGGCATCACCCTTACCAGCTGTATACGATGAATGCCTCGGAGCAGATCGACAAGGGTATCGGCAATATGTCTAATTACCACAATCCCAAGGTGGATGAGTACCTGCATCAGGCGCTCACGTCTTCCTCACTCGAAGAGGCCAATAAATACTGGAAGCTTGCCCAATGGGATGGAGAAACGGGCTTCAGCGGCATCGGAGATGCTCCGATCGTTTGGCTGGTGCGCGTTGACCACTTGTACTTGGCCAATGAGAAGCTGGATCTTGGCAAACAGCCGATTCACTCGCACGGTCATGAGTGGGCATTATTCGGCAATGTAACCGAATGGACATGGGGTAAGTAGGAAGGGGAATTATTGTGGCCAAAAGCATCGTTATTCGCCTGATTCGCGTTGTAACCCTGCTGATCGGATTATCCATTCTGACCTTTTCACTTATTCATCTGTCTCCAATGGACCCGGTCAATGCCTATATCGGTGGGGACAGCTCAGCGTCGCCAGAGCAAATTGAAAAAATCAAACAATATTGGGGTGTAGACAAAAGCCCGGTGGAACAATACCTTGCCTGGGCAAAAGCATTGCTGCAAGGCAACTTTGGGATTTCAAAGCTGTATCGCAGCCCGGTCATCGACATTATCCAAAGCCGGTTTTTAACCTCACTTGCTTTAATGGGGACAGCATGGATTTTATCGGGAGTCATCGGATATGTACTAGGAATGACTGCCGCGATGAACCGGGGTAAATGGACGGACAAGCTCATTAAATGGTACAGCTATACGCTGGTATCCACTCCAATCTTCTGGATGGGCCTCATTCTATTAATCGTATTTGCTGTCTGGCTCAAATGGTTTCCTGTGGGCTTGGCCATGCCGGCCGGGGTGATGGAGAGTGATGTGCGGTTCATCGACCGGATTCATCACTTTGTGCTGCCTGCTCTGACATTAAGTATTCTGGGAGTCGCCAATGTAGCGATGCACACCCGTGAGAAAATGATTGATATTCTAAACACAGAGTATGTCATTTTTGCCAGAGCAAGAGGGGAAAGCAAGTGGCAGATCTTTAAAAATCATGGTGTTCGAAATTCGATCATTCCCGCGATTTCCCTGCAATTTGCCTATTTTGGCGAACTTTTTGGGGGCTCTATGTTGGCAGAGCAGGTATTTGCTTATCCCGGGCTGGGCAGTACCTTGACCACTGCAGGTTTAAAAGGGGATCTCCCATTAATGGTGGGCATTATTCTGATTAGCTCCTTGTTTGTTTTTGCAGGGAATCTGGTCGCCGATATTTTGAATAAGGTTGTAGATCCGCGCATGAAGGGGGAGGCCTGAGATGCTGACCATACCTGAGGGAATGAATGTACGCAAGAAAATGATTCTGCTGCTTGCGTTGTCTTCCGGCTTTCTGCTGGCCATATTGATTCTCAGCTTTTGGCTGAGCAATGACAATCTCCGATTGAGTGCGGCAAGCAAGAATCTCGCCCCAAATCTTCAATATATATTCGGTACAGACTGGCTGGGCAGAGATATGTTCACACGTACCATTAAAGGACTGCGCCTCTCACTGGCGGTAGGAGCGTTCGCCTCCATCCTCAGTGTCATCATCGCAACTGTAATGGGGATTTGTGCCGCGACCTTTGGCAAGACAGTAGATGCGGTCATTTCCTGGTTAATAGATTTGTTTATCGGTATGCCTCATCTCGTGTTTATGGTTTTGATCTGCTTCATTGCAGGTGGTGGAATACAAGGTATCGTACTCGGTGTTTCGCTTACGCATTGGACAGGGCTGGCAAGGGTAGTTCGTTCCGAAGTGCTGCAAATTAAAGGTGCCGAATACATTCAAATCTCTAAAAGCTATGGGAAATCAGCTTGGTATATCGCAACGAAACATATACTGCCTTCTATTTTCCCCCAAATTATGATTGGTTTTCTGCTGATGTTTCCGCATGTGATTTTGCATGAAGCCGCATTAACATTCCTGGGGTTCGGGCTTTCTCCTCAAACCCCGGCTATTGGGATCATATTATCTGAAGCGATGAACCATATTTCAACCGGCAAATGGTGGCTGGTGGTGTTTCCGGGACTGCTTCTGGTCTTAGTGGTTAAGAGCTTTGACAGTATCGGCGAACAGCTTCGCATTCTGATGGAGCCTGCCAGCTCCAACGAATAGAGGGATGGATATTGACTAATGTAAAGAATAAAACGCTGTTGCAGGTTGAGAACCTGTCCATTGGCTTTTCACAATATGTGAAAGGTACGCAAAAACGGATGATCCAACCGATAGCGGATATGCATGTGGACATTGATGAAGGTGAAATTGTTGCCGTGGTAGGAGCGAGCGGTTCAGGGAAAAGCCTGTTGGCACATGCTGTGCTGGGTATCTTGCCAGGCAATGCGATCAGCAGCGGAAGCATCTTATACCAAGGAGAAGAATTGACACAAAAGAGAAAGGAACAGCTCCGGGGCCGGGAGATTTCCTTCATTCCACAATCCGTCAATTATCTTGATCCGCTTATGCGAGTCGGGAAGCAGGTACAGATCGGGCTGAATCAGGCAACCGCACAGGCCAAACAAGAAGAGCTATTCGCAAGATATGACCTGAAAAAAAGTGATGGCCGACTGTTTCCGTTTGAATTATCGGGCGGGATGCTGCGCAGGGTGTTGTTCGCGACAAGTGTCAGAGAAGGGGTGAAGCTGGTCATAGCCGATGAGCCGACCCCCGGAATTCATCCGCAGGCACTCTCCGAAATCTTGCGGCAACTTAAGCAATTCGCTAAAGAGGGGGCCGGAGTAATGCTGATTACTCACGATATCATGTCGGCGCTGGAAATTGCAGATAGGGTAGCCGTGATCAAGGATGGAACAACGGTGGAAATTTCCGACGTTTCGGCTTTTGAAGGCAAAGGGGAACGATTAAAAACCGATTACACCCGAAGGTTATGGCGGGCCTTGCCCCAGAATGATTTTGATTTGGAATTTAAGCGAGAGGAGAAGGATGCATGTCTCTGATCGGAGAAAGCTTAGGTCATTATTATCAAAGAGACCGCTGGATTTTTAAAGATATCAACCTGTCAGTAGCCCCGGGCGAGGTTCTTGGGTTATCAGGTTACAGCGGATGCGGAAAAACTACACTGTCCCGAATATTGGCCGGGTATATCTCCCCGCGTGAAGGGCAGGTTACGTCAGATCAGAAAGACATGAAGGGTCCGGGTTTTCGGCCTGTCCAGTTAATCTACCAGCATCCGGAGAAAGCGATTAACCCCAAGTGGCGTATGCGGGATGTTGTGACGGAGTCCTATACTCCTTCTCAGGACATTCTGGATGCTTTCGAAATCCGCAAGGAATGGATGGACCGTTGGCCGGTTGAACTCTCAGGGGGGGAGAAGCAGCGATTCTGCATCGTGCGTTCCCTGAATCCTGCCACAAAATATATTATTGCCGACGAGATGACCACGATGCTGGACGCTATTACGCAGGCACAAATCTGGAACGCCTTTCTCCGCATTTGTAAAAGCAGGAACATTGGAGTTATTGTGGTCAGCCATGAGACCAGCCTTCTGAACCGGTTATGCGATACGATCTATAAGGTGGGGAAGAGTTGAAGAAAGGAACATCTGTAAGGCCATTGGCCCTACGGATGTTCTTTTTAGGCTGCATAGTTTTATAATGAGAATAATGCGGATAATCCGTTGTTATTGTATTATTCGATTCAAATACCAGCCAAAAATTATATGAATAAGGTTTACAATCCTAACATATCAAACTATGATTTAGCTTAAATATAGATGACAAATCTCATAGGAATTAATATTTCCATCACACTAACGGAGGTCGCAAGTTGAAAACAAAAGAGATGGTATTTGCCGCATTATTTGCTGCACTAATAGGGGTATTAGGTATGATTCCACCGATTCCGCTAGGGTTTATCCCGGTGCCCATTACCGCACAAACACTTGGTGTCATGCTGGCGGGAAGTTTTTTAGGTAAGAAGACAGGAAGTCTTAGCCTGATTTTATTTATCGTGTTAGTCGCTCTGGGTTTACCTTTATTATCCGGCGGCCGTGGAGGTTTCTCTGCATTAGTCGGTCCGTCAGCCGGTTACATTCTAAGCTGGCCCGTAGCTGCATTTTGTATCGGATATGCGACAGAAGAAGTCTGGTCAAATGTAAAAACATGGAAAATCATCGTCATCAACTTAGTTTTTGGTGTGATACTTGTTAGTTTGATCGGTGCGCCGGTTATGGCTTTGATTACACATACCTCTATTTGGGCCGGACTTGTGGGAGCAACCGCATTTTTGCCGGGGGATTGTATTAAAGCGGTCATAGCTGCTATTATAGCGCTACAATTAAAAGCCGTCAGTCCAATCGAAGAGAAGTGATAAAAGATGAATCTGATTGAACCCTTACTGCGTCATGCAGTCCAGCAGCCCGACCATATCGCCTTAACCGATGGCGAAGAGAGCCGTACTTATTGGTCATTGGTACAGCGAATGACTACAATTGCACAGGGTATACGGCAAAATGGCCTTCACCACGATAAGGTTGCCATTTTATCTGCGAACCGCATTGAATTTGTAGAGGTGTTTTTAGGAGCTATTTATGCCGGGTGTGTTCCCATCCCTTTGGATCCCAAATGGAGTATAAATCAAGTGAACGCTGTTCTACAGCAATGTCAGCCGAAAATGATTTTTGCAGAGACCCATTTGGCAAAGATTCTAGACTTGCAGGACACAGAAATTCAACTTCTAACTTTTTCTGATCAGGACATGGGTTCAGGTTCCTATGACAGCTGGTTGCTCACTCTCAAGCCGGAAGCTGAAATGGATGAATCGAATGAATTATTGTTTATCGGCTTCACTTCAGGCACAACAGGAACACCTAAGGGTTATATGCGCACCCACTTGTCGTGGATTCAGAGCTTCGAGGCGACCAAAGAGGCTTTTCAGCTAAACCGCATAGAGCATATGTTAGCTCCAGGCCCCTTTGTTCATTCCTTGTCTTTATTCGCGGTAATGCAGAGTCTATATAGCGGTGCAACCTTTCATATCGTAAAAGAGTTCGATGCCGGCAAGGTTCTACAGTTGTGTAAACAGAATCCCGATGTTATTTTGTTCGTTGTGCCGACGATGATTGAAGCACTCCTCCAGCAGAAGGATAAATTTGGTCAGACGCAAATTCAGGCATTGATCAGCTCAGGCGGGAAATGGTCAGAGTTGTCTAAGAATAGATGCAGGGAGATATTCGGCGCAGCGAAGCTATATGAATTTTATGGCTCATCTGAAGCTAGTTATATCAGTTACCTGGATGTTCATGCTGACAACAAGCCGGATTCAGTAGGTAAACCCTTTTCCGGTGTACAGATATCAATTCGTGATGAGCATCTCCAAGAGGTATCCCAAGGGAGCATCGGGCAGCTTTACATTCGGAGTGATATGATGTTTACAGGGTATTATCATTTGCCGGAAGAGACTTCAGCGGTTTTTCGTGACGGATGGCTGATCATCGGAGACTTTATGTATATGGATGAGGATGGATATTTGTATTTGGCTGGCCGCTCAAAAAACATGATGGTCTCCGGTGGTCTTAATGTTTTCCCGGAAGAAGTAGAGTCTGTGCTGCAGCAGATGCCGGAAATTCAAGAAGTGATGGTACTAGGAGTACAGGATGCCTATTGGGGTGAACAGGTGACAGCACTTGTGAAGTGGAGCGGACAAACGCGTCTATCTGTAGAACAAATCAAGGATTACTGCTGCCGCCAAATCGCGAACTACAAGGCCCCAAAACAGCTCATCACGGTAGAGCAGTTCATTTATACAAGTAGCGGAAAAATTGCCCGGCTGGCAATGAAAGACTACGCGAAAAGATGGATGTTATGATAGAGGCTGTAATTGTGATCGCTAAACGGACGCCCATTGGCAGGATCGGCGGAGTGTTAAGTGCTCTTGAGCCGGAAGCATTATTAGCACCGCTTATTCAGCATATTGTCGCAGAAACGAATGTGCCGAAGGAATTAATTGATGATGTCATCATTGGCAATGTAGTAGGTCCAGGCGGCAACATCGCACGGCTTTCTGCTCTGGAAGCAGGACTGCCAGTGACGGTCCCGGGTGTCACGGTTGACCGGCAGTGTGGTTCTGGTCTGGAGGCAGTCAATCTTGCGGCAAGGCTGATTCAAAGTGGTGCTGGCGAGATTTATTTGGCTGGTGGAGTTGAGAGTACGAGCCGTGCCCCTTGGAAAATGACCAAACCTCAAACGCTAACGGGTGCACCGCAGCTATATACACGGGCCCGTTTTACTCCCAGTGCCTACGGCGACCCGGATATGGGCATCGCAGCCGAGAATGTCGCCCGTAAATACGCGATTTCCCGGGAAGCACAGGACCGTTATGCTTTGAAAAGCCATCAAAAAGCCATTCATTCGCAGCAAACCGGCCGATTTCTGCAAGAGATCGTTCCTGTACAAGCGAATGGCGGATGGGTTACCCTAGATGAATGCCCCAGAGCCAATACTAGCCTGGAAAAGCTGCAGGAGCTGCCGCCAATCTTTCTGGAACAGGGTACGGTAACGGCTGGCAATGCATGTCCTCTGAATGATGGAGCGGCTCTGGTTCTGATGATGTCCCGCGAGAAATGCCGGGAGCTTCAACTAAAGCCTATTTTGCGTGTCGTTGATGCCCAAGCGGCAGGCGTTGATCCCAATTATTTAGGTATGGGGCCTGTTCCAGCTGTTCAAAAGGTGCTTAACCGCCAGCACCTGAGTGTTGCCGATTTGGATATCGTGGAGTTTAACGAAGCTTTTGCCTCACAAGTATTAGCTTCACTACAGGAGCTTCAGATTCCGCAGGAAAAGGTGAATCGTGGAGGCGGAGCACTGGCCATTGGCCATCCTTACGGTGCTTCCGGCGGCATCTTGATTACACGGTTATGCACGGAGATGTTATATAAACCTTATAAACGGGGGCTGGCCACACTAGGCATTGGTGGCGGGATAGGTCTGGCCACGCTGGTGGAGGCGGTCCAATGAATACAGTCCGGCATCAGGTTCAAATCACTGCGGAGTGGATTTCTGACTATGCTCAAAGTATCGGAGCTCCCTTGCAAATGATAAAAGGTGATCTGATCGCACCTGCCACAATGCCGACTATTTTCTGGCAGTTCTTCGATATTCCCTGGTTGCAGACGGATGTCCCCTTAATTCACGGCACACAGCATTTTACCTACCAGGAACCAATTACCGCAGGGATGATCCTGGATTGTGAATTATCCTTAACGAGGATGGATAAGAAAGAAGTTAGACAGGAATGGATGACCTTCTATTACCACACGCTTGTTTATACATGTAGCGGTAATCTCATAGGGACGGCAGATACCATATTAATCCGGGCAGGTGATTAAGATTAAGAAACGTATAACTGCCGAAGCTGTCCGGCAATATGGTGCTGTCTCTAAAGATACGGCTGCCATTCATCTGAATGCCGAAGCTGCTGTTAAGGCTGGCTATAAGCGGCCTATAGCGCATGGTATGTATATTATGGGACTGGCACAATCATTATATTTAACTGATCATCCAGCAGGGTGGATTACATCGTATAGCATGAAATTTCAAAAGCCGCTTGTAGTAGATACGGATGTGGTGTTTCACTTTGAGCCTCGCGACGGTCATATCGAAGTGAAAGTCACATTAGAAGCTGGTGATGTGATTGCTTCAGGTACCTTTTCAGTGAAAGAGATGAAGTGATGGATAAAGTAGCCGTAATTACAGGAGCCACTAGAGGGATTGGGCGCAGCATCGCCTTAAAGCTTGGCCAATCCGGTTATCAAGTGATTGTCAACGGGACAAAGCAGGCGCTAATCGACGAGGTTGTGCAGGAGATTCACCGGACAGGCGGCGAGGCGCGGGGAATTTGTGCCAATGTCGCAGATCCGCTTGAGGTCACTGCGATGGTGGATGCTGTCATCGCTGAGTATGGCCGTATAGATGTATTGATACATAACGCCGGTAATTTGCATGACCAGCAATGTCTGCATATGACGGATGAAGAATGGAACTCAGTGCTGGATGTGCATCTGAATGGAGCTTTTTATAGCATTCGCCGGGCACTGCCTCATATGCAAAATCATGGCGGAGACATTCTTCTGATGACCTCCACTGCCGGATTAACAGGTTCGATCAAGCAGGTGAATTATAGTGCGGCCAAAGCTGGAATGCTTGGTATGTTGTGGACGCTCGCAGCCGAACTAAAGCGTAACGGTATTAGAGTAAATGCCATTGCACCTGCTGCCTTAACGGATATGACTCGGCCTGTCATCCAGCATATGAAGGAAAAGTACGCCAGCCGCAATGAGCCGTTCCCGGAGTTCTGGCAGGTGGGGGAAACAGACGATATTGCCCGGTTCGCAGCAGCATTGCTGGAACAGCCTGATATTGAGTTAACAGGTGAAATCTTTGGTGTGAATGGTTCGAAGGTAACGAAGTGGCAAAAGCCGGAGCCTGCCTTTACCGAAACCGGCATCGAGGCATTTTTCACAACATGGCGGCAACAGAAGGGTAGTCATTAAATGCTGACATTCGATCACGTTCATTTTTATTATAAAAAAGGGCAGCCCGTCATAGAGGATATAAGCTTTACGATTGAGACGGGGGAGTTCGTGGCAATTGTCGGGGCGAATGGCTGCGGCAAGTCTACAATTGCCAAGCTAATGGATGGGTTGCTGCTTCCAAAACAAGGGGATGTAACCTTTCAGGATCTAAACACCTCCAGACCCGCAGACCTTAGGATGATCCATGAGCAAATAGGGTTTGTATTCCAGAATCCGGAGGACCAATTCATTACTACAACGGTGATGGATGAAGTGATATTTGGATTGGAAAACATTCGTGTGCCAAGGGGAGAAATACGCAGCCGGTTGGATCAAGCCCTAAAGGCTGTGCAAATGGAGAATTATTTGGAGTCGATGCCCCATCAGCTCTCAGGCGGTCAAAAGCAACGGGTAGCTATTGCCGCCATCCTGGCTATGCGGCCCCGGATTATTATTTTTGACGAAGCTACTTCCATGCTTGATCCGCAGGGGAGGGAGCAGGTGCTTTCGATCATGCAGGAGCTGCACCGCCAAGGCATGACCATTATCCACATCACCCATCATATGGAGGAAGTGCTGGCGGCGCGGCGCATTTTACTCATGGATAAGGGGCGGCTTGTATTTGATGGAGATCCGGTTTCCTTTTTTGAAACGGTGCCCGTTGAAGACTACCAATTAGAGCTTCCTTTTGCGGTTCGAGTATATCGAATGCTGCATCCGGACATGCCGCTAATGGCAGATTGGAAGGAGATGATCCGCTCACAATGGTCTACCAGCTAAGCAATCTAAGCGTTAGCTATGCCAATCGGGTGGCTCTGCAAAATGTCAGCTGCACGATTCAAGGAGGCAAGTGGATCTCTGTCATTGGCCATACAGGCGCCGGCAAGTCTACATTTGTCAAAGTGCTGAAGGGGCTGATACCGGACATTGCCGGAGAGTATTTGATTAATGATCATCCCATTCCCAAGGACCGTAAAGGACAACTAAAAGCCCTACCTGATATAGGCTTCGTATTTCAATATCCCGAGCATCAATTATTTGAATCGACGGTGTACAAGGAGCTTGCCTTTGCTCCTAAGCTGCGTGGGGATACGCCTCAGCAGATAAAGAAGTCGATAGAAACCGTTCTTTCGCAAGTAGGTCTGACAGATGATATCCTCCCATTGGTTCCGTTTCAGCTAAGCGGAGGGCAAAAGCGCCGTGTGGCGATCGCTTCCGTATTGATGATGGATCCGAAGCTGCTTATTCTGGATGAACCGACAGCAGGTCTCGATCCAGTAAGCCATGCCGCATTGCTTCAGCTGCTGAGTAAATGGCAGCAGCAAGGTAATCGCACCGTTCTCTTCGTATCCCACCAAATGAACGATGTTGCCGAATACTCGGATGAAGTCATGGTATTTCACGAGGGGCAACTCATAGGGCATTATGAGACCGGTACTTTATTTCTGGAACAAGCAGCATTGCTGGAGCAACTCGGTTTATCACTGCCGGAGCCTGTACAACTGTTAAAGATAGTTGAGGAAATGTCCGGGGAGATAATTGAGGTGGCGAGCTGCCGAGAGCAGGATATTTTCGCAAAAGTGCTGCCCATCTGGCAGGCAAGGAGACTCTAAATGTCTAATACCCTGTTAATGGGACAATATTGGGAGACGCACTCCATATTTCACCGTCTGGACCCGCGGACAAAGCTTGTGAGCATGATTATTATCATGCTGAGCTTCCTAATGCTGGACACGTTCGTCAGCTACGTTGTCGCAACCCTTTTTTTGGCCGGCATTATGTGGTTATCCAAAATCCCGTTACAGGTCTTTTGGAGAGGCATGAAGCCGGTCTTGTTTATTTTGATGTTTACTTTTCTCTATAATGCCTTATCCACGAAGGGGAATATCATTTGGTCCTGGTCCGTTATAGAGGTGACAGATGAGGGACTGCTGAAAGGGTTACGTTTCGTTTGGCGTATTGTCTTAATCATCTTGCTGGCTTCTATTTTAACGTTAACTACAAAACCGCTGACCTTAACCCATGGGCTGGAGAAATTACTGGCCCCTTTATCCAAACTCAATGTGCCTGTAGAGCAGTTTTCACTAATGATTGTGATTGCGATCCGGTTTATCCCAACGATTATGCAAGAGCTTGATCGGATTCTCCTGGCCCAGAAGGCCAGAGATTATGATATTACCACCTTAAAGCTGCCAAAACGTATATTTGCCTATATTCCGATTCTCGTGCCTTTGCTTCTAACGGTGATTCAACGTGCCGAACAATTGACTCACGCCATTGATGCGCGTGCTTATGGGAATGGGAAAGGGAGAACCTCCTATAAGCAATTGACATTCCAGCGTGTCGATTATCAAGCAGGGGGAGCAGTTATTCTAATGACCGTGATCCTGCTGCTGTTGAAAATTTGGGGATTTTAAGTGGATAGAAGGAGAGATAACGATGAAATGGGCTACACGGGTAACTGAATTGTTACAAATAAAGTATCCTATTATTCAAGGGGGACTTGCCTATTTAGCCTATGCAGATCTTGCGGCTGCGGTTTCAAATGCAGGAGGATTAGGCCAAATTACTGCTATGAGTCTCCCGGATGCAGATGCCTTACGCTCGGAAATTGAGCGTGCGCGCACCCTGACGAGCCAACCCTTTGGTGTCAATTTTGCTATTGGCAACCATAATTTAAATTATAGGGATCGGGTCCAGGTTGCTATTGATGAGCAGGTCCACGCTGTGACGATCACTGGTGGAGATCCTTCAGCGATACTAGAGATGATGAAACCCACGGCTATTAAAACACTGGTACTCGTTTCCTCACGAAGACAAGCACAAAAAGCGGAACAGCTAGGCGCATCTGCGGTGATTGTTGTCGGGCAGGAAGGCGGCGGGCACTTAGGGCGTGATGATGTTGGAACCCTGGTGCTTGTCCCGCAAGTGGTTGATGCTGTTCAAATTCCCGTCGTTGCCTCAGGTGGAATTGGGGATGGCCGGGGCTGGATGGCTGCCTATGCCCTTGGTGCTGAAGGTATTGAAATGGGGACACGCTTTATCGCCACTCAGGAATGTGTGGACGCCTCCGCCTCTTACAAAAAAGCCTTGATTGAGAGTTCGGAGGCGGATACAACAGTGATCAAACGTTCCATCCATTCACCGGCCAGGGTACTGCGAAGTGCCTACACGGAGAAAATTCTCGAAATCGAGCGCGTAACCCCTACCTATGAAGCATTAAAAGAATATATTAGCGGTGAAGCCAACAAACGCTGGATTTATGAGGATTGTGAAGAAGAGGGGTTCGGTTGGGCAGGTCAAGTGACCGGCATGATCCATGATATCCCAACCGTCGCCGAATTGATCAATAGAATGGTCCAAGAGGCGGAGAAGGTTCGCGGAAAATGGGGAAGCTAGCGTCCACGGAAAGTCCGGCGCAAGTCCTCGGTCCATTTGTCCGGGATTTCCCAGGGGATAAAATGTCCACCTTCTGCATGGGCTGTGATATTGACATGGTTATACCAGGGAGCGCGATCGCTGTCCAGGAAGTTCTGTACGCGGTTTTCGGTTGTGATCCCTGGCGGATTTTCGTAGCCCACGAAGCTAATACCGGTGGGTGCCTCAATGACAGGCCAGCGATCATGAGCGGGTGTCCACGGATAGCGGTTGGCGTTGGCGTAGACGCGTATTGAGGTTTCGATGGCGTTGTTAACCCAGTAGATTGTTGCGTGTGTAAGGATGTCGTCCTTGGAAAAAACATTCTCGACGTTGCCTTTATTATCACTCCATCTTGCCCAGCGCTCCAAGATCCATGCGAGCATGCCTGCGGGCGAATCGCTTAGTCCAAAGGCGAGGGTGGCGGGATCAAGAACATGTACGGCGAGATGTGAGGCGAAACGGCGATCCAGATTTAGAATCCCCTTCCGGATGTCTTCAGGGATATTGCCGGGTATAGGGCGGCCTCCTGCGAAATCCCAAGCGCGCTCCCCGTTGAAGAAATTAAGTTTCAGCGCTGACCCAATGTGTATCGCATAGAGCTCATCCGGATATTTATGTCCCAGTTGACCTGTCACGAGAGCGCCTACATCGCATCCTCCTGCAGCGTATTTAGTATAGCCGAGGATCTCTGTCATGAGTGTATGCCAGAGATCGGCAATTTTCCAAAAGTTCATATCCGGGTTGTCCGGCAGTGGCGTCGAAAATCCGAAACCGGGAAGTGAGGGGACGATTACGTCAAAGGCTTCGGCTGGATCGCCTCCGAAGGCGCCAGGATCCGCAAGCTGATCAATAACCTTGGACCAGTGCCAGAATGTCCAGGGCCAGCCATGGGACAGAATTAAGGGTGTAGGGTTTGGTCCTACGCCTGGTTTACGCATAAAATGCACAGAAACTCCCTCAATGTCTACTTTATAATGTTCATAGACGTTGATCGCTTTCTCGGCTTTGCGCCAGTCAAACTCGTGAATCCAGTAATCAACGAGTCCCTCAAGATAGTTCCGGTTTACCCCGTAAAACCAGTCATCATTACCGGCGTCTAAAGGCCATCTCGTAGACTTCAGACGAGTTTGAAGATCAGCAAGCAATTCATCCGAAACGTAGATCGGTGTCGGTTCAAGCGAAAATGGAGCCTTTGTCATTAAAGTTCCTCCCTGTACGTATGAAATATTATTCCCCGAAGGTGAGTGCTAATCGTTCCCCAGTTCGGCCAGATGCTGCAAAGCGGGTATTGCGGATGCAATGGCCTGTTGTTCCTCCAGGCTGAGTCCTTGGATGAACTTTGAGAGCTGTGCCATGCGGTCCAAGCGACGCGAATCGATCACATTTGCGCCAAGTCCGGTTATGTGCACTTGAACGACCCGGCCATCATTCGGATCCGGGCGGCGCTCAACGAGTCCGTCCCGTTCAAGCCGGGTTACGAGCTGTGTAATCGCGGACTGTGTAACCTGCTCAGTGGCTGTCAGCTCAGTCAGCCGTATGGGGCTTTTGCGCGACAAGGTGTGCAGGACAGATAATGTTGTGAAGCTTAGTTTTTCAATGGACGGCATCCGAATCAGTATCCTCGTCAAATTTTCGAGCACCAGGGTTAAATCGGCGACATTAAGGTCAGTAAGATGGTTTTTAGGTTTCATGATGAAATTATATCACTAATTAATATAAGTTACTAATGTAAATATGAATGAATTAGCTTCCTAATATCCACTATTGAGGTGAAGATCCATGAAGCAGCCAGAGATAAGAAAAGCCGCCGTCAAAGATGGCATAACCGTATCAAAGATTATTACTGAATCATTTAAAAGACGAACCGAATTACTTCAGGTATCAGAAACAGAATATCCCAATTATGTTGCGTTCGAAACGGAAACGATGGCAATAACCAGAATTAACAATTCAACGGTTAAGATTTTATTTGTGAATAATGAACCAATAGGGACCATAGGCACCCGGCAGGAAGGAGAGATTGGAATGATTGATAGACTGGCTATCCTCCCATCCTACAGAGGTGAAGATTACGGAAGGTTATTATTAGAGCATTCAGAAAATGAATTATTTAACAACGATTGTACAGAAATACATATTTCCTTAGTTGCCAGCTATCAAAATTTAAGGAGGTTTTATGTTGAACACGGGTATACCTGCATAAGTTCAACAACTCTATCAGGCTTGCCTTGTGACGTGCTTTCATTATGTAAATATAATAGATGAGTTGAGCTGAGAATGGACCACGGTGCATCACCGGGAAGAGAAGAAGGCCGATACAGGTTGACGCGACGTCAAAGTCAAGGGCGGAACCGGGATTTGGCTTGTTAAAAAGCTGTTCAACTTGTATTCTTTTGAATGCCTCTTACGCCATTCGCCCGGTTCTATGGTTGTATAGCATAACGGTTCCAATGGAAACCAGAACAACTGCAGCATTGGCGGCAATCGTTCCCGCCCAAGTCATAGTCATCGTGCCCAAGAGCGGAGACGCCGCATTGAACAGCGTGTGGAAGAATACGCTCATAAACACCCAGCCTTTGCCGGATATCCGATAGAGGGCCCCGTGGAAAAAGCGAAACGCAAAGAGTTGCACGGTAAACATCCAGAAATTAGTCAGTCCCTCTCCGTGATTCGTCCCCGGAATGAAAAAAAGCGGGATATGCCATAAAGCCCAAATGAATCCAAAGGCAAGAGAAGAGATCAGATAGCCATATTTTTTGTCGAGCCCCGGTTGCAGGATGTACATCCAGCCCGCTTCCTCCAAGCCACCGATAATGAGATTACCCGGCAGGGAAAAGAAGATCATATAGAAGGGGAGCGCCAATTCCGTCTGGCCTGTAACGGCAAGATGAATCAAAAAATACAGGGCAAGCCCTGCAACAACGAACAGATAGAGAGAAATGTTGTTTTTGACGTAAAAAACTGTCTTCAACCATTCCTTAAAACCGGTTATTTTCTTGTTTCTCTTCAGAACAATATAACAAGCAATAGGGGGAGACAAAATATAAAGGGCAAACGGAATATTCATTGCAAATTGCGGCAATGTGTTCACCCAATTGTGAACCCGATAACCGAACGGCCCAAGAGCAATCAAAATGCCTGACACTAGATAGGCTATGCTAAAGGTCAGTAGGGTAAATTGGACTAAGATTTTTTTGTCTGTCAAAATATCTTCACCTCAGGTTTAGTATACATTAAATTTTCCGGCGATTGCCGATTTTTCGGGTAATTCAAGCGGAGAGAACCGTTTTTCCCTCCAACTATAAGCTGCACATAAAGTGGAAAGATTCAAATCTTCCGATAACGAATACCAGTTTCCTGAGTTTTTTTGGGCTCTTAATTTAGAACTTTTCACTGTCCAGAATCTTAATTGTGGTCTATATAGTTGCGATATACCACAGCATATGATATTTTTGTATGAAAATAACAGGACTTTGTACACGCTCTAAAGTTCACCTTGTAATGTTAATATCTACAAGAGGTTAAGATTGTTTTTAACTATTGTTTAAATTAGGGATAGGCCAGCAAACGACCACCCTGGAAATGAAGTTAGGCTGTTTCTCTAACATTATTAAGAAAGCGCTTACACATCTTGTGAAAGGAGAAAAATGAATGCGGGAAAAAATCATAATCATTGATGATGATACTGAAACTCGCAAAATATTGGTTCAATCCTTACTAGAGCATGGATATGAAGCTGTTGGATATCCTCACAGCGGACAAGCATTGGTAAGCTTCATTCATTCTCACGATCCTGATTTAATTATTATTGACCTGTCAATGCCAGGATCGGGCGGCTTGAACTTATGCACGGAATTGCGCAAATTCAGCGATAAACCAGTCCTTTTTACAAGTCATCATACCGAAGATTATCTCAGAATTGAAGCCTTGAACCGGGGGGCAGATGAATTTATTGCCAAACCCTCCAGCTTTGAAGTATTGCTCGCCCGAATCAGAGCACACCTCCGCAGGTATAAACGGGCTTTCCCTGTTAATCAACGTCATTTAATTGTTTATCCAGGCCTGCAGATCGATCCTACTACCCACACAGTAATGGTCTATGGCAAGGAAGTCTCTTTATCCTCTAAAGAATTCCGACTCCTTGTTGTTCTGGCAAAGAACCCGAATCGCGTATTCCACACCGAAACCTTATATGATCTTATTTGGAAAGACATTAAGCATGGGGACATACGAACCGTCATGGTTCATATTTATAACTTGCGGCAAAAAATTGAAAAAAACCCGAGTGAACCGCTATATATCCATACTGTTAGAGGTGCCGGCTATAAATTTAACGGATCGGTTTCACTATTGATGGAATCCATGGATGCGTAGTATTAAAACACCGCTTATCGAATAATCTAAGACTTTGCTAAAAAAACTTATTTCATTACTTTAACTAGACTTTAACATACGTTGGTAAGATGGACTTGGATGCAAACGATTGCAGTCCGCGAAAAACCAGCTTTTAAGCAGTATATCGCTTGCTGGTTTACGGATTACGTACTCGTTTCATACCAAAGGGTACAGGAGGAGAAAAAAGCTAATGGTGAAAAAGAGTTGCAAAGTTTTACTAAGCATGATGCTGCTCTGCTCAATGCTGTGGAGCGTTGCAGTATTGCCAGCGGGCCAAGCAACAGCGGCCACAGTGACCCCGACAGCACCGTCCACAGCAGCGTCTGCAACAATCAGCAGCGCGCCGGTTAATAACACGATGATGCAGTTTTTCGAATGGAATACACCTAAGGATGGTGGACATTGGAACCATCTTGCTGCCGAAGCAGCTAATCTGAGCGATGTGGGGATCACGGCAATCTGGATACCGCCTGCTTATAAAGGCCATGTGGGAACCGACGATGTTGGTTATGGCGTTTACGATTTCTACGATCTGGGTGAATTCAACCAGAAAGGAACCGTACGTACCAAATATGGTACAAAAGCTGAACTGAAATCGGCGATCAACTCGCTTCACAACAACAATGTTCAAGTCTACGGCGATATCGTTGTCAACCATATGATGGGCGGCGATCAAAGCGAGAACATTAAAGTGACACAAGTACAGGGCAACAACCGCAACCAGACGATTGGCGAGTTCAATACAAACGTTTGGACAAAATACAATTTTGATGGCCGCAATAATGCCTATTCCAATTTCAAATGGAATTGGACGCACTTTGACGGTTCAGGTGACTACGATAAAATTTACCGCTATCCAGGCAAAGCATGGGACTGGGAAGTTAGTACCGAGAACGGTAACTATGACTACCTGATGGGTACCGACATTGACTTTGACAACACTGCAGTTGCAGATGAAATAAAAAAATGGGGCGTATGGTATGTCAATGAAATGGGTCTGGACGGTTACAGGCTAGATGCTGTTAAACATATCAAATACGGCTTCATGGAGGAATTTGTAGAAAATGCCCGTGCCAAAACAGGCAAAGAGTTGTTCACTGTCGGTGAATTTATCGGTGGTACAGCTGAATTGAACTCCTACCTGGGCAAAGTGAATCAAAGTATGTCCTTATTTGATTTCCCGCTCCGCAACAACTTTGCGACAGCTTCCAGTTCCAACGGAGGTTATAGCATGCGCAACCTGGCCAGCGGAACATTGACGGGAACAAATTCGGATAAATCCGTTACTTTCATTGAGAATCATGATACGCAGCCTGACCGTTCAGATGCTCATGGCGCACAGGTTCTTGATTGGTTTAAACCGCTCGCTTATGCGTACACTCTGACACGACAGGAAGGTTATCCTTCAGTATTCTATGGTGACTACTATGGAACCAGAAGCAGCAACACTGCAGGTCCTGGAACTGGAAAAATCAAATCGCTGAAGAGCAAGCTTGATCCGCTTCTGAAAGCACGCAAGGATTACGCTTACGGTAAACAAAACGACTATCTTGATAGCGATGACATGATCGGCTGGACTCGTGAAGGTTTGGCTTCCAAACCAAACTCCGGATTGGCAACGGTCATGACAGACCGTGCCGGCGGATCGAAAACGATGTATGTGGGAACAAGCCACGCTGGTGAACAATGGAAAGATATCACAGGCAACTTCTCTGATAAGGTAACTATCGGCCCCAACGGTAATGGTACATTCAAGGTTAAAGACGGTTCTGTATCGGTATGGGTACCAGATGTGGCAACTCCAACCGATCAAGCCCCTACAGTACCAACAAATGTACAAGGAACAGCAGTAGGCACTACATCTGTAAATCTGAGTTGGACAGCATCTACTGACGACAAGGGAGTAGCTAAATACGAGGTTTATCGTGACAGCGCTCTCATCGGTGAATCCACCAGCACTACTTACAACGATTCAACAGTAGCAGCCAACAAGACCTACTCCTATACAGTCAAGGCTGTAGATACAATCGGACAGAAATCAGGCTTCAGCGTTGAGGCTACTGTTACCGTCGGCGGCGGAGGAACGCAAGATCAGCTTCCAACTGCGCCAACGAATGTGAAGGGAACAGCAATAGGCACAACATCTGTCAACCTGACATGGAGTCCTTCCACGGATGACAAGGGTGTTGTGAAATATGAGATTTACCGTGACGGTACGCTAAAAGGCGAAGCCACGGGAACAGCATATTCAGACAACACTATAGCGAATGACAAAACCTACTCCTATACAGTCAGAGCTGTAGATACGATTGGGCAGAAATCAGCATACAGTGTCCCTGCTGTCGTGAAAATCGGCAACGGTGGACAGCAGCAAGAAGTAAACCCATTCAGTTGGGACAATGCAAACGTTTACTTCGTCATGACAGACCGTTTCAATAACGGTAATACTAGCAATGACGGCGCTTATGGCAGACCTAAGACTGATGCATGGGGCTCGAATGTGGGTACATTCCACGGTGGAGATATTAAAGGTTTGACCAAGAAACTGGAGGAAGGCTACTTCACAGATCTGGGTACAAATGCGATTTGGATTACAGCTCCTTGGGAACAAATGCACGGCTGGGTAGGCGGTAAAGATGGTGACTTTGCTCACTATGGCTACCATGGCTACTATGGACTTGACTTTACTGAAATGGACAAGAGCATGGGTACCATTGACGAAATGCGCGAGTTCGTTGACCTCGCTCACACCAAGGGAATTCGCGTTGTCCTGGACGTGGTTATAAACCATGTCGCTTATCCGACACTTGTGGATATGGCGGAATACGGATACGGTGACCGCGGCGGACTCGCCAGCAGCTGGATTCCGGACAAAGGCCAAGGCCAGAACTGGCACACGCACAATAACATTATGAATACGAATAATTCCAGTGCATGGGCTTCCTGGTGGGGAAGTAGCTGGATTCGTGCCAACAATATTGCAGGTTACGATCAATGCGGTGGCAACGATCAGACGCTGTGTGTAGGGTTCCTGCCTGATATCAAGACCGAATCCACTAGTGGCACCGGTCTGCCACCGGTAATGAAGACGAAGTTCAACAAAGAAACAAGCGGTTACGACAACTGGATCGTTCCGGCTGCCAAGCAGTACCGCAAAGATTTGAACGCCGCTCCTAAGGATTACATGATTAAATGGCTGTCCTCATGGGTCGAAGAGTTCGGAATTGATGGTTTCCGTATCGATACTGCGAAGCATGTTCAAGCCGATAGATGGAAAGAACTCAAAACAAGCGCAAGCAGTTCCCTTGCGAAATGGAGGCAGAACAACCCAACGAAACCGGGAGCAGATTGGACAGATAACTTCTGGATGACCGGGGAAGTGTGGGGTCATGGCCTCGGAAGAACCGGCACTTATTTCGATAACGGGTTTGATTCCTTAATCAACTTCTCCTTCCAAAGCGCAAATATGAGCGACCTGGAAGGGCTATTCTCCCGGTATGCAAGTGAATTAAACGGAGATCTGCCTAACTACAATATGCTCAGCTACCTTTCTTCCCACGATAAAGGGTTGTACAACCGTGGAAACCTGATTCAAGCAGGTACCGCGCTGCTCCTTCTTCCGGGCGGAGTGCAAACATTCTATGGAGATGAGACGGCAAGACCGTTCGGGGCTACCGGCTCTGACCCGGATCAGGGTTCGCGTTCATCCATGAACTGGAGCGGCATTAACCAAGGAGTTCTATCACACTGGCAGAAGATTGGGCAATTTAGAAACAATCACATTGCAGTAGGTGCAGGAACTCATAAGAAAATTGCAGACAGTCCTTATACGTTCTCACGCACCTATGAGAAGGATGATGTTCTGGATAAAGTAGTCGTGGCTACAGGAGCTTCCGGAACTGTGGATGTGAATGTATCCGGCATCTTCCCGGATGGCACTAAGGTACGCGATACTTACACGCAGAACGAAGTAGTTGTAAGCGGAGGTAAGGCCAAATTTACCGCTGGAACCAATGGTGTTATTCTGATTGAAAATGTTGGCGTAAACAAAAAGTTCCCGGTTCTGACGGCTTCACCAGCAGGCGGTAAATTCAAAACCGAAACTACCTCTGTAACGCTTTCGATCAAGAATGCAGACAGTGGCAAGTACACGCTGGATGGCAGTGATCCGGTTAACGGAACTGCATTTACCAATGGAACAACAATCACAATTGGCGCAGATATGGCCATTAATGACACGAAAACACTGAAGATGTACGCCACGAATGAAAATGGCGAAGGTACGGCGTCGCACGATTTTACTAAGGGTGATCCTAACGCCAAGCTGGAAGTTTACCTCAAGAAACCGGCTGGATGGGGAACACCTTCCATTTACTTCTACGACACAGCACCTAAGGACAATGACCCAACCTGGGCTACAGCTCCAGCTATGATAAGCGCTGGCGGAGACTGGTATGTCTACAGCTTCGACAAAGCTGAACAAGCTACAATTATCTTTAAAGACAGCACAGGCAAACAAGTGCCTGCTCAGAACCAAGCTGGATTCACCAGAACAGCAACAGGCTGGTATGACGGAAACGCTTGGTCTGATACAGATCCACGTGTCGTGACTAAACCGACGGCACCGTCGAACCTGGTTAGTTCTGTAAAGACAGACAAGACAGTAACATTGACTTGGAATGCGTCCACTGACAGCTCCGGAATTGCCGGATACGACGTATACCGCAACAATGTAAAGGTTGGATCGGCTACAGCAGTAACTTATAAGGACACAGGCTTGACTGCAGAAACAACGTATACCTATAAAGTTATTGCCAGAAGCCAATCCGGCGGAACCTCCGATCCAAGTAACGAGCTCAGCGTTAAGACTAACCCGCCTGAACAAGGCACAGACAACACCGTTACGGTTTACTACAAAAAGGGATACGCAACTCCCTACATTCACTACCGCGCTGAAGGTGGCAACTGGACAGCCAGTCCTGGTGTGAAGATGGAGGATTCTGTAATTCCGGGATATGCTGTGCACACGATTGACCTGGGAACCTCATCGGCAACACGAGCAGAGGTAGCATTCAACAATGGCAGCGGTCAATGGGACAGCAACAATCAAAAGAACTATTTCTTCAATATAGGCGACAATACCTATGACACAGGTAAAGTGACCGCTGGTAAACCGGAAGGTCCAAAGCCAGGAAATAAGGTTACCGTCTACTACAAAGAGGGCTGGACAAATGTAAACATTCATTATCGCGCCGAGGGTGGTACCTGGACATCCGTTCCAGGTGTGAAGATGGAGAATGATTCGTTGAACCCCGGCTACAAAAAAATAACTGTTGATATTGGAACCGCTAGCCGTCTGGAAGCTTGTTTCAATAACGGAAGCAATGTTTGGGACACCAACAATCAGAAGAACTACTTCTTCAACGCAGGCGACAATATTTACATTCCTGGCAACAATAATGCTGCAGGACAAGTGAAGCTTGGGGAGAAACCGGTGGGAGTAGATACGATTGCTCCTTCAGTTCCAGCTAACCTGGCTGGCAATCTCAGCAGTGGAACTCCTAAGACGATCACCTTGACTTGGGGTGCCTCTACTGACAATGTTGGCGTAGCAGATTATCAAATTACCCGTAAGGCTGGTACAAGCACGGAGACATTTACGGTGAATGCAACAACTTTTATCGACAGCACGGTAACGGAAGGTACGACTTACAAGTACCAAGTCCGTGCTCGAGATGCTGCAAATAATTTCTCCGCTGCCAGCAACGAAGTAACCGTTGAAACTTCAGCCGGAACCGATACAGAGGCGCCAAGCGTTCCAGCCAGTCTTATATCGACCGGTAAGACAACTTCAACGGTGAGTCTGTCCTGGGCAGCTTCAACAGATAATGTGGCTGTAGCAGGTTACGACATCTATCGTGGTACAGTAAAAGCAGGAACATCAACAACACCTGCATTCACGGACACCGGTTTGGCTGAAGAAACATCGTATACCTACACCATAAAAGCTTTCGATGCTGCAAATAACTTCTCAGCAGCAATTTGCTAAAGGCAAAGGTTATACATCCCTGTGGGGCGTGAAAGATGCTGATGATGTTAATGATCCAAGCAAGCTTGTAAACCTCATGGCACTTGGCCACGATCCAAATCGTGACACGCTCTATGAAGCGAAAATTCCTCTCAGCGCACTCGGGAATCCGGATATTGAAAATGCAGGTATCGGCGTAATGCTGCACCAAGGCGAGTACTCGCCAATGGACACCCTTCCAAATGATTCAGGGACTTCGAACACGCCAGGGGTTTCGGATTCCAACTCTCCTAAAGAGTGGGGCGACATCGATTTATTGACTGCACCATTCGCACGTATCGGCAGATAATAGCGGAAGGCTATTATTGAATTACAAATTCCCCGCAACAACACAAAGAGGTCGGCCAGTTTTCTGGCTGACCTCTTTTCAATGAACCACCGTCAATGAACAACAAAAACATATAGCATTCTTTTGCACATTGATATTTCCATCCGTATAAGTTTCAGTAATGGAAAATCATTGGAATTCTAATAATATGTGAATCATAATGATTTGTTATCATGAAACAAACGATGAATAACAATGAAATAAACAAAGTTATTTTAGTATATATTTCACTAAAAGCATTACTATATTCTGAGTTCATGTCGATAATAAGGTCAATATAGGCGGAAATTTATAATATTTTGCTGAATTAAGGTGAAAACACTTCACAAATCTTAATATCTATGATTAAATGATTATGAAACGATAGTAAATATTTATGAAACGTATTTCACTATGATTGCATCACGGTGATAAGCGTTCATAGCTTTTATAATACGGAAAGGGGGTGAATACAACTATTGCATCTGTATGTCATTCGACATGGACAGTCGACAATGAATATCGGGAAAGGGGGAGGTGCGGATTGTGAGCTGTCCGCTATAGGTTATTGGCAAGCCGAACAAATCCCATCCTTCTTCCGGAACATTAAAGTTAGGGTCATTTATTGTAGTCCACTTCGAAGAGCGATTTTATCAGCATTGCCTCTTGCGCGGTTCTGTAATTTGCCGGTAATTCTTGTTCCTGAAATGTCAGAGATGTTCCTGGAGCCTTGGACGTATTATCGGGATTACGAGTGGCAGAGTTGCGCTCAAATTGAAAGCGGTTACCAAAATGTGCGATTCATACATACACATGATGAAAGCAAGCGATGGTGGCCGGTATGGCCGGAAGTACCGAGCTCAGTTAGAGTAAGAGTTCAGTCCTTCTACGATGCTCATATTGCTCCGGAACTCGGGACGGATGAACATATTGTCGTATTTGGGCACGGGCAGTCCACAGCGGACTTGAAACAAATCGCTAACCCTGGCGACCTCATCCCTGTCTACAATGCGGGAATTGTACAGTTCGTTATGAATGCTGCTGGTAAATGCGAGTCTGCCGTAGTCCATACAGAGCATCTTGGGGTTCATGTGTCTGATTAAAACTGCAACAACAAACACAATAGATTGAAAGGGGTTTCACACAATGGAATTCAAAAAGGCAACATTACTGTTGACAGCACTTATTACAGCTTTTTCTGTTAGTGCATGTTCATCTAATAAAGACAATACGCCGACGTCAAGCGCAAGTCCTGCTGCTGCAAACAATACTCAAGGAGCTGCAGAAAACGTAGGGGAAGAGGGGCTTGCTCCTGAAGCCGGCGCGAAGTTAGTAGTCTGGGAAGCTAAAGATGAGAAACCTTTCCTTGATGCGATTGCAAAAGAGTTTACAGCTAAATACAATATCCCGGTTGAATTCCAGGAAGTACCGTCAACGGAGCAACGTAAAAAATTGAAAACTGACGGCCCTGCAGGACTGGGCGCTGACGTTCTGGTTATGCCTCATAATACGCTTGGTGATGCAGTCGCTTCCGGGATCGTCCTTCCTAACGATTTCTACTCAGAAGATACAGTGGCTAATTATCCTGAAAAATTAGTTGATGCCGTATCACTGGACGGTATGATCTATGGTTACCCTCGTAACGTAGAAACGTACCTATTGTACTACAATAAGAGCCTCGTGAAAGAGGAAGATCTCGCATCATGGGACAACATTATCAAATTTGCCAAGGGCTATAATGACGTAGCGAATAACAAGTTCGGCTTTATGTGGCAAGTGACCGATTTCTACTATAACTATTCATGGATTGCCGGAAGCGGCGGGTATGTTTTTGGTGCTAACGGCACAGATCCAACCGATATTGGTTTGAACAATGATGGAGCTGTTGAAGGTATGAAGTTTTTCCAAAGCCTGCGTGAGGCGCTGCCGATTAAAGGTGTAGATGCTACCGCAGACGTAAAAACGAACCTGTTCCAAACCGGTAAGCTGCCAATCAATATGGATGGCGTTTCCCAATTGAGCAACTTTACAACTGAAAAACTTGGATTTGAAGTAGGAGCTGTTCCGCTTCCTCCTATGCCAAATGGTAAAGCACCGATCAGCTTCTCAGGCGTTAAAGCTTATTATGTAAGCTCTTTCAGCCAATACCCTAACGCTGCGAAACTCTTCATTCATTTTGCCACTACTGAAGCTGCTGCGAAGAAAAACTTTGAATTGACGGGTCTCATTCCTTCACGCAACGGTATGGATTCGGACCCGGCTGTTGCAAACAATGAAGTTGCAAAAGCCTTCACCGAACAAATTAAAAACTCCCAGCCAATGCCGAACATTTTGCCTGCAACTCAAATTTGGGGACCATCGACTGCTTCACTGGAATTAATTTGGGATGGTGCAGATGTGAAGGAGACTTTAGACAAGTCTGTTGCTGATATTAAGACCGGTATCGAACAACAAGGAAAGAAATAGATTTCGAAGCAGAATACAAAATTGGCAATTGTCCGCTGAATAAGTGGGTATAAGATGAACTTGAGAATGAGGCGGCGAAATGGCTGGGAAGCCCTATGTACCGGGTAATCAGCCATTTTAAAACGTAAGATTCTCAAGTTCACGTTCAATAATTGCTTCATTTAAAGGAGATGTGTCACTGAAGATGAACCAGAATAGGAAGATGGCTACAATTCTCTCCGTTCTAGCAATGGGTTTAGGGCAAATCTATAATCGCCAATACATAAAGGGAATTCTGATGCTCCTATTATATGGTTGTGGGTTATATTACATTATCTTTAACCTGAAAGAAGCATTATGGGGGATCTTTACCCTTGGCGAGAATGCGCAGCACTTAGAGCTTGTCGGTAAAATATATAAGATGGTTCCCGGAGATCATTCGATTTTCCTTATTGTTCAGGCCTTGATTGTCCTATTCGGACTTATTGTCTTTGTTTATATGTACATTGCGAACATTAAAGATGCATATACAACAGGGAAGTCCCGCGAACAAGGGATTACACCCCATACATTCATAGAAACGGTACATTATGTTAATCAGCATAAATTTCCACAGTTCATAATTGCTCTCCCGCTTGTATTTGTATTGTTCTTCACTGTATTGCCTCTAGTATTCTCGGTAATGATTGCTTTTACGAATTACTCTTCGCCAAAGCATCTGCCTCCAGCCAATTTGATAGACTGGATTGGCTTCGATGCCTTTAAAGAACTGTTTACGTTAAGCAAATGGGCCAAGACATTTTATGGAGTATTCACTTGGAATGTCATCTGGGCAATACTTGCAACGCTATCCACATTTTTCGGGGGCTTTGCGGTAGCGCTGCTTGTACAGAATTCGCGTACCCGCATGAAGCCTTTATGGCGCACAATCTATATCCTGCCATTTGCAATTCCGAGCTTTGTCTCCTATTTGGTTATGCGCAACATGTTTAACTCCCAGTTTGGTCCTATTAACCAGTATCTGAAGTGGTTTGGTATACAGGGCCCGTCGTGGCTCTCGGATCCAACTTGGGCCAAGGCAACGGTTCTGCTGGTTAATCTATGGCATGGTTATCCTATATCCATGCTGCTCATTATCGGGATTCTGACCACCATCTCCAAAGAGCTGTATCAGGCTGCGGATGTTGATGGAGCATCGGCATTTCAGCAGTTCAAAATGATCACCTTCCCAAGTGTCATGTTCTCGTTATCTCCGATTCTTATTGGTATGTTCGCTGGCAACGTGAACAGCTTCAGCGCTATATTCCTGTTGACTAACGGTAATCCGGCCAATAGTGAATATCAATTTGCAGGAAGCACGGACATTCTGATCACATGGTTGTATAACTTGACGATGAACCAAGGAAATTACAATTTCGCTTCCGTAATTGGAATCATTATATTTGTCATTCTGGCGACCTTGTCCATTTGGAATGTGCGCCGGACACGTTCGTTTACAGAGGAGGAGATTAACTGATGGTTAGTAAACTGAAACTCAAGAATATGTTCAGCACTGTAGTCCACCATATTCTGCTGGCAGTTATCGCCATTATAACCATCTACCCGGCAATATGGGTTGTGTTAGCCTCCTTTCGGCCAGGGACTGCGCTGTACAGTGAGCACCTGCTTCCTGATCGATTTACAATAGAGCATTACAAGGAACTGTTTAAATCTTTCCCCTTTTCACAGTGGTATGTGAACACACTGAAGATTGCTGTTGTTTCAATGATTTGCAGTACTTTTTTTGTATTGCTGACGGGCTACGCGTTTTCACGGTTCCGTTTTAAGGGGCGGAAAACCTTAATGTCGGGGTTGTTCGTTCTGAATATGTTCCCATCCTTTATGAGTATGATTGCGGTCTATATTTTGCTCCTGAACATGAACTTGCTGAATACTCACTCTGCACTGATATTTGTATATTCCGCAGGGGCAGCTATGGGATATTTGCTTGTTAAGGGTTTTTTCGACACCATTCCAAGGAGTTTGGAAGAAGCGGCAAGAATAGACGGGGCCAACCATTGGATCGTATTCTTTAAAATATTTATGCCATTATCCAAACCTTTAGTTGTGTACTTGGCTGTTACCTCGTTTGCAGCGGCATTTAACGACTTTATCTTCGCCCAAATGGTACTGCGTACCAAGGAGCAGCAAACACTCGCAGTGGGATTGTATAACATGGTAAATACTCAGTTTTCTACGCAGTTTACCATTTTTGCCGCAGGATGCGTATTGGTTGCATTGCCAATTACAATCGTATTTATGTGCTTCCAGCGCTTCTTGGTGGAGGGGCTGACTGCAGGAGCCGAAAAAGGATAACCGTTAAATTGTTTAAGGAAGATTGGAGGAGAAGCAGTTGTTTGATTTGCATACACATCACGAACGATGCGGCCATGCTGTAGGTTTGCTGGAGCGATATATAGAGAACGCAATTTCAAAAGAAATAAAGATTCTTGGAATTTCGGATCATTCACCTTATTTTTTCTCGGAGGAGGACAGACCTTTTCCGGGACTGGCAATGGCCAAAAGTGAATTTTTCAAATACGTAGAAGAAATTATCAGGTTGAAGAAGAAATACGAGGATCGCATTGAGCTGCTGATTGGCGTGGAATCGGATGTTTTTAAAGAGCACATCGATTTATATGGCCAAATCTACAGCCGATTTCCTCTTGACTTTGTAATCGGATCGATCCACTTTACATCCCCATCTTGTATTATGAGAGGGCTGGACTGGAGTATCGCTTCCGAGGAAGAACGTGAAGCAGAGTTCAGGCGGTTTATTGAACTCATACAGCTCACTGTTCAAAGCGAGTGGGTTAACATTATCGGACATATGGACAGGTTCAACCGGGGATATCAGTCATTTACTGATTTGTACAAGCCACATATCGCTCCTACGCTTAAAATGATGGCAGAACGGGGCGTGGCTATGGAAGTGAACACAGGCGGCTTCCGGACGGCTTTAGAGGACTGGTATCCAGCGATGGATGTGATTGAGCAAGCCCACTATTATGGGGTGGAAATTACATTTGGTTCGGATGCTCATAAGCCTGAGCGGGTCGGCAATGAATGGGAGCAGGTTCGTGACACACTGGAACATATAGGCTATAAAAGATGGGTTATTTTTAAACAACGGAAGCCGTATTATTTAGATCTCAAATCCTAGAAATCTGGAGGAGTCCATGAAAAACAGAATGTCAGGTGCGAGATTGCTCGGCAGCCTTAAAAGATCGGTCGGAATAAAACTCTTTTTCATGTTTTTTTGCACTATAGTTGTACTGGTATCCATACTTGGAGTAGCTTCCTACACTGTCTCAAAGAATGTTATTAAGAAAAAGGTTGCTGCAGCCTCGTTGCAAACGGTTGTACAGGCGTCAGACAAGCTGGATTTTTTGTTCGGGGTATATGAAGGCCTTTCAAGACAACTGCTGGTCGATCAAGATTTGGCCGGTCAACTGGTCTCCTTTAATAAACCGCATATTAATACGGCTGAGAAAACAGAGCTGTCGAATGCGGTAGTCGCGAACCTTAACAGCATCGTGGCTTCTGACCAAAAGTTGTTTTCCGTAAGGCTTGTACCCAAGAATATGGATAAAACCAAGATTTTTTATTCCAAAGGCGCGAGTTCGCTCAACATAACAGCCAATAATAAGGTATGGCTAGATAAAGTGGTCGAAGGCAATGGACAGGTCGTTTATATTCCTGTGCATAAGAAGGGCCTGTTTGAGCTGAATACAGAGCCCACCATGATGATCGGAAGATTGCTTAAAAATTTGAACAATAAAGATGCGGAATACATTCTCTTGCTGGAAGTTAAAGATCAAGCGTTAACCGATGTGCTGTCCAATGTTAATATCGCAGAATCGGGACAAATTATGATCCTTAATTACGATAATCATGTGGTTCATGCTGAAGCTGCAGAGCTGCTGGAAAGTGAGTCATCCCTCAAAATTCCCGATAGCGAAACTGCCGAAGAAGGCTCTTTCTTTACCAAAGATGAGCAGGGCAACAGTCAGCTTGTGGTATACAAACAGACTGTATTGTCTAAATGGAAGATGGTAGGCTCTGCTCCAGTTAGTGAACTGGTCAAAGAAACCAAAAACATTATCCAAATCACGATGATTATCGCCATACTCTCTGCACTTTTAAGCATTGGTATTGGAATGATTATGATACGCATGGTAGCTAAACCGCTGGTGAAACTCTCTTCTTTGATGGAAGAAGGGGAAAAAGGAAACCTGTCTGTACGTACGAATTTTAAGGGACAGGACGAAATTGGCCGACTGGGACAAAGCTTTAACCAAATGATGGGACAAATTTCCCTGCTGGTGGGGAAAACCAATGATTCCGCGCAACATGTATTGCAAACCGCATTTGAGTTGTCTGAAGTTTCCCAGAACACTTCCACAATGGCGAAAGAGGTCGCTGTGGCGGTTGAGGAAATTGCACAAGGGGCAATGGGGCTTTCGATGGAAGCAGAGAACGGGATGAATTACGCTGACAACATCGGGATGAATATGAATAAAGTGATTGATATCAATTCAAAGATGGAAGGCTCGGCTGATCGGGTGTATCAAATCAGTAATGAGGGAACCGGGTATATGGGTGATCTCATCACAAAAACGAATTCGACTGAAGAATTGACCAGATCCATGATAGGTAAAGTGGATAAGCTCAAAGACAGCACAAGCTCGATTCGAAAAATTCTGGAAGTGCTCACAACAATGGCCCAGCAGACGAATATTCTGTCCTTGAATGCGTCAATAGAGGCGGTCAGAGCTGGTGCGGCAGGGAAAGGATTTATGGTCATCGCGGATGAGATACGAAAACTTTCGGATCAATCCAAAGTATCGATAAGCGTTGTTCAGGACATTACAAACGATATTCAAAAGGAAGTTGAGGAAACGGTTGATTTATTGCTTACGGCTTCTCCGTTGTTAACCGAGCAAATTCGCTCGGTCAAGGAAGCCTCAACTATCTTTGACAGCGTTCGCGAGGAGATGGGCTTGTTTATCCAGGAAAGTGCTTCATCAACGGCTTCCATCAGGGAGCTGAATCAATCACAGTTCATATTATCCGAATCGATAAGCAACGTAAGCGCGGTGGCAGAGCAATCATCCGCAGCCTCGGAAGAAGTAGCTTCTATAGCGACCGAGCAATTAAAAATTAGTGAGAAGCTGGTGTTCCTTTCCGACAAATTGGAGAATTTGTCAGAGACGCTTAAAGAATCCCTGGTTCAATTCCATACGAATAGGGGAGAGTGAATACGAAGGGAAGTGGAAGTGAATGGGTAGCGCAAGCTCAGCTATATGGCACATCAGCTATTGGGATATGACGCTGCGAATTCTGATGGCCTTATTACTGGGCGGATTGATCGGATTTGAACGGGAAGTCAATAACCATGCGGCCGGATTCCGGACCCACATTCTTGTTTGCGTCGGTTCTGCAACAATTATGTTGTTGTCTATCTATGGATTCAGTGATTTCGCAGATCAGCCCTATGTCAGAATGGACCCTGCAAGGTTAGCGGCTCAGGTCATTACAGGTATCGGATTTCTAGGTGCAGGAGCAATTATTCGCACGGGTTCGTATGTTTCCGGTTTGACTACAGCGGCATCCATCTGGGTTGTGGCAGGCATCGGCCTCTGTGCCGGTGCAGGGTTTTATTTCGGAGCTGTTCTGGCTGCATTTCTTGTACTCGTCAGCTTGTTTGTATTCAATAAGTGGGAGAAATACATGTTGCGTAAATATCGAAAATACGAAATGAACATCAAAATGTATAATAGACAAGACATATTAGCACAAATTGTGGCCGAATTAGGGACCCAAGAGATACAAATTTCTGAAATGCTGGTTCAATCCAACCAAAAGAAGGAAGAAAATCAGCAGCAGGCAGTCCTTGTTCGCTTAAATGTCAAACTGACCCGCGGGGATAAAATTATGAGTGCGGTTAATAGAATCTTCACATTTGAAGATGTACTGTCGATTGAAATACCTAATTTTACCAATCTTTCAAAAGAAACCGTTGATTGGGGTGAATCAACAAAGAGAAAACTGGATTTAAACTGAATATTCATAGTAGAATAAACAGATAGGGAATGTTGTTATAGAAAAAAGTTCTCTCATTTTTCGGGGGTGGTTTAAATCACTACTATAAAAGACGTAGCTCTCCTAGCGGGTGTATCGCCCGCGACTGTTTCCAGAGTGATTACCCAAAAGGGCAATATCGCTAGCGAGACCAGGGCTAAGGTTTTCTCTGCTATGGAGCAAATAAATTATGTGCCGGTACAATCTCAATTACAGAATAAATCCGGAACGATCGGCTTCTCGATTGCAAGAGATCCTAAGGACATGCTCGAGAATCTATTTTTTAGCGATGTGCTGTGCGGAATTTCGAATGCGGCGAAGAAGCTGGATTATAACGTACAATTCTCGCTTTACTATAATGTTGAAGAACAAATCGAGAAGTCGATTCAATTGTTTAAGAAGAACCAGGTAAAGGGATTTATCTTTACAAGCGTGAGGTCTTCGGATAAGGATCTATTGTTGAATAGCATGCAGGAGAACAATATTCCTTTTGTCATGATCGGGAGCAGTCTGAACCACAATGTATTTTCCGTACACAACGACAATATCCGTGACAGTTATATGGCGACCCGATACTTGCTTGATAAAGGATACCGCAATATTTTGTTCCTGACGGCGAACGTGAAGCAGGATTTCACCTATGATCGTATTCACGGCTATCAGAGGGCTATTGAAGAGAGTGCGGAAGAGGCTTCTACGAATATCGTTTACTCCAGTAACGAAGAAGCAGATATAACGAATGCTCTGGACAAAGTTCTCGGAGAAGGAACCAGCTTCGATGCGATCCTGACGATGGAACCTATTGTGTCTCTAATCGCGACGAAATATTGTCAACGCAAGCAGATGAGAGTGCCGGAAGACGTCGGAATGCTTACCTTCAATGATGCAGCCTATTTGGATAAAGTGTCGCCATCAATTACCGGCTTGAACCTCAATCCATCAGTGCTAGGAGCCGAAGCGTTCCAGCTCGTATATGAGTTGATCTATACTAATTCGCCAGCCTTAGTACACAAGAGTGTAACAATTCCCTCGGAAATTATCGAACGGGAGTCCACGAATCGTATTGTTGTTTAGACACGCTGTTCTATCACTACAAAAAAAGAAGCACCTTGCTTGCAGGATTTTTATATTCTGTGAGCAGGGTGCTTCTTTAGTTCAAATATAAGAATTTATATGCTTCACGCTATAAATTATCCTTCTATTTCTCACTGAAACGGATACCGTCCTTTTGAGGACGGCGAAGCCGTTTCCACTTGGCCCGGCTTGAAAGTATGGCAAGAACCCGGATTCTCTTTGCCGTTACCGGAATCCATGTTATTTTGATTGGCAGCAGCCAGTCTCCTTATATCCTTCCAGCACCTTTAGATGCTCCCGCCCCCAGCCACACATATTGTCCAAAAGGGTGCTCAGCGTTTTACCGTGAGCGGAGAGGCTGTATTCAACTTTTGCTGGGATACTGGGGAACACTTTCCGTTCAATTAACATGGCCTCTTCCAGCTCGCGGAGCTGTTTGGACAGGGTCCCCTGCGAGACATCCGGAATGAGGCGCCGCAGTTCACCGAAGCGCTTCGTACCGTCGATTAATAAAATGAACAAAATCAGCGGCTTCCATTTCCCCTCGATCGCTTCGAGCGTTGCCAGCACCCCGTCCAGTCTGGGCTCTTGCAGATTCACGAATCATTTCCTCCTCTTCTTGTAGATGTACTTTTATCATACCGGAATATATTTTTTTCTGCATCCTCCGCAGTCTGCACACCGCCTGAAGGTACGAAAATTCGTACCAGGTACGAATAAAGTGCGTACTGGACGACGACACTCTTTCATTTCATAATGAACAAAAATGTACAGAACCTCGGAGGAGAAGCAGATATGGACTATTGGAATTTAAAAGATAAGAAAGTGGTCATTATTGGAGGGAGCTCGGGTATCGGTTTAGCTACGGCTGTGGCTGCCGCCAAGCTAGGGGCGCAGGTCATCATCGCAGGACGGTCGCAGGACAAGCTGCTTCAGGCGGCGGAGCATGTTAAACAGCAGGCAGGAAACGTTATTGAATTCCATGTGCTGGATAACCGGAATGAAAGTCAGCTGAAGCAGTTTTTTGCGCAAATCGGAACGATTGACCACTTATTTACGCCTGGAGCTGCATATGTTCGCGGTCCGCTCACGGCAGAGCGCGATGTTGCGGTCAGCTGTTTTGAGGGCAAGTTCTGGCCGCAGTACTTTGCAGCTAAATATGCTGCGCCTTATTTGTCAGCAACCGGCTCAATAGTGCTGATGTCCGGAGCATTCAGTCAGCGGCCGCTGGATGGAGGGGCTTCTTACGCCGCGTGCAACGGGGCGATCGAGAGCTTAGGGAAAGCGTTGGCAGTGGAGCTAGCCCCCGCTCGTGTTAATGTCGTCTCACCCGGCACGATCTGGAGAGAGGGACAGGAGGGCAGTGCGCGTGGAGAACATTTTAAAGAATACGAGAAGCTGTCGCTTCTGGGACGTGTGGGCTTTGATGAGGAGGTTGCGCATACAGTACTTTACCTGATGACGAATCCCTTCACTACAGGCAGCACCTTGTTCCCGGATGGGGGTTATCTTTTGCAGTAGGATCATCCTCAAGCGAGAGGGAGCGCTTTGCGGACGGTGGTCCCTTCATGAAGACCGCCCTGAAGCATGATCTGCTCATAGGGGAGGGGCGGGTTAGCGATCCGCCACAACATCCGGTCGACAGCGCGATGCCCGGTTTCCGTCACAGGCAACGTGGGCCGGGCGATATCGGGCAGGATGCCAGGCAATACTGCTTCAGGTTCTAGTCCAATCAGGGAGAAGTCGCCTGGAATGGTATGGCCTGTGATTTGACAGGCCAGATAGGTACGGGTCAGAGCGTCCTGTGAAGCACACACAAAGGCAGTGGGGGCATAACGGATGATCTTTTCCTGCCATTTGCCTGTCCAATCCTCCTGAGGCCCATCCAGCTCAAAGATATGGAAGTCATCTAAGGGGGAGTAATATCAGGGTGTCCCAGCCAGTTTTAAAGGCAACGGCATTGGAACACCCTGATATTACGCTATAGTCGGACTGGACAAAGAGGTTCTCGTGCAGGCTCTGCCGCCTAGTATGAAAGCTCCTGACCGGTAACATCACTTCTATGTGATGCATCTCAGACTTATTGATACAAGTTTGGTATAGCAACTTCCGGGTTCGTATCCGCATCATAGTTGATCTCTGCGTTCTCAAAGCCAAACAACTGGAAGAACTCTCTGCGGTAGCCTTGCAGGTCGGTAAGTTCATTCATATGCTCTGTGGACAAAAGGTTCCAGATGCGGGTTACCTCAGCTTGAACGGCAGGCGACATTTCCCAGTCATCAATACGAATGCGTCCTTCCTCATCCAGCGGAACTTCACCACCTGTATAGAGACGATCTGCAAACAGGCGGTACGTCTGTTCAATACAGCCTTCGTGCAGTTCTAGTTCCTTCATGACTTTGTACAGGACTGAGATGTATAAAGGAACAACCGGCAAGGCGGAACTCGATTGGGTCACCAGCCCTTTACTAACCACGACGAATGCGCGGCCGCCATGAACCTTCATCTGCGCGTTAAGCTCTCTGGCGGTGGCTTCCAGATGATCCTTAGCCCGGCCAATGGTTCCGGAGCGGTAGACCGCATCCGTAAGCTCCGGCCCGATATAGGAGTAGGCTATCGTTGTCGCATCGTCTGCCAGCACACCCGCTTCCCGGAGAGCATTAATCCACAGCAGCCAATCTTCACCGCCCATCACTTTGACCGTGCCGCGGATTTCCTCTTCTGTGGCAGGCTCAATAGATACGGTGCTTACTTCACCGGTATGGAAGTCCACCGTTTTATTCGTGTAGGTGCGCCCGATAGGCTTAAGCGCAGATTGATACACCTCACCGGTCTGCGGATCACTCCGTCGTCCAGTAGAAACACTGTAGACCACAAGATCGACCTGTCCCAGCTTCTGGCGAATCAGCTCAATAGTTCGCTCTTTGGTTTCTTGCGAGAAAGCGTCACCGGCGACACTGTATGACTGCAGGCCTGCTTCTTCGGCAAGCCGTTCAAACGCCGCTGAATTATACCAGCCAGCGGATGCTGTCCGTTTTCCATTTGGACTGCTCTGACGATATACGCCAACTGTGCTTGCGCCCGCACCGAAAGCAGAAGTAATTCGGGAAGCAAGACCATATCCGGTTGAGGCTCCAATTACCAGGACATTACGGGGACCCAGAATCTTCGGCCGATTTGTTATCGCTTGTATTTGCTGCTGAACTTGGCTGGCGCATCCCTCTGGATGTGCAGTTGTGCATATGAAGCCGCGTGTTCTTGGTTTGATTATCATGGTATATGCTCCTCACTTTATGTATATTGACGTGACAGGAAACACTTGTTTGTATTCAATACTTCTCATATGTTTATTACTGCAAATTCGACAAAAATACAATATACTCCCTTTTTATTTCAAATGCACAAAAGGAAGCTATTCCTAAATTTTGAATGGTTTAAAAAAGGGGGAGGGTTATGGCTTTTTGGAATACAGGACCAATTGAAAATAACGCATGAAGTCCTCCGTAGTGAACAATCCGATTCGTCCGAGACAAAATAAATCATTGAGTGAATGATGAAGGATAGTTGAATCAAACAAGGAGCATCTGTGATGCACCGTGATCGTTGGAGTCAGACTAACGGATGGGCTCGTAGGCACCATAGCTTATCCACCTTCTTCTTCCATCCATAGTAGCAGTATAACAGATACATATATTTTCATCATCTGTGGTGCGTCGTTTGCGCTGCATGTATGGCTAACGGGAAAGTACGACAAGTTCTGCTATAAGCACCCGGCGGTGTGAAAAGCAGGAGATTCAAAATTAGGAATCTCAACTTTATAACCGAGGATGGGAATGACGGAACCATGTTTCCCGAAACCATCCCGCCAATACTCCTGCATGCATCATGCCTGACAGAGCATGGGGTGTGAAGTACAGGTGGAGTCGGCAGAACAGAGGCTGAAGCCTCCTCACGGAAAGGTATGCCAATGGATATGCCGCGCGGCTGAAAAACTGGATATGGTGAGAATGTTCATTCTTTTTTTTTTGAACTGACGAACTTCCGAATGTACGGGTCTAAAGTTAGAACGTATGGAAACATGCGGGCCATCAAGCGATGGTGTGAGTGGCGTAAAGTAATAATTTTCCCTATGAAATACGCTATGCTGAACAATGGCAGCTTCCAGCTCACAGGCTTAGAGGAAGCACCTACGTCCTGAATGGATAGCTAGGTTGTAAGGGACTTGGAAAGCAAGGCACGTCGCAACAAGGGCTGTTACCCAAGACGGTTGCAATAAGGCACATGCCGAAATGCATTAAGCCTTGTGAGGGCAGGGGCACGACTGATGAATCTTCTGTAATGGGAGTGGAGGAACAGCCCCAAGTCTAATGGAAAGAACGATCATTCTCCAACGTGAATTGCACCGATCGGGTAGGAACGTGGGAACATCACCTCTACAAGGAGGGATGCCACAGTGCAAGCTCTTCGATACTGGGATTACTACGGCATGACGGACACATTCACAGCGTTATACGATAGTGCCTCGAAAAAGGAAGTTTTCCCGCAACTCTACGACATCATCACATCCAGAAAAAACATCCTCCTCGCCTATCGAATGATGAAATCGAATAAAGGATCGCGGACACCTGGAACCGATGGGAAAACCATTACGGATATCCAAAAGCTATCCGAAGACGAACTAGTCCTTGATATCCAATACAAGTTAAAGAACTACCGCCCCAACAAAGTCAGACGGAAGCGCATTGAAAAGGATAACGGCAAATGGAGACCTCTCGGAATTCCGTGTATTTTGGACCGTATCATTCAGCAGTGCTTTAAGCAGGTGCTTGAGCCAATCGCGGAAGCTCACTTTTATAACCATAGCTATGGTTTCAGACCGTTGCGGTCAACTCACCATGCTATGGCTAGAGTGCAATTTCTAGTGAATCATTCGCAACTCCACTATGTTGTCGACATCGATATTCAAGGCTTCTTTGACAATGTAAATCACGGATTGCTGATCAAGCAGCTATGGAACCTTGGCATTCAGGACAGGCGAACATTAGCATGCATCTCGAAGATGCTAAAGGCAGAAATTGATGGAGAAGGTGTACCTTTCAAAGGAGTTCCACAAGGCGGAATCCTCTCTCCTCTTCTATCCAATATTGTCTTGAACGATCTGGATCAATGGATTGCTGGGCAGTGGGAACTGTTTCCCATGAACGAGTCATACAAGACGAGAACAGGAGAATTGTACGCGAAAAAGCGATCTACTCTGAAAGAAGGATACATTGTCCGCTATGCGGACGACTTCAAAGTTCTCTGCCGAGACTGGAGAACTGCCCACAAGTGGTATCATGCTGTTAAACTGTACCTGAAGGAACGCCTGAAACTGGACATCTCCCCGGAGAAATCGCAGATTGTGAATCTGCGCAAACGGGAGTCCGAATTCCTCGGTTTCACCATCCGTGCGACTAAAAAGGGCAACAAACGAGTGGCGCATACCGGCATTAAAGCCAAAAACAAGCGGAAGATCAAAGAAGAAGCCAAAGCGCGCATCAAGAAACTTAGAGCTTCCCCAACCGCACAGAATGCACTGCTGTTCAATAGCTTTGTTCTAGGGATTCATAACTATTTCAAATGGGCAACCCACGTCAACCCCGAGTTCTCACGTCTTGCCTACGATCTACGTGCCTTCATGTTCAATCGTCTCAAACAGATTGGGAAATACGAACACCCTGAAAACCCGCCGCCAACGTACAAGAAATTCTACAGTCGCGGCTTCAGGACATTTAAATTGGCAAACGTGTATTTATATCCTCTTGCTGATGTGAAGACAAGAAATACCATGAGCTTCAGTCAACAGCTGACCCTTTATACAGCAGAAGGAAGAGAGCAAATCCACCAAAAGCTACGGTCAGATTTGCAACACGAAATTGCTTCATTAATGAAATCCCATATCCCAAGTCGAAGTGTAGAGTACATGGATAACCGAATCAGTCGCTACAGTATGAAAATGGGGAAATGCGAAGTTACAGGCATGTATCTTTCTGCGGCAGATGTTCACTGCCATCATTTTGTACCGCTTCATCTGGGCGGCAACGATAAATTCTCTAATCTTCGTATCCTCCAAAAGGAGGTTCATCGGTTAATCCATTCTACATGCAAGCAGACAATTGACGGGCTCATGGCTAAGCTTGGAATAACTGAATCCATGCAGAGCCTGATCAACCAATACCGCACTAAATGCGGATTGGAACCGATCAGTTTTTTTTTTCCAGAACCTAGAGTAACGGGGAACCAATGATCAAGTAGCTTTCATTAGATGGAACGCCGGATGCCGGGAAACTGGCACGTCCGGTGTGGCGCAGGGGAAAAGCCGGAGATTATATCAAACGCTTACCTATTGCAACCGATAGTTGAAAAAAACCAAACCAACTCGGCAGCCGTCCAAAAGGAACGGCTGCTTTTGATTGAACTAACGGCAGGAGAGTTGAATAATACACAGGTATATAATAGAACAAAGATTAGTTATTGACGGAGGGGTTCTATGATATGTTGACTGAGAAGCAGAGATTACTTTTCGAAAACTTAAAAGGAATTAAAGATACTAATGTTGAATTATCAGTTGCAAGCTTCCACCCTTAATCAAACATTCGATGGACCGATTCCGATGAGGCATATCAATTTCTTCGAAATAAGCTGAACTCCGAAGAAGATCTAAAAGCACTTGCTGTAATTCAGAATGAGCTCGTTGAGCAAGTGATTTATCGCATTATGGAAATGATTGATGGTTATGGTGGGTTGAACTTTGAAGTAGATTTGATCGATCAAGAGACTAAGCAGTCTTTACGAGATGGAATACAATTACACGATAAGTTCATGGATCATTTATACAAAACTGAATGAAAACTATAGTGGAATAGCGGTTGCTTCGGCAGTCGTTATTATTTGTAGTAGCGGGCATGATAGTGGCACCGTTCAGTATGAAAGTGTTTGACTAATTTGAATATCAATCTATAATTATGAAAGGAAATTGGACTTGGACAGGACACAGACAGATTGTCCTGATTTGTGCCCTCCTGAATGGATTGAAATGCCGCCATGCTTCAAAATGGCCGAGGGCTATGAGGAAAACGATAATCGGTATAGCTGTATGTATATTCACAGCAAGCTTCCATAAGTAGGAGCTTGTTGTTTCATTTTTAGAAGGAGAACAGGTCAAAATGACACTTAAAAAAAGAATCTTTTTATTGTTCTTTCTCAGTGCGTTTATCCCCTTTATCAGCATATTTGCAATTTCTTACTATACCATTGACTCCATTTTCGCAAATAAGATCGATGATGGCATCCGTAGCAATTTACAGCAGGTGACATCCTCATTGGAGAATTCAATCACCAATCTGAATCACGTTACGCAGCAATTGTCTTACAGTGGCACTGTAGGCAAAAGGATGGATGAATTTTTGAATCCGTCCTCCGATATCTTCGAATTGATCGAGGCCAGGGACGAATTAAAGAGCGAGTTAAGCGTTGTCACGTTTACCAATCCAAATATCGGTTTGACCTTATATTACTTCCAGAAAGAAGGCACTACGCAGTTCGGTAACTTTCCGATCAAGGATCATTTTTCTCCTGAGTCTTTGCCTTTGCTCTTCCAAACCTATGGAATTAAGTACTATGGTCCCCATATCAGCATGAATCGATTCGATGACAAACTCGTTCTGTCTGCTATGCGAAGAGTACAACTTCCCAAAAGGGACGATGCGCACATTTACGTAGAATCCGGCTTTCGTCTTACAGAGGATATCTTGGGTTACAATCAATACAACGGCGCTTTATCTCATTTGATCCTGGATGGAGAAGGCAACATTGTGTACAGTGAAATACCGGAAGCCATGAAGGTCGGGGAGAATTTCTCCAGCTTAACAGTCGACTCTGTGAAGGACGGAATATCCCGCGGGTACCACTGGTTTAAAGAGGATTCCTCACAGAAATGGAGTGTCGTATCGGTCATTTCACAGGCTCAATATCAACAGGAGAAAAACCAGTGGCTGCTTCAAATATTGCTGGTCGCTTTATTTTTCCTTGGCTTTACCGTATTTCTTGCTTGGCTTCTGTGGAAGATGGTCTACAAACCACTCGGACTCTTCCATTCCGAAATCAATGGGATGTCCAAGAATCCACAATCGACAGGGAGCCGAGCTCGAACTCAGATTCCCGAATTTGATTTTCTGCTGGGTGAATTTTCCAATATGCAGCATCAAATCGGTGACCTCTTCAAGGAAGTGCAGCAGAAAGAGAAGATTCGTGCAGACCTGGAAGTGGAAAAACTGCTCTATCAGATCAACCCGCACTTTCTGATGAATACGCTGGATACGGTGCACTGGCTGGCCGTCATGAACGGACAAGGGGAGATCGACAAGCTGGTGCAGTCCTTGAACAAGCTGTTGTATTACAATTTGGGCAAATTAGGGCAAGTATCCACGATGGAAGAGGAAATTGATGCGTTAAGGCAGTATCTGATTTTGCAGCAAATTCGATATGACTTTGAATTTGACGTCCGCATTACTGCAGATGAACAAGTGCTTCAAATTCCTGTGCCTCGCTTTATTTTGCAACCGCTGGTTGAAAATTCGCTATATCATGGATTGAGTGACGAAGGTTTTATTCAAATTGAAGTTACACGCACTGAAACGTTGAACATTATGATTCAAGATAATGGTGCAGGCATGACCGAGGAAGCCATTCATAAACTGCTGAACAATCGTGTAGCTGAACAACAAAAAGTAGGGATGGGTATAGGACTCAATTACGTTCACCGTATGTTGAAGGCACAGTACGGGGATCAAGCACAACTGGTGATCGAGAGTGAAGTGGGAACGGGGACAAGCATACTGCTCATATTGCCTATTAAAGGAGAAGATATCTCGGCATGATTAAGGTATTGATTGTGGATGACGATAAGCTCGTACGCAAAGGCATTAGCTCTGCGATGCCATGGAACGAGTTCAACATGGAAGTTGTAGGAGAAGCAAGTAACGGGGCGAAAGCACTGGATTTTCTGAAATCCCAACCGGTCGATCTAATGTTGACGGATCTTGCCATGCCGGTAATGTCAGGGATTGAACTGATGCATGCTGCGAGGCAGCTCTATCCGGAACTTCATATCGTTGTGTTAACACTGCACCAGGATTTCGATTATATCCAGGAAGCGCTCAGGCTGGGAGCCATCGACTATATAGCCAAAGTCCAGCTGGAGAAAGAGCAATTCGAACATGTTCTGCATCGGATACATACCCGAATTAACGGGTTGACGAACACGAAAATAAAGATGCCTTCACAGAATGCAATTAATGTCCATTATCGAAATGTGTATGCACTTGTTTCACTGGATCGCAAATCAGAACATACGTGGACAATGGAGCTAACTGCGCATGAAGATGAGATAAGGTGGGAGGTTGAGCGGAATAGCTGGATGTGGGCAGTACCCCAGTACGAAGAGGATCAACTTTTTCATCAATTAAAGGAATCCCTGAATCAAGTCCCCCAAAGTACGTTGTTGGTTTTGTCTGATGTACAAGAGCGAACGTGGTCGCAAATCAAAAACTGGATTCTGAATTATACAGAGACGTCTTTATTCTATGCGTACAACCCCAGTGACCAAGTCATTCCCGTTTCGATGAAAGAGGGAGACATATTTTCAAAAGAACCGCAGGATGAGGACATTGACCGGATTAAGCAAAGTTGGTTCCAAACACTATGGACCCATCATGACAGTTACTACAACCAACTTATTGACCAGTTTAAATCATTACGATTACATAAAGGTCAGTTGATGGGATTGCTGTACTCGATCGTTATGGAGTGGAACCACCTTTTTGCCCAAACTACGCTTGGAAGAATCTCCATGATCCATTCTTTCGAGTCCTGGTTCGAGGTCGAAGAGTGGATCAAGCAGACTGCTGCAGGCATTCGAAAGACCGATGAACAGACTTCATATTCACCGGAAATCATCGATGCCGTGAAAAAAGCGGTGATGATCGTGCAACATGATTTGGAGCAGGCATACACAGCTTCAGGTCTCTCCCAACAACTCAACATCAGCCGAAGCTATTTCAGTCAATGTTTCAAAGATCTGATGGGGAAAACCTTTAATGAGTACTCCCGGTTCATCCGGGTAGAGAAGTCCAAAGAGTATTTGCTCAATACGAACAACACGATTTTCTGGATTGCGGAGCGAGTGGGTTATACGGATGAAAAATATTTCAGCCGGATTTTCCGTGAGCTGACAGGTCTTCTGCCAAGCGAGTATCGGCAGCTAGGCAGAGGAAATAAATAGCGGACACCTTCCCTATGACCGAACATCCATTTAATGAGAAAAGTGACCGTATTCCATGATCGTTGTAGGCTGTCATGTAAATGATACGAAAGACATTTTATCGATTTTTGATAAATGAAGGCCGACAGTTTCCTGTTTTAGGAGCTGCCGGTCTTTGTTTTTGATCAAGAATAAGGATAGATAGACGACTGTAGGTCAGTAAGTAGGGTATATGCTCACAAGCTAACCAATGTATTATAATACCGATTGAAAACTGTAACCATTTCTCTATCCAAACGGACGTGCAATCCCTATCTCGATTGGTCTTCACTCCATTTTATAATGAAAGCGTAAACAAAATTGATAATCAGAATAAAGGGGAATCGAACTAGATGAAAACAAAATGGTCCATGAAAAGCAAAAGTTTGACGAAGTGTCTGGCCGTGCTGTCCATGTCTGCCTTGATGGTTGCAACCCTCGCGGCATGTGGAGACTCTTCCAATCCTCCTACAGCAGAGGAAGCAGGCAAATATGAGGTAACGCCGGGAGATCCGTTCAGTGCCTATAAAGACGAAATCACCGTAACTATGGGACGGGTGACCACAGCCAACCCGAAACTGCCGGCTGGAGATACCTATGAGAACAACGCGTATACTCGGCTGGTCAAAGACACGTTTAACGCTCAGATTACAGATCAATTTGAAGCCAATGGTGAAGATTATAGCCGGCAAGTTTCGCTCGCCATCGCCTCCGGGGAATTGCCTGACATGATGCGCGTCGATTCCAAAGATGAACTTAAAGAACTGGTGGATAATGATCTGATTGAGGATCTGACAGCCATTTATGATCAATATGCTACGGATAACATCAAGCAGATGTACGATTCCTATGATGGCCGTGCATTAGACAATGCGACGATCGATGGACGTTTGATGGGCCTTCCGGCGACTTCCCTGGATTCCGCACCAACGATGGTTTGGGTCCGTCAAGATTGGCTGGATCTGCTGGGAATTCAACTTGATGTAGACGGAGACGGGACCATCTCGCTGGATGAAGTGGAGAAGACAGCGCTGGAATTCCTGAAAAGAGATCCTGGCCAATCCGGGAACCCGGTAGGTATTCCATTTGTGAACACGCTGAATACAACAGATTATAATGGCTCTGCTTATACCATGCTGGGTGTTGCCTCAACCGAGGGAGCGTTCCCGCAATATTGGATGAATGGTGAAGAGGGCAAAATCGTGTATGGTTCCACGACAGAAGAAACCAAGCAAATGCTGGGCATCATGGCGGATTGGTTCAAGGATGGCATCATTGACCTGCAATTTGGGACCCGCACGTTTGATGACATTACTGCACTCTACACCAATGGCCAAAGCGGTATCGCTTTTGGACCGTGGCATATCCCTGACTGGGGACTGATCAGCGTGAAGCAGATGGATAAAAATGCAAAATTTTCGGCGTATACGTTGGAGGATGCAGACGGCAATGTCAACGTGGCACATGCCAATCCATCCAATCAGTTTATCGTGGTGAGAAAAGGATATGAACACCCTGAGCTGGCCGTTAAGATTGTAAACCTGTTCTACGATAAACTGGCTAATGATAAAGATGCTGCAGCAACCATGCCGGAAGCTGCCAAGTATCAAGAGACCGGGGTAGACGGTTCTACGAGACCTTTTAATATCGAAGTCAACTCTGCTACATCGCTGCTGGATGATTACTCTGACGTCGTTCGTGGGATTAAAGGAGAGATTGGCCTGGGTGAGGTTCGTACAACCGAATCGAAGAACAATATCGGAAGCATCAAAACCTATTTAAGCGACATGGATACGGATGACGCGACTGCTTGGTCGAAATATCATTCGCGGATCAACGGAGTTGGACTGATCGACAAACTGACAAAGGAAAACAAATTCGTCTGGATGACACCTACTTTCTCTGGAACTACATCAAGCATGAAACAGACGTGGGCCAATCTGACGAAGTTGGAGCAGGAATCGTTTATCAAAATAGTGACCGGTTCAGAACCGCTCGATTACTTCGATACATTCGTCAGCAATTGGAAGAAACAAGGTGGTGATCAAATCATTCAGGAAATTGAAGACGAGGTCGCATCAAAACAATAAACACCATGAACAGTGGCAGGGCTGCGATACGCAGCCTTTCTTCAAGAAAGGGGTTCATCATGAAACAGGGGAATTTGAAAGCAAGGGGCCGGCTTGGCGCAGGTGCCATGTACCATATGATGATGCTGCCAGGCATTTTGTTTTTGCTTGTATTCAGCTATGTTCCAATGGTCGGCATCATTACGGCTTTTCAGGACTATATACCCGCCAAGGGCATGTTCGGCTCCGAATTTGTAGGGCTGAAGCATTTTATTTATATGTTTAAGCTGCCGGATATCGCGCAGGTCGTCAGCAATACGTTGGTGATTGCTATTGGCAAGATTCTGCTCGGAACGATGATGGCCATCATTTTTTCCGTTTTGTTAAATGAAATTCGTATTAAATACGTAAAAAAATCCGTGCAGACGATTGTTTATCTGCCACACTTTCTGTCTTGGGTTGTACTGGCATCCGTCGTTGTCAACATGTTCAGTTTGGACGGAATTGTGAATCAAATGTTGGCGTTCTTTGGCTTGGAAAATATTAATTTCCTTGGCAGCAACACCTGGTTCCAGCCACTGATTATCGGAACAGACGTGTGGAAGGAGTTTGGTTACAGTTCCATCGTCTATTTGGCTGCTATTACGTCGATTGATCCCGGTCTGTATGAAGCGGCAGGAATGGATGGAGCCAGTTGGTGGAGAAAAATATGGCATATTACGTTGCCGGGCATGCTCCCTATTATTCTGCTCATGGGTGTAATGAGCCTGACCAATATTTTGAGCGCCGGTTTCGATCAAATCTATAATCTGTATAACCCGGTTGTCTATGAGTCGGGCGATATTCTGGATACCTATGTCTACCGGATCGGTCTCGTTGGGCGACAGTATAGCTTCGGTACGGCTGTTGGCTTGTTCAAGTCCGTGATCGGCATTGTTTTACTCTTGTCTGCCAACCAGTTGGCCAAAAAATATACGGACCGAAAAATATTCTAAGGAGGCAAAACCTGTGTCCTATTCTGCAAACTTAAAAGATCGAATTGGCCGGTTTGTCATCTATGCCATTGTCATCATGCTGGCATTGGCCTGCCTTCTTCCGTTATGGAATATCGTTGCCATTTCATTCAGTAGCAGCGAGGCGGTATCAGCGAATGCTGTAGGTCTCGTTCCGGTCAATTTTACAACTGCAGCGTATACCAAAATTATTGATGATCCACAGTTCTGGCGTTCCTTTGGCATATCTGTTCTACGTGTCGCGCTTACCCTTGTGCTTAACATGACTCTGATTATTTTGATGGCTTATCCGTTATCCAAATCGAAAAGGGATTTTAAAGGCAGAAACATTTATATGAATATTATGATTTTTGCCATGTTGTTCAGTGGAGGCATGATTCCGAGTTACCTGCTGATCAAAAACCTGGATATGTTGAATACGATTTGGGCACTTGTTCTGCCAGGCGCTGTCCCGATATTCAGTGTCATCCTCGTGATGAACTTCTTCTCCGCTGTACCTAAAGCGCTTGAAGAAGCAGCGTTCATCGATGGGGCGAATCCGCTCCAGGTCTTGTTCAAAGTGTATGTTCCTGTGTCCATTCCTGCGCTGGCAACAGTCGCTCTATTCAGTATCGTGGGTACATGGAATGACTTCTTCAGCGGTTTGATCTATATGACCAAAGTCAGCAATTATCCGCTAATGACCTATATTCAGTCCCTTAACGTGAATATTGCCGATTTGCTTCAAGCCGGCACGAATTCCAGTGAGCTCAGCAACCTAACTGAAATTTCGAAAAAGAACCTGAATGCGGCCAAAATCGTAGTCGCTGTCATCCCGCTATTGCTGATTTATCCGCTGCTGCAAAAATACTTTGTGACTGGCATTGTCGTAGGATCCGTCAAAGAATAACTAGATGCTGTGAGTTGATGAAAATAAACCACGTTTCGTGTGAAAGAGAGGTTGAATGGAACATGAAAAATAAAAAATGGTGGAAAGAAACCGTTGTATATCAAATATATCCACGGAGCTTTCAAGATAGTAACGGAGATGGAATCGGCGACTTGGAGGGCATTGTGTCCCGATTGGATTATTTGCAGGAACTCGGCATCGGTGCGATTTGGTTATCACCCGTTTGCAAGTCCCCTCAAGATGATTATGGGTATGATATTTCAGATTATCAGGATATCGATCCGATGTTTGGGTCTTTGGAAGATATGGAAACGTTAATTCATGAAGCCGGGAAACGAGACATTCGGATCATTATGGATTTGGTGTTGAACCATACATCGGATGAACACCCTTGGTTTCAAGAAGCCAAAAAAAGCAAAGACAATCCGTACCATGACTACTACGTCTGGAGAGATGGCGTTGAAGGAACGCCTCCGAACGACTTGGGGTCCACTTTCGGTGGCTCAGCCTGGGAATGGGTGCCTGAGATCGGGCAATATTATTTACATCTATTTTCTGTGAAACAGCCGGATCTTAACTGGGAAAACCCCAAAGTCCGGCAGGAGATATACAACATGATCTATTGGTGGATCGACAAGGGTGTTGGTGGTTTTCGACTTGATGTGATCGACTTAATCGGTAAAGAACCGGATTTGAAGATTACGGGAAACGGGCCTAATCTGCATAAATATATCAGGGAACTGAGCAAAGCGACGTTTCAAAAAGCGGAAGACCTGCTAACCGTTGGAGAAACATGGGGCGCCACTCCGGAAATCGCCAAACTGTACAGCAACCCGGACGGCAGTGAGTTTTCAATGGTATTTCAATTTGAACACATCGGTTTGGATGAACAAGAAGGCAAAGGAAAGTGGGATCTAAAGCCTTTAGATGTTATGTCATTAAAAAAAGTGCTGTCCAAATGGCAGACGGAGCTCAAGGGTGACGCCTGGAACAGTTTGTTCTGGAATAACCACGACTTGCCTCGAATCGTTTCACGTTGGGGAAATGATGGAGAATTCAGGATCGAATCAGCTAAAATGTTGGCCACCCTTCTTCATGGCATGCAAGGTACGCCTTACATTTATCAGGGTGAAGAATTGGGCATGACGAATGTTCAATATGCTATTGAAGATTATCGGGATATAGAATTGCTCAATTTTTATAAGGAAAGAATGGGGAAAGGTTATCCTGAACGCAACGTTATGGAGTCGATCTACGCCAAAGGACGCGATAACGCACGAACACCTATGCAATGGGATACTTCCGATAACGCTGGTTTTACACGAGGGGAACCATGGATTAAGGTGAATCCGAATTATAAGCACATCCATGCCGAACAAAGTTTGAATAACCCCGAATCCATATTCCATTATTACCGGAAGTTAATTCAATTAAGGAAAGATCATGAAGTAATCGTATATGGTGAATATGAGCTGATCTTTCCAGAGAATCAAGACGTGTTTGCATATACCCGAACATTGAATGGTACCAAAATTTTTGTCGTATGCAATTTCAAAGGATATACGACCGAACTCCCGCTTCAGGGACAATTGGCACAGACGAATCAGCTGTTGATATGCAATTATACAGGTGATATGACGGAAAGCGAATTGCGTCCATACGAAGCAAGAATGTACCTTAGCCATGATTAGGGCATAATACGTTAAATAAAGTTTAGTCCTTAAGAAAGTAGGATTCTGAGATTAGTACATCTGGAGAGATGGGAAGAACGGAGACGAACCGAATAACTGGGAGAGCGTCTTTGGCGGTTCTGCTTGGGAATATGATGAAGTTTCCGGACAGTGCTATCTCCATCTGTTCTCCAAAAAACAACCGATGCTCTTGGCGATGCTCAAGGCTAACCTCCGGCAAGCTCAATATGTTAGGTGAAAAGGTCAATTCCGGAATCTAGCACCACAAATCGAAGCTTTTATTTATATCCTTAATAAGCCTTGATTGTTTATAATATGACAAACAAAACAGAGATATAGAAGCAACAGCCATGAGCATAAGAAAGGAGGAACGTTAATCATGGTGCTGCATAAAAAACAAAATAATCATCTCAGGCTGAAGCGGATTTATGAGGAAGCTGAGCCAGAGGATGGGTACCGGATACTGGTAGACAGGCTGTGGCCCCGTGGCATTTCCAAACAAGAAGCTGCAATTGACGAATGGATGAAGGAGATTGCCCCCAGCCCAGAGCTGCGGAAATGGTTCGGCCATGAGCCAGGGCGGTTTGCGGGATTCGCAAGCAGCTATATCAAGGAGCTGGAGGAAGACCCGGAGCGTGGCAGACTTGCCGCGAAGCTTGATGAACTGGTGCTGGAACAAGAGGTTACTTTGGTCTATGGAGCAAAAGATCCCGTTCACAATCATGCGAACGTCCTGCTTGAATGGCTTATTTCCCGATAAAAAAGTACAGGCCGCTCCTGGATCGACTAAGATCCGGGAAGCGGCCTATGTGTATTCATTTCTATTGTCCATGAACAATGGAGCGGCCTACTGTAAATATCTGAAGCTCTTTTTCCGGCCGTCCCCGATATAGAGAACATTATCGAATTCCGAGGACTGTAAACCACCTTCATCGTTCAGGTAATCCTGTGCAACGTATCTGCCCTTGATCTGAGCCAGTATATTGGTAATGCCCTTGAACTGGTCTCGTTCGATTACATCTGTCAACGTGCATTCAATGGCGATTGGGCATTCCCGGATTATAGGAGCATTGACTGATTGCGATTTAACATGCGTTAAATTTAAGTTGTCAAATTTGCTCAGCTCATGGCCGGAATTCGCTCCGCAATAGCTGATTGCGTCCATCATAGAACGATCCGGCACATTAATTACAAAATCATGCACTTCTTTGATTTGATTGATGGCATATCCCTTACTGCTGAAGCCAAGGACCACCATATCCTTCAGCGTGTACGAGGAAGAGATTGTGGTCACGTTCGGAAGTCCGTTGACATCGTAGAAGCTCACTAGAATGACCGGAAATCCGTAATACATTTTCTCATAATTCACAGCTACTTTATCCATCATGCAATCCTCCTGAATTCTAACTTACCACTGAGTGGCAGTTCCATTACAGAAAGCATATCGCAGAGGGTAAAGAGCCTGAGTGATCTCACTCACATGCCTAGTTGTTGTCCAATTGCAGGGCGGGGCCGAAAAATTCATAATGAATTTGTTCTTCTTTCATTCCGAGGGCATGCAGTTCACGAATCATCGCTTCCATAAAAGGTACCGGACCGCAAACATAGGCATCACCTGTAATGTCCACATATGTCTTTAGGACTTCACCTGTAATTACGCCATCCGGACCACCGGAATAGAAGGTTTTGGTCTTAACATTGCTCATCGCAGATGCATGTTTCTCGACATCTTTACGGAAAGCGGCCAGTGCTTCATTCCGCGCAGAATGCAGGAATACAGTCGGCCGGTCCGGCGTTGTTGCCGCAACGGTTTCGAACATGCTTATCATCGGCGTGATGCCTACACCACCAGAGATAAAGGCCACAGGCGTTGTTTTGGTGGCATCCAGTAAAAACTCACCCGCCGGAGCGCTTACTTCGACGGTATCTCCTTCTGCAACCTGCTCATGAAGATAAAGCGAGACGACGCCATTCGGATCATTATCGGCTTCGCGTTTCACGGAAATGCGGAATTCATCCGCTTTTGGCGCTTGCGAAAGGCTGTATTGGCGGATCATGGTGTACTTCTCGCCAGGTATTAAGACACGCACAGAGATATACTGTCCTGGCTTATAATCCGGTACATTGGAACCGTCTGCCGGTTTGAGGTAGAACGAGGTAATGTTGGTGCTTTCTTGTACTTTGTGCGCAACAGTAAACGGTTTGAAGAAGTTCCAGCCATTTTCCTGTTCACGCGCTTCTTTATACATGCTGTCTTCAACGCCGATAAAAGCACCTGCGATGACGCCGTAGGCTTCTTCCCATGCTTTGAGAATTTCATCGGTGGCGGCATCACCCAGCACTTCCTTGATGGCTTTCAGTAAAAATTCGCCGACAATCGGGTAATGCTCCGGTTTAATGCCAAGACTGACATGCTTGTGTGCAATCTGGACAACCGCAGGCAGGATATTCTCAAGGTTGTCAATGTGGACGGCTGCTGCGTACACCGCATTGGCAAGTGCAGCCTGCTGGCGGCCTTGCGCCTGGTTGGCATGGTTAAATACATTAAGAAGTTCTGGATGGGCTTCGAACAAATTCCGGTAAAACACTGATGTAATGGTTGTACCATGTTCGGCTAATACGGGTGCTGTGGATTTGACAATATCCCGGGTTTCCTGTGATAAAATAACGATCAGCTCCTCTCAATTGTTACAAATTTAATATATACTCATTTTAAGTTAAAAGATATATTTAAAATACCACTTTAACAAAATGGACAATATATATGATATTATTTGTAATAAATATCACTTACTATACCTACAAATGGAGGGAAATATGAGACTTACTTTGTATACAGATTATTCTTTGCGAATCCTCCTCTATCTTGGATCAAAGCAGCGAAGTGAGCTTTCAACCATACAAGATATATCGAACGCTTATCATATCTCCAAAAATCATTTGATGAAGGTCTCACACGAATTAGGAAAGGCGGGATATATTGAAACTGTAAGAGGGCGGGGGGGAGGTATACGGCTTGCCCGGACACCTGAAGAGATAAACATTGGGGAGGTCGTACGCCGGATGGAAGACGACTTCTATCTTGTCGAGTGCTTCAATCCTTCAGGCGGCAGCTGTCCGATCTCCCCGGTTTGTGGACTTAAAGGAGCACTTGCCAGAGCACTTCAAGCCTATCTGCAGGTGCTAAATGAATATACGCTGCAGGATTTATTAATCAACAAAGATGACTTGCGTGCTATTCTTCAACAGCAGGAGAAGGTCACGCCTCCGCTAACAACAGCCGTTCCTCATCCCGGCTATGAATGGAGTTCACAACCAACAGGGCATGGAACTGATGAATCACCTCAGGAATGAGTCCGTCTTCAGCAAGCATTGCTTTCACATCTTTTACTATAATTCGCAGCAGTTCATGATCACGTGTCAGCTGCTTAACTGCGTCTTGCAAGTGAGGATTCTTATCGGCTACTTCCTGATAGAATCCGTCTTCTTCCGCATCGGCGTGACTAATGATTCGCGTCTCCCAGTACTCAATCAAATGATCGGCTGCTTGGCGCGCCACCTCGTATTCTTTTGCTTCCAGAAGCTCTTCCACTTCTTCAGTTTTAGCTATAGCACCGGACAGCCCGCCTTGATGAATGGCATGATGGGCGTGCAACTGGCGCAATGAAGGACCTGTCATGTGGCTCATCCTCTCGTTTTTTTTCAGTATAGCACACCAGAAAGCAGTGGAATTCCCGCTAAGGAATTCCCCGGATCACAAACAGGGAACTCCCTAATAGGAGCCAATATCCTTAATTATCTAGTACCGCACAGCTTTTCTCTCAACGAGGAAGGCTTTTTTTGCTTTTTATTCAGATCAAGGGAATTCCCGCGGCTCAATAGGCGATTCCCTAATGGGAAGTATCGCCAGGGGGATCCATAATGAGATTAATTGAATGAATGTATATTTTTACGCAACCCTGTCCTTCATTCTGCAAAGGAGTGTTCGTAATCGATGAAGAAAAAATATGGTCTCAACTTTTTCAAGCCAATTGAAAGCTATTCCGGGAACTGGTCCATTCTTGAGGAGAAAAACCGGGATTGGGAGAATATGTACCGTCAGCGCTGGTCTCATGATAAAGTAGTCCGCACCACTCACGGAGTCAATTGTACAGGTTCCTGCAGCTGGAAGGTATTTGTGAAGAACGGAATTATTACCTGGGAGAACCAGCAGATTGATTATCCTTCCTGCGGGCCGGATATGCCGGAATTTGAACCGCGCGGCTGTCCCCGTGGAGCTACATTTTCGTGGTACGAATACAGTCCTCTTCGCGTGAAGTATCCCTATGTTAGAGGGAAGCTGTGGCGTCTGTGGCAAACGGCACTGTCCGAGCATGACAATTACGTCGACGCGTGGGCCAGCATTGTAGAAGATCCAGCAAAGGCTGGCCTTTATAAGAAGGCCCGCGGCAAAGGCGGCCATATCCGAGTGGGATGGAACGATGTACTCCACCTGATTTCAGCACAACTGATTTATACCATTAGAAAATACGGTCCCGACCGGATTGCCGGCTTCACACCTATTCCGGCCATGTCGATGGTCAGCTACGCTTCGGGTGCACGCTTCATCTCGCTCCTGGGCGGTCAAATGCTGAGCTTCTATGACTGGTACGCCGATCTTCCTCCGGCATCTCCGCAAATTTGGGGCGAACAGACGGATGTGCCGGAATCCTCCGACTGGTACAACGCGGGCTATTTAATGATGTGGGGGTCCAATGTGCCGCTTACCCGGACACCGGATGCACATTTCATGACGGAAGTGCGATATAAGGGAACCAAGGTAGTATCGGTGGCACCGGATCTCGCGGAAAACGTCAAATTCGCCGACAACTGGCTGGCGCCGAATCCCGGTACGGATGCCGCGCTTGCCCAGGCCATGACGCATGTAATTCTGAATGAGTTCTACAATGAGCGCCAGGAACCGATGTTCCTGAATTATGCCAAGCAATACACAGACATGCCTTTTCTGATTTTGCTGGACACGCATGAAGATGCCTTGAAAGGCGGACGTTTTCTCCGGGCGAGCGACCTCGGTGAGACATCGCAGCATTCAGACTGGAAACCGGTCATCTTTGACGAGTCGGCCAGTGAGTTCATCGTTCCCAATGGGACCATGGGCCAGCGCTGGGAAGAAGGCAAGCAATGGAACCTGATCCTTGAACGTGAAGATGGAAGCAAAGTGGAGCCGGCACTAAGTATTGAAGGTCATGGAGAGCAGTGGGCAGAAATTGTATTCCCTTACTTTGACAATGCCGGTAACGGTACGTTCAGACGGATGATCCCGGTCAAAACAATCCAGCTGGCAGACGGTACAGAACGGGTTGTTGCCACTGTGTATGATTTGATGATGAGCCAATACGGCATCGCTCGTACAGCCAGCCCGCTGAACGCCAAGGACTACACGGATGAATCCTCACTTTATACGCCTGCCTGGCAGGAGAAAATTACGAGTGTGAAATCAAGTGTTGTCGTTCAAATCGCCCGTGAATTTGCCCAGAACGCGATTGATACGGGTGGACGCTCAATGATTATCATGGGGGCTGGGATTAATCACTGGTTCAACAGTGACACCATCTACCGTTCCATCTTGAATCTGGTGATGCTCACCGCTTCACAAGGTGTCAATGGCGGGGGCTGGGCGCATTATGTCGGTCAAGAGAAATGCCGCCCGATTGAAGGATGGTCAACTATTGCCTTTGCCAAAGACTGGCAGGGTGCGTCCCGACAGCAAAATGCTACATCGTTTTTCTACTTTGCAACTGAGCAATGGCGTTATGAGGAGAGCGGCACGGATTCGCTGAAATCGCCGACTGGCGGAGAGGTAGCCTATCAGCATCCGGCTGACTATAACGTGCTGGCTGCACGTCTCGGCTGGCTGCCGTCCTTTCCGCAGTTCAATAAGAACAGTCTTTTGTTTGCGGAAGAAGCTGCGCAGCAAGGCAAGAAGTCCAATGCCGAAATAATTAGCCACACTCTGGAAGAAATCAAATCGCGCAAAACCCGCTTTGCGGTGGAAGATCCAGGCGCTCCCGAGAACTTCCCGCGTTCACTGTTTATCTGGCGCTCGAACCTGATCTCAAGCTCTGCGAAAGGGCAGGAGTATTTCATGAAGCATTTGCTGGGAGCTTCCGACGGGCTGCTCGCCGAGCCGAATGAAGAGCAGAAGCCGGAGGAAATCATCTGGCGGGAAGATGTGGAAGGCAAGCTGGATCTGATGGTTGCCCTGGATTTCCGGATGACCACAACGCCGCTGTATGCGGACATTGTTTTGCCTGCGGCCACCTGGTATGAGAAAACAGATCTGTCATCAACAGACATGCATCCCTTTGTTCACCCGTTCAATCCGGCTGTGAACCCGCTCTGGGAATCGCGTTCGGACTGGGATATTTACCGCCAGCTTGCGGAGGTTTTCTCCGAAATGGCGAAATCACATCTGCCTGGCGTCTACAAAGACCTTGTCTCAACACCTCTCGGCCATGACTCGGTAAGCGAGATTTCACAGCCTATGGGTCTTGTCAAAGACTGGGCCAAAGGCGAGATTGAAGCGATCCCGGGTAAAACAATGCCAAACCTAAGCATTGTTGAACGGGACTATACCCAAATACATGATAAATACATCTCGCTCGGACCCAACCTCGCAACCGGCAAAGCAGGGGCACATGGCATCAGCTTCTCTGTTGCCGAAGAATACGAGGAATTAAAGCAGATAAGCGGGGTTCATTTCGACGATTCAATCAAAAACGGACTGCCAAAACTTCAAACTGCCCGCCAGGCGGCAGATACGATCCTTCATCTGTCATCGGCTACCAATGGCCGTGTATCCCAGAAGGCTTACGCGCAAGCGGAGAAAGATTCGGGCGTTGAGCTCAGAGATATCTCGGCTGACCGGGCAGCAGAGAAGATTACGTTCCAAAGTATTACCGCTCAGCCGAGGGAAGTCATTCCCACACCGGTATTCAGCGGCTCGAACAAGCAGGGCCGCCGGTATTCGCCGTTCACAACCAATATCGAACGTCTTGTTCCTTTCCGTACCTTGACCGGAAGACAGCATTTCTATATTGACCATGAGATCTTCCTGCAGTTTGGAGAATCGCTGCCAGTCTATAAGCCCACCTTGCCGCCGATGGTCTTTGGACCGCGTGACAAGGCAGTGAAAGGCGGACAGGATTCGCTTGTTCTACGGTATTTAACACCGCATGGCAAGTGGAACATCCACTCTACCTACCAGGATAACCAGCACATGCTGACCTTGTTCCGCGGGGGTCCAACCGTATGGATCAACAATGAGGATGCCGAAGCGCATCAGATTTCCGATAATGACTGGCTGGAAGTCTACAACCGCAACGGTGTCGTAACCGCACGCGCGGTCGTCAGCCACCGGATGCCGAGAGGCACCATGTTTATGTACCACGCCCAGGACAAGCATATTCAAGTACCAGGCTCTCAGATCACGGATACTCGCGGCGGAAGCCACAATGCTCCTACACGAATTCATTTGAAGCCTACTCAAATGGTGGGCGGATACGCACAGCTCAGCTACGGTTTCAACTACTATGGTCCAATCGGCAACCAGCGGGATGTCTACGTAGCCGTACGCAAAATGAAGGAGGTTAACTGGCTTGAAAATTAAAGCGCAAGTAGCAATGGTAATGAATCTGGATAAATGCATCGGCTGCCACACATGCAGTGTCACCTGCAAAACAACCTGGACTAACCGTAAAGGCGCGGAATATATGTGGTTCAACAACGTTGAAACGAAGCCGGGGATCGGTTATCCGAAACGTTGGGAAGACCAGGAGCTCTATAAAGGCGGCTGGAAGCTGCGTAAAGGAAAGCTGGAGCTGAAGTCAGGCAACAAACTGTCCAAGATCGCTCTCGGCAAAATCTTCTACAATCCAGACATGCCGGAAATGAAGGATTACTATGAGCCGTGGACTTACAATTACGAACATTTGACGAATGCAGGTGAACAAAAACATTCCCCGGTCGCACGGGCACATTCGGCGGTAACAGGTGAGAAGATGGATCTGGAATGGGGACCGAACTGGGAAGATGATCTCGCGGGAGCGCATGTAACCGGACCGCTGGATCCGAACATCCAGAAAATTGAGGAAGAGATCAAATTCAACTTCGAAAAATCCTTTATGATCTATCTGCCCCGCCTATGTGAACACTGCCTTAATCCGAGTTGTGTTGCGTCCTGTCCTTCCGGTGCGATGTACAAACGGGATGAAGACGGAATTGTACTCGTCGACCAGGAAGCCTGCCGCGGCTGGAGATACTGCATGACGGGCTGCCCGTATAAGAAGGTGTACTTCAACTGGCAGACCAACAAGGCGGAGAAATGTACCTTCTGCTTCCCGCGTGTGGAAGCAGGCTTGCCGACGGTCTGCTCCGAGACTTGTACCGGCCGGATTCGTTATTTGGGCGTTCTGCTGTATGACGCCGACAAAGTCCTTGATGCCGCTTCGACACCGGACGAGAAGGACCTGTACAAAGCACAATGCGATCTGTTTATGAATCCGCATGATTCGGAAGTGATCGCCCAGGCAAGAAAAGACGGCATTTCGGAAGACTGGCTGGAGGCAGCCCAGAACTCCCCGGTCTACAAGCTTGCTATCGAGCACAAGCTGGCATTCCCGCTTCATCCGGAATACCGGACGCTGCCAATGGTTTGGTATGTGCCGCCGCTTAGCCCGATCATGAATTATTTTGAAGGAAAAGATTCGCTTAAGAATCCGGATCAGATCTTCCCGGCTATCGAAGAAATGCGCACTCCGATCCAGTATTTGGCCAACATGCTGACTGCAGGTGACACGCAGACGGTCAAAGAAGCCTTGCAGCGGATGGCAATGATGCGCTCATATATGCGCGCCAAATCCACAGGTCAGGAATTCGACCTAAGCCGTCTGGAACGTGTAGGCATGACTGCGCATCAGACGGAACAGATGTACCGGCTGCTCGCCATCGCCAAATATGAAGACCGCTTTGTGATTCCGACTTCCCATAGAGAACAGCATATGAACCCTTATCGTGCCCAAGGTTCGACCGGCTATGGCAATAGCATGGGAGATATGGGCTCCGGCTCCGGCTGTGACGGCTGCGGCCCGGCCAGTGCTGCAGGAACCACGATGAAGAACGGCAAGGAAATGTATGAAGAGAACTTCTACGGAGGGATTTGGCGTGATTGATCTGATCAAATTGTACGATTTCAAGCAATCCTTCGGATATTTCGCCCTGCAGCTTATGTACCCGGAGAAGCTGGATTTTCATCCGGCTTTTCTGGAAGAGGCGTTCAGCAGCGGCCACCCGGGTTACACCCATGTGCATACCTACTGGTTACTGATGCAAAACTTCAGCCTGGAAGAGATTCAGGAGAGTTATGCGGCCACTTTTGATTTCCAGAAAGACTGCGCCCTGTACATGACCTATTTTAAATTTGAAGATGCCAAAGAACGCGGACAGATGCTGGCCAAACTGAAGCTATTATACGAAATGTTCGGGCTGCAAATGCCGGAAGGTGAGCTGCCCGATTATCTTCCGCTGATGTGTGAGTTTCTGTATGCTGCAGAATGGCTTGAAGATCCGTCAGCGCCTGAGAATTTTGGGATGCTGATTGCGATTCTTGAGGATGGCACCTATCATCTGCTCAAGGCGCTTGATAAGAATAAAAGTCCCTATTTCCACCTGGTGAAGGGATTGCGTGAAACATTTAAAGCTTGTGCCCGACAGGAGGCCCCCAGTCAATGAATATGTTTGCTCAGTTTCTATGGGTTATTTTCCCTTACATTTGTATGGTGGTCTTTATCGGCGGACATATCTTCCGCTACCGCAAGGATCAGTTTAACTGGACGGCGAAATCCAGCGAATTCATTGAAAAGAAACAGTTGAAATATGGGAGTATCTTATTCCATCTTGGGATTATTCCGGTCATTTTTGGCCATGTCGGGGGTCTCGCCATACCGAAGTCATGGATGGAGGCAATCGGTGTCAATGAACATCTTTACCACATAGGCGCGGTGTATATTGGCGGATTTTTCGGAGTAGCCACGTTGCTGGGGATGATCATTCTGACCTCCCGCCGCTTTACGATCAAGAATGTCCGCCGGCTCAGCAGTGCCTCCGATTTGATTGTCAATTCACTGCTGCTCTTTATCGTCTTTATGGGAATGTACTCCACAATCGTAACCAATGCCGTACAGCCCGAGTTTGATTACCGTGAGACGATTTCCGTCTGGTTCCGGGGCCTCTTCATGTTCAGACCGGACCCGTCACTTATGGAAAGTGTGCCGTTTTCCTTCAAGCTGCACATCCTGTCCGGCTTTGCCATCTTTGCCTTTTGGCCGTTCACCCGCTTAGTCCATGTATGGAGTGTTCCATTGAATTATGTAGGCAGAAGTTATATTCTATACAGAAGAAATAAATCGAATTAAAGGAAAGCAAGCGAAAACTTCTTTCCCTGTTCAATAGGAGAGAGAACGATGACAAATACGGTGAATTACCAAAAGGAGCTAGATCAGATCCGCAAGGCTTTAGGTTATGATTTCATGTCAATGGCCCTTGCTGAACCAGCAGAATATGACTATGTGATCCGATGGAAATACGCCTCCGGTAATACGAATGACCGTTTCAAACGGATTGTGCTGCAATCGGGAAGAGGAATTGCGGGAATCGTGTTCAAGACCGGAAAACCGTTTTCACTCTCTTCAGTACAGAAACATGTGCAGCCTGATACATTGTTTAACTATCCCATTACCAAGATGGAGAATTTGAACAGCATTGGCGCTGTACCCATATGGAACGATGCCCGCGTCGCAGGTGTACTGCTTGGAGGATTCAGGGGAGAAGAGCAGGTAACCGAAGAAATGCTGCACGCCTTGGAGACAGTTGCGCGTAAAGGTATTGGAGATTTGAACGGGAAGGAATTGTTGCTGAGTTGAGGGTACCCGGAATGGATCTGCCGAATCTGTTAATGACGAAGCTGTTTGAGAACAGCATGGAGGCCATGTTCTTTTTTGACCGGGAAGGGAAAGCCCTGGCAATGAATCCGGCTGCAGAGAATATCGTAGACAAGGATATCTTGAAGCAGCTTTATCAGGGAAATCCCCAGGCTCTTTGTGGAACTTGCCGGGGGTATACCAGTGAAACGGAACTGCGCACCTGCCTTAACTGTTATTTCAATACACCGGACTCCGAGGATTTTACATCCTATCAAGTTTACCTGGAAACCAAAGACAAAGGGATTGTTCCTTATGCCGCTACGTTTCATACCATTGATTACGAGCAAGGCATCCGGGTATTTATGCTGAGGGATTTAACTAGACAGTTCAAAACGCAAGAGAAGTTTTATCAGAACAAAATGATGAAACATGTGATAGAAGCGCAGGAGAATGAACGCAAACGGATATCCCGCGAGCTGCATGACAGTGTTGCCCAGGAGTTGATGAGCGCAGTCATTGATCTTCGCGTGCTCAAGTATATGACATCTGACGAGCAGCTGCTGAGGAAAGTCAAGCAGACTGAGGTATCAATGACCCGGCTGCTGAATGATATCCGCAACCTCTCAGTAGAGCTTAGACCTGCGGCACTCGATGATTTCGGATTGGAAGCTGCATTCCGGTCCCACTTCAAACGGATGGAACAAAGCTATGGCCTTGTAATAGAATATAAATCTCAGCTTTCAGAGAAGCGCTATGAGAGTGAAATCGAGACCGTCATGTACCGGGTTTGCCAGGAAGCCGTTTTGAACGCGCTAAAGTATGCCCAAGTAGACACGGTCAAAGTTTCTCTTACAGAGAAAGACGATGTCCTGCGGCTCCTGGTCGAAGATGAAGGGACCGGCTTCAAATTGGGGGACGAACCTAGCGGAACCGGACTTGGCCTCTTTGGCATGCAGGAACGGGCGGAATTGGTAGGCGGTACTTTCAATGTAGATTCAGGTATTGGCAGAGGTACAAGAATCCTTTTACAGGTTCCTGTAGGATTTGCTCAAGGGAAGGGATGAGATTCTGATGAAGATCGTCATTGCAGACGACCATGCGATAGTACGCAGCGGATTCTCCATGATCCTGAATTTTCAGGATGATATTGAAGTGATCGGAGCGGCGGCAGACGGAAGAGAAGCTTATGCCATGGTAGCCAAATTCCGGCCGGATATTCTGATTATGGATCTGAGCATGCCGCCGGGAGAAAGCGGACTGATTGCGACAGGCAAGATTAAAGAGGATTACCCGGATACCAAAATCCTGATTCTGACGATGCATGATGATGAGGAATACTTATTCCATGTACTCAAGAACGGAGCTTCCGGATATGTCCTCAAAAGCGCACCGGACGAGGAGCTATTGCTGGCCATTCGGACCATTTATGAAGGCGGCACCTACATCCATCCCAAGATGGCGACTTCTTTAGTCCGTGAGTTCATCAAAAAGGATAAGACCGTCAGCACAGAAGACCTGTTCGAACTGTTGTCGAAACGGGAACTTGAGATTCTACCGCTCATCGCCAAGGGATACGGCAACAAGGAAATTGCTGAGAAGCTGTTCATCTCCGTCAAAACAGTTGAAGCCCACAAAGCTAAAATCATGGAGAAATTAAATCTTAAAAGCCGGCCTGAGCTGGTTGAATATGCATTAAGGAAAAAAATGCTGGATTTCTAACCGGTGAATGGAGGTTATGCTTGCGTGCCGGATTTTGCAGAATTGCAGTTTACAACACCCGCCATACGCATTCTTGAGAACGAACACCGTTATCTGTCTTTTCTTATGGAAGAATGGCATGCCATCGTGCTTTGGTTCGAACAGGAAACGATAAGTGTGGAAGAAGGCAGGACACGGCTTCAAGAGCTGCGTAAAGGGGTCCTCGATTTTACTGGTCCGCTGAAGAAGCATACGGCGAAGGAAGAAACACACTTTTTTCCGCTGCTGGGCACTTATATCGGTTTTGAGCAAGGGCCGCTTGTTGGTATCCAGGAGGAACACAGCGAAATTGACGGATATATCGGCCATTTCCTGCATCACACGGGTGGCGGGATAGATCTGTTGTCACTTGAAGAGCTCCGTGATGCTGTGAAATACGCCGGTGAAGCTTTTGAAGTATTGACTGTGCACTTTGTGAAAGAAGAGGCTGTCATATTCTCGATGGCCGAAAATCAGATGAATACCTTGGACAAAGAGCGGTTAAGCCAGAAACTAAATACGCTCATCACCTGAAACACAGGAGCTGCTTCTTCTTGAAGCGGCTTTTTTATGCTTTGTAGCTATATAGATTGAACTTGAAACTTGAGGAAAGGGAGCGGAGTGACGGAGGGGGATTTTGGAACTGTAGGAGCGATAGCGACCGCCTTTGTCTTCGGATTTCAACCGCAAACAGCGGTCATAATCAAGAAATTCTTACGACAACAGCGGCCGGAAGTCCAAATATTCTCCGCAGTTGCGACTGAACCTTTACTCTAAACTTTTCAGTTCAAGTTATATAGAACTTAAGAAGGTGATTCCAGTGTCTTCATACAGGGCGAAGCCGTTCCAGCCTATTTTCAGGGTTTACCCTGTCAGGGAAAGGGTTCTCCCCTATATCTGAACAGGGGGATCGGCGGATACAATGAGATCAGGAAATACGTATCTAGATAGACAATCAGGAGAATAAATGGCGAAAAGGTGAGTTGAATGATTAAAAAAATGCAGTTGCCGCTACAAACATTAAACTTGATTCTCGGATTTATGGTATGGGTTATTATTTCCTCCCTGATGCCTTTTATTTCCGAAGACATCAGCATTCCACCCGGAAAATTGGCGATGGTCACCGCAATTCCGGTTGTCCTGGGTTCGATTCTAAGAATTCCACTTGGCTATTATGCAAATATTTTAGGAGCACGGATTATCTTTATGACCAGCTTTATTCTGCTCTTGTTTCCGGTCTACTTTATTAGTGAAGCTTCTACAATGACTCATTTAATTATTGGAGGAACTTTTCTTGGAGTCGGCGGGGCTGTATTCTCAGTAGGGGTTACTTCACTGCCTAAGTATTTTCCTAAAGAAAAACATGGTTTGGTAAACGGGGTTTACGGAATAGGCAATATCGGAACTGCCGTCACAACCTTCTCGGCCCCGTTCGTAGCCGCACAAATCGGCTGGTCACCGACAGTGAAGATGTACTTAATCCTTTTACTTATCTTTATTGCGTTGAATTTCTTTTTCGGGGACCGGCACGAACCCAAGATGAAAACACCAATCATCGAGCAAATCAAAGGTGTTGCCAAAAATGAGAAGCTCTGGCTGTTCTCGCTGTTCTACTTTATTACCTTCGGGTCTTTTGTAGCGTTCACGATTTATTTGCCGAACTTCCTGGTCTCCAATTTTGGACTGGAGAAGGTGGATGCAGGCATGCGTACAGCCGGCTTCATTGCAGTTGCTACCTTTTTCCGGCCGGTAGGTGGCTGGCTCGGCGACAAATTCCAGCCTTTGTTCCTGCTGATTGGCACATTCAGTATCTATACGGTTGCAGCGATCATTCTTGCGTTTATGCCTTCCATGGGTCTGTATACAGCGGGCTGCCTTGCGATTGCGGTAAGTGCGGGAATCGGAAACGGTGTTATTTTCAAATTGATGCCTTTGTACTTCAATAAGCAGGCAGGAATTGCCAACGGGATTGTGTCAATGATGGGTGGTCTTGGCGGCTTTTTTCCGCCAATTATGCTGTCGTTGATTTATTCGGTCACAGGTCAATATTCCATTGGATTCATGCTGCTCTCGCAGGTGGCCCTAGCCAGTCTGGTGCTGGTGGTATGGCTGTATTATCAGGATCGGCTTGCGCTTACCTCTGAAGTGTTCAACTCGACCGGACAGGGGATTCTGGTAACTGATGTATCAGGACTTATAAAAACCGTGAATCCGGCATTTACGAAGCTCACGGGCTTCACCGAAGAAGAAGTACTCGGCAAACAGCCCAGCATCCTGAAGTCAGGCCGCCAATCCAAGGATTTCTACAACGGCATGTGGAGTGAAATCAGGGCGAAGGGGATGTGGCAAGGCGAAATCTGGAACCGACGCAAAAATGGTGAAGAATATTTGCAGTGGCTAAATATCAGCGCTGTCAAAGACGAGACAGGCGAAGATGTCCGCTATGTGGGCACGTTTAGCGATATCACACAGAAGTAACCGGATAAACCGGGTTCAGTCCAGCATGAAGTTAGGAGCAGATGAAGTTGAAAAACAATAGAAATCCGATTTCGGTTGCAGAAGCCGTGTTCCGGGTAGTCGAAAGAGCACGCCGCACAGGCACAGAAACTGTGCCGCTAGCCGAAAGTTATGGGCGAATACTGGTGGAACCGCTGGCGGCCACCCATGATGTTCCGCATTTCGACCGTTCCCCCTACGATGGATTTGCAATTCGGTCAGCGGATTCGGCTGGTGCATCCCGTGACCGTCGGATCAAATTCAAAGTAATAGATCATATTGGTGCGGGGGACGTATCCAAAGTAACGATAGGCGATTTCCAAGCCGTCCGTATTATGACTGGGGCGGCACTGCCATCTGGTGCGGATGCGGTTGTGATGTTTGAACAAGCGATTGTGACAGAGCACTCCTTTACAATCCGGAAAGCTTTTGCCCCTCAGGAAAATCTGTCACTGCAGGGTGAAGATATGAGAGCAGGAGAGACGGTTGTGCCAGCCGGCAGCTTCATACACCCCGGAACTGTAGCGCTGCTAGCCACATTCGGTTATGGGCAAGTTCAGGTAGCAAGGCGGCCAGTGGTAGGCATACTGTCAACGGGAACAGAACTGCTGGACGTTCATTCTCCGCTGGAACCCGGCAAAATCCGCAACAGTAACGGACCGATGATTGCAGCGCAGCTCGCACGGATGGGCATCCCCTACAAAATGTACGATACGGCAGCGGATCAACTTGAAGAATGTTTGCTGACGGTGCGGGAAGCTTTAGTGGAAACGGACTGTCTAATCACAACGGGGGGCGTATCGGTCGGAGACTATGATTACCTTCCGGAAATTTATGAGCAGATTGGTGCGGATGTGCTCTTCAATAAGGTAGCGATGCGTCCCGGCAGTGTGACAACGGTGGCGGTTTCGGAGGGAGCTTTCTTGTTCGGACTATCAGGCAATCCGTCTGCGTGCTTCACGGGCTTCGAGCTCTTTGTAAGACCGGCGCTGTTAAAAATGATGGGTGCAGACAAGACCTACCTGCCGCGGACAACCGCTCTGCTGGCAGAGGATTACCCGATAGCTAATCCGTTTACCCGGTTTATCCGCGCGGTTCATGACCGGACATCGGTGCGTCCTGCCGGATTTAATAAATCGAATGCAGTTTCTTCGATTGCACGCGGAAACTCGCTGATTGTGCTGCCGGGCGGGACAAGAGGTTACGCTGCAGGTGATCCTGTGGAGGTATTGTTATTAGGCGTAGAAGAAGGAACAGATGAATGGGTTCTGTAAGCTAATCGAAAGGGACGATGCCAGATGAATGCACATCCACCACTAGATCAACTGCGGCGGCCCATCCACGATTTGCGGATATCTGTAACCGACCGGTGCAATTTCCGGTGTTCCTACTGCATGCCAAAAGAAGTGTACGGTGAAGATTATACCTTCCTTCCGACAAGTGAACTGCTGACATTTGAAGAAATTCACCGCTTGACGAGGTTGTTTGTTTCGCTTGGAGTAAGTAAAATCAGGCTGACCGGCGGTGAACCGTTGATGCGGCGGGGTCTGCCCGAGCTTGTTGCCAAGATTGGCTTTTTGGACGGTGTAGAAGATATCGGATTGACGACCAATGGGGTACTCCTAGGACAACAGGCGGAGCCTCTATACGAGGTGGGACTACGCAGATTGAATGTTAGCCTGGATGCACTGAGTCCTGAGCTTTTTGGGAGAATGAACGGTCGTGGCATCAAACCTGGTTTTATTTTAAAACAGATTGATCATGCCATAGAGGCCGGTTTTGAGGTCAAAGTGAACATGGTGGTGCAAAGAGGTCTGAACGAATCGGAGATTCTGCCGATGGCCCGCTATTTCAAAGAAAGAAATATAACGTTGCGGTTCATCGAGTTCATGGATGTCGGCAACGACAATGGCTGGAGCTTTGAAAAAGTCGTAACGAAAAAAGACATCATGGAGCGCCTCCAGAGTACATTCGAGCTGGAAGCACTCGACAACAATTATTTCGGTGAAGTTGCCCAACGCTACCGCTATAAGGGCAGCAAGGCAGAGGTTGGTTTTATTACTTCGGTATCCGAGTCGTTTTGTTCTTCCTGCACGCGCGCCCGGCTGTCCTCTGACGGCAAATTTTATACCTGCCTGTTCGCATCAAGCGGTTTTGATCTCAGGAAGATGATTCGCAGCGGGGCGGATGATCAAAGCTTGCTCGAAGCTATTAGGAACGTCTGGGAGCAGCGTACAGACCGCTATTCTGATGACCGGACGGAACAAACCGTAAGGAATAGATCAAAGATAGGGATGTCCTATATTGGAGGTTAAGACTGATAGTACGATGGGAGATGAATTGTGCCAATGAACGGAGCACAGCTGCTAATACAGATGTTGATAGAGAAGAAAATTGACACCCTATTCGGATACCCCGGCGGTGCGGTATTACCTTTGTATGATGCGTTGTATGATTGCGACAGCATACAGCATGTTCTCGTTAGACATGAGCAGGCAGCGGTACATGCTGCTGATGGATATGCCAGAGTAACGGGACGCCCGGGAGTAGCGCTTGTTACCAGCGGGCCGGGTGCAACAAATGCGGTTACCGGTATTGCTACAGCCTTTATGGACTCGATTCCGTTAATCGTCCTGACGGGCCAGGTTTCCACCGATCTCATAGGTCTGGACAGCTTTCAGGAAGTAGATATTTATGGCATGACGATGCCCATCACCAAGCACAACTATATTGTCAGGGAGGTCGCCGATCTTCCGAAGATTGTGAACGAGGCATTCCATGTCGCAACAACGGGACGACCCGGCCCAGTCCTCATTGATTTGCCGAAGAATGTAATGGCAGCAGAATTTAACATGGAGGAACAATCTGGCAATCAGGATTCCCAGCCATATATCCGGGGTTATCAGCCACAGCATTCTATTGATCCTCTGGACATCCAACTCGCAGCTGATCAGTTGAACCGTTCTGAACGCCCGCTTATTCTTATTGGTGGAGGCTGTATGACAGGTAATACACCGGCATTGTTAAAAGAGTTCGCCGAGCAATTCAACCTTCCTGTAGCCAGTACGCTAATGGGTTTGGGTGCCTTTCCATCCGGGCATTCCCTGCATCTGGGTATGGTCGGGATGCACGGAACAGTCGCAGCCAATCGTGCGCTGCAGGGTGCGGACGTTGTGTTATGTCTCGGGGTTCGTTTCAGTGACCGTGTTACAGGCAACCGTAAGGCATTCTCGCCGGGTTCTTATAAAATCCAAGTCGATATTGATACTTCCGAATTAAATAAGAACGTTGCAGTCGATCTTGCTATCACAGGAGAATGCGCAGATCTGCTTGCCGGACTGTTGGAAAAAATACATATGCAAGAACCTGCTGTTTGGAATCAGCAAATCCGAATCTGGTCCAAGCGTTCCACAAAATCACCGCGGGTGCAGGATACCAAGCTGACTCCGGTTGAGGTGATAAGGTGCATACAAAATGCAACAGATGGCGATGCCATCATCTCTACGGACGTAGGACAGCATCAAATTTGGACCGCCACACATTATAATTTCTCAGAAGCCCGCTCTTTCCTGACCTCCGGTGGGCTTGGGACAATGGGCTATGGCCTGCCGGCTGCAATTGGTGCTGCAGTAGCTTTTCCTGACCGTCAAGTGGTGTGTATCACGGGAGACGGAAGCATCCAGATGAATATGCAGGAAATGATGACGGCGGTCGATCTGGGCCTGAACGTCAAAGTCGCTATCTTCAAAAATGGCTACCTGGGTATGGTGAGGCAGTGGCAGCAGCTGTTTCTTGGCCGCCGTTATTCTTCCGTACGTATCAGTTCACCCGATTTCGTAGCTTTGGCCAAATCCTTTGGCGCTCAGGGGCTCCGGGCCGATAATCTTGCCGATGCCGAGCATATTATTGATCTTGCTCTCCATACGGACGGACTTGTCGTCATGGAGTTCGATATTACCGAGGAAACGAATGTATATCCCATCGTACCTCCGGGGTCCAGCAATCAGGACATGATTGTTGAATAACCTCAGACAATTCAAAAAGGATGTTTCCCTATCGAATCACCGGTAGAGGAACATCCTTTTTTTTGCTGCTAACCACTAGAAGTACAGCACAAGCACAGACAAATATAACATGAGGGAAAAACCTATTTCAATCATTCCGGTACGCTTGGCGGTGATCCCTGTCTTGGGGAGAATGGCTGCCCGCAGCAGCAGGATAACAAGTGGAGCAAGCAATGTAGGGAATAGCAGCAGACCAGCCACTGCAAACAGCAAATGATACAGAACAGATCCATAATAGAAGCGGATGTTGTTTCGTTCACGAATAACCGTTTTGACATACAAGGCGGTCCCGATAAAATAGAGCACGCTGAGCAGGAACAGCTCTGTCACGGCTCCCCAGCCTTCTCCTTTGCCGACATAAAAGACAGGATAAATGATCAGGCAAAATGCCAAAATGGCGCAAATATCATTAAGCAAGGCACGTTCATTTTTGGTTTTTGCATAGTAGAGATTAACAGCGAACAGGGGAACAAGCGGCAGAACAAATCCTAACAGCTTAGGTTCAGCAAACACCAGATATAGGATAAAGGGCAGAAGCAGAATCCCGTAAACCCGCATGGGCTGGAGGTAACGCTCCAATTTCCCTGTCTTTACCCATTGCAGCAATGGGAAGCTGAACAAATAGATCAGAAGCCAGCAAACAAACAGGGGAATATGTATAAATTGTCCTTTGGATGAAGCGACTCCGAACAGAAATGGAAGGATAAGCATCGCCCAAGCCCCGTGCTGGTTGGGTATGTACTTCCTCATGAGAACAAAACCTCCTTCCCTGAAAATAAACGGCAACCCTAGGTTGCCACACTACTTAACTATACGTCCTTACCTATGTTGTTATAGTGACTTGAGACACTAAGTATCGATAATAATGTATGAATAACAGTTATTTACCTTGTACATAGTAAAGAAGAACGCTGCTCATGAAGTGGAAGAAGAAGGGAGTGCTGTGGAGCATGAAAGAAAAAGAAATTAAACAGAACGCTATTGAAGCGGACCAGTTGAACTTTCACGACCAAACAGACGATGTAGTCCGTAGTGTGTCTGCCCCAAAGGGGATTGACGAAGCCGTTGTAGCTATGACCTCACATATCAATAAATATGATGTGCCGGATGAGCTGGAAGACAATAATTAATGAATCAAGCGCGTGCAGGTTAACCTGATACGCGCTTTTTTATATGGTTTGATAAACTTCCCTGACGATAGCTGTCAGGGAAGTTTAATTATAATAGGCTTATCAAATGTGATTGGAGTGTTATAGAATGCAAACCAAAAAAGCTTATCTTTATGTATTTAATACAATGTCAGACTGGGAATACGGATATTTAATTGCTGAACTAAACACAGGCAGATATTTCAAAAAAGATTTAGCACCTTTAAAAGTAGTTACGGTAGGTGCTAATAAAGAAATGGTTACTACGATGGGAGGACTGAGCATAAAACCGGATATTTCCATTGATGAGTGTACAATTCAGAGTAAAGATCTTTTAGTTTTACCCGGAGGGAATACTTGGAGAGAAGATATTCACCTGCCTGTCTTGAAAAAAGTTGGCCAAGCTTTACAGATAGGGACTATTGTTGCTGCAATTTGTGGGGCAACTGAGGGGCTGGCGAACAATGGATACCTAGATTCTAGAACGCACACAAGTAATAACTTAGAGTATCTTAAAATGGTCTGTCCCAATTATAAAGGAGAAAAATTCTATGAGATAGGACCTGCCGTATCTGGTGAGAATTTGGTTACAGCCTCAGGGGTAGCTCCTCTGGAATTTGCGATGGAGGTACTGAAGCAATTAGATGTATTTACACCAGATACGTTGCATTCATGGTACAACCTCAATAAGACGCAACAACCTGAATACTTTTTCCAGTTAATGAATTCAATATCCTTGTAAGCGTGCAATCAACATGTGATTATACATTATTGCGAAAATGTTGGGGGGAAACACCTACATATTTTTTGAATAGCCGCGAAAAGTAAAAAACATCATTGTATCCAAGGGAAACGGCAGTATCTTTAATCGATCGATCTGTATTCAGCAGTATATTTTTGGCTTCGGAAATTTTGAGACGGTGAATGTACTTATTAAGTGAGTACCCGGTATGTTTCTGAATGATACGCCGGAGCGTGGATATCGAAATGTGGTAGCGTTCGCAAAATGCATCAGCATCAAAACTTTGATGCAGGGATGCCGCAATATCATCCATGAGCTTGGTGATGTAGTCTGTCGAATCGGTATTAGGCTGGCTGCTTTGTACAAATTCGTACAAAAGGGATTCAAGGAGTAAGGAAGCCCGGTCCAGATTGCTTGGAATGCCGCTTTCCATCAACATGAAGATTCGATCAATTTTGCTCTGCTGTGCATCATCGAGTCCTGTCTGGCGAACACGGTAAGGTTCGGTTAACCAGGTAGAGAGCCACTCCGCAGTTCGTGATCCTTCTACTGTGAAATAGAATTCATCCCAAGTCTCTTGCGGGTCGGGTCCATAGTCAAAGGTGGCGTCTGGAAAAAAGACAAAAAAAGAACCTTTATGAACAGGCTGCTTCTCCTTGTTGTTAACCTGATATGTGCCCTTACCGCCTGCAATGTAAACGAAAGCATAATATTGGAATTGGGCTTGGGTTCGATACAGCGACCGGTTGGGGAGGTGCCCGACATTGACGATCGATAATGATTTTAGCTGCAGCTTACTTTCATCTGTCGTGCGATCAATAATGCGAATAGGCTTAGAACTGATTGTATAGTCCATGTAGGTGGTCATGATGGTTATTCTACCTCCAGAAGAGTCATGTTATCTTAATTGTATAATAAAATATGACCAATATATAGGAGGGTTCATGCGGCATGAGTAAAAAGAAAATTGGACTGATCGGAGCGGGGTCCATCTCCGGCTTGCACTTGCAAGCCTATCAGGGGAATGAACATGCAGAACTATATGCTATATGTGACTTGAATCAGCAACGGGCAGAAGATAAAGCGAAGCAGTACAATATTCCGAACGTGTATAAAGATTATCATGATTTATTAGCTAATCCCGAAGTGGAAGCGGTCAGCATTTGTACGTGGAACAACAGTCATGCGGAGATCAGTATTGCAGCCCTGCGTGCCGGTAAGCATGTGTTAGTGGAGAAACCTTTATGCCGCAGCGTTGAAGAAGCGAATGCCATCCAGGATGCTGTACGTGAGACTGGCAAGTTGTTGCAGGTCGGATTTGTACGCCGTTACGACGCCAATGCGCAGCTTGTAAAGAACTTCATTGAGAAAGATGAACTGGGTGAAATCTATTATGCTAAAGCTACTTGTATCCGTAGACTTGGTAATCCGGGTGGCTGGTTTGCAGATGTTGAACGTTCCGGGGGCGGCCCATTAATTGATCTCGGAGTCCATGTTATCGATTTGTGCTGGTATATGATGGGGCGTCCAAAGCCCGTTTCGGTTAGCGGCAACACGTATCACAAATTAGGCAACCGCGCGAATGTGAAGAACTTATCCTTTTATCAGGCGGCCGATTATGATCCAAGCACCAATGGAGTGGAAGATATGGCAAATGCATTAATCCGTTTCGAGAATGGGGCATCGCTTATGGTTGATGTCAGCTTTACCCTTCATGCGAAGTCGGATGAGCTTGCTATTCGTTTATACGGTGATAAGGGCGGAGTGGAAATTGAACCTGAATTGACCATGATTACTGAAAAATATGACACCATTCTGAATGTAGCTCCGCAAACAGACAGCAAATCCATAAATGTGCCGGAAGCATTTTGTAATGAAGTGAATCACTTTCTGGACTGCCTGCAATCTGGAGAAACACCGATCAGTCCGGTAGAAGATGGCTTGCAAATCATGAAGATATTGTGCGGTATCTATGAGTCTGCGAACAACGGACAAGAAGTTCAACTCTAATACAATTGCAGGAAAAGAGGGTGAAACCATGAAGCTGGGAATCAGTTCATACAGCTTGGTAAATGAATTGGAATCGGGTGAAATGGATATTTTGGGTGTAATTGATTGGATTGCCGACCAAGGCGGCGAGCATATTGAGATTGTACCCATTGGATTCGAATTGACTGGTAATCCTGACTTAGCGGACGCTATTCGAGAAAAGGCAAAGTCGCGGAACATAGATGTGTCCAACTATGCCATCAGCGCCAATTTTGAAACGGATTCCCAAGAAGCCTTTGAGCTGGAAATTAAGCGGGTAATGGGTGAAGTCGACGTTGCCGCAAGACTGGGTGTAACTCGTATGCGCCATGATGTTGCCAGCAGCAGCGATACTTCGATCGGCAACTTTCATCGTCAATTGGACCGCCTGGCAGAAGCCTGCGGGCGTATTGCCGATTATGCAGCACAGTACGGTATAGTAACCAGCGTGGAGAATCATGGCTATTTTATACAAGCCAGTGACCGGGTACAAGCATTAATTCAGCGGGTGAATCGGACAAATTTCCGTACAACGCTGGATGTGGGCAATTTCATGTGCGTGGACGAGAACTCTGTGGTTGCCGTGAAGAACAATATTGCATATGCTTCTGTGGTGCATGTAAAGGATTTCTATTGGAGACCTTCGTATCAGAATCCCGGGGAGGGCTGGTTCCAAACGGCAAGCGGTAATTTTTTAAGAGGTGCAATCGCAGGCCATGGAGATATTGATATGCGTGAAGTGCTTCGTGTGGTTAAAGCGTCAGGATATGACGGATATATTTCACTGGAATTTGAAGGGCTTGAGGAATGTAAACGGGGAACCCGGATAGGTCTTGATAATGTGAGAAGGCTTTGGAACGAAAGTTAATCTGCGATGAGATCAGAACCCAATAAAGAGGAGGCTTAATAATGAATTTGGCAAACCCGATTGGTATAATGGTCGATAGTCTGCGTCTTAACTTGCGGGATGGACTGGCGAAAGCTAAAGAGCTGGGGGCAGATGGTGTACAAATTTATGCAGTTGAAGGTGAGATGGACCCTGAGAATCTGTCCCCGCGAGACCGAAAGGAATTGAAGAGTTATATCGAATCCCTAGGTCTGCGAATTTCAGCATTGTGTGGTGATCTGGCAGGCCATGGCTTTCAAGATGCGAAGGTAAATTCGGCGAAAATTGAGAAATCGAAGCGCATTCTTGATTTAGCCGTTGATCTGGGAACACAGATTGTTACCACACATATTGGTATTGTTCCGAATCAGGTGAATGATCCAGTCTATGATACGATGCAGCGTGCGTGTGAAGAGCTTGGTGTCTATGCCAAGAGCTTGGATGCCTATTTTGCAATTGAGACTGGACCGGAAAAATCTGCACATTTAAAGCAATTTCTCAATTCGCTGAGCACGAATGGCGTTTCTGTCAATTTTGACCCTGCCAACATGGTCATGGTAACGGGTGACGATCCAGTTCAAGGAGTGCACAATCTGAAAGATTACATTGTTCATACGCATGTGAAGGATGGCATCCGCCTGCGGGAGGTAGATCCCCGTGAAGTCTATGGAGCGTTAGGTTATGAGCCGATGAGTCACGACCGTATTGCCGAAGATGCTGCATCTGGCGCAAGCTATCGGGAACTGGCTTTAGGGGAAGGCCATGTGGATTTTGATAACTATTTCAAAGCGCTCCAGGATATTGGCTACACCGGGTATTTGACCATTGAACGTGAAGTGGGCGATCAGCCGGAAGCTGATATTGCCAAAGCGATTGATTTTATCCGGCGATATCGTTAAAGAAATAGGGCAGTGATGAATACAACCAAAAAAGGCGAGTCTCTGAATAGTGGAGACTTGCCTTTTTTGGTTGTTCCGCGTTTAGCTTAGGCAACCTAGTAAATGAATCGCTCATACAACTGAGTATATAACACCCTTGGAGTTGATTAGAAAGAAATTTCCTGATTTTGTGATGATGAAGCTTTCATTTTTTTTTCATTATTAAGATCTGCTGTTTTGATGATTCTGATGGTTTCGTTTGGATATTTCTTTGCAAATATTTCTTTGGGTCCTTGACCTTGAGCATCTACAGTGATACTGATAGAACAAAAGTAGACCATGGAGGCAACCAATATTGTGACAAGCTTTTTCATTAACAAAATCCCCTTTGATTGAACTTGAGAATATACATTTAGGGAAAAGTGACGGAGGGGAAGTTTGGAACTGTAGGAGCGATAGCGTCCGCCTTTTGGTTTGGATTTCTACCGCGATTCGCGGAAGTCCAAACATTCTCTGTAGTCACGGCCAATCCCAAAACAGAAAAATTATAAGTTCAATCTATATAGCAATAGGAACTATTCGCAGATTCGCTCCAGCAATGCTCCCAATTGTTCAGCTAATGCTTGATGTGAGATCGGCATTTCATTCGAAAACCACCATTCCACTACGCCTACATAAGCCGAGGCCACAAATGTAACGGTAAGGTCTGCATTTAACCCCTGGTTTTTACCTTTCGTCACATCCACCTCATTACGAAACTCTTCAACCAGAAAGTCTACGAACCGGTTGCGAAAATATGGGGCTCCTTTACTTGCCAGCATCATTGAAAAAAAGGAGTAATTGTCTTCTAGGTATTCCGTCCAGATCAACGAACCGCTTACAAAATCCAGATCAGCGGCTGCTTTACACCGCTCCCGCAGCTCGTTAATATGGGTCTCTATGAGTTTGTCCAGTAAATCGTATTTATCCATGTAATGAAGATAGAACGTTCCCCGGCTGATATCTGCTCTGTCGGATAAATCCTGTAAGGTGATGTCATCAAAATTTTTTTCAGACATTAGTTCAATAATGGCTTTCTTTAAAGCTTCTTGTGTCTTGAGTATTCTCCTATCTATTTTAGGCATCTTATGGTCACCAGACTTTCTTAAGGTAATAACTAACACAACACTTGAACCTAGTATAATTATAGACAATTGTACATTAATATATCCAGGGTTATTATACTCGTGAAAAATGGGTGTTGACTTGGAGTTAACTCCAGAGGGTAAACTCCTCCATGTAGCTATAGCTACATAGAGGAGGCATTATCGACCAGTATAGGTATACCGGAGCGGGCATTTAACTATAAAAGTTGAACACAAGAACTACCTAGAGGCAAAAGCAGCGGCCGGAAGTCCAAACATTCACCGCAGTTGCGCTCTATGCCGGATTAATTAACAATTTTGATCCGTATGTCTACTAATATACAAATTGCGTTCAATTAACAATTGTAAGTAACATAACGCCTTGTATAATAATAAACGGCGATACATTATTGTGTTGAAATTCATTCTTTATAGAGCATATATCAGATACTAAGGAGTGAAGAAAACATGTGTAGAACCCAATGTACTAAGTGTCCAAGTGCAAAAGCACCTTTTGAAAAAACAACGATTGAGCGAAGAGAATTGCAGGCCAATGACATCTTAATCGATATTCAATTTTGCGGCATTTGCCATTCCGATATTCACAATGCTTTCGATGAATGGGGCGGCGGAATCTTCCCGATGGTTCCTGGTCATGAAATGGCTGGAGTCGTACAAGTGGAACGCCGGCCTAGGCAAAAAGGTTGCTATTGTGGGTATGGGAGGTCGCAAGAAATGCTCGATTTCTCTGCAGAGCATGGCATTGCTCCAAAAATCGAGATCATTTCTGCTGACCAAGTAGACGAAGCCTTTGAACGTGTTGTCCGCAGTGATGTGCGTTATCGTTTTGTCATCGACATGTCTACCCTGTAACTGCTTAGGATGGCGTACCGGCATCCTTGCGACGCTATATAAGTGGGAAATGGACGAAGTTTCATGCAATTCAATAGTTGATGCGAAACGGGAGGTGAAGGGAATATGGCGTTGGCCATTAAACAGGTTGCAGAGAAATTTGATGTTTCTCAGGATACACTCCGTTATTATGAACGGATTGGGCTGATTCCTCATGTGAATCGTAACAAAAGCGGTAACAGAGATTATACGGAAGAAGACTGCAAATGGGTTGAGTTTATCATCTGTATGCGACATGCCGGTCTCTCGATTGAAGTATTGATTGAATATGTCGATTTGTTTAACCGGGGTGATGAATCCGCCGAAGCCAGAAAAGATCTATTAATCGAGGAACGCAAGCAGCTCGCCATAAGAATGGAAGTCATGAAAAAAACGCTGGAACGCCTGGATTCTAAGATTTCAAGGTATGAGCAAACTATAGGAAAAAGAGAAAAAACACTAAGAAGATCTGCTGAGCAGTCTGATAACGAAATCTCGGATTAAACACCTATGTACGATCCCTTTAAGGCGTAATAAAAAGCGAACCGGCAGCTACAGAGCTGCTGGTTCGCTTTTGTTGATTAACTTTTCGCTGCTGCAATGAGCATTATATATCAAGTTTAACGTTAGCGAGACCTTTCACGATTTCAGGGTCGTTATGAGAAAAGAACACGCTCTTCTTCGTATCTAACGAAGCAATGGACTCCATATCTTCTGGACTTATTTCAAAGTCAAAGATGTTGAAGTTTTCGACGATTCTTTCTTTATGGACAGACTTTGGAATCACAACAACGTCTCTTTGTGTCAACCAGCGTAAAATTACCTGAGCAACGGATTTATTATACTTTTCAGCCAGTGATACTAATACTTCATTCTGGAACATGTTATTTCTGCCTTCAGCGAAAGGCCCCCAGGATTCGATCTGAACATTGTTATCTTTCATAAAGCTGCCGCTTTCGATTTGCTGGCAGAAGGGATGCGTTTCAATCTGGTTTACGGCAGGAGTTACTTCATGATGAACCATCAAATCAGTCAGGCGGTCCATTTGGAAGTTGCTGACTCCGATTGCTTTGATCTTACCTTCACGATACAATTCTTCCATAGCACGCCAAGAACCATATACGTCACCAAACGGCTGATGGATTAAATAAAGATCCAGAACATCTAACTGCAATCTTTCCAGTGATTTAGCAAATGCCTTCTTAGTGCTTTCGTAACCGGCATCCTGAATCCAGAGTTTTGTTGTAATAAAGATTTCTTCTCTAGGCACTCCGCTGCGTTTGATGGCTTTGCCAACAGCTTGCTCATTCTGATAGGCGGCAGCGGTATCTATCAGGCGATAGCCTGCCATAAGCGCGTCATAAACACTTTGTTCACATTCATTAGCATCCTGGATTTGATACACGCCAAAGCCGAGTATCGGCATCTCCACACCATTGTTCAACATTACTGTTTGCATATGAGTCCTCCAAATTATCAATTTATAACTCCAGCACGACGACTGGCTAATATAAGCCTACCCCCTTCGAGTAACACGAAGTCAATCGTTTTCGAAGATTTAAACTATTTTTTCCGGGGAGAGATTATAAATGTATACAGTGAAAGAAGTAGCGGTGCTGCTGGATCTGACCGAACATACCGTCCGTTACTATTCAGATAAGGGATTAGTTCCAAATGTGCAGCGTGATAAAAACAACAACCGTCTTTTTGATGAAGAGTCCTTAAATTGGTTAACTGGTATAAAATATCTTAAACAATCCGGGATGTCATTAGGAGACATCAAGACCTATGTAGATCTGTGCCTGGTAGGGGATTCTACCATTCAAGAACGTTATCAGATCATTGTGAAATATAAAGCCGCTGCAATGGAACAGCTGGAAGAAGCGAAACGAAGAGCCAAATATATGGAAGACAAAGCAAACCACTATCATGACATTATTAAGCATTTGATACCGGATGACACGAATCCCGGGAAATGGAAGACGGTGGCATTATAAGTCATTCATCATTTCATTAACGTAGGTGCTTTTCAACGATTGGACTGTGGATTCCCTGTTTATTGAATAAGAAATTTTATAGATACAGGAGTATATCACGTTAAGGACGTATTCAAATGCTATTTGCGAGGAAAAGGTTCCGATCTTGGCATGTTTTACTTCGTCATTAGGCACTTGAATACAGAGCGTACTGAGTTTTGCCAGTTCACTTTGAGTGGTAGCTGTGATGGTGATAAAAGGGATCTGTTCACGTCTGAAGTGCTGAGCAGCCCTTACATAAATCGGTGACTTTCCGTGGTAAGTCAAGAAAATCGCGCAATCCGCTTCCGTCAAATTAACAGTATGATACGCCCATTCGTACAGCTCAGTAGCGATCACTACATATTTGTTGATTTTAATCATTTTATTCTGAAAACTCTTCGCGCGGATTTGAGAATCGCCCAAGGCATAGATAAAGATCCTTTTGGCTTGGTCCAGCATCATGGCTGTTTGGGACAGCAAATCATCATCCATGTAGGCAAAGGTTTTGTCGATCGTTTCCTTCATCAATTCAGCGATTTCTTTCGCCACTTGAAGTGGAGATTCCTCATCACTAAACGGATAATTAGGGTCGACGCTGGAAATGTTCTGGGTATATTGCTGGAATTCCCGGGCAAGTTTAATGATGAACTCTTTAAATCCGGACAGCCCAAGTTTATGGGTTAAGCGATTGACCGCTGAATGCGACGTATAGGTAGCCTTTGCAAGCTCCTGAATATTTAAATGCAGTATGCTTTCTTTATGCATCAGAATATAGGCAGCGATACTTTTTTCGTTTGGTGTAAAGTTATGCATTTCCGATAATTGGGTCAATATTTTCAACAGATTCACTCCTATAAACATTTTGTTCAAAAAAAACCGGGATCTAACCAAGGAATTGGTGGAATGTACCGTTTTGCCGGCTGATCCTTTACGCTAGACTGAGTTCTTCTATAATAAATGAAAAAGACCTGAGGGGGAATTTATATGCTTACGATCGGATATATCGGGAATGGCAAAAGCACGAACCGTTATCATCTGCCTTTTTCATTAAACCGGGAAAATTTGAAGGTGAAGACGATCTACGCCCGTAACCCGGATAAAGGAGATTGGGAGAAGGCGCATGGCATCCTTTACACCGATGAACTTGAAATGTTAATGAACGATGAAGAGATTCAGTTGATTGTGATCTGTACACATATTGATTCGCATTATGCTTATGCCAAAATGGCGCTTGACCACGGGAAGAATGTGCTTGTCGAAAAACCATTTATGCCAACCAAAGAAGAAGCAGTGTCCATCTTCCAATACGCTAAAGAGAAAAATCTGGTACTCCAATGTTATCAGAATAGACGTTACGACTCGGACTTCCTCACGACCAAGAAGGTTATCGAATCAGGCAAACTGGGTGATTTGCTGGAGGTGGAGATGCATTACGATTATTATCGCCCGGAGACCCCGAATTCAGTTACGCATTACTCCAAAAATAACAGTTACTTATACGGACATGGAGTTCACACCATTGATCAGGTCTTAGCCTACTTTGGGGAACCGGAATATATACATTACGATGTTCGTCAACTGCTGGGAACCGGCAGGATGAATGATTACTTTGATCTGGATTTCTATTATTCTACACTCAAGGTATCGGTTAAATCGAGTTTCTTCCGCTTGAAGGCGCGGCCCAGTTTTGTTGTATACGGAAAAAAGGGCGTATTCGTCAAACAAACGCAGGACCGCCAGGAGGAGCACCTGAAATTATTTTATTTGCCCAAGGGACATGCTGATTTTGGCATTGATTTGCCGGAGCATTATGGTACCCTGACTTATCTGGATGATGCAGGCCAATATCATGAAGAAAAAGTCGTCTCTGAGAAGGGCGACTATGCCCGGGTATATGACGATATATATCAAGCTATCATGCAGGGCAAAGATAAGACAATAAAGGATGAAGAAACGATTGCCGTTATGGAGATCATCGAGAATGGGATAGAGGGGTGCAGCTAGAATGAAATTAGGAATCGTGGGAGCCGGCAACATAGTAATGGAGTTATTAAGTTTTGTTCGTGATATTCCTACTATCTCATTACAGGCCATCTCTTCAAAACCTGACCATCAGGAAAAATTGCTGACCCTGCAAAGCCAATATGGAATCTCTCAGATCTTCTACAATTATGCTGAGATGCTTGAGAGTGATGAAGTGGATACGGTCTATATCGGGCTGCCCAATCATCTGCATTATTCCTATGCGAAAGAAGCTTTACTGAGAGGCAAGCATGTCATTTGTGAGAAGCCGTTCACATCCAATTTGGGTGAATTTCTGGAGTTGAAAGAGATTGCACTTCAGAGTGGATTAATACTGGTAGAAGCTATCACGAATCAATATTTAAAAAACTATCTAAGCATGAAGGAATTTCTGCCCAAGCTTGGAGAGCTCAAAATCGTGGAATGCAACTATTCCCAATATTCCTCCCGCTATGATGCCTTCAAAGCAGGAGAGGTGCTGCCTGCCTTTAACCCGGAACTGTCCGGTGGAGCGTTGATGGATATCAATATTTATAATATTCATTTGGCGATAGGCCTCTTCGGAAGCCCGGAGAAGGTGGAGTACTTTGCGAACATGGAGCGTGGGATTGATACTTCAGGCATTCTGATGCTTGATTACGGTAAATTCAAATGTGTCTGCATAGGTTCAAAAGACAGCACAGCCCCTAGTGCGGTTAACATACAAGGCAATAAAGGATATATCCGCCTGACAGGCTCGACTAACAGTATAGATTGCTTTGATTATGTTCCCAATAAGGAGCAACCCATCCGGGTAGATCGTAAAGATCATCCCCACCGGATGTATGATGAATTCATCGCCTTTGACCGTATGATAAATGAAATGGATATGGAAAAGGTTACGGATAGGCTCGAACATAGCGAGAGAGTCATGCGTGTGATTGAGCTTGCCAAGCTGTCTGCCAATCTTGTGTTTGGTCCGGACAGATCGAAGCAATAAATATAAAAAAGGGCCACTGACATATTCAGTGGTCCTTCTCTATGTTCACTCCCACCAATGCTTCATTTCTGTAATTCCAACATCCCACAGTTTAGCATTGCCGGAAACTATAATCGTAATTTCGTTGATTTTATCAAAGGGTATCTCCAGAGGTTCGGCTTCTTTACTATATTCATCATTGTATTGAGCCACCCTGTTCCCGTCTGCCATTACAGTGACCTCACCTTTGGAATCCCCATTGTCCTGAATGCCATAATAGGAATAGAACTTTACATCTATTTTGTTCCCCAGGATATAGGTGTACTTTTTATCTTTGTCGCCATCACTGCTATACAAGTTAAATTCAGGTTCAATTCTCTTGCCTGCTACAGTGAAAGTTGGAAGGTTCCCGGTCATAGGAATATTACCTGTAACTTCCTTCAGTTCATGTAGAGCTCGGATAGGGCCTCATATACCCATGAAAAAGTCAGTTTTGGAAAACGAAGCGGAATGGTTTCTGGAACAAGTATAAATGTGTATCCAGATTGACCCGTTGCATTCTCTAATCTGTTAAAAGCAAAGAATATAAAATACAAAATTAAAATGGTGTATAGAATGGTTCCTGCAGAGATGAACTTCCGCCATTTCGTTTCCATAAATATCTCCTTAATCTCGTACTAAAACACACTTTGATGCACACGACTTAATATTATTAATATTATTTTGGTGGATGTAAACGAAGTGAGGAACCCATTCACCTTCTTTAATCGAATAGGGGTGACCCTCAGCCATAAATGACTGCTTGGGACACCCCTGTCGTTATCTACACATAATACCCTTATTTACTGCTCCATAAGGCTACACGGTCCTGAACGTATTTGGTATAGCCTTTTTCCATTTTCTCAACGCCGGCTTTATCCAGTTCAGCCATGTAGGCATCCCAGATTTTATCGAATTCGGCCGGTTTCGCCAGGATGGCCTGGGGAATGCGTTTCCACGTAATATCCCTCATTTTGTTACCCAGAATGGAGACTTCATCTTCGCCCGGAATCGCGATATTCCATGCCGCTCCATAAGCTTTTTCCGTGAATTCTTCTTCTTTCGGGAACAAATCCTTCCAGGTGGCAGCCTTGTAAGCGGCCAAGGTTTCTTTTTCAACATCGCTGTAACCCAATACAAGCTGTTCCGGGAAATTTCTAGTGTAATAGTTGCCGGTTGAGTCCTTGGCGCCATCACCGTAGTGGACCATCATATTCCAGTAGAAGCCAAGTCCGGATTCTTTAGTGAACGCCGTATTGTCGTTGTTAATCCGGTCCTGAACTTCTGCAGGAATGACACGTTTGCCGTTTTCCACTACATAATGCTTGCCTTCAATTCCCCAGTTGTTCAGGATTTGCCCTTCGTCGGAAGCGAGGTAATCCAGGAATTTAATCGTACGGACCGGATCTGGATTCGTGCTGGAGATCGAGATGCCGTAACCACCCATAAAGCCGGTAGGCCAGAAGCTGGTTTCCTTATATTCTTTCGTCAGCGTTACCGGATAATGGCCATAGGTCTGATCGAATTTGCCTGCCGTCTTGAGTGCCTGCTGGGCGTCGTTGTAGTCCCAATCCTGGTCAATCAGGCCGAGCACCCGTCCGGTGGCTACTTTAGCTTTGTATTGGTCATACTTCTGGACGAAGCTTTCCTTATCGAGCAGGCCGATATCATTCATATGGTTCAGCCAGCGGAAATATTCTTTCTCCTCTGGACGGCGGAAGTGGTAGATGGCCTCATGTGTCTCCTGATCGACGTAATATTCCCCGTCATCCGAGCCGCCTGTCGTGGCAACCGCAGGGTTGGTGACGGAAATGTACATATGCCAGTCATCTGCGTTCAGGGAAACCCCAATGTTTTTGTTGCCGTTCTCATCGGTGGGATGCTTCTCCAGATAGGCTTTGATCACATTTTCATAATCGGCAACCGTTCTGATTTCCGGATATCCGGCTTCCTTCACCACACGGTGCTGCAGTTCGAACCCGCCCCCGGCCACGAATTTCTTCTCATCTACTGCTGCCCAGGTCGGAATGGCATAGATGGACTGGTCTTCATTGGTATACTTGGCCCGGGCGAGGTTGTCGCCGAGCACACGTTTGATGTTAGGCGCATATTTATCAATTAATTCGGTCAGATCGATCACCGCTCCGGCATCGACAAGCTTGCCGATATCCGCTTTGGCGGAAATAATATCCGGATATTCGCCGCCGGCTGCGATCAATGCGATTTTTTGCTGCGGGTCACCGACAGCAAATTCCGCATCGAGGGTGACGCCTGTTTTCTCTGTAAGTACTTTACTGACTTCGTCTTTCATATTGTTCCAGTTCGGATTCGGGTCCTCCGCGAAGAAGGAGAGGGTAAGCGGACTTAAATCTTCAGCCTTTGCCGTAGCCTCTGCGGTTTCGCTGCCGCCATTTGTAGCCTTAGTGCCTCCGGCATTCTCTGCCGTATTCTTGGTATTGTTCGAGCCGCCGCAGCCTGCCAGCACACTGAGGAGCAAGGTCAAGACCATCAGAACGACGTACGGTTTCGCTGTCTTTCTTGTCATGAATAGAAACCCTCCCTTTTTCTGGTCACAAAATGTATTGTATACACAGGCTAAGCCTGCCGATACCGAGACGGACTAGCTTTTTACCGAACCCAAAGTCATGCCTTTGACGAAATAGCGCTGCAGAAACGGATAGACGACCAGAATAGGTACAGTGACGACGATCGTGATCGCCATTTTGACCGATTCCGGGGAGATTTGCGCCATAACCTCTGTCATATTGCGGCCGCGGAAATTATCCGCATTGGTCGTCGTGCTCTGGATGACCTTCATCAGCTCAAACTGCAGGGTGGTCAGCTCATCCTTGGAACCGTTATAGAGGTAGGTATCTAACCAGGAATTCCACTGGCCGACAGCCAGGAACAGGGCGATGGTTGCCAGCGCCGGTTTGGTTAGCGGGAGAATAACCCGCCAGTAAATCGTGAAGTCGTTGGCCCCGTCCAGCTTAGCGGATTCCTGCAGGGCGTAAGGGAGGCCATCGATGAAGGAACGGATGACGAAGACATTAAATGCACTTACGAGACTGGGGAGGACATAAACACCGAAGGTGCCCATCATATGCAGATTTTTGATCAGGATGTAGACGGGGATCAGTCCGCCCGAGACGTACATAGTAAGCGCCAGAAATGTGGAGACGAATTTGCGGGCCTGAAAGTCCACCCGGCTCAGGGTGAAGGCCAGCATGGAGGCACTGACCAGCCCGAGGATCGTGCCGATGACCGTGCGCAGGATAGAAATTTTGAGTCCGGTCATCAGCCCGGAATATGCAAAGATCGTCTCATAGTTCTTGAAGGTGAACACACGGGGGAAAACCGTAATCCCGCCTTTGATGCTGTCTGTGGAGTCATTGAAGGAAATCGCCAGCACATTCAAAAAAGGATATAACGTGGCTATAGTCACCACAGTAATCGCAACATAGACTACCAAATCAAAGATGCGGTCCGACCAAGAAGCGGCGGCCAGTTTTTTAATCAGCATAAAGGGCCTCCTATATGATGCTTTCCTTCGTTATTTTTTTGAAAATTCCATTGGCGACAAATAGCAGAATCACACTCACCACAGAGTTGAAGATGTTAATAGAAGTGCCGAAGGAGAAACGTCCCATGCCCAGCCCATAGTTCAGTGCATATAGATCCAATGTCTGCGAGAAGTCGCGCACCAGATTATTTCCTAGCAGGAACTGCTTCTCGAAGCCTATACTGATTAGATGCCCGATTGAAATAATAAGCAGTATAACGATTGTAGTCCGGATGCCGGGCAGTGTAATGTTTCGCACCTGCTGCAACCGGCTCGCACCATCTACCCTTGCAGCTTCATACAGCTCCGGGCCTATGCCTGAAATGGCTGCTAGATAGATAATCGTGTTCCAGCCCGTTTCCTTCCAGACATCCGAAGCCGTGACAATCCCCCAGAAGAAATGGCCTTTGGCCATAAATTGAATAGGTTCACTGATAAGATGAAGGCCCATCAGCAGATCGTTCACCGCACCGTTGTCGGTAGAGAGCATCTTGGTGATAATCCCGGCGGCAACTACCCAGGATACGAAGTGGGGAAGATAAGAGACCGTCTGTACGAAGCGTTTCAGAATTTGCAGCCGCAACTCATTCAGAAGGATGGCGAATATGATGGGAATGATGAATCCGGCAAGCAGGCCCATGACACTCATAGCGAGCGTATTGCGCAGCGCATTGAAGAATTGCTCATCCTGGAAAAGCTCTCTAAAGTACTGCAGACCCACCCATTTTTGCTCGAAAAAGGATTTGCCGGGTTTGTATTTTTGAAAGGCCATAGTCCATCCCCATAACGGCAGATAGTTAAATACAAATGCCCAGAGCACAAACGGGATGGCCATCATATAGAGATATTTCTGCTGTAGGAACGTTAGCCAAAAGCGTGAGGCAGGCTTCTTCGGCTCCGGCTTCACTTTGGTGGTAATCGCTTTCATTTATGTCCCTCCTTCGATATGGCATTATCATAAACTACAGGAAATCAGGGAAACACCCGAACATTTTCTATAAAAAACAGGGAGAAATCAGCTCTTTTCGTAAGCGTTTTCTGAAACTGCGTGCTCACACAGAGCTTCCTCTTCGGTAAACGGAAGGGGAAATGCCTTCAACTTTTTTGAACTTTTCCCGAAAATAATCCACATCGCTGAAGCCGACTTCGCTTGCGGCCTGATGGATTTTCCAGCCCTGATCCAGCAGCTCCTTGGCTTTCTCAATGCGGACCTTGTCCAGGTAGCTATTGAAGGAAAGGCCTGTACTGTTTTTGAAAAGCTTGCCCAGGTACGCGCTGCTGTAAGTAAACACATCCGCCAGCGTTTCGAGTTTTAAGTTCTCATTGTAATGGCGGTGAATAAGGTCTAGCATTCGCTTCATTAAGACGTCCATATCGTCTCGGGTAATTCCGCCTGCATGCTGCTCCAGCATAGTAGTGATGTAGCGATACAGCTGGGGCAGGGAGGTATGTTTATAGATTTGCTGGATTAGCTCATCCATCCGGTTGTGCTGCAAAGCCAGCTCACTGTATTGGAGCGAGAGTTTGTTGATCAAATGCGTGACCATTCGTACATAGCGTGATTTCACAGCCATCTCGGAGTAACTGGCGGCGATCATCAGTTCACCGGTTTCCTGGATTAAGGAAGGGAGTGCATCGAAGCTGCCGATTTCCATGGCGAAATACAGGCGCTCCACCACAGAATCAAGCCTGCATTCCACTTCCTCTGATCTGACCTTGAGTACTTTCTTCAGCTTCAGGGAATCCGGTCCAATCATACCTGACTCGTCGTAGAAAAAATGCTCCTTCATCCGTACCAGTGCGGATTGGCGGGAGACGGGAAGCTCCTCCAGGGTATCCACCATATCACCCGCGGTGATGATGCATTCAAGCCCATGAGCAGTTACGGCTTGCAGTATATTCTGGACCATTAATTTGCGTACAAGCTCCTTCTGATAAGAGGGCTGCAGCAGAACCCCCAAATAGGAGTCCAGCGAGAAGACAATCCCCCACGCCCGTTCATCAAAGCTTGCTGCAAGTTTGGCTTTAACGGCCGTTGAAGGCCCGTTGTCCGCATTATCCTGGAGCAGCAGCCGGATCAGGACTACCTGATAGGAATCCCATAGCAGTCCTGCTTCATGGATGGATTCCTCCATTGAAGGCAGCATCTGCGGGCTGTTCTCCATCAGCAGGGACTGAACAAGCATTTCGCGGCTCCACACCTTTGCGGCGGCATGATTCTTGCGATGGGCGCTCCGCGCATCCAGCTCTGCGGACAGTTTTGCCAGATATAACTGCAATTCCAATTCATCTACCGGCTTAAGTAAATAGTTATCAATGCCAAAAGCCAGCGCACGCTTAGCATAGTCGAAATCGGCATAACCGCTGAGGATAATGATGTGCATCTCCGGATCGTTTTCCCGCAGCTCTTTAATAAGCTCCAGACCGTCTCTACCGGGCATCCGGATATCTACAATCATTAGATCAGGACTATAGAGTTCATATTTATACTTGGCTTCTATGGCGTTCGCCGCTGTATCTATAATCTGATATCCACAGCTCTCCCAGTCCAGCAGAGCAGTAAGTCCCTCACGGATTGCCAGCTCATCATCCACAATCAACACACTATACATAAGAATCGCTCCTCAGGGGGATGGCAAAGCTGATCTGCGTTCCGAATCCGGTTTGACTGGACAGGGTAAGTCCGCATTCCGGACCGTAGGTTAACTGAAGCCGCAAATGAATATTGCGCATCCCGATATTATTGGTTTCATAGTCATCCTTGTTCTCCAGCATCTGCCGGATTTCTTGCATCCGTTCTTTGGAAATACCTATGCCATTGTCGGATACCTGCACCTTGAGCTGTTTGTCTTCTATGCGGATATCCACCCGGACCATACCGCCGTCAATCCGGTTCTCCAGCCCGTGGATCACACAATTCTCCACCAGGGGCTGAATGATCAGCGGCGGAATCTGAATACTGTGAGCCTTGGGGTCTACTTGAAGCTCATAGGCTAGCCTATCATCATAGCGGAATTTCTGAATGACCAGGTAGCAGTTTACGGTCTCCAGCTCACTGTGCAGACTGATCATCCCATTGCCGACCTCCAGGTTTTTGCGCATCATTTTACCGAGCAACCGCACGACCTGGGATATATCAGACTGGCCTCTGACTAGAGCTTTCATGCGGATAGATTCCAGAGCATTGAACAGAAAATGGGGGTTGATCTGGCTGGCCATCATTTTGAATTTAATCTCATTCTGCTTCAGCTCGATTGCATTTTTTTGCCGGTTGGATTCCTGTACCTCGCTCATGAGGTCGTTAATATTCCGCACCATATGATTGAACTGTCTCGCCAGCTGGCCGATTTCATCTTTACCGTCAATTACCAGCGTAGCACCCAGATTACCGGAAGCGACCTTGGAAATATGCTTGCTTAAGTGCAGCATCCGTCCGGTGAGCAGCCGGGAGAAATAATAGATAAGCAGAATAGCCATCAGTAATGCAGAAATAATGACAGAGGAAGCCAGTGAGATAATCCGGTTGGGTTCGCTCACGATACTTTCAACGGAAAAGATGGAGATGATGCGCAGACTGTTCAGACTTCCCCCTGGATGCCAATCATCAATCAGCATTTTAAAAGGGTTGCCATCAATCGTTATATCATAGGGACCTTGTCCAGCGGTGGCGGCAGATACAGGGCTGAAGTTAATATCATCCAGCGATTTGCCCATCGTATCTGCACGGTTGGAGGCTACTATATTGCCGTTCTCATCTACTATTATGGTTTCAAAAGTCTCCTGATTCAGGATGGCATTAAGTTCGTCTGTATTCACATTTACAACTAAAACTCCGGCGGTACGCTGCTTCAGAAAATCTACTTTGCGGATCAGACTGAGATAATACTGGCCGTTGCGGTTGTCACGGATATAATTCCAGCAGACCAGGCCTTTCTTGGCGATAGCGGTTTGATACCACTGCTCTTGTGTGACCGTCTCATCCGCCTGCAGAAACTCCCAGTTGTCAAGAATCGTGGGGTTATTGATATACAGGCGGATGCTGGAGATCTCTTTGTATAGACGGATAAAATCACGAAAGTCAGGATAGTCCCAATAAGCCTTCACAACATCATAGACCGACTCGTACCGGTGGTTGGCAGCTTCCTCCAGCCGGCTGTCATTGGACAGCCGGTAAGCAATGTCGAGCGGGACACCCAGCAATTCGCCGGTCCGTTTTTTCACCCGGTCCACATTGGCAGTAATTTGCTCCAGAGCATTGTCCATCGCCATATTCCGCAGTTCACTCGTCAGAAATACCCCAACAATCAACACCGGAATTAAGGCAACACAGCCAAAAGACAAGAACAGCTTCGTCCTGAGCCGCAGATTGTTCATTAGGGTGATGATTCGGGCATACACAGAAACAAACACCTCCATAGAAATAGTAATAACGCTTACAATTATTAAGAGTATCGTTAAACTACCATCCATTAAATGCAATATAATATGCATTTATTGTCTCGTGAAAGAACCACTAGATAGATTGAACTTTAGAATATACATTTAGGGAAAAGTGCGGAGGGGAATTTTGGAACTGTAGGAGCGATAGCGTCCGCCTGAAAGCTTTCCGCAGGAAAGCTAGCTTCGGAAGCATGGGCAAGGTTTGGATTTCTACCGCGATTCGCGGCTAAATTCAGGAAATCCAAACCTAACAGCGGCCGGAAGTCCAAACATTCTCTGTAGTCACGGCAAATCCCAAAACAGAAGAATTATAAGTTCAATATAAATAGCTAAAGAAGAAGCTGAGAAGTAAGGTGGGTGAAGCAGGAAACAGCTATGTTCAAAGAGAAAGTAATGGAGAACCAAAGATCAGGAGCAACAACATAGGGTTGCATAGATTACCATGATTAGGAGTGAAAGATTTGCAGACAAAGATTAGCCTTGAAGGCGAGTGGAAATTGCAGTTAGATAAGGAGAAACAGGGACTACAGCTGCCTTTTTCCGATGTCATTACATTGCCGGGAACGACATCACATGCCCGCAAGGGACCGAAGAACGAAGAGGTTCTGGTCAGCGCCCTGACAGATGAATATTTGTTCGAAGGGTCGGCTTGGTATTCGAAGGAAGTAGTCATTCCGGAAGAACTCGCAGGAAAGACTTGTTTCCTATATTTGGAACGCACCCGGCTTACAACGCTCTGGCTGAACGGTCAAGAGATTGGCAGCCGTGATAGCCTGAACACCTCGCATGTATATGATTTGACAGGGAAGCTTCAGTCTGGCAGTCAGACACTCACCGTCCGGGTCGACAATACTGGATATCCGACCAAAGGCGGACATATGACTTCACCGGACACTCAGACCAACTGGAACGGGATCACCGGACGCATCGAGCTTCAGTTCTACGGCAAGTCCTATTTGAGCGGAATTCGGCTCGATCCGAATCTGTCCGAACGTTCTGTCCGAATCACAGGAACACTGGAAGGAACGGCTGTAATAACGATTGCCGTATCAGCTTCCAGTTTTAATAGCCAGACAGCCCATTCGGTGGCTGAGCAGGAATTCACAATCTCACCGGGGAACTTTACGATCGACTACATGTTAGGTTTGGATGCGCTTCCTTGGAGTGAAAACGCACCTAATCTCTATAACCTTAACATCCTCCTGAAGGATGGAGAAGGCAAAACCGACGAATTGCATGAGTCGTTCTTCGGCTTGAGGGAGTTCAAGGCGGACGGCGATAAATTCACGATTAACGGGGAGAAGACCTTTCTCCGCGGCAAACATGACGGGCTGATCTTCCCATTGACCGGATATGCCCCGACTGACGTAGAGGAATGGCTTAGAATTCTGGGAATTTCCAAATCTTATGGTATCAACCATTACCGGTTCCACACCTGTTGTCCGCCGGAAGCGGCTTTTACCGCTGCCGATATGCTCGGGATCTATATGGAGCCGGAGCTGCCGTTCTGGGGAACGATTACGGAACCAACCGACGAGGGTCATAACCAGGCGGAACAAGACTATCTGGTCAGCGAAGGATATGAAATTCTGAAAGCGTTCGGCAATCATCCGTCCTTCGTGATGATGTCGCTCGGCAACGAGCTGTGGGGCAGCAGAACCAAGATCGATTCCATTCTCAAAGACTATAAAGCATTCGACGACAGACCCCTGTATACTCAAGGCTCGAACAACCACCAATGGGTACCGGAAATTCTGGAGCATGAAGATTTCTTCTGCGGAGTGCGTTTCTCGAAGGATCGTCTGTTCAGAGGCTCTTATGCGATGTGCGACGCACCACTCGGTCATGTCCAGACCGCGCTGCCGGGTACGATGAAGGATTATGACGACCAGTTCGTTCCTCCGTCCCTGCAGAGCGGGGAGGTAGCAAAAGCGGGAGGTACTGTCCAAATTCAGTATGGTACCGAAGCCAAAACGGTGCAGGTCGGAGACACGTCCGGGGAATGGATTCCGCATTTTCCTGTTATCTCGCATGAGATCGGGCAATACGCGACCTATCCAAATTATGAAGAAATCGGCAAATATACAGGACCGCTCAAAGCTGGAAATTTCAAAATATTCCAAGAACGGCTGGAAAGCAATGGTCTGGGGCATCTCGCGGGCAAATTTTTCGAGGCTTCTGGGCAGCTGGCGGCTGCTTGTTACAAAGAAGAGCTTGAGGCCGCTTTCCGCACCCGGAGACTTGCCGGATTCCAGCTGCTGGATCTGCAGGATTTCAGCGGACAGGGAACCGCCTTGGTCGGTATCCTCGATGCATTTATGGACTCCAAAGGAATGATTACACCAGAGGAATGGCGCACCTTCTGCAGCGATGCAGTCCTGTTGGCAAGATTCCCGAAATACAATTACGTCTCCGGAGAAGTCTTTAGTGCCAGCGTCGAGCTGAGCTGGTTCCGGTCCGGAACACCAGAATCTCTTGTACTGAAATGGGAGTTGACCGCAGACGGCGGAACGCTGGCCGAAGGCTCAAGTGAAGTTAACATCCCGGCGGGTTCGAATTACATCGATATTTGCCAGCTGGCCATTGATCTTCCTGCCGTCCAGAAGATGACCAAAGCTGTACTTACTCTGAGAATCACAGGATCAGATATCCGTAAATCCTACGACCTGTGGGTATATCCAGAGAAAAGCGGTTCCGGGCTGGATAACATCCGCATTTTCGAAGAGCTTTCCGATGAGGCGCTTGCGCTGCTGGAGCAAGGTGACAACGTGCTGCTTATACCGAAACCTGAGTCTCTTCATAACGCTGTTGAAGGCTTCTATTGTACGGATTTCTGGTGTTACCCTATGTTCCGCTCCATCTCTGAGAGCATGAACCGCCCGGTACCTGTTGGTACCATGGGGCTTCTGATCGACAACAGCCATCCTGTGTTCCTTGATTTCCCGTGCGAACAATATTCCACGTACCCTTGGTGGAGTATCATCGAGAACTCAAAATCAATTATCCTGGATGGAACCGACCGGGAGTGGAGCCCAATTGTGCAGACAATCGACAACTTTGAGCGTAATCATAAGCTGGGGTTCCTCTTTGAGTGCCGAGTGGGGGCGGGCAATCTGTTGGTCTGCGCCCTCGACGCCAGTAAAGCAGGGGAAACGCCGGAAGGAAGACAATTCCTGTCCAGCGTAGCCGGTTATATGGCATCCAGCGAATTCAAACCGCAGTACACAGCTAGCGTTTCAGAGCTGCACAAGCTTATTCAATAAGCATCAGGGCCAGTTTGATTTAAATAGATCTTAAGTTCAATTTTGCAGGGAGCCGAAGTAATATCGGCTTCCTGTTTTTTTTAGATAGCGTGCCCAGAAGCACGCATGATCTAGTTGGTGAAAGTCCAACCCAAGGAGGGACCAAGCCACCTTGGTAGCTAGGATGCTTGCATATGGCGAAATCTGTGTGTAAAAGCGCATCGACAAAAGTCCGGTCAGAGGCAGGGCGAGCAACACCCCAGGCCGCAACATCAAGTGAATCCTGCCGCGTCGTCAAAAAGGCCCTGCAAAGGGGAAGAGAGGGAGCCGAGTCTCGTGTCTTTGGACGAAGGCCAAGGAAGCTGTACAGAACTTGGAGCAGCAGCGAAGAACCCTCCGGCGTATAGGGAACGGCATGGGCTGAAAGATCGTGCAGTGAACTGGGGAGACCCTCCCCTGCACGGGATTTTTTTTTAGGAAACCGTAAAGAGGCATTCTATAAGTCCAAAAGACGAAGTGAATCGTCTGCAGGAAGGGAGTCCGAGGGGCTCATAGTACCGAAGAACCTAAGGACAACATAACCTTAGGGAGGGAAGGAGCCCTGCTTTGTTTATGCTTTTGGAGGAGGTACGAGTGAGTGAATGCCAAACGGCTAACGACACCCAAGGAAAAAGTTCAAGAACTCCAAGAAAAGCTAGGTCATGCGGCCAAGGAGAACAACAAGCGTAAATTCCATGCACTATATGACAAAGTCTACCGGTGGGACATCCTGTGTGAAGCGTGGAAACGAGTAAAAGCCAACAAGGGAGCCGCAGGAGTAGATGCCGTGACGCTAGCAGATATCGAGGAACAAGGAGAAACGAGATTCCTCAAGGACTGTGAGCGAGAATTGAAAGAAGGCACCTACCACCCGCAGCCCGTACGGCGACACTATATCCCGAAGAAGGATGGGAAGCCAAGGCCGCTGGGCATACCCACCGTGCGCGACCGAGTCCTACAGATGGCAACGAAACTCGTGATTGAACCCATCTTTGAAGCGGATTTTGAGGAAGTATCCTTCGGATTTCGCCCGAAGCGAAGTGCAAAAGGAGCGCTGGAACGAATCCGGAAAGCCTGCAACCGCAAAGGAAATTGGGTAGTCGATGTGGATATCCAAGGCTATTTCGACAATATTAATCAAGAGAAGCTTATGAAATTAGTACAGATGCGTATCAATGACAGGCGGACCCTGAAGTTAATACGGAAGTGGCTTCAGGCGGGAGTCATGGAAGAAGGAACCGTAAGGCGTTCCGATTTAGGAACACCGCAGGGTGGAGTCATTTCACCGCTTTTGGCGAATATCTATCTGAACTATTTCGACCGACTGTGGGAGAAACACGGGAGCGGAATAGGTGAACTCACGAGGTATGCAGATGATCTTGTGGTGGTCTGCAAAACCAAGAAGGACGCCGACCATGCGTATGAACTTATACGTAAAATTATGGAGCGTCTGGAGTTGACCCTACACCCGACCAAAACCCGCATTGTAGGACTGTGGACAGGAGACGAAGGATTCGACTTCTTAGGGATGCATCACCGGAAAACCAAAGCAGAAACCTCCCAAGGCAAGGTGTACACCACCACGCAGCAGTGGCTAACGAAAAAGGCGGAGGAGCGTATTCGAGGGGTAGTCAAGGAAAGACTGTCACCACCCAGCATGCGTTCGAGATCGTTCGCGGAACATGTAGAATGGCTCAATCCAAAGATTCAAGGATGGAGAAACTATTACTACACGAACTACAGTCAAAAGAGGTTAGCCAAGTTGGATTGGTATACTTTGCAGCGATTAAACCGGTGGTACGCCAAGAAAAGACAACGCAGAAGATGGAGGGGATCACGGTCGGAGGTCAAATACTTAGCCATGCAATATGGACTAAAAACGCTGTTGTAACCTGCATGCCCATGAATGACGAACATCGGAAAGCCGTATGAGGGAAAACCTCACGTACGGTTTGATGAGGATTGCGCCTTGCAAGTTCAAGAAACACGTATCGCCTGAAATGGTGATCAGGACAAAGCCTAGCCAGCAGTCCTGTACCGAGTCTTGCGTGGTGCATGGTAACATGTACGGCGAAGCGTAGACAGGGAGACAGTAGGCCGGAATCAAGTGAAGAGGATAATTAGCCCCGAAATCAAACGTGGTTGAAGCAGCCGATCCTATTTCTCTGTGGAGAAGGCAGAACCGGCATCATCGATAGGGCAAGAGGGTGACCGGGGCTTCCGGGGTTCGTACCTACAGCATGCTGTCCAAGGGTTTCTTGGGAACAAGGGAGATCCGGCAGTTCCAATTTTTTTTTTTTTTGGTAGAGCCGAACAAGCCTACAAAGCAAGGGAGGCTCAAAGACTTGCCGGAAGTCTTACTGACGGATAGTACTCCGAGGCAGGGAGAGCCTGCTACATGGGGAAGCGGTCAGCAGAAATGGAATCTTTCTAAGGCAACATGGGCTCCATACAACGGGAGGACACAGGCCTTCATACAACGGAAGGAAGAACCTAGCCATGACAACAGGATTGGAAAGAATAGCAGCAAAAGCACGAGAAGATACGAAACTTCAGTTCACTTCGCTTACCCACCACATCTCTAAAGAACGGCTACAAGACTGTCTGCAGCATATTCCCAGACGAACGGCTCCCGGTGTGGATGGGGTTACCCGAGACGAGGCTGTGAAAAGCTTCGAGGTGTGGGCAGAAGAAATGCTCACGTCCATACACCGGAAAGGCTACCAACCGCCAGCCGTAAGAAGAGTCTGGATACCGAAGCCTGGAAAGAAGGAGAAACGTCCGTTAGGTGTCCCGGCCGTGGCAGACCGAGCTTTACAACGGTGCACAGCAGAGATACTAACCGCTATCTATGAGCAAGATTTTCTAAATTGTTCATTTGGAGGCAGACCGGGCAGAGGGCAGCACAACGCGTTAGCAACACTGAATGAGATCATAGCCGGAGAAAAGGTGGGTTGGGTATTCGAAGCCGATTTAAAGAATTTCTTCGGCAGCCTGGATCATGAGTGGATGATGAAATTTGTGGAACATCGCATGGGTGATCCGCGAATCCTCCGGCTGATCCAGCGCTGGCTCAAAGTTGGCGTATTGGAAGACGGGAAAGTCCACGCCAGTGAAGAAGGTACGCCGCAGGGCGGCTCCATTAGTGTGCTTTTAAGCAATGTGTACCTGCACTATGTGCTGGACTTATGGTTTGAGAAGGCAGTTAAGCCGCGGCTTAGAGGCGAAGCCTATCTAATTCGGTATATCGACGACTTTATCGTATGTTTTCAATACCGAAGCGACGCCATCCGTTTTCAGGAAGCGCTGGTAAATCGGCTTCATAAGTTCAAGCTGGAGTTGGAACCGAGCAAAACCAGATTAATCGAGTTTGGGAGATTTGCGAGCAAACATAGCCAAAGAAAAGGGAAGAAGAAGCCGGATACGCTCTACTTTCTAGGGTTTACGCATTACTGTACGCGAAACCGGCAAGGGAATTTCATGGTGGGCAGAAAGACAGAGAAGAAGCGACTGAAGCGAAGTATGGGAAACGTGCAGGAAACCATGAGAAGAATGCAGCATGAACCGCTGGAGGTACAGGCAAAGAAGATTAACCAAATGTTGCAAGGACATTACGCTTACTATGGAATGGCAGGCAACATGAGGTGTCTGAGTAAAGTGTACGCCACAGCCGTCACCTATTGGCGGAAGGTACTCAGTAGACGAAGCCGGAAGAGCTACGTGACTTGGAAGGAATACCAGCGACTACGTTCATTGTTTCCACTGATGCGACCGAAAATCTTCATCCCATATCAACGGTTGAAGACATACGCGATGCTGTAAAACCAGTTCTGAAGAGCCCGGTGCGGGAAATCCGCACGCCGGGTTCTGTGGGGGTTCGGGTCACCAGTTGGGTGGCCCTTCTACCCGGAGGGGCTGGTTTTGAACCCAGCCCTTTACTCTAGAACAGAAATAGAAAAAGGAGAGACTTTGATAGGGAGATTACTCAAGCATATTGAAAAATAGATGTCGAATAACAACCTCGCAGAGCAGGCTTTTCTTGCCTGTTAGTGCTCATAAAAATAAATTGTCAAAATCATGCTTTATTTGGGAGTATTTTGTTGTAGATTTGTCATTATTTAGTTATAATTCTATTAATCATCAATGAGTAACGACGTCAATCTAGCAACATGAAAGGATGAACAGAGTGGCACTGGAATCGCATCATCTGCAGCTCGAGTATGAATTCTTAAAGGCTCTGAGGAATGCTGAAGTTCCGCTTGGAGCCAGCACTCTGGTTCATACGCTTGGGAAGAAATATGAACTCAGCCAGGCAACCATCGGACGCAAGCTGATGGAATTTGATTTCGAGGGCTATACCGTTCTGGAAGGCCGCAAAGGGCGTATTCTGACGGAAAAAGGAACAAGGCGCATTGCATATTTGGAGAAAGAGCTGCACCAGAAAAATGTAAATCACCAATTTCTGCAGCTATTGAATAATTCAGGAGAGTCTGCACTCGTGGATGTGCTTGTGGCCAGACGGGCGCTTGAGCGGGAAATTGCCGCACTGGCTGCACAGCGGGCTACAAAGGAAGAAATTAGTCTGCTAGAGGCTTCTATTGCCAGTCAGAACGAGCTGTTATCACAAAATATCATTCCCTATGAAGAAGACCGTGAATTTCATACTTTACTAGCGCTTACGGCGCGTAATCAGGTATTGCTCCATGCGGCTCAGCTGGTATGGCAAACCGGCAGGGACTTCCTGGAGACCGCCTATATTCGCCGCACGGTGGGCAGCGAGCTTGTGGTTGATCACCGTAAAATTCTGGATGCCGTTGCTGCGGGATCACCTGAGCAGGCGGAAGCGGCAATGGTTATGCATATCAATCAAATGATAGAGGATGTCAAACGTTATTACGCTATCCAAAATCAGGAACAGCGCAATTCGTAAATGCTTTGAATAAAGGAGTGGAAATTGTGGAGATCCATTACCGCTTAGGCATAGATATCGGCGGAACCTTTACGGATGCCATTGTTACAGACGGGCAGGGTCAGATTGTCGCGGCGCTCAAAATACCCTCGATAGCCGATGCTCCCGAACAGGCGATATTCCAGGCATTAGACCAGCTGCAGTCGAAGGGAGTGGACACCCGTAAAATTGAACTCTTCGTGCATGGTACTACGCTTGGCGTAAACACGCTGATCGAACGCAGTGGTGCAGTTACCGGGCTGCTCGTGACCAAAGGTTTCCGGGATGTACTCGAAATACGCCGCTTGCGGCTTGAGAATACAACCAACCTCTATGGGGATAAAACGCTGCCGCTTGTCCCGCGCCAGCTTGTAAAAGAAATCGATGAACGTCAGCTCGCAGACAGCAGAGTGCTCACCCCACTGGACCCGCAACAACTGCTCCAGGCAGTGGATGAATTGGTGCTGGAAGGGGTTACGGCGCTGGCCATCAGCTTCCTGCATTCTTATGCCAATGCCGGTCATGAGCAGCTGGCCGAACAGTTGATCCGTGAGCGTTATCCGCAGCTGTTCATCTGTAGAAGCAGTGCAATCTGGCCGCAGCAGCGAGAGTTCGAGCGGACGCTGGCCACAGTGATGAATGCTTATGTAGGCGAACGGATGGGGTCTTATTTCAAGCGTCTGCAAGATGGAATCGGACCCTACGGCGTATCGGCGACGCTGCTGTCCACCATGTCAAACGGTGGTATGATGACCGCTGCCCGCGCTGCAGCCGAGCCAGTAAGGACGCTCCTGTCCGGTCCTGCTTCGGGTGTGATTGGCGCAACCTTTATCGCGGAGCAGGCAGGGATTAGCCAGGTGGTAACCTTCGACATGGGCGGGACAAGCGTAGATGTCGCCTTAATCGACAAGGAGCCCGCCTACTCCACAGAGAACCGTGTGGGGGATTTCCCGGTCATTATTCCGGCGGTAGATGTGACCGCCATTGGAGCGGGCGGAGGCTCGATCGCCTGGGTTGATTCGGTCGGGGTATTGAAGGTAGGGCCGCGCAGTGCAGGCGCCAAGCCGGGACCGGCGTGCTACAACCGTGGCGGCGGGCAGGCAACAACCACTGATGCCTATTTGCATTTGGGTATTCTGCAGGCTGACCGCTTTCTCGGCGGCCAGATGCAGCTGTTCCCTGAACTGGCTGAACAGGCGCTTACGATTTTGGGTGACCAGCTCGGGCTGACTGCCAAGCAGACGGCGCAGGCCATTCTGGATGTAGCCACCGCGAATATGTATGCCCAATTCTCACCGCTGATGGCGCGAAAAGGAGTCGATCCCCGTGACTTCACTCTGCTTGCCTATGGCGGGGCGGGCCCGATGCATGCTTTTCTGATGGCGCGTGAAGTTGGCATCCGCCGGGTGCTGATTCCACCTTCTCCTGGAACGCTTTGTGCTCTGGGCTGCACGGTTGCCAATTTGCGCAACGACTTTGTCTTCACACTCCACAAGCACAGCCGTGGACTGGATGCCGGAGAACTTCAGACACATTTCTTTTCGCTTGAGCAGCAAGGACGCCGCTGGATCGAGGATGAGGCCAAGGGTGGAGTAAACCTGGGAGGTACATACGTCATATACAGCGCGGATATGCGATATGAAGGACAGGCATTTGATCTGGAGGTTACCCTCTCAGATTCTGATATTTCTGACCCGAAAGAAGCGGAGATTAGATTCCACCGCAAGTATGAATCCGTGTTCGGAATCAGCCAGCCGGAGGCGGAAGTCATGTTCGTCAATCTGCGGGCAAGCATCGTAGGGCTTCTGCCGAGCAAGATTAGGGCAGCTTCTCCGCAGGTAGCAAGCAGTGGAAAACCTGTGGAGACCCGGGGAATCACGTTTGACGGATTGGATTACCAGGCTAAGGTGCTTAACCGGGAGCATCTGAACACAGCTACACGAATCTCCGGTCCGGCTATCCTTGAGGAATATGATACGACGGTCTTTATACCTCCCGGCTACACGATACACGGAGATGCTAACGGAAATATTATCGGGGAGGCAGATCTATGATTACGGATAAAGTCTTCCTCGAAATTTTCAACAACCGGATTCAGGCTGCAGTAGAGGAAATGGCCAATGTCGTGCTGCGCACCGGTTTTACCGCTTTTGTCAAAGAGACGGGTGATTTCGGAACCTACCTGTTATCGCCGGAAGGCGAGACGTTCGGCTCTCCGCTGGATACGGGATACAACCTCTCCCTGGGAATTCCTGCGGCTACCGCCATCCAGGCAATACACCATTGGAAGGAAGGTGACATAGTCATCTGCAACGACCCCTATACAACTGGGGGGATGGTTACCCATCTGCCGGATATTCACCTGATTAAGCCTTATTTCCATGACGGCAGGATCATTGCTTTTGGGCTTTGCTTCGTACATTCTTCGGATGTCGGCGGAAAGGTTCCGGGCAGCGTATCGCCAAGCGCTTATGACATACATATGGAAGGCATCCGGATTGCGCCGGTCAAGCTGTATGAGGCAGGCTGTATGAATGAGCAGGTGCTCCGGCTGCTGCTGGACAACAGCCGGATCCCTGAGCAGAATCTTGGCGATCTCAAGGCGCTTATGGCTGCGCTGAACAGAGGGGAGCAGCGGCTGAAGGAACTCATCGGCAGATATGGTGCGGAGCAGGTGGAGCAAGGCATTGAGAATCTGCTGGAGTATGCGGAGCTTAAAGCCCGGACGATCATTCAGGATATTCCCGACGGCTCCTATGACTTCTGGGACTATCTGGAGAAGGGTCCCGGCGGCTATCCGATCCGGCTACGCTGCCGCATGACAATTACCGGTACGGATATCTATCTGGATTTTAGCGGAACCGACCCGCAGGTTAGAGCTTCGTTTAATATTCCGACGCATAACCAGCAAGGGCACTATATGCTTGTGCCGGCGTTGATCCGCTACTTCCGGACACTTGATCCGGCCATTCCATGGAATTCCGGGATGGTGCGGATGGTGCGCAACTACGCGCCTCCGGCATCGGTGCTCAATCCGGAGCCGATGGCGGCGGTAGGAGCGAGAGCGGCGACCTTTATCCGGGTGATGGATGTCATTACGGGGGCGCTCAGCCAGGCGCAGAGCAGCAAGGTGCCGGCTGCTGGAGCAGGTCAAGCCTGTATTGTGATGATGGCAATGACCGATGCTTCCGACGGCAAGAGCAAAGTCGGTGTAATTCAGCCGATCTGCGGCGGATCGGGGGCAAGACCGATGAAGGACGGGATTGACGGGATGGATTTCGCCGTAGGCCATTTGCGGAATATCCCGGCTGAAACGGTTGAGGCGGAGATGCCTGTACTGATTGAACGTTACGGCTTAAGGGCGGATTCAGCCGGAGCCGGCAAATTCAGAGGCGGCAGCGGCATTGACCTGCGCGTCAGGATTCTCAGTCCGGATACCGTGATGACCGCAAGAAATATGGAACGGATGGAATTCCAGCCCTGGGGCCGCTTGGGAGGTGGTGTAGGTAATCATGGAGAAGCGATATTTAATGAAGGCCGGCCAGATGAACGTAACCTTGGCCGGATTGATGAGCTTTTGCTACAACCGGGAGATACCGTGACTTTTCTGTCCCAGGGCGGCGGCGGATATGGAGATCCTTATGAACGGGACCCTGCATTCGTACGGAATGATGTGCAGAAAGGACTTTTGTCGGAAGATCAGGCGCGTGAACAATACGGCGTAGTGCTAAATTCAAATGGCAAAACCATTGATGAAGCATCCACTAAGCTGCTGCGTAATGGCCGCAGTAAGAATGGGGAAGCTTTCAGCTTCGGGGAAGCCCGGACTGCGTTTGAAACGGTGTGGACGGATAAAATGCAGCTCGCCGTGAATGCTGCCCTAAGCAGCTATCCGCTGGCACTCCGGGATTATTTGAAGAGACAGACGATGGCAGAAGCTGAGTCCAGAGTTGCTGCGGGCCATCCAGTTTCGGCTTCAGCAGTACCAGAGATCATGGAAGAATTGCGCAGGGGAATAGGGCTGCGCTAATGACAACAGCGGCTATGACCGGAAGGCGACAAAATTAGGAATTATATTAAATAACCTGAAGGAGAGAACCGAATGAGTACTCAAAAACCTAAACGCTCTTATATCTTACCGGCAATGTCGCTTGCCATGATTGTGGCACTATCAGCTTGTGGAGGGGGAAACGACGCGAATAACGCTACCGGAAACAATGCTGCTGAAAACAATGCTGCCGGGAAATCGGAAGATTCGCCAGCAGCCGGCAGTGGTGAAAAGGTCAAGCTGACGATGTTTATCTGGGCCGGCTCCAATCAGGATGTGGTTCCTAAGGAAGTCGTAGCAGAGTATGTGAAGAACCATCCCAACGTTGAGGTGACCTTCGAAGAATCCTCCAATGCTGTAATGTATCCGAAAATGCTGGCAGGCAAGCAGGCTGACCCGAACAATCCAATTGTAAACTTCGGTTATTTCAACGCAGATGCTTCAGCCAAAGGCCTCAATGACGATATGTGGGAGCCGCTTGATCCGGCCATTGTCACCCATATGAAGGACATTCCCGAAGCTTTCCATACCGCTGACAACAAGGGCATCGTCTGGGGCGTGTCGAGCTTTGCGCTGGTTTACAACAAAGATCTGGTAAAAACACCGCCAACAAGCTGGAACGACCTGTGGGGAAGCGAGGAGTTCAAAGGAAAAACCGCATTGTGGGATTACATGTTCTATTCTTATCTGTCCCCGCTTCTGGCTGTAAAAGGGGAAGAACTCGGCGCATCCTACGAGAATCCAGAGCCGGCCTTCCAGTTCTGGGCGGATAACAGCGATCAGATCGGCACACTGGTTACCTCAAACGACCAGCTAAAGGGTCTGCTCGATTCGGGCGACGCCCTGATTGCTCCGTTCAGCTCACAAGTAGCACAGACTTGGATCGACGGCGGCTCGCCGCTGGCCGTAGCTTATCCTAAGGAAGGTGCGATTTCCTTCCCTTATTCGCTGCAGGTTGTCAAAGGTTCTACGCCGGAGCAGGCAAAAGTGGCCAACGAGATCATTAACGAGCTGCTTAGCGCAGATGCGCTGTCCCGTTATGCTGAGGCGACCGGAACTCCAGTGACGAGCACGGCAGCAGTCATCCCTGATAAATATAAGGATGATCCATCCTTCACCGTTGAGGAGCAGAGTAAGGGAATGAATCCCGACTGGGATACGCTGGCCAAGAACAGCTCGGCCTGGAAGGAACTGTGGGACCGTCTGGTCAAAACAAAATTATAAACCGGCTGCTGGCAGCAACCGAAGAGATGGGAGTTGGGGACAATGAGTGACGGAGTGGGGCCGATTGCAATCGAGACGCGAAATGTGAGCAAGTCTTATGCGGGAAATACGGCCGTTAATCAGGTGTCGCTACAGGTGAAACGGGGAGAATTCGTCTCTCTGCTCGGGCCCAGCGGCTGTGGGAAAACCACGCTGCTCCGGCTTCTCGGCGGCCTGGAGCAGCCTGATGAGGGGACTGTGCTGCTGTCGGGACAAGATGTCTCGGGGATCCCGGCCTATGGACGGAATACGAACATGATTTTTCAGCAACTGGCGCTGTTCCCCCATATGGATGTCTACAATAACATCGCTTACGGCTTGAAAGTCAGAAATACCCCGAAGCACGAAATCAAACAGCGAGTACAGGAGATGCTGGAACTGGTGCAGCTTGGCGACTACAGCCAACGCGCCGTCTCCCAGCTATCCGGCGGACAGGCGCAGCGCGTTGCCATTGCCCGCGCCTTAATCAACAAGCCGGAGGTGCTGCTGCTGGACGAACCGCTGTCAGCACTGGATTTGCAGCTGCGGCTGGATATGCAGCGTGAACTGAAAAGGATACAACGTGAATTTGGGGGCACGTTTATCTTCGTTACCCATGATCAGCATGAGGCGATGAACATGTCTGACCGCATCGGTGTCATGCGGGGCGGCAAGCTGCTTCAATATGCAACACCTGATGAAATCTACGAACGGCCCGTGGACAGCTTTGTTGCCAAATTTATCGGTGACACCAACCTGCTTCGGGTGAAGGTACTTGGTGCGGAAGAAGGCCGGGTCTGGGTGCAAGCCGGCGGCTTGAAGCTTGCCGTGCGCCCGCAGGAAGGGCAGCCCCCGCTCGCTGCGGGGAGTACGGGTTCACTCTCCGTCCGTTACGAGTATCTCCGGATCGGAGAAGCAGCAAGTGGCTGCGACAACCGGCTGGAAGGAAGAGTGACCGAATGTGCATATGGCGGTGCAAGCATCCGGTACACGCTGGATATGGGTGGCCATGTCCAGCTGCATGCCAGCACACTGTATCAGCGGGGAGATGCCCGGTATGCTCCGGGCGACTCGCTGCTAATCGGGTTCAATCCCGAAGACGGTCTGCTCCTGCCCGTTGATGGACCTCCTCTAAGAGTGGGTTCCTTATGATGAAGGCCACCGGCAAGCTCATAGGGCTGTTCTCTCCGGGGAACCGAACCTGGGCGGCACAGCTGCTGCTGCTGTTGCCGGTGCTTGCCTTGATGGGCATCGTGTATCTCGGTGGACTGCTGATCTTCGGCCGGTACAGTTTTGATCTCTACGAGAACGGGAGGCTGATCCGGGACTGGAATCTCGATTCCTACCGTTCCTTCCTGGGAGACCCCTATTATTGGACCTTGATAGGCACCACCTTTCGAGTCGCAGCCAAGGTAACTTTTTGGAGTCTGCTGCTTGCCTATCCGCTAGCCTATTGTATTGCCGGCCTGAAACGGCCAGGCATACAACAGTTCTTCTTGCTGCTAACGTTTCTTCCGCTTCTCGTCAGTGCTGTTGTCAGATCGTATGGATGGCAGCTGCTATTGTCTAAGCAGGGCTTTATGAACTGGCTGTTCATAAAGATGGGACTGACGGATAGCGGATTTGAGATGATGTATAACGAGACCGGGGTTACCGTTGCGCTTGTACATATCTTTCTGCCGTTTATGGTGTTCCCGATCTTGAATGTGCTTACCCAAACCGATGATTCACTGAAAGCGGCAGCCCATGATCTGGGCGCAGGCAAATGGCGCACGTTTCTAACCATTACACTGCCCTTGTCCGCGAGGGGCATTGCGAGCGGGGTGCAGATTGTCTTCACACTCTGCCTGACCGCATTTACAACGCCTCAGCTGATCGGAGGCGGGCGCGTCATGACGCTTCCGGTGCTGATCTATCAGCGGACATTGGATACGAACTGGCCGATGGCGGCTGTGGCGAGCCTCTTTTTGTTTGCTTCATCAATCCTTGTATCATTGATTGTTAACAAGGGAGCTGACCGGCTGATGTTCCGGCGTACACGGACGGGAGGGCAGGCCCATGATTAAAAAACCGCGGGATTACAAATGGATTCTCTACGTATGTGCCGGCGCGGTTGGCTTATATCTGCTGCTGCCGTTGTTGATGATCCTGGTGACCTCAGTGAGCAGCGGAGCCTCCAGCAAGTTTCCGCCTGACGGGCTGACGCTGGAATGGTATAGCCGTCTGGGTGATCAGAAGCAGTTTCTGGAAGCCTTCCGGAATAGTATGCTGTCTTCTGCGGGCGCAGTTCTGCTGGCGCTGGTTACTGGCACAATGGCTGCGCTGGCGATTGTCCATTATCCTTTTCCGGGCAGGGGACTTTTGCGCGCCTTTTTCATGTCGCCAATGGTAATGCCCAAGATAACATTAGGTGTGGCGTATCTGATCCTGTTCTCAAAAATGCACATCGCAGGCGGATTATTTGCCCTGATTCTGGGAGAGGCGGTCATCGTCCTGCCATTTGTCCTGTCCATTGTTGGCAGCGCTCTCGCCAATCTCAATCCGGCACACCGCGAAGCTGCCGCCGATTTGGGGGCCGGACCGTTTCGCATTTTCTTTACGATCACATTGCCGCAGCTGCGGCTTTCGCTTGTTTTAGCCGGCTCGATTGCCTTTGTCTTTACCTTTGATCAGGTCGAGACAGCACTGCTTATCTTACGTCAGGGAAGTTACACCTTGCCTATACAGCTCTTCTTGTACATGGAAAAATGGCAGGATCCTACGGTCGCTGTCGTGTCCATGGTGCTTATCGTTTTTGCACTTGTTCTGTTTTTTGCAATCAAACTGCTCATCCGCTCCGCACCGGGTCTGGAAAAACTGCTCGGCAGCCGAACGAAGAAAAGGAGGTCTTGAACCTGATGGACAAGCAAATCTCGAATCCTGTTTCCGGAGCCAACCGGCCGCGTGCCGCTGAACTTATGGCAACCAGAGGTCTGGCCGCTCTTGTGGCGACCACGCCGGAAAACATCAACTATATTCTTGGCTCGCAGCTGCGGGCCAGCAACTGGACGATGCAAATTTATGCTGTACTGCCGCGTGAACCGGAAACCCGTCCCTGTGTCATTATCCCTACCAACCGGCTGGGTGTAATCGCGCAGCTGGGGATTACCGGAGCGGATTTATATGTGTATAGTGATTTTTTTGTGGAGGGGTCTGTCGAAGGCAAGCCATCCACTCCGGATATCGATCTTTTTTACGCTTTGCTGCAGAATACGACAACCTATGTGGGTCCGATTGAGGCGTTGGAGGCGGCTCTTGAAGATCTTGGGCTTAAAGGACAAGCAGTAGGAGTGGACGAAATGAGGATCGCTCCGGATCTGCTTGCCAAATTTGCCGCAGGACTTCCCGGCGGACAGGCTGTAGCAGCCTACCAGCTGTTCCGCCAGATCCGGCAGATTAAGACCCCATTTGAAATCGAACGTCTGCGGAAGTCTGCAGCTCTGAACGAGACGATTGAGCAGCAACTAATCGATCTGATCGCCGCGGGTGTGCACGAGAAGGATTTGGCCGACCATTACCGGCTTGCCGTGATGAAAGCAGGGGGCACCCCCGCGATGACGGCAGTGGGTGCGGGTCCGCGCAGCGCACTGCCGCTGATTGAGAATTATTTCCGCGTCATCGAGCAGGGGGATCAGATCCGTTTTGATCTCTGTCTTCAGTTGGACGGATACTGGGGAGATACAGGACGGACTGTAGTGCTTGGAGAAGCCACACCTTGGATGGAACAGCACTTTCATGCGGTGCGCAGCGGCTGGGAGCAGGCGCTTGAAATGATCCGCCCCGGCGTAAAAGCATCTGATGTTTTCCAGGCAGCCGTAGCCAGAGTTCAGAAGGAAGGCATTCCGCATTACCGGCGCCAGCATGTGGGGCATGCCATCGGCCTGGAATTGTACGATGATATAACTCTGTCGCCCGGAGATCACCGCATTCTGGAACAGGGGATGGTGCTGTGTGTGGAAGTTCCTTATTATGAACTGGGCGCAGGCGGATTTCAGATTGAAGATACGATCGTGGTGACAGCAGACGGCTACGAGTTCTTAACACAGATGGAACGAAAGCTGTTCCGCAAATAACAAGGAGGGTTCCGGTCACCCTGTCCTGTTCTGACAATCGGAGTTTCTCCAGAAAAGAAAGTAGGGAGCAATGAAAATTCAGCAGGGTTCAAAATCGTTCCGAAATATTAGTCTTGCACTGTTTGCCGGAGGTTTTGTCACATTTGCGCTTCTTTATACCCTGCAGCCTTTGATGCCGGAAATTACCGAAGCGTTTGGAATCACGCCGACGGAAGCCAGTTTAACCTTGTCGGTCACCACTCTATCCATGGCATTGACCATGCTGTTCATCGGTTCCATATCCGATGCGGTTGGCCGCAGAGCCATCATGACGGCCTCTCTGGTTGCAACTTCCGTGATCGCCGTCATTTCCGCTTTTAGCCCGCTTTTCCCCGTATTGCTGCTGTTGCGTATATTGCAAGGTATTGCGCTCGCCGGATTGCCCGCTATAGCAATGACTTATCTTGTGGAAGAAATCGACCCCCTCAGTCTGGGCTATGCAATGGGACTTTATATTAGCGGCAACTCCATTGGAGGGATGGGGGGCCGGATCATCAGCGGGTTGTTGACCGACTGGTTTGACTGGCGCGCAGCTGTCGGTGTCATTGGCGTGTTGGGTCTGGCTGCGGCTATGATATTCTGGATGGTGATTCCGCCTTCACGCCATTTCGTGAAGCAGACAGGCAAGCTGGGCCAGGTGATTCCTCTGCTCTGGTCGCAATGCCGTAATCCGCGGCTCCTTTGTCTGTATGGGTTAGGCTTCCTGCTAATGGGCAGCTTTGTCACCTTGTTTAATTATATTGGCTTCGAGTTGACCGGTGAACCGTACAATCTTAGCCAGTCACTGGCCGGCAGCATTTTCGTCGTGTATCTGATGGGAACCTTCAGTTCCACCTGGATGGGACGGCTGGCTGACCGGTATGGCCGTACCGGTGTTATTAGGTTAGCCCTTGCCATCATTTTAACGGGAGCACTTTGCACGCTGCATCCCTTCTTATGGGTCAAAATCATCGGCCTTGCGCTGTTCGCCTTTGGTTTCTTCGGTGGCCATTCCATTGCCAGCAGCTGGGTGGGCCTGGTGGCCGATGAACATAAGTCGCAGGCCAATGCACTGTACCTCTTTTTCTACTACATAGGCTCTAGTGTGAGCGGTACAGGCGGCGGGGTGCTGTACAGCCATTTTGGCTGGTTCGGCATCATCGGCATGATCGCAGCCTATGTGGCAATTAGCCTGATGTTATGCGGCTTCCTAGTGCACAAGAGCGGGGGAGGGACTCAGAAACTATAATTCCATAAACAATGAAGAGGCAGCCGCCGAACGGCTGTCTTTTTTGTATGATCGCCAGCTGTAGATAGACTATAAGTTCATCAATTGACGTCCGTTTTCAGCAGTGAAGGAAATATCTGCTTGTCTACTTTCCTTAAAAAACTTGGTAAGGTAGAGGTTAGCAATTAATAAGAGGTGAAAAGTTGTCATGAATAAGAAACACTGTTTGTTCTGCGATGAGATAGTTCCCATTAAACCGGAAGGTGATTACGATAGATATATTGGCTGTGCCTGTTCTCCCGGCGGTTTCTATAGCCTGCGGAGAGACAGCTACGAACCTATTAATTCGTTGCCGCACCCCAAAAAACGCGATATGCTTCATTTAATATCAGCTTATATCCGGGAGCTGACCGATTGCGATGAAAAGGTCACACTAGCGGCCAACGACTTAGAGCCGATTGCAAATTCTCCGAAAATACCTGTTACTATTGAAGATAAAGGAAACCGTCTACTGCAATATTTGTACAGACATTCCGAAGGGCCGGAGGAACCCGTGGTCATTCAACCACTCTCCAGCAGCTATAATTTGACCTATTCACCCAATCTGCAAGAGCTGGTCTATATCATTGATAAGCTGATCAATGAGCAGCTGCTCATCAGGGAAGGTATGTCTTTTAAGCTTACCGGCAAAGGATGGAGCGAAGCCGCTGCGAACGCAGGAGGAAAAAAACTAAAGCCTTGCGTCGTTCTCATTTCGGATGAGGGGGATTTACGCACGGAGTGGCTGGAACTACTGTTGCCGAAAATCGAGCAATGCGGTTATCTGCCACGATTGCTTACACATACAAAAACGCAGAGCCGTGAACAGTATTCCTTGGAGCTTATCGCGGACAGTAAACTGATGATTGCGGACTTATCCGGTCAATCCCCCGAGGTGTATTTTGCAGCGGGATATGCGCTCGGTTTAAACATCCCGGTGATCTGGACCGTAAACGGCAGCGATGCCGATAACCTTTTTGTACAAATACAAGATATCCGTCCGATGGTTTGGGATACAGCCGAGGAGCTGGCAGTACTACTCCAGCAGAAGTTGAGTTTATAGAGAATTTCCAGGACATGACCCGTTAAACGAAGCAAAAATAAATAACAGGCGTCTCTCATAGAGGAGGGCGCCTGTTATTTATTTTACTTTTATAGAGTTCTCCACAATTTAAATTCAAGATTTTTCGGCAATCATCTTTTTTAATTTGATTTCGGACTCTTTCCCGGTTGACTGTCCCACTTGTTGGATGAAGAAGGAAAGCAGCAAGGCGAGAATACCGATACCTACAATAACGAGGTAGGCATCATTTATGCCCTGGATGGACGCTTCCATCATCATGTGTTCCTGGGTTGCGCTTTTTGCGCCACTTGCACCCATAAGATTCTGCAAATGAGTTGTGGTACGGCTCGTCATGATGGTTACCAGCAAAGAAGTACCTATGGCACCCGCGACTTGTTTAACGGTATTGGAGATTGCGGTGCCATGCGCATGAAGCTTCGCCGGCAATTGATTTAATCCTGCGGTTTGTATAGGCATCAGGAACATCGCCATTCCGATCTGCCGGCCTGTCGACATGAACACCAGATAGATGTAACTGGTAGAGTCCGTTAAATTAACAAAACTTAGGGTCGTGGTGATCGTTATAAGCAGACCGATGATGGCAAGCCATTTTGCTCCGAACCGGTCGAACAGCTTTCCGGTGACCGGCATAAGCAGTCCCATCACAAGCGAGCCGGGAAGCAGCAGTAGGCCGGACTCCATGGCCGTATAGCCGCGGGCGCTCTGCAGGTACAGGGGAAGCAGAATCATATCCGCATACATCACGATTGTAACTGCGATACTGATGACGGTGGTTAAGGAGAACATCTTATATTTGAAGGCCCGGAGATCGAGAAGCGGATTTATGGAAGCCAGCTGCCGCCAAGTAAACAGGGCAAGGGAAAGGATACCCGCACCAAGAGACAAGAGCACCTCCGCACTCGACCAGCCTGCGCTGCCGGCCCGGCTGAAGCCATACAGCAAAGCGCCAAAGCCGAGGGTGGATAGGGCCACACTTATCATATCAATCTTGGGATAGGAGCGTTTCGATACATTCTTCAAATAAATAAATCCGCAGACAATAACCAGGACAGTGGGGGGAATGATCCCATAGAACATGGTTTCCCAACTGTAATGTTCCAGGATATATCCTGCCAAAGTAGGTCCAATCGCAGGGGCAAATATAATCGCCAATCCGACCATGCCCATGGCAGCGCCTCTTTTTTCCGGAGGGAAAAGCGTTAAAATAACATTGATGAGCAGCGGCATGATAATTCCTGCGCCAGTTGCCTGAATCAAACGTCCGGTAAGCAGAACGGGGAAGCTTGCCGCGATGGCTGCTACGACCGTTCCAGCCAGGAAAATAAACATGGAAGTCTGGAAAAGCTGCCGGGTAGTAAAACGCTGCATTAAATAAGCCGTAATCGGAATCAGTACACCGTTCACCAGCATATAGCCTGTTGTCAGCCACTGGGCGGTTGCCGCTGAGATGTTGAAATCATTCATTAATTCCGGCATGGCAACGCCCATCACCGTCTGATTCAACGTCGCAAGAAAGGCTCCAAAAATCATAATGAACAAAATGGGGCCTCTTTTTAGGACACTGATGTTTACTTCTCTCTGTTTACTCACTTCACTCCATCCTTTCAATGGTACCTTTTTCTTTTTGAACAGCATGCATATCCCTAATAGAAAAAATAAAACACTGCACCCCATTCCAAATAAAGCGCTGGAGCTGATGGCATTGGGGGATTTCTCCATCATAAGCAGAGTGTATTGAGTCACCACAATGGAGACCATTGCGTCTACAAAGCTAATCATTTTCAGTGAAGAAACAATAGGGCCCTTCAGATGCCGGTTAGCCAAGGTACCGTAAATGGCAATACCAAGCTTGGTGAAAGCAACTGCTGCTACCAGATAAACAATGTAACCTCTGAACATGATGGCATCTCCGGCAACATACATCCGCAGGCAGACCAACAGATAGGAGACCCCTAGAAGACAAAGGAAAGTGCCACTTCGTTGATAAACAATAAATTCCATATTATATCTTTGTACAGGGTCTTCGATACTCTTGGCCACTCTATATTTATAAAGTGCCTGACCTCTTGCGGCAAAAAGGATTATGTAATACACCGCGTTAATCATGAACCATCCAGATAGGAGATACACACCGAGGATCAACTTGCCGATGCCGATTAAAGCATTGATTGTAAGTGATGCAACGTTTGTTAGGGCGGTTCGGTCTTGATAATCGACCGGGTAGCGGTCAAGTAAACCCTTAATCACTTCCCAAGCAGGGTATTAGCCTTTTCGCACACCTCGTAAATCTCGTCATACTTCTGATCGATCAGAGGCGTTACCTTGTTCGTTTTTTTCTTGCTGATACCGCTGAAGAGAAAATACGGGATGATCCAGCCTACGAAACCGGGGACTGCCAGTATTATTGTAAGAGGCAGCATGTCAGCTTGATTAGCAAACACAGAGCCAGCCATGAACGCTGTTCCGATAACACCGATAACATAGGCGACGACAGAAGCACCGATGATCTTGGAACTTTCCAGCGTTTCAATTTCGTTAACGGAGGCATCGAACTGGCGTTGCAGCCGGGTCAGCTCGGCTTTATTACGGATCTTCCGGTCCCGCTTGAACTTCATGGTTACAGAACCCACATTCTGAACTGAGGTTGAAGTACCCTCCAGCGCCCAGCCGAAGTTGTTATACCCGTCTACATACACCGACTCCATTTTACGTTTTACCGTAACGTCCTTGTACTCATAACCGACGAAATTAGATTCGTTTCTTGTGATCTCACTCATAATAATTTCTCCTTTATTAATTAAGTTGATGTTGAAGCTTTCCTGTTTCACTTGACTTGATCATCTTACTGCCGAGATATTTATGAATTGCTTATAAAATGTTTAAAAAATATTAATTGAACAATCGTTATGAACCGGAATTGGGAGATATGTTGTCTAATATAAAAAGCAGCCTGAATTCGTGTTCCGAATTCAGGCTGCTTTATTCGATCTTATTCAATCGCATGGGGAAGAGCTTACTTCTCCACTTTCAATTTGACTGTGAATGTTGTACCCTGGTCGGGCTCACTCCTAACCGTTATGGCACCGCCCACCAGTTCAATGACCCGCAGCGAAAGAGCAAGTCCAAGGCCGTTTCCCTCCCCGGAGTGGGAAGTATCTCCCTGATAGAATTTATCGAAAATATGCTTCATCGTTTCCTCGTCCATGCCGCAGCCAGTGTCTGCTACCGTGACCGTAATCGTATCTTTATCCGAAGTCTGCGATAGGGTGATCGTTCCGCCGGGGGCTGTGAATTTCAGTGCATTGGAGAGAAGATTAAGCCATACGATCTCAAGCATACTTTCATCTGCGCGAATAATGGCACGGTCCTCTATATCCGCCACAAATTCGATATTCTTCTCTTCCCAGGAATTTTCAAAAGTAAGGGCGCAATCGCATAGCTGTCTGCACAGATCATAGGGTTCGGGAACGTGATTAATCTCCTGATTATCCAATTTGTTCAGCTTCAGAATATTGATCACCAGCGTCGTTAGTTTTTGGGAGGCCGAAATAATAGTATCAGTATATTCTGTACGAAGTGTCGGCGACAGATCAACCTTTTGCAGCGCCATAGCGTAACTATGAATGACGGATAGGGGGGTTTTAATTTCATGGGACACATTGGATATGAAATCATTTTTGAGCGTTTCGATGCTGCCGAGTTCTTCAACCATCTTGTTAAAATCCCCGAACATTACGTCCACATAATCCTTCTTGTCCGCTATATGGAGTGGTTCCAGATAGACGGAAAAATCGCCTTCCGCTACCTGTTTTGCCGCCTCGCTGAGTTTTCTCATGGGCTTATCAAAGGTTTTGTACTTCTGCCTTGCGGTGAAAAGACAGAAGATGAAGGCAACGATGATCCAATATCCCGTGATCCCGAAGATGTATTGCGGTGGAACGTTTTCTACGGAAAGATAGGCATCGTAGATCAGCGCTTGCCCTGCGGTCAGCGTGGACAGCACAATAAAGGTCCAGAAAAACTCTTTCCATGAAAAATGCTGCGATTTGAGCCGGAGCTTCTCTTTCTTTATCTTCCTCATTGCAGCACTGCCTTGTAACCAAGTCCATGAACCGTCATGATCTTGAAATCCTCACAGCAGGAGAACTTGTCCCGAAGTTTAACAATATATACATCCACGGCACGCAGGCTTGTTTCGCTGCCAATGCCCCAAAATTCGTCCATAAGCTGGGCACGGGAAAAGGTATGTTTGGGATAGGAAAGCATCTTGTAGAGTATGTTGAATTCCCGTACCGTCACCGAAATTTCCTCACCGTTTACCGTTGCGGTCATCTCATCTGCGTCCATCATAAGACTTCCTACAGCCAGTTTCTTTTCATGAGCAATATTCGCCCGTCGAAGCAGAGCACCCACACGCATTACCAGTTCGTCCATATTGACCGGTTTGACCATGTAATCGTCAATCCCTGCACGAAACCCTTTTTGTTTCGAGGAAATATCGTCACGGGCGGTAACAAAGAGAATAGGGATAGTCTTGTTAATAGCCCTGACCGTTTCCACAAATTCAAAGCCATCAATCTCCGGCATCATTACGTCTGAGATGATAAGGTCGTACAGACTGTTATACATCAAATCATATGCCTCGCGTGGGTTTAAACACCCTTTAGCATCGTATCCGTTATCACACAGATAGGTGCAAATAATTTGATTGAGCTTTATATCATCCTCCACAACAAGGATATTGACCATGAAAAAACCATCCTTTCTAAGGAAACTAAAATTAGTATAAGAGTCAAATGTTAAAAAAATGTTTGGATGGAGGGATGAACGAAAAATCCCCTCCAAGTATAACAGTAATGTGATGCTTTTTACTGTCTACCTAAAGGGGATAATATCACTCAGAAATAATGCTTATCATTATCTGTTCACAAGCTGGTTAATTAGCTTCAGGATGACTTCCCGCTTAATAGGCTTGCTGACATACTCGTCCATCCCGGCAGCAAGACATTTTTCACGATCACCTTTCAAAGCATTGGCTGTGACTGCGATAATCGGGGGACAGTTCTCCTTGTGTTCTTCTCTTATCAACTTCACCGCATCGAAGCCGTTCATAATCGGCATGTGCAGATCCATTAAAATAAGATCAAACTTTTCTTTGCGTGCTGCTTCAACTGCATCTATTCCGTTTGTGACAGGTGTAATTCTATGACCTATTTTTTCAAGTGTTTTGGTTAACACCAGTTGGTTGATGTAATTGTCTTCAGCAAGCAAAATGTTAATTTCCCGTGTATTAGGGTGCTTGTACAAGGAAGACTCTTGAGCGGGTACTGCCGCTGTTTTCTTGGGCTTGATGGTGAAGGAGAAAGACGAGCCACTCTTGCCGTCACTCTCCGCGTATATCTCGCCGCCCATCATATCGATGATTCTGCGGCTGATCGCAAGGCCCAGACCAGTGCCTTCGTGATTGCGCGTCATAAAGCTGTCAATCTGCGCAAACGGTTCAAAAATGTCATTCAGCCGCATAGGATCAATCCCAATGCCCGTATCGGTTACCGTAAAGGCCAACTTTGTCGGATCTTCCTTTAGCAGCTTCACTTTTACCGATATGCTGCCCTTGGAGGTGAACTTCACGGAATTGCCGAGCAGGTTCAGGAGAACCTGTTTCAAACGGTCGCGATCTCCGTAGATATAGTCCGGAACATCATGATTTATAGTACTGGAGAGCTCAATTTGCTTTTGATCGGCTTTCATGGAAATGACGGCGAAGCTGTCCTTGATGCATTTGCGAAGATCGAACGAATCCTCTTGCAGTTCTGTCCGGCCTGCCTCGATTTTTGAAAGATCAAGAATATCATTGATGATATTGAGCAGCGTTTCCCCGCTTTTGCGGATGATCTCTACATAGCCCCGTTGCTCTTCATCAAGGTTAGTAGTCTCAAGCAGAATATCCGTCATGCCGACTACCCCATTCATAGGGGTGCGGATTTCGTGGCTCATCATCGCAAGAAACTCACTTTTCGCTCTGTTCGTAGACTCGGCAGCCTCCTTTGCAAGCAACAACTGTCGCTGTTCAGAGATGTCCTTACAGATGAGGTAGAATCCGATATTTTGATTACTCACATAAATCGGTGCAATACTGGTAAGCACTTCAACAATCTGACCACTCTTGGTTCTAAGCGCATTAATGTGCTGTTCAACCGAATCATCGTAGAGCGCTCTTTTCAGAATCTTCTGGACATTCTCGTGGCCAATTAGACTCGAAAGCTCCATCCCGATCAGATCGGCCTCTATGGAGTAGCCTGTGATCTTTTCCGCCATACTGTTGGCGTTAATAATTCGGCCGTCTAGGCCAAAGGAAATCACGGTGTCATGGTTGTATTTTTTGAGTGACGTATACCGCTCAACTGATTCCTGAAGGCGCTGCTCGGATTCTTTTTGCTTGGTGATGTCAATGATTTGGCAAATGTAATACAATGCCTGGTCCGCCTCATCGCTGAAAAGCTTAAGAGAAAGCAACCCCCACATGTTATCCCCATTTTTTGAAACAAACCGCTTTTCGAGTTGCACTTTGGTTTGGTCACCCATGAGCGTCTTTAGTTCGTGTATAGTTCTAAAATCATCATCTGGATGGGAAAGGTTTTCCAACCTCATGCCGTCCAATTCTGCTTTGGAATAGCCAAATATTTGTTCAAAGGCGGGGTTAACGGTTAAAATCACACCTTCTGGCCCAACAAGGGCGATGCCAAAGGAAGCGTGATCAATGACCTGTTGGTTGTATCGTTCCTGGTTCAGGTTTACGCGATGCATGGCAGCCTCCATAGGGTTAGGTTAATGTGTGCGTCAAAAATAGACCTCCTATTTGGAAGGCCTGAATCTAATGAAATGAATATAACTCCGAAATTGAATTACCCGATTGATTTTTTATTGAAACAGGAAGAAAAATGAAAATACCAGTCATATAATTTCAAGCTAGGAGATGATTAGAACAATGTACAATCAAGCCCAAAGAACGCTTACTACCGGACGATTGATTCTAAGACCCTTTAAAGAATCTGATGCACAACGTGTCAGTGAGTACTGCAATAATTACAATATCTATAAAAGTACATTAACTCTGCCTTATCCATACTCCGTTGATTGTGCATTATCATGGATTCAAACACAAGAGGTTAATTTTAACAATAATAAATCCTATGAGTTCGCCATTACTGATAAAAATACATATGAGCTCTATGGAGCTATCGGACTGTCCAATAACCAAACACACAAAAATGGCGAACTCGGGTATTGGATAGGTGAGGAGTACTGGGGTAAAGGATATGCGACAGAAGCAACAAAAGCTATCCTTGAGTTTGCCTTCACAGAAAAGCATTACCATAAAGTGTACGCGAGATTTTTTGCTTCAAATCCAGGCTCTGGACGGGTTATGCAGAAATCGGGCATGGTGAAGGAAGGTGTTTTATTGCAGCATGTCTATAAAGAAAATAAGTTTGTAGACCTTATTCATTATGGAATTATTGACACTTGAGGGTGAGCTTTTTTTATATGAGCATTTTGCATAATTCATATTTCGATTGAGAGTCCATGGTTAGGCCACAGCGAAATCTCAGTGTTGTGAGAGCGGAGCGATAAATGGACAGACGGGCAGAATTTCAATGAATTTGAAATTTCAAGCGGCGTTTTGGACTCGTTGCTTGACGATGGCAAGTGCAGAGGCAAGTAACACAATCGCATTCAAATATTGGTGTGTTGTCACTTTTTGAATCCCCCAGACGTGAAGCTGGTCTGCAGTTAAATAGGTCTTCATTCGAGAGTTGCAGCGTTCTACACTGGTTCGTTTATTGTAAAGTTCCTTCCAGCCTCGGCTTTCCCGATGCGGCAACGCGTAACGCCGGAGATCCGTTTGACTGTTGATTTTAACCACCATTCCATAATTGGACGACGAACAAGTGACCATACCCAAAGGACAATCCACTTGACCTGTCGCATGTGGACAACGAAATTTCAAATGTACCTTTTCCTGTCCCCAATACGTCATAGGAAATCCCATCGAACAACAAGGCGTGCCTTTGCGGGTGATCCCCGCTGGCGGTTCCTTTTCATTTCGTGGATTCAGCGGAATAATGGCTTGCGCCTTGACGTTCCGGGCCGCCTCGTAGTTTTTCATTTGGTCGTAGCCCGCATCCAGCATGAAGAATTTCACTTTGGATTTTGCAGCGACAATCGTCATGAGTGCAGGCCCTTCGTCTCCGTCGTTCACATGGGCAGGAGTCACCTGGAGCACCATAGGAAGTTCACTCTTGGCATCGACGGCCAGATGCAGCTTATAGCCAAACCACTTGACTTTGTTGCCGAAGGTGTCGAACTTTGCACCCCAGTTGGCATGGCCAGTGAGCTCGCTTTTTCGCTTGGGTTCTTTTTTCTCGTAGGCGTGAATGGCTGCGCTGTCGATGGCGACATGAGTGCCGTCGATGATTCCAGCTTCTTGGCACTGAGCCACAAGATCCTCAAACAACTGCTTGGCAAGGCTTTTGCGAGTCAACTCGGCAAAAACCCGGCTTAACGTGGAAATTGAAGGGGCGGGGATGTCCAGCCGAAGTCCACATTGGTAACGGAAACGAAGGTCAAACTCCAGTCTGCGCGCTAGGCCGGTGAACGTATCGATGTTCTCTAAGGGAGCCGCGAGTAATGCGCGAAGAATGCCTTGACGGCAGTGCCCGTCCGCTCCTCGGGGTGAAGGATTTCTCAATTGTCTCGCGTAAGGTCGCAGGTCCAGTGCGCTGAAAAAGATGGGCAATCGCTCTTTTGATTCGATTTTTTGAAGCTCCTCAAAGGAAAATAGACTTTCTTGGAGAATATACAAAGGGGACTTCCTCCTCTTGAGTGTTTTGGTGTCGTTACCAAAAAACTTCTCCAAGTTGGGGTGAAGTCCTTTTTTATGCTCAAAATCTCTTTGTGTACCAAGGGCTTAGATTAATGCAAAATGCTCATATACAAATGACCAATTGAAACAGCGGCAGCCATGGACGAGAGATACAGTCCTGGACTACCGCTGTTTAGATTATAACGATGGCTATCAGCATATCCGGAAGGTTACAGACGAAACTGTTCATTATAAAAACGGCTCTACCCCCGCTTTAAGATAGTCTCCGTATGCTTCAACATACCAGTTAAGGCATTTCGCTTCCCCGTGTTTAAATCAGAGGCATTCCGCTTTAACGCATCGCGGATGGGGATGACCTCTGTCATTTTTCTGCCGCTTTTCACTTTACGAACTACGCAGGTCGGGATGTAATCGACGTTAGTGATACTTGTGTTTCCTTTTTGATCCTTTTTGATTTTAAGAGTAAGAATGATACTGCTTTGGGTATAAGGAATATTCATGAGCTTAGTCGAAACAAAATTACCCAGCGAATAGATAACGAATTGTTTCTTTCCCCGAACCGCTAACGGTTGAAGAACATGTGGGTGAGACCCCAGGATGATGTCAGCGCCATTTTTAAAGAAGAGGTTGACCAGCTGCTTTTGCCGCTTGTTTGGAGTGTACTTATATTCGTTTCCGAAATGCAGATAAAGCAAGACCAGGTCGGCTTTCTTTTTTAAATTTCGAATTTCTCGGATGATTTTATCGGTTTCTATCCGATTGACCAGCCATGGCTGACTCGCCGGTACAGGAATCCTGTTGGTTCCTGCCGTGTAAGAGAGAATTCCGATCGTAATCCCTTTTACGTTTTTGATAAGAGTTTTCTTGGATTCTTCTAATGACTTAGACGTTCCGGTATGGTCAATTCCAGTATGGTCCAGAACTTTTAACGTGCGAATCAGACCCTGGGTACCATAATCCATGCAGTGATTGTTCGCAGTTACTAATACATCGAATCCGGCTTCCTTAAGTGCCGGGGCCAATTCGTCTGGGCACTTGAATATCGGACCGCTTGAACGCAGACTTTTCCGGCTATCCCGCCCGTTTCCGGCAAAGGTGGTTTCGAGATTGCCAATCGTCAAATCAGCCTGTTTCAGATAAGGAGCTACTTTTGCGAACAGGGGGCCGAACGAATAGGTACCGTCAGCTTGTTTAGCATCTGAAATAATATGACGTTTGACCATAAGGTCTCCTACAGCATTTATTTGTATTTCCGTCATCGTTATCCACCTTTTTATTGTTTTGATTAGGATATGGCGGAAGGGGGATATGGGTTATTAATATTCACATCAGAACAAGGGCAGTTTCCGGGACATCGAAAGCTCGGAAAGAGGCTTTATTTTTTCTTTTTTATACGAAATGTGACCCTACGCATAATCACATCGTTTAAATCGTCTAAATTTAAGGTATACGAATTTTATCTCAAACTTTCATAATTTGATTCAAATCCTCTTTTTTGTTTGGCGGCCATATTAGAATATGGTTATTGATAAACATTATCAACCAAACATTGGAGGTTAACAAAATGAGTACACAGTTCAAAAAAATCGCCGAGGACACTTTCTGGATAGGCAAAATCGATAACCGTCAGGTTCCCTTTCACCGCCTGGTTCTGGCAAAAGGAACAACCTATAACTCATACCTGTTAAAAACAGGAAAGCCGACTGTCATTGATACCGTAGATATGGAATTCGGACGTGAATATGCCGAGTGTCTGGGTGAAATGATTGATCTTCTGGATATTCATTACATCGTGATTAACCATACAGAACCTGATCACTCCGGTGGACTGGCAGCTCTTGCTGGCAAGGCTGCAAATGCTACAATCGTATGCACCGAGATTGCCGTACCGGAATTGCAGGAAATGTACAAGCTTCATAGCCGGAACTTCCTGGTGGTTAAAGACGGAGATAAGCTGGATATCGGAGGAAAAACACTTCTGTTTAAAGAAACACCTTACCTTCATACCGCTGAAACGATGATAACCTATTGTATCGAAGATCAAATCTTATTTCCTTGCGATATCTTCAGCACGCATGTTGCGGTGGAGAATCTGTTCAGCGATGAAGCCGGTTTTGATATCACGGAAGATTTCCAGGGTTATTACGCCGCCATTATTCATCCTCACAGAAGATATGTAAGAACACTGCTGGAGGCAGTCAAGGATCTTGAAATCCGGATGATCGCTCCTTCCCACGGATTTGTGATCCGGGAGGACATCCGCAAATATATCGAAATGTACGCCACGTTGAGCCGCGAAACCACTCAAGGAAAAAAGGCAGTCATTGTATATACCACCATCAAAAACAGTACCAAGAAGATGGCCAAAATTATACAAGACTGCTTGCAGGAAAATAATATTGCGACAGAGGTCTGGGATGCGGACAAAAGCAGCGCCGCCGATATTCTGAACAGCATTGCGTCAGCCGACGCAGTCTTTATCGGCAGCTCCACTAAATACGCGGACATGATCGGGAACCTGGAGAACATTCTGAAAGAAATGCAAAACATGAATCTGGAAGGCAAGCTTGCTGCAGCCTTTGGCTCATACGGCTGGAGCGGTGAAGCCATTGAAGTCATTCAGGATTATCTGAACGGAACCAACATGACGGTGCAAAGTACTTCTGATGTTATTAAATCCACAGGGATGACACATGTGGAGTTCCCTTTAAGAATCAGATTTTCCCCTAAAGAGCCTGAGAAAGTACAAAAAATTAAAAATGCGGCTGAATTTGTATCGGATTTGCTGCTGAGTTCATTTTAGGGAGGAGGATTATAGGATGACAAAACATTACGTTATTGTCGGCGGCGGAGTAGCCGCCGTCCATGCCGCCAAAGCGATCCGTGATCAAGACGCAGAATCGGAAATCTCGATCCTCGGAGAGGAAGACCAACTGCCCTACAACCGGATTAAGCTGACAAAAGGCCTGTTTACCGACCTGCACAGTGAGAAGGTGCTGATCAAGAAGGAAAAATGGTATCGCGATAATCGGATATCCGTAAAGACCTCTACCCGAATCAGTTCTGTCCACCCGGACCGGCAGCTGGTGGAGACAGAAGACGGGCAAAGTGTATCGTATCATAAGCTCCTGTTGTGTATGGGAGCAAGGAACCGCGCGCTACCGATTGAGGGGGCAGGCCTGAACAATGTTCATACCCTCCGGGATATGAACGACGCGGACCGGCTGAAAGACAGCCTGCAGGATGGCAGCCGTGTAGCCGTAATCGGCGGGGGAGTACAGGGAATCGAAACCGCTTGGGCGCTGCATGAAGCAGGATATCAGGTAACGGTGATCGAAGCATTTCACCGCCTGATGGGCAGACAGCTTGATGAGAAATCCTCACAGCTGCTTAAGGACACCCTCGAACGATCAGGTGTTAAGGTTATTCTGCAATCAGGGGTGGCGTCTATTACAGGGACAGAGTTTGTTACCGGAATCACGCTGGACGATCAGTCTCACTTCTCCTGTGACCATGTAGTTTACTCTATTGGAATCGTGCCGAATACGGCGCTGGTAAATGGCTCGAATATTCTAGTCCGGCAGGGCATTCTCGTAAATGAACAAATGCAAACAAGTGATCCGCATGTGTACGCAGCCGGAGATGTTGCTGAAATTAACGGGCATGTGGAAGGATTGTGGGGCGGAGCGATCGAGCAGGGCCGGATTGCCGGCAATAATATGGCCGCCAATCTCACTGTTTATCGTAGAGCTGTTCCAGTGACCTTGTTTAATGCCTTTGGCCTCTCACTATTTTCAATAGGCAACGTTGATGAACGGCAATGCGACATGGCGGTGTGCGGAGAAGAAAATGGAGCATATACGCTCATCTATGTGAAAGATAACACAATTACCGGGGCGATATCCTGGCAAGGTGCAGCTGCTTCCCTGGTATATAAAGCCGCTGTCGAGCAAGGCATCACGCTTACGGGGATTGATCTCAACGGGAGCAATATCGTGGAAATTATGGCTGAAGTACAAACCAGATTGAACTAAACCACCAACTTTTTAGGAGATGATAATGATGAAAAAATACATCTGCCAACCCTGCGGCTATATCTATGATCCGGCAATAGGCGATCCCGATGAGGATGTGGCTGCAGGTACAGCGTTTGAAGACTTGCCTGAAGATTGGGTTTGTCCGGTATGTGGTGAGGATACAAGTCACTTTGCGCCGGTTGAGGACAAAAAGTCTTCTGCTTCCTAAAGAGAAGCAGGAGTTGTACAAAAAAAACGAACAAAAGGGGGGACAGCTATGAATGAGCATTCTTGCCAACACGCTGCAGAACCTTGTACCCGCAAGGTGCCTATTTTCGCTGCGTTGAGCGATGACGATCTCTCCCGGATCAGCGCCATGATCAAGCACCGTAAGTTCTCTAAAGGTCAACCGTTAATTCTGGAAGGAGCGCCGTCGGATACGCTGTACATCATTCAGCGGGGGCATGTGAAATTATCCAAAACAACTCCTGAAGGCAAGGAACAAATTTTGCACATCCTGACGAACGGGGATTTTTTCGGTGAACTGAGCATTTTTAACAGCGATGAGCTGAGCAACTTCAGTGCTTATGCGCTGAAAGACACCAACATTTGCATGCTGACCCGAACCGATATGGAGCAGCTGATGACTGATAATCCGGATATTTCGCTTAGGCTGTTGAAGAGTGTTACCAAAAGACTAGCCCATACAGAAAATCTGGCGCAAAGCCTGGCAACCAAAGATCCGGAAATACGGATTGCTTACATGATCATGGAACTCAGCGACAAATATGGCAAGCAACGTGGTGATCATATTCATATTGACCTTCCGCTGTCTCGTGAAGAACTGGCCAGTTATGTCGGGGTCACCCGCGAAACTATTAGCAGAAAATTCTCAAGGTTCGAAGATTCGGGTCTTATTGAGCTGATTGGAAACAAGCAGATGGTGATTATTGATTCGGCCGGTTTGGAGAATTATATGGGGTATTAAGATAGTAACGGATCAAAAAAATTCAATATGATTAAGCTGCATTTCTGCCCTTGGGTTATTGCGGGGAGCAAACTCCGATACTTGTCTCCGCATGGAGTATCCATTACTACAGGGAGCTTATAGGCGTGTTAAACAAGCTGTCGAGATTATTCTCGGCAGCTTTTTTTGCAGCGTCACAGGGTGAATCTACTTCTTCAGGGTTGTCAGCATACTCTGGATATGACTCTCCATTAGCTGCCGTGCTGTTTCGCTTTGTCGTTCCTCGATGGCAATGGCGATCAGAACATGATAATTGGAAGCTTTCGTCCGCATATTGGGCAGCGTATTAGTCTGCTTGCGCCCTTCGGCCAGCAATGGAAGAATCGAATTCAGCATCCGCGCCACTACCGGATTTGCTGCCCCTTCGGCGATTAACTGATGAAAGGCAAGGTCTGTCTCGAAGAATGGGCCACCTTCCTCCATTTGCCGCACCATTCGCTCTGCCAGTACCCGCAGCCTGCGGATCTGATCGTCATCGGCCCGCTGCGCGGCCAGAGCGGCAAGTTCAGGCTCAATGAGCAGTCTTGCTTCCAGCAGATCCACTATCGAAATGTTTTCCAATTCCTCTAAGGCTACCGCCGGATCATCCAACAGCAGCGGATCGTTTCGTACATACATCCCACGTCCGTGCTCAATGCTGACATTCCCCTGACTCTCTAATATCCGCAGCGCCTCGCGTACTGTAGTGACGCTAACGGAAAAATCAGCAGCAAGCTGCTGCAGAGTAGGAAGCCGATCCCCCGGAGCCCATTCCCCATCGAGGATTTTCTGTTTCATAAGCTCTATTGTAGCCTGAAACGCGGTCTGTTTGATCTGTTTCATGTTTAGCCGTCCTTATCACTTGGAATGAATTCATTTTAGCATAGGAGCTTCTTGAGGATAAGTAGATATGTCTAAGTATTGATTTAGTATTGACTAGTAAACAACAAGATAATATGATTGTAGCATAAAGATCGTATCAATATCGTAAAGGTAATTACATTTAACGTTAAAAAACAATGGATCGCACGGTTTTTTTGTGTAATAAGGCAAAAAAGTAAGAGATTTAATTTTATTCAAGAATAAAGATATGATCTTTATGCAGAAACTCTATCAGTGATGAAGCAGAAGGAGGAGGGGCAATGGAGGTAGTAACCTTTGGGGAAACTATGGTACTTCTGGCACCGGACCGGATGGTTCCCCTGGAGTATGTGAACGGCTTTCACAAGCATGTTGCAGGAGCCGAGACCAATGTGGCAGTTGGGCTTGCCCGTATGGGGCATACCGTGGGCTGGTTCAGCAAGCTCGGAAATGATCCATTTGGACGATATATTAGGCAGGTCGTAAGAGGACATGGCGTTGATACTTCCGAAGTCAGGATTACAGACGAAGCGCCGACGGGAGTGTTTTTCAAAGAACAAATATCCCCGGACAAAATACAGGTGTACTACTACCGCAAACAATCGGCTGCCAGCCTGATGCACGAGGATGAGCTTAATGAGGCTTATGTTGGAAAAGCCCGCATCCTGCATGTTACCGGCATTACTCCGGCGCTTAGCCCGGAGTGCAGGAAATTAACCTTTCGAGCCCTCGAAGCGGCAAAAAAACACGGTGCGGCCATTGTGTTTGATCCCAATATCCGCTGGAAGCTTTGGAACAGAGAAGAAGCCTGCGTTGTGCTTAACGAAATAGCGGCACTTGCCGACTACGTGCTGCCCGGTATTGAGGAGGGACAGTTTCTGACAGGATGCTGTACGCCTGCAGACATCGCAGATCGTCTGCTGAAATCCGGCGCCGGTGCTGTCGTAATCAAGCTCGGCGCCAACGGGGCTTATTACAGTAACGGACGAATCGCGGGAAATGAGCCAGGGTTTCCGGTGAAATGGCTCATTGATCCGATGGGTGCCGGAGACGGTTTTGCCGCCGGATTTATAAGCGGATTGCTGCAAGGGGAGGACCTGCCCTCAGCGGTGCGACGCGGCAACGCGGTAGGTTCCATTGTTGTCAGGGTAAGCGGCGATGTGGAAGGTCTTCCGACACGGCAGGATGTAGATCTTCTCCTGGCAGGGGGATCCGACTTGGAGGATATTATCCGGTAAATGAGGGGCATTCCAAAGGAGGAGGAAAGAAATGGACAAAAATCTTCAGATTGAGCGGTTGATAACTTCCGGACTGGTCGCCGTTATTCGCAGACCAGAGCCTGAAAGGGTGGATAAAATTGCCGCGGCACTGGCAGATGGCGGTGTCGGGGCGCTGGAGATTACAGCCGATACGCCGGAAGTGAACAGGTTGATCGCGGACATGAAGGCGAAATATGGAGATCGCCTGCTGGTGGGAGCAGGTACGGTGCTGAAGTTGACGCAGGCCGAGCAGGCTATCGCGGCGGGAGCCGATTTTATTTTTTCGCCAAATTTGAATGAGGCAATTGTGGATCTGACCTTAAAGTACGGGCGAATCTCCATCCCAGGCGTAATGACGCCAACCGAAGCTGTCAGAGGGCACGAAGCTGGTGCTGACCTGCTAAAGGTGTTCCCCGGCGGTTCGCTGGGCGCCTCCTACATAAAGGAACTGCAGGGGCCCCTTGGTCACATTCGGATGATGCCGACAGGAGGCGTGACACTTGCGAATGTCGGATCCTTCATTGCCGCCGGATCTGTTGCCGTCGGTTTAGGAAGCGCTCTCGTAGACCGGAAAGCGGTGGAGAAGGGCGACTATGGGAAGATAACAGAGACAGCCCGCCAATTTGCGAAAGAAGTCAGCAAGGCCAGATTGAACAACACAAAAGGAGCTAAATAATCGATGAAAATAACCGGATTTGAGACCTTTATCGTTCCTCCCCGCTGGCTGTTTCTGAAGATTGAAACCGATGAGGGCATATCCGGCTGGGGAGAGCCGGTGGTCGAAGGCAAGGCTCATACTGTTCAGACCGCAGTGGAAGAGATGATGGATCTTTTGATCGGACAGGATCCTCAACGGATTGAAGACCTATGGCAGTTGATGTACCGGGGAGGATTTTATCGTGGCGGGGCTATTTTAATGAGCGCGATAGCCGGGATCGATCAGGCGTTGTGGGATATTAAAGGGAAAATCTACAATGCGCCCGTGTACCAGCTGCTCGGCGGAGCTTGCCGCAATTCAATGCGGGTTTACTCCTGGATAGGCGGAGACCGCCCCATCGATGTCGTCAAATCTGCTCTGGAGAAGAAGGCCGCCGGTTTCACGGCGATTAAGATGAACGCCTCGGAAGAGATGCAGTTCATTGATACACATGACAAGGTGTATGCAATCGTTGAGCGGGTCGCCGCCATTCGGGAGTCCTGTGGACCGGAATTCGGGATCGCTGTCGATTTTCACGGGCGGCTTCACAAACCGATGGCAAGGGGACTGGCTAGAGAGCTGGATCCGTACCGTCTGATGTTCATTGAAGAGCCGGTGCTGCCGGAAAACAACGAAGTACTGCGGGAAATCGCACATCATACCAGCACTCCGATCGCGACGGGTGAGCGCATGTTCTCACGCTGGGATTTTAAAAATCTGCTGAAGGATGGGGTGGTCGATATTATTCAGCCCGACCTGTCCCATGCGGGAGGCATCACGGAATGCAAGAAAATATTCGCCATGGCCGAAGCGTTCGATGTCGCGGTCGCTCCGCACTGTCCGCTTGGGCCGATTGCTCTTGCCGCCTGTCTTCAGGTAGATGCGACGTCTTATAATGCGGTCATTCAGGAACAAAGCCTCGGCATCCATTATAATCAAGGAAATGACCTGCTGGATTATATCACCGATCCTACAGTTTTTGCCTACAGTGACGGTCATGTCAATATTCCTTCCGGACCGGGTCTTGGCATTACGGTGAACGAGGAGTATGTGCGGAAGATGGCGGAGTCGGGCCACCGTTGGAGAAATCCGGTATGGCGGCATCGGGACGGCAGCATTGCTGAGTGGTAAGCCCTATTACAATAATCAGGAGGATGGTCATGTCATTTATTCCGAATTACTGGGAAGATACCGAGACGCTGCAGATTAACAGGAAAGCAGCTAGAGCTTACTATATCCCATACGCGTCAGCTGCAGACGCGCGCCGCAGAAAGCGGGGGCGTTCCCCGTATTATCAGACGCTGAACGGCCGCTGGAAGTTCAAATATCACACCAGCGTCAGAGCGGTCAAGGAAGATTGTGTAGCCCCTGACCATGACATTAGCCGATGGGATGATCTGGTGGTTCCGTCCTGCTGGCAAGTAAACGGTTATGATCAACTGCATTACACGAACATCAACTATCCCTTTCCGTTTGACCCGCCCTTCGTGCCCAATGATAATCCTGCTGGACTTTATGTCAGGGAGTTCACACTGCCGGATAATTGGAACGGCAAGGAGAAGGTTGCGGTATTTGAAGGAGTCAATTCTTGCTTCTACCTGTGGGTGAACGGACAATTTGTTGGCTACAGCCAAGGAAGCCGGATGCCGGCCGAATTTGATGTATCGCCTTATATCCGTCCTGGTGTGAACCGGATGGCTGTCATGGTGCTGAAATGGTGTGACGGAAGTTATGTGGAGGATCAGGATCTTTGGAGATTCTCTGGTATTTTCCGGGACGTCTACCTGCTTGCCAGGGAGTCCGCTCATATCTCCGATGTATTCAACCGCACGTCTCTGTCCGCAAGCTTCGATAGTGCGGAGCTAAACTGCGAGGTGGAGACAACAGGCAGGCTTGAAGTTGAAGCTGTTCTGCAGGATGCAGACGGTGCGGAGATAGAACGGGCGCAGGCCATGATCGAAGGCCAAGGTACGTTGAAGCTGCATGTGCAGAATCCCGTGCTGTGGAATGCAGAGAACCCGCATTTATACCATTTATACTTGTTCGCAGGTGATGAAGTGCTGCATTTTCCCGTAGGCTTACGCGAAATATCCATTCAGGATGGCGTGTTCACGATCAACGGTCAAGCGGTAAAGCTTAAGGGTGTCAATCGTCATGACTCCCACCCGGAGCTTGGACAAACGATTCCGGTCAATCATATGATCAAAGATTTGCGGCTGATGAAACAGCATAATATCAATACCATTCGAACCTCGCATTACCCGAACGACTCCCGTTTTCTGGAGCTCTGCGACGAATACGGCTTCTATGTGATCGGAGAAGCCGATCTGGAATGTCATGGCGCGCTTCCTGCAGGAGACTTCAACTGGTTCACGCGCAACCCCGAGTGGGAGAAAACTTTTGTCGAGCGGGCAACCCGGATGGTGGAGCGGGATAAGAACCACCCATGTATCATCATTTGGTCCATGGGCAACGAATCCGGTTATGGAGAGAACCATATGGCAATGGCCCGCTGGACCAAAGCAAGGGACGCTTCGCGTCCTATTCACTACGAGGGTTCGGATCCCCGTCACGGCGGCAGCCCGGATACGGAGGTGCTCGACATGGAGAGCCGGATGTATGCCTCCAGCGGGGCGATTGCAGCGTACGCATCCGATCCGGATACGACCAAACCGATGTTTCTGTGTGAATACAGCCATGCCATGGGCAACGGGCCCGGTGATTTGCAGGATTACTGGGATGTGATCAACCGGTATCCGAAGCTGATGGGTGGATGTGTCTGGGAATGGGTGGATCATGGCATCAAGATTATGAAACACGGACGGCCTTATTATGCTTATGGGGGAGATTTCGGCGATCAGCCTAATGACGGCAACTTCTGCATTGACGGTCTGGTTGCCCCCGACCGGAAGCCGCATTCCGGACTGCTGGAACTCAAGCAGGTGATTGCACCCGTTGTATTTGAAGCCAAAGAAATCGGATCGGGGCTTATAGAAATTCACAACCGCTATGATTTCAGGGATCTATCTCATGTGAGAGTTCTGTGGAAATTGGAAAAGGACGGTGAAACGGTAAGTCAAGGTGAAATCAGCGGTTTGTCGGCCGGCCCTCACGGCTCGCAGACAGTCGAAGCTGGTTTCGGGATTCCGGAGGAGCCAGGAAGGTATTTTGTTACTCTGTCGTGCAGGATTGCGAAAGAAACCTGGTGGGCATCACCCGGCCATGAAATTTCCTTCGGCCAGTTTGAACTGCCGGCTCCGCAGCTTGAGCTGTTCCAACCCGAGGCCCGGTCACCTCTCCAGGTGGAGCGCCGGGACGACCGGCTTGTCATCACGGGCTTCGATTTTGAATATGGCTTTAATCTTGGCGCCGGTATGTTTGACAGCCTGGTCAAGAACGGAGTGGAGATGCTGCTTGCGCCGCTTTCTTTTGCGGTATGGCGCGCCCCGGCGGATAATGACCGGTTCGTGAAGCACGAATGGATGCAGGAGGGGTACGAACGGGCTGTAACCCATATTTACCGCGTGGACACGATCCGGCAGGACGGTGAAGCCGTAGAGCTGGAAGCGTTCTTCTCGATGGGAGGCTATTTACGTCCGCCGTTCTTACGGGGAACGTTCCGCTGGAAGGTGGACGCAACAGGAGAGCTTTATCTCCGTACTAACGTAACGACCAGAGACGGTATTCCATTCTTGCCCCGGTTCGGGCTGTGCGCCGTGATGCCGGAAGGGAATGAGGAGATCGAATATTTCGGCAGGGGTCCCCATGAAAGCTACATCGACAAGGGACATAGCACTAAAATAGGAAAATACCTGACTACCGTCGATGAGCAGTTTGTGGATTATATCATGCCGCAGGAGAACGGTTCCCACAATGAAACGGAATGGGTTATTGTCTCGAATGAGCTCGGCATGGGACTGAGATTCCGGAGTGACCGTCCATTCTCCTTCAATGCTTCGCATTATACGCCGGAGGATCTGACCCAAACCTTGCATCAATACGATCTGACCCGCAGGCCGGAGACAATTGTTCATCTGGATTATCAGATGAGCGGCGTAGGCTCCAATTCCTGCGGTCCCGCGCTGCTGGCTCCCTACAGGCTGGATGAGAAGGAGTTCCAGTTTGAGCTGAATATTGCACCGGTGTTCAAAGAAGACGAATAAACCGGGATTAACCGGATTTGCGGAAATAGGCAAGGGGGACCGGATCACGTAGATCCGGTTGCCCTTTTTACGCTTTGGTAAGGCCAGTCGATGCTGTGGAGGGAACGGAATGAAAACGAAAGCTTCACACCCCCGGAACAAAGGCAAACCGCAGGCATTATCAATAGGCCGAAGCATGTACGCCAAGCTGCTGATGTTCTTCACAGTCATTGCGCTGCTTCCGTTGGCCGTAATGGGTTATTTCTCCAATCATAAATCGTCGCAGATCGTGAATTCACAGTTCGGGAGCTACGGAATGAACGCCATTGAGGAGCTTAAGCTCCATTTGGATACCAGCATCGCGCAGATGGACAATATTACGGGCAATCTACTGAATTATTTGATCTCTACACCCATGGTCATCGAAGATGGCGGAACGCTGAACTATAGCCGGTATAAGGAGGAACAGGCGCTCCAGCGCTATCTTATATCTTTTGAAACGGTCAATATTGTAAGTGTTTCGGTTGTGATGCCTTCGGGCAAATTTATCGGAAGCGGCGGACTTGATCAGGCAAGGCTTACGGACTCCTCCTTCTGGCGCCAAGTTTCCGGGAATGGCAGAAGACAAGTTATCATCCACCGGCCGGATTACTATTACAGCTTTGTAAATGACAACATGGTCATCAGCCTGGTTGTGCCGGTCAAGGATCACTTCGGACTCCCGCCAGGCAGCCGGATTCTAATCGATACGAAGGCGGATTCCGTGGTGAATCTGCTTCGGGCGTTTCAGCATAATATGAATGCTCACCTGCAAATACGGGCAGCGGACGGAAGCGTGCTGCTGCAAAGCTCAGAGAAATACAGTAGTCCGGAGGACGATATTGTCTGGTCCGGCGTTATGGAGCGGGAGGGCTGGACTGTCGAGGCCAGAATGCCGCATGCTGAGTTCTATCGCTCCTCGGGCGTGATCCTGAACTATACGCTGATCGTTGCGGGCTGCACGCTGCTCTTCGCCATCGCGATGGCCCATTTCTTCTCGCTTCGGCTTACGCGGCCCATTCAAAAGCTGACCCATTCGATGCGAAGATTCGGACAAGGGGAGCTGTTCATCCAGACCCCGGTGCTCACCAGCGATGAGCTGGGCTATTTAAGCCAATCCTTCAACCGGATGACCGGACAAATCCAGGATCTGGTGCGTGAGATCAGCCGGAGCGAAAAGCTGAAGAGCGAAGCAGAACTGCGGGCGCTTCACTACCAGATCAACCCCCACCTGCTATTTAACACTCTGAACAGCATTCAGTGGAAGGCGAGGCTGGCCGGGCGCCGCGATATTCAGAAAATGATTGAGCATCTGGTTGCCGTCCTGGAGAGCACTTTTGCAGTGACTAAAACACTGGTACCGCTTGAGGAGGAACTGGCTTTAGTGCTTCATTTTATCGAAATCCAGCGGCTCCGGTACGATGATGCCTTTAGTTTCAAGCTGGAGGCCGAGCCGGAGCTGATGTCCTGCCTGGTGCCGCGGATGGTGTTCCAGCCGCTACTGGAGAACATCTTTTTTCACGGCTTTACAGACGGAGCAGGTGAAATTAGGCTGTCACTCGTCTCCGGATCAGGCGAAATTAAGGCGGAGTTAACTGACAACGGGATCGGTATCAAGCCGGAGCATTTGCTCTATGTGAGGAACGGCCAAGTCATTCCGGGCAAGAAAGGAGGACTTGGCATGCGGAATGTCAGAGAGCGCTTTAACATGCATTTTGGCGAAAACTGCGATTTTACGATAGAGTCCGAACGAAACCACGGAAGTAAGGTGATCATACGATGGCCAAAGACTTACGGAGAGATTTACCCCTGAAGGTGCTTATCGTTGATGATGAACAGCTTGTGAGAAAAGGGCTGAGGATGACAGTGGACTGGGGCAGACATGGCATGGCAGTCGTCGGCGATGCACCTAACGGCATCCTTGGCTGGGAGAAGGTGGTCAATCATGAACCCGACATTGTCATTACTGATATCGTGATGCCCGAGATGGACGGAATCGAGCTGGCTCATAAAATTAGACACAGATATCCCCATGTCAAAATCCTGTTTCTGAGCTGTCACCGCGACTTTGCTTACGCACAGCAGGGGATCCAGCTCGGTATCTCCGACTATATTGTAAAAACCAGCATGGGCGACGAGGAAATGGAGCGATGCCTCGATAAAATCCGGCGTGAATGCGAGCTTCATCTGCAGAATCAGTCCTCCATGGCAGCATCTGAGGACGAGATGCAAATTGTGATGGAGTGGCTTCGGGTACAGGATATCTCTGCAGACGAGAGGCTGGTAGCCAAGCTGAATGGAGATTGGAGCTGGATGACCCGAGGCGGCTGCATCTTTCATTTGTATGAAAATGGAAGCGCTAACAATTCCAGTTTTTCGATGTCTGATGACAAACGGAAGGAATACCGCAATGAAGTCCCCTCCCCAATTGGCCCGGAACCGGAGCCAAAAGCTTTTCTAAAGATTGGTGAGGCATTTGCATCCGGGTCACCAGGACGTGCGTTCTTACCGTGTCCAGACGGTACTGTGTTACTGGCCTGCCACTGGGCGGAACGGGATACGGCGGAGCATGAACTGCTGCATCTGAAGAGTTCACGTAATCCCGGATTGGGATGGAGACTGGAGGGGCCGGTTGAGGGCGGGGTACGATGGATAGAGGGCGTGCTGCGTCTGTTGCGCCTGCGGGCAATCGAGCGCGAGACCCGTCTGGTTAGCCGCCAGCATAAGGAGGATATTCTCAGCGCCATTGACTATATCAACCACCATCTGCATCTCGATCCCCGAGTCGGCGAAATCGCCGACCGGATCGGTATAAGCCGCAGTTACTTCAGCACCGTATTCAAAGAAGCAACAGGCAGCAGCCTGATTGATTTTCTTTCCCAGAAAAAGCTGGAACGGGCACAGAATCTGCTGGCAATGACAGACTACCGTATGGAGGAAGTTGCGGAGAAGATCGGGATTGGAGACGTCAAATACTTCGCCAAATGGTTTAAGAAAAGTGTCGGATTCGCTCCGGGACAATACCGCCAACAAACAAAAAGACACCAAAATCCAATGAATTGACCTTTCGCCCGTGTAGAAAACGGGCTTTTTTATTACATTCCAATAAAAGTGAACCTTTTTCGAACGGCAGTCGGATTTGAAAACCCTTACATTTCTCTTATGATGGTATCAACCCACTCAAGGAGGTCAAACAATGCATAACAAAAGAGGGAAAATGCTGCTTTCCATGCTTTTTACAGCTTCCATGCTGTTAAGCGCCTGTTCTGGTTCCAACACACAGAGTAATTCCGGATCGGCTGGAACGGATCAAGGGGGAGAGGAGAAGGTGAAGCTTGTCGTCTGGATTTGGGAGCAGGCCAAAGCCGGGATTGATCTAAATATGGACCGGTTCAAGGAAGCTTATCCCAATATCGAAGTTGAGTTCCAAACCATGAAATCCACCGACCTCTATCAGAAGTATTTGGTGTCCTCCAATACAGACGACACAGTGCCGGATGTGCTGGCGCTGGAATCGACGAATCTATCACAGATGGTGGAGATCAATTCGCTGCTCGACATTACCGAACGTGTGGCTCCATATAAAGATAATATCGTGCCCTACAAATGGAAGGACGCCACCATGGACGACAAAATCTATGCCATGCCATGGGACAGCGGCCCGGTGGTGATGTTCTACAGGAATGACCTGTTTGCTAAGGCCGGTCTGCCGACCGATCCCGATGAGGTCGCTGCCAAACTTAAGACTTGGGACGATTATTATCAAGCCGCCAAGCTGGTGAAGGAGAAGACAGGAGCGTTCATGTACGGCGATTCGAAGACCAATTCCAGCAACCGCGTGTTCGAATCTATGATGTGGCAGCGCGGATACTGGTATTTTGACGAGAACGGCAAGGTCACGGTCGATAGCCCGGAAGTGAAGGAGATCACAGATTACTTGATCAAGATGCAGCAGGAAGAGCTTGTCTATGACGCCCGCGCCAACTCCGACCCTTGGGGCAATGCCATCGGTGAGGGTAAAATAGCCAGCGTAGTCGGCGGTTCCTGGCATGACGCGATCATCGAAAAGCAGTACTCGCCGCAGGATTCGGGCAAATGGTCAGTTACGACGATGCCGAAATGGTCAGCAGACGATAAATATGGCGGGGCTAACCAAGGCGGGTCCAACATGGCGATAAATAAAAACTCGAAACACCCGGAAGAAGCCTGGAAATTCATCGAATTCATGCTCGGCGATAAGGAGTCTCAGACCAAAATGATGCTGGAAGCGGGGCTATTCCCCTCGTTGAAGACGGTATATTCCGACTCGGCAATGGACAAGCAATTTGATTACTTCAAGGGCCAGCCTATCTTAAAAGTGTATGCCCAATCACTGGAGAGCACCTATCCGCTTGCTTACACCTCCGATTTCCCGATGGCCAACAAGCTGATGACGGATGTGTGGGCAAAGGTGTTCCTGAATGACGCCTCCTCTGGAGATGCGTTAAAGACAATGGCCGATGAACTCCGGCAGAAGACCAAAAGAGAGTAGACAGCAGCAAGGATCAAGGAGGTGAGAATATCTATGGGCAAGACAAGATGGAACAGACAGATCCGTTACGCTCCGTATCTGTACATTTCCCCATACTTTATTTTATTTGGCATCTTTTCACTGTATCCGATTATTTATTCGTTTTATCTCAGTCTCACGGAATGGAACGGTGCAAGTGACAAGCTATTCATCGGGCTGGACAACTATACGGCGCTGCTGAAGGATCATTACTTTTGGCTGTCGCTGTGGAACAGCTTAGTCATCTTCCTGATGTATGTGCCGCTAATGCTCTTTCTTGGCTTAATCTTTGCCAGTATGCTCAACTCCAAATGGATGGTGGGCAAAGGATTTTTCCGGATGGCTCTGTTTGTACCGAATTTTGTGTCGGTGGTCGCCGTATCATTCGTATTCGTGCTGCTATTCAATACCCAAGACGGGCTGATCAACACGTTCCTGCTTAACCTCAGTTGGATCAAGTCTCCGCTTCCTTGGCTTGATTCCCCGTGGTGGGCGCGCTTTTCTGTGGCGTTAATGGTACTGTATCGTTGGCTCGGCTACAATATGCTGCTGTTGCTGACCGGTTTGCAAAGTATTCCAAAGGATTTGTACGAAGCTGCTTATGTCGACGGAGCGACGAAAGTAAAAAGCTTCTTCTTCATTACCATTCCTTTGGTCAAAAAAATGCTGCTATTCTGCACTGTGCTGTCCACAATCGGCACCTTCTCGCTCTTTACCGAGCCGTACATTCTCACCAAAGGCGGTCCGCTAAATTCGACGCTGACGCCGGTGCTGATGCTGTATAACGAAAGCTTTCAGAATTTCAACTTCGGCTACGCCTCGTCAATCGCTGTCTGCTTCTTCATCTTGATGATGAGCATATCGCTGATCCAGATGCGTCTATTCGATGAGAAATAAGGGGGGGAGAACCGAATGACGCTTTTGACTCAAACGAAAAAGAAGTCTGCGGCGAAAAGGGCCAGCCGTTCAGGTGAGAAGGGTCTGACCGCTGGTGCAGCATTTGTCCTGATGGCCGTGGTCTCCCTCATCACGTTGTTTCCGCTGTTCTGGTTATTCAGCTCATCGCTGAAAGATATCAGCCAAATCTTCGTTAATCCGCCGATCTGGCTGCCGACAACGCTGCATTGGGAGAACTTCACTGAATTGTTCGTGAACCGTAAATTTGGCATTATCACCTGGAACAGTCTGCTGCTGTCCACGACCATGACGATTACTGCGCTGCTGTTCTGCAGCCTGGCCGGGTTCGCCTTTGCCAAATATCGGTTTCGCGGCAAGGACATTTTGTTCGTCTTCGTGCTCGCTTCGCTAATGATCCCCCATGAAGCAACGATGGTTCCACTGTTTGTCATTTATAAGAACCTGCATCTCATCGACAACATCTGGGGAGTGATCTTACCCGATCTGGCCAATGCTTTTGGCATCTTCTTCATGCGGCAGTACTGCAGTTCCATTCCCGATGAAATGATGGAAGCGGCACGAATCGACGGTTGCAGCGAGATTGGCATGTTCCGCCGGATCATTCTTCCCAACCTGAAATCGGCGTTCGCCGCCCTGGGGATTATCCTGTTCGTCAAGCAGTGGAACAACTTTCTGTGGCCGTCCGTTATTCTGCGCTCGCAGGAGCATATGACGTTGTCCGTGGCGCTCAAGGCGCTGGAGGACAGCAACAATACACCTTATCATCTCATCATGGCCGGCTCGGTTGTAAGCGTGCTGCCGCTGCTTATTATCGTTCTGATTTTTCAGAGACAGCTTATTTCCGGCATGATTGACGGCGCGATTAAAGGATAAACACGAATAGATTAAAGAGCTGGACATTACCTCGTGAATGGGAAGGAGTTACGCAAGCCATGAAATTTGGTGTTGATTATTATCCCGAGCATTGTCCGCCCGACTTGTGGCAGCGGGATGCAGTAATGATGAAGGAGATGGGCATCGAGGTTGTACGGATGGCGGAGTTCTCATGGGCGAAGATGGAGCCGAGTCCCGGCATCTATGATTTCGGCTGGCTGGACGAAGCCATTGAACTGCTGGGAGAGCAGGGGATTACAACCATGCTGGGCACGCCGACAGCGGCTCCGCCGGTGTGGATGATGGAGCTTCATCCAGATCTGTACCCCCTGAATGCGGAGGGACAGAGGGTTGGCTTTGGCGGCCGGCATCATGACTGCCAGTCGCATCCACACTACCGGAAGCATATTAAAGAATTTGTGCGGACCATGGCTCTGCGCTACCGGGACAACCCCTATGTTGCCGGCTGGCAAATTGACAATGAGCTGGGTAACAGTCACCGTAATTTGTGCTATTGCGATCACTGCCGGGCAAGGTTCCACCGATGGCTGGAGGAACGGCATGGGACGATCGAAGGCCTGAACGAGGCGTGGGGAACGGTGTTCTGGAGCCAGACCTATACCTCTTTCTCGCAGATTCCCGTTCCACTTGCTACACCTAACAGCCATAATCCATCGCTTCTGCTAGATTGGAAACGATTCTGCTCCAGTCTGGTCGTCGAGTTCCAAAAGTGGCAGGCGGATATACTGCGGGAGGTATGTCCCGGCCATCGTATTACGCATAACTTTATGGGCTTCTTTGACAAGACTGATTATTTCGAGCTGGCGAAGGATCTGGATTTCATCTCCCACGATCAATACCCGATGCTGTTTCTGGAGGAGCGGATCAAGCGCAGCTCGCCCTCCCACCTCGGCATGGCGCTCGATCTTATGAGGGGAACCAAAGGGAAGCCGTTCTGGGTGATGGAGCAGCTCGCCGGACCGACAGGTACGGAAATTCTCGGCTCAACGCCACGGCCGGGGCAGATACGGCTCTGGACCTTTCAATCCGTTGCCCATGGTGCGGATACCATTGTCTATTTCCGGTGGGATACCTGCCTGTTCGGCAGCGAGCAGTACTGGCACGGCATTCTGCCGCACAGCCGTATTCCGGGTCGCCGATACGATGAAATCCGCGACAGCATAGCCGAACTGGCTCCTCATATGGAGGCTTTCCGCGGGGGACTTCCCGAAGCCGAGGTTGGGATTGTGTTCAGCTACGACCAGGAATGGGCGCTGCAAATCCAGCCGCATCATCCCGGCCTGAACTACGTCGCACATCTGCACCGTTATTATAAAGCATTATTTGATCACAATATCCCTGTAGATCTGATTTCCGAAAATGACGATTTCTCAAAGTACAAAGTGCTGATTTTTCCGCTTCTGTTCGTCACCGATTCAGAGCTATGCCGAAGACTATATGAATATACAGAATCGGGCGGGCATGTCCTGCTCGATATGCGGACCGCAGTCAAGGACCGGAATAATGCCGTTATTTCACTGACGCTGCCGGGACAATATTCACAGCTGCTGGGTCTAAGCATCTACGATTATGACTGTCTGCGCCAATTCGGGCAAAGTGTGAGATGGCTGAATGATGAGGGGATTTCCAGGGCAGCCCAAACGGAAGATGAAGGCGGGAAGTCAGAAGAGGAAGCGGAGCTGTGGTGCGATGTGATCACAGTGGAAGGCGCAGAGGTACTAGCTGTATACACCAGAGATTTTTATGCCGGGACACCGGCGGTTACCCGCCATGCATACGGCAGGGGACGAGCCTATTATGCCGGCACGGAATTGGGGCCGGAGACGATGGAAAAGCTGGTCATGGAGATGATTGGCGACGCTGGGGTCTGTGGAATCGCAGCCGCACCGGAAGGCGTCGAGATTACCCGGAGACGGGGAAAGGACGGTACTTATTTCTTTGTCATGAATCATAACCGGACGGTATGCGAATTGGATGTTCCAAAGGGATGGAGTCTGGTTTCGGAAGTAAGTGGAATGAACAAGCGTTGCAACCCGAAATTGAAGTCTGAATCCTCCAAGGAATGGCATGAATCCAATCCCATCCTGCTTCAGCCTTTTGACTGTGCATTGTTTCTTGAGATCACCTGATTAACTTGAACTACATCAGCGGCAGTTCATAAAATCTACCTAACTGACGGACACAGCTATTCTGCGTCCGTCAGTTAGGTTTTTTTGCAGTCAGATCTATAATGAAGACAGAAAGACTAGGTATACATCGACAATCATAATATATCATGATATATTATTATGTAAATCATGAATAATAAGAGTCAGGAGATAGTGAAGGTCATGAACGAACCGACGTCTTCTAAGCCGATGTATGAGAAGATCTTTGATGAAGTGAAGGAGAGCATATTGACTCAAGCCTATAAGCTTGGAGAGCGTGTTCCTTCCGAGAAAGAACTGGCTGATAGCTATAATGTAAGCCGTATTACCAGTAAAAAAGCGCTTGAGCTGCTGGCCGCCGAGCATTTGATCGTCCGTAAGCCGGGCAGGGGCTCGTTTGTGGCCGATCCGGTCGCTGAACTTCAGGAGCTGCCTCCAGGAACAAGTACCGGAATCCCTGCAATCAATGTAGAAGAGAAGACCATCGGGCTGATCATCACCGATTTTGGAAACAGCTACGGTACGGGGCTGATCTATGGCATGGAGCAGGCTTCACGCGATAATGACTGTTTTCTGGTCTTGCGGAGAACCTTCGGTATTCCCGAGAATGAAGAGCAATCCATCCAGAAGCTGCTCAACCTGGGTGTGGATGGGCTGATTATCTTCCCGGCGCAGGGCGAATATTTCAACGCGGAAATCCTCAAGCTGGTCATTGGCCGTTTCCCTCTGGTGCTGGTGGACAGACATTTAAAAGGGGTAGCCGCCGCATCGATCAGCACGGATAATCTTCAGGCAGCGCTTGAAGCTACAGAGTATTTGTTTGATTTGGGACATACCCATATATCATTTCTTTCGCCTCCGCCGGTCGATACCACTGCCGTCGAAGACCGGATTGAAGGCTTCATACAGGCACACGCCCAGCGGGGAATCATGGTGGATAAGGAGCTGTGGGTCAGTGACTTAACCTCGACATTGCCGAAGTTTTTTAACCCGGATAATATTGAACATGATCTCGCGCGCCTGGAATCCCATCTGAAGAGTCACCCAGACATTACTGCGCTGTTTGCCATTGAGTACAATATTGCCTTGCTCGCAAAGACAGCGGTGGAACGCCTGGGACTGCGCATCCCCGAGGATATCTCCATTATTTGCTTCGACAGTCCGCCGACACAACTTGGAGGAGGTTATGCCTTCACCCATATGCGCCAGAATGAAGAAGAGATGGGGCGGCTTGCGGTAGAGAATGTGCTGACAATTATGAACGGGCATTCTGTACCGAATAAGGTAATGCTGGAGGCGAAGCTGATCCCCGGCAGCTCGACCGGACCTGCAGTTCGAAAGTAACGGCAACAGATAGCGACGAACCCATTCAATCGGATGGGTTTTTTTATATCCAGATTCTTGAAATGATATATCATTAAGTCTAAAATATTGATTGACATATTATTTGTATACCAATATACTATTTAATGAAAGCGCTTAATAAAAATACAAAAGGGAGGTTATTTCAACTGTACTCTTCAAATGAACTACCCCAATCCATACAACGGCTGGCTGCACAGGTTCGGACAATATTGCAGGACCGCCCAAAACTGGCGGACATGTTCGAACAATGTTTATCGAACACCTGGAATACAACAATAAAACGCAATAAAGACGGAAAGACCTTTATCATTACTGGTGATATTCCTGCCATGTGGCTGAGGGATTCTGCCGCACAGGTCAGGCCTTTTCTGATCCTTGCTGCTGAAGATGAGGAAATAGCAGACATGATCGAAGGATTGATTAAGCAGCAATTTGCTTTTATCGAGATTGATCCTTATGCAAACGCTTTTAATCAAGAGGCGGATGGACGGGGGCATCAGGATGATCTCACGGCAATGAACCCCTGGATCTGGGAGAGGAAATACGAAGTAGATTCCTTATGTTATCCGATCCAGCTCAGCTATTTACTGTGGAAGAATACCGGACGGACCAGCCAATTTGATGCTGCTTTTGAAAAAGGGGTCCGGCGGATTATTGAACTGTGGACCACCGAACAGAACCATGAGCGCGATTCCCTCTATACGTTTCAACGCCTACATGGAGCGCCAACGGATACATTGGTCCGTGAAGGCAAAGGCAGCCTGACGGCCTATACAGGAATGACCTGGTCCGGGTTTCGACCAAGCGACGATGCCTGCGAATATGGCTATCTCATCCCGGCCAATATGTTCGCTGTCGTTGTTCTCCGGTATGTGTGTGAAATTGCCGCTGAGGTGCTGAAAAGCTCTGAGCTTGCAGCTTCCGCGCAACACCTGCTGGAGCAGATCGAAAGAGGTATCCGGCAACACGGTACTGTGGACCACCCTGAGTTTGGGACTGTGTATGCCTATGAGACAGATGGGCTTGGTAGTGTGAATTTGATGGATGATGCCAATGTTCCCAGCCTGCTCTCCATTCCTTATCTCGGCTACTCTCCAGTTGATGATCCTGTATATATGAATACCCGCAGCTTCATTTTGAGCAAGAGTAATCCCTATTTCTATTCAGGCATAGCCGCAGCAGGCATAGGCAGTCCCCATACCCCAAACCGTTATATCTGGCCAATCGCCTTAGCGGTACAAGGAATGACTTCAGGAGATACAGAGGAACAGCAATCCATTCTTGACCGGCTGGCGCAGTGTGATAACGGTACCGGGTTTATGCATGAAGCTTTTCATGCAGATGATCCCGGCGCGTACACCCGTCCCTGGTTCTCTTGGGCCAATATGATGTTCTGCGAGCTGGTGCTCATGCGCTGCGGAATCGAAGTAAAGCGCAGCTAGCAGCTAAATGAACGGCAACAATGACATACCAAATAGTCTGAGGGGGATGAAAACAATGAAGAAATGGTTGATTACAGCACTTACTCTGGTGACGGTCTCTGGCCTGGCCGCCGGGTGTGGCGGTAATTCAGGCAATTCCGGGGATGCCAATGCAGGGAACAGCGGAACAGAGCAAGGCGGCAAGAGTGCAAAGAAGACAGAGCTTACTTTCTGGGGGGACTGGGGCGGAGAAGGCCAGAAGCAGTTCGAAACGATGGTCGATGCTTTTAACAAATCGCAGGATAAGATTCACGTGAAATACGTGCTGCAGCAGGATATGATCACTAAATTTCTTACTGCGGCCACGAACGGCGGTGCTCCTGACGTACTTTTCTGGGACCGCTGGCGGACTTCACTTTATGCGCCCAAAAATGTGCTGCATCCGGTGGATGACTATTTAACTCGTGATGGGATCTCCAAAGATGATTTTTACAGCGAATCGCTGAACGAACTTTCTTACGACAATAAATTATACGGTCTGCCGCTTACAGTAGACGCTCGTGCACTATTCTACAATAAGAAGCTGCTGGCCGAAGCCGGGCTTCAGCCGCCGACGACTTGGGATGAGCTTGAAGCGGCGGCTGCGAAGCTGACGAAATGGAACGGAGACAAGCTTGAAGTAGCAGGCTTCTCCATGGCAGACCTGGGATTGTTCAACATGTATCTCCAGCAGGCGGGCGGCACCATGCTGACCGAAGACGGGAAGACCAACTTCAACAATGAGCAGGGTAAGCAGGTGCTCGAATTCTGGGACCGGATGATGAACAAAGATAAAGTGTACAAAGTGGGCTTTGAGCTGGGGCTCGGAGAAGGCCAGGATGCTTTTGTTACCGGAAAAGTCGCTATGCTCTATTCAGGCCCATGGATGCTCAGCACTTACAATAAATACGGCAAAGACCTGGAATACGGCGTTGTTCCTCCGCCAGCAGGCCCTAACGGTGACAAAGGCAGTGTGATGGGCGGCTTCGGCCTGGTTATTCCTGAGGGCTCCAAGCATCACGATGAGGCCTGGGAATTTATCAAATGGTGGACGGCTAACAAAGACAACGCTCTGCTGTGGGCTAAGACCAGCTTGAACCTGCCTGGCTTCAAGCCTTCGATGGAGGACCCGTTCTTCAAGGATGATCCACTGTGGAAACCTTTTATGGAAACCCTGGAATTTGCTAAGGTCCGCCCGTCACATCCCGGCTATTCCGTAATGGAGACGGATGCCTTGGCGCCGAATCTTCAGCTTAACCAGCAGAACAAACTGAGTATTGAGGACACACTTAAGAAGTCTCAGGAGCAGGGAGACCAAATGCTTAAGGATAACGAAGTTGTGAAGTAGCAGTTGTAGCAGCAGGGAGGCGGTGCCTCCCTGCCACTATGGAACCTTGCCGCATAATGAAGGGGGGAGTTGTATGGCTTCCATGAGAAAAGTGGAAAGACATCAGGCGCGGACTGCTTATTTGTTCATCACGCCTACAGTGCTGCTGTTCGTGGTCTTTACAATTATTCCAGTAGTAATGGCCTTATATCTCAGCTTTACCAATTATGATGTGCTTAGCCGAAATGACTGGATCGGGCTTGATAACTACCGGCGGCTGGCTCATGATGATCTGCTGTGGAAAACCTTCCGCAATGTGTTTCTGTATTCGCTGATTTTTGTGCCGCTCAATATTCTAATTTCACTGCTATTGGGACTGCTGCTCAGCCGGGCGTGGCGCGGGGTGAAGCTGTTCCGCACCTTTTATTATCTGCCTACGCTGACTTCAGCTGTCGCGGCAGCAACGGTATGGATCTGGCTGCTGCACCCGGAATTTGGGCTGATTAACGGTTTGCTCTCCTACGTTGGGATTACAGGTCCGGCCTGGCTGTCCGAGACAAGAACGGCCATGCTCTCAATAGTCCTGCTGACACTCTGGCAGTCCGTCGGCTCTAATATGATTATTTATCTGGCAGGTCTGCAAGGCGTTCCGGATTATCTGTATGAATCGGCCCGCCTGGATGGTGCCAACAAAATGGATTGCTTCCGGTATATCACTTGGCCGCAGTTACGGCCGACAACTTTCCTGGTCAGTACCATGGCGATCATCGGTGCACTGCAGCTGTTTGACCAGGCTTTTGTTCTGACGCAGGGAGGGCCGGCCAATGTCACGAAGACACCGGTCTATCTGATCTACCAGCAAGGCTTTAACCAGCTGCAAATGGGCTATGCTTCTGCGCAGGCATTTGTGCTGGCGATGGCCATCCTGGTCTTTTCACTGATCAATATGCGGATATCCAAAGCGGAAGAGTCAGTCATTTAAACAGGGCTGCCCAGGAAAAAAGGAGGCTTACAGCTATGGGTGTTACCGGCGGCTCCGCCCTGAAGCGGGGCATTAACAAATCCATTTATTATATCGTATGTATCGTTATTGCTGTTGCCATGTTCCTGCCATTCTATTGGAGCGTACTAACGTCCCTGAAACCGGATGAGGAGATCTTTGCGATGCCGATCCAATGGTTTCCGAAGCATTTGACCTTTGATCATTACCGCAAAGCATTCTCGACCGTGCCATTTGCTTTATTTTTCTGGAATTCGCTTGTTCTTGCCGTATCCGGTGTACTGGCCAATTTATTCTTTGGCTCACTCAGCGGCTACGCTTTTGCGAAGCTGAAATTCAGGCTCAATAAGCCGGTATTCCGGGTGCTCCTGGCTGCGATGATGATCCCCGGCATCGTAACCATGATTCCGACCGTTTATGTGATGCGCCATATTCCATTCGCCGGAGGCAATGATCTTTTCGGCAGTGGCGGCAACGGACTGATGAACTCCTTCTGGGGCATTATTCTGCCGGGCGCATCCGGGACGTTCGCGGTGTTCTTCATGCGGCAATTTTTCCTCACCCTGCCCAGCGATATGCTGGAAATGGCCCGGATTGAGGGCTGCGGTGAATTTAAGATCTTTTGGCGCATTTATCTGCCGCTCACCAAACCTGCACTGGCTACCTTAAGCATCTTTACCTTTCAGGCAGGGTGGAACAGTTTTCTTTGGCCGATGATCGTCTTAAATGATCCGGATAAAGCGACCATTCAAATGGGGCTGCAGGCCTTTTCCTATAACTTTCAGACCGATTACGGGCCGATGATGGCGGGTGCGCTGGTCGCGATTCTGCCGATATTGGTGCTCTTTTTGGCCCTGCAGCGTTATTTTGTTCAGGGCATTGCGTTCAGCGGTATTAAAGGGTAAGCAGCTACTGAAACCAGATCAGATATGAGGAGAGAGAGCCTTATGAAGCAATTGAAAATTGAGCCACGACTGTGGGAGGAACGGGCGGACAAGGCGCAGGAAGCGCTGGATCATTATTTCTGGAACGAAGACTTGGGCATGTACAACATTGAGACGCCTTGCCCGAATGGGGAATGCAACACTATATTTCACTATTGGTGGATGGCTCATGCGGTGGATACGCTGGTGGACGGTCTGCTGCGGACAAGAGACAGACGGTACGAAGAACGTCTCGTCTCGCTGCATGAAGGTCTTCTCCGCCGCAATGGCGGGAGTTGGCCGAATGAGCTCTATGATGATATGGAATGGATGGCAATATCATGGCTGCGTGCGCATCAGGCAACGGGGAAGGAGAGCTACAAGCAGACCTCATTAATTCTGTGGCAGGACATCAAGACGGGCTGGAACGAGCATATGGGCGGCGGCATCGCCTGGCAGAAATCGCAGCTTGATTATAAAAACACCCCGGCCAACGCGCCTGCCGCCATCCTGGCTGCCCGGCTGTATCAGGCCTTTGGTGATCCGCAGGATCTAGAATGGGCAGAACGGATTTTAAGCTGGCAAAAGAAACATCTCGTCGACCCGGAGACCGGTTTTGTCTGGGATGGGTTGAACCGTGAGGGGGATGGTACAGTCGATAAAGACTGGAAATACACCTACAATCAAGGAGTGTATATAGGCGCCGCAATTGAACTGTACCGGATTACGGATCAAGCCGGCTACCTTGAAGATGCCCGGCAGACCTTCGCCGCAGCCGTTGAAGAGCTAACCGGTCCGCAGCTCAGGGTGTTGTCGGATGAAGGAGGCGGAGATGGCGGTCTGTTCAAGGGCATACTGGTCCGCTATACAGCCGAACTTGTAAAGTCCGATCCTGAGGCCAGAGAAGCTGCATCCTTTCTTCAAAGAAATGCGGAACTGCTTTGGGAGAGAGGGAAGGCGGCGGAAAGTGCGTTGTTTGGAACGGACTGGTGCCACCCGCCCGGCGGCATTGTACAGCTAAGCTCCCAGCTCAGCGGCATAAAGCTGCTGGAGCGGATGGCTGAGCTTGGCACTATTATCGGTGAATAATTAACGCCAGATGGGGATGATCCTATGGACATTTTTGCTGAAGCTTCAGCACAGGCTGATTGGAAGACACGTGCGGACTGGTTCCAGCGCTGCCTTCAGCAGCATTATTACAATGAAGAGACCGGTATTATGAATCAGTGGTTTCCCAAAGCGCATATCCGTCCGGACGACAACTTCTATTATTGGTGGCAGGCCCATGTGATGGATGTGCTTGTCGATGCTTATGAACGTACGGGAGATCCCGCAGCTCCCCTGCGTATCCGCGAATTCAGCCGCTGTCTGCGTGCTTATAATGGCGGTACCTTTTCCCATAATTATTATGATGATATGGAGTGGACGGCACTTGCGCTGCTGCGGGCGTACCAGGCTACCGGGGAAGAAGAATACAAGAATGCTGTGCTGGAGCTGTGGTCTGATATTCAAACCGCGTGGAACAGCCATTTCGGGGGAGGAATGGCCTGGAAGAAGGATCAGCTGGATTATAAGAACACCCCGGCTAATGCACCCGCCGCCATTCTGGCTGCCCGTTTGTACGGATTGTTCCGGGATCCGGAGGATCTGGAATGGGCGGTCCGCATTTACGAATGGAACAAAGCCTATCTGGTGGATCCCGGCTCCGGCTTTGTATGGGACGGAATTAACAGGCTGGGAGACGGCCAGATTGATTATGACTGGGAATTCACTTACTGCCAGGGAGTGTTTCTTGGAGCGGCGCTGGAACTGTACCGTGTTATGGGAGAGCAGCAATATGCAGACGATGCCCTGCGGACAGCCGACACAAGCATACGCCGCCTGAGCCACCCGGTTACACTCATGCTGCCTGATGAAGGTATTGATGACACCGGATTGTTCAAAGGAATTCTGATCCGCTACTGGGTTCAGCTGGAGAAGCAGTTTCCTGGAACACTTCCCATCCGTAAAGTTATCCTGGCGAATGCCCATGCTTTATGTACGAAAGGACTGGACCACGAGCTGGGACTCTGCGGCCCTTCTTGGGAGCATAAGCCTGTACTGCCGGTTCAGCTCAGCGTGCAACTTAGCGGATTGATGCTGCTTGAAGGTATTGCCGCTTTGGAGAATCAGCGGAATGAGTGAGGCAGAGAATCTCAGGTTATCTAAGATATATTTCTAATCTAACATCTGCTCTAAAGACTGAAAATTCAGATCGGGAACAGCATTAACGGAGAACGTTAGTTCAATAAACCAGCGGCAGTCTAGGACTATATTTTCCAATCCAAGACTGCCGCTGGTTTATTATTGAATTCAGTTAGAGTTTAACTTCTTCGTTCCGGCTTGGATCGCTGTATTTATAGATACCAGGGTTCAGTTCAATCTTTTCATCAAAGGGAATACCTTTGTAGCTATCGATATTAACCCCTGTAGATACCATACCCTTAGGTGTAATTCTAGGTACTATTTCTTTGCCATTAATCCGTACCGTAGTCTGGTTAACACCCTTGAAGCCAGGGGATTCGGAATGGGACTCGACTATCAAATTTTCGCCCTCAATATAATACGTGAATTGAATATCAAATCCATCCACATTAAGTTTGGCGAACTGCTTTTCTTTCTTAGGTTTATTTAGCGTGATCCAATTCTTAGAGGTATCCCGTTTTTCAATGACAGCATCTTTTAATTTAAGTTTCATTGGAACATCAGACCAGTCCTTATACCACTCCGAAGATTCAAATTCAAATAAATGCTGATAGCTTCCGGGATGATCACCTTTTAAAACCCGATCCCCGGCGATTGTTTTATCCCCTATAACCAGTTGAGCAGTTTTGTAGTGGACAATTCCTTTTTTAAGCGATTCTTCTTCATTGATTAGGATCTGGATAACTAAAGGGGTGATCACCAGCTGATCGAACGTTATGCCTGTCTTTTTTTGGACTTCAGGACTGGTGTTCAATTTCTTAGTGTACATAGCTTCACTTGCCTTTTTTCCATCTGCTTTAAAATCAAACTTCCAACTGCCCGAAATCCGTTTTGCTTCTTCAATGTAACTAAAATGAAGACTGGCATCTTTCCAATCGGGTTCAGTCATATCGAATACCTGTTCAATAAACAAATCCGAACCTTCGCTAGGCATGATGGTGGGAACTGCTTCTTTCACTTGACCACCAGCATTAACTACCAGTTGCGGGGTGCCGCGTCCCAAGTCAGATGGTGAAGCAGCGACCCTATAGCGGATAATGGTTTGATTTGAAGCTTGTCGAACGGATTCAATATGGAGGGTTGGATACTGTACAGATCCGGTAACAATCGTATCTCCAGCTTGAGGGTTAGAATTTAAGGGAATATCCCTATTACGGAGAAAAACAAGATTTTGCGCTTCAAATTTGTAGTCTTTTTTATCATCCTTTAAGGTATCAGGGGTTTCGTATACACCAAGGAGTTTCTTGCTTACCGGGTCGTATTCTAAATTGCCGTATACTTTTGCCTCACTACCGGATTCACTTGTCATGGTATTTTTCTCTGTAGCAATTCCAATATATTGGCTTAGGTCGGTTTTAGTATCCAGAGATATGAGCATTTTCATTTTTTCTCCATCCGTTACCACACCGTTCAAGTTCATTGTAACTCCAGAACTGGAAGCTTGGAGATCATACTGCTGGCCGATACCGTTTTTTAATGCATTGGTCACACTACGGCCGCCAATTTCATCCCAATTCATCGTCACACTAGCGTATACAGGAATGGCGACAAGCAAGATACATGAGAAAACGATACTGATGGGAACAACCTTCGCACGATGTCTAGGAATATTCTGCGAAGGCTGCAGATTTAGTTGGCGTTGATATGCTTCTTTTTCTATGGCTGTCCACATTAAATCATAATCCGGCAGGGGAATGTTCTTATCCTTTTCAATATACTGATTCATTGCTGCTCATCTCCTTTAGTTGAGTTCCAACCATCTTGCCCTTTAACAGCTTAAGCCCCTTATTTAGTCTGGATTTTGCAGTTCCTTCGGGTATGTCCATCACTTTAGAGATCTCGGGTACAGTCAATTCGTTAATAAAACGTAGGACTACTACCATTCTGATTTTGTCGGGAAGCTTACTATATAAGCCTTGAATTTCTTTTCTAGTTTCCCGGCGATTTAAATGCTCTTCGACAGGGTTGGAATCCTGAGACCTGGATAGTAAATAATTACGTAATTCTTTCATCACTCCTGTTTTACGCCTTCTGATCAGGCTGTTACACTCATTCGAAGCAATTCGCAAAATCCACGATTTTAAGTTCCTTACCTTTGATCTATCTGCCAAAATCACTTTGACAAATACCTCTTGGCTAATATCCTCAGCATCTGCCTGATTTTTCATCAAATAGTAGCAAAAATAATAAACATCTTCTTTATAGAGCTCGAAAATTTCCCGGTCAGTCATTCTGCAGCACCCCCTTTTTCTTGTTCTCATCAATAAGACAGATAGAGGCTGGCAATCGTTCATTTTATGTACACTATAGTTTTGACAGTAGACTCCGAGAATGAGAGAATATAGTTTTGTAGAAGCTATAGATTTCAAAAAAATTTTGGAGGCCTATCAATGAATCAGCGTTTTCGTATCACACGATCAATGCAGGAAAACAATGCGGAGCCATCCATCTCTTTGGATGAATGCAAAGATTACTTTGCGGCCAAACCCGACTTTGCGTACTCACAGGTTTTTACCATAAAAGGCCCGGAAAGCAACATGTCCATTGATGGAGACTTTTTTATGTGGAAGCAGGGGGATGTGGAAATTCCTTTCCGGCTTTACATGGGTGATTTGTATGTAGCTATTTCCAACGAAGCTGTAGTTCCCAAAATGATTGAAATTGCAACGGAACTGCAAGCTGATATAGTTGAAGGGTAAAACACCAATCAAGGAGGCCATTATGCAGCCGATACATCCTCAAGACATCCAAACCGTGATCGACCGCCTCACCGGTCAGGAACTTTACCTGCACCTTGAACTCACGACAGGCGCCTATGCCAGTCATTTGGACAGCAGCCGGCCAACCGCTTCGGCGTTCATCACCAATGCGGCCGTCTCATATACGCACGGCTCCATCTCCGGCACAGGTCCTTACCGGGTCGGATTAAAGACAGCAAACGGCTGGATCTATGCTGAGGGCCTTACGCATGTTGATGAGAATGAGCATGAACGCCTTATCATGGCCGGGCACGACAGTCAAGGAAAGCTAATTGTGTCATTGCAATTAAGCCGGGAAAAGTTCTAATGAAAGCGGAGGATCAAGCAGCCATGAATACTAAACAAGCCAAACATGAGCGCATCTTAGTGGTATTTCCCCATCCCGATGACGAAGCATTCGTTGCATCAGGGACATTGGCTATGTACATAGAAGGCGGCGCTCAAGTCACCTATGCTTGTCTGACACTCGGGGAGATGGGCCGCAATATGGGCATCCCGCCGTTCGCGAGCCGTGTCAGCTTGCCAGCAATCCGCAAGGAGGAACTGACAGCGTCTTGCCATGCGATTGGCATCCAAGACTTAAGGATGCTCGGCTTCCATGATAAAATGATTGAGTTCGAAGACCAGCAGCTGCTGGACTCCCGCATCCTGTCACTGCTCCAGGAATTGACCCCGTCGCTGGTCATCACCTTCTATCCAGGGTACAGTGTGCATCCCGATCATGATGCCACCGGGGCCGCCGTCATCCGAACCATCAGCCGGCTCCCCGCGGCAGAACGGCCGCTTGTGTACTGCAGCGCCTTCGCCAGCAATCATGAGATGGTAATCGGGAAAGCAGATGTGACCGTAGACGTGACACCATTCCTTGTTAAGAAAATGGCCTCGATTACGGCGCACCGTTCGCAATTCCAAGCGGCGGAACTCGTCGGGAACCGGGAGCTGAGTGATGAAGAAATCCGCGACCGGTTCGGCACAGAACAGTTCTGGACCTACCGGTTCGATTCATCTCTATGATAGAGGAACAGTTTATGGACAAATCCCCCTGCCTTTAGGCAGGGGGATTTGTCATTTTCCACTTAAATGCTGAACCAACATGCCAACAAACCGGTTAGCCATTTGTTTATCCTGAAGTTCGCTGCTCCAACCGCCCTTGGGAATCAAGCTCATTTTCTGAAGTAAACCCATCATAGACATGAAGATAAAATGAGCGGTCTTCAAAGGCTCAGTATCTGACTTTAACGATCCATCTTTAAATCCAATGTCCAGTGCATCCAATAGGAAATGGCGTTCTTTTTCCCGGTTAACAAAATTATTGTACTGTTCTTTGAGTTCAACAATTGAGTCATAGGCTTCATAATGCAGGTCGAAGAGAAGAATAAACTTGATGTACTCTGGATGTTGCGAAGCATAATCAATCCAAGCCTCCAGCATCGAAGTAAGCATCTGCTTACCATTCATTTCGGCTGAAGCTGCTCCTCCAACAAATTGGGTCATACTCTGGAGGATTTCCATCTGAACCTCAAAGATCAGTTCGTCCATGGATTGAAAATGCTTATAGAATGTAACCCGGCTTACACCTGCCACGAGGCATACATCTTTAATATTAACTTTGAGAAAGCTTTGCTTCATAAAAAGTTCCTTAGCCGCAGCAATTAGTTCTTCCCGGTTTTTGTTTCTCAAATTCTGATGCCAGTTCTCAGTCATAGGCAGCAACCCGTTCTTTATCATTTTTTGGCTTTCGCAAGGTTAAGAAAAGAGCAGATGTAAGGATAAGTGCACCAAAAATATAGGGTATATTCATGTGTTTGTCAAACAACTGCCCCGCTAAAATCGGCCCAAGTATATTTCCTATGCTGGTATACGTTGTATTCAATCCGGCAGCATATCCTTGCCGATCACCAGCTGAGTTGGCAATCAGCGTACTTACCGTTGGTCTTAAGAATGCATTAAAGGCAAAAAACAGGGCAGATACTACGATCAGATAACCTAAATTAAACTTGATGATCATCAAGAGCAAGCTTATTGCCGTGATCACCAAAGATAGACGTATAAGTTTCATCTCGCCTAGCTGCTTAATAAGATAATCGAGCAGCCAGATCTGCACAATGATGCCTATAACTGCACCTACCGTAATGATAATTGAGATTTTAGCGGCATCAAAACCGTACTTTTGTTCCACAAATAAGGCATACACCGTTTCATAATTCATCAAACCAAATGTCATGATCAGAATGAGTAGGAGATAGCGGAAATACGAAGTCCGGAATGAATTTAGGATCAGGTTGCGAAGGGGCTCCCGGCGTACCCGTTTACTAACGGATTTCCGTCTTTCCTTGGGAAGTGTCTCTGGCATAAATATACTAAGCAGCGTAGCTGCAAGTCCAAGCCCACCCGCGAAAAAATAGGGGACACGTATGCCGAATTCAGCGATAATGCCCCCTAACCCTGGACCAAGTACCATACCCAAATTCATGGAAGCCCCCAATAATCCCATTCCTTTAGCGCGGGTTTCCTGAGTGGTAATATCAGCGACATAGGCCATATTGGAAGGAACCATTAATCCAATACCTATTCCCCCGATAAATCGGGCAATATACAGAAGCGGCAAAGTCGCAGATACTGCAAACAGCAGATCCGCAATGACCGTTAAAAACAGACCGGATATGATCATTGATTTTCGGCCCCACCGATCCGAAAGCTGCCCGCCTATAGGTGAAAAAATAAACTGTGCGGCTCCAAAAGCAGCAATAAGATACCCGGCTGCAGCCCCTGAGGCATTAAATTGTTTTAAATATTCAGGAAGAATGGGGATGACCATACCTTGTCCCAATAAAGCGATAAACAGATTCAGCATCAGAATGAAAAGTGGAAATCTGGCAGACTTAGGTAAGCTGCTCATATCAAAGCCCTCCTGCGAATGGTTTACACAAAGTAAAAATTAACACAATGTAAATCATTCTAATTGAAAAAGAGATCCTTGTAAATGATAAATACAACTCTTTTAACGGATTGAATATTAAGAAATTAGAAATTACCATATGACTCTGATGGGTACTTAAGCTATAATGAGTTCTTAAAAAATAGAAAATGGGGCGTTATGAAATGAATCAGTTTAAAGGTGAAAAAAGCCTGCTCTCGGAGAAAAAGGAACGTTTCTCCTCCAGCGGCTTTATTTTCGCGGCTATCGGCAGCTCGGTGGGTCTGGGAAATATGTGGAAATTTCCTTATATTACAGGAGAAAATGGCGGAGCGGCTTTCTTCCTGCTCTTCATCGTCTGTCTGGTGCTGATCGGCTTGCCTGTGCTATTGGCCGAACTCGCCATCGGACGCAGTGGCCGCGGAAGCGCGGCAACGTCGTTCATCCGTGCCGGAGGCGGAAAAGGGTGGAAGGCAGCTGGAATACTGCAAGTGATTGCGCCTTTTCTAATCCTCTCCTTTTATATTATTGTTGCAGGTTGGACGCTGCACTATGCAATGATTGCCTTCAATGGACAACTGTTCAGCACGACTGATTATACAGGTGAATTTGGTTCATTTATCTCAGGGTACTTGCCGATTGTCTGGCAGGGTGTAGCCATCCTGATTACTGCGGGAGTAGTTATCCTGGGGGTATCGGGCGGGATTGAGAAATTTAATAAAGTATTGATTCCCGGCCTGGTTGTACTCCTTATTGTATTGATGATTCGTGCGCTAACCCTGCCGGGTGCAGATAAAGGGGTTTCTTTCTTCCTCAAACCGGACTTCTCGGTACTAACGGCAGAATCCGCACTGGTCGCCTTGGGACATGCCTTCTTCTCGTTATCACTCGGAATGGGGATTCTTTTAACTTACGGTTCATATGTGGATAAAAATCAGTCGCTGGGCACCGCTACACTTGCGATAGGAGCCGGAGATTTGATCTATGCGTTTATCGCCGGATTGATTATTTTCCCGACTACGTTCTCGTTTGGCATTGCGCCTGACCAAGGACCTTCGCTGATATTCATCGCTCTGCCGGCGGCTTTCTCGGCTATGCCGTTAGGTTCGTTCTTCGGCGGTCTGTTCTTCATCCTGCTGGCGATTGCCGCCTTGACCTCAGCTGTATCCCTGCTTGAAGTGCCTGTATCCTTCGCGATGGAGCGCTGGAACTGGAGCCGTCAACGTTCGGTTTGGGTATTGTCTCTGGTCTGTTTTCTGCTCGGTATTCCTTCAGCAATGTCGCTGGGAATGTTCCCTGAACTTACGTTTGGCGGCAAAGCCCTGTTCGACTGGATGGATTTCATCACCTCCAACATTATGCTGCCGCTTGGCGGTCTGCTGATCACCATTTTTGCCGGTTATTTCTGGAAGGGGGCAGCAGAAGCGGCTGGACTACAGGCGCGCTGGTTCCGCATCTGGTTGTTCATGCTCCGGTATATTGCGCCTATTCTGGTATTCCTGGTGTTGCTGCATACCTCGGGAATCCTTAAATTCTAATTCAACAACCTCATTGCAGAATGAACAAAAGATCTCTACAACCCATGTGGTTGTAGAGTTTGTTTGTTTAGAGCATCACCTAAGACTCTTCCAGTTGTCGCGAGTTTCTATGCCGCCAACTCAAGCATACCAGGGACAATGCAATGACCGAGAGGATCACACCAAGCAGTCGAAATCCCCCAGCGCTGAACTTACCTCCCATTATGATGCCCAGCAATAAAGAAGAGAGAATGGTTCCCAGATATCTCGATGTCATAAATACGCCGGACGCTACACCGATCATTTCTTTTGGTGAGCTTTTGAACAAGGCCACTTGCATACCGACATTATTTAACCCGTTCCCAACACCGAATGCAGCCAACGACACACATACACTGATAACCGGTGAAGTTGGATTCATGGTCACCATCCATACCGCTCCTAGTGTCATTAGTATTCCGGATGTCAGCAACGCCGGCCCTGGTCCTGATTTATCTATCCATCGTCCGGCTAGTGGAGAAACAATGAGCGAGCACAAGCCTAAGCTTAACATCAGAATCCCTGTATGGGATTCGCTGACATGACGTACCATTTGCAAGTAGGACGGAAGCCCGAAAAAGAGTGAGTAATAAAGTACGTTAACGAGCATGAATTCGATATTAACCCAAGTCATCTCAGGATATTTGGCGAATGTGCGCAAAGGAATAAAGGGTGATGCCGCTTTTAACTCATGGCGTACGAAAACCCCCAGTGCAAAAAGGCCAATCAGTCCGATAATGACAGGACCCAACGAGACATGGCCAGATGATTTTGCTGACAGTAATCCCAACAGCAAGGCGACCAGACCCACGATAAAGAGCAGAATCCCTGTCGCATCAATCAAATCACACCATTTACGGAACGACATCTGGGATGTAACGGATGTTGGCGGTTCGTCCTTAGGAATCATCCTCCAGGCTAACACAAAGCTCGTAACCACGAACGGAATATTGACGAGAAAGATCGCAGACCAATCCCACCATTGAATCAAGACCCCTCCGATAAAGGGCCCGATAGCTGCCGCACCGGATAGGAAAATGGACATCACGGACAGCGCAGCCGCCTGTTTCTCCGTAATATGAATTCGCACAATGGCCATTCCAACTGCAACCATCATGCTTGTTCCGATGGATTGCACAATGCGGAACACAATGAGCCACCCAAAGGTAGGGGATAGCGGAGCTAATAATGATGCAACGAAGGCTACAACAAGACCGGTTAGAAAGATCTTTCTGCGCCCGAATAGATCACTGGCCTTCCCCATGACAGGTTGAGCGATAGCACTCGCAATATAGAATGAGAAAATGATCCAGGATACCTCTGTAAAATCAAGCTGATACACCTTTTGCAGCCTTGCTATAGCCACGGAAATCATCGAAGAATTTAATGGGTTCAAAAGGATCCCCAGACCCACGGAGATCATCAGCCACCTGCTGCGAGCATTCATTTTTGGTCCTCCCCAAGTGTATTGATATTATCGTACTTGAGATTTATTATTTATTCCAACGCCTTTTATGTTATGATTTCATGGACTAGAAGGAATGAGTGGTGTGAAATGGAACTTCTTCAACTGCAGTATTTTCTCGTAGTAGCCCGGCTGGAGCATGTGACCGAAGCAGCACGGACCCTGCACGTTACCCAATCCTCATTAAGCAAAACGATTCAACGTCTGGAAGAAGATCTGGGAGTCCCGTTATTCGACCGGATAGGAAGGAAGCTACGCTTGAATGAGTTCGGAAGCCAATTCCTCCGCAGGGCGGAAAGGGCTTTGTTTGAACTGGAACAGGGAAAGCAGGAGCTGCGTGATTTATCTTCCCCGGAACAAGGCACACTTGAACTTGCGGTGACTGCCGCGAGCACGTTGCCAAATATCCTTCGGGAGTTTCGGAAAAAGCGGCCAAATGTCCAATTTCATGTGCAAATGCTGACCACGCATGAAATGGTTAAGCTTCTTCACAGCGGAGAAGTCGATTTCTGCTTGTCCTCACCTGCCATAGAGGAGGAGGATATTGAATGCCAAATAGTCTTCATTGACCCCATTCTTGTAGCGGTTCCCAAAAGGCATCGGCTGGCAGACCGAAGCAGCATTTCCTTGACAGAATTGAAGGATGAAGAGTTTATCGGTGTAAAGAGAGGTTATGGTACCCGCGATTTAGTGGACAATGTATGCAAATCTGTTGGCTTTGAACCTAGATATGTGTATGAGGGGGATGAACCAGCAAGGCTAAGTGCCCTTGTGGAGGCAGAAATCGGCATCGCTTTTATACCAAGCACGGCAAGGAATTCTAGGGAACAGATTCACTATCTCCAAGTGGAAAATCATGACTTGGCGCGTGAGATCGCATTATTGTGGCACAAAAGCCGCTACATTTCGCCGGCTGCTCTGGAATTCCGTGAGGTCGTAGTAAACTATTTTAAGCCATTGACCTGAACATACAGGCGATGGCTTTTTTTAAATGTTAAGAATTCATATGCTTCACGGTATAAATTATCCTTCTATTTCTCGCTGAAACGGCTACCATCCTTTTAAGGACGGCGAAGCCGTTTCACTTGTTTGACACAGAAGTGTTTCTCTTCTCTATCGACGCCGCTCAGATGATATGTTATCATGATAAACTGATAACGTGTTAATGAGCTAAAGCGTAGCATACAGTGTGTCATTTACTAGGGGGATTAGAGAGATGAAGAGAAAAGGATTATTAATTTTATTTGTAGCTATGGCAATTGCAGTGATCGCAGGCTGCTCCGGTTCAAAAGGTGATGACGGCAAACTGGTGATCGGTATAGATGATAAGTTTGCTCCGATGGGCTTCAGAGATGACAACAATGAAATTGTCGGTTTTGATATTGACTATGCGAAAGCAGCAGCCGAGAAAATGGGCAAAGAGATCACCTTCCAGCCAATTGACTGGTCGGCCAAGGAATCGGAGCTGAACAGCGGACGCATTGATATGATATGGAACGGGTACACCATAACAGACGAGCGTAAAGAGAAGGTGTTGTTTACCAAGCCTTATCTGGAGAACAGCCAGGTTGTAGTCGTGCTGGCGGATTCGGCGCTGTCGAAGCTGAATGATCTGGCTGGAAAAGAAGTCGGACTGCAAAGTCTTTCGTCGGCTGCCGATGCCTTGAATGCCAGTCCAATCAAAGCAGAGATTGACAAGGTATCCGAATTTCCGGACAATGTGCTTGCCCTGACGGACCTGAAGTCGAAACGCCTGGATGGAGTGGTTATTGACGAAGTGGTGGCAAGATATTACATGTCTAAGGAGACCGGTACTTACAAGCTTCTGGATGAATCACTGGCTCCTGAGCAATACGGTATCGGGATTAAGAAAGGCAATGAAGCACTGCTTACTGAGCTGCAAAAGGCTCTGGATGAACTAAGCAGTGATGGAACGGCTGCCGAAATTTCAACGAAGTGGTTTGGCGAGAACAAAGTACTGAACTAGATTGTTTCCTTTAGGAGTCGGTTGAAGATATGAATATAGATTACATTATAAAAATTGCCGGGCCGATGCTTGAAGGTGCACGGACGACCGCCTTGCTGTTTCTGATTGTTATCGTGCTGTCCATTCCGCTAGGGATGCTGGTCACACTGATGGCCAAGAGCTCAATCAAGCCGCTGGCTTGGCTTGCGCACACTTATATTTACGTCATGCGCGGAACTCCGCTACTGCTGCAGCTGCTATTCTTCTGCTTCGGCTTGCCGCAGATTCCGGTCATTGGGGAATATCTGGTCATGGACCGCTTCGTTGCGGCCAGTCTTGGCTTCATCCTTAATTATGGTGCTTATTTTGCCGAGATCTTCCGTGGCGGGATGCTCTCGATTGATAAAGGACAACATGAGGCGGCTAAGGTTCTCGGGCTCAGCAAATGGCAAACCCTGCGCAAGGTAATTCTTGCCCAGATGTTCCGGGTTGCATTGCCTGCGGTAGCCAATGAGTCCATTACTCTGGTCAAGGACACTGCGTTGCTCTATGCCGTAGCTGTACCAGAGCTGCTGAATTACGCGAAGACGGCGGTGAACCGCGATTTTACAGTGACCCCATTTGTAGTTGCCGGCGTTATTTATTTGCTGATGACATTAATACTAACGCTGTTCTTCAAGGCACTGGAGAAACGTTTCAAATTTGAGTAGAAGGGCTGTCCAATTATGAGTAGTATGATTGAAGTTAAGCAATTGCAGAAATCTTTCGGCAGCCTCGATGTGCTGAAGAAGATTACCTTTGATGTGAAACCGGGAGAAGTCGTGGCAGTGATCGGTCCTTCCGGTTCCGGAAAAAGTACGATGCTGCGCAGTCTTGTTCATCTGGAGGAGGTTACCGGCGGAAGTATCCTTATCCATGGCAAACCGTTGGTAGAGAACGGCAAATACGCCAGCAATGCAGATATAAGGGAAATTACCGCGACCATGGGCATGGTGTTTCAGCACTTTAATCTGTTCCCTCACCTTAGCGTACGGGGGAATCTGGAGCTTGCTCCACGAACGCTGAAGCGGGAGGGCACTCAGGATATTGCCGCCAAAAGTAAGGAATTACTCTCCAAAGTGGGTCTTGCCGATAAAGCGGAGGTGTACCCTTCCATGCTGTCAGGTGGACAGAAGCAGCGGGTAGCTATCGCCAGAGCGCTGATGCTGAACCCGGACATCCTGTTGTTTGACGAGCCGACTTCGGCACTTGATCCCGAGCTGACCGGCGAGGTGCTGCGTGTCATCCGCCAGCTTGCGGACGAGAACATGACGATGATTATCGTCACGCATGAGATGAACTTTGCCCGCGATGTGGCGGATCGTGTATTCTTCATGGATAACGGGGAAATTGCCGAATCGGGAACACCGGAGCAGATCTTTGGCAGCCCGCAGCTGGAGCGGACCCGGACGTTTTTGAATCAGGATTAACAAGAGTATCAAACATGAAAGCAAACTAACACGTATGAATAAACGCAATATTCAGCATCCTATTACTGTAGTATACATGATGCATTTCCAGAGGAGGCTACCCGAGATGAGCCAGCAGAAGCAAAGAAAAGAAGCTGGGTGGAAATCCCGAAAGCAGGACCAGCACCCCCATGGTAAAATCAAGTCGCTGAAAGAGCTTTCCAGCGAGTATGATGCGGAACATACTACGTCATAACCTAGCACTAGGCGGTAGGCTGCTGATTCCCTTCGGCAGCCTATTCGGACCGCCCGCTGATCTGGAACATTTGCCAGAATACATAGTTCCAGACTGGGTTATTTTCTTCCTTTGCTTGGGATTGGAATATGCCTAATGGACTCAATGGGGTGGTACAGCAGCATCCATGGACTTGAGTAACGCATTACGTCCTTGATTTTTTGACGGTAATCCTGTTTGTAACAATGAATAGGGCATTTTGCGCAAGCCGTTTTCTCCTCACCGAATCGACAGAGCGATAGTTTGTTCCTCGCGTATACATTTAACTCCTGACATTCGTCGCAGAAGGCTGTTTGATGATGTTTTTTCCTGCAATAGATACGAATCATTTTTGATACCAATTCTTGTTCTCTTCGAATTCTAGGCCCCTCATTTAATTGCCTTTTCACTTCTCTTGTCATGTGCGAAAGGTTCCTTTCAGTGTTATAAGAATACATTAACTCTATTTAATAAAGAAAATGGGTATTACTCTTTACATTTTCAAGGCATTTTGCGAAGGCCAACATGCATTTGTCTTACTCAGGACAGGTGCTCAAGCAGGAAGTTAGAGAGAACGTGAGTGGGCTATGGAAAAAACGGGCTAAAGGTATATGATCATTACGGCATCAAACTAACGGACACCAAACCGGCTCCCGCAGAGGAGTTCAAGGTGAAACTTCAAGGGACCAAGGCTAGATTAACCTGGAAAACGCCTTTCACCAGCAAGGAACAGGTAAGGGGGTTCCGTATTTATGAAAAGGATGATAAAATCAGCAAGTATTTGAGCCTTTATGTGCCGGTAAAGCCGGGAACGACGCAAGACAGCACCGTTATCGAGCATTTAAATCCAGAGCTCCAATTGCATTTATTTTGTTTGTTCATACTCCGTTCATATTGCCGTTACAAGGAGTACATGTTTGTCATGTAAACTTTGCAATAACGGCCCGCTTAAGGCAGTCCAATACACAGATAAGGACAGGAGAAGATGAGTGTGAAACGACAAGAAGAGGGTACAAAAAAAAGGATGCGCAAACCACTTCGCATAATCCTTAAATCTATAGGAGCTTTAGCAGGATTAATGGTACTTTTTCTAGCCATTGTTTTTATTGTTAATCTGGTTTGCAACAAGGTGGAGCAGGGTAAAATAGAACCCTATGGCCAGTTAGTATCTGTAGACGGAAAACATATGAATGTGCTGATCCAAGGGGAAGGCAAAGAAACAGTCGTGCTCCTGCCGGGTTTTGGAACTGCATCCCCAGCACTTGATTTTAAGATGCTGGTAGATGAACTATCTCCGTTCTACAAAGTTGTCGTGGTTGAGCCGTTCGGCTATGGATTAAGTGATGAAACCGATAAGGAGCGGACCGCTGACAATATGGTAACTGAAGTCCATGAAGCTTTGCAGCAGCTCAATATTGACCGCTTCACGCTAATGGGCCATTCCATTGCAGGTATTTACGGATTGAATTATGTTAACAAATATCCAAACGAAGTAAATGCATTTATCGGAATCGACAGCAGTGTGCCAACCCAAGGCGGAATGGATGCTGGATTCCCATTAAAAACGTTTAAATTCCTCAATAAATCAGGTCTCTTAAGATTGATCAAAAAAGTAGGGGAGGACCCCTATGCTTCGTTAGCATTTGATGCTCACACCGTAGAGCAATCGAAAATGATTGCAAATAAAAATAATAATAATGACACTACCTTAAATGAAATGAAGAATATTTCTTCTAATTTCAAAGCGGCTCAACAGTTGAAATTCCCAAAAAATCTTCCTGTTCTATTGTTTATCCAAGCGGATAATAAATCTGTTGAAGGCTGGATACCACTGCATGAAGCGCAGGCCAAAGACTCTGTACGTGGAAAAGTCATAAAACTTGAAGCAGATCATTATTTACACCACACCAAATCCAAAGAAATCGTTGAAGACTTCAGGGAGTTCATGGAGCAAGCAAGCTGAGACAAGTAGGGGGAGCGGACATTTAGCGTAGCTGCAAACCTAGATCACAAAATAATAGCGGTCTTAAGTAAAGCTTCCCGCCGCAAGACGGGAAGCTTTTTAATTTGCCCATCAGCTAACCTAGGTAATCCCGATAAAACTTCCTGGGCAAATGAGCAGATATTTGGTGTATAAAAAAAATAAAATATCCTATTGAAACGTTTCCAAAATGGTGATAGAATAAATCCAACAAGTGAATGAAACGTTTCATTCAATAAATGAAACGTTTCCAAATAGAAAGGCAGGTGCAACATGGCTAGTATTAAGGAGGTTGCTGATATTGCCGGCGTTGCAGTTGGGACCGTTTCCAGAGTCATTAACAACCACCCTTCAGTCAAACAGGAGACTCGCGAGAAAGTACTAGCTGCGATCAAAGAAATAAATTATGTACCGAATGAGGTGGCAAGAAATTTTAAGATGCAGAAGTCTATGATGATTGCACTTTTGCTTCCTACAATAAGGCATCCCTTCTTTTCCGAGCTTGCCTACTATATTGAAGATGAATTGGATCGTCATGACTACAAATTGATCTTGTGTAACAGCAAGGGCAAACCCGAAAAAGAACTATATTATTTTGATATCCTGAACCAGAATAAGGTCGCAGGGATCATAGCCATTACTTACAACGATATCGAACATAGTGTTGTGAAAGACATCCCGCTGGTTTCAATAGACCGCCATTTCAAAGATGAGATTTCCTGCGTCACCTCGGATAACTATAACGGCGGGCGTATCGCGTTACAAGAGTTGCACAAGGCAGGGGTACGGTATCCGGCCTACCTAGGTTATATCGCGACATCGATCCGGGGCGAAGTGGACTTGAGAAAAGTCGGTTTTATGGATGCTGCCAAGGAGTTGGGACTGCCCCAAGCCGATTATGAAATTCCTGATCTCGACGAGGATTTATTGAACCCCCATCTTGATCAGATCTTAACGGCTGCACAGTATAAAGAAGTTGACGGGGTGTTTGTGAATGGTGACATGCTGGCAGCTCGATATATTAAGCGGGCACGAGAACATGGAATCCAGGTTCCGGAAGACGTGAAGGTAGTAGGTTATGACGGAATTCAGAAAGATGATTTGTTTTATCCTTTCTTATCCACTATTGTACAACCTGTTGAAGAAATGGCCCGGACGGCAGTACGTCTGCTAATCCAAAAAGTAGAGGGCGTGGAGCTTCATAAAGATCTCTACCGCCTACCGGTAACATTCAGACAAGGCGGGACCACTTAAGGTTACAACATTCGCTATAGAACTTTGTTCTTATAGCGGATGTAACAATATTTGTAAGTGCTTTATATGTTAAATATGCATAAAGGAGGAAACTTAGTGGTGGGGTCTAAACTGAAAAATATGCCATTAAGGCTAAAGAAAAATTCAGAAATCAAGCATTATTGGTTCATGCTCATTCCGGCTTTGGTTTGGTTGATCATGTTTCAAATCGTTCCTATGTTCGGTGTTGTAATGGCTTTCCAGGATTATAATCCGGGTGCCGGCTTTCTTCATTCAGAATTTGTTGGATTAGAGAATTTTCGGTACATGCTTGAGTTAGACGATGTGCGTCAGGCCCTAATCAATACGCTTATCATAGCACTGGGGAAAATTTCAGGGAATTTGCTCATTCCTCTCATTTTCGCTCTTATGCTTAATGAACTTCGCCAAAAATACATGGTTAAGTTCGTTCAAACTAGCGTCTATTTGCCGCACTTCTTATCATGGGTTATTTTGTCAGGGATTATGATTCAAATCTTTGGCTTCAACGGCCCGTTCAACCGGGTATTGGAAATGTTCGGATTTGAACCGGTTCAATTTTTCCAACAGGCTGGTTTGTTCAGAGGATTTATTATCGGTTCGGATGTGTGGAAAAACTTCGGCTACAACTCCATCATTTATTTGGCTGCCTTAGCGGGCATTGACGGTACTCTCTATGAAGCGGCAGGTATTGATGGGGCAAGCCGCTGGAGAAAATTATGGCATATTACTTTGCCGGGAATCCGCACAACCGTTGTTCTATTAGCCATTTTGTCACTCGGCAGCGTTCTCGATGCTGGTTTCGACCAAGTGTTCAACTTATATAATCCGCTAGTATACAGTACGGGTGACATTATCGACACTTATGTATATCGCGCTGGTTTACAAGATTTGGACTTCAGCTTGGGTACAGCGGTCGGATTATTGAAATCGGTCGTCAGCTTTATTCTTATTGTTAACGGTTACTTGTTAGCCAAGAAGCTTTTAGGGTATCGAATATTCTAATTTAGGAGGGAGAAAGTTGGTAGAGAACAGATCACTGGGGTCGAGGGCGTTCGACATTTTCAATCTAGTATTCCTTTTGTTAATGACACTGCTTTGCCTGGTTCCCATATGGTATTGCTTAATGATCGCTCTAAGTGACAAGGCGGCGGTCCAGGTGAGCAATGTGTTTTTTTATCCTATCGGATTCAACTTGTATTCATTTCAAGTGATTCTGTCCGAAGCTAAGTTTTTTAGAGCGATATTTGTATCGTTTGAACGCGTTATTTTGGGTTCCGCTTTCACGATGCTGGCATTAGTACTTGCTGCCTATCCTTTATCAAAGCCGGGCAAGCTTTTTCCGGGACGCAATCTACTAATGTGGCTATTCGTATTCTGCATGCTCTTTAACGGCGGGTTGATTCCTTGGTTCATTACTCTGAAAACATATAATCTGATCGATAACATCTGGGGATTAGTGTTATGTGGGGGAGTCCCGATATTCAACTTGATCTTGATTATGAACTTCGTTAAGAATTTGCCGGAGGAGCTGGAAGAAGCAGCTAAGATAGACGGGGCTGGTCCTTGGAGATACCTGTTCAGCATATTATTACCTCTCTTAAAACCCGTACTGGCTACCGTTGTTTTGTTTACCATAGTGGGATACTGGAATGACTTCTTCCAGGGCATGGTTCTCTCCACCCGTGAGGAAAGTTATCCGTTACAAACCTATATCCAGCAACTCGTAGTTTCCACTAATCTGCAGCAAATGGCTTCCATGTCTCTTGAGCAAATGAATCGTTTGTCCAAATTGAATAACGACTCGTTGAATGCAGCCAAAATTTTCGTAGCGATGATTCCGGTACTGATTATCTACCCGTTCTTGCAGAGATATTTCGTGAAAGGTATCACGCTTGGTTCCGTAAAAGGTTAACTTGTAGTCTAAGGATGTTGTCCGAGGAGGAATCCTTGAACATAAAAAACAAAAGGGGAGTTATATGCAGATGAAAAACAAAAAGGTTTATGCTGCAACTTTGTCGTTCGCTTTGCTACTCATGGGGTCACTCACGGCGTGTACTGGAAATGCTGACAATGGCAAGTCTTCTTCGGAAAACAGTTCTAATCCTGCTTCCAACAATAGCGCTGCAGAAGTACCGGCAGATCCGCTTGGAAAACAACCTCAGTTAACCACGCTTACAAGAGGAGTCCCGCTCGATCCGAACCAGAAGTACCCTGATGGCCAAGACGTAGATGACAATGCGTATACAAGAATGCTGAAGACAAAATTCAACATTGAAATTAAAAATGCTTTTACCGCATCCAATTCAGGCACGGATTATCACCAAAAGGTTGATCTTGGGATCGCTACCGGAGAAATTCCGGATTACTTGACTGAGCTGACTTATACAGAATACAAAGCGATTGTTAAAGCAGGCTTGGCAATGGACATTTCCGAAGTCTGGGAAAAATATGCGAGCACGAAAACAAAAGAAGTGTACAAGTCTAACCAAGAACTCTTTGATAGCTTAGTAAAAGAAGATGGTAAAATGTATGCCATTCCTTCCTCGAATCCAATGCCGGATTTCCTGTCCGTGATGTGGGTTCGCCAAGACTGGTTGGATAAATTGAAATTGAAAGCGCCTACGAATTTGCAAGAGCTCGAAGCCGTTGCAAAAGCTTTCGTTGAGCAAGATCCAGACGGAAACGGAAAGGCAGATTCGGTTGGACTTGCAGGACCTTCGATTGACGGTAAATTATATCAAGACATGACGAATTCCAACTTCGCTTATCACTTTGATCAAATTTTCGCTGCGTTCAATTCCTTCCCAGGCATCTGGGTCAAAGACAGTGAAGGTAAGGCCGTCTATGGATCCATCGTGCCTGAAACTAAAACAGCGCTGCAGAAATTAGCCGATATGTACAAGGCAGGGTTGATTTCACAAGGCATGCTCACTTCGAAGACGGAAGAATTGGTGTCGAACAATAAGGCAGGGCTGTTCTTTGGTCCTTGGTGGTTCCCGTTTGGGGATCTTGGAAACAGCTGGAAGAATGACAAAACCGCGAACTGGCAGCCTTATTCACTGGCTTCCGGCACTGATGGGATCTACTTGGCGAAGGGAGGCAACGCAGCCCGAACCTTCACGGTCATCAGCAAGGATAACAAAAACCCTGAAGCCGTCATCAAAATGCTTAACATTTATAAAGATGGTCTCTACAAACATGTTGATCCGGCAGAGCAAAAGGTACTAGGAGATGCTTCATTCCCGATGTACCAAACCTTCTCTATGGCTGATGGTCCTGCCATGGTCTTGAAAGAGACAACCAATTATCTCGAAGGCAAAAAGACGGCGGATGAGATTCATACGTATTTCCAAGACTTCGATGCTTACACAGATGATGCATTCAGTAAGATCATCGCTTCCAAAACGGAACCTTTTGATAATATGAGTATCTTGGGCTGGGATTTCTCCGGAACAAAAGCGGACGATTTCGGTACGGTTTGGGCATTTGGCGTAGGCTTGAAGCCGTACGTGGAAGGTAAATTCCAGTTCGTAAACACCTTGACCTATGAGCAAACCAAAACAATGGAAAAACGTTGGTCGAATCTAAGCAAGCTGGAGTATGAAACCTTTTCCAAAATTATCGTAGGCCAAGCTCCAATCAGCGCATTTGATGAGTTCGTAAGCAAGTGGAAATCTCAAGGCGGCGATCAAGTCACGAAAGAGATCCAACAATCGTTAGATAAGTAACACATTAAGAGAATATTGAACAACAATGAGTTCTGTCAAAAACAGAACTCATTGTTTCGATAAGACCCAATACACTATAGAGATAAAACTAAGTTGTGAGGAGAGAAGAGATGTCATCTGAAGTTATACAAGCAGAGAAATACAGACCCAAATTCCATTTTAGTCCGCCAGCGAATTGGATGAATGATCCGAATGGCTTGGTTTATTTTAAGGGGGAATACCACCTCTTCTATCAGCATCACCCTCATGGAACCAGCTGGGGACCGATGCACTGGGGACATGCAGTGAGTAAAGACCTGGTCACTTGGGAGCATCTCCCTATTGCACTTGCTTCCGACGGGCTGGGAATGATTTTTTCGGGTAGTGCAGTGGTGGACTGGAACGATTCAACCGGTTTTTTCGACGGGGAACCCGGTCTTGTCGCTATTTTCACGCATCACGCCCATTCTCCTGGAGAGATTTCAATAGAGAAACAAAGTATTGCCTTCAGTAGAGATGAGGGAAGAACTTGGATTAAGTATGAAGGGAATCCCGTCCTTACTTCGGATAAGCATACTGATTTCCGGGATCCTAAGGTGTTCTGGCACAAAGAAACTGAGCAGTGGGTGATGATTGTTGCCAGTGGTCAAACCGTTTGTTTATACCGTTCTCCGAACCTGAAAGAATGGAGCTTCAGCAGCGAGTTTGGGCAAGGGATGGGGTCGCATGACGGCGTTTGGGAGTGCCCGGATTTATTTGCATTACCTGTTGACGGAGAGGAGACGGCATTGAAATGGGTCATGTTCGTGAGTATTGGAAATGAGCCACATGTTCCGGAAGGGTCTAGAACCCAGTATTTCACCGGACACTTTGACGGTTTAGCTTTCATACCGGATCAATCCTCTCAAACGACTCGTTGGATCGATTATGGAAAGGACAATTACGCTGGCGTGAGCTGGTCTGACGTCTCTGCTAAAGATGGACGCCGGATTTATATCGGCTGGATGAACAATTGGAAATATGCAGGCGAAACTCCAACTGAAGGATGGAGGGGGGCCATGACATTTCCAAGGGTACTGACTTTGGAAACGAGAAACGGCGACATTGCTTTGATTCAGCATCCCGTCAATGAATTGGAATCCATCCGAGTGCCTCAGATTGAAGCGGAGGGGAATTCCTCTGCTAAGCTCGATTCAATTTGCGAAGGTATGGAATTAGAAACGTATGAGCTTGTTGCCGAATTCAAATGGACAGAGACCGTGGATTCTATAGGCTTCAAGATCAGAGCCTCGGACCAGGAGGCAACGCTCGTCGGTTACTCCGTTAAAGATGAAAGCTTATTTATCGATCGTACCCGTTCCGGAAATATTGATTTTCATGATGATTTTTCGGGTAGACATCAAGCAAAACTACAGTCCAGCCAGCAGTGCGTGAAATTTCAACTTATAGTGGACCGGTCATCCGTCGAAGTCTTTGCCAACGATGGAATCCTGGCGATGACGGATCTGATCTATCCTTCCTCCGGCTCATTGGGTTTATCGTTCTTTTGTGATGGCGGGGAGTTACTGTCCTATAAAATTGCAATCCATAAATTAGGCTGAAAATTAGAACAAGGCGAACTCACAGGAGTTCGCCTTGTTCTATATCCTAGAGGAAAGCCATCGTTACATGACAGTTAGCATCGCAGGTCGATTTCAAAGGTTTTAATCTCATAAGGTTCAAGGACGAAGCAGATGCCAGCATTGTTATGCATTTCGCCATATGGTTGTTCCATCAAGTTCGTTTCTCTCCATCCATGAATCTGCAGGCTGCTCGTCAGCTCCAGCATGTTGGAGCTTCCGGAGTAATCGTGAATACGCACGATGAGGCAGTCCGAATCCTCTGCTTTTTTGACAGCAGAGATCATAGCCGTATCGCCGGACAAGGCGAACATCGAGCGGCTTGGCTGCTCTGCATGTCCCTTCGTATAGCGAATCGGGGCATTCAGGAACCAGGCTTGCTTCACGGTCTGACCGGTCAGCCAATCCCCTTGATGCGGTAGAAGGGCATAGGTGAAGCGATGCAGCCCCTGATCGGCATGCGGATCAGGATGTGTAGCGCTTTTGATCAACGTGAGCCGCAGGACATTGTTTTTAATATCATAACCGTATTTGGAGTCGTTCAACAGGCTGACACCATAACCCTTGTCGGACAAATCTGCCCATTGATGCCCGACAGACTCGAAGCGCGCCCAATCCCAGCTCGTATTCCAATGTGTCGGCCGTTTGACGTTGCCGAACTGAATGTCATAGGTTGCCTCAGTTGAGCGAATACCGACGGGGAAAGCCACCTTCAGCAATTGCTGCTTCTCGTGCCAATCCACTTCGGTCACATAGTCGATGCGCCGTTTCCCGGCATAGACGATCAGGTTCTGCGTAATTGTAGAATTACGGTACTGCCAATTGAAGCGGATGACGGCCCGAAGCGGACCGGTCTCAATCACTTCGATTGCTGTGCAATCTCGAATCTCAGTCATTTTTTCCTGATAGAAGATATCAATATCCCAAGCTTCATGTGCCAGAGGTTTATCCTCAAACACCTGCAATAGATTGCCGTTAGCACCCTTGGCCAGTACTTCCCGTCGTGCTGCTTTATCGTAAATGCGGGTCAACTGCCCGGCTTCGTTCCATGCCAATTGATAAAAAGGGGTTTCGATTCCAAGTTCTGTATGGCTGAATGGAGACAACTCCGAATTGATAGATTCAGCTTCGCCATGGAAATGTATGGTTGTATACCCGAGCGAAGGAATATCTTGCACCTCAATATACCAAATGCCTGTATCCAGCTGTGCATTCAAGCGTAGCCCTGCATCGCTTAACCAATATCCCTGCTCCATCCCCGCAGAAGCGGGAATAGCGACTATCTCCGTAATACTCCATGGTGAGGAATTCCACACCGAGAAACTGCCTGCCGTTTTCCCTGCTGCGATCGCAGTCCGGGCTTGTGTGTCGACTTGACTGCCGATCTGCCACGCTTCCTCGTATTCAACTGTACTGTCTTCGTACACCTCACGGATGGAGGAGCCTGGAATGATGTCATGGAACTGGTTGCGCAGAATGATTTTCCATCCTGAGGTCAGCGGTTTGGCTTGATACAGATTCCAGTCCTCCTGCAAAATGCTCTGCAGGGCATTCAGCCACTCGGCTTCACGATAGGCCAGTTCGAGTTTGCGGTTCATCTGTTTGTTGTAAGCTTGGCTGGTATACGTCCCGCGGTGATACTCCAGATACAATTCGCCGTCCCAGGTATGGATGTATGAACCGGTATCCGCTACCGTCTGCTGCAGCTTTTCGAAATAGGCATCTGCACGTCCGGTAGTTACCTTGGGTAGCCCGGGCAACAGATCCAGCCGCCGCCGCATCTCGAGCATTTCGCGGTTCACGCCGCCACCGCCGTCACCATAACCATAGGACAGCAACAGATCCTGATTCATCTCCTTGTCGCGGTAGGCATCCCATATTCCTTTGACCGTCTTGGGGATGATCTTCCCGTTATAGGTGTAGAACCATGAACCCGGCTCAGACCACGGTTCAGGAGTGGTGATGAAATGGGTCAATACCTCGGAGCCGTCAATGCCGCGCCAATGGAACGTATCGAATGGCATCCGGTTATACTGGTTCCAGCTTATTTTCGTGGTCATGAACGTATGAATGCCCGATTTTTTCAAAATTTGCGGCAGGGACCAGCTGTACCCGAACACATCCGGCAACCATAAGTACCTGCACTCCGATCCGAACTCCTCCTTCAGGAAGCGTGTACCGATCAGCAATTGCCGAACCAGCGATTCGCCTGAGGTCAGATTGCAGTCCGCTTCAAGCCACATGCCACCGCCGGCTTCCCAGCGTCCTTCTGCAATGCGCTCCTTGATGGATTCATACAGCTCCGGGTAGTCTTCTTTCACATATTCGTATAGCTGGGGCTGTGTCTGCAGGAAAACATACTCCGGGAACATCTCCATCAGCCGCATCACCGTAGAGAAGGACCGCGCACATTTCTCGCGTGTATGCTTAAGCCGCCACAACCAGGCAACGTCAATATGGGTATGGCCAATACAGGTGATGGTCACATCGGATAGTTTGTCCATGGCTTCCAGGCAGGCGCTAAGATTGTCTCTGGCTTCGTAGACAGAGATGAAAAACGCCTCTGATTCGGAGTCTGCCCAGTCGATCATACGTAAGGATTGCTGAAGCGCCTGCAGCAGCTTCGTCCGCTCCGGTGCATTTGGATCCAGGATTTTTACGGTTTCGAGAATGGCCGTCCCGGTGAACACAAGATCGTCCATTTTCTCATCCAGCCAGCACAGCTCCGCCTGTTTGAAGGTATGCGTCTGATTACGCGGTTGTCCGCCTCCTTCAAGACCGGACCATAAGCGGAAGAGCAGCTCAGCTGAATTGCCTGCCGCCGAAGCAGGAAGGAATACTTCCTTATGATTGGAATCGACGCCTTGAAAAGGCTTGCCTTCCCAGTAGAAAAGGGATTCAAAGCCGGAGTTATTGCCGCCCCCGGTATCGCCGAAATCAAACAAGCCGACGATTCGTTTATTTTCCCAGGATAAAGGGATTTCAGCATCTGTACGCAGCCACAAATAGAGATCCCGGCCAGTCCAGGTCTCGTTAATATGCATTGGTTGCCAATTGGCTTCGGCACCTGGAACCGTAGGATTAATATCTTCCCGGCGGTCTTCACAAGCAAGAAATACGCTCAGGGTCTTCCGGTCCCGGTAACGGAGTGCGGATAATTCATGAATACGTGCCTGTAATTTGTTTTCGGTAAGAAACATCGTGTGGACCCCCAGTTCATATTATCGGAGGGTGAATGATTTATAGGGAAAGATCCAAATTGGGATAAAAAGTGAATAGCATAGGGGAATGCGCTCATTATAGCGCTTTCTTTTTCTTTTGACAATTGAAAGTTGAGGGGAAGGCACTGCATGTTCTATTTATTGCGCAAATTTAACGAACGGTGATACACTGAGTTGAAAATTGGCTCCGAAGGAGGCGGTCAGGCGCGAATGTCCAAGATCCGGACCTTTTATCAAAATCATCTGAAGAAAAAAATGTTTAACAAGATCCTCCTGTTCTACTCCATGGTCATGGTTCTCTTGTTTATTAGTGTCTCTATTCTCGCTTACCGCTATTATGAGCAGCGGCTCGTACGGGAGCAGATGGATGCGAGTCTTCAGGAACTAGACATCATCAGCATCAGTCTGAATCAGCAGAACGAACGGATGTATGGCGCGGTGCAGCAGATTTATACGGATGCGATGATTGGAGATGATTTGAAGTATTTCTTGACTCATGAATATGAGAACTTCCTCAAGTGGCGTCTGAATCAATATGCAAACAGCTACCGGACGGAGCGCAACAGCTTTGATTATCATTTACGCCTGCTGCTGAAGGAGGAAGCATCCATCTCGAACATTGTGCTGTACAGCTCAGACCAGGACTTTTATTACCTTCTAAACCGGGAAACGCAGCATTTTTACGATCAACCTACGTTATCCGCTGCACATCAGGACTGGTATGAAGGGTTCCGCAATCAGCCTTGGCAGTATATGGGCAACGAGCCGCTGTTCGAGGGGAAAGCCGCCGGGGAATCCACACCTTACAGCTACGTGAATGTGCTCAAGGACCCTGTGACGCTGAAGAAATATGGTGCCATCCTGTTCGAACTCAATACAAGCCGGATTAAAGAGCTGCTGCGGGAAAAATTAAACAATACGAGCAGTCGGATAATGCTGATCACGTCGCAGGGGCAAGTGATTTTTGACTCGCAGGGGCGTTACGATAATACCGTCTATCCGTATTGGAAGCAGATGACTAAGCCGGGGGATTGGGTGAATCTGGAGGAACGCTCCAAAGTACAACTGCTGAATATCGGGAATACAGGGATGGTCGCTGCTGCCATCATTCCGGAGTCTCAAATCGTACAGAGCCTTCAAACCTTACGTTTTAGTCTCACAGGGATCGTGATCTTATGCATCATTATCAGCATCTCAGTGACGTTCACTGTTATCCGCCGCTACTCCAAAAAAATCCACAGAATTATCGTCTACATGCGGCGCTGGCAGGATGGCGATTTGAGCAAGCGGATCAAAATGGAAGGGGAGGATGAACTGCAGCAGATCTCGCAAAGCTTTAACTATATGTGTGACCGGCTGGAGTCCTATATCCAGACCGTCTATATCTCGGAGATCAAGCAGAAGAACGCACAGCTCGTGGCTCTGCAGGCGCAGATCAATCCGCATTTCCTGTACAATACGCTCGAGAGTATACGCATGAAGGCTATCAGTTCAGGGGCCAGGGATGTCGGTCAAATGATTTATATTCTCGCAACAATGTTCAGGCATTTGATCAAAAAACAAACACATGTCACTCTGGCCGAAGAAATCGAGCTGTGCGGGATGTATTTGGCCTTAATCCAATACCGGTATGAGAACAAGCTACAGGTGGAAACGAACATCGAGATGCCGGTCGCCGGAAGTATCGTGGTTAAACTGCTGATTCAGCCGATTATTGAAAATTACATCGTTCACGGCTTTCGGGCGAATGACGACGATAACCGGATTTCCATAATGGCTGCAAAACAGGAGAGACACATCATTATTCGAGTGAAAGATAACGGGAAAGGCATTGCGCAAGAGAAATTAATAGAGCTACGCAAGGCGCTGCAAAGTGAGGGGGAAGCACCTTCGCGATCAAGTGATTCCCTGGGTCTAAAAAATGTACATGAACGCATTCGTTTGAATTATGGCAGCGAGTTTGGAATACGTGTGATCAGTGAGCAGGATAAAGGCTGTGAGGTTATCATCGAAATTCCATTCACAAGGGAGGACTAACCGAATGAGGAACGTATTGCTGGTGGATGACGAGCCACTCATTGTCGAAGGAATGCAGTCCATCATCGATTGGAATGCGAATCATATGCAAATTGCAGATACAGCGCGCAATGGTGTGGAAGCGCTAGCAAAACTGGACGGCTTATCCGTAGATCTGGTTATCACGGACATCATGATGCCTCAGATGACAGGACTTGAGCTGATCCGTGAGATCAAAGTACGTAGTCCCCTCACTAAGTTCATCATTCTGAGCGGTTACGAGGAATTCAATTACGTGCGGGAAGGCATTACGCTGGGTGTCGAGAACTATTTGCTCAAGCCGGTCAATATCGACGAATTGGAAGCGACGATTAAGCATATGCAGCATGATTGGGAGTGCGAGGAAATCAGACAAATCCAAATGGATCAGAGCTGGAGGATTCTGAGGAATAATATATTGCAGCGGTGGGCTAATGAAACCATTGATGCCAAAGAGTTCCGGGAGCGCGCGCAGCTGCTGGAAATCCCCTTGACCAAGTCAAATTACAGCGCTGCTGCGCTGCGAATCGTAACTGATCATGATCACGAGATGGATGATCCGCAGTTATACAGACCCGTAATTGCCGAGCAGTGTGAAATCATAGGTAGAAACCAATTACCACACGGCTGTGAGATCATCTGCTTCCCTGATCAGGAAGGGGATATCATCGTGCTGTTCGCTTCAACCGGCATGGAAGAAGAAGAATGGAAATTTCATGCGCTTCGCGGGATGAAGCAGTGGATCACGTCTGATACAGGCGCCTGTGTATGGAGCGTGAAAGGGCAGTCCGAGCAATCCTATCTGGGGTTTCCGCAAAGCTGCAAACAAGTGAAGCTGTGGCTTGAGAATCATTTGTTGGGCGAGTCAGAGACTTTCATAGTGACATCGGACTACGAAAGAGAAGCCGATCCTGCATATGAGCAAAGGGAGCCCGCTATGGATCAATTCCATAAGTTGCTCCGGGACGGGAAAAGTCTTGAGGTTGACCGGTTTATCGACGACTTCTTTGATGTTCAGGCAGAGGATGGGCACTCGGCAAGAACGCCGTTCTTCAACTCCGCAATTCAGCTAATGCTGGCGGCCAAGACTTTGGAAAAGACTCCGGATTACGGAGGCGTATTCGCTCCCTTATCCAGAATTCATACTCGCAGCGGGCTGAAGCGGCTGGTGAAAAGGGTGATCCAACAAACACTTGATACATACCATGCGACTGAAAGGGACTATAGCCCGCATGTGATGGCTGTACTGGATTTCGTGAAAAACACTTACAAAGAGGAGCTTTCGCTGAAGACGCTCAGCCAGAAACTGGACCTTCATCCCAACTATCTGGGGCAGTTGTTTCAACAGGAGGCAGGCACCAGCTTTTCCGATTATGTGAACCAGTACCGGATCGAACGTGCCACCCATCTGCTGCTGTACTCGGACAAAAAGACGGCGGAGGTGGCAACGGAGGTAGGCTATTGGGATACATCTTACTTTTACAGGCAGTTCAAAAAATATGCCGGCGTTTCCCCGACAGAACTGCGTTCGATGTATATGAAAAAGTAGTCCGTGACCTGCCGGTTCTAAAAAACACACCTTGCAGAGGTGTGTTTTTTAGTGAAATGAATGCGCTATCTTTAATTAATCCATCATTTTATTGTATTTTTCAACTATCTCGGCGGCTGCCCGGCTTTCATAATAAAGACAGGGGTGAACGGGAAATTCCAAAACACCAAGTGAGCTGAAGTTTACCATTGTTGATTATAGGGGATGAACAGTGGATGAACTCAGCTACAAGTGAATCAAAGGAGGGACAGCCGTGCTAGGCATCTTGAAGAAACTGATGAAGAATAGGGCGTTTCTTCTGCTGGTATTGCCGGGAGCAGCGTGGTTTATTATTTTTGCTTATTTGCCGATGTTTGGGACGATTATTGCCTTTAAGGATTTCCGGATTCATCCGGGAGGTTTTCTTGAAAGCGTTTTAAAAAGCGAGTGGGTCGGCTTCAAAAACTTCGAGTTTCTGTTCTCGACAGATGACGCTTATATCATAACGCGCAATACGATTCTTTATAACGTCGGTTTGATCATGCTTGGACTGGTTCTCGCGGTTACGCTTGCCATCATTATGAATGAGCTGTTGAATAAACGGCTGGCGAAATTTTACCAAACCGCAATGTTTATGCCGTATTTCCTCTCATGGGTTATTATTAGCTATTTTGTATTCTCGTTCCTCAATGTCGAAAAGGGCGTGTTCAATCAGCTTCTTGTCTTCTTTGGCGAAGATCCGGTCAGTTGGTACAGCGAGACGAAATTTTGGCCGTATTTTCTTATCTTTCTGGGTCTCTGGAAAAATGCCGGATACGGGAGCGTCGTCTATCTTGCAGCAATTGCCGGCATCGACCGCTCTTATTATGAGGCAGCAATGATCGACGGCGCTACCAAATGGAATCAGATCAAATTTATTACACTGCCGATGCTGAGGCCGCTTATGATCATTTTGACAGTTCTGGCACTCGGCGGCATCTTCCGCTCGGATTTCGGCTTATTCTACCAGGTTCCGCGGGATTCCGGCGCACTGTATCCGGTCACCAACGTTATCGACACATTCGTGTATCGGGGGCTGACGATCATGGGCGATACAGGTATGAGTACGGCTACAGGCCTTTATCAATCCGTTGTCGGTTTGATTCTCGTTCTGCTCGCGAATTACGCTGTACGCAAAATTGAAAAGGATTATGCCGTATTCTAAAAAAATCGGCAAGGGGGGGCCTGCAATGAATGACTTAAGCGAATCTATGGAGAGAACGTTGCTCTATGCTCCCAGGAAGAAGACCAGGGACATCAATGCGATTAGTCCATTATGGAATTTTATATTTAATGTGGGGGTGTGCTTATTCGCCCTATCCTGTATCTTCCCGTTTATTTTTATCATTATCATTTCCTTTACGGACGAGAAGACGTTGGCCATCGACGGATTCAGTATCCTGCCCAAAGTGCTCAGTTTGGACGCCTACCGGTTTCTGATGCGGTCCGGTGAGCAAATGGTCCAATCCTTGGGCGTGACTCTGGCCGTAACGGTCATTGGAACAGTTCTGACGCTGTATCTCGTTTCTACATATGCGTACGCAATTTCACGCAAGAACTTTGACCAGCGCCGGTTCTTCAGCTTTCTCGCCTTCTTCACCATGCTGTTCTCCGGGGGACTGGTCCCGGGATATATCGTCGTTACGCAAGTACTTCATTTGCGGGATTCCATCTGGGCGCTGATATTCCCATCCATTCTGAACGCATTCTATATTATCGTCATGCGCACCTTCTTTACGACGACTGTACCGGATGCGATCATCGAATCGGCCAAGATCGACGGAGCAACCGAATTTGGCATCTACACACGTATTGTGCTGCCCATCTCGCTGCCGGGTATTGCGACTATCGGGCTTTTCAGTACACTTGGCTTCTGGAATGACTGGTTCAATGCGCTTCTGTATATTGATAATCCAAATTTAATTCCACTGCAAACACTGTTAATCCGGATTCAGAACAATATGGACTTCATCGTACAGAACAGCAGCCAGGTAGTATCTTACGACATTGCTGCGACCTTGCCGACAGAAACGGTCCGTATGGCGATGGTTGTGCTGGCTACGCTGCCAATCGCGCTGGCGTATCCGTTTTTCCAAAAGTATTTTATCCAAGGACTTACGATTGGTTCGGTTAAAGAATAAGTTGGATAAGTTGTAGCTGCCCGATCCAGGGCAGTAACAATAGATATTTATATTGATTAGGGGGAGACATATGAAGTCCAAGAAAATTGTATTGCTGATGGTTGTGTTTCTGTTTGCACTTGCTTCCACGTTGGCTGGCTGTGGCGGCAACAACACGAAGGAGAACAGTAATGGGAATACGCCGTCCGAGACCCAAGCGGCTAGTCCAACGGAATCTGGCGACCAGACCGGGGATAAGCTGGACCCTGTAAAGCTCAAGGTATACCTGATCGGTGGTCCACAGCGTGACCTGCCAAAGATTCAAGAGGAAATGAATAAATATTTGACGGACAAAATCAACGCAACCGTCGACATCACAATGATTGACTGGGGCGACTACTCGAAACGGTTACCGGTTATCACAGCTTCCGGGGAGAATTACGATATCGCTTTCACCTCATCCTGGGCTTTTGACTACCTGCCCAACGCGACTCGGGGTGCATTTTTGCCAATCAATGATTTACTGGAAAAATACGGTCAGGATATCATAAAAGAGCTCGACCCGCGTTTCCTGACTGGATCGCAGGTGAATGGCAAAAATTATGCCGTGCCGGTGAACAAGGAACTGGCTTCGCAATGGGTATGGCGTTTTAACAAACAGTATGTCGACAAGTACAAGATGGATATTACAAAAATCCGCACCCTAGAGGATCTCGAACCTTATTTGAAACAAATCAAGGAAGGCGAGCCGGCTGACATTACACCACTGGCCGTACCGAAAGGCTTCAAGCCTTATATGCCGTTCGACTTCCTCCTGGGCGACGAGTTCCCGGTGGGTATGAATATGAATTCAACGGATGGCAAATACGTAAATATTCTTGAATCCGACGAACTGAAAAGCTCGCTCAACACCATTCGCAAATACTATCAAGCCGGATATCTGCGCAAAGATGTTGCAACTCTGGAAGGCATTGATAACATCAAGACAGGTAAATGGTTCGCTGACCGCGAGCAAACACAGCCTTATGCAGAATTGGGCTGGTCGAGAAGTGCGGGCTATGACATCGTCAGCTCACCGATGCAGGACCCGGTTATCTTCACGGGCTCCGCTACCGGTTCTATGCACGCAATCTCGGCGAATTCCAAAAATCCGGAGCGTGCGATGATGTTCTTGAACCTGCTCAATACGGACAAATATTTGCGCAATCTGATCAACTATGGTATCGAAGGTACGCACTATAAGAAGATCTCTGAAGACGTCATTGAAGATCTGCCGGCCATGAAAGACGGGTACCAGATGCCGGGATTCGCACTAGGCAATCTTTTCCTGACCTACAGCCACAAGGAAGACCCTGCGGATAAATGGGAAGCGTTCAAGGAGTTCAACAATTCCGCCAAGGTTGCTCCAAGCTTTGGCTTCAACTTCAACCCTGATCCAGTAAAGACAGAAGTAGCATCCATCTCGGCGATCGTAAAAGAATTCTATCCACCTATCATGACAGGTGCGGTCGACCCGGATGAACACCTGCCGAAGGCAATCTCCAAGATGAAGGCTGCCGGTCTGGATAAAGTCATAGCAGAAGCACAGAAGCAATACGACGAGTGGAAAGCAGCCAATAAATAAATCTGGCATTAATCTACTATGTACAACACAGATTGATCAATTGGAGGAGGATGGCATGAAAAAGATAGGTGCAGGTTTTATCTTCTTAGTTATGATGTGCGCTGCATTATCCACTTCTGCGTTAGCAAAACAGCCTTATTCATCCTATTGGTTTCCAGAGCAATTGCTTCAGTGGAGTCCGGCATCCGACCTGGATGCAGCATTCAACCGCAGTACTGTCCCGCTGCAGGACCGCTTTGTGGGAGCAGGAGTCAACTCGCATGCGACTAAAGCGCCGAAGGTTATGGCTTTATCGGCACTCAATTCGGGAACAAGTGGAGTACCCTCACAGGGCTCGGACAAATTCGGGGCAAACACGTTTACCTATTGGCAATATGTTGACAAACTGGTCTATTGGGGCGGCTCGGCCGGCGAAGGGATCATCGTGCCTCCAAGCGCCGATACGATCGACGCAGCTCATAAGAATGGCGTGCCGATCATCGGAACGGTGTTTTTCCCGCCAACGGTGTATGGCGGGAAATATGAATGGGTAAAGCAGATGCTTCAGCAGAACAGCGACGGCTCCTTTCCTGCCGCTGACAAGCTGATCCAGGTTGCGAAGCATTACGGATTTGACGGCTGGTTCATTAACCAGGAGACTGAGGGTGGAACGCCGGCTGACGCACAGCTAATGAAAGCTTTCCTGAGTTATTTTGAATCGCACAAGTCTACATCTATGCACATCGTATGGTACGATTCCATGACCAAAGAAGGCAGTATCAGTTGGCAGAATGCACTAAATGACAAGAATGCGATGTTCCTGCAGGACAATGGGAAGCAAATAACAGACAGCATGTTCCTGAACTTCTGGTGGAAGGATCTTAAAAGCTCGGCAGAGAAGGCCAAAAGCTTGGGCAGAAGTCCGTTTGACCTGTATGCAGGCATTGATGTTGAAGCCAAGGGTTACGATACAAAGGTGAACTGGAATCTGCTATTCCCGGAAGGAGTGCCTGCAGTCACTTCTCTGGGTATTTACCGCCCTGACTGGGCTTTTAACAGCGCAGAGAGTATGGAGGATTTCTTCATCCGCGAGAACAAATTCTGGGTGGGTCCAAACGGAAATCCGGGTAATACCGCGAGCAGCCAGGCCTGGAAAGGAATCGCGAACAATGTGGTCGAAGCATCCCCGCTAAATGAGCTGCCCTTCATCACCAGCTTCAACACTGGAAGCGGACAGAAATATTATGTTCGAGGGAAGCAGGTGCGGGATAAGGGATGGAACAACCGGAGCCTGCAGGATGTCCTGCCGACATGGCGCTGGATCGCAGACAGCAAAGGAACACCGCTTACACCGGTACTCGATTGGTCCGATGCGTATTACGGCGGCAGCTCGCTGAAGGTATCAGGAGTGCTGAGCCATGACAATGCGACACATCTGAAGCTCTACAAGACAGATCTGAAGATCGAAGCAAGTACGAAGCTGTCGGTTACTTACAAAACGCAGAGCAAGCCGAGCCTGAAGGTTGGCCTTGCTTTCGCAGACCATCCCGACCAATTTGTCTTCCTTAACGTGAAGGATAAGACATCACCAGGCTGGACTACAGAAACATTGAACTTGACCCCTTATAAAGGAAAACGGATCGTGGCGTTGTCGCTGTATTTTGACACCAAGGATACGATAAGTGATTATGCCATACAAATTGGCCAGCTCTCCATCCAAAATGCCAACGACCCGATTCAGCAGCTCCCGGCGGTTCGCGAGCTTAAAGACACTCAATCCGATTTCCGCAATGGAATCTATGGAGATGCCAGATTGCAGTGGAAACCGCTTGATCAGCAGGTGAAGCAGTACGAAATCTATCGTGTACTGCCGGATGGCAATGAGGTGCTAATGGGTGCAACGCCGAATCATGTGTTTTACGTCCCTGAGATGAGACGAATAGACAAAGAAGCAGTCACGGTATTGAAGGTCGTTGCGGTCAATGGAAGATACGAGCAAGGTCAGGCCTCCAGCGTGCAGATCAGCTGGCCGGCTTACCCGAAGCCGGCTGCGGAGTTCAAGGCAGATCGGACGCTGGTTGCGCCAGGTGAGAGCGTAAACTTCACAGACCTGTCGACCGAAGTGACAGAAGGATGGACATGGACCTTCGAAAGTGGAAGTCCGGCTGTCAGTACCTCGAAGAACCCGGTGGTAACGTTCAAGCAGGAAGGCGTGTACAGCGTGACACTGACTGCAACCAACAGCTCGGGCCAAGACACAATGACGAAAAAGGCGCTCATCACAGTGAGCAAGGAAGCCGGTGCGGTGAAGAATCTGGCACTTGGCAAAACTGCAACAGCCGATCATGCCTGTGGGGAAAAGGAAGGAGCGCCTAATGCCGTAGACGGTAAAGTGACGGACAACAGCAAATGGTGCGCACTTGGCAATCTGCCTCACTGGCTTCAAGTCGATCTGGGCGCTGAGCATCAAATCAGCACCTTTGTCATCAAGCATGCTGAGAGCGGAGGAGAGTGGTCCGGGTTTAATACCAGCGATTATACTATTCAGGTGAGCAGCGACGGTACGAACTGGGCCGATGCCGTCAAAATCCAAGGGAACACAGCAGCCGAGACGACTGACGCGATTGCGCTAGTTAAAGCCCGCTATGTAAAATTAATCATTACTTAACCCTCGCAGGGTGCCGATACAGCCGCGCGAATCTATGAGTTTGAAGCTAAGGGACTGTAATATTACTTAAAATATCATCCTTATAATGAAGCAAATAAACCGCAGCCCTTCATAAGGCGTACGGTTTATTTGCTTTGTCTATTGGATCACTTCATTCCGAAGAGAAGCGGCGTTCTCCCCATATAATCGCCCTGATTTATATCAATGCCTTCCTGCACAAGAAGACTAGCCGCATTTGTATGCAGTCCTGATGCCTCCACATTTAAGGGGTCTAATTCGAATGAATGGGGGAATGGTGCCGACGATTTTCTAAATTTCATTATTTTTGCTAGACGCTTGAGCCTGCAACGAACAAGAGCAAGGAGAGACGGGGAGGACCGCATTCCTTGCTCTTTTATTAGGCCTGTTGATAAACAAATTATGTAACCCAAACGACCCTGACTGGATTATGTATTTGACTACGAAACTGCAAAAGCATGCAACCCTAAACGTGAACTACTAAAAGAATTCATGAACGACGCCGACAAGAGAGGTGCTTATTCCCTCACTTTTTTCTTAATTAGGAGTAGTATACTTTTTCTACTTTATATAATGTATGCTCAATAGTTGGGCAGAGATCGGCATCTACTTTGTAAAATTTAACTCGGAAGTACAAACTTTTCAAAAAGTTCTTTATATTATTTTTTTGCTTAAAGGCAGGAAGAAATTCTGAATTTTTCTCCACATTACCAAAACTTTGAATCCATTGCTCTACATAAGTCTGACTAAGTATTTTTCTATTTAAGACACTAATTATGGAATTTACCATTCTCTCATCTTCCCCGTCGGAGTAAATTCGATCTGTTATGGTCAACTTTTTGTAAACCAAATTGAGGATGGTTAAGAGGTCATTTTTATCTAATTCGGAGCATTGAGCCAAGTCATCTAAAGCATCTGCTGCATGGGCTATGGCATGAGCCCAGCCTTTTTCTTCGTCATATCCACGGTAATCTCGCTCTTCTTGTACGTGTAAAAATACTCTCTCTTTTATCTGATGAATTTTCTCTCTTGAGAGAAATGCTGATTCTCTATGCCTCATTAAGAGGAGCGGTATGACTAGCATAGAGAAAGATCGAGTGAAGACAGAGTCTGTATTTGTTTCACCAAGCTTAAAAAGCAAATGGTTTTTATCCAAAATAACTGGTAGAAGTTGTTCTAATTCGTTTGCAGTTAGAGAATTACCAGGGATCCAATGTGATAAGGTTGTATAAATTAGCTCATCACGTAGTTCAGCATCCAAAGAACCGATGTTATTTATCATTTCTTGTATCAATTGGAATGTATCGGGAGATGCTTGGTAGCCATTTTCTTTTATTAATATCAACTTTTCTTTTAAATTCATTTTACACGCTCCTACTAGAAATTTTCCGAACTACTTTTTAAGGGTTTCTACTGACTATTCAGTTTCTTACGTCCCCCTGCTTCCCTTACTATAAGGTATAGAAAGGCAGAGGGAAATAATCCCTTTTGTCGAATATATGTATGATGAGAGAGCTTGAATTATTTTCTGGGGAGAAGTGGACAGACATGATTAAACGTAAGAGGACTGTTCTAATTGTTGCCGTATTGACATCCATAATGCTAACCGGGGCAACTAGAATCGCTCCAAATCTTGAACAAGCACCCGAATTAAAAATTAGAGTCCAAAAAATCGATTACCCTAAACCCTTGGAACCGTTGACATTCTTTTGGGCAAAAGATAATGAGGGGCTGTATAAGACGATTTTCGGTCCGGGCAAGACGAAAACTACTATGGTCATGACCGGTATTTACAGCAATATCTTGTATGAAGATTACGAGACATTATATTTTCTGAAGCATGGGGTTAACCAGACAAGCGATATCTACAAGCTAGAAGTGTCCTCCAAAAGATTGACGCGCCTGACCAGCTTAGGGGGAATCGATCAATTTTTCCTCAAGAACAAGAGCATCTATTATGTCACCAATAGCATGACTATCGAACCTGGCGTGTACCGGATGGCGCTGGATGGAAAGTCGAAGGTCAGAGTTAGTTCAACCCTATTGGATGCGCAGGATAAAAGGTATCGCTATTACATTGGCTCAGGAATACAAACTGATGGGTTGGACGTCTATTTTCCGCTTATGCGACAGCCCTTGCCGTCTACTGGCGAGAAGTATATCGTGCAGAAAGACGATGAAATCGAATATAACTGGAAAACCGCGAAGAACAATGAGGAGCAACTCTCTACTTATTTTTTCTATATGACAGATTACAAGGGTGATGCAGATTCCGATTCGTTCGTTTTTGTAGAGCATGATGAGGAGGCAGACACGACTTACCTTCATCTGTTTAAAAAAGGTAATCAAATTGTTCGTAAAATAATCGGTTGGGAACTTGAGCCTTTGGACATCTTGCACGGATGGGCGTATTTCACCGCAAAGGCTGAAAACTTGGAAGCGGGAGGGACTTTCGCCATTCGGCTGGACGGTTCAGGACTGCGTCAAATCGGTAACAATGAATTTTTACTATCCGACTACTTAGGAAGCATTAAGCGGAATCTTGTGTTCAAGAACCGTAACGACGGCACATTTACGATTATGAAGGAATTATGATTTCATTAGAAGTCGCCATATTGGCGACTTTTTTGTAGTAACGATATAAGCCGAAAGTGGCAAAATGCTAATATCCCAACCTTTCTTCCTGTGATATGATTATTTAAATATATTTGTTAGTAGGGGATGGTGCAAATGTTAGATCAGCGAGTGTACGTCCGGTTCCCGGAGGAAGCGGACGCCGAACAATTGACAGCAATGTTCAAGCGCAATCGGGAGTTTTTTGAGAAGTTCTCACCAACCAACCCGGATGAGTTCTATACAGAGGAGCAGCAGCTCCAAATAATTAAAAAGAGCAAGGCCGACAGAGCGGAGGACCGGAAATATGACTTCATAGTGTGCCACAAGCAGGACGACCGGATTATTGGTAACGTAGGGTTGTCCTTTGTAGTGCGGGGCCCGCTTCAGTGCTGCATGATCGGATACTGCCTGGACCAGGATTATAATGGCAAGGGCTATATGACGGAGGCTGTGAAGCAGGTGGTGCGCTATGCCTTCGAGGAGCTGAAGTTTCACCGGATCACAGGGGAAGCCTCTCCCCGGAATCCCGGATCCATGCGCGTGCTTGAGAATGCCGGGTTCCACAAAGAAGGCATCTCTCAAAGCAATGTAAAGATCAATGGGGTATGGGAGGATCATCAGGTTCTGGCCATTATCAATCCCTCAGAGCGCAGTTAGACATTACGCAGCTAACTTGAACGATTATATAATCGACCTTGATTGGCTTTGTGCCTTTCGAGGTTTTTTTCAACAATCCATTATAAATAAAAAAATTATCGTATCATATCTTCGTCACTTCCTTCCGAAAGTAAATAGATAGACTTTATTCAAAGTGTGATACATTTGTTTGACTATTATAAACAACAAAGAGCTTATTTGACATCAGAAGGAGCTGGCTAATTTATGGATCAAATCATTGTATTCAAACTCGGAAATGAAGACTTTGGACTCGATATCAATACTATCGGGGAAATCCAAGATTCTAAAAAATCCACACCGCTTCTATTTGCCGAACCTTGGCATGAAGGATTCGCAACTATTTACGGAGAACTCTACACTGTCATTAACCTGAGAATAAAACTGAATATTTCTCGTCAGGAACGCCGTGAACAAGACAAGTTCATCATCTTGCATACACATAAATTAGCTTTTGTTGTTGATTCTGTTGAAGACATTGCCTCCGCTGCTGATTCTGTCGTTCATGAACCACCTGATAATCCCAATAAACAAGTGATCGAGTGCAGGTATGAATCCAAGAATCGTATGATTTCTGTCTTGAATGTCCAAGCACTCATTGATTCAACACTTCTTAAGGCAAGTGAGTAACGATATTCATACAATTTTCTGCTGAAGTAAGGGAAAGATCAAATTAAGTAGACTATTTATTTCATTTTGGACGTCCTAAGCAGTTAAGGGACGTCTTTTCTTCGTATACGGGACCTCCAACCACGATGGCTTCAAAACCTGTTGCCGGTCAATTTATAGGAACCCACCATATAACTGGGTCTCGCGCCTAATTGTTCTGCCTTGGAGGACAAGATATGATAGAAAGTAACTCATACAGCACTATATTAAGGAGCACTTTATGGATATGGATCACACGTTAGAAACGATTCTGGACGAAATGAAACAGGAGATTGACAATTGGATAGCCTATATTAGCAATAAGGACGCAGAAAAAATTGTGAAACGTACCAAGCTGCAGGTGGGAATTCACGGTCATGCTCTGCTCGAATATGCCAAGGGTAGGGTTGACGTGACGGATGATGAGCTCAATCTCACTTTGCCTGGAGCTACAGCCATCCCCGGCGAGTTGCTGAGCGAGGAACAAGTGCGAGAGAAGTTCGTTCCTGAGCTTGCTTCATATATGCAGCATAAATTGAATGCGCTGCCTCCGGCGTTACTCGATTATCAATTTACTTTTGACGGCAAGTTCCGGACGCGGGAGGGCGGAGTCAACATTCGTATTCTCGAATTCGTTGACGAGACGAAGAAGCAACAATTGCTGGAACGAATCTCCATCTATATTGCGGATAAGCTCGAAGCGGGAAAATATCCGACCAAGCCCTTGGAGACGTTTTTCCTCTCCAGGCACCTGTTGGACGAGGGGCTGTTCCCTGACACAGATCCTGGTGTAATCATTTCTGTTTTCGAGAACATTCAACAAGTGAATAAAGGGAACAAGCATCTTGCCGAGCATCGGAATAATGTTACCGGGGCTTTGAGGAATTGGGTAGAGAGTCATTGGTTGCCCTGTTATTTCGATAATATAGGGACACAATGGCAGAAAGAATATAAGAAAAGAAGCGATGCCCGGCTGGAAAATACGGAGCAAGGTCCGATCGAGCTGGCCCTCTATGCTGCAATCCTGATTCTTAAATACGAACCTTCCTATAGTAGAAGTGTGGGGCTGGCCATTTTGAATTGCGCTATCGAATTGGGAAGCGCCCAGGCAAAACGTCTGACAAAGGAAGGCAGTGGAACGTTCTCCAAGGAGGACATCAGCTTGCGCGATGAACTGGCGGAGTGCACGGCCAACGATGTGTTTGCCGAGGTGACCATAGCCATTAAGCAAGAAACGGAGGAGAGCTACGCGCGGGCACTCCGGTTTCTGACTCACTTGCTAAGCCTGGGCTTCCCGAAAAGCTATCAAATCAAACTGAAATCAAGCGTCAAGCAATGGCTGCCGATGAAAGGATTGGCCAAGTCGAGCACGCACCGATTCTTTGCCAACGCCCTGGAATATCCGAATTTGCACTCCTTGCTGGAGGAGTACGCCCGGGTGGCGATGGAACCATTCGAATGGTATGCGGATACAGAAGGCGAAAAAAATTGCATGCCGGGCAGTTATGCGGTCTTCGGCCTTGGACTCACAGATCAGGTTTATTTTCCATTAGTAGAACAATACATGGGGATGGTTGACGAAGAACACCAGTCCGTTCAGAATCACTTCACTGTCGCGTTGGCCGAGCGGCAGGGCATTCACTTGGAGACAATTCCTACGCTGGTGAAATGTATGCTGCATAGCACGGATTCGATGAAGCTGAAGATCCAAACCGATATGGAAGATGAGGCTCATCTCCGGCTGCTGCTCGATCAAGTACGCGGTCTGCAGAACTATGAGGTGGAGCATATCGTTTATTTGATCTGGGGCGGAACGGACAAACTGAAGAAGATAGCCGCCAAAGCCGAAGGGGATCGGGGAAAATGGCTTTCTGAGCTGGCACAAGCCACCGGCCGCAGTTAGCCTTGGCGATCATCCTGCGAAGTGTTTTCTAATTGAGCGTTAGCTTATCTGGATGGCAAAAGTTTAATTTGGGGAGCATCTTCATTCTTATAAATCGGAATGAGCTGAACGAGACCTTTGTCTTCGTCAACCACCGGAACTACATTCAGATTCCGATCTGAAGTTGGAAGGTGGGAATCTGAAACTAGTTCCGAGCTAACGTTGTCTACTATTGGTGATTCTACAAATTGTTCATTGAGCGTATCCGACTTTCCAAAGACGAAGACAGTAGAAAATAGTAGGGCACTCAAACCTATATACTTGATACGTAATTTCATCATTCCTACCTCCGCAAACGATTAATTTGAAGCTTTAACTATATTCTACATTAAAGTGGGTGAGGATCGTAGCAATATCGTAGAGGTCAGAGTCCTCTCGACCGCATCATTTGCAATCAAAGATCCGTTAACTGCTCTTGAAGAGTTAACGGATCATTTTGTTTTATAAGTACAAGCACAGGAATAAGTGAAAATCAGGTTGACAAAATAATTGATTAGATATATTGTGGATATGTGAAGTCTATTATTTATCTCAATTATAGATATATTGTATCTATAATGTATTTTATTAATCGAGAAAGGATGATTTATAATCGCAGTTCTCCATACAGAAGATGCTACTTTTGCACAACTCTCATTCAATGTGGATGACAGCCCGAAGACGGCTGGGAAATACCGCGTGATGAGCATTCCGGCCACCCTTATAGTCAAGGATGGACAACCTCGGCAACAAGAGGTGGGGATGCTATCCATACATGCATTGCAGCAGCTCGCTGCATCCGAATAGTACCTCTGAAAGCGGTGAAGATAGCTTGTCTAATAAACCCAGCATTATTGTTGCCTCACTGGTGGTTGCCAATTTTCTAGCCCAATTGATGCAAACGATGTTAAATACGGCGTTGCCGCGTGTCATGCAGGATCTTGCAATTCATGAGAATCAAGCGCAGTGGCTGATTACAGTGTATTACTTAATGATAGGTATAACTGTTCCTGTTGCCGGATTTTTGATTGGAAAGTTTACTACGAGGGCCTTGTTCATGGCCTCTGTCGGAGCGTTCACAGCAGGAACACTGATTGCCGGGATCGCCTGGAGTTTCCCGCTAGTCCTGACGGGGCGTTTGGTTCAAGGCATCGGTGCGGGCCTGCTGTTTCCGCTGTTTCAGACGACAATACTCAGAGTCTTTCCGAAGGAGAAAATCGGTGCAGCGATGGGGGTAGTCGGTTTGGTCCTGGGGCTGGCTCCTGCGCTTGGGCCCACTCTGTCTGGGTTCATGGTTCAGAACCATTCATGGAGACTGTTGTTTTACGCTGTGGCGCCGCTTGCAGCCGCCAATTTATTCTTAGCGCATTTCACGCTGCGGAATGTAGGAGAGACTCATCAGACCAAGCTCGACACCAGGTCCATTATCTATTCTTCACTCGGATTCGCTGGTATATTGTATGGATTTAGCATTGTCGGGGTAGAAAAGGGAAATCCCGTTGTCGCTGGGAGCATCCTTCTGGCCGGATTCCTGATCGTGGCGGTGTTTATTAAAAGACAGCTCAAGCTCACGGCACCTTTGCTTGATCTCAAGCTGTTTCGGCACCGCTCCTTTACCCGATCTTCCATTGTGGGAGTGATCTTGTTTGCGGTGATGGTGGGGGTTGAACTCCTTCTTCCTCTGTATGCACAGACGATAAGAGGCTTAACACCTCGGGAGTCCGGGCTTATGCTGTTGCCGGGTGCATTGCTGATTGGTGTCTCCGGTCTGATCTCAGGCAGGCTATATGACCGGTTTGGGGTTAGCCGCGTAACCCAGGGAGGATTTCTGCTCATTCTGATCATGGCATTGGCTCTTGCCCTCACGTTATCAACAGAGACGTCCTTTAATCTACTGGTTATAATGTATGCCCTGCTTATGTTTGGAGTAGGGGCAGTAATGTCTCCAATTACGGCCTATGCCATGGCAAGTATCCCAAACACTATGGTTGCTCATGCTTCTCCAATGACGATTACGCTGCGTTCGCTCAGCAGTTCAATAGGAGGTGCCTTGCTTGTAACGATAATGACTTCAACTGCGAGTGCCAGTTCCTTAGCCTTTCCGCTGGATATGCTCCAAGGCGTCCACATTGCATTCTGGACATTGACGGCTTTTGCCGGATTAGGATTATACTTGTCTTTTCATCTGCAAGAAGCGAGAAAGCTCAAACCTGCTAATATTTGATTTCTTAATCTATTAGGATATGCATTCTATAATTTCAGACTTTAGAAGGATGTGCACGATGATGAGGTCAGTATAATTAGGAATTGAAAGGAGAGTCATTCGATGCATTAAGATAAGTATTTTAGACAAATTGGGGGTTGAAAAGATTGAGTAGGCACGAAAATAGCTCCAATGCACCAAGCCTGTTTCGCAATCGGTTCCTGCAGACGATTTTATTATCAAGTGTGCTCCTGCAGATCGGCATCTGGGTACGTAATTTCGCTATTCTCCTATACGTTGCGGATAGAACAAACAATGACCCCTATGCCATTTCGCTAATCAGCGTAGCTGAATTCGCGCCTATTTTTGTTTTTTCTTTCATCGGAGGTACTTTTGCCGACCGTTGGAGGCCGAAGCGAACGATGATTTGGTGCGATTTATTATCCGCGGTATCGGTATTCGTAGTACTTCTGACCATCCATTACGGTTCCTGGCACTCCGTCTACCTTGTCGCCTTCATCTCAGCTATTCTTTCGCAGTTCTCGCAGCCTTCAAGCATGAGATTGTTTAAGTATCATGTGCGGGAAGAACAGCTGCAGCAAGGGATGGCTTTGTTCCAATCGCTGATGGCTATCTTCATGGTGCTTGGCCCTATGCTTGGCACCTTCGTTTACAGCAAGTTTGGCCTTGAAACTTCGATCGCTGTAATGGGCGTGGTATTTCTGCTTTCTGCACTCGTCCTTATTCGGCTGCCCGAGGATAATATGGAACCTCAGACAGCTGCTGTAAAAGGGCAGTTCCGTAAAGATTTCATAGAAGGCTTTCGTTATGTCTGGCAAAGCCAAGTGCTGCGTATGCTTGGACTTGCGTTTATTCTCGCGGGACTCGCTGTTGGCATAGCCCAAGCTCTCAACCTGTTTATTGTAACGGAGCGGCTAGGCAAAAGTGAGGAATTCCTGCAATATCTGCTGATGGTGAATGGTGCAGCCATGCTGATCGGGGGCGGGATCGTAGCCGTATTCGCGAAGCGGGTTCCGCCGCAGCTTCTTCTTGCGATAGGGATGCTGGCAGGCGCGGTTTGTACAGTGATTGTCGGGTATTCGACGAGCGTTCCGGTCACGCTGACTGTTCAATTTCTGAATGGGCTTGTTTTCCCTTGTATTCATATTGGGATCAGCACAATGATTCTGAAATGGTCACATGCTTCCATTGTCGGCCGGGTGAATGGGGTTCTGAATCCGATGTTCGTTGGCATGATGGTCGTTTCCATGTCTTTCGCTGGTGTGTTAAAAGATGCCTTCTCGCTGGGTACGATCTATAGCGGAGCAGGATTATTATTTCTTCTGGGCGCACTGGTCATGTTGCCGATCATGAACCAAAAAGCACCGGATCACGCACATACTGCACAAGAGACATAATATCGAAACCTCTATAAGGTTTAAATGAAGAAGAACCGGCCATCAAAAAGTGGCCGGTTCTTCTTCATTATGGATGGACCTAAGAAGCAGGGGAATCTTACGGGAATAGCGTTTCAAAATCAAAGAATTGCGGCTTCTTATTGATAACCTCTATTTCTTCATACTAATCTGAAAAACATCTCCTGCCTCGCCGCCGAAAACAATCATCCCGCCTTTTGGGAGGGCGACTGGCTTATCTTTATTAAAGATAGAGGAGTACACAAGCATTCCTTTCTCATCGTAAACGACGAATCCTCCGGTTGCCGGAGCATTAACGCTCATCATTTTAGCAGCCGAATTGTCACCGATTTTGAACCATACGGCATGACCGTTATCCTCAATCGTGCAGACCGACGTTTTTCCGCCGTAGATCGGATTTACAGCATCCTCACTTAGATAAGACTGCCCATCTATTGTCAAATACTCTTTGTTGTTCACGGTATGGAAGCTCAAATTGAAGGCATCCCTTCCGCTCATAACCGGAATTTCAACGGCATTTACAGCAGTATGCTCATCCACAATTTTAGTGCCTGATGCATAGCCGTTTTCACTATCCACAGCTATATTTTTGACTAAGATGGCAGGGGAGAGATAGAACAGAGAATTGATCTTTTCTCCCAACTCATAGTAATTTTTACCGTTTCTTTTTTCCCATGCGGCTTTGGTTGCCGGCTGCAGAGGATTGGCATCAAGCTTCTGATATTCATAGGTAACCATAATCGTTTGCCCGATTCCAGGGATATCCACATAAGAATTAAGCTTAATATAAGTATTTCCATTCGATTGTTTGTCAAAGCTTATCGTCACATTGCCATCGTTGTTTTTGAATTGTCCTTTGCCCGTATACACATAGGTTTGTGGCGGGATAATCCCCCCGACCAGAGCGGGCAGCTTCATCTCTCCGTTTTTAATCTCCACATCGATCGTTGTGCCAACTGCGCCGTATAATCCAGAATAAGCGAGCTGCTCTTCCGGCATGTTGACCTTCACGGATGATTCAAAGGTTCGATCCGGCAAAACTTCTTTGATCTTGCCTTTGTCCTGCAAATATTCGAGTAGAACGTTAGTTGCAAAAATACTATTGTAGATCGAACTCCCTCCCGATGACAGGACAGCGATTGAAATATTATGCTCAGGCAATGAAGTCAAGGCAGCGTGATACATAATGGTATCCCCGCCTTTGGATAAGGCCTTGATACCGTAATCATCAAACGGAGCCAAGCTGACTGCATCCCAGCCTAAACCATAGTTATAGATGTTTGTCTCCTCAGGTACCCACACGCCATTTTTATATTCAGGATTTTGCATCGCGGTGGATGACTTCTCTGATAAAATATTCGTCCGATTACCAATCAATAAATCTCCGAAAACTGTAAGCTCTTCAGCAGTGGAGTAGAGCCCGCCTGCACCAATGACATTGGCATTCTCAACTGGCAAAGCCTGTTCCATTGTAGGGTAATAGGTTTTCGCCAGTTTCTCTCTGTCAAAAGCACTAAGCGGCGTTTTGGTGGAGATTAATTTCAGCGGCTGGATAACCTTTTGATCCAGAAATTCGGTATAGCTTAAGCCGCTTACTCGTTCCACGAGGATTTCCAGCAGCTGAAATCCATCGTTACAATACACCGAATATTCGCCCGGGTTGGATTTTAAGCGCTCAGATTGAAGCCTCAGCAATAACTCATCATGACTGCGGGTATCATTGTCATCGAACAGCATGCTATTTGCATAATGAGTTCCGTAAAGCCCTGACGAATGATTCATAAGCATGCGTGGTGTAATTTTTTTATATCTTTCATCGGCCATGGTAAAATCCTTGATATACGTGACAAGCGGTTGATCGATATCGAGTTTGCCCACATCAGCCAGCATCATCGCTGCAGCTGTTACATGCATTTTGCTGACGGAGCCGATCCCGAACATCGTTTCCTTCGTAATTGGAGCGTTGGTGGCTTTATTATGGACACCCGCGCTGTCCGATAATACAATCGAGCCCGAATCCATAATGGCGTACTGCAAGCCGGTTACTCCATAGTCGGACACGATTTTTGCAGCCAGCTTTTGAGCCTTCTCCTGTACGGTTTCCTTGCTGATTTGTGCTGATGCCGAACTCATGGGTATGACCACAAGCATAGCTGTCATTACTGCAGCAATGATTCTCTTCATGCTAACTTCCTCCTTAGGTTCCTTTACCGGAATTTACCGGGATTTAATGGTCTGTATTCAGCATACAAGAGAGGAGGCTGGTATATGCAAAAACACCCCGAAACGCCAAAAAACAATCCCTAAACAACAGCTTGTTTAGGGATTGTTCGTTCAAAAGGGCAGCATGACCATATTGTGAAAGGTTTTTTGCTTGGTTTCAATTGTCATATGTCCGCCGTATTTATCGCAAAGTCTGGCGATATTCGTGAGCCCGATGCCATGATTCTCCGGGTTAGGCTTTTGGCTGCGCAAAGGAACGACTTCATTATCCATTTGGTTAAGAATGTGTATGAACAGAGCGGACTCATGGGAAAATATCTTAATCACCACGTACCGGTCCTCTGCGATTTTCACATGCTTGGAAGCTTCAATTGCATTATCCAGCATATTTCCGAGTACGACACATAAGTCATAGCGATCTATCAATATCTCAGGAGAATACAAGTTCAGCTTCGTATCTATCCGAATGCCATTCGCTTGTCCAATGTTAAGCGTGTTAGTAACGAGGGCGTCTATCACCAAATGGCCTGTATTTACCCGCTGATAAGCGCCTTCGACTTTATTTAACGTCGTTCGGATATGCTCTAATGCTGCCGCTGGCTCATTTCGTTTAATACACTCCTCGATATAGAGAAACTGCTGGTTCGTGTCGTGAATTATTCTTTTGATCGATTTAAAGCTGTGTACAGTCTTTTCATAATTTGCATCCTGGTAGTCCATCTGATGCTGTAACTGGGCATTCTCATGCTTGAACTGGAATTTATCAATAATCGTATCAAAAATGTAGATGATCATCACGTTTATAAAAAGAAATCCAATAGCAGAAAGGAAATAATGGATGTTCATCTCATTGTAATTCGTGAGCACATTCAGCTGGTAGATGCTGATGATAGGGACAAGTATAAATAATATATAGTAACGATAATGCAAAGAGAAGCTTCTGCGTTTGGCAATCAGCCGGATAATCTGAATAACTGCAAACATAATCGTGAAGCTGAGCAGGGTGGCCTTGAATAATAAGATCTGATTCTGTTCATTTACTGGATCAAGACTGGTAAGGTCAACCGAATCCAACAGATAAAAAAAATAGATCGAAATAAAATTAACAATAGACATTAACACACCATACAGCACAGTAAAAATGATCTTTGTTTTCAGTTCCACAGTATAGGCTAGCGCCAAACTAAATATGACCACTAAGGCCAGGATCGAAGAAATCACAAAGGATACCGGGACGGAAATATAAACGTAACCAAGCACCCCGAAAATAATAAAGTAAATCCACCGCTTTTGCTTTTGGGCAGATTTGTCGAACACTGAGTTAAAGAAATAAATGATCTGAAGGCACATCACAACCTCAACACACAACCCAAACATCCAGTTGTTTGTAATCATCTCAATGGACCTTCATTATCATAAATTTGGTGTAGCAATCTTTAACCTCTTTCAGTTTAGAGCGGCCGATCGGCAGCTCAATCCCACCTGACATAAGCACAACTCCGCTGGCGAACTTCCGCACATGAAGCAGATTAATAATGACGGAACGGTGGATTTGCAGGAAGTTGTTGTCCTTGAGTGCCAGAGCATAATCGGCAAGGATGCCTTTACCTTCATAGGTTTGATTGAGGGTTATAAAATTCAGCTTACTTTTTATGGTTAGGCTTTTAGCCGCTTCGATCGCAATGATATCATCATGCTTCAGCACAACTTCTTCAAAGGCTGACTTGATGATCATAAACTTTTTATCAAGGGCTTGGAAGTATTGGCATAGCTTGATCATTTTCTCCTCTAACACCTGGGGAGTAATGGGTTTGATTAAATACTGGAAGGTCATTACGTCAAAGCTTTCCACCATATATTCCGGGTAGCTTGTCAGAAACACAATTTGTTCATCCAGGTGTTTTAAATTCCGTATTTGGCGGGCAGTCTGAATCCCGTTTATACCACCCATTTCAACATCCAATATTAAAATGTGAAAGGGGGGGGCATTACGCTCATAATGAGAGACAAGCTGCTCCCCTGAGCTGAATCCCTCAATTTCAAAATCAATATTCACCTTGATCGACAACGCAATCAGCAAGCCTTTGACAATCTCTCTTTGTTTGTCCTCATCATCGCAAATAGCCACTCGATACATAGTGGATCACCTCTCTTTTCTAATGCCGTTACTCTAGAGCTTGATCTAACTATCATACAAGCTTTTAGGCTTGAATAAATCACTTTTGGATGAACTGCAGATTTAAATCCCTCAAGTGCATGCGAAACGAAACCTCTCAATTTCCTATGTAGCAAAACTGCAGTTTAAAAAGCGCACTGCCAGCAATTGCAGAACGCTTTAAATATTTCAACAGAATTTAACGAAAAGTGATTTGTGTCTTTGCATAGTTTACAAATCGGCTATTTTGAATATGACAAAGCTACTCATATTTACCTGTTGATTTCCGGCAAATGGTAATAATACTGCATTCGTAGTACCTGTATTTGTGAGACGTATTGCATCACCGACATTAACTGGAATAATCCCTTGCCCAACCAGATGTACATCATTTGCCGTGCTTGTGTTATTTCCAGAAATGGTTATGGATTGTTCAAAATTATTCACTGTGACTACAAAAGCAGCACCTGGTAGTACAGCATCCCCTTGAATGTACAAAATGTAGTTAACATAATAAAAGCCTGATTGCTCTGCTATTGCCGCTCTTGCACCAGCATCGAAAGTAAATCCTCTTTTCGGATCTGATATTAGTGAGGATAATGGTATGGAAACATTTGGAGGTATAACTGTTGGAGCTGTAGATAGTAACACCAGATCTGCAAAAGCGCTGGATAAGGTTCCTTGAGGACCAGTAGATCCTGTTGGGCCTGTTGAGCCAGGTAATCCTTGAGGCCCTGTTGGGCCTGCCGGGCCAGGTAATCCTTGAGGTCCTACTGGGCCTGGTACTCCCTGAGGCCCTGTTGAGCCTAGTAGTCCTTTAGGTCCGGCTGAGCCTGATAATCCTGTTGGTCCTGTTGGTCCTTGAGGTCCCGTTGATCCTTGAGATCCCGCTGGTCCTTGAGGTCCCGCTGGTCCTTGAGGTCCCGTTGGTCCTTGAGGTCCCGCTGGTCCTTGAGGTCCCGCTGGCCCATGAGCTCCTGATAATCCTTGAAGTCCCTCGGGACCCTGAGGCCCTGGTACTCCTTGGGGTCCCGGTAATCCTTGAGGTCCTTGGGGTCCCTGAGGTCCTTGTGGACCTTGAGGACCTGCTATTCGGTTTTTCACACCCATAATATCATCCTCTCTGATCGATATGCCGTTAGTATATATACCCAGAAGTTCATTTGTCTGGGCATATTTATAATTGGGCTAATAACTGATTTTATAAATGTGAGGTTTATTTACCGTAATTAATCATATTGTGGGATATCACCTTAATTGGGGGCATTCTGATGTGGATAAAATGGTCTTATGATTCAGAACATATTGTTTTATCTAATAAATATAGTTTACAATTTGGTGCGCAGATTCCTCCAAAAATAAAATTTCACTTTGGTTCGTTTGAAACAGAAAGAGAATTGACACTAAGTACCTTATTAACAAAGGATACAATCGTTTTACCTGTATCAATTAAACTCAATTTTATGATTCCTGATACACTTCCTTATGATTTAAGAATAGATGAGAATGGTCTGCATCTTGGCCCGGTAATTGCTATTTTAACTTCGAGAGTAAATGTTTCCCCAGGCATTAGAACTAAGTACCTTGAATACCTGTGGGATTATAAGAATTTAAAAGGATTAATTTACCTTTGTCCCCTAGAGGGGGTTAATCCTGCGAAAACAGGAATAGAAGGTTACTACTACCAACCAGATAAATTAGGAAGCGCAGGAATTTGGAAGAAAGGGATATTTCCATACCCTGATGTTGTCTATCGCAGGATTGTAGTAAACAGAAATGATAAATACGACCACTTGCTGATTACTGTTGGCCATAAGATCTTTAATCCAAGCTTTTTAGATAAATGGGCAGTGTGGAAGGCTCTTCAGGATAATCCTAAGATAAATCCCCATTTACCTAAAACGGCACTATTGAGAAATGCAAAAGAAGTTATTTGCATGTTAAAAGATTATGGTTCAGTTTACCTTAAACCGGTGAGTGGTTCCTTCGGAAGAGGTATAGTAAAGATCGAATTAACCAACAAGGGTTACCTTTGGAAGCATAAGAATACAAAAAAAAAGTTGAGTCAAAAAAAATTAATAAAGTTATTGTGTTACCAAAAGAGGCGGCGGGCTTACTTATTTCAGCAGTCAGTAAGTTTGAAAGTCCATAATAAACACGTCGACTTTCGAGTGATAATGCAGAAAAACAATACACAAACCTGGAACTGTACTGGCATTATTGCTAGATATGGTATGAAAGGAAAGCATTACACCAATGATGTAAGTGCGCTGAAATTAGGAGTGGATGGTTTAAAAAATGCATTACATTTAAATGATCTACAGACTAAACTCAAGACTCAGGAAATTCTGTCTTTATGTACTTTGGTTTGCGAGAACCTTGATGAGTTACATGGACCCTATGCGGATTTAGGTTTAGATGTGGCAATTGACACTAATTATAAGGTGTGGTTACTTGAGATCAATTTTAGGCATATGCATAACATTGCTGCACTAGTTGGCCAACAGAGTAGTATGTATAGTAAGGTAATAACACGCCCGTTAGAATTTGCAAAAGCATTTGCTGGATACAGCACTCCATAAACACAGTTTATTTCGGACAACGTTTTTTAGCTTTATCAACTTAATCTATCTTTAGTTTACCGGTTTATTCTAACCGGTTTTTTTACGTACAGTAAGAACTAACGATGATACCCGAGTTTGAGTTTCATTCTTTAAAGATATGGGTATATAAGCTATATTTTCGAAATATAACCGCAAGCAAGCCACAAGTTGGGAAGTGAGAGGCGTCATGGATTCAGCAGTCAACATCCTGCTCGTAGACGATCACCCGGAAAACTTGGTTGCCATTGAGGCCGTTCTCAGCGGAGAACCTTATCGTCTGGTTCGGGCATATTCCGGTATTGAGGCTTTGCGCTGTTTATTGGAAGAGGAGTTTGCCGTCATTGTCATGGATGTGCAAATGCCGGAAATGGACGGGTTAGAGACAGCCAGCATCATCCGGACCCGGGAGAAGACCAAATTCGTCCCCATCATCTTTATGACAGCCACCAGCAATAAAATGGAGCATATCTTCGCAGGCTATTCCGTTGGTGCTATGGATTATATGACGAAACCCTTCGTTCCGCAAATTTTAAAATCCAAAATCGAGGGTTACGTCAGTATGTATGAAGCTAACAAAACCCTTCAGATCCAAAGTGAAATGTTGAAGAAACAAACGAGGCAGTTAGAGAAAACCAATCAGGAGCTGGTCCAAGCCAAGGAAACGGCGGAGATCGCTTCCCGTGTGAAATCAGAATTTCTGGCCATGATGAGCCATGAAATCCGGACTCCGCTAAATGGGATCATAGGCATGTCTGATCTGCTTTTTGCCTCCGATTTGCCGGAAGAATATTCAGAGATGGCAGGGATCATTCATACAAGCAGCAATGCTCTGCTTTCTGTCATTAACCATGTCCTCGACTTTTCAAAAATCGAATCCGGAAAAATGGAATTGGAGGAGGAACCGTTCTCTCTTCAACACTGCCTGATTGAAACGATTGATTTGTTTACAGCCAAAATCAGGGAACGAAATCTGGAAGTGGTGGTGCTGGTTGACCCTTCGCTGCCGCCATGTATAAAAGGGGACATGCATCGCCTCCGTCAGGTGTTGAATAATCTGGTGGGTAATGCCGTAAAGTTTACGCATGAAGGCAGTGTATACATAATGGTAAACAAGCTCGCGGAGACGGAGAATTCGCTAACGCTTGAGTTTATGATTAAAGATTCCGGGATCGGAATCCCTTCAGATAAGATAAACGAACTGTTTCAGCCCTTCTCCCAGTTGGATGCCTCAACTACACGTAAGTTCGGAGGCACGGGGCTCGGATTATCGATCAGCAAATCCTTGGTTGAACTAATGGGCGGCACGATCCGGGTAGAACCGTCGAATGAACCCGGCGCAACGTTCATTTTTACAATTGCAGTCAAGACGCTCATGAGCCCAGTTCAACCTCCAGACGAGTCAGATCGGAAGCTGCTGCATACGGATGCTACAACCCACAGCCATACGCCGGCTCCGATTCGTGTCTTGGTGGGAGAAGACGACAACGTAAGCCGGAGGCTAATGAAACAAATACTGGAAGCACTCGGCTTCTTTGCCGATTTGGCGGAGAACGGCACAGAGGTACTGGCAGCTTTGGAACAAACGCCTTACGATCTGCTTTTCCTCGATCTCCGAATTCCCTTTAAAGAGGGCTGGGAGACTGTACAAGAAATCAAAACGAAAGTTATAGACAAGCAAACTGTGATCATTGCCATGACGGCTAACGTTTCTAAGGAAACGATGCAGCGGTGTTTGTCCTCGGGCATGGACGATTTTATCGCCAAGCCTGTTCGATCAGAAGATATAAAACAGGTCATTCAAAAATATGTGATGAAAAAGGAGCAGTGTTGAGTTTATGAGCAATCAAGACCAAATCAACGAAACGAGCGACGATCAAATTGGCGTCGGCGAACTGCTCAACGCCTTAATGGCGATGAAGAAAGGCAACTTCTCCTACAGGATGCCCTATGACCGTACGGGTATGGCTGGAAAGGTAGCGGATACGTTTAACGAGATCATGGATATTCAGGAAGCTCTGGTGTCTGAAGTCCAGACAGTAGCCAAGGTTGTCGGAAAAGAAGGGAATCTTTCGAGAAGGTTTGTGCAGAAGAATCTGGGTGGATCATGGGAAACAATTACTGATTCGTTAAATGGTCTGGTCATCGACTTGATTCAACCGACGAGTGAGATGGTCCGGGTTATTAACGCCGTAGCCAAAGGCGATCTGTCCCAGAAGGTGGAACTTGAAATCGAAGGACGAGCTCTTACCGGTGAATTCCAGAGAACGGCAAGCAACATTAATATGATGGTGAATCAGCTCAGCACCTTTGCCTCCGAGGTTACTCGTGTGGCGCGCGAGGTTGGTACGGAAGGGATCTTGGGCGGCCAGGCAGACGTCAAAGGGGTGTCGGGCACCTGGAAAGATCTTACGGACAGCGTGAATTATATGGCGACAAACCTCACGGATCAAGTGCGTAATATCGCGGCGGTAACCACTGCCGTCGCCAACGGTGATCTGTCGAAGCAAATCACGGTTAATGCCCGCGGAGAGATTCTCGAACTCAAGAATACGATTAACACGATGGTGGACCAGTTGTCCATGTTCTCCTCCGAGGTTACTCGTGTGGCGCGGGAGGTTGGCACAGAGGGCAAACTCGGCGGGCAGGCAGACGTTAAAGGCGTATCCGGTACTTGGAGAGATCTAACCGAAAGCGTTAACTACATGGCGTCCAATCTGACCAACCAAGTGCGCAACATCGCAGTTGTTACGACTGCGGTCGCAAATGGCGACCTGTCGAAGAAGATTACCGCTGATGTGCAAGGCGAAATTCTGGAGCTTAAGAACACCATCAACACGATGGTGGATCAATTGTCCACCTTTGCTTCCGAGGTTACCCGGATGGCGCGCGAGGTCGGTACGGAAGGGATACTCGGCGGGCAGGCGGATGTTAAAGGCGTATCCGGCACTTGGCGGGATTTAACGGAAAGCGTTAACTACATGGCGTCTAACTTAACCAACCAGGTGCGTAACATTGCGGAAGTGACCACCGCCGTTGCCAAGGGCGATTTGTCGAAGACAATTACCGTTGATGCGAAAGGCGAAATCCTCGAATTGAAAAGCACAATCAACATCATGGTGGACCAGCTCAGCAACTTTGCCTCCGAGGTTACCCGTGTGGCGCGGGAGGTTTCAACAGAAGGAATCCTCGGCGGGCAAGCGGATGTTAAAGGGGTATCCGGCACTTGGAAGGATTTAACTGACAGCGTTAACTTTATGGCTGGTACGCTGACCGATCAGGTGCGCAATATCGCTGAAGTGACGACTGCGGTTGCGAAAGGGGATCTATCCAAACAGATCACGGTTAATGCGAAAGGCGAAATCCTTGAGCTTAAGAACACAATTAACACTATGGTGGAGCAGCTTTCCACCTTCGCTTCCGAGGTTACCCGTGTGGCGCGCGAGGTTGGTACCGAGGGCATGCTGGGAGGACAAGCCCAAGTTAAAGGTGTTGCAGGGACATGGCGAGATTTGACCGAGAGTGTAAACTATATGGCTTCGAATTTGACCAACCAAGTGCGCAACATCGCCGTCGTGACGACGGCCGTCGCAAACGGAGACCTGTCTAAGAAAATCACGGCGGATGTCCAAGGTGAAATCCTCGAGCTCAAAAATACCATCAATACGATGGTGGACCAACTCTCGATGTTCTCCTCCGAGGTTACGCGGGTGGCACGTGAGGTAGGTACGGACGGGAAACTGGGCGGACAAGCACAGGTTAAAGGGGTTGGAGGGACCTGGAAGGATTTGACCGAAAGCGTTAATAACATGGCCCGGAATCTGACGGACCAGGTGCGGAATATCGCGGACGTTACGACGGCGGTAGCAAAGGGTGACTTGTCCAAGAAAATCACCGTAGATGTCAAAGGCGAAATCCTTGAACTCAAAAATACGATTAACACAATGGTGGACCAGCTCTCGACCTTCGCCTCCGAGGTTACACGCGTAGCGCGCGAGGTTGGCACAGATGGAAAACTTGGCGCGCAAGCGGAAGTAAAAGATGTTTCCGGTACGTGGAAAGATTTGACCGATACGGTTAACTACATGGCCAGTAACTTGACCATTCAGATGCGCAATATTGCCGGCGTTACGACGGCAGTTGCGAACGGGGACCTATCCAAGAAGATCACCGTCGACGTAAAAGGCGAACTATTGGAACTGAAGAACACGATAAACACGATGGTGGATCAACTAAATTCGTTCGCATCCGAGGTTACGCGGGTGGCGCGGGAGGTCGGTACGGACGGCAAGCTGGGCGGACAAGCCCAAGTGCGCGGCGTCGGCGGGATCTGGAAAGACCTCACCGACAACGTTAACATCATGGCGACCAATCTGACGGATCAGGTGCGCGGGATTGCCAAGGTCGTGACCGCAGTTGCAAACGGCAACCTGAAGCAGAAACTGACTGTTGAAGCCAAAGGCGAAATTGCCGAACTCACGGATACCATCAACAATATGATCGAGACGCTGGCTACCTTCGCCGACCAGGTGACTACCGTGGCGCGGGAGGTAGGTGCCGAAGGGAAACTGGGCGGACAAGCGAACGTGCCTGGCGCCGCCGGTACTTGGCGCGATCTCACCGACAATGTTAACTACATGGCGAGTACGCTTACCACTCAGGTACGTGCGATCACCAATGTCGCAACAGCGGTGACGAACGGTGATCTGTCACGTGCCATCGACGTATCCGCATCCGGAGAAGTCGCAACGCTGAAAGACAACATTAACGAAATGATACGGAACCTGAAGGAAACAACCCGGATCAATACGGAGCAGGACTGGCTCAAAACCAACCTCGCCAAATTCTCACGGCTGCTTCAAGGACAAAGAGACTTGTATGCGGTCAGCCGTATGATCCTGTCTGAGCTGGCTCCGCTCGTGTCCATGCAGCATGGTGTCTTCTACATTAATGAACCGTTTAACGGCGAGCCGGTGCTGAAGCTGTTTGCCAGCTATGCTTACCAAAGCCGCAAACATTTGGCGAACGAATTCCGGGCCGGGCAAGGGTTGGTCGGCCAGTGCCTGATCGAGAAACAGCGGATCCTGCTCACTAACGTGCCAGGTGACTATGTCGTGATATCGTCCGCTTTGGGAGAAGCTGCACCTCTCAACATCATTTTGCTCCCGATCATATTCGAAGATCAAGTGCTCGCGATTCTGGAACTTGCTTCTTTCCGCCCATATAGTGATATCGACATCGCCTTCTTGGATCAGCTTACGGAATCCATCGGAATCGTGATTAATACAATGCAGGCGAACCAACGTACGGAGGAGCTGCTGATTCAATCGCAGTCACTCACTGAAGAGCTCCAAAAACAGCAGATGGAGCTGCGGAATACGAACGACGAACTCGAGGATAAAGCAAAGTTGCTTGTGCTGCAAAAGGCGGAAGTGGAAAGCAAGAATCATGAGGTAGAGGTCGCCAAACGATATCTGGAAGAGAAAGCGGAGCAGCTTGCCCTCACGTCCAAGTACAAATCCGAATTTCTAGCCAACATGTCGCATGAACTTCGTACCCCGCTGAACTCCTTGCTGCTCTTGGCTGAACAGCTTGCCGAGAACCCGGAGGACAATCTTCATGAGATTCAGGTGAAGTTCGCGAAAACCATTCAGGACTCTGGACTCGAATTACTTAATCTTATTAACGATATTCTCGATCTGTCCAAAATCGAATCAGGCACAATCACGCCAGATTACAGCGATGTATCTTTGGCCGAACTGACAGACGGGCTCGACCGTACTTTCCGCCACATGGTGGACGCTAAAAAACTTGACTACCGTATCAAAATTGATCCCGGTGTTCCGGCAAGCTTAGTGACGGACTTCAAGCGGCTTCAACAAATTTTAAAAAACTTGCTTTCGAACGCCTTTAAGTTCACAGAACAAGGGCAGATTATGCTTCAGATACGGAAAGCGAGCGAGGGCTGGCACCAAGAAAATGAATCACTGAATCGTGCTAAAACGGTCATTTGCTTCTCCGTCAGCGACACGGGAATCGGCATTCCTCATGAGAAACAGCAGATCATTTTCGAAGCCTTCCAGCAGGCGGACGGCAGCACGAACCGGGAATATGGCGGAACGGGCTTGGGACTTGCAATATCCCGGGAAATTGCCGAGATGCTGGGTGGAGAAATCACTCTGTACAGTGAAGTGACCAAGGGAAGCGTATTTAATTTGTACCTGCCAACTGAAGCGGAATTCACGGAACCGGAGATCAAGAGGACACATGTACCAGAGGTGATTGATATCACCCCGCCCAAACGCAGAAGCAACCTAGGCAGAGCGGCGGAAGACACTTTGATTGACGACCGGGATAACATTGAGCCGGGTGACCGTGTATTCCTGATTGTGGAGGATGATCAGAAGTTCAATGGAATTATTCTCGATCTCCTCCATAAAAAAGGAATCAAAGCCGTCATTACGGCCAGCGGTTGGGATGTCCTGGAACTCGTTCAAAGGTACCATCCGATCGCCATAACGTTGGATCTGCATCTTGGTGGGGATACAAACGGTTGGCTGGTGCTCGATCAGCTGAAAAACGACATCCATGTGCGGCATATTCCGATTTGCGTCATGACCGTTGACGAGGACGAGGTGCTTCTGCTGCAGAAGGGTGCTCACGATTATTTCCGGAAACCGGTGACTAACGAAGAGCTGGAGAATGCTTTGGATCGTCTGAACCAATTTGCGGACAAGAAGACTCAAAATCTGTTGGTGATCGTCCATGATGAGCAGGAGCGCAAGCAAATTGTCGACCTGCTAAGCAATCAGGATCTCAAGATCACGGCAGTGGATACGGGGCGCAAAGCGTTGAACCAGATCAACACAAAAGATTATGATTGTGTCGTGCTGGACAACAGCTTGCCGGATATGAATCTTATCCGGTTCGCCCGAGATATGTACAAAAATGCCAAAAACAAAAGAGTTCCCGTCGTAGCCCGCCTAAGCAAGAAGTTGACACCGGCGGAGGAGAACGAGTGGGATGAGTTAGTCAAAATGGTGGTTCTCAAAGAGGTGAAGTCGAATCTCCAATTGATCGATGAAACGACTCTCTTCCTGCACAGTAAGGCGGAGAACCTTCCGTCCGGCTCAAGGGAAAAGCTGGTCAAGCTGCATAATTCGGATGAAATGATCGAGTATAAGAAAGTGCTTGTTGTGGATGATGATATCCGTAACATTTTTGCACTCACGTCAATTTTGGAACGTCATCAAATGAAAGTCATTCCTGCGGAGAACGGCCAGGATGCCATTAACCTTCTGGAACAGAGTCCGGACATCGAAATCGTGCTGATGGATATCATGATGCCGGGAATGGACGGTTACGAAACAACCCGCGCTATCCGGCAGAAAGAGCAATTCAAGAACCTGCCCATTCTTGCACTCACAGCGAAAGCCATGAAGGGAGACCGGGAGCTGTGCCTCGAAGCCGGCTGCTCGGATTACATCACCAAACCGGTTAACAGCGCGCAGTTATTATCTATGATGCGCACATGGCTAGACCAATAACCCATACGTTCGATAAGAAAGCCCTCGTCCTAAAGACGGGGGCTTTTAGACTGCCAAAATAGTATCAAACAGTCTTTTTATCGCAGCAGATCACCTACGGCCCGATCTGTGCCGCACATGACAGGAAGCAGGGATAATATGTATACGCATCAGACGATCAGAGGCTATATCGCCGTCTTTCGGGGATTTATAGTTCAATAAAAATGAAGAATACCGTTCAGTTACAGGGAAGATTAATTCTTGAGATTAATGTCGATACTACCCCTTAATGCGTTTTTTGAGAAGGACCGACAAATAGCACAAACCACTCGCTCGTATATATCATAGCGTGTAGTTCCGCGCAAACTATATTAGTAATAAAGAGGAGCAAAAGTATGGGAAATTTGAGTATTAAGAAAATGGAACAAACAGTAAAAAAAGCAGGATCTGATCTAGGTAATGCTACTAATACAATAATAAATAATACTGTTAGTGATATCCGAAATATTCTTTCAAACCTCGGTGATTGTGCCTCTGCAATAGATAATATTAGACTTCGGGCAACACATAGGGCTATTCAGTATCATACTTCGGTGGCTAGAATATTAAAAGAAACAGAAGTGTATCCAGTTGAACTTATCGAGCGAATTTACAATAGTATTGCTGATTTACTTAAGATTCCCGACTCAGAAGTTGAAATACGGTTATACCATCTAATTAATCCTGGGCCGGCCGTTTGGGAAAGTCAACCACGTGACATGCAAGTAATTGATCCAGATACAATTTCTTTACCTCAGGATCGGGTTCCGTTTGTCTTCATCCATGGAGTAGAAAATCAAGGGGAGACGGATGCTTTTGAATTTTATAAGAAATTCGAGAAGTCAGTTTGGATGTATAACCATAATGTTCCGGGAGTTGATTACTCATCTGTTGATATATACATTGTGAGTTACGATGCCAAAATTTCAAACGAAAATCAACAAATTATTAAGTCAGCATTTGAATCTGCAGGGGTCATCGTAGATGGTGACGCTCCTGGTATGTTCGCAGCTGTCATGTGGAAAGAATGGGTACGTCGCGCTCGATTAACAAGTGATAAAATCATGCCCTTTTTGAACAAAATGAAATATTTACCTCACAATTATAGAGGTTTAGCTGTTACCCATTCATTAGGTTGCGAGGTTATGGCAAATGCAGGTCATCGACTAATAGAAAATGATCCGGATCTCGAACCTGCCTTCATCAGATGGTGGTGCATGGCTGCTGCATTACCCTCCGATGCTTTCTCGAACACGGGATTATACCCATCAGCCCCAAGGATTGCAATGAATTATCCATTAGAGAAACCTGGCACTACAGTCTGGTTTTCCGCATCAGACTCTTTGTTATCAACTCTGTATTTCATCGCAAACGATCATTTCGCTATGGGACAGACTGGTGCACATATGATTGATCAATATGCACATTATATTAATCATGATGTAACTCTTTGTGTTTTGGAAGCCCATATGACCGACACATATTTCCCTAGGTTAGGCACTACTATTAGAAAATATTTAGGCACTCAAATATGGTCAGAAGATCCGAACTCAGATTGTGCACTTGAAGATATATTTCGAAGAGATTAAATATCTTCAGTAAACGATTTAAATATTGAGTGAAATCAAAATAAAATCTGGATCAACCAGACGAATGAGTGGATCGCATAAATTTCTATTAAGCCTTATCACACAGCTTAATATTCTTTGCTATAATGAAATACACATAATTGAAGTTAAAAAAGAATTGGACTAGGGGTGAATTTGATGTTTTGGACTCCATTATTTGAAAACGACGTACCAGTAGCACACTTCTGCTCTTAGTGGAGTGAGTGTGATTACATCTCTCCGTTAGGGGCATTTTCGACCTAATTAATAAACGGAGGGTATAAAAGATGAAAAACACCTTATTAGGTTCTTTATATTTAACTTTAGCTTCCATGATCTGGGGCGGTATGTACGTTGTTGTTAAAATTGTAGTATCGGTCATACCTCCATTAGAACTTGTATGGATGAGATATTTAGTAGCCATTGTTGCACTTCTCGTAATCGGCTTCTTCACACGACAAAACTGGCGAATTGAGAAACGTTATTTTTTCTTAATCGTTGCTATTGGGCTCATCGGTAATACCATTTCAATTGTCGCTCAGGAAACTGGCACCATGTTATCCACAGCACAAATGGGAGCCATTATAACTTCTTCAACACCAGCATTCATGGTTGTTTTTGCTCGTCTTATCCTTAAAGAACAGTTGACCTTAAAAAAGGGAATCTCTGTTTTATTAGCGACAATTGGGGTGCTTTTCATTGTTGGAATTGGGGATATGAATTTATCCAGTACACTTGGAGGTATTGCACTGCTTATTGCCGCATTAACATGGGCCCTCATGTCTGTACTTGTAAAACGTTTGCCAAGTGATTATTCACAAATTGTGGTAACCACCTATTCCATCTTAGTAGCCCTAATCGTGTTGACTCCTTTCGTTTTGCCACGGTTACACGAAATAAATATCTCTCAACTGACTCACCCGACTATTTGGGGAGGACTTTTATATTTGGGTATTGTTTCAACAGCGGGCGGATTTCTACTTTGGAATCGCGGATTACAAATGCTTAACGCCTCAAGTGGAGGAATATTTTTCTTCTTTCAACCCCTGGTTGGAACATTACTTGGATGGCTTGTTCTAGGAGAGAACATAGGTGTAGCGTTTTGGATCGGCTCTATCCTAATTCTCACAGGTGTTCTTTTCGTTATCAACGAGAAAAAATAGTATTTAGGAAACTCCATTCGAATGTATGAAGTGCACTCTTGAGAATAGACATTGGAATAACCCCCTGGTTAACCAATGAAGTGAGAAGATTATTCGCTGATATGTACTCGCAGCCACTGTTGATTTCTCTCCCCATACAATTGCCGGTATGCCCTCAAGTTTTAATTCCTGCTTCATCATTTTGTGGAAGTTGAATACACTTATCCCATCGCCGAGTGAATTCAGGAGATATTCCTGAAATTGCTCGGTTTTTTCATAGAAAGATGCTACATTCAACAGTATAATAGTTTCTGTTATTCAAGTTATATTTATGGAGGAAAATGGATCATGAAATACGATTGTTTAATTGTTGATGATGAAGAAGCGCTGTCAACAAGCACCTGTAAATACTTTAATATGCTTGGCGTGAAGACCTATTGGGTAGCTGATGAACAGGCATGCTTTGATTTTTTCTCTCAAAACAAGGCCGATTTGATCCTGCTGGATATTAATTTAGGGCAGCAATCCTCCGGATTTGAAATATGCAAAAAACTGAGAAAAACCACCAACATCCCTATATTGTTTATAAGTGCACGGACCAGTGATGATGATGTACTGCTTGCACTAAATATCGGTGGAGACGACTATATCCAAAAACCGTATGCACTCAGTATTATTTTGGCTAAAGTAAAAACGGTATTGAAAAGATATGGAGGCGATGTTGATGTTTTAAGCTTTGGCAGCTTTACAATGGATCTGATCTCAGAAAAGTTGATGAATGATGGCTGCGAGATTAAATTGAAGGCTATGGAATATAAGCTGCTGTCCTACTTAATCCAGAACAAAAATCGCCCTCTCGCTAAAGAGGAGTTGTTCTCTAACGTCTGGAATGACGCAATCACCAGTGACGGAACCTTAAATGTCCATATCCGCAAACTGCGTGAAAAAATTGAAGAAAACCCTAATGAGCCGCGTTATATTAAGACGATTTGGGGGACCGGTTATGTATTTGAGACCGATTAGGGGTGGAAGATGAGCATCAAGAAGGTAACATTCTTGGCGGCAGCCATTCTATTCTTTGGCATTAGTGTAATTCTTTTTGTTTTTCGAAGCTTAACTGAAACAGGAACGGATGTTGTTGCTGTAAATGATATTACACAAACGATTGTTGAACATTGGGACACTCTGGATCAGTCTGCCATGCCGGGTCGTCAATACAGCTTGGAATATACTGTACTGGATAGCCACGGGGAGCTGGTTGGGGCCACAAGACGTGGATTAAGTGAGAATATAGACTCTGCTATCTATAATCGGGATACGATTGTGGATATTACGCGCAATGACACGGTATTGGGGAAAGTAATTTTTTATAATAATACAACTGAACGATGGAAGCATCACAGGGATAAGCTGCTTGTTATTTTTGGAGTTAATATCATTTTTATCATTTTGTTTTGTTTAATCTATGCAGTATATATCGACAGATCTATTTTTCGCCCTTTTCGTAAGCTGCAGGCATTTGCCCGTCATGTGGCAGAGGGCAAGCTGGATATGCCGCTCGAAATGGAAAAGGGCAACGGGTTCGGTGCATTTGCAGAAAGCTTTGACTTAATGAGAGAGGAACTCGCGAAAGCGCGCGAGAACGAAAGATTGGCAAATCAGAGCAAAAAGGAGCTGGTAGCCTCACTTAGCCATGATATAAAAACGCCTGTCGCCTCCATTAAGGCTGTCTCCGAAGTTATGATTTTGAATTCTGTTATTGAGGAGGACATAAGCCAGCTGGAAGTAATTAATGCAAAAGCTGACCAGATAAATACATTGATCACGAATATGTTTAGTGCAACATTAGAAGAGTTACAGGAGCTAACTGTCACAGTAACGGAAGAGTCGAGTGTATTACTGGGGGATCTAATCAAAAATGTTGACTATAATAATAGAGCTACTATATCGCCTATCCCCGAATGCATTGTGCTAGTAGATATGCTTCGGCTTCTGCAGGTAATTGACAATATCATAAGCAACTCTTATAAATACGCGGGTACATCCATTGGTGTATTAGCAAACATCAAAGGACAATATCTGGAGATCGAATTCAAAGACTATGGACGCGGGGTCTCTCCGGAGGAAATCCCACTTTTATTCAATAAATTCTATCGTGCCCGAAATTCAGCCGGCAAAAGCGGAACAGGACTGGGATTGTATATTTCCCAATATCTGATGGACAAAATGTCCGGTGATATCAATTGCAGGAATATAGATGGCGGTTTTGTGGTGATCTTAAGATTACATATCGCGTAAAAAGATTTTAGGATTGGTTAAGAACTGTCTAAAGACCCGCTAAGAATTAATAAGCTAAGATAAGACTGTAAATAAAACTTTAACTGCTTTCCAGGCAGTAAGTTTTAACAGTCTTTTTTAATAGGGGGCCACGTAATGAGTCAAGTAATTATCACAACCGATAAGCTTAGTAAATCGTTTTCTACTGGGGGCGTGCAGCAGCACATTCTTAAAAATCTTGATCTGGAGATATTATCCGGGGATTTCACTGTAATCATGGGTTCTTCCGGTGCGGGAAAATCTACGCTCATGTATGCCCTATCAGGTATGGATAAGCCGACGCTAGGCTCCGTTACATACTTTGATCAGGAAATCGCAAAGCTGTCCAATGATAAGCTGGCGGTTTTTCGCAGATTAAATTGCGGATTTGTATTTCAGCAAATGTTCCTGCTCGATAATATGAGTATATTGGATAATGTTATTGCCGCAGGCCTGCTTGTCAGTAATGACAGAAAAGCCATCGCTGCACGAGCAAAAGATCTGTTTGCGCAGGTAGGATTAACTGAAATGATTTGGCGGAAATTCCCTTCCCAATTGTCCGGTGGGGAAGCTCAGCGTGCTGCAATTGTGCGTGCATTAATAAACCAGCCAAAGGTTGTTTTTGCCGACGAACCCACAGGCGCTCTTAACTCCGCGGCAGGTAAAGTGGTACTTGATGTGTTGACCGATCTTAACAGCAAGGGGCAAAGCATCATCATGGTTACCCATGATCTGAAATCTGCAAGAAGAGGAAACCGGATTTTATATATGCGTGACGGTGTTATTCATGGCATATGCAACTTAGGCAAATACGTAAGCGGCGACAAGGAGCGGCACGGCAAGCTCCAGGCCTTCCTCACTGAAATGGGGTGGTAAAGTTGCGGAAATTAGCTATGCTCAGCTTTGCAAATATACGAAAAACCAAAGGACACACGGTTTCACTGTTGCTATTGTTCCTCATTGCCGGATTGCTGCTAAATGCGGGCTCGCTAGTGTTTGTGAATTTTGGCAGTTATTTTGAAAAAGTCACCAAAGAGCTTAAGACAAACGATGTGTACTACCTCTTGCCAAATCAGTTATATACCGGAGAGGTAGATGAGTACATCAGAAATAATAAAAATGTATCAAACATGCACAAAGAGGATGTGTTATGGGCTTCGGCATCCATCCCCTATATTGGTGAAACACGTAAGACCAGTTTTATTCTCAATGATATGGATAAAAAACGTGATTTCTCTAAATGGAGATTTGTTGAAAAGCATTTACCGCCTGATTCCATGTCGATATATGTGCCGTATATATTGAATATTGACGGTGGTTACAAGCTGAATGACAAAATTGAAGTTACCTTGGAAGATGAAGTTCTTACATTTACAGTAAAAGGGTTTACAGAAGATGCCTTTTTCAGTTCTTTTGATACCGGAACTTTAGGGGCTTATCTTCCTCATGAAACCTATGAAAAGCTTGTACAGAAGCTGGGTAACAAATATAGTTCAACACTTGTTTTTGCTGATCTTGATAAAATAAATAATGAAGTTGAAACAGGGATAGGACAATTAATACAAAAGAATCAAAAATTTGCTGTTTCTGCTTTAGCTGCGGAAACCAGTACGGATACATTATCCACCATTGATTTAGATACGTTGAAATCAACCCGTGTTACTATGGCAAATATAGTATCGGTAATGTCCATGGCTTTCGCTATTATTATCGCAGTTGTATGCTTTATCGTAGTGCGGTTTAGAATTGGTAACAGTATTGAAGAAGACATGACCAAAATCGGGTCTTTAAAGGCGATCGGGTATACCAGCAGACAAATTATAGGGTCTATTGTAATGGAGTACATGCTTATTGCCTTGGTTGGCAGTATAGCAGGCATATCGTTGTCCTATTTAGCTACGCCAGTACTTTCTAATATGTTTGCCCATCAATCCGGACTTATGTGGGTGCAAGGCTTCGATGGAGCAATCAGCAGTGTTATTCTATGTACAATTTTATTCATTGTTATCATTGTTTCTTTCATTTCCTCGGGACGAATTCGTAAGCTTAATCCGATTGTAGCCTTAAGAGGCGGAATCACAACCCATAACTTCAGAAAAAACCATTTACCGCTTCATAAGTCAATAGGCAGTCTGCCGGTCGTTCTCGGGTTCAAATCCATGCTGCAAAGCAGGAAGCACACCTTCATGATGGCAGTGATCCTTGCCGCTGTATCTTTTGCCAGTACCTTTGGCTTTGTGATGTTTTATAACACCGTTATTGATACTAAGGCATTTGCAGAGACTCCCGGAGTCGAACTTTCAAATGCGATGGCTGTTTTGAATTCGGATAAGGATCAACCAAAGCTTGTTGAAAACATTAAAAACTTGAAGAATGTAAGAAAAGTGCTGTATCTTGATGAGGCTAAGATAAAGATAGAGAGCTATGATGTAACTGCTTATGTGATGGAGGATTATTCTGCAAAAGAAACAGATATTGTCTATAAGGGCAGATATCCGCTGCATAGCAACGAAGTTGTCCTTGCCGGTATCTTAGCCGACAAACTGGATAAAAAGGTCGGAGACCGTGTCACGATAAAAGTCGGCGCTAAGCAGGCTGAGTATCTGATCACTGGCTTATCTCAAGGTTCAAATATGGGCGGAATGAATGCGTCGATACGACGGGACGGCTTCCTTAAGCTTAACCCGGACTTTAAACAGCAGAATCTGCAAATCTATTTGAACAAAAATAGTAAATCTGATGTATTTATAAACAAGCTTAAAAGCGACTATGGAGATTCAATCTCGGCAACAGTAGACATGGATAAAACCCTGGAACAGGGTATGGGCACCTACTTATCAATTGTCTCGAAGCTTGGGATTGGCATGATGGTTATAACCTTAGTTGTCGTGATTCTGGTTCTGTATTTTGTAATTAATTCATCGGTTATTCGTAAGAAACGTGAACTGGGTATACAAAAAGCAATTGGTTTTACAACCTTCCAGCTAATGAATCAGCTCTCGCTTGGATTTCTGCCGCCTATCATGATAGGCGTATTGCTCGGAAGCGCAGCTGGAATTACCCTAACCAATCCATTCATGTCAGTGGCTATGAGTGCTATGGGGATTATGAAGGCGAATTTTATTATCATGACGTCGTGGATTACTTTGTTTGGTGTGGCACTTGTCATTGTTTCTTACTTTACTTCGATGCTGATCACATATCGCATCCGTAAAATATCCGCATATGCTTTAGTAAGTGAGTAAATTCGATAGGGTGGGGACGTGGATAATCACGTCCCTTTTTTAGCTTTAATTTATTTGAAATATTTTATATATAGCGCTCGGTGCGATACTATTGTGAAAATATAATATCCTACAGACCACATTTGAAGTCCACAAACCATTTATTTAAGAAAAATTTAAGATCTACACACCTGGATTTTAAGTTGTTCAGTCTATACTTTGTACCAAGAAGAAATAGGAGGAACATCCAGCCATTTACGAAGACAGTGAGGAAGCCAAGGTTTATCCTGCTTCACTGACAAAAATTATGACCGCATTTGTCACCCTTGAGCATGTTGATGACTTATCTGCAATCGCTCCGGTAGACCGGAGAACGTTCGGCGAGCTTCTTGCAAGCAACTCTTCTATGGCCGGATTTCGCGAAGATGAGGAGGTTACATATTAAAAACGGAGGTGTCTTAGTGAAAAAAATCTTCATGATTGCATTAACTATAACCATTTTAATTGGAGGAAGCCTCTACTTCCAAAATCAAAGTAGCTACTCAGAATATGTAAGCATGCAGGCTGACAAAACCATCTCAGAGGAATTAAATGCCGTAGATAACAATCCGAAGAATGTCAAGACAGAGAATGAGAAGCTGGGCAATGAGGAGCCCCCAGAGGAGATTTCTTTGGATGTTACGCCAGATGTTGAGAGAACTCCTGAGGATATCGCCTTGGACAAACGACTTGATGCAGATAGAAAAAGTAATGAAAGAACTTATCGGGAGGAAGGAAGGACAGGGTCATCAATTAGGCCAACGATAGAAATTCCGACTTTGTCTATCGATGATTATATAGGTATCTACAAAACTGTTGATGCATACATGAGAGAAAATTCGGATCGGTTTCCCGAGCCGGCAGACAATGGCACCAGAGGAAGCACTTCTGATCCGAGAATCCAAAATATTCTATATGCAGAAGAAAAATCAGGTATCATAGCAGGATTTGAAGATGAAAACCTGGTGGCATGGGCAGTGAAAAAGCTGGACGGAGCATATACCAACCTCTTGCTAGGGAGAACGTCTGCGGGAGAGGACTGGCAAGTTCTCTCAGAAGGAGACGTATATCAGTTGAGAAAGGAAATTAGCGATGGAAATTAAAGCGGAAAATGTAACAAGAACATTTGGAACGAAACGGGCCATTGATGAACTGAATTTTATTTTGCCTGAAGGTGTGTACGGGCTTTTGGGAGATAATGGGGCAGGGAAAAGCACCTTGATGCGAATTCTTGTGGCAATCGACCATCAAACTAGTGGCAAGGTTACCTTTAACGGCAAGGATATCTTCCATATGAACGACGACTACCGGAATCTTGTGGGATATATTCCCCAGGATTTCGAGGTGTATCCCGCGTTTACGGCAACGGAATATCTGGAATATATGGGAGCACTGAAGGGTTTGTCAAAAAAGGAACTAAAGCACAAAGTCCCAGAGGTATTACAGTTTGTCAACCTGGAGAAAGTTGCTAATAAAAAGGTCAAAACCTTTTCCGGTGGGATGAAAAGGCGGGTGGGCATTGCCCAAGCCATCATCAACGACCCGAAGATATTAATTTTTGACGAGCCCACCGCTGGGCTTGACCCCCATGAGCGAATCCGTTTTTCAAACATCATAAGCGAAATGGGACAGGATAAGATCATCTTGTTTTCTACCCACATTATTTCGGATATTGAAGCAATCACCACTAATGTGATCATCCTAAATCAGGGCAAAATTAAAGAGCAAGGTAATGTGCAAAAGATGTTATCCGGGATTAAAGGAAAAGTGTTCACCGAGGAGATGGACAGAGAGCGACTTGCCTCCTTTAAAAAAGAGCACCTGATCGTACGGGTCCGGCAGGAAGAAAACGCTGTCAATGTACGTTACTTGGGAGAAAAGGAATCAGGCGCAATCGTATGCGAGCCCACGCTGGAAGATTACTACATCTACTTGGGGAGTGGGAGCCATGCGTAATTTCATTTCACTGGAACTGAAAAAAATACGAAATAAAAGTACGGCGATTATCGGCCTACTCTTTCTCACAATTATTCTGATCCCTTTGTTTCAAACCGCCCGGAGTATCGATGTTTTGGATGATGAGGGAACCATACATAGCGGCATTGGGGGCTGGGATATTTTAAGGGAGCGAACGGTTGAGGGCACGATGACTACAGATTATTTATTACAAATGAAACAGAACTACGAAAACAGTGTGGACAAACCTTATATTGAGGGGGAAGTGGATACAGACCGCAAGCTGGGCAAAAAATTGATGTTTCCTCACGATATGCTGAACTGGGAACTGAATTTTCCATATGAAAAGTACCGTGTGCTCGATAACAGCTTGAATTTAACCAATGAGCAGCTCGCCAGTTTTTATGAGGATTGGAAGGGCAGCTTTACCGAATATTTATCCAATGAACAAAATCTATTTCCTTATACAGAGGAACAAATAGAAATCATATCAGAGAAAATGCAAAAAGTATCCACCCCATTTGTATTCAAATACGATAGCGGCTGGGAGTACCTGAAAATAAGTTTATTAGATACAATCTACCTTTTCTTTATGTTCTTGGCCTTCATCCTATGCGAGGGATTCTCCAGAAACGGCAGCAAAGGAATTGACAAGGTGACCTTATCCACCAAAGAGAGCCGGAGGAAGCTGATCAGCTATAAGCTTGGCGCCGCCAGTGTGTTTTCTACAATAGCCTATTTTGCGTATATTACGATCGTACTGCTGTTTGTTGCTGTAGTCTATACGCTGCACGGCTGGGACTCTTCGGTTCAAATCGGAACGACTACATTTTATTCGATGAATCAGCTTCAAGAAGCGTTACTCTATATTGCCATGGGATACTTTTCCACCCTCGTCGTGACTCATCTTATCCTGTTTTTGTCCGTGATTTTTAAAAGAGGGAAACTGGTATTAGCAATTTCACTGATTTATTTTTATCTCGTCAATACTTATCAGATGGGGAGGGGGGCGCTGATTGAAAAAGTGATGGTCTTCATGCCCCAGAACTTTATCAATAATCTTATAGGCATAGAGAAATTATATTTTGTGGGTAATACCGTGTTTCCCTATGTTTTTGTCGCCCTGTTTCTGGGTACTGTGTACATTCTCTTATCTCGAATCGGTATCTCTATATGGATGAGAAGATATTATTTACAGTAGAGGAAGGTAGGTGAAATCATGTGCTATTTATCAAAATTAAACAGAAGTAAAATCCTAAACATAAACGTATTCGGTTTTTTGTTGGCATTGTTTCTGATACTTACCTTTTACAACTTAGACACCATCAAAACAGGTTATTTAAATCAGGCAAGATATGAGGTAACAGATGGGACGGAATACCGGTATTTCTATCAGCCGGAGGTATTGGATGAAGTTGAGATTAATAAAATTTTGGAAAAATACAGAGAACTTAGCCTGCCAGAAGACAGGAATACAGCGGATGTTGCAGATTTGCCAGCCTTGGATATGATCGTCCAAGTGTATGGCTCGGACTGGACTGGAATACGGGATGTTTCAGCAGAACAATTCTATCAGGACAGGGCAGACATCATCAGAAGTGCACAGGAGGAAGCGGGGAGTTCTAGGAAAGGAAACAGCAACGGGACTTTTGCAGCGGCTTCTCTCTCCGAACCTATCCGGATGGGTTATGCCGAAGGCTGGAAGAACGTTAACTCAGGGATGAACCAGTGTGTTTTTATTGTCCTGATTCTCATTTCCATTCTGCTGATCCCCATTTTTAACGAAGATGAGACCTTGGGTGTGGACGGACTGGTGAAATCCACGAGGTTTGGGAAACGTAAGCTGAGTAGGGTACGGATCATCAACGCCTTCCAACTCTCTTCACTGCTTTATCTGGCGGCGGTGGCGATTTACATTACGCCTATATTCTTTATGTACGGTTTACAAGGAGCGGATTTGCCTATACAAAGTAGTCCACAATTTTTTTTATCAATGGTTGAGGTGAATTATTTCGAGCAGTTTTTGATCAACCTGGTCATTGGATATGTGGCAATCTCACTGATGACAGGGATTACCTTATTGATCAGCGTATTAGTCACACAGGTTTATACTGGCTACGCCCTGTTATTATTCACCATAGCCATATCTTACGCCATTCAGATGAGCGAGGTATTCTTTGTGAAACATTACGTGGGCAATTTTCTGCCCATGCAGATAGCCGAGTTCAACAGCTATTACACAAGTTTTGAACCCTATGGAGGTATTTCTACAATCATTGCCGTTCCTTCCATTACTGTTGCAGTTTTATTTGTGCTCTTACTATTTTTTCCAAGATGGATTAATAAAATGAGGTTTACTTCTTAAATTGAGCATTATACATAAAGTTAAAAACAACTTGATCGATTCCATCCGAGAAGATTTCATGAATCTGATGCCATCAATTTTTGGTATTCACGAGGTGCATAGCCTGTGATTTGGCGGAACTGCCGACTAAAATGCTCAATATTCATGTATCCGCAAATTGCGGCTATTTCGGAGATCCGATGCGGACTATGAAGCAGCTTTTCCTTGGCAAGACGGATTCGGCATTGAATGACGTCGTCCATGCACGAAATGCCAAAGGTTGGCTTATAGATGGCCTGTAAATAGCCAGAACTGAGATGCACATGTTCGGCCATAGCCGGAACGGCCCAAGAATGACCCGGGTTGTTGTATATCGCTTTGCGCAGATTCAACAGATTTTGATAGTGAGGAGTATTATTCGTGCTGTGCGAAGCTTCAATAAGCTTATTGATGATAATTCGGAATAAGTAATCCATAGAAAGCTCCCGGTAAGCGCAGGAAAAGAAATGTTCAGCCGTAAGCAACTGAAACAATTGGTGGAAATATTCCGGGTCGGGCATGGGAAAGGGAACTCCATGTAATAGCTTTGATTCCTTCAAATGAATTTCGTCTGAATCGAAATGAATCCAGTCATTCCCATAGCTATCTGCACAGGCCCGGTAGAGTATCTTTTGATGTGGTTGGAAGACTACCGCGCAGTTAGCAGGATATTCCTTCATCTCGCCCTCAACCCAGAATTGGGCGGGTGTTCTGGTGAGAAGGAGCAACCATGTATTATGTCCTTCAGGGACGTCATAAACAAAATCTGCGGTATGGATGGCATCATATCCGGCATAGTATATTGTTATCATATCATTAGCCTTTCTTAGAATAGATCAAATATACGACAGTATACATCATTCAATAGAGCCGTGTCATTGACTTATAATTTCATGTAGATAATTGAACTGAAATTCTTCTATTTCGGGATTGGCCGTGACTACAGAGAATGTTTGGACTTCCGGCCGCTGTTAGGTTTGGATTTCCTGAATTTAACCGCGAATCGCGGTAGAAATCCAAACCTTGCCCATGCTTCCGAAGAGAGCTTTCCTACGGAAAGCTTTCAGGCGGACGCTATCGCTCCTCCAATTCCAAAATTCCCCTCCGCCACTTTTCCCTAAATGTAATTCTCAAGTTCAATCTGTTTCTATCCATATGAGAAATAATCAATCAATCAATCAATAACATTCAATTATGAGGTGAAATCATGAAGTACAGCAATCCCGTAATTAAAGGTTTCTATCCCGATCCAAGTGTTTGTAAAGTAAATAATAAGTATTATCTCGTCAGCAGTTCCTTTCAATATTATCCTGGTGTACCTTTGTTCGAAAGCGATGATTTAGTGAACTGGAGACAAATTGGACATTGCTTAACAAGACAATCACAAGTTCATCTTGAGAAGATAGACAGTTCTGGAGGAGTTTTCGCATGCACTATCAGATATCATAACGGTCGTTTTTACATGACCACCACTAATAATTCTACCGGGCAAAATTTCTACGTTTGGACTGATGATATCTACGGCGAATGGTCCGAGCCCATCTTTGTGGACCAAGGGGGGATAGATCCCTCCTTTTACTTTGAAGGTAATTTAACCTACTTTATGAGCAACGGCACTGATGACACTGGAAGGAACAGCATCTTTCAATGTGAGATAGATATCGAAACTGGTGAAAAGCTTACACCAAGCCGCGTGATTTGGCATGGAGCAGGGGGACGTTATCTGGAAAGCCCTCACCTGTATAAAATCAATGATCTCTACTACTTAATGGCAGCAGAAGGCGGAACCGAATATGGACACATGATTGTATATGCAAGAGGCAATTCCCCTTACGGACCTTTTGAAGCGTATCCCAATAACCCCGTTTTAACAAACAGGAATCTGGGGGGATATGAGATACAGGGTGTAGGTCACGGAGATTTAATTCAAGATCACGATGGAAAATGGTGGATCGTTCATTTGGGATTTCGGCAAATCGGCAGATGGGTTATGCATCACCATCTGGGGCGGGAAGTGTTTTTGATGCCAGTTACTTTCCATGAAGATCATTGGTTTACGGTGGGAGACGATGGTACGACTCAGGGGGAAGTTGAAACAAACTACATTCCCATTTCGGCTAAACAGATAGAACAGACGCAGTATACTTTTCATAACACAAGCTGGGATATAGATTGGTGTTACTTGCGTTATCCCGATAAACAGAATTATTTGCTGGGCGATGGGGAATTGAAGTTAAGAGGTTCACAGATTTCATTAGATATGGCGGATTCTCCGACCTTTATCGGTTTGCGTCAAAAGGATTTCCATGTGGAAATCTCCTGTGAGATTAGAGTGAATGATGGTGAAGCGGGAATAACGTTATATATGGATGAGCATCATCATTATGATTTCGCTTTGAGAAGAATAGGGGAGCGAATTGAAGCCGTTAAGCGTCTGAACATCGGAGACATTAAGACCATACACGATCAATCAGACCTAAATTCAAATGTAGCCATTTTAAAAATTATTTCAAATCATGACACTTACTCTTTTCAGGTAATAAGCGATGGCATAACAATTGATTTGGGCTCTGCGCAAACCAGATACCTCTCCTCAGAGGTTGCCGGAGGTTTTACCGGCATTGTAATCGGGTTATATTCCCAAGATGGAAGCTGTTCGGAATTCAATGACTTTAGCGACTTTAAATGTACGTATTTTAATTAACAACATGCATTTTGGCGAAAAACCCTCATTATTGCTGACGAGGGTTTTTTCAATGTTGTGTGGGAAGAATAATGTATGGGTTTTGACCATTTCAATTTGGATTGATACAATAAGGCAAACTATGTCGAATGACTTTATAATCAGGTGGTGATCTAAGCTTGCAACATGAATACAAACTTTTGGATGTATGGTTGTCTTGGTCTCGCATCAATTCAAATTTAAGTGAAAAGTTAGAACAAGCTCTGCTGAACAATTATAATTTATCTTTGAAGGAGTTCTATGTTTTAAATTTCATATCCAATTCCGGGGAAAAGAAATTACGGCTACAGCAACTTCAAGAACTTGTGGGACTAAGTCAAAGTGCTACATCGAGACTCGTCGTTAGAATGGAAGCTAAAAACTGTGGTGCTTTAGAAAGACATATATGCGAGGATGACCGGCGTGGTATTTATACTCGAATTACAGAGTTAGGCGAGAATAAATACCAGCGGGCACTTCAGACCTTTAATGAGGTCTTACAAACAGAACTAAAAAAAGAGGGATTTAATTCAGAAGTAGAGAATCTCACGAAAAAATTGTTTTTGTGACCAGTGTAGAGATCCTGTGAGTAGAGTTGAGAGGATTGTTAAGTTTAGGATTACGACTTGACATAATTAATTTTCTCCGGTAAATTAAATGCATGCGCATGCTTTTATTGTTACTGTAATTCAATTCAGCTGATAAGGAGTGGATAGCTATGAAGGTGTTAGTAGTCGGATCGAATGGACAAATCGGACAGCACCTTATTCAACTGTTGAAAGCAAGCAACGATCACACCGTCCGGGCGATGGTACGGAATAAAGAACAAGCCGATACATTTGTACAACAGGGAGTCGAAACTGTTCTCGCGGATTTGGAAGGGACAGTAGACTCCATTGCAACGGCCGCCAAGGGTTGTGACGCTATTGTGTTTACGGCTGGTTCAGGTGGAAAAACGGGTGATGATAAAACACTTTTGATTGATTTGGATGGTGCAGGAAAAACTATTGAAGCTGCCGAAAAAGCAGGCATTGACAGATTCATCATGGTCAGTGCAATTCAGGCGAATAACCGGGACAACTGGCACCATAATATTCTACCGTATTACGCAGCAAAGCATTATGCAGACAGAGTGCTCGAAAGCAGCAGTCTGACATACACGATTATACGTCCAGGAATTTTGTCGAATGAACCAGGAACGGGAAAAGTGTCCGCTGCGGAGAATATCACTGTTGGCAGTATCCCTCGTGAAGATGTAGCGCGTACCATTGTGGCTGCTTTGGAAGAGAAGCACACCTATAAGCGGGCCTTTGATCTGATTGCCGGTTACGACCCGATTTCTGATGCATTGCAAAAGTTCTGAAAAAACCAGTATATAAACTTAGGCGCTGCAAAGTAAAGATTAGAATAAACTAAAAGTACATACATGCTTGCGCATGCATGATAACTGTATCTTATAAGAGCAAAAGGGGAGCGTTTATCCATGAAAGATTTGTTTAGCCCATATTCTTTTAAAAGTTTAAAATTGAAAAACCGTGTTGTGATGCCTCCAATGTGTCAATACTCCGTCGACAATAAAGATGGTATTGCCACAGATTGGCATTACATGCACTATGTTAGCCGTGCTGTAGGCGGAACTGGTTTAATCATAATTGAAATGACTGATGTAGAGCCCGATGGGCGTATTTCCGATTTCGATCTTGGTCTTTGGTCAGATGATCAGATTCCGGCTCTGAAACGGATTGTAGATGCTTGTCATAGTCACGGTGCCAAAGTGGGAATCCAAATCGCGCACGCTGGACGCAAGGCGGAAGATGCTGAAGTTCCGGTAGCCCCGTCAGCAATCGCTTTTGATGAAAATTCTAAACAGCCCCGGGCACTTACCACCGCAGAAGTAAAAGAAATGGTTGAGAAATTCCGCACTGCTGTAGCTCGCGCTGTCCAGGCTGGATTCGATACTATTGAACTTCATGGTGCGCATGGCTATTTGATCCATCAATTTCATTCTCCACTAACGAACAAACGGGATGATGAATATGGGAAAGATCTTACGTTATTTGGTCGGGAGATCATTCAGGCTGCAAAGGCCGAGATGCCGGAGGACATGCCACTAATCATGCGTATTTCAGCTAAAGAATACGTTGAAGGTGGTTATGGGATTCAGGAAAGCATTGCTTTTGCCAAGGAATATCAAGTTGCTGGAGTAGACATGTTTGATATTTCATCAGGTGGCGAGGGAGCTATTGCTGCATGGGGCAGACCAGGAACTCACGCAGCTTATCAGGTACCGCTCGCTAGAGATATCAAACAAGCACTCGATATTCCAGTGATCGCTGTTGGAAGATTGGATGATCCAATTTTGGCGAATGCAGTCATAGGAAATGAAGAGGCAGATTTGATTGCTGTCGGAAGAGAAATGCTGAGAAATCCATATTGGGCCTTAGAAGCTGCATCAAAGCTGAGAAAAGAAACAGCAGTTCCTAAACAGTATACTAGTGGATTCTAAGCTCGATTTGTCGAGAAATTAATGAGTATAATACGAAAAAAACTTAGGAGGTTTACGATGTTTAATACCGAATCAGTACAACCATTACTCCATCCTTTTACCTTAGGAAATCTTAATCTGTCTAATCGGACAGTAATGGCGCCAATGACCCGGAATCTGTCTCCCAATGGGGTTCCTGGAGCAGATGTAGCTGCATACTATCGCCGGAGAGCCGAAAATAATGTGGGTCTGATCGTAACGGAAGGCACGGTTGTTGATCATGCAGATGCATCCAATCAGGAGAATGTCCCTTACTTTTATGGTGAAGAAGCATTGAATGGCTGGGCAAATGTTGTGTCTGAGGTTCATGAAGCCGGCGGCAAAATTATTCCTCAAATCTGGCACATGGGTGCACGGGGCAACGTCAATGATTATTCCGAGTCCGAAATCAGTGGCATCGTTGATGCTTTTGCACAATCGGCAGCTGAAGCCAAGCGCATTGGATTTGATGGAATTGAAATCCATGGAGCTCACGGCTATTTGATTGACCAGTTCTTTTGGGAGAAAACTAATGAGCGTACTGATCGTTACGGAGGCAGCATGATTGCACGCACCCGCTTTGCGGAAGAAGTCATCCAAGCTTGCCGCCAAGCCGTAGGTCCTGACTTTACCATCGTGCTGCGCATCTCACAGTGGAAAGGAACGGAATATACAGCCAAATTAGCGAAAACACCCGACGAGCTTCAACAATTTCTGCAACCTTTGGTTAACGCTGGAGTGGATATTTTCCATTGCTCGACACGGCGTTTCTGGGAACCGGAATTTGAAGGCTCTGACTTGAATCTTGCTGGTTGGGTTAAGAAGCTTACAGGCAAACCAACCATTACTGTGGGTTCGATTGGCCTTGATGGTGATTTCATGACTCTTTTCACTGAAGGAAAAGGTGCAGAGAATGCAAGTATCGAGAGATTGGTTCAAAAGCTCGAAAATCAAGAATTCGATCTGGTTGCTATCGGTAGAGCATTGCTTGTAGACCCTGCATGGGTCAGTAAAATTCGGGATGGGAAATTGGATGAATTGATTCCATTTACTCCTGAAGCACTCAAAACACTTTATTGATCGGTAAATAAACCTCTAGAAAACAAAAGACTGGTATTATACCGGTCTTTTGTTTATTTTTTTGTACGTCAATCCATGTAACAGAATATGCAGCCCCCCAATGATATATTAACAGGTACACGAGTGGAAGTTCGGGCTGCCCGACTATCTATACACGTTGAATGGTACAATGTGAATATACACAGAAATTAACACTACCCGGAGGGATGTTTGGCATGAGCGAATCAAATCAGGAGTATATCGTAATTTCGGGTGCGAGGGAAAACAATCTCAAGAACGTATCCTTGCGCATTCCGAAGCGGAAGATCACGATCTTCACCGGGGTATCCGGATCCGGCAAGTCATCGATCGTCTTCGATACGATCGCCGCAGAATCCACGCGATTGCTGAACGAGAACTTCAGCATGTTCGTGCGAAATTTTCTGCCCCGTGTTCCGCAGCCGGATACGGATGCGATTGAGAACCTGAGCATGGCTGTTATTGTGGATCAGAAGCGGCTGGGTGGGGGATCCCATTCCACGTTAGGCACGATTACTGATATTTCTCCCATTCTCCGTCTTCTTTTCTCCCGGGTAGGCCAGCCCTATGTTGGACAAGCGCACATGTTTTCGTTTAACGATCCGCAAGGCATGTGTCCCGAGTGTAACGGGCTTGGCCGGCGGCTTGGCGTCGACATGAGCAAGGCGCTGGACAAGTCAAAGTCGCTCCATGAAGGGGCTATTATGCTGCCGGACTATTCAGTGAACGGCTGGGAATGGAACATGATCGTGCAGTCAGGAGACTTCGATCTCGACAAGAAGCTGAGCGATTATTCGGAAGAGGAACTGGAGCAGCTGCTGTACGCCAAGGCAAGAAAAGTTAAGATGGATTTCGCCGGCAAGGCAACAAATATTACAGTGGAAGGCGTCATTGAGAAGTTCACCAATAAATACATCAAGCAGGATGTGAAGATGAAGTCCGAGCGCACACAGAAAGCTGTTGCGCCGTATATTTCCGAGGGGCCTTGCTCCAGCTGCCACGGTGCGAGACTCAGCCAGGCCACGCTCAGCTGCAGGATCAATGGTCTCAACATTGCGGAGCTATCCTCCATGGAGGCCGGACAGCTCATCCGCGTCATTCGTGAGATTAATGATCCTGTCACCGTGCCGGTCGTCAAATCACTGACGGAGCGGTTGCAGCATCTGGTGGATATCGGACTTGATTACTTAACCCTGGACCGTGAAACAGATACTTTGTCCGGCGGCGAGTCGCAGCGTGTCAAGATGGTTAAGCACCTGAGCGGCAGTCTGGTGGATGTCACCTACATCTTCGATGAACCCAGCGTGGGTCTGCACCCCCGTGATGTTCACCTGTTAAATGAACTTCTGCAGAAGCTGCGTGACAAGGGCAATACTGTGATTGTCGTCGAGCATGATCCCGATGTGATCAAGGTGGCGGATCATATCGTCGATGTCGGGCCTCACGCCGGGAGCCACGGCGGCAGCATTGTGTATGAAGGAAGCTTCCAAGGCCTGCTGGAAGCCGGTACGCTGACAGGCACACATCTGAAACGTCCGCTCCAGTTGAAGCAAGAGTGCAGGCAGCCGTCCGGTAAGCTGTCCATCAAGGAGGCCACACTTCACAACCTGCGGAACGTGAGTACAGATATTCCAACCGGAGTACTGACGGTAGTTACGGGTGTCGCCGGCTCCGGTAAGAGCACGATGATTAACGAAGTATTCCTCAGTCAGCATCCGGACGCCATCGTCATCGACCAATCGGCAATAGGAGTGTCAACACGTTCGAATCCCGCAACTTACACAGGCATTATGGATGATGTGCGCAAGGCGTTTGCATCTGCGAACAAGGTGAGTCAAGGCTTGTTCAGCTTCAACTCCAAGGGAGCTTGTGAGAACTGCCAGGGACTGGGTGTTGTGTACACAGACCTTGCCTTCCTCGACAGCGTGAAGCTGCCCTGCGAAGTATGCGGAGGCAGACGATTCAAAGAAGAGGTGCTCGCGTACAAGCTGAACGGCAAGTCAATAGCAGAAGTGCTGGAGATGAATGTGGAGCAGGCATTGGCGTTTTTTCAGCTAAAAGAGGTTGTGCGCAAGCTCCAGGCGATGAGTGATGTGGGGCTGAATTATATTACACTCGGCCAGCCGCTCAGCACGCTTTCAGGCGGGGAATGCCAGCGCATCAAGCTGGCCAGCGAGCTGCATAAGAAGGGCAGCATCTATGTGATGGACGAGCCGACGACCGGCCTCCACATGTCAGATATCGGCCACCTTCTGGAGATCATAAACCGTCTCGTGGATACCGGCAATACGGTGATTGTTATCGAGCACAATCTCGATGTGATCAGCCAAGCGGACTGGATCATTGATATGGGACCGGACGGAGGCAGCAAAGGCGGCCAGGTTGTGTTCGAAGGTACACCTCCGCAGATCATCCATGCTGAGCAGTCGATTACGGGAAGATACCTGATGTAATTAATGGCCGGAAGTGTTAACCAATTAATTTAAGATGATGGTAACTAAAAATACCGCCCTCGAAAAGGGCGGTATTTTTAGAACCATATAAGGTTAGAATTGAAAGTCTTCATCCTTCAGCGGTTCCACGTTAAGCGCCCGGATATATCCGTTGCCTTTCTTCGAGAAGAAGTCATGCTGCTTGGTGTGGGTACTAATGCCGTTCTGGACAATCGGATTAATCTCTTCCTCGTCGAACAGAGGATCATGGCCCAGATTCATCATCGCTTTGTTAGCGTTGTATCTGAGGAAGGTCTTGACCTCGTCCACCAGTCCGATGGGAGCATAGATCTGCTCCGTATAACGTTCTTCATTCTCATGCAGCAGGCGGAGCAGTCCCACCAGCGTCTGGTGCAGGTCGCGTTGCTCGTCTTCCGCGAGACCGTCAAAGATCTCCTGCGCCAGCACCCCGACATATACCCCGTGAATGCTCTCATCCCGCAAAATAAGGTCGATAATCTCACCACTGCAGGTCATTTTACCCTGGCCGGCCAGATACAGCGGGTAGAAGAAGCCGCTGTAGAACAAGTAGCTCTCCAGCAGCACGGAGGCCGCCATAGCGAGATACAGGTCTTTAGGCGAGTCTATATTTTTGTAATATTGTGATATGGTCTCCGCCTTGAACTGCAGGTACGGGTTCTCTTCCACCCAGCGGAATACACTGTCTATCTCCTCTGTGGAGGCTAATGTAGTAAAGATGCTGCTGTACGACTTGGCGTGGATCTGTTCCATCATGCCCATGAAGCCCAGCACCGCCTTGCGCTGAAGGCCTTCAACATGCTCCATAATCTGGGGCATACCGACTCCGCCTTGAATCGTATCCAGCAGTGTCAGGCCGCCCAGCACCTTCATATAAGAGTCCTTTTCCTGCTCACTGAGCGTGAGCCAGGACATTTTATCATCGGACAATGGAATTTCATCATCTGTCCAGAATTGCATAATGTTCTGATTCCAGAACATCAATGAGAAATCGTCGTCGGGACGGTTCCAGTTCACGGCTTGAATAGCGCTCATAATCGTGCAATCTCCTTTTTTTGCGGCAATAGCCTTCCATTTAGATCGAGCAGGTGAGGCATTCCTCGACGGACAGCTTTTTGGTCCGGGTGTAATACAGCGACTTCAGTCCTTTATGCGCTGCATACAGGTAGGAGCGGGCCAGTTCCCTGGTGGATACATCGCTGTTGACATGCAGCACGGTCGAGATGCCCTGGTCGATATGAGGCTGAATTTCTGCGATCAGATCAATGACCTTGAACTGATCCATCTGGTAAGCCGATTTATAGAAGAACACATTGTCCGGCCGCAGGTACGGCATCGGATAGTATGTGGTTGAATTGGCATAAGTCCGGGTCTCAATCTGCTCCACAATCGGCATAACGCTCGAAGTGGCATTCTGGATATAGGAGATACTGGCTGTTGGCGCAATCGCCAGGCGGTAAGCATGGTACAGACCGTTGGCCATTACTGCATCCCGCAATTGTTCCCAGTCTGCAGGTGACGGGATATACATATCCCCGAACAGCTCCTGCACTCTTGGTGTAGCCGGACGGTAATCCGTTGTCAGGTAACGCTCAAAATAAACTCCGGTGGCATAGTCTGATGCCTCGAAGCCATGGAAAGAGCGGCCGGTTGCAGCAGCGATCTCCATGCTCTTCTCCAGGGAGTGGAAGTTCATTGTCATGAAGAAGGTCCGGGCAAAGTCGCGGGCTTGCTCGCTTTCATAAGCGATGTTGTTCTTCGCGAGATAGCCGTGAAGATTCATGACGCCTAGACCGACAGAGTGCATCTCTTTGTTCGCTTTAGCTACGCCAGGTGCATTGGAGATACTGGTCATATCGCTGACAGCAGTCAGGGCGATCATGCCTTCATGCACGGATTCACGGATCTTGCCGTGCTCCATCACGTTGACAATATTCAGGGAAGCCAGATTACAGCTTACATCGCGGCGGATGGTATCCTCCTGCCCGTAGTCAGCAATCTCGGTGGTCTCCTGGAGCTGGAAGATTTCGGTACAGAGGTTGGACATTTTGATCTGTCCGACATTTTTCAGGGCATGGGCCGCATTGGCGTTGCTCTTGTTCATGATATAAGGGTAGCCGGATTCCAGCTGGATCATGGCAATTTTGGTCAGCATATCCCGTGCGCTCATGGCCTTCTTCTTCTTGACACGCGGATCGGCCAGCAGCTTATCGTACATGTCATCCAGATCCATATCGTCGAGATGCGTGCCATAGGCCTTGTACACAGTGTATGGGGCAAATACATGCAGCGGTTCATTGTCCTTCGCCAGCTTATAGAAGCGGTTCGGAATGATCAGCCCAATGGACAGGGTTTTGAGCCTTGTTTTCTCGTCGGCGTTAATCTTCTTGCTGTCGAGGAATTCCAGAACATCCCAGCCAAAAATGTTGTAGTAGGCTGCTCCGGAGCCTTTGCGTTGGCCCATCTGATCAGCATAGGAGAAGCCGTCCTCCATAAGCTTGAGCACAGGCATAATGCCTTTGGCTGCATCCTCGACACCCTTGATCGTCTCCCCGCGCGAGCGCAGCTTGGACAGGTTAACTGCCACACCGCCGCCGATCTTCGACAGCTGCATGCAGGTATTAAGCACGTAGTTGATGGAATTGAGCGAGTCGTCCATTTCGATAAGGAAACAGGAGACGAGCTCACCGCGCCGGCTTTTACCGGCATTCAGGAAGGTTGGAGTCGCAGGCTGCAGACGCTGCTCCATCATTGAACGGGCAAGCACTCCGGCAGTATCGGCGTTGCCGCGTCCCAGGTGGAGGGCGACTGCCGCCACACGGTCCGGGTAGTGCTCCAGATATTGCTTGCGGTCATTACTTTTTACAGCGTAGTCCATGTAGAATTTCGAAGCTGCCATATAGGATGGGAAGCTGAAGTTGTAGCTATGGGCAATCTGGTAGACTTGCTCAATTTCCTCTACGCTGTACTGCCCGTAAAAGTTCTCGTAGAAATCCTGTTCAATCATGTAATCGACCTTAGCTTTTGTATTTGCAAAAACCAGGCTCCGCCGCTCTACATCCCGCATAAATTCGGCTACTGCCTCAAGGTCTTTGTCCAGTTGAAAGAAGCCGCTCTCGTCCCGCTTCATTAACATGTTGTTCAGTTCAATATGCCGCAACCCGGCTCACCTCCTGTTTAATTCGTTCCACATCGCCAAATGTACCCGATAACTCAAATTTACCGATAACTGGCACATTGTACTGGTCTGCAATCAAGTCTGCACTGTTTGCAAACAGCTTGCCCCAGTTCTTGTTGCCGCTGGCAGCGATGCCTTTCAGATTGGCATAATTGTTCCCCAAGAAAGCTGACACCTTCTCTGGAATCTGTCCAAAGCCGGTGGTATATGTAATTAGCACATAGGGCTCGTCAATCGTCATATGCTCCTCAATCTGCACAGCCGGCAGCTTCAGCTTGCCGATGAAGCGTTTGACGTTTCCTGTTTTTGAATCATACGCGACTAGCATGGTGTCAGTCCCCCTGTAAATATTGAAACTCCTCTTAAAATTGTAAAGATTGAATTGCTTAGTTTTAAATACTGAAAAATCATATTAACACTATATTTAGTGTGCGTTGTTTATTTTAATCACTATATGTTGGAAAGTCAATATTGACAAACCACCTTATTCGTTATAAATCTGTCTAGTAAGCGCTTTGCTAGAGTATCGGAATCCCATAACTTCAGGCGGTGCAAGCACTTTTCCACTTCTGAAGAAGCTGACACATTTGTAGGGGGGCTACCCATTACCTTATTATCTGTCTTTATACGGTCAGTTGACTGAATATTGCTATAATCAGTCAAAATATAGCAAGATCCGATGAAAGAATATCAATATTATTATATTTGTGTTTCGATTCGAAGTTGAATCAGATGACAAATACCCAAATAGAGGAGAACCCTAAGATGGTTACGTTATTACTAATAATTATTTATCTCGCATTTATGGGTCTGGGATTGCCAGATGCTTTACTAGGCAGCGCTTGGCCCATTATGCAACACGATATTGGTGCCACAACGGAAATGGCAGGTTATATATCGTTAATAGTCTCATTCTGTACGGTAATATCGAGTTTATTTGCCAGCAGATTGTTGCACAGATACGGTACGGGTAAGGTAACCTTGGTCAGTATACTCTCTACGGCAATCGCTTTGCTTGGATTCTCTATTTCATCAGATTTCATATTTCTAATTCTACTTGCTATTCCTTTGGGCTTAGGAGCAGGTTCCGTGGACGCTGCATTGAGCAACTATGTAGCAGTGCATTTCAAAGCCAAGCATATGAACTGGTTGCATTGTTTTTGGGGAATTGGAGCATTTACGGGTCCAATTATAATGTCGTTTTGGCTGAACCGTGATAACAACTGGCGTGCAGGATACGTTACAGTAGGCTTACTTCTGCTTACTATAGCGATGATATTACTGGCGTCTTTGTCTTTATGGAAGATTTTTGAGAAGGAGAGTATAGAAGAAGGAAGCGACGAAGAGAAACTGATCAGCAACAGAGAGGCTTTACGAATCCCAGGGGTGAAAATATCCATGGTTACCATGCTCTGTTACAATGGATCGGAAGCTGCTGCAGGTCTATGGATGGCATCTTTTTTTATAGGGAATAAAGGGGTTTCTCCTGGCACAGCAGCAGCTTTATCTTCCTTATTCTATATTGGAATCATCATTGGACGAATCATATCAGGATTTCTGTCTACTAACGTATCCAGTAAAAACCTGATAAGATATGGTGGGATCGTGGGCTGTTTTGGACTTTTGATTCTTGTTATGCCAGTCCATTATTGGATTTCTGCAGGTGCCCTATTTATTGTGGGGTTGGGCGGAGCACCAATCTATCCAAGCATTGTTCATTCAACACCGGAACGTTTTGGCAAAATAGCTTCCCCAAGTGTCATTGGACTTGCAATGGCTAGTGCTTATACGGGTTCAACACTAATACCATCATTGATGGGGATATTTGCAAGTCAATTGGGAATGATTATGGTTCCTGTAATACTGCTCATTCTTTTTAGCATCATGCTGGTATCTTCTGAAATGGTTAACATAGCTTACAAACGTAAGGTTCGATAGGACAAGAGCATTTTGGAACTGCAGGAGCGATCCTTTTATGAAGATCAATAGAAAGTCGCCAAGATGGCGGCTTTTTTGTTTTGTGAACTTGATTGGGAGAATGTTTACTATTATTCATTCGTTTTAGGGAATGTGCACAGTTTGGCACATAGAAGAGCATTATGCTATAGGGATTTTCCGCACATATCTCCAATAGTCACCTAAAGGTAACTCTATTATAAAAAGGTGCCTACTTCCGGTAAGTAACTATATAACTTATGATTATTTTAGCGCTAGAAAATGCAATCAGTAAAGGCGGGATTCAGCTTGGGCAGCAGCTTATGGGAGCAGATTACGAATTATTTCACAACCGACATAGGTGCTTACTTGTTCTCCGTAAAAGAGCACATCGCCATCAGCGTCTTGGCTTTAGGGGGCTCAGCTTTGTTTGGAATCATCCTGGGATATTTGTGCGCGGAACGCAAGAAATACGAAAAATGGATCGTCACCATCTTTCAGGTTTTACGGATCATCCCAAGCCTGGCGATCCTCTTTCTGTTGATCCCGCTGATGGGGACAGGGTTCCAGCCGGCTATGACAGCACTGATATTACTAGCCATTCCGCCGATTCTGATGAACACTGTTGCCGGACTTGAAGAAGTGCCTGCGTTTATGCTGGAAACGGCTTACGCGATGGGAATGTCGGACTGGCAGGTGCTATGGAAGGTGAAGCTTCCGTTAGCCGCGCCGCTCATTCTAACCGGAATCAAGACGGCTGCCATTGAGATCGTGGCAAGCGCGACATTAGCCGCAAAGATCGGCGCCGGAGGTCTCGGGAGCATTATTTTCACAGGCCTTGGTCTAAACCGGATCGACTTGCTCCTGATTGGAGGTATATCGGTTGCGGTGCTGTCCATCGCCTCCACGCTCATCCTTGATGGGGCAGAAAGATATTTGTTTAAATATAAATTCACCGGAAAGTAGGGATTGGATATGAAGAATACAACAAAGTCATTCACAGCAATTGCAATTGTACTACTATTGATGTTTACACTGGCCGCTTGCGGCAGCAAGAACGAGGAAGGAAGCGGCCAACCGACAGTACGTGTCGGGAGCAAAGATTTTACAGAAAATTTGCTCGTAGGTGAATTGTATGCTCTGGCGCTGGAGGATGCAGGATACAAGGTCGAGAGAGTCTTCAACATTGCAGGGTCCGTCATTCATACCTCGCTTATTAATGATGAGATTGATCTATATCCGGAATACACAGGGACAGGCTTGTTAACCATCCTCAAGAAGCCGCTGATGACCGACCCTGAGGAAGTTTACAATACGGTGAAAAATGAATATGAACAACAGTTCCAAGTCACTTGGCTGGATTACTCCAAAGCCAATGATGGAGCAGGGCTGGTTGTCCGCACAGCTGTATCTAAGGAGCTGGGGATTACAACGATTTCCGATCTGCAGAAACATGCAAGTAGGCTGCGGTTTGCATCGCAAGGTGAAGTGGATCAGCGTGAAGACGGCATCCCGGCGCTTGAGAAGGCCTATGGTCCGCTGAAATGGAAGTCGTCAAAGGTCTATGATAACAGTTTGAAGTATGAGGTTCTCTCTAATGACGAAGCGGATGTCGCACCGGGTTATACAACGGAAGGCATGCTGGTAAATACGGATGAATTCACACTGCTAGAAGATGACAAACAGGTATGGCCGCCTTATAATTTGGCTCCGGTTGTCCGTAACGAGGTATTGAATGCCAACCCGGACATTTCAGAGATGATTAATAAGGTAAGCGCTGCGCTGGACACCGCATCCATTACAGCCTTGAACGCAAAGGTGGATGTGGACAAAGAAGAATATGAAGATGTGGCCAAGGAGTTTTACGACTCCATTAAATAAACGGGATTTCTGGAGGAGAATATGGCACAGACTGCGATCGAACTCAGCAATGTGAGCAAGAAATATAATCAGGCCGGCTATTTCGCGGTGGATCATGTAAGTCTGTCCATTGAAGAAGGGGAGTTCATTACCATTCTGGGCTCCTCGGGTTCCGGCAAAACTACATTGATGAAAATGATTAACCGTCTGTACGAGCCGGACGAAGGGAGCATTACGCTCTTTGGAGAAGATATCATAGCCCTGGATCCGGTTACAGTAAGAAGACGCATCGGTTATGTCATTCAACAGGTAGGTTTATTCCCGCATATGACCATCAGACAGAATGTCGCCGCCGTACCTAAGCTCTTAAAGTGGAGCAAAGCAAAGATTGAAGCTAGAGTAGATGAATTATTAACACTCGTTGGTCTAGAGCCGGGTGAGTTTAAGAACCGCTATCCTTCCCAGCTGTCAGGCGGCCAACAACAACGGATCGGATTGGCAAGAGCGCTGGCGTCAGACCCCAAGATCATGCTGATTGACGAACCTTTTGGTGCACTAGATGCCATCACCCGGATGAATTTGCAGGATGAACTACTGCGCATTCACGGAGGACTGAAGAAAACCTTTCTGTTCGTGACCCATGATATCAATGAAGCATTTAAATTAGGGCACCGGGTTATTGTTATGGACAAAGGACGGGTCTGTCAATTCGATACGCCAAAGAATATTGCGTCCTTCCCTGCAGATGGCTTCGTATCCTCCTTAATCGCTTCATCCCGCGGGCAGGAGAAGTTCTGGGAGGGGTTAACTTGATCGATTATATCATGAACCACCCCGATAAATGGGCAAAGGCGCTGGTGGAACATTTGGAGATTGTGGGCATGACACTACTGGCATCGCTTTTACTCGCCTCGATTCTGACCCTAATCTCCATGACATCTAAAATGCTGTCCAGGTTCTTGGTTCATTTGTTCTCAATCATCTATTCGATACCCAGTGTGGCTCTGTTCGCGATGATGATTCCTGTAACGGGACTGGGCAAGACCACGGCTATTACAGTGCTTGTAGTGTACAATCAATATCTGCTCCTGCGAAATTTCTTTGCAGGTCTGAATGGGGTTGATCCCGCCATCATCGAAGCGGCTACAGGCATTGGCATGAGTAACCTGCAGGTGCTGTACAAGATCAGACTGCCGTTATCCATAAGAGCCTTTTTTACCGGAATACGGCTTGCGGTAGTATCTACGATAGGCATGGCTACGATCGCTGCGTTCATCAACGCAGGAGGATTGGGTGATATCTTGTTTGACGGACTTCGGACAATGAACGTATATAAAATCGTCTGGGGCAGTGTACTATCCGCCGGAATGGCGGTTGGTGTCAATGCGCTGCTCGTTAGGATAGAAAAAAGCATATAAAGGAGAGCTGCAAAATGAAAGCAGTAGTATTGGAGCATCCGTGTGAGCCGCAGGAGCTGCAGGTGAGGGAGGTACCATTACCTGAAGTGAAGCCAGGCTGGGTCCTGGTTAAAATTCAGGCTTTTGGCATTAATCGTTCGGAGATTTTCACCAGACAGGGGCATTCGCCTTCCGTTCAACTTCCGCGTATTATCGGGATTGAATGTGTGGGTAAAGTTGAAGATCCGTCGGATAGCGGTCTAGTCAAAGGACAACGGATTGTGTCGTTAATGGGCGGGCTTGGACGCGATTTTGACGGCAGCTATGCGGAGTATACACTAATTCCGTCAGACCAGGTGTACCCTATTGATATTCAGCTGGACTGGGCTGAGCTGGCTGCGATTCCGGAAATGTACTACACGGCTTATGCTTCGTTATTTGACACCCTGAAGCTGACTGGGGGAGAGGCACTACTGATTCGCGGAGGCACCAGTTCCGTAGGACTCGCAGCTTTACAGCTTGCCAAAAGTATTGGAGCAACGGTGATCTCAACAACAAGAAATCCGGACAAGATGGAGCTTCTTAAGCAGTTTGGCGCAGATCATATCTTGCTTGATGACAACAGCTTGTCCGAGAAGCTTTTTGCTATTGCCCCAGGCGGCGTAAATAAAGTATTGGAGCTTGTAGGAACCGTTACGCTTAAGCATTCACTTGGACTTGCCGCCGAATATGGCATCGTGTGTGTCACGGGGATTTTGGCCGGCGAGTGGGTATTGGACGGGTTCGAACCGATGGTTGACGTTCCGACTAACGTGTATCTGACATCGTTCACAAGCACGCATGTCAAGAGACACTTGCTCGTAGAGCTGTTCCAGCATATCGAACGGCATGAGATCAAAGTACCTATCGCCAAAGTGCTGCCGCTCGAACACATCCATGAGGCACATCTCTTAATGGAGAGCAACTCAGCTAACGGTAAAATTGTAATCGTAAATAAATAGTTACAAGAAACGTTTGGTACAGACAAAAAAAGCGCTTGAAAGAGCCGGACACATTTATTGAGGATTCAATAATGTTCGACTCTTAGAAGCGCTTGATTGCGATAGATGAGTAGACTGGATTAATCGGCCGACACTCTACTTTCAACTGCTGTCTGATTGTCCTTGTATGTCTCTTGATAACCATTACCCCATTGCTCCATAGCGGAGATGATCGGACGCATCGTGTGCCCTATATCGCTTAAGGAATATTCCACCCGTGGCGGAACTTCGGCGAATACCTTTCTCACGATAATCCCGTCTTGTTCCATAGAACGAAGATTGTCCGTCAGCACTTTCTGGCTGATTCCGGGGATTGTATTTCGCAGTTCAGTAAAACGATTCGGTCTAGCCAAAAGGTTTCTCATAATGAGCAGCTTCCACTTATTACCTATCAATCCCACAGTAACGGCAACCGGGCAAAAGGGAAGTTCATCTTTAGTCAGCATGTTCTGATCCTCCAATAGTTTCAAAAAGAATGTTATAGCATCAAAGGAATGCTAGTTCAAAAAGTGATATTGCATCATTATCATAGTGTTGGAAGCTAAATAAAGCAAGCTGCAGCCTCACAGCCCCCTCAGTTTATATATTTCAGTCTCCCTTAGTAATCTCAATGAACTTGCTGGCCGCTGTCGTTAGCGGCATGTTGCGCATAGTCATCATGCCCACCCGGGCAGGGGGAAGCTGAACATCCAGTTGAATCTCGAAGAGAGAACCTTCCTCCAGCTCCTTGGACACAAATTCCCGGGTCACGAACGAGATGCCGAGTCCTTTGCGGGCAAACTCGATCAGCAGGCCAACGCTGCCAACCTCGAATTCAGGCTTCAGCTCATATCCGTAGCCTTGGAACAAGTCCGTAATCGCCATACGTGCGCGGCTGCTGCGGGAGAAGAGGATAATGGGGTACTGTAGCAGCTCCTCAATAGAGAGCACCTTCTGGTTCAGCTCAGCATAGTGGCTGCCCGCGATGAAGCAGTCCTGCAGTTGAAGTCCCTGCCGCACCTCAAGCTGGGGATCGGTGATCGGCATGCGCACTACGCCCAGATCTACGAGGCCTTCTTTTAAATATGAAATGACCTCCGGCGTCGTTCCGTGGATCAGATGAAGCCGAATGCCAGGGTAGCGCTGGTGAAAGATTTCGATAAAAGGCAGCAGATAATGCTTGAACAGTGAATCACTGCCGCCAATCCGCAGTTCGCCGTTGTCAAGGTTTTTGAGCTCGGCCATTTTCTTCTCGGCTTGGGTGATAAGGATATGGGATTGTTCAATATAGGAGTACAAAGTGGCTCCCTCAGGTGTCAGCATGACGCCCTTGGAATTCCGGGTGAAGAGGGTAAGGCCGAAGCTGTCTTCCAGTTGCTTAATCGCATGACTGACGCTTGGCTGGGTAATGTACAGGGATTTGGCGGCTTGGGTCAGGCTTCCTGTCTTGGCTGCCCAGTAAAAAACCTTGTATAGCTCGAAATTGTTCATAGACATGGCCTATAGCTCCTGTGAAATATATTAATTACTTGTATGGTTCGTATTTGTATTATAGTGTAACCAGGAAAGATAAACCAGAGCAGAAGGAGAATGGAGATGGAGGCAACCACATTTGTTTTATTTGGAGCGACAGGGGATTTGGCCCGAAGAAAAATCTACCCCGCGCTGTATAATCTGTTTCTCGACCACAAGCTGCACCATTCATTCTCTGTGATTGGTCTTGGCAGAAGAGAACTTGCTGATGAAGCCTTTCAGGCTATGGTGGAGCGGTCCATCCGGGATTTCTCCCGGCGGGAAGTGAACGATTCTGCGTCCGTGCGCCGCTTCCTGAAGTCCTTCCGATATAATGTGCTGGATGTAGGGCATACAGAGGATTACCTAAAACTGCTGCAGCGGGTTGAGCAGCAGGAAGAGAGCATGGGCAGTTCCCCGAACCGGATGTTCTATTTATCTGTCGGTCCTGAGTTTTTTGAGCCGATTGCCTTGAACATTAAGGAAAGTGGTCTGGGTGCCGCCAAAGGCTGGAAACGTCTGGTGATTGAGAAGCCCTTCGGACATGATCTGCAGTCTGCGCAGGCGCTGAATCTGAAGCTGAGCGAAGCGTTTAGTGAGGATGAAATTTTCCGGATCGACCATTATCTGGGCAAGCCAATGGTGCAGGAGCTGGATGTATTCCAGCAGACGAATCCGGTGCTTCACGCACTCTGGAACAACCGCTACATTGCCAACGTGCAGATTACTGCGGGGGAAACGGTGGGTGTGGAAGAAAGAGCGGGTTATTATGATCATGTGGGTGCACTGAGAGACATGTTCCAGAATCATATGCTGCAGCTGCTGATGATGCTTGCGATCCGCTTGCCGAAAGACAGCTCTGCAGACGAGGTGCGCTACAAGAAAAAAGAAGTTATGGAGGCCCTGGAACCGTTGGAAGAAGCGGATATCCAGTTTAAAGTAATCCGTGGGCAGTACACTGCAGGCACCATCAAGGGCAAGCCGGTTCCAGGCTATCTCTCCGAACCGGGAATTCCGGCAGGTTCGATGAACGATACATTTATTGCGGCCAGACTTACGATCGATGATCCATTCTGGAAAGGTGTGCCGTTCTATATCCGAACCGGGAAGAGAATGAAAGAGAAATCGACACGGATTGTGATTGAATTCAAAGAGCCGCTCAAACAGAATTCGTCAGCCGCCGAGGATGATATCCCCAATCTTCTGGTGTTCGAAATCAGCCCGAACGAGGGGATTACGCTACAGCTCAAGGCAAGAGATCCCCAGCACAAGGGGAAGTTCAAGGCTATCCATATTGACTTCCATACCAGATCTATTGAGGTCCCGGAGGCTTATGAGAACCTGATCTATGATGCTTTGCACGGAGATCCGTCATTCTTTGCGCATTGGAATGAGGTGGAGCTGTCCTGGAAGTGGGTGCAGCCAATCCTGAATGCTTTTGACAAGAATACGGTTCCCCTTCATTCCTACGCTGCGGGTACGTTCGGACCTGCAGAATCGAATCAGCTGCTGGCGAAGGATGGAAATCACTGGTGGCTCGACTCTGCCATTGAAGAAGTAAGCGAGCTTTCTTTACGTGATGCTTCAAATTTTTAATTCTAATATTAGTTCAACTAAAAATGGAGGTTTACGAATATGAAATTTTTTATCGATACTGCAAATGTGGAAGATATCAAAAAAGCATACCAAATCGGTGTACTGTCCGGAGTCACAACGAATCCATCTCTGGTAGCCAAAGAAGGCGTGAAATTTGAAGACCGCATTGCAGAAATTCTGCGCACTGTGCCTGAGGTAGAGTCCGTATCCGCTGAAGTAACACCGGATGCCGTTACTGCGGAAGAAATGATCGCACAGGCGAACGAGCTGATTAAGATCAATAACTATGATAAAAACATTACGATCAAGCTCCCGATGACACTCGCAGGTCTGGAAGCCTGCCGGTATCTGACTCAAAAAGGCGTGAAAACAAATGTGACGCTGATCTTCACCGTGAACCAAGCGCTGCTCGCTGCCCGTGCAGGAGCTACTTATGTATCGCCATTCCTGGGCCGTCTGGATGATATTTCGGAGGATGGAGTGCAATTGATCGTAAAAGTCGCCGAGCTATTCCGCATTCATAACCTGGATGCGCAGATAATCGCCGCTTCGGTCCGTCATCCGGACCATGTGACCCGCGTTGCCATGGCCGGTGCGCATATTGCCACCATTCCGTTCAGCGTGATTGAGCAGATCTCCAAACATCCGCTCACCGATCAGGGGCTGGAGAAGTTCGCTGCCGACTGGAAGAAAGCGCCACAGGTCTAATTGTCCAGCACATATCATAGGGAGGTTTATTGACGATGGGTAAACAGCAAATTGGTGTGGTCGGCTTAGCCGTCATGGGTAAGAATCTGGCCTTGAATATGGAGAGCAAAGGGTTCTCGGTGGCCTTGTACAACCGTTCCCGGGAGAAAACCGATGAGCTGCTTGCAGAAGCAGCGGGCAAAAATTTCGCAGGTGCCTACAGCATTGAAGAGTTCGTTCAGTCTCTGGAGCTGCCGCGTAAAATCATGATTATGGTCAAGGCCGGCAAGCCGACCGATGATACGATTCAGCAGCTGGTACCGCATTTGTCACCAGGGGATATCCTGATTGACGGCGGGAACGCCTTTTTCCCGGATACGCAAAGACGGAACAAAGAGCTTCAGGCTCAAGGCTTCCGCTTCATCGGTGCAGGGGTATCGGGCGGTGAAGAAGGGGCGCTGAAGGGACCCGCCATTATGCCGGGCGGACAAAAGGATGCTTACGAGCTGGTGGAGCCAATCCTGACCGCCATTTCAGCCAAAGTAGACGGCGATCCGTGCTCCACTTACATCGGAGAAGATGGTGCCGGGCACTATGTCAAAATGGTCCATAACGGCATCGAATACGGCGATATGCAGCTTATTGGAGAAGCGTATCAGTTGTTGAAGGATGTTCTGGGACTGGATACTGATGAGCTGCATCAGATTTTCTCGGAATGGAACCGCGGCGAGCTAAGCAGCTATCTCATTGAGATTACAGCCGACATCTTCGCCAAAGCAGACCCGGACACAGGCAAGCCGATGGTCGATGTGATCCTGGATTCCGCCGGACAAAAGGGGACGGGCAAATGGACGAGTCAAAATGCACTCGATCTGGGCGTTCCGTTGTCCATCATTACTGAATCCGTCTTTGCACGTTTCATCTCGGCCATGAAGGAAGAGCGTGTGGCTGCAAGCAAGCGCCTGAAGGGACCTGAGGTCAAGAGCTATGACGGAGACGCCAAGGCATTCATCGAAGCGGTCCGCAAAGCGCTCTATGCCAGCAAAATCGCCTCGTACGCCCAAGGCTTTGCCCAGATGAGAGTGGCTTCGGATGAATATAACTGGAACCTGAACTACGGAAGCATTGCGATGATTTTCCGCGGAGGCTGCATTATCCGCGCAGGCTTCCTGCAAAATATCAAGGACGCCTACGCCCGCGACCCTGAGCTCAAAAACCTGTTCCTGGATGGGTATTTCAGCAGTGTGGTTCATAACTACCAGGAAGCGTGGAGAGATGTAGTTGCGATTGCCGTCAAAAGAGGAATTCCGGTTCCGGCCTTCGCTTCCGGACTGGCCTACTATGACAGCTACCGTTCCGAACGTCTCCCGGCCAACCTGCTGCAGGCACAAAGAGACTACTTTGGAGCGCATACCTTTGAACGGGTGGATCAGCCGGGAAGCTTCCATTTTCAATGGATGAACAACAACGAATAATAAGCTATTATTAGATATAAATTTCTTTGCAGAAGTCCGGGTGGATAAGCCCGGGCTTTTTTAGCATCTGAGTGATTGCGGAGTTCTTCATTTAGTAGCTCGATTTCAATGATTATGATATTCTATAACCGATGTAAATATTTGGGCAATAAGAGGAGGGGCATGGTTGAAAAGATTAATAGGTGTATTATTGATTTTCAGCTTACTTATAGGATTAAATACGGCTTCGTGGACTGCCGCATCACCAGCAGGAACAAAGCAGATCCTCCGGATCGGTCTCGAGAAATTACCGGCATCACTCGATCCTGCCATATCCTCAGACGTCATTACATCGACAATCGTCAATGGATTGTTCGAAGGATTGGTTCGGCTGGATAAAACAGGTCAGGCTGTACCGGGCATCGCTAAAGCATGGAAAATCTCTTCTGACGGTAAAACCTATACGTTTACACTACGGTCCGACGCGAAGTGGAGCAATAAGGAGCGGATTACAGCCGCGGATTTTGAGTACGCATGGAAAAGGGCGTTAGCGCCTGAAACCGGCAGCAACTCAGCATTCAATATGTATACAATTTCCAATGCGAAGGATTACAATCAAGGCAGGCTAAAGGACTCTTCAAAAGTGGGAGTGAAAGCACTGAACAGCAATACTCTACAGGTGACGCTGAACGAAAAAACAGCCTATTTCATTCAGTCGCTGGCAGAGAATGTTTATATGCCGGTAAATGCGGGGAATGTGAAGGCGAACAAAAAATGGGCTTACTCTGCAAATACTATAATCACGAACGGTCCCTTCACACTACAGTCCTGGGAAAAAAATAAAATGACACTCGTTAGCAACCCGAAATATCATGCAGCTGCTGATATTCATTTCTCAGAAGTCCAATTTCTTCTGCCAAAGCCGGGAACAGCTAACACTACTGCTGCTTACATAAATAATGAAGTAGACTGGGCTGTTGCGGAATTCGATATGCTGGATAATTCTACTCGTGCTAAGGCATCTTCTATCCGTACCGTAGAGATGCCTCTTGGCTCAACTTATTATTATCAGTTCAATCTGCAGCAAGCTCCCTTTAATAACGTGAATATACGAAAAGCCTTAGCTATGGCAATCGACCGGGAAGCTCTCCGGTATGGATCACCTGCATTCGGATTTATACCTCCGGCTATCCGTAGCACTGATCTCAATTTTCGTACCGCAGTTGCAGATACGTCTTATTTTAAAGAAAATGTGAAGCTGGCCAGGGAATTGCTGCAGAAAGGCTTAAACGAAGAAGGGCTTAACGAGTTTCCAAGCTTTTCGGTCATCGTTAACGAAGGACCTGGACATTATACTATCGCAGAATCCGTCATTAACGACTGGTACAACAATCTGGGTATCAAAGCAAGTCTCGAGGTCCAGTCCTGGGAAGAGCTGATCAGCAACAAGGTCAGCCGGAATTTTGCCGTGGTAAGAGCTGGCTGGGGAGCAGACTATAATGATCCTGCGGCTATGATGGAGATACTGTCTTCCACGAATGAGAACAACGATTCAGGCTGGAGTGATCCGTTGTATGACAGCTATGTAACTCAAGCAAAACATACTTTTGATCCGAAAGAACGCATCAAGCTTTATGCCAAAGCCGAAAAGCTGCTTATCGACCAGATGGCTATCATTCCGCTGTATTATTATGTTGCAGATGTTCTGCAAAAACCCAATATTCATAATGTATACCTAGACTATGATGGAAACATTGCCTTCACGAGGGGATATATAAAATAAAGTAAACAGCCAGCAAATCCACCACTTTTAATGAGTTGGTGATTGCTGGCTGTATTTATGAAGAACTACACTCTCATTTAGCAACATGTTGCAAATGCAACAATATTATTATAAACTATTAAACGTATCGGCAAGTAAAAAAATTTATGGAGTTGTTTTGATGAAAGAAATCCTACGTGAAATTGGAATGATTGCAAGAGCATTAGATTCTATAAGCAATATTGAATTTAAAGAATATGAACTTACCAAAGGGCAGTATTTATACCTTGTCCGAATCTGTGAAAACCCAGGAATAATTCAAGAAAAATTAGCCGAAATGATTAAAGTAGACAGAACAACCGCAGCTCGGGCAATAAAAAAACTTGAAATCCATGGTTTTGTTGAAAAGAGAGACGATCAAATTAACAAAAAGATAAATAGACTCTTTCCAACCGAAAAAGGGGAAAATGTTCTGCCTTTTATAAAAAGAGAAAATGACCATTCAAATAGTGTAGCGTTAGCGGGATTTTCCGAAAGAGAAGCAGAAACCATTTTTGAACTTCTTCAAAGAGTTAGAAAAAATATTGAAGTAGACTGGGAATTTGTAAAAAAGGGCAACAAAAGAATATATTAAACTTAAATAAAGGAGCTCCTAGAATGTCAGTAATAATAAAGAAGTGCAGCCGTGAAGATTTACAAATACTACAGCAAATTAGCGTTGAAACATTCAATGATACTTTTAAATATCAGAATTCACCTGAAAATATGAAAACCTATTTAGAAAAAGCATTTAACTATAAACAGTTGGAAAAGGAATTGAGCAATATTTATTCAGAATTCTTTTTCATCTCTTTTAATGAAGAACTTGCCGGATATTTAAAGGTAAACATCAATGATTCCCAATCCGAAAAAACAGGTGATGATTCACTCGAAATTGAGAGGATCTATATAAGAATCAAATTTCAAAGAAAAGGGCTTGGAAAGTATCTAATAGACAAAGCAACGGACGTAGCCATGATACAAAACAAAAAGATGATCTGGTTAGGAGTTTGGGAAAAGAATGAGAAGGCCATTGATTTTTATAAGAAAATCGGTTTTGTTCAAACGGGAGCTCACTCTTTTTTCATGGGTGATGAAGAACAAATTGATTTTATAATGACCAAAACACTCGCCTGAAAGTTATTCCTAACTGTGCGATTCCCTTCATTTTGCCCCTTACAAGGTGCTGAACACGATATTACGCAGCTTGCGCGTAATTGTCATCGTGCCGGCATCTTTTTTTTGGATCATAAATAGTATAGTCAGACCTTCTTGAGGACTGTTGCTGAAGTACGCCCCCAGCCAGCCGTCCCAGCCGTATTCACCTTGGCCGCCGATGAATCCGGCTTTTCCGCTGTCGGTCATGATGCGCATCTGATTGCCGTAGCTATGTCCACGCAATGTATGCCACGTATCGAAGCCTTTTTGCTGCCAATCGGTTAAAGCTGCAGAGGTTAAATATTTAACTGTTCTAGGCTTCAATAGTTGAACACCTTTTAAGCTGCCTTGATTCATTAGCATTGTTGTGAATTTGGCGGAATCGTCAATCGTAGAGACAAGTCCCGCTCCGCCCGACTCAAATGCCGGATCAAGGTCCATCTGATGGCCAATGCCCAGGTGGCTTTCCGCATACAGCTTCAAACCGCCTTCACCATCATCCTGATAGGTTTTCACAAGGCGTTCTCTTTTTCCTTCAGGCAGCCAGAAACCGGTATCTTTCATTTCCAGCGGCTCAAAGATTTCCTTTTTCAAAAATTGCCCATACCGCATGCCGCTAACCGCTTCCACAATCGCGCCAAGGACGTCTGCCGATGTTCCGTATTGCCAGTACGTTCCCGGCTCGAACGAAAGGGGGCCTTTACCTAGGCAATTTGCAAATTCCATTGTGCTCATCGCGTTTTCACTGTACAAACGGCTGCCCAGTTCTTGGAACAAAGCATCTGTTTGCTGTCCGGCTTTGTCCGTTCCGCCGTATACCAATCCCGATGTCATGTTCAGCAAATCGTGAATGTTGACTTCGCGGCTGACAGGCACCAGTTCGCCGTTTATCTCGACCTGTTGGTTTTGGAAGCCCGGAATATAGCGGCTGACAGGATCGAATAAATCGATATCCCCACGCTCGAGCAGCATCATGACGGAAGTGGCGGTAATCGGCTTCGTCATCGAATATAAACGAAAAATCGAATCCCTTGTAATAGGACGTCCCGACTCGAGGTCAGCCAAGCCGTCTTCATGGTAAAAAACTTCGTTGCCGTTTTTGATCAGCATAAAGTTCGCTCCTGCGATTTCCTTGTTGTCGATACTTGCTTTCAGCATTTTTTTCAATTGGTTGGTTATGTTTGACTCCAGCATGTCACTTATGTCTCCTTCTCGAATAACTTCACTTTAACTAAAGCAGATGTTAACCATTCGTCATAGAAAATATTAAGCGCTTTCGGACAGATTGTATAGTGCCACGGCGGAACGCAATCCGGTTAACCTGCAAAACGAATACAATATAACTCTTATGCCACCGAATAGTTTGTATAAGATATGGTGTCTCCACGGCATTATTTGGGGTATATTGGAAGGAGTAAATTATGGAGGAGAAAAACAAATGTCAGATGTAGTGGTCCGGATACCCGTTGAATCGTGGTCAATAACGGAATTGACGAAGGAGACATATTGCTGCTGTTTCCAGCCTGTACAGATTTGGGGAGACGATGTTGAGGTTGAAATATTCCTGCCCACGGCAATCGGAACAAAGGAAATGGCAAAAGATGCAGCTATAAGTGCCGTTCCTTTGCTGGAGGAGGAGCTTGCCTGGCTTCAGATGAACAAGGGAGAACTCAGTAAGGCGATGGAGTGGGCTAAAGAGCGGGCCGAGGAATGGATTTGTGATGACCCGGATTTTGTTGAGCTATCGGACAATGAAGGCTATGTGGAGCTGGATGGGGAAACTGTGTGCGTCCCTATTTCGGATGAAGCTTTTTTAAACAGCTTGTTTCTATGGAGTGTTGTTTTTGAGCAGGTAGATGGTGCCGGTTCGTTTAAGATGTCAATTGAGCTTGGGAACAAACCGGATTATTTTGCCGGACATCGGATACATATGGACATAGATAAACAGAAAAATTTTGTAAGCCAAGGTTTATAAGGAGGATGAGGGCATATGACAGAGAAGGCAGAGACACTGTGGCAGCGCATTATTTCAAAAGGCAACCGGAATACTCCGGGGTACGAAGCGAGTTTGAATTTACAGCCTGGCGCTAGCGGGGAAGAACTTGATGGGCTTGCCAGTACGCTGGGGGTTATACTTCCCCAAGAGATGAGGGACTTCTACAGCATATATAATGGTCAGGATTGGGAAGCAGGCTCGGAGTGTTTTGTCCGAAATCTAACGCTGTCGCCGCTTGAACAGATTATCGAGGATTGGGAATTTCTAAATGAAGAGTTTGATCCGGATGACATGGAACCGGAGATTGCCTCACAGATCAAGCCGTTCCTGTGGAATCCACGGTGGATCCCTATTGCCAGCAACGGGGGTGGCGATCATCTCTGTGTAGACACAGACCCTTCAGAAGAAGGGACCTTTGGGCAATTGCTCTATTTTTATCATGACTGGGGAAACCGGTCTGTTGAGGCGGCAGGCTTGTTTGACTTTATTGAACAATGCTTGAATGAAGAGGCTTGAAAAGATAGAGGTATATTCTGCATGAACCATAAAAAATGGTATCCTCAAAAAAGTGAAGGGGCAGCATAGCCTTATGAAACTAGGACATATAATGATTTTCGTCAATGACATGACAAAGGCGAGATGGTTTTATTCTGAATTACTGGGTTTGCAAACACTGTTAGAGCAAGAAAATAAGCTTGTTTTTGACCTTGACGGCTGTCAGCTTATAGCTTTTAAGTGTGAAAAGACCAAAGAAATTGGAGATTATTCAAACGAGGCTAGAACAGTTTTGGTGTTTGAGGTCGTGTCCGTTGAGCAAACTTATAAGGAAATGAAGGAAAAGGGTATTCGATTTTTGCATGATAAACCTACTCAAGGGCGATATGCTGCTTTCGTTGATCTGTTTGGTAACGTGCATGAAATCGCTGAATCGTTCGATTAAGAGTCGTTAAAGTAGCGGCAGTCTAAAACTTTATTTTCTCGTCCAAGACTGGCGCTGTTTCTATTATTGGGCTCAGTCCCCAGTGAACGAGTCGCCACATACCTTGGCGAACAGCTCTTCCTTGGGAACTACCCGGTTTTTGTGCCGGGCCATTTAACAGACACTTAAATTTCTGTAAATTGAACACCCATTAGTGTCATGGTGGCAATATCTAACGCGGTGTCAGTTGCTTCTTCTGGGAAGCTGACTCCCGGTTTAGGTGAGGTTCTTCCATTTAATTCGAAAATTCGCTCAAGTTGAGTCAATGTACTGGCTGCCGTAAGATGTGCTTGACCTAGAGGGTCCGTAACACGGATTCTATGTATCTTTGAATTAGTTTTTATAGACAGAATAAATTCCTGCGGTGCGGTTGAAGTATTGAAGCTACTATGAAGTATGGACGTACGTCTCTTTAGGGACAGGCGCGCCCAAATACCACATCTCACCAATGCAGCGAATGCACGGTTTGTGAAACGGCTGTCGAAGGCCAGACGTATGGACACCCCTTTGGCAAGTCCGTTACTGACCAAGGTCATACTCTCAGGACTGCTTATACGTCGGCACTGGAAGACTTGTTCTCTGCTGAAGGAGACAGTCTTGGGATCAGAGAAGCCGGGAACGGTGCGTGCATTGCTTTGCTCCCATATTTCAAAAGGCAAATGAGCGTCAACGAAATGAGTGAAAGAATCTAGGCCGCTTTTGTCTTTTAAAGAAAGGAGAATATCGATATCGATGTTCTCCGCCGGTTCCTTACCCATAAGTATGGATGAAGCGGCAATCGTTGCGGCACTTGCCATCCAGCCAGATGCAAGTACAACGGGAGAATGGCCTTTTTCTTCGGATACCACAGCGTGGGCATCATCAATTCGTTCGATCCAGCGGGTAATATCAATGAGTGGAATCCCCCGTTTCACGGCTGCTCGCAGCAATCGATCTTCCTGATCATTGACTGACACGATCATGGCATCGGGCATATATGTCATACCTGCCAGCGGATCGGCATCAAGGATGTCGATCCGTACTCCATCAGCTTTGGGTAGAAGACGTGCTGCTGACTGTGCTTTATGAAGCCGTCGTCCCCCAATAATAATATGTACCTCGGGATAATGAATCGAAATCAACTCGCTTAATACTGTTCCTACCGTGCCATATCCACCAACGATAAGAATAGATGTATTACTTTTCTTGAAAATATGCTTACTTAATGTGTTTTCCTGAACATCTGTTGTCATCTGATGCACCTCATTTATTTTCGCTAAATAATAATAAACACTTGTATTTATTTGAACATGTGTTTATTGTAAAGATGGAGTTGTAACATTTCAATCTTCAATATCGCAGAAAGTGTTCAAATATGAACATATTATAAAAAATTGTTGAGGAGATATTGAATGAAGGATAGAAGGACAAGCAAAACGAAGCGGGCTATTCGTTCAGCTTTTTTACAGCTGTTAGAACATAAACCCTTAAATCAGATTACAGTGGCAGAAATATCGAGGGAAGCTGATTTGGGCAGAGGCACATTCTACTTACATTATAAGGATATCCGCGATTTATCGGATCAATTAGAAAATGAATTATTGCGTGAACTCGAAGAACTATATGATGCTTCTCTTCCCTGCGATACGATGGAGAATTTAATAAAGCTTACGGAAACGCTGACGGAATACATGGAGTCTAACCGTGAGGTGTTTATTCTGCTGGCACGCAGGGAACAAGAAGCAGCGACATTTCAGAAGATCAAACAGTTTTTTGTGAAAAAGTTGATCCTGGAGGACAGGCGCCCGTTTGATGAATACAAACAGACGGAGGCTATTTTCCTTGTCGCTGGGGTAGTAGGTGTATTGGAGGTGTGGATCAGTGAAGGTATGAACAAGCCGCGTCAGTTGATATCCAAGTGTCTTCATGAGGTATTAATGAAGATGGATATTTGACAGTTGGGAAGCATAAAAATAGTGAGATCGGGATACCGGATGCAGAATTCACAAAAAACAACTCGAAAGGGAGTAGGTTATGGACATCGAAAAAATCAAACAGATTATAAATTCTGGAGAGATGTATGATGACGCAGGTGATGATGTAGCAGCAGTTAGGTCACGCGCTTTAACCATGTGCCGGGAATATAATCAAAAAGTAAATACAAATGAAGGCTACGATATGTCTATATTGAAAGAATTGTTTTCAGACGTGGGTGAGAATGTATATATTGAATCTAACTTTCGTTGTGAGTTTGGATTCAATATCTCTATGGGCCACGATGTGTATATTAATCACGACATGATTATTCTTGATTGTAACGAAGTGAAAATCGGAAATGATGTCTTTATTGGGCCACGAGTGGGGTTATATGCAGCAAATCATGCGGAAGATCCCTTTGAACGGGCGGATAAAGGAGTCTATTCGAAACCAATTACTATAGGGGATCGGGTATGGCTGGGGGGAGATGTTAAAGTTACTCAAGGTGTAACTATAGGCGAAAATAGCATTGTTGGTGCTGGAAGCGTAGTGACCAAAGATATCCCTCCTAATGTCATTGCTGCAGGAAATCCGTGCAAGGTTATTAGACCGATTAAATTTTCCGATCGTCCTTGGAGAAGATAAATAATTAGCCATTGATTTTCCAGACGATCTTGAAGACATGGTTATTGATCAACTCATTTAAATGGGTTGATTTTTTTTTGTCCGAGATGGAGGGAAGCGGCTAAGGAACCCTGTTCTTGTCCAATTGCCGCGAAGCCTGACGTTATATCCCTCCATCCTTCGTTGTTTTGTAAGCGACAATTTCTCCTTTTTATGATTCAGAATGCTTGAGAGTTACAATATTTTGCTTCCAAAATGGTAAATAGGAAATATCCGTAACCAGCTTTTGAAGAGGTCCTTCCGCTTGGAATGACACTTGAGTACGTTATCTGCGGGATGGGCAGGTTGTCCCGTGATCTTTCGTTTCTTCCTCCTCACGCGGTTGTGGTCCCTCACGCTGCATAATTCGCTGAACCCGTTTGTGGTTTATGAACTCTTCTGCGCGAAGGAGTGCGGTGAATTTTCGGTATCTATACGAAAATTCATGCTGCATGCAAAGCTGCCTTGTCTTTTCCGCTGTCGGATCTGAACGCCTTTTGTCAGCAGCAGACTTCCAATGGTAATAGGAAGCTCTTGCAACCCCGAGCCATACACAGGCCTCATAATACTTACTTCTTTTCGAATGGACTCGATCCAGGTCATATGATTGGTCCTCCTCCTTTCCAACACCTTGTTCTTTAATAGTAGTTCCATTTGCTGCTTCAAGAATCGGTTCTCGTCCTTGACCTTTTCAAAGTTCCGAAGCGTGTTCCAAGCCTCTCCCATAGCTGGATTGCTTGCCCACTGGCTGCTCTAGACGATACAGTTCGCCTCCTCGATAACCATCTGTCAGTAACGTAACCATACAAAACCGCGGAGAGATAACACTGACCGAAGCGTAGCTTCGGCACTTATTTTTGACAGAGCGAACGAGGCCCAACAATTCCTCTTTGGAATTTTTTTTCTACATAAAAAAAAATTAATAACACAGAATAGTGATGCTCATAAAACAAAAGGAGGAGTTAATAACGATGTACATTCAGCCAAACACGGAAGGTATGCGTTTATCATGTCCACCACCTTGGGCGAAATCAAGCCCGTGGGGGACTCCACCGTGGTGTTCACCTAAAAGTGGGGGAACTCAGCCGGCTCAGCCACCTAGCCATTATATCTGGCCAGTCGCTATTCCGTTAATGGGATCGCTTCTAGTTCCTTGGACTCCGCCATGGGGTACACCTCCACCTTTTTCACCGAATGAACCGCGGATACCTAGAAATTATTCTTTGACTTGGCCGTATCTTGATTACTTATTTACTCAATATCCAGAAGAAGTAGATCAAATTTTTTCTATGATTGAAAAGGAAATGGAAGGTCGGTCTATACCTGATGGACAAAATGAAATAGTATCGTCTTACGCTTCGACTCTAAATGAGATTATTCCCAAAATACTCAATTCTGAAGAAGGAAAACGCATTATAGAAAAAATCAATGGTTACGATAATTCAAATCCTTCTTCTAGAGCATGGGTATTGGTAGGGGCTCTTGTGCTTGGTGGTCTTGTTGGGTGGGGCGTTTCTGAAATTTTCCATCACCATATTAGAGCGCGTTGAACTAACTGAAGAGCTTGTTGTTTTCGGATCACTCTCTATGAACACGTATAAAAAAAAGACCCGTAACCCCATTTTTAGGGATAAAGGGTCTTTTTTTTATTAGCTACGCAGGGCTATTTATCGATCTCTTGGGAAATTAATTTCAGCTTCTTAACCTTAGTTTCTGATTCTAAAAAAAGATATCCCCTAGGCATGGGATATTTGTCTGGGCGAGTAAAGAGGTGTCCGAGGACAGGTCGGATTTCACTCCGAAAAAGACCTAATCTTAATTACGGTCATAAAATCATTCTTTACCGATCATTCTAGATATGTTATATTATTGGCATGGGAGGAATACACAGATAAAAAGCCACGTTTCATTGAAAATAAATATGGCCGTCTAGACATACTGTTTTTTTTGCCTAAATAAGAACGATCGTTCTAAAATGTACTTAAAACTCATTTACACTAATCTGCATGTTATGGAGGAGAAAATATTATGAAGTATACAGTTATTACAGGAGCAAGTTCAGGGATTGGATATGAGACGGCATTGGCGTTTGCTGCACGTGGCAAAAACTTAATTTTGGTAGCTAGAAGATTGGACAAATTAGAAGAACTCAAATCAGCAATTCAGGATATTGATCCTACTGTAAATGTTATTGTTCATACAAGTGACCTGTCTGTTACAGATCAGGCCTACACACTGTATAGCAATCTAAAGGAATACCAAATTGAGACTTGGATTAACAATGCGGGGCTCGGTGAAGCTTCTTTTGTAGTAGAGCAGAATTTAGATAAAGTTGAAACTATGTTACGTGTTAACATCGAATCCTTGACGATCCTTTCTACACTATATGTTCGAGATTATGCTGATGTAGAAGGAGCTCAGTTAATTAACGTCTCATCCGCACTCGGATATACCATTGCTGTTGGGAGTGTTGCTTATTCTGCATCTAAATATTACGTTAGTGCCTTCACAGAAGGGCTTGCAAAAGAACTAGAAATGAAAGGCGCAAAACTAACAGCAAAAGTTTTAGCACCAGCTATAACGGAAACAGAATTCGTAAAGAAATCATTAGATGCTGAAAAATTTGATTACAAAGCAAACATGCCTAAGTACCACACTGCCAAACAAATGGCGGGCTTCATGGTGGATCTTTATGATAACAACGAAGGGGTAGGGATTGTAGACCAGAACTATGATTTCAATCTGAGGGGCCGAATCTATCCAATAATTTCAGAATTTTAAGTTCAGTGAACCGAATAAAGGTGAACCATGGCGTACAACTGAAGATTGTGCGCCATGGTTTTAGTCTAAAGCTGTTCGACGCTATCCCCAAATTAGCAAAGGAAGAGGATGAATATGAGAGCAGCACAAATACAGAAATATTCAAAAGTAATACAAGTGGAAATTAATGATGTTAACATACCACAGATCAATAGTCATGAGGTACTTGTCAAAGTAAAAGCTGCAGGTGTAAATCCACTGGACATCCTTAATCTGAATGGCAGTGTTCGCATGATTGCCGACTATAAGTTACCATTAACTTTAGGGAATGAACTATCTGGAATGATTGAAGCCGTCGGTGATGATGTTTTGAATTTTAAGGTTGGTGACCCTGTTTATACGAGGTTGCCGCTTAATAAAATCGGTGCTTTTGCTGAATATGCAGCCGTAAATGAAGATGCTTTATCCATCATGCCTGAAAATCTATCTTTTATTGAAGCTGCTGCAGTACCCCTTACTGCCTTGACTGCTTATCAAGCATTGCATGATGTACTCCGTGCCCAGCCGAATAAAAAGCTATTCATTCCTGGAGGAACCGGAGGATTTGGAGCTATGGCAATCCCCATTGCCAAATCAATGGGATTAAATGTTATTACAAGTGGCAGTGAAAGAGGCAAATCACGTATACTGTCGATCGGGGCTGATCAATTTATAAATTACAAGGCAGAGAATTATGCTAACATACTATCAGATATCGATTATGTGATCGACACCTTGGGTACTAAAGAGATCAAAGCTGAACTGGGCATTTTAAAACCACAAGGGAAACTGGTATCATTGAAAGCAGGACCTAATTATCGCTTTGCGGTTGACAATCATTTTCCATTGTGGAAAAAAGCATTGTTTGGCCTAGTGGGTGCTCGTTTAGATTCTTTAGCGCGTAAGAAACAAAATGAATATCGTTTTTTATTTGTGCAAGACAACGGAAGTCAATTACAAGAAATCACCAAACTTGTTGAAAAAGAAAATATCAAGCCCTCTATAGATTCAACTTATACGTTTGGTGACATTAACAAGGCGTTGCTTAAAGTGTCGACGGGCCATTCCCAGGGCAAAGTGATTGTGACCTTCTAAACAACAAGCAAACTAAGCGACGTTGCTCACGTATACTGAGTTAAAAACAAATTGTATCCATCGGCCAGAAGCAAAGAATTCGAAAAGAGGAAACAAATATGAAAATAGAGTTACATAAGCAAAGTGATATTGATACTTTAACAGATATTTGGTATAAAGGCTCAATTCAAGCACATGATTTTATCGATCAAGAATATTGGCTTTCTCAAAAAACGGAGATGAGAGATAAATACATTCCAATGTCGGACACCTATGTAATTTACAATCAAGCAGAAATTGTCGGGTTCGTTTCTATGGTTGAGGACTATTTAGCGGCACTTTTTATTGATACATCTTATCAAAAAAATGGTTATGGAAAAGAACTAATTAATTTCATCAAAATTCAAAAATCAAAAATTACATTAAAAGTATATAAAGAAAATACTTCAGCAACACGCTTCTATGAGAAGAACGGCTTTACTATTAAAGAAACTCTTTTAGATGAAAACACCAATCAGGAGGAATACCTAATGGAATGGAAGGAGTCATAAAGGATACAAGTTCTTGTCCTTTGCGCAGGACAAGAACTTGGTCTCATTGGCGAATAGATCAATGTCTAGTACCATGGATTGAACTCATCCAGAATTCGGACTCATTCTTCTTGGCGTATCAAGTCAAACAAGCAGCTTCTCCATAATCATCACGTCAGTCGGCTTTCCATCATTTTCAGCGACCAGAATCGCAAATCTTCCTTGATGTTCATCAAACCAGTTATTTATGAAGGGACGATCTTTCGTTTCTTCTTCAAGAGCAGCAATTCGATCTTCGATGCCTTGATTGTAAATGTGAAGAATATCCTCTACATCTGCATACGTTGCCCTCCGAACGGTACTGTTCCGCATATCCCATAACCTCCAAATCAGTTTAAGATTTTACTGCTTTGATAACGGCTGAAACAATGTATTGATCAACATTGGCACCGGGAACCCAGTCTTTAATAAATGTTCTGGACTCGTCTTTAGGCTCAATCCTGATCTCGGTAAAGCCGCTTTCCCGAAGCATCCCTTCAACAACTGCAATGGAAGAAGCACCGGAGATGCAACCGGAGTAGAGTTCATCAAGATCATTTTTAATTTCAGGTGGAAGCTCCGCCGTAGTTACGATGTCCGAGATGGCCAGACGACCGCCCGGCTGAAGGACACGGTAGGCTTCACGGAACACCTGTTGTTTATCTGGCGAAAGATTAATAACGCAATTGGAGATAATCACATTTACCGAATTGTCGGAGACGGGAAGATGCTCAATCTCACCCAAACGAAACTCAGTGTTCATAAATTTTCCATTAATAGAGTTCTCCCTTGCGCGGCTGATCATCTCAGGTGTCATATCCACACCGATTACATGGCCTTGGTCACCTACCTGCCGGGAGGCCAGGAAACAATCGAATCCGCCACCGCTCCCGAGGTCCAGAACATGTTCACCAGCCTGCAGTTCAGCAATAGCTTGAGGATTGCCGCATCCAAGGCCTAAATTGGCACCTTCGGGGGCTGCAGCCAGCTCTTCACTGGAGTAGCCCATTTTAGCGGAAATGGCATCAAAATCAGAAGGGGAGTCACAGCAGCTTTCGGCTGGGGTGCAGCAGGAAGAGGCAGCTTCGACCTTTTTTACGGCGATTTTTTGGTAGCGGCCCCGTACATTCTGGCGGATCTGGTCGTTTGTCATTTGGGTCATGATTGAACACTCCTTTAAAGGTTTGGATTAGTTTACACGTTATATGTTGAATCAACTTGCAAAATGCAAGTATAAGTCAAGAGAAATCACCCTTTTACTGGTGCACAGCAATTGCTGGATTTCCCCATAGCTTCGTTGAACAGCTTAATCGAACGCAGTAAAGTTTCTACTTCAAACTCACTCATATTCGAAAAAGCTTCATCCAGGTAGGCGTTCATTTGATGATCAATCGTTGTTGCCACCATTTTCCCTTCGGGAGTAAGCGCCAGGGTATAGACTCTTCGATCTGCCTTGTCAGCTGTTTTTGTAACCAGTTTCATTTTCACCAAAGATTGGACTTGTCTGCTAAAGGTTGTAATATCGGTCCCGAGTGTTTCAGCAACCTGTTGCATGGAGGGACTATGGCTCCGATCAATTTCATACAGCAGATGGCTTTGGGCTGCGGAGAGATTACATCCGCCTACGCTGCAGCAATCTTTATTCAGTAATCCTAAACGCCGGGTCATGATTTGGAATAATTCTCGTGGGGTTTCCATTGTTATCACCTCTTGACTTTAGTTATATCGTAATTACTTGTAAAATGCAAGTGTATGTGAATTCGGGGTATACAATTTACTCCTGATTCCAAACAGTCCTCTCTACTATGAAAAAGGTGCCAACTGTTGTTTGCTGCGAACGACATTTAGGTTATTGATTATATAAGCTTATAATTATATAATGATGTTCGAGGCCGATCAAATTTGTTTGAAGGGAGAGCTGAGATGCGTGCGGTATAGACACTACTGGAGGGTAAAGACTTGGTAGCTCTTGCAAGCCTTATCTTTATAGTCACATTGATTTTTGTCATTTGGCAGCCTAAAAATCTCTCGATAGGATGGTCTGCCTGCAGCGGGGCGATACTCGCTTTGCTTTTCGGGGTAGTCAGCTTTAACGATGTTCTTGATGTTACTCTGATTGTCTGGAATGCTACCTTAGCATTTGTGGCGATCATTCTGATCTCGTTAATTCTCGATAAAATTGGTTTTTTTGAATGGGCTGCCTTACATATGGCAAGAGCCGCCCGTGGGAACGGAACCCGGATGTTCATCTATGTCACCATTCTTGGAGCAATAGTAGCCGCATTTTTTGCCAATGATGGTGCGGCGCTCATCTTAACTCCAATTGTGCTGGCGATGGTCCGTGCACTCCATTTTGACGAGAAAAAAGTATTTCCGTTCATCATTGCCAGCGGGTTCATTGCCGATACTACATCATTGCCGCTGGTTGTTAGCAATTTGGTGAATATCGTATCGGCTGATTTTTTTGGACTAACCTTTATGGAGTATGCCGGGCGGATGTTAATGCCAACCTTATTTTCCTTAGGGGCAAGCATTATCGTGCTCTATCTCTTTTTCCGTAAAAGTATTCCAAGGAACTTTGACAGCTCACAGCTGAAAAGCCCTGAAGAGGCCATTAAGGACAAACAGATGTTCAAGCTGTCCTGGGTCGTTCTTGCTGTTCTGCTGGCGGGATACTTTGTTAGTGAATTCCTGAACATTCCTGTTTCTGCGGTGGCCGGGATCGTCGCCATATTTTTCCTGATCATGGCAAGAAGAAGTCCAGCTGTACCGACAATGGAAGTGGTGAAGGGCGCACCTTGGGCGATCGTATTCTTTTCCATCGGCATGTATGTCGTCGTGTATGGGCTGCGAAATGCGGGCCTTACGGATGTATTGGCTAATACCATTCAGGCTGTATCGGAACAAGGGTTGTTTGCAGCTACGATGGGGATGGGCTTTATTGCCGCAATCATCTCCTCAGTAATGAATAACATGCCTACCGTTATGATTGATGCCCTGGCCATTGAGGCCACGCATACCTCGGGACTAATAAAGGAAGCCCTGATTTATGCGAATGTCATCGGTTCTGACTTAGGACCGAAGATTACACCGATTGGTTCACTGGCTACCTTGCTGTGGCTTCATGTGCTTTCGACCAAAGGTGTGAAGATATCCTGGGGAACGTATTTCAAAACAGGTATAATTCTGACGCTTCCCACGCTTTTCATCACACTGCTGGGCTTATATATAACATTGATCCTATTTTAAAACTAAAGGAGATTATCAATCATGGATAAGAAAACCATTTACTTTTTGTGTACAGGAAATTCCTGCCGGAGCCAGATGGCCGAAGGTTGGGCAAAAAAATACCTGAGTGACGAGTGGAATGTATACAGTGCTGGCATTGAAGCTCACGGTTTAAATCCAAAGGCTGTACAAGCCATGAACGAAGTGGGTATTAATATTTCGAGTCAAACCTCGGATATTATTGATCCGCAGCTGCTGAACAACTCCGATCTCGTGATTACTTTATGTGGAGATGCCGCAGATAAATGTCCAATTACCCCTCCCAAAGTGAAACGTGAGCACTGGGGATTTGATGATCCAGCGAAAGCGCAAGGAACAGATGAAGAAAAATGGGCTGTCTTCCAGCGGGTGCGTGACCAGGTGGGCGAGCGAATCAAACAGTTTGCTGAAACTGGTAAATAATCATTCCTTTAAAAACCCGCGCCAGGCGCGGGTGTGCAGAAAAGGGGATAACTGGATACTAATTATGGGCAGAATAAGTATAATCTCTCTTGCAAACCTTGTAAGACTTCTTCCGGCAATTCCCTAACCTTTATATCCCCACCGAGAAAAAGTAGCCAATTTGTTATTTCGTTCAATTCTTCGGGCTTGTTAACATTGATAAAAGTCTTTAGAACGGCTGTGGTCTGGTAAGGATTCGTATAGGAGATTGAAACCTTTAAAGGATGGTATTTTTTGAACTGGGCAATCGCTTTTGGACCAAGCTCAAGGACCAGGTTGATTACTTCTTCCTGCTTACTTAGCTTTTCTAAAATCTTTTTCTTACTTAATCTTTTTTTCGTCGGGTAGGGTATGACACTAGTGAGATGGTCGACAGGAAAAATCTGCTTTTTTTCTTCTTTCAAGTCAAAACCTTCGATCAGCCAAAGGCTTTTTTCACGATAAAGGTGCAAGAGATAAATTGGATAAGACTTTATTACCTTCTCTACTTTGATAGTAATCAATAAATAGCTGTCCGAAAGAAGGATTTGGATCAGTTTATCTAACATCGGATGGGGGAGGTCTGAAAGATCAAGCAGGTCGGGATTGTTGGGGTTGGTCCCTTCAAAAAGCAAGCTTTGATTTAGAAGAAAAAGCTCTTCTTGCTGGTTTTCTGAGATGAGGCCCAGTAATTTTTCAGATAAAGACTGACGACTCTTTAGATAGGGAAGTTGTTGATTTCTAGTGGCCATAAAGGCAATAAAAAGGGCTTTGACCTCATTATTGGTAAAGCGAACGACGGGAAGTACTGAGTTTCGCATGACAAAATAACCCCCATCCCGTCCAACTTCAGCGACAAGCGGCATCCCCAAGGCCTCAATTTCTCTGATGTCTCTAATAGCTGTCGAACGGGAGATGTTAAATTCCTGCATGATTTCTGAAATTGTAAAGTGGGCACGGTTGTTGATATACCGCATGATGATATTAATCCGTTCAACTTTTTTCATCAGACTCCTAAACAGTATCATTTTTTGACATGATTTAAGGCTATCATATACTTATCAAGTGAAGAAGACAAATCATTTGATTAATTTAACAAGAAGGAAGGTTTTGAATATGGCACAGTATACCTTAGAAGAAAAAGACAGCTTTACCGTTATAGGTTTAGGAACGGAGCTTACAAGTGATTACACAGACTATGCTGGCATAAACAAGGAAAAGTCTGATTTTTGGCAGGCCGTCACCCAAGATGGAAGGCTTGATTATTTAAGAGGTATAGCCATAAATGACTACATTTTTGCCGTGAACGAAGCGGTGAATAGCAAGATGATGCATTATGCTGGCGTCATGACAGAGGCCGCTGCACCAGAAGAAGCCAGAGTTATTCAATTCCCTAAGGGGGAGTACCTGGTTGTTAAAGGGGAAGCGAAGACGGCTGCTGAACTGAATAATAACCTTGCCGGCCTTGCCTTTGGTCAAGCCTTGCCGGAAGCAAAGAATGTAGCCTATGTTGGCGGGCCAAATACAACGGTTGAGATGGGGCAGCGAAACGGATTAGTTTTTGGTGAAATGTGGATTCCTGTTATAAGGAAATAAAGAGTATAGAAGGAGGCATAGGCATGTCCTATATCGTTGATTTTAAAAATGTGTCTACGATTGGTTTAGAATCTTCACCTGTAGTAGAAACGCTTGCCGGCTTACGTGCGAATGAAGCCCGTTACTTTATGAATAAGTACAAGCATGAATTTACGGTTGTCCCAGCCAGCGAAAGCCAGGAAACCCTTGCTTATGTGAACCGGATTTTGAAAGAAGAACGTGATATTGAGTTTGCGGCCAAACCTTTAGAAACATCGCGTTTTCAAGTGGAAAATATCCAATTTGCCTATGTCTTTTATGAGGATGGTCTTGCGGTCAATGTCATGTATACGGTGGATGACCCTAAGAAACGGGCAGTTGGTTTTAAGCTTTCTGAGGGGATGGAGGTCCCAAAGGAGTTAGAAGCAAAGTTTAAGTTTGCCAGGCAGAAGTCTAAACTAGCTGGAACAATTCGGGGTTCGTTTTTTGTAATTAAAGGAGAATATTAAAGTAATTAATAACCCGCGCCCCGCGCGGGTTTTGTATTTTAAAAAAAGTTGTTTTATCGGCCTACTACGGAAGAAGGATATTTCAATTATAGTTGTTTTTCACCATCCTGTTATCGGCAGGAACTGGTAAACTGTACATATATTGAAGGAGTTTGGACAAAAGTTATTATAAATACGTTATAGCCAAAGGAGAGATGTTATCACTTATAACGAGGTTGTTAAAAGCGTTGATGCATATTTACTACCATTAATATCAGAGTTATACGGGTTGGAAGGCTATGAAACCGGTCTGGTTAAGGCACATGACGGAGGGCGGAATGTCGTATACACCTGTGAGAAAGAGGGCGCCGACGCAAAAATACTCAGAATCGCTTTCTTACCGGACAGGAGCAAGGAAGATTTTCTGGGAGAACTTGAGTATATCAGGTATTTATTCGAGCATGGAGGAAGTGTCTCGGATGTAGTCAGCTCCAGGAAGGGGAATCTGCTGGAAGAGATCACCCACAATCATCATATCTTTTTTATCAGCCTGTTTAAAAAGGCCAAGGGGAAAATGCTTGTAGAAAATAATTATCAGTACCGGGAAGGCGCTCCAATTACCGAATATTATTATAATTGCGGTAAAGTCCTGGGGAAACTGCATCAAATATCGAAAGAGTATACTCCTATCCATCGCCGTTATAGTTTTTTTGACAAATACAATGCCGAATATATTGATAAACTGATACCGGATTCCTTATCTCCGCTTAAGGAGAAGTTGGTAGAGCTCCTTAATACCTTAGAAGGGGTAGACAGGAACAAAGAGTCTTTTGGGTTGAACCATTTTGATTACAACGATGGGAATTATTCGATAGATTTTGATACCGGGCAAATAACCGTATATGATTTTGATAATTCTTGTTACTGTTGGTATATGTTTGACTTGGCCAGTATCTGGGGAAACGGAATGGGCTGGATACAATCTGAACCAGACGCCGGTAAACGTAAAAAGTTTATGAAGGATTATTTTGAAACAGTCCTCGCAGGATACAGATCTGAGACCAAGATCGAAAATTCGATGTTGGATACATTGCCCCTGTTTATTCAAGCAAACTTCTTGGAGAATATTATAGATGCGTTCGAGGTAATGCGAAACAACGGCGAAGAGCCGGAGTGTGATGAGGAACTGTCGTATCGTATAAAATGCATGGAAGACGATATCCCGTATTTCGGATTTTTCCATGAGATTTATTCGTGTGAAGAACCTTTTCAGTATGAGGAGCGAGATATTTAGTCATTTTGTGCATCAGAAGCCGCCATATTGACGGCTTTTTTTTGTTTTTATGTTATAAGTTCTTTTCCAAAATACCTATAGTTCAGAACCAAGATAAATGCAAAAAAGTCGAATGTAGGTCTAAAATGCGTTTTATTGCGAAGAACATCATTCCATTATTTGATACACTTTGTGCATATTTGGATGCGGGGTTTGACCCGCTCAATATGAAAGACATGACCGGAGATGCAGTGTCAGGATGAAGTCAAAGTTGCACAATTCAGATACGGTCAAGAAAGGGGGGATCATCACAAGACTGAGCAATGAGAACATATTGAAGATAAGAAGATTGAAGATTCGCTGTTATGGCGGTTTCATGTTCGGATTTTCCCCTGATTTCTAAAATGAATTTTAGATAAATAGGAGGAGTTAAGTACATGAGTATAAAAGCTATTTCCATCAAGAAACCGGTGCTTGCATTTTTCATGTCATTTCTAATGGTATATTCGCTTGCGATTCCCCCTTCTCCGGGATATGCAGAGTCAGCGGGCAGTCAGACCGCCCGTCAGGCGGAGTATCTTGACCGCGGTCTGGTTGCGCTTCTGGCCGACAACGGCGTGTTCTTGAGCTGGCGGTATTTAAATACGGATCCAAATGCAATCGCTTTCAATGTGTATAAAAACGGATATAAAGTCAATACGGCGCCCATCAGCGATGCCACGAATTATGTGGACACAACAGGCGCAGACAGCTCACAGTATCAGATTTCCGCCGTCATTGCCGGCAAGGAAGAAATGCAGCCGGAGACGGTATCGGTGTGGCATAATGATTATTTACCCATTCCGCTGGATAAACCGGCCGACGGCCGAACCAAAGACGGGGGCACGTATTCCTATTATGCCGGTGATGCTTCCGTGGCGGATTTGGATGGCGACGGCGAATTTGAAATCGTTTTCCTGTGGAGTCCAAGCAACTCGAAGGACAATTCCCAGGCAGGCTATACCGGCAATGTCTATATTGATGCCGTTAAACTTGATGGCACCAAGCTCTGGCGGATCGACCTGGGTGTCAATATCCGTGCCGGAGCTCATTATACCCAACTGATGGTATATGATCTGGACGGCAACGGCAAAGCCGAGGTCGTCGTCAAAACAGCGGATGGAACGAAGGACGGTCAAGGCACCGTGATCGGAGACGGAACGAAGGATTACCGTAACGACGGCGGGTATATCCTGACGGGCCCGGAATATCTTACGCTGTTCGACGGACAGACCGGAGCAGCCGTGTCCACCGTAGAATATGAGCCTCCAAGAGGCGATGTAAGCGCATGGGGAGACGGATACGGCAACCGTGTAGACCGGTTCCTGGCCGGTATTGCCTACTTGGACGGCGTGAAGCCAAGCGTAGTCATGGCCCGCGGCTACTATACGCGCACCGTGCTGGCGGCTTATGACTATGTTGGCGGCAAATTGGTGCAGCGTTGGACCTTTGACACCAACGAGGCCGGGGCTCAATATCAGGGACAAGGCAATCACAATTTAAGTGTGCTGGATGCCGACGCTGACGGCAAAGATGAAATCATGTACGGCGCGCTTGCGATTGACGACGATGGAAGCTTGCTGTACAGCACCGGACTCGGCCATGGCGATGCGATGCATGCCGGCAAGCTCGATCCGAACCGGGACGGCTACCAGATCGTCAGCGTGCATGAACATACGAATGCCGAATACGGGCTGGAGATGCGTGATGCTGCTACAGGAGAAATTATCTGGGGCCAGTATACAGGGAAAGATACCGGCCGCGGAATGTCGGCGGATATTGATCCGAATTATCCTGGTTACGAATCCTGGGCATCCACAATTGTCAACGGACAGATGGACCCCTTATCCCGCGGATATGCGGCGAACGGAGAAGTCATTTATGAACAGAATGAAGTGCCGCGAAGTGCAAACTTTGCGATCTGGTGGGATGGCGATCTCCAGCGGGAGCTGTTCGACCACGAATGGAACAACAGTACAGCGAAAGGTATTCCGCTCATTTACAAGTGGGATTACGGAAATAAGCAGCTGAAGGAAATCTTCCGGGCAGCAGGGAGCTTGACCAATAACCACACCAAAGGAAATCCGGCCCTTCAGGCGGATATATTGGGCGATTGGCGCGAGGAGCTTCTGCTGCGCAGTGAAGACAGCACGGAATATAGACTTTATACGACGACAATTCCGACGGGCTACCGGATTCCCGCGCTGATGCAAGATCCGGTATACCGGCTGGGTGTAGCCTGGCAGAATGTAAGTTACAACCAGCCGCCTCACACGGGATTTTATCTCGGGGCGGAAGCGACGGAATTCCCTAAAGCGAATTTGGCTCTTACCGGCGAAAAAGAAGTGCCGGAGCAGGTCTATCACTTTGATTTCGGTACAGACCCTGCCGCTGGTACAACCGCCGTGCAGGATACACTCTATGCACAAGCTACGGGTTACGGATTCGAGAAGACAAGCGGAATTACGGTAGATGCAAACCATGTATCTCTACCGGAGAACACCAAATTCGCCGTAGACCTGCCCAATGCCAATTACAAGGTAACGCTCAAACTGGGGGATGATGCACGCGACTCGAACGTAGGCGTCAAATCCGAATTCGTTCAGAAGCTGGCCGTGACCAGCGTGAATACGGGAGAACCCCGGGTCTATTCTTATGACGTTGCGCTGGTAGACGGCCAGCTGGAGTTCATCTTCTCCGGCACGGCCATTGACGTGCAGGAAATCATCATCGAGAAATACCCGGAGAAATCACCGGGAGCCGCGACGACGATCTATTTGGCCGGTGATTCGACGATGCAATCTTATAGTAGCATGCAGGCTCCGCAGGAAGGCTGGGGTCAGCAATTCGGACGCTATTTTGCAAATGGAGTAGTGGTCCAGAATGATGCGATCGGCGGCAGAAGCAGCAAATCGTTTATGGTTGACGGCCGTCTGGATACGATATTAGAGCGGATCAAGCCGGGAGATTTCTTCTTTATTTCCTTCGGCCATAACGACGCCAGCGCAGGCATTCCGGACCGGTATGCATCTCCGGCGGATTACAAAACATATTTGGCCCGTTATGTGAACGGCGCCAGACAGCGCGGTGCAACACCGGTGCTGCTTACTCCGGTAGGGCGTAGAGATTTTAATACAGTTACTCAAGAATTTAACGTAAGCTTCCCGGAATACGTTAACGCTGCCAAAGAAGTAGCGGAAGAGCTGGGCGCGCCGCTGGTTGATTTGAGCCAGTTAAGCGTTACGTATTACGATAAGATCGGCCTGAATGCTACGGAGAAAATCTTCCTGTACGCCAATCCGGGCGAATATCCGAAGTATCCGAACGGCGTGGGCGATAATACGCATTTCAGCAGCTACGGTGCGCAGGTCATTGCCGCATTAGTTGCGGGAGCGGTGAAAGACATGGATTTAAGCATTTCGCCGTATGTCATTGACCCGGACATTTTGGAACCCGAGCCGGAACCGGAGATCCAGGTCTATAAGGAAAACTTTGAGGGCGATCCTGCCGCCTCCAAATATGCGCTGGTCAATGCCACAGGTATCGGAGGGCAGATGACGGGAACGGTCGCAGAGCAGAACGGGAACAAGCTGTTGTCCCTTAGCGGTTCCGGCTCCGGACACCGGGCGAAAGTGTTCCGCCTGTTCGATGCAGTGAATGGCGACATCGTCAATGTCAATTTTGACTGGCATTCCGGCAATGTGGGCGCATCCCCGTCGGAAGGACATCTGTCGCTCCAGGATACGAACGAGAACATTATTTTCACTCTGTTAACAAAGACCGGCTTCACAAGTCCAGATACAAAAATCCATTATTTTGCAGGCCCATATACAGCAGACTATGGTACCGGCACCTCAGCTGTACCGGAAGGCGGCACAGCCACAAACATCCTGAAAAACCAGTGGGTCAATGTGGATGTCAATATAAATTTTGCCAAGAAGACGATAGATTTGACGTTGACTAGCCTGGCGGACCCCAGTGTCACACAGACGATCGAGGATATTCCGATGAATCCCGGCGTCTACGCCAATAACGCAAGGGCTCTCCGCTTCCTGGGAACGAGAAAGGGCGGGGGAGGCACACTGAACTGGACCACTCAGATCGATAACGTGAAGATTGAAGGGACGAAGCTGCCGCCGGTTGCCGGCGATCAGAAGGCATTGATTGCGCTTCATGACAAGGTGAAAGCATTGGATCTGTCGGCTTATACAGAAGCATCCAAAGCGGTGCTGAATAAAGCTTTGGCGGCTGTGGAAGCGATCATCGGTACGGAAGCGACGCAGGCCCAGGTCGACCATGCAATGAACATGCTGACGGTCGCAAGGGATTCGTTGACAAGTGAACTGGCAGGCGAGATAAGCGAGTACAAGTTTGATTTTGGCTCTGGAATCGCTGCTGAAGGATACACGAAGGTAGACGCCAAAAGAGCTTACCTGGAAGGAAACGGCTATGGCTTTGCCAATACCGCGCTAGTCCAGGACGAGAACCGGGAAACCGGGGATGACCTGAAGGAGGATTTCACCCGCGTGAACGGCACCTCTTTCCTGGTAGAAATGGAACCGGCCAATTACCGGGTAACAATGACTATTGGCGATTCGCAAGAATCCACCAACGCAGGGGTTATTGTAGAACAAATGCCAAAATTGCCGGTTACAACTGTACCGAAGGGTGAATTCAAGGAAATTTCATATGACATCGCCCTGATTGACGGCGTCTTTAACTTTGAGTTCTCAGGCAGCACACCAAAGATCAACGCGCTGAAGATTGAGCGTCTGCCGGGCAACAGTGCGGGTGATCAGCCGGTTATTTATCTGGCAAGTGATTCCACGGTGGCCAATTATGCGGAAAGCTATCGTCCGCAGGCCGGATGGGGCGAAACGCTTAAAGGGTACTTCGATCTGGATCAGATCAGTATCGATAACCGGGCTGTAAGCGGCCTAAGCAGTAAAACCTTCCTCGTAGGCGGATATCTCAACAACATTCTGCTGGGCATTCACGAAGGGGATTATCTGTTCATGCAGTGGTCCCATAATGATTCCACACCATCCCGCCCTGAGCGTTACCTTACACCTGAGCAGTTCAAGGTGTATCTGAAAGATTACATTAACGGCACTGTACAGAGAGGCGGAATTCCGGTTCTGGTTACGCCGGTCAACCGACGCGATTTTACCGGAGAAGTATTGAACAAGAGCTTTCCGGAATATGTGCAGGCAATGAAAGAGACGGCGCAAGAAACCGGAGCATTACTGATCGATCTGAATCAGGCCAGCTGGAAATATTTCCAGGAGCTTGGTCCTGAGGGCACCAAATCTATTTTCATGTGGGTAGGTACAACTGAAGATAATACCCATCTTCAGATGAACGGTGCGGTCAAGGTATCCGAGATGGTGGCACGGCTTGTGCAAGAGCTGGATATTCCGCTGTCTGACCTTGTCATACTGGAAGAGGAACCATCGGATACGACAGCACCGCATACGACCGCGGCAGTAGAAGGAGAGTCGCAGAACGGGTGGTATACTTCAGCGGTAAAAGTAACTTTTACCGCGACGGATGAAGACCCGGGAGTTGACACGACCTATTACCAAGTCGATGGCGGCGAAATTGAGAGCGGCACGCATCTAATTCTGAGCGATGAGGGCAATCACACTGTGACCTACTGGAGCGTTGATCTGGACGGCAACAAGGAGACCAAACAGTCGCTTTCGGTGCCGATTGATCTCGCACCTCCGTCCATCGCGATTCAGGGTCAAACGGAATACACTATTGATCAACACGTAGACATCACTTACACGTCCGCCGATACGGCCTCCGGCGTGGCCGAGCCGAATGGCGTAATGTTGAATGCCCCGGCTTATACGCTGGAGCCAGGCTTGAATTCAGTAACTGCAGCGGTCTATGACCGTGCGGGCCGGGAGAGCAGCGTTGACTTCAACTTCGGAGTTACTGCTACCTTCGTAAGCCTGGCAGAGCTGACACGCACCTTTGCAGCCGAATCGGAAGACCAGGGTGCAGGAGCGGTTGTTGAACAGCTCGCCGGTAAGCTGCAGCAGGCTGAACAATCGGCGAATGCTCGTGATGGTAAGAAGGCGCGCCAGCTGCTCGCGGCATACGGCAATGAGGTTGATGCCAGCAGAGATACGGTATTTACGGCTGAACAGGCAGACGCGCTGCGTAAGTGGGCCGCATGGCTCAGCCAGGCGACGCCGCTGGCGAGCAGCGCTCCAGGTACTCCAGTGTTGTCCGATAATAACGGGCACGATACGGGTCTGAGAGACGGAGATTACATTATTACGATGAATCTCTGGTGGGGCAATAACGGGACCCTTTTCAAGCTGTACGAGGATGGCAAGCTGATCAAAGAAGTGCCTCTGGCTGACCACTCTCCATCCGCCCAGTCCGTGCAGATTGATGTTACCGGCAAGCGGAACGGTACGTATGTCTATACCGGTGAACTAATCAATTCACTGGGTACGACGAAAGGTTCGCCGCTGACTGTGACCGTCACCGATGCATCCCCGGGGCAAGCGGTATTATCGAACGACAACTGGGATGGAGACGGTAGTTTTAACGTCAGTATGAATCTGTGGTGGGGGACAAATGCTACCGAATATGAGCTCTATGAGAATGGAGGTCTGGTAGACACGCAAACTCTGCAGGCTCATACCCCCGGCGCCCAATCAGCAGTAACAGTAATCTCCGGAAAGGTTCCGGGAACCTATGAATACGAGGCTGTGTTACGCAACATGGCGGGTGAAACCAGAACGGCGAAGATGATCGTAACGGTCCAAAAGTAACTGGATCAGGCTCGACAAATGCACACAAAAAACGGCTGCTAAATGATCGGCAGCCGTTTTTTTGTGTTGATATAAGTAAAAGAGTGATCACTTAATGATGAGACTAATGGTAGCGGGAAATCAAAAAAGAACCTGAGTAATTTATCAGGTTCTTCTATATTGCATATAAACAGACACGATGATATAATCAGTCTGCGTCTTTTTTTAAAATGTATAGACATAAATATCGTATCTTACATTTTAAATGTACCATGCCGGTGAACTCTTGTCAAATGTTTTTTTCTCAATTTAATGGTTAGGAGAGATGTTAAATGAGTTCTTTGGTTCTCGGATTTCAGGAAGTGGACAATACGCAGCTTTTGCTCGTTGGCGGAAAAGGGCTCCATTTAGGGGAATTATCAAAAATAGAAGGAATACAAGTGCCTGAAGGATTTTGTGTTACAACAGCGGGATATCAAAAAACCATCGCACAAAATGAAACGTATCATGCTTTGCTCAATCAGTTAACTATGCTAAAAGTAGAAGATCGGGATCAAATTGGTGAAATCAGCCGGAAGATTCGACAACTCATTATGGAAGCAGAAATTCCTTCCGATGTTGTGAAAGCAGTAACTCAATATCTCTCCCAGCTTGGTGATAAGCTTGGCTATGCAGTGCGTTCTAGCGCGACTGCCGAAGATTTGCCGCATGCCTCTTTTGCGGGTCAACAAGACACCTATTTAAATATAATCGGCAAAAAAGCCATCCTGCAGCATATCAGCAAATGTTGGGCTTCGCTATTTACTGAACGCGCGGTAATCTACCGTATGCAGAATGGATTTGATCACAGTCAAGTTTATTTATCCGTGATCGTTCAAAGGATGGTATTCCCGCAGGCTTCAGGGATATTGTTCACCGCTGATCCGATTAGCAATAACAGGAAGCTGCTATCCATCGATGCCAGTTTTGGACTCGGAGAAGCACTGGTTTCTGGTCTGGTCTCTCCCGATTGTTATAAAGTACAGGAAGAGGAAATCGTCGATAAGATCATATCAACCAAACAATTGGCTATCTATGGACTACCAGAAGGCGGCACTGAAACCCGGCAGCTCGATCCCGATCAGCAAAAGGCTCAAACACTTACTGAACAACAAATTTTACAGCTGGCACGGATCGGAAGACAAATCGAAGCTTATTTTGGCTGTCCACAAGACATCGAATGGTGTCTGGACCATGATACCTTTTATATCGTCCAGAGCCGGCCAATCACTACTTTATTCCCGATTCCTGAAGCAAATGATCAAGAGAATCACGTTTACGTATCTGTCGGCCATCAACAAATGATGACTGATCCCATGAAACCATTGGGACTGTCTTTTCATCTGTTAATTACTCCTGCACCTATGCGAAAAGCTGGTGGAAGGTTGTTTGTTGATATCACACCTAATCTGGCTTCACCTGATAGCAGAGAAAATTTATTAAATGCCATGGGACAACACGATCCGCTCATAAAAGACGCAGTTATGACCATAGTAGAGCGAGGAGATTTTATAAAATCGTTACCAAATGATAAAAAAGAACAGAGTATTGGTAAAAGCAATAAAGGTATGTCGTCTGCGGGGTTTCAAGCACCAATCGAAAACGACCCGACCATCGTTTCAGATTTGATTAAGCGTAGTCAGACATCGATAGAAGAGTTGAAACAAAACATCCGAACAAAATCAGGATCGGATTTGTTTGATTTTATCCTGGAAGATATCCCGCAATTAAAGAAGATCTTATTTGACCCACAAAGTACGGCTGTGTTTATGACTGCTATGGATGCTTCAGCATGGATCAATGAAAAAATGTACGAGTGGTTAGGTGAAAAAAACGCAGCAGATACGCTTTCCCAATCTGTACCAAACAACATTACTTCGGAAATGGGTCTAGCGCTATTGGATGTCGCAGATGTGATTCGTCCTTACCCGGAAGTCATTGATTATTTACAACATGTAAAAGATGATAATTTTTTGGATGAACTGGTTAAGTTTGATGGTGGACAGGAAACTCAAAACGCTATCTATACTTATCTGGGCAAATACGGAATGCGATGTGCCGGTGAAATCGATATTTCGAGAACTCGTTGGAGTGAAAAACCAATTACACTCGTCCCCATGATTCTTGGTAATATCAAAAACTTTGAGCTTAATGCTAGCCATCGAAAATTTGAGCAAGGGCAACAGGAAGCTCGGGCTAAAGAACAAGAGTTATTAGAAAGATTGAAGCAATTACCGGATGGTGAACAAAAAGCCAAAGAAACCAAACGAATGATCGACCTGATCCGAAATTTCATTGGATACCGGGAATATCCAAAATACGGCATGGTTAACCGCTACCTTGTTTATAAGCAGGCTTTACTGAAAGAAGCGGGACAACTCGTACAAGCGGGCGTCATTCATGAAAAGGAAGATATATTCTATCTCACTTTTGAAGAACTTCGCGAAGTCGTACGCACAAACAAACTGGAATATCAGATCATTAGCAAACGAAAAGACGAATACAAATTTTATGAAAAACTAACTCCACCACGTGTGATCACGTCGGACGGGGAAATCATTTCGGGTGAGTACAAACGAGAAAATCTGCCAGCCGAAGCTATTGCAGGTTTAGCTGTTTCTTCCGGAGTTATAGAGGGGCGGGCACGTGTCATCTTAAACATGGAAGAAGCTGATCTGGAAGATGGAGATATATTAGTCACCGCATTTACTGACCCTAGCTGGACACCATTATTTGTATCCATAAAAGGTCTAGTCACCGAAGTAGGCGGACTGATGACCCATGGAGCTGTTATTGCACGTGAATATGGCTTGCCGGCAGTTGTCGGAGTGGAGAAGGCTACCAAACTGATAAAAGATGGGCAACAAATTCGCGTGCATGGAACAGAAGGGTATATCGAAATATTGTAATGGCTTGAATGTATATGGCGACAGAGAGAGGATCAACCCAGAACCTCGAAATCGAAATCATCGTGCAATCTGCGCAGGCGGTAAGCGTTCATGGCGAATTCACGCAGCTCCTCAAGAATGGTGTAATTCGCCCATGCGCCTGCGACAGCACCGATTCCAGGCACCATCTGCAGCATTTTCCGGAAGTCAATGGCGTCACGATACTCGATCTGAAATGTCTCCCAGTTCATATTCCGGGAGTATTCGGCATCGGAGACCCACTGTTCCTTTTCAATATGCCAATGCATGATGGAATAGAGCAACCTGGCGCGGTTTTCCGGCCCCGAAAACGTCATTTGAAATACCTTGAGAATGAATACCCGCTCGGAGAAGTGATTGGTGTCATAACCGTAAACATGCGCTAGCTCGAACAAAAATTTCATTTTGATCGCAATTAAAGCTGGAAAGTCTACCATACTAAGCATAATGCCGCCAGCTCCCGTTCCAGCGCCTTCGGCAACCGCTATTTTTTGGTATAAGGCAAACAACTCTTTCGCTTCCTTATCGGCAGACTCCAGACCCAGAGTGCTCTGCACCGGACGGCGGGGCGTATATTCCGCACCGAACAATGCCGTACGCACGATTGATCGTATGGTGGTCGTAATGATGTTATGCACCTTCGGGGGAATTAAATGATTTATTCGATTGCCGATTGTTTTCGATGTTTTCTCCAGCCATCCCGGCGGTTTGAACATTTTTTGTTCCCAGTTGGCAACTTCCCTTTGTACTTTATGTTCGTAATTCATGATCAATCGCTCCTCCAAAAGACATAGCCATATTGTAACGAATATCTCCGTGATTCGGAACAGACCGCGGTAGGTAGCAGACCTCGACTAAAGTCCAGCATCACATACAGGATAGATAAGAAGGAACTGTTCAACTCAAAGGCCATTAAAGGTTTCTTTGGCCATAGTATCGAACATTTTCATAATCACAAATACAGCTGGATTGAAAAATCCGAACTTCAATGCTTACAAAGTTGTCAGGGGGATTACAATAAATGAAACCATCAATACAAAAAATTCGCGATTTAACTTTAGTACGAAGAGCGGGGAGCCGCTTATTGGTCATAGGCTGTGACTCCAGCGCAAGTATCGGGAACAAGCCAATGGATGCTGTGCAGACTCCACCGGATGTAGTCGGCTATTATACAGCCAGAGTTGCGGTTATGGAAGTTCTGTCAGTGGGCGCGGACATTCTTACCGTAGTGGATACCCTAGCTGTGGAAAAGTATCCGACAGGGAGCGAAATTATCCGCGGGGTACAAAGGCTGCTGGACGAAGCTGGACTCACGGAGGCTCATTTGAACGGCAGCACGGAAGAAAATTTCAAATCGTGCCAGACCGGCGTAGGGATTACCGTAATCGGGGAAACCGATGAGGAACGGCTGAAGCTGATGAGGTCGGTTGCCGGAGACTGTGTGGTTATGCTGGGAGAACCGCTGATCGGGAGCGCAGTATTGGAACAAGAGGCAAGAGTATGCAGTATCCGGCAGCTGCAGTCACTTGTAGCCTCGCCTGAGGTGCATGAGATTCATCCGGTCGGCTCTAAGGGGGCCGGGTATGAAGCAGGACTTCTGGCAGAGCTGAACGGCTGCATTTTTCAGGCAGTTCCAGGGATCACAGAAAAGCTGAATGCCTCAGGAGGCCCGTCGACGGCGGTGATTTTTTCAGCGGCAGAGGAAAAGCTTGAACACCTCCAATCCGAAATTGGCGGCGAGATGGATATTATCGGTCGTTTGCTCGATAAAGCAATGTAGATTTTTCTTTAGTACAAGCACATTATAAATAGCTCAATTGGAGGAGTCTGTATGCCATATTGTAAAGTCAAGAATGCCCATATATATTACGAGGAAATTGGTAAAGGCAAACCGATTATAATGATCCATGGTTTTACACCAGACCACCGTTTAATGAGTGGGTGCATGGAACCGATATTTCAAGATAATTCCGATTGGCGTCGTATCTATCTTGACCTGCCCGGAATGGGACAAACGAAGGATTACGATCAAATATGTAATTCAGATGATATGCTGGAAGCAGTTATAAATTTTATTGAAACTCTTGTCCCAAACCAAGATTATCTCATAGCAGGCGAATCATACGGTGGATATATTACAAGAGGAATAATTAATAGACATAAAGATCGTATTGGTGGAGCTGCACTGATTTGTCCATTAATTATTCCTGAACACAAAAGAAGAATACTTCCCGAGCATTTTGTTGTTCATTCTGATCGCGAGTTTATGGACACCTTAAGTGAAGAGCAAATAAGTGATTTTAGCGCAAATCAAGTCGTTCTCAATGAATATAATTGGAAAAGGTATTCTGAAGAGATAGTGGCAGGTTGTAGAATCGCTGACTACGATTTTCTTAGCAAGATTCAAAGAAACTATGGATTTTCCACCAATATCGATGAATTAGTTTTCGATAAACCAACAGTATTTACTCTTGGGCGGCAAGATGCAGTCGTTGGTTACATAGATGCCTTTAGAATTTTAGACAATTATCCTAGAGCAACCTTTGCCGTTCTAGACCGAGCAGGCCATAATCTTCAGATTGAACAGGCTCTATTATTTGAGTCGCTTATGCGTGAATGGCTTGAAAGAGTAACAGAGTTTGGATTTTAGTTGTATATTAATCCGCTGAACTAACATTAGCTTGTCAATGGAAGAAATAAATCTCCTTTCCCCTGCGATTACTCCCCATCTAAATTAGAGCGGCTTATTGAAAACAGAAAGTAGCTTTGTTACTGTTACTGATATACAAGCTGGGAAGGAAGGTACATTATGTCATCAACAACTCAAGTGTTTAAAGCAACAGAGCCTCATGTGAAGATCATCGGGCGGACCCACTACTATAACGAAGTACTGTGGCTGGCTCTCTCAGGCGTCGGTGTGGAATTTTCATTCCATGGCAGAAAAGCGGAGATTACTTTAAAAGGTGATGCTGTCGCCTCAACCGGTAATAACTTAGCTCGAATTGGCATTAGCGTAAACGGGAAACGGGTAATTGACGATCAACTGGACACACCGATTAAAACGTATACTGTATTTGAAAGCGACACTGTGCAGGATATAACGGTAACGATTATTAAACTATCAGAGGCTGCGATGTCAACAGTTGGGATTCAAGAGATCGCTGTCGATGCTGCGGATGGCATTAAGCCAACCCCGCCAAAATTACATACAATTGAATTCATCGGCGATTCCATTACCTGCGGCTACGGCGTTGATGATGAACACGAGCTGCATTCTTTTTCCACGGCTACGGAAGATGTCACAAAAACCTATGCCTACCTGACAGCTCAGCAGCTTCAGGCTGACTACAGCATGGTTTCATACAGCGGATACGGCATCATTACAGGCTACACGGAAAATGATCAAAAACTTACCTCTCATCTTATCCCGGATTACTATGAAAAAGTGGGCAAATCTGAAGGGGAATTTAATGGTACACTGTTGCCGCAAGAGGTATTCTGGGATTTCAACAAGTTTGTGCCTGATCTGATTGTCATTAACCTCGGAACAAACGATGATTCCTTTACCAAAGAGGAAGCCAGTAAGCAAGCTGAATACGCCCGGGAGTATATTGAATTTCTAAAAATGGTCAGACGAAACAATCCTTATGCCCAAATTCTGTGTACGCTGGGGATTATGGGGGATAGACTATATCCCTATGTCGAACAAGCTGTTAGCGGGTATAGCAGGGAAACTGGCGACAATAATATTACCGCAATGAAATTTGACGAGCAGCTGGCAGCTGACGGTTACGCCGCCGACTTCCATCCGTCTCAAGCTACTCATAGTAAAGCGGCGAATAAACTGACTGCTCAAATCAAAGAGCTTATGAAGTGGTGAAATATGTAAAACATTAGTCCCCTAAGAAAACGATACTTTTAGCGGGGTCGTATATTTCCTTTAATTGTTTTACGTCGGATCTTGGAGGTGAACCAAACATACGGGAATATTCACGGCTGAATTGGGAAGAACTCTCATAACCGACCCGGAAAGCAACTTCAGCAGCTTCTGCAGATTCAGAGAGCAATACTCGCCGCGCCTCCTGTAATCTTAATTGCTTCTGAAATTGAATGGGACTCATACCTGTCACTTCCTTAAAGTTACGATGGAAAGAAGAGAGGCTCATACTCGCCGTTTCGGCAAGCTCTTCAACAGTCATAGATTGATTGAAATTTGTAGTGATGTGATCAATTACTTCTCTGATTCGATAGGTATTGCTGCCTTCCATTGCTATTTGACCTAGTGTAACACCGTAAGGCCCCTTCAGAAGGGTATAAAGAATTTCCTTTGTAAATAGTGGAGCTAGGTACGGGATGTCCTCTGGCCGGTTCAGCAATTCAATGAGTCTTAGCGTCGCATCCATTAAGGAATGCTCCATCTGACCTACAAACAGGGCACGCTTTGCATTGTCATTTGGCACCGTGCGAACGTTAGCCTCGTTGATAACCTCTAAAATCTGGTCATGTGTAAATTCTAATTTAATGCTCAGATAAGGTGTTTCAGAGGAAGCTCTAATGATCTGGCCGACTACAGGCAAATTCATGGAAGCAATCAAATAATCTGCTGATCCGTATTCAAATCGTTCTTGAGCCAAGAGCACCTCTTTTAACCCTTGAGCAATAACGCAATAAGAAGGTTTATACACCCTGTATGCAGGTTCAGATACTTCGGAGTATCGGATTATAGACAGATTGGGTATAGCTGTCTCAAACACTCCATCTTTCGGTGAAAATTGCTCGATGAGCTTTGCCAGTTTTTTTTGTTGATTAAGGATTTCGTCCGACATGATGATTCCTCCAATTTTCTTTTCTCGATTATAAACCAAACGAAACAAGAGCAGATGCAATTACGCAATCAGCTCTTGTTTTAGTATCTTTAGATTGTCAGATATCTAATTTACGGTTACCAATCCATTTGACCATTTCAGGATCGCGGTGGGAGAAGAATAAGCTCTCTTTCGTGTCTAACGCCATAATCGCATTCATATCTTCTTCGCTTAATTGGAAGTCAAAGATACTGAAATTTTCGACCATTCTTTCTTTGCGAACCGATTTCGGAATGACTACAACCTCTCTTTGGGTTAACCAGCGTAAAACGACCTGAGCAACAGATTTATTATACTTTTCAGCGATGGATACCAATAGCTCATTCTGGAACAGGTTATTCCTTCCTTCAGCAAAAGGCGCCCATGACTCGATTTGTACCTTGTTCTCCTTCATAAATTCTTCACTTTCGATTTGCTGATTGAAAGGATGCGTTTCAACCTGATTAACGGCAGGAACGACTTCATTATGAATAATTAGATCAATTAGGCGGTCCATATGAAAGTTACTTACGCCAATTGCACGGACCTTTCCTTCACGGTACAATTCCTCCATCGCGCGCCAGGAGCCATACACATCACCAAACGGCTGATGAATCAAATACAAATCCAAATAATCCAGTTGTAATCTATTCAGTGAATTCTCAAACGCTTTCTTCGTGCGCTCATAACCAGTATCCTGGACCCAAAGCTTCGTAGTGATAAATAACTCATCTCTTGCAATGCCGCTCCGTTTGATCGCTCTGCCAACGGCTTCTTCATTCAGATAGGAGGCAGCGGTATCAATCAGCCGGTAACCACTTGTGATAGCGTCATAAACGCTTTGTTCACACTGGCTTTGATCAGCAATCTGATACACACCGAAACCGAGCACTGGCATTTCTACCCCATTGTTCAAAATTACTTTTTGCATAAAATATCCTCCAGAAGTTTAGAATTGTAGTTTCTCAATCGGCAACGCTTATCCGTTACATACTTATTATGCTCCAGATGATAAAGAAATCGTTATATCATTCATGCCATATCATTGCCTAATCCTCTTAATCATCTCATTTAATAGCTCCGTACAGCCAAGCAATAGTCTATGAGGAAGCCGCTGGTGAGCGGCCTGCCGGTTTCGTTCGTTGATACAAGGGAACCCTTTGTATACTTGTGATTCCGGTGATCTAATATTGTATTATATAAATCGGGATGGAGAAATTCCATCCCGATTTTTGCAATTTAATATAGAGGGACTTCCGTTATAACATATCAATAGATGTGGTATTTCCGTGAGATTTTAAAATAAATCGTGCATCACCCTCATATGAACTTCCATTCATAATTGTTACTATAACGGTGTAGCAAGACAATACAGATTAAATTAGGAGGGTTAAAGATGTTGAAATGGAAGCGTTCTCTTACAGTCTTGGCCATGGCAGCCTTGCTGGGAACGATGGCGGCATGCGGCGGCGGGGCAAAAAACAATGCAGAAACTTCTGCAGAGCCTGCTAGCACAAATACTGCCGAAAAGGGTGCACCAAGCAATGAACCTGTTAAGCTACGAATTATGTGGTGGGGTTCCCAGCCACGCCACGAGGCAACCCTGGCTGCGCTGGACTTGTACACAAAGAACAACCCCAATGTTACGTTTGAGCCGGAGTATTCCGGTATGGATGGATATTTGGACAAATTATCGACTCAAGCTGCGGCTAGTAACGCACCAGATATCATTCAGCTTGATCCGGGCTGGACGCCGGACTGGATGTCACGTAACCAATTGGCTGAGCTGGCTCCTGAGGTCGATGTAAGTAAATTTGATGAGAAATTGCTGGCCGGAGGTCAACTTGACGGTAAGCAATATGCTGTTCCTCTGGGTTCGGTAGCGTTCGGTATGGTTTATGACAAAGCCGCTATAGATAAGCTCGGGATTGCGAATCCGACTAATGGCTGGACTTGGGATGATTTCTTCGCTTTAGCCAAGGAATCCAAATCCAAACTGCCAAGCGGACAATATTTTACCTTGGACTATGCCGGTAACTACTTTATGTATTCGGCCTACCAATACGCCAAAGGTAAAGGTCAGGTTATCACTGATGATGGTCACTTCAACGTAGATCAAGCTGCCTACTTGGAATGGACCAAGAAATTTGAAGAGCTGCGGAAGGAAGGATTGGTTCCTCCGGCGGATGTAAACGCATCCGACAAGGAAAATGATCCGCAAATGGACTTGATGGCAGCTGGCAAAGTTTTATTCCGGTATAGCTTTTCTAATAACCTGGGGACTTGGGACAGCATCAAACCAGGTGCTTACGCACTTGTAACCATGCCGCGTGCAGAAGAAGCAGGCGGATGGCTGAAACCATCCATGTACCTGTCCGTCTCCAAAAACTCCAAGCATGCTGAAGAAGCTAAAAAATTCATCAATTGGTTTGTGAATGATCAGGAGGCAGGTAAGATTCTGCAAACATTCCGCGGTCTGCCGGCTAACAAGGATATTTCCACTTCCCTGGAAGCAAACATGAGCGATCTGGATAAGGTTGGACTAGAGCTCCTCCGTGCTACTGAAAAGGATGGTCAGACCTGGTCGGCTGGAGCAGGAGGCTGGACGAATTTTATTGACAAAGACTGGGTGCTTGTCCGGGATCAGCTTAGTTTTGGAAAAGTCACACCGGAGAAAGCCTTTGAACAGTTGAAAGAAGCAGCACAATCTTACGAGAAATAATTCAAGGGCGAAGCCCGGAACAAGCCTTGTTCCGGGCCTTGATTTTAATTTCGCTGCAGACGGCTACCCCGAACATTTACGACTATACTGGTGGTTGAACATTCAAAAAGATCAAGTGGAGTTTGAGGCATAGGGAGGAGTATACATGAGTAATTCTGTGTTGTATCACCCCGGAGACGGGTATCTGGCCTGGCTGCAGTACCGCCGGATCACTGCGGGGGCAAATATTGATCAATATGCGGCATACAATCATCTTGTTGTGACTGAGCAGGATGATGTTGTTATTCGTTCTGCAGTGAACGAGCTGACTCAAGGCATGGAGGGAATCACAGGGAGAAAAGTTTCCATCTCCGGGATAACAGAGACAACTCCCAGTATCATTATAGGAACCTTCGGAACTGGCTTAGCGATAGATAAATCATTCAGCACCGGTGTAAGCGATGCAGTTAAAGCAGAGGGTTATGCGCTTCAAACGGACAGCATTACCGGTAATATTGCCATCGGAGCAGCTACTCCCGCAGGTGTATTATATGGAGTGTTCCATCTGCTGCGAATCATGGGTACAGGGGGCTCTGTGCAGAATTTGAATATTCTAGAGAACCCTGTCAATCAGCTGCGCATGATCAACCAGTGGGATAATATGGACGGGAGTGTGGAACGGGGGTATGCCGGGGAATCAATTTTTTATGAAGCTAACCGGGTAACAAGCAATCTTCAGCGTATCCAGGATTATGCCCGCCTGCTAGCCTCCAGCGGAATCAATGCGATCGCCATCAATAATGTGAATGTCCACCGGGTGGAGAGCAGACTGCTAACAGAATTCCTGCCGGATGTGGCGAAGCTGGCAGCTATTTTCCGCAGTTATGCCATCAAGCTGTTTCTGAGTATCAATTATGCTAGTACCATAGAGAACGGCGGTCTCTCATCGGCAGATCCGCTGGATTCAGACGTCCGAGAATGGTGGAGGACCGCAGCGTCGGAAATATATGAAGAAATTCCTGATTTTGGAGGATTTCTGGTAAAGGCTGATTCGGAGAACCGGCCGGGACCGTTCACCTATGGAAGAGATCACGCCGACGGGGCCAATATGCTGGCTGAAGCGCTGAAGCCGCATGGCGGAATTGTAATCTGGCGATGCTTTGTATATAACTGCAAGCAGGATTGGCGCGACCGTACCACGGATCGGGCGCGGGCAGCCTATGATCATTTCCAGCTGCTGGATGGACGATTCATGGACAATGTCATTTTGCAGGTGAAGAATGGACCGATTGACTTTCAGGTGAGAGAGCCAGTCTCACCGCTGCTAGGTGCTATGCCGAAGACGAATCAGGTAATTGAATTTCAGATTGCCCAGGAGTATACCGGCCAGCAGCGTCATGTATGCTACCTGATACCCCAGTGGAAAAAGATAATGGACTTCGATACGCAGCTCCAAGGAGAAGGAACTACTATCCAGCGCATTGTGGAAGGAGATGTTCACGGCAATCCTTACAGCGGCTTTGCAGCCGTCTCCAACATTGGTAATGACACCAATTGGACGGGCCATCTGCTGGCACAGGCTAATTTGTATGGTTACGGCCGTCTGGCCTGGAATCCGGAGATGTCTGCCGAGGAAATTGCTATGGAATGGATTACGCTCACCTTTGGCACCAATGAGCTGCTGGTTCAGACTATACTAGACATCCTTATGAACTCCTGGGAGATTTATGAATCGTATACAGCGCCGCTGGGCGTTGGGTTTATGGTCAATCCTGACCATCACTACGGCCCTAATGTGGATGGATATGAATATTCAATGTGGGGTACTTATCACTTCGCAGACTGTTATGGTATGGGTGTGGACCGCACTACAGCAACAGGAACCGGGTATACCTCCCAATATGCCCGTATTAACATGGAACTGTACGAGTCGCCCGAGAGCTGCCCGGATGAACTGCTGCTTTTCTTCCACCATGTCCCATATACCCATGTGCTTCATTCTGGCAAAACTGTGATTCAGCATATTTATGACACACATTTTGAAGGCGCGGAGCGGGCAGCTGGATTGTTAAATGCCTGGAAGCTAGTGAAGGGACAAGTGGATGAACAGGCGTACCAGCATGTAGCAGACCGTCTTGCGGAGCAGGCTGAGCATGCTAAGGAGTGGCGGGATAGAATCAATACGTACTTCCTCCGGAAGAGCGGCATTGCTGACCAATGGGGAAGAACCATATATTAATGATTCATGTAAATGGGGAGCGGTGAATACCGCTTCTTTTTTTATCGTTATATTTTGAAAGAATTCGAGCATTCCCCTCCTTTAGCGGATGATAAGCGGATTATATACTTAAAGTATAAAAATTAACCACAAGAGGTGACCACAGATGAACCGTTCCACAGCCACTATAGCCCACTCTGCTGCGAAGACGAAAAAAAGCTCATACTTTCGAAGCAGATGGAACGCCCCGCTTGCAGGCTATTTGTTTATTTCGCCCTGGCTGATTGGGTTTCTAACGCTTACGGCGTATCCGTTATTCTTGTCACTGTACTATTCGTTCACCGACTACACTTTGATGCAGCCGATGAAGTGGATCGGTACCCGCAATTATGAGCGTATCTTTACAGCGGATCCCAAATTCATTCAATCCGCTAAGGTAACCTTCACTTATGTGCTGGCTTCCGTACCTTTGAAGCTTATAGCGGCTCTCTTTGTCGCTATGATACTCAGCAAGGCGGTAAAAGGAATAAGCTTCTACCGCACGGCGATCTATTTCCCGTCACTTATCGGAGGGAGTATCGGGGTATCGCTGCTCTGGCGCAACATTTTTGGTGTAGACGGGGTCTTTAACAAACTGATTGGCGTCTTCGGTTTTGAAGGAAAGGGCTGGATTACAAGTCCCGATACGGCACTTGGCACGCTGATTCTGCTGACGGTCTGGCAATTCGGCTCCACCATGGTTATTTTTCTGGCCGGCCTGAAGCAAATTCCTAATGATCTGTACGAGGCGTCTTCTGTGGATGGGGCCAATAAAGTAACTCAATTCTTCAAAATCACACTGCCGATGCTTTCACCGATTCTTTACTTCAACCTGATTATGGCAGTTATTGGAGCCTTCCAAATGTTCACTTCCGCATTTGTGATTACGAACGGCGGGCCGATGAACTCCACTTATGTGTATGCGATGTACTTGTATGAACGGGCATTCAGCCGTTACGAGCTGGGGTATGCTTCAGCACTTGCCTGGATTATGCTGGTCGGAATTATTGCAGCCACTGTACTGATCTCTTACACCTCGAAGTATTGGGTATTCTATGAAACAGACACTGGAGGGAAAAAACGTAAATGACAACACTAAAATTGAAGCCTGCGTTTCGCCATCTGTTCATGATACTCTTCAGTTTCATTATGGTTTACCCGGTTCTCTGGTGGATCGGTGCTTCACTGAAACACAGTACAGAGCTTGGCTCGCCGTCGATTTTCCCAGCTGTCCCGCAATGGAGCAACTTCACAAAAGGCTGGAGTTCGGTTCCCGGACACACGTTTACGGATTTCTATCTTAATACCTTCGGACTTGAATTTGCCGTAATCGTCGCAACGCTGTTATCCTGCACACTGGTTGCCTTCGGTTTTGCGAGATTGGATTTTCCGTTGAAGAATTTCTGGTTCTCCATCCTGATGCTGACCTTAATGATGCCTGGACAAGTGCTGATCATCCCTCAATACGCATTGTTCTACCAGCTTGGCTGGGTGAATACGTATCTCCCGTTTATTGTCCCCCATTTGCTTGCCGGTGGGGCAGGCGGAAGTTTCTTCGTCTTCCTTCTGATTCAATTTATACGCGGTGTTCCAAGAGAACTTGATGAATCGGCCAAAATTGACGGGTGTTCCTGGTTCGGTATCTTTTGGAGGGTTGTTATGCCTCTCGCCTTTCCTGCAATTGTTACGGTGACAATTTTCTGCTTCCTGTGGAATTGGGACGATTTCCTGGGTCATCTCCTGTACATCAACAGCGTGGACAAGTATACTGTTGGACTCGCACTGCGTATGATCAATGACTCGCAATCAGCGGCGGAGTGGGGTCAACTGCTTGCCATGTCACTAGTGTCAATTCTTCCAGCAACTATTGTCTTCATGTTCCTTCAGAAGTATTTCATTGAAGGGATTGCAACAACGGGAATAAAAGGATAAGATGCAAGTGGAAACGGCTTTGCCGTCCTCAAAAGGACGGTATCTGTTTCAGCGAGAAATAGAAGGATAATTTATAGCGTGAAACATATAAATTCTTATCTTTTTAAAAAACATCAGTCCGTTAACGGTAAAGCTTCGAATACCCTTCGCAGCTTTACCGTTTATTGTGTCTGAACCGGAGTTGAAGGAAGGTAGAGCGTTTGATCAATCCTTATAAAAAATATAGAATTGACCGTCTGTTCTTTCATAGCTTTGCCATAGTGCTTATTGTGGTAATTGGTGTTACCGCATGGACAAGCTACAGCAATTCTTCAAAGGCATTGGTACAGACCACCTCGCATTACCAGCAACAGCTGCTTGATGAGCTGAATAATGAAATTACGACCAGGTTGGTCATGATCGAACAGATTTCACTGTCCAGCTCCCGTGACAGCGAGCTGATCAACTTTCTTCTGAACAGGCAGGATGAATTTGAGAGGTATCGCAGGCGTGCGGGTGTTGAAAGCGCACTCGCGAATTTGACCTATGCCATTCCTTTGATTCAAGGAATTGACCTGTATATGGATAATCCTATCCTGAGTGAGCGGCAAAACTACATTCAGTTCCGGAACCTTGCGGATCTTAACAAGCAGGAAGGGGCCGAATGTCTGGCGAAGAGCGATTTCTGCTGGTCCAAAGAGTATAATTACCCCAGTGCGCAAGGCGATATCCCTGTTCTTAGCTTTTTCAGAAAAATAGTCTACGAGAATGACTATCTCGGAGTCCTTAAGGTCCACATCAAAGCCAACGAAATACGAAAACTATTAAAAGGCAATTCCGACGGATCAAACCGGATCATGGCAAGCAGCGAAGGCCAGCAAATTATGAAAATAGGCGATGCGCTGGACCAGAACGACTGGTCCCAGTGGATTGATCTGAAAAGTAACAAATCCGGGTATGTCCATATTCCGGCAAATGATGAATCGCGTGATACACTGCTCGTCTACTCCAGAATGGATAATTCCATCTGGACACTAATTGAATTTACGTCTTGGAAACAGATCACGGCAAGCAGCCTGAAGCTGGCAGAATGGATCGGTTTAATTGGTATTGCTGCAGTGCTGTTGGTACTGCTCTTGACCCACTTTTTAAGCAAGCAATTTACCAAGCCGATCAAAAAGCTCGTAACTGCGATGCGACTGTATTCCGTAGGAGGCGACAATGTAGAACTTCCGGTGGATTATGAGAATGAATTCGGTTATTTATTTTCCGGTTACCGGAAGCAGAACGAACGGATTGAAGAACTGTATCTCTCTCTGGAGCGCCGTTATGATCAGCAACGGAAAGCTGAAATTGAGGCGCTTCAGGCTAATATCAATCCACACTTCCTATATAATATGCTGGATCAACTCAACTGGATGGCGATTGAGGCCGGACAAAACGAACTTAGCCGCATTTTGGAGCTGATGGGCCGTATGTTTCGGATCGGCCTGTCCAACGGCAACAGCTTTATCACAATAGCAGATGAACTGCTGCATATAAAGTGTTATCTGGAAATCCAGCAGCTACGCTGGGGAGAAGGGCTTGAATACAGGATTGAGGCAGCGTCTGAGCTACAGGAGTTATACATTCCGAAGCTTACACTACAGCCGTTCGTGGAGAATTCTATCGTTCATGGATTCAACAAACAGAAAAGCGGCTATGTGTCTATCGTAATGGAGAAAATGGGAGATACTCTGCATATTGTAATCGAGGATAATGGTGCCGGACTCAAGCAGCCTGAAGACAGGTCCCATAACCGTCATACAGGAGGCTACGGTATACGCAATGTGAGAGAGAGAATTTCCGGTTACTTCGGGGAGAGTTATGGAATTGCACTTGGAGAACGTGAAGAAGGTGGAACAAGAGTGGAAATAACGCTCCCGCTGCTGACAGATCCTCTAACCAAAAAGGACTGATCCCTAATAGATAGCTCCATGGTCAATATACAAAAGCACATATTATTTCGGTAAGCGCTTCCGTTGACATGAGAAGCAGCCGTGCTTTCGTACTTAAGGAGTTAAGGAGGTAAACGTAATGTGGAAAATCGCAATCATTGATGATGAGCGCCAAGTCCTAAAGGGGATGAAACGGGCGATTCCCTGGGATGAGCTGGGAGCTGAGTGGGTTGGAGAGGCTATGAACGGAGAGGACGGACTGGAGGTAATCCGCCGTACCCTACCGGACATTGTGATCACTGATCTTTATATGCCCGTGATGAGCGGTCTGGATATGATGGAGCAGCTTAGAAAGGAAGGATTCCAAGGTAAAATCATTATTCTGAGCGGATATTCAGATTTTGAGCATGCGAGACAGGCTCTAAGGTTTCATGTGACCGACTATGTCTCTAAGCCAATCAGTCTGCCGACGTTAAAATCGATTCTAAGCAATGTCGTACAGGAACTTGAGGAAGCGGAAGAGAAGCGAATCAGGCAGTGGGAGCTTGAGTTTAAAATGACGATGTATGAGCCTTTTGTTGAACTGGAGTGGGTTCGCTCCGCAGCTGTTGGTACCCTGGGCCATGCATACAGAGACAGCACACCTCTTCCCCCGTCATATCTTTTTTGGCAGGAGCGCAAGCATGTCACTGTCGGCATCGAGCTGATCCGTGATGAACGAGCCAGATGTCTATCCGTCTCCGATTGGAACCTTTTCCGGTTTGCGGTCAGCAATATTGCTTGTGAAGTAGCGCGTAAGCTGTTCCCGGATCTGGAATACACAGAGCTGCACAGTACCAGAACATTACTGATTATTCATCCGGATGCAGGACAGCTCGAACAGTTAGAAGACAAGCTTGAAGAGCTGGGAATCAGGCTGATTGACAGCATCGGCAGCTATCTCAAGCTGGTTACACGTATAGGAATCGGGGGAGTGAAGGATACATGGACCAAGCTTTCCGACTCGACCGAGGAAGCTTTCCGCGCGATGGATCAAAGAGCATTACGGGTCGCTTCCGCACATGAAGTGTATATGTACCGGGAGAACAGCAGCAGCGAACCGGGAAGTGTCGCCCTTTTTCCGGTCAAGTTCTCGTATAAGCTGGCAACAGCAATGAAGGCATCTCAGGAAGCGGAAGCCCATCAGCTTGTGCTGGAATATATAACTGAAATGAAAAAGCAAGAGGGGATATCACAGGGATACGTACAAATGCTTGGAAGCGAGCTATGGGGAATTATAACCTATTCGTTGTATGAATCCGGCTTTGTACTGGATGAACTGTTCACTAATGACCAGATTGCCAAGGAGATCAGCAGCCTGATCGTACCGGACCAGCTGGCAAGCTGGCTTATAGACAAAATCACCAAGATCTGCAGCAACAGGCAATGGAAAGGAAGCAGCAAGCATCGGCAGGTTGTCGATTTCATGACCAGTTACATTCATGAGCACTATGCGGAAGAGCTGACACTCGCCGAGCTTTCGGATAAGGTATTCATTTCGCGGAACCACTTGTCTATTATTTTTAAAAATATTACTGGAGAAACCTTCAATAACTACCTGACCCGGGTTCGGATCGAGAAAGCTCGGGAGTTGCTCATGGAGCGGAATATGCTGGTGTATGAAGTGGCAGAAAGGGTCGGTTATAAGAACATTCCCTACTTCAGCACATTGTTCAAAAAAATAACCGGTATGAACCCTACAGAACTTATAAAAAGCTAACGCTCCCGAAGGACAGCATCCTCTATACGAGGAATGGAACGGTGCTGGTCCGATGGATACAGGGTGATTCCCATCTTTTATAACGCAAGCCTTCTACTCTGGAAGGCTTGCGTTTTTTTTGGCGAACCTGCCGGGTGATATTCCTACGATCTTGGTAAAACTGCGGATAAAGTTCGCGTAGTCGCTGAAACCGGATTGATAGCATGCTTCGGTAATGCTGAGCCCCTCATAGAGATAGGATTTGGCGAGTGCGATGCGGCGGTCTACGATATACGAACGGAGCGTTAACCCCGTATGTTTTTTGAACTGGCGGCTGATATAAGTGCTATTCAAATGAAAAATGCCGGCAAGCTGTTCAAGTGTGATGTCCTGCGCAAGATGTACTTCAATATAATCCATAGTTTTACGAACTAGCTCCGGCATGATATCGGTAGGAATAAAGCTTGCATTGTGAAAAACAGTATTGGTCAGGACTAATAATTGAGCGATACAGCAATTGGCCTGAATATCTGTTCCATACGCATCAGAAGCTAGTGCTTCCTCCAGATCGCCTGTTAATTGCAAAAATCGCTTCAACTGCGCTTCCTCTAAATGCACAATATTTCCTTTCCCCTTAGGGCGGTAGTCGAAGCACCCGGATAAATGGGTTGCCGGAGTAGAGAGGCGATGCAAATAAGATTTCTGGAGGTTAATCGTAATCCGTTCATATTCAGATTCATCGAGGCTAAAGGAACGGTGCATTTCCTCCGGATTTATTACAAGCAAATCACCAGGTTCCAAATGGTAACAGCTGTTCTCAATGTAAAAGTTGACGTTACCGCGCAGAAACAAGTACAGCTCGTAGGCTTCGTGTCGGTGATAGAAGGTCCCCAGGTTATAAGTAGTAATCCTGTGCAGGTAGAGGAAATCTTTCTGGATGGGATCATAACGAAGCTCAAAAGGCTCGTTCATCTGCTACCTCCTGATCTATTCGCGCAATAATTATAGCGGAATTTGCAATGATTATTCTCTGGAACTACTTTAAAATGTCATTATCCTAGCACGTTAGGGTGAATATGACAAGCGTTTTTTTGTATACAACAGACTGGAGGGTATTATCATGGAACTTATTATAACTGCAAGAAGTAAATTTCAAGAAGATACTGAATATTCCGGATTAGACAGGCACGGACTAAGTTCATCTGTAGAGATAACAGGCGGTAGCGGTAGCGCCAAACAGCCATTTCAGGCAGTGGTACGGATAAGAAATCTAAGCAGTTCAACGTGGTCAGGAGTCATTCATATGGAGCTGCCGTTTGCAAAAGTAAATCCGCGGTTCTTCCTGCCGGCATTTATGTACGGCCGAAACCGCGGTGAAGCTCCGCAGAATGTTCCGAATGAGTTCCCCAGGTTGAGAGAAGGAAATCCTTCACGACCTTCTTCTCCTTGGTGGATGGTGCGAAGCGACCGATTGTCACATCCAGCGGCTCTTGTATATGACACGGGCAAAATATATGGACTTTGTGCCAGCCCTTATTTTATAAACAAGAATGGGGTCAAAACCCAGTGGAAACCGGACCTGCCGGGTGAGTTCTACCAGTATGGAGGCTATACGTGCTCGCTTGCCAAAGGAACAGTCGGGTATACGCTTGGTTATGAGAATGCACCGCTTTTATTCATTAAATCTCGTCTGGTCAAGGAACGGGCTCCTCTTGATAAGAATTGCTTTGAACTGGCTGCTGCTGAGTCGGTGGAGTTCACAATGGATTTGTATGAGTACGAAACCGAGTCTGAGCTGGGCATCAATGCTGCGCTAGAAGACATCTATTACCGCTATCATCAGCATCCAAGACAGGGCAGTGATATCCGGACGGCTGCTGCTGACCTGTCAAAGGCTATTTATCAATATGCGTGGTTGCCTGAGGACCGGAGTTATTCCACATTTGTTTATGAAGACAAGGAAACAGGTGGTTACCACTACAATAAAATAATCTCGATCAGTTGGACAGACGGTTTGTCTGTAGCCACCCCGGTTCTGATAGCCGCGCTGAGGCTTGGGGATGAGTCCATGCGCGAGCAGGCGCTTTCCTGTATCGAGAATATCATCGAGAATTCCTTAAATCCTGCTTCCGGGCTCCCTTATGAGGCATATCAGGATGGGAAATGGAGTATAAGCGGCTGGTGGTTTGACGGGATGCGTACTCCAGGGCATTCTGCCTATCTGTGCGCGCAGGCTATGTATCATATTATGAAGGCGTATGAATTTGAAAAAAGGATTAAAGATTGCCTTCATGAGGACTGGATGATCTTTGTACGAGAGGTTCTCCTCGTATTGGAGAAAAGCAAAAATTCGGATGAAGAATACCCGACCATTCTATCCGAGAGAACCGGTGCCGGACTGGAATATGATTCCTTCAGCGGAACATGGTGCATGGCGGCTATGGCATACTACAGCTGGCTAACCGGGGACAGAACGCATCTGGACAGCCTGAAGCGCAGCGAAAAACATTATTATGAAACCTATGTGAAACGGATGGAATGTTATGGGGCTCCGCTAGATGCGGATAAGGCAGTAGATTCCGAAGGAATTCTGGCATACATCAAGGCTGTCAGATATCTGCACGCCCTCACTGGCGATGATCTGTATCTCGATCATATGAGGGATTCAATTGATTACGAATTCACCTTTAAATTTGCTTACAACTCACCGGTTAAGGTACCTCCGCTAAGCAAGATCGGCTGGTCCAGCTGCGGGGGAAGTGTTACCTCTGTCGCCAATCCGCATATTCATCCGATGTCCAGTAATATTGTGGATGAGTTGTACTACTTCGTACAGCAGCGAGATGATTCATACGTCCGGCAGCGGATGCTGGATACGGTCGGCTGGGGGTGCCAGACCTACAACCGCTTTGATAAGGAATTCGACCATGGCAAAACGGGCTGGATGTCCGAGAGATTTTGTCATTCTGAAGGGCTGGTAACGGAGAGCTACAGCGACGGTTCTCCGGCAAGTACCTGGTTCTGTTTGATGCCTTGGGCCAGCGGAAGTGTTATAGAAGGCTTGGTCGGCGACTACTGGGAAGCGAACATCAAGTAGCCGTTGGTGATTATAAGTGACACGCGCACAATGAGGATGGAAAAGACCCAAAAGCCATGAAAGCATGGTGGGAAGAAAACGAAGTTCAATTGGAAAAGCAACAACAATATGAAACTGAATTAATAGCCTTTTGCAAGACTCAAAAGGAGCAGGATGTCCTTAAAGTAGATTTTCTTCGACCATTAGACAATCTTTTGCGTAAAAAAAGTGAAAACCGGACCGGGCAGGGGATTATCCCTATCCGGTCCGGTTATTTTTTTCATCCACTTTGTGCTTTTTCAGCAGATTGCGGGCAAGCGAAAGCTACACAGCTAAACGATCAAGGAACTTATAAGCGTCACTATTAAACTTCCAAACAACACCAAATTTATCAACCAACATTCCGAAGCAGGAAGACCAAGGCATTTCTGATAACGGCATAATAATATAGCCTCCTACAGACAAATTGGAAAAGTGATTTTCCAGTGTTTGTTTATCATCAATAACGATACTAATCAGTATATTGTTGCCTTTAACCAACTCGCCTGTTACTTTCTTCATCGAAGGCAGAATATCCGACATCATTATTTTTCCACCAGCGAATTCTAACGATGACTCCATAATCATGTTCAACTCATTTTCTGGCATAGGGTAGTTTGGATCTTGTGGAAAATCCTTGAATTTCACTTTTTTTACTTTACTTGAATTCAGAGCTTCTGAATAAAACTCAATGACTTGCTCTGTATTCCCATCAAAGTTTAAATATGCAATAACTGACATGAAAAAACCTCCTCCTTGTAATACATGAAGTATAAGCTATAATAGGTGACAGCTATTTTGTCACCTATTATAGCTTTGAGATAATTTTTTTACCTTAAAAGGATTATCAGGGAGGGACAATATGAATAAAATTGAAAGACTAATATCTATAGTAATGATCTTGCTGCAAAAGAATGTTGTTTCCGCAACCGGATTTGCACAATTATTTAACGTGTCCAAAAGAACAATTCTACGTGATATGGAAACTCTCAGTTTGTCTAATATACCTATTTATTCTATAAATGGAGTTAAGGGCGGATACGGGATTATGGATGAATACAAATTAGACAAACGACTTTTAAGCAGTAAAGACTTAGAGAATATCCTAACCGCATTAGGCGGATTGGGACAAATTCTATTTAGTGACGAAGTTGAGCTAACTCTTAAAAAAATCGAATCAATGATTGGCTCAGCAACCTGGAAAGGTTCAATTCAACTGTCATTTTATGACTGGGACGGTCGTTCTGAAATTCTTCAAATACTAAAGACTTGTCAAGAAGCAATAGTACAAGGAAGATTACTTAGCTTCGACTATATAGATGGAAGTGGAGGGAAGACGAATAGAATGATCGAGCCATACCAGCTTCATTTTAGTGAAATGAGTTGGTATTTGAAGGGGTTTTGTTTAAATCGAATGGAGTATCGGACTTTTAAATTGTCCAGAACAGATAATCTTAATATCGATATCAAAACATTTGTTCCTAGAGATTTTTTGACTGAGCAAAAAACCGAACAACATTATCAACCGGAATTAATTACAATTAAAGTATTGATCTCGCATAGCATAAAACATCACTTTATTGAAAGATACGGGCAGAAAAGGATTGAAGCCTATAATTCTGAATTTTTAAAAGCCACAATAGATGTGCCGCAAAACCATATCGGATTCCGGTTTTTAGCTAGTTTTGGATCTGAATTGGAAATCATAGAGCCTCAAACATATGTTGAAGATTTTCGAGAGTTTCTAAGTGCCATGATAAAGAAATATGCCTAAAGAATCCCCATTGCATATCAGCTGGCCGTAGTGCTCAATTATAACTTGGGTGAACAAGACGCGGAGAAATGGTTTTAGGACATGTCGGGGAGAAGACTCGAAGAAGCGATAGCCAACGGCCCTTGGTCTGCCAGAAGATAGTTCGGGGGAGTGAAATCTCTATAAGAACTATAGGAGGAGAAATGAAAAACATCAACCACTTACAAACAAATCCTTCAAGCCGATACAATGACTCTGATCCGGAACAAGATGGAAATAAAAACACAAAATTTGCTGATCTAATAATTGATGGTAGTTCGCTTTATCAAATGCTTAAAAAGTATGATATGGTTCCGTCTCTTGGTTGGGGCAGTGAAGGTTATCAAAGACAAATGATCGATTATTTTTTGCTAAAACAAACACATCCATATTTATACTACAGATATCCAATTCTAGTATGTCCTTGGTGCGGTGATGAAGAGTGTGGTTTTATTTCAGTTTTTATCGAGAGAGAAGGAGATCTTGTTATATGGCAGGACTTCAAACTGGAACCTGACAATAAACCTATCCATATAGGACCTTTTTATTTTAAGTGGGTTGAATACGAAAGTGCAATAAATAATACATACGGAACTGCAGGGGTTCAAAAGGATTCGTGAACGCAGGTACGATAGCTGAAATCAACGAAAACATAAAAAAACCATAGATCAGATATGACCCATGGATTCGTATGTCATTTTTTTTCAAGACCTTATTCAACATCATAGCAAATCAGCAATTATAAGTCTATATTTTTTTTGGGAATTACTTTACCATCTTGTTATAAGATGATGAATGGAGATGGTAAAAATGCTTAAAGAAATATTTGTTAAGAGTGCAATGACTTATGAATATCCCCCGGATGGGGGGACAGTACCGATTATAGACCCGTATGATGGATGTACAATTGGATGTCCCTATTGTTTCCAATTAGAAGATGAGACTTGGAATACTGACTTGAATGTTAAAGTTAATATTTCAGATGTTTTGCAAAAAGAACTTATTCAATGGAACAAAGAAGATACTGTGTACTTGGGTAGTAAGTGTGATCCTTATATGGAGATAGAACGGAAATACCAATTAACAAGAAAATGTTTACTTGAATTAAGTAAGTTAAACTTGAAATGTATGGTTACAACTAAAGCCGGATCAAAACTTATCTTTAGAGATATTGATGTAATAAAACCTATGGGGAACAAATTCACTTTACTTTTAGGATTATCTAACCTGCAACAGTTGAGTGAAATCGATGATTATACTCTTATGAGTAATATACAGACAGCAAATCAGTTACACCGAATGGGAATTACTGTATGGGTATTTATTACTCCGATTTTACCTGGTATTACAGATATAGATTCAATGATTAGCGCAATAGATCAAGACATTCCTGTATTTTTAGATAAGGTTAGATTAAAACGAAACACTAGACCAGCACTAAGGTTGGAAAGTTTCATCGGCAATCATTACCCTCATTTAATTAAGACTTACAAAGATATAATCTATAATAATAAGGATGTTTACTATGAAGATATTAAAGAAAAGTGGGGTAAAACTGAGAGAGTAAAGTTTGTATTCGAGTCAAGTAATTCAACCGACTAAGGGGAGTCTTTATGAGAACGATTGGTTATGTACTAATAATACTTTTTTATATTTCCCTTTTATCTGCTTGTAATAGTAGCAATGTTAATTCCAGTGACCCTCCTTCTTCCAAATCCGATGTGGTAGCAAACCACACCAATGAGCCACTTTCAGAAGAAGTGAAGGTAGAAGAAAAACCATCGAAGGATATTAATACATTAATACCATCTGGATGGAGAGTACTAATTCAAGATGATGAACCTGTTACAACAGAAGGTGATTTAAATAAAGATGGAATTACGGATGTTGCAATGATAATTGAGCAACTACAACCTAATACAGAAGAGGCTCCTGAACGGTCCTTACTAATAGCGTTTGGAACAAATGATTCCTACTTGTTATCAATAATTGCAGACAAAGTCATTTTAAAATCGGATGAAGGAGGCATTTGGGGAGACCCTTTTGAATCTCTTTCAATTGATAGAGGATCTGTTGTCGTTAGTGATTATGGAGGAAGTAACTGGAGATGGTACAACAAATATAGATTTAGATTTCAAGATAATGAATGGTATTTGATCGGGGCGACGATGGGAGAATACTTTTCTGGAAATGCAACTCAAGAAGAAGCAGATGAACAAGATTATAACTTACTAACTGGAGATTATATTATCAAGAAAACAAATGAAGATGGGAAGATGACGACGGAGCGGGGAAATAGAGGGAAGAAACAATTAATAAAACTCAAAGATTTCAATATTGAGAACATGTAAATGACAGAATAGATGAATTGCTTATGGCCAAGCTTTTTGGCGGAAGGGAGGATTCGCGTTGAGTGGATTATTCGAAATATCTAATCTGTCCAAATACCATTGGGACACTGGAAATCATGCATCTAGATATCTGTTCTCACACATCTCTGCTCAACTCCCGGAGCCGGACCGGATTGCCCTCATAGGTGCTTCAGGCCAAGGGAAAAGCACGCTGCTGCGGATTCTGGCGCTGCTGGACTCTCCCGATGAAGGCGATTTGATCGTGGAAGGTGTCTCGTTCAAGGATATAAATCCCCGGCAATGGCGCATGGCAGTAACTTATGTAGCGCAGCAAGCGGTAATGCTGCCAGGCAGTGTGGAGGACAATTTACGGCTGGTCAGCCGGCTGCATGGTACTCCTTATGATTCGATTCTTGCCGCACAGCTCATAGAGCAGCTCGGTCTCGATTATCTGGATCTCGGGAAGAAAGCGGCAGACTGCTCAGGCGGAGAGAAGCAGCGGATATCGCTGCTCCGTTCATTGCTGCTCCGTCCCCGGATACTGTTGTTGGATGAAATCACAGCTTCACTGGATATGAACAGCTCCCAGAAGGTTGAAGCACTGCTGCTAAATTGGCATCAGGAGGAAGGAACCTCCTTCGTATGGGTAACGCATGATCTGGAACAGGCCCGCAGAATCAGCAGCAGAACATGGATTTTGAGTCAAGGTAGCCTGCAGGATCATAGCAGTGATTGCTTATTTAAGGAACCGGTAGCGGAACTGGCCCGGAAATATATCCAGAGTACGGAAGGGGGAGTGCACTCATGAGCTTGACCGCGCTTAGCTTTACACTGCTGTTTGTCATCGGAACGATGCTGATCTCCATCTGGCAGAAGCTTGGGTTGGAAAAGGACATAGCCATAGGCACGATCCGTTCTGCCGTTCAGCTACTGGCTGTAGGCTATGTGCTGCAGTTTATTTTTCAGGCGGAGCATATGGCCTTTGTCATTTTAATCATTTTTTTTATGATTGGTGTTGCTTCATTTAATGCCGCCAAGCGAGGCAAAGGGCTGCCGGGGCTGGTATGGAGGATTGCGGTGGCTATTTCCGCCTCGGAGCTGATGATGATGGGAATACTGCTCGGATTGAATATTATTGATGCTACACCGCAATATATTATTCCGATCAGTGGAATGACAATCGGAAGTGCTATGGTCGTCTCCGGCCTATTCATTAACCAGTTTAAGCATGAGGTTCAACAGAATAAAGGGGAAATTGAAACACTGCTGTCCCTGGGTGCAACCGCTCAGCAGGCAATGCAGACCGTCAGAGCCAGGGCAGTGAAATTCAGTATGATTCCTACGATTGACGGCATGAAGACTGTAGGGCTTGTACAACTGCCCGGGATGATGACCGGGATGATTATTGCTGGAGCCAATCCGGTCATAGCCGTGCGATATCAGATACTCATCGTCTTCTCTTTCACATCATCTGCTGCCATTACGAGCATACTGCTTAGCGTACTTATTTACCGGCTGTTCTTCACTGCCGGACTACGTCTGCAGCTGCCGGGGGCCGGCAAATATTAGCTCATGAGCTTAGCGGATATTCACCTTAGAAGGTTGGGAACATCTCTACTCAAGTATCCCGGTATCTACAATTTTAACCTCCACTTTAGGGTGGAATTGCACTTTGCGATAATCCTCAGACCAATTTTTCTCCTTCCAGACATTGTGATGATAAGCAATAAGCTTTCTCCCCACACCAAAGATATCACAGTTAGCCTTTTGGACTTCTTCCACAACCGATTCGGCTTCCTTTGTGAGAATTTCCGAAAGCGCTTGATTTATTTTTTGAAGATCTTTCTCTTTTAGCGAATGCTCTCCGGGAAACTCTTCTACGATGGCTTGAAGTTTTAACTCCAAATTGACAACAACACTTTCGTCGGCAGAAACCGATACCTTGAATTTCCGTTTCACTTTTTTTAAACCTACATTAATGGTAATGTACTCTTGTATATTATCCGGATAGTCCAGAACAATTTTCTTTGTGAATCGCGCATTTTTCCCCTTTTGGCCCTTCAGTAGGACTAGTAATATTGACTGATCCGGGTTCAGCATCCCACTATAATACTGATCATTAAAAAGGGCCAATCCTTTCGTAATAATCTCATTGCCTTCTATAGCTATATAGGGAAGTGCAAAGTCCTGCCCAGGATCCTTCAGGAATCGGAACACGGTATCTAACGTTTCTTTTGGGAATACACTCATTTCCTCAAGACTTTCAATCTTTTGTGTAACGAAATCGCCAATCTTTAATTCCCCAACCATTTTTTGTTCAAGAATGTCAGAGGCATTTCCTTCCGCAATAATTACCCTAACGTTGGATGTCGGGTTGGTTGGGTCCCTGAAGTTCACATCCAATTTAGAATACAGGCCTTGCTCTGCCACTGACTTTCCGAGTAATTGAAAACCATTTTTAAGAAATCTTATGTTTCCCCTCACTCGATTACGCATCTCATTGCTGGCACTACGTAGGTTATGTCCATAACTCGTATGAATTTCGTTCGTAGTGGCTTTTTGCTCAATATCAGGTGGAATGATTAATTCCACAGTTTCTTTTATCATTCCATTTTCACTTAGATCAAACCCCACACTGTAGGCCAGATGCAAGTCTTTCAAATATTCCCGGTCCCAGCATCCGGTGAGGCTGAGGGGGAAAAGAATAAGCAGTACCGACAGGGCAACCGTTCCTAATTTCACGCGCCATCTCACGCAAGGCCACTTCCTTTTCTCTTTACAAATAGAGAAATGATTAACATTACCAGCGGGAGCCCACCAATAAAGAGATAGGCAGCATATGTAGAGGCTGTATCCAGTAGATGAATACCAACAGAAGTTACTGGCGCAAGCGCGATCATAAATGTAATGATCTTCACAAACGGAGTGAATTTCCGATGGCTTTTTCGTCTAAATAAAACACTGAGCCCAATGGACGCTGCATAGCAATAGCTTACGATAGAACATACAAGGGTTATGGTCCAGATCGGCAAAAACAAGATATCTGCACGGTCTACAATGAAAAAGCTTAGAGATTTCATTAAGTAAATGACCGGTTCGGGAATCATTTTAATTTGCTCGGAGTTAAAGAACATCAGACAGGTAGAAACCACGAAGAAATAGAACAGGGTCACAAACAAGTTGGAGAGACTGACCGATATCAATTTTTGTTTATCTGTACCTTCAGACAGCGGATAGATGATCAGCATTAATTCGAAACCATACATAGATATGGTTGTTTCCTTTGCTCCTTTTACGATATTCCATAAGCCTTTTTCCAATAGTGGTAACATATTATCCAGATGGGCTTGAGTTAATCCATAGATGATAAATAAAAATAGTGGAATAAAAAGCACGGAAGCCAGCGTATAGAATCTTGCCAATACTGTCAGCTTTTCTCTTGCGAGGTAGATAGTCATGATAGAAAAAAGAGCTAGTACAGCCCATCTTGGCGTAGTTTGCAGCATCCATCTCCGGAGCACCTCAACGGCACTAAGCATAATATTGGAGCCCAGCAGAATAAAGTAACCGATGTACAGAATAATCAATAGACTGCCAATAATCGGGCCTGCAAGTTTTATGCAAATCCCGAATAGGTTAAGTCCGGGGAATTTCTTCAGCAGGACCCACAGAAGAATGATGACAAGCTGGGTAATAACCCCTGCAACTAAAACAGAAAGTCCACCTCCACCTTTGGCAGTTTCGTTAAGTTTGTTAGGAAGAGACAGAATACCAACACCAATTTGGGCTTGAATAATAAAAAGGAAGAGTTGTCCCCTCGTTATCATTTTTTCTTTTTGAGCCACCGTATCAACTCCTGTAAGTATATCATTTATCCGTTTTTGGGTTGCTTGTACTCTTTCGGATGGACCAAATTGGAAAGCGTACGAAGGTATCTTTCAGGCCTTGAAAATTTAACGGACTTAAGGGTCTAAGGTAGGGTTGCCCAAAAGATTCTAGCTTGCATAAATGTATGAAAATGAGTGTTAACCCAAATGATATCCCAATATATCCGAATAATGAGGCAGCAATCATCAATGGAAACCGCATAAACCGGATAGCAGAGCTCATTTCGTTGGAAGGGATAAGAAAAGATGCAATGGCAGTCAACGCTACAACAATGATCATCGAATAAGAAACCAATCCTGCCTTAACAATTGCATCCCCGATAACCAACCCCCCAACAATCCCAATAGTTTGACCTACACGGCTGGGCAGACGAAGTCCTGCTTCCCGCAGCAATTCGAATATAAGTTCAAGCAGCATCGCTTCAATTAGCGGAGGAAAAGGGACCCGGGTCAATAAACCTTGAATCGAAAAGAACAATTGCAAGGGAAGGACATTGGAGTGGAAAGAAACGGTGGCAATGTAGAGCGCAGGCAACTGAAATGCTGTTACAAAGCCGATCAGACGGATAAACCGGACAAAAGAAGCGATCATCCATCGATTGTTATAGTCATCCGGTGTCTGATAAAAGCTGAAAAAGCTCGCCGGCAAAATCAGAGCTGTAGGGTCCCCATCCAGCAGTATGGCGACATATCCGTCCAGTAAATAGGATGAGGTATGGTCCGGACGCTCCGTATTTATTAGTTGTGGAAATATGGAGAAGGAGTTATCCTCCGTTAATTCCTGAATAAAGCCAGTGGAGATTACCCAATCGATCGAAATCTTCTTTATTCTTGATTCTACAATTTTTATCAATTCTGGGTTGGCGATGTTCTCCATATATACTAAGCCTACCTGTTTGGGGGCGAATTTCCCAAGTGTGAAGTAGCGGACAATAAGGTTTGGGGATGCTATTTGTTTCCGGATCAGGTATAAGTTAACCTTCATTTGTTCAATAAAACCGTTATGAGCTCCCCGAATAACCCCTTCATTCTCAGGCTCGCTAATGCTTCGTTCGTATTTGGCAGGAGTGAAGAGGACATAAAATTCAGACATTCCTTCTAAAAAATAAAGACAGCTTCCTTCAAGAAGTCCCTGAATGCCTTGGTTTAGTTGTGTTTCCAAATTGAAACTAAGGGTCGTGAAAAGCTCAGAGAGGTCTTTGTCCTGATTACGGCTAAAAGGAACAATCACGTTTCGTTCAATCAATTCCGTATCAGTGAGAGAGTCCAGATAAAAGACCATTCCTTCCTTTCCCTGAAAGGATAAGCTTCTTTTTTTGAGGTCACTTGTATGGAACAGTGCGGCTTCGATGTAATCGGAATTTTGATTTACAGAAGGAAATGAGGTCTGAGTTTGGTTAGTCATAATAAGGCGCTCAACTTTCGATTAATTTTGCTTTTAACGTTCCCGAATGATTTGCAGAATATTCCTGACAGGAACTTTAATGTGTGATACAGATGAGTACGGCAGATGATGTTGAGCAGCATACGTTTCTGTTTTGTTTTCCTAGGACATGAAGCGGAGCAAAAATGAGCAAATCATCGACCGCTTAAGAGCAACACCAAAGAATGCGCCTTCATTCGTGAAGTGGTGGCATTTTAAGCTTCTTTTGCCATCCGCAACGTTTTACATTAAATGGTCACAGGCGTAAGATTCAAATCAACAACCGAATATATTTTAACTGTTCTCAAATGGCTGAATTCCGATAATGGGAACGGGGGAACCAATGGTGAATGCGGCTTTTGCTCAGATAGCTGCCGCTCACTTGGGGTGAATCCTTGCTGCGTGCTGAAAAGCCGCTTCTTACAAGGTAGGGCAATCTCGCTGCCCGAATCCGTCAGCTAACCCCGTAAGCCTCGAAGAGAGAGGATGAGCGCCATGATCGATTAACCGACCACGGAGAGCCCTGACGCTTCTGTGGTCTTTTTGCTGCGCATGCAGAAAGGAAAGATGATCTGTATAAGTGTTTAGAAATCCTATAACAACGATAATAAGAGTCATTGGGCACTATCTAAATTGCTTTCAAGGGGGGATTGTTATCGTTACTGTATTTATCGTGTGCTTCTGGGTTGGATTGCTGCTTCTCCTCAGCGGCGGATTTCATGGGCATGGCCTGGCCGGTCATCTTCATGTGGGAGGTGGCGAAGCTGGTGGTCCGGGCTTTATGCCCATACTCCCTCTGATGGTGTTTGTCACGGTTTGGGGCGGCAGTGGTTATGTGCTTACCCGGTTCAGCGGAATGAATATGCTAGCAGTGGTGCTGATCTGCACCGTGCTTGCCTTGCTGCTGGGCTGTCTGATGTATGCGGTGTTGGCCCGGGTGATGACTCGGTATGACAGTAGCATGAATAAAATGGATTATGAGCAGGCGGGACAACTCGGGTACATCAGTATTTCAGCTGTGGATGGAGCAGTTGGAGAAATGAAATATGTGCTGCATGGAACGATGCGTTCTATTGGTGTGCGGGCAGAAACCGGCCAGCAGCTCGTCAAGGGTGACAGGGTGATTATTTTGAAGGTGGATAAAGGAATGGCGGTAGTCACCCTCTTCGAGAGGGAAAACGAACAATTATAAATAACGGGGAGTGTCGAACCGAATGGTTATTCTTTATTTAATCTCGGCAATTGTTGTTGTTATCCTGCTGGCTTTGTTCAGTATCGTGAACGCTTATAAAAAGGTACCGCCCAATCAGGCGATGATTGTATTCGGCCTCGGCGGAAAAAGAGTGGTTCAGGGTGGCGGGACGTTCGTCATTCCCGGCTTCCAAAACAATAAGACCATCTCCATGATGCTGATGAGCTTCGATGTCATCCCGGCGCAGGCGATGTTCTCCCGGCAGGGCATCAAGCTCAACCTAGAGGCGGTTGCCCAAATTAAGATTAAAAGCGATCCTACCGCTATTCTGACTGCCAGTGAGCAGTTTATCGACAGGCCGGAAGAAGACCGCGAGACGATTATCCTGCATTCGGTGGAAGGCCATCTGCGCGGCTTGATCGGACAATTAACGGTGGAATCCATTCTAAAGACACCTGACGAAATCAACAGCAAGATGCGGGAAACCTGCTCGGAAGACCTCGACAAGATGGGGCTTGAGGTGGTCAGCTTCACCATTAAGAAAATTACTGACGACAAAGGGTATATCGACAACATGGGAGTTCCGGAAATTGAGCGCATCCGCCGCGATGCCAGCATCGCCAAGGCGGAAGCGGAACGCGACATTCAGATCAAGCAAGCCGAAGCAGAGAAAGAATCCTCCATTGCCAAAGCCAATGCGCATCAGGCCACCATTGAAGCGGGAACCGCCGCCCGCGCCAAGGAATCTCTGTTCGAGAAGGATTTGAACATTAAGCAGGCGGACTTTAAACTGGAGACTGAAGTGAAAAAAGCACAAGCGGATCTTGCGTACGAGTTGCAGCAGAACAAAATCAAGCAGTCGCTGGTTACCGAACAGGTCAAGATCACGCAGATGGAAGCGGAGGCCAACCGGACCGTCCGGGAAATCGAAGTTGAGCTGAAACAGAAGGAGCTGGAGGCAACGGTGATTAAGCCTGCTGAGGCGGAGAACCAGGCTACGATCATGAGAGCGGAAGCAGCCAAGCAGCGGAAAATTCTTGAGGCGGAAGCAGAGGCGGCCACAATGACCAAACGGGGGCTGGCAACAGCGGAAGCAGAGCTGGCGAAGGGGAAAGCCAACGCAGAAATTGTTCAACTGGCCGGAGCGGCGGAAGCGGGGGCACTGGAGAAGAAAGCTGAAGCGTACAAACAGTTCACGCAAGCCGCACTTATAGTGGAATTCTTGAAGGTTCTGCCAGAGCTGGCTGACAAAATCGCTTCCCCGCTGGCCAAGGTCGATAAGATTACAGTGATTTCCCAGGATGGAGCATCCTCCGGCGTGAACAAAATTACCGGCGATATCGCCAAAATCATGGCCCAGATTCCTGAATTGACGCAGTCGCTTACCGGTATGAACGTGACAGAGGCTCTCAGCGGGCTGCTCGGCCGGGATAAAGAGCAATAGTTCTATACAAGCTGGGATATTGAATTCCTTGCATAAGCAACGCTCTATTATGGAAAACTTCTGTAGTGCGAATAAACAGCATGATTCCATGTTTGGAGACTTATTTTGATTTCCTAGGAGGTTAAGATTATGACAAATCAGGATCCGCAGGAGCTGCTTAAGCGAAAACACGAGATGGATGAGCAAAAAAGGCAGTTCACAAATTTCTCCCGAAGTGTTTGCGGCCATGGTGAGTTAGAAGCAGGCCAGGAATTCAGTATTGACCGGGTGCCTGACGATCAGAACCGTATGAAATCTGTTGAGAACAAACGTGATTGATCTGAAGAAAAATCTTCTCCGAGAAATGTAAAAATGTCCGTGTCGAAGGACAAGAACATAGTACCATTCAAAGTCGCTAACTTGGCGGCTTTTTTTGTTTTTTTAAGGTATCAAGTTCTTGTCCCGAGCAAAGGACAAAACTTGGTACTATTCCGCATTAATGGATGTCTAATCATAAATCATTCTTATTCTATATAACTGGAATTTCTTATGTATAAAAGATTGTTTATGGAACAACATACACATAATACGCACATTATGGATAGGTTGGTGATCTTCATTCATGCGACAAAAAAAGAGTCTATTTCTGCTGATGATCTTTATATTAATTGTAACTTCGGGATGCAAAAGTCAGGAATTGAGACATAAAGAACAAGATTTAGTCCGAGTGAAATCCATAAACGGTGAAAACACAAAGAAAGTCGTTTTACTGGTGATCGATTCATTAATGGCTCAAGCAATTGATAAAGGCATAGAGCAACTACCCACTATACAATTTCTGATCAAACACGGCCAATATTTTAAAAACCTTGTCAGTTCTTTTCCTACCATGTCAGTGACGATTGACAGTTCTCTGATTACAGGAACATATCCGGATGTACATCATGTGCCTGGTTTGACATGGTATTCGGCGAAGGAAAAAAAACTTATCAATTATGGTACCGGACCGATGGAGATCATCAAACTTGGTGCTGACAGTGTATTGGTTGATGCGTTAGTCAACTTGAACGACCGTCACTTAAACCGAAACATGCCCACCATTTACGAAGACTTGGCCCGAAGCGGGATGAAATCCGGCAGTATTAACGGTTTGATATACCGGGGCACCGTTGATCATACTTTATCCATTCCTCTCTGGATTCAAGGTCCTACTTCATTACCTAAAACAATTCCTGTAAAGGGCCCCGATTTTTTAACGCTGGGTTCATTGTCAGATCCGCTTGAAGGCATTCAAAAACTGCCTGACGGTTTAACCCGTCGCATCGGTTTTAACAATCAACATTCCGTTGAAACCGCCCAATATCTAATAAAGGCAAATAAATTACCGGATTTTTTGTATGTTTATCTACCTGATTTGGATCAAAAAATTCATAAAAAGGGTCCTTCAGAGTTAAAAGGAGTCAAGGAAGTAGATAGACAGCTCGAATCATTATTGCAAAGCTTTGGTTCGCCGGAGGAAGCTTTGGACAAGGCGGTTTTTATTATTGTTGGAGATAGTGGGATGACCAAAATCTTGCCTGTCCAAGATAACCCGGTTATCGATTTGGCTACCTTTTTCAACGACTATAAAGTGTTGCGTCAGGAAGAGTCAGTAACGGATGATACTGAAATCATTCTCGCTGTCAATGAAACTATGGCCTATGTCTATACTCTTAAAGCGGACAAGCTAAAAGACATTGCCTATTTATTAAAAGCTGATCCTCGCATTGATGTAATTTCATGGAAAGAAAAGGAGTGGATCTACGCAATTCAAGGTGCAACCTCCAAAAAGCTCAGATTTAAAGCCAATGGCAAACTGATCGATGATTATCAACAAAAATGGGCGGTCGAGCAAGATGTAGAGGTGTTAGATTTGAAAATAGATACTCAACATCATTCATTACAATATGGTGAGTATCCTGATGTGCTCAGGAGGTTATCTGGAGCTTTACATTCTCACCCTGGAGAATTTTTGATTGTCACCGCAAAGCCAGGTTATGAATTGGCAGACATAAGCTCACCGACGCACAAAGGAGGTGGAGGTCACGGCTCTTTTGGACAAGCGGAATCGCTGGTTCCCCTTATCCTTAGTGGAACAGATCAAAAGCCGCAATACTTGCGGATCATAGATTTAAAATCATTCCTGCTTAAGCTTCTAACAAAGTAGCGATTAATGCTTTCCATTTTATTAAATCGGAGATGTATTGGCGGCAATAGCAAAGAGGGCGGCGAAGATAAAATAGAATTCAAACTATAAGACTGCTGCTGCTGACTATGCTGAAATGTTTGAAACGGTTGACGGAATCTCAATTGACGTTGGATACTTTGTTACTTTTGTAACGGATGAATGGGGCAGGGGCAAATAAAACCCTAGTTTTTGTTAAATAACGCATGGAGTAAAAACAAAACTATTTCATGGAGCAGCTTGCCGCGGCAGCTCAATGGATGTCACAGGACAAGAACATAATCCTTTGAGAACCCGCGCCCCACGCGGTTTTTTTTGTTTTAAGGGACCAAGGTTATAGATTCAACTATAAATATAAAGCGGCATTATCAGAACAACCGCTATTGACAAACCACTACTTTGTGTTACTATATAGTGGTAGTAAGTAATACTTAATACCAGTCATACAGAATAGCAAGGGGTGATTGTGCTGGAAAATCTGACGGAAATGCTCAAAGGCGTGCTTGAGGGCTGTGTCCTTGAAATAATAAGCCGCAAAGAAACCTATGGCTACGAAATCACGCGGCGGCTAAACGCCCTCGGCTTCACAGATGTTGTGGAGGGAACGGTGTACACCATCCTGATCCGGCTTGAAAAAAGCAAGCTGGTGGATACCACCAAAAAGCCCTCCGACATGGGTCCTCCGCGAAAGTTTTTTGCGCTCAACGATGCGGGGCGTGAGGAGCTGCGGAGGTTCTGGGAAAAATGGGGGTTTGTTGCGTCGAAAATCAACCAATTAAAGGAGGAGTAGTAACAATGCTTGATTCAATCATAAAATTGATAATAGGTGACATGGAAGAAAAACGGGCCTATAAACAAATGATGAAGAGGGTTGACGTCTTGCCGAAAGATTATCGGTTTGCATTTCGCAAAATTCAACATTATATGTTTAGTGTTGGCCCCCTTGGCGGTGACATGACGATATTTACGGACTTGACGATGTTTAAGGACTTAGTGGATTTATTTGAAGCAAGTGCGGCAGAGGGCAGGCAGGTTCTTGATGTCATAGGCAGTGACGTCGGCAAGTTTTCTGATGAGTTTATGCGCGCGTCGGTTACCAATACCGAAACAGTGCGGGAAAAACTAAACAAAGAGATTATGGAAAAATTTAATAAGGAGGAGCAATAACTATGCTGGAGCTTATCAAAAAAATGATCGGGGATAAAAAAGAGTATAAGCAGCAAATGGCAAGGGTAGAAGCGCTACCTGAAGACTATCGGTTCGTATTTGAAAAAATTCATGGATACATGTGGAGTTTCGCAGTAGGAGACGGCTCTGATATGTTGAAAATTCAGCACGAATTGATCGAGTTGTTTGAAGCGAGCGCGGCTGACAGCAAACACGTTCTCGACGTGACGGGCGAAGATGTTGTCGGGTTTTGCGACGAGCTTCTGCGCGGCACGAAAATGTGGACCGATAACTTTCGCAAAAAATTAAACCGCGACATGATGAACAAACTCGGAAGGGGGGACGAATCTAAATGAATGACATCGCAATTCAAGTAAAGGATTTAAAAAAATCCTACAAGACCACGGAAGTCCTAAAGGGAGTGAATTTCGAGGCGCGGCGCGGTGAAATTTTTGCCCTGCTCGGCTCCAACGGCGCGGGCAAGACGACGATTGTTAAAACCCTCACCACGCTGCTTAAACAGGATGGAGGCACCGCCTTCGTAAACGGCTTTGACGTCGCGTCAAAGCCCGACCATGTACGTCAGTCGATTAGCTTGACAGGACAGTTTGCTGCCGTGGACGAGATATTGACCGGGCGGGAAAACCTGATCATGATCGCCAGGCTCCGGCACCTGACAAATCCGATTCAGATCGCGGATGATTTACTGAACCGCTTCGGCCTGACCGAAGCCGCCAACCGCAAGGTGTCTACTTACTCGGGTGGTATGCGCCGCAGGCTCGACATTGCCATGAGCCTTGTGGGAAAACCGCAGCTTATTTTTCTCGATGAGCCGACCACCGGGCTTGACCCCGAAGGACGCAACGAGGTTTGGAAGACAGTCAAAGAGCTTGCGAATAATGGCACGACGGTATTCCTGACCACGCAGTATTTGGAAGAAGCCGAGCAGCTTGCAGATCAAATTGCCATTCTGCATGAGGGCAGGATTATCGCGAGCGGCACAGTCGCGGAGCTGAAAAAGCTGTTTCCGCCCGAAAAGGTGGAGTATGTTGAAAAACAACCCACATTGGAGGAAATATTCCTCGCAATCATCGGCAAAAAGGAGGAAAAGTAAATGGAAACGATTAAGAAACACTTTTTCAGCGATATGGGCGTTATGCTTGGGCGTTCCATGCGCCATATTTTCCGCAGCATGGATACTATCATTACTGTCACCATCACTCCGATCGCGATGCTGCTGCTGTTCGTTTATGTGTTCGGCGGCGCGATTCAAACCGGCACGGATAACTATGTGAATTACCTGTTGCCCGGCATCCTGCTGATTGCGATTGCAAGCGGCATTGCCTATACGGCTTACCGTCTGTTTATAGATATGCAAAGCGGCATCTTCGAAAGGTTCCACTCCATGCCGATTGCGCGTTCGGCCGCGCTGTGGGGGCATGTGCTGACCTCATTGGTGTCCAATGCGATTTCGGTTGCTGTCATCATTCTCGTAGCGCTCATTATGGGCTTCCGCTCGCCGGCAGGAGTATTGTCATGGCTTGCCGTGGCCGGTATACTTGCGCTGTTTACGCTGGCCTTGACATGGATCGCGGCGATTGCCGGACTGTCCGCAAAATCGGTGGACGGCGCAGGCGCCTTTTCCTACCCGCTTATCTTCCTTCCGTTTATTAGTTCGGCGTTTGTGCCTACCGAAACGATGCCGTCAGCTGTCCGCGCTTTTGCCGAAAACCAGCCAGTAACTTCAATAGTGGAAGCCATCCGCGCGCTCCTGTCGGGGCAACCTGTCGGGAATGACATTTGGGTTGCACTCGCGTGGTGCTTAGGGATATTGATCGTCGCATATCTTTTTGCAATGCGCGTATACAAACGGAAAGCAGCTTAATGTTTGCAGACATTAAAATGAGAGTGGTTAACAAAACTTCAAGTAAAAGGGATGGTAGAGTGTGTAAAGACGAATGGATATTATGCCCGGTCTGTGCCAACAAAACACGGGTCAAGGTACGTAATGATACGGTACTTGAAAACTTTCCGCTATTTTGCCCCAAGTGTAAACAGGAAACGATAATCAATGTAAAGGAACTGAATATGTCAGTTATCAAAGAGCCCGACGCTAAGACGCAGAGCCGATAACCGTGAGTGAAATCACAGTTGTCGGCTCTTTATTTATGATAACTCCCAAGCTATATGATTGACGTTTATTTATTTCCATTAAGTGACCCATGGACAATGATATGCAGGAGGGAATACTCCGATGTGATCAGTACTTTCGTGTACAGAGTGGGTATTAGCTCGGGAGATTTCCGTGGGCATGAATTATCCCGAAACAGGCTACATTTCCATCACGCCCAAGCCGCGGTGCTGTTCACTGTTAGTAAGGAAGGATAAATAAATCTGAGTTGTTGACGGAAATAGCAAAGAGGAGCGGCGAACTCCTCTTTTTTGTTGAATTAAATGTTGACTTGACTCTAGAACCAGGGAAGGCAGCTGCATCAGCTATCCAGGCTGCGTGGTGAGAAGACCCTCTTCCCGATGAATGTAAACAGGCAGGGGGAACGGAATAGATTATTAGTAGTGGGACGGTGGGAGAAATCGGCTGCAACCCTAAGAATACATTATCTTTTTTCTGGTAATATAGAATATATATTTTTAAGCCAGGTAGAAGGAGTGCGGCAATGATTTATTTAAGAAGCTTTAAGCTTTCTGATTATACGGATCGAAATCCCAACATATATCCTGATAATGTATTTAAGCACTTGGCTGGAGAGGTGCTTTTGTTTGATCGAATTACTGTGTTGTATGGCAATAACGGTAGCGGAAAATCCAGTTTACTCAATGTAATTTCCAACAAGCTAGGAATCTCGGGGGCTGAAAGAATGACAAGCTATGGGCATAGTATTTATGCTCAGAGATTCCTTGATTTGAGTAGCTATCAGCTTGGGCATGATGAGCACGAGCATGAAATCAGGCAACTTCCAAAAGAAAGCCGATATCTGAAATCAGAGGATATTTTATATGAGATCAAGAAGATACAGCAATCTTCCGTGCTGCGTGAGGGAATAATAAATGAGCAGATTAACAATGGGATGAGCAAGGCTCAGGCATCACAATATGAAGCTACGTATGCGTTTAAGAAGAAGCTGGAGAACATTCAATTCTCTCAAGAAAAATATTCTAATGGAGAAACGTCCATGCAGTTTTTTGAGGAATATCTGCTACCTGGGCAATTGTATTTATTGGATGAACCGGAAACGTCACTTTCTCCTGCCAATCAAATACGGATGGCCGAACAAATAAATGAGCTGGCACGATATTTTGATTGTCAATTTATTATTGCCACGCATTCTCCCTTTGTTTTAGGCACGTTACATACAAAAATTTATAATCTGGATGCCAAGCCTCTTCAAACAGCTGAATGGTTTGAACTAGACAATGTACAATTTTTTTATCGATTTTTCAATAAGCATAAGCAATTGTTTGAATGAGAGTAGGACAGGCGAAAATTGCAGCTTTTCATCTGAGCAGGGGTGGGCACAACGGCAAGCGGCGCCGGCGGCGCAGCGGGCGGCCTCTTTGTCATCGGAGACAACGGCCGCCGACGGACTCGGGCCGCATACTTGATCGCTACGGCTTTGGCCGCATTGATGCCAATCGGGCGGTTCAACTCGTGGCCGAATTAACGCCTGTTCATTAAGGCAAACTAAAAGGAGCCAACTTTATGGGTTGGCTCCTTTTTTGATATAACAAATTAAGAAGGCGAGGAGATCACATGACACAAAAACTGGCGGTCATCGTTATTCACGGATTAGGCAAGCAGCATAAGGACTTTGCATCAGCTTTCATTAAGGATCTGCACAAGACCTTCTCCCGGCTCAGCGGTGAGAAAAACCCGGAGGCGCGAATAGTGATCAAGCCGGTGTGGTGGGCCTCTGTCTTCGCTGATCGGGAAGAAAAATTGAAACAGAAGCTGGTAGGCGCTCCGTACAATCTGCGATATACAGAACTAAGAGAATTCATGATTCACTATCTGACGGATGCTGTCGCATACCAGCCCGTGGAAGGCGGCGACCAGAACTATGAAGCGGTTCATCGGACGATTAGCAAGCAATTGAACCAGTTATGTACTGAAGCCGGAACGGATGCTCCGCTCTGCGTTATTTCGCATAGTCTGCGCTACACCACGTTTGACAAGCCAATTCAAGTGCCTAGCGAGGGCTTCTCCGCCAAATATCCCGATATCCCAGGCGAATGGATCAACTTTTATGATAAAGACGATGTTCTGGGCTATCCGCTGAAAAGCGTTCACCCTGAATACGACAAGGCTGTTAGTGAAGACCGTGACGTCAACGTCGGAACGCTGATCGACAGCTGGAATCCCTTATGCCACAATCGCTACCTCACAAGCAGCAAAGTCATAACGCCGATTGCAGAAGGTCTGCACAAGCTATGGCAGCAGGTCAACGTGAATGCACTGACCGTACACAAATAGCTGCAATTTTTCCTTTTGAACGGTTATGGTGCTGAATACCATGTTGTCATTCCCATATTTGTAAGTATGGAATTTGATCAATATCTAAACAACAAGATACACCGTACGATAAACCTTGATAATATCAGGGTTTTATTATATTTCAGGAACCTTGTTACTCTCTAAGTATTGAATAAAAAAACCTTCCAAAGGCAAAATAAAAGATGAACTTAGGAGGGGTGCTCATGACATTGATGGAGAAGGTTCTTACAACGGATCTTGAGGATAGTGAGGCAATTCTGCGGGAGCTTCTCCATAATTCATCTGATGTAATGTTTCGGAAGCTGCATACAGATGGTCAAACCCTTCTGTTCATTTACGTGGAAGGATTATGTGATACTAATTTAGTGGAACAAATCATTCTTAAACCATTTTTGTACCGAGGACTTCCGGGTGATAACTGTGAAGGGCCTCCGTTTACACACACGCTTAGACAACTGATGCTTCCGGTGCTGAATAAATCCTCGGCAACGAAAGCTGGAGAAGTTGTCGAGGGCGTTTTGGCAGGATACGTGGCTCTCCTTGCCGAAGGAGAATCCGAGGCCCAGATAGCGGACTTCCAGCACTATCAGCAGCGTAATGTTGAAGAGCCCTCGACCGAACCCGTCGTTAGGGGTCCTAGAGATGGCTTTACTGAGTCTCTTCGAGTAAATACGAGTTTGATCCGTAGGCGGCTCTGCACCCACGAATTGGTCAACAAATCGTTCCAGCTCGGAGAAAAAACCGGAACAAAAGTAGAAATGCTCTACTTAGAAGGGGTCGCTAAAGCTTCCATCGTGGAAGAAGTAACTCGACGCATCGGTGAAATCCGAATAGACGGAATATTAGAATCGGGATATATTGAGGAAATGATCGAAGATGCTCCATACTCACCCTTTCCTCAAATTCAGAATACAGAGCGTCCTGATGTTGTTTGTGCTGCATTGTTGGAAGGCAAAGTGGCAATTGTCACGGCAAATACTCCTTTTGTGCTTATCGTTCCCATGACATTCTGGTCCGGCCTTCAAGCATCAGAAGATTATTACGAAAGAGCCATTTTCACAACACTTGTAAGGTGGGTTAGGTACTTCATGTTCCTGATTGCCCTGCTGCTTCCGTCAGTTTATGTGGCTTTAACTACTTTTCATCCGCAGATTCTTCCGACAGTCCTTCTAATCAGCATCGCAGCAGCAAGAGAAGGTGTCCCCTTTCCTGCCGTCATGGAAGCCTTCCTGATGGAATTTATGTTCGAGGCACTTCGCGAAGCGGGCGTCCGGCTCCCGAAGACAATCGGTTCAGCCGTTAGTATTGTGGGAGCACTGGTTATCGGACAATCAGCTGTAGAAGCTGGCATCATCTCAGCTCCCATGGTCATCGTCGTGGCAACGACGGGGGTCGCTTCCTTCGGAATACCCCGCTACAATCTCGGCACTGCTTTGCGTGTTCTACGTTTCCCCATGTTGTTGCTAGCTGGATTTATAGGAATTTACGGTATCTTGATCGGCATTACGGCGATCCTTATCCATCTGTCATGCTTGCGTTCATTCGGTGTTCCTTACCTCACACCCGTATCATCCGAAACGGCAGGCTATGTTAAAGACCTCATCTTTCGCGCTCCTAGATGGAGCTTACGTTATCGTCCTAAAAACACGACAGGGAGTAACGGTAAACGAATTTCATGATAAGCTCCTGTCTTTATTTCAAAGGAAGGTGACAGCTCATGTACCTAAAATCGGGGATTATCCTGGTACTGATTCTATCGCTCACAACTGCATGCTGGGACCAGAAGGAGCTTAGCAACCGGTCCCTCTGGATCGCCTCTGGGTTCGACAGGAACGAGAGAGGGGATATCGTCTTGAGTGGCCAAGTTTTGATACCGGGTCAACAGGGTGAAACCGGAGGAAAAGGAGGTTCCTCTGGCAAGGGCATAGGTAATTTCGTTGTTTCGGGAAAGGGGGAGAGTGTCAGTCAGGCAGCAGCCGATTTACAAGGAAGTCTTTCCCGAGAAGTATTTCCCAGCCACCGCAGGGTAGTTTTTGTAGGAGAACACTTCGCGAAGGACGGGATCGCCGACATCCTGGATGAACATTCCCGGAATCCGAAGGTCAGGTTGCGGTCCGATATCTTTATCGTGAAAGGTGGTACCGCCCTTGAACTGCTCAAATCTTCGTACCCCTTAGAGAAGATACCCGCGATTGGCGCTTACAAAGAACTCGAATATACAAGTGGCCTGAAACAGGCGACATTAATGAGATTCTTAAGAGCAGCTAGCAGTGATGGTGTTAGCCCGACATTACCCGTAATTTCTTTAGATCGGAATGGTGACGAGAATCAGGAAGTGACACAGCAACAAATTTTTCGGATGAATGGCATAGCCATTTTTGATAAAGAAAAGTTGAAATTAAAAGGTTATATCAGCCAAATGGAAGCATTGAATGTGAATTGGATTACAGGTGTGCTAAACAGCACAACAGTAACAACGCTCGTGCCTAAAAATCAAGGGAGAGTCAGCCTACACCTATCCCGGATGAGTCGAAAAATTTGGTCAGAATACGAAAGAGATAAGCTTGTCATTCATGTCAAGTTGATCGGCAAAGGATTAATTAGGGAGAACCAAGGCCGGTTGGATCTTCGTAATCCTGCCAATGTCAAATTGGTCAAGCAAGCTCTAGAAATTGAAGCAGCAAAGAGAGTTAAAGAAACCATCTTTAAAATTCAGAAGACTTTCCATGAGGATATCTTCGGGTTTGGTGAGGTACTTCACCAAAGAAGTCCGTCGTATTGGAGGAAATTAAAAAATAACTGGAATTTTTATTTTACAGAGGCAGAATTCGATGTGAAAGCTGATTTGACGGTAACCCAAATAGGGCTGACGGGACCTGCCCTGCATTTACAGGAGGAGGAAACGCTACCATGAACACGACTAAAATTTCTAACATTCAAGTGTTTTGGATAACGTTTTCGATGGAGAGTGCAATAACATTATTCTTGACCCAATCGCTTGTCATTCAGATGACGAAGCAGGATGCTTGGATTTCTTTCCTAATCGGGGGTGTTATCGCATGCGGGATCACTCTCCTGTCCAGGGCCTTGTCCCTTATGTACCCCGAGCAGACACTCGGCGAATTCAGTGAGAAAATTTTAGGCCGCTGGCTTGGGAAAATAATAGTTATTCCCTTTTTTATAGTGTGGATAATCACTTCGGGAACGCTTCTTCGCCAACTTTCTTGAGCTTTAACAATTATGAATTCGAGCAAATTCTTCCTATTTTCTCGGAATCAGGCGTTAGAACGATTATGCGAGGAAGTCTAGCGCCCGCCTCGGTGCTGGGAGACACCGTTTTCCTGTTGATGGTGACAAAATTCATGAAGAACCCCCGTCAGGGAACGAAATTTGCTGTTTGGGGCGTCGCGGCCGTTTCAATCATATCCTCTATAATGACCTTGACTGCTCTATCAATTTTCGGTTCAGCGTTAGCGGCAAAGATGCTGATTCCAACATTTGAGTTGATGCGATTCGTCTCCCTTATGGAGTTCATACAGAATATCGAAATTTTTTCATCGGTTTTATGGTTCTTCAGTGTGTTTATCAAACTGAGCTTATATTTATTTATAACATGCTATGGAATGTCCCAATGGTTAGGATTAAAACGTTGGACCAATTCAATCTGGTTGATTGCACCGGCAGTGTATCTTATAGCATGGAAGAGTCCCCAAGCTGTTCTGTACGATTCCCAAATTCAGCTTTATCTGGGCGTTCGTTACGTAATGCCGTTTGAGCTGATCGGAATCCCGTTCCTGCTGTGGATAGTTGGCACTGTTCGTAAACGACGAAAGGGGGGATAGTTTGAGAAAATTTCTGTTTTTGATGATTCCGCTCTGGCTGGCAAGTACTTTTTTTGCAATTTGGCCAATTCATGCGGATTGGGCATATAATTAATTTTGTTGTAAACGACGGTAAATCCTATATCATTTCTGACAATCGAGTGGAAAAGGAACAAATCGGTTCAATAATAGGCAAAGTTACATCATTTTCAGACAAGGAAGGCACATACTCAGGTAATTTTTCGAATCACTATCCGAAGGGCACTGAATATTACAATATCAAAGACGTGGACAAAAATGAGGCAATTGCGATAAAGATAAATGATGGGTCATTCATTAAAGCTAATTATGAGGGTGAATATGCCGGTTCCATATTTGATTGGGGAAAAGTTGTATGGTGTACCGCCGGCTCATTCTTGCTAGTCCTTGTCATTGTCATTGTCATTGTGAAAAATAATCGGAAACCTATCGGAAACCTATCTAATACTAAAATGAAGGATCGATAAGATAACGGGAAACGTTAGTTAAATAAAACAGCGGCAGTCTAGGACAGGTTTTCTCGTCCTTTTACTGTCGCTGTTTCGGCTTCTGGGGTCAGTCTAATTATTCATTGGTGGCATCGTTAGGATTCATTTCAAAAATGGCTCAGCCATCCGGATCATTTCTTCTTTACTAAAATAATGTCCGCTCATCTCGTCCATTTGATACTCGTCAAGTTAAGCAGACGGTCTGACGCTCCACCGGGAGCATGGCATAATCCTTGCCTGATTCCTCTGCCAGCTTACGAAGTTTGTCCGCTGTAGCGGCCGCTACTTCCGGGGAGGGGCTAGTTGAGCTGCAATCTTCACAGATTGTCCGGACAGCTTACCTTGCAGTGCAGACCAATCGGAATAGGCAACGGGCATCCTGGTAGGTTGTGCTTTAGCAGGGATGCGCAGACTCGTCGCCTTAACAACCGGGATACCCGGCCATGCCTGCGTACAACCAATTGTGAATTGAGGTACCGAATGACCGGACAGGTGATGGAAATATGAAACATTCACCACATATAGAGCTCACTGAGCTTAATAAAAGTGGCAGCTTCCGGCAGTGTGCAGCAGCTTGAACAAGCGGCGGCTTTGTAGTCTGGGGCGATAGTATAGGTCTGTAAGTACATTGATTCCGCTTGTGTGATCAGACTAAAGCTGCCATCTTCACGCTGTTGTATCGTAAATGAATCAAGCGGCCGGGACAGCCCGGTGCCAATCGCCTTGATATAGCTTTCCTTTAATGTCCACAAGTCATAAAAAAAATCCTGCCGCTCCCCGGCAGACTTGCCTTGTAACGCCACTCGCTCCTCCACAGAAAAAAAACGCTCTGCTATTTGAATATCTATGGGCCGTATCTGCTCAATATCTACTCCGAGTGAACCCTCATTCGTTCCCCAGATCATCAGCACCCAATCTCCTGAATGAGACACATTATACTCAAAATCAGGCAGCCCAGACACCCCCGGTTTGCCGAATGGATTCTCCTCGAACTGAATATTGCCATTCCGTTGACCGAGCTGGCTGCAGAGGATGTACCGCACCAGTATCTCGCCAAATAAAGACCGATATGCATCTTCCTTATGGAAAAATCGGGCGAGACGTGCGCGCCGGGCTTCCGATACCTGTGCTGCAAAATAAGCATAGCTCTCCAGACTTAGCTGCTCCGTGAGCTTAAAAGCAAGAATTTTGGACATAAACAACACCTGTCTTAGGAGATTTTATTTTGTTTTCGTTATTGTGAATATTGTGAAATATGAAGTCCGTTCTCTAAACAGGACAGCTATACGATTCTAGCATATTTATCTGAACTCACTCCATATCTAAATTGGTACTAATAGCTCTTTCCGAAATTTGCACATTATTGAACTACTGGCATTTTACGACATAATAGGACGTCGAATGCTGCAGATATATACACCATTCCATTAACTTACTTAAAATTATATTAATTATCTTTATTGTTATATAGTCCTAAAGAATGGTATTTATTTAAATATTTTCATAGTATAGTTGGTATTATCAAGACATCGTCAAAATCAGTTTTAATACTACAATAATATTGAATGAAAGCAATATTACGGGAGTGATATCATGTCATTGGAGAATGAATGTGAAGATAATAAGGCGGATATTGCCATTATTGGCCTCTCCATCCGTCTGCCTGGCATTGATACCGTTTCACAGTTTTGGGAAGCAATCCTGGGTGGAGAAGAGGTGGTTGCTAACACATCCCCGCAGGATAAAGCAGAAGTTGCTTCTGCGGAGGGAAGGCCAAACTTTATTCGCACAAACACCAACATTCGGAACATTGAGAATTTTGATGCTGCTTTCTTTAATTTCAACATAAGAGAGGCGTCCTTGATGGACCCGCAGCATCGTCTGCTTCTGGAGATGGCTTGGGAAGCGCTGGAGGCAGCGGGATATGATCCGGGAACCTATGACGGTCTTATCGGGATGTATGCGGGCGTGTACGCGAACTATTATCAAATGTTCAACCTTATGCCGCTTCTCAATGGCAACAGAGCAGCCTCCGAACTCCAAATGCAGATCGCAAGCGAGAAAGACCATGCGGCGACGATGGCCGCTTACAAGCTAGGCCTTACCGGGCCAGTGCTGAATGTCCAGTCTGCTTGTTCCAGCTCGCTGGTTGCCGTACATCTGGCTTGCGAGAGTCTGCTCACTTACTCCAGTGACATGATGGTATGTGGAGGTGCAACACTCGGCATTCCCCAAGCCAACGGCTATTACTATCAAGACAACGGGTTGTTGTCCGCTGATGGGCATCTCCGGGCGTTCGATAAGCAGGCTACTGGAACCTTGTACAGCGACGGGGCAGGTTGCGTCGTACTGAAAAGATATAGTGATGCCCTTGAGGATGGCGACACCATTCATGCTGTTATTAAAGGTTCTGCCGTCAATAATGACGGAGCCCTCAAAGCCGGATATACAGCTCCCGCAGTCAAAGGCCAGATTCAGGTTATAGAACGCGCACAGATGAACGCAGACGTAAGCGCCGAGGACATCTGTTACATAGAAGCTCATGGTACCGGCACTCCTCTAGGAGATGCGATTGAGCTTGAGGCACTGCATGAGGTATTTGCCAGACATACTGAAAAAAACGCTTTTTGTGCTTTGGGTTCGGTTAAATCTAACGTCGGTCATACGGGGCCATCCGCAGGTATTGTTGGGTTAATCAAGACAGTCATGGCCCTGCGAGAGAGGATACTGCCACCCGCTATTCACTCAGATACACCACATGACAGGTTAATGACGGGCCAGAGCCCGTTTTATCTGAATCCTGTTCCGCTGGAGTGGAGCAGCCCCAATCAGCGGCGTCTGGCTGGGGTCAGCTCCTTTGGGCTTGGAGGCACCAATGCACATGTTATCCTGCAAGAAGCGCCGGTGTTGCCGAAGGAACCTTCCTTACGGCGCAGCAAATTGTTCGTCCTCTCCGCCAAAAGTGCAGAGGCGCTCAAGAGGCAAAAGCAATCCTTGCAGCAATTTCTAAGCTCTGCTTCAGAAGAACTGTTAGCGGATGCAGCCTATACACTGCAAACCGGACGGAAGCTGTTTGAGCACCGGGCAATTTGGCTATACGGCTGCGGAGGTGAGACGGAATGGATGGAACGGGAGACTGGAAAGAAGGATAACCCCGATCTTGCGGGCATGCCCTTGTTCCACTTTCCGGACCTATCCAATTTCGAGGCTCCTGAGCTTGGGGATTGGATCACTGAGGAAACGGTATTCTACAACAACATCGTGCAGGGTAAGAAACTGGCAGAGGAATGGTTCGGCAAGGGAGATTCGGCATTGCGGGAACAAGCCACATACGCATTAACCGTGCAGATCTCCTTGTTCAAACTCTGGGAGAGCTGGGGAATCCATCCCTCGGGCTGCCAAGGTACGGGCAGCGGCTTATTTGCCGCCGCTTATGCCTGTGGCCTCCTGACTCATGCGGATGCTATGTATCTTGGCAGCTCCTTTACAGCCGCACTCGCAACTTCGGGTGAGGCGCGGGGTACTTTTGTCCGAAGGTACCGGCAACATGTCTCGAGTCTGAAAACGGGGGCGATGAAGGTTCCACTTGCAGCATCGCCGGGAAGGGACCCGATGACTCCTACGGAGTGGAGAAGCAGCGATTTTTGGACAGCGTATCTGACGGATGCCCTGGAAGACGGAGCCTCATTACAGACCAGCAGCAAGAATGAAATAGATCGGCTGGTGCTTGATATGAATCTCGGTGAACCTTCGGAACGTCATGGAACAACAGAATGGAAGAGCGTTTACCTTCTTCTCGGCAAAGTCTGGATGGAAGGCTGCCCCGTCAATTGGAAGGCTTATTATCAAGGGGAACGCCGCCGCCGCATTGAATTGCCTGCCTATCCTTTTGAAAGAACACGCTGCTGGGTGGAGCGTGATGATTCTGCACTTGATACTACCGGGCCGCTTCAGCCCATTTCGGAACCCGTCAACTTGCGGCCAGAGCAGTTGGATGGATACATCGCACCAAGAACAGAGGTTGAACGTGACCTGGTTGCAGCTTGGGAGCTGTATCTGGGGGTGGCCCCGATCGGAATCAACGACAATTATTATGAACTGGGAGGCAACTCGCTGCTGGCAGCTTCCTTGCATGCACATATATGTGAACAGTTTTGCGTGACACTTAAACTTGAAGTTTTTTTGGAGCAGCAGACGATAGCCCGATTAGCCGAATCCATTGAATCCTGGAGATTGAATTCTATATCTGCGAAAGGCGGACACTGACATGGATCTTGTGAATAAGGCATTGCATCGTTTAAGCCATCCCCAAAAGAGAATTTGGTATACCGAATGCCTTCATCCCCAGACAGCCGTACATCATATTGGTGGCTGTGTCCGTATTCACGGAACGCTCGACTTCCCCCGTTTGGAAACTTCGATCCAGAATGTGATTCAGTCTCATGATGGCCTGCGACTGCGTTTGCGGGCACAAGACGGTGAACCGCAACAATATGTAGCGGATACTACTTCGCTACAGCCGTTGCCCCGCTACGACTTCAGCTCATATGCCAATCCCCAAACGGCTTATGAGAGGTGGGTGAAGGCAGAGGCGGCAAAACGATTTGAACTTTTCGATTCTCCTTTATACCACATCGCTACCTTCAAGGTGGGGGAGCAGGATAATGGTTTTCTCCTGAAAGCCCATCATATCATCTGCGACGGCTGGTCAATGGACCTGCTGACCAGACAAATTCTCGGACATTATGAATCACTGGGCAGGGAAGACATCTCTGACCGTGCCGTGTCCGAACCCTCCTATTTGACTTATCTTGATCTCGAAAGTCAATACCTGAGCTCTCAGCGCTGTCAGAGCAACAAACAATTCTGGGAGAACAAATTTGACGTTCTCCCCGAACCGCTGTTCGACAAAACTGCCACTACTCCGGCCGGCAGGCGCTATACCCGCCTGCTCGACAAGCAGGCCACAGAGCAGGTTACCCGTATTCTGCCAGAGCTTAATGTGTCATTACCCCTATTTTTATCTGCCGCATTCGGGTTGGTACTAGGCAGGTATTACCAGAGAGAAGATCTAATCCTGTCCATACCCGTGTCCAACCGCTCTGCACACACCAAGGCAACGGTTGGCATGTTCACTGGCAATCTGCCGCTGTCGCTGCATCTTAAGGAAGGCCTGTCCATACGGACATTTTTACAGCGGGTACGCCGTGAATATTCACGTAATCTCGCCAATCACAAGTATCCGTTCGATCTCCTTGCAAAGCATCTTCAGTTGCGAAAAAAAGGGCATGGCAGCTTATACCAGGCCGCTGTGAATTATTATAATACCCACCTATTGACAACCGTGGACAACATGATGATTAGCAATGAGGAGTTCTACTCCGGCGAGCAGGCTTATCCCGTACAGTTGATGATCAAGGACTGGTCCGAGGATGGCACGTTATTGTTCACTCTGGACTACCAGACTCAGATAATTGGCAAGGAAGAGGCAGAGTCGCTGGTGGAATGTCTCCTGCATGTGTTGAACCAGATGGCGCATACTCCAGACCTCCCATTGAAGGAACTGACGCTGTCTACCGAAAGACAATTGGAACAAACTTTGATTCATTACAACCAGCATTCAATCCATAACTATCCACTTGAAAAGACGGTTATGGATCTATGCGCAGATCAGGTTCGGCTCCATCCGAATCGGATTGCCGTGAGCTGTGCAGATGAGAAGCTGACCTTTGCAGAATTGGCGCAGCAGGTCAATTGCCTTGCGGCAGCCCTGACCGCAGAATTTCCGCAAGTGTCAGGCGTTATAGGCGTACGGATGCATCATTCTCCCGAACTGGTCATTGCAATTCTAGCGATTCTTCAGTGCGGTGCGGCTTTTCTCCCGCTGGACCCCGGAGTTCCGGCCGCCAGAGCGGAATATATACTCCGAGACTCGGGAGCAATCTGCCTGTTGACCGATCTGCCAGAGGAACCGGCATTCGGCTGGCCTATTCCAACGCGCAATCCCCGGCATCTGCTCCGGCATAGGCCGTTGTCTGCGGGGGAACAGCAGAGGTCGAGGCCTGAAAAAACGGCTTATATCCTATATACCTCGGGATCTACAGGAGCGCCCAAAGGGGTTAAAGTTCTTCATTCTAACCTGGCCAACTATATCACTTGGGCAGCAGAAGAATACTTGACCTCGGAACACGAAGTGTTCGCCTTTTATTCCTCAATCGCCTTTGATCTGACGCTGACATCTTTGTTCGTACCGCTGGTCAGCGGCACCCAGTTGAGGATATACCCCTCCAGCGGCGAGGACTATACCTTGAGCCGGATTCTGAGCGAGAACAGAGCTACAGTAATCAAGCTTACCCCTTCCCATCTTGCGCTTATGGGGGAAGAACGGAGGCCGGATGCTGCCTTGCGCACACTGATTGTGGGCGGGGAGAGTCTCAAGACCAACCTTGCAGCAGCCGTTCAGCAAGCCTTCGGGCCCAATCTGGCTATTTATAACGAATACGGGCCAACGGAAGCGACCGTAGGCTGTATGATTTACCGTTATGATCCTATAAGAGACAAGGGAGCGGTGGTTCCCATAGGAGTACCTGCTGCAAATGCGAAGCTATATATATTGGATAGGGATTTGCGGCCGCTGCCTCCAGGCGCGAGGGGAGAACTCTACATCTCCGGCCCCGGTGTTGCGGCTGGATACGTCCATCAACCCGAGCTGACGGCAGAACGATTCTTGCCGGATTCAGTGAACAAGGGCAACCGGATGTATCGTACGGGGGATCTGGTCCGGTGGGGTGAAGGCGGAGTGATGGAATATATCGGCCGCTGCGATACCCAGCTTAAGGTTAGAGGCTACCGAATCGAGACGGAAGAGATTGAACATTTCCTGCTGGAGATGGAGGGCATCCGTAATGCAGTTGTCTTGACGGAGGGTGAAGGCCCCGGCATGGAACTGGTCGCCTGTATTGTCGGAGGCTCGCTTACAGCATTGGATATCCGCAGCCGTCTGGCAGGAATCCTGCCTGGATACATGGTTCCGGGACGCATCATTTTTAGGACAGAGATTCCGCTTACTGCTAATGGGAAGACCAATCGGAGGCAGCTTGCACAAGATTTAAATGCCGCCGCAGCACAGGTCCAGGAGTACGAAGGAGGAACTCAGACTGAACGCCTTTTATCCGCACTAGGGACCGTTCTAGACCGTAGGGAAATCAGCCTGGAGGACCGGTTTTTCAATCTGGGCGGGGATTCCATCAAAGCGATTCAGATTTCAAGCCTGCTCAAAAACCAAGGACTTCAACTCAGCGCGGCAGACATTCTGGATCATCCCCACATTAGCGAAATGCTGCTGCATCTCTCGGAAGATAAGGAGGTTCAGCCGCAGGGTCCGCCGGAGGGAATCGTCCCGTTGACACCGATCCTTTCGTGGTTTTTCTCCCGGGAGCTTAAGAATGAAGACTACTATCTGCAATCAATGCTGCTGGAGATCAGAGAAGATATTGCCACGCATACCCTTGAAGACAGTTTAAGGCAGTTGATCCAGCAGCATGACTCCTTGCGCTTGCATTATGATTCTGTACAGCAGCAGCTATCCTATAACAACGACCTTTCTGTGTATGAGTTCCAGCTAAATGTACTTGATTTGACCGAATTCGATCCTAAACAACGGGCTCAAGAGTTCCTGTCATATACCTCCGCACTGAAGGCAGGCATACGCCTTACTGAGCAGGATCATTTCCCCTTCCGCGCCTGTCTGATTATGGAGCCGGGACGTGCTAATCGTCTGCTGCTGGCAGCTCACCATGTCTGCATAGATGGTGTCTCATGGCGGATTATTATGGAGGATTTGGGACGATTGCTTCGGGGAGAACGCCAGTGGCTGCCCAAAACATCATCGTTCAAGCGCTGGGCGCTGGCGCTGAGCGAACGCGCTGAACCGCTGGTCCAGCGGGAGCGGGAATATTGGAACGGAAATTACAACCTCCCAGATGATCATTGGCTTTGTTTAGGGCAACCGGGTAGTGGACGCACGACGCTTCGTACGCTGACGTTCGGCCCTGCTGAAACGGGGCTATTGCTTGTACAGTGCCAGCAGATTAACGGTCTGCAGCCCCATGAGCTGCTGCAGACTGCACTTGCCCTGGCACTTCATGATACCTGGGACTGGCAGACGCAGGTCATTTGGCTGGAAGGACATGGCCGGGAGCCCTTGTTCCCTGAAATTGATCTCTCGCGTACCACTGGCTGGTTCACCAGTCTGTATCCGGTCAGAATTACGGTTGAGGCAGGTACAGGTGTAATCGAGAGGAGGGATAACATCCTCCAACAGTTCAGGGCGGTGCCCCGTAAAGGTCTGGGATATGGCATTTTAGCTTATGGATTGGGGCAGATTACAGCGGCTGTTCCCCGGATTTTGTTCAATTATCTCGGGGAATTTCAGGAGGAATACGGGAACGGGCTGTTGCGTGTTCTGAATGAGCCAACAGGACCGGATATGGCCGAAGACAATGCAACACCATTCGTACTGGAGATCAACGCTTATATTCTGAAGCGCAGACTGTATCTGGAGTTACGTTATCCCTCCAGTATGCCGGACAAGGTCATGGAGCAGTGGATGGTGCGGTATGAAGCCCTCTTTGTGGAACTTCTCACTCTACCGCCGCTTCAGAGGGAGCCAAACTGGACACCCGCCGATTTTGATGCGGTGGATATAACGCAGGAGGAATTGGATTCGTTATTCAAGTAACAGGGGGGATGGCATGAACCGCTTGCTAATCAAAATGCTCTGTGCCTGTATTCTGCTTGGTATAGCTGCGCTGCCGCCAGCTTCGGCAAATACTGCTGGCAGCGGGATTTCGGCTGAGTCCGTCGACGAATATGTGCTTAGGCTGATGGATCAGATGGATCTTCCCGGTGTCTCAGTAGCTGTGCTTCGCGGTGACAAGACTTATGTTAAGGGGTATGGCAAAGCTGACGCCAGCCGGAATATACCGGTAACCCCGGACACCTTGTTCGAACTTGGCTCCAACAGTAAAGCCTTCACCGGCATAGGTCTGCTGCTGCTTGTCGAAAGAGGGCTTGTAGACCTGGAAGCGCCAGTAACCCGCTATCTGCCATGGTTAGCACTGCAGGCGAAGGGGGAGTCTGCCGAACCAACGGTCGGGCATTTCCTCCACCAGACCAGTGGACTGGGCAGTGATTCCGTTGCGCTGATTGATCCGTCTACCGAAGACACTGCACTCCATAATACGGTGCGCGGACTAAGCGAGAACCCGCTCTGGTATAAACCGGGGTCCCAATTTCTGTACTCCACCGGAAATTATGATGTGCTTGGTGCGATTATTGAAGCTGTGAGCGGGATGTCCTATGAATCCTATATGTCCGCTGAAGTCTTGCAGCCTTTGGGTTTAGAGCATACATCCGCAGGAAGAGCGATCTTGCAAGGTGGCAAGGAGATCTCCCAAGGCTACAAGCCTGGACTTATCGGCAACAGAGAGTATCAAGCCCCCGTCTACCGCGGGAATACACCCGCAGGCTACATTTTGTCAAGCGCTAAGGATATGGCCCGCTGGCTGAATCTACAGATGAACCCTGCAGCAGCGCCTTCAGAGCTTAGGGGAGCCATTGCCCGTGCGCAGATTCCCGATGAAACGGTCAGGGCAACAGAAACCCCTCCGTACACGACACCTTTTCGTTATGGCGGTGGCTGGCTTGTATTTAACAAAGGAGATCATACCCTCTTTTCACACGGGGGCAATAATCCCAATTTCTCTTCTTACGTCTTGTTTGATCCAGTAAAACAACTCGGAGTTGCTGTCCTGGGGAATCGGAATACGACGGCGACTTACGCCATCTGTGAGGGACTGTATGCCTTGCAGCAAGATCTGAAACCTGCCGCTGCACCAATGGATACTATGGACACGGCGAATCTCGCAGGACGGATCATTATCATCATTTGTGCGGCTCTTTGCCTCTGGATGATCTACGTATGGGTCAAGGATCTGCGCTTGATCCGCAATGGCAGACGGATGCGCAGGGGATCTTCTTTCGCTCTATACCTCAAGACATCCGGTTTTGTTATCCTAGCCGCTTTTATCGTGGGCGTAGCCTGGTATATACCCAAAATTCTTTTTTGGGGCTATCCTTGGAGATTTATTGTCGTCTGGGCACCGTTTACGATAGTCCCGGCTATGATTTTGATCGCAATCACAGGAACGATGTTCTCAGCCTTAAGACTGTTAAAAATGTGGTTCCCGCTACACCCGGAGGTGCAAACGGACCGCCGGACACAGCCGCAAGTGATTCAAGAGGAGGCTTCCTTATGACTATCAAGCTTTTTACAATTCCGTATTCCGGCAGCTCAGCGGCCATTTACCTGAAATGGAGGACCCTGCTGCCGGAAAATATCGAAGTGGTACCCCTTGAATTTCCAGGCAGAGGCAAACGGTTCGGGTCCAAGCTATGCGGCAGTATGGAGGAATTGATTGACGATCTTGTACAGCATATTGGCAGCCAGCTCCAGGGGAGTCCATATGCGCTGTACGGACACAGCCTGGGAGGACTGGCGGCTTATGAACTGAGTGTGCGGCTCCTGGAGTGCGGACAGGCGCTTCCGGTACATATCTTCCTCTCTGGCTGTAATCCCCCGCACCTGCGTTATGGAGAGGACCAACTGCATAAACTGCCGGACGAGCTATTCCTTCAAGAAATCATCAAGCTGGGCGGTACCGCTCAGGAACTGGTTAATCACTCGGAGCTAATGAGAGTTTTTTTGCCGATCATCAAAGCGGACTATAGAATCTACGAGTTATATGCCGGTAATGGCCGGTGCGTGAAGCTTCCGGTGGATTGCACGGTCATGCTCGGCACAGATGACCCCTTGATGCCTGCGGAGAACGGGATAGAGTGGGAGCAGTATATCAGCGGGAGCATGGTGATCAAAAATCTGCCTGGCGGCCACTTTTTCATTCATGACCGGCAGGATGATGTGATCGCCGCCATTCAGGATGCACTTGCCGTTCATAAGTGAGGAGGCCCATGATGAAGGTTGAGAAAAACAACGTCCAAGATATTTGGCCGCTGCGGCCGCTGCAGCAAGGGATGCTGTTTCATTATTTGCAGGGGGAATCCAAAAGTGAATACATGGAGCACCTTGTCCTTAGCCTGCAGGGGCAAGTCGATAACCGGCTGTTCAATGAGGCCTGGCTCGCTGTCTACCGTGCGAATGACGCATTGCGGTCCGTTTTCAAATGGGAGGGACTCCGGTCACCTGTGCAGGTGGTGCTTCGGAGCCGTGAACCGTTGCCGGAAATCTATGATTTCACGGGCGGAATTATCCCTGATGAATTTAAGGCCGTCTTTTCCAGTGATGATCAAGAGGCTCTGAAGCAGACGAAGAGCAAAGAAGAACGGATACAGCTAACTGCAGAAATCATTGGCAAACGGAACCGTACGCTGCGTTTCGACTTGACCCGTGAAACCCTAAGAATCGTATTATGTAAGTTCGACGGGGAATGCAGATTGTTCCTTACGTACCATCACATTGTGCTGGATGGCTGGAGTCTCGGCATTGTGCTGGAAGAATGGCTTCATGCCTACCGGGCACTCACTGAAGACCAGGAAGTGTCCCCTTCGGCAAAGCCGGGAATGAAGGCTTATCTGGCTGCTGTCAAAAGCTCACGCGAACCGGAACGGGAAGCGGTGTATTGGGCCGATTGCCTGCGGGATTATGAAATAAAGCAAACGATACAGCCGTTCTACAAACCCCGGCGCTCGGGATTCAAACAGGTATCCCTGAACATACCGGAAACGGCAGCGGCGGGAATGCGGCTATTTTGCCAAAACAATAGCATCTCGGTAGCCACCTTGATGAATGGTGCGTGGGGCATATTGCTCCAGCGCTTCAAACACGTCGATGATATTGTATTTGGCTCGACGTTATCCGGCAGAGGCGTTAGTCTTACCGGCATCGAGTGTATAGTCGGGCTGTTGATCAATACGGTGCCGCTGCGTCTTTTCAGCCGAAAGAGGGAAAGTGTTCAGGAGTATTTTGCAGGCGTTCATTCAGCAATCGCGGCCAGGCGTCCATATGAAATGGCTGGTCTGTCCGAGATCCGGGAATACGCTGGGATTCAAGGTACGGAGGAGTTATTTGATACCTTACTGGTCATGGAGAACTATCCGCTGGATAAGGTGCTGCTGGAGCAGCCAATGGCAGGCTCCGCACCGGAAGGTCTAACCGGGCAAGCTCCCTTGTCGATCAGCTCCTTTGAAATGGTGGAGCACACTCATTATCCGCTTACTCTGCTCATTCGGGAGAGCAGCGGTTTCGAAATGGACTTCATCTATGATCAGGAAAGCTATGAGTATTTTGTGGTAAATCAGATGTCACAGTGTTTTGTGCAACTGCTGCACAATCTTGTCGCGCAGCCAGAGGTACTGGTGTCAGACATTAGGATCGCGGAACCTGACGCACTAAAAATGAACGGACTGCTGTCCTCTGCCGAACCCTTGAAGCAGTTCCGTGAACAATCTATTCCGCAGTGGTTCACCACGATGGCACGGAGCCATCCCCAGAACATTGCCATAATTCATGAGCAAGTCAAGTGGACCTATGCTGAGCTTGATCGGATGTCTGACCGGGTAGCCGCTGCACTGATTCGTCTTGGAGCCGGGCCGGAGCAATACATTGGAATCGAGTCTCGGCGGAGCCCGGAGACGATCATGGGACTGCTCGCGATTCTGAAATCCGGGGCGGCTTATGTGCCTCTGCACCCGGATTATCCCGAAGAGCGGATCAGGTTCATGATCGAAGATTCAGGAATGCGGCTTATGCTGTCAGACACAGATAGCCGGCTTTCTTTTATGAATTCCATGAATGTAGATACCCTGTGTTACCAAGATATCCTTGTGAAAGAAGACCCAGCACCGCTGGACAGCTTCCCTTCTCCGCATGATGGCGGACACCGTCTAGCCTGCATTGTTTATACTTCCGGATCTACCGGAAGGCCCAAAGGTGTAATGATCGAGCATAGAGGGATCGTGCGGCTGGTCAAGCATACAGAGTTTGTGAATTTCAGCACCAGCGATGTGATTTTGCCGACATGTCCGTTTGAATTCGATGTCTCCAACTTCGAGATCTGGGGGGCACTGCTGAATGGAGCGTCACTGTACCTGATGGCTCAGGACAAGCTGCTGATGCCTCAGGTATTAAAAGAAACGCTGCTCCAGCAGAAAATAAGCTTGATGTGGATGACTACACCGCTGTTCAATCAATTAGCCAGTGTGGATGCTTCGCTGTTCCATTCCCTGCGTTATCTGATTATCGGTGGTGATACGTTGTCGCCAACGCAGATTAACAAAGTGAGACAGGCCTGCCCGGCTTTGGCACTCGTCAATGGCTATGGTCCTTCCGAGAATTCGGTGCTGTCCACCACATTTGCGATTGAACGGGAATATGAGACCAGAATCCCGATCGGCAGACCTGTCTCGAACTCCACTGCATATATTCTGGACCGGAATCAACAGTTTTTGCCTGTGGGAGCAATTGGTGAACTATGCGTCGGGCTGGAAGGCGTGGCAAGAGGGTATCTAAACAACCCTGAGCTGACCGAAGCCAAATTTATTCCCGATCCGCTTTATCCAGAGTACAGGATGTACAGAACAGGGGATTTGGCCCGATGGCTTCCTGATGGGAATATTGATTTTCTCGGGAGAGCCGACAATCAGGTGAAGGTTCGGGGATACCGGATTGAGCTGCAAGAAATCGAACATGAATTAAGCCGGCTGTCCGGAATAGAAGACTGTACGGTTATTATTATTCAGTCATCTGACCGGGAGAAGGAGCTGGCTGCATATTTTGTAGCGGGCGACACACTGCAAGCAGGTTCGCTAAGAAAAGCGTTGCTGGAACGGCTGCCATCCTATGCGGTGCCTACGCGTTATATGCAGCTTGCTGCGCTGCCGCTGACGATCAACGGAAAAATTGATAAGAAGGCGCTGCGCAACCTGCCGTTCCCTTCCTCAATCATTGGAGGTACACCTGCAAAATCATTAGCCTTTATGGAAATCACGGTGCTGGAAGCCTGGAAGGAAGCACTAGGGGTGGAACAGATTGGACTTGATGACCCCTTTTTTGATATCGGCGGGAATTCGCTCCTGACGATCCGTATCAGCGATAAACTGAATGCCTCCACCGGTATTGAGCTGTCGGTAACCGATTTATTCCGATATCCAACGGTCAGAGAGCTCGCCGCGTACATGGCCGCGAAGCAAACCAAAGGGAGCCCGAAGAACGACACTGATCATGTGGCTGTTCCCTCCCAAGTAGAGCAACAGCCGATGGAAGGTGCTTCCGCAACAACCAGTGATATTGCTGTCATCGGACTTGCCGGAAGGTTCCCAGGTGCTGCCGATCCGACGAGTTTTTGGCGCAATCTGCGGGATGGGAAGGAGAGCATTTCGTTCTTTTCCGATGAAGAATTACGCGCTGCCGGAATTGCCGAGACACTGCTGCGAGACTCCAGGTATGTGAAGGCCAAGGGGATGCTTGAGGATATCGAATACTTCGATGCGGAATTGTTCCATTACAGTCCGCAAGAGGCCGAACTTATGGACCCGCAGCTTCGCATTCTGCATGAACTCGCCTGGGCGAGCCTGGAGGATGCCGGATATGATCCCATGAGGTACCAGGATGCCATTGGCTTATTTGTGGGCGCAACGGTCCATTTGAACTGGGTAAACCGCCTGTTCGATTCGCTGGAGGACGATACAGAACGCTGGCGGGCGGCAAATCTAAATGTACATTCCTTGAGCATGCCCATCTCTTATAAGCTCAATCTGAAAGGTCCGTCGTTAACCGTAGAAACCGCCTGTTCTTCGTCACTAGTAGCGGTACATCTAGCCTGTAATTCCCTGATGCGAGGAGAGTCGGATCTGGCGCTGGCAGGAGGGGTGTCGATCTCAGTACCCAAGAAATCGGGCTACACCTACCAGGATGGCATGATTAAATCGCCGGACGGGCACTGCAAAGCCTTCGATGCAGATGCCAAAGGGACAGTCAGCGGCGACGGTGCGGGTCTTGTGGTGTTAAAAAGGCTGGATCAGGCTGTTCGGGATGGCGATCATATCTACGCTGTTATTAAAGGATCTGCGATTAACAACGATGGAACGCGCAAAGCTGGATTCACGGCACCTAGCGTTCAGGGACAACTAGAGGTTGTGACGGCTGCATTGGAAGCCGCAGCTGTCCCTGCGGAATCCATCAGTTACATTGAGACGCATGGTACGGGCACCCCACTGGGTGATCCCATCGAGATCGAGGCCTTGTCCGGGTTGTTCCCCGCCTCCAATGGAACTGGAACAGCCATCGGGTCTGTCAAAACCAATATCGGACATCTCGATGCTGCTGCGGGAATTGCCGGATTCATCAAAACAGTGCTGGCACTGCATCACAAGCAGTTGCCTCCCAGCTTGCATTATAAGCAGGCAAATCCAGCCATCGGCTTCGACAAAAGTTCACTGTATGTCAATGCCACGCTTCAGGATTGGCTGCCGCCGGAAGGTTCGCCGCGCCGTGCCGGCGTAAGCTCCTTTGGAATCGGCGGAACCAACGCGCATGTCGTCCTGGAGGAGGCCCCGCTTTCCGTCGCCGCAGATCATTGGAACAGACAGAACCGGAGTGAGGGATCACCCGAATTGTTCCTATTATCCGCTGCGACAGAAGAAGCCTTGCTGCAAAAAACAGAAGACTTGCTCTGTTATCTCAGTTCGGCAGAAGGTCAAGAGCAACAGCTTGCTGATATCGCCTATACGCTGAATACAGGCCGTCAAGAATTGAACTGCCGGGTGGCGTGGATTGCCGCGGATGCAGCTGAGTTTACTGCCGCCCTGCGTGCTTTCCAGAGCGGAACACGCAACATTGCCCGTATCCGGGAGGCTGTGCATGTAGTATTCGCATTCCCGGGCCAAGGAACCCAGCATGCAGGAATGGCACGTTACCTGTATGATACGCAGCCGCTATTCCGGCGTGAAATGGATCGCTGTCTGGAGCTGGCCTCACCGATCTTGGCGACCAATTTGCGGTCCATCTGGCTGCCGCAGCAGGGGCCGGACTCGGGAGGGTCAACACTGCCTGCAACGACTTTAAATGCTATCGACCAGACCGAAATTGCCCAGCCGCTGCTGTTCATGGTGGAGTATGCGCTGGCCCGGCTTTTGCAGCATTGGGGCATCTCACAGGCGGCTATGATCGGGCATAGCCTCGGTGAATACACAGCGGCCTGCATCGCAGGCGTGTTGACACTGGAGGAGGCTATCCGGCTGGTGATCCGCCGATCCTCGCTAATGCAGCAGATGGAACACGGTGAGATGATTAGTATTAGCCTGGGGCATGAATGTTTGCTTCCAATGCTGGGCGAATGGCCCGATCTGTCCGTGGCTGCGACCAACAGCCCGGAACTCACAGTGGTCTCGGGACCGCCCGCATCCATTCGTGCCCTGTCAGCCGAGCTGCGGCAAAACGGCCATGAGCCGTTCCGTCTGCAGGTATCGCATGCCTTTCATTCCGCGATGATGAAGCCGATGCTCGGCCCCTACAGCAAAGTGCTCCAAGAAATCAAATTGGCGGCTCCGGCAATTCCGTATATCTCCAATGTTACGGGTGAGTTCATCACAGCCGAACAAGCGGTGGATCCTGAATACTATGTGAATCATGTCCGGCAAACCGTCAGGTTCTCGGAAGGTGTGGCAACGCTGGCGGAACAGCTTGAGCCTGTAATTCTGGAAGTCGGCCCGGGCCGGACGCTGGGTCAACTGATCCGCCGAAATCCGGGTATCAGCAGTAACAGTAAAATTCTTAGCATAGTACCCAAAGCTTCCGAGGTACAGGCCGCAGGTGTTCATCTGCTTCAGGCCTTGGGCGACCTATGGATGAGCGGAGTGGCTATCAACTGGGAGAAAGTATTTGAGAACCGCAAAGGACGGCGGGTTTCCCTGCCGGTGTACCCGTTCGAGAAGCAATATTACTGGAAATATCAGCAGGGGAAGGCAGAGAATATCCAACCGGACAGCTCGCTTTCCCGCAAACGTCCGGTTTCAGAATGGGCTTATGCCCCGGACTGGAGTGAGCAAGAGGGCAGTATGGAAGACAAACGTCCTGCCTGCAACGGACAGACGGTGCTGTTGTTCACTGAGCGGAGCCTTTTCGCTGACCAGCTTGCAGAGTTACTGGAGGAGCAAGGAGACCGCTGGATCAAGGTCTACCCCGAAGGGAGCTTTCAGAGGGAGTCTGATGCTGAGTACACCCTTGATCCCGGCAACCCGGCCCATTATGCTCAATTGTTTGATGTGCTTGCCAAAGCCGGGATACAGCCGCCCGAACGGATCATTCATCTGTGGAGTCTCGGGTTGGAACAAGACGAAACCTTGGTTCAGGCCCAAGTAGCGTCCGGTCGAAACGGGGAAAATCTTGCCGGCATTGAGGTGCTTAACCGCTGCCTGTACAGTGTACTGGAACTGGTTCGTGCGGCCGCTGTAGCCGCGCAAGGGAAGACGCTGGATCTTACGCTGGTCACAAATCAAATGGAACGGGTCCATTCGAACGACATTGTAGATCCGCTAAAAGCAACCCTGCTTGGAGTAGCCAGCGTTATCCCGCTGGAGTATCCGCATATCCGGGTGCATACGCTGGATCTCGACAAGGAGTCCGCCGCCGCGAATCCCGGACTTCTGCTGACACTGCCTTTCGAAGGATCAGAGGGTAAGGCTTGCCCGTTTCCCACTCGGCAGGCGCTGCGGTCCTCACACCGATATGAACATGGCTTCATCCGGGTGCCCCTTCCCCGTAGAACCCTTCCGTCCGGCGCTTTGCGCAAGGGAGCGGTGTACCTGATCACTGGCGGCCTTGGCGGAATCGGCCTTGCGCTCGCCGATTATCTGGCTAGTCAATATCAGGCCAAGCTTGTGCTGGTTAGCCGCAAGCCGCATCTAGTACAGGATCGGCTGGAACAGCTATGTGCCAAGGGAGCGCAGGTGCATGTGGAATATGCCGATGTCGCTGACCGAGCTTCGATGGAACGCGTCATTTGTGCAGCGGTGGAGCGCTTCGGCCCGCTGGACGGAGTATTCCATGCCGCAGGAGTGCCGGATGGAAGCATGATCCACATCGCAACAAGAGAACAAATCGCAGCGGTGCTGCGGCCCAAAATCGCAGGTACCACAGCTTTATATGAGGTGCTTGCAGATATGCAGCAGCAGCCGGAATTTCTCCTGCTGTTCTCTTCGATCAGCGGCACGTTCGGTGCTTTTGGGCAGAGCGGGTACGCAGCGGCTAATGCCTTTATGGACGGATTCGCCCGTGCACATGCCGGGGAATCGTCTGGAATGCGCGTAGTCAGCATGGATTGGGATGCTTGGAAGGAGACGGGGATGGCTATTGAGGCTGTGAACCGATATAACAGCTCCGGCAAAGACAATTTGGATACCCCAGTCTACAAAGAAGGGCGTACGGACCTTCCGCTGCGCATTACCCACCCGCTGCTGACCTCCAAAAGTGAGACGGCAGGGAAGACGCAGACTGTTTATGTGTCCAGATTGTCGGCAGAGCATCATTGGGTACTGGACGGCCACCGGATGCTCGGTTCCTCCATTTTACCGGGAACGGGTTATGTAGAGATTCTGAGGGCATCGTTTGAAGAGTTAACCGGCGATATGGGCCTGAACATTGTAGAACTGTTTTTTGTACAGCCGCTTGTGGTTGAAGAGATGTGTGAGCTAAGAACCGTATGGTCCAAAAATAGCAGCGGCTGGGAATTCACCATGTCCTCCATAGGAGCGGCAGGAGAATGGGTACAACATGCCAAAGGCTGCGCGGAGCGCCTGGAAGAGCAGACTGATCGGACACTCAGCGACACAGAGCTCAATAAGCTCCATAACTGCCTACTGGCAGCAACGGTTCCTGTAGAAGCAGAACGATCCGAGGAGGGCACGAAGGTACGCATGCAATATGGCCCTCACTGGAACAATATGCGCCGGTTCTTCCGAAACGAGAATGAAGCTGTTGCCGAATTGTCACTGCCAGAGGATCTGGCAAGGGACTCGGCTGATTACGGAGTTCATCCCGCTCTCATGGACCGGGCAACGAGCCTGCTCAACGAACAAACGGAGGACAGCCGTGCTTATCTGCCTTTTGCGTATAAGAACCTCCGAATTCTCCGGCCGTTTCCTGCTAAACTCTGCACCATTGTGCAAGAGGGGGAACAAAGTGAAGAAGCTCGGACGTATACCTGCCTCATTACTGATCTGGAAGGCAGTGTACTCATGGAGATTGAAGAATATGTCATGAGAAAAGTCCGTGACCAGTCGCTGTCAGACAAGTTGCCTTTGGAACGCGAAGGAACGTTGCCTGCGGTCGGCAATTATCGGCTGGGATTAGCCGTACCAGGTGAACTGAACAGCCTGCATATCCTGTCTGAATACCGGCTGCCTCCGGGACCGGATGAGGTAGAGATAAGAGTGGCGGCTAACGGCCTGAACTTTAAGGAAGTGCTGTATGCACTCGGTGTGCTTAAGCTGCCGGATACCTATGGTTTCAGCTTCGGCCTGGAATGCGCCGGGACAGTAACGAGGGTGGGGGCAGGCGTAACCGGTTGGCTGCCTGGAGATGAAGTGATGGCGATAGCCGGAGCAAGTTTGGGCAAATACGCGCGAGTGCCGGCAAGCTCGGTGGTGCGCAAGCCTTCCCGGATATCGTTTGCTGAAGCGGCAACCCTGCCAATTGCCTTTATGACAGCATACTACGCGCTGATTATCCGTGGACAGCTCTCCTTGGGCGAGAAAGTGCTGATTCATACGGCAACAGGCGGTGTGGGTCTGGCAGCCGTGCAAATCGCCCAGTGGGCTGGAGCGGAGATTTATGCAACGGCCGGCACCGAAGAGAAACGAGACTACCTGCGTTCACTGGGTATCTCCCATGTGTACTCCTCTCGGGATCTTGATTTTGCCGACCAAATCCGTGAGTCTGCCGGAACGGTAGATGTGGTTCTGAATTCCCTGACGGGAGAGGCTGTCGAAAAAGGCCTTTCCTTATTGGCCCCGCATGGCAGATTTCTGGAAATGGGCGTAAAGGACATTATGGAGAACAGCAATCTGGGGATGCGGATTTTCGAGAAAGGTATTTCTGTGTCAGCCATCAGCATGGACAGCGGACTGCCAGGCTACACAAGGCTTTTCCGCGAGATTGCCCGGCATGTGGAAGACGGCACTTTTACACCGCTGCCAGTGATCCCCTACCGGTTCGCAGATACGGAAGAGGCTTTCCGGTATATGGCATCGGCCAAGCATATCGGCAAAATCGTCATTACCCAGGAACATGCTGCAGCTCAAAAGCCGGAGACGGTGCAGCTCCAGAGTGGAATGACCAATGCTGAAGGAATGGAAGTGCTTGAGCATATTTTAACCAAAGTCATGAGTGCAGAGTTGTCTCCCGTTCAGTGGCTGTTGTCAACGACCGATCTGAACACCCGGTATTCCTTACTTGAGGCCAACACGCCGGAGGGGATAAGACCTGCTAATAAGCCTCTTCCTGCGGGACGCAAGCGGAAACGGATGGCTAACAGCACCGAATATGCACCACCGCTTACTCAGAAGCAGAAGAAGCTGGCAGAACTGTTCATGGACTATCTGGAGCTGGAGGCGATCGGGCTGCATGACAATTTTTTCGAAGCGGGAGCAAGCTCACTTGACCTGATTCAGATTAATGCCCAAATCAATGCTTTGTCTGTCAAAGATACCTCGATTGTCAAAATGTACTCCTACCCGACGATTCATCTGCTGGATGCCTATTTGTTCGCGGACAGGGAAGACCAGGCGGACAAGAGCGAGGTTCTCAAAGATTCCGAAGACCGCAAAAGAAAGGCAAGCCGCTTGAAAACGCTGGAGTCCATCAAGGGAAGAAGGTGACGTGATGAGTGAAGAGACCGCAGAGACCGGACTTGAGATTGCCATCATTGGCATGAGCGGTAAATTTCCGGGCGCGGATAATATCGAGGAGTATTGGAATCTGCTGATGCAGGGTGCATCCTCCGTAACCCAATTCAGCTTCGAAGAGCTTCGGGAACAAGGGATTTCTCCAGAACGTTTGAGCCATCCCGATTACGTCTATGCGAAGCCTTACCTGGGCAACGTATACGATTTTGATGCTTCTTTATTCGGATATGCCCCCTGGGAAGCCGAGAACATGGACCCCCAGATCCGTCTGTTCCACGAAATTGTCTATCATGCGCTAGAGAATTCGGGCTATCACCCCGACCGCTATGACGGCCAAATTGGCATGTATGCCGGAGCCCCGCTCGACCTGAAATGGACGAGTGATCATCTGTCCCGTCACGGAGACGGAGAAGATGTGCTGGAGTCGGGCATCGTGTCGAGCAAGGATTTCTTAAGCCAACTGATTTCCTACAAGCTCAATCTGACGGGACCCAGCTACACCCTGTACACCGCCTGTTCAACCTCACTCGCAGCAGTCCATCTGGCTTGCCAGGGTCTCCTGCTTGGAGACTGCAATCTGGCCGTTGCCGGAGGGGTGACGCTGGAGCAGCCGGGCAAGTCGGGTTATCTCTACCAGGAGGGCACTATTTATTCCAAAAGTGGTGTTTGCCGCCCTTTCGACAGCCGGGCCGATGGCACCATCTTCGGAGAAGGCGCAGGCGCGGTGGTGCTCAAACGCCTCTCGGAAGCTATAGATGACGGCGACCATATCTATGCTGTGATTAAAGGCTCGTCGAGCAACAATGACGGGCGTCGAAAAGTAGGCTTTGCTGCCCCCAGCCTGGAGGGCCAGAAGGAGGTCATCCGCTCGGCCTGGAACCTCGCAGATATTGAACCGGATACCGTCGGTTACATCGAAACCCACGGTACCGGCACCAAAGTCGGTGACCCGATTGAATTTACCGCCTTACAGCAAGTGTTCGGGCAGGAAAGCCAGCACCGGCCCATCGGCTCGGTCAAGGGCAACATCGGACATCTTCATGCCGCAGCCGGGATTGCCGGCTTGATCAAGACCGCTTTGTCTCTGGAACGGGAGATGATTCCGCCGACAGCCAATTATGCTGAACCCAATCCGCTGCTGGAGATGGAGAAGTCGTCCTTTTACCTCAGCCGGGAACCCGTGGCGTGGCCTAGAGGGAAGCTGCCGCGCCGCGCAGGCATCAGTTCGTTTGGCGTTGGCGGCACCAATGTCCATCTGGTTCTCGAGGAGCCGCCAATCCGGGCGCGCAGTGAGCAGGCGGAGCTTCCGGCTGTTCTGCTTCTCTCGGCCAAAAGCCCTGCTGCCCTGGAGCGGATGCAAGGCGAATTGGCAGATCATTTGGAGAACAAGTCAAGCAGCGTACCGCTGGCCGATGTTGCGTTCACGCTGCAAATGGGACGGGGGCAATTCAAATACCGGCTAGCCTGTACTGCAGCGCAGACGGAAGAGGCTGTCCGCCTTCTAAGAGGTTCTGAAGGTGTTGGAATGATTCGATCTTCTCAGGAGCGTATCAACCGTCCGGTGGTATTCATGTTCACAGGCCAAGGCTCGCAAGTCATGGGGATGGGCGCAGAGCTGTACCAGCGCCATCTGTCCTATCGCCAGGAAGTGGACCGGCTGTCGGAGCAGCTGCGGCCGAAGCTTGGCCTTGATATCCGCCGCTATATCGGCGTGGCGGAGGCAGAAGCTCTGAATCTTGCCGGCACTTCCTCCGATTCGGAGCTGCACCAGACCTGGCTCGCTCAGCCCGCATTGTTCGTTTTGGAATATGCGCTTGCCCGTGCCTGGATGAAGCTTGGTGTCCGCCCTTCCCACATGGTGGGACACAGCATCGGGGAATATGTTGCGGCAACACTCGCCGGGGTCTTCACCCTTGAGGATGCTCTCGATATTGTTGTGGCCCGCGGACGACTGATGCAGTCCGCCCCTGGTGGAATGATGTTAGCCGCAGCGATTTCTGCATCTGAAGCAGGCCGGTATGTCAGTGCAGACGTATCGCTCGCAGCTATTAACCAGCCGGGTTTATGCGTATTCTCAGGCGACGAAGAAAAGCTGCGCCAGCGACAGGAGGAGTGGAGCCAAGCGGGGATTTTCACGGCAAGGCTGAACACCTCTCACGCGTTCCACTCTGCACGGATGGATGCCATTCTGGAGCCGTTCGGCGAAGTGCTCCGCTCCAAACACCTGAATCCACCCGAGCTGCCGTTCTATTCCTGTCTGACCGGGGAACCTGTCACTAGCGAGATGGCAGTGAATCCCGAGTATTGGACCGCGCAGCTTCGCGGGACGGTGAACTTCTCGGCGATGATCAGCGGCTGTCTAGCCAATGAGGACAATGTCTTCCTTGAAATAGGCCCAGGCCAGACGTTATGCCGTCTGGCAAAAGCTCAGACCGGAAGTGACCGGCTGGTGCTGTCCAGCCTGGGGACCACGGCAGCAACAAGTGAAGCAGTCGTTTTCGTGCAGACCTTGTCCCAGCTATGGCTGGCCGGGGTACCCGTTCAGTGGGAGCAGTTCTATCCGCCGCAGTCCCGCCGGCGGCTGCCCCTGCCTATGTACAGTTTTGACCGGCAGACCTACCTGCCTCGGCCAACGCTTCCAGGGCCGCTCCGGGCGGCAACGGCGGAGCCGGACATTTCCTTTCTCTATCTGCCGGCATGGAAGCAGGAGCCGCTCCCGGACGCACCAAGTAATACCCGTTCGCATCCTCTAACCTGGCTCATTCTGCGGGAAGAAAGCCGGGCAGTCGAGCGATGTAAAAAACGGCTTGTTGAACAGGGAGACCGCTGTATCGAGGTGCTGGCTGCCGCGCAGTATCGACGGCTCGCACCGGATCTGATCGAGCTGAATCCGGTCCTTGCCGGGGATTACCAGCGGCTCGCCGGTGACCTGCGAAGGGACGGCATTGTCATCGACCGTATTCTCCATGCCTGGATGCTGGAAGAGCAGCCGCAGCCCGGAATCCCGTCCGTTGCAGAGATGACGGGAGCAGCCGCAGCCGAGCGCGGATACCTGTCGCTCATTCATCTAGTCCCTGCCCTGGATAAGGAACTATGCGGAGCGCAAGTCCAGCTAACGGTGGCGGCCAGCCGGATCTTTACGATCTTCGGAGCAGGAGGAGGTGAGGCGGAACGACGGGCCATCCTTGGGCCGATCCTGACCTTGGGCCAGGAGCAGCCCGGCTGGAATGGCCGGCTGGTTGACTTCCAGCCTGAGGAGCGCGAAAGACGTCTGACAGACAAGCTTTGGCTGGAGCTCATGTCGGCCCCCGGTACTTCGATAGTAGCCGCTTACCGGGGCGGGACGCGGCTGGTGCAGGCTTTTGAACCATTTACAGCTCCAATTCAACTGGGCGAGCCTGCTATCTTCTCCGAAACAGCGGCAGCAACACCCGGGGAGGTTTATCTGGTTGTCTCTCCCGCTGGTGGCGCGGAGTTGATCCGCAGCTTTTTGGCAGCCCGGCCTGGTGTGGAGGTCATAGCATCCGAAGGTCTCGGATCAGATCAGCTTCGCCAGGCCATTGCGGCAGCGGCTGGAATCTGCGGCCGGATTGACGGGGTGGTATACGAACCGGAGCTGCAAGCCTTGGAATGGCGGACACTTGCGGCGTTGTCTGCGGCGGCGAACCCCAAGGTTCCGGCGCCCCGCACCTTCCAGGAACTGAACAAGCTGTTGCAGAGCTGCGGTGCTGAGATCGGTTTTGGCTGGCTATTATCTTCCTTGTCTTCCGTAGTTGGCGGACTGGGCCTCACCGAACTGGCAGCGGCAGCAGGCGTGCTTGATGCCGCTGCGGAAGATGCGGGCAGCGGGAATATCCCCTGGCTGTCGCTGAGCCGGGATTTCATCCGCAGCACGGCAGCCCCGGGTCCGGGCATTACCCGGGAACAGGAATATGCCTTATATGAGCAACTATGGCCGATCCGGGGACAGATCAGCCGGGCTATCATCTCTGCTCAGCCTCCAACATTCCGGTTGAAGATCGCCTCAGAGGGACAGCCACTTCCGGCGGAATCCCATCCCTCCGCCCATCCTTACGATGCTGCGGGCAGTCGTGAGCGCCCGGCTTTTCTTGGGGCATATAAACCTCCAGTGACGGAGCAGGAGGCTATCATCTGTGAGATTATTGCCGAACTGCTTGGAGTACATCCGGTGGGTGTGGACGACCATTTTTACGATTTGGGTGGACATTCGCTGCTGCTGACACGACTCCTGTCACGAATCAAGGATGTGTTTCGCGCCGAACTGCCGCTTCGTACCGTGATGGAGAATCCAACAGTGGAAGGGATGATCCACAGCTTGGTGATCGAGTGGGGAAATGCCGGAACCGTAGCGGACATTGCAGATGCCTACCGGGAATATCAACGGCTGACCTATGAAGGTGTACAGTGAGCAGAATTCAGGACGGAGGAAGAACGATGGAACAGAGGATTGGCGTTGTAGGCTCAGGTGTGATGGGAAGCGGCGTAGCCCAGGTCTTCGCTCAAGGAGGGTACGACACGGTAGTTGTAGATGTATCCGAAGCGCAGATGCGCCGAACCCGGGAGAAGATCCGGGAGAGCCTTCGTTTTCAGAAAATGATGACAGGCGTGGCCCCGCGGGAACGTGCCGAGGTGGTGCTGGACCGCATCCACTTCACCCAGGAGATCGAAGACCTCGCTGCGTGTTCGTTCGTGGTTGAGAATGTGACCGAGAGCTGGGAAATCAAGCAGGCGGTATACGAACAGCTTAACAAGGTCTGCGCGAAGGATTGTATTCTGGGGGTCAACACGTCAGCGATTTCAATCACCCGAGTTGCTGCATTGGTGGAACGCCCCGAACGGGTTGTCGGGATTCATTTCATGAATCCGGTGCCGCTCAAACCTATGGTTGAGGTCATCAAAGGATACCATACCACCCCGGAGACACTGCAGATGACGCAGGAAATGCTGGGAACCCTCGGCAAGCAAAGTGTAGTTGTTGAAGACTCGGTCGGGTTTGTGACGAACCGGGCGATGATGATTTTTGTCAATGAGGCCATCTTCATGGTGCAGGAGCAGGTGGCTTCCTCGGAGGACATTGATATTTTGTTCAAACAGTGTTTCGGGCACAAGATGGGCCCCTTGCAGACAGCCGACCTCATTGGTCTGGACACCATTCTCAAGTCACTTGATGTACTTTACGAAGGTTATAACGACAGTAAATACCGCCCTTGTCCCTTGCTCAAAAAAATGGTCGATGCCGGGCTTCACGGCATGAAATCCGGTCAGGGTTTTTATTCTTACAATTGATTACAGGAGGCTGATCCCTATGAATCATGAGGAAATCAAAGCACAGGTGACTACATTTCTTACCCGCTCGCTGCGTACCAAGGAACTTAAGGAGGACGATAACATCCTGGAGCTGGGCCTTGTGCATTCCCTGTTCATGATCCAGTTGATTATGTTCATCGAGAGGACCTTTCATCTGGAGCTGGAAGAAGAGGATTTGGATATGGACAATATCAAGACAGTCCGCGATCTGGTAGTCCTGATTGAACGCCATCAACCTACGGGAGCTGAAATCTAATGACTACGCCACTAAAAGCGACCTCCGTCCCTACCGCCCTTGCCATCCGCCAGTTTGTTGACACGCACATCCTGCCGCAGGCCGCGCAGATGGATCAGGAGCAGGAGATTCCGCGCGCATTGTTCACTGAGATGGCAGCCGAAGGACTTACAGGCCTTGCGATTCCAGAAAAATATGGGGGCACTGCCGTCGACTACGCCACACTTGGAGCCATTCATGAGGAGTTGGGCCGCGGATATGCCTCGGTGCAGAATGCCTGTACTGTGTTCGGCATGGTCTGCAAACCGCTGGCGCGGTTTGGGTCGGAAGCCCAGAAGCTTAAATGGCTGCCCGCCATCGCGGCTGGCGGGGTAATTCCGGCGATTGCAATCACCGAACCGATGGTGGGCAGCGATATTGCCAAGCTGGAGACGGAAGCGGTGCAGGAAGATGGCCAAATCATCCTGAATGGCCGCAAAAAGTACATCACGCTCGGGCAAATCGCCGATTTGTTCCTGGTGTTCGCCCGCTTGAACGGGCGCGGGGTCGCTGTACTGGTGGAACGGGGAACTCCCGGTTTGCAGATTGATCCGCTGCGGGGGTTGATGGGGCTTAGGGCCAATATGGTTGCCGAGCTGACTTTCGAGCATTGCTGTGTGCCTGTGGAAAATCTGGTTGGCAAAATCGGCTTCGGCTTCACCCATGTAGCGAACTATGCGCTGGACGAAGGCCGTTACACCACCGCCTGCGGCAGCGTCGGGTTGGCACAGGCCTGTCTGGAGCAGAGCATCCAGTATGCCGGTGAGCGGTTCCAGTTCGGTGAACCCCTGCGCAAGCATCAGCTTGTGCAGAAGATGCTCAGCGAAATGATTACCGAGTCCAAAGCCGCCCGCGAGCTGTGTACCGCCGCCGGGAGACTGCGGGAGCAAGGTGATCCGGCGGCCATCACAGAGACCTTGGTCGCCAAGTACCATGCTTCCAAAACGGCTGTCCATGCAGCAGATCATGCCCTGCAAATACACGGCGCTTCAGGCTGTATGAGCGGCAATCCGGTAGAACGGTTCTACCGGGATGCCAAGATTATGGAGATTATTGAGGGGACTTCACAGATGCATGAGCTGCAAATAGCACGCACCTTCCGTTTGTGACACTATGCCGCATCTTTAGCAGAAGGGTGAGGATCGGATGAACAATCAAGCAGACCTGGCTTTATTATTCCCTGGATCAGGGGCCCAATATAAAGGAATGATGCGAAGCCTCTATGAATCCTCGCGCAGGGTGCAGGACACCTTGTATGAGGCAGATGACATTCTCGGTTTTGAATTATCCCGGCTGATGATGGAGGGCAGTACGGTCAAGCTGAACCGGATCGGGCATATGCTGCCGGCTATCTGTGCGGCGAGTGTTGCCCATTACCGCCTATACCGGGAGCAAGGCGGACCGCTTCCAGCCTACATGGCGGGACACAGTCTGGGCGAATATTCCGCACTAATTTGCAGCGGTGCCTTGTCCTTCAGGGACGGGCTGATGCTGGTCCGCTTCCGTGCCCGACTGGCGGAAGAGGTTATGGAGGCCACGGGCGGCGCCATGAGTATTATGAAATCGGTTGATCCTGCACAAGTCGCATTGCTGTGCCTGAAACTGCAAGCCGAAGGGCGGGAGGTCAGCATTGCCTGTCAGAACTCCCGCAGCCAGATCGCAGTTTCCGGTCAAGACGCTGCACTGGCAGAGCTGGAGCAGCGGGTAACAGAAGCGTCAGATTATGCACAGATCAGCCACTTGATCGGAAGCGCCCCTTATCATTGTGCTCTAATGCAGCCGAGAGCGGCTGAAATGACGGAGGAACTGCTCAAGTATAACTGGAGCCTTCCGGCATGTCAGCTTCTGTCCAATGTAACCGGACGGCCTTATACATCTATCCATGAGATGCAGGGGCTGCTGGCGCAGCAGCTATACAAACCGGTGCTGTGGCAGAACTCCATCATATATCTGCTGGGGAACGGTGTTCAGACATTCATTGAAATGGGTCCGCAAAACATCCTCAAAACACTGATGCCCGAAATTTCTGAGCAGACCCGTGTATATGCCCATGATGAAAAGGTGGACCGGATGACCATTAGAGATCACATAGCCGCTTCTTCAGCCACTCCTGTGCCCAGGCACAAGGCTGAGACAAGCCCGCCTGCCGCAGATTTGCGGCTTAAAGCAATAAGCATGTGTCTCACACATGCCATGACCACCCGCAATAACAACCAGGCTGATGTTCCGGTTATGCCGTCCTTGGAGCTGTATACGCAAGTCAAACGGATGAAGCATGAGCTTGATCAAGGGGAAATAGCACTTGGAGAAGAGCATGTTGCCCTGGCAATATCCATGCTGCAGGCTGTGTTTGAAGATAAGCGTACCCCGGACAGTGAACGGGAGCTTCGATGGCTGCAGATCAAGGAAAAGACCGGTGTGGAGCGGCAAGCAGAGATTACTGCCATTGCAAGGAGGGAACCGGAATGAGTCTGCCTACTGTAGAGAACGAATTGCTGCATACGCTGCGCGGCTTTAACGATACCGCTGCGTCTTATTCACAGGACACCACCATTGTCCAGCAGTTTGAAGCACGCGTGGCGGAGCAGCCGCTCGCACCTGCTGTATACGTGAAGGAGGCAATCTACACTTACGGGGAATTGAACCGTGCGGCGAACCGGCTGGCTCATGCGCTGCGGTCAAGCGGTGCCGGAAACGGGTCGATTGTCGCCTTAATGCTCGAGCGTTCTTTTGACATGCTGGTTGCCATATACGGTGTACTCAAAGCCGGAGCCGCGTATTTGCCGCTGGATCTGGAGAGTCCGCCTATGAGGCTGCTGACCATGCTGTCAGACAGCGCCCCGGGCTGGGTCATTACGGAGGGAGGCGTTTCCCGTCCGTCTGTGCTGCCTGCAACAGTAGAATGGGTCCCGCTAGATAGTCTGGCAGACCGTGATCTGCCCGAGACGAATCTGCCGGACGGACCAGAGCCAGGTGACCTGGCTTATGTAATCTATACTTCCGGTTCCACCGGCAACCCCAAGGGTGTGCTTGTGGAACATGATGCCTTGACCAACCGGATCGAATGGATGCAAAACACCTTCCCCATTACCCACAAAGATATCCTGTTCCAAAAAACAGTATATACATTTGATGTCTCGGTCTGGGAACTGGTCTGGTGGTCAACCACAGGTGCTGCGGTCTGTCTTCTGCAGCCGCGCAAAGAGAATGACCCGCGCATGTTCGTGAGACTGATCGAGAAAACAGGGATCACTGTCATTCATTTTGTTCCCTCCGTATTGCGTTTGTTCCTTGAATATATCGGCAACGATTTTGCAATGGAACGCTTGCGCAGCCTGCGGTATGTCTTTTGCAGCGGAGAAGCGTTGACCGTCCCGCTGGTCAGTCAGTTCTATCATACCTTCCCGCCCGGACAAGGAGTGAAGTTGATCAATCTCTATGGTCCTACGGAAGCGGCGATTGATGTCACCTATCATGTCTGCGAGCGGGATGCTCTGGACCAGCCAGTTCCCATCGGACGCCCCATTGACAACATCCGCTTGTATATTCTGAGAGATGATTTGACGCTTGCATCCATTGGAGAGACGGGGCAGCTATATATCTCAGGAGTGGGTCTGGCACGCGGATATCTGAACCAGCCACAGCTAACGCTGGAGAGATTCGTGCCCAACCCCTATGAACCCGGACAGCGCATGTACCGTACAGGCGATCTCGCCTCATGGACTATGGAGGGGGAGGTCATGTACGCCGGACGGGAGGACGATCAGATCAAACTTCGGGGACTACGCATTGAGCTGGGTGAAGTGGAGAGCTGTTTGCTCCGTGCAGCCCAGGTAAAAGCCGCCGTTGCCGGGGTGCGCATAGGTGATGCCGGGGAACAATTCCTAACCGCCTTTGTGGTTGCGGCTGCAGACGCGGAGCCCATTCCGGAACAGGACAAGCTGCGGGCGCTGCGCGCCGAGCTTGCTTTGTATTTGCCTGCGTATGCGATTCCGACAGAGATCATCTGGATGGATGAAATTCCACTGAAACCAAACGGCAAGGCAGACCGGAGCCTCCTGCTTGCCATCCACGGAGGTAAGGCCGCACAAAGCTAAGGGGGCGGAATGGAAGATGATAAACAATGAGCTGTATGACAGATTATTGCGCAACAAAGGCATTTCAGTTCCGGGGCACAAGCACACGGCGATTCCCCGTACAGGAGAGGCTGGTTCCTTCGGTTTGTCCCCCGCGCAGCGCGGGATCTGGTTCCTCCAGCAGCTGCATCCGGGCAGCGCCGCCTTCAATAACAGCGCGGTGCTGAAGATCGAAGGGAACCTCGACACAGACTGCATGCGGGCAGCACTGCGCTCCCTGCTGGAGCGCCACGAACCGCTGAACGTAAATTACAGACTGCACCAGGGCGAACCATGCGCCTGTCCTCACGCAGGAGACTTAGCTTTTGAAGTAGTGGGAGCGGAGGGCGGTGGCAAAGCCACTTCTTCCGAATGGCTGCATGCCGAAATCACACGCATTGCAGGCAGTCCGATAGACCTGGAGCATGATCCGCTAATTTCTTTTACACTGCTGCATGTGGGTGAGCAGGAGCATATCTGGATCATCCGCATGCACCATATTGTAGCGGACGGCTGGTCCAAGGGGATTCTCCTTCGTGACTTCACACGTCTGTATGAAGCAGAGTTGGACCGGACAGCTCCAGACTTGCAGCCGCTTGCGATCCAGTACCGGGACTATGTACGGTGGCTCGAGAGCCGGAGCGAAGAGACGGCCTATGTACGGGATCTGGCATTCTGGCTGGATAAGCTGGAAGGCGCGCCTCCTATGCTGGACATACCCGCCGATTTTAAACGGCCAAGCTCCATGTCGGGCTTGGGAGGGATGGAGTCGTTTCGGATAGAGCCTGACGTGTATGAGCGCATTGGCAGCTTTTGCCGGAAGGAACGCTTATCGGTGTTTCACTTCCTGCTGACCGTCTTCAAGACGCTGCTCTTCCGGTACTGTGCAGAAGATGATTTGCTTGTCGGCACGCCGGTAGCCGGACGGACAAGAACCGAGCTGGAGCCGCTGATAGGGATGTTCGTGAATACTGTGGTAGTCCGTACGCAGCCGCGGGACGACCTGTCTTTTATAGACTATGCAAGGAGCGTTCAGGAAGAGGCTTTGCTGGCTTTTGACCATCAGGACCTGCCGTTCGATCTGCTTGTCGAGAGACTGAACCCGGACCGCGAGCGAAGTGTACAGCCCGTCTTCCAGACCATGTTCCAGTTCGATAATCTGGAGATGCCGGTTATGGAAGCGCAAGGTCTCCGCTTGTCAGCCGTCCCGCTGGACATCGGGATTGCCCAGAATGATCTGTCCGTATCCTGCTGGGAGGAGGACGGAGCACTGCGGGGGACTTTTGAATTCAGCTCCGATCTGTTCACAAGAGCAACGATGAGACGCATGATCGGGCATTTTATCCGGCTGGCGGTGGCAGCTCTGGACGATCCGCAGGAGACACTTGGACGGCTCAAACTGCTGGAGGCCTCAGAAGAGAACATGATTTTACGGACATGGAACGAAACCGAGCAGCCAGTACCGGAACATGGATTTGTAAGGTGGATCGAGCGCAGAGCTGTCCAATCTCCAGAGAAATGCGCGGTGCTTGAGGGAGAACATGCACTTAGTTACCGCGGCCTGAACCAGTGGGCGAACCGTCTTGCGGCACAGCTTATGGACAAGAGTCTGTACGCGGAGACGCCGGTGATCGTCTGCCTTCCCTCCTCGGGACGTTTTGTAGCGGCTGCACTTGCCATATCCAAAGCAGGAGGAGCCGTGGTGCCCGTTGATCCTGCGATGCCCCGGGAACGTATCCGGCAGATGGTGGAGGAGCTTGGCGACGTGTATGCAATTAGTGATGCCGTCCTTTCCACGTTGCTGCCGCTCCCGCCCGAGCGAGTAATCTTGCTGGAGGAACAGATCCCCGTGTTCGGTGAGCAGGACGAGCAGGGACCGGACACTGGATTATCGCCGCAGGCGCTCGCTTTTATCATCTTTACTTCCGGTTCGACAGGGGTTCCTAAAGGAGTCCTTCTGGAGCGGTGCAGCATCGACAATCTGGTCCATTCCTTTCTTTCATCGTACCAGGCGACGGACTTGGATCGTCTGCTGCCCATTACATCGGTTGCTTCAGCCAGTTTCATCGGAGAGTCGCTGCCGATTCTGGCTGCCGGAGGGACTCTCGTCTTGCCGGATACCGAAACAGTGCTGCACCCGGGCAAGCTGCGGGCCTACATGGAGCAGCATCACATTACGATCCTCAGCACCGTACCCTCTATGGTGCGGCGCTTGAATAGCGACGGCGGAACCTCTTCCCTGCTTCGCCTCATTCTGAGTGGTGGAGAGACTCTGCTGCCCACACATGTGGACAGGCTGCGCGGAATGGACATTGCCAACGGGTATGGACTATCAGAATCCGGCGTGTGCAGTACGTATAAGTTACTGAAGCCCGGCCAGGGTGGGGAGCAAGCTGTTTCCGCCTCACTGGGCAGACCGGTAGCCAATCAGCAAGTCTATGTGCTGGACTCTCATCTACGGCCGGTTCCGATTGGGGTCAAGGGACAAATCTGCATCTCTGGACACGGATTGGCCCGTGGATATTTGAATCGCCGTGACTTGACCGAAGCGGCATTTGTACCCCATCCATTCCGCCAAGGCGAGCGGCTGCTTCTGACAGGGGATACCGGATATTTGCTCCCCGGCGGCGAGCTTGCCTTTATCGGACGCAGCGACCGGCAGGTCCAAATCCGCGGGTACCGGATTGAACTAAGTGAAGTAGAGCGGCATTTGTGCACTTTTCCGGAAGTCGAAGAGGCAGCCGTGTATCCTCAGCCCGATTTTGAAGGCAACCTGCGGCTGATCGCGTACTATACGGTCCGCAGCCAAGCGAGCATTATCGGCCAGCAATTGGCGCATTGGCTGGAGTCGCGGATTCCTTCATATATGAAGCCCGCTGCTTATATTCAACTGGAGCGTATTCCCTACAATGCCAATGGCAAGCTGGAGGTTTCTGCCCTTCCGCAGCCTGGCGAGAGCCTTGCCCGTAACGGGGCCGCCTATGAACAGCCCCAGACCGCCACAGAGAAAACCATCGCAAAGGTCTGGGAGGAGATTCTTCAGCTCCGGCACTTTGGCGTGGAAGACAACTTTTTTGATCTAGGCGGACATTCGCTGCTGCTCGCCAAAGTGCATGACCGGCTCAGCCGGGAATTTCCCGTTCCGCTGACGCTGGTGGATTTGTTCAAATACCCGACGGTCCGTTCACTTGCCGGATATCTCAGCGAAGGCTCGCGCGATGCTCTGGGGACTGACATTTACGAGACGGCCGCGAAGCAAAAAAACGCATTTCTCCGTTACCGGAAAACAGCTTCTTCCGTAGCGGTTCGCAGCACCACAGAGAAGGAGGAATAGATGCTATGAGTCATCCTGAGTATCCTTATAACGGAAATGAAATTGCGGTCATCGGCATGGCGGGAAGGTTCCCTCAGTCCGAAAACCTGGAGGCCTTCTGGCGGAATCTGACCGAGGGAAAAGAGTGTATTTCCCATTACTCCAGCCGGGAACTGGAGGAGGCAGGCATTGACCCCGGAATACTGAGTCAGCCAAATTATGTCCGGGCCAAAGGGGAAATCGGCCAGCTCGATGCATTCGATGCCGCTTTTTTCGGGATCAATCCCAAGGATGCGGAGCTTATGGACCCCCAACATCGGATGATGCTCGAATGTGCGTGGGAAGCGTTGGAGCATGCTGGCTACCAATCCTCGGAATGCGGAGGCTCCGTAGGCGTTTTTGCCGGAAAAAGCATGAGCTCATATCTGTTCCTGAACCTCTATCCTCATATTCAAAAAATGCTGGCCACCGGCAATTTGCAGGCAGCCATCGGCAATGACAAGGACAGTATGGCTACAACGATCTCCTATCGCCTGAACCTCAAAGGCCCGTCTATGGCGGTGCAGTCCTCGTCGTCCACCTCTCTGGTCTCCGTCTGCATGGCAGCACAGAGCCTGTTGACCTATCAATGTGACATGGCGCTGGCTGGTGGCATCACGGTTGGCCCGCCTGAACGTGCAGGCTACCTGTTTGAGCCTGGAGGAATTATGTCGGCGGATGGACACTGCCGCGCTTTTGACGAGAACAGCAGCGGATTTGTTCCGGGCAATGGTTACGGTCTTGTCGTACTGAAACGGCTGGATGAAGCGATCCGCGACAAGGATCATATCTGGTCTGTCATCAAGGGGTTTGCCGTCAACAATGACGGAGCGGATAAAATCAGCTATACCGCGCCAAGCGTAGGCGCACAATCCGAAGTCATCGCTTCGGCCCAGGCGCTGGCAGAGGTTCACCCGCAGACGATCGGTTACGTTGAAGCGCATGGCACCGGCACCCGAATGGGAGATCCGATTGAAATAGAGGCGTTGACCCAAGCGTTCCGCCTTGGCACGAATCAGCGCGGGTATTGCCCGATCGGTTCGGTCAAGACGAACATAGGGCATCTCGATTCTGCCGCCGGCATTGCCGGATTCATCAAAGCGACGCTCATGCTGCACCACAAGCAAATTCCGCCGACGCTGAATTATGAGCGCCCTAATCCGGCGATTGACTTTGACGGCAGTCCTTTTTACGTAAATACAGGGCTTACGGATTGGCCAGAGCAAGCCTACCCGCGCCGCGCCGGAGTGAACTCGCTCGGTATGGGCGGCACCAATGCCCACGTGGTCCTTGAAGAGAGTCCACGTATGTACAGTACACCAGCCGCGCCGGGGTGGCATATTCTTCCAGTATCAGCGAAATCCGAGACCTCCCTGGCTGGTAATCTGTCCCGGCTACAGCACTATTTACGTGAAGAGACGCAGACGAAATTAGCGGATGTAGCATATACACTGTCGGTTGGCCGGCAGGCTTTTGGGATCAGGGCGGCTGTGGTCTGCTCCACGCAGGAAGAAGCTGTCCTGGCAATGGAAGCGGCCGACCCGCAAGCGGTATACCAGGGAGAAAGTCCTTCCAGGAACCGTCCTCTGGTGTTTATGTTCACGGGGCAAGGCTCGCAATATATGGGGATGGCGGCAGGCCTATATGCTGCTGAACCGGTATTTCGCGAGTATTACGACCGCTGCGCAGTGCAGATCCAAAGCCTGACGGGGATGGATATCAAGCTATTGATGCAATCCGTTAAGAATCACCCGCTAACACTGGACGTGAACGAGACCGCGCTCACCCAGCCGCTGTTATTTGCTGTTGAGTATGCTATGACCCAGCTCCTGATCAGCCGGGGACTTCGCCCACAGGCCATGATCGGCCATAGTCTGGGAGAATACGCCGCAGCCGCAATCGCAGGTGTGTTCCGTCTCGAAGATGCCGTTATGCTGGTCTGCCGCAGGGCAGAGTGGATGTCCCGGACCGAAAGAGGAGCGATGCTGGCAGTTGGGCTCAGCCGTGAGGCAGTAAACGGATATCTACAAGAGAGAATTACGCTGGCAGCGGTCAACAGCCCAAGTCTATGCGTGTTGTCGGGAGAAGAAGCCGCCATTGCCGGACTGGAGCAGCGGCTGACGGAAGAAGGGGTTTTTAATAAAAAACTATCCACCTCTCACGCCTTCCATTCGCCGCTGATGCAGCCGATGGCCGCCGCTTACCGTGAGTTATTGATGCAGGTGGAGTTAAAGGAACCCTCTGTTCCAATAATGTCCTGTCTTACCGGTACCTGGCTGAAGGCTGAGGAAGCTATCGATCCCGGCTACTGGACCCGGCATATTCTCGAACCGGTTGTCTTTATGGATGGACTTGGGGCCCTGCTGCGCGAAGGAAACCGGTTGTTTGTGGAATTAGGACCAGGCTCCACATTATGTGGGCTGGGGCGGCAGAACCCGGAGGCGGCTGAAGACAGTGTGTGGGTGCCCGCCTTGCGTTCTGTCCACGGACAGGACGAGGACACGCGGGTGCTGGCACAGGCTATAGCCAACCTATGGGTATGTGGTACAGATCTGGACTGGGGGCTTTATTTCGGAAATGAAACGCGCCGACGGGTTCCGCTGCCAACGTATGCGTTCTCCCGGCAGAGCTACTGGGTATATCCCGAAGCTGCCCCGTCCGGCTCAAATGCCTCGGTTACGGTTACGTCAGGGACACAAGCATCCGGGATATCCGTACCGTTCAGTTCCATTCCCGAGCAACGTCAAACCGGATCACGCCATGCCCGACCAAAGGTAACGGCAGCGTACCGTGCGCCGGAGGGGAGCATTGAGCAACAGCTTGTGGAGATTTTGGAACGGGAGCTTCATATTCAACCGGTGGGTGCAGATGATAACTTTTTCGAACTGGGAGGTCATTCGCTGCTGGCCACCCAGGTACTTGACCGGATTCGGCAAGCTTTGGGCGTGCAACTGTCCATCGAGAACATCTTTCTGCACCCGACCGTAAGCGGAATGGCTCAAGTGCTGGAGAACACCTCCGGAGAGACCCGCAAGGAGCAATCTATTGCAAGTTTGTTCCGGGAAATGGCTGCTATGGGCAGTGGCGAGATCGCCAGCAGCCTTGCAGAGGACAAACTCAAACCGAGCGGAGGGAAGGGGTAATGGCCGAACAAGTAGCCTTATCCTCATTGTCGCCAGAGCAAAAACAATGGTTCCGGCTGCAAATGCGTGAACGCGGCATTCCCGTGCTGCAAATTCCCTTGGAAAAACAAACACGCGATGGCAATGGATTACCGTTGTCCTACAGCCAGGAGCGTTTATGGCTGATGGAACAGCTCGGCGGCACCGCCTCCAGTTATCATCTGCATCAGGCAATCCGAATTACCGGTGTTCTTAAGAAGGGTGATTTGGAAGCCAGCCTGCGCCTGCTGGCGGCCGGTCACGAGAGCTTCCGGACCTCATTCACCGCCACAGAGGGGAAGCCGCAGCAGCACATCGCCGCTGACAGCGCCATTCCGCTGCTGCAGGTCAAGGTCACAGGGGCATCAGAAGCGGAGCGGCTGCGCCAGGTCGAACAAGCGGCTCAGCCGCTGCTTACGCAGCCGTTTGATCTCGGCAAGCCGCCATTGCTGCGCGCCGGATTGTACGAGCTGGCAGAGGATGACCACATGCTTGTGTTCGTCATTCATCATATTGTTGCCGATGGCTGGTCGCTTAGATTGCTTACAGAAGAATGGGTGCAGCTCTATAACGTATTATGCAAAGGTCAAAGCCCACCGGATAATCAGCGTGAATACGACTATGCCGATTATGCCTGCTGGCAGAGAGAATGGATGCAGGCAGAGATGCTGACGGAAGGTCTGCATTACTGGAAGGAGCAGCTGCGGGGCGCAGATCCTTTCTATACAATTCCTTCCCAACGCCCGCGCCCGCGCTTGCTGACCTCGGGCGGAGATAGCTGCACGCTGCGGATCGAAGCGGAGGAGCTTGAAGCGCTCAGAGTTCTCGCAAGGTCTGCTGGCGCCTCGCTCTTCATGACTGTACTGGCTGCCTTCAACGTGCTGCTGTACAGATATACCGGCAGGGGAGATGTTGTGGTCGGCACTCCGACGGCGGGAAGATGCCGGGAAGAAACCGAAGAGATGCTGGGCTGCTTCGTGAACAATGTGGTGTTAAGAACGGATATCCGCGATGCAGGCAGCTTCATAGAGGTCCTACAACTGACCATGCAGACAGTGCTTGGAGCCCTGAAAGCTCAGGAAATCCCGTTCGAGCATGTACTGGATGCATTGAATCCGCCCCGGGACATGGCTTATTCGCCTTTATTCCAGCTCTTTTTTATCTTCCAGCAAGGCGGCATGTCATTGGATCAACTGGACGGTGCTGTCTGCACGCCGCAGAAGTGGACTCAGCCGTCTGCTAAATTCGATATCACACTGGAAGTTATCGAGCATCTCCATCATTTGGATGTAATGCTGGAATACAACACCGATCTCTATGACAAAAGAATAGCAGAAGGACTGCTCGCCAACTATGTCTGGATGCTTGGGCATTTGCCGGCGAAAGCGCAGCAGACGCTCCCGGAGCTTCCATTGATTTCTCCGTTTGAAGAAGCTGAGCTGCATAAGGCAGGCATCGGCCCGGGTGTTGTTTACCCGGAGCGATCGACACTGTATTCACTGGTGGAGCGGCAAGCCGCAGCCAATCCGTCGGCCGTGGCTATTGTATGCGGCCCTTGTTCCTATACTTATGCCGAATTATATGGGGCGGCAGAGCGGTTAGCAGCCTATTTGCAGTTCTCAGTCGGCGCAGGGCCGGGCCACCGCGTTGGCATCTGTGCCCGTCCTTCGTTCGAGCTGGCGGCAGGCATCCTGGGCATTCTGATCAGCGGCAGCGCTTATGTTCCGCTCGACCCGGCCTTTCCAGAGCAGCGGCTGCAATACATCGCGGGCCACGCTGAACTGGACTGCATTCTGGTAGATCATCCTGCGGAAGCCGAGCGGTTCGGCGACCATCGCTGCTGCGACATCAGCCCAGGCAGCCCATGTTGGCAGACTAATCGTGCTCTGTCTGACTCCAAGGCATCTGAAAGACCTCATCACGCTTATATGATTTATACCTCCGGGAGTACAGGCCAGCCCAAAGGGGTAGCCGTGACTCACCGGAATGCGGTCCATTTCCTCTATGCCATGCAGGATCTGCTGCATGTGACATCCGAGGATTCGCTGTTGTCTGTGACGACATGCTCATTTGATATTTTCTTGCTCGAACTGTTTTTGCCATTATCCGCAGGGGCAACGATGATCTTCCCACAGGAGGGAAGCAGCAGCGATCCAGGACTGCTTATGGAGAATATGAATCGTTATAAGCCGACCTTTATGCAGGCAACACCGGTATTGTGGCGGCTGCTGCTGGCAGAGGGCTGGAAGGGTTCGGAACACATGACTGTACTCTGCGGTGGTGAGGAACTGAAGCCGGAGCTTGCTGCACAATTGTTGCACCGGGGTAAAGCGGTATGGAACCTGTACGGTCCCACCGAAACGGCGGTATGGTCTCTGGCCCACAAGCTTACGCCCGATGACCTCCTGCACAAAGTCCCGATTGGCAGACCGATCGGACGTACAACCTGCTTGGTCCTGGATGAAGCGCTGGCTCTTGTGCCATTCGGAGCCGAAGGCACACTGTACATCGGAGGTGACGGCGTAACGGACGGCTATCACCGTCAGCCGGAGCTGACCGCGCAGAAGTTCATCATGAACCCGCTGGACCAGGCGGGAGGGCGGCTATTCAATACGGGGGACCGGGTCCGGCTGCTGCCTGGAGGAGAAATGGTCTATCTCGGCCGTAAAGACCAGCAGCTCAAGCTGCGGGGCTTCCGTATCGAGCCTTCTGAGATTGAACAGCAGTTGAACCTTCAGCCAGAGATTGCGGCAAGCGCCGTGGTCGCTTGCGACGCCGGACAGGGAGAACAACTTTTGGCTGCGTATTGGGTGCCGTCCCCTTTAGCCTCTGGCAAGGAGACCATTCCTGACGAGGCAGACTGGAAGGAAACACTCCGCGAGGTACTTCCCAGTTATATGATCCCGGCACGTTTTGTTAAGCTTGCTGAGCTGCCTTTGACACCAAACCGCAAGGTAGACCGGCAATTCCTTTCACGGCTGCCGCTGGACAAGGCGGTATTAACCCGCAGTTACACAGCGCCGCGAAGCACAACTGAGATCCGGCTCGCCGAGGTATGGGGAGAGGTGCTGAACCTGACCAGCGTCGGAATACATGATCATTTTTTTGATTTGGGCGGTAATTCTTTGTTGGCTGTCAAGCTGCTGACTGAAATCCGCTCCAGGTTGCAGGTGGAGCTGACGCTCCGCCAACTGCTTATCGCCTCCACCATTGCCAACATGGCAACTGAACTGGATGACGCTGCGGTGGCACCTTTGTCAGAGACGGGAAGCTCAGCCAGAGTGGACTTACCCGAATTTACAGTGTCGCCGCAAGAAGCCTTTGAACCTTTTCCTTTGACCGAAGTACAGATGGCCTATTGGAGCGGAAGACGAACAGGCAGTGCCGCCACTCATGTCTATCAGGAGATGGAGTTTGCGGGTCTTGATATTGAACGTTTCGAACAGTGCTTCCAGACGCTCATTAAGCGGCATCCTATGCTGCGGGCAATGGTCATGCCGGACGGCATGCAGCAGATTCTGGAAGAGGTCCCGCCTTACCCAGTGAGAATGGCAGACGCAAGCGGCTGCTCCGAAGCGGAGAGAGTCTCACGGCTGGACGACATACGTCAAGTGATGTCGCAGACCATTCATACCGGCAGCTGGCCGATGTTCGCCATTAAAGCGACCCGGCTGCCCGAAGGACTGACCCGGCTGCATATTAGCTTTGACCTTATGATCGCCGATGCGCTGAGTTTTCGGATTATTCTGGAGGAACTGGCTGCGCTGTATGCCGGAACAGCCCAATTGCCACCACTGGAAGCAACTTTCCGTGATTATGTGCTGTCCTTGCTGTCCGTAACCTCTGTAGACCGTTATAGTATAGCGCAGACCTATTGGCAAGAGCGACTTCCCCGCCTCCCGGCCGGTCCGCAGTTGCCTGTTGCGGTTTCTCAAGGCTTGAAGCGGCAGGAATTTAAGCGCTGGAAGGCCGTTCTGCCGGCCAGTCTCTGGTCGAAGCTGTCAGCGGCGGCACGCAGACGGGGGTTAACTTCCTCCGCATTGCTGCTCACCTGTTATGCGGAAGTACTTGCGCTGTATGCCAAGCAGCCGCATTTCTTATTGAATCTAACGCTGTTTAACCGTCTCCCGCTGCATCCGCAAATGGAACATTTGGTTGGCGATTTCACAACCATCAGCCTGTTGGAGGTCGATTACCGTGACCCTCTTCCTTTTGGCAGCAGGGCTGAACAGCTCCAGAAACGTCTGTGGACCGATCTCGATCACCGCCTTTACAGTGGCATCCGTGTGACAGAACAGCTTATGGCCCACAGCATTCTGAGTGAACCGGTTCCGGTGGTGTTCACAAGCCTTCTGGATTTGTCTGACAGGGAGAGGACGACAGCCGGATTTGATCAGATCTTCCAGCGGAGGAATGAATCCGAGACGGAAGCACGCAGTCTTTCGGAGACACCTCAGGTATGGCTGGATCACCAGGTAGCTGAACGGGACGGCGAGCTTCATTACAACTGGGACGCGGCCCTGAGCAAGTTCCCGCCGGGAGTGCTGGATGAGATGTTTGCCATCTATGGAAGCTTGCTGCGCCGTTTGGCAGAAGAAGAAGAGGCCTGGGAGCAGGCCCTGCCGCTGGCCGATTCGGGTTCAGCCGGATTCGCACACCGCCTTAGACTGGCGGAAATTGACACACGGCACCAACACAAACAGGAGACGCATGACATTGCCCTGCATCATGGATTTCAGCGGATGGCCCGCACTCAGCCCAATGCTCCGGCCCTGATTGTAGGCGGATATACGTTCTCTTACGGAGAGTTGAACCGCAAAGCCAATGCTATAGCGCATCAGTTGGTGGCGTATGGCATACAGCCGGAGACATTGGTTGCCGTAGTGATGGAAAAAGGCTGGGAGCAGGTGGCGGCGGTCCTAGGAATCTTAAAGGCTGGAGCGGCCTACATGCCGGTAGATGCAGGTCTGCCTGCCTACCGCATTGGAGAGCTGCTGGAGCTCGGACAGGTTCAAATAGTACTGGTTCAGTCCTCTGTCCCTGTAGGTGATTGGGCCACTACCGGTATTAAGACCATAGAGGTCAGCGAAAATACCGGAAACGAAGAGACGCCGGAATATGGAGGCAATGCGGACGGAATAGGCGAGCAACTGGCCTACGTTTTATTCACTTCCGGCAGTACAGGAACGCCTAAAGGGGTGATGATCAGCCATATAGCCGCGGTTAATACGTTGACCGATATTAACCGCAGCCAGGGGCTGAACCCGCAGGATGTCGTGCTTGGCCTTTCTTCGCTGAGCTTCGATTTGTCCGTATTCGACATCTTCGGCTGCTTGGCGGCAGGAGGCACACTTGTGCTGCCAGAGCCGCATCGGCTGCGCGATCCAGCACACTGGCTGGAGCTGATGCAGAAGCACCGGGTTACGGTCTGGAACAGCGTTCCCGCCTTCATGAACATGCTATTGATGTATGCCGCATTTGAAGTACGGCTGAATTCCCTCAGACTGTGCCTGCTGAGCGGAGATTGGATTCCTTCCACTCTTCCGGGAGCTATTCGCCGCCTGAGTGCTCAGGCCGAGATTATTGCGCTTGGCGGGGCAACCGAAGCAGCGATCTGGTCGATTCAGTTCCCGGTTCACATTGTCGATCCGGCTTGGACCAACATTCCCTATGGTCTATCCATGTCCGGCCAGCGTGTATATGTGCTGAATGCACGGATGGAAGAATGTCCAGTATCGGTGCCGGGAGAGTTATATATTGGCGGTCTGGGTGTTGCCAGCGGCTACTGGCGGGATGAGATCCGCTCTGCTGAACGCTTTGTCATGTCGCCTATCACCGGAGAACGCCTCTACCGGACGGGGGATTGGGGCCGCTATGGATCAGACGGGGTCATTGAATTCCTTGGACGCGACGACCTCCAGGTCAAAATCAGCGGCTACCGCATTGAGTTAAGCGAAATCGAAAGCACCCTGAAGACCTGTCCCGGCGTTCAAGAGGCTACTGTGCTTGCTGAAGGAGAGGAGGACGCGAGACGTCTGCGCGCCTTTGTGGTTCTCGGTTCGGAACGGCAACCCTTGCCGGACCCGGCTGCACTGCGTTCCCATCTGCGCTCCCGGCTTCCAGGCTACATGGTTCCTTACAGCATAAGCATTCTCGAAGATTTCCCTTTGACTCCCAACGGCAAAACTGACCGCAAAGCACTCCTGGCCATTCTGCCTGAGACGATTGAACCCGCAGCGGGACCGACGCAATCCGTACTGGAAGAAGGTATTATCTCCATTTGGAAGGAACTGCTGAACCGTCTGCATATCGGCAGGGATGAGCATTTTTTCGACCTTGGCGGCAATTCGCTCAAGCTGGTTCAAATGCAATTGAAGCTGCAGGAGATGCTGAACCGCGAGATTCCTATCATCGAGCTGTTCAGGCATACCTCCGTCGCAGCGCTGGTTGAATTTTTCGGAAGTGCTTCAGTGGACAAGTCCCCTACAGGTATGGAGCAAAAAGCGGTGGACCGCGCGGACAGACGGTTTCAAGCAAGACAGACGCGCCGCAGATGATTTTGAACATAAGGGAGGAAACACAGTGAGCAAGGAACAGTCGGAGCAGGATATAAGCAATGATATCGCCATCGTCAGCATGGTGTGCCGGTTCCCCGGGGTGGATACCGTGGAGCAGTATTGGGAGCTTCTAGCTAGTGGGACGGATGCGCTTCAGCTAAGCCCCGCACCGGCAGGACCAGGCATAGAACCCCTGAACCGCTTGGGGAGCGAAGGTCTGATTCCGGTGAATACTTCATTGAAGGAAACTGAGAAATTTGATGCTGCCTTCTTCAAGCTGACCAGCAGGGAAGCCGAAATCACCGATCCGCAGCATCGGCTTTTTATGGAGAGCGCCTGGGAGGTACTGGAGAAGGCAGGGTATAACCCGCTGAATTATCCCGGACTGATTGGTTTGTTCGCGGGAGTCAGCACCAGTACTTACCTGATTAACCACTTGCTTGCGGACAGGGACCGGAACGAATCCGTCAGTGATTTGCAGCTTATGATCGCCAATGACAAGGACCATATGACCGCCCAAATTGCTTATCGCCTAAATATTTGCGGACCTGTCGTTGCCGTACAAACTTCTTGTTCGACTTCTCTCGTAGCAACGCATCTGGCCTGTGAAAGTCTGCTCAGCGGACAATGCGACCTTGCACTGGCAGGGGGCGTGACGCTCAAATTTCCGCAAGTTCCGGGCTATCTGCATCGCCAAGGAGGGCTGACCGCAGCAGATGGGATGATTCGCGCTTTTGACGCAGTGGCTACTGGGACTGTATACAGCAATGGCCTGGGAATCGTCGTCTTGAAAAGGCTTGAAGATGCACTCCGGGACGGAGATATGATCCAGGCCGTAATCAAAGGTTCGGCAATTAACAGCGACGGCGCTAACCGGATCGGCTACGCTGCTCCCGGTGTAGATGGCCAGGCGGCGGTCATTGCTGAAGCCATGAGCATCGCCCAAGTCCAGCCGGATGCAATCAGCTACGTTGAAGCTCACGGCAGCGGCACGCCGCTTGGAGATGATATTGAGCTTGAGGCGCTAAGCAGAGCGTTTGCAGCGGCGCACTCCAACCGTTTTTGTGCAATTGGTTCAGCCAAAACCAACATCGGCCATGTCGAGATGGCTTCTGGGGCAGCCGGTCTGATCAAAACAGCCTTGGCGCTCAAGCACCGGAAAATTCCGGCAAGCCTTCATTTTGAGACACCGAATCCCAAGCTTGAAGAGTATAGTAGCCCCTTCTACGTGAATGATATGCTTGCTGACTGGGATGCCGGGGCACATGGGCGGTATGCCGGAGTCAGCTCCTTTGGACTAGGTGGAATCAATGCCCATTTGGTGCTTACGGAAGCACCGGTTCAGGCGGAAGGGGATGCGGAGAACCGCTGCGAGCTTCTGGTCCTGTCGGCCAAGACAGCAAGTGCGCTGGAGCGGATGTGCGCCAATATGGCGGCCCATATAGAAATACACCCGCAGCTTAATCTAAGCGACGTGGCTTATACCCTTAAGACAGGACGGGCGGTATTTGCCGTTTCAAAAGCTATTGTTTTTCGCGGGCGCACCGATCTGCTGGAGCAGCTAAGGGCTGCGAGTGTAACGGGTACTACACGTCAGGGCTCTGCAGCGGAGGGCAAGCTGGCAGTTTGTTTAAGCTTCTCCCAAAGCTGTGTGCTCTCTGCAGATGAGGCTCGCGATTTATACGAATCAAATACGTCATTTCAGCAGTTGATTAGTGAGCTGTCCGACCAAATCCGCCGCTCGTATCCACTCGACCTGAGACATTATGTTCGGTCCGCCCTTGCACCTGAAGCTTCTTCCGCTACCGGGAGAATGCTGTCGTTTGCGTTGCAATTGGCGCTTAGCCGCCTGTTCCTTGGCTGGGGCATCCAAGCCTCTTCCATCGTTGGTACAGGTATAGGCAACTGGGTCAGACTGGTGTTGAAGGGCGAATGCGCCTTGGAGGATGCTTTACAACAGCTCTACAGCGACGACAAGGATCATAATTCAGGTCATGCGCCTGTGCAGGTAGAGCAGGTCTATGTCCTGAACCTGGGCAAGCCCAGCCAATCCGACGGGCAGATTGCAGCGGCAGGCCAAGCACCCGGACTATATTGGCTGCAAAGTGAAATCGCCCGATTATGGCTGGCAGGCGCTGAACTGGATTGGGCGCTGTATTACGAAGGAGAACGCAGACGCAAGCTGGAGCTCCCAACCTATCCTTTTGAACGAGATGTATTCTGGATTGGCCCTTCCAGCGGACGTGTCACAGCAGCTGTTGAGAGTGACAGCCGCCAAGGGAACAGAACGGCAGACAATAACTATTATCATCAGAAAGTCGAAGAAATCTGGGAGCAGAGCCTTGGGCTCGAGATCGCGGATGGACAGGAGACCTTCTTCGAGCTGGGCGGGCATTCCCTGCTGGCGACCCAAATTTTGTTTGTGATGAACAAGACCTTCCGAACGGAAATTACGCTCCAGCAATTTTTCGATCATCCTACTGTGGACGATCTGGCTGCATTGGCAGCGGAGCAAGCCGGGCAAGGCATCAGTGCGTATACTGATCTTCCCGAGGTGCAGATTGCCTTGGCGGAGCGGTATGATCCCTTTCCACTGACCGATGTGCAAAAGGCCTACTGGATCGGCCGTTCGGAGGGCCTAGAGCTTGGAAATGTATCGACCCATATGTATTTTGAAAATGATGTCGCTGACCTTAATCTAAGCACGTTCCAGCAGGCGTTCCAAGCGCTGATTGACCGTCATGACATGCTTCGCTCAGTGATTCTTCCGGATGGGCAGCAGCAGATTCTGCCTCAAGTTCCCAGCTATGTGATCCGTTCCTATGACATCACCTCTTTTGGGGAAGAGGAGCGAAGCGCCCATGTACGGTCCATTCGTGAAGAGATGTCGCACCAGGTGCTGGATTGCTGCCAGTGGCCGTTGTTTGATGTCCGCGCGACGCGGCTGCCAGAAGGCCGGGTCCGGCTGCATATCAGCGTCGATCTGCTAATCGCTGATGCCTGGAGCCTGGAGCTGCTGCTGCGCGAGCTCTCTGTACTTTATCTGAATCCAGCCCATGTCTTTGAGCCGCTGACCTTGTCCTTCCGCGATTATGTGCTGGCTACTGCAGAGATTGAAAAAAGCGAATTATTCCGCCGCTCCGAAACGTACTGGAAGGGCCGGCTGGACTCCCTGCCAATGGGACCGCAGTTTGAACTGGTGAAGGAACCGTCCCAAGTGCTGAAGCCGGAATTCAGACGGCGGCAGCATGTCATTTCCGCCTCACACTGGAAGCAGCTCAAAAAGAGAGCAGAAGGTTATGGCATTACCTCAACGGTGGCTTTACTGTCTGCTTTTTCGGAGGTGCTGACGTTATGGAGCCGTAAGGCGCATTTCGCCCTTAATCTGACCTTATTCAACCGTCTGCCGATCCATCCCGAAGTGGGCGAAGTCATTGGGGACTTCACCTCCCTGACTCTGCTGGAAATTGACAACCGCGAACCGGGTGCCTTCATCAACCGGGCCCAGCGCCATCAGCGCAGGCTGCTTGAGGATATGGATCACCGCTATTTCAGCGGTGTGCGGGTGACAAGGGAGCTGCTGGCCAAATACAAAGAGCCATCGAAGGCGATTGTACCCGTAATCTTCACGAGCATTCTGAATCAGACGGAACAAGCTGCGCCCGAAGGCCAGCCCGCACAGGCCTTGCAGGAGGATCGCTACAGTGTCTCGCAGACTCCTCAGGTGTGGCTGGATCACCAGGTGCTGGAACGGGATGGGGAACTGCATTTCAATTGGGACTCTGTAGATGAACTGTTCCCGGCCGGCATGCTGGACGAGATGTTCGTTGCGTATTGCGAGCTGCTGGACATGCTGGCTAAGGATGCACAAGTCTGGGATGAACCACTGCCCCTGAGTATGGAGCTTTCGCGCAGGATGCCGCACCGCGAACGTCTTCATGAGGTTGCAACATTCCATACCCGGCCACTACTGCCTAATCCGTCACCTGGATCACTGCTGGAGCGTTACCACAACAATGTACGGCAACGACCGTCCGCAGTGGCACTTATCGCCTCTGGAGGGCAGCTTAGTTATTCCGAATTGAATGACTACGCTGATTACGTTGCCGGTCAGCTTATCCTAAATGGAACCCGTCCGGGCGAACCGGTGGCCGTTGTGATGCACAAGGGCTGGGAGCAGATTGCTGCCGTTCTTGGGATTCTCAAGGCTGGCTGCGCGTATCTGCCCGTGGATGCCTCGCTTCCCCAAGCCCGGATAGCTGAGCTTCTGCGGCTTGGACAAGTCGCAAATGCCGTCATTCAGCCCGATTTGGATCACTCCGATTGGCCGCAGCTTATGCCCGTTGTTCTTAACGGACAGTGCAAGGCGGACGGCAAATACGGAGCAGAGGACCCGGAGGCAGCGGACCGCCTGGCGTATATTATGTTCACTTCAGGGAGCACGGGCGTTCCCAAAGGTGTCATGGTCAATCACCGCTCTGTTCTCAATACCACTGAAGATATTCTTCACACTTATAAAGTTGGACCGCATGATGTCATGTTCGGCTTGTCTGCGCTGAACTTTGACCTGTCCGTGTTTGATATCTTCGGCATGCTCTCTGCAGGAGGCACACTCGTTCTGCCAGACAAGGATCATCTCCGGGACCCTGCACATTGGCTGGAGCTGATGAACCGGACAGGCGTAACCCTCTGGAATACAGTTCCTGCACTCCTCAGCATGCTTACGGAACTGGTCAAAGATACGAATTCGCCAGTCTGCAGCTCGCTGCGTCTGGCTCTGCTTAGCGGTGACTGGATACCGTTGGGCTTGCCTCAAGCAATCAGCCGGTTGAAGCCAGGGCTTGAGGTGGTCTCATTAGGCGGTGCCACCGAAGCAGCCATCTGGTCGATTGCTTACCCGGTTCAGGAGGTGTTGCCTGGCTGGACCAGCATTCCTTACGGACGTTCACTCGCCAATCAACGGGTATACGTGCTGAATGAACGGATGGAGGAGTGCCCTATAGGCGTATGCGGGGAATTGTATATTGGGGGGGAAGGCCTCGCTATGGGCTACTGGCAGGATGAACTGCGAACCCTGGAACGATTCATCCGTCATCCTCTGACCGGCCAGCGGCTCTACCGCACCGGCGATCTCGGGAGATATGCGGAGGACGGAAATATAGAATTCCTGGGCCGGGAGGATTTGCAGATTAAGGTACGCGGGCATCGCATTGAGCTAGGCGAGATCGAAGCTGCCCTGAAATCCCATCCGTATATCAAGGAGGCTACCGTAATCAGCCAAGGGGAAGGCGAACGCAAACGGCTGTCCGCCTATGTGACCGTGGACCGTGAACAGGCTTACGGTGTCGCGGGGATGGCCGGGCAGGAATTGATTACGGGGGCTGTGGACCGGATGTTGTTCAAGCTGAATGAACCCGCATTGCGAAATAATTTATCCGGTAAAAGCTACAGTCTGGGCGATGCAGCGGAAGGCAACGATCCATTCTTGCGGCGGCGCAGCTACCGCAGCTTTGTGAAGGAACCGATTTCCCAGCAGCAATTCGGGGCATTTACGTCCGCTTTGTCACAAAGGACTTTCGATGGTCTTCCTTTTCCCAAGTTCCAATATGGTTCTGCAGGCGGGCTGTATCCAGTCCAGGTCTACTTCCATCTGAAGCCTGGAGCGGTAGAGGATCTGCCTGGCGGGCTGTATTATTACAACCGCAAGGAGCATCAGCTTGTACTGCTCGAAGAACATCCAAGGATGGATGCTGCTATTCATGCACCGGGGAACCGTGAAGTTTTTGAAGCTTCGGCCTTCCAGATTTTCCTGATCGGCTGCATGGATGCAATCGTCCCTATGTATGGACAGAAGGATGGCCTGGGCTATTCGATGATGGAAGCCGGGATCATCTCGCAGCTCCTGGAAGATAAAGGTCCTGAACACGGAATTGGCTTAATTCAAATGGGTACTCTGGGCTTCGAACACATCCGCCCAATGTTCCGGCTGCGTAGTAACGATGTATATCTGCATTGCCTGCTTGGAGGCGGGATTACGCCTGAGCAGATGACTCTGTCTGGACAGGTGGAAGAGATGAACCTCTATTCTTCCAATAAAACCACAACCAAGGAGAGCAAACCGGACATCGGCAAAGCCCTGACCGTTTATTTAAAAGAGAAATTGCCTTCATACATGGTGCCGTCCGCTATACTGGAGCTGGAGAATTTCCCGCTGACAGCCAATGGCAAAGTAGACCGCAAAGCGCTTGCGCTTCTGGCACCGCAGCTCCCGGAAACCGATGAAGCGGCCGCTATGACGACAGGCGAACTCCCCTCTGGATCCGCTCCGTTGCTGCAGCAGATTGCGGATGCCTGGCGCAAAGTTCTGAACCGCCAGGATATTGGCCTGCAAGATAACTTCTTCGATCTTGGTGGTGATTCGATCAGTATGGTTGCGCTCTTCCGCGAATTACAGGAGGATTATGGAAGCAGGCTGACCATGATCGAACTATTCAGGTATCCGACGATTAAAGATCTCTGTGAATTTCTGCTGGAAGATGCGGCAGATTTACCGCCGCAGAATGGCTTGCCCCTGGAGCGTGAACGGGCTGATTCCCGGCGCAGTTCCCTGGCCCAGTTAGCCGGCAAACAGCGGCAAGGCCGATAAACAACCAAAATTCAGGAGGGAACAGAACATGAAGAAATTTATGCTGCTATTATTTATTGCGCTGCTGGCCTGTCCGAGTGGCACTGCCTTATCGGCAGCCGCTCCAGCGGTCAAGATCTCGTGGAATGGAACACCGATTACCTTTACAGGGGCCTCACCGGTTCAGGAGGGCAAGTCCTGGCTCGTACCGATCCGGCCTGTCTCCGAAGAACTGGGCGCAGATTTGCAATGGGCTGCCAAAGAAAAGAAGCTTACCCTGTCAACATTTGCCCGGACGGCAATACTGGTTATCGGCAGCAAGCAAATGAAGGTCAACGAGCAGACCATTACTCTTCATACAGCCCCTAGACAGCACCAGTCCGCCATCCTCGTTCCACTGGAGGCGCTGGAGGCGATTGGGCTTGTAACAGCCTGGAATCCGGCGAAAACCGCAGTGGATCTGAAACCAGAGTTCACCGTTGTTAAAAAGTACATTTTCCCAATTCAGGTTGCAAGCATCCGTTACCGCGGCCAATATGAGGAAATTACCAAGGTCTTTACCCTGCTTGACAGCAAAGTGAAAGATGTAATCAATGGTCAAGGCATGAGTTTGTATTATGAGCAGAATTATGAACTAGGACATGACACAGAGATTTGCATTCCGGTCAGCAAGGCTGTGGAAGGCGAGTCTATAGAATACAAGGGCCAGAAGATTCCAATAGTTACCAAAACGCTGGAAGGCGGTTATTTCCTGTCTGTGGTTCACCAGGGAACGCCGGATACGCTGGGTGACGTCTGGGCGCAAATGGACTTATATGCTAAAAATACAGGAGTCCAGCTTACATCACCGTCGCGGGAAGTATATGTGCATGAGGATCTGAAGGATTACCGTAAACAGGTTACCGAAATTCAGCTCCGGTTCAAAGACCTATGAAGCATTATAACGAAGGTACGTTTTGCTGGGCCGAGCTGGGCAGCGGTGATCCGGCAGCATCTGCTGCATTTTATACCGCATTATTTCCTTGGAGTACGCAAACGACAACTATGGAAGATGGGCGAAGCTACACGGTATTCCAATCGGACGAACGAGATGTGGCTGCCATGTATTCCTTAGGTGATCCTAAGCTGGCCTCTTTCTGGGGCTGTTACATTGCTGTTCAGGACGTGGAGTTCTCAGCTGAACGGGCCCAGTCACTGGGAGCGGAAATGCTCATTGCTCCAAGACGCATAGCGGACAAGGGCGCTATGTGTGCATTCCGTGATCCTACCGGAGCGATGGTGGCCTTATGGGAAGCGGCAGAGCATCTGGGATCGGGCGTTCAGCACGAACCGTACTCTATCGACTGGCATGAGCTGTATACAACTGATCTGAACGCCGCCGCTCATTTTTATACTGAACTACTGGGGTGGTCAATGGAAGAAGTGCCTACTCCGTCAGGCCGTTATCTCCAGTTCAAAGTTGGAGCAGACTATGTAGCCGGCATGAAGGCAATTCCCCAGGACATGGCGAACATGAGCAGTGGCTGGGGATTATATTTCAAGGTTTCCGGATGCGAGAAGGTCTCTCAGCAAGCGGTAGCCTTGGGAGCTGCTGTGGTAATCTCCTCAATGCCTGTGCCGGGTGGCGGGACATGTTCCACTTTGCAAGACCCGCAGGGAGCTTTCTTTTCGATCCAGCACAGGTTCTAGACACAAATTCTACCGGGATAGTCCTAAACAACCGTTTGGTTATCCCGGATATTTCAAAAAGAATAGTGAGGTAGTGACACAATGACCTACTTGCAAATTACCAAAGAAAACATCAAACAAGAACATATCTGCTGCGCCCTGGGCGCGAAGCAATATGAGCAGGCGGTCCGGGACAAAAAGCAATGGCTGAGCGAACGGATGGAGGAAGGGCTGGTTTTGTACCGGCTGAATGACCGGGCCAAGGTTTTTATTGAATATTTGCCTGCCGAGAAGGCTTGGATCCCGCTTAATGCCCCTAACTATATGTACATTAACTGCCTGTGGGTATCTGGAAGACACAAGGACAATGGTCATTCCAAACAGCTTCTGGATAAGTGCAAGGCAGATGCCCAAGCCTTGGGCATGGATGGCATTGTACATATTGTCAGCAAGAAGAAAATGCCTTATTTGAGCGATAAACGTTTTTTTGAGTATATGGGATTTCAAATCACCGATGAAGCAGATCCTTATTTCGAGTTGGCAGTACTCAAATGGAACGATGAGGGGAAGCACCCGTCTTTTGCACATTCCGTGAAGTCTGCGCCAGCCACGGGCGACGGGATTTGTATTTATTACACAGCACAATGTCCTTTTGCCGTTGGCGTTTTGGAGGATTTGCGGTCAGTGGCGAAGGAGAGGGGTGTACCGTTTACGGCTCATCTCCTGACTACCCGGGAGGAAGCCCAGGCCGCCCCTTCGGTCTGGACAACCTTCAGTCTGTTTCTTAATGGTACGTTCATCACTCACGAGATTATGAGTCCGGGCAAGTTCGCGAAACTGCTCGACAGCGCCAAATAGTAAGGATACAGGGAGGAAGAAACTTGAATTTAACTTATCTTACCGCTTCCGATGTGATCCGGCTGCTTGAACAGGGTGAGGTGAATTCCAGGCAACTGCTGGATCACTATTATGGCCGGATGGACCTTGTGAATGAAGGGCTCAATGCCGTGGTGCAGCAGCAGCGGGAAACTGCCTACGCCCAGGCGGATCAGGCCGACCGGGACAGAAAAGAAGGCCGTAGGTACGGGCCACTGCATGGTCTGCCGCTTACGGTCAAGGAGTCATTTAATGTCAGCGGGATGCTTACAACCTCTGGAGCCCCGCATTTAAAACATAACATTGCTACAGAGCATGCGGCCACGGTGCAACGATTGATTCAGGCCGGAGCGATCGTTATGGGGAAAACCAACGTACCGGTGATGACTGCAGACTGGCAGACTTATAATGATCTATACGGCACGACCAACAACCCATGGAACACAAACTTGACACCAGGGGGTTCATCTGGCGGCAGTGCGGCCGCTTTGGCGTCTGATTGCACGCCTGTGGAATTCGGTAGCGATCTGATCGGCTGCCTGCGGATTCCTGCGCATTATACCGGTGTATATGCCCATCGCTGCAGTCTTGGAATGCTGTCGCTTAGAGGACATGTTCCCGGCAATCCTCCCGGTGATCCAAGCGAACCCGATTTGTCGGCGGCTGGCCCGCTGGCCCGAAGCGCCAAGGATCTGCGGCTGATGATGGATGTGCTGTATGATCCCTGGGTAGATGTGCCTGTCCCTCCTGATTTCCGCACTAACACATTAAAGGAGCAAGCGAAGATTAAAGTCCTGACCTGGTTTGAAGCTCCTGAGCATGAAATAGATGAACGTATTAAACGCAGATATGCTGATTTTACCGCAGGTTTATCAAGGATGGAGGGGGTGGAGGTTCACCACGGAATGCCTCCTGAGATCCAAATGGACAAGTTGTTCGACCTGGCTATGAAGCTGTCAGGACGGCTTGTCGGCACCTCATTCAATTCAAGGCAACGCCTGACTGCAAGTCTGGCCTCCCTTGGCCTGCGGGCATCCCGTTTGGTGACGAAGGCTTTTCCTGAAGGGCTAGAGGACTATTACCGGGCAATGAATCAGAGTGAGGGGGAACAAGAGGAAACGGACCGCCTGCGTCAGGAATATAACCGTGTGATCACTTCCTTACTTCAGGAATATGATGTTCTGCTGCTTCCCATCAGTCCGGTATTGGCAATTCCCCACATGCAGCAGGCGGTAACTAGAAGGATTCTGGAAGTGAATGGACGGGCAGCTGGATATAACGAGCATTTAATCTGGAATATCCTCGCGACTGTCTTTGGGCTGCCTGCCACAATTTTGCCGCTGAACCGCTCTAGCGATGAATTACCTTGTGGAATCCAGATTATCAGTGGGCATTTCAAGGATCATATCACCATTGACTTTGCCGAAATATGCGAGTCATTGACAGAGGGATTTCAAATTCCTCCTGGCTATTCATAACTGCACTACTCACCTTACATTTTCAAAATCACGATAAATATTATTTTCATCTTCAATAGTTTACGGATAGAAATGAGTAATAAAAGCACAGGGCCGCGGCTATGTGCTTTTTATTTGGCGGACGCTTATGCCGGGCAGCGCATGTATAGCCCCCGCCTGCTCTGTTATGTAAACGGCTCAAGCCGTTTCACTTTGCGATGCCTCGCGTTCTGCGGCCGATTGTACCTCAAGCTTACGGACAAGGGAGGGAAGTGAAAAAAGGTAGAAGAAGCTGACGGCTACTGTAGCTAGCGCGAGTATATAGTGCAGCCAAGTCACCGAAAGCCAGACGGGAAAGGCCAGGGCGACAATGCCCAGTGCCATGGAGTGGCCCAGCATCATGACCGGATCAATCAAAGCATTAACCCGGCCCATATTACGGGCGGGAACCAGTTCGGGCATCCAGCTGCCAAGAACGATATTGATTGGCGCAATTGCAATACCCGCGAGCAGAATAATGACTAAGTATACCTCGACCCGACGGGCAAAACCCAGGCCCCCAATAAGCAGGCTGGCTACGAATAACCCCGTTATAAGCACCGGAGTCCGGGTGAAGCGGGCAATAAGACGAGGACCGAGAATGCTGCCCAGCAGGAAGCCGATACCCAGAAAAACGGTAATCATCGAGGAATAGACGACATAATTATCCGGACTCAGCTTATATTTCATTGCAAAAATCGGAAGCACAGCAAACACACCATTTACGATCCCAAAGAACATAAATCCGCTGATAAGTACGAGCAGCAGCCGATTTCCGGTGATATAACGAAGACCCTGCCAGAAATCTGTAATGAGGTGCGAAAAGCGAAGCTCGCGAATATGGCTCTTGCCGTTAGGCATCCGGGCATTCTCGGGAAAATCCCCCCAGGCCAGCAGCAGACCCGAGATTAGAAAACTGGCACCGTCGACGATGATAGCGCCTTCAATTCCAACAAAATGATAAGCGGTCGCTCCCAGACTCATCCCGAATAACATGAACATTCCCATAACGATCTGGTTCAACCCTGATGCCTGAACATACTGGTCATGACCGATGCTTCCCTGCAGCAGCCCCATCTCAGCCGGACCAAAAAATTTGGAGATCGAGCTGCGCAGAAACAGGACCAGAAAACATAGCACGATTAGATCGTAATGCACGAATACCAGCAGCAGCAGGGTCAATCCGGCACGGATCCAATCGCTGTATGCGGCGATATGCTTTCGGTCGAACCGGTCGGCCACAACACCGACGATCCAGAATACAGCCAGTGTAGGCAAGGAATACATCAACTCAGCGGTCGTTGCCAGGGAGGGGCGCTCGCTGAACCGGTCTACCAGATAATAGGCAAATGCCATGTTGCCGACCACCGTACCCAGTTGGGAAGAAAAAGCCGCAATAAACAGCTTGCAGAACACAGGATTGCGAAAAAGTGACTTCATTAAATCTCCTCCCTTAAACCCAAGAAATCCATTGCTTGGCCGGCTGACGGTTGAAGCAGACTGTACAGATAGTGAAGTAGTGCATTGAATTGCATACCGGTATCCGCTTGCCTGGTGCCAACCGTGATGGAATGTGTAACAATACCTTCCTGAAAGGAGGAGACCACCCTGGATATCTCACTAAGATCCATGACTGGAGTAAATTCGCCGCGGCTTACCCCCGTCCGAAGCAAATCTGCAAAGCGTTCGATGCCTCTTTCGTACCGTCTTTCAAGCAGCTCTCTGCGTGGAGAATCACGCCAGCCGACTAGAAAATACTCGTAAAAAGCAGACATCATTCCACCGCCCTCCATTTGCTCCAAATCATGAAGCTGCTGGGTATAGAGTGTGATAATGACTTGCCACATAGATGATGAAGCAGCCTTCAAGTATTCAAGATACTGTTCATACTCAAGATCCTGACGATCCAGCAATGCTTCAAAAATTTCCTCCTTCGTTTGATAATAGAGGTAAATCCAGCCCCGGCTCATGCCTGCTTCCTCGATAATATCCTTCAATGAGACCGCGCCGTAGCCTTTTCTAATAAATACGCTTTTAGCAGCATCCAATATCTGCCGGCTTCGCTGTTCTTTACGGTGATCCGTTAATCGGGGAGACATTTACCCGCCACCTTTCTAATTACCCAAAATGAACCGCGTGTCATTATTATTTTAATGACACGCGGTTCATTTTGCAACAAATAAATAGGAGGCTGGAAGAGGAAGGCAGTCAGCCGTCCTACCGTGGCCATGTCGTAGTATCGAATCTGAATTCCAAGGGTCAGACTGTTATTTCCGGCATAAAAGCGGAGCTGGAACGGTTCAGGGAAAGGATACACGCAATTGGAGCCAGAGCAGCATTAATTCCGGCCGGTGCCGCCTTTCACAGCCCATTAATGTCCGCTGAGTAATGAAAGCTCCAGATACGTATCCCTTTGCTCGCGCTTCCTTTTGCCACTTTTATAACGTGCTTTCCCCCAGTCCACTGTCCTTTGAAACTGACTCACGGATTCATTCTTTGGGGGCATCATCCGCCACATTATTTATTTCTACTTCCAATTGAGTTGAGTCTAAACTATTGGCTGATAAAAAATTCTTTCACATACTTAATTTAGAAATTAAGGGTGATATATTAAAATTCCATGGGAAAAAGTCGATATACAGTAAATTAAAGGAATTGCATGAAGGAGATGACACAATGGCAATGTCAGCGGTTAGCTATGAACATTTGCATATACTTCCTTTTGAGATGAGACTGCATCATGTGACGTTGGTCAAGAAAATCAATGACCACGCCAAATTAACGTTTACGGGCATGATCTCGGAAGATAGGGAAGAGCATTATGTACGGATGGCGGATGAGAATACCCCGGTAGAGCTTCTGTATACCGACGAGAATGGAAATAGCAAGCGATTGTTTCATGGCACGATCCTCAAACTCCGTGTCAAGGTCGATAAGGAAGCCTACTGGCTGGAAGCGGAAGCCATCTCTCATACCCACGCAATGGATCTCAAACCGCAGACGCGTTCCTACCAGAACAATTCTACGCTCATTCCCGATTTAATGCAGAAGATCAGCGGGTACTACCCCAATGGGCAAAGCTTTAATACGTTTGAGGAAGATAAAAGACTGGATGCGTATACCCTTCAATACCAGGAGACAGACTGGCAGTTTCTGAAGCGGCTGGCCTCCCGTTATCACACGGTGCTGGTTCCTGTATCCACGGAAGACAGCGTTCGCGTGTATTTGGGCATTCCAGATCATCGGGACGCAGGCAGGATCGAAGCTACACATTACCGGATGTACAAGGATATATTAGCCTTCAAAAAAGAGGCGGGAAACGGAGAGAGCGGGCTTAGTGAACGGGATTATATTTGTTATGAAGTGATGCTGAACAATCAGGTGCTTGAACTTGGAGATCAGGTCACCTTCAAAGGCCAGCAGCTTCACGTGTTCGAGGTACGGACCGAAATGAAGCAGGGTCTGCTTACACATCACTACACCCTCTGTCTGAAACGGGCAGCTTACCGGCGCATGAGGTCTAATTCCAAGCTGATAGGCTCTTCCCTCTCAGGAAAAGTCATGGAAGTGGTCCGGGATGAGGTCAAGGTGCAGCTCGATTACGATCAGGACTGGAGCCTCGCGATCGCTAGCCCCTTTCCGTACTCCACGATGTATGCCTCGGACGATCAGACGGGATGGTACTGTATGCCGGAAAAAGGCGACGCTGTCCGGATCTATTTCCCCAATGCGAAGGAAGCAGAAGGCATTGCACTCAGTTCTGTGCGGAAAAAGGTGCCGGAAGAAGCAATGGCTCCCGCATCCAAGCCGGGCAGTACATCTGCTGCTGCAGGCAGACACAGCCAAAATGTGACGACGACCGTAATCCAGCAAGAACAGCTGCAGCCTGTTATTCATTACGACAAGGATGTAAAGGAAGATTTAATGGCCAACCCGAACACGAAGTTCTTGTTGACACCAACCGGCCAGAAGATCACGTTCGAGGAAGATAAAATCGTCATTACCGGTGCGACCGGGGGCGCAACTCTTACTTTAACGAGTGCGGGCACGATTATTCTGAATTGTGAGAATAAGATTACACTGCAGGCCAGCAAGCAAATTGAAATGGTCTCGGAATCCATTATGATGGTTGCCAACCAGATTGAAATGTCCACCAAGGACGGAAACGGCGGCTTTACGATGGATCAGGGGCAGGTAGTGATTAAAGGCATCGAAGTGCTGATGAATCAATAGAACACACCGAAGAGAGGAGCGCACGGGATGCACGATCTGGAGATATGGAACCATTTTATAGCAGAAGATGTCCTGCCTCAGCGAAATGAGCAGATTAAATCCTTACATACCTATTACGTTCAGCATAAAAAACAGATCATTGCCCAACTCGTCCCGTTGTTTGACCAGTTCTGCGAAAAGGTACGACTCCAGCAGCAAGAGGGGCAATTAATGAAATGCGCCTACCTTCATCTCTCCCTGCTGCGGACGAGCCTGAACGAAGGGAAACCCGTCTATATGCTGGAGGCCAGCGACAGGGACACGGAAAGCAAGGTGCAGCTGACACCTTTTCATTATGATGCAAGCTGGATCTATAGATTCGCGGACGCTTGGGATCAAGCATGTGAGGAGAAGCGCAGACGTTATTTAAGCCGTATTCACCGCCATTCGTTCGAAGTCTGGAAGGCCAGACAGCTGTATCCGTTCCACATCTATATGGTACATGCTGTTCGTTATGCCATGGATACCGTCCGGCAGCTTGTTTCTTTTCAAAGCCTGGAGAAAGACAGTGCTTTTGAAGTGCGTGTCGGTCAATTTCGGGACCCTGAGGTCAGTGAATCTGTGTATCGCATCAATGAAAGGCAACGTTCCTCCATTACTTGCAAAGGGTGGCTGGAAAATAGGTCGGATCAGGAATACATCTATGAACATATTGCCAAGGTCAACTTGTCCCGTGGCCATTACGAAGGTGTTGATCTGAGTTATGCAAGGTTTGAAGAGGTGACGCTGACAGGAAGTCATTTCGGGGGCAGCCGAATGCTCGGTACCCGCTTCGAGCGCTGTGTGTGCGATCAGGCCGATTTTCGCAAGAGTCTTCTGGTGGATGCGGACTTTCGCGATTGTGACCTGACTTCTGCAAGGTTCGACCATATGCTGGGAATTCGGGACATGGCGGCAGAAGCACATGGCTTGGTATTCGGCATGAATGGCGTGTTGTTTCAACAGGCCAATCTGACACTAGCCAGCTTTCAGGGCGCGAGAATTGCCGGAGATTTCACAGGTGCGCAGCTGGAAGGGACGGATTTCACAGGCGCAGACTTGACAGGAAGCCGAATGCTGGAGCGGGATGCTGCTTCAGTAACACTGACCAAGGAACAGCGTGACACGATGATCTGGGTGGGGGAGGCCCAGCATGAGTAGCATGAAATACTTCGTGCTGGAGCATGACCGGCGCTTGCCGGCAAATGGAGTGAATCTGGCGTTCCCGGAACGTATGCTGAAAGGTTATGGGTGTGCCGGGCCGCAGGAAATCGTCTATACCAAGCCGGGAAATCTCCTCTCTGCCAGCAGTCTGATCGAACATCCGATACTGCTGGTCAGCGAGGAGCTGCAGGCAACTGTAACCAAGCAGTTACCGGACATTCCTTATAAAAGTGTGGTCGTAATGGACTTGGAACAGCAGGGGCAATTTTATTATGCCTGGATGGACTTTCCGGAAATTCCTTGTCTTGCACCTAACCGCACAGAGACGGAAAACGGACGGATTCACACCCTTTGGGTAGACACAGAAGCATTAAAGGAAACGGCAATTTTTCAAATACCATATTACCGGAGTCGTGTACTGGTTGCACGTGTGGACATCGCTGAGAGCTTGCTAAGAAAAAGTCTGTATGGCTTAAGTGTCAGACCTATCCGGTTGGCGAGAGGAGAAAAAACTTGAAATGGGAATTATGGATACCCTCTTGACGAAAAGCACGCTTAACAAGCTCCTGGAATCCCCGTGGCGAAGCGAGGATACGTATGTGACAGCCGGGGCTTATATGCATTGCTCGCGAGGCACACATGAGGAAGTGCTGAACAAGCAGGACCCGAACGGTATGTACATAAATGGCAGGCCGATGTTGACGGTGAAGGATTGTGTGACATCCACCTCGGAACCGGGAACGATTCAGGGCGCTATTCCCTTTGACCGAATGGGACAGGAGCTCGATGGAAACTTCTATTCGTTCGGCTATTGCCGGAGTGATATGAATCCGCTGAAGGCGGCTGAGAAAACCTTGGGTTTTACAGATCCTTCGTATATGGTCGACCCCGATCCGGAGGAACCCACCGCAGGCCAGTTTATTTATCCTTGTGCGCCAAAGCTGATGCCAACGGTGCTGGGACCTTCATCTGCAGGAGGCCCATCCACTGAGCCGCAATTCAAGCTGTCAGGTGCAGTATCTGCGCTGACCACATTGCTGGAGCGCTTAGCAGGCGCTCAGACAGAGTGGACCAACGGCAGTCCGAATGTTTCTATTCAAGGGGTACAGGCGCTGACCAGCAAGTCCTGCTTATTTTGCCAGTATGGAGGTCAGATCCGGTTGCTCACGAATGGAATGGACCCGGCGCCGCCTGAGTTCTCCGCGAGATAAAGAAGAGAGGTGATGGTGAGGGCATGGGAGCAGAGTATCAAGGGGATGGCTACGAGCTGCAGTGGCCTTATGAGCTAAAAGCGATCCGCAGTTTCCGGATTGAACGGAAATTTAATACACATGCGCGGTGCACGTTTACGGCGGTCATGACTGAAGAAGAAGCGGAAGCCTGCTTGCTGAGAAGCAGCTTCGAAGACAGCCTTGTCTTCCGCAAACCGGCCAAGCCGCGGGTGGAGAGCTGGTTCGCCGGCGGTATTACGAATGTAGATATCCAAATGGAAGACGGGATTCCTCATGTGCAAATCGAGGCGCTCTCACGCAGCTATGCGATGGATATGGAGCCGAAGAACCGGTCGTACCAGAATAAACATCTGACTTATTCGGAAGCCATCGCGAAGCTTACTGCGAACTATCCCGGAGGGGATGCGCACAATATGGCGACGGGCAAGCAGGACGCCCTGGGCACCTTAATGGTTCAATACGGTGAAACTGACTGGCAGTTTATGAAACGGCTGGCTTCCCGGGTAGGGACAGTGATCTTGCCGGATGTCACACTGGATGCACCGCGCGTCTATTTCGGCGTGCCGGACCTGTCCTGGGGAGAGGAGCTGAAGTCCAAGCATTATACGGTCTTAAAGGACCGGGCCGCCTATGAAGAGCTGAAGGCGCATGCGGAAGGAACGGAAGCGGATCAGCTCCATGAGGGGGATTTTGTCCGTTATCGGGTTGTCAGCGGTCAATATTTCCAGGTCGGAGACGATGTTCTTTTTAAGAATCAGATGTGGGTCGTCTCCGAATCGGTGATCAGCTTTGAATCCGGGCTGCTGCAGTATGAATATGTGCTGGTGAAACGCCAGACACTGCGAAGGAAGTCGCGGCGCAATGAGGCGATTCAAGGGGCATCCCTTGAAGGCCGGGTCGTGAAACGGGCTAACAATATGGTGAAGGTGCACCTGGACATCGATGCCGGGCATGACGCACAAGGGAACTGGTGGTTTCCGTACTCTGGGGAAGGGAACAATATCTTTCACTGTCTGCCGGAGGAAGGTGCGCGGATCAAGGTGTATTTTCCAAGCGGGGTAGAGAAGAAGGCGATGGCGATTAACTCAGTTCGCGGCGGAAGCGAGGAGATGAAGAGCCGGACAGTGTTCCAGAAGCCGACGACGAAGGTGTTCGAGATGCCGGGCGAAGCGAAAATGCAGCTGGGAGACGACGGCGTCCTGTTCCAGAAAGGGACGGTCAGCCTGCATCTGGATGGCGGGAACATTACCGTTAAGGCCAGCGAGGATCTATTGCTGGTGGCGAGCAACCGGATGGAGCTGGGAAGCGGGGGCGGAAAGGGAATACTGGAATCCATCCGGATGCGGGCTTCGCAGCAGATTACGCTGCAAACGAACGCCGCCCATTATATGGTCGTCAGCGAGAAGCGGGTGGGGATCCATAGCAGCAAGATCGACTTCCAGAAAGTCGAAGTAGATTACATGGAGCTGCTGACGGATGCCGAGCTGAAGGAGCTGTATATTGACGAACTGGCCAAAGGTGAAATCATGATGCAAGAAATAGATTTAAGCCTTAAATTAGGTGCGGCCACGCAATTAACAGAAGGGCAAAGAGCGGATATCCGCTCCAAAGTGGCGGCTGAAGCGAGCGGCAATCCGGGTACCCAAGAAGCGGCACGAAGCTGGATGGGCGGGAAGTCGGCGGAAGAGCAGCAGAGCGCCTATAAGAAGAGGTATGGCCAGCCGCCCGCCAGCGAGCCGGAGAAGCAGGGCGAGGAAGAAAAACAAGCGGAGCTGGAGAAGAACCAGCAGCTCTATGAGGTGGAGGACCGGAACCGGACAGCGGTTCATGCCTGGAATCAAAGTGCGGAGAGGATCATAGAGCAAGGCAGAAAGGAAGGTAAATCGCAAGCGGAGATCGAGGCGATGATACCAGCACAGCCAGAACTGGCCGCAAGCGCACCTCAGCAAAGCAAGCAGCCGGGAGTTATGGAGCGACTACTGGCTGCAACGGGAATCCGTCATCTGGTGGACCAGATGACGCCTGTCCTGGAGCCCGCGCTGGATGACTGGCTGCTGCAGAATGTCGTGCCGCAGAAACCGGATTATCTGAGCAAAAAAATGGAGAAAACAGTATACTTATCTCGATATACGTTCCAGGTATTAATCCTAGACCCCCAAATGCTGATCGCGGAGTTCAACCTCTTATTCGGCGTGGTGGCGATCATCTCGGCGATTCCGACAGCCGGAGGATCGTTATATCTCTTGGCGGCTGCAGACATCGCCTTTAGCGTAGGTGTGATCGTGGTCAACGTGGAGAAATTGAACGATCTCAAGAACGGAAACGCCTATACGAATCCGACCTTCCTCGGCATGGACCAGTCACTGCTGGATGGACTGGGGATTGGCATCGCCTTTGTGAGCCTGGCCAGTCTGCTCAAGCACGGCTTGTATAAGGCAGCGGATAAAATAGCGAACCGCAAGAATATTGCGGCGCTGGATGATGCTTTGAAGGCGTTGACGAACGAAGCGGACACCGCTGCTAAACTTAAAACAAACCTGCCCCATGAAATGGTGGTTAAAGATGGCGGTTTGATGGATGACCTAGCAAGGAGCAAGAGTCTTGCAGGGGCAGATGATGCCAGGACAGTGGGAAAACCAAAAGCGGAGGGTTCGTCGCGGTCAGTTGAGGGGACGGCTAAAGTAACGAAAACAAAAAAGGAAAAGATTGATCCACCACCTTATGATAGAGAGAGAATATTAAGAAACATTGAAGAAAGTAAAAAAGCTCGTGAAGCCTCCAATTTCGATAAGTATTTACAAGAAGAAAAGAAACTTCTTGAGAAGTTGAACAAGGGGACGGATGAACTTAGTCTTAATAAAGTAAAGAAAAATACACCAGGAATTGGAGGAGAACTCTATCGACGTAGTCAAGAACTTCGAGATTTGTTGCCTGAAGAAATAAGAGATTTAGGTAACTATGGACTAGCCCGTGTTGAGATTCCTGGATTAAAGAAAGAATTTAAAGCGCATAGTCAAATTCAGGATGCAGATCAGAAATGGTCAGAAGGTTACTCTCCTTTACCACCCGAAAAGATCGAAGAACGAATATTCGAGCCTAAAGATGTTAATCCGTGGAATGAGGTAGATAGAGAGGGGGCTTATAGTAGGAAATGGGATACCGAGTATAAAATTCTCGAAGATGTTGCAAAACAACTCGGTGGCAGCAAAGGGGCTGTGAATAAAGATGTAACTGGAAAAATTGATTTCTATACTGATAGAGAACCATGTGCCAGTTGTACACCTATCATCCAGGAATTTAAAGAAATGTTTCCTAATGTAGAATTGGTTATTTACTTTAACCGTAATTTAAAAAAGAGATAGTTTTGGAGGCGATTACCATGGTAAATAAGTTGTCATACGATAAAGTAATAAAATATGGTACACAAGGCTTTGAAAAATATTTAAGTGAGGGATTCACTGTTAATCAAGCAACTTCAAGGTCAATCGTAGAATTCGAAATTCAAACTGACGATTTTCAAGATGTTGAATGGATTTTGTACCTTGTCTTAGCAAAGTTAGGTATTGAACATGGCGACTTAAGAGACGACATTAAATCCCAAGCAATGGATATCATACATTCGAATAAATTGGTGAAGTATTGGAGACAGGAGGGGCTTGATAATAAAGAACTTGAAGAAAGGGTTTTATTTGTAGAAGGGATAAAGGATTTATTAACAACAGTCTAAGACACTTCTATGAATTAACTGGTTATAAGTAAAAGAAATGGATCATTAGCCATGCGCACCATACACCGCCCATTAAGCGAGCGGGAGATAATGAAGCCAAGCAAATTTAGCTTTTCATGCCCGCGCGAAGATTAAACTGAACCTGAGAATCATCCAAATAATGTGACGAGATGCGGAATCTAATTGAATACACTTGGGGCTTACCGTTACTATCTAGACTGTCTTGTTATTCATGGATTATTCGAATGTGACAAATTCAAGATGAAACACCTTATGTTCTGTATGTCTGGCGTGATTTTGCCTGTAGAGTGTCTAACCTATTAGGGAAGACAACTTGAAGGGAGAAATCATACATAAATTATCCAGTTAAAGAATGCATTCAGAAACTAGGGTTGACACATCGGGCGTTTGTTGTCCTGAATGACATCTCATAGGAGAGGTTCCGTAGTTGCCTGTATGGCTATACCGATTCCATCCCCCGCGCGCCATCCTGAATGTCATGGTACAAAATGGCTATGATGAGCAAGAAGCACAGCGGCAGTATCTAATGTGTAGGAAATGGAAAGTTGAGCAAGAGCTTCACACCCCCGCCACCACAGCAGGGAGGGCGAATTCATGAAACGACTACCGTTAGATACGCCTTAACCCTGATGCGATGGGAGAACGGGCTCGGACATGGCTTTGATCTTGATGAACTGAATGGCATCTTCGTCAAGAATGTCAAAGAACTGATGTCACAGGAGCAAGTCGAGCTAAGCTTTGCACATTACCTTACTAAGTCTAAACACAATGATCTCGTTCTTCGAAATCAAGTCTTAGCCAAAGCTGCTCGATTCCTAAATCAGTATGATTGGCGGCTATCCGACGATCACATAGATTACTATCGTAAATACTTGCCGTTGTTTGGCTAACCTATCCCCCGCCGTTTGCGAGGGATTTTCTTCTTTTGTACAGGGCTTAACTGTCACATTACCCTATTGTATAGAAAAATTGAAGGAGCAACGCTTCTGACAAAATTGAAAAGGATATGGTGACAAGTATAGTCCTACACCTAAAATCAGACCAAATGCTATAATTACTAAACCTTCATCACTTAAGAGTGGGAAACCAGAAGGAAATTACGCTGAAGCTACGGGTAAAGATACTCGAGGAATAGATAGATAAAATGAAGCCGCGAATGTGTTAGCGGAAAATGGATATCGTACGACAATGCTTGACGAAGTCCCCAGTGGAAATGCATTTGATGGAAACGGCTATGGTATTGATCCCTCTAAAAGTCCAGACTTCATAATTGATAGGCAAGTTTTTGATTGTTACGCTCCTGATTTAGGTACGAAGCTAGACAACGTTCTTAGAACTCTCAGAGAGAAAACTACAAAACAAGCAAGAAGAATAGTTTTAAATTTAAATGATTACCCTGTTGGAAAAAGGGCTGAACTTATTGAATTTATAAAAAGTCAAACACAAAAAGATTTAAAACATTTAGATGAACTACTAATCATTGAAGGCCGTCAAGTAACTAGAGCGTATTGGAGGTTTGAGTAAAATGGATTTTTGGCTATCTATTGGTTCTGATTTACCTAGAGAAGTTTTTAGAAAATTGCTTTACAATATGATATGTGAGGTATTAGTTTTGGAATTAAATATTTATGAAGCAGAAGTAAAGGATTGGTCTGATACTCAACATTTGAGTATTGGTTGCACTTATTTTTCTATAAGCATTAATTTAGATGACGAGGAAGAATATACAGAACGTTATCGCAAGCTGAATCTCGAAACGTATGGTGTGAACACAAACGTTAATATTAGTATTCAATTTATATCGCGTACATTTGATATCGGATGGTTAAAATTCCTTGAATTTATTGGAAAATTATTGCGATTGAACGAACAGGATTTGGTTGTTGAAGATGATTCCTCAAATCCACTATTGAAAAGAATTAAAGGGAGTTTGTTCATCAATAATAATTTAGATGAACACCGAATCTGGTATATGACTAAAGAAAATCTAGAACTACTGAATTATCCTTATGAAGAAGTAGATTTCTTAAAAACAAGTGAAGTAGAAGAGTAGAGGTTTGTCCAGATTTTTGGTGTCTATCAATAATTCTGTGTAACCATATTAACCACGCCACAATGCGAGCTTGCCGTCCGTGTTGTGGTTTCTTTTTTATCTGCCGCTTCATGCTAAAAAATATAGTCATACAAGTGGCGGCTATTCAAAAATACCCCACCCAGTGCCGAATGAATCGAGCAGCTGATTCCAATTAGACATAACCCATGTAATATTTTTGTCAGCCGATAACTGAAAACTTTCAAGAGCTGTCCTTAATGAAAAGAACCCCACATTCTTCAGATCTCTATCTTTATCATTGAAAATGTGTATAACTACCAGGAATGAAGTCCAAGCGTTCATTTCGGTTCTACGTATAATAACGTATAAAACTTGGAAGGGGAAATGATAGATGGCAACAATTATAAGTTATGGTTCAAAGGCGTTAAATCCATTAGGAGCTGTTGCATTAACAATTCCACCGGGGCAAAATATTGGGATACTTGATACCTCAGTAGTTATTCCTCCGGAAAATCCTGCTTCTTTCTCAAATAGAGTTGAGTTAAAAGGAAGTATTAACATTGACCAGATTGTAACTCCTGATAATTTCAATGTTGTAATTCTCAGAGCTGGGACAGTAATATATCGCTCTCATATTCGACTTGTGGGTACAGCAAATCCTGAAATTAAGCAAATAAATGTTCTATGGGTTGATGGTGCCCCTTTGGGCGTTATAAACTATCAATTGGGTATTGAAAATTCGAATCCGGGCACTACCTTCATCACTATAGTTGGACCAGTAGTATTTACTGCGACAGCTATTGGAGGAGATGGCGTAATTTAAGTTCTGCACTAAGATTTGCGTCCAACCAGGTAACAAAAGCAACATTCGCTGAAGTAGTTAACCACGCCCCTGTGAAAAGCATTGGACAGTTGAACCGATCTGGTTTAACTGTCCTTTTTTTCATGGGCATATACGTAATTAGAACGATTTCTGAAAAGGGCTTTTTTATGGCAGAAAATTAGCAGGTATCGGCTAAGGAACTAAGTTCTTATCCTCCGATGTCAGAAGACATGAACATAGTCCCATTAGAGCCAGGCACGGTTATCAAGCGAAATAAAAAACCACTTAGGCTCGGAAATCCCAAGCTTAAGTGGTTAATCGTGCTTTTATATCTTATAACAACTTTAAGTTGTCGGATTCAATGCCCCTTGATACTCATTCATTAAATTGTCGATAATCTGCTGGACGGACAAAATCTCTTTAATCTCATGGACTCTGGACCCAGCAAAAACCAAACCGTTCTTAACATCTCCTCTAAGGGAAGTAAGCAGAGATTCCATTGTACAGAAGCGATGTGAACAAACCTTTAGACAATCATAGCATTTGACTATCTTTATTTTGGCATTATCACTGATCCGGTCTGTAAATTCATTCCGAATTGCTCTACCTTCTAGACCCACTGTAGACTTGATGAGGACAGTATCTCCTTGCTGAGCATCTACATACTTTTGCTTGAAGGCTAAGGGAGCATCACACTCATGGCTAGCCACAAAGCGGGTACCCATTTGAACACCAGATGCGCCAATCCGAAGGGCTTTTGCGATATCATCGCCTGTCAGAATCCCACCCGCAGCAATAACCGGAATCGAAACGGCCTCTAAGACTTCAGGAAGGATATCAAACATGGATCTGTCTGTACCTAAATGGCCCCCAGCTTCGAACCCTTCCACAACGACTGCGGAGGCACCAAGTCTTTCGGAAATTCTGGCTAATTTGGCGGATGAAACAATAGTTACCACAGGAGTACCATATTCTTTACCCCAAGCATAAATATCTCTAGAAATTCCGGCTCCAGAAATAATAAAGTCAACCTTTTCTTCCAAAGCAACCTTCATTTTTTCGGCAAAATCCTTTACTGCGAATAGTACATTCACACCGATATAGCCAATCCCTTTAGAGAGTTCTCTTGTTTTGCGAATATGCATTCTCAGCTCTTCAGTAGTGATCCCTGTACCAGAGATGGTGCCGATCCCGCCTGCATTGGCTACAGCAGCGGCTAGTCCACTTAAGGATATGCCTACGCCCATTCCACCTTGAATAACAGGAACTCTGGATTTAATATGTCCGAATTGGATTGTTGGAAGTTTCAATTACACACCTCTTTCACAAGTTGTAAACATTATAAAAACTCCTCTGGAGTAATTAGCTATAACTTAACACAGTTAAGTCTTTCCCGATGTGACTGTGAGCATGCTCAAACTATGTTAAATATCATGTCTTTCAAGTATGCCTCTTTTTATGACACTCTATTAACGAACGATAAAATTGTCTTAACTGGAAACCATTTTTTAGATTGTGTTATTCTGTCTAATAGTGAACTCAATTTAGAGAGCGGGATGTTACTTGAAAAAAAACATATTATATATTGAAGATAATGAGAAAATAGGCAGTTGGGTAAAAGAAGAATTGGAGCAGCGAGGATTTTCAGTTCAGTGGCTGCTTTCTGGTGATGGAGCCGAAAAAGAAGTAAATCAGCATGAAATCGTTATTTTGGATATCATGTTACCCGGTTTAGACGGATTTACAGTGGGAAAACGATTAAAAAAGGCAGCTCCTGCTGTTCCTATTTTGCTGTTAACTGCCCGAACATCGATAGATGATAAGGTAGAAGGTTTACAATTTGCTGATGACTATTTAACGAAACCATTCCATACGGAGGAATTAGTTGCAAGATTAGAAGTATTAATCCGTCGAAGTGGCGTAACACATTCCGAACGTATTTCATTAGGAAATGATATTGAATTAGATCCAGAAGTTCAAATGGTATTTGACAAACACACAGGAGAAGAAATTATATTGACAGGGAAACAACATCAAATTTTAATGTACTTCTTACGCCACCCTAATCAAGTTTTACCAAAAGAACAAATCTATGAAGCCGTTTGGGAAGAAGCTTTTATAACAGGTGATAAAACATTAATGGTACATATCCATCGACTGCGCCAAAAGTTGGAACGTCATCCGGATTCCCCAGAGATTATTGAAACGTTGAAGGGAATAGGTTATCGGGTGAAACTATGAAACAGACTAAATCATTATTTCGTCGTTTTCTAAAAGGACATTTTCTATTTATCTTTTTTCCTCCGATTGTACTTATTTTCTTATCTGCGTTTATTGAGTCTCCTTTTAATGAAGAAGAGCTGAATAAGTTAAATTATTTTTACGTTGTACTGCTATTGTTTGGTTTTATTATTGTAGCATTTGTTGTAATATCTTGGATTTTCTTCTTGAGGCTTCGTAAACGTCTCACCCGCTTACAGGAAGTCATGTCATTTTCAGCTAATAATAATTCATTTCCTAAACCAATATCTGTTCAAAGAGATCGTATGGATGAAATAGACCAGTTAGGAAGTTCTTTTAATTGGATGATTCAGCAGCTTGAAGACAGCCGCAAGCGAGAATATGAAGAGGAATTATTACGACATCGGCTCATTGCGAATTTATCTCACGACTTACGAACGCCACTTACTATTTTGAGAGGACATATCACCAGATTAAATAAAGAAGCAATAAGTTTAGAAGGACAAAACTCATTAACAGAGATGAACTATACGATTACAAGAGTCGGAGATCTAATGGATGATTTACTTTCCTATACATTGCTTACATCAGGGAAACATCCTTTTGGGCCCATTTCAACAGATATTGGACGTTTAGTAAGAGCATCTGTTGCTGCGTGGTATCCTGTATTTGAAGAAAAAGAAATTCAGGTTGATGTTGATTTACCGGCAGAGGAGACTTTTTATTGGAAAGCAGATCCTAAATGGATGACACGGGTTCTGGACAATTTATTTCAGAATATTCTTCGCCACGCAGCAGAGGGGAAATATGTACACATTATGGTAGATGTAGAAAAAGAACAGATCCTTGTTGCAGACAGAGGTCCAGGTATGGATAACTCTTCCTATGGGCGTGGGGCGGGAATTGGTTTATCGGCTTCAAATTATATGTTGAAAAAAATGAAGCTGAAAGCTGACTTTACATCAAATGAAAATGGCACAAGAGTGGTTATAGGTAGAGCTTAACCTAAAGGTAACCCAGAATTAAACAGCATGATCACCGGGATGTAACTTTGCTTCTTTATAATTAGAACCATAACAGAAAGGAAGTGTTATGGTTGCTTACAGTTGATAACTTAGTCAAACATCGCGGAACTGGGGAAATCTTATCAGGTATTAGTTTTAAAGCTAGACCAGGCAGAGTAACTGGTTTTTTAGGTCCAAATGGGGCAGGTAAAAGCTCTACACTTCGCATCCTGCTTGGATTAGACCGTGCCACCTCAGGGAGTGCGCTAATTAATGGAAAGCCATTCGCAGAATTACATAATCCTCTAGCAACCGTAGGTGCCGCACTTGATGGATTTGGAGCTCATCGTATGCGAACAGGACGGGCACATTTGCGTTGGATTGCCCGTGCCGCAGGATTGTCCCGCTCACGTGTCGAGGAAGTTCTGGAAATAGTGGGTCTTACTAATGCGGCTGGCAAAAGAGTTGGAAGTTATTCCCTTGGTATGGGAAGAAGACTTGGAATGGCTGCTGCATTACTTGGTGATCCACAAATATTGATTTTAGATGAACCCGTAAACGGGCTCGACCCAGAAGGAATTCGTTGGATTCGGACATTTTTACGTGAACGTGCTGAGTCTGGAAACACGGTGTTACTGTCCAGTCATCTAATGGGAGAACTTGCAGAGACTGTTGATGATGTGGTGATTATTAAGCATGGAAAAATCGTTGCAGATGGAACATTGGAAGAAGTAATAGGTAACCATTCCACGCTGGAGGAAGCCTTTTTTGCCCTGACATCTGAAAATGCAGGTGAGGTTGTATGAGAGCATTCAACGCGGAACTATCTAAATTGTTCTCCCTGCCGGGCATTTGGCTTGCCTTTCTTCTTGGAGCATTTGCCCCAGCGGTCATTGCTGCCTTGGACAGTATAGCAGAAAAAGATGCGATTATAGCTGGAGTTAGCACACGGCTATCGGAAGTTGGATATATTGGCTTAGCTCTTGGTGTGCAAGGTGTCATTATTCTTGGTGTGCTTGCTGTCAGCAGTGAGTATTTGACAGAGAGCAGTGAATCTGGTGGAGGACAACAGATTACAACAAGTTTAACTGTTGTTTCATCCCGATTTCTTTTTTTGCTGGCAAAAGCAGGCGCTGTGACAGTGATCAGCATACTGTTATGTATTGTTGCTATTATGACAACTGTATCAGCAACGCATCTTATTCTTGGTGAATATGCTCCTGCATTTGAATGGTCTAAACTTATCGGTGCAGTTTGTTACTGGACATTCACTGCTCTTTTAGCCTTTGGGATTACTGTTCTAACAAAGAATGGTATTATCCCGCTTGCTGTGCTCATGATAAATTCATCCGTTGTATCATTTAGTGTCCTGCTTTCTAAGGTTACAAAGTTGGCGTTTTACTTACCAGATAGGGCCGGCGCTGAAATGTTTATATTTATGAGCGACAGATTTCACACCCCGTTCACAGGCGGTGTAGTCATGTTTGCCTGGGTAGCCGTTATTTTCATTGTTGCAGCTATTGTATTCCATAGGAGGGACGTTGCATCATGAGTGTCTCATCTAGTAGAAAGATAACACAAATCCTTGGTGCTGAACTGGATAAATTAGTTACATTACCATTGATATGGCGCACTCTTATGGGTACCTTCATTCTTAATTTAGGTTTAGCCGCAGCTTTTACTTCTGCTGGTCTACAAGGAGCTGCAGGAACGCAGAGTATACTGAATATAGGACTTTCTTCTATGGGATATCTTCAAGCAGGCTTCATTATTCTTGGTATCTTCGCTACTTGTTCGGAGTATACGGGTGGACAAATTCGAACTACTTTAACTACGATACCTTGGCGTGAGTTCCAATTATCCACGAAGCATTTGGCATTGGCAATTATAACTATTCCTGCTGCGTTTATTATTGCTGCATCAGGTGTACTATATACTTTTATTATGATGAGAGACATAGCAGTAGTGATAGAAATAGACACAATGATACAAACATTAGCAGGTGCAACAGGCTATCTAACATTAACCACACTTCTCAGTGCAGCTATAGGTGCTTTATTAAGACGAACTACTCCTGCCTTAGTGGTATTGCTTGGTTATTATTTCATTGTCAGTCCATTGTCGAGAGATTTTCTACCTAGTATTAAAAATTATTTTCCGGATACGGCAGGATATTATATGTATATGCCGCCTTCCTCTGATGAGATAAATGTCCTTACACCCATGCAAGGGACAGGTATTTCAATGTTATGGACACTGATCTTTTTTGCAGCAGCTATTGTATTTTACCGTAAACGAGATGCGTAAGTTTATTCCATCGATGAATCCCACGGGATGTTCTTGAGAAAATTGAGTGGGAATAGCTTAGGAACAAAAATACTCTCTTTTAACTGCTTGTATAGCAAATAGAAGAGAGTATTTATTATATTGGGTGAGTAAAGTAGTACTCGAAGTATTTAATTTGTAATTCCAAAGCTAGTATTAGTTATATATTTCGGTTCATTGCTATGCAGGACATGAGAAGGGTTTCACAGTTTTGGCTGTCATGATAACGTTCTTTCTGTGCCTGTTCATACTCCGTTCATATTGCCGTCACGAAGGGGACATCTTGGTTGATTACACTTTGAATATGTCGCTAGCGCGGCTCTACAGATATAAAGACAGGAGAAGATGAACGTGACAGGAATGGTGGAAATCAAGACAGGGAACAGAATCCGCAAAAAACAGAAACTATGGTTGAAAATAATAGGAGGTCTTCTCGGGGCGCTTGTGCTGTTCATGGGCATCTTGTTTATCGTTAATGTGATCAGTAACGGGGTCGAGAAAAAGAAAATCGAACCGTACGGCCAGTATGTCAATGTGGATGGTAAAAAAATGAATGTGTTTATTCAAGGCAGCGGCGAACAGACAATCGTCCTTCTTCCTGGACAAGGAACTCCGTCGCCAGTGCTTGATTTCAAATTGCTGATCGATGAATTGTCTCCCGAATACAAAGTCGTAGCGATTGAGCCGTTCGGATACGGGTTGAGCGACGAAACTGAGAAGGTAAGAACAACAGAGAATATCGTCAGTGAAGTTCACGAAGCTGTGCAGCAGTTGGGTATTGACCGTTACGTTCTTATGGGACATTCCATCACTGGACTATACGGAGTGTCCTACGTGAACAGCTACCCGGATGAGGTTCTTGCTTTTGTCGGCATCGACAGCAGTGTTCCGAATCAGACCGGCATGGATGTCAAATTGCCTCTGAAATCCATGCAGTTTCTGCAAAAATCAGGTCTGATGAGATTGCTCCAAAAGGTGAGCGAAGATCCATATGAGTCACTTGCCTTCGATGAGTATACTAAAGAACAAATGCGTCTCATTTCGAATCAAGTCGCGACCAATCCAACAATGATGAATGAGCTCAGACATCTCGGTACCAATTTCAAAAATGGAGAACAACTTACCTACCCTAACGATTTGCCGGTGCTTCTCTTCGTCCAGTCGAATAACGAGAACAATGAGCAGTGGGTTCCGCTGCATGAGGCACAAGTCAAACAATCGGCACAGGGAAAAATGATCCCGATGGAAGGCTCACATTACCTGCATCATACGAAATTCAAAGAAATCGCCGGGGCATTCAAAGCTTACATGAAGCAAATACAACCTTTCAAATAATAAGAGTAGGGAGAGAGAGAGTTTGACACAACCAGCAGGAGAGGAAGTAAGGAAGCGTTCAATAGTAAAAAGAGTGCTGCATATTTCATTAAAAGTAATCGCCGCAGTGGTTATAGCTATACTACTTTTTATCGCCATCGTGTTTACCGTAAACAAAATCAGCAGTCATTCAGAACAAAAAAGAATGGAACAGTATGGTCAGCTTGTGTCTGTAGATGGTAAGCATATGAATGTTTTCATCCAAGGCGAAGGCGAAGAAACCGTAGTGCTTCTTCCCGGTTATGGAACAGCGGCGCCTGCACTTGATTTTAAGCCACTCCTATCGGAGTTAAGCCCTTATTATAAAGTCGTCGTGATCGAACCTTTTGGTTACGGATTGAGCGATCAATCCCGGAAGGAGCGCAGTTCAGCCAACATAGTAAGTGAAATTCATGAAGCGTTACAAAGTCTCCGGATCGATCGTTACACCCTTATTGCTCACTCCATTTCCGGGCTCTATAGTCTGGATTATGTGAACCAATATCCAAATGAAGTGAAAGCCTTTATCGGGCTGGACAGCAGTGTTCCATCACTAAGCGAACAGAAAATTGATTCGTCTGATACAGAACCGGTTAAATGGTTCCGCAACCTGGGCTTTGCCCGGTTACAATTGAAACTGAGTGCTGACCCTTATGAAGGACTGCCTTATGATAAAGCGGCTAAAGAACAATTGGACATCTTGATACGCAAAAACATGTATAATACAACTCAATTAAATGAGGCAGTGAGCATGTATTCCAACTTTAAAGCAGCAGAAAAGCTTACTTTTCCTGCCAATTTACCTGTCCTTTTCTTTCTTCAGGCGAATCACCCTGCGACGGACCGATGGATTCCGGAACATGAGAAGCAGATCCAGAACTCTGTACATGGAGAAATGGTCTTATTGGACGCGGGACATTATCTGTATCGTTCCCATCCAAAAGAAATCTCTGAAAAAATAAGGGATTTTACTGGAGGAATAAACTCAACAGATTAACAGTCTGATACCATCATAAATCGCGCGCTGCGCGATTTTTTTTTGCGTTGCAGTTACACTCTTTTACGAACAAAAGGAGACGAAAAAATTTGAAATGACAGGAATCTGCGGAACGGATCTCGCCCCCAATATTTCCAACGGCGGCAGCCTTGAACTAGAAAATAAAGTTATAGACTGCCGCTGTTTGTTGAAATAACGTTTCTGTTAGTTCAAAGCCACGTGGAAGTGAACTAATTTTCTTCCTCTGCAATATGCTTCAATAACTTGGCTGGATTACCTGCAACAATCGTATTTGCAGGTACATCTTTTGTTACTACTGAGCCCGCCGCAACAATAGAATTGTCACCAATTTTCACTCCTGGCAAAATGGCGCAGTGCCCACCAATCCAGACATTGTTGCCAATCGTAATCGGTATGCCGTACCCACTTTTATTTCGGTCCTTCGGTTCAATTGAATGACCAGCTGTATAGATTCCGACGTTCGGTGCAAACATGCAATCGTCGCCAATGTGAACTTCAGCCATATCCAATATGGTGCAGTTATAGCCAGCATAGAAGTTGCGTCCCACATGAATGTTATAACCTATGTCACAATGAAAATTATGCTCGATGCTTATTCCTTCACCAGCGCTTCCAAACAACTCTCGAATCAATCTTTCTTTCTCTTTCCCATCCTCAGGGTCGCAGTCATTGAAAGCCTTAATAAGCTTCTGGACACGCAAGCCTTTCTCCCGTAGTTCATCCGTTCCACGTTCGTAGTAGAACTTTCCTTTCTTAGGTTCGCTCATAAATATCCCCTTATTCCAACGTTTTACTAAGTATATACGATAGGGCGTTCACATAAAAACTATTCTGATATGATCTTGGATTGAAATTACAATCTGTAATAAGATTTACGTTGTCAACAATCACCATTTACCGCTTCTATTATTTTATAGCAGAGCATTGCCATTTCTTCAGCGGATTGCTTCGCACCGCTTCTAATCCAACTTGCAGCTACACTGTAAATGGCACCGCTCCAAAAGTAAGCAGCGTAGTTCGTAAGTAAGGATACTTCTTTTGATCTAATCAATTGTGCGTCTTGCATTTCGCTAAGTATAGTATCTGCCATGTTAACTTTCAGGATAATTTGTAAGCAGTCGATATGTTGTTCTAAAGTTTGAAATAAAGCAAGCCAATAATCATAAGAGTTTCTAATTGGATGATGCAGATTCATCGCAGCAACGATTTTATCTACAATTTCCTTCATCGTACTCTGTAGAATATCTTCTTTGGAGTTGTAATTCCGGTAGTAAGCAGTGCGGGACACCCCGGCCCGTTTAACGATACCTGTAATCGTTATATCCTCAAAAGCCTGATCCTTCATAAGCAGTACCAAAGCAGCTTCAATACTTGATCTAGTGATTCGATTAGATTCCTCATTTGATAACCTGAGGCCTTCCATACGTTGTAACTCCGTAACTTCTTTCTCAGACATTACAATCCCCCCTTCTTTGTTAAGCCCGTTCTATCATGCATTGACCCTGTTTGATATGATGTTACAATTGTAATGTCAGTTCGAATGTATGTTATTTAATGAATTTTGTCAATTGAATTTGAGAGGGGAAATCTTATGAAAGCACTAATTCTTGAAAAACCAGGGGAACTGGACAGCCTTACTGTTGTTACAAATAGGGAAATACCAGAACCCAAAGATAATGAGATCAGAGTGAAGGTCTATGCAGCAGGATTGAACCCTTCGGATTACCAAGTGGCTGAGTACGATGGTCTGGAGTCCGAGAAGAAACGCGTTCTGGGATTAGAAATTGCAGGAATTGTAGATGCCGTTGGCAGCAGCGTGAACAATTTTAAAATTGGAGACCGCGTGTACTATCTTCGCAGCATTAATAATCTCGATGGCGGATTTGCGGAATACTCTGTGACTACAGCTCACACTGCAAGCAAACTGCCGGATGAAGTACCTTTCGAACTGGCAGCGGTAGTTCCGGCAGCAGGATATACGGCGTATCAAGCGATAATGCAGAAACTTAAACCGCAATCCGGTGGCACCATATTGATTCATGGCGGTGCAGGGGGTGTAGGGGGATATGCGATTCAATTAGCAAAAATGTGTGGATTGAAAGTGATTACTACTTGCTTAGGAAAGGATATCGACTATGTACGCGTTCTAGGGGCGGATGAGGCAATTGATTTTACTAAAGGAAGTGTAAATGAAGAAATCTTGAATCTGACTAATGGCCGGGGTGTTGATTACGTTTTAAATACGATAAGTCCCGATAGTGCGACTAAAGACCTTGAGATTCTTGCCTTCGGCGGCGAAATGGTTGTAACGGCTGGATTCCCTGATTTTAGCCGAATCCGTTTTTATGACAAAGGGATGTCTTTACACGAGATAGCACTTGGTGCTGCTCATACACAAGGTGATTTTAATGCACAATCCAATCTGGCAAGGATTGGCGATCATTTTGGTAAATTGCTTGCAGAAGGAAAGATTGTACCTCCACAAATCACAACGATAACCATGGAAGAAATTCCATCCTATTTGAAAAAATTAAAAGAAGGCAAGGTCACCGGCAAGGTTGCAGCCAGAGTCATTTAGGAGCGACTGTTTGCAAAAGAGGGATCAATGGTCGTTCTGGTAGGTGGACGGAAGGGGAAACTGGAGGGAGTTTCGGCGATAATATCAATCAAACGGCCAACCCTGTATAATACCAGCAGCTGTTACATGACTAGAAGATATGAATAAACTGCGCGATCAAGTGTTAAGCCGTTTCGGGAGAAAACTTTAGCTGTTGAGGAAAAAGAACATGATATAACAGTGGAATTGTTCGATCCTGGATATGTACGGTCAGAGCAAAATCCTGATGGACAACAAGGTCCAAATGCAGTAGCAGAAGAATTATTCAATATGATCATCAGTAATAAAGAATCATGATACTAGTACCCTGACCGTATCAAATTTTATGTACAGTTCAATAGACCGGACAGCATCACTTTAAGCAACATGCTCGCTAGTAACCTTACATTTGTCTTGGTCATTGTACTAGTACAGCTATGGGTGAAACCAACGCTTTATAATGTAATAATGTGTAAGTTTTCTAGACCACAAATATGGTGTCCTTAAAGAACCCACACTAGGCGTGGGTTCTTTAGTGTAGCTTTAGCAATTCGAGGTGCTGGTATTATTCTAATTGCTCGGTTTAGCTGAACATAAGTATCAAAAATGAGACCGTATACACCAATGCGAATCGCATTGAATTGGCCAGAAAACAATGCCTTAAAGGATTACGTAGATTCATTTGTAAAAAACATGACTAAACGCCAATCAAATTGCAGTAAATAACATAATTAAACGACTGTAAACAACCCTAAATAATCGGTTGTTTTTTTGCATTAGATGCATTAGAAAGGGGGTATTCGGCAAATGTACAAGAACATGGCACTATTGCCGATTTGATGATTATCTAAAAGCTCCATTCCAGAAGGCGATGTTATATGAAGTGTAGTAATGGACCGTGGAACGGATCTGTAGCCCGTTGTTGTCCAGACTGTTGCTGCCAAAATGCTGGAGATAATAGTCATAGGTTCTCTCAGCATTATAAACCGATATCTCCGAAATATTGAACCCCTATCCGAAATTCGAGCCATATATAACAGAGATTTTATAGTATATAATGTTTTTCATAAAAGCCATATAATTACATCAAAGAATTTAATTTGCAATAAAAAGTATTATATTTCATTTTATGAAAGGAGAATATGAATTGCCGGAAATATCAATCATAATCCCGACATATAAAAAAGCTTTCTACCAAGACTTATCTATTGCAAATAAAAATTATATATAGGATAGGTGAATAAAATGATTGATTTATTACAGTTACAAAAAAGAGTTTATCAGAATAAAATTGCGAAAGGATTTAATGTTACTGATATTTATAAAGAATTTTGTTTTATATATGGCGAATTATCAGAAGCTTGCGAAGCTTATCTGAAAAAAAAAGACGATTTGGGTGAAGAATTGGCTGATGTTGCACTCTACTTAATAGGGCTTTCGGAACTTCTAGGAATTAACTTGGAAGAAGAGATAGTGTGTAAAATGGAAAAAAATGAAAAAAGAATATACGAAAATAAAAATGGTGTACTTACAAAAGTAAAAGAATAAAACTATTCCTCACTCGGCACACGGTATGACACCTCATGTAAAGATAGGGACAGATCCAATTGAAGCAGGGGACTACATCATTCCAACCAAAGAAGTTTTACGCTTAATGGACAAAATGATGAGAGTAGTAGTTTATTGAACACAACTCACTGGAGTTGTGTTTGTTTATAATTGGCTTGTTAATGGATATCCTAAGTATAAGGCATCTCATAGACATATGTACAAAATACGGGTTTTGTGAATAAGTATTGAGTAAATAAACCGGACCAGCCTAATTCAAGCCGTTTTTGCATCTGATCCGGCTTATTATGCTTGTAATAATATAAATGAAATTTTACTACTCTTTATCATTTTTTTAGAATATTAATTTCTTTTTCCTGCATGATACTTTTCATTTATTTAATGCGTTCATTCAATACGATATTCTGTAATTAGACTGTACTTGGTTATGTAACTCGAATCGTCTGAATTATCAAATGAATTTCTCCGGATCTTACTTAATTCTGATCCTGCAGTCCCAACTGCAGGATTTGCCGTTAATTCATTTATTCCTTTACTTATGGATCCAATTAGTCCTGTAAATTAATTTGGCAATAAAATTTCATTTACACTGTTAACTGCCTCATTATTAGGTTTATATATTACATTTCCTCAGATAAGTTGATCCTATTTTTTAACTCATGTCACCTCCCTATTTTATCATCAAATATTTACCATATAATAACATTTTAAAACATGATCCATTCCTGAATCATTTTGATTTCATCATGAAGTCCTTCACTTATATAGTCAGTTTACAAGGAACTACACGCGCAGAATGTCCAGTAACATCTAAATCTGAACTTCTATAACATTTGTAATGTTGAAGCAATTATAACCCTCATTTGATTTTTCAGACACAAAAGTCCCGCAATCAACTTTCTTTCATAGATTGTGGGACTTTTGTGTAATTTTTATACTACAGGATTTATTTATCTTGAAGTTTATTAATTAAAGCTATTACTCGGTTAGTTTTTGTTTCTTCCTTTTTAGCAATTTCAATATAATTTATCTGCTCTCGTTTAATGTAATCAGGCTGAGTTAGGAATGTATTCAGTATGTGGTGATCTTCAAGGCTTTTTGAAATGTAATCCGGCAAAACAATATTACGGTTTTCCTCACATTTTTTAAGAACTACATGGAGTTTGTCACCGAGCTCTTTATGTACTGCTCTTCGAATAAATTCATTATAAACAAAATAATGCCCATTTTTTGACGGCAACAACGTATGGTCAAACTCGTGCCCGTCAACGGTGATTTGAACAGATACTTTACCATTAGTATTGAATACTTCCCTTACTGAATATGGAAAATAAACCACTTTCCATTTCATTTTACCTTCCAGCATCTTTATCTCACTATCAAATTCATAAACCATATTGAATAACACTCCTCATTGTGAAAGAAGCTGATTTCTATCACTCACGTTATCATAACCACTTTACTGCTTCTAGGTGATTTGAATTCAGTATGTTGTTGCAATAACCTATATGATGTTGAACATGTCGGATCTGCATTAGGATTACATCAGTTTTAGTTATTTCTTCGAATAGTACACATGGTTCCAATAATTTGTCGTCAGTAAGTTCATCCAAAAACCTACGGGCCACGCTCAATATCTCCTCAACATACTCCGTCATTTCCTGTTTAGTAGGGTAGTCAGCGCACTCCTTATCTAGGGCTTCTGTTATATCCTTGCCGAAGTCAGGTATTTTGAATTCTTCATCCTTCTGCTGCCTAAACCAAAATTTCATACTGGTTGTAGCATGAAATATCTGCTTCCAGTATTTTTGCTTGGCATCCATCCAAAAATCATCAGGACATACTTCGATAAGTTGCTTCAACATTTCTAACGTCGGTTCAAACTGTCTTCTTAAGACAGCTACCATCTGGTCACTCATGCTCATCAACTCAATTCTCATAATTTAGTATTGTGACTATATTCTTGATTTCAACAAACAAAACCTTCTCATTCTCAGCAGTGCTATTGGCAAATTTGTGAACCCCCAAGCTAGTTCCACCCGATACGTATTTCAAATAGTTTCCTGATCACTTCGGCGTTCGTCGCTCAGGCTGTATCGCCTTTCAACATTCAGTTTACGCGATCTAATAAGCACTCTTATACATAGAATAAAGTAAAACAGACTGCCTCTAGGGCAGCCTGTCGTAGTTAATGTTATTTTCGAACCGAAAAAATGAACTTCTCCAATGATCCTATATCGGTAATGCTCTGATTACAAGCATCGCTCTCCAGACATACGTACTGGCCAATAGAAGAAATATTATCCGGCGAGGCGTTCGCTGGCTTGGTCTTAACCGTGAGGAATGCAAGCTCTTGATGGCGATTACAGAACAAGCAGTACCCTTTCTTGTTAGTGGGCGTGATTCTTCCCTCGATACCAATGAATTGTCCTTCGAACGGATAGACAATGAATAATTTGTTCGTAGCTATGTCTACCCAACTCAGATACGTTACATATCGGAAGTCGATAGATCCTAAGTCAGGCACCTTCAGCTTCTTATTCTTAGGGAATAGTTTCTGAATCTGCTTCAACGTAATTGGTGGAAATGGCTCCAGATAGGGTTCTAATGCGCCCAGAAATCTCTGGAAATCATATGCACTTTCGAAGGCCGATATTTGTTCCAGCATTTGCTGCTGATCATTTGTAAGGTTAGGAATGGCTTCAATAATATTCGCAGCTGCACGATATCTTACAGTCTTCAAGACGTTTCGATCCGCGACGGTTCGCAGCGTTTTCTGCAGAAAATCCGTTTGTTTCTTAATGACGTTATACTGATGGTTTCTAATAAATGGTGTATTCATAGCTCTTCAGCCCCTTATTTTTTATATAAAACATAAGGTGCAAAGCCTATTATTAGAAACGATAAAGTCAAGGTTGGGCGATCGTATCCATCCTACCGCCCCCACGCAAAGTATCGCCCCAGATTAGGCTTTGCATGAGGACTTCCTAGCTAATGAGCAATTCTGCTTTGCCATCAGTACAACCCCCAATCAAATTCACATGTGAAAAGTATATCAAGATATCCCAGGAGGTGCAATTTTTCTGTTTCCCTCTCATCTATTTTATTACCAATACATGTAAGCGATATTAAGACAAAAAAACTCCCCGCTCTTGAAAATGTACCTGTAAGCTCAATTCCGCTCCGCTCTGCATGCTCATACTTCAACTCAAATGGATATAAGCTCTTTACAATAAAGGGACCGCATAAATTATGTGGTTTTTTAGGCATGGTATCAGTAGTAGTCAATGAGTGCATCAATCAAGCTAAATTTTACCATCCCCTCCATGCTCCAGGTCAGTTGACTGACATCCTAAAAAGGTTTACATTTAAATAGTTAAACCATATTAACTATTTAAATATTTAAAGTATATTTTTGAGGTGATGACTACTGGACAAGCAGGATCAGCTATCTTATTTAATCAGCCGCCATATGTTGACACTGGTAGCGAGCTACACCAAATTACTGGACAACAATTTAACGGCGCCCCAATATTTTATTTTGCAGACCCTGGCGAAGCATGACAAGCAGACCAGCTCCTATTTTGCCAATGTGCTGGGTGTAACGCTCTCTGCCATCACCAATTTAAGCAGTAAGCTCGTTCAGAAGGGATATATTGAACGCGTGGTATCTGAAACTGACAGGCGCCAGGTGCACTTGAAGATCACAGACCAAGGGCGTGAAGTCGAACAACGGATGCTGGAACGGTACAAACAACTGACAGACGGATTATGGAGTGAATTTTCCGGCACAGAGCTGGACCTTCTCATCCATTCTTATCAGAAAATGATCGATCATTTAGAGCTGAATATGAACATAACCAATACAAAGTCACAGGAGGAATAACACATGGGAAGATTAGATCATAAAGTAGCGGTAATTACTGGAGCAGCCGGCGGGATGGGTAAAGCAGACGCCCTGCTGTTCGCCAAAGAAGGTGCCAAAGTTGTAATTACTGACTTACAGGAAGAGAAGCTGCAGGAGGTTGTCCAAGAGATCCGGGAAAACGGCGGCGAAGCCATAGGAATAAAGCAAAACGTTGTCTCCGAAGAAGATTGGGCACGGGTCGTTGATGAAACCTTGAAGGCGTACGGCCACATCGACATTCTGGTCAACAACGCCGGTGTTTCTGATCCGACTCCATTTATGGAACAAACCGTGGAACGCTGGGAGAGAACGATGGGCATCAATGTAACCAGTATTTTCCTCGGACAAAAAGCAGTCATTCCGCACATGATCGCAGCCGGCGGCGGCTCAATTGTCAACATCTCTTCGATCGCCGGGTTGACCGGCGGAAGCGGCGCAGGTCCATACACTGCCAGTAAAGGTGCCGTACGTATGCTGACCAAGGCCACTGCTGTAGATTATGCCAAGCATAACATCCGCGCCAACTCCATACATCCAGGCTATATTGAAACCCCAATGACCGAGGATCTGCTCAAGGATGAAAAAATGAAGCAGTGGTTCTTCGCACAGACCCCGCTTATGCGCCTGGGCACAGCTCAGGACATCGCCAAAGGCGTCCTGTTCCTGGCTTCGGATGATTCCTCCTACATTACAGGCGTTGAGCTGCCAATTGACGGCGGATACTACGCCAAATAAATAATTATAGGGCGCGATTCTGCATTTACAGCAAGCTGCATTGCATACCAAAGACCCAGGTTGACGGACTATCCTCCGCTTCCCGGGTCTTTTCTCGTTTGAAATCTGTTTACCTCTATCCTTTATTACCTTTGTTCGTTCATCCGCCTCACCCTCATGCTGCACTGCTAAGCTTGCGCACAACCTCCTGGCTGTACTTTCTCTTGGTCATGGTATAGAAGCTGAGCTGAAAGACAAAGTAAACTGCCACTACAAGCGTTGTATTCTTCATAAACTCCGGTAAAATATCCGATCCGCTCATCACATGTGTAATCAGATAGATAAATGAGTATCCGAAGATACTACCAAGCACCAGCGGTACAAAGAAAGTAATCAGCAGTTCGGCAGATACAACACTTCTAACCTCCTTTTCGCTGATTCCGATTTTATATAACTTTCTAAAAAAGACTATAGCATTGCCCATCTCCGTGTATTGCTTGAAATACAGCACCATCCCGCCGGCCGTAAAGAACAGAATGCCGATCAGCGAGGTTACGAACACAAACAGCGAATAGTTCTTTTTCAATTCTTTGTAAGCATCCAGCTTCGAAGCGACAGGGAACAGTGTCCCGCTTCCATCCAGGTCTCCTGCATCCAGCGTATGCTTAAGCTGCTGCAGAAACTTCTCTGTTCCTCTCCACGAAGCAAAATCCACTCCGTAATGTGTGCCGATTGCTCCAGAACCGACCTTAGACAGCATTTCTTTGTAATCATGGTCATTGACGATAATCCCCGAGCTGGACGGATACGTACTTGCTGTAGCGAACCAGCCGCCATGATAGGAAGCCTTCACTGTATAGCTGAACGCTTGACTGCCGTCACTCAGCACTAACGCTGTTCCTGGCTCTACACCATGCATCCCGGGCTCCCAGGCCGTAATAATGTTTACAGCTTCCCCAACTGGAACTTCTACGCTTTCCCCAGTCAACAGATTATACATTTGTTGCGAGATCACCGGCTTGCTATGCAGAACATCGTATTTGCTGCCCTCCCGGTTCATAGCGAGACTTAAAAAGGTGGTCGTCTCCATCGTCTTGAACGGTTCCGAAGACCCATTCAGCAGCTCTTGCAGCTGTTCTTTCCCTATAGCGTGAATACCGCCTACCGACACAAACTCAATATCGTAGGGATTCCTCTCGGCGATACTTCCCGACAGCTGAAGCAGTGAAAAGGGGGACGCTACCAGAAAGATGCTCATGCCGCTGAGAATGCTGAGAATGAACATGATCCGTTTGTTCTGGTTGAATTTATGATGAATCTCCGTGATAGGCAGAATATGATGGTAATAAAAGCTTTTGTTCTTTAAGAGGCCGATCAGTGTATTTCCCAAATGCGCGATCACCATGTATATCCCTGTAAAACACATAAGGATATAAGCAAGAATTAGGAAAGGGTTCGAATTGAGATTCTCCTGATTGGCAACAATGACGAGAAATATTGTGGACAAAAGAACCAGCAGGACTCCTGCGATTCCGAGCTTAACGGCATTACGGTTCATGGAATTATCAAGCATACGAGAATTCTTCATCAGGTCAGAAAGCTCCAGCCGGCTGAGCTTCACACTCGACAGTGTCTGCGACACGGCGAATATGCAGGTAAAGACCCCTACAGTTGTAATAAAGCTTGCCGGGCTCAGGGAATACGCAACCCCTTTCAGTTCAAGCAGGTCAATCGCCGAATTCTGAAACAGTCTGGAGAAGATCGTGCCGGTAATAATGCCTAGTAACAGTGAGAACAGGTTGATCATCAGATTTTCCAGTGCGGTGATTTTCTTCAGATCGTTCTTATGCATACCTAGTGACATGAGGATGGCAAACTCCTTGCTCCTGGCCTTGATGAATGAGGAATGGGCGTAATGGATGAAAAATACCGAGAACAACGTCAGCGCGGCCAGGCTCATTAGAAACACAATCCAGATCAAATCATCTGCGGACTCCTTACGGATGCTTTCGTTAAAGAATAGCGCTGCATACAGGAAAAAAATCATAATCGCAAAAGCGCTGCAGATGAAATAAGAGAAGAAATTCCTGAAGTTCCGTTTAAAATTTTTGATCGCGATATCTCTAAACGTCATTTCGTTCCCCTCCGATAATTGCCAGGCAATCAAGAATCTGATCAAAGAACTCTTTGCGGACACCATTACTGACAATCTCCATGCAGATAGCTCCATCCTTGATGAAGATAATCTTTTGGCAGAAGCTCGCGGCGAAGGCATCATGGGTAACCATCAGAATGGTGCTGCTGCGTTCCCGGTTCATGGTCTCCATACATTTCATGACAGCGTTCGAAGACTTGGAATCGAGATTGCCTGTAGGCTCATCGGCGAAAATAATGTCCGGATCATTGACGAGCGCCCGGCTGACCGCAACCCGCTGCTGCTGGCCTCCGGAGATGTTGTACGGGTACTTCCCGGCAATGCCGTCAATGCCGAACAGCCGCATAATTTCTTCGCTTTTTGCCTCCATATGCGCCTTATCCTGTTTGTCGAGGATCATCGGCAGCATGACATTTTCCTTCAAGGTGAGACTGTCCATTAAATTGAATTCCTGAAACACAAAGCCGAGATGATTGCGGCGAAACAGCGCCATTTCATTTTTATCAAAAGCAGTGATGTTCTTTCCGCCGATATATACCTCTCCGTGGCTTGGTTTGCCGATTCCACTTAGTATATTCAGCAGTGTCGTCTTGCCGCTGCCGGAAGGCCCCATAATGCCGATAAATTCCCCTGCTTCCATATTAAAACTGACGGAATCCAGCGCGACTGTAGCATTCTCCCCATTTTGAACACCATACACTTTCCTAACGCTTCTTACCTCCAATACACTCATGCTGCGTTCCCCCCCTTGACCGGAATAGACTCTGCCATTCATCTCAGTTGTTATCTCCATTGTATTGAAGCGTATAAGGGTTATCCATTCATTTGCGTTACGTTGTCTTTCATTTTTGAAAGGTAGGTAATCCTCACCTCAGTACCCCGCCCTACCTTTGACTCAATCTCCAGCGGATGTCCCAGCTTCCTGGCAATTTCAGAGCAGACGTATAGGCCGATGCCAGTCGCCTGATGCTGTGACCGCCCATTTTTACCGGTGAAGAACGGCTGAAAGACCCGCTGCAGATCCATCTTGTCTATACCGATGCCTTCATCACGGATGGAAAGCACCGTAAGCGCACCAGCCTGTTCAATATGGAAAACAATTGGCTTGGACCTTTCCTTGGCATCCGAATATTTAATGCTGTTAGAAATAATCTGCTCCAGCATAGCACTGTTCCATTTGCTGTCTGTCGTGACCATTATATTCTCGTACGGGCATTCCACCACAGGATATACGTTGTTGTAGATGTATTGATTGCGCTTGCTGTTAATGATACTTCTCAGCGACTCTAGCAGATTGATATTCTCCGGGTTATAATCACGGGTAAACTGCTCCAGCCGGAAGAACTTCAGCATCTGATTCAGCATAGAGAACATACGTTCTTTTTCTTCTTCAATGTGCTTTAGGGCTACCTCTTCACCGGTTCCGTTCAGCTTATGATTCTGCAGGATCAAATCTATGACTGACAGGGGCGTCTTCATATTATGTATCCATTGGGATAGAAAGGCATGCGTGTTCGCTGCCTGCGTCTGCACCTCGTGGAGTTGTTCCTGATAGGTATGATGAATGCGCTGGATTAATGTGATAATGGCCAACTGCTCGCAGGAGTAGCTTTTATCTTCAATATCAACATTCTCAGTCAGCATCATGATTTCTTTGCGGGTTGAGCTGTATTTAATAAACCGGAAGATCATAAATACGAGATAGAGATACAGATAAATGCTGAACATATACATAAGCTGGATGCTTCCGTTAATGTAATGCTTGCAGTAAAGGCTTACCAGGAGGTGGCTGATAAAGTAGAACAAAGTAATCCCTAGATGATCCCGCATAAAATCCTTGAACAATCTAACGTTCATCAGACGAGCCTCCCATCGAAGAGGAATCAAAGATGTAGCCCACCCCTCGCTTCACCTTGATCACATCCTGGAACCCGAGGCTGAGCAGCTTGTTCTTGACCCTTGTTACGTTGACGGTCAAAGTGTTGTCCACCACAAAGTGAACATCATCCCACAGCTCCTCCAGCAGTTCTTCGCGGGTAACAATCGTATCCCGTTTCTCCAGCAGCTTCTTCAGCAGCTTGTATTCGTTCTTGCTCAGCTCCTCCACTTTACCACTCCGGGAAATACTGAAATTGCGGTCATCCAAAAGAAAGGGCAGTGCAGCTTGCACCGCTTCCGGCTTATGCGCATACTCTCCATACCCTCTGCGCAGAATTGCCATGATCTTGGCCAGCAGCACCTGAACATTCAGCGGCTTTACGATATAATCATCCGCACCGAGCTCCATACAGAGCACCTGGCTGGCTTCTTCATCTCTGGCGGATATGATCAGGATCGGTACAGTTGTCTTCCTTCTGAAGACACGGCAATAATAAAACCCGTCATAGTACGGGAGATTTAGGTCGAGCAGCACCAGCTGCGGTGCCTCCTGCTCAAACAGAGCCTCTACGTGCAGAAAATCTTCAACTGCCACTACTTCATAACCATATTTACGCAGGATATCCGTAAGTAACGTCCGGATCCGGGTATCATCTTCAACAATCATGATCTTGAACAAAGCGCCACCTCTTTCATCTACCTCTGTCATCAAAAAATCTCATATTTCCTTCGAAATAGATATGATAATATGCATCACCGTTGAAACAGCAATCTTGCTCTAGAGCCTTATGAGGTCTGGCTGAAGCTGAATCCGGATACTCCGACTGTGGAGTTATATCAAGGGATTGAATCTGCGAAGCTTAATCTCACCCATATAGTCAGCACCAGAGAGGAGCTGGTCCGCAAGGTCGATCGTGTAGTCTCCATCCGTGACGGCAAAACCTCCTCGGAAATGCTCCGCCGCGTTTCTTACACAGAAGAGCATGAAGAACTGGAACGCGGTATGGAAGCCACCGCTGCAGCGGGCAGAACTCTCATGTGGAGTATGCCATCCTCGATAAAGCGGGACGGCTGCAGGTTCCGGCAGCTTACCTGGAGTCGATCGGCGCCAAGGACGCCAATAAGGTGAAGCTTGAACTGGCCGATGAGAGAATCGTGCTCACACCGTCGGATGTCCCTCTCCCCAAAATGGCGGAGAAATCTGTACGGAGAAGGGATGACATTGAGCAGATCAATACGTTGCCCAGTCTCTAATTGTCCAGCCACATAGCAAAGTGGCCTCCCGGGAGGCCACTTTTACACTGCTGTTCAAGAAAATAAACTAACGATTGATCATCCAATGTGTCTCTAGTAATCAAGGGAGATGTTGATTTGAGATGACAAAAAAATGGGGATGGGAATATGAGGTTTCTATCAGAACCGTACAACTATGGTTAATCTTGATATCTACTCCACTAATATAACGCTGCAAGAAATTTCTGATGTAGCACATTTAAGTGTTTCGGAGTGCAACCGTAGTTTCAAGAAAACAATTCACATGACCCCATATGACTACTTGATTAAAAATCATGGAGTGAACACCGCTAAACCGCCAAATGTACTGCACCGTCTTTGTAAATATCTACTCTTTGCGCGCAGAGCAGCATGCCCAGCCCATTAGCTTGACCTTTTTCTCTTAAGTCCCTCTCTCTGCGTTCCCAGATTTCTCTGTCATGAATAATGTCATATAAATAGTAGCTCTCGGAATGAGCACCTTCCATCTCTTCCACAAAGATGAAGCTGCCTTGAAAAAGTGCCTTGAACCACTCAACCGCTTCCGTATGTGAGCTGAATACAGGGAGATCCTGTTCAAACCGCTCCGACAAATAACGTTGCTTCAGCCTGCCGATCCTTACATAATATTCATCAAGCGTTTGTGGAGTAATCATATCAAAGCCCCCTTATGCTTCACTAAAAACTTTTTCCAAAAATATCATGTTCTTCAGCGGAGGGATATGATATTCTTCATTCTCTGGCAACAACAATTACCGGCTGATTGTTCACGACTGTACATGACGGGTATTGAGATGTAGAGAATACACCACACCATTTATAATAGGGAGGCTATATCTTTGGAAAATACGGATTGGATCTCACTCGCGGCACTGGTACTCACGTTGCTGCTTATGCTCAGGGTAATCAGTCTCAATAAGCGAGTCAACGATTTGCAGTCACAGCTGGAACGGATCGACAGCCGGTCAGCGATGGATGGAGGTTTTATCAAGACGGGAATTGCTGCCCCGACGCCGCAATTTGTGCAGAATATGGATTTAATGCCGGATTTGGAGAACAGGCTGCGCCTGCTGCTGGCCGAAGGCAAGAAAATCCAAGCCATAAAAGTACTGCGTGAAGCGCGGGACTTATCCCTGAAGGATGCCAAAAATTATATTGATGATATGGAGCGGGGGAAATAAGGAAAGCTGTACCCGCTTGAATCAGAAACGGCTGCGCCCTCCTTAAAGGAATGGCGCAGCCGTTTCTTTGCGAGTATTGATAATCCTATATATCCTTACTCGTGAAGATACGCAACGAAATCAGATAAGAGCCAAATAGGATTATAATATAGGCCAGACCGCTGATAACCGGGATCAGAATGCTCTCGGTCTTGCCCGTGCTGACCCAGTTCGCCAGATCAGGTAACCATGTCATGAGCTTGGTCAAAGCGGCGAAATTAAGCATAATTAACATGATAAAAATAAAATTGACCACCTGAGTCCCTTTTTGGCCCAGCCAGTAATGCAGCGGCAGGTACACTGCGGCTAGCAATGGGAAGCTCGCAATGCACAGGGCAAGCTCTCTCCAGGCAATGGGCTCTGTGGCCCGCCCGGTAAGGAAGGCAATTCCATACAGCAGCAGGGTGCAAACCAAACTGAGCAGGCAAGAAGGAATCAGCGCCAAATATTTGGCCATTACAATCTGCTGCCTCGGCAAAGGGAGACTGATCAGGAATTTCTGATTGTGCTGCTGCACATCCAGTGTACAGGAATTGATCAGGAGCAGCATGGCCGGAAACAAGGCGAACATGGTGTAGCCATCAAAGTTGGTGTAGCCCATAATGATGTAGTACGGAACAAGCAGCAGCACGAACTTTTGCACCAGCACGAAGTCTTTACGGATTAGATACAGCGAGTTATACATGCACATCACATCCTTTTACAGTAAAATACATGATCTCCTCCAGCGTTGGCGTCTCGCAAATTGCATTGTCCTTGAAGAAGCGTTCCCCCTCTGCCCGGTTACCGACCAGACCCTCGAAGCCAAGCGCACTTTCCCGAATCCCAAGGAACAAGCGGCGGACATCGCGGTCAAGCAGCTCCTTGCCGCCTTTGACCAGCAGATATTTCTCCGTCAGCGCTTCCTTCATCTCATTAAAGACCATCTTCCCGTCATTGATAAAGACGATATAATCGGCAATCCGGTCAAGATCTGTTGTGTTATGCGTGGAGAACAGAATCGACTTCTTCTCATCCTGAATATGTTCAGTGAGCAGATCCAGCATTTCTCTGCGGAACACAGGATCTAGACCCGATGTAGGTTCATCCATAATGAGTAAATCAGCTCCATGTGACAAGGCAATCGCCAGCGAGAATTTAATCTTCATCCCCTTAGACAAATCCTTAATCTTCTTGCCTGGCGGAAGCTTGAACAGCTCCTGGTATTTCAAGTATGTATTCTCATCCCAGCGGCTGTAGAAAGGAGCAATAATCTTCTTCATCTGCTTGACGGTAAGCTGCTCGTAGTAAATATTCTCATCCGACACATAACCGATTCTGCTCTTGATGGCCGGTTGATGCTCCTGGTTATCAAGTCCGAATAGGCTGATCTCTCCCTGATCCGGATGAACCATGCCCATGATCATTTTAATCAGCGTTGTTTTGCCTGCTCCGTTCGGGCCGATCAGACCGGTAATATACCCTTCCTTCATCGCCAGTGAAATATCCTGCAGCGCAAAACGGTCATAACGCTTGTGCAGGTGATTCAGCTCTATACAGTTACTCATCCCTTCTCCTCCTCATATAGCAGTTTCAGCATGTCCACAATCTCAGTGTATTGGAGTCCAAGCGCCCTGCTCTCATCAATGACATCCTTCAGCTTAAGCTCCATAATCCGCAGCCGCTGCTCCTTGATAAATTCCTGATCAGCCCCGGATACAAAGGAACCCTTACCGACAATGGAATTGATCAACCCTTCTCTCTCCAGTTCCTCGTATGCCCGCTTCGTCGTGATGACACTGATCTGCAGCTCTTTGGCCAGCAGGCGGATAGACGGCAGCGGTGTCCCGGATACCAATTCACCCTGTAGAATCAGTTGGCGGATCTGCCCCACAATTTGGGCGTATATCGGCTCACCCGAGGTACTCGAAATCAAAATGTTCATGTTGCTGCACCATCATCCTTTTGTAACAATGTAGTTAGTGTATATATGTAATATATACATTATATATAGGCATGTCAATAATATCCTTTTATAGAACGCAAAACAGGCTGAACCCTCAATTGCTTGCGAGCGCAGCCTGAAGTGAACTGTCTCTTCTCATCATCTTAAACCAATAAATCCGGTTGTTCTTAAGAAATGGTGCACGATGTCCAGCTGGTACTGTACCCGTAAAGAGAAGTCCAGGCTCCAGCAGGTCTCAACGGTGACCGCCTTCGTACCGAGAATTTCCTGAACCGCCTTCCGCGAGGTTCCCTTTCGCTCACGCCGCCGGATATTGAAATGATAGGAGGACTGAGTTATGGACCGGTTCATTCGTTTAACGATTTGCTTGGCCACTCTAGCTGTACGGCTTCCTGGACTAATAATTAAAGTCTGGCCAACCCGTTTGGAATTTTTTTGTGAAAGTCCGTTCGCTTCATGCAGATCCAGATACCACGAAGGGCTATGGTGCTGCGCCAGCTGAAATAAGGCTCCAGCCAGTGAATGGCTGGCCTTCGATTTACCACGGTAAGGAAAGGTCCGGTTTAAATCCGGCTTGCCTCTGATCTTCTTACGATAAGCCTTTTTATTCACCAGAGGGACTATAATAAGTCTGCCTTTTAGGAGGATCAGCTCTCTGCGGGTGAACATTCCAGCCAGATTTTGCGCTGCACGGATGCTGGCCGGTTCATTCCCGTGTATTCCGGATACCACCATAAAGACCGGGCCGGGACGTGGGCTGCTAACGACATAATAGGGAGTTGCGTAAGACGTATCTGGCGCAAGCATACTTTTCTCGACGAACACCGAATCTCACCTCCGGAGCGGTTCCGTAAAGGAATATCTATATATAAGTATTCGTACTGCTGCTTACGGTTTGGACACTCCGGGAAAAACATCGTCCATTAGCCTCAGCAGGCTCCCTGTTTAGACAGACAAAAAGCCCGGTTTCCCGGGCTCTGTTAGTCATACTTATATGCTATTGATACTGCGGCAGCCAGTCGCCGTGGGCAGCTATCAATTCATCACACATGTTCACAATATCATCCATCGACAGCTCTGCCGCCGTATGCGGGTCTAGCAGGGCCGCATGATAGATATGCTCTTTTTTGCCCGTGATTGCCGCCTCGATGGTCAGCAGCTGTGTGCCTATGTTCGAGCGGTTCAGAGCGGCACATTGCGGAGGCAGATCCCCCACAAAGGTAGGTGTAACCCCGCTGCTGTCCACGAGACACGGAACTTCGACACAGGCCTCCCGTGGCAAGTTGGTGATCAGCCCTGTATTCATCACGTTGCCGCCGATCTTGAACGGGACATTCGTCTCGATCGCTTCCAGAATATAAGAGGCATATTCATGCGAGCGTTCATGCTGAAGCTCGTGGTTGCCGACGAGTTCCTCGCGCAGCTGCTGCCAGCGGCCAATCTGCTCCACACAGCGGCGCGGATATTCGTCAAGCGGAATCTGGAAGCGTTCGATCAGCTCCGGGTAGTTCCTTTTTATAAAATAAGGATGGTACTCCGCGTTATGCTCAGACGATTCTGTAATGTAGTAGCCGAACTTCAGCATCATTTCATAGCGTACCATATCTGTGTGAGGCTCCAGCTGTTTCTCTGCCGCCCGGCGCTTAATCTCCGGATAAAGATCCTTCCCGTCCTTCGTGACCTCCAGCAGCCAGGCCATATGGTTGATTCCGGCGATCTTCGCCTGCACTCCCGTCTGGTCGATTCCAAGGTGGTCAAATAATCCGGGGATACACTGCTGCACACTATGACACAGTCCTACTGTCTGCACACCGCCATAGGTGTTCATTACATTCGTCAGAACGGCCATTGGATTGGTATAGTTCAGGAACAGCGCATCCGGGCAGACCTCGCGCACATCCGCAGCAAAATCCAACATCACCGGGATGGTGCGCAGATTGCGGAAAATGCCGCCGATGCCCACCGTATCCGCAATCGTCTGCCGCAAACCGTATTTCTTCGGAATTTCAAAATCGGTTATGGTGCAGGGATCGTAACCCCCGACTTGAATCGCGTTAATGACATACTTAGCGCCGCGCAGCGCTTCTTTGCGGTCGGAGTAAGCGTTAACCCTGCATGTGCTGCCGCTGCTATTCTTAATGGAGTTAAGCATGTTCTCTGAGTCCTTTAGCCGCTGATGATCAATGTCGAACAAGGCAAGCTCGAAACCCTGCAGCGCCGCTGTCGCTATGCAGTCACCCAGAACGTTTTTGGCAAAAACAGTGCTTCCCGCACCGATAAATGTAATTTTAGACATGAACAATACGCCTCCCGTTGGTCGCGGTAAGAATGCCTGCCTTAAGCAAATAAGGAGTTTAAGCAAGGATGAATAGGGCAGATGATTGCAGTAACGACAGTCATTATCCGCTGTTTTTTTGCTATATTCACTATAAAATAGAATGCCGGAAATGAGTATGGAGAAATACAAGTGAGATATGGATCTTTGTTGCATTTGGAATCATGATGTAGTAGCCTGAGATTAAATACAATATCAATATGACTCAGTCATTCATGTATGGGAGGCCCTTCAATGAATCTCGAACATTCGTACTTCACTGCCAGCTTTAATCTCGTACCAGAAGAGCAGGACATGGCCGTATTATTCAGTGGTGAAGGCAGACCCGTACCCGGACACAAGATCGGCCCCTCCGTGCATGATTACTTTTTGATCCATACCGTGCTGGATGGTGAGGGCTTCTTTCAAAGCGGGAATGTCTCGCGGCACTGCCGGACCGGAGACACGTTTGTTATTTATCCGGGGTCCCTATTCAGTTACCAGGCTGACAAGGACAGCCCCTGGCACTACGTATGGGTAGCCTTACAGGGTGAAGCTGTTACAGCACTGCTCTCCGATGCCGGGATTACCAAGGAACGTCCGTTGCTGCATTCCGGGAACACCAGCGAGCTGCACAGCCTATACGAACATATTCGCTTGGCCTTCCAGCAATCCCCCTATCCCCGGCTGGAAAGCCTGGAGGCCTCCGGCTGGACCCGGCTGCTGCTCCACCAGTTCGGGCTGGCCAACCTCAGTGTCCTTCCAGCCCGTCCCAAAGAAATGCCCGAGGTCATTGACCGCCAGATCGACCAGGCGATCCGTTGGATCTCGCTACAGTTCCACCAGCAGATCAGCATCGACCACATGGCGGCGACGTTGGGCTATCACCGGGTGCATCTGTCCAAGGCATTCAAACAGAAGACCGGTTTGTCTCCCAAGCAGTATCTGCTGAAGATGCGGATGGACAAAGCCAGGGAACTATTGGGGGGAACACTCACCATTGATCAGGTGGCCTCATCCGTCGGATTCAACGATGCCCTCTACTTCTCCAAGCAGTTCCGCAAATACACCGGCATGCCGCCGAGCGAGTATCGCGCCGTTCTCCGGGAAGGCTAGGGGGAATGCTGAACAACCCTGCCGGAGTTCACCGGCAGGGTTGTTTTAAACCTATTAGTCACTATATATGTTCTTGCGTACCTTTAATCTAAAAGGCCCGTCTAAGCGCAGCTTTATTTCCTGTCCGCCTTGTCAACATATTGTCCTGTCAATGGATCATAGTGAGGACGTTCTCCGGCGATCTTAAGCTCAATCCGTTGCACCGAATACAGCAGCTCCCCGAAACCGATAAAAAACACACCAATCAGGCAGGACCAGATGAACAGATAGATACCGGCAGATAATGTGCCCATGTTCATGGCTACAGGAATCGAAGCAATCAGTCCAAGAACAATTATACCGCCGCCTAAATATTTTAAATGTTCGCCTTTCATTGACTTCCTCCTATCTGCAGAACAGACACATTATAGTTTGTTGAAATTCATTCCGATTACACCTGCGACAAGACTAACCAGCAAGTAGACAATGATCATCACAAGCAAAACTTTAAACAGGTTAACCGACCTTTTCATTGTTTGCTTCACCTCCTGTTAGCCCGCCTAATGGGTTTCTTATTTATCCGATGGAAGAAATGAAATCCTAAATTATTCCAAAGACTACTCGTGCTAATTGTAGTGTTTCAATACCTTCCCGTCAATGTTACTCCTTGCAGCGTATTAGTTAATTGATGCAATTGGGGTGATGCGGTATACTGCTGTGTAGACTTTATACTAGTGCAGAAATGATTAAGGAGGTTGTCAAATTGAAGGAGATTCGAATGCAATCAAAAGACCGCGCCGTAAGCTTCAGACTCATTGAAGAGTCCGGAGAATTTATAGTGTTTGACATGTCATTGTCTGGCCCCGCGCGGGATAGAACAAGCTACAGCGGAACAAGTTTTGAAGCGGCCTGGAAAGCTGTCGAGGCTATAATAGGGGTAACGGCTATACCGGACGAGTTCAAACCATACGCATCAACATTGTAGTAACAAGCAGAATGCAAAATCTTTTATGACATGAACATATAAATTTTAAAGAAAGGGTCCCAGGATTGGGACCCTTATTTATGTAGTCGCTTGAATAACATCGTCAATCTTAATGCAATCATATTCATACTCAATCTGTAATTTGACCTGTCTCAGTTGCAGGTCCACCGACATGACAACGCCCCTGATCTTATGGTCTTGTTCTGGATCGAACAGCGTAATTGTGATCTGTTCGTTATAACGCTTGGAATAAGCAAGTACTTGATCTATCAGCTCCCATTCCTGAGCATCGAGCACGGGTTTGCTTCGCAGACACTGTTTTTCTTCATCCTGGATGATTCGGCGTTTGTGCTCCGGAGTCATCATCCGGCTGCAGTCAAATATGCTGTCAAATTTCTTCATGTTGTCTGACCTCCTCAGCCCCACAAATAAGAACACTTGTTTGTATTATAACCATCTATGAGAATTTAAAGCAACGGAAAAATCCGCCAGTTGAACACTGGCGGACTGAGAGCTAAACGCTATTAGATTGAATATTTCACCAATAAAGATATGCCCGATTCACCGCGACGACCAGGTTATGGGGACAATTACTTCAAATTCTCCACCGGCATGTTCATTAGGAAGTACTGAATAGCCAATTCTTTTTCAATCGTCTTCAATACATCGTCTGTCGTATTCTCGTACACAAACGTTTCCTGCTTTAAATACGTTAATACAATATTGCAGCTATGGTCAAAACTGGCCAGAGCTTTGCTGTCTTTCTCTTCCAAATCCAAGCGCATTCGGGTAACAAGAATTAAATATTCTTCAATCAAAGCCATCCGGTACGCATCTTTCAATACGTCAACTTGTCCCCAAGCATACACGCCCCCCTCTATTACTTCAGAAGAGTGCTCCACATACTCAAGACTTGAGTTCAATAACAGCAATTCGATCCGTTCAAGGATCTCCTGATAAATTCCTTTGATAACTTTCCTTGTATCCACAACCATTCACCTCTCCAACTCCATTTTTCTGAGAAAATCAACCTGCCGTCCTAACCTGGAGGGTGCTTGGGTCTAGATTCACTGTAAACAGTTACTTAAAGAATAACCCCGTTTCAAGCCAATGTATATAATAATAATACAATATTGTAACCAATAAGTCTGTTAAATTGTTCTAATCCTGTTTAATGATAAGTAGAGATCATAATGCCACAGTTTCAAAGGAAGTGAAATGAATGAGAAAAATAGAAATCCAGTCGGCCTTGGAGCAAAGTATGAAGCAGCGTGTTCATCTTGTGAGCGGTGAAACTTTTACCGGCCTTTGTGAAATTGATCATCCTTCGGATTCCTTAAGCATTTCAACAAATAATGGTATCCATACGGTACCTTTTTGGACCATAAAACGTTTTGTTCACAGCAGAACATAGACAAACCAGCCTGGATTTTTTCAAAAAAATCAACCCGCCAACATACGGACTGGCGGGTTGATTAATGTACGCATTTCATACAATTTCAGCTAAATTTGAATCCCAAACTTATATCTATAATTTACCATCGAAATGCCATGAATACAAGAAAATTCAACTGTAGCCAAGCATATAGCACATAAAGGCCGGGAAATAACTTCACCTTGGAATCACAGCGTTCGATTCAGTATTGTCACGGCTTTGCCGCCGTAGCGGTAACAGTTTTATAATAGAGCTACTCTGCGCAGAGAGTAAACGTAGAAGGAGCTTCACATGGACCTCAAATCATCCATTTACCAGCATATTGTTACGGAAGGAACACATTATGAAGTCGGGCGCGCACTAGGGGCATTTTATAAACACGACACTGCTTTTATGTCCTTTATGTCCTCGCCGTTTATGGGCAGTCCGCCGCTCCATCCGGCTGCCGCTGATAAGGCAATGAATATGTTCGAGAAATATTGTCCCGGGGTCAATCAGGAAATCAAAGGTTTCGCCGATGAAACCGGCATCCGGGAAGAAGCGGTCGTTTTTTACTTCTCTTATTTCCAGTCAGCCGGCCATTGCAGCCAGGCAGCCTTGCGAACCGGTCCTACAGACAAAAGCCGTACATATCACATGCGGACGTATGATTTTGGCTGGGAGGATGCTCCCTATAATCAGCTTTTGCTGAGCACCACCCGTGTGACGGGCAAGCCTGCCCACATCGGATTTTCACTTCAGCTCTTCGGCCGGTATGACGGCATGAATGACGAAGGTCTCAGCGTGACCACGACCTCCGGCAGAATCCGGCCAGAAATGACAGGTGAGGGCTTTGTGTTCCCGGGAGTGGTTCGGGCCCTGCTCGATGGCTGCACAACAACCAAAGAAGCTGTTACCCTGCTGCGCAGCATGCCGATCTCCGATTACCGGAACTTTCTGGTGTCCGACAGGCACGGTTCAATGGCATTGATCGAAGCAGCTGGAGCCCATAAGGAAATTGAGGTTTATGATGCCAGCGCGGTAAGTCTTCCCCAGCTTATCGTTTCCACCAATCACTATACGCTGCCAGCCATGCAGCAACATAACCTACAGCTGATGCATAACTCGCAAGCGAGGCAAGAGGCGATGTACTCGACTCTCTGGAACACAGGAACGGACTACAATCCGCTGGATGCAATGAAACAACTGGCAGGTCAGCACCTGCCGGAAGGCGTCTGCTGCCATCACTACGATGAAGGCTTCGGGACGTTATGGTCAATCGTTTGTGACAATGCCTTACGGGAGGCGCATATATGCTTCGGTTCACCCATGAGTAACCCTTGGAGAAGCTTTGGGTTCAGTGATCCGCCGGGCATAAACGAATATACCGCTACTTTGCCTAACGAACAGTCCGACGCACAGTTTTGGAGCAATATACTTTAAGAACCTTTCATGTTGAAAAAGAGCGGCAACCGGCTGACCTGTTCATTCAGGGTCCGGTTGCCGCTCTATTCATGCTCTTTTCTCCGCTCACTGCATGGCTTTGTTTAGGATGGAATGCACAAAAGCTGTCTTGCCCTCCGTATAGGCTTCTCTGTCATTGCGGTATTGTTCTGCCAGGGCCAGCTTTACTTCCTCGTACGCCTGAACCGCAGCGGGATGACTCCGCAGATAGTCCCGGAAAGCGATATGCTCCAGATAACCTTTACCGTCCTTAGGACATACATAAAGATGATAATGCATCAAACCGTCATCCTTCTCGCACTCGAATACCTCTCTGCCCTCGATCCCGAGATTTCCAAGATGCACATAACCGAATTCCCGGAACCTCTCGATAATATCAGGCAGTGCCTCATAGCTCTCCATCACAACATCCAGGTCTATAATCGGCTTGGCCGCCAAACCTTCAATAGAGGTGCTGCCCACATGCTCGACAGCAATGACAAGATCTCCGAGGATCTCAAGCATCCGCTCTTTGATTCTGCTGAATTCGGCCTTCCAGGCGGGATTATAAGGAACCACTTCAATAGGAACAGGCCTTACAGCGATGTCCGTCACCTTCTTTGCTGGGTTAGTTATTTTAAAGTCAGCTTACTCTAAGCCTTCGCTCTTTGTAAATGATCCGGTACACACTCCAAAGTGGCTGCACGCCCCCGATTTCAGATGGCTGGGATAAAATGCAAACCAGTTTCTCATACTATCTGTTAACAGATGGAGGTGAAATCATGCCCAAAAATAGTGCCGATCCCAAACACGACCGTGCAAATAATAAAGCAGATAAGAAAAACAACCAGCAAAACCATGCACATCTTACTGAAGAACCCCAGATGTTGAACGCCAATAAGGCTGAAGATTATGTTCCCAGTTTGAATGGCGTCACCAAAAATGAAACTTAAGCTGTAAAATTGTACAGCAAACAGGCTGCTCCCCGTCGCTGAATGACGGGGAGCAGCCTATTCTTGTCTCCAAGTAAATAATTTAGTTTTCCCTTCAGTTGACTTGTCCCGTGGCTGAATGATAGGCTTTTCTTCTAAGCCTTGTTAAGGAGAATGCCCGATGAAAAAAGCGACAATGAAGGATATTGCCCGCCAGGCAAACGTTTCAGTAGCCACGGTCAGCTATGTGCTGAACAATGTCAAGAACCAGACGATCCCTGACCCGACCCGGCAGAGTATACTGCAAATTGCCCGGGAACTGAACTATGTCCCCAATCTCGCAGCGCGTTCCCTGGTCAAACAGCGGACCGGACTGGTCGGCATTCTGATTAACCGGACATCTGCATTGCCCTATTGGAAACGCCAAAATTACATGTCGCTGGTGGAAAGTCTGGAAGCGATGCTAACAGAAGCCGGCTATCATACACTGCTTGTCCGTTTGAATCCCCTTAATCCTGCGATGGATGTAATCCGTGAACGTAAACTGGATGCTGTCTTTGTGCTGGATGTTATGGATGAGATGTTCTACCGGATATCCGCCAATTTTGTGGAAGGCGTGCCGCTGATTCTGATCGACAGCATCATTGATGACCGTCTATTTAACCAGGTTAATTATAACTATCCGCAAGCGCTGCAGGCCGCTGTATCCTCCTCCGCAGCTCCCTCCTGTCTGGTCATGGAGAGCTATCATAACAATGCGTTATCGGAGTGGGTCATTGCTGAATCCGGCTTGCCGCAGGAGCATATTCATATCGTCAACAATTCGCAAGAGGTACAAAGTGAACTCGTGAGCTTTTTGACCTTCAACCGGGATAAGCATGTTATCGTCATCAATGAATTTTTGGCAAAAGCTGTTGAAAAAACTGCCTTGGCCTCTTCTGTTACAGCGATTTGCACCTGCGGGGTACCGGAAATCCTGCTGGACAGCACGACAATCATACAGTTTCAGAACGATAGAGCACTGACCGCCTATGAATTAATGACATCTGTTTTCCGCGAACAGTACGATACCAGCCTGACAGGCAGCAATCAATTTTTGGTTGAAGTTCTCCAATAAATTCTCTATAATAACTTAAACGTTTAAGTTAAGTAATGATGAGGAGGTTTTATTGATGAATATTCCCAGCGTTGAGATGGTGAATGCCCCACCTGTATCCCAAGTGAACTATCCGGTTTTACGCAAAAACAAAGTTTTCCTGCTGTTGTTCACAGCCAGTACGCTTACGATACTGGGAAATGCCTTTCACAGTCTCGCTCTTAGTCTATGGGTGCTGCAAGAGACTGGCAGTGCTAAAATGATGAGCATCATGACTGTCAGCAACCTTGTCATCTGTTCATTGCTAGGCAGCATAGCGGGTACACTCGCCGATCGCGTCAACCGCAGAACGCTGATTGTATGTGCCTATCTGGTACAGAGCATCACCGTACTGGGAATCGCTTACGCCCTTACCAGCCCTAATCTCTCCTTCGTCCTGATTGTTTGTCTTACCGGAATTGTAACCTCTGCCGGACAATTTCAGTCTCCTGCCTTCCAGGCTTCCCTGCTGACTGTCGTCGGCAAAGAGCATATCCAGCAGGCAGCAGGCTGGATGACCTTGTCAGAGAACATCTCCCGTACTGTTGGTTACGCTCTCGGCGGAATCTTTGTCGCTGCCTTCGGTGGCGCTTGGGCAATCTTTGTAGATGGGATGACCTTTCTGTTGGCCTTCGTGCTGGTGCTAGCCTCAGGCTCATTCACTGGTGTTAAAGCCGTACGTGGATCAAAAAAAACGTTCAAGCAAGATATTTTCAGCGGTTTCCGTTATATTTGGAGTAATCCATTTGCTAGAGCTGTTACCTTACTGCTTCCCGTACTCACACTATTTTTCCTCTCCTGCCTCATGCTGACACAAGTCATGGCCGTGCAGGTATGGAAGGCAAGTCCGTTTCAGTTCGGTCTGATGGAGAGCTGCATCCCGCTCGGGTACATGCTTGGATCGGGCTTGATATTGACTGCCGGGAACAGGATCAGGCACCGTGGTCTGCTGGTCGCTGTCAGTCTCCTGCTGTTGGGTCCGCTGTACGCCCTGCTGTCGGTTACTACCTCAATGATGCTGGCCATCCCGCTCATTCTGCTAATCGGCTTCACCTTCTCGTTCAGCACTTTACTGATTAATATCATCCTGAGACTCGAGGTTCCTGAGGACCTGCAAGGGCGGATGTTCGGTGTACTGGGGTCCTTAATGAGTGTGGGGCCCCCGTTGGGACTTGCTGTCTTTTCTGCGTCCGCCGACCATTTTGGAGCCTCTGGAACGATGCTTGCTGCCGGTCTTATCCTTTTTCTGTTTGGCACCGGAGCTGCAGTCGGACTTAAAGTAATTCGTGAATATAAATAAGAACAGGAGTGAAGTTCATTGGGCCAGACTGAATTGATTATGAAGTATTTGCGTGAGAATCCGCTGAAAAATGTAACCCCGTTAAAGATGATGACCGCTTATCATCAAGTTATTGACAGCTATCTGGTCCACCAGCAAGAACACTGGGGCATTCTGTTGCTTCTGCCTGCGGACGCTTATTCCTTTGATCAAAGGATATACCCAAATGCCGAGAAAATAGTGCTGATGGATTACAGCAGCCCTGAGGTGCTGCCCGAGCTGCTAAAGCGATTACCCGGAGAAATCAATCTGGTATTCAAAATTCAGGAGCAGACACGGATTTCAATTGCCGGTCAATTTCCGCTGCACAAAGTACGATGCTTTTATTCCTATAGTTCTACAGCAGGACAACGTTTCGCTCCGGACGCCGAAGCCGTGCTGAACGAACAGATGGATGACCGGCTGCTTCCATTATGGCGGGCGAATGATTACAGCAAGGAAGAAATTGAGCATTATTTTGCAGACGGCGCTTTTTCCATTTCCATATTCCGGGGAGACGCGCCACTCAGCACCTGCCTCGTCTTCCGCAACGAGGAACAAATCTGGGAAATCGGGGCCGTGCGTACGGCCGAAGCCGGCAGAAGAAGCGGACTTGCACAGCGGGTCGTCCGCACTGCGGTATTCCATACGCTGCAGAGAGGTTATATTCCAAGATACCAGGTGGAGGATACTAATATCGCCTCCATTCGTCTGGCCGAATCCGTCGGCCTTACGCTAGCGGTGAAGCTGGAGCATTGGCTAAATTATATAGAGCAGCCGAAATGATCAAAAATCTCTCACCGTAATATTCTGGAAATTGTTATATAATGCAAGGAGCAGCAATAACAATTTGTTATATGAAGGAGTTCGTTCATGAGCTATCAACCGTTTGGGCATCAGGAGTATTATACGCCGCCACGCCCGCCGGCACAGACAAACGGCAAATCCATTGCCTCATTGGTGCTTGGGATTCTGTCCATTGTGGCACCTTATATCGGGCTGGTGTTCGGGATTATTGCGATTATACTTTCCGCGATTTCCCTGAAAGAGATTCGTACCCGTTATGAAGAGGGTAGAGGTCTTGCCATCGCCGGTCTCGTCTGCGGGATTGTCGGGACGATTATTTACACCATACTTATTCTGCTTTTTATATTGTTTATTTTTGCTTTCAATGAAATGGACACGGTTAACACTTTTTACGGCACCAGCAACATCTGATAGGCTATAAGAAATGCAGGATTTTCGAGTAAATGGACAAAAAAGGAAGCTGAACCGGTTTCGATAATCGGCGTCAGCTTCCTTTTTTATTGCGGCGGGCTGCCTTTGGTCAGAAGAATGTTGATGTTCTGCTGCTGGCGGTATTCAGTCGGAGTCAGTTGGAACTTTTTGCGGAACATCTGAGTGAAATGGCGCATGTCCTGATACCCCACACGTTCTGCGATTTCAGCCAGCTTCAGCTTGGGGTTCAGCAGCAGCAGCTTTGATTGCTCCAGCCGCAGTGAGGTGACGTATTCTTTGTACCCCTGCCCTGTCTTTTGCTTGAACAACTGGCTGAAGTACGCCGGGTTCAGGAACACGACAGAGGCCATCTTCTCCAGCGATAGATCCTCGTTGTAATGCTCCCTGATAAAATGCAGTGCGACGTCAATGGCCTTCTCTCCGCTTCCCTTCAGCGGTTCCGCCTCAAACGCTTGTGAAGCGGATGCTTCCCTCATCCGTTTCACGACCTGCGGCACGGTATTGAAATCGTAACTCAAGCCGGAATGCAGGATTTGAAAAGGCATCTTCAGATAATGGTTGAGATGGGCACGGAGCTCCTCCTGAAACGGTTCAATCCGCTCGTTCTCCCTCAAGGTAACCAGGCCGAGTAAACTCTGCCGGTCGAAATTAACGACAAAACCGTTCCCATGCAGCTCGATCAGCTCGGAAAGTACATTCTCCACGATAAAATGCTCCAGGCGCGCGCTTTTTTCCCCCGGGTCCAGCTGTACCATCACCAAGTAAAAGTTGTGATAATCTTCGATGAATGGACCAATATCCAAATTGCCGATATCAAGGCCAGAGGCCAGCCGCTGGAATACACCTTCACGCAGAAATCTGAGGCTTGCCTTCAGCCTTTCCCCCTGCCGTGAAATGTCGTTGTCCTTCTGGATCTCCAGCGTCAGATTATTGATGATCTCCTCCAGCTTGTTTTTGCCGATCGGCTTGAGCAGATAATCCCTCGCTCCAAGACGGATCGCCTCCTGTGCGTAGGAGAACTCACTATGAGCGGAGATCACGACCCATTTCACATAGGGATATCTGCGTTTGGAAATTTTCATAAACTCAAGGCCATTCATACCCGGCATTAGGATGTCAGTCAACACGATGTGGATACGCTGTTCTTCCAGCACCTTGACGGCTTCCTCGGCCCTTGTAGCCACAAAAACCTGATACTCCGGGTACAGATGCTTAATCGTGCGTTTGATGCCTTCGCGGATAACCCGTTCATCATCGGCTATGAGAATGTTCACTTGTATGTGTCTCCCTCCACTCTAATCGGAAGCATGATGGCAACCTGTGTCCCTTCTCCGGGTAAACTTTGAATCTGCAGACCGTAACCATCCCCGAACATATATTGCAGCCTGCGGTGGAGATTCTGCAAGCCGATGCCGCCTTTGCCGCCTTCTTTCGGACTGTCGCCGTTTAGCGAATCCTGCAGCCGCTCCAGCTGTTCCGCATTCATGCCATTACCGTTATCTTCAACGAATAATTTCAGAACATTCCCTTCTTCACGGGTGTATACCTTCAGGATGCCCTGACGGTTGAGCGATTCCAATCCATGCTTGACAGCATTCTCGATCACCGGCTGCACCGTCATCTTCGGAACGCGGATGTTCAGCCAGCGCTCATCGACTTCGGCGACAATATGCAGCCTGCCTTCAAGACGGATGGAAATGATCTTTAGATAATGGCCGATCTGCTCCATCTCTTCCTCAAGGGTAACTTCCGCGCCGTCTTCCCACTGGCTGCTGTAACGGAACATGGATGATAACGAGAGTACAAGCTCGCCCAGCTGCTCATTCCCTTCCTCATCAAGCATCCAGTAAATCATATCCAGGGTGTTGTAGAGAAAATGCGGGTTCACCTGGGACTGCAGCGCATGCAGCTCGGCGTTCTTCTCACTGACGGAAGAGAGCTTGACCCGTTCGATCAATTCCTCAATCCGCCGGACCATCCGGTTGAAAGAAGCGACGAGAATATTGATTTCCTGATAGGAAGACACATTAACCACGCCCCGGAAGTTTCCGATTTCCACCTGCTTCATCTCCCGGATCACTTTCTTGAGCGGTGAGGATATGGTCTGCGACACAATGGAAGCAATCAGGGTGGATACGAAAATCAAAATGGAAATTACAATCAGCAGGTATCGCTTCATTTCGTTCAATTCCACATTGAGATCTTCGTCCGGCGTGATGCTCATTACCCACCAGCCGGAGAAAGACAGCTTGGAGGCCACTATTAAGCGGTCGCTTTCCTGCTGCACAATGACATCCTTATCCCCCTGCAGGGACGGCAAGTTCTCCACGACTGGTGACGGGTCCGTAGCCGAGGATACAAAACGCCCATCCTGAGACATCAGATAAACCTGGCTGTGCGCTCCCAGCTTCAGATTATCCAGCGCATCAAGAACAGGCTGCGGGTTTGTTTCGTACAGAACGATGCCTATCGGTTTGTGTTCATTGAGATCATAAATTTGCCGCCCGAAAGCGAATACAGGACTGTCCTCGACCTCATCAATGAGCGAATGTTCGTACACGCCGAGCCAGACCATTTTCCCCGTAGAAGCCTTAAGCTCATGGTACCAGTCCTCGGTGTGATACTCCGGATCTACCACGTTCATGTAGTTGCCGTAATTATAAATTTTGCCTTTGTCCATGATGACATGGATGCCTACCAGATCATCCCGCGAATAAAAAATCGAGCCAATGATATTCGTGATGGTCTGTTCATTGATAAAAGCCACTGCCGGTTCATCGGTTGTTTCATTGAGCAGGCGAACCATCTCAAAGTTATTGCTGAGTGATTTGGACAGGGAATCATACCCCTTATAGAGCAGGGTAAACAGCCCGGCCGTTTGAGCGACGTTCTTCTGCGACAGATCACTTATCTTTTCATGCAGCTGAACAGTAGTCCGGTTATAGTACAGCAGGCTGACAATCAGCAGAATACTGGACATGCAAAAAAGAAACAGCAGAAACAACCGATGGTGGATGGAATGAAAGCCATTTCGCATAGGACTCTCCTCCTTTCAACATCCTGTGTCTGCCGTTCCCTATTATAAATCCAATGCAAATTTAATTGCAACGCCCATTAACCCTTAACGGCTCCTGCCACCATGCCTTTTGTAATCCGGTTGGACAGGAAGAAGTAGATCAGGATGACCGGCAGCGCGCCCATGACGAGGAATGCGCCGATATTTCCATAGTTGACTGAATACTGGCTGACAAAAGTGTAGACCCCGAATGGCAAGGTCTTCAGTTTCTCGGAAGAAATGAAGGTTGCCGCCAGAATATATTCGTTCCAAATGTTGATGAAGGTCAGGATACACACCGTCATTACCGGCGGAATCGAAACCGGAAGAATAATGCTGCGGAAGATGCGGTATACACTGGCTCCATCAATAAATGCAGATTCCTCAATTTCATGCGGAATGTCTCTCATGAACCCGGAGAGGATAAATACGGCAATTGGCGTGGAGAATGCAATGTAAGGCAGAATCAGTGATAAATGTGTGTTCAGGATATGCATATTTTTGAAAATGATCATCAGCGGCAGCAGAGTCGCCTGCATAGGGATCATCATTCCCATCAGAAAGACCATCATTACAATGTTTCCATATTTCCAGCGGAACCGAGAAATCGCATAGGCAACCATGGAGGCCAGCACAATGACGAAAATCATCGTAACAGCCGTAACAAACACACTGTTGGATAAGTATTTCAGATAACTTCCTGAAGTATAGGCTTCGCTGTAGTTATGCCATTGAAACGATTTAGGGAAGGAAAAGAAGCTGCCATCCATAATTTCTTCGTTGGTCTTCAGGGAATACAGCAACAGCCATAACAAGGGATACAGCTGGGTCACTACAGGAATTGCGAAAAGAAGATACACGATTCCTTTTTTGAATTTTCGCATGATCGCGCACTCCTTTTCTAATTGAATTTCCGCTCGATTTTATTGAATACGGTATTGATGAATCCGGTAAAGACCAGACAGACCACAACCAGGAAGGTGGCAATCGCACTGCCGTATCCATACTTGAAGGACATAAAGGAACTGTTATACATATGGGTAGAGATTACATCGGTAGCATGTGCCGGGCCCCCCGCTGTCATGACCATGACCAGATCGAAGGCCTGCAGTGAACCAATAAACGCCAGTACAATTGATATTTTAAAGATCGGAACGATCAGCGGCAGGGTGATGTAGCGGTCCGCCTTAAATCCATCTGCTCCGTCAATTTTAGCCGCTTCATAAAGCTCATCCGGAATATTGGACACCCCGGTATACTGAATCAGCAGATGGTAGCCGAAGAACTGCCAAAGCGATACGAAATAGAGTGCGAACATGGCAATCTTGGGTTCAGTGAGCCAGTTATGTGTCCAGCTGTCCAGTCCCAGGGAGATCAGAACCCCGTTCAGCATCCCTCCTGCGGAAGCCGGATTGTAGACCGTTTTCCACAATTGGCCGATAATGACGACGGAGAGAATAACCGGTGTGAAATAGATCGAAACCAGAGTATTAGCTCTTTTCAAATAACGGTTAAGTAGAATAGCCATAAACAGGCACAGTGGAATTTCCAGCATGGAAGCCACCGCATACAGCAGTGTTCTTCTTACTGATGGCCAAAAGACAGGATCATTAAAAAACATATCTTTGAAATTGCCGAAACCGATAAACTCTGCAGAAGTGAGACCGTCCCACTTCAATAAGCCTGTATACAATGAAACCAGTATGGGAACAAACACAAGGCACACATACAAGAGCAGACCTGGCAATACGAAGACGGCTATTGTTCGTCCTGGCACCTTTAGTACTTTCATCTTTCCCGCCTCCTAAACAAGCAGATTCTTTTTCTATGTCCATCATAGATCGATGCGAAGAAGCTCTGGTAAGCTCGCTTCGCATCGATAGATAATGGGAATGTTTCTATTGCTTCTTATTTATTAGCTTCGAATGCGGTTTGATGTTCCTTGCCCACTGCGGCGGAATCCACTTTTTGTACAAACAGGTTTTGAATGCTGCTCAAGTGAACTTGCGCCGTTGCCGGGTTCATCGTATTGTCAAACGCCAGGTCGCCGCCTTTGACTTCATTGAACAGGCCTGCAATGTTAATCGCAAGATCGGAGTAACCGGCAGCTTTCAAATCGCCATCCACTTTTTGTCCCAGACCTACGGCATTTTTCAGTTCAAATTGCTTCTTAGGATAGTTGGATGCGAAGAAGTTGAGGAAATCCTTGGTTTCCTGCAAATGCTCGCTGTTCGCGGAAATAGCAAATGCACTGCCTGGAGCAAGCATGAATTCGTTAGGGTCGCCCTTGCCGTTAACTGTAGGGAATTGGAAAGCTCCTACTTTGCCGGCTACAGATGAAGCATCAATGGCTCCGGTTTCCCATGAACCGATAGACCACATTGCCGCTTTACCGGTTTTGAAGATATTGCCGCCTGCATTGGCATCAATGGATGTTGCACCATCAGGGAATGCGCCGGCTTGGACCAGCTGCTGGAAGGCGTCTACTGCTTCTACGAATGCTGGATCTTCGAACGTTTTCTTGCCGTCAAGCACCTCTTGCAGGAAACCCGGGCCACCGTTGGTACGGAGCAGAATGTTCATGAACAGGAATGAGCCTGTCCAGGAGTCCTTTTCACCGATCGCAAGGGGTGTGATGCCTTTCTCTTTGAGGATCTTTACATCCTTAAGCATTTCTTCGAATGTGGTTGGCGGGTTCGCAATGCCGGCTTGCTCAAACAGCTCCTTATTGTAGTACACAACCTCGATATTGTTGCCGTCAGGCAGTGCGTACACATTATTATTGAAGCTGTAGTAATCGAGCAGTCCGGTTTGATACGTATCCTTCAATCCGTTCTGCTCCAGCATGTCGTTCAGTGGAGCGAATAGTCCGGCATCTACAAACGGCTTCATTTGTGCAGCAGGGTTAACGATGGTGATGTCTGGCACTTCTTTGGAGGCCGCTTGTGTTTTGAGCTTTACTTTTTGCTGGTCAGTGTTCAAAGTATCCAGTTCAATATGAATGTTTGGATTTTCTTTTTCATATTCCCCCACCAATTCGCGGATCATTTTGTAGGCGGGTGTTGCAGGGTCAGGATAGATGTTCTGAAAAGTAATCGTTACTTTTTTGCCGCTGTCTTTGGTAGCTTCCGCAGCGCTGTTGGTGCTCTTCGGAGCTGCGTTGTCCCCCCCGCTGTTATTGTTACTGTTGTTGTTGGAGTTGCCGCATGCCGCCAAGGTTAATGCCATAGCTGCAGTCAGACCGATGGAGAATGTCTTTTGCATTTTTCTGTTGACCATTTGTTTGTTGCCCCCTGTCTTCGTGATATGTTCATTATCTTTCGATTAAGCGCTTCCAACAAGGTGGGAACTGCAGAATAAAGGTTTGTTTTTTCTATATATAAAATAAAGCAAGCATATTGCGATATCTCTTTCCGATATTTGCTTGCCCTTAAGAAAAATAGCAGCAGCCAGGGATATGCTCATCCGTGGCTGCTGCCGCATCATTAAGGCTATGAAGTTTAGATTTCATAGTGTTTCCGTATTACAGATTGTAGTTGACGCCTAGTTCTCCAGCCGCCATTGCTTAATCACATTCAGCAGCCCTGGCACATCCAGCCCATCCAGTGAAAAGGCTTTGCGCAGCAGGTCATGGGGGATGAATTCATCATACTTTCCGAGATATGGCGCTTCATCCTTGCTGAGCAAGGAAAGCGGGTCCGTCGCAGCGGTTGTTTCAGCCATGATCTCTTCCTCCAGCGTATCCGCATCCACACTGCCGGCGACTACCATATAATAAGGCTCCATTGGTGTGATGGAACGAAGTCCCAGCCGGCCCTTCAGGTTATTCTTCAGCAGCCGTTCCAAAGTCCGGAACTGCCGGCTTCCCGCCCACGGCAGAATGAACATGGAATCGCCGCCTGCCGGCAGGACCGAGCGCGTGAGCAGACCGCTCTCCTTGGCCAGGCGGCGGGCCCGTTCCAACCGGGCCGCTGCGCTTGGCGCCAGATACGGATACAGCACCGTCGCTCCCAATACCTCACGGATTTTGGCCATGATCCGGGTATGCACATCACCGCCAGCACCAAGCCAGAGGGTATCAACCTTACCACGCGAGCCTTTGACATAGACGGCCTTATGGCGGTTGTCTACCTCCTCCACCTTCCACAGCTTGCCCGCCAGCGTAAAGCAGTAGCCCGGTGGGGGTACGGTAGTAATGGAGCCAATTTCCTCGGTGCCATTGTAGACGACATGCTCCTCATCGTCTTTGAATACAGCAAGAAAACGGAAATTGTTGACGATCTTCTCACCGGCCAGCCCGATCAGCAGTCCGCCTTCCTCCAGTGTCTCAATATGGCCCATACCTACCATGTACTCCATGAAGGTATCGTAATCTGCCGGGTCAATTCCCCGGAAGGAAGGCAGGCTCAGAACAGCTGCCTTCAAATCCTCCGGTTCGGCTTCCCCCATGCTCTTAAGAATGCTCATCGTCTGATGGTACAGGAGCCCAACCGGCAGCTGGCGCACATTCAGCGGCTCTACCCATTTCTCCCGCACATACAGCTCAATGACTGCAATCGCCCGCAGCAGCGTCCATGGCATCCGCGCGGGCAGCTGCGCCTCCTCGTCCTCTTCCTCCGGGGTGACGAAGATCATCTCCGAAGCGGAGTCACCGCGTCTGCCGGAGCGTCCCAGCCGCTGGACGAAGCTGGCGCAGCTGTATGGTGCGCCGAGCTGCAGCACCCGCTCCAGCTCGCCAAGATCTATCCCCAGCTCCAGGGTAAGCGTAGCTGCGGCTACCGCGGCGCCGGGACCTTGCCGGAGCGCGGCTTCCGTCTCTTCGCGCAGCATCGCGGAGATGCTTCCATGATGCACATGGAACACATCCCGCTCGCCGCGTTTGGCTGCCATGCGCCGCATCTCCAGAATCGCCTCCTCGGCGTCCGTACGGCTGTTGGTGAAGATCAACGCCTTCTTCAGATGCGTGTGATCGTAAATGAACCCGTAATAGGCCTGGCGGGCCCGCTCCAGGTGTTCAGCCTGCACCTCATCCCGCGCATCCGGGAAGGAGAAATGCTCCACACTCAGCCGGAGCTTGCGCCCCCCTTGCGGAGCGGATACCTCCACGCTCTCCCGCGTACCGGCGGCCAGCCACTCGGTCACGGAAGCATAATCGCTCAGTGTGGCCGAAAGGCCGATCCGCCGGGGATGGCAGCCGGCCATCCGCGAGATCCGGGCCAATTGGCTGAGCACCTGGATGCCGCGGTCTGCCCCCATAAAGGCATGCACTTCATCAACAATAATGAAGCGCAGATCATGGAACAAGGCGGGGATCGCATTCGGGCGGTTCATGAGCAGCCCCTCCAGCGATTCAGGGGTAATCTGCAGCACTCCGGAAGGATTCTCCATCAGCTTCGTCTTATCCGCTTGCGGCACATCGCCATGCCAATGCCAGACCGGGATATTGCCTTCCCGCAGCAAATCATTTAACCGTGTGAATTGATCATTGATCAGCGCTTTGAGCGGCGCAATATAGAGAATCCCCACCGAATCGGACGGGCGCTCATAGAGCTCAGTTAATGCGGGAAAGAATGCTGCCTCCGTCTTGCCCGAGGCCGTACCGGAGGCAATCAGCAGGTGATGCGGGGTATCAAACAACACGCGGCAAGCATCTACCTGAGCCTCGCGAAGCGTCTCCCACCGGTTTTTGTAAATAAACTCCTTGATGAAAGGGGCCAGCCTGTAGAACGGATTGTCGCTCATAGGTCAAACTCCGCAAGAAAACCGTCCAGTTCGTTTTGCTCAGTCTCCGCCGGTTTTACGGTGCGCTCGCCCACCAGCTTCTCGAAGGAAATCTCCGGATGCTGGTGAAGAGTGTGTAGCAGATCCATGAAATCACGCACGACCTCGCGCGGGGTCAGCAGTTCATCAGCACCCAGTCTGCCCACGGCTTCTTCCATGACATGCACCAGCTGCTCTTGGGTAAGTCTCGCATCATAGCCGTAATGCAGAGCGTGGATATCCCGCAGCTTCTGTAGCAGCACCAGAATTTCCTCATGGGACAGCATGTCCAGCGCAATAATCGGTCCGGTGAAATTATTCAGCTCGGCTGAACCGTAGCGGCCCGCCACCAGCCGTGAACGCAAAGCCTCGTAGCTGAACAATCCGCGCCGCCCGTCTTCAACGAACTGCGGGGTACCTCCAATAAAGATGCCCAGCCGTTCCGCTTTGCCTTGCATCGTATCGTTGAACATTGTCAGCAGCTTCTCGTAGTTGCTCTGGCGGGAGATGCTGTTGGTAATCTTGTAGAGGTTAACTCCCTCATCTATAAAGAGCAGCAGACCTTTATAGCCGATAGCCCCTGTGAATTCCGCCCATAGCTTCATATAATCGTACCAGTTGTCATCATCAATTATGACGCCTACGCCAAGTGCTTTGCGCGCTTCGGTGCGGGTGGCGAATTCACCGCGGAGCCAGCGCAGCGCATCTTGCTTCAGCTCATCATCGGCAAGCTTATGACCGTTCCAGTAAGCAGCCAGCACCTTGGCAAAGTCAAAGCCATGCACAAGACCGCGCATCTCAGAGGCTACTGTATAAATTCGCTGCTCCACCTCTTCGCCAAGCTGCAGGGAGTCAGGTCCACACCCCTTCTCCTGCATCACCGCCTGCTGAAGCGTCATAATCCACTTCTGCAGCATGATTTCGAGTGCTCCACCGTCTGGACGGGTCCGGGTCGAGAGGTGGCTCATCAGCTCCCGGTAGGTTGCCAGGCCTTGTCCCTTCGTTCCTACCAGCCGCCGTTCCGGCGAAAGATCGGCATCCGCGACCACAAAGTCCCGGTCCATGGCGTAGTTGCGGATAATTTGCAGCAGAAAGCTTTTGCCGCTGCCGAATTTACCGGTAATCAGCTTGAAAGCCGCTCCGCCCTCAGCAATATTGTCCATATCCCTGAGGATGGCTTCCACCTCCGGCCGCCGGCCGACAGCAATATGTTCCAGTCCGATTCGCGGCACTACACCCGCCGTGAGCGAGTTTACGAGTGCGGTTGTCATCCGTTTCGGTATTTTCAGTTCATTCATCTAGGGATTCACCTCTTCAAATATTGCAGCACGGGCATAAATTCCTCAGTCAATTCCTCACCGTCGATCAGCAGATCGCCGAGCATGTCCATGGCAAGTTCGTTAATTTCGTCAAACAGCAGCTCCGGCATCGTCCCCCCGGCAGCGGCCAGCTTCTGCACAGCCTTCATTCCATCCTCATCAGCGAGTGCGGACACTGCTTGCCGCTGCAGAGGTGACAGTACGGAAGCGAATGCCTCCCACTCATTGTCTGCGCTGCCCGCAGCAGCGGGCGATGCTGGAACACTTATGGTCTCGGGAACAGCATAAACTTCTTCTATAGGATTCTCTTCCATAAAGGAAGGGACAGCGCAATCAGGCTCCGAACCCCCGGAATTCTCTGAACCCTCCAACTCCACTGAATCCTCAGATTCCTCTATGGTGAGCAGCGTACGGACAATCTCAGAATCGCTCTCCAGCCGTTCAAGCTTCCTCTTGTCAATAACAACCGCCGGACCTTTCCCGGCTTGCTCTGCCTTGCGGAATTCCCGTTTCAGAAAACGGGTCACCAGGTCGTCCATATCCGCATCAACCTTAACGTCTTTCAGCCGTCCGCGGAAGCCCATCAGCTCCCGCAGCTTGTTCTCGGTGAGCCGGAAAAGCCGCGTAATCAGGCTGCGCAGAGGCGGAGATTTACTGATCCTTACGACAGGCACCAGTACGGAGTAGCCGTAGAGCGATATATCATAAACTGCGCTGCGGAACAGGTAACGCTCCCGCAGTACCGGCGGGCCGGGCGGGAACATCTCCACCAGCTTGGAGCCCTGTTTGCGGGCTACATAGGCGTCTATTAATGCAACCACTTGAGGAATATAACGCTCAGCCGCCGCTTTGCCTTCACCGGTGTAGAACTTGGATTTGCTGATGTCGTAATCCGACATGACCGTCAGCACGGCAAAAGTCAGCTGTTCCGGCGCAGCAGTCAGGCACCTCATCAGCTCCAGCTCCGCCAGATCTCCGGCAAGTCCGCGTGAACGGGCAACGATGCCTGACAGCGGTACGTCCAGTTTATGCACGAAGGCAAAATCGGCAATCCAGCCGCCAAGATATTGATCGAGCCGCTTGTATTGATCCCGGTAAGCTTCCCATAGCAAGGACAGCTGTCTGTACCCTTCCTGCGGCTCTTCCCAGCCTACTCCGTTAATCAGCTCATAGACATGCAGAAAGATATAGGAGAGATCAGTCTTCGGATATCTGCCATGTCTGACTTCATCCCGCCAGAAGAAATACCATCTGTATTGCGCTCCCGTCATATGCCCGTATGTAGGCCAATAACTCTTGAATGGAACAAACAGTGTTGCGGCTTCCCTTTGTTCCACCAGCTCACGTGCCCGGTGCACAAATTGGCTTTCCGTAGTAGTTACCGGTTCCTGCTTCTCTTCCATATCCCAGAGCTGAAGCTGTACCGTCTCCTTCGAAGGCTCTTTCTTCTTCACCTTGGCGGCGGCTGACTTCGGCTGCACATTCCCGGCAGCTTCCCTTGGCGGAATCGGCACATTACTCTCCGTGCTTTCCCAGACCAGCTCTGTAAAGTGCGGCAGCTTCCCTTCATTATTCATTCTTCCATCGCTCCAATCCTGAAACGTAATCCGAGAAGACCCTGCTCCTGCTCTTATGAAAAAACGGTCCTGTTCACATGGTGTGAAGGAACCGTTTTGTTCTTCTCGAATTATCCGAACCCGCTGTACATTTCACATCTAATATTAGCATTGTTGCAGGATTAACATCAAGTAGATCCGCAAGGAATACTCTCTTAGAGCAGCTCAGTTCCTTTCGTTTCCTTCCCCAGAAACAAGACCGCCAGCGCACCGATAATAATGGTTACGAAGAACAGCATAAAGATTGAGCTGATGCCGACCTTATCGCCTACCAGAAAGCCTACCAGCAGCGGTGCGATCACACCGCCAATCCGGCCAAAGGAGGTGGCCAGCCCTGCTCCCGTCGAGCGGATTGCAGTCGGATACAATTCAGGGGTATAAGCATACATACCGCCCCATGCGCCAAGATTAAAGAACGAGAGGCAGATTCCGGCAGCCATCAGCATGCCCTCCGTTGTCGCATTTCCGAACCAGGCAGCGCTGACTGCTGTGAGCAGCAGGTAGATTACCAGTACAAACTTGCGCCCGAACTTTTCAATGAAATAAGCAGCGGTGAAGTACCCGGGCAGTTGGGCCAGCGTCATAATCAGTACATACTCAAAACTCTTAACAAGGCTGAAGCCCTTAATCACCATTACCGTAGGCAGCCACAGGAACATGCCGTAATAGGAGAACACCACCGTGAACCATAGAATCCACAGCATGATCGTCGATTTGCGGTACTCCGGCGACCAGACGATAGCAACGCGTTTACTCAGCGAAACCGGGGCCTTCTTAATTTCCGCAAACCGCGGGGAATCATCGATGGCACGCCGCAAATACAGCGCATAAAGTGCCGGTACGGCACCTATGCCGAAGGCGATACGCCAGCCGTAATCCGGAATAACAAAATAGGCAATCAAAGCGGACAAGATCCAGCCTACCGCCCAAAAGCTCTCCAGCAGCACAACCGCCCGGCCTCTCTCTTTTGCAGGCATGCTCTCCGACACCAGTGTTGAAGCAACAGGCAGCTCTCCGCCCAGCCCGAACCCTGCTACAAAACGCAGCACACATAATATCCCGAAGCCTGTAGCAAAAGCCGACAACCCGCTCGCCGCAGAGAAAATCAACAAAGTCCACAGCAATACTGACTTGCGTCCGAAACGGTCGGCCAAAATCCCCGCCGCTGCCGCCCCTGCTGCCATGCCCACCGAATTAATACTGGTCAAAAACCCAATCTGCTCCGGTTCAAGCGACCACTCCTTGGCGAGCGCTGCAACCACAAAAGAAATCATTCCGACATCCATCGCGTCAAACATCCAGCTTAATCCTGCACTGAACAGCAGTTTCCTTTGCTTCGGATTTCGCAGCAGCGTCATTTGATTCAAGTTCAAGCACCCTCTTCCCTTACTCCGACTATTCTACCCTGATATTGCTAGTTTCTCTTACACATTCTAAGAGTGCCGCTTCTAAAAATCAAGGAATAAAGCAGCATTAAAGTATTGCCGGGCCAGCGCTTGAAAATAACAGGTTTGTACAGAAATCGCCGAGATCATCAGCATATTTTGCACAGCATCCCTTTGCGGTCTTGTCAGATGGTTCAGCCGGTTCATCAATTTATCCATTGCACTTCTGAGTGAGCTGTCTGTTTTCCAGGAATAATCTCTGTTTGCGCTTCGTTCAGCCATCCCTTGCGCCTGCAGCGCAGGGCTGCGCTTAATCTCTTCGAACAGTTCCGCATACCCGTGATACAGCTGCGCCGGTTCAACCAAATCATCATCATCCCGTTCCGGTTTCAGGAAAAGCAGGCGGAAGAGCTGACGTATACTTTCGAAATCAAGCGCTGCTTTAAGGTCATCAATGATAAATAGCAGCGCAGCCTGATTAACCGAATACTTTTTTCCTTCCCTCGGTGAGCCGAGATATTCCTTGAAGTCGCGCTTCACCCAATTTTGCATAGCGGTGGCACTCAGTGTGGAATACTCTATGAGATGTCCAAGAGCAGCAATGTCCGAGAGCGAGAACCCTTTGACGTTCCCTCTTTTTATGATCTTTTGCAGGATGGGCGGGATTTCCGTAGAGAGGAACGCAGGCAGGGACATCCCCTGTTTCACCTCTTCGTGATGAAATTTCGTCCAGACCTCCTGAAGAATATGCAGCGGTTTTTGCTCTGAGTTTCCGGTCAGCGAGAGCAGCAATCCAGACATTTCTTTTCGGCTTAAAGTAAAAGCTTCCATAGATGGCACCCCTTCGCCATTTGATATTTTAATGAAAAGTTCGTACAATAGGTTCAAGTGAACTCATAATATGAGTATAACCTATTTTAATAACGAGAGGGATGGTAAAGATTTTATGGGTATAGGACTTAGTTTGACGTTGGTGGCCATTTTGATTATTTTAACCGCTTTTTTTGTAGCCACGGAATTTGCAGTAGTGAGATTGAGAGGCAGCCAAGTAAGTCAAATGGTTCTCGAGGGAAAGAAAAACGCTTTAGCTGTACAAAGAGTTGCAGCGAACCTTGACGGTTACTTGTCTGCTTGTCAACTTGGGATCACAATCACTGCCCTCGGTATCGGGGCGTTGGCAGAACCTGCATTTGAGCAGTTGCTGATTCCTTTATTCGATTTGGCTGATATCAGTCACAGTGTGAGCGAACCTATTGCTTTTGCATTGGCATTTATTATTGCCACATTCCTGCATGTCGTAGTCGGAGAACTTGCACCGAAGACGGCCGCTATCAACATTCCGGAGAAAATCGGTCAAATTACAGCCCCGCTGATTATTTGGTTCTACAAAATATTGTACCCTCTGATCTGGCTCATGAACGGTTCCGCCAATTTGCTTGTCAGCTTGTTCGGTATGAAGCCGGCCAGCGAGCACGGCGATGCGCACAGTGAAGATGAGATTCGTCTGATTCTATCCGAAAGCTATGAAAGCGGCAAAATCAACAAAGCCGAATATGGCTACGTGAACCGGATCTTCAATTTTGACGAGATGCTGGCCAAAGAAATCATGGTGCCGCGGACAGATATGGTGTGCTTATTCACCGACCACTCGCTGGCGGAGAATTTCAACATCATCCGTAAAGAGCAGTACACCCGATTCCCTGTAGCTGACGGCAGCAAAGATAATATTATCGGGATGATCAATACCAAACAGTTGTACCTGCAGTATGACAACAACCCGGATTTCGATTTTAAAAGCCTGATATTGCCGCTTCTGACTGTGTCTGAGGTAACCCCGGTGAAGAACTTGTTAACCCGTATGCAGGTAGAACGTGTGCATATCGCCCTTCTGCTTGATGAATACGGCGGAACTTCCGGTCTGATTACGATTGAAGATATTCTCGAGGAGATTGTCGGGGAGATCCGTGACGAATTTGACGGGGATGAACGCAAAAACATCGAGAAGCTCAGCGACGTCAATTACTTGTTCGACGGCAAGGTTTCTCTCCTGGAGATCAAGCAGCTGACAGGTCTTGACTTCCACGATGATGAAGTAACGACCATTGGCGGCTGGTTATACAGTCACCTGAGCGAGCCCACTATCGGCAAAAGCATGAATTACGAACATGTTACGCTTACAGTCCGTGAGATGAACAAAAACCGCATCCGCAAGGTTGAGGTGCTTATTGGGGAAAAGGACTCCCTGGAATCTGGGCAACAAACGGAATAATAGCTGAATATATATGAATAAAGGCGCTCCTTGACGGAGCGCCTTTTGTTGTAGCGGAACTTAGTTAGACAAAATCTTGCTCATATAATATTCGTCCACCCAATTCCCGCTGACCTTCAGCGATTTCTTCTTGATGCCTTCAATTTCAAAACCGCGCTTAGTGTATAATGACACCGCTCGATCATTATGCGTCATAACGGTCAGCTCCAGGCGCACAATGCCGACGCCGGTTGCCCAGCTCTCCATCTCCCGGAATAAGCCGCTGCCGATACCCATTCCCTGATAATCCGCCAAGATGCCTATGACAATATACGCGCTATGTTTATTTCGTCTTAGGCTTCCTCCACTGACGGATAAGTAACCCGCCAGCCTGCCATCTGCCACAGCGCCGATCAGAATCGAAGTTTCGGCCTTAGCAAAGCTCTCAATCATCTCTGTTACTTGCTGCAGTCCGGTCTGCCTCTCATCCGGCTCCAGCAGCATAAATGAAGATTCCTCATCCAGCCGGTGCTGCAGACTCAGGAGTTCAGCAGCATCCCCGGGTACCAGCTCTTTCAGCGTTATATTCATCATTTCCCCCTGCTTGATCTTGCTCGGCATATCACTAATTGCCGATGTACTTCTTGAACAGCATACTCCCGCTCCCGTCATACCCAAGCGCCTCATAGAATCGGTGCGCGGCTTCTCTGCTTGAATTGCTGGAGAGCATCACTTTAAGTGCACCTCTGGCAGCCGCAGCTTCTTCGGCAAATCTCATAAGCGCGGCGCCGTAACCCTTACCTCTCAACTGGGGGGCGATGATCACCCGCTCGATGACTGCAAATGGAAGGTCACCACTAAGTGCATCCATGCAAAAATGCAGATGGACTGTACCAACAACCTGCCCATTATCTTCATACACATACAGATAACTGTCCGGATTGCCGCCAATCTGTTCTATCCTCCGCGGGGATACATTAACACCCGGATGCTCCGGCAAAAGAATGCGGTATAGCGTATCTAGCGCGGCAGCATCCTGGGGCAATGCCTCTCTAATCATGTCGGAGTTCTCCTTATCATCCATCTTATATAGATGTTAATCTCCTTTAACAACGGCAAATCATCAATACATTTCCGTCAGGATCCTTGAAGTTAAACCAGTGATCATTCTCAATGTCAGTCAGGATCTCCGCACCGCTGGCTTTGACAAAATCATAAGCAGCATCGATGTCCTCCGTATTTAAATGAAAGGACGGCACATTCAGAACCGACTCGGCTGTGAAAATTCTGCTGTCCAGCACAATACCCGGCCCTTGCATCGGCACCACATACAGATGGCCGAACAATACCTCACCGTCAAGCGGAAGCCCCAGCAAGCTGCAATACCAGTTCTTTGATCTTTCAATATCACTGACCGGAATGAATACGGCGCCAATCTGATTCAGAATCGGACTTGTCACAGCAAGTACAGCCTCCTCTATGCTTTCTCAGAATAGGTATTACTTTTTAGTAATTCGATAAAATATGCCAATTTCCTTCCCCCGCAAGTTGATCGATTGGAACTTATGATATAATCTGGACAGATGATATCAAGACGTCAGGAGAATGAATTTGGCTAATCTATCCCTCGGGCACCTAAGGCTGACGCCACCCAAAATACTATCGCTCGGATTCATGCTGCTGATTGCGGCAGGAACAGTACTCTTATGCCTCCCGGCAGCCTCGACAGGAGACCGAATCTCCTTTATCGACGCCCTCTTTATGGCGACTTCAGCGACCTGTGTCACCGGGCTCGCTGTCATCGACACCGGAACACAACTGACGGTGTTTGGACAAATTGTCCTACTGGTGCTGTTCCAGTTCGGCGGTCTCGGATTTGTGACCATGGCCACGCTGATTACACTTGTACTTAACAAACGGATATCACTCAAAGAAAGGCTGCTGCTGCAGGAATCCATGAATCAGAACTCCATGCAGGGCATCGTCAAGCTGATCCGCCGGGTACTGATCTATTCCCTGGTCATACAGCTTAGCGGAGCAGCCCTGCTTGCCGTAAGATTCATGCTGGACATGCCTTTCGGAAAAGCGATATATTACGGTTTGTTTCATAGCATTTCTATCTTTAACAACGCCGGATTTGATCTCTTTGGAGATGTGCACGGGCCATTCAGCGCTCTTACCCGCTACGTGGAAGATCCAATTATAAACATCACTTCCATGCTGCTCATTTTCCTTGGCGGAATTGGGTTTATCGTGTTGTCCGACGTAATCGACTTCCCCAAACGCAAACGTCTGACCTTGCATTCCAAGGTGGTACTCTCCACTTCAGCCATCTTGATTCTGGTCGGGGCGGCAATTTTTTTCTGGCTTGAACTGAATACCACGCTGAAACCGCTGCATGCCGGCGGCAAAATAATGGCCTCCTTCCTGCAGGCGATTACCCCCCGCTCCGGAGGGGTGACAACCATTGAGATTCCGCTCTTGCGAGAATCCACTCAATTTCTGATGATTCTGCTGATGTTCATTGGTGCGGCGCCTGGATCTACCGGCGGTGGGATTAAGATTACTACCTTTGCCATACTGGTAAGTACAGCATATGCCAAACTGCGCGGAAAGGAAGACATCGTCATGTTCCGCCACCGGATCTCCAAAGAAAACGTCTACCGGGCCATCACGATGACACTACTCTCACTGATGCTTGTAGTCATTGCCACCATGCTGTTGTCCGTGACGGAGAGTGCAGATTTCCTGACCGTATTGTTTGAGGCGGTGTCCGCTTTTGGGACCTCGGGCATTACAATGGGGCTGACTACGGAGCTGACGACCATCGGGAAGGTTATGGTGATCATTCTGATGTTTGTCGGACGTACCGGACCGCTGACACTTGCATATGCGCTTAAACCGAAGAACAGCAAGGAGCTCTACCGTTATCCTGAAGGCAATATTACGATCGGGTAGAGCTTTCGAACCTATACCTATATAAAATGCGACCGTTCGCCGGCAGTGAATGCCTTCATCGGTCGCATTTTTGCGATGCTATTCTTCTTCCTGAATGTCCTGGGTATCCAGTGCGGCATCCAGCAGCTGATTAAACAGATCGTCATCATTCTCCAGCAGCGTGTCAATCTCAAGGAACTGCTCTTCGCTCCCCGGTTCGCCGGCAAAGCTGAAACTGTAATCCCATTCGCTTCCCCGTTTGCTGAAGAACGTAATTTCATACGGAGACTTATGATTGTCGAGCGTGAACACCGTCCTCCCGACATAGCTCTTATCTTCTTCGCGTTTCAATTCCGCCTTTATAATTTGTACGTTCATGCGCTTTCCTTCCTTTCATCTGATCGTCCACACTCTCCCAGTATAGCATTGAAATGAAAGCAAATCCCTCTCTTTCCGCTGCAATTGACTTTTTTCATCCGGCGGTTAATAATTTAATACAATGCTCATACAGCACTAAAATATAGTAAATGGAGGAAACCCAATGCTCAATTTAGAAGCGAAGCTTAGCAAATATGCAGATCTGGCAGTCGAAATCGGCGTTAACGTTCAACCGGGTCAAATACTGGTCGTGAACGCCCCCGTTTCAGCAGTAGAATTCGTACGGCTTATTACAGCCAAAGCTTATGCCATAGGGGCAAGTCTGGTCAAAGTAAACTGGAGTGACGAGAGCATTACCCGCCAGCAGTTTGAACATGCCGCACCGGAAGTCTTCACGAAGGCTCCAACGTGGTACGCGGGAGAAATGACCGAATTCGCCGAGAATGGAGCCGCTATTCTGACTGTAATCGCCGAAGATCCCGACGCACTGAAAGGTATTGATCCGGAACGTATCGCCAATTATCAAAAGACACGCGGTGCTGCGCTTACGAAATACCGTGATTTCCAAATGTCCGATAAAATCAGCTGGAGTATTGTCGCCATCCCTACACAAGCTTGGGCCGACAAAGTGTTCCCTGATGTTCCGGCCGAAGAACGTGTGGATAAACTATGGGAAGCTATCTTCCACACTGTCCGTCTTGACCGCGAAGATCCGGTTGCCGCCTGGCAGGAGCATCTTGATACACTAGAACAGAAGGCTGATGTGCTTAATGCCAAGAAGTATAAAAGCCTGCATTACATAGCACCCGGCACAGACCTGACTATCGAACTGCCAGAGGGTCACATTTGGGCGCAAGGAGACAGCATCAATTCCAAAGGTCACACCTTTGTCGCCAATATGCCAACAGAGGAAGTATTCACTGCACCGCTTAAGACTGGTGTAAACGGCACGGTCAGAAGCACCAAGCCGCTCAGCTACGGCGGCAACATTATTGATGATTTCTCCATCACCTTCGAGAACGGCCGCATCATCAGTGTAAGCGCCGGTAAAGGACAGGATTCACTGGAGTATCTGATCAGTCTGGATGAAGGCGCCAAATATCTCGGCGAGGTTGCGCTTGTGCCTCACCAGTCCCCGATCTCCGAATCGAATATATTGTATTTCAATACCTTGTTTGACGAAAATGCTTCCAACCACCTGGCCATCGGCACAGCTTATGCCTTCTGCCTTGAGGGCGGTAAAGAGATGACCCAGGATGAGCTGATTGCCCATGGCCTGAATACCAGTGTCACCCATGTCGATTTTATGATCGGCTCACCTGACATGGATATTTACGGAATTACAGCTGATGGTACACGGGAACCGGTATTCAAAAGCGGAAACTGGGCGTTTTAAACACAGACTACAGATAGCGGAGGAGCAAAATCATGTTGAGTTTCAAGCAAAAGCTGGAGAATTACGCACTGCTGGCTGTAAAGATCGGAGTCAATATACAGCCCGGACAGACGCTCGTACTCAATGCAGACATCGTTGCTGCAGAGCTTGTCCGCCTGATTGTGCGGAAAGCTTATGAGGCCGGTGCTAAGCTGGTCAAGGTCAATTATACCGACGAGTTCGTCACACGGACCCGCTACGATCTGGCCCCGTCGGCCAGCTTCCTTGAACCGCCGAAATGGCAGGCGGATGAGCTGGAGGATCTGGCACGCAACGGTGCGGCCATCCTGACGGTGATCTCCGCCAACCCGGATCTCCTGAACGGTGTAGAAGCCAGCCGGATATCCGATCATCAGCGCACCGCAGGCCAGGCTATGGCCCCGTACCGTGAAATGATGATGAACAATTACATCAGCTGGAGCGGTATCGCTTTTCCGTCGCCATCCTGGGCGGCCAAGGTATTTCCCGATGCACCGCCGGAAGAACAGGTTGGCCTGCTCTGGGATGCTATCTTCAAGGCGGTACGTGCAGACCAAGAGAACCCCGTTGAAGCTTGGAGCCTGCATCTGGGCGGCTTAAAGCAGCGCTGTGACCTTCTGAACGCCAGAAAATACCGCAAGCTGCATTATACCGCTCCCGGAACGGATTTGACCATCGAATTGCCCGAAGGGCATATCTGGTGTCAGGCCGGAGCCGTGAATGGACGCGGAGTCTCTTTCCTCGCCAATATTCCGACAGAAGAAGTATTCACTGCCCCGCTGAAGACTGGCGCTAACGGCAAAGTCAGCAGCACGAAGCCGCTCAGCTATGGGGGCAACATCATCGACCGGTTTACGCTTACCCTGGAGAATGGCAAGGTCACAGACTTTACGGCAGAAGTCGGCCAGGAAGCATTGGCTTCCCTGCTGGCTATGGATGAAGGAGCCGCTTACTTCGGTGAAGTAGCGCTGGTCCCTTACCACTCTCCAATCTCGGAAAGCGGTATTCTCTATTACACTACACTGTATGATGAGAATGCTTCATGCCATCTGGCACTTGGTGCCGCTTATGCATTTACCTTGCAGGAGGGCATCTCTATGACCAAGGAGCAGCTTGCTGACAAAGGGATGAATCAAAGTCTGACCCATGTGGACTTCATGATGGGTTCCCCGGAAATGAATATCGACGGAATTACCGACGATGGAACTGCTGAACCCATCTTCCGAGCAGGGAACTGGGCTTAAGCAAAGTTTCTGAGCTGTTGTGTCCGTTCGATTAATCCCTTATAGCCGCACCCCGTTGCTCTCTGAATAGAGGGTAACGGGGTGTTTTTGGTTTGCCAGAAGATAGTTAAAGGCATGATTAACCCAAATTTAAAATTATGTTCAAAGAATATTCACAATATTGTTGAAATTAATTCACAAATATGTCACAATACAATTAAGGATTGTATTTCCAATCCAGTTTAGGTGTTGGATGAAGCCAATCAGTGCTGAACGATACTCACAAAACTTTTAGGAGGTCATCCTGATGAAAGAGTCGATATCCCCAGAGCTGGAACGGCCGGAGCATGAACGTCCAAGTGTTCAAGCCCCTACAGACTCAAGCATTATCGCATCCAATGCAATCAAATACACAGCTTACATCATGCTACTATTCGGTTTCTTATACTTTCTGATTGCATACCTGGCTCCTATGCTATGAGGTTGCTTCATTATATAGCTTTAATAGAAAGCGCTTACGGCTATTGAGCTCCTGATGGAGTCCAATAGCCGTTTTTATTTTCTTGCATTGTTCCTTCTTAGGGTTATCCACAAATGGGAGCACGCAAAAAAAGGTTTTGCCTTCCTCAACGGACGGCAGAACCTTTCTTTCTGCAAATAACAGCTTCACCGTACTTGCCAGAACTTTGAAACCGTTATTTAGTGATTACCAGGACAATGCCTTGCTGATCCAGGCTATGGCAGCAGGCGACCAGGTAGCATCCATTCTGGAGCGCAGCCAAGCTATAGCTTCCTCCCGGGAACCTTCATAAGGTGTAAGGCCATGAATCCCCATCCAATGCCCTACTGTCTCAAACGAAGTGCTGCTCCAACCATTTACTTCTCCCAAGTCATTTTGGCGTGCCTGAACTCCGGAGATTACAGTATCAAGGGTGCCTTGCAGCTCTGTGACGGCATTGTCAAAGGCAGTTTTCTTTTCCTTTGCTTTCATATCACCCAAAGAACGCAGCTGGCGGGTATCAATGCCCTCGTTGGCACGGATCACCTGCAGCAATGTCAATGCTTCTCTGCTGGCAAGGCCGTTATTGTACCGTTCTTCCAGTTCCTTAGAGCTGCCCACGGCTTTTACAAATGCCGGAAACCAGTCCCGCGAGACGAGAATTGCCTTTTTCTTAATAAACTTACCGTACCCGGCCAGTCCCTCACCGGGAAACTGTGCACGCCATCCCCATGGATCCAGCTCTGAACCGGTATGCCAGTTCTCGGCTTTGGTCAGCCCATTTAATGACGGATGCTCCGGAATCAGTGAAGCAAGGGGTACAATCCCCAGCTTGGCAATGACCTCAGCCATCTCCTTATAAGTTGTTACACCGCCCTGCACTTCCACGTTTTCCATCTCACTTTCCCCCTTAACGGAATGGTAAAATTACTTAATGATGGTTGTTCTGGACTGCTTACACTGTCTTCATGCAGCTGATTCCTGCAATAAATGTATCAATCAGCCGGGATAAGGAGATTCCCAAATCGAGCGGCAGGCCGAAGCCTCCCTTGTTCTCCAGTGCAGCAAATCCGTGCAGAATACTCCGCAGTCCCCGAACAGCATGCAGTTCTCCTTCTTCTCCAAGCCCGTAGCCTGACAGCACATGCAGGATAAAGGATAAAATCTGCTCACCTGCCTCTTCCAGCGCTGTGTTCCCTTGATCAGGTGCTTGCAGTGTTGTTTCGTATAGACCCGGATGCTGCCTTGCAAAGTTCACGTAAGCCTGCCCCATAGCATGAACGGCTGCATCACCAGCTATCCCCTCAGAAGCCTTTGTCATCGCAGTGTGGAGCTGTTCCAGGCCGTGTACAGCCAGCAGAGTCCGCAGCCCGGCTAGTCCGTTAACATGATTATACAACGACGGAGAGCGTACGCCCAGCTTGGCCGCGAGTGAAGCCAGCGTGACTTCTCCCATTCCCTGCTCATCCGCTAATTCTGCTGCAGCCAATACCAGCGTACGTGTATCCAGTCCAACCCTAGGTGACATCTTATCTTCCTTCCTTTCCTAGCTGCATTTGAGCTTTGCTCACAGCCTGTTTCATGGTTTCTCCAGGTGCCTTCAGCAGGTTGCCGTGTCCAACAGCAAGCACCGCTGCAGACGTTCCTGCAAGCTTAATTGCGCTGGCCACAGCCTGCTCCTTATTCCAGGTAGCCAGTGCCGGAAATGGAAACCATGGTACGACCGTCCCGGCCACCGCAGTTCTCCTAAATGTCTGAAAAGCATCCCCCGCTATCAAAGCTCCGCTTCGTTGATCCAGAAAAGACATCGAGCCCGGGGTATGGCCGGGAGTACTGATTGCGCTTAAAGAACCGACAGTATCTCCGTCATGGAGCAGAATGTCCGGTTTGGTGGAAATTTTGGTAGGTACGCTCCCTTTAATCGGAGTCTGCGGTTCACCTTGTCTAAGCGAACGGTCTCCGCGCAGCAAAGCTGCATCACGCTCAGAGATATATACAACAGCCTCAGGAAACCGTTTCTTCAGTTCATCCAGTGCTCCAACATGATCTCCATGAGCATGGGTCAGCACGATTCGGGTAATAGGCAGGTTCATTTTAGCCGCTGTACGGAGGATCCCTTGGACACTAAAAGACATTGCCGCATCAACCAAAGTTAATTCCTGATCTTCTACAACAAGATAGCAATTGACCGGAAACCATCCGGGCATCCACGTAAGCTGCAGCAATTTTCCTTCTTGAGTAATTCTCATAGATACACCCCTTAAAAACTAATGATATTAGTTATAATATAAACTAATGACATTAGTTTTGCAAGAGGCCCTTTCCAAAGCACTACATCCGTCTATTCCAGATATTTATCTGCATTTTGATTGGAGCGTTTAATCATGAACCATTGTATCCAGGTAATCCCGAAGAAAAAGACCACGGAGCCAACCAATGTGCTCATTACACTCGCAACTACATCAACTTCGTCCTTACCCAGCAGGTCATAGCTGATCATTAATATTGCCCATATCAGAGCACCTGCAGCTCCACTGATCAGATTGGTTTTTTTGAGCCGCTTCACTTCCCCGGCCTTGCTCGGCAGGAGGAATAGCCCACCACGCATGCTCCGGAGCGTAACATAGAAACAAGCTGCCATCAGGATGAGGAAGCTGTCCAGCCAATACTTCAGATCCAAGTGCAGAACAAATACTTTAACAAAAACACTGGCCGCTATGCCCACAAACACAATCGTAAAGCCGTGCGACATCAACTTATGTACTTCACCTTGAATCCGCTCATCCTTGATACCCTTACCTTTCATTACTACTCCTCCCAAAATATATCGTTTAAAGTTGTTCCCAGTTCCTTGCAGATGGCAATGCATAACCGGATCGTCGGGTTGTAATTTCCCGCTTCAATCAGTCCTATCGTCTGTCTCGTCACGCCCACCGCTTCCGCCAGCTGTTCCTGGGACAGGTCCTTCTGAATCCGCGCCAGTTTCAGCTTGATGTTCTTCTCACTCACCAGAGCCCTCCCGGGAATAAATTCACTTACCGCTCAATTGTAATCTATAACCGTCATTATGTACAATATATATTGCATATTCCTTTCAATCCCATGAAAAAAAGCATCCCACAGGATGCTTCAATAAGAGTTGGCCCAGTTTTTGTTCCTAACAGCGGCTTGGTTGTTTATTCCACAATTCCACTCTCCGGATAGCTGTCTACAACTGTAAGCAGCTGAGCAGCTTCCTTGCGTGGACGGCTGGCGGGAATGATCTCCGGATAACCGGCATGGATCATCGCAATCACTTTCTCCCCCGGCTTCACGCCAATCTTGCTGCGGAACTCCGGAGCGTAAATATAAGGATCCGTCTTCCAAATCGTACCTACTCCCCGTTCCCATGCCGCCAGCTGGAAGTTCTGCACAAGTGCGGATGCAGCGGCAAAATCCTCATCCCACTCTCTTTGACGCGGGTCCTCAGGGATCACGACGATTACGGTTAAAGGAATCGATGAAAGATATCCTTTGCGTTTGGCTGCAAATTCCGGATCAGCTGCCCCGCGCTTCAAGAATGAATAAGCAGCATCCCCAAGGAATTCCGCCCCTTCCCCCTGAAAAGCAATAAATCTCCACGGCTGCCGCAGTCCGTGATTGGGCGCCCACACCGCGATATCCAGCAGTTCCTCGAGCAGGCCTTCAGGCAGGGGTTCAGGCTTAAACTGTTTAATGGAGCGGCGCTCCTTGATCACTTCGGCAATGCTGCCGTAAGCTGCAGACTGGTTCTGATTCATAAGGATTCCCTCCAGCAGTAAGTTATGATAACCATTCTCAGTGATTGTACATGATTCCAAATGCTTTTTCAAACTGGGGAATGTCCTGATCATACTCGTCAAGCCTATCCTGTATCTTGGAGTGAATGCGCTTGTTTGCTGTACAGCCAAGTGGAAACGGCCTCGCCGTCCTAAAAAGGACGGTATCCGTTTCAGCGAGAAATAGAAGGATAATTTATAGCGTGAAGCATATAACCCTTATATTTCAAAAAAAGCACCGCCCGAACGGGCAGTGCCTGTAGCTCTTTTCGATCAGCCGAAACGGCCCATGATATATTCCTGGGTCATTTGATTCTCCGGATTGCTGAAGACTTTCTCTGTCTTGTCGTATTCCACAAGTGAACCGAGGTAAAAGTATGCGGTAAAATCCGAAATCCGCGCCGCTTGCTGCATATTATGCGTAACAATAACGATGCGAAGCTCTTCCTTGAGTTCCTTGATCAGCTCTTCCACTTTACCGGTCGATACAGGGTCGAGTGCCGATGCCGGTTCATCCAGCAGCAGGATCTGCGGATTAACCGACAATGCACGGGCGATACATAACCGCTGCTGCTGTCCGCCGGACAACGCCAACGCTGAATCCTTCAGGCGGTCCTTAACCTCGTCCCATAATGCAGCACGCCGCAGACTGCTTTCCACAATTTCGTCCAGTGCCTGCTTACCTTTAATGCCGTGGTATTTTGGACCAAAAGCAATATTGTCATAAATCGACTTATAGAACGGATTCGGTTTCTGCCAGACCATGCCGATCTTTTGCCGCAGCTTGATCACATCCGTACCGTGAGCGTTGATGTCCACGCCGTCAATCCAGATGCTCCCTTTCGTTGTCGAACCGGAGATGTCATCATTCATACGGTTAAGTGAACGAAGGAAAGTTGATTTACCACAGCCCGACGGGCCAATAAGTGCAGTAACAGTATTCTGGCCAAATGGAAGACTGATTCCCTTTACTGCTTCATATGTGCCGTAAAATATGCTCAGGTCCTCTGTTTGAAATGATTCACGCACCACAGGTTCCGCTATTCCCATCTCTTACTCCTCCTAAAATGTTTCTATAATCAAAGTTTTAGTTCATTCTTTTGGAAGCAGTCAGCTTGCGGTAAATATATCTGCCGAAATATCTTGCGGCCAGATTGAAGATCAATACTGTAATAACGAGCACGGCCGAAGCTCCGGCTGCGATTTGTACGGCATCAGGCGCCAGCCCTTCGCTGTTGACTTTCCAGATGTGAACGGCCAGGGTTTCAGCCGGACGGAAAGGATTAAGCGGTGAAGTTTGACTAAGCGGATTCCAGTTGGTGAAATCCAGACGCGGGCTGCTCATGCCCGCCGTGAACATCAGAGCGGCCGCTTCACCGAAGACACGGCCAGCGGAGAGGATCGTACCGGTGATAATCGTCGGCAGCGCCACGGGTAACAGTACAGAGGTAACAATCTTCCACTTGGATAATCCAAGGGCAAATCCTGCCTCTTTCTGCTGCTTGGGCACTGTACGGAACGCCTGCTCCGTAATACGCACCATCAGCGGCAGATTAAATACGGTAAGTGCGAGAGCACCGGATATTAAGGAGAACCCCAGATTGAAGGTGTTTACGATCAATAACAGACCGAACAAACCTACGACAATGGAAGGGAAGGAAGACAGGACTTCTACGATCAGGCGGATAAAGTTCGTAAGTTTACCTGGACGTGCATACTCTGCCATAAAGATCCCCGCTCCAAGACCCAGCGGTACAGTTATGATCAGCGTCAGCACCAGCAGGAACAGTGAGTTGAACAACTGTGGACCCACACCTCCGCCTGCGCGGATTTTTTGCGGTGCGGAAGTCAGGAAATCCCAACTGATATGGTTTAAGCCACGGATCAGAATATATCCAAGCAATCCAACCAGAATGGCTACAATAAGTAATGCGAAAAAGACGATAACGGTAGTGGCAACCTTGTCTGCTGTTCTCGGCTTCAAATTTTATTTCTCCTTTCAAGCATTCTTACGATGAGGACAAAAGCAAAAGTCATCAGCATAAGAACCAGCGCCATACTCCACAGCGCATTATTGTGCGTTGAACCCATCGTTGTGTTCCCCATGCCAAGCGTAATTACGCTGGTCAAGGTTGAAGCCGATTCGAAAAGCGACCGCGGCACGAAAGGTGCATTCCCGATTACCATCTGTACAGCAAGGGCTTCACCGAAAGCACGGGCCATCCCCAGCACTACCCCCGTCATAATTGCAGGGAATGTAGTCGGAAGAATCACCCGGGAGATCGTTTGCCACCGTGTAGCACCGAGCGCAAAGGAGGATTCTTTTAAGTTTTGCGGCAAAGAAGCCAGCGCGTCTGCAGCCACGCTTGTAATCGTCGGCAAAATCATTACCGATAGGACAAGCGCGCCTGCAGCAACCCCGATGCCCTGACCTGGCAAGGTATTACGCAGAAACGGCACAATGACGCTCAAACCCACAAAGCCATAAACGACTGATGGGATACCTGACAGCAGTTCGATAACCGGCTGCAGCAGCCTTTTCCCCCAGCCTGGCACAATTTCAGTCATGAACAGGGCTGCGCAGATACTGAGCGGACTTGCGATAAGCGCCGCAAGCAGCGTAACCAGAAATGAGCCGGTAATAAAAGGCAATGCTCCGTAAGAGGGATTGTCGCCTTCCGGGGACCATTTTTTGCCGAACAAGAAATCAGAAAGCTTAATTTCACCGCTGGTAAAGTTAGCAATCCCTTTGGACGCCACAAAATACACCATCGATACAATGATTACTATCAATAGGAGTACACAGAAGGACATATAAGAACGCCCGATAAAATCTTCGATATGATGTTTTTCAATTTTGGATTTCTTAGGTTTTACACTCAAGCTGCTCCCTCTTTCTAAAGTGAAAAGAGAGGCAGAAGGATTCCGCCTCTAATCACATGAAGTTCTAATGGATGAAGTCTGTAAAGCTTGTCAGCCAGGAATTACTTGGTTGATACTTTGCCTTCTACATCACGGGAAACCTGCATTTTCGAAGCCGGGATATATCCAAGCTCTACTACATCGCCGTTCTGCACTTCATCTGTCATGATGTAGTCAAGGAATGCTTTGACATGTTCAGCAGGCTCACCATTTGTGTACATGTGCTCGTAAGCCCACACCGGATATTTACCGGAGATAACATTGTCTACAGAAGGCTCAACACCTTCATAGTTCAGCGTTTTTACAGTTTCATCAAGGTAAGACAATGCCAGATATCCGATAGCCCCTGGAGTTTCGCCGATCATTTTCTTAACAGTACCGGAAGAGTCTTCTTGAATCGATCCTTCTTGGTCTTCTGTTTTAGTTCCAAGTGCGAAGCTTTCAAAGGTTGCGCGTGTACCCGAGCTTGCTGGACGGTTGATAATTTGAATCGCTTGATCCGCTCCGCCAACTTCACTCCAGTTCTTAATTTTTCCTGTGAAAATGTCAACCAGCTGCTGTTTAGTCAGGCTGTCTACTCCAGCTTTCGGGTTGCTTACTGCTGCAATCGCTACAACCGCAACTTGATGGTCAACGAGTGATTTTGCTTTTTCTGCATCTGCATCCTTCAGCTTCTCTTCTGCGAACACATCGGAGTTACCGATATCTACTTGCTTCTCAGCAACCTGAGTCAAGCCCGTGCCGCTTCCTCCGCCTTGTACTTGAATATCAACGCCTGCGTTTGCATCCATAAAGCCTTCAGCTGCCATTTCAACAAGTGGCTGAAGTGCTGTGGAGCCCGAAGCCAGAATCGATCCGCTTAATTCTGCGCCGCTGCTTTCTGTAGGTGTATTTGTCGCAGCTGCATTAGTTCCCCCATTATTAGTTGCCGCATTATTTCCTCCGTTACCGCATGCCGAAAGTGCTACTACGCTGGTTAAAGCCAAAGCCATGATCCACGATTTTCTGAATTGCATTGTTGTTTGTTCCTCCTAAAGGTTTTGTGTGTGTGACCCATTGAATCTGCTTCTTACAAAACTCACTTTGGAAGCATTCCTCTGTGTGTATCTCTTATGACTCTTCCTATTCTAGAGCTCGTTCGTTAGAGAAAAAGCTTATGTTTGTAAAACGAAAGATAAAAATTCTAATAGAAAATGTATAACAGTATAGATATAATCTATATTAAGAAGATGTTTTATTAACTTATTGCCATCCAGACCGGAGGAAATCCATGAATATTGTGAAGCTGCAAATTGTAGTCCTGATTGAAAAATATAAAAAAGTAACGGATGTCGCTGCCGAAATGGGCCTAAAGCAGCCTACCGTTTCCTTTCATATGAAAAGCCTTGAGAATGAGCTTGGAGCCTCCCTCTTTCAATACCGCAGCGGGCGTGTGCTGTTAACCGATGCCGGACGGGCGCTTTTTCAATACGCAGTTCGTATAGTTTCACTCGCTGCAGAAGCGGAGCGGAGCGTCAAACAGTTCTCCTCCCTCACATCAGGAAGCCTTACACTTGAGGCCGGGTATATGCCTGGTACTTACTTTGTTCCTAATATAATGTCGCAATTTATCAATCTTCATCCGGGGATAGATGTGTCGCTTACGATACAATCGGACCACCTTGTGCGCGAACGGCTGAGGGGGCGGGAGATCCAACTGGGGATACTGCAAGACAGTGATGGCGGAGATGACTCCTTTCATACACAGGTGGTTGCCCGGGATGAGGTTGTTCTTATATTTGCACCCGGTCATTCGTTTGCTCAAATTAAAGTGCTGTCCCCGGAGCTGTTGGCGCAAGAGCCATGGATTCAGCATGATCCCGCTTCCAGCCTGAGAGGAACAGCCGACCAATGGGCACAGCTGAACAATGTGCGGATATGGAATAATACTGTTGTTAATTCGCCGGAGGCCTTTAAAAGGATGATTAGTGAAGGCGGAAATGTGGGACTATTCTCCAAAGCAGGGGTTGCAGACGAGGCGGCCTTGGGCCGTTTAAGTTATGCTCCGCTCCCGGGGATTTCGCCCGGACTTGCGACTTATGTACTGGCTTGGCGAAAGGATTATACCTTAACTCCCTTGCAGCAGGCGTTTGTGGAAATGGCTGCTGCTGAGAGCGTGTTGGTATGATAACAGTTAATTGTATTTATTTAATGTCATTAACTATGTGAATTAATTAATGATGTGAATTAAATAAACCGGTGCTCCACTCAAGCTGATTGATTCAGCTCAAAGCAGACCACCGGTTCTATGTGAGGTACATTTTCTCATTTATTCATGCCATTAACTATCTTTCGATTTTCCGCAGAAACGCCCACCGTCCTTAAAAGGACACCAAAGCTACTCCATCGTAAAGTCAACGTTTCTCTGCTACCAGCGTAAACGTCTTGGGAATTCCTTTGTCGTAAACCTCAGAAGACAGGTTGGGCTCCTCCACCAGTTCTCGGATGAGTAGACCACTACCAGCGGCTGCCGTAACGATCTCCCCCAAAGTCCAGCGCCGCCAATAAACAACACTATGCTTCTCACCTGTCTGACCGCCTGAAGCAGGCAAATACTTCGAGTAAGACACCTTTTTCTCTTCCATAGCCGTATCGAAATAATCGCCGCTTACCTTGTGCTTCCGTACTTTAGCGGTTGATCCTTTGGAAGAAATCAGCTTGGTCGTTACCGGATGAAAGTCGCGCAGCACGAAGGTTCCCCCCGGAGCCAGCAGACGGCAGACAGTATCCATAAACGGGGTCAGGTCGGTGAAATAATGGACAATCCCCATTTCAGCGAAAACAATATCATACGTGCTGTCCAGCACTTCGTCCGGCAGCTTCAGCACATCCGAAACGATATAGGACAGCCCGACTCCGGCTTCCTGCGCCAATTCCGCCGCGTACCGGGCGTTGGCTTCCGAGAAATCGGCAACAGTCACTTCGGCTCCCAGCAGCCCAAGGGCTACCGCCTTCATGCCGTTCGAGCCCATCAGATTCATCATCTTCTTCCCGCGGACCTCTCCGAAATAAGCGTTTAACGGGAACAGCCGGGACACTGGATCTTTAGACAACTTTGCTGCTGCCTCTGACGGAGTGCCGAATCTGCTTGTCCATGCAGCATAGGTATCCTCATTCCACAGTTCTTCACTGGAAGGCACAGCTCCCGGATTGTCTTGCGGTTCTTGTTCTAAGTCTTGATCATTCATACTGTGAAATACCCCTTTATGTTGATAAGTTGTCTGTTAGAATGTGTGCTTTAGGAGATGCTGGGCAGAGCCTCACTTCTCTTTGCAGCTTTCCTGCGTCCTGCATACAAATAGACTGCAAGCCCTCCCATTACCAATACACCGCCGGCCCATTGGAGGATTGTCAACTGTTCGCCAAGCAGCAGGAAGGCCAGAATACTTGCACCAACCGGCTCTCCCAGAATATTCATCGAAACGGTAGTCGCCGAAGCGTACTGCAGCAGCCAGTTAAACAAAATGTGACCAAATACGGTCGGGACAATTGCCAGCAATACGAAGATTCCCCACTCCCTTGGCGGATAATCAAAGAACGGAATGCCCGCCAGCAGATTATATACCGCAAAAACAATAGCCGCTGCGATAAATACAATCAGGCTATACAAATACGATGGCATGCGGGCAACCAGCTTCTGTCCGATCAGCAAATGAGCGGCAACTGCTGCTGTTCCGCCAATGGACAGCAAATCACCTTTTAAATTGTCGGAGGACAGGCCGATATCTCCCCAGCCAATAAATACAACACCAAAGATCGCAATGGCAAGCCCCGCTATGGCGGACTTGCTGCTTTTTTCTTTATACAGCAAATAGGCTCCCAGCATAATAAACACCGGCTCCAGTGCCATAATCATCGTCGAGCTGGCTACAGAGGTGAATTTCAGTGAACCCATCCACAGTAAAAAATGCAGGGCCAGCATCGCCCCGGACACAAGCAGCAGCAGCCAGTCTTTGCGGCGCAGGGCAAAAGCGGCTCCGCTGTAAGGCCGGGCAAAGGGCAGCATCAATAGCGAGGTGAACAGCAGCCGGTACATCCCCTGAACCGATACCGGAGCGGATGACCATTTTATAAAAATAGAAGAAAAAGAAATAGCCACAATTCCAATCAGCATCAATAGCGGAATGGGAACAGGCGGTTTTTTTGAAGTCACAGCAGGCATCCTTTCGGCTCAGATAAAAGTCACTTATGTAAATTTACCGCAGAATCCGGAAAAATGCAGCTTTTTTCATGAAAATTCGCAACAAAGGCTGCAGCTTCCTGAAAAACATCAAAGGCATGGCCTCCCGGCCTGCGGCGGAAACCCATGCCTTCGTTGATCCGGTAACCGATGAACTCCCGTAACATTAAGGCTTAAGCACAACCTTAGATACAATCCTCTTCCTTGTCTCCGAACACCTTATAGCCATGCTCCGCTCTGCTGATCGGCTAGCAACATACTATGTTATAACCCCAAAGTCGCGGTGTTTATCCGTTATCCCCCGAAGTCTCTTTCCTAGATGCCTAAATATTCAAAGAAATCGAATATTCCTTGTAGTACCAGCCAGCCTGCAAGCGCAGCCGCTGCCAATAGAGCAGCAAGTAACACAGCCCATACCCTAATATTGCGTTTCAGTCTGCTTGAGCGTCCCATTCCCACTTCATCATCTGACTTCCAGTACCAATCACCGTCAAGATTCATCAGTTCATCACCCTTCCGCTAATTCAGTGGGCGGATGCAGCAGCGGAGAGTACATCATCAAGGCATGATTTTCGGCTACCGCTTCATCCCCTGCAAGCTCGCCGCTCCGCGTAAATACTCTGCGGCGGATGCTGTTGCTGCGGACATAACCGCCCCATGGTTCCAGACGGATAACATGATCAGCCTCATATACCTCATAATGATAAAGCTGCTTGTCATCGCATCGCCATTCGCCGTACAGATGAGTATCATCCAGGTGCAGCTTCAACTGATAAGTCCGGTCTGTATTGTTCTGAAGCTGCAGATCCAAATAATTATATGCACAAGTAGCCCCGCTGCCGAAAGGTTGTGTCCGCTGTTCGTCGGGAAATACATCATAGCTGTGGCGGTGCCGCTCGGTCACGGTCAGCGGGGTGTGCAGCGTCATCCAGTAGATCAGATTGGACAGCTGGCATAATCCGCCTCCTGTGCCGGAACGAAAACCACCGTAATATAGAACCATTCCGTCCAAGTAACCTTTGCGCCGGGTTGGCTTGCCGATCGTTTGCCAATACGAGAAGGTCTCTCCCGGCGAGATCACCAGACCATCCAGCCTGGCGACGGCCAGACGCAGATTTGCAATCTTATTGTACTGTAGCTGCATGTCCACATTTCGCAGTCTGCGCAGGAGCGGGGTTGAATGCCCAGCTGCCTTATAGGGCAGTGCCTCAGACCGATGTTTTGTTGCCTTGTTCCGGCGCTGAATAAACCATGTCCAGTATCTTTTCCAAGTGAAATATCGCTTGCCGGCGAACAATCTCAATCTGGACCGGCGCACTGGCTTCATCGCAGATTTCCCTGCATTCATTGGAATTCTACCTCACGCTCCGGCCGAAGCACAGCGAATCTCCCGCCCAGCACTGAATTATGATGCCTGACAATCTCTTCACCGCTAAAATCGGCGTTGCCGAAAGTGCTATGCGCATCCTGGACCAGTACGCTGGAATACCCCATGCTGTAGGCCCGTCTAGTGGTTGTATCGACACAGAATTCGCTTTGCATCCCGCAGATGACAAGATCGGTCACACCCAAACGCTGCAGCTCCTCATGCAGCCGGGTACGGTGAAAAGCATCCCAAGTCGGCTTCTCCACGATGGAGTCTTCCTCCTTCGGCGTAATTCGGCTGCTGATCTGCCAGGTGGGCAAACCCTTCGTATATTCCTCATCCTCGGTATGCTGGATATAAACAACCGGAGCCCCTGCGGAGCGGGCTTTATTCAATAGCGATATAATCCGGTCCATCACGCCTCCTTCATCATGCAGCTTCACATCATAAGAGAACATGGCTTCTTGGACATCGATAATTAATAAGGCCGTTGTCATGTATGATCCCTCGCTATTCCCTGGTTTTTCAATAATTATACCAGAAGAATACGTGAAGAATACCCTTGGTATTTTACAAATTCATCTGCAAACATTATAAAATTGTCATCCCTTTAGATAATTTCTTGTACACCAAAAAACCGGGCCTCTGCATGGCAGAAGTCCGGTTCGAATCTTGGTTATTTCCCTCGTTTATTATGCCAGATGAGTGCATGAAGCTGAGGGAGCACCCGTGCCCGGTTCATCTCCGGATCGACGATCACCTGATTAAACAGCCATTCCAGTCTACCCAGCAGACGTACGGAAATGTCACCTTCCTCCGTGACATCCTCATTGCCCGGCTGCAGGAACAGTGGCACCCCAGGGTATCGTTTATGCACTGCTTTGGCATATTCATAATCGCTTTCGTTAAAGACAACAACCTTCAGACTATGGGCAGCTTTGCCTTTATCATGCAGCTTCCCCATAATGCCATCAAGGATCTCCCAATCCGTCGTCATACCTGAGCTTGGCGGTTTGGGGCTGATTGTCAGCACATCCACATCGTTGAACCATTCCTGCCAGCGGCTGCCCTGCGTTTCGATTGCTGCTTGAATGCCCCGCTCGTGCAACCCCATGATGAAGGTGCCCATCGCCTCGCCAATTAGTGCAGGGTTGCCACCGGAGATGGTTACACAGTCAAAATTATTTCCGGCTAGTGAGAGCAGCTCGGCCATAATCTCCTCTGGTGTAAGCATCCGCACCTTCTCCTTGGCCGAACCATCCCATGTGAATGCGGAATCGCACCAGCTGCAGCGATAGTCACAGCCATAGGTACGGACGAACATGGTTTTCACTCCGATAACTGCGCCTTCCCCCTGGATGGTTGGGCCGAACATTTCTATGACCGGAATCTTACTCACAGTCACAACCTCCATGCATACGGTAGGAGGGTCCATCCTCCGGAATGTCCTCAGCCAGCACCTCCGCCCAGGAAGTGGGCGTCTCCCACAGCTTAACGGAATATAGCGGCAACGCCGCTTGCTTCAGCTTGTAGGCTATATAACACGCCATGTTCTCCACCGTCGTGCGGAAGGAGAGCAGCGCTACCTTCGATCCCGTATTTATCAATGTATCCAGCACAGGCTCGTTGCCCATCGCCAGAAAAGCGTGATCCAGCCGGTCGACCAGACTCTGCTGTACCGTGTTTTTAATATCGCTGAAATCAATCACGAAGCCTTCGTCCGAATGCCCCTCCTCCACGGAAGGTTTGCCCTTCAGGACCACTTCAAGCTTGTAGGTGTGGCCGTGGAGATTGCTGCATTTTCCCTTATGTCCAATCAGCTGATGTGCAGCGTCAAAAGTGAATATTTTACAAACCGATACTTCGCCTAGCATTATAAGCCGACCTTCTTTCTCTCAGCCACATATTGCTCAAGGCCACGCTTGCGAAGCAAACATGCCGGGCAGGTGCCGCAGCCGCTGCCAATGATACCGTTGTAGCAAGTCAGAGTGTGCTGACGGATGTAATCAAACTGGTCCAGCTCGTCGGCCATCTTCCAGGTTTCTTTTTTATCCAGCCACATTAGTGGTGTATGAATGACAAACTCATAATCCATGGACAGATTGAGGGTTACATTCAATGATTTCACAAACACATCGCGGCAGTCTGGATACCCGCTGAAATCGGTCTGGCATACGCCGGTGACGATATTGGCATATCCTAGCTGCTTCGCCAGAATTGCCGCAAAGGACAGGAACAGCAGGTTCCGGCCATCTACAAAGGTGCTGGGCAATTCATCCCCTTCACCGGATACAATTTCTATATCATCACGGGTCAAAGCATTGGGTGCCAGCTGATTCAGCAATCCCAAATCAAGAATATGCTGCTTCACATTGAACTTGGCGGCAATTTCCTTGGCAACCTCAATTTCAGCGGCATGGCGCTGGTTATAGTTAAAAGTAACGACCTGAACTTCCTCAAAGTGCTGAATAGCCCACACGAGGCAGGTTGTACTGTCTTGTCCGCCGCTGAATACGACGAGCGCTTTTTTATTCATTTCACACTCTCTCCTCTCCACGATCTGGGATCATCGGTTATCCACTTTTTCTGGATATAGGTCATGATTAATCAGCCGGTGTTCGGCCATCGCCTCATACTTGGTTCCCGGACGCCCCCAGTTGCAGTAAGGATCAATGGATATTCCGCCGCGCGGGGTGAATTTGCCCCATACTTCGATGTAACGCGGCTCCATGAGCGAGATCAAGTCATTCATAATAATGTTGACACAGTCTTCATGAAAGTCACCGTGATTGCGGAAGCTGAACAGATAGAGCTTCAGGGACTTGGACTCGACCATCTTTTGCTCCGGAACGTACGAAATGTACATCACGCCGAAATCCGGCTGTCCGGTTACGGGGCACAGGCTGGTGAACTCGGGGCAATTAAACTTCACAAAATAATCGCGGCCGGGATGTTTGTTGTCAAACACCTCGAGAATTTCCGGATCATAGCCGAATTTGTACTGCGTCCCTTGATTGCCCAGCAGGGTGACCTCTTGCATTTCCTCTTTCAATCTGCCTTCTGACATGACAAAAAACCCCTCTCTTTTCCCGCGGCTTACTGCCGGAACTGGAAAGAAGAACGAGATTTCGAAAACATGGCCCTACTAAGAAATTACGCAGCATAGCAGGAAATAAGTATAGGCATCTCCCTATACTCCCTTAAGCCCCCTTCAACCGGAGACTTTACCTATGCATCAAGATGTCTTAGTTTTTTATAGAGGGAGTTTGCGAACCTCTCCTGCGATGTACACGCAGACTTCTTCTTAAACTTATTATTAACGTCTTGAACTATAACATGATTGGCAGAAGATTGACAACCATAAAGAATTTGCCTGCTAACAGACTTATTGCCATCACTACTCTTTGCCGGTTCTCCAGATCCACAGTGCCAGAACGGTCATCCACAGCGGGAGCAGCAGACTCTCGAAAAGTAGCGGGCCGTCGCCATTTAGAATACGATTTAAATTTTCCACGATTTCAATGCTTGGCAAAGCGGCGAAGAACGGATAAGTCCAGTCCGGCAGTGCCTGATATACGGAAGCAAGCAGGAAAAAGACAACCATGACCGCAGAGCTGACAGCAGAACCATTCTTAGAAGAGTCAAGCTTCAATCCGATGATCATTCCAATCTCCACAAAAAGGATCCCTCCAGCCAGCATATACGGAAAGACCGACAGCAATTCTGAGGCAAACCCCTGATTGAGCAGAAATACTACCGTTTGTGAGAAGACAGAAAACAGCAGAACTGTTAAACCTTTGGCCACGAGAATCTGTCCTCTGCCAAGCGGTGATATAAGCAGCGCATCAAAGGTTTTACTTTCCCGTTCTTCAATGAGACCCGGACCGGTCATCATAATCCCTATCATAACCTGGGCGAACAAAATCCACGTTGACAGCAGCATAAAGTTAATCCCGTTTTTGTCCATGACCGAGATGATGATTTTGGACATAAAAATCGGCAGCATCACGAGAATAATTATAGAAGGGTTGCTTAGCAAATCCTTGCATTCATGACGGATCAGCTTCGTCACTTGACTCAACTCAGCTCACTTCCCGTCAGGGCGGCGAATACGTCTGCCAAAGAAGCTTCTTTGCTATGCAGGCTGATAAGCTTCCCGCTCGCCATAAGCTGATAAATGTGGTCTTTCGTCATCTCGTCCGCCAATGGCCAGGATGTGCTCATCACTTGATTCTCTTGCCAGTATTCGGTTTCAATCTCTGCCTTTCCATAAGCCTTTTTCAAGCTCAGCGGGTTATCCAGTGCGACCAATCGTCCAGCATGCATAATGCCTACACGGTCGCTTAACTCCTCCGCCTCATGCATATCATGGGTGGTGATGACAATCGTAGTTCCTTCAGCCTTAATCCTCATTATGTATTTCCTGATAAGCGCCGCCGAGTTGGGATCCAATCCGCTTGTCGGTTCATCCATAAACAGTACTTTGGGCCTGTGCAGCAGGCTTCTGGCGATTAACACTCGCTGCTTCCAGCCTTTGGACAAGCTGCCAACCTTGGATTTCTGTCGTTCCTCCAGTTGCAGGCTGCCAATCACTTCATCCACCCGCCCCTTGGCCACACCGTACAAATCGGCAAAAAGTTCAAGGTTATCGCGGATCGAACTGCGTACATATAGATTTGGCAGCTCAAAGACAACCCCGATCTGAGCGTGAACCTTCTTTTTATGTTGTGAAACATTCATGCCATTAATCATTATTTGTCCTTCACTGGGCTGAAGCAGGCCGGTCATCATGCGAATAGTTGTTGTTTTCCCCGCCCCGTTGGGACCTAGAAAGCCAAACACTTCCCCTTCCCCCACTGAAAAAGACAGCCTGTCTACCGCCCGCTTCTCCTGAAACGATTTCGATACCTCCGTAAGCTGAATCAATGGCCTACCCGCCTTTGCCTAAAGTTTGCTTTCCTTCAAGCTTATTCGTAGAAATTGAGAATATCCCAAGGAACTGTTTCAGAAATATGGATTCAATTTCAACGAAAGGGGTAACTTAGAATTTATAATCTCTTAAATAAGGATGGGATCAACTTATGGATCAAACGGTACAGAAGCTTATAGATTGGCTCGATGCTCACGCAACCACAACCATTGTAATCAAAAAGCAGGAGCTTGAAGATCTCGATACAGTCCACTTTCAATTGGAAACCGTAGAGTACCGCACAGCTGAGGATACGGTCGATGATTATCTGGATGATGCGCTTATCTTAAGAGGTTCAGGCAATACCCTGAATGCGGATGGTGAACTTGTGCCGCTTCCACAGCATAGTTATGAAATTGCCGTCAGCGGACTACGTTTGGATAATCTTGGTGAAGATAACGCGGAACTCCAGACAGATAGAGCCAAGTATGCTCTCTCCATAAGCTAATCGGAATACTAAGAGCCCACTGCACATGTCTCTATGCAAAGAAAGGCCGCGGTATTTACTCCCGCGGCCAACGATATAAAGTTATTCTTCTCCGATAATTTCCACTTCAGTCTCCAGCTCGACTCCGAATTTATCCTTCACTGCAGCCCGCACATGCTGAATAAGTCCGATATAATCGCTCGCAGTGGCATTATCTGCGTTGACAATAAATCCGGCATGTTTACGCGAGACTTCCGCACCGCCAATCCGGGTCCCTTGAAGCCCGCTTTCCTGAATCAGCTGTCCGGCATAACGGCCCGGCGGCCGCTTAAAGACACTGCCGCATGACGGGTATTCCAACGGTTGCTTGGATTCACGCAGATAGGTCAATTCATCCATGGAAGCTTTAATTAAAGCAGGATTTCCCGGATTTAGCGCGAATCTGGCTTCCAGCACGATATATTCACCGCTAGCAAAAACACTTTGTCTATATCCCCATTGAAACTCATCCCCTTGCAGGGTGACCAGCTGCCCCGCCTTATTGATCGCAAGTGCACTTTGCAGCACATCCTTAACTTCGCCTCCATAAGCGCCAGCATTCATGTAGAGAGCACCGCCAACTGTTCCGGGGATACCGCAGGCAAACTCAAGACCTGCCAGTTCCTGCTCCAGGGCATACCTGGATACATCAATGATCTTAGCACCGCACTGGGCGTACAGAAGATCTCCTTGAATCCCCATACTGTTAAGGCCTGAGGTCTGCAGGACGATCCCGCGGATCCCACCGTCACGGATAATTACATTTGAACCATTTCCCAGTACTGTGAGAGGAATATCATTCTTCCGGGCATATGTAACAATATTTTGAATTTCCTCATAAGTGGCAGGTTCAGCCAGTATATCTGCACGGCCGCCCATTTGGGTGAATACATAATCCTTAAGCACTTCATGGCTTTTTACCGTACCGGCTGGAGCCAGTTGCTGCAGATCCTCTTGAATTTTGCTGATATTCATCCTTCATGCTCCTTTTACGCTATGAAAATAATAAATCTTACCTTCTATACTGTTATGTTGATCCAGCTTTACTTTGAACTATGGCAACCACAACTTTAACAACGAACAGGCTCCCTTGTCAATGACGGGAGCCTGCTGCGGTATGCCTGCTATTTTTAGTATGAAACAATTTTTACAGTTATACCCTAAACCTGCGGCGATGCAGCTTGAATGCGGTATTCGGCTCTACGTGTGGCCCGTTCCTCTTCTTTCAGACGGGGGCAGGTATAGCAGACACTTCCGCCTTCAGTCCGATAATACAGACAGCAGCGGTTACGCATGTGTACCCTCTGCTCTGGATCAGCAAGCGATTCGATCTTGCGCACCTCAACATCAAATGGATTTCTGGGAAGCTGGAACACTTCCGCAGCCAGGCCTTTCCTCAGATAACTGTAGTCGTCCTGCACGTGAATCAGAAATTCCTTATTGCTGTCGCCTGCTGCAAGCATTTCAATGTAGTAGTTGAACTTAGACGGGAGCTGTCCCCAGATCTCCCCCAGTCTCAATCCGCTGGCGGCAGACATTGTACACAGCAGCGGGCTTGCTGTGTTCCTGTAGAACTCAGTGAACACTTTATTACGCCAAGTAACCCGACCCTGTTCGTCAGCAGGCGCTGGCTCTATCACCCAGGAATTCAAAGAGAAGGCAACGCGGCAATACCCGCTCGCCGGAATGAGATGAATGCGCAAATTAGATAAGCTGATCACCGGCACATTGGAATATAACGAGACCGAATATTGTACTGCTAGCGCCAAGCTGGAGAACCAGCCGCCAAAGTATGCAGCCACAGCCTTATCGTCCAGTGCCTTCATCAGCGGTCTGTAGCAGTCCACAAATGCTCTCATACCCTCTACATTAATCAGATCCTGCGCTGTAAATGAATACCTCGCCTCCTCTGGGGGAGATGGATAAAGATCAAATTTGCTGCCTATGTCTTTTATCTGTGCCTCATTCATTCCGTTTCCTCCTTAATTCCCCTAGCTAATCCTTCACTTGTCAATTACATGCCGACAGCTTTATAAGCAGCAAGCTCGTAAGGAAGGCATAAAGGTACACCTGTGCGTGGATCGGGAACGATATCACATTCGATTCCGAATACTTTGCGAAGCACATCTGGTGTCATAACCTCCATCGGGTTCCCTTCGCTGATGACGGTGCCTGACTTGATCGCTACCATATGCTGCGCGTAGCGGGAGGCATGGTTCAAATCATGCACCACCATAATGATCGTGCGGCCCTCTTCCTGGTTCAGCTTCTGCAGCAGCTGCAGTACTTCCAGCTGGTGAGCCATGTCAAGGAACGTGGTCGGCTCGTCAAGGAACAGGATATCTGTCTGTTGTGCTAGAGCCATGGCAATCCAGGCACGCTGGCGCTGTCCACCGGAGAGGCGGTCGATTGGACGATCATGGAACTCTTCCATCCCGGTAACGGAAATCGCATTGGCGATAATCGCACGGTCTTCAGGAGTCATGGTGCCGAAGCCCTTCTGATGCGGGTAACGCCCGTATCCAACCAGTTCGGATACAGTCAGTCCGTCCGGAGCCGTCGGGTTTTGCGGCAGGATGGCCAGTTGGCGAGCCACTTCTTTAGTAGATAGGGTATGAATTGATTTGCCGTCGAGCATGACATTGCCGCTCTTAGGTTTCATAATCCGCGCCATCGTCTTGAGAATCGTGGATTTCCCGGAGCCGTTCGCTCCTACCAGCGCTGTGATCTTCCCTGTTGGGAGAGACAGGTTCAACCCTTTAACAATCGTAGCCTCCGCATAACCAATACTCAGCTGTTCTGTATTCAAACGTTCCGACATGATCTTCACTCCTTGAAAGTTTTATGGAGCATGCGCTCCTTTAAGATTAACGACGCAATAAAACTGACTTCGTAAGCATTCGCTTAGTTTTATGGAGCATTTTGCTCCTTTAGTTAATCAGGCCTTTGATTTGGCCAGTAAATATAGGAAATAGGGAGCGCCGATCAGCGCAACTACAATACCTGTCGGTATTTCAGCCGGCTGCAGAATCCAGCGGCCGATAGTATCCGCAGTAAGCAGCAGCAGCGCGCCGATTAAGGCACAGGCAGGCAGCAGCACCTGATGCTTCGGTCCAACGAGCCTGCGGGCGAGATGGGGCGCAATCAGCCCCACAAAGCCTATGCCGCCGCTTACGGCGACACAGGAGCCGGACAGCGCGACTGCGGCGGCCAGCAGCAGAATGCGTTCCTTCTCCACCGGCATGCCCAGCCCGGCCGATGTTTGGTCCCCGAGGTTAAGTACATTCAGCACCCGGGCTTTGTAGAACGCAAATGGCAGCAAAATAGCTATCCAAGGTGTCAGCGCAAGCACAAATCTCCAGTCGCCGCCCCAGATTTTACCTGCCATCCAGATCGCCACAAACTGATAATTCTGCGGATCCAGCCTTAACGACAGGATCAATTGGAAAGCATAGATGCCTGCACCTACAGCGATCCCGATAAGTATCATTCTTGTCGGCGAGAGGCCATCCTCACGCCGGAAAGACAGGAAATAAATAAGTGCAGCTGTAAGACTTGCTCCGGCCAGCGCCAGCAGCGGAAGAACAAAGATTGGAGCTGCCGAGGTTGCCGGAACAAATGAGATAAAGATAATCACCGCAAACCCGGCACCGGCATTAATCCCCAGTGTAGAAGGCTCTGCCAGCGCATTGCGCGATAAGCTTTGCAGAATGCAGCCGGAAACCGCAAACCCTGCGCCGACAAGCAGCGAGATCACTATGCGCGGTAGCCGGAAATCAAAAAGAATCAGCTTTTGCTGCTGCGTTCCCTCTCCAAGGACTGTGTGTAAAACATCCAGCGGTGATAATCGCATTAACCCGGTGTTCATACTGACAATAAAGATGACCACGATAAGAACCGCAAGTGAAGTCAATATAGCTGCTTCCCGGGTACGGCGTTGTTTCCCGGTGGGTGAGCGCAGAGCTTTGCTCATGACAGCTCCCCCTTCCGTTTACTCGCCAAGTAAATAAAGAACGGCACGCCGATCACTGCGATTAAAGCGCCTAGCGGTGTTTCATAAGGCGCGTTAATCATTCTAGCCGCAATATCAGCAAATACAATTAGTAAGCTGCCGAGTACTGCAGAGCAGGGAATAATCCAGCGGTAATCGACACCAACCAGATAACGGGTAATATGGGGGATAATCAGCCCCACAAAAGCAATCGGTCCAACCGTCGAAACCGCGGAGCCGGCGAGAATCACTACAATAATAATCCCGGCTGTTTGCACTAGCCTGGTCCGCTGTCCAAGCCCCGCCGCTACATCGCGTCCGAGACTAAGGAGTGTAATGGATCGGGAGATCAGCAGAGATCCTATCAGAGCTGCCGCAATCCAGGGAAACAAAATACGAAGCTGTGTCCAATTCGTCCCGCCGATCCCGCCTGCCATCCAGAAGGCAATATCCTGGGACAGATGAAACAGAATCGCGATTCCCTGGCTTACCGCCAGCAGCATAGCACTTACAGCGGCGCCGGCAAGGGTCAGACGCAGCGGGGTTAAGCCGCTATGGGAGAGCGAGCCAATCCCGAACACAAGAATGGCCGCCGCTGCAGCGCCGATGAAGCAGTACAGCATGATGTAGAGAAAAGAAGCAGATGACGCAAAAGCAAAAGCTAACGCCAATCCTGCGCCGGCACCGGCATTCAGACCCAGCAAGCCGGAATCTGCCAGCGGATTGCGGGTCATGCCCTGCATAATTGCTCCTGCGACGGCGAAACAAGTACCAACCAGCGCTCCCGCCAAAGCACGGGGAATCCGCAGTTCCCGAATAATCTGATGCTGCTGCAGATCCGGATTAAACCGGAAGACTGCCTCCCATACCGTCACCAGTCTAATATCCGCGGCACCCACCGAAACGGAAAGTGCCAGACCAAAGACGACAGCGGCAAGGCCGAAAATCAAAATAACTACCGCAGCAACCGGCCTTGTCTTCAGCGGTTGATCTCCTGACGGATTTGTATTGTTAGCTATAGAACGTGTGGATGACACCATAAGTCTTCCCCTTAATAGGATGAGTTCAATGTTGTAATGAGAACAACTATCATTCTCATTATCGCAAATATCTGAATTATGTACAAGCTTTCACAGCTCGCACTTTCACTGTGAACGATTAAGTCAATGTCCTAAAAAAAGGTGCAGGTCTTTGTATCTCAAGATACAAGAACCTGCACATCCCTCCACCGCTGAAGAGTTCTCTCTACACACAGTTAAGGCTGATTATTTCACGAGAAAACTCAAGACATCATCAATGGTTTTGGAGTTGGCAATGGCTCCGCTGTACAGCCAGCTGCTTGCCTCGCTAAGTTCATGAACATTTCCAGCCTTAACCGCAGGGATACCCTTCCAGATTGCTCCGTTAAGAATGTCAGAGGCTTCGGTCTTGTCACTGTTCACCAGGAAGATATGATCTGCGGTCAGTTCAGCCAATTTCTCCAGCGTGATCGGATTCCAGGTTGCTCTGGATGCCGCAGGGATTTCTGTAACCAGGTTTGGTTGCTTCAAACCCAGATCCCCGTACAATACAGCACCACTGCTGCGTGTTTCATCTACTATAAAGAAGTTCTTCGACACCAGCCACAGAATGGCGACCGAATCATCACCAATGGAGCTGCTGATTTTGGCTTTTGCATCTGCTGCTTTTTGATCGTAATCCGCAATGGCTTGTTCAGCTTCAGTGCTCTTGTTCAGGAGCTCACCGATTTTGAGCAGCGATTTGCGCCAGTCTTTGCTAATCTTGTCACCAAGGACATAAGTAGGTGCAATTTTGTTCAACTGGTCATACAGACCGTTCTGCACACTAGACTCAGACTGCACAATGTGGAAATCCGGGGCAAAGCTGGTCACAGCCTCCAGCGGAAGATCATAGCTGATGGTTGGCACATCTTTAAGATCAGCAATCAGATATTCCTGGGTTCCGTTTGTCACGGACCACTGCGCTACCGGGGTAACGCCCAGTGTTACCAGGTAGTCTTCCATATAAGAAGCAAGTACGCGCTGCGGATTAGCCGGTACCGTGACTTCATGTCCCATGGCGTCTGTCACCGTTTTCTCTGTAGCCGGCGCAGTTGTTTCCGTTGGCGCTGCCGTTGCTTCAGCAGTAGCCGTAGCCGTAGGTGCAGGTGCAGCGGTAGCTTCCGCTCCAGAATTTGCAGCATTCTCATTATTGCCATTGCCGCAAGCGGACAAGAACAAAGTCATAGCCATACATCCGATCAATGCCAGCTTCATGCTGCCTGATCTCTTATTGTTCGAAAACATTAAATACCCCTCCTGTATTTACAAGCATTAATGGTCAAAGGTGTCCGAGGCCTTCGCCTTACTTTTTAAATGATATTGATTCTCATTATCTCTGTCAACAAAATTATTCGTTCTATAAAAAAAGGTTGCCTCCGCAAGCTACGGAAACAACCTCTGCTAACCATATTTATCTGCCTATTTGTGCAAATGATAGGGCACTGTTGCTACAACTATATCTTTTTGATTCATTAGATAAGAACGAATGAACAGGCTGGTCTGATTATGCAGGATCGCCTGCCACCAATGTTTGGTAATGAACTGTGGAATCAATACGGTAATATGATCTGTAGTAGCGGTCTTCCACTCTACGGTATCGATAAATTTCACCAGTGGGCGGATAATGCTGCGGTAACGGGAACGAAGCACGATCAGGCGTACACCCGGGTTCCATTCCTCCCATTTCTGCTCCATCTTGTGAATTTCCTCTTCATCAAAACCAACGTAGACTGCCACCACATTATCTGTTAACGACTTCGCATAACTGATCGAATGCAGCACAGCGCGTGTCACACCCGCAACAGGAACAACAACGGTACTTCCTTTAATCAACGGTTTATCCGTAGCAGGACATATGCGAAGCTGATCAGCTATATTCATATAATGACGGTGAATGCGGTGGAATACGAACATGACAACCGGCAGGAAGATGAAGGCCATCCACACGCTGGAAAACTTGGTAATGATAAAGATAAGCGTAATCGTCAGGGTAGTCAGCATACCGATTGTATTGACTACAAATTTATTCTGCCAGCCTTTCGGCTTCGTTTTGAACCAGTGCACCATCATGCCAAGCTGCGACAGCGTAAAAGGGATAAATACCCCGACTGCATACAGCGGAATCAGCCCTTCTGTATTTCCGTGGAAAGCAGCTACAAGCACAGCCGATAATACTCCGAGAAAGATAATACCATTAGAGAAGCCCAGACGGTCTCCCCGGACCATGAAGGCATGAGGCAAATATTTATCTTTGGCGAACATGAACGCGAGCAGCGGAAACGCCGAGTAAGCTGTATTCGCCGCCAGGAACAAGATGACAGCCGTTATCCCTTGGATGAAAAAGTACAAACCGCCCCGGCCAAACGTAGATTCGGCAATTTGCGACACGACGGTGGATTTCTCATTAGGAGTAATACCATACCAGTATGCCAGCAGCGTAATGCCGGTGAACATCAATCCGAGGATGCCTCCCATCAGCATCAAGGTTTTGGCGGCGTTTTTTTCCGCTGGAGCTTTGAAGTTCGGAATGGCATTCGATACCGCTTCTACCCCGGTCAGTGCCGAACAACCGGAACTGAAGGCTTTGAGTAATAGGAACAGGCTGACATTGGAAACGGCGGAACCGATTTCCGGGATTTCGGCATGAGCGCCGCCTGTAATATATTTGTACACCCCGGCAATGATGAGTACAAAGATAGAGACCACGAACAGATACACCGGGATGGCAATAAATGAAGCGGACTCCGTCACCCCGCGGAGATTGATAATCGTCAAGATCAGAATGACGGAGACTGCAATAAGGACAGTATGATTATGAAGACTCGGAAAGGCCGATGTGATCGCATCCGTTCCCGCTGAAGCACTAACTGCAACCGTAAGAATGTAATCTACCAATAAAGAGCCGCCAGCCAAGAGGCCGGTAGGAACGCCCAGATTGCTTTTTGCCACGATATACGCTCCGCCGCCTTGCGGATAGGCAAAGATGGTCTGGCGATAGGAAAAAATAAGGATGGCCAGCAGGCCCAATACGGCTAATGCAATCGGCAATGAATACCAGATGGCGGTGAAGCCCGCGGCCACCAGTACAATCAGAATTTGCTCCGTTCCGTAGGCCACAGACGAGAGTGCATCGGAAGACAGAACAGCCAGTGCTTTCACCTTGGATAACTTTTCATGATCGAGTTCGTTCGACTTCATCGGACGCCCGATCAATAGTCGTTTTACCTTGCTTACCATTGTAGTAACAGTTCCTCTCTTTGTTGAGTTGAAACGGTAATACCGCGCGCCGTTTTCATTGGCAGGTTTCATAAATGCAGGCACAAAAATAAGCATACGGAAATGATCCGCATGCTTACGCATGCTCATTATCCCACCCTTGCTTACGAGGTTAGCTGGCGGATTCGGGCTGTGGTAGCCCTACGGTTCCGGTCATACTGACCTGCCTCCGATTCACCCCATTGACGTTGCCGTCAAGTTTGGTTCCCCCGTTTTTCCTTGCGGAAAATTCAGCGCATATTCAACTTCTCACAAGGACTAATAATAGTCTACAATAGCTTTTCAGTAAAGCGGTGAAAAAAATGAAAAAAGAATGAAAAAACATCCAAAAAGCTCAAATCCAAGATCGGGGATAAGTGGATCTTTCATTCTCTTTCATTATCCCAGCGTTCCGTGATTTTTGAGTGTTTTGGATGTTAATTGTGACAGAAATTAAGGAAATATTTTTGCTCTAAATTCTGCTTAGCCTTTTCTTATTCTGCTGGCTCTTCTTGGCGCCCGGTCCAGAGCAAAATTGCGATTAGAGCAAAAGCAATCAACGCAAGCAGAGGTACCGTAATGAACCCTAAAAAGTTCAAATAATCCTCATTGCAGGGTACACCAATTTTGCATGGCAAAATTTTACTGAGTGCAGGAATTTTCTGCTCTGCGTAATGGTACAGGGAGATGCTCCCGCCTATCAGACATAAAGGCAGCACATAAGGAATGATGCGTTTATCTCCCCGGTACGTGGCAATTCCGAGCAGAATCAGCTGAGGATACATAAAGATACGCTGGAACCAGCATAGCCTGCAGGGTTCATAATGCAGCACTTCACTAAGATACAAGCTTCCTGCTACTGCAATTACGGAAACAAACCAGGCCAGATACAGGCAGTGGCGTCTGCAGAAGGTAGAGAATTTCATCATTTGGCATCCGCCGAATCAAGGGCGATTTGCACCTGCGAGTCGATGGCTTCAATATCAAAGGCCTTGTCTACCTTGACTCCATTAACAAATACAGTAGGAGTAGAGGTCACTTTGCTGTCTTCGGCCAGCTTCATATCTCTCTGCAGTTCACTTTCATAGGTGCGTTCCTCAATGTCTTTACGCAAGAGGTCAAAATCTATCGGCAGGTTCTCTTTCTGCGCCAGGCTTACCAGGTAATCAGCGGTCGCCCACTCTTCGCTCTCATCGCCCTGATTAGCATAGATTGCGTCATAATAGGTCCAGAAAGCTTCACTGTTCTGATGATAGACAGATAAAGCTGCTAATGACGCTGTTTCGGAATCCGGTCCGATAAAGGCCATATTTACGAAGTAAAAGGCCGCTTTGCCCGGAGTTACGTATTTTTCAACAAGCTGAGGTTTGATGGTACCGGTAAAGTCTGAACACGCCGGACATTTATAATCCCCGAATTCAACAATTTTGACTGGAGCATCCTCTTTTCCAAGTCTGTGCATCTCGCTGTAATTAAAGTCAGAGTTCCCTTTTGGAATCAGCATGATTAGAGCGACAAAGATAATGATAACTGCTGCTACCGTGCTGAAGATCAGAATTCTCGTTTTTTGCTTCTGCTTTTCCTGTTCTGCCCTGCGCTTTTCCTGCTTGCTCTGTTGGGGAGCCGCGGCACTGTTTCGTTTGTTTTTGCTCAAAGAGAGTTCCTTTCCGTCCACTCAGGACCCGGGTAATGAAAGTCATATAATTTAAAATTATATAATTAAAGTTCTCTCTTTGGCAAACTTCCATAGCAAACTTCAGCTCACACCGCCTTTGTTTTCAACTAAGCCAAGATAGACTCTGCTGTGTGTACGCGGGTTATTAAACAGTTGAAACAGCACAAAGGAAGCCACGTTTGGAATGAGCAGCGAGACAATCATCAAATGATTCTGAGTACAAAGATGCTAATTACACTTTCTTACCCGACAAGAAACGACTCGAATCGGTCTCCCAATGCTAAATTGTGGTATTGGATCACACACAAAAAAGGCAATGCGCTAATTCTGCGCTAGTGCCTTTTTTGTGTAATGCTAAATAAGTTTATGCTCCAGCTTCCTCCGTCAAAAACTGCAGCTTCAATAGCTTAATCCGGGAAATCCGCTTGTTCTCAGTTTCCTCTACCACGAACAGATGGCCGTCGAATTCAACGGTTTGCCCTTTTTGCGGCGGATTGACTTCTAACTTGGAGTATAGCCAGCCGCCTATAGTATCATAGTCTTCCGTCTCCATATGAAGCCCCAGCGTGTCGTTGATCTCTTCGATCAGCATGAGGCCGTCTATGGAAAACTCATCCTCACCTAGTTGCTCAACACCGGGACGCTCCTCATCGAACTCATCCTGAATTTCTCCGACAATCTCCTCCATAATATCCTCAAGCGTAACCATGCCTGACGTACCGCCGTATTCGTCAATCAGAATGGCGATTTGAGTCTTCGCCCGCTGCATCACCTTCAGGAGTGCACTGATCTGAATGGACTCTGGAACGGTAAGAATCGGACGAATCAATTCGTTGTACTTCGGCGCCTGATCCCGGATTAGATCCTTAATATGGATAAAGCCAAGAATATGGTCCTTATCGCCATCACAAACCGGATAACGCGTTCTCATTCCGTCAAAGGCAATCTCAAGGTTCTCTTCTGCCGTCAGATGACTGTTAAGACAGATCATTTCGGTTCGGGGGATCATAATCTCTCTGGCCATCGTATCGGCAAATTCAAAGATATTGTCCACCAGAGTCATTTCTGTATTGTCGATCAGCCCGCTCTTGTTGCTCTCCTGCATGAGGATGCGGATTTCTTCCTCTGTATGTGCCGTGGCCAGCTCTGAAGCCGGTGCCAGGCGGAAGAAACGCAGCAGTCCGCCTGCTAACCCATTGACGATCCAGATAAATGGATACATGATCCGGTAGAAGACGTTCATCGCACCTGCCGTTAGCAGAAGCACCTTCTCCGCTTTGTTCACGGCAATTGTCTTGGGTGCCAGTTCGCCTAGTACAATATGCAGCACCGTGATGAACATAAAGGCAATAATTAGGGAGATCACGTATACGGTTGTTTCACCGAAGCCTAGGCTTGTTACAAGCGGTCCCACAATCGTAGCTATGGCCGGTTCACCCAGCCAGCCGAGTGCGAGCGAGGCAAGCGTGATGCCAAGCTGGCAGGCGGACAGATAAGCATCTAGATTGTGGACAATATTTCTTGCTGCGGGTGCTCTTTTACTGCCCTCCTCAATCAGTGCTTCAATGCGGCCGCTTCGTACCTTGACCATCGCATATTCAACCGAAACAAAAAAGCCATTAAACAGCACAAGCAAAAGAATAAGACCTACATGTAATATACCGGGTAAAGGGTCGCTCAATTTATACTCCTATCCACCGTTCTTCGTATCGGGTGGATAGGCCCACCTCCTTCGATTTTTCAAAATGTTAGCTAGTGAAACGCCAAACGTTCCTTTCAGTATCAATTTCCCAATGCCTTCAACTCCTGACTAGAATCACGGATTATAAATATATACATTATTATATTATTACTCACTCCATAAAAACAGGTGTAAACCGGAGTAAAAATATGATCTAGTTTTCCTTCTTATGGACATACTCCGTATAAAAGGTATAAAACAAGGTTAACGAATGCAAAAAAACATTGTCGATGCGCTTTTATATATGTTAAATCTTCTGCACCCCCTCCGTCAAACTTGACGCGTTTAGCTTTGCCTCCAAAAGAGGTGAACTGACTATATAACTGCGGTAGGAGCGCTATCAGGTTTTTTTGCTTTTGCGGCCTATTTACAATCGGTTCAGCGCGATTATCCAATCCTCCAATTTCACTCAAAAAAACGGCAGCCCCCATTTACAGGCGGACTGCCGTTTACAAAATGTCTTCTATGGATAGTTGTTCAGGGGATTAACGGAAGTTGCGGGCGACCGGCGGATTTCCGATGACTCCCGGATACTGGTAAGCAAGCGGCTCATCGAAGGTGGCATAATCGAAATAAATCATCAGCAGCACAGTTCTCTGTCCGGTAGCTGGATCACTGATAATGATATGATCCCGTCCGGCTGCTTCCAGCACGCCTTTGTAAACCTTGGCATTCCAATCCTTGTTGTTCTCATATGTGAAATAAAAGGTCCCGATCTTGCCCAGGTTGAGGCGGAAAATGTTCTCAATGTAGGATTGTTCAAAGGCCGGGGCTGTGGTCGGCATCACGCTTCCTGTAGGCGTCATGGGGCTCCCGCTGGTGACTTGAGGCGGCATGCTGCCCATGTAGCCGCTGGCAGGCATTCCGCCTCCGTTCATGCCAGTGGAAGAAGAAGTACTGCCAATCATATAAGTAACGGGACGGTAAGGTTGACCTATCATTTGTGTAAAACCTCCTAAAAGTTTTGTCAGCATTTGCTTCCTTGAATACACTTCGTTTAGAACATGTTGCGACATCACAATTTTCGCTTACCAGTTTCAGCGGGGGGAGACAGACTACGGAAGCATACTGTCTCTCCCCGCTGGGCCGGATGTACTAATATACAGCCGGGCAATCCGCGCTGGTTGGAGTAAAGAAGCAATGAGCTTTGAAGCGGCCGGTGTTCTGCTGGTTATACCAGGTGGCGGGACATTCGCCTACAGGACGGAAGAACCATAAGGCATTAGAGGCCGGCCAGCGTCGTTCTCCGGCGATGACTCTTTTGGCCAGGCGAATGTCGGATTCCCGGGCACGCTGATAGAAGTACCCCTTCTGGGGCGCTTCAAAGCCACCTGGACTTTGAAACACCATATCGTTCATATTGCGGATATTGTTGAAGTCCAGGCAATTGCCGAGAATCCGGTTGACCCCGACATTCCCGACCATAAGCATGCCAGCTTCTCCGTCCTCTTCGGCTTCCGCCCGCATCAGCCGCGCAAGCACCTTCACATCTTCCGAGTTCGCTTTGATGACGGCCACACATTCTCCTCCTTTTGCTTCGTAGCAGTTCTGAAGGCATCCGCTTCTTGCCGGACTTCTTGCAAAACCTGCTTCGCAAGCTTCCACATCTCTTGACTGCTCGCTGTATTGTATGTGCATTCGCCTAAGAGGTGACAGTTCACGCCTATTTTCTTCCCGCTACTTGGATTGCATAGTTATGGCTCATAAATCATTTTGCGGGTCATGCCACCGTCAATGATAAGCTGTGCTCCTGTAACGAAATTATTATCCGGTGCCGTTAAATAGAGACAGGCTCTGGCGATGTCCTCCGGTCTGCCTACCCGTCCCGAAGGATGCTGGCTATGGTCAATCTCACGCAGCTCCGCATAATCTCCCGTCTCAATCCAGCCCGGACTGATACAGTTTACCGTGATGCCATCTTTCCCCAGCGTAACTGCCATGGCATGGGTCAGAGCAGCGATGGCTCCCTTGGACGCCGCATAGGCTTCCGTATTCGGTTCTGACATCAATGAACGGGTTGATGACAGATTTACGACGGCTCCGCCTTGCGGATTATTGCGCATAACTTTGGCCGCTTCCCGGGTTGCCAGAAATACACTGCGTGCATTCGTATTGAGTACTTTATCCCATTCCTCCACAGACAGCTCGTACAGCGTAGAGGTATGCGGATTCGCAATGCCTGCATTATTGATCAGAATATCAATGGTCCCGTACTTAGCTGCTGTGTGGGCAACCAGTGCAGTAATGTCCTCCTCCTTGCTTACGTCGCAAGCGACAAATTCAGCAGTTCCGCCTTGATTGCAGATTTCGGCTGCCGCCATGCCTCCTGTGCTTTCATCGAGCTCTGCGATAATTACGCTGGCTCCCTTGGATGCATAAGCTTCGGCGATCGCTCTGCCAATACCGTGGCCGGCTCCAGTGACAATTACAGTTTTATGCAAATAATTCATCATTTCATAGCTCCTTGTTAGTTATTATTAGGTATAGATCCAGACAATATAAATATCCCCTTGCTCCACAGACCGGAAACAAGGGGATTGTACAGTAATCTTAGCTCTATTGTAAACCGAACCAAATTCGTATCACAGACAGTTAAATCAATCAGCTGTGGAGTAATGCAGGCTGCGCTGAAACCCGTGATATCTTGTACCTTGGTAAGTCAACACACCTCTGTCTCCTTCTGCGCTCATGCCGAACTCATTTCCATCCACTTTAAATTCCATCCTGGCGCCTTCGTCCGTCTCATAGGTCAAATAGTAGGTTGTACTGGTGCGGCTGCTCTGATTCTCATCCTGAAGCTGCTGCTGGCGGACTTCACTGCGCTTGCTGACGATCCGGGCAGGAACGGTCAACAGGGGTGAGCTGTTATTCCGGCTCCATTGAAGCAGCCCCCTGCCAGCAGATACAGCGACAATGCCAATCATCAGGGCGAGAAAAATCGGTATTACCGTCCCGGTAAGATCAAACATCCAAGAAGAATCCGGGCCTATCCCCATGACTTATTCCTCCTTAATCCCCATTTTTCAGCTATCCGCATGACTGCAGTCGCTTCTGTACATGTATATGCCTGTTCCGGTTCATACAGCATCACAAAAAGATGAAAACCATATTCGCCGTCAGCAGACGACTGGCTGCCTACCAAAAAGACCACCCGGCTCTCAGCTTTGAGAACTCAAGTGGTCTTTAAAAACGTTCATTCTGCCTATCAATATTAAGCATGTACAAGATCTAAGAGTTGCTTGGTTTCGTTCTCTTCTTCCGGAAGCATTCCGTTGTCCGCCCAGCAGGCTCTGCATTGTTCTTCAGTTTCACAGAGGTGTGCATCATCACAGTTATAGCATAATTGCAGAAGGTTTCTAGTCATATAATCCGTTTCAAAAGTTGTCAATGTAATCTCTCCTATTCGGATGAAAGTTTGTGAAAAAATGAACTTGCTTTCTATGTGTTAAATATATCACACGCTCAGCGCTTTGTCATGTGATTTTTTTCACATTTTTAAAGAAAATTTTAAATACGTTTTTTTGCTTCATTCTACGTCCAGAACATCAATACATTCGGTTGGTATAGCTGTCTTGCAGTGAAGCTTTTACTTTTTCTGCGTTCATACCAGGAAGTTTGGCATGGTCGGATATCATTTGAGCAACATTCGGCAATTCAGCCTTTGCAATCCAAGAGTCAGGATTCCACAAACTGGAGCGCTTTAACGATTTTGCACAATGCATATAACATTCTTCCACTTCAATGACTATGCCTACCAGCGGAATCCGCCCATGAGATTCCATTCGGACAAGCAGCTCTTCATCACGGACAATATAAGCATGACCATTCACTCTGAGCGTTTCTTCCAGACCCGGAATGAGGAAGATAAGGCCCGCGTTTGGATTGGACAGAATATTCCTTAACGAATCCATTCGTCGGTTACCGGGCCGTTCAGGTATGACAAGATGGTTGTCATCCAGAACAAGTACAAAACCCGGCAAATCCCCTCTGGGTGAGACATCACATAACCCCTCCGCATCGGAAGTGGCCATGATCAACAATGGTGACTTAGAGATAAACTGGCGGCAATGCTCATCCAGAGCATCAATCGCTTTGTTCTTCACCAGTTCGCTTGGATAGCCGAGTATAGCACGCAATTCCTCTACTGACTTGATTGTATTAAAATCTTGCATCTTCTTCACTCCATATGTATGAATTTCATAGATTCACCTGCTACTTATTGTAACACAGGGATGAATTGACAAGTGGAAACGGCTTCGCCGTCCTCAAAAGGACGGTATCCGTTTCAGCGAGAAATAGAAGGATAATTTATACCGTGAAGCATATAAATTCTGCCCTGAAAATAAAGTTTCTTCAGAACACCAAAAGTACACATACCAAAACAAACCCCATGTTTTTTATTTTTTTGAAATCGGCTGTCAGGCCAATTGTTCACTCAGGTTTACTTGATATCCCAACGATTCCAAGCGTTTTATGGATCGGTTCATCACCATCTCGTGGTTTCGTTGGTCGAAGTAGTCAAACCCTAATTCTTTATATGCCTGTCTTCGCGTTAACAAGACATAGACTATCGCTAAAATGCTGTGACCGACGGCTACGGCCGCTCTGTTTTTCCCTCGCCTGCCTGCGATCCGGTGATATTGGGCCGACAGGTAGGTATTCTTTTTTCGTCCTGCCGCGCGCGCGGATTCTACGAGTGCGCTTCGCAGCTTTTTATTTCCTTTTCGCGTCCTCGCCGATCGCTTCTTTCCCGCACTTTCATCGTGACCTGGAGTCATTCCTGCCCATGAGCACAAGTGCCCCGCGCTTGGAAACCGTGTCATGTCCGTTCCGATTTCTGCCAGAATCTGCTCCGCAGTTCGTTTACCAACACCGGGAATGGTATCCAATAACTTCAGGTCCTCCGCAAAAGGAGACATCCGGCGTTCCACTTCTTCATCCAGTTCTGTGATGAGCTCATTCAGGTGGTCGATATGCGACAACTGTTTTTCCAGCATGAGCAGTTGATGTGGACCCAGGCTACCCTCAAGGGCAAGCTTCAATTGCTCTTTTTTCGCCTTCAGCTTCTTTTGTGCAAAATTCGCCAAAGTCGATGGATCCGTTTCGCCCTGAATCATGGCTTCCAGCATGCTCCGTCCAGACACCCCCAGCACATTGGACGCCACCGATGAGAGCTTGATATTCCCACCCTCCAGCACCTTCTGCAGACGATTCACTTCCCGGCTCCGTTCTTCAATTATACTTCGCCGGTAGCGAATGATTTCCCGAAGCTCACGTTGCTCCCGACCCGGAATATAGCTCCCCTGCACCAGTCCATGCCGGAGCAACTTTGCAATCCACTCCGCATCCTTCACATCCGTTTTCCGCCCGGGTACTGCTTTGATATGCTGCGCGTTTACCACGACCGGCTTGACGTCTTCCAGTTCAAGCAGGTTATAAATCGGTTTCCAGTAATCCCCCGTGCTCTCCATCGCGACATGGCTGCACCGCTCGCTTTTGATCCAATCCACCAGATCGACCAGCCGACGAGTCAGTGTTTCAAAACTTCGAATCTCCTTTCCTTTCGGCGTAATGATACATGCTGTGATGCTTTTCTTGTGTACATCCAGTCCACAGCAACGTTCAATGAGTACTTCCATCTTTGCTTCTCCTACCTGCTGGCCGTGATTAAGGCTGGTGCAAAGACCAATGCTAAGGTTATTCTGCCCTGCGTGCTTCCCAATGGGAGCAACAATCTGTGATGCACCGGGTCGTTGGGGTCCGTCTTATATGCGGGTTCGTATCACCAAGAATTTCCGACCTACCTTCGCCAGCCCACTACCCAGTATCGCCCATATTTTCATTCCTCAGTGGTGCCGCGCAGCGGCATGGGGGTCTTATATTTTGAAAAAAAAGAGACTGCCATCTGCAGCCTCCCCGCTAAATCAACTCACATTACCCGCCAGCTTACGCCCCCATTTGTCGTCTGCAGCAGGATAGATCGTCGATTTTCTTTTTTCTCAATTAAGAGCCAGCCGACATCCTTTGAAATAAACTGCAGCTTTACAATCTCCGGATATTCCAAAAGCTTGGATTGCAAAACGCTGCTGGCCGGAAGTGTTGTCCAGGTTGCTCCCGCATTAATCGTCTTATACATCAGATTTCCTTTCAAGGCCCAGCCGAGTTGAGAATTTAAAAAGGCAGGAGCCAGGTGGCGGTTGATCCCTGTCTGGATACCCAGACCGAACGAAGTGAATGTCCAGCTTTCTCCGCTATTGGCGGTAAAATATCCATTATATGTGATGGAAGCTTCCTTATCTTTCTGGCAGGCCACCGGCAACCACCCGGATGTGCTGTTATTGCCGAAGAATTCCGGTTCTCCGGTGATCACTTTGTCGCAGCCTCTCCACTGTTCATTCACTAGAAACTCCGGTCCCTGACTCCAGGTTGCTCCACCGTCCTTAGTCGTGTAAATCTTGGGCAGCGCTCCGGTCTGGAGGGTCACGAATCCACGGTCTGTATCCTTAAAGATCATCCCGGTCGTCACGCCCGCCATCGGAATTGCATGATTTGGCAGCTTCGGATTATATTGCTCGTTCTGCATAACCATATTCCATGTGGCCCCCCCGTCTGCCGTTGCATACAGCGCTTTGCTTGCTTTAGTGGCATTGATATCCCAGGAGGTCATCAGCCATCCATGGCTCGGAGAGCTGAAATAGATGGAAGAGATCGTATTCGCATCCGGAAAAGAAGAGATTTTCCAGCTCAGTCCGCCATCGGTTGTACGCAGCACAACGGTTTCCGTTGTTCCAAAAGCACTTCTTATAATCCAGCCGTTCTCAAGATCGGTAAAGAAAATCTCTTGGCTGTACACCGGATTAGACAGAAACTGCACATTCGCAGAAGGTGAAATATTCGCCCAGGTTTCCCCGTTATCTTTGGTCATATAGATCCGAAGCTCATTTTTGGTAACACCCCAGGCCAGTCCTGCAGAAGCGGTTAACAATCTGAAATCCGTAAGCCGGGTCTGTATTTGATATTTGGGAGTATCTTTATTGACTAAGTTTTTGGCATCGGGTGTAATCAGGGTAATCGTCTGCCCTTCTTCCGGCGCTTCCGTCGGCTGAGGTGGCTGAGTGGGCTCAGGAGCAGGAGAAGAAGAGCAAGCCGAGAGTATGAGTAGGCTCAGGAGAACCGCCAGTAGCGTTCTCAGAACCTTGAAATCTGCTGTTTGGGATGACAAAGCTCTCTCTCCTCTTCTGTTATCGTTTATTTTTGATTCAGTTTGCTGTTTTTGTATCCGTATAGAAAATAGATCAGTAGTCCGACAGCCAGCCAGATGACAAAGCCGATCCAAGTCTCTCTCCCCAGATTATACATTAAATAAGCACAGGTTGCCGCACTAAGCAGCGGGATGTATGGCACCCAAGGCACCGTGAACCCTCTCTTCAGATTCGGATGGGTACGGCGCAGGACAATTACACCCAAGGATACCACGAGAAAAGCGAACAGTGTCCCAATGCTGGTCAGGTTAGCCAGCCGGTCCAGTGGAACAAACCCGGTGAGCACAGCGATCAATCCGCCGACCATCCAGGTGCTGCGCACGGGGGTATGCGTCTTGGCGCTTACCTTGGACCAGCTTTTCGGCAGCAGCCCGTCCCGTGAGATCGCGAACAAGAGACGGGTCTGGCCGAAGAGCATAACAAGCAGAACTGTGGTCATCCCGGCGATAGCGCCTACAGAGATTAGACCGGCAATCATATTCTGGTCCACGAATCGCAGGGCGTAGGAAACGGGATCACTGACATTCAGGCTTTGATAAGGCACGATCCCTGTCAGAACCAGTGAGACAGTAATGTACAGCACGGTACAGATTGCAAGGGATGAAATGATTCCGATAGGCAAATCACGCTGCGGGCGCTTCACCTCTTCCGCTGCAGTCGATATGGCATCAAAGCCGATATAGGCGAAAAAGACGGTAGCCGCCCCATTCACCACCCCATGGAAGCCAAACGGCAAAAATGGCGTCCAGTTCTCCGGTTTCACATAGAAAAATCCCGTAACTATGAAGAGAAGCACTACAGACAGCTTAATCACAACCATAATTGCATTAAAGCGGGCCGTTTCCTTGACTCCGCGGGTCAACAAATAGGAGATCAGCAAAATAATGATCATGGCGGGCAGATTTACATAAGTGCCTTTGTCCGCATTATAAGCCCCGGAGAGTGCTGTGGGCAAATGCAGGCCGAAACCATCCAGCAGGCCCTGGAAGTAACCGGACCATCCACTGCTTACTGCCGCTGCCGCAACCCCATATTCCAGCACCAGATCCCAGCCCAGAATCCAGGCCAGCAATTCGCCGAAAGCGACATAGCTATAGGCATAAGCGCTGCCGGACACCGGGAGCGTTGAAGCAAATTCTGAATAACACAGTGCGGACAGCACACAGGCAAACCCGGCGAGAATGAAGGAGAGCACAAGGCCCGGCCCGGCATGCTCCGCGGCTGCGACTCCTGTCATAACAAATATCCCGGTGCCGATAATGGCCCCTACACCAAGTGTTGTAAGATCCAGCGCACCCAGTGTCTTGCTTAGTTTAGCGCCATCGGCGCTTTGAGGCGCGGTCAGCGGTTTTTTGCGGAATAAATCCATTCTTAAATTCGCTCCTGTCGATGAAATGAGTGTAGAACTCCTATGGTGCCGTGGTTAGCAGCTTCATGCCAGTCCGATAAAAATTGGCCACTTTGGGAGTGCACCGGCAATCTTAAACAGGGTGAACAGCTACGATGATGTCTTCACAATGATTGACAATCCCAGTGCCGGACCCGGAATAAGTTTTCAGCAGAATGGCAGCCCCAAGATACATAAATAGTGCAGCAATACTAAACATAGCTACCTCCTCTCTGCGAAAGCGCGTTGTTAGCTTGCCCGTTTTCGGGTAATGGATTAAAAACAAGCTGCTTGAAAACACTAACTCCAGAGCTTATGATGGATAAGATTGGACACAAAAAAATCGAAATTCGGAGGAGATGGAACAATGGCCCCCCCATTTAAGCCCAATCGTGTCGTAGTTATCGGTACCGGTGCAGTCGGTACAACAACCGCATATACGCTGCTTCTGCGCAGACGGATGCCTGAATTGGTACTAATCGATGTTAATCATCAGAAAGCGCTGGGTGAAGCGCTGGACATGAACCACGGCATGCCGTTTGTCGGCGGTGTAAAGCTGTGGGCAGGAACCTATGAAGATTGCCGGGAAGCGGATATTATTATCGTAACCGCCGGCGCCTCCCAGAAGCCGGGTGAGACCCGGATTGATCTTCTGCGAAAGAACATCGCGATTTTTAAAGATATCATCCAAAAGATTACGAAATACAATCAGCATGCCATTCTGCTGATTGCTACGAATCCGGTAGATATCCTGGCTTATGCCACTCTTAAGATCAGCGGCTTCGACCGCAGACGGGTCATCGGTTCCGGTACAGTGCTCGACAGTGCGCGGTTCCGCTATTTGATCGGTCTTCATAAAGAAATAGATCCCCGCAGCATTCATGGTCAAATTATCGGTGAACACGGTGACTCCGAGCTTCCGGTATGGAGCCTTGCCAACGTGGCCGGCATCGATTTGGGCTTTGATGAAGCGGAACGCAAGGAGATCTTTGAAGACACCAAGAACGCCGCCTATGAAATTATCGACGCCAAAGGTTCTACCTCATATGCGATTGCTCTTGCCCTGGACCGAATCGTGGTTTCGATTCTGCACAATGAAGGCGCTGTGCTGAATGTCTCCACGCTGTTGAACAACTATAACGGAGTTTCGGATGTGTTCCTCGGTGCTCCATGTGTCGTTGACCGCTCCGGCGTTCGCGAAGTGCTGGATCTGCCGCTGAGTGAAGACGAAAAGGCAATGTTCCAGAAATCTGCAGAGAAGCTCAAAGCGGAAATTTCCAAGCTTGAATTGTAACCATTTTACTGGTTAGCACGGGGCTGTCCTGGTCATTTCGATGACCGGGACAGCCTTATTTTATGCTTCCGGCACGCAAAAGAAACCGCCCTTCAAGCGGATGGAATATTAACCCCGCGAATAGAAGGACGGATTTTCCTTAAGTACTATAACATGAATCTTTTTTGCCTGACAATGACATTAATTTAATGCTTAAAATTTCCAAGAGCGTTCTGGACCCTTGAGACAGAGTTATTTTGTGACTGGCAATTTGTAATACTCTTTCAGCACTTGCTCCGCTTCCTTACCATAAATATCAAAACCATTGTTGGACGAAGCCTCTTCCAGAGCGTAGAGCTTTGTGCTCCAATCCCACCAGAAGAAACCGGCGAACCAAGGCTCATTCCAAAAGGTTTCAAGTGCCGAACGATAAAAGTTAGCCTGCTCACTTTCCGAATGAGGCAGATCCTTATGCGTAAAGTCCCACGGCATAGTGGCACAGCCGAGTGCGCTGCGGCAGCCAATTTCGATAAAAACAAGCGGCTTGTTGAATCTTTCGGCTAAAGCCTTAAGCCGGGGTTTCTGCTTCTCCCAGGCGGTGAGCATATTCTCATAGGAATCCCCTGGCACAGAGGCTACAGGATAATATGCGCTGGTTCCGATGAGATCGACCGCATCCAGCCACTGAATCCCTTCTTCTTTGCCATGATTGGCATTGTAAACGATGGGGCCGGTATACAGGCTCTTCACCTCACGGATAACTTCCCGCCATTCTGCTTCCCTATATTCTGTAGCTACCATTTCACAGCCGATACAGAACATTTCGCAGCCCAGCTCCTCTGCAAGCTCCGCATAATGCTTCAAGAAATTCGTGTAGGACTCGAACCAGGCTGCCCAATAGGCGTCTCCATCCTCAGGAAATCCGATCCGAGCTCTCCAAATCCCGTCTCTGGAGTTGACTACAGGCTTCAGGCAGACTTTCAGGCCCAGATCCTTCGCATTCCGCACCGCATGTTCGATATCCCGATCTGTCGGTGTGTAACCGTAATCAAAATGAATATCTGTTGAGAACACTGTATCCTGCCAGGTCCAGAAGGACAAAGCGATCCACTCACTTCCGGTATCAGCCAGCTTTTTCATCGAATCCGCCGCATAATCTTTCCGGTACTCTCCTCTTTTTGTTTCCCAGCCATAAGTCATTCCTTTATAAAAAACTTCCTTCATCCCCACGTCCTCCTACTAATTTAGTAATAACATGTTATTTCGTGTACCGATAACCTTAAATAATTACCAGCTATATTAAAGCCTCAATAACAGTTAGAATAAATCAAAAACAAAATAATAACAAGTTGTTTTTGTTATTGAAGAGAAGCCTTAACCACATGAGTCATTTAGCGGCATCTGGATAACAGCAGAGGAAAAGAATTGTACACTGAACTTTACGGGCTGCCCCCCTTTTCAAGTTAGCAATTGTGCAAAAAGAGACATAGTTAACTTAACATTAGTTATGTTAACTATTATTCTGGATTTATGCCTTTTACCAGTGCTTCTGATGTAGAAAGAAAATTAAGCATTAGACAAGCCCCCACTAAAAACAGCGGCAGCTGTGGACGATAAAGTCCTGGGTTGTACTTTATTGATTCGGATATCTTTGATCCACTTGTTGCGACGTTTGTTATTTTACTCACCTTCTAATAAATTGCATAATAGAAACCCTTTATTTATAAGGGTTTAAGATGTTGATACAACATGACTTTCATGTGGTTTAACAGGAGAAAGGAGGAGAGAAGAGTGCAGGCTTTGCAAGTAACATGGAAAAAGCACCCAAACTCAGGCGCTTTAAAATAAGCTAGTGCTCTATCCGGCTAGTAATTAAAGAATAGTTGGATATAAGCGTTTCAATTTGATTCTCGCGTCTTGAGTGGTGAACTGCCAGTTTACTTTCGAGCCTGCTGCGTTGCGTTGCTGTGTCCAAGTACTTACTTGTTTTTTGAAACTTTCCATATCAGGAAGTGGTTTTTCCAGGGCCTGCCGCGACATAATGCCAATTTCAATTTCCGCCATGTCCAGCCAGCTCTCATGTTTTGGCGTATGATGCCATTCAAACCGATTCGCAATACGGTGAGCTTCCTCCGGTGAAAATGCCTTATAGAGCGAGGCAGTCGAATGTGTATTGAGATTGTCGGTGATCAGGACCACTTTCTTGGCATGCGGGTATAGGACATCCGATGTATACTTGAGCACCTGGGCGAAATCTACAGCTGTCCGGGTTGTGGTGACGATGGTTTCACGTTTGCCCGCAAGCGGTTCAAAGATCTTAAAGACATCGGCAACGCCGTTACGCTCATACTCCGAATCCACTTTTTCAGGCTGACCCGACGCACAGGAAATTCGGGTTTCTTTGATCAGTTGCTTATTGGTTTCATCGATGCAAACAACCGGACGCTTGGGATCATAGGGACGCTGATAGACATCCAGTACATCCTCCATTTTGGCTACAAATTCTGCACTGGCTTCTGGAATGCACCATTCCTTGACGAGCCACGGTTTAATCTCGTTTTTTTCATAATTTCGCAAACGGTGCTGTCGGTTATATATTCGACCACCTCCAGCCGAATGAGTTCATCCGCGATGGCACAAATTCTCGCTTCGATCTCACCCGTTACCTTACGATGATGGTTTTCTTGTTTCTTTCTGCCTAACTCAAATATTAAGCCCCAGGCTATGCCTGGGAGAACTGAACAGGAAGTACCGTGAGGCATGATGAAAGAAAGTCCCCGTTTGCTATACTGAGAAATGGTTTCGCCAGCCAAATTCTCAAGCAAAGGGGGACGCTACCCATGGGTGGTAGCAGTCTAGCCCACACCCGGTGGGATTGTAGTTGTCCTATCATATTCATCCCAAAATTTCGTCGAAAAGTCTTCTTCAAGGAGATCAGGAAAGAAGTTGGGGAAATTCTAAGGACGTTATGTGAGTACAAGAACGTAGAACTGGTAAAAGGGAGCATCAGTGCGGATCATGTGCATATGTACGTGAAGATACCACCGAAATTGAGCGTATCCGAATTTATGGGATATCTCAAAGGCAAAGCGCACTGATGGTGTTTGATCGCTTTCCAGAAATGAAGCAAGGGAGCGGCAGACACCTGTGGGCAAGAGGATATTTTGTGAGTACCGTCGGCATTAATAAAGATGTGATTCGAGAGTATATCCAAAAGCAGGAAGAAGCAGATATCATCGAAGACAAAGCACGAAAGTAACCCCTTCCAGGGGTAGCCCGTAATCATGGCTGGCGAAACCGCGCCTTTAGGCGCAGCCAGTACAATGCCCCTTATAGGGGCGATATCAAGCCACCCGTTGAACGGGTGGTTCTGTGACTTGGAGGGAGGAAATCCCGATGAAAGCAAAACGAAAATGGCTGGTATTGCTGGAACGCTGGTGCTGCTGGGTTTGCTGTGCTTCTGCGTGGCAGCGTATGCTGCTCCGTCCGGAGATGTGTCCGGAGCCATTGAAAGCACCTGGAACGATGCCTCGGCCCAGATCAAATCCGTCGTCAATAAAGTGGAGTTTCCGGCCATCGACCTGATCCTGGCGGTGTTTTTCTTCGTCAAGCTGGGGACGGACTATTTTGATTACCGGAAGCACGGACAGTTTGAGTGGGCGGCGCCCGCTATCCTGTTCGCCTGCCTCGTGTTTATGCTGACGGCGCCTCTGTACATTTGGGGGATTTTGGGGATGTAGCAAAAAATAGATCGAATTCTTATAGTCAAGGATTCGGTCTGTTTTAATTAGGATTTCAAATCCGTATTATGCTCATAGTCTCATATGTTTTCTTCAAGCCATGCATGAACTATCTTTACATCCTCTTTTTGCATAAAAGGATGATCACTATTTTGAGAGATTTCCAACTTGCAATCATGTGATTTCGCAAAGTCCTTAACAATTTCCAGAGATTGCATACTGTCTTTTCTGCCGTAAAGGATTGAAGTTGGAATATTCCATTTTTTAACCGGATGTTCCTTTACAAACTTATAATAATCCCAACGCAGCAAATCAACAGAGGTTACAATCTCTTTTTGTATGCGTAGTTGTTCTTCTGTCACATCAAACCAATTAAACATCTGTTTAATTAGATATTCCATGTTTAATACAGGTGATTGGAACAGACAATTGACAAAATTACTATTTGTGTAAGCATTCAAACTGAAATACGCTCCCAAACTGCACCCAAACAAAGAAACATGATCCCAATTTGAAAAGGCATAGTCTCCAATTAGAGTAAGGTCATTAATGCCATTCCAAATGTCACAACGATAACTACTGTCCTTTCGTTCCCCGTGTTCAGGCAAATCGAAACTTAGCGTTTGATATCCTTTTTTCACAGCGATTTCAGCAAAATCTCTAGCATGTTCTTTGCATGACATTTTGCCATGAACATGGACATATACCTTGTCTGATCTATCACCCCAAATAATGGATGGGATGTTGCCAATTTTTATATTTTGAATTTTCATAGATACCTCCGACTGTTGAGGCATTACCCTCCATAGATTTCTGATTGTTAAGTTGCATGATCTTTTTAATTCTCCTTTCTCGACCTTTTATTTAAAAGAAATAAGCCGCAAAATATAAACAGACTAGTGCTCTATCCGGCTAGTAATTAAAGAATAGTTGGATATAAGCGTTTCAACTTGATTCTCGCGTCTTGAGTGGTGAACTGCCAGTTTACTTTCGAGCCTGCTGCGTTGCGTTGCTGTGTCCAAGTACTTACTTGTTTTTTGAAACTTTCCATATCAGGAAGTGGTTTTTCCAGGGCCTGCCGCGACATAATTGCCAATTTCAATTTCCGCCATATCCAGCCAGCTCCCATGTTTTGGCGTATGATGCCATTCAAACCGATTCGCAATACGGTGAGCTTCCTCCGGTGAAAATGCCTTATAGAGCGAGGCAGTCGAATGCGTATTGAGATTGTCGGTGATCAGGACCACTTTCTTGGCATGCGGGTATAGGACATCCGATGTATACTTGAGCACCTGGGCGAAATCTACAGCTGTCCGGGTTGTGGTGACGATGGTTTCACGTTTGCCCGCAAGCGGTTCAAAGATCATAAAGACATCGGCAACGCCGTTACGCTCATACTCCGAATCCACTTTTCAGGCTGACCCGACGCACAGGAAATTCGGGTTTCTTTGATCAGTTGCTTATTGGTTTCATCGATGCAAACAACCGGACGCTTGGGATCATAGGGACGCTGATAGACGTCCAGTACATCCTCCATTTTGGCTACAAATTCTGCACTGGCTTCTGGAATGCACCATTCCTTGACGAGCCACGGTTTAATCTCGTTTTTTTCATAAATTCGCAAACGGTGCTGTCGGTTATATATTCGACCACCTCCAGCCGAATGAGTTCATCCGCGATGGCTTGTATCGTCCAGCGCGAACGCCCATCCGGTGGCGCGGAGCAGGCGATGGCACAAATTCTCGCTTCGATCTCACCCGTTACCTTGCGATGATGGTTTTCTTGTTTCTTTCTGCCTAACTCAGCTTCCAGTCCCTCAAATACAAAGCGTTTCGCTATACGTGGTATGTGTCTCGCTGTATGCACTTTGAATGCGATTATACGTCCACTCTGTGTTTTCCGGGCGTTGGTCCAGCTTCAGCAAAATTTGTGCATGCTTGATGCGGTAGCCTTTTCCACCTTTCTGTACGAGTTTCTGCAAGTCATCGCGCTCTTCCTCTGTCAGTGTAACGATATATCGCGGCATCGGTATAACCTCCGCTTATGTTTGGATAATTATACCACCAACACGCAGAACTCTCACTACATTTTTCCGCCGGATGGAGCACTAGTATATTTATTTGATTTTCGAAAAATCAACTTTATAAGTTACTGAAAACTCTTTACCAGTATAAAGATAAATTAATTCTGCTGGCTTACTGAAATCAATTTTGTTGATATCAAAATCTGCAATTAATAATTTTTTATAAGCTGGTGAATCAGGCCAAGAAGAGGTATGATCTGCCGATTCGTTTAATCCAACAATTTCTAGAGGCTGATAAATTTTTGAACCCTGTTTTAAAACAATGTTGAGGGAGTTTGCAAAATCAATGTCATCACCAAATGCTATAACTCTAAATGATAGCACATCAATCTGTGCAAACATCTTTGTAATATCTTTTGCATCTGCTAAAGTAAATTCTTTGTATTCATCAGCAGCAAAATAGGCCTCACTCGCAATCAAAGAATACGGAGTGACAAGTGTTGTCACTGGTTGCAAGAATTTCATTTTATCATCATAGAATAGGGAAGGATTGACTCTTAGAATACTTAAAGTATGTCTCTTTACCCCCTAATCCAATTTTTATTGCATTTTTCATCTGTTGGTCGGATAGGTTGAAAATATTCCCTTTTATTGTTTTGCTAGACAACCTTTGAGTTGTTGTAACCTCTGTCTTTTTTAGAACTAGAGGTTGGCTCAGCAAACACCACAGAAGAGCATAGTAGAGAGGTCGCCAAAAATACAGTTGCAATTTTCTTCAAGTTAAAAACACCTCATTCTATGTAATGATTCCATATTACACCAATTATAGGTATATAGTTTCGGCACAATCTAAAGATCAGTGTTGATTTTTTCAAGCAGATAAGCGATGCCGATTGCATTCGACTAAAATTCCAGCTATGTACCGTACTTGCATGCGCTCTCCCTAACAATCATTCTTTTAGAAATCGGATGGTCCTCCTTCAGCTCCAACAGATCCCAAAGATTCCCGTATAAATCCTTAAAGACAGCAACTGTCCCGTACGATTGTTCTTGCGGCTCCCTTACAAATTCAATCCCCTTTGCATTCATTTCCTGATAATCTCTCCAAAAATCATCCGTGTTCAAAAACAGAAACACCCTGCCTCCAGCCTGGTTGCCGATAAACGGTTCTTGTTCAGATTTGGATGCTCTCGCGAGCAATATCGTTGTCCCGGTTGAACCAGGCGGAGAAATAACAACCCACCGTTTGTCTTGTTCAGGCTTATAGGTATCCTCATTGACTGTAAAATTCAGTTTTTCTGTATGTAATACGGCTCAAGCTGAACCTGCAGTCTGGACATGGCTTCTTCCTTCTCCCGGCTTGTAATATGCGTATACACCGTTGTAGTCTGGATGGACGAATGGCCCAGCAGCTCCTGCACGGTACGCAAATCGGCCCCCTTGCGCAGCAGCATCGTGGCAAAGGAGTGACGCAGCTTGTGGCTGGAGTACGGCCGGCGGTGAACCATCGGCACTTCCTGCTGAAAACGGCTAAAGGTGTCTGCAGCTATGCCCTGTATTCCCCGTATTGAGAGTCTGCGTCCTTTCTGAGAGATAAACATCGCCTCCTCTTTGCTAAGCCAAGGGGTGAGACGTTCGTTCAAGGCTTGCTGCAGAAAAGGGGCGACATCCTCCGGCACCGGCACATTGCGCCATTTGCGTCCTTTGCCAAATACACGCAGTGTACGCCGTTCTGCATTATAATCACTCAAATTCAACGTATGGACTTCCCCCACCCGCAGCCCCATATAGGACATCAGTAAGAAAACAGCCAAATTGCGGCTCCGGTATTTGCCTTCTACAGCAGACAAAAACCGCTGCAGATCCACTTCATCCAGATAGACCGGCTCACGGTTTTTTTCGGTTTTGGATTTCTTGATCCCGGCCGCCGGATTGGATGTCAGTAATTCCAGCTCAATGAGTGCCTTAAACAAGCAATTTACCGAGGCATGCTTGCGGTTACGCGTCGCATCGCTTACCCCGCGTTCACGGACCGAGGTCAGATAGGACACTACTTGAAGCTTTTTAACGGATTCCAGACTTCTGCCATTCAGGCTCCCAAGAAACTCCCGCACATCGGCAAGATAGGATTTCTGTGTGTACGCCGTAAATCCGGCATCCTTCATCCAGATCAGAAAAGCCTCAAGCTCTTCTTCATAGTCAGGCCCCAATTCGTTCATGTATGTCCTCCTCCCCCATGATTTCAACAACCTATTGTACCACAGAATTTAATACACCTTCATTTGTATTTGTACTTCTCCACATTGCCGCATGTTTCTCTACCGTCAGCAAAAATTCCTGAAGTGCCGGCGATTTCCATTTCTTTTGATGGTAAACAGTTTGTGTAGCAACCCGCTGCGATTCATCATTCCAGTTGAGCCGGGCCAGCTTACCGGCGGCCAGCTCGCTTCTTACCGAAATCAGCGGCAGGAATGAGATGCCGAGGCCGGACATGACACACTGCTTGATCGCCTCGATACTCCAGAATTCCAGCTTGGGATCGGGAAACACCCCTTGGCTGTTCAAATGACGCTCAAATAAGATCCGGTAGGTACAGCCAGTTTCTGTAAACAGGATAGTTTCATTCTTAAGGTGCTGCGGTTCGACACTCTCCTGCTGCAGCAAAGGATGATCCGGCGGTGCAATGAGCGTCATCTCTTCATGAATCAATGTTTCACTGCACAAGTCTTTATATTCCGCCTCCGGCTGCAGCAGAAAAGCCAAATCCAGCTCACCGGAGCGGACGGACTCTGCCAGCTCCCAGCAGACGCCTGGTTTCAGTGTGATTTGAACCTGCGGATATTGTCCGCGAAATTCCTTAATGATGCCAGGCAGACGGAAGGCGGCCAGCGATTCTGGCGCACCAATCCGCAGGACTCCCGATACCTCATTCTCTGCACGCAGGGCATTCTGGGCCAAAGAGTGCATCCTGTGAATTTCCTGCGCATAAGGCAGCAGGCGGCGGCCGGCATCGGTCAGAATAATTTTTTTGCTGATGCGGTCAAACAAAGGCTGGCCAAGCTCTGCCTCCAGCGCTTGAATCTGCGCAGTAATACTGGACTGGGCATAGTCCAGCTTTTGAGCAGCACGGGTAAAACTGCCTACCTCCACGACTACTAGAAACGTAAATAAATGCCGCGATTCCATATGACTCTCACCAACCTTCCCAGGAGGAATGTATCATCGGTTTTTCGAATGGATAACATTCAAACTTTCCGTTTTTCCTATGGATACATTATCTGATACTCTATAACTAAATACAAGGTAAAAGGAAAGCGGGATCTTATTTATGAAGGACACTCATACATTGCAACGAAACATCGGTATGCCGCAAGCCATTGCTCTATACATCGGAGCCGTGCTTGGTTCAGGTATTTTAATCGTACCCGGACTGGCCGCTGAAATGGCCGGTCCGGCTTCCCTGCTGGCCTGGGGATTCATGACCCTGCTGATTCTGCCTCTGGCTTTGTCGATGGGGCTCCTCTCCGCTAAATTCCCAAACGCCGGAGGTGTGTCCCATTTCGTCACTTTGGCCTTCGGCCCCAAGGCTGGAGCATTGGTAGGCTGGTTCTTCCTGATGTCAGTGCCCATTGGCGGACCTGTGGCTGCGCTGACGGGAGCCGGGTATATGACGGCCGCCATGGGCTGGGGGGACGGAGCCCGAATTGTTATCGCCGCCGTGATGCTGGCCATTGGCCTGATCACGAACTGGATGGGCATGCAGGTCGCAGGCAAAGTACAAATTGCCGTGGTTATTGCAATCATTGCTGTGCTGGTGTTCTCGTTTGCCACCGCACTCCCCCGCATGGAAAGAACGCATTTCTCGCCATTTGTTCCCCATGGCTGGATGAGCATCGGGCAAGCGGCAGCTATTCTCTTCTGGTGTTTCATCGGCTGGGAGGCAGTCTCCCATCTTTCAGAAGAGTTCAAGGACCCGCAGCGTGCAGCTGTTAAAGGGGTCACCATCGCCGCTATTATCGTAGGTGTGCTCTATTTCTTATCCGCGCTGGCTACGGTTGGAACCCAAAGCTACCTCCGTGGAGGCGCTGATTCCTCGCTCGTCTGGATCATCAGCCAGCCGCTTGGCGCATGGGGCGGCTTCATCGCTGGACTTACCGGCCTGTTCATCTGCACCGCGACGATTATCGCCTATTCCAGTGCTGCATCACGGGTGGCCTTTGCCTTGTCCCGTCAGGGCTATGCTCCCAAGTGGATGGGACGCCTGTCCAGCCGGTACAAGACGCCCACTGGGGCTATTGGTTTCTTGTTGCTTTGTTTTGCTGCAGTACTGCTCCTTTACGGCAGTGGCCTGCTCTCCATCACCACGCTGATCCAGTTCCCCAATGCCACTTTCATCCTGACGTACATTGGAGGCTGTGCTGCCGGAATCCGGCTGCTCAAAGGCAACAGGCTTGGAGTAACGATCAGCTGGATATCTTTTATCGCTACACTGGCGGTGTTTCCGTTTACCGGGTGGGCAATACTGTATCCGCTGCTGATTACGATCGTCTTTATCGTCGTCACCGTTTTGCGCAATAAACGCAGCTCCGGCAGCGGTTACTCTCAGACACTGGAACATCGTTAGTCGGCGCGCAAGGCCCTTGAATAGAGCAGGCCGCACCCTCTTTGCCGGGCAAGGAGGATGCGGCCTGTTTTCTTTTGAAGGAACATTTTTTACTGCCTTCTGGAAGAGCTACTTTCCCCTTCTTTATTCTCAATTGTAAGCCTAATACTGAGGCGGTTTCCGGCAGTGGTAGTGAGGCATAATAATGAAGGGTGGTTAAAAGTTTTTAGGGAGGTTAACGGGGGCTGCAACGCGTTTCGTTTCAGGAAGGTCGCATACGGTTATGGATTGAAGAGAGATAGAACCCATATTTCATTAAAGGAGACGATAAACATGCCCGAAAATAAAAAGATCGTTCTCGAACCGGCAGCGCAGAAATTTGCCGATGACAATGCAAAGCCCCCTTTCCTTCCAGACCTCGGTCCTGAAAAGGGCCGAGAAACGGTGGATACCGTTCAGTCCGGTGAAATAAAAAAACCGGAGGCCGATATCCAGGATCTCTCTGTTCCCGGCGGACCCAAAGGTGAGGTTCCGATCCGAATTGTTCGTCCGGTTAACACTTCTGCTTCAACACTTCCTGTTATCTTATACATTCACGGGGCCGGCTGGGTATTCGGTAACAGCCATACTCATGACCGGCTCATTCGTGAACTGGCGGCCGGCGCGGATGCGGCCGTTGTTTTCCCGGAATACAACCTGTCCCCGGAAGCCAAGTATCCTACAGCGATTGAGGAAATTTATACGGTGCTGGAATGGATCTCCAAGCATGGATCTGAACATGGTCTTGACGGGGGGCGATTGACTGTAGCCGGTGACAGTGTCGGAGGCAATATGACTGCGGCCATAACGCTGATGGCCAAAGAACGCAAAGGCCCGGCAATCAGCAAGCAGCTGCTGTTCTATCCGGTAACCGATGCTTCATTCGATACGGAATCGTATCACCAGTTCGCCGAAGGTTATTTCCTTCAGCGTGAAGGGATGAAATGGTTCTGGGATCAATATACAACAGATCCGCAGGAACGGGCTCAGATTACCGCTTCCCCGCTGCGGGCCAGCCTGGAGCAGCTCAGCGGTTTGCCGGAAGCCCTAATTATTACGGGAGAAGCCGATGTGCTGCGGGACGAAGGCGAAGCCTATGCCGCCAAACTGCGTGAAGCGGGTGTCACGGTAACAGCGGCCCGGTTTCAAGGCATCATCCATGACTTTGTCATGCTGAATGCGCTCGCAGACACGAATGCCAACAAGGGAGCACTGCTCTTGGCAACAGCGTGGCTGCGGCAATAATACTGAAAGAAACAAGATATATGTAACGTGAAATCAGGCCAGCTTCGGGTGTATTCCGAAGCTGGCCTGATGCCTTAAAAACGGCTTAATTACAGTAAAGTGTGCAGCTGCTCAGCAGTTATTTTTACACATAAAATATTTAACCGCCTTCCCGCACAAATCCGCTGAAGCTGTAGCCTGGGTTAGTTCCGCTTGTTATTTACGCTGACTGTAAAATTCCGCCGCTTTGACCAGCATGTCCTTCAACGAACTGAAGGAAGTCGTATGACTGACATGCTCATTCAACTGATCCTGTGGCAGGGATTTCAAATCCTCCGCCGAAGATGCAGAGAAACCTCCGCTTTGCAGCAGCTCCTGCAGTGACTCAAATGGCGTAAACTGTTGCAGAAACGATCCCGATAACAACTGATCCAAAGGGAGTTTCTCCATCAATTGATCCAGCGGCAGCTGATCTAGTGGCAGCTTTTGCAGCAGTTCGCCCACTCCGCCTTCTTTAACCGTATCCATCAGACCTTGTATTTTCCCACCCAACCCTCCGAAATTGAATCCCATAACGAGCCCTCCTATTAAATCTTTAGTTGCTCCTTATTACCCCAATCTGGACCGGTTGAAATATTAGTTTACATATTAATTATTATGTTAACTAATAATCAACTTCCTTATTTTAGAAACTTATTAAGCATTTATACGTCTAACTAATATGAACATTCACAAGGAGATGACTCTTTTGCCACAAGTAAAAACAATTCTCACATCACTTCTCGCTGTTTCCCTATTATCATCCGGTACCACCCTAACGTTGCAAGGAATGGCTACAGACACCGCCTATGCAGCATCCAGCGCCACTTCTGTGAAAGCCGCCAAGGACACCTCTCTCCCTTTGAAGTGGTCTGTCGCAACAGATGGCATTGGCATGTATGACAAGCTGCCCATCTTAAATGGAATCCTCTTTTATACCGCCAATAATACACTGTACGCCAAAAATATAGCTACCGGCCAAGTGAAATGGTCCTACAAAAACGGCGGGGAGCCGCAGATCCTTACGAACAGTTCCATCTTCTTTATCGATAATCACGAACAGCTCGTAAAAGTATCCGCTGACACGGGGAAGCTGCTGTGGAAGGTTAAAGTGTCAAAGCGACCGATAGAAGTCGGAGCACAGGCTCGCCTGATTAACGGAAAAGTATATTTCTCCAATGAAAGCGGCGGCGTAGCTGCCTATCATCCGGTGACAGGCAAGAAAATATGGGAGAATACGAATATCCCCATGTATGTAGGCACCATTTACGGAGAATATAAAGGCGTACTCGTCGTCTCCAGCACCGTCGATAATACACGCACACAATTTTACGGACTAGATCTTGCAACTGGCAAGAAGTTATGGAGAACTGAGGGCTTATATGGTTATGTAGGTGTTCAGGAGGGACATTTGGTTCTGCAGAAACAAGTCAAAGAACAATATGATACTGAAGCCACTCCCGTTCCGGGTCATCTATTAACACTGGTCCAATTGGACCCGGCAACAGGCAAAATATCAGGCCAAGAAGACTACCAGCCTCTGAATGACATCGACAGAATGAGCAATTACTACACTTCCATTCAGAATTCTTATATCTATACGGCGGCTGGGAATCTTGATAAGGATGAATATACGCTAACACGGTTTACACGCGGCCAGAGCAAAGAAACAGCAACAAAAAGCTACGAAAGTTATGGCAGATGGCTGGCCGGTCCTACAAACGGAATGGCATTCTTTCAAAAAGGAACCCAAATCACCGGAGTCAATCTTGAGAATGACCGTGTTGTGACGTTCGACAATCCGGCAAGCAAGGTTGAACTGCTGCAGCGGGTTGGCAAGGCTGTATTCACTATTTACGAGAACGGGTACCTCTCCATTAATCATGCAGATACCGGAGCCTTGTTCGGGATTATCAAAACCGGAGCCGGCTACCATTATTTTGGCAATGTTACGATCGAAAAGGGAATCGCGTTGATCCCGACAGAACATAAATTGCTGGCCGTAGCCCTGCCTAAAGAATTGCAGTAAATGATCTTTACGTTTAGCGGTTCCTGCGAAGAAACTCCCCGATTCTCCGGGCAGCTTCCAGGAGCCGCTTTTCTTCTTCAACCAGCGCGATTCTGACGAACCCTTCTCCCTGTGAACCAAAAGCATCCCCCGGGATTACAGCAACACCAGTCTTTAGCAGCAGCTCTTGAGCGAACCTGCGTGATCGGCCAACTTCACCTGGAGTTCCCCAAGCCTCCGGAAGCCGTGCCCAAACAAACATTGTCGCTTTAGGCTTAGCAACAGACCAGCCTTCCAAGGACAAAGCTTCAATAAACACATCGCGCCGATGCTCATAAAGCGGGGCCACCTCCAGTTTATCCCCTCCAGCCATCGCCAGCTCCAGCGCAAATGCCGCAGCCTCCTGTACCGGATTAAATACCCCATAGTCTACATTGCTCTTCAGTTCACGGAGTGCGCCGACAGCTTGGCGGTTGCCGGTCATAAAACCAACGCGGCATCCGGCCATATTAAAGCTCTTGGAGAACGAATGAAATTCAACCGCCGTCTCTAGTGCTCCTGGTACTTGCAGGATACTTAACGGACGGTAGCCGTCAAACCCCATCTCCGAATATGCCAAATCATGAATAACCAGCACCTCCCATTTCCCGGCTAAAGCAATCAGTTTCTCCATGTAAGCCAAATCGGCCGTAACCGCAATCGGATTGCCGGGAAAGCTGAGCAGGATAAAAACCGCCTGCTGCCATATCTCATCAGGAATGCTGTCCAGATCAGGCAGAAACTCATTTTGCTCCAGCAAAGGGAGATGCCAGGCCTTGACCCCTGCAATCGCCAGTGAACCGGAATAAATCGGATAACCCGGATCAGGGACAATCGCCAAATCTCCGGGATTGCAAATGGACAAAGCAAGATGGGCCAGCCCGTCCTGTGAACCCATCAGCGCCACCAGCTCTTCCTCATCATCCACTTCAACATCAAACCGCCATTTCATCCAGGCTGCCGCTTGCTTGCGGAACAAGCCGCTTCCCTTGGAAGCGGGATAGGAATAACTGTTCTCCCTGAGAACTGCATCACTTAACGCTTGGCGAATCTCAAGAGCAGGTGCCTGATCCGGACTGCCGATCCCAAGGTCGATGACCTCGATGCCCGACCTCCGTGATTCTGCTTTCCATACGGATACTTCCGAGAATATGGAAGAACCCAAATGCGATAGTTTATCCGATCGCCATCCCCGTTTGGAACTGCTGTATGTCAAAATCAAAACCCCCAGCTGTTTTTCCAATTAGTATAGCATGATTTCTTTCACCCGGTTTTACACAAAGCTCACATCAGAAGGGCGTAAATAATTAAAACCATATTATAGTTTTATTACCTTATTAATCCAATATAAGCCCTCAAATCGGCACAACCACATGGTTAGATGAACCTATTAAAATGGATCTCAGATTAAACAGCGTATAATTTATGTTATACGCTGTTTTTTTAGGGCGAAATTGGGCCATTCTACTGTGATTTTCACTATCCAGTCAATAAGCTCTTTCTCCATAGCTTAGAATCTTGGCTAATGGGATAAACAGCCGCCAGAAAGATTGGCGGCTGCGTGTGATTACGTATTTAACTTGTACTCTCCTGTTTATTGAAAATCAGCTTTACTTCGCTGGCAGTTTCAATAACCGGTATAATACCGTCATCCCTTCGGCACGTGTTGTCTTCCCATCCGGTTTAAACATCCCCCCGGGTTGGCCTTCAATGATGCCGAGTGCTGCCGCTTCATTCACGGCTTGCTGTGCCCAGGCTCCCATTCGCCCGGCGTCATGAAATGCCGGGGTCGCGCCAGTTACTGCCGCGCCTGCGTTGCTCAAATGATATGCGCGCATAATCATCACAGCCATTTCCTGCCGCGAAAGGGAATTCTGCGGCCGGTACTCCCCGCCGGCTCCTCCTAAAATTCCAGCTGCGGCGGCGGCGTTTACTCCCACCGCGTACCATGCGTCTTCAGGGACATCTGTGAACACGGCTGCTTCCATTTTAAGATTCAGCAGTCGGGCCAGCATCACCGCGAACTCTGCACGGGTCAGCGTTTGATTCGGAGCAAATAAACCTTCGTCTGTTCCAGTCGCGATATTTCGGGCAGCCATCACTTCAATGGCATGCCGGGCCCAGTGAGAGTTCAGATCTCCAAAGGTCTTGGTGGATTTCGCCAGCAGATAAGCTCCCCATTGAGCCGGCTCGAATTCTATGCTTCCACCCGTAATCTTGCTGTTAAGATACCGCCAGTTCCCCTGTTCATCCTGCACGTAAATCACGAGCTTGTCCGGATCACTTTCTCCACCAGAAACCGGTATTTGTGCGTTCAGAGCAAAGGAATTCTTATCCAACGGATCAAGATTTTTAACCGACGAAGTAATAGTATACAAAATACGCCCTTCTGTATTTGCAGGCTGATCTACCGCTGTCTTTTGGGTAAATGTCAGCGTGACCTCTTCCGTTTCGGCCGACAATAACCGCTGCGCGGCTATCGTCCATTTCGAACCCCGGTCAAGAATTTGCAGTGGTTTACCGAGCTGAACCGCCAAGCGGATGACAGATTGCGGAAACCATACAGATTTAGCACCAGTTGCAGAACTATCAAAATCTTTAAGATTTATACTTAATACAGCGGCTTCAGCATTGTTCAATTCCTTGAGTGCCCATGCCTCATCTACTTTAAGCAGATCCGGCTTTGCGGCTGGCGGGACAACAGCACTCTGGAACTCGGGATTGTTACCAGCAAGTGGGGCTGTATAAATCTGCCCAGCCGAAACCTTAGCCTGGGCAAAACCGTTAATTTGCCGGCTTTTATTGATTTCATAGACTGCAATATACGAACCCGCTGTAACAGCGATATCTTCCCCCGGCTTGTAGCTGAGTACTCCGGCAGGTAGGAAATCTCCTTTAACCGGAACTGCTATAGCATCGGCTGATACTTGCACAGCTATACTGTTGAGCGGATCATAGGTCGCCGTTTGTACCGTGGCCGTGCCCTGCGTTTTGCCGGGTACAATATCTATTTCGAGCATCCTGACGGGATATGGTGCTACCTCTCCCCGCTGCAGCAGTTTTGAGCTGAAACGGAAGATTGTCCCCTTTTCGTCCGTCTCATAAATTGTGATATACATTCCAGCTTCCACATCGGCTAGCTCGAAAGGCAGGGCGGAAACCGGAACCGCTTCAGCAGGTACACGGTCAAGCACAATGTCCGGGGTATCCAAAGGCTTCACAGAAACGATTCGCTTTAACTCATGATAGACTTCATCATAAACTGCAGTTTTGACCAGAGCTCTGCCGGGTGCACTTCCCGGACTAACTTCAATCGGAGCCGTAAGTGGAGGAGCCGCAGTGTCAAACGGTGTCACCGCAACCTCCATTGATTTCCCGCTCTCTCCAGCCGTTTCGCTAGCCGAGGTCACTGTTAAATAATAAGTGGTGTCGTTGGCAAGCTCCTTCACTGATAAATAGTTGCTTCTTGCAACGCCTACCGGTGCACCGTAGCCCTCCCCTGCGGTACGCAAATAAACATTATAATGATCCGCCTTGGGAGAGGCAGACCAGTTCAGTTCAACCCCGCGATCCCGCGCGCTTGCTGTAACATTCAGCGGTACTGCCGGAGCCGAACCCCTGTCATCAAACCGCATCACAACCGTCCTGTAATCTCCTCCTGACTGTGCCATATCCGTGAATGCAGCATAGATAATGCCATTCTCCACGTATAGTGAGGTATGATCCACCGCTCCTTTGGAAAAACTTTTGTTCCCGACAAATTCCCAGCCGGTATCTCCTTTGCCGGTATATTTCATTACAATGGCTTTTCCGCCATTTTCCGCTGACCTGAACAAGATATAGGGTATGCCCTGATCTATAAAAAGACGGGTATAATTCAGGTCGTTATCAGGATTCCCTTCAAAATTTTTGCTGCCGACATAATCCCAGTTCTGCCCGTTAAATTTGACCAGATTCGGCCCCACATCCCGAAAAGCCAGATAAGGCGTTCCCTCGTACACAAATACCGATGTCCACTTGACGGCTTTCGCAGTTGTCATGTTCTTGGTAAACCCGCGTCCGCCTAAAGCTACCCACTGGCCGCCATCATACATCATGACAGTTCCCCGGTTGGCGTTATTATCACGGAAAGCGACATAGGGCGTGATTCCGTCTACAAATAATGATACATAGGTCCCTGCCGCACCTACGGATATGATTCCGTCCCCGACAAGCTCCCAGCCAGTGTTGCCTTTACCGCTATATCTCATTACCATTGCACCCGGCTCTTGGCCACTGGCAGGCTGGACGTTAAAAGCAACAAAAGGTATACCGTTCTTATCAATAGCCAAAGCTACATTATCAACCAGCTTGTCGATGATGCTTCTCCCTCCGACAGACTCCCATTTGGTTGCACCCTTCCCTGTATACTTCATGACCGTAACACTGTTATGGATATCCGTAGATGCGACATACGGCACGTTATTAAAGAAAGCCAGCGAAGTATATCCAACGCCGCCTTCCAGAAATCCTGGGCTTCCAACATACTCCCATCCGGTGGGTGTATGTTTTTTGACGGACACTTTTCCATTCTCTACGATGGCCAAAAAAGGTGTGCCGTCATTTACGATCAAAGAGTTGTCCATAGTGGCAGAGCTGGAAACGGTCCCCAGAGATTCCCATACGTTGAGACCCGGCGTAGCGTTGACCTCTGCAGATTCGGCTTCATCGCTAACCCCATTCTCATTAAAAGCTCTCACCTTGAAGTAGACTGTCTTGCCACTGCTCAATCCTTCGGTCAATGTATAGGCGGTGGAGCTATTCCCGGTAACTACAGCAGCCGGTGTATCCGGATAACTGCTGACTTCCGCATCACGCTGGTAAATGTAGTAACCCGTTGCATCTGCTCCAGTAGCGGCAGTAACCGGATCCCAGCTAATGTTCACTTGTGCATTATTGACCGAAGTAACCTGCACATGCAGTGGAGCAGTTGGCGGCAATGCCAACGGTGTTATCTTGATTTCATTGGAATAACGTCCATCCACTGTACGGATCATAAACCGGTAGGATGTATTATTTTCAAGCTTCGGAATCACATCACTTCGTCCTTCTCTGCCGACAGAGCTGAATTGTACCCCGTCTTTAAAAATAATGTATCCGGTAGCCTTTTCTGCTGCGTCCCACTCCAGTTGAACTGCCGAATCCCGCACTTGACCCCAGAGTTTGAAATCGGCATCGCTGTATTTGATGATGGATATGGACCCGGTCTTGCCGTCTTCTACATAGCTGACATATGGTACTCCATCCCTGACTGTCATATCGGATAGACTCTGAACTGTTACGGATAATGATTCTCCAAGCTTATCCCAGGTGTAGCTCCCATCTAGGAGCTTGCTTAAGCTTTTGGCAGATACGGTGTAGGGTTCAGTATAATCCCGATACACGGCATACACCTTTCCGGCATCCGCAGATAAGGTATATGAGCTTACTCTATTCTCGGAAACCTCATTTCCAGCCTTCGTCCAATCTCCCAATATTTCACCCGCTGAATGCTCCATAACTGTCAGCCTGTTGCCGTTGGCGGAACTGTCTACATATCCGAAATATAATATCCCGCCTTCAACGATTAACTTAGGCAGGCTAAGCGCTCCACCAGTGAAATTCTGGTTGCCGATCCGTTCCCATTCCTTGCGGTCCGGATTGTATTTCTTCACAGTTGCTCTCTGTGCACTGTTGCTTGAAATATAGCCTACATATAAAATACCGTCGTCGTCTATTGCAAAAGGGGCATCACCGCTCGGATGACTTCCCTCAGGACTGGGTATCAACGTCCATGCTCCTGCAATGTATTTTTTGATCTGCCACACTTTTTCACCCTTAACGACTCCCGAATACGCCACATATGGGGTTCCATCTACTATCGTTAAGGAAATATGGTCAAGCGTGGTGCTTTCACTGACAAAGACAGGCCCTCCGAGACTCTCCCATCCCTCTTCCTCCAACTTGCTCACATGCAGTTCATTCTTATCTCCCCTATATGCCAAATAAAGTATATCATTGTCGATTACGAAGGAGGTGGTCACCGAAGCCGCCGGCATCGGGATTGCCTCCGGCGGAGTAGGAAGCGTCATCCATTTCACTCCGTCATACTTTTGAATGGAAGGAATGCCGTTTCCGCTTTTATAAGCAGCGAGATATTTAATGTACAGTTCACCCTTGCTGTTATAGGCTATTTCCGGAAGGGCAGCTTTTGCAGCAATTTCCCTATCGCCTTCATATACCCAGGTTCCCTCCGCTTCCAATCCTGCCGCGCTGCTCTGGCTCCTCCCGAAGCCCTGCACCAGCATTGCCGCAGAGAGCAGAACTATCAGCAGGCTCCTGCACCATCTATTTCCCTTCACTCTCACTTTTCCATCTCCCCTTGTTTTTTGTATACGTTACATTGAATTGCTTGCACCTATAAAAAATCGGCCTTCCCTGCAGTATTAAGCAAAGAAGGCCGTTCCTTGGAACGCTCACTAATGCAGGCTGCAACAGCGGCAATTCCCTAGATCATGACAACTCAGTAAGCATATCCGCCGGTAAAGGTACCAGAGGTATACAAGTCAATGCGGTTAATGTTAGAGAGAAAATAAGGAATATTCGTCTCTTGCGCTGCTAAAGTTCCAAACAGCAATCGAATAACATCCTCACCACTGCCGTTGATATCAGTAGCCAAAATTGCCGGCACCAATGTTCCGGAGGTAGCAATGTCCGGATTCGGGAAGGTATAACGGCTGGAGAACAGCTGAGTCCCCGGATTGTTGAAGGTTCTGGTGTAGTTAGGTCCAACCAGCGAGGAGAACGTTACACTAATTACATCGGAGTCTACATCGACACTTAACGCTTCGTTGTCTATTAGACTCTGGAACAGTTCGAGAACCGGACTGCCGTAGGCAGTATACGCTGCATTCGTGAGATTGTTGCGATTGCCTGTATAGTCAAAATAATCTGCATTGGCATTAATATCTGTAGAAGTTATTGTCCCTACAAAAGTGTTGTCTAAATACAGATCAATAGAGCTGGTAGGTGCTGCGAAGACCTCTTCCGGCACGAGTAAACTTGCCGCAGAGACCGACACCGTAAATAAGAGACCAAGAATCATGAGACCTAATCTTCTGCCGAATATGTGGGTGCGTGATAAACTAATCATCTTCCACTCCTCCTAGATTATATTTGTACAGACGGAAAATTCCGCTGCGCAGCCTCTTCTTGAATCACTATGGATATTTGCTATGTCAAATCTAATTATGTCTGATTATATCTATTTATATCTATATATAACGTAATATTTGTTACACTCTAGTAAATAATTTTCTAAATCAAACTAAAACATAATATAGGATTGTGCTCAACAGGTTTAAAAATGAATCCTGTTCAGGCAGAACCGTTAGTTCACTCTAGGCATAAGATAGGATATCAATGGCGAAGGTGGGCGAAATTCATGTCCAAGAATAAACGCGGCAAAGCGCTCTGGCGGATGCCGTCCCGCGGCAGAGGAACCTGCCCGATCTGTGGCAGCACGCGAATCAAGCTGCTCTATATCGGCAAAGGTGTTGCCGGCGAGAAGCTTGAAGTCTGCAAGAAATGCGAGGGCAAACAAGCAGGTTGAGAAGATTAAGCCGGGGAAAGTAATCTTCTCTCTGAATCCACAAGACAGGAAGAACAAAGGGGAGTGCCGGTGATGCGGCACTCCCCTTTGTTCTTCTAATTAATTCAATTCATGCTGCGGCACCCAATTGCGGACACCGTTATCTTCAAGAATTCCCAGAGTAACATCCGAGATGCGGCCAAATTCTATCACTGGCAGGGGAGGCATTGAATTAACCAGCTCTCTTCTGCTACATGCTCATTTCAATACAATCTGATGGTATGCTCCCCGCTTGCCGTATCCAGAATCACTTCCCGCTCATGCTTCCAGGTAGGACTGCTCAGCCCAAGCACCTTATCCGGATCCCGATCCTCACCGCGAATCATAAACCAGTAGTCCTGATTTTCCAGCTTATGCATGAATAATCCAAAATACCGGCTCCGGTAAAATTCAGCGAAATATTGGCTTTCCCCTAGTGTAGCGATCCGGTATTTCACAACCAGCAGCTCTTGATTCCGGGGGGATTGCAAATATTCATATTGCCAGCCCATAAACGACGAACAAAAGTATTTCACCCCGAACAGCAACAGGATTAAGGAAACCGTCAGGATCAGGAGCAGCTGTTTTTGGAGCAGAACCAGTGACACACTTAGCAGGATTACATGATAGAGGACAATATATCCCCCCGATGGGTGAAGCCGCGGTCCAGGCGAATAATCCAACAGCCCAAGTAGGACAAGTAGTACATCGGAAGAAAGTAAGATTCCAAGTAAAAGAAATGCTATTTTTTTGCGGGCAGTCAGCTTGGACAACATAAGGCCCTCCCTTTTCCAATCAGACATATGCCTAATGATATAAGCGGGAGCACATAGAATAAAGAGAAATTACCAGGTTTTTCTTTCCTGTTTTATTGTGAATCAGGCAGGTTTAATTGCCAGGTTAGTCATGCTTCACATACGGGTCTCCGGGAAACCCGGTTTGATCCACAGCCTGGAGATGTCCAGAAAACCAAAGGATCCCGTATGCAAGCCGAACAGACTCTGATTCAGCTGGGCTCTTTTGTTCATATGACAGCCATAGAGGACCCAACAATTCTCGCGCAGAATCGCTTCCGTCCGCTCCAGAAGTTCGCCTCTGCCTTCTGCAGGTTGTTCTGCAAAATGCTCCAGTTCCCGCTGTAATTGGTCCCGCTGACTGTCCTGAAGCAACGCGTGCAGATGGTTGGACTTGTTCACAAAGTAATTAATCATTCCCCACTGCCAATCATCTTCGAGCACCTCTTCCGCAAACAGGAAATCCGCCTGCTGCTTGACTTCCTCCATGTTGTATTCCTTGTAGGACATCAGGCAAATATGCAGGCCGATTTGCTCCGCACGCTGCTGCAGCCACCCAGCTTCTTCAAGCTCATCCTTTCTGGGAACATAAGCAAGCGTAATCTCTTCTCCGCTGTACCCGCTGGATTCCAGCAGCTTCGCCGCCTCTTCAAGCGAATGCTCTTTCCAGATAATGCGGCGGCTGTACCAAGGCAGGAAGCTGTCTGCCGGTGTAATCCGGTTACCGCCCAGTTCCTTGATCAGCGCAGATGGATCATAAAGAAGACGCATCGCCTGGCGAAAAAGCGGATTGTGCTGAATGCCCTCTTTGCGAAAATTCACGATAATATATCTGCAACCCAGTGCCGGGTAATCAATACTGTTGCCAGAGCAACCATCCGAATAAGAGCCTGAAACTGCAGCATCCGGTAGCTGGTATTGGCGTGCACCAGAGCCCTGATCCGGCAAATACCAGATCTCGACCCGGTCCAAGAGCGGACGAATGCTGTAGTAATCATCAAAGGCTGCAAGCACAAGCACATCTTCATTCAAATTCATCAGCCGGTAGGGACCTGTTCCAAGGGGTTCTTGGTCATTATCAGCATCAAAGGGCAGAATCGACATGTGAATAGAGCTTAAGAGATGAAGAAAAAAGAGATTGGGCGATGACAGCTTGAAGCGGATCCGGTGATCCCCCTCAAGCTCTACTTCTTCAATCCCCCGAAAATGCCATAATGCCGAACTGTCCAGCTCCACCAGCCGCTGCAGTGTACTTTTCACATCCCGCGAGGTCATCACTCTGCCGTGATGGAAACGAACACCTTTGCGCAAATAGAAGATATAACTGGTATGGTCCTCATTCGCTTCCCACATATGGGCCAGAGCCGGATGAAAGGAATCGCTGACGGCATCATATGTAACTAAAGTACTGCAGATTTGTCCGATCAGATAGGCTTCAAAAGCTGTGTACACAAAAGCGGGGTCAAGCTTCTCCATGCTGCGGTTGCGGGTAATCCGCAGGATATCAAGTCCTGTGGTCGATTCTGTCTCACTCTGATAGCCCATCTCTTTATTTAACAAGGTTAATAACCTTTCCTTTAACGGACCTTTGACCTCAGGCAGCCCAATTAACTCGATGGCCTGCTTTATTTCCCCGCTGCTAATCAGCTCCAAAAGGTAATTCTCCAATATCTCTTCCACAGTGCGTAAAAAAGTCATCACCGAGGTGTGGCCTCTCCCCCGTCCTGCCTGCCACTGAATGAACCCCTTCTCCTCGAGCTTGCGCAAAATAAATTTCACGTTGCGTGGCGTGCAGCACAGCACAGATGCCAGCAGCTCAATTGTCACCGGAATAGGCATATGAATATTAAAGGGATTATTAATCTCCGAGGCAACCCGTAAATAATGTGTGACGTTATTGTCCATGATCCATGCTCCTTTAAAGGTGAAACGGGGAACGCAAACCTTACACTTTCACTTCCCCCTTTTATCATTACAATTATACATAAAGCAGCTTCGATTAGCAGGTTTAAAAATTCAGCAACCAGAGTAGGAGATTCACATTATATGAAACAACATTTGCAGCACATCCATCCCTTAGCCTGGACCATTATTATCGGGACAATGTTTGGACGCCTGGTTACCTCCATGAGCATCCCCTTCTTATCCATCTACCTCACCCAGGTGCTTGGCGCTTCCGCGACACAGACTGGTTTTACGGTAGCTGTCAGCTCACTGGCTGGCGTCCTGGTCAGTTTCTATGGAGGTTATATCTCTGATGTTATCGGGCGTAAAATCGTAATGCTGGTCTCGGTCTTCGGCTGGGCCTGTGTATTCTTCGGCTTCTCTGCCGCCCAGCATTTATGGGTATTCTTCCTGGTTAATACGCTAAACGGCCTATGTCGTGCCGTATTTGAACCTACTTCTCGCGCCTTGCTGTCGGATATTACCCCACCGGACCATAAACTGCTCGTGTTCAATTTAAGATACGCCGCCGTCAATCTGGGTGTTGTTTTTGGTCCGATTATTGGCCTGCAGCTGGGCTCTGCAAAATCTACCTTCCCGTTTCTGATCGCCGGAATTGTGTATATCGCTTATGGGCTTGTGCTGTTTATGCAGTTCCGCATCCATCATTCCACTCTTCCGCAGCGTTCCGAAGTCCGTGCTCCGAAGCTGCGCGAAGCGCTGGCAACGACCACCCGGGATCGGGTATTCCTGCCCGTACTGCTGGGTACAATCTTCTGTGTGCTGGGATATGGGCATTTCAGCTCCACACTGGCCCAGTATTTAGCAATGAATGCCCATTTCACCAACGGAGGACAGGTATTCTCCTATATGCTGTCCCTAAATGCCATAACTGTACTGGTGGTCCAGTACCCGATTGTCCGCACGGCAAGCCGATTCTCACCGATTGTCCCTTTGATTCTCGGGAATCTTTGCGTAGCGCTGAGCCTGCTGCTGTTCGGAATTGCCGGTGGAGTAGCATTGCTGATGTTCAGTGTCGTATTGTTCACCATTGGCGAGGTACTGCTCTTTACGATGATGGACATGCTCATTGACCGGATTGCCAAACCGGAATGGAAAGGTACGTATTTCGGAACCATAGGCTTTAATAATCTCGGCAATGTAATGGCTCCTATTCTAGGTGGACTGTTGCTGGATCAATTCGGCGCCGCGAATGGACCGGCTGTCTTTGTGCCCTTGGCCTTAACCACCGCCTTGGGGCTGCCTTTCCTCATTACCGCCCACAAACGACTTAAGATCAGAGAAACGGGTGCTGGTGATGTAAACGTGTAGAAACCAAAAACCCGGATAAGCTTAGAAGCTTGTCCGGGTTTACTAATGGTGAACATTGCACACGCAGAGTGGAATTTGTTCGTTTAATCACACATTAAAGACATACTTTGAAAATAGCCCCCAGTAATCGTAATCATATTCTTGCGGATAGCTTATCAAATGTTTTGAACGATAAATCCAAGTTTTAAGCTCCTCTGTTTTTGCACCTTTTTCAACTTTGTCCAATAATGAAGTTAGATCAGCTATATCACTTTCTATCTCTGATGCAGCAATGTCACCTGTAAAAACGTAAAGACTACTTAGAAAAAAGGTTTTTTTCTGGCATTTATCATCATCAATAAAACTACATATCATGGGTATATTTTCAACATTATTAACCGCTAACTCCCAGTCTTGGCTTGGAATCTGCTCATCACTATATGCCCATATCTTAATTTCCTCTTGAGTCGGGTTCCACGCATGTTGAATATCTCTGAACAAAATCTCACCCCATTTAGTTGTAGTTTACATAATATTATTTATGTAATCTTACTCTTATAAACTTTCTTTCTGGTATCTAATGTCAGCCGGTTCAAGAGTTCCGTTCACGTAAGCATATCTTATCAACACATTTCCAATGAACATTCCGGGGGCAATCTGGATAGACAGTTCAGCCATAAGTACATGATTCTGAATGAAGTATCTGACAATGTTCCGTACAACCAGTTGATCAACCATATACCTGCATCACTTTCATTGATTGCTAAGCTTCATCATAGATACTTATGCTGCAAAGCAGTTACTTTCTCCTTAATGTACTCTCTAAGTAAGGGCGGCTCAAGAATTTCGGTATCGGTGAGCAGCGCCAGCGCCTTCAGACAGGCATTTTCATAGCTGTACATATTTACAGTCAACACAAGAAATCCCTCCTCTTCACCCCTGTGTATGACTTCAAGCCTGTTCACAAGTTCCTGCTTACCCTTTTCTATGCGAAGGACTACCGGATAGTGTTCTTCAGTCCTCCGGCTTTGTTTAAAGCTCTCCTCCCCGCTGCTCCAATACTTCTCCAAAGAAAACTCCGCCGGGATTCCATATACTTCTTCCAGTAATTGTACCGCTTCGAACCGCTCGCATTTAAAGGTGCGCATCCCCTCTGCCTCCTCGCAATAAGCGACCAGATACCAAGCCCCTTGTTTGACTACGAGGCCGTAGGGCAGCAATAACCGGGAAGAAATTTCGTTATTGACCTTTCGGTATTGAACGCTAATCTTTTGTGATTTCCACAGTGCAGCACGCAGAGTCTCCAGACACGGCACCGCATTCTGTTCCGTCCACCAAGGGGTATCATCGAAATAAAAGACATTTTGGGCTTTGCGGATATCCTCCTGATAAGCGGCTGGCAAGGACTTTTCCAGCTTTAATAACGCGTTCCTCAACTTGAGGCCCGATTCGCTGTTCCTTCCTGATTGAAAGCCCATTCCCGTTAAATAGAGCTGAACCATCTCGTCCCCGTGCAGCTGCCGCAGGTTGACCGTGTAGCCCTCCATTAACGAAATCCCGCCATTCGGTCCAGGTGCAGATATCATGGGAATTCCAGCCTCCGCCAGAACGTCTATGTCTCTATAAATGGATCGTACCGAGGTTTCTAGTGCGGCCGCCAAGTCACTTGCTTTCATTTTCCCCCTGGATTCTACCAGTAACAATATCCCAATCAAGCGATGCAATCGCATATATTCCCTCCTATCCTACCCACGAAATTAATAGGGTTTTGAAGCTTCTCGAATTCTTGCCACTCTGTTGTCAACAATAGCAGTGTACTATGAAATATATCAGAGAGAAGGAGCTGCTGCAAATGAATATTGGCATATTAGGAACAGGTTTCGGAGCATATCATGCCGCCATATTAAAGAAACTGGATAGCGTTGACCGGGTTGTCATCTTCGGGAGGAACGAAGACAAGCTGCATAAGCTGAAGGAAGAGCTTGGGGTTGAGATCACATCGTCTATAGAAGACATTATGCAAGATTCCGGACTGGATATTATTGATATCTGTCTACCTTCTCCACTACATAAGAAATACACTCTTGAGGCACTGAAAGCCGGCAAACATGTATTTTGTGAAACTCCGGTTGTGCTAAGCTTAGAAGATGCGACGGCAATGAGAGAGGCTGAGCTTCAATATGGGAAACGAATTCTCGTCAATCAGTTCATCAAATTTGATCCGGCCTATCAATATCTGTATGAATCCGCACGACTGGAGAAGTATGGCAAGCTGCTGCATGTGTCTGTCAAAAGAGAAACCCCACCACTTTGGGGGAATCTGGGGCTTGGCACCCTCCCTACAAATCTGATGATCCATGAGCTGGATTTCATCACCTGGCTGCTGGGTTCAACTGCTCCCTCCTCCGCATGGGGAACAAATGGCGGCAAGGAGGAACAAGCGCTGGTCCGTGTATCCTTTGAGGAATCCGGGGTCTCAGCGGAAGTTACCGTTTCTTCGCTTATGCCTGATTCTTACCCTTTTACAGTTGGATATGAGGCTTACTTTGAGCAGGCGAAGCTGGTCTTTCATGAAAGTGATGACATGCAGGGAAACATCGATACTGCATTGTATGAATACAGCAAGGCCGGCAAGCAAGAGATCGTTCTGGAGAAACAAGATCCATACAAGCAAAGTCTCCAGCATGCGATTCACTGTTTACAAGACTGCTCGGAGTCCGTCCTTTCGCTGAATCAAGCGCTCCAGTCCATGGAAATAGCGCTTAATCTGAAGCAGCGGTTAACCGGCTCTACAGACTAAGCACGAAATCAGTGAATTAATTTTTATGATCGGGGCTGTGCCCCGGTCTTTTTCCTGGGTTTAGTATGCAAGTTCGCTGTGTGTAAGGTTTGCTCTGGAGTATCAAGGGAATGGTGTAGTTAAGGGTTTTCTATTGTGAATTTTTCATATGTTGAAATATTATCTATAAATTCAAGTATCAGACTGGGCTAAATAAAAGAAACTGCGGCAGCCATGGACGAAATAAAGTCCTAGTCTGCCGCAGTTTTTTTGCGCTAACGAATCCCTTTAGCTTAATGACCTGTCTGAGATCGGAATAAAATGCTGCCAACGACACAAATTTCAAAATAGGTGGACTCCGCCTCTACCGGAAATTTTCTACACGCTCATGCAGAAAGGCGTCAAGCGTGCGTGGTTCTCTGCCAAGCAAGCACTTCACAGTGTCATTTGGACTTTCTGGCACCACCGTAGACATAGTTTGAATTTCCACAACGTGGTTCGCAAGCCAAGGAGGCATATGCCCGTGCTCGATAAGATTACGGAGTAATACTTGGGGTTCCATGTTGATGTAACTTATCGGCCGATTAAGCAGGGTGGATAGTTGACTCGCGATCTGGGGATAACTGAAAATCTCCGAACCAGTAAGCGTATATATTCGGCCTGTTACCTCGCGGTTGGTTAGAACTTCTGCGGCAACATCTGCGATATCGCGACAGTCAATAAAGTTACACGGTGAATCACCCATGGAGCCGAAAAATACATTTTGGGTTGTGATCGTTGGTGCAAGGCGCAATAAGTTTTGCATGAAAGCATAAGGGCGCAACACGGTGTGGGAAAGACCCGATTCACTCAGCGTTTTCTCGATTTCTTGATGCCAGCCCGCCACTGCGACTGGAGAGCTCTGCTCAAAGGCAGGGCTGGATATTTTTACGATGTGTTTGATTCCAGATTCGGCGGCAATCTGAATGATTGAAGTTTCCAATTCGATTTGTTTTGGACTGTTGGACATGGCAAGGAAGAGCTGGCTAGCACCTGTAAACGCGCGGCGCAGCGATTCGGGGTCAGAAGCATCCACCAATGCGACCTCGATAGTCGATCGGCCTTTTTCTCCGATCTGATCACGCAACTTCTCTGGCTCTCTGCTCAGCGCCCTGACAGGTACGCCAAGATCAACCAAACGTTCCAAAAGCGCACTGCCAATTGTACCTGTTGCTCCCATAATAACTATCATTTTTTTCTTCTCCTTTTGGATGAAAAATTAGTTGTGACGGCGAGACGCCACCGCCATGTCACTATCGTGCTTGCTATGAATCCAGACAACGGGAAATCGATCCAGACACGATCGGCCCAGGCCAAGTGATTGTTTGGAATCATAATTTCTAGTGAAACAGATGTCACCCATGCGGCGTATAGGCCAAACGAGGACCCGGCCAATGCGAACACTCCTACCACAACCAAGTGAGGTGCAGCGATAACCCATCGCATATGCCCCACCCGGCTGTGCAACAAAAGGCCAATCATCAAGGCCATCAAGGCCGATGCACCGCCGATTGTGGTCAATGCCCCTATTTGAAGTCCCCTATCGGCAGTAACCAATCCCCCGATACCTGCCATGATGGCAGGAGCAGCATAGGCCATTACAACTTCACGCCATAGTACAAAAGTCTTTTTCTTGGAACCAACAGCCTTGATACCGTAAACATCATCTGTCTGAGTCGGGTATTTCATCTGGTTCATTTAGTTGCTCCTTTCTTCTTTGAAATAGTTCAACGTTTGCTTTCAGTGAGATATAATTAGGTGCCTAACTATATAAGAGTGAAAATGGGCTAGTATCACTAGCCCATTCTACTCATTACTGATGTTTCCTTTTGGTTTCGAGCCTAGTTCACCCGTAAGTGCTGAGATCCCTTGTGTAACTCGGCCTAGCAAGTCGAGAAAAACGCTGCGCTCATCGATATTGAGTAAGCCCACCATTGCTTCCAGCCACGCGAAATGCTCAGGAGCCATTTCGCGGAGCTTCTTCGCTCCTTCTTCCGTCAAAATGACCGATCTCTGACGGCCATCGTCTGAGCTTAATCGCCGAGTTACTAGGCCATCCCGTTCAAGAATGTCGATAAGACCAGTCACTGTAGCACGTGTAACGCCTAGATGCTCCGCTAATTGCGAAGGCAACTCTTCTCCTTCGTTGTCTTCAAGATCTGCCAATAAACGATATCGTCCTGTTGATAAACCGAATCTAGAGAAATGAATCTCCGAGGCATGCCCAAGCTTGGCTCCCGCTGCCATTAGCCTAGACGCGACGAGTATAGCCTGTGCGTCTATGTCTAGGTTATAGCGGTCAATCTGACGCTTGGATTGTACAAGCGAGGGAATAGCGTCAATGTCATTTGTTATTTTATTATTGTTGTTCATATATGTAGTATGGTCCCTAATTACTTTTGTGTCAACACATTTTAATAACACATCAACCGTTAATCCAATACAACACTGTTTACAATATAACGATAAAATAGAAAAGAGCTGCTAAGACAAAACGGTATAGCGCAAACCATTCCAAGCGAAGTCGTTTAATCAGTTTGATAAACGTCACTACTGCAATCATTGCCACAATAAAGGATGTCGTAAAGCCAATTAACATTAGAAAAAAATCGTCAGAATTCAGCAAATCACGACTATCGTACAAATCCAACAAGCTTGCACCAAACATAACAGGCACGGAAATAAGGAACGTGAAATCTGCAGCGGCTTTTTGGCTAGTGCCAAGCAAAAGACCACCTGAAATCGTCGAACCTGATCTCGAAAATCCCGGCCACAAAGCCAAACACTGGAACAGGCCAATACCGAAAGCCTGTTTATAATTAATCCCATCAATCGTATCAGCGGTTTCAGTTCTCCTACTCCTTGCTGCAATGATCATCAACACTCCACCCACAACTAGACCGATCAAGACAGGGGTTGGGCCGAATAATTTGCTTTTTATTGTGTCCTTGAAGAGAAGATATAGGATTAATGCTGGTAACATAGCCAAAATCATATGAATGACATTTAATCCTTTACTTTTGGAAAAATCCATTCTAATCATATTAGCCCCAATCTTCAAATACCTCCTCCAATAAAGAATTAGAACTGCCATCACTGCACCCAACTGTATAACAATTTTAAATGTGATTGCCGCGTCTCCCTCAAAGCTAAGCAAATTGCCTGCTAAAATAAGATGTCCAGTAGACGATACCGGTAAAAATTCAGTTAAGCCCTCAATTATGCCGAGTATGATTGCTTTAATTACATCACTCATCAGTGGATAGCCCCCCTTTCGAAAATAAGCTCATATAACAATTTCCAGTATAAGGGGGAGCATATCTATATTCCCATCGCTTAACATAACAATATTCAATTTAGTATGACATAATTGTCACATTGCTCATATTCTCTATTGAATAAGTGATCATTAAACAAAGACGACTAGTTAACATAGTAATTATTATGTTAACTAGTCGTCTTCCTCTTCTTTTATTAGTTAATTCATCGAATGAGCAAAGCTCGTTATCCTGTCCAAAGCCAACCCTGTATTGCCTTTTTCCTTTCCTTTGGCGATCCGGAGGATTAATTTGTCCGTTGCAGACATTTTATCGGTATAAATCTCATCTCCGAATACTTCCTTCACAAGGGCTTTGCTGTACAATTCTTCAGGAAAAGCAAGTCGGAGCTCTTTCTCCGCCTGCTCTCCCTTCAAGCCTGCGCAAATGAACAGCCCGAGACGTTTGCTCTTTAACATCTCCTTATTATCTTGGGAGAATTGGGCCATTTCCTTGCGGATTTTCCCATAATAGACGGAGCCGCCTAAAATGATATTGTCATACGCAGTAAGCGGTGGAACTTTGACGTACTTAAGATTGATCGCTTCCACTTCGCCCCGCAGCTTGGATTTCAAGAGATAGGCTGCCTTCTCTGTACACCCGTATTTAGTGGCATACAAAATCAATGTCTTCATTATACCCGCTCCTTGTCAGCTTTCAGAATGGGAATTATCCTGATGCTATCGTTAGCATCGCCTGCAAATGACGTGAAATGAGGGCTGCCTTCTGTTCCTCCGGGGGATTCTCTACAGTCAGTCTGATAATCAACCCGAAGGCTGCGCTCCAGATAACTTGGGCAGTCAGCTCCAGTTCGCGCTCACTTTGTGACTCCAAGCCTTTGAACCTGCGGAGTGTTGCACACAACATGCCGATTGCTTTCCGTTCCTGTGAAGCCCCCATATGCAGCACCGCAGTATGCCTGAGGACTGCCGCAGAATCATTAAACATTACATTGCGGTATTGTGTCCCCTCCTTTATAGCCATGCGAATAAATTGCGACAACGAGCGGCTCAACGCCTGCTCCGGTAATAATTCTTCACTGTTATGTGCCGTGGCAGCGTTCAGGTTCTGAAGCAGATTGCGGTACCCTTGCTCCAGCAATTGCCCGACGATATCCTCTTTCCCCTCAAAATAGTGATAAATGATCCCCGGTGAATACTCCATACGTTCAGCTATTTTGCGGATCGACAGCTTCTGTATTCCATTCTCGGCCACTAATTGGCCTGCCGTTTCCAGAATCAGTGTCCGCATGGCTTCCCGCTCACGCTCTTGCCGGCTTTCTTTGCTCATAGTGACTCCCTTCAAACTACTACAATAATCCAATTCATTAAACAATGTAATGTTATTGAACGATGTTCAACATGTAACTCAACTATATATCTGTACAACTCGTATTGTCAACATGTATGAAGCTTTTGAATGGATCAGCAGCGGTGCATATAATGAAATAGGCTATCTATGAAATAGATGTTTAATTACCGTATCTCTTTTTCCAATCCTCAGACCATTCCTTAAAGGTTAGACCTGTCACTTCTTCAAGCGTCCTTCCGTCCAACGAATAGGCGCTGCCCATCAGCAACTCGCCTTCTTTAAGCGGGAACGAAGTCCCGCCAATCACTTCTCCATCGGCCATCAGAATGTTAACATTGGTGGTATCCGTCAGATATATTTTTTCAAGCGGATGATTAGATACGGTGAACTTATAAATGGTTATTTTTTTGCCTAGATAATCATCCGGGGAAACGGCTTGAACACCCCACATCTGCTGATAAGGGGTCGATTCCGGACTTCCATACAGCAGCTTTTTGGTCAACGTATATTCAAAAGTCTCGTCTTCTGTAGAGATGATCTTATAGCCTTGCGCCTTAACATAGTCATGTGCAGTTTGTTCATCCCTTGCAAGTTCTTTACTGCAGCCCACTAGAATCAGTACCATAAAGCCGATCCATATGCCAAAATATCTGCGTGTTCTCATTTCTCCCCTCCATTCTTCAGATCAAGCAGGTGCTGGAGTTGCCACTCACGTTCTTTGGCCGTGTTGCTATTTCTATCTGCGGGGTAAGATCCGTAGGTTATAGCTTTGGCAGCATAGGTAGCTGCGTGAATGGCATGTCCGGCTACATGAGCGGAGGCTGCGGCCTGGCCTGCAGAACGGGCTGCGGCGCATGCAGCATCCCCCTCGGCCTCACGGGCCGCTGCATGGGTGGCAAAAGCGGCTTTACGTGCTTCACTCATCGTTAACTCACCGCGCACCCAGGCACGCCCGGCCTCAATAGCTTCCCGAAGACGTTTATCATCCGGGTGCCTCTCTTCAAAAAACGGGAGTACCCGCTCAGCGCAATCAACAGCCCATAAGACAAGTGTTTTGTGCTCAAATACACTTTGAAGTTCACCAATCGTTTTCCCCTTGTCGGTATCAATAAATTTCACGTTCCTCAATTATGGAACCTCCCTGAATGGATATTAGGTTAACATAATATGGTTTATGTCAACCAGCAGTTGAGGACTGTGTTTTCCTCTCCCTAAAGATAAGTTTAAATAATGGCGGTATAGCGAAAAACATAAAAAACGTCCTGAATAATTGGTAACCCGCTACGGTCGGCAAGTCTGCTCCCACTTCATGGGCAATCAGACTCATCTGGTCCATTCCGCCGGGCGCCAAGCTCAACATTGCTGTAGCACCTGACACCGACTCCAGATAAGCAAAAATAGAACTGAGTCCGTATGAGCCCCCGATAAGCACGATGCTGCTTCCTACAGCCAGCGTTAAGGTCAACACCTTATTATTAAGTTTTCGCGGGTCGAGCAGCAGCCCGACATAAACTCCGATCATCAGCTGAGCGGCATTCAGCAAAAGGGAAGGAAGCCGGGGACCGTGCAGCCCGCTGATTTGCAACATCGAGGTAATGATTGCCGGTCCGAGCAGATAGGCAGTGGGGAACTTGATCTTTTGACCCAGAATTCCGCAGAATGTGCAGGCAACAGCAAAGTATAGGATGTTCGGAAACAGACCATTCCACGTAGCTGGGTTAGCTGTAGTCAGGGAAATGGCATCACCAGCAGTGGAGCTGTTGCCAAACAGCGGACTAAAGATCAGCAAAGGCACACATAGGATGATCATCATGAGACGAATAACCTGGATAACGGTCACTACAGTGAGATTAATATCCTCTGATTCTTCCGCCAGCACCAGCATTTGCGTCAACCCGCCGGGAATGCTGCCCAACAGAATGGTTTTATAGTTATTACCCGATACTTTGGAGACAATTAAGGCAATACCGGCACAGAACAACAGCAGCAGAACCGTCATCAGCAGCATGGAAGGGAGCTGACGGGCCATCTCCCCCATCGCTGAACCGGTCAAAGACAACCCGATAGTATAGCCGACAATGATCATCCCGGTATTCCTTACTTGTCCAGGCCACTGGTAGTACTGTTTTGCTAGATTTGCTCCGATTAATGTGGCAAGCATCGGCCCAAGCAGCCAGGGGATCGGCAGATTTAACAGCATAAACAATTCTCCGCCGGCTAAGGCAGTCAGCAGCGTAATGAGAAAATGGGCTGTTCTGCGTGTACTATTACTTAGATTACTTAGTTCCATTTTGAATCCTCATTTCATAATTCTATCAAATCCACATTATATTCCGAGAAAAAAGACGCGCCGGATGCTGACGGCACGTCTACATATACTCTATCATGGAGCCGTCATCTTATGCTGGCATGAGTCAGTTAGGTTTACCCCTTTTGCTTCCTGTGCTAGTCGATGTCTTCGATCTTCCATTCTCCCTGCTTGTTAGGCAGCAAAACAATCGTGAACCCCCGGTCGGCAATATATCCTTCATCATCCATCAGGTAATAATCCACTTGAAAGCCGGCCCATTTCTCGTCTTTAAAGGGAATCCCCATCAAAGTCAATTCATAAAAATGGTATGTTGAAGAGTTTTCAACAAAGGATAGCAGACGCTCGGCAGTTGTCGACGAAGACATGGTAGCGCTGAACTGTTCCTTATTCTTACTTGCTATCGCCTCCAGACAGTCCATTACCTCCTGAAGAACCTGCTTATGTTCAGCACTATTGCCTACATCCGGTATCTGTACAAAGACGCCGGGTACAATTGGAGCTTTTTTCTCCATATGCTGCAGATCTTTAAGCATGTTAACAAATACCGGAAGCAGATGCTCACGCTGTTCTGCCATAGTATGGATCTCAGCGATGTAGCGCTTCCCCTTCGCCTCAACGGAAAATACATCAACCGTCGCATTCCCAGTCCTGTAATTGCCCATATATTCCTTGTACCTAAGCAACCCCGCGTCACTGTTTGTTAGACTCAGCTTGGCTTCTTCGGCAAAGAGAGATATAAAGTTCTGCTCATCCGCAGTCCCCCAGGCCGTTACCCCACCGGCTTCAAAACGTTTCATCGTTTCCGGCATCAACACTCCAAGCGGCAAGGTCCGATGGGCGGAAAAATCAGCAGAAACTTATTCCCCTTCAATGATGTAAGACCTTCCACCGCCACTATATTCCGGAACGTCAGCCTGCATTAGCGCGATGGACCTGTCAGCAGGCTGATCTGTGGCTTGTACAATAGCCCTTCTGCCCTTCGCAGATGCAGTTGGCAAGGGTTCAGAAGTTGAGGATACACCGGTCTGAACCGCTCCTTGTGCTGCATCAGGAGGCACATTCGCAAGCTTGTCATCATCATTGTTACAACCCGTAAATAACGCGGACGATAGCGCAATACAGGCGATCCACAATTTTTGTTTCGTCATGGCCATCTAAATCCACCTCAATTACCAGACGCTGGAAAACAGCGAAAGTTGCGGTTTCAAACAGTATGAGAGAAACGTTGTGAATGAAAGCCACTTAGAGTGAAGCACAATTTATTTTTTAATCCCATTAATACTTAATGTACTGAAATACTGACTGGGATTGCCTTGCTTTGGATTAAAGCGCTCTTTAAATTCCCCATGCGTATAGCTGCCGATCACACGATGCCAGAAGTTACGGGCAGGTGTATTGGCGCGGATCTGCGACACCTTCCAGTCACCCTGAAACATATCAAACAACCGGTGGGCTGCCCATGTGCCTACACCGCTGCGGCGGTATTTCTGCATCACAAAAAATTCAGTCATGTAGTACTGCCCTTCCGGGTTGCGAAGCAGACGGTCCACCAGTGCGAATCCGGCAATATGCCCATCCACCGTAAACAAATAAGCGAACTTATTGTTGCCGCTGTTCCAGTAGGCTTCAAGTCCGGGATACTCCGGAAAGCCGCCATCACGGTCTACCTCAAGATCCAGGTAACGGGTAAAGTCATACAGATAGAATTGCATGAGTCTGCTGATTGTCTGCTTTTGCTCCTTGGGAACCAGTTCGATTCCAAGCTCCATTAGGTTCACCTCTGCCATTCACGTTTACTTCACATCATATAACTTTGTCACTTCTGGAGCAAGCCGCCTGCCTGTCATTCCCGGTGCAGCACAAAACATGATAAGAAAGATTAGACCGCAACACTTCAAACCTAAGCAAACTATGAAAAAGGTGATTGTTATCAGCATCCAAAAAAACAGCGACCGGAAAAATCTCGACCAGAGGCTGCATCTTATGCCATGGTTTGTACAGCAATTCATTGACTATAAGCGTCCGGACCTGTCCCCTTCTACGCTACTGTAGTATATCCGTGATTATGAACTGCGGATGGTAATATCGAGGCCAGCCTAACCAGCTATACTTCCGAGGGCCAAGTGGATATTCCGCTAATCCCGAACAATCCCTATGAAAAAAGCTTGCGTCATGCTCTCCAGTGTCTGCAGAATGGAACAGATTCAACTCTTTCCTTACAACATGCGCTGAAATCCTTGGAGATGGCGTCCATGCTGACGGATCAGCTTACAGCTCTCATGCATACTTGAATGGAAGTACATCGCGATTGAATCCGTTGACTTTTGCCGCCCGTTATGTGATTTCATCCTTTTTCCTGGTGATTGTGATTAGGTAAAGATATGTGTTGTAGGTGGGCGAATGGGCTAGATGGAGCATTAGGTTTTGATTTTTCTATTATGCATTTTTCATATAATGAATTTTTATAGTTAGGTGGAGAAAGAGGACTTATTCGTTGATGCCGACGGCTCGTGATTTATTTCTTTTAGACAAAACCGGAAGGTTGTTACCATAATTATTATTATGTTGACTTATGAGGGCTATTTAGAAGAATGGAATTCGTTACCTTCCCAAAATCAATACAGCGTCAGCACTTCAAGCAGAAACCTATACATCCTTATATTTGAACAGAATCATCTGTTCTTGCTGCCGCTCTTTTGCTCTTTCATCGCATCCGTATGATACTCCTTGCCATTGGCTTGCTTCCCCTCAACTCCGGGACATTGTAAGCACGAATTTGTCTAGCTTATCCACCGATAATCCAGCTCCAGCTTCGTGCCCCTTCCCCTTGACCATGCGCAGAATCCATCTGTCCAATGTTGATATTTTCTCCGGATCAATCTCATCACCCAGGATCTCCTTGGCGAGTGCCTTGTTGTACAAAACCTCAGAATAAGCTTGCTTCAGTTCCTCCTCCGCCTTCTCCCCTGTCATTCCTGCACAGACGAACAACCCCAGCCTCTTGTTTAACAGCTCCTGCTGATATTTGGACGTAAACAACGCCATTTCCTTGCGGATTTTGCCAAAGTAGATGGAGCTGCCCAGAATTACCGTGTCATATGAAGCCAGAGCCGGCACTTCGGCATATTTTAGATTCATAACCTCAGCCTCTCCAAGCCTGGATTTCAAAAGCATTGCGGCCTTCTCTGTACATCCATATTTACTGGCATACATAATCAATGTCCTATTCCTCATAATATCCGCCCCTATTCTATGGGTAATGAGTTTGAAGACTATCCCGGTTCCTGTACATTGCTCAATACAAGGTACAAACAAACAATAACACCCAAATGAAACGCAGGGAACGCTACCAACTCTACTGTAGATACACTTACTCCCGCCCTCAGCATCCCAATGATCATGGCTGTGATGGAGGTTAGGAGAGCAGCGGCTTTCACTATGACTACAGAAGCAAGCAGATAACCATAAGGCCGCCTGCGAATGAGCAGTACCCCGGTAATTGCCGTGAGCGGAACAACAATAGCTAAATCGAGTGCCTGAATCACTAATGTGCTGTAATGCTCCAACCCTACAGGGGCTGTCCCTTGCCGTAAAGAACTAGCAAGCCTGCCCAGCCATAACATCATAATCATAAACGCGGTAAACAGCAGGAAAACGCCTATGCTTGTGGCCGGTAAACTGTGTTTAAAATAACGTTCTACCTTCTCCCGCTCTAGGGACAACAGTGTCAGAATAAAAGCAAATAAGCTGGCTGAGAACAACATGACATAGATTAGAAACAGATGATTGTACATAGACAGGAAGCTGTAAGACGCATAAGTATATGTAAAATATCCCAAAGCTCCAGCTAACAGCAAACGTCCTCTGACCCTCCCTTTGAAGCTCATAACCAGTGACACAACCAGCAAAGGAACCCCCAATACCAGCGTAACTCCATCCTGGGCTATAGCCTGAGCAGCAGCGGAAACTGAATCGTGTTTATATATCCCACTACCATATAATTCGACCTTGTCACCCCAGATAGAGGTAAAAGATTCAGACCTTCTTGCCGCCTCCGGGCCGTGACCTGACAGCAATCCGTACCCCGACGCAATTATCGCAAGGAGAATAATTAAACCCGTTAAAATGCCAACTGACCGTCTATATTCCATCGGCGTCTCCCCCTGGTCGAATAGTCAAGCAGAAACGGCTTTGCCGTCCTTTTAAAGGACGGAACCGTTCCAGCCCCCCCGCAATTAGAAGCATGGCCTCAACATGCCGCGCGATCAGGGTCTCCTTCTGCTCCTCCGGCAGCTCTTTCTCGACGGTCAGCCTCATGATCAGTCCAAATGCCGCGCTCCAGATCACCTGGGCGGTAAGCTCCATTTCCTCCTCTTTACAGGCATCCATCCCTTTGAATTGGCGAAGAATACTACAGAGCATGCTGATCGCATTGTGCTCCAGTGCAGCCCCTTTATGCAGCACTGCCGTGTGGTTAAGCACAGCTGGTGAATCATTCAGCATCACATTCCGGTACTGGGATTCCTCCGCTGTTGTCACCCGAATGAACTGCGACAGCGACTGGCTTAGCTTTTCCTCAGCCGATTCTTCATTCTGCGAAGTGTGTAATCGGGCTGTTAGTCCATCAATCAACTCCCTGTACCCCTGCTGTAGAAGCTGCTCCACAATAGCCTCCTTTCCCTGAAAATAGTGATAAATGATTCCGGCGGAATAGTCCATCCGTTTAGCAATCTTGCGGATAGATAACTGCTTGATCCCCTTCTCGGCCACCAGCTCACCGGCTGTTGTCAGAATCAAATGACGCATCGCTTCGCGTTCCTGCTCTTGCCTTTGTTCTTTGCTCATGATTTCAAAATTCCTCCATTTGCGTTTAGATCAGCGAATTTAACACTGCAATGTTTTTAAACAGTGTTCAATATACATTATATGGCACTATACTGCTGCGGGATGTGATTATTTTGACATTCTTAAGGAATCTCATTTCCAAACTGTATAATTTCCTAACAGAAATAAAGCCTGAGATAGCCCCGGCGGGCATCCCAAGCTTTAGATTTATCATTCAGTTGCCGAATTAAGTTAACATAATTATTGAATAAAATTTGGAAAAATTTTGCTCATTCGAAACGTCTAATCATAGTACATCAGGTGGGGCAAGCAATCCTGTTGGGTTGATTCATCTGTTGCATCATACGGCCAAAATGGGGGTGGAAAACATGAAGAAGCTTGGCGGATATTGGGTTAATGCTCTGGAACAAGGTAAGCATGAGGTATCCGGAACGGATATAGCAGAAAAAACAATGCAAGCTACAAATGATCAATATAATGAACTGAAGAAAAGTGTATTAGAAAAATATAAACAATAACGGTACTGAGAAGCAGCTCATTTGAGTTGCTTCTTTTCAAACAACAGGCACCCTAAGCACATCGGGTCCGGCTAATCAATACTGGCAATTTTCCACTCACCCTGCTTCTTGAGCAGAGAAATAACATTCCCTTCGTCAACAATGTAGCCCTCGGAGGTCATCCGATAATAGCTGACCCAGAAGCTGGCCCGCTTGGTCCCTTCCACGGGGATGGCTGTCAGAGTCAATTCATAGAAATGATAAACATTCTTCTCATCCAGGACAAACTGGAGATCTTCATTTAGCAGCGGTGAATACATAGTTGTGGCGAACTTCTCCTTATCCCCTGCCGCCCAGGCTTGCTGAAATATTGACTGGGATTACCTTGCCAGGAGTTGAAGCGCTCCTGGAACTCGCCTCCTGTATAGGACCCGATCACCCGGTGCCAGAAGTTACGGGCAGGTGTATTGGCGCGGATCTGCGACACCTTCCAGTCACCCGGAAACATATCAAACAACCGGTGGGCTGCCCATGTGCCTACACCGCTGCGGCGGTATTTCTGCATCACAAAAAATTCAGTCATGTAGTACTGCCCTCACCTCTGCCATTCACGTTTACTTCACATCATATAACTTTGTCACTTCTGGAGCAAGCCGCCTGCCTGTCATTCCCGGTGCAGCACAAAACATGATAAGATAGATTAGACCGCAACACTCCAAACCTAAGCAAACTATGAAAAAGGTGATTGTTATCAGCATTCAAAAAAACAGCGACCGGAAAAATCTCGACCAGAGGCTGCATCTTATGCCATGGTTTGTACAGCAATTCATTGACTATAAACGGCCGGATCTGTCGCCTTCAACCCTACTGGAGTATATCCGCGATTATGAATCTTTTTTTGGGTGGCTGCGTGTGGAAGGACTGTCTACGGCCGGCAGTAATGCTGAAATCACTCTGCTTGATCTGGAAACACTCCATATGGACAGTATTGTCGGCTACCGGCTGCATTTAACTACCCGCGCCGAAGGAACGAACACCCGGGTGACGGTATCCCGCAAGCTGTCCGCTCTGCGCTCCCTCTTCCATTACCTGAGCCAGATTGCCGAAGATGAGAATTTCTACCCGCTGCTGAAGCGTAATATTATGGCCAAGGTGGAAATCAAACGTATTCATAAACCGAAAGATACCGCAGCCAAGCTAAAGGGGAAAATTCTCGAAGACGAGGAACTGCTGGAATTCGTAGGTTACATTTATGAAGGTTATGGCAGAGATGTTGAGGCTAACAAGCAGGCATATTACTCCTTTCAGTTGAACCGGGAACGGGATGCCTGCATCGCCAGTCTGATCTTGAACTCCGGCCTGCGTGTATCCGAGGTGGTTAATCTCAACGTGGATGATCTGGATGTGAACAACAAGCTGCTCTATGTATACCGCAAGGGCAACAATGACGAGACCTTCAAGACACCTGTGTATTTCCGCGAGCAGGCCAAGGATGATCTCTCGCTGTATCTAAGTCTCCGCCAGGCCCGCTACAAGACGCCAAAGAGGGAAAAGGCGTTGTTCATTGCATTGCCCAATGGCAGCCAGGAAGGGAAACGGATGACAAAACGGGCGATTCAAGAGATGATTATCAAATACGCCAAACGTTTCGGAAAGCCGTATTTGACTGTGCACAAGTTGAGGCACTCTTTCGCCACGGACTATTATCTGCAAAATGATATCTACAAAACCAAGGAGCAGCTTGGACACGCTTCGACCGAAACTACCGAAGTCTATGCCCATCTTACCGACAAAACCATGTCCGAAGCGATTGAGCGGCGTGTGGAAAGCTGATGGCATCACTGTGGTCGGAAGGAACCAGTTAAGCTGCATTCAGCAGAGTTTTGATCTAATGTTGATGAGAATTTAATTTTTAGTACTGTAAGGAGCATACCCATGTCAGAGAATTACAATTACAATTATTCACCATCCGGCCCGGCCGGAGCTTCTCTCGTTTTGCAATCAGACTGCGAGAATTGTTTTGGCTTATGCTGTGCGGCGCTGCCCTTTGCAGTTTCGGTAGACTTCGCGATGAACAAGAACGCTGGACAGCCCTGTCCCAATCTGCAGACGGACTTCCGTTGCGGTATTCATACCGCTCTGAGAGACAAGGGTTTTCGGGGCTGCACGGTGTATGACTGCTTTGGAGCAGGCCAAAAGGTATCCCAAATCACCTATGGCGGCAAGGACTGGCGGCAGGCACCCAAAACATCATCACAGATGTTCGAGGTATTCCCGGTAATGCGTCAGCTACATGAACTGCTGTGGTATCTCACCGAAGCACTCCATTTCCAGTCGGCCGCCCCGCTTCATAGTGCACTGTCAACCGCTCTGGAGAAGACCGAACAGCTCACGAACCTGAAGGCCGAGGCGCTGCTGGAGTTGGATGTTGCTGCACACCGTGGGGAAGTCAACGAGCTGCTCCTGCGTACCAGTGAAATTGTGCGTGATGCGGCCCGCCGGGAGCTGAAGTCGGTTCCCAAACGACAAGCAAAATATGGCCGCGGCGCGGATCTGATCGGCGCCAAACTGAGGGGTGCGGATCTGCGGTGCGTAAGCCTGCGGGGGGCCTATCTCATTGCTGCTGATCTCAGCGGTGCAAATCTGCAGGCTGCTGACCTCATTGGCGCAGATTTCCGGGATACTAACCTAAGCGGAGCTGATCTGACCGGCAGCTTGTTTCTTACACAGGCACAGCTTAATGCAGCCAAGGGCAATACCTTAACCAAGCTGCCTCCAGCGCTTGTCCGACCTGGTCACTGGACATAGAATCAACAGCATAAGCAATGCAGCAGCCCCAGTCTTCCATTACCATGGAGAACTGGGGCTGCTGCTCCTTGTGACCTGATTTTGAAGAGACGGTTCAATGAAGCGCGGACTGAATTTTTTGGGTTTTCTATTGTGAATTTTTCATATGTTGAAATTTTGAAAATAAGTTCGTTGCTGCCACAAAAAATCAGCAATTGCCGCACTGTCGTTGATGCTGAATTGCCGGATTCCCGGCTCAATCCGCATTTTGTCCTTCATTTCCTCCCATAATGCGGCAGCGACCTTATTCTGCGCATTTTTCAGCAGGCTCAGGTCTTCTTCGTTATGAACCAGTACTATTTTAGGATAAGCTTCATGTTTGAAGCCCTCAACGAGCACATAATCATAGCTGGAAAAAGCTAAAATCAGCTCTGCCAAACTGCTGCTGCGTTCTTCGATCACCGATGTCTTTCTGCCGCTGGTGATGGCAATTGCGGATGCTCCGGCCTGCCGTTGCTGCCAGGTATCTGTCCCCGGATGATCCATATCATAGTCATGGGCATCATGTTTAATCACCGCCACTGTGCAGCCGTGCCGCTGCAGCAGCGGAATCAAGTCACAGATCAGCGTAGTTTTGCCGCTGTTTTTATAGCCGACAATCTGGCATACGGCAGGTTGACTCTTGCTGCCTCCACCAGTCGATTCCTCTTCCGTTTGAGGACTTCCCGCGCGATAACGGCTTGTCCTGCCTGAATTTCTGCTGCAGGTATGGCTGTTCTTGCCCTTTCCATTCCTGCCTCGTTCTAGCCATGAGTTGCCAATATTCAGCCGTGCAAAGTCAAGATCCGTTTGACTTCTTTTCTTGCCCCGTTTCATCACGTTTCTGCTTCACCCCTGATCTCTAATTCCCGCACGCTCCCGCATTGCTGTCAGAGTCCATTCAGCCCTGAAGTTCTCCCGGCAGCTTTAGCACTCTTACCTTGGCGCCGGTGCTTAAGCTGCGCTCTTCCGGCGGAACGACAATCAGACAGTCGCTGTCCTTGATCGTTACCATGACCGAAGATTCGTCGATTGCTGCCGGATAGGCATACAAGCAGCCGTCACGGAATTCCAGCCTTGCACGCACATAACGTGTATAATTGTTCACCTTCGAATAATCTGCGCCAAGCACAGCCGTCCATTCCGGCAAAAAAGGCAGCGTAGCCCCCTGCATCAGAGAAATGACCGGCCTCGCAAACAGCTGAAAACCCACGAAGCAGGCTCCGGGATTGCCGGATAGTGCCAGCAGCAGCTTGCCTCCGCGAACAGCGGCTGTTGTGACGCTGCCCGGGCGCATCGTAACTTTATTAAAAAGCATGTCGCCGCTGTTCTCCCGGACCAGATCACCCATAATATCGTAATCCCCCACCGATACCCCGCCCGTAGTGATTACCATGTCATAACTATCCAGAGCCATTTGCACTTTGCTCCGGGCCAGCTCCAAATCATCTATGATCGCACCCAGCATGACAGGCTCCCCCCCGGTCTCCCGCACCAGCGCTTCCAGCATCGGTGAGTTGCTATTGCGGATTTTGCCGGGTTGAAGTGGCTCATCTACCTCCAAAAGCTCAGTACCCGTAGCAAAAATCCCGATCTTAGGCCGTCTAAGTACTTTGACGGTATGAACTCCAAGCGCTGCCAGCGCAGCGATCTCACCTGCAGCAATCTTCCCTCCTGCAGAAAGTACAAGCTCTCCTTCCTTCAGTTCAAAACCCTCCTGAGTGATATTGCGGCCAGCCTGCTGCGGCTTGCGGAGTCCGACAAAACTTTTGCCACCCTCTTCCCGGGTTTCCGTGATCTCCAGCATCACAACCGTATCCGCACCTTCGGGCACCTGCGCCCCTGTCATAATTCGCGCGGCTGTTCCGGACGTTATACTTACAGCGGGTACAGCTCCGCAAGGAATATCATCCACGACTTCCAGCCAGACCACGCGGTCCTGCCCGCAATCCTTGGTATCCCCGGCGATCAGCGCATACCCGTCCATCCCTGACCGGTTAAATGCCGGAAAAGGATGCGGCGCAATCACCGGCTCGGCCAAAAAACGCCCGCAGCTCTGATTCAGCGGCACTTCCTCACCATCCAGCAATTTTGCATATTCAATCACCCGGGCTTGCGCTTCTTTAACCTGGAGTGCTTTTCGATGAAATTTATGATCCGGCGTATCCTGTCTGCTATTCATAAGAACCCTCCGTCCATTGTCTCATGTGGCATCATGTGCCTACTGTTTGCTGCTCCGGCACAGAACTATTTTAACATGAGACCCGGGAAAGTGATATTTGGATATGAGTGTCTGCTCACGGTACGTTCCGCATAGCTTTGTGAGACAAAGCAAAAAGGATACCCGCTATAGAAGCGCAGGTATCCTCTAATCCCCATTTGGGATGCAGAAAACAGGTGTTGAATTACGAAGCCCGGATCACTTTGACATCTCCCGGAATGACTTTTTCGCCTTCATAAAGCATAAACCGCCCATTCTGCCATTCCACACGCAGCAGCCGGTAATCATCAGACTGGTACTGCCAGACATGCTGCTCTCCGCCATTGGTATACGGCGTCTGTCCTGTTACCGCTGCGAACCCTTCGTATTCTTCCTCCAGGTGGAACGTGTAACCATCCAGCTCCAGCGTAGAAGGTACCTCGGCAGGATCATCCAGCCGCCCGTCAATCGGTTGATACAGACTGTATTGCAGCTGTTCACGCTCTTCGATATACAGATAGGAGATCTTGCTTCCGTCACGGAGTGTCAAGACAACTGCATTGCGGCCGCTGGTTTTCGTCCGTCCCGTTACTTCATAAGTAACCAGTGACACTTCGCAAATATCCCCCGGGGAGAGATTCAGCATACTTTTTGGGGCAGCCGGTGCTTCTGTTTTGGAAAAAAGATTACCAATACGTTTCCATATACTCAAACTCCATCATTCCTCCTGTTATATTTAACCTCTTATGAAAGCCGCAATAATTAATGCCCCTGTTACATGCAGCGAACCAGCTAATAATCCATAACCGATTTTGCCCAGCTGGGTGCCATAATCAAGATTAAGCTTACCCCAGCGGCTCAGCAGCAGACGGACTGCCTTTTCAAGGAAAAACAAAAGAACAAAGGAAACTACGGAGACAATAAGCGCATCTCCCAGACCCTTTGAAGTGGAAATGGAAGCCGATAATATGTAGGCTTGTGCCAGCAGTTTCAGTACGAAACGCGTTGTGACCGCCATATTGCCTGCCTTCAGTTCCTCCAAATCATTATAACGGGTAAACAGCGAATCCACGAACATCAGTACACATAGAAGCACTGCGCCGCTCACCGTCCATACAACCATGGACACCAGAGTTTGGAAATCCATTGCTTTAGCCCCCGCTTATTCAGATTGCTGCTCTATCCGACCACATAGAGAAGGCGAAGGAGAAACCGCTAGTTCCGTCTCCCCTTCGCCTGTGAACACCGGCTTTAGGACCGGTAAGTCCATATCCTATTGTTTGTCGTATTGCTTCATCAGCGCAGCCAGCTCATCTTCTACAGCTTGGTCCTTGCCCAGCTTCTCGAATTCATCGTCAAGTGATTTATTGCCCGAGCTCATCTCATTGCTGGCTTCTGCCTGAGCTTCAGCTTGCAGCATCTTTTCTTCCATGCGCTTCAGTCCGGCGGAAGCCGAGTCAGAGCTGAAACCGCTCATTGCCTTATTGATTTCAGTTTGCGCCTTGGCGGCATTGAAGCGGGCTACCAAAGTCTCACGTTTGTTCTTCATCTCGGTGAGCTGTTTGCGCATTTCCTCCAGTTTGGCACGCAGGTTGTCGGCCGAAGCTTTATTCTGATCGAAGCTTGTTTTGTACTCCACCAGCTTGACTTCAGCAGATTTCTTCTCTTCCAGCGCGCGGCGGGCCAGATCGGCATTGCCGGCTTGGGCTGCCGTATGCGCCTGCTGGTTGCGCTTGGCTACAAGTGCTTCCTGCTCTTCATACAGCTGTTTGAATTTCTTCTCGATGGCGATCTGGGCAGCTACCGCTTTCTCGGCATCCTCCAAATCCTCGGTCATGTCACGGATATATTGGTCCGTCATTTTGACCGGGTCTTCCGCCTTGTCAATAATCGCATTCACATTGGACATGGTCAAATCACGCAATCTTTTAAATATAGACATCGGTTCATTCCTCCAAAATAAAAGTTAATTGCTCATTTGGTATCTTTTACGCAGAGTGTCGAGAATCGTTTCAAATTTATTGCGTTAAATATTGATCCACCTTGCTGTTTACGATTTCTACAACTTTAGTGATGCCCTCTTTGCTCAAATCATCATAATGAATGCCCATAACCACCGTGACCGTCTTGCCCAGTGCAGCCGATACCTTGAGCGCGATGGCTTCACTGATTGTATGCTCTTTGTGATGGGGGACGGCAGAGGTGGAGACGCTGATGTTATCACCATCAACATATGCGGTGCTTGCCGCACCGATATGGCGGACCCCTCCGGTAATGAGCAGCAGTAAATCACGGCCTACAGCTATTGCAGACAGTTCAATGTCCTCTGGATGGAACTCATAAGCAACCAACCCGATCTCCCCTTCCCATTATATTAACCTTGAAGCATGAAGATATCTCAGGTCAGCGAAAAACAGTACGTGCAAAACTTGGGAGAGCTCACACAATACCGCGGATCTCGTCCAGGGAAGAGATGTTCTCTGCTAGCATGAACTGCTGCAGTTCCTCCACTAGCGTACTGCCTGCCCGCAGGTTCATGAAATTATAGGTTCCAACCTGGATAACCGTTGCTCCGGCCATAATGAATTCTATAATATCCGTTGCCGAGGTAATCCCGCCCATACCGATTACCGGAATAGACACCCGTTTGGCTACCTGATGCACCATACGCAGCGCCACCGGCTTGATCGCCGGACCGGATAGTCCGGCATACAGATTATTGAACACGCTGCGGCGGCGGCGGACATCGATCTTCATCCCTGAGATCGTGTTAATCAGCGAAACCGCATCTGCCCCCTCTTCCTGGCACATCTCAGCCATTTCGGCGATATCCTCGGCGTTCGGTGACAGCTTCACGGCGAGCGGAAGTTTCGTTGCTGCTCTGACCGCACGCACGACCTCCTGTGCAGCAGGAGTCTTGACACCGAATGCGATGCCTCCTTCTTTTACGTTGGGGCAGGAAATATTAAGCTCTATCATGTCCACCGCAGTTGTGCCGGCTAGACTCCGGGCTTCGGCATCCCGCTGGATCAGCTCGGCGCCAAGCACATAATCATGCAATGTATTGCCGCCAAGATTCACGATCCGTGCAGTGTCCAGTGTCTCCCAATATGGAAGTTCCTTGGCCAGAAACCCTTCCACTCCAGGGTTCTCCAGACCGACACTGTTCAGCATGCCGGAAGCCGTCTCATAGACGCGAACACCGGGGTTTCCGGCCTTGGCGTTAAGAGTAAGACCTTTGCCGGAGATTCCTCCCAGCATGGATACATCATAAAGCTTGCCATACTCGCGGCCGAAGCCGAAAGTGCCGGAGGCCATGACGATTGGATTCTTGAAATGTACGCCTGCTATATTTGCAGTTAAATTAATCATGGAAGAGCACCTCCTCCGCCAAAAAGACCGGCCCGTCCGCACATGCCTTGCGCTGCCCGTCACGGCAGGACACACTGCATACGAGACATGCGCCTATCCCGCAGGCCATCCGGTTCTCCAGTGAAAGATACACGCCGGTTTTTTTGCCTGCTGTGTCGGCTGCGAAGCCTTTTAATTGCGCTGCTTTCAGCATGGGATGCGGTCCACAGACAAAAATATGATCATAGCTGGTAAAATCAACACTGTCGAGAATCAGGCCGCCGACATTGACCGTCAGCTCCGCCGCCAAGGGACGAAATGCTTCCGTACGGAAGGCTTCCCGGCTGAATCCCAAATAAATGTCACTGCCCGGAAGCTTCTGGGCACAGTAATAAAGCGGAGCAATGCCAATCCCCCCGCCTACCAGAGCAACCTTCCCCTTAACTTCGGGAAAGCCATTGCCAAACGGCCCTTCAAGATCAATGTTATCTCCGGGTGTCAGACCGGCAAAGATTTCAGTTCCTTCCCCGACCACATGATAGAGAAATTCGACACCGTCATCGTTTACTTGATGTATGCTAAGCGGTCTGGACAACAGCGGATAGGCTCCCCATGCCCGCAACATGTAGAATTGACCCATTTCACCGCCGTAATTCCCTTCAACCCGAAGGTGGTACACTCCATCAGCCAGCCGCTCGTTAGTTATAACTGTCGCCACGTTATCAAGCTCCTTCAAATTTAATCTTATTAACCATGCCCTAGAAGGAGTTTAAAATCTGTGACATATTTCACATTTGTAGAATGCTATTTTCTGTTCCATACCCCGCGCTCATAGGGTTTCGGCACATTCGCTTGGTCTACCCCGCCAAGTGCTTCCTCAGCATGCAGCGCCCAGTAAGGGTCACTGAGCATTGCCCGGCCAATAGCCACGAGTTCCGCCTTCTCTTCGGCAACTACGGACTGGGCTTCTGCGTAGTTCTCGAGACGTCCTACCGCTATAACCGGAACCTGCAGGCCGCTTCTGATATATTCAGCGAGATCCACCTGATACGCCGGACCTGCGTTAGGTCCGCCATTAGAGCCGACCGGTCCTTCTCCGCCAGAAGATACATGGAACATATCTACGCCAGCGTCTTTATACCGGCGGCAAATGTCCAGAGCGTAGGCTTCATCATAGCCGCCTTCGACATATTCTTTGGCCGATACTCTCATCAGCAGCGGCATCTCTGCGGGCAATACTTCTCTAACTGCTTGGACCACTTGTTCACCGAACAGTGCCAAATCAGCTCCGTACTCATCCTCTCTGACGTTAGTGAGCGGGGAATGGAACTGATGAATCAGGTATCCATGGGCACCGTGAATCTCTACCGTGTCAAAACCGGCTTCCACTGCTCTGCGCGCGCCCTCACGGTAAGCCAAGACAAGCTCTGCGATCTCTTCTTTGGAGAGTGCCTGAGGTATTTTGGACTTCTCATCGAACGGAATTGCCGAGGGAGCAACCGGCGGCTCCGCATCCAGCGCCTTGCGGCCTGCATGACCTAACTGAATAGCAATTTTTGCGCCGTACGTATGGACCCCATCCGTAATCTTGCGGTAGGCCGCTATCTGGTCATCGCTCCAGATCCCGGTGTCGTGGTTAGTGATGCGCCCGTCCAGATGCACACCGCTCATCTCTACAATAATAAAGCCGGTTCCGCCAACGGCGCGGCTGACATAATGCACGAAATGCCAATCATTTGGGATTCCGTCCTGCTTGTGCACCGCATACTGGCACATCGGGGGCATAACTATCCGATTCTTTAGAACCAAGGCCTTCAATTCATAAGGCTTGAATAAATCAGTCATTTCGATTCCAACCTTTCCGGTTATCCGATTTATAGTGGAAGCGATTCTCCCATTTCATTAGTATACACGTAAATTTCACGGCAATAAATCTCAACCTGCGAGGATGGAAGTTCAGCATAAATTAGCCTTCACTTGGGGATAACAAGGGAGAAACCGCAGTGAGCGAAGTTATATAGGAGGTGTGGATGAATGGATAAGCTGCTAAAAGGGCGGAAACTGCTCATTCTCTTAGCGATTACAATGGTTCTGTTTAGCCCCGTGACCTCTGCAGAGCTTGTTTCAGCCTCTCCTCCCCTTCTGCAGCAACCGGAAGAGAACGGAACCCCTCCGCCACAGAATGCTGCCGAAGACGAAGTAGAGGCTATCGCACCCGGTTCTTCTTCTTCCGCAGCGGCTGCCCGGCGGCAAAAACGCAGCAGAACTCTGTCTCTAAGCCAGCTGATGCGCAAATATCCGGAGACGATCATGACCCAGGGCCCCCGGAACAGGATGATCGCCCTGACGTTTGATGATGTTCCTGATCCGCGTTTCACACCGCAGCTGCTGGATGTTCTCCGCAAATATCATGTGAAAGCGACCTTTTTTGTCGTCGGAAGCCGGGCGGAGAAACATCCTGCGCTGGTGCAGCGGATGATCAGGGAAGGCCATGTTGTCGGCAACCACTCTTATAATCATCCGGAATTCGGGAAGCTAAGTGTAAATGAATTCCGGACACAAATTATGCGCACCGAAAATATTATTGCTGCCCTTGCCGGGTACAAGCCACGATTAATTCGCCCGCCGTATGGGGATGTCAGTGAGCAACAGCTCAAATGGGCAAAAAGTCACGGCTACAAGCTGATCAATTGGAATGTTGATTCTTTGGACTGGCGGGGGTTGTCTAAATCGCAGGTAAGAAACAACATTTTGTCCCATGCGGGCAAGGGGGCGATTGTGCTGCAGCACGGCGGCGGCGGCCAGGGAAGCAATCTTCGGGGGACAATCCAGGCGCTCCCGGAAGTTATCAATATCTTGCGCAAGCGGGGCTATACTTTTGTAACTGTCCCCCAAATGCTTCAGGTTGATAAAAATAAATGACTTATAGCGCAAACCAGCTTCGCCTTCCCTCTAGAACCGGTGTCCGTTTATTGAAATTAAAAAAGGAAACGAGCTGCCATGATCTCCGGCATTCATCGTTTCCTTTTGAGTGTGGCTTAATAGCGGCATGGAGCCGTTAAAGCTGACTATTCAATAATGTACAAATTCACGTACTGAAATCCAAAATCCGATACGAAGCTTTGGCTTCCGGGAATAAAAATATCTATACGGTTGCCTTTGATCGCACTTCCCATATCCGTGGCCGTGGCCAGAAATGCCTGCTTCGGGAGCCCGGGATGCGAATGTCCGGTCACCAGCACCTTCGTGCCGAGCGGAATCACATTCGGATCTACAGCAATCGTGCCCAGCTTAAGCGCATCGCCGAAATAATCGACCGCCCCCCATTTGCCGTTCTCACTGGCTGCCGAGGAGTAGGCTGTAGCTTTGGCCTGAATAATTTTGGCATAGTTGAATTCTTTACCCCAGGCTTGAACTGTATTGGATTCCTTCTCCACGTTCAGGCTGGTCGAAATGACGGAAGCTGGGGACGAGGTGTCTGCAGCGGCAATAAGTTTATTCTCACGTGGTATGGTGAGCTTAAGCCCCGGATAAATATTCACGCTCGCAACCGACTTGTTGGCATTCATGAGTTCATCGACACCGATACCGTAATAGTTCGATAGTGTATAATAGGTGGTAGTTTCTCCTGCAATGTGTACGCTGTCCGCCTTGGCGGGGACTGCATGCAGCAGTGTACTGATGCCAACGGCAGCAGCAAGGGCTGTAATGGCTCTGAATCTGATCTTCATATTTGCCTCCTTCATTAGTGGGTGCAAGAGGATTCCCGTGAGGGAATATCTCGCGCCAAGATAACTCTGGACGTATGTACCTTCTTCTTTACCGGCATATCCAGTGCAGTAGTTTGTAAACTAACAGTATTGAATATATCACAATTTTGTAACCAATGCCTAAGAAATTGTTACCATTCTGATAGAATTTACTTTTTCTCCACACCACGAAAGGAATACTATTACATAGTAATTATATATTCCCAATATATTAAGAGATTTTTTAAGATATTCGGATATTATCCGCGAAAATTTTACACAGATTTAACAATTCCCCCTTCGGCAAATAGTAGAATGGTAGAATACGATAAAGTTATTAAGACATTGAAGCACACTTGGAGGGTCTATGAACGCAGAAGAGAAAAAAAACAACCATAGCAGTCCAGCTACTGCTTACCTCAACCGGGACTTAAGCTGGATCGAATTTAACCGCCGCGTACTGCTTGAAGCGCAGGATCTGGATAATCCGCTGATGGAACGGGCTAAATTTCTAGCGATCGTATCCAGCAACCTGGATGAGTTCATCAGTGTGCGTGTAGCCGGAATTCAGGATCAGATTAGAGCCGGCTATACGAAAAAGGATTTCACCGGCTATACCCCCTCCGGATTGTATAAACGTCTGATCAAGCGGGTCACCAAAATTATTGCCGACCAATACCGCACCTTCCGCGATATTTCCCGGCATTTGCATAAAGAAGGGATTGTCTTTGTTAACTATGAGGATCTGACCCAGGCTCAGGAGTTGTCAATTGAGCAGTATTACCGCGACATTATTTTCCCTGTTCTGACTCCGATGGCCGTTGACCAGAGCCGTCCGTTTCCGCTTGTGCATAGCCAGTTCATCTATCTGGCCGTGGTGCTGACCCGTAAGAACAGCCAGGAAGAAGAGCCTTATTTCGCCATCCTGCAGATCCCTTCCAACCTGCCGCGATGCATTCCGCTCCCTCACCGTTCCAACAGCAAAAAACGGCAGTTCGTCTTTATTGAGGATGTTATCCGCCATCATATTCAAACGTTATTCAGCGGCTATGAGCCGGTAGCAGTCAGCGAGTTCCGTCTAACCCGCAACTCTGATCTGACGATTGATGAGGAAGGCGCAGAGGATTTGCTCGAGGAGATTGAAAAGGAGCTGCGCAAACGCCGCCGGGGTGTTCCCGCCCGGCTTGAGGTGCAAAAAGGGATTCATCCGTATGCCCTTGAACAGCTGCAGGCCGAATTCGAGCTTGAGGATTTTGTCTTTGAAATTGACGGACCCCTTGACCTAGGGTTCCTGCGGGGATTCGCAGGCAGCCTGAAGGGCTTCAGTTACCTGTTTGATGCTCCGATAGTGCCGCAATATCCGGCGGAATTTGAGGAGAATGAGGATTTCTTCGAAGTGCTTCGCGAGCGAGATGTGCTAGTGTACCATCCATACGAATCCTTTGATGCGATGAGCGACTTTATTATTCAGGCTTCCGAGGATGAGCATGTCATGGCCATCAAGATGACCCTGTACCGGGTCAGCGGCAACTCGCCGTTGATTACCGCCCTGGCCAATGCCGCAGAATCGGGCAAACAGGTTACCGTGGTAGTAGAGCTGAAAGCCCGGTTTGACGAAGAGCGGAACATTGCCTGGGCACGCAAGCTGGAACAATCCGGCTGCCATGTCGTCTATGGCCTGGTCGGGCTCAAAACGCATGCTAAAGTAACACTGATCGTCCGCCAGGAAGGGAACGAGCTGCGCCGCTATGTACATGTCGGTACCGGGAACTACAATGACAGCACAGCCAAAGCCTACACCGACCTCAGCCTGTTCACTGCCAATAATGAAATTGGGCTGGATGCCTCAGAGCTGTTCAACCAAATGACCGGTTATTCCGCCAATTATGACTGGAATGCCTTCATCGTCGCTCCGACTAACATGAGCCTGTCGCTGCAAAAGCTGATTCTCCGCGAAGCCGAGCACGCAGCAGCCGGCAGACCGGCACGAATTATAGCCAAGATGAACTCTTTATCCAATCAGGAGGTCATCGACAGCCTGTACAGCGCAGCCCAGGCCGGTGTATCCATCGATTTGATTGTACGCGGCGTCTGCTGCCTGCGCCCGGGCATTGAAGGCCTGAGTGAGCGGATCACAGTCCGCAGCATCGTTGACCGTTTTCTTGAGCATTCACGCATTTATTATTTCGAGAATGGCGGCAAGCCGGAAGTGTATTTATCCAGCGCCGACTGGATGACACGCAATTTGACCCGGCGGATAGAACTGATGTGTCCGGTGCTGGACAGCGGCATCCGCAAGCAGATCGTCAAGATCCTTGATCTGTCGCTGAAGGATAATGTGAAAGCCAGCTTCCTTCAGCCGAATGGATATTACGAACGGCCGGACGACAAAAAGGCTCCCTTCCGGAGCCAATTAGCCGCTTTGGAGGTCAGTCATTGGAAAGGGAGCCGAGCTTTACCTTCACCGACCAAGCATTCTTAAATGCTTTTAGGGCGTTCTCAATGTCTTCCTGTCCGATATGCACCTCACCTACACCCTCAAGCTCCAGATGAAGAGTATTGCCGTGCAGCTCAGCATTCAATCCACGGATTACACCGATCTCGGTGCTGTCCAGAGCAATGCTAAGCTGTACGAGCGTACCCAGCTTATGAATCCACTCCTCGTCGGAAGCCAGTAAAATGTCCTTATGGGTCTGGGACAATTTCTGCTTCCGGCTTTTTGTGCTGTAGGAAGCAATAAGCGCACTGAGAATCAATTGCCGGTGAGTAAGACCGCGGATCGGTGAATTCATCAGCCAGTAGCGTGTATGCCGTTTCGACTGGTAGTAGTTAATATTCGACCCTGTACGGTGCAGCATGATGGAGACATAGATCAGCATCTTCTGCTCTTCGCGGTCACCTTCATGTCCCAAAGCGCCAAACAGACTCATCGCAAGCTTGCAGATATGTTCCAGATGCCCTTTAGAAGTGCGGATATCGAAGCGGATAATCGTATCCAGACTGAACTCCAGCGCACTGTCACACACCGGCTGCTCAGGATTTAAGAGGTCATGCAGCATGCCTTCCCGCAAACCTTCCCCGCTGATGAGTGCCTGACTGGCTCGGATATAGTTGTAAACTGTATGGAAAATGACCAGCCCCGACACAATGATGTCCGCCCGGCTCTTGGACAACCCTTCCATATCTTTCCGTTTCTCATAAGGCGTATCAGGCAGTATCTCCATAAACCGGTCTATCGTTTCACTGGAGAGTACATAACCATGAGAATTCGGCAAGGAATACTCCCGCATCTTCTGGTCCAGCTTGCCTAATGAACGGAGCGTTCCCCCGAGGCCGTATAATGGAAGACCCGCACCGGTGCTTAGCCACTCATGCTCGACCAGCCTGCCGGTCACATAAGCCTGGAGCTTCTTCACTTGTTCGCCGTTCCAGTTGCCGTGGTGGCTGAACATGAGGTTGGTGTTGACCGCACCGAATGGAAAGGAGATGCTGTGCTGATAGCGCCGTCCGCGGAACAGGGTAACCTCCGTACTGCCGCCGCCGATATCAATCACGAATCCGTCCTGCACATCAAAGGCATTAATGACACCAAGAAATCCAAAGTAAGCTTCCTGATAACCGCTGATCACCTCAATTGGAATAGAGGAAGTCTCTGAAAGATATGTAATAATCTCGAAAGAATTTGCGGCGTTGCGGATGGCCGCTGTCGCTCCTGCACGGATCCTCTCCACCTCAAAGGCACTGCAAATCTCCTTGAACTGGCGCAAGACAGGAATAATGGTGTCCATATCTTTCCGCTCAAGCCTGCCCTCTTTTGTAATCTTCTCACTTAGCCGGGCAGAGTATTTGCACTCCTTGATGATTTTGTAACCTCCTTGCCGCGTTGTATCATAAATCACAAGACGAATGGAGTTGGAACCAATATCAATGATGCCTATCCGGCATAGATCATCGCTCATCTGTATGTACCCCCTTCAAGTTGATCGAGCATATTTATATACTATATCACCCATTTAGGTCTTAACCAAAAACAAAACGGCCGCCGGAGTTATTTCCAAGGGCCGTTTAGTGCGTTTCTATAAGACTTTGCTGAGGAAATCGCGGGTCCGGTCATGCTTCGGATGGCCGAAGACTTCCGCGGGTGTCCCCTGCTCTACGATATAGCCGCCGTCCATAAAAAGAATCCGGTCGCCCACTTCACGGGCAAAACCCATTTCATGAGTGACAATAACCATCGTCATCCCGTCTTCGGCCAGCTTCTTCATCACTTCCAGCACCTCGCCGACCATCTCAGGGTCAAGCGCCGATGTCGGCTCATCGAAGAGCATCACATGCGGCTGCATGGCCAATGCACGGGCGATGGCGATCCGTTGTTTCTGCCCGCCGGAGAGTTGAGCCGGGTAAGCATCGCGTTTATCTTCTAGCCCTACCGTCCGCAGCAGCTCCATAGCAATTTTTTCAGCTTCCGCCGGCTGCTGCTTTTTTACTTTGAGCGGAGCCAGCATGATATTCTGCAGCACCGATTTATGCGGGAACAGGTTAAACTGCTGGAACACCATGCCCATTTTTTCACGGGTCACATTAATATCATGTTTCTTCGCTGTGATGGATTCGCCTTCAAAGGTGATTTCTCCCCCAGTGGGCTGCTCCAGCAGATTCAGACAGCGCAAAAAGGTACTTTTGCCGGAGCCGCTGGGTCCGATGACCACCACAACTTCGCCTTTTTGAATTTCGAGGTCAATGCCCTTCAGGATTTCCAGCTTGCCAAAATATTTTTGCAGGTTGTTAACGGCGATCATCCGTATTCAGCCTCCTTTCGAGAATGCCAAGCAGCTTAGATAAAGTGAATGTAAGGATAAAATACATAATGGAAATGATGATCAGCGGTGTAAGCCCCTCATAAGTAATGGCTGTAATATTTCTGGCCTGGAAAAGAAGATCCGCCACCCCGATCATCGACACAATGGACGACTCCTTAATGATCGTAATGAACTCATTGCCGATAGCCGGCAGCACATTCTTCAGCGCCTGGGGAAGCACGATGTAGCGCATGGTCATCCCTTGCTTCATCCCGAGAGAACGGGCTGCTTCCATTTGGCCGCGGTCCACGCCTTGAATACCGGCACGGAAGATCTCGGCCAGATAAGCCGAACTGTTAATCGTGAGTGTAATCGCACCCGACTGAATCGCCGAAAATTCCAGACCTAATTCTACTAAGCCGTAATGGATGAGAAAGAGCTGTACCAGCATTGGCGTACCGCGCAGAAATTCAACCCACGCGGTAGCGATAAACCGCAGTACGCTCCACTTGGACATGCGCAGCAGAGAAACTATAATTCCCAGTACAAAGCCGCAGAGTACCCCAATCAATGCCAGCAGCAAGGTGTATTTTAAGCCGGAGAAAAAAAGATTGCGGTATTCATATGCCATATCGAATAGATTCATTGCAGGCCTAACCTCCTGTCTTCTTGTAGGATTTCAAAAAAATAGAAAACAGCGGATCACCGCCATTTTCTGAATAGTGTAACTGTACTCTGCATAACTGTCCTTACTTCTGAAAGTGCCGGAATCTGGGCTTCCTTTATTTGCTTATGGAAAGGTCGCTTGCAGCCGATACGTACTCTTCAATCTTGCCGTCTGCCGTCAAACGTTTCAAGGTTGTATTCACTTGATCCAGCAATTCTTTATTGCCTTTCTTCACTCCGATAACGTATCCGTCATCCTCTACCACAGGTTTGGCGTCAGTAATGACGAGGCCCTTCACATTCTTCACGAACGATTCGGCAACAGGCCCTTCCATAATAGAAGCATCTACACGGTTAGATTGCAGCTGCATAACAATCTCAGTCATTTTGGTCAGCGAGGTCAGCTTCGCCCCTTCAATTTCTTTGGCGATTTCTTCCTGAATCGAACCTGTCTGAATGCCGATCTTGGTGTTCTTCAGGGCATCCATAGTAGCAAATTTATCTTTATCAGCTTCACGAACGACAACCGCTTGCTCTGCTTTAAAGTAAACATCGGAGAGGCCGACTGCTTCTGCACGTTTCGGTGTATAGCTCAGTCCGGAGATAACAATATCCACTCTTCCGCTCGATAGCTCGTTCAGCAGGGAATCAAAAGGAAGATCCCTGATAACCAGCTCAGCACCCATATCAGCAGCGATATCCTTGGCAATCTCGATGTCAAAGCCTACGATCGTATCCTTGCCATCTATCATTTTATGGAATTCGTAGGGCGGAAATTCTGCGCTGGTTCCCAGCGTCAGTGTTTTGGCTGCAGTTTCGCTGCCCGCGTTGCCATTCGATGCTGCATTTTTATTATCATCATTGTTATTGGTACCACAGCCGGTCATAAGTCCTACCGCTATCAGCATGCCTAAAGAAAGTTTACCCCATTTTTTCATCTGTATATCTCCCCTATCCTGTTTTAGTACTCTAAGTTGTGCCTTTGACCGATTTATTATAAATCACTCCGCATGAATATGCAAAGACAAATTTGTGACAAAGCCCGTTAAATCAACGTTAGAAAAATATGGTGTAAGCTTGCATTACGTTCCCTCATTTTGCACACGCCCTGACTTGAAGTATATACTATTTACTATCTCCAGCTGCTTCCTGGAATAAACGGAATTGGTTCACAATGACCTCTAGAGTGGTAATAACATGCAAACTGTATGAAAAGGATGCCTGCGAGGTCAGTTGTTCGAAGTGGTTGCAATGATGAGAATGCTCACAAACATAGGCTATGCTTTCGAAGTCAGTTTGTTCGAAGTGGTTTCAGTGATGAGAATGCTCACAAACATTAAGGAGGTGCAGGCCATGCTGCTGGAAGCGATGTACCATGTTCCCCGTGACAAGTGGGCTTATGCCTACGATACAAAAACTATACATCTGCGTGTTCGCACCAAACGTGACGATGTGGACTGTGTAGCAGCCCTTACAGGTGATAAATATGATTGGAAGCATACCTTTTATGAAATCATAATGGAAAAAGCCGCCTCCGACGACAGATTCGATTATTGGGAGGCTGCGGTCCGGCCTAAATATAAACGGCTCAGCTATACTTTTCGCGTCAGCAAAGGACAGGAAAATGTATATTTGCTTGATAACGGCATCCGTTCGGAATGCCCTCAGCCGCCTAACCACTTCTACGAGTTTCCCTATATACATCAAATTGATCTGTTCAAGGTTCCCAACTGGGCCAAGGATGCGGTGTTTTATCAAATTATGACCGAACGTTTCGCTAATGGCGATCCCGCCAATGACCCGGAAGGAACCGAAGCCTGGGGCGGAACTCCGAAGCTGGACAATTTTTTCGGCGGAGACTTGCAGGGAGTGCTGGATCATCTTGATGATCTGCATGAACTGGGTATCAATGCTGTATATTTCACTCCGCTATTCCTCTCCCCTTCCAACAATAAATATGACATCGTGGACTATAAAAAAATCGACCCCCATTTTGGAGATAATGAGCTGCTGAAACATGTAGTCGAGGAATGCCACCTAAGAGGAATACGGGTGATGCTGGACGCCGTCTTCAATCATTGCAGCGACAAGTTCCCGCCTTTTCAGGACGTGCTGGAGAAGGGTGAATATTCGGTTTATAAAGATTGGTTCCATATCAACTCCTTCCCGGCTGAGGTGGCCGACGGTATTCCTACGTATGACACTTTCGGCTTTTTTGGCAATATGCCCAAATTCAACACAGCAAACTACGAGGTCAGAGCCTACCTGCTGGAAGTCGCCGAATATTGGATCAAGGAGATCAAAGTAGACGGATGGCGGCTGGACGTTGCCAATGAGGTGGATCATCATTTCTGGCGCGACTTCCGCAAAGTGGTGAAATCCGCCAACCCGGAGGCCTATATCGTTGGTGAGGTGTGGAGTGACTCCCTTACATGGCTGCTGGGCGATCAGTTCGACTCGGTGATGAACTACCCGTTCTCAGGTACGGTGCTGGAATTCTTTAATGGCGGTATGGATGGCATCACCTTCGGACAACGGATCGGCGCTCTGTTAATGAGATATCCGCAGCAGACAAACGAGGTGGTCTTCAATTTGCTCGGCAGCCATGACACTCCCCGTTTGCTGACGGTGGTCGGAGAAGATAAACGGCGCCTCAAGCTGGCGGTTGTTTTCCTCTTCACCTTTATGGGGACACCCTGTATTTATTACGGGGATGAGATCGGCCTGACCGGCACAGAAGATCCCGACTGCCGTAAATGCATGGAGTGGGATGAAAAGAAGCAGGACCGCGAGCTGTATGATTTTTACCAGATGATGATCTTCCTGCGCAAAGGGCACAAAGCCCTTCGAGAAGGCAGATTCCGCATTCTGGTGGCCTGTGAAAATGACCCCTGCATCGTGTACGAACGTGCGGATGAAATCATTCATTTCACTGTCTGGATGAACAATTCCCCGGAGCCTCGCACGCTTAGACATCCGATGGAAACCGATGACTGGCAGGATGCGCTTACCGGCGAACCGGTTGCCCCGAAAGAGGGGATTATGCATATTTCGCTTGATCCTTATGGTTACCGGATTCTGTGCCGTAATTTAAGCTGAAGGCAACAAGTTTGTGACCTATTGAAACCAGTCAAACACGATAAAGTGTCTGACTGGTTTATAATGCTATACCCTCTCGAATATCCTTATATCAAAAAAAGGCACTCCTAAAGTCTTAAAGACTTGTAGGAATGCCTCTTTGTGCTTTATTTATGTGTGATTTTGTTGTAGATGTCGATATACTGCTGCGCGGAAACGTTCCAGCTGTAGTCACCGGCAAAAGCGTTTTTCGTGATTTTTTTCCAGTGTTCCGGCTTGCGGTAGAACGATACAGCCCGGCGCAGAGTATGCATCATGTCATGCGCGTTGTAATCCTTAAATGTGAAGCCGTTGCCTTCGCCAGTTTCCTCGTTATAGGCATGAACGGTATCATTAAGCCCGCCTGTCTCACGGACTACAGGAATACTTCCATAACGCAGCGCCAGCAGTTGGCTGATTCCGCAAGGCTCGAACTTTGATGGCATCAGGAACAGATCGCTGGCCGCATAAATTTTGCGCGACAAAGCGTCATTGAACAGAATCTGCGAAGACAGCTTGGTCGGGTACCGCCATGCCGCTTCACGGAACCAGCGTTCATAGGATTCGTCCCCTGTGCCAAGCAGTACAAATTGAATATCATCGTAATACAGCAGCTCATCCAGCACGCGTGTCAGGAGATCAAGACCCTTGGAATCAACCAGCCGCGTAACCATTGCGACCATCGGAATATACGGGGCTACGGGCAACCCTAACTCCTGCTGCAGGCCCAGCTTATTCTCAGCCTTCTTCGCCAGATTTGAACGGTAACGTGTAAAGATTTGCGGATCGCTGTTGGGATTGTAGCTCTTGGTATCAATGCCGTTAACAATCCCGCTGAGACTGTCCGCCCGGGAAGAGAGCAAGCCATCCAGACCATATCCATAATAGGCCGTACGAATTTCTTCCGCATAAGTAGGACTGACCGTAGTCACATGATCACTATGGACGATCCCGCCCTTCATATAGTTCACGTTGCCGTAATACTCTACACCGCTGAAGTAGCTGTTATCCAGGCCAAGCAGCTCACCCAGCACGGAATAAGGAAACACGCCTTGATATAGCAGATTGTGAATGGTAAGGACAGTGCGCATGTCGCTGTAGAACGGATCATGCCGGTAATGGCCCTGAAGCAGCATCGGAATGACAGCAGCATGCCAATCATGGCAATGCAGCACATCCGGCTGAAAGTTAATGGCCGGCAGGCATTCCAGAACCGCCCGGTTATAGAACGCAAACCGTTCACCATCATCCAGATATCCATAAATGCCGTCACGGCCAAAATAATATTCATTGTCGATAAAATAGACCGGAATACCATCGTAAATAATCTGTTCTATGCCGCAATACTGATTGCGCCAGCCAACAGGAACATCCACTACGGCTACATGCTCCATTTGCGAAGTGAACTTCTCCGGAATTCCCCGGTATTTGGGCAAAATCACCCGTACATCCACTCCTGCGCCCTTTAGCGCCTTGGGTAGAGCTCCAATGACATCAGCCAAACCACCTGTCTTAACAAAAGGATGGGCTTCGGCTGCAGCAAATAAAACTTTCATTCAGATTCCCCCTTAAATGTACGAATTCCTCTATTTCAAGCTTGTTTGACCACCTTGCGGCCGGATTTCTTGAGCACCAGAAATCCAAGTGCAGGAATGGTCAGCTCTATGCTGTTCAACTGGTTATGCCATTCTTTCTTGCTGCTCTTCATAGGCTCATTGCTGGCACCCGAGCCGCCAAACCGAATGTCCTCAGAGCTGAATATCTCTTCATAAGTTCCCGGGCGGGGTACGCCAATCCGGTACTGACGCCGTTCCACCGGCTGAAAATTGATAATTACAAGCAAGGTATCTACGGGCCTCTTGCCTCTGCGGATATAGGACACAATACTTTGGCCATTATCGTCGGCATCAATCCACTGATAGCCTTCCATTTCATGATCAAGCTCCCACAATGCTTTTTCCGCCAAATACAGCTTGTTCAGCGCAGCGGTATAGGCCAGTATTCCGCGGTGGCTTTCATAATCCAGCAGCAGCCAATCGAGCTGCTCCTGGTCCTTCCACTCGATAAATTGTCCAAATTCTCCACCCATGAACAGCAGCTTTTTGCCGGGATGGGTAATCTGGTAGCCCAGCAGCAACCGGAGACCGGCAAATTTCTGTTCATAAGAGCCTGGCATCTTGTCCAGCAGTGATTTCTTGCCGTGCACCACTTCATCATGAGAGAGCGGCAGTGTGTAGTTCTCGGCATAGGCATAACAAATTGGGAAGGTCAACAAATTATGATGATAGGGCCGTGCCCCGAAATCATGTTCTATGTAGCCCAGTGTGTCATTCATCCAGCCCATATTCCATTTGTAGTTGAAACCGAGTCCCCCTTGATGAGCTGGAGACGTAACGCCAGGCCAGGCGCTGGATTCCTCCGCCATCATCAGTGCTTTCGGATAATACTGGAAGATTGCTTTATTCAGCTGCTGTATGAAACGGATGGCTTCAAGATTCTCAAGACCGCCGTTTTGATTGCGTCTGAACTGATGGCCTTGCTTCTCAAAATCGAGCCGCAGCATGCTTGTAACCGCATCAACTCTCATGCCATCTATATGATACTGCTCGAACCAGAACAAGGCATTTGAAATCAGAAAGGAGGATATTTCCGGCTTGCTGAAATCAAAGGAAAGCGTGCCCCAGCCCGGCTTCTCGGCCAGCATGGGATCCGCATACTCATACAGCGGTGAACCGTCAAACATTCTCAGGCCATGCGCATCTTTGGCAAAATGGGCCGGAACCCAGTCAAGAATGACCCCAATGCCTGCCTGATGCAGCTGGTCAATTAAATACATCAGCTCATGCGGCTCTCCGTAACGGCTCGTTGCGGCAAAATATCCGGTTCCCTGATAACCCCAGGATAAATCATAAGGATGTTCAGCCAGCGGCATAAACTCGACATGGGTATAACTCATCTCCAGCAGATAAGGGATCAGCAGATCGCTTATTTCCCGGTACGTGTAGAATTCTCCGTCTTCCTTCTGACGCCATGTGCCGAAATGCATTTCATAAATGTTCATCGGCGCGTTGTACGGTGCTTTATTCCGCCGCCTCCAGGAAGCGTCTCCCCAGCTGTAGCCGCTAAGATCCGCCACCACTGATGCCGTCGCCGGACGCACTTCAGCCTTGAATGCATAGGGATCAGCTTTAAGGAAGCTGTCGCCATTCGCTGCGGCAATCCTGTATTTGTAAAAAGTTCCCGGCTCTATGCCCGGAAAAAAACGACTCCAAAATCCTGAATCGGGTATCTTATATAACGAGTCCACGTCCTGCGTTCCATCCCAGCCGTTATGATTACCAGCCAGTCCTACATATGTCGCATGAGGAGCCCACACGGTAAAGCGTACGCCGGTCATTCCTTCTTCAGCGGCAATGTGCGCGCCCAGCATCGTATAGCTGCGATAATTCGTGCCCTCATGGAACAGGTAAATATCTTCAAATGACGGGAGGTTTTCTGCTTCTTGTATGTCAGGCAAATCATCACCACCTTATTATATAGGATGCACCTATAACATTACCCGAATGTTGGGCGTTTGAAAATGATTTTACAAGCAAAATAAGCTTTCACAGAATAAAGAAAATATTCATGTAATTTTTCTTGCGGTAACGCAATATATTTCACCTATGTCGTTTCAAGCGCTTGTGGGGAGTTTATATTACAAGCATTGACAAAAAAATGGGAGGGATAACAAATGAGTAAAAAAGAATGTATCGCCATGCTCCTGGCGGGTGGTGAAGGCCGCAGATTGGCCCCCCTGACCAGCACAATGGCAAAGCCTGCAGTCCCTTTCGGAGGACAGTATAGAATCATTGACTTTCCCCTCAGCAATTGTGTGAATTCCAATATCGACACTGTAGGCGTACTGACGCAGTACGAAGCTAATTCCTTGCATCAACACATTGGTGAAGGGGAGCCCTGGGGGCTTCACAGCACAACTGATCAGGGTGTCAGACTGCTACCTTCGGGAGTTGAAGGCCGTGAAAGTTATTCTGGAACAGCCGATGCCATTTATAAGAACATTGAGTTTATTGACAGTCAAAATCCTGAGCATGTACTGATCCTCTCGGCAGATCATATTTACCATATGGACTATCGAAAAATGCTGGATTACCATATCGGCAAATCCGCCAAAGCCACCATCTCGGTAATGGAAGTGCCTTGGGATGAAGCAAGCCGCTTCGGTGTGATGAACGTAAATGAGGAACTCCAAATTTCAGAATTTGCCGAAAAACCAAAAGTACCTAAAAGCAACCTCGCTTCGATGGGGATTTATCTATTCGAGTGGAAATACCTGAAAGAACATCTTCTCCGTGATGCCGCAAATCAGGCTTCCAGCCATGACTTCGGCAAAGATGTGATCCCGACGATGCTGGAGGCTAATGATGAATTGTTTGCCTTCCGTTTTGAAGGCTACTGGAGAGATGTAGGTACAGTGGGCAGCCTCTGGGAAGCGCATATGGATCTTCTGCAAGCCGATAACGGCTTCAAGCTCGACAACTCGAAGTGGCCAATGTATAGCCGGGCCCGCCGGACCAAACCCGCTGCAGTTAAACCACGTATGCAGTTGCAGATCAAAACAGCAGATTGCCTCGTAAATGAAACTTGCCTGCTGGAAGGCAGCCTGCAGCGCTCTGTAGTGTTCGGCGGTGTGGAAATCGGCAAAATGACCATGATTAAGCAAAGCGTTATTATGCCGGGTGCACGTATCGGCCGGGGCGTAGTAATTGAAAATGCAATTATCGGTGAAGGAGCTGTTATCAAAGACGGTGCTGTAATTAAGGGCAGTGTTGACAACATTGTCGTTGTCGGTCCTAATGAAATTGTGGCCGCCAAACCTGTCATTCGTACTCAGCCTTCCCGCCTACTGCAGGAAGTGTACGAAAAAACCGGACGTCTGCGGGCCGAAGGACTTCCTTCTTAAGATATCAGCTTCCCGTCAGTCTCCAATCTATACAAGAAAAAAGCAGCAGTCTCTGATAACCGGAGCTGCTGCTTTTTCTTGTATATTTACTTTCTGTCGCTTTACTCTCATAAAGAGCCTGTTACAGTAATTCGGGTCCGTTTCCACCCTCTGCTGCAACCGGAGGCTGTTCCTCGGTCAGCGGCAAAATAACAGTAACCTGCGTTCCTTTGCCCAGCTCACTATCCAATTCCAGCTTTCCGTGATGAAGCTCCACAATTTGCTGGGAAATGGCAAGCCCCAGTCCGGTTCCTCCGTTCAGCGCGTCGACCTGGAAGAAACGATCGCGGACTCTGGAGAGGTGGGCTTCGCTGATGCCAATTCCGCTGTCCCTGACAATGACAGCCATCTCCTCCTTGGAGAGACGGTGGGTGGACAAGACAATGCTGGAATCTTCAGGGGAGAACTTCACGGCGTTGTCCACCAAATTCAGGAATACCTGTTTCAGCCGGTTGGCGTCTCCCTTGATATAGATCGTCCCTTCACATTCCAGCAGCAGATGTATACGTTTCTTCTCCGCTTTGGCCCATACATTCAGTATCGTCTCCTGAAGCACCACTTTGATATCGATAAGAGCGATGGATAGCTTCATCTCATTCTGCTGCAGCTTGGAGAAGTCGAGGATTTCCTCCACCAGCCCGATCAGCCGGTCGCTTTCCTTGGATATAATCCCCATACCCAGCTTGGTTTCCTCCGGATCGTAGCCACCTGAAATCAGTGTTTCGCTCCAGCCCTTGATGCTGGTCAGCGGCGTCCGCAACTCATGGGAAATCGAGGAAATGAAATCATCCTTAATCTGATTGCTGCGGATAATTTCATCTGCCATATAGTTGAGTGTGGTTGCCAAATCACCAATCTCATATTTGTAGTCACCTTTGATCCGGGTCGTAAATCTGCCTTTGGCCATCTGCGCGGACACTGCCGTAATATTATTGAGCGGCTTTACAATGGAATTGGCGAGACCGAAGCTGAAGAGCATAACAATAGCCATTACTGCTGCACCGATACCGATGGATACCAAGGTAAGGTTCAGCAAATCTGAGTTGATTCTCTCCATGGACGTAAGGTATCTTACAATAAAAGAATCGCGGCCGTTAATGTGCAGCATTTTGGATACAGCCATAACGCTCTCATTCGTCCCTGCTTGTCTGCCTACCCAGCGTCCGATACTTCCGCCAACCGCTTCTGAAACATCGCTGGTAGTAATCGTACGGTCAGGCTGAAATGGCGTAGATCCGGTAAGGATATCACCGTTAAGGGTCAGTATTTCCAATTCTGTATTATCCATATCGAAGTATTCAAGCAGCTTCTGAAAATGAACGGGCGAACCCTCGTTGGAAAATGTAAATTTATAGAAGTTTTCCGATATTCCGATCTGGGTCGTAATTTTATTATAAACACTATCGTAATAATACGTCCGGATGGCCAGCAGAAAAATAACCTCAACGAGGAGGAGCGCCACGAAGACTACAAGAATATAGTGCAGTACAATCTGTCTGCGCATCCCCTTCTTGATCATTGTCCTTGACCCTTCCATTTATAGCCGTGTCCCCATACGGTCTGTAGGTATTCGGGTTCTGAGGGATTATTCTCAATCTTTTGGCGCAGCCGGCGGATATTCACATCAACAATTTTCGGGTCGCCCATGTACTCCTTGCCCCAGACATGATCCAAGAGCGAGTCGCGGCTGAGCGGTGTGTTTTCTTTTTCCAGGAAAAATTGTACCAATGAAAACTCGGTTGGCGTCAGTTCGATGCCTTCCCCGCTGCGCTTAAACTGTTTGGAAATCAGATCGAGCGTAAACGGCCCCGAATGAAATGAGACCTTTGCAGACTGCTCCCGGTGAACATTGACACGGCGCAGCAGTGATTGTATACGGGCGATCAGCTCCGTAGGACTGAATGGTTTGCTGACATGGTCATCCGCACCGACCGAAAGGGCGTATACCTTATCCTGCTCCTGGACTTTTGCGGTAAGAAAGATAATCCCGAGCCGTTCATTCGTTTCCCGGATGCGTCTGCATACCTCAAATCCGTCGATGCCGGGAACCATTACGTCCAGGAGTGCAATATCAATATCAGGAACCGTAGTCAGCTTGTGCAGTGCTTCATTGCCGTCAGCGGCTTCCAGTACCTCAAATCCGTTGCGCTTGAGATTAATAACTATAAAACTGCGGATGGATTCTTCATCCTCCAGGATTAATACCTTACTCATCGATTCCCTTCCTTTCTATAGGCGAGGTAATTTTATTGTTGTCGCCCCCGCTTGTGTTCTGCTCAACTTCTCCCCGATAGCCGATAAACTTATCAAGATCAAACCCTAATATTTTCCATCCGCTACTCTTTACGCGCTCCCATTCTGCCGGAGAAAAGAATGAGATTTCTGCTACCGTCTCACCGGTATTCGATAAAATAAACTTAAGTGATTTGTCCTGGACCGACTTGGTATCCACTGTAACATTCTCATGCCATTCCGGTAAAAGATCAATCCTGAAGCGGTCCGAAGGATCACGGTATTGCAGCGCGGAAAAGGTTAAGCCGTTTTTGCCGTCCCATTTGTAATAAGAATTGAAATAGGGAATCGTCTCAGGATCAAAATATTCCCAGCCCTTCGGCGGCTCCAGCAATCCGATTTCGATAACGCCGTCGCCGTCGATATCCTCGCTGACAATCTTTCTGTCCTTAAAGGTCCGGGCATCTCCGGGGATCACCACACGCAGCTTATTATTCTCCATCACTACCACCGTCGTGTATGCTGAGCGTGAATCCACTGCTGAATCCAGAATTATACCTTCTTTATTCTCTGCCACTTTTCCTGAGACAATATTGTAATAATTACTGAAATAAGGATCCAGATCGTCAAGCTCATCCAAAACCTTAAAGCCGTCGTTGTACTGATAGGTAGTAATTGTCGCAAACTCATTGCGTTTAAAATACACAACCGTGATGTCTTCAATCCCATCCTCATTGAGATCATCGACCATATATTTCGTGTAGGGCTGGGAGAGCACTTCCTCCAGTTCCCCGCCGGAATAGGAGTAGACCACCATCCCTTTCTCTACACCTCGTGAATAACCGGCAATGATATTCAGCTTCCCCTCACCGGTTACATCCCTTAAATCAACGGAATCCAATTCCGTTCCGCCACCGTCAAATACCAGCTTCTTCTCCCAGACATCGTCCCGCTTCTCCAGGATCATGCCGTGAATCAGTACGGCCTCGTTCTTCGTCGAATAGAAGACGAGTGTCTCCATCGTTCCGTCCTTGTCCAGATCCTCAGTGAAAATAGAGCTGTCATCATCACTAACCGGACGGATCAGCGAAGCTCCGGCTGGCATGTGGGACGTGATTGCCGTCATCAGCGAAGCCTTGTCGGCAGACAGCTCCGGCGCCTTCATCCGCAAAACAGGATCGCTGATGAAGGTGCAGCCCGACAGTATGGACAGAGAAAGAGATACCGCCGCCAGACGTCTCAGAACTCGATTATTCAACTTCATCACTCTTTCCTTGTTTCGTGGTGTAATGATTACAGATGCAGGCGTTCTTGTGATGTCAGACGGCGGCCCTTTACATCATGTTTGATCCGGCCGTCTTCAAGCACCCACAGCCGTGTAGCATAACGTTCCGCCAGTTCTAGGGGCAACACCGTCACTACCGTCAGCCCTGTCTCTTTGCAGAGCTTGCGCAGGGTTTCCAGCACTCCCTCCGCTGTACGCGGATCAAGACCGGTAACCGGTTCATCCGCCAGAATCACCTTGGCTCCGTGAACCAGTGCCCGGGCAATCGCCACCCGCTGACGTTCTCCGCCGCTTAGCTGGTTTGTCTTCATCTTGGCCTTATCCAGCAGACCCAATAAATCCAGCTCGTCCATCGCGCCCATGTAGTCGTCTGAACGGACCATTCCTGTCACCATCCGCCAGAGCGGTGTTTGCGAGGACTGGCCTATCAGCACATTCTTAAGCGCAGTCCGGTTCGGATTGAGCTCTGCATTTTGTTCCAGATAAGCCCACTCCCGGCGGATCTTCCGTTTGCCGGTAAATACATTTCCGAGAATATTGACTCCATCCACCCTGAAGTTCCCTCTGTCCCATTTCTCTTTCAGCGCAAGGCAGCGCAGCAGCGTTGACTTACCGCTCCCGCTGGCTCCCAGCAGTACAACAAGCTCACCTGGTTCTAATTGAAAGCCAATGTCCTGCAGAACAGGCATCTTTTCTTCCCCGACTGCTTTGGCTAAATGTTCAACTGTGATCATAGTTCAGCCTCTCCCTGTCTTTGACTCTACTCTATAGTGTACTCTGAAAGCGTGATCGATTTCCATGCGAGCATCCGTTCTTATCTTACCTCAATTCAGCTGGCGTGGCGAGAATAATAACCCTGCCAAACCGAACAATATATAAAAAGCGCCCAGCAGGACAAAAACACCGCCTCCCCAGCCAAATTGTAGCAGCAGTCCGCCGATGCCCGGTCCCACAATGCTGCCTATACTAAAATGAAAGGAGGAAACCACATTTGCCGCAGGCAGCAAATTACGCGGAAGAATATCTGCAGCGTAACTTAGACCCAGCGAGAAGAAAGAACCTACCAGACCGCCTGCCACCATCAGCACAACCAGCGTCAGCAGGAAATGATTACCGGACAGCGGCAGCAAGGTAAAGGCCAGACCGCCACTCACACCGGAAAAGATCAGAATCTTCTTTCGGCCGTAGCGGTCGCTCCATATCCCCAGCGGCAGTTGAAGCAGCAGACCGCCAATACCGGCGAATGGCAGCAGCGCAGCAATCTGATCCGTGCTGTAGCCAATGCGCAGTCCGTACACAGGGAAATTACTGTTCAGACTAGCTTCCATATAGCCGTAAAGAAGTGCAGGTATCAGGGCATACCAAGCGAGGCTGTAGCTTCGCCCGAAACGCCGCGCTTGTCCCTCCCCATGCTCGACTTTATCCGGAAGGGAATCCGGCAGCTTGATGAGTACCAGCAGCAGCACCAGCACAAAAAGCGCAGCAATAATCAAAAACGGTGCAGCCTGGCCATATCGCAGCAGGCTGATGCCTATCGGGCCGAGACTAAATCCGAGTCCGTAGGACATCCCATACAGCGAGAGATTGCGCCCCCGGTGCTCCGCAGGTGTCATTAACAGCACCCATAGCTGCGCAGCATAGTTAATGGCTGAGTCTCCTATGCCTACAAACAGGCGCAAGACAAACCAGACTTTAATGCCCGGCAGCAGCGGGAACAAGAGCAGCGCTACCAGCACAAGGCTAAGCCCGGCAGCGATCAGCTTCTTGAAGCCGATGGCGCCAAGAACCCGCTCGGCTACCAGCGTCATCGCAAAAGAGCCTACATATAAAGCAGCGGCATTAAGGCCGTTGAGCGAGGAAGAGACCCCTTTTTGCTCCAGCAGAATGGAGAGCACCGGAAGCAGCAGCCCTTGGCTGAGCCCGGCAGCGATAATAACGGTAATCAGAATCATATAATTCCATTTGTTGTTCAGTTTGCTTGTTGCGGTGAGCCTGTCTGACACGGATGAATCCTCCTAAAAGTTTTGTGAGCATTTACTTCCTGAGTCGCTTCGAACAAAACTGGCTTCGAAAGCATACGCTTAGTTTTGTGAGCATTTACTTCCTGAGTCGCTTCGAACAAAACTGGCTTCGAAAGCTCAGGGCTATGTAATACAATAGTTAAGCAAACGGACGTGAAACGGCAAACACCGAACATTATAGTGGACAACCCTCTTCAAAACAAGAGATAATATATAGAAGTGACGGATTTCCCTGGGGGTGTATGCTTCATGAGCTATGAACTGAAAATTGATGTCTCGCCTGTATATGAACTGCTGGACAGTTTCATGATATATGTTACCGGTAAATGGATCTCCAATCTGGATATAGGTCCCGACTGGGTCCGTGATCTCGACGGCCGCATACCGCCGCAGCAGGTATCCGCTCTGAAGCAGGCTGCCGAATGGCCTTTTACTGACTATGATGTGCTGTATGCCTGGGCTTACAACCGCGGGCCAGGCTCCAAAGTGCTGCAGTTCCTGGACGAACTGGAGTCTTCCTCACTGGAGGAGCGCTTCGAGCGCTTGTCTCCCCTGTTTCCCGATTTTACGATTGAAGAATGTAAACGGATCAAGGACAGCTATGCTCCGCTTCTTCGCCTTTGGTATGATCAGTACTTCCGCCATGTGGAGCAGAAGATTCTGCCGCTGCTGATTGAGGATGCCTCGGAGAAGAAGCTGCTGGAGAGCAAAATGGACCCTGGAGCGCTGATTGAATACGCCTCAGGCGGAGTGGTAGTCGGTGACATCCCGGATTTGCAGACTATTGTGCTGCTGCCTACGGTGCACAACCGGCCGATTAATACGTATTGCTTCTATAATACCTTAATGATCATTCAGTACCCTGTAGATGTGCCTTCTGAAGACGAAGACGAGCCGCCTACCGTACTGCTGCGCCTGACCAAGGCGCTGTCGGACCCGACGCGTCTAAGACTGCTGCGCTATGTGGCTAATGAGCCCAAGACCATATGGGACATGCAGTCCGATTTGAGCCAGTCCAGTGAAATGCTTATGCATCATTTGCTTATCCTACGGGTCGCTGGTCTCCTGCGCGTCCATCTGGGCAGTGAGGGAGAAGGCAATGAACGTTTCAGCATCCGCGCGGACGGCGCATCGGATCTTCAGATGTTCCTGGAATCTTATATTCGTTTATAATAACAGTACCAAACAGAGACAGAGACAAGCGAATGCTTACGAAGCGAGTTTTGTACGAAGCCCTGCCCATAAGTATCAGCTAACAAAACTTTTAGGAGTGAGCGTTATGAAGTATTCAACACAGCAAGTAATTTTCGATTTGGACGACACCCTGGTGCACTGCAACAAATATTTTGACCTCATTCTGGGGCAGTATTTCGAACTCATGTCCGACTGGTTCAGCGGCATTGGTCCTACTACGAGTGAAGTCCGCACCAAACAGGCCGAGATTGATGTAGAGACGGTAAGCACCAGCGGACTGGCCAGTGAAAACTTCCCCAAGTCCCTCATCGCAACCTACCACTATTTTTGCGCCAAATTCAACCGGTCAACCGATCCCTATCAGGAGCAGCAGCTGATGAAGCTTGGACTCAGTGTCTACGATCAGGAAATCGAAGCTTATCCGGGCATGGTCGAGACGCTTGATTCATTGAAACAGGACGGTCATGATTTATATCTGTACACCGGCGGCGACGATACGATTCAACAGCGCAAGATTGAACAGATGAAGCTGGATGTATATTTCAACGACCGGATCTTTATCCGCCAGCACAAAAATGTAGAATCACTGGAAAATATTCTGAGCACTTACCCGTTCGAGCGCCAGCGCACCTGGATGATCGGCAACTCTCTGCGTACCGATGTACTCCCTGCCGTGACCGCAGGCATCAACAGCATTTACCTGAAGCAGCAGAACGAATGGCTCTATAACCTGATCGAGCTTCAACGTGAAATGCAGCAATCTGTAGTAACCATTTCTTCCATTCACGAAGTAACCCCGGTTATCCGGACAGCGTCTTTGCGGCAAAATCACGGGTGACGAAAAGACAAGTCCTTGTTACAAATGACATAGGCAACCTCCTGGCAGTGTGATTATACTGTTTGAGAAGATTTTCATCTCATTGCAGGAGGTAGGAATGAACAAGAAGACGAACCCTAAGAACGCTCCAGACAGCAGACGCTTACTCCCCATGCTGCTGGCTGTAGTTGTGGTTATCCTCCTTGGTGTGCTTGTCTATATCACGACGAGCAACAAAGACGATGAGGCCATAGTATTCGACAATCTGCCCAACTATACGGATGTAAAAGGCACCATCGTGGTGGACGGGCTGAAGTATGAGAAGCAGCCGCATCTCGGAAGCAAAGATGCCAAGGTCAAGGTCATTGAATTCGCCGATTTCAAATGCCCTGCCTGCAAGAAATGGACGGCAACTTATCTGGATACGTTCATTAAAGATTATGTAGACAGTGGCAAGGTACAATTTTATTTCATGAACTTTGCATTTATTGACCGGGATTCTTATCTTGGCGCAAGTGCCGGCGAAGCCATCTATAAGCAGAGTAACGAGAAATTCTGGGAGTATCTTCACAAGCTATATGAGAATCAGGGTGACGAAAGCAAGATCTGGATTACCCAAAAGTTCATCCTAGACTTCGTGAAGAACAATATTGATGGCCTGGACTACGCTCAATTTGAGCAGGATGTCCAGAATCACACCTACATGTATGATGTGAAGGAAGACTTTAAGATTGCCGGCTCTTATGGAGTGAATGGCACACCTAAATTCATGGTGAACGGCGTTCTCCTGCCGAACTCTTCATATGAAACACTGGCCGCTGCAATCGAAGCCGAACTGCTCAAATAAGAAAGTAATGCATTTAAAAAGAGGATGTGCTCCGGCCGGAAATCATTAGGCCAGGGTGCATCCTCTTTGATTGCTCGTAAGATTTAAACTTTGCCTTTATTCTACAGTCAGTTGACCTGTACTTACATCTGAGAGTACCAGCTTGCCCTCCTGCGGTGAGCCGTCCTCGCAGGCAAGCTTCAGCTTGCCTGTTTTGCCTTTCTCAATCAGCGCCTTGACCTGGGCATCACTAAGGGTGCGGCCGTGATTTTCCTTCCAGATGACAAATTTACAGCCTTCCTTGTAATGGGAACAGCCATACCCTTTGCGCCCCATAAAAATCGTTCCACCGCAGCCGGGCCGCGGACACTTCCCGATGATTTTTGGTCCGTCATCCCCTTTGGCTGCAGCCGCTTTTCCGGCAGCTTCCGCCCCTGACTCTCCAGCCGCTTTGCGGGGCTTCGCCTCAGCGGGTTTACCTGCCATCTTGCGTGCCGCACCTGCTCCGCTTCGTCCTTTGGCTCCGCCTTTCAAGGATGGCGTCTCCCCTTCAAAGGAGGTTTTGGCTGCCCGGGACTGTACCCGGACTTTGTCCACAATCATCGAGGCGAAGCGTTTGACGTTCTCCATAAACTGCCCGTCCGCCGCCGTGCCTCTGGCGATTTCATTCAACCGCCGCTCCCACTGGCCGGTCATTTCCGGTGACGTCAGCAGTTCGACGCCTGCACCACGAATCAGCTCAATGGCAGTCCTGCCCTTTTGCGTAATGGCGATTTTTTTGCCCTGCATTTCCACATAACCCACGTTCTTAAGCCGTTCAATCGTCGCCGCGCGGGTAGCTGGTGTGCCAAGGCCGGAGTCCTTCATCGCGTCGCGCAGCTCCTCATCCTCAATCTGCTTGCCCGCACTTTCCATTGCTTTCAGCAGCGTGCCCTCCGTGTAGTGCTTAGGCGGCTGGGTGTCCTTCTCTTTGACGATCGCATCACTGCAGAGCACCACATCGGCAGGAAGCACTGAGAACGGTTCATTCACTTCAATTTCTTCTTCCTCTTCATCTTCCTTGCCTTTGCCCTTGGACGGCTTGGCCTTGTCCTTCTTCTGATCGCCGTAAATCACTTTCCAGCCCAGGGACAGCAGCTCCTTGACCGTAGTTTTGAAATTTTCGTTCTCCACCTCGGTAAGTACAGTATGAACCTTATATTCAGCAGCCGGATAAAATTGCGAGAGGAAGCGGCGCACAATCAAGTCGTACAGCTTGGCCTCATCCGTGCTAAGTCCCGATGCTTTACGGTTTGTCGGCAGAATGGCATGGTGATCTTCAACCTTCGAGGGATTGCAGATAAACTTATTGCCTTTATGGACCAGATTCCGGTTGGCGCCTTTGACCCATTCGTCGTACGATGTTCCTTGCAGGGCGGAAAGCGTCTTGTGCATCTCCGGGATGTTCTGCTCGGTCACATAGTTGGAGTTGGTCCGGGGATAGGAGATCACCTTATGCTTTTCATATAATGCCTGAGCAATATCGAGCGTTTTTTTGGCGGAAAAAGCATGCTTACCGTTCGCCTCGCGCTGCAGCAGCGTCAAATCATATAACTTATTCGGATACTCTTTCGTCTCTTTGACCTCATAAGAAGCTATCCTGCCCGGCTTGCTCTTGACCTTGGCGGCCAACGCTTCAGCTTTGGCTCCATCCGTCAGGCGTTCTCCTTGCCACATCCCTTTGTAGGTCATCTCGTTCTGAGCGAAATGTCCCTCCACTTCAAAAAACTTAAGCGATGAAAAAGCTTCTATCGTCTTCTGGCGGTCATAGATCAGCGCAAGTACTGGGGTCTGCACCCGCCCGACGGACAGCAGCACATTATGTTTGGTCGTAAACGCACGCGAGCCGTTCATGCCAATCAGCCAATCCGCTTCACTGCGTGCTCTGGCGGCTTTGGTCAGGTTTTCGTACTCTGAACCGTCCCGCAGCTCCTGGAACCCTTTACGGATCGTCTCCGGAGTCAAATCGGAAATCCACAGCCGTTTCACCGGCTGATTCAGCTTCAGATGCCGCTGTATCAGCGAAAAGATATGCTGTCCCTCCCGCCCGGCGTCGCAGGAATTGACCAATAGGTCGCTGCGTTTGGCCAGTTCACCAATAACTTTCAGCTGGTCAATGGTACGCGCATTGGGTACCAGCTTGAACTGCTCGGGGATGATCGGCAAATCATTGATATTCCATTTTTTATATTTGTCGTCATAGGCTTCAGGCTCGGCCAACCCGATAAGATGTCCAATCGCCCATGTGATGATGTACTGCTCCCCTTCCAGATAGGAACGGTAATTTTTGGCCTTTGGTTCTATTGCGGCGGCGATATTCCGCCCCATATCCGGTTTCTCCGCAATAATAAGTGTCTTCAAAAAGTATCGCTCCTTAACCTTCATTGTTCCAAATTACGTCCAGTAGTCTATTATACCATTATGATGTGAATAAAAAATACCCGCCAGTTCAAATTGAACTGACGGGGTTTGGTCTTATTTTTGCAGGTCTTTTAATACTGTCCCAAGGTCGGCGGTATACTTGGTCAACCTTAAGCTTATCTCTGTACGCATAACATCACGAGTTAGTCCAAAGCGTTCCTGGTACCCCCGGCAAAAGATTTTATAATATACCAAAAATTCCTCCTGTTCATCCGCCAGCATCCTGATATTCCGCTGCTTCAGCTCTTTTTGCAACTGATAGGTATCCTGAATAATTCTACGCTGTATGGCTTGACCGGCCATTAAATAGGCGCGTTTAAGGATGTTGCCTGAATGTTCGATCTCCTTCAGGCTCTTGCTAACCATAGTATCTATGTAAGGAAGCAATATGAGGTCACGAACCATTGTCCGTTCATCAACGGTTATCATTTTTCTTACCTCATTATCTTGCTTCTGCTCATACTGCTCCACGTGTTCGGTCATTAACATTTTGGTTTTCCATCTCTCATTCCCGTTTAATTTACTCATTTATAATGTCCTCCAATCTGTTCGGCCCGTTCCAGGGCAACTCCAGATTCGAGCAACGAGGAAGCACGTATGAGCGCTCGGCTACCGTACCGGGTTTTGATTTGATCAATTGCCCGTTCTCTGTTGTATGTGCGGATACGGTCATCAAATAACGTAAGTTGCATGACACTGTCATCGGTCAAATGCGATATAGATATCGCTAAACGGCTTAAAGGCATACCGGTCCAATTATCAACGAATAAGCGATATGCTGCTGCTGCCACCTCATGAGTTAAAGACGATGGCTCCGGCAGTGTCATTTGTCGGCTGTATGAATTTGATTTATCACCATCGGTTTCTGATACCGCTATAGACACCGTTGCTCCCATATACCGGTATCTCCGCGCTCGTTGGCAAACCTCAATTACCAATTCAAGCAAGACAACCTCGATTTCAGGTAGCCGGGTATACAAATTCCAGCGTAGAGCCTTACCGTGTCCTACTGATTTGATTTGATGGCGTATCCCGGTAACTACTGGACTGGGATCTATGCCACGGGCAGTCTGCCAGTAATACTCCGCCTGAATATCGCTTTGCTTGCCCATAGTCGTACGCATTCTCCGCTTAAACTCGCCTAACTCCATACGGGCAATATCTCCAATTGTAGTAATACCCATGCGGTAAAAATTTTTGCTCATTCGGCCAGCCACCATAAACATTTCATGCACTGGCAACGGCCAGAGCTCTTTATCTAAATTGTCGTAATCAAGCCTGAAAATTCCGCCGTCCTTCTTCTTGGCAAAGTTGTTTGCCATCTTAGCCAGTATTTTTGTCGGTCCGATCCCCACTCTGGTCCAAACACCAGTTGATAACATGACATGCTGCTGAATGGAGTGAATTACCTCCTGCAAATCTCCTCCAAAAAAGCTCAATGAGCCTGTCACATCCAAAAATTGCTCGTCGATACTGAAGGCTTCAACAAGGTCGGTATAACAGTGATAGATTTCTGAAATCAGCAGAGAGACCTTTATATACGTACTCATCCGTGGCCGGATGACCACGAGATCCCGGCATTTAGTCATTGCTTCACCCACGCGTGACGCGGTGGTTACGCCATAGGCTTTGGCGATGGGGCATGCTGCCAATATAATGCCATTCATCCTGGTTGGATCTCCGACTGCGACAGGCTTATCTTTGTATTCAGGGTGGGCAGCCTTTTCGACGCTTGCGTAAAACGCTTGGCAATCTGAAAGTAAAATGATTCGGTCCTTAGGCATATCGCTGCACCCGTGTCGGATGCCACGCGAGGATATTAGAGAGCTCCAGGTATATGATTTCGATGGTTTGGCCGATGCTCATTTTCATGATTGATCGCCTCCGATAAAATAAGAACATTTGTTTGTATTATAACCAAACATACGTTCCTTATACAATAAGTAAGATATTCTTCGAATGGGATAAAAAAGAAATTAATTAAATATATACGATAAGGTGGGGCTGGTATTTGGTTAGGACCAAAACGTTTGAATTGTCATTGAATGATAACGTTGATATTATCCAAGGCAGAGTAGTATCCTTATCTGCGCTTAGTGTTTGATGTTGTGTAAGCGCTGAAAATTTATATTAGGCTAGTTAAGGAATAAAATATATCCTCTCTTTTCCGCAAGTAAAATCAAGCAATCCAATTTCCATTACTCTATGATGACTATAGAGTGGTTGAAACGAGGTGAACAGCCGAATGTACAAGTGGCACAAGCAAATCCAAATAATCGTTGATGAAATCGACGAGTGTATTAAAAATCGTAACGGTGAAGCAATAACGCTACAATTTCTTTCTCGCAAGTTGGGTTATTCCGAATTTCATACTACGAGAAAATTCAAGGAAATATCGGGCATGCAATTTAGGGATTATCTGCGGCACAGAAAATTAGCCTTTGCACTAAAAGAGGTTCGGGATAGTGAAAAAAGCATTTTGGATATTGCTTTTGATTATGGTTTTTCATCACATGAAGCTTTTACCAGGGCTTTCAAGGGAACATATGGTGTAACTCCAAGTGAATACCGAAAAAAGCCTATGCCTGTCGCCCTTCGTACAAAAATAAACCCTTTCGACCGCTACTTTTTCGGATTTGGAGAGATTGGTATGATCAAATCTACAGATGATGTTAACATTTATTTTGTAACCATTCCCGCACACAAATTTTTGCACATTAAAAACTATGAGAGTAATGGGTATTGGGATTTTTGGCAAAAGCAAAGTCTTATTCCGGGACAGGATTGCGAAACAATTTGCGGCTTACTCGATAGTATCAAGGGCAAATTGGATGACGATGGCGGGAGTGAATCTAACGGCGGCAGCGGTCAGATTATGGCTTACATTAATGACCCGGACGGCAGACTCTGCGATTGGGGTATTCCGCGTACAGAGTGTTTTGGTGTACGTCTTCCTTTTGATTATAAAGGTGAAGTACCACCTCAAATGCTTATGATTGATGTTCCCGAAGCCGAGTATATTGTTTTTGATCATGGGCCATTCAATTATGAGCAGGAAAATCGTAGTGTAGAGGAAAAGATGGAAAGGGCAATGGCAACTTTTGATTTTGCAGGCACTGGTTACTGCTTTGATACTTCCCTTGGGAGAATCATTTACGTTTATCACGATCCGGAGCGGTTTTTGAAGTATATCAGGCCAGTGTGGAAGTCATAATCAATAAACAGCACCTGCCCAAATGCGGTAGGTGCTGTTGTTTATGATAACGTCCTGACACCGCTCCTTCACAGATAATGTGCTGATGTAGAAAATAAGCAAACTGTAGTGTTGTCTCCGCAACCATATAGCGCATGATTAGTTGGATTATGAAATATTCTCTCAGATAACGAGTTCTACTATCAAAAAGCAAGATACAAATCGAGTTCCTCGTCTATTGATGATAGTGTTCGTATTGTTTTTACAGGAACAAAGATAAGAATCATAAGTTGTACTGAGCCCAGATATTCCAATAGAATAAATATCATCTCATAATCATCAAATTCTAGTTTGTCGGATCAGCAGCAACCTATGCCTGCAACAAGTGCTTTTCGGATTACAATTTCCTGAACCCCTATAGTGCCCCTCAGCTTTGCCTGCGTTTCTGGGACAATCAAAAAATCCTCTGAAAGCTCCAGCCGGCTATCGACTAAAACGCTTAGAGGATTTATCTTTGTTACGGATCCCAACTGCACTCCTACAGGCCCCGCCGCGCCTACTGCGCCCATGGCCCACACTTAATGGCTTCCAGCATATTTACACAGCCTCAATTCTAAGTCATAAGATGCACACCATCAGATTTTTTTATTAATACCCATTTTCTTGATGTATAAATTCACAGAGCACCCAACTCACAGGCGGAATTCCCTCAGGGCTTCCATGTACTTTCCTCGTTTTTGCTCAAAATCAAACAGGAAGAAAGATATAAGCACTATCTAGAGACACATAACAATTTTATAGAAACCCTATTTATACTTACAAATCCTAATGGGGCTCCTTCTGTCCTGAAAAACTCGTCAGACGTATGTCAAAGTTATTGAAGCTAACGAATGTAAAAAAGCATGCAACACCTCATATTCCCCGCCATACTCATATCCCAATGTTTATCGAGGCAAGTCTGGAATCTGGATCTCCAATTGATTTAAAAACTATCATCAGTCAAGTAGGTTTCGTTTTTTTAATAATTTCATATATATCCGCTAGTTTAGTCCAAGCAACACGACGGTTTTTTCATATATTAATTTTAAGGAGGTGAATATCCTATGACCATTCAATTTGTAGATTTACGTTTATCGAACCAGGCAGCTTCCGATGCAACTCCAGTTGTGATTCCATTAGCGGCTACCCCTTTGGTATTCGGAGATATCGGGATTCAGACCGCAGGGGTACTGCCTGAGAATCAGAGCAACGTCCGCGTGCTGCTGGCTGGATATGTAAAGACGGAAAACAATCCCTTGTTCAATACGAATACCCTTAGAGTTCGCAGAAATGGAACCATTATTTTTACGACAACATTTGGGGTGGCGATCAGCAGGGAAAATGAAGCTTTTGGTTTCTCTGCTGTAGATGTCCCCCCTGCTGCCATTGTGGCAACCGGGCAAATTCAGTATACGGTTGAAATCTTCACCAATGCAGCTGTCACAGATCCATTTAATAACGTCCAGGCGAGAAACTTCAGCGGAATTGCCGCTGCAGGCAATTTCTCCGGCTAAACAATCATCCCCTGCCAATCTTAAGATTGGCAGGGGATTCAAATACATAATCAAAAACGCCGCAAGCTGCTATTAAACTTTCACTTCATTTCAAAGTCCCGGCAATCCGCATAACCGCTTCTGTAATATCCAGTACTTCCTTAGTGCTGGCTTTGCGGTCCATATATTCAACCTTCTGCGCTGCAGCATCCTTGCCTACAATAATCGCAACCGGAATACCGATCAGTCCGGAATCCTTGAATTTCACCCCGGCACGCTCATCCCTGTCATCATAAAGCGTGTCAATCCCTAGAGAGGTAAGCTGTGCATACAGTCGTTCAGCCACCGCTGTCTGCTCTTTGTCCTTGGTTGACATCAGCAGAATATGAACATTGTAAGGCGCGAGAGCTTGGGGCCAGATAAGACCCTGTTCATCATGATTTTGCTCGGCTACAGCAGCCAGCAACCGCGAGATGCCAATCCCGTAGCAGCCCATAATCATTGGAGCACTTTTGCCTGAATCGTTCAAATACGTGGCTCCCAGCTTCTCACTGTACTTGGTACCCAGCTTGAAAACATGGCCGATTTCAATTCCCTGATGAAAGTGCAGTACCCCTTGTCCGCAATTCGGACAAGACTCACCCTCCAAGACATTTCGGAGATCACCCACATGCTTGAGGCTGAAATCCCGTCCAGGTACGACACCGCGGAGATGGTAATCTTTCTCTCCGGCACCCGCTATACTCGACTCCATGGCCGCGACTGCCGAATCAACCAGCACGGTCAGCGAAAGACCGATTGGACCGACATAACCGCTCTCTACTCCAGCCGCATGCTGCACAGCTTGATAATCCGCCAGGGAGATGTTGCTAGCCCCGATCATTTTGGTCACCTTATGTTCGTTGACCTCATGATCACCGCGAACCAGTACGGCATAAAATTGACCGTTGGCTTCATATATCAGCGTCTTGATGATTTCCTCAGGCTGGATGTGCAATTCCTGTTCGAGTTGTTCAATCGTCCGGATGTCCGGTGTATGGAACTTCTCGGCAGCAGGTTGGTCCCCTCTTATCGTGCGTACTTCTTGCTCTCCCTCAGGAGACCGAACTTCAGCCAATTCCAGATTTGCAGCATAATCGCAGACGGAGCAGACACCAATGGTATCTTCTCCGATTTCGGAAAGCGCCATAAACTCGTGGCTCCCGCCTTCGCCGCCTATGGCCCCGGAATCGGCATGCACTGCCCGGTACAGCAGACCGCAGCGTTCAAAAATCCTTTGATAGGCGTTATACATTCGCACATAAGATTCGTCCAGCCCATCCCAACTGGTATCGAAGGAATAGGCATCCTTCATCAGGAACTCCCTGCCCCGCAGCAGCCCGGAACGCGGCCGGCGTTCATCACGAAACTTGGTCTGAATCTGGAACACAGTCAGCGGCAGCCTCCGGTAGGAATTGATCTCCCCCCGTACCAGTGAAGTTATTACTTCCTCATGGGTTGGCCCCAGTACAAACTCACGGTCATGACGGTCTTGAAGCTTGATCAGCTCCTTGCCGTAGACCTCATATCGCTCCGACTCTTTCCACAGCTCAGCAGGCTGCATCGCGGGCATCAGGATCTCCTGTGCACCCGCGGCACCCATTTCCTCGTGGACAATCTGTTCAATCTTGCGCAGCACACGGCGGCCAAGAGGCAAATAGGTATAGATTCCGGCCGCCAGCTGACGGATGTATCCTGCACGCAGCAGCAGCTGGTGGTTTGCAGTCTCGGCTTCAGCCGGAGCTTCGCGAAGGGTTGTAGCAAGTAGTTGACTTTGACGCATAAGGTTCAGCCCTCTCTGGTTTGGTTAGCACAATTTCTCAAGTTTTCTTAAGAAAACGCAAAAAGACACATCCGTCAGGGACGAATGCGTCGTGATACCACCCTATTTCAACCGCCAAGCTGTGCCTGACAGTCCTCAATTCCGGATAACGGCCGGGGCCGGCAGCACCTTAATGTCTTTCCAAAGTGCAGCAGCTTTCAAGGCAGGGTACACTTCTCTCGCTTCATGAAGGACCTTTCAGCCGGTGAGTCCTCTCTCTGATCCAAGCGATTCCAGAAACGTAGATCCTTGATCAACGCTATTACGCTATTAATATGGTATTCAATTTAAAGGATAATGCAAAATTCGTCAAGCCCGCTGAGAGATCCACCAGTTTCCACTCTCTCCAATTTCAGTGCAATCAATCCTTTACAATGTAAAATTATATCAGGATGTATGTTAATTCTTTCATATTCAAATATAGACATATGAAATTATTGTGTCAATAAACCGAATATATCATTATAACATTTCACAAGGAGCAGCTGCTTACAAGCAAATCTGCTTCTATGCAACCAAGGGGGAGTCATAACAATGTACACAAATATTAGAAAAATCATCCGCAAACTCACATCCCGTTCACTTCAGAGGAAGATGATGTTGATCTTTACGATTATGCTGGTTATCCCAGTCCTCCTCGTGAGTTATTTCTCCTACTCCAGTGCAAGCAAACAATTGGAGCTGAAGATGCAGGAATCGACACATGCCAGTGTCGATTTGCTGAAAAGTACAATTAACGAAACCGTAAATGCAGCTATGAAAAATGTTCAGCAGCTCAGCCAGCAGCTCACTTCCGCCGACATTGATGCTCAAACACCGGAAGCCCGTGAACTCATTGAATTGTTCATGAAAGAACATCCAGAGCTGGAGCTCCTTACGGTGGGTAATGAAAAAGGCTCCTGGATGAAGGCACCGGATCCCGGCAAGCAACAGGATTACGATCCGCGTACCAGAGACTGGTACAAGGCAGCCATGCAAAACGCCGGCAAAGTCACCATCGTGGATCCCTTCGTTTCCGCCACTACAGGCAACTACAACCTGTTCATCTCTGAAACGCTAAAAGACGGCAAAGGAGCAGTCACCACCAGTCTTAGCCTTAAAGCGATGAGCGAACGAATCAACCAGGTTAAGCTGGGAGAACACGGCTACTACTATGTCGTTGACCGCAATCATAAATTTGTGTCCCATCCTGCCAAAACAGCAGGAGAAGAGATCGACGACTATGTGGTAAAGCTACTTACAAATGAGGGTGGAGCGTTATCCTATACCAATCCGGATTCCGGTCTTGAAATGCGGGGATATTACACCACTGATCCAATTACCGGCTTCACGATTGTCGGTGTCTTAACCACACAAGAATTCTCAGATGCCTCCCTGCCTATACTCTATACCGGCTTAATGGTTCTCGGAGCAGCCCTGATTGTTGCATTGGTATTGATGTACTTTATTGTCCGGGCAATCTCCCGTCCAATCGCCAACCTCAACAACTCGGCACGCCGTGTAAGCGAGGGCTATCTGAATGAACGAATTGTGATTGACCGTACAGATGAGATTGGCCAATTAGCTGAGAACTACAATCTCATGGTCGATTCCTTGCGGAATATCGTGATTGACATCTCGGATACGTCCGGTCTCTTGGCTGCTTCGAGCCAGCAGCTGACAGCGACTACCGTGGAGAACTCCAAAGCAACAGCCTATGTAGCCGGGCTGGCAGAGGAGTCTTCGAATGGTGCCGAAACTCAAACCACTGCGATGATTGAAACGTCGCGGGCGATGGAAGAAATGTCCTCCGGCATTCAAAAAATAGCTGAAGCCGCCTCATCCATCGTTGATTCCTCGACCGATACAGGAGCAGATGTGCTAGTCGGGAGCCGCAAGATCGAGCAGGTCAGCAAGCAGATGAACGCCATCCGGGAATCTACGCAACTGTCGGCTGAGCTGATTGGACAATTAAATGGCCTAAACAGCGAGGTCTCGGAAATGAGCAGCGCCATTTCCACTATCGCCGTACAGACTAATCTGCTCTCATTGAATGCAGGAATCGAAGCCGCACGCGCCGGGGAACATGGCAAAGGATTTGCAGTAGTTGCCGCCGAGGTGCGCAAGCTGGCTGATCAGTCTAAAATGACCGCCGGCAATATCCAAGACACTATTGTTCAGATGACTGAACTGATCGATCAGACCTATGAAACCATCCAGAATAGAGTGTCGGCAGATGTCGAGCTTGGTATGCAAGTAACGGAAGAAGCCAAAGAAGCCTTCGTAAGCATTGAACATTCCACAGCCAAGATCAATGGACAGATTCATGACATCTCTGCGATCACTGAACAAATGTCAGCAGGTGCAGAAGAAGTCGCAGCATCTGTCCAGGAGATCTCGAACATCTCGCGTTCCGCTTCCGATGCCTTCCAGAATGTAACAGCTGCTACCCAGCAGCAGCTTGCCTCGATGGAAGAGATCACCTCTTCATCGGGTGAGCTGTCCAAAATGGCCGGAGATTTGCAGCAAAAAGTTGAACACTTCAAGCTTGAAGATTAGGCAGCCGCCTAATCTTCACCTCACAGCTAAATCAGCTCCAATTTAAAGAAGCCGTCTTCCACAGCTTATACTGTGAAAGACGGCTTTTAAGGTTTCATGTTCAGATATTCATTGTAGATTAGACGAGAACTGTCGATCCCATCAGATATTTATCGACTTCACGTGCAGCTTCGCGTCCTTCATTGATCGCCCAGACCACAAGACTTTGCCCACGGCGCATATCACCGGCGGCAAATACTTTATCCACGTTCGTGTTGAACTTGCCGTAACGAGCCTTCACATTGCTGCGGCGGTCTGTCTCAAGGTTCAACTCCTCGATCATCTCCTGCTCCGGTCCGTCGAACCCGATCGCAATCAGGGCAAGCTGAGCCGGATATACAGCCTCCGTACCTGGGACCGGCTGATAAATCTTACGTCCGGTCTCATCCACCATCCGGCGGATTTGCACGGTATGAAGTTCCTTGAGGTTGCCTTCTTCATCACCTACGAATTTCGTAGTCATGATGGAGAATTCACGCGGGTCATCACCGAAGATTGCCTTGGCTTCCTGCTGTGCATAGTCAAGCGTATACACATTCGGAAACTGCGGCCAAGGATTGGCAATCGGATCACGCTCAAGCGGAGCTTTGTCATGCGTACCAAATTGGGTAATGCTGTTGCAGCCATGGCGGAGCGAAGTTGCCACACAGTCAGAACCGGTGTCACCGCCGCCAAGCACAATAACATCCTTACCTGCAGCAGAGACAAAGTTGCCATCCTGCAGATTGGAGTTCAAGTAGCTCTTAATCGTACCGTTCAAATAATCCATCGCATACATGACGCCCTTAAGCTCAGCTCCCGGGACGTTGAAACGGCGCGCCTTGGTCGCACCGCCGCAGAGGACAACCGCATCAAATTCATCAACCAGCTGCTGTGTCGGAATATCTTTGCCGATCTCTGTATTCACTACGAAGTTCACGCCTTCGGCAGCCAGCAAGTCAACACGGCGCTGCACGACACGTTTGTCCAGCTTCATGGTCGGAATTCCATATGTCAACAGGCCGCCTACGCGGTCACTGCGTTCAAATACAGTTACAGTATGTCCTGCTTTGTTAAGCTGGGCCGCTGCAGCCAGACCAGCGGGTCCGGAGCCGACGATGGCTACTGTCTTGCCGGTACGCTTCTCGGGCGGACAAGGCACAACCCAGCCTTCCTCAAAGCCCTTATCGATGATGGCAAGCTCTATCGTCTTGATCGTAACCGGCTGGCCGATCAGACCGACGGTACAGGAGCCTTCGCAAGGTGCCGGACAGATGCTGCCCGTAAATTCAGGGAAATTGTTCGTCTTATGCAAACGTTCGAGTGCTTCCTTCCACAGTCCCCGGTACACCAGATTATTCCATTCAGGAATGAGATTGTGGACAGGGCATCCTGAAGTTCCGCCGGCCATATCAATACCTGTATGACAATAAGGGGTTCCGCAATCCATACAACGGGCGCCTTGTGTCCGAAGCTCGTCCTCGGTTAAATGATGGTGGAATTCTTCCCAGTCTTTCACGCGCTGTTCAGGATCCCGGTCTCCTGGGAGCTGGCGCTTATACTCCATAAATCCAGTAGGTGTAGACATATTTACGTTTCCCCCATCCGTTCTCTTCGTGTTGATGTATAGTACATTGTAACATATTGCGGCAGACTCATGTCGTTTCAGCGCAATGAAGTACCTGCACATTCTATACTACTTTTAAGTTTAGCATTTCTAATTTTAATTATAGTAGCATTCTATACTTTCGCACTGTAATGGATTAATCTGCTGATTATTTGTACTATTTCACATGTTGTGTCAGAGAAAACGCTTTTTCTTCAAACCGTACGTTCATAAACATAGAATCGGTAATCATACGGATTTTTCTCGTCGCGAATTCCTGGGGTGTTGGAAATCTCTGTCCACTCACTCCACTCTACCTCAGGAAATTTCGTATCGCCTTCAAACTCATGTTCAATCCGGGTCACAATCAGCTTATCGGCATACGGCAGGAACATCCGGTAGATCTCCGCACCGCCAATAATCATCAGTTCATCACCCTTGCCGCCTTCAGCCAGCGCTTCCTCCACTGTGTGCACGACCTTTGCCCCCTCCGGAGCATAGCTGCGGTCCCGGGTAATAATAATACTCGTTCTGTCCTTGAGGGGCTTGCCCCCGAGCGACTCCCACGTCTTACGGCCCATTAGCATTCGTTTACCAAAAGTTTCGGATTTGAAAAAGGCAAAATCACGCGGCAAATGCCAGGGCATATCATTGTCCTTGCCGATTACACCGTTAGCACCCATTGCCCATATCATGCTTATACTCATATTTTAGCCCCCTTTTCAAGGAATCATCAGAAATGTTTCCAACAAAGACTATATAGCCACTGGTGCTTTAATTCCCGGATGATGAACATAATCAGTAAACTCAAAATCTTCAAAGGTATAATCAAAAATACTGTCCGGCTTTGTGAGCATCTTCAGTGTAGGCAGCGCATAAGGCTCTCTGGACAACTGCTTGGCGACCTGCTCCAGATGGTTTGTATAAATGTGCACATCGCCTCCGGACCAGATGAAATCACCAACCTCAAGGCCGGTCTGCTGGGCAACCATATGTGTGAGCAGGGCGTAGCTGGCAATGTTAAAAGGCAATCCCAGGAAAGTGTCCACTGAACGCATCGTCAGCATGCAGGACAACTTGCCGTCCGCAACATAGAATTGGAACACAAAATGGCAAGGCGGCAGCTTCATCTGCTCAATCTCGCCCACATTCCAGGCACTGACGATATGACGGCGGGAATCGGGATTATGTTTGATCGACTCGATCACATTCGAAATCTGATCAATAATCCGGCCGTCGGCGCTCTCCCAGGCCCGCCATTGGGAACCGTATACGGGTCCCAGCTCCCCGTTCTCATCTGCCCATTCGTCCCAGATCGAAACACCGTGCTCCTTCAGATAGGAAGTATTCGTCTCTCCTCTAAGAAACCACAGCAGTTCATAAACTACCGATTTCAAGTGAATGCGCTTTGTTGTCACCAGCGGAAAACCCTCTTGCAGATCAAAGCGGAGCTGGCGCCCAAATACGGATATCGTACCGGTACCTGTCCGGTCGCTTTTTTCCGTGCCATGATCCAATATATCCTGAAGTAAATCCAAATATTTACGCAACAGTCAGCGCTCCTCTCCTCTTTTTTTCTTATCCTAGTTTACCATGACCTGCCCGCCCTTGTAACTTAGCAAAGAACAGGAAATTTTTTTCGCGAATATTGTTCGAATGCCAGTGATGGCTATATACCGGCTACTCTGAGATCCGCAGCTCAGTTTTTTGCTCAGAGGCCTTCACCACAGCACGTCCGCCAACAGGGAAGGTAAAGATCGGCGAGACATGCCCAAAATTGACATCGGCGATTACCGGGAGGTGGTTCAGCTCTTTTTTACTCTTAATGATGGAGCGTAATATTTCCGGGGTCATCTGTGAAGCACGTTGAAATCTCCCAATAATCAGAGCCTTTACTTGTGCGAAGCCGGGCTGATGAAGCAGCGACTGCAGGTCGCGGTCAAAGTTCTCCGGGCGGGATTCATAGTCATCTTCCACAAAAAGAATCGCGTCCCTCAGGCTGGGCATAAACTCTGTCCCCTGCAGCAGATTCAGTGTGCATAGGTTACCACCAATTATAGTCCCTTCCGCGTAACCTTCGTGAATGGCATAAGGCCCGGCGTTTGCTTCGAATACACGATTTTCCTGATCCAAGTACCAGGCATCATCACTCCACTGCTCCGAAGGCAGCACATCCACTTCTTCATCTTCCATCATCATTTTGACAAAATAATCGGAAGTATATTCATTCCCGTGACGCATGGACAGTGTAGAGAAATGAGGACCGGAGTAGGTGATCAGTCCTGTTTTGGCATAAATGGCATTCTGCAGTACCGTAATGTCGGAATAGCCGCATAACCGTTTGGGATTCGCTGCAATCAAACCGAAATCCAGCCCCCGCAGCAGCTGGTTGCAATTGAAACCACCAAGCGTCGTCAATATCCCTTTTACCTTAGGATCGCTGAACGCGCTGTGGAGATCCTCAAGTCTGGAGTCCACCGAAGACGAATCGAAGCCATCTCTTTCATAAGCATGCTTGGAAAAAGAAACGGTAAACCCAAAAGCCTCCAATTTCTTTGTTGCTGCCACGATTTGCTCTTCCGCTATAACCCCTAAGCTCATGGAAGGTGAAATAATCCGGATTTCATCACCGGCTTGCAGTTTTGCTGGCTTCATTGTCTTCACTCCCTTTGTGCTTGATTTGCTCCAGCAGCAGGTCAGTAAGTTCATTTACAGGCAGCGTACCGTCTGCCACATAGTCGGATGAGGGAAGAACGGTATGAAGCATTGCCAAGTATGCCTCCCGGCCTCCACGCAAATATCCTTCCATTTCCCGGGTCACATCGCTGCTTGCGGAATCTTTATAATCTCGGATGAATCTTCTGGCCATAGCCACATCAAGCGGAGTGTCGATAAATATGGCATAATCAATCAACCGGCTTAGTTCGTTATGTACATAGGCGAAAGGATAATCGAGTAAAATATACTCCGGCCGGTCCGCTCGGGCAAGCAGCCCTTTCAGGTCAGCCACCAGGGGCTCAAGCTTCCACTCGTTATAGTCAGCACCCCGTTCCATCCACCGGTCAAACTCATCAGGCCAAGGGAAATCATAGTCATCAAAAAACAAAGCAGCCGAGTTCACCAGCCGCTCCTGCAAGATTCTGACGGCAGTCGTTTTGCCGCCGCCTGAGACGGCTGCTATGGCGATAACACAAGTTCTGTGTGTAATGTTCCTCTCCTCCTTCTATACCCGCTTACGATGAAAGGACAGCTGTATAGGCCCGTTTCTCTCTTGATCTTACCACAAGTTATTTCGGCTGCCATCTGAATAACTATTATGTAATGTGTTAAAAAAGAGGATGTCTACCAAGCCATTTGCATGGCTCGGCGGACATCCTCTTATTGTTGTCTGCCGAAGCAGTCTATAATTTATTATTTAATTACGTGAATTGGGTGGCCTTCCACAAGTTCAGCCGCTTCCATGACGATTTCGCCAAGGGTTGGATGCGCGTGGATTGTCAATGCGATGTCTTCGAGCGTAGCACCCATTTCAATCGCCAGACCCAGTTCAGCAATCAGGTTGGAAGCTTCGATACCCACAATTTGTGCGCCCAATACGAGGTTGTTCTCGCTGTTTGCCACAATCTTGATAAAGCCATCCGGAGCGTTCAAGGAAACTGCACGGCCATTACCTGCGAACGGGAATTTTCCGGCTTTTACTTTGTAGCCCTTGTCCTTCGCTTCTTTCTCAGTCAGACCCACACTGGAGCATTCTGGATCGGTGAACACAACAGCCGGGATGACTTTGTAGTCAACAACGGATTTGTGTCCGGAGATCGCTTCAGCAGCGATTTTGCCTTCGTAAGAAGCTTTGTGTGCCAGAGCAAGGCCTGGAACAATATCGCCGATTGCATAGATGTTAGGAATGTTGGTACGGCCCTGGTGGTCAACTTTGATCAAGCCGCGCTCATCAAGTTCCATACCGATCAGATCCAATCCCAGCTCGCCATCCGTATTTGGACGACGTCCTACAGTTACAAGCAGGTAATCCGCAGTAATTTCCTTGGACTCGCCGCCCACGGAGTATTTCACGGTTACTTCCTTGTCGTTCTGTACAGCACTTTCCGCTTTGGCATTAGTAACAATCTCAATCCCAGTCTTCGCCATGTTCTTGGCAACCAGACGGGTCATATCCTTGTCAAAGCCAGGCAGAACTGTATCCAGACCTTCAATGATGGTTACTTTAGTGCCAAATTTGGAGTACATTTGGCCAAGCTCGGCTCCGATGTAGCCGCCGCCGATAACGATCATGCTCTTCGGAATTTCCGGAAGATCAAGCGCTTCGGTCGAAGACAGAATACGTCCGCCAAATGGGAAAGGCTTCAGTTCGATCGGACGGGAACCTGTAGCAATGATACAGTTGTTGAATTTGTAGCGGGGAGATTCATGTTCATTGAACAAACGGGCTTCGTTTGTATTGATGAACATAGCTTCACCGCTGAATACTTCAATTTTGTTGCCCTTCATCAAACCGGTTACGCCCGTTGTCATTCTTTTGACAACGCCGTTTTTGAATTCCTGTGTTTTTGCCCAGTCCACTTTGACGTTCTCGGCAGTGACACCGAAAACTTCACCGTGCTGTGCAGCTTCGAATTGATGGGCTGCAGAGATCAGAGCCTTGGAAGGAATACATCCGCGGTTCAAGCATACACCGCCGAGTTCCGATTTATCCACAATCAGAACTTTCTGGCCGAGCTGGGCGGCACGAATTGCCGCCACATACCCGCCGGGACCTGCACCAATTACCAATGTGTCAATTTCGATTGAAGCGTCTCCGACTACCATTAATTACACCTCCATAACTAACATATCAGGATTTGCGAGCAGGGTCTTAATATAATTCATGAAGTTCTGTGCTGTTGCACCGTCGATGATGCGGTGGTCAAAGCTCAGGGACAGCGCCATAACAGGAGCGGCTACGATTTCGCCGTTCTTCACAACTGGTTTCTCAGTGATACGTCCAGTACCGAGGATCGCCACTTCAGGGAAGTTGATGATCGGTGTAAAGAACATACCGCCAGCGGAACCGATGTTGCTGATGGAGATTGTGCTGCCTCTCATTTCGTTAGCTGCCAACTTACCGTCGCGTCCGCGCACAGCCAGATCAGTAATGCTGCTGGCAATCATCCAGATGCTCTTACGGTCAGCATCCTTGATAACCGGAACGATCAAGCCGTTGTCTGTATCTGTAGCGATACCGATATTGTAGTATTTCTTGTAGACAATTTCATTGGACTCTTCATCAATCATAGCGTTAAGCGCCGGGAATTGACGGGAAGCGGCCACGAGTGCTTTAACGATAAACGGAAGATAAGTCACCTTCACGCCTTTCTTCTCAGCAACTGGTTTCATGCGGGCACGGAAAGCTACCAGCTCGGTAACATCCACTTCGTCCATGATGGTAACGTGAGGCGCAGTGTATGCGGATTTAACCATCGCATTGGAGATCGCTTTACGGATACCCTTGAATGGAACACGTTCTTCTTCAAGGCTTACATTGCCGGATGCTGCTGGTGCAGCTTCTTTGGCCTTGGCTTTTGGTGCTTCCGATGCAGCTGGTGCAGCAGCAGGTGCAACTGCTGCCGGTGCAGCGGAGCCGCCTTTCAGGAAGGCTTCAACATCTTCATGAGTGATCTTGCCGTTCTTGCCGGAGCCGTTCACCTTGGAGATGTCAACACTCTGCTCACGGGCAAACTTGCGCACACTTGGCGTAGCAAGTACATCGCGGTTTGGAGCAGGAACCGCTGCTGGTGCAGCTGCTGCCGGTACAGATTCTTGAGCAGCCGGAGCTTCAGCGTGGCCGCCTTCCTGCTGTGGAACTTCGCCTTCTGCAGCAATGATCGCTACAACTTCGCCCACACGGCATACCTGTCCGTCCTTCACACGTACTTCAAGCACTGTGCCGTTAACCGGGCAAGGCACTTCTACTACAGCTTTGTCATTCTGTACTTCCATTACGATATCGTCATCGGTTACTTTGTCGCCGACTTTGATATGCATTTTAATAATTTCGCCTTCATGCAGACCTTCGCCCAGTTCAGGGAACCGGTATTCAAAGTTTACAGCGCCGCCAGTTGCAGGGCTGCTGGTTGCCGGAGAAGACTTAGTGTCAGCTCCGCCTTTGGCTGCATCTGCTTCTTGAGTAGCCTGTGCTTCCGCATGGCCGCCCTCCTGCTCAGGAACATCGCCTTCTGCATCAATAATTGCCACTACTTCGCCTACGCGGCAGACTTGACCGTCTTTGGTGAAGACTTCAAGCACTGTACCGTTGACCGGACAAGGAACTTCTACAACTGCCTTGTCATTCTGTACTTCCATTACGATATCGTCATCGGTTACTTTATCGCCGGCTTTGATATGCATTTTGATAATTTCGCCTTCATGCAGACCTTCGCCCAGCTCAGGGAACCGGTACTCAAATTTTGCCACCTTGATAACCTCCTAATAGTTATATAGCCGATGCTTCTTCAACTAGCTTCTCAGAAACTCGCTTCGAAAGCATCCGCTTAGTTTGTGAATACCTCAAAAGCAAATCAGAAACGGGTGCCGCCCTTTTACAAGGACGGCAAGGACGTTTCTTCTTAGAATTCCATAACTTTCTTAACAGCTGCAACTACGCGTGCTGGTGTAGGAATCCAACTATCCTCGATTTGCGCGAACGGATAAATGGTGTCCGGACCGGCAACACGAAGCACTGGTGCTTCCAGATGAAGAATAGCTTTTTCATTGATTTGTGCGATTACCTCTGCAGCCACACCGGAGCTCTTTTGCGCTTCTTGCACAACGATCGCACGGTTTGTCTTCTTCACAGAAGCAACGATGGTATCAATATCAATCGGGCTAACCGTACGCAGATCGATAATTTCAGCCTTGATGCCTTCCTTTTCCAGCTGATCGGCCGCTTTGGTAGCAGTATGTACCATTAGACCGTAAGAAATAATTGTAACATCCGAACCTTCGCGGACAACATTTGCTTTGCCCAGCTCGACGGTATATTCACCTTCAGGCACTTCTGCACGGAATGCATGGTACAGGTTCAAGTGCTCCATGAAGAATACCGGGTCATTGTCACGGATCGAGGCAATCAGAAGTCCCTTTGCATCGTACGGATTGGAAGGAATAACCACTTTGATCCCCGGGCTTTGAGCGATCAGGCCTTCGAGTGAATCGGTATGCAGTTCAGCCGCTTTTACGCCGCCGCCAAATGGAGTACGGAATACTACAGGAGCATTGAATCTGCCCCCGGAACGCCAGCGCAGGCGTGCAGCCTGAACGACGATTTGATCGAGTGCTTCAAAGATGAAACCAACAAACTGGATTTCAGCGATCGGACGGAATCCTTGCACGCCCAGACCAAAAGCCAGACCGCCGATGGCAGATTCAGCAAGCGGAGTATCGAAAATACGATCTTCGCCAAATTCTTTTTGCAGCCCTTCCGTTACACGGAAGACGCCCCCTACATTCCCTACATCCTCACCGAAGATAAGAACGTTAGGGTCCCGGTTCAGTTCAACGCGCATTGCGTCACGAATTGCTTCTTTCATATTCATTTGTGCCATTGCCTGATATCCCCCTTATTCAAAATCGGCTTTTTGTTCTTCCAGATGTTTCGGAGTTACCTCGAACATGCTGTCGATCAAGCCAGGAACGGTCATTTTTTCGGTTTGCTCTGCTTTTTTAATCTGCTCGTTAACAGTCGCTTTCGCTTCTTCTCTTACGCGCAGCGTATCTTCTTCGGTCCAGAGGCCTTTCTTCTCCAAATACTTGGCAAGACGGGCAATCGGATCCTTCTCGTTCCATTGTCCTTCTTCTTCTTTGGAACGGTATTTGCTGGCGTCATCGGAAAGGGAATGCGGACGGAAACGGTAAGTCACAGCTTCAATCAGCGTAGCTCCTTCGCCTTTGCGTGCGCGTTCTGCAGCTTCCTGCACCGCGGAGATTACTGCAAAGACGTCCATGCCGTCGATCTTAATACCGGGAATACCAGCTGCTACTGCTTTATGTGCGATGGATTTGGCAGCCGTTTGCTTCGCGAACGGAGTCGTAATCGCATAGCCGTTATTTTGAACAAAGAAGATTACCGGCAATTTGAAGCGTCCGGCAAAGTTAAGACCTTCATAGAAGTCGCCTTCGGAAGAACCGCCGTCACCAGTGTAAGTAATAGCAACGTTTTGTTGTTTCTTCAATTTGAAGCCCATTGCAATTCCGGTAGCGTGCAGAATTTGTGCACCGATGATAATCTGAGGCATAAGAACATTTACACCCTCAGGAATCTCACCGCCATGTTGATGGCCGCGGGAATATAGGAAAGCCTGGTATAATGGAAGTCCATGCCATACCAACTGCGGAATGTCACGGTAGCCAGGGCATACGAAATCTTCTTTCTGCAGGGCGTATTCACTGCCCACCATGGTTGCTTCTTGTCCGGATACCGGCGCGTAGAATCCCAGGCGGCCTTGACGGCCCAAGTTGACCGCACGGTCATCCCAAGTACGGGTAAATACCATACGATACATGATTTCTTTCAGTTGATCATCGGTAAGTGTAGGCATCTTATCCTTGTTGATAACTTCTCCATCCGGGGAAAGTACCGAAAGGGCCTCTACGTCCTCTGTATACACTTCATAAGGAACTCTAGTCATCATTTTCACCTCAATAAAAAAATTTGAATACCATTTGAATATCAGTGGCCTCTGTTATAGAATTATTATACACCTGTTTTATCTGTTTCGTCAAAGAAATACGCATAAAATTTATGTTTCCATAAATTTTGTATGTATAACAGGTTGATAAATATCCTATAACAGATTAGAGTTTTTTAAGCAAGTAAATGATTAATGCCACATTTACCGCTTGGGTAATTTTAACGCACCGCTACGTTTAATGCAAAATTCGACAAGAAAGGTGACGATTCAGCTATGAGTGAACCTGTTTTTCTGAAACGTACAATTGTTAAGGAAACATTATGGAGCGAATTTCTCCAGGAAGAACGCAGACTGCGCATTTATCTCCCCCCCGGTTATAACGAAGTCCTCAGTTATCCGGTAGTGTACTGCCAGGATGGTGAGGAGTTCTTCAACTTCGGCCGCATCGCTACTCTTGCCGGGCAGCTGATTGTGGAAGAAGATGTGGAACCTTTCATTATTGTTGGCGTGGAAGTAAATGTCCCCGTGCGGACACAGGAGTATGCCCCCTTTGGCAGCAGGTTCAAGCAATACCTGTCTTGCTTTGCCGAAGAGATTATTCCCTTCATTGAACATAATTATCCGGTTCGCCGCACCCCTGATGAGCGGATCATCGCCGGAGACTCCTTGGGCGGCAGTGTTTCTCTGCATTTGGCACTGGCATATCCCGGGCTTTTCACCCGTGTCCTTAGTCTTTCCGGTGCATATTATCCGGAGTCACGTGAAATCATTGCGCAGGAAGAGGACCTCTCCTGGCTTACTATTAATATGGTAGTAGGACTGCAAGAAACTGAATACCAGACGGATACCGGAGTTTACGATTTCGTGCAAATGAACAGGGATACCAAGGCTTTGCTGGAATCGCGGGGCGCTACAGTATCCTACCGCGAAAAAGACGGGCGTCATCTCTGGGGATTTTGGCAAAAAGAGCTCCCAGAATCATTACTCTATTTCTTTAACTCATGAAACAGGTGAAATGGGCAAAATAGTGAACATACTGCGAACGTATGTATGTTTCCCAACTGATTACGCTTTCAAATCATGACGGGCATTACGGTGCCCGTCCTTTTTTTTGCAAGGACGGCAACCGATATTCTGGAATGTGGCGCCCTGTCTAGAGCTTCTCCGCAATAATCCGCTCCAGCAGTACATCGCAGCCGGCACTTATCAGATCATAGACCTGCTCGAAGTTACCGGTGAAATAAGGGTCTGGAACCTCGCGAAGCTCTTCATCCGGCAGCAAATCCATGAAGAACAGCAGCTCCGCGTCCTTCCCCCCGGGAAGCTTGCGGACATTCTCCCCATTCGACTTGTCCATGCAAACTATATATTGAAACTTTTCAAAATCACCGCTGCTAACCAGGCGAGCTGTCATATTCTCATAGCTGATTCCCCACTGATCGAGAATACGGCGGGTTCCTTCATGCGGTACTTTGCCGATATGCCAGTCACCAGTACCAGCAGAATCCACCGAGATTCTATCGGATAGCTGGCGTTCACCAATTTTATGGCGGAGCACCGCTTCTGCCATAGGCGAGCGGCAAATATTGCCCAGACAAACGAATAATACACTTACGATTTCTCTCACCTCCTGCAATTGTTTCCTCAGTTATTTAATCTGCACATTTCATAAACGAAACGTACTCTATTCATTTTAGCGTTGTCAGCATCAATTGTACAACTTTTCAATCTGCATTATACTTGGTCAGGATGACAAACTATGTAGCAGATTTAAAGGAGGGGATTGTATTGCCATCCAAACGTGTTGTTATCTTTGCCGGCGGCGAGCTGTCAGAGGAGTTTTTACTACTATTAGATGAAGAAGATTTAATTATCGGTGCTGACCGTGGCGCCTTGTTTCTAATATCCCATGGGTATACGCCCGACATTGCCGTTGGCGATTTCGACTCTGTCTCCCCGGAAGCACTGCAGCAGATTGAGGCAGGAAGCAAAAAAACTATCACCTGCGACCCCGTGGACAAGGATTTGACCGACAGCGAGATGGCGCTTGAACTTGCACTCAACACCCAGCCCGAGTCGATTCTGCTGATCGGTGTGACCGGCACGCGGATGGATCATACTCTGGCCGGGATTCAGATGATGACAAGAGCACTGCAGCGGCAGGTAAGCTGCTCTGTGATGGATACTCATAATTATATCACCCTGACTGGTTCGCAGGCGCTGGTGCATGAGCGGGGGTATACTTATGTCTCTTTACTCCCTCTGACTCCTGAAGTTACAGGGATCACACTTCAAGGTTTCCAATACCCGCTTACCGATGCCACACTTAAGCTTGGCCAGTCTCTTGCCGTAAGCAACCGTCTGATAGAAGAGTACGGAACAGTTACTATTGAGAGCGGTCTGCTGCTGATTATTCAGAGTAAAGATTGATTTACATATGAATTCGGAGACATCGTTGTAACCTTTGTTTCAAAATGAAAAAGCCGGGATATCCCTTGTCACAAAAGGGGTTTCCGGCTTTTTTCGTATCGAAATAACCGTCAAATATTAATATTTTGTAACTTTTAATGCGATTTTAATAAAACGCTTACAACCCATATCCAGCTTGGTTTTGAACCCTCTGTTCCATATTTTAGGGCATGTATAACCTGCTATACTACGAAACAGAGAAAGACGAATGAAAGATAGATACAAACCTGGGAGGTATTACAACATGAAAAAGCAACAATGGTTTAAGCAAGCAATCGTCGTAGGAATGTGCACCACAATTGGCCTGAGTACACTGATGGTGACAGGAGCCGGCACAGCACCCGTTGCTGCTGCATCCGTGACGTCGTCCTCTACTGGACAAAAGGTTGTTAATTTCGGCAAAAACTATCTGGGTACCCGTTATCAGTTCGGCGCATCCACTTCTACTACCAGATATTTTGACTGCTCTTCCTTTACCAAATACATTTTCGCCAAATATGGCGTCAATCTGCCGCGCACATCTGCAGCGCAATCGAAAGTCGGAACCTATGTTTCCAAAGCTAACCTTCGTGTAGGCGATCTGGTATTTTTCTCCAGCGGCAGCAGAGCTAACGGCAGAAACGTAACTCACGTAGCTGTATATGCAGGAAATGGCAAGATTCTTCACACTTATGGCTCACCGGGTGTAACGATTTCGGATTTGAACTCCGGAAACTGGAAAAGAACCTACCTTAAAGCCCGTCGCGTACTGTAGTTTTCTATAAAATAGTTTTCAGCGCTTACCCTGCACCGGAAGTCAGTCCGTCTCTACCCCTTCCGGTGCGCGCATTACATATCCGGTTCCACGTACGGTATGAATCAGCTTATTGCGATGGCCCTTGTCCACTTTCAACCGGATATGCCGGATGTAGACATCTACTACATTCGTATCCGCTTGAAAATGGTATCCCCAGACATGCTTTAGAATTTCGCCGCGGGGACAGATTTCCCCCAAATGCACGGCGAGGTAATACAGCAGATCAAATTCTTTGGGGGTCAGTGTAAGGGAATTCCCGTCCCGGCTAACCAGCCTGCGGCTGGGGTCCAGCACCAGTCCATCGACCTTAAGCCTTGTCTCATGGCCCCTCCGGTGTCCGGTGAGCCATAACAGATTCATTACCCTGCATTTGAACTCGCCTGCATGAAGCGGCTTCTTCAAGTATTCATTGCCGCCCGCCTCAAAAGCCGCAACTACCTCTCCTTCCGAATTGCCGCCGGATATGACTACTACTGGCAGAAACACTCCCCGTTCTCTAAGATCCGCAACAATTTCCCATCCCTCCCATCCCCGGGCATCGTACAGCTCCGTTAAGAGCAGTACGGGCTCCACTTTGGACAGCATTAAGCGAAGATCCTCAAGATCTTCGCTTAATGCTGTTTGCAGTCCGAGCTCATGCAGAGTGAGCTCAATGAATTGATGCTCCTCTTCTCTCCTGGTTCTGTCTTCCGCAGATTCTTTACTGCCAAGGACTGCCCCGGGCGCAAACCATACGACTACCTCATTCATGGACATCCCCGCCTCACTCATCGTTCGATAGCGGCCGTGCGGCCGCAGATATTTATTAGATTTCCCGCAAAGCAAAGAGACCATTCCTAAGAAATGGTCTCTTTGCTGACTTCTATTAACCATTATTTCACAAAATCAATCTCCTGAAAGCCCGCCACCTCAGTGTCCCAGCGTTCACGCACAAAAGCCTGATGACTGGGGTGATTATTATAGGCCTCATAAGCCTCCTGATTATCGAACTCCATCGAGAAGCCAAAGTCATATTCACATTTGGCACTCACCTGGCGCAGCACCTCAAAATTGTGCACCACCGGAATAGCGCTGAGAATATCCTCTCCGGCTCTCAGAAATGCCGCCGTTTCTTCAGAATTCACAGGATGTTTTAACGTAAAGATTGCCATGTGACGGATCGTTCCATTGTTCATTCTATCCTCTCCCCTGCATTATCCGAAATACCGGTGATAAAAGCTGCGGGCTGCTGCAATATCACTGGTTCCATGAATCAAAGCTCGTCCATCAGTGAAAATGACCATGCGGTAAGGCCCATCCGTATAGGAGACAAGATATGGATTGCTCTCTACCTTGCCGGCCCCCAGTCTGGACAGCCGGTCTGCCGTTTCCTGCAGATTCAGCTTCTGCCGCTGCGCCGGACGGATCTGCACGGTGTCCCGGCCACAGAGCACATCGCTCCGTTCCGTATTCGCCGCTGTCAGATAAGGATAAACCGGCTGGCTGCCGCAGGACGGACAATCACTCTTTTTGGCAGCTTTGACACCGATCTCCTGATGTTCATTGCGCCACACATCAAAGGTCAGCAGTTTGTTGCGAAGCTGTTCCTTCTGTCCTCCGAGCAGCTTCAGCGCCTCTGCTGTAGCGTTAGCAGTAACGAGCTGCACTGCCTGCGGCAGAATCCCCGCTGTATCACAGGTATCCCTACCCAGAGGTATAGTCCCCAGCAGGCAGTTCAGACATGGTGTTTCTCCAGGCAGAATCGTATAGGTAATACCATAGCTGCCTACGCAGCCCCCATAGATCCAGGGAATGCCGTACTTCATCGCCATATCATTTATAATTAGCCGGGTATCAAAGTTATCAGTGCCATCCATGATGAGGTCCACGCCGGGAAGCAGGCTTTCCAGTTCTTCGGCACGTACATCCAGCACATGCGCTTCAACCTTTATTTCGGAATTGATGCTCTCCAGTCTAGCTTTAGCGGCTGCGGCTTTGGGCATACGTCCGATAGCGTCCTCCTCGGTGTACAGCTGCTGGCGCTGCAGATTGCTCCACTCCACATAATCACGGTCGGCAAGAATCAGCCGTCCCACTCCGCAGCGCGCCAGTGTCTCGGCAATCCCCGTGCCAAGTGCGCCAGCTCCAACAATAAGTACACTGGAACGTGCTAGGCCCTCCTGCCCCTTTATCCCGAAAGGTGTAAAGCGTACCTGGCGTGAATATCTTCCATCCCGGCCTGAAGAATGGACAACAGACTCTTTTTCATGTTCATTATGGCTCATCCCGGAAACAGCCCCCCATATTTAAAAGCCGGGGAACAGCACCAATAACATTGCTCTTCCCCGGACTTTGAAATTCAACTATACAGATTGCGCCGACCACTGCTCAACATCCCAAGTCTTTGTCACCCAATCTTCGTAGAAATCAGGTTCATGAGATACGAGCAGAATGGTACCTTTGTATTCCTGCAGGGCACGCTTCAGCTCCGCTTTGGCGACGATATCAAGGTGATTTGTAGGCTCATCGAATAAAATCCAATTGCTTTCACGCATCATCAGCTTACATATACGCACCTTTGCCTGTTCCCCACCGCTCAACATGCTCAGCGGACGGGTAATATGCTCATTTTTCAATCCGCAACGGGCCAGATGGGCGCGCACTTCATGCTGGTTGAGACTGGAAAATTCATTCCAGACATCATCAATCGGTGTAATGTTAGCAGCCTTAACCTCCTGCTGGAAGTAGGCGGAACTGAGGAAATCGCCCAAGTACGTTTTTCCGCTGTAAGCCGGAATCACGCCGAGAATCGTCTTCAGCAGCGTGGATTTACCTACACCGTTGCAGCCGACAATTGCAATCTTATCCCCGCGTTCAATCGTCATATTCAGCTTTGGCAGCAGCGGACGGTCATAGCCAATCTCGAAGTCGATGCCTTCGAATACAGTCTTGCCGCTGGCCCGGCTTTCCTTGAACGAAAACGTCGGCTTGGCCGCTTCTTCTGGACGTTCAATCCGTTCCAGACGGTCGAGCTGCTTCTCACGGCTCTTCGCCCGTCCCGAGGTGGAAGCACGCGCCTTGTTTCGCTGAATGAAATCCTCTTGCTTCTTTATGAACTCCTGCTGCTTCTCATAAGCATCAATATGCTGGTTCTTGTTCATGTCAGCCATATCAAGGAATTGGTCATAGTTGGCCGTATAGCGGGTCAGCTTGGCAAATTCAAGATGGTACACGACATTAACGACCTTGTTCATAAATTCTGTATCATGGGAAATCAGCAAAAAGGCATAAGGATATTGCTTCAGGTAGTTGGTAAGCCAGTCAATATGCTCCACGTCCAGATAGTTGGTAGGCTCATCGAGCAGCAGCACATTCGGTTTCTCCAGCAGCAGCTTGGCCAGCAGCACCTTAGTCCGCTGTCCTCCGCTGAGCGAAGCGACATCACGGTCCAGGCCAATCGCCGTCAATCCCAGCCCGTTGCCCATTTCCTCAACCTTCACATCAATCAAATAGAAATCTCCGATATCCAGCTGTTCCTGGATTTCCCCCATCTGTTCCAGCAGCAGTTCCAGCTCTTCCGGAGAGGCATCGCCCATTTTCTCGGTAATCGCCATCATATCATTCTCCAGCTCAAGCAGCGGCAGGAAAGCATCCTTCAGCACATCGCGCACGGTTTTACCCGGCGTAAGATTGGTATGTTGATCTAGATAGCCATAACGCACCTTGGGAGTCCATTCCACTCTCCCGCTATCCTTCAGCAAAGTTCCGGTCAAAATATTCATCAGCGTCGATTTACCGACGCCATTCGCCCCCACCAGTCCAACATGCTCTCCGTCGAGCAGCCGGAAATTCACATTCTTGAAGAGCTGCCGGTCTCCGAAGTTGTGGGAAACGTCTTCTACTGTAAGTAAACTCATAAATTCTCCGTAAGCTCCTATCTATATTTAAAAATAAGCAGTATTCTGTCAATACATACAACGACCATTTTAGCACAAGTAAGCGCCAGCCTGAAATAGGAATTTAACTGAATGAAAGTTCTATTGCAATATAATTCCAATCATTCACATTCTTTTCTGAAAGAAACCATAGCGTTTTTCAGAATTCTTCTTCCTCACGCTTTCACTTAGCAGTTCATCCAGAACCTCCAGCAGCTTCCCTTTCCGTTGAAAAGGATCCTGCTGGAGCGGCAAACTGTATACCCTCCCAATACCGAGCGCAGATTCCAGCAACAGCGCTGCAGATTTCCCAGCAAACGGCAGACAAATCCGCCACTTCGGCTGTGGTGCAAGCCCGTTGCGGCGCAGCCAGTGAAGAGTATCTTCCAGTCTCCATTCGGCTCCCGATGTAATCAGCATTGGAACATCGCTGGCCGTGAACGCCTCAATCGCCCCCTCATAACCGCCTGTTCCAAGGTCGAGTACTACAAACTGATATCCCCTCTCCAGTATTTCTGTCATATTCCCATGTTCTGGACGCTGCCAGAAATGTAGCTCTTTCCATTCCAGAGGAAGGACTTTACTGGTCGGGAATCCCCCGGCCACCGGAAAATCAAACAGGCTGCGGATACGATCATAAACGGATGAATCCGGGCTGAAATCCACCCAGGCCGTCATTCCCCTCCTGGAAAGGCTGCTGGACACTGCCAGAGAGGTATGTGTCGTGCCGAGGCCCGAAGCTGTCCCGAGCAGCGCCACAATGATCGTTTCCCGTTTCGTCTCCGGACCAGAAACCTGCATCTCCCGGAATGTGTATTTTTCCGCCGCTGCTTCAATCGGCTCCAGCGCACGCAGCACCTCCTCGGCGCATTGATATCTTTCTTCGGGATGATGGCGCAGCAAACGTCTGATGACAGGAATCAGCTTATCCGGAATTACCCGGCGCAGCTTCGCCTCCATGCCCGGTTGCCAGCGGCTGTATTGACCGGCAGAAGCCATATACAACATTAGCGCTCCCAAACCATAGAGGTCCGAGAAAGGCCCGCTCTGTCCGCTGCCGTATTGTTCCGGGGCGGCGAAGCCGACGGTCCCCAGCTTCTCGGTATCTTCACCTGCACCGCTTCTGTAGCTGCGGGCGATGCCAAAATCAATCAGCATCAGCGAATTCGTCCCGGTCAGCATAATATTGGAGGGCTTCAAATCACGGTAAATAATCGGCGGCTGATGCCCGTGCAAATAACACAATACCTCCAGCAGCTGTTTGACATAGCTGATCAGGCGTTCAGTCTGTATCGGTACAGGATGCCCGGCCATATACTGGCTAAGGGTCACACCTTCGATATAATCCATAACCAGATAACAATATCCTTCTTCATCCGGAGGGTAGAAGTCGGCAACTCTCGGGAATAGCTTGTGGTTCAGCGAGATAAGCATATCTGCTTCCGCCAGAACGGATCCGTAATTCCCTTCGCCTTCAAAGCACATGCTTTCCTTCACGGCCCAGCGTTTGCCCGCCAGCCGTATATCCTCCGCCAGATATACATAACTCATTCCCCCCGTACCGATTAAAGCAGTGATTTGGTACCTGTCTCCAAGAACCTGCCCCACAGCAAGCTTCGATTCGTAATTCATCCTCATTTCCTCCTTGTCCCTAGCCTGATACAAACAAAAAAAGAGGGAGAGCCACCGTTATACAAGCTTAACCCGGCGATTCGCCGGAAGCGTAGATAACGGGATGCTTTCCCTCTAAAAACTAAATTATATATAGAATGAACTAATGCTGTTACCTAAACAAAGATTCACTTAATACTTGATCATATACAGTGTAATCTCGTCACGGTTATGAAACAGCTGCTTCGCCCGCTGAATCTGCATCCGTTCACCCTCAAACATACTGATGATTTCCTTAATCATCGCCAGTGGCTTCTTATGCATTAGCTTCACTGTAACAACCGCCGTTCCACCCGGCGTAAGACTGTGCAGCAGCCCCGTAACCAGCTTCGCCATCAGCTTGGGGCTCCAGCTCATATCGCAGACCAGCAGATCAAACTCGTTCTCGCGGAATTTCACTTCACCCGCATTTTTGCGCAGAATCTTCAGTCCTGGCTGTTTGCGCAGCGATTCATGCATCAGTGCCGGGTCAACGGCCGTCACCTTGAGGCCGCGCTCCAGCAGGAATGATGTCCAGCCGCCCGGAGAAGCGCCAATATCGACCGCATTGCGAAAGCTGGAGAACGGAATGGCAAATTCCTTCTCCGCTTCCATCAGCTTAAACTTCGCACGCGAAATTTGCCCATCTTCTTTGCGGAAACGGATCATTCCTCCGTTCCAGCTGGACAGGTTGTCCTCAGGCCGGGACACTCCGGCATACAGCACCTCTCCGTCTGCATATACAGATATAACCCACGCCGGTTCCTGTACGGTGAATTCCGCTCCCAGACTCACGAGCTGCTCCTGCAGCCATTCCCGAAGCTCGCCGGGACTGTCCGGCCAGAAGGAGCTTCCGCCTTTGCGCACATGCAGCGAAACCTTCTCGCCTTCCAATTCTTTGCGCCGGCTCAGATAGGCAACCAGCCGTTCCAGAGCAGACGGGTTGCCCTGATCCTGGAACTGCACGGGCTGAATATGCCGCAGAAAGATCGGCAGGTTCTGCGCCAGCAGGCTGGATACCTGTTCCGGCTCCGCCTCTAGTGTCGCCAAGAAGATCTCACCCGGCAGCAGCAGCGTACTCTTCACCGCGCCGAACAGGCGGCGGAGTTCTTCCTGGGCATAAGGTGCAAAGCCGTGATTGGCGGTGCAGATATAACGTGAAAGGGTCTTTTCTTCCGGAGCAGCTGTCTGCTCACCGTTCTCTTGTATACTATCGTTCAAATCATTTGCCTCCAGGTCTGATTTTAATCCAGGGACGACCGCTATCCCATTCAACTTCTACGGGAATATCAAAAGTAGCCAAGATCATTTCTTTGGTTAATACTTCTTCTTTGGGGCCGGAGCCTGCCAGCTTCCCGTCACGGATCAGCGCCACATGGGTAAAGAGCGGCACAATCTCTTCCACATGATGTGTAACGTAAACTACGGATACATCACGCTGCTTCAGCTTGTCGATCTCGGCGAGCATTTTCTCCCGCTCGTAAAGATCAAGGCCGGCGCAGGGCTCATCCATAATCAGCAGCTTCGGTTCGGCCATCAGGCAGCGGGCCAGCATCGCCTTTTTGCGTTCTCCTTGAGACAAGGTGCCAAATGGATGATAGGCCATATCTCCAAGATTCATCTCTTCAAGCAGCCTTTTCGCCTGATCCTGAACAGATTGTGGAATCGCCTGATAAAATCGCAGATAAGCATAAGCACCGGTAGCTACCACTTCCCACACGGGGTCGGTGAGCGACAGCTTTTCCATCAGCGACGGGCCGATATAGCCGATTTCCTTGCGCACTTCACGCAGATCGCACTGGCCGTATTTATAGCCCAGAACCTCAACGGATCCGCTGCTTGGAAATAAATAACCAGTCATCATTTCCAGAATCGTTGTTTTACCGGAACCGTTTCGTCCAAGAATAACCCAGTTTTCGCCTTGCTTCATTTCCAGCGACACATCGTCAAGAATCTGGCTTTGCTCCCGTCTAAGGGTAAGATGTTGTAAAGATATCATTAAGAGGTCACTCTCCTTATGTATTCCAGCACTTGTTCTACAGAACCCATTGCGTAATGAATCTCCGGTTCAGAGCGGCGGTCCGCCGGGACCACCAGCAGTGCAGGGACACTTGAAATACGGTAGAGGTTCACGAGCTCCGGAAGCATGTTCACATTCCCGCCAGCCATTATCAAATCCTGGGGCAGCAGATGAGCCGCTACCTCCAGCATCCGCCGGGCAGCCTTACAGGTCCCGCAAAGCGGGGTATACAGAAAAACAACAAGTGGTTCACGCCCCTGCTTCAGCAAATCCAGCAGCCCGGATTGATCCATTTCAGTAATTTCAGTCATATGCACCCCGCTCCTGCAGCAATTCCCATTAGCTTCTCAGCTGTGATCGGGCCATGATGCAGTACGCTTCCCTCAGGTCTTGCAGCATACAACAGCTCATACATCTCTTTGCGGCCAGCTGCACTTGAGGTATGCAGATAGATCTCCCGGGGATACAAGCCTTCCAGCACGATTCGTCTGGCCACTTCAGCCCCATTGTAATCTTCCGGCCCCATATCATAATCCAGCGACAGGATACCGACCTCGCATTCACGCAAGAGCAGCAGACATTCTTCCGTTGTCCGGGCCAGCGTGAAGCCGGTAGGCAGCTTTCTTAGATCATCCATATAAATATTTATCACGGTCTGTCCTCCGCTTCATACCAGTCCAGCACGGCAGCAATCTCCTGGCGGTGGGTGCCATCCGGCCCCTTTCCGGTTTCCAAGGCAACTGCCAGATGACGAAACGGCTCTGAGGTCAGCAGCTTCCGCAGATTCTCTGCACCAATATGGCCTTGTCCGATCGGCGCGTGCCTGTCCCGGCGCAGCCCATAGGGATAAAGGGAATCATTCAGATGTACGGCAACGAGATGCGGCCAGTAATGCAGCGCAGCCCCCCGTTCCAGCAGTTCCTCCGTATACTGCGGATTCCAGATTCCCGATGCAAAAGCATGACAGGTATCAAAACAAAATCCGATCTTCTCCGGAAAGCGGCTAAGCTCGCGTACCTTAACCAGCTCTTCCAGCGTCATGCCTTCATTGCCATGATTCCCGGCCTGATTCTCAATCAGCAGTTTGGTCCGGCCATTCCAGGCGACCAGTGTGTCATTCATACATTGTATAATATTTTGATAGCCTTGTAACGGCTCTATTCCGGCAAAATGTCCGAAATGCACGACTATCCCCAGCGAACCACAGGCCTCCGCGATTTCCAGATCATTCAGCAGCGACGCCACCATGATCTCTCGGGAAGCCGCACCATTGGTACCGGCCGCCATATTCGTCGGGTAAGGAGTATGCGCGATAGACACGATTCCCTTCTCCCTGCAGAATGCGGCGCAGTCCTCGGCATCCCGCCTGTCCACCGGCTTCAGCTTCAGACTGCGCGGATTCTTCGGAAAATATTGAAAACATGCCGCACCGCTCTCCCAGGCGAACCGGGCCGCACGCCCGTATCCGCCGCGAATGCTGACATGAGCCCCGATTTTGGGGCTATTCTTCATGCTGGCAATCCGGGCAGTAGAACACTTTACGCCCGGATTGCTCCGTCTTAATTATCGTTCCCCCGCCGCGCAGGCATGGTTCGCCCTCCCGGTCATATACCTTGCACTGGTCATTGTAAGAGCCTGTAACTGTATCGCCGGCCATAAACGGCATTTCCATATAACCGCCGATTTCCGTTGCCTCCGTCAGTACCTTGCGGATACTGTCATACAAGCGTGTAATCGCCTCCGGCGATAGATTCTGAACCAATACCGAGGGCAGCAGCCTTGCCTCAAAAGCAATTTCATCGGCGTAGCAGTTGCCGATTCCGGCCATAACCTGCTGGTTCACGAGCAGGCTCTTAAGTGCGCCGCGGCGTCCCTTCAGCAGTCCTGCGAAACGCTCCGCGGTCATTCTGCGGTCCAGAAGCTCAGGGCCCAGCTTGCCCATTGCCGCTTCGCTTTCCTTAACTGACAACAGATGAAGGTATCCGAGCCGCAGACCCATAAAGTACAGGATGTGCTCGCCGAAGGCCAATTCCACCTGTGTACTGCGATCCGGACGTTCTTCCTCTGTTCCATAGTAAAGCAATCCGCCGAGCATTAAATGCAGCAGCAGCCTGCGGCCATCGTGAAGGTGGAACAGAATATGCTTGGCACGGCGTTCTACAAACACAATGCGCGCACCTACCAGTGCATTGACAAAGGCTTCAGTGTCCATATTTATTGTTTTTTCTCTATTCACAGTTACACCCGTAATTGGAACATTTATAAGATGCTGGCTAAGCAGCTTTCGGTAATTCTCCATTTCCGGCAGTTCCGGCATATTCACATCGTCCCTTCTAGGTTGGTAAAGCAATCACAACATTGACATTATACACCGAGCCTTACCATAAATTCAGCTAAATCAGCATAAATTTCATCTGGCGTTACGCCTGTTATCTGTTGATAATGTTCATAATTGTCCGCTGTAGTCAAGCCGGTAAGCACCAAAATTGTCCGGCAGCCGGCTTTTACCCCGGCCGAAATGTCAGTCCGCATATTATCCCCGACAACTACAGCCGTCTCCGGTTTAATTCCCAGCAGTGCAGTTGCATAGGTGACCAGGTGCGATTCCGGTTTGCCGATGACTACAGGGGACACACCGCTTGCGGCTTCGATCGCCGCCCCCAGTGATCCCGCTCCCGGCATGACCCCATCATCGGAAGGCAGCATCAAATCCGGGTTCGTCAGCACAAATTTCGCACCTTCCTGAATCCAGCGGGAAGCCTGCGCCAGTGAATCATATGTAAAAGAACGGTAAATCCCTTGCACCACATACTCCGGTTTCTCCGTCACAATTGACAATCCTGCAGCTCTACAGGCTTCAATCAATCCCTCTTCCCCAAGTATCGCCACCCTTGCCTTCGGTGATTCCTCGGCAACATAACGGGCTGCAGCCATTGAGGAAGTGCAGACCTCTTCCGCCTTGGCTTCAATGCCCATCCCGTTCAGATGTGCGGCCACAGCCGCCGCTGTCCGTGACGAATTGTTTGTTACAAACAGAAAGGGGATTCCCGCTGAGCGCAGTCCTGCTATCAGTCTGTCAGCGCCGGGAATCATCACACCTCCGTGAAATAATGTCCCGTCAAGATCAATCAGCAAACCTCCGAGATCTTTCATACCGCTCTCTCCATCCCCTGAATATTAATTAATACAATTAATTAATTACTCAATTAATTAACAATAAATGAACCGCAGCATTAGCAGACAAACCCGCAACCGTTCGGCATTTTCTCTACTGCTTCGTGCTGTTTTAACGAGTCTAATCCTTAAAATTTAACATACATCGTCGAACGATAGCGAACTGCTGTCCTGTTGGGCTTTTTATGGCAGTGCAGTGTCATTTCCTGCGCTTTCCCGGAAAATAATTTAATTCCCCGGGCCATTTCCCGCTGGCTTCAGGGAGTTTCGCCGATACACCGGAAAGGTGCAGAACTCTTCTGCAAGCAGCGTATTCGGGAAGATCGCCTGCGCCTCTTCCAGCAGTGGAGCAAGCTCTTCCTGCGAGATATAACGCGAGCTGAAGTGTGTCAGTAACAGTTCCCGTCCTTCCGCTTCATGGGCAAGCATAGCCGCCTGCCGGGCAGTGCTGTGATGATATTGATAGGCCATATCCGCCAGGTCATGGGCGAAGGTTGCCTCGTGGACGATAAGATCAGCACCTTGTGCCAGCGGCAGACTTCCCTTACAAGGCCGTGTGTCGCCCAGAATGGTCACGATGCGTCCTTTTTTCGGCTCGTTGACCACATCTGCAGCGCTAATAAGCGTTCCTTCATCGGTAATAACATCTTCACCTTTCTTCAGCTTGCCGTAAAGCGGCCCCGGCTTCAACCCATAGCTTCGGAGCAGTTCGGTATTGAGACTCCCCGGACTGTCTTTCTCTGTTACCCTGTAACCATAGCTGTCAATCCGGTGCTCCAGCAGGCCAGCCTCCACCTTAAAGCTGTCGTCTTCAAAAATAAGACCTCCTGTATGCTCTACAATATCAAGCTTATATGGAATACGGGACTGGCTGACGGATAATGAAATGTCCAGAAAAGCCTTCAGGCCCGGCGGACCATATACGGTCAGCGGAGCAGTTCCACCCTGATATCCGCGGCTCGACAGCAGCCCTGGCAAGCCAAACAGGTGATCACCGTGCAGATGGGTAATAAACAGCTTCTCCAGCTTGCCCAGCCGCAGTGGAGAACGCAAGACCTGGTGCTGAGTGGCTTCTCCACAGTCAAACATCCAGAAACTGCGCCGTTCCTCAAGCAGCCTTAGGGCAATTGAGGTAACATTGCGCTGTAGGGTCGGCACACCTGCATTAGTACCCAGAAAATAAACCTCCATAATAATCCTCCTCTCTTTTTTCTGTAAAGACAAAAACATCTTCCTTACACCTATGAAATGCATTCTACCTCTTTTACGAAATGAAATCATCTTTCTCTGCATTTCTTCCGCTCTAGCTTCGTTCCCAGCAAAAAACCTCCCGATTACGGGAGGTTCCGCTTAGAAGGATTTCCACCTTCAGACCAGTCCATGAGGATTGGGAAGCTTACAGCTTCTCTACGTTGAAATACTGCGCTTCCGGATGGGCGAAGACCATCGCTGATACCGACGCCTCCGGCTCCATCATGAAGCCTTCGGTAAGATGGACACCGATATCCTCCGGCATAAGCAGCTTGAACAGCGGCCCTTGATCCTCCAGATCCGGGCAGGCCGGATATCCGAAGGAAACGCGGATGCCTTGGTACCGTGCACCATGTCTCTGCTTCATCGTCATATCTGCAGGGTCCGGGAAGCCCCAGGTATCCCGCATCATGTGATGAACACGCTCAGCAAGCCCTTCAGCAACCTCAAGCGCCACTGCCTGCAAAGCATGGGAACGGAGGTAATCCCCCTTGTCTTTCAGTTCGGTCGATAATTCACGGACACCGTGACCGGCGGTAACGACCAGGAACCCGACATAATCCATAATTCCGCTCTCCACTGGCTTCAGGAAGTCGGCAAGACAGAGAAACGGCTCGACATTCTGCCGCGGGAAAGTAAAGGTATGCAAAATCTCTGCAGTGTTCTGCGGGTTATAGATCAGTATATCGTTGCCCTGGGACTGTGCCGGAAAAAATTGATACATGGCATGAGGCTTAATGGTGCCCTCCAGCATCGCGTGATGCAGGATGTCATCCACTGTCTCCTTCAATTCCACGGTGCGGGCATCCCCGGCGGCAAGCTGTGCTTCCACCGAACCGCGTAATCCCAGGTGATGGCCCAGCAGCATCTGCATATTCACATATGGAATGATATGACCAAGCGGGTAGCCCCTCAGTACATGGCGCTCTACATCCGGCGGAGTGAATACAGGTGCATCTGCTGAAATCTTGGAACGGACGGCCCGGGTCAGCACCGGAAGCTCCTGCTGCGGAGCCACCGCAACTGCCGCCTCCGCTTCAAGGCGGACCTCTTCTTCGATCTTGGCCCGCTCCAGCGGATTCATCAGCCGATTAGCGATATCCAGACCATCCATCGCATCTTTAGCGTACAGTACCAAGCCGTCATATTCAGGCCGGATACGATTTTTAGTGAATTTACGGGTCAACGCGGCACCGCCTACCATGATCGGCACATCAATACCTGCTGAGCGCAAATCCTGGGCGGTCAGGACCATCTGCTGCGCCGACTTGACGAGCAGGCCGGACAGGCCGATCGCATCGGCCTTCTCCCGGCGGAAAGCTTCAATGATATTTTCAGGTGGTACTTTTATACCCAGATTAACGATCTGGTAACCATTGTTGGAGAGAATGATCTCCACAAGGTTCTTACCGATATCATGGACATCTCCTTTGACGGTGGCCAGCATAATCTTGCCTTTCACCGATGTCTCGTCCTTCTGCATAAACTGCTCCAGATGGCCGACAGAGGCCTTCATTACTTCAGCGCTTTGCAGCACTTCAGCGACAATCAGCTCATTGTTGTTAAATAACCGGCCCACCTCGGACATTCCAGCCATAAGCGGCCCGTTGATGATTTCCAATGGACCACTTTTGGTCAGCGCTTCGTTAAGGTCAGGTATCAGCCCTTCCTTCGTTCCTTCAACCACATAGGAAGCGAGCCGTTCTTCCAGCGAAAGATTGGAGATCTTCTCTTTCTTCTCAACCTTTTTCTCACGGAACGCAGCAACGAAGGCAGACAGAGTCTCATCATTCGTATTGTAAATCAGCTGCTCAGCCAGATGGCGCTCTTCTTCCGGGATGGAAGCATAACGCTCTACCTTCTCCGTATTCACGATGGCATAATCCAGTCCGGCTTTCGTACATTCATACAGGAAGACCGAGTTCAGCACCTCACGGCCCGCTTCCGGCAGTCCAAAAGAAACGTTACTGATCCCCAGTATCGTATGCACCGAAGGCAGGGCTTCCTTGATCATGCGGATGCCGTCGATGGTCTCCTTAGCAGAGCCGATATACTGCTCATCCCCTGTACCAACAGGGAACACCAGTGTATCAAATATCAGATCCTCTGCCGCCAGCCCATATTTGTTCACCAGCAGATCATAGGAGCGTTTGGCAACCTCCAGCTTGTCTTCCGCTTTAATGGCCTGTCCGGATTCGTCAATCGTGCCTACGACAATCGCAGCCCCGTATTTATGAATCAGCGGTGTAACCAGTTCGAATTTTTCTTCACCATCTTCAAGGTTAATGGAGTTAATAATCGCTTTGCCCTGGCAATATTGCAGCGCCAGATCAATAACTTTGGGATCGGTTGTATCGATCATCAATGGAACCTTCACCTTTTTGACTACCAGCTCCAGAAACAGCTTGATGTCCTCGATCTCATCGCGGTCCGGATCCTGTACGCAGACGTCAATGACCTGAGCTCCACTCTTGACCTGTGCCCGGGCAATCTCCGAGGCTTCCTCGTATTTCCCTTCCACGATCAGCCGCTTGAATTTCCGTGAGCCGAGTACATTCGTACGCTCACCTACCATATAAGGACGGTTGTCACTCTCAACATAAACAGGCTCAATGCCTGACAACGCCGGCGGATGACTTCCCTCCAGCTGGCGCGGCGGATAAGCTGCTAGTGTTTCAGCCATCGCCCGGATATGATCCGGTGTCGTTCCGCAGCACCCGCCGGCAATATTCAGCCAGCCCTTCTCGGCAAAACCTGCCAGCTTGCGGGCAAGCGAATCCGGTGACTCATGATAGTTCCCGTTCTCATCCGGCAGCCCGGCATTGGGATAGCAGCTAACTGCTGCCGAAGAAATTGCCGAGAGCGACCGGATATGATCGCGCATAAACTCGGGTCCGGTTGCACAGTTCAGCCCGATGGAGATCGGCTTCAGATGCTCCAGCGAGATATAGAACGCCTCAATATTCTGTCCAGCGAGCGTCGTACCCATCGGTTCGATAGTACCCGAGATCATGACTGGCAAAGTGATGCCTGCCTTCTCAAAGGCGTTGCGGATCCCAATGCTTCCGGCTTTCACATTCAAAGTATCCTGGGAAGTTTCCAGCAACAGGGCATCCACTTTGCCGTCAATCAGCGCTATAGCCTGCTCCTCGTAGCTATCCACCAGCTCCTGGAATGTTACGCCTCCGGTGACCGAAAGCGTTTTTGTTGTCGGGCCCATCGCCCCGATTACGTAACGCGGGTGATCGGGCGTTTCAATCTTTTCAACAGCATTTCTGGCCAGCCTCGCAGCTTCCAGGTTAATCTCCCGGGCCCGCTGAGGGATATCGTATTCGGCAAGCACAACCGAGGTTGCGCCGAAGGTATTCGTCTCGATCAGATCTGCGCCTGCTTCAAGATATTGTTCATGAATAGTCTGTATAACCTCCGGACGGGTGAGCACAAGCATCTCATTACAGCCATCCAGATCATCCCCGCCAAAATCTTCACCGGTAAGTGGCACCTGTTGAATCATCGTGCCCATTGCTCCGTCTAAAATCAGTATCCGCTGCTGCAAGCTTTCAGCAAGTGTGTATTTAGCCACTTCATATCCCCCCAGTAAAACATTAGAGTAAGTTTAGCAGAATAAAGCGGAATCGAAAAGCCTTCCTTTCCACTCTGCATAATAGTTTTTCTTTATAGCCAGCCTCTATCTCTATTTCATTATGGCTGCACTGTAAGTTCTTTAGTCGGCATAGAGTGCTGTGTTCTAGCTGTTACATGCGAAGTCACATCATATTTGCCTTCCTTCATCAGGATCGCCTCAGCTTTATATGTACCGTTGCCGGAGAGCTTGCCTTCAAGCTCCTGCTTGTCTTCTTCATTATTCTTATTCACAATCTCAAAAAGCACCGCCTTCGCATCATCCACAGTTTCACTGCCCTGGGTAACCACAGCCTCAAAAACTACCTTTTGATTTACCGACACGTCCACCGGATTCCAGCTCAGTTCGACGTGAATCGGTTCCATAGAGTGCTCTGATCCGTCATGCATATGGCTTGATTCACCACTATTACCTGAACAGCTTACAATCATTGACATCGCCACAATCGTAAAAAGAGCAATCAGCTTCTTGGGTTTCATCATCCGGAGTCCTCCCGACCAAGGTAGAATTTATAATGATATTTCCAGCTTGCGGTTGCATTCTTTTACTATTATACACAACATATTCGCAATTTTAGAAGATCGCTTAAACTTTCACGCCTTTTTCGTGAAGTTAGTCATATACAGATGAATTCTCTCCCTATAAGAATTGACCAACCTCTTTCTTTGAGCGCAAAAAAGCCAGCATCCCCTTAGGGGATACCGGCTTCACAAAGGTTACACTATAGCGATTGTACCAGGGGGAGGAGCTCAGAGAGATGGCCGATTCTATAATCCGGCTGAATCTCAGGATTTGGTAATTTGTCAGTACGGTTGATCCAGACAGTAGTCAGGCCAGCGGCCAAGCCGCCCTTAATATCCGTCGTGAGTTTGTCGCCGACCATGATCCCTTGTTCAGGGGTTATATCCAGCAGCGAAAGAGCATGCAGGAAGATATCCTTGTCCGGTTTTCCTTTGCCAAAGCTGCCTGAGATAACTACATGATCAAAATAGGGGATAAGCTCAGGCACTCCGTCGAGCTTCTCCTGCTGCAGTGACGGGCAACCATTCGTAAGCAGCAGCAGTTTCACCTTACCACGGAGTGCATCAAGCACCTGTAACGTCTCTTCATACATGTAAGGCAGGCTACGGCGCTCGGCAGCAAACCTGTCTGCCAGCGTTTCGGCAAGCACCTCATCTTCGACACCGAGGGAGGCCAGACCACGCCGCCACGATTCTTTACGGTATACAGGAGCCAACAGTTGGAGCTTACGGAACTCCGGCTGTTCTCCAGCTGAGAAATTGGACCAAAGTGCTTCATAAGGATTAATCCCGATCATCTTTGTAAAAGGGAACGTCTCATAAGTTTCATAAAGATTCCTGGCTTCCCTGCGAACAGCAACTTCAAGCTCTTTAGGATCAATGGAGTCACCTGCAGCTTCACATGCATTGCGGAAGGCTTCTTCAACACTCCGTTCATCCCAGAGCAATGTATCGTCAAGATCAAATAGTACGGCGGTAATTGGCATTAGATTTCTCCCTCTCCCTACGCTGTTATATCTTCCTACTCGTGTACTACTTCGATGTTATTGGCTTTGCCGAACTCCTCCAGGCGTACACCCATGGCCTCAGTGTTATAGCGGTTAATCAGCTTGGAGAAAATCCACTGTTTGCGCTTGCCCTTATATTTAAGCACGACCACTCCACGGGACAAAGTGATCTTCTCAATATCTCCAGCTTGCAGCCAGCGTTCGCGGTTATACTTAATCGTAGACACTCTGTTGCGCTCAACCTTCAGATACGGACGCCGGAAGAATAGAAGTGCCGCCAGCGCAAAGTAAAGAACGACGCCCAGCCAATTGGCAAGGATGCCGCTGCCTCTGGCCTCGTCGATCGAGCCTACCACCCAGAACATAATTCCAAGCAGCATTAGAACAACAGGAAATGCAATGTTGCGGCCCTTAAAGATATCACTATTTTTCGCAGCTGATTTTGACGAAGAAGCATAAATGGAATCCTTGCCCTGCTTCTTTCTTTGCTTGTTGACCTGCTGTGTGTTGCGTTGAACCATTCTTTCCCAAGAACGGGCCATGTTAGTTCCCCCTAGTCATCCTGTAATATCTATGAAAAAGACACACTGGACTAATGTTTGAGTCCCTTGTTGCCTTGTTCATGCTCATCATTATCCACGATTTCAATAGTGTCGAGCTGGGCCCGGAAGTTGCTGCGGATGTTGCCCAGATAAATTTCGCGGAGCTTGGCCCGTTCAGCCAATTCCTCTTCACTCAGGCCGCCATTCTTCTGTTTGCGTGCCAGTTCATTGATGCGTGCGACCAATTCGTCAATATTCAATGCTTTCCCCTCCCCTATAAATTCATTCTAACTTTGCCATGAGAAAAAGAGCTTGTCAAGGTCTACCCCCTGAAAGCTCTTTACGTCAGTCTATACTGCTTATGATGAAGTTAATACACAGGCAATGTCAGTATATCTCCGGCCTGAATGTTCCCGTTCTTCAAACCGCTTGTTTTTTTAATTCCTTCTATATATACGACCGTCTTCATACCCGCTGGTTTGTTCTTAAGGGCGATACTCCAGAGCGTGTCTCCGCGTTCAACTACTACCCGCTTTTCCTGCTTCACTAATGATGCTGAACTCGCAAAAACATTACCAACAACTGTAAATCCAGATACAACAAGCATAAAGACCAGCACAAGCTTCACGAGATATTCTTTACGGCATAATCCTAAGATCGCTGCAAATAAAGCGGCGGCGGATTGTTTCATTTCATTCATATGATTAGAAGCAGATTGTCCTCTAGTTGAATTAACTTCACCGGCCTCTTCGTAGATGCTGCGGTATGTACTGTATTTTAACATTGTCATCGTCCTCCAAACACTTGTTCTTACTTTCGAAAATAATATAACACGAACATGTGTTTTGATCAATAGATTTTTTAGAACAATTGTTCGCTTTTTTTCCTTATCCATAAATGTGCCAGTTTCCAGCACCGGCTTTGTCTTGTCCCGCCATTTTCAAGCCGTTATTGGATACTAATATGGTAAAAAGCTACTATTTCCACTATTAATCTCAGATTGTTAGAACTTATGTTTGTACGAACGGAAGTTCTATGTTATAATTTTCCCAAACATACTATATGGGGTTGATTCCGATGTCAAAGATTTCGAGTCGTCAACTGGCGATCCTGGAATTTATACGTAACGAAGTCCGTAGCAAGGGTTATCCTCCGTCCGTCCGGGAAATCGGTGAAGCTGTAGGCTTGGCCTCAAGCTCCACAGTGCACGGCCATCTGGACCGGCTTGAGAAGAAAGGCCTTATCCGCCGCGACCCTACGAAACCGCGTGCAATTGAGCTGCTCGGCCAGGAAGATTCCGAGAATGTACATCAATTCGTACAGACGGTTACCCGTATTCCTGTCGTAGGTAAGGTCACCGCCGGGGTGCCGATTACCGCAACGGAGAATATCGAAGATTACTTCCCACTACCTTCCCACTATGTGGGGGACAACAAGGTATTTATGCTCTCCGTTCTCGGTGACAGCATGGTGGAAGCAGGTATTATGAATGGTGACTACGTAATCGTCCGCCAGCAGCAGACTGCTGACAATGGCGATATCGTCGTTGCCATGACTGAAGAAGACGAAGCTACAGTCAAGACATTCTACAAAGAACGTGACCACATTCGTCTACAGCCGGAGAATCCGGCTTATGAACCCCTCCGTCTTAACCGCGTTACGATTTTGGGACGAGTTATCGGTCTCTTCCGCGATATCCATTAATATTTTTGTTCATATTTAAGGGCTGCTTCGCTTTTTCAAGTGAAGCAGCCCTTTCCCCCTTTCATATGGTCATTTTACTCATTGCGAACATTTGTTCTATTTATCTCATATAACATTTCCTTCGAACAGCAACAGCACTCCGCACATATTCTGATATCAAAGGAGTGCTGAACCTATGCCTAATTATCGGATTATTGTTGATCTGTCGCAGCGCATGCTTTATTTGCTTGACAATAACATCGTTACCCGAGGGTTCCCTGTCGGTATTGGCACCATGCTTACCGTTTCACCGGCGGGAGAATACACTATCATTAACAAACAGCCTAAGCCTGGCGGACCCTTCGGCGCATTCTGGATGGGTCTATCCAAACCACATTACGGCATTCATGGAACGAATGACCCTTCCTCCATCGGACATATGGTCTCCCATGGCTGTATCCGCATGTACAATGAGGATGTGCTGGCCCTTGCAGCAATCGTACCTATTGGAACACGGGTTACAATAAGGGAGTAACAGCATGGTGGTCAGACAAAAAGCAAAAACACCCTAACGATCACAAAAAAATGATCGAGGGTGTTTTTCATTGTGCTTAATATGGGTCCTTCCTGTCTGCTGATTCATAACGGTCGCGTATTTCACGGTTTTTAGCATATATGTACAAATCCAAAGCTACTATTCCTCTACGGGCAAGTTTAACCAACAGTACGAATGCGTAAATACAAGCTACAGCCGATATGAGCCACATCAATACGCTAAATACGCCAATTCCATTAATGAAGAAATTCTCCCGATGCACAGACAACTTTTACTCACTCCCCTGTATTTTTGAATATGAAAATACCCCACCGTTCTGGCAGGGTACTGTTATTTCGTCATTATACTGTTGTATGGAACAAATTGTATATGATCTTTATTTCAACAGCTTCGTCTTAGGCTCTATCGGAAAGGCTGGTTTGTTGTGTTTCGGCAGCTTCTTCAGAAGAACCATGTCCAGGTCCCAGCAAATTCAGCACAATCACACCAATGACGATTAAGGTTATTCCTATTACGCTGCCTGTATTTATTTTTTCTTTCCAGATCAGTACCGAGATCAGAACTGTAGCTACCGCTCCGATTCCAGACCAAATTGCATAGGCCGCATTTAATGGAATAGTCTTCAGTGACAACGACAAAAAGAAGAACGAGCAAATGAAACTAATCAGCATTATGATTACCGGGATTATTTTGGTGAATCCTTGCGATGCTTTGAGCATCGAAGTTCCTACAAGTTCGCTGGCAATGGATATCGCCAAAAACAGATACGGCACTTACTTCTCCTCCTTTACTCCGTCCATCAATTCTTTGTAAATACGTTCTTTTAACTCCAGATCTGGCGGTGCCAGTCCAAACTTTTCCGCAAACCAGAGTCCGTCGGTCGCCAGTCGGGCAATGGTTGCCCGCAGTGGATCCACACCGTCATTTTCAAAATTATGTTGCCATTCAGCATATTTCTCCTGCATGTTTGTCAACAAGCCGGGATTCGTAAATAAAGCTGCTGCCAGCACCGAGTTCATGTCACTGCCTTCTCCAAAACCATAAAAAGTAGATTCAATGTATGCCCTGCTCCATTTACCAGCTTGTTGCTGGTCATGCTCTACACGGCTCTGAACATCTTCCGTAAAGTTTCGGGTCAGCTCATCCACCATACCGGAAACCAGTTGTTCCTTGTTAGGAAAGTGATACAGTAAACCGCCTTTGCTCACGTTGGCCGCTTTAGCCACAGCTTCCAGAGTTAAGTGTTCCACCCCTTGATCACGAACAATGGAGGAGGCCGCTTGCAAAATCATTTTTTTCTTGGAGCTGTTGTTATGTATAGTCACCTTATCACCCCGATTTCAACTATACCGTCTGGACGGTTTTTTGTCAAACCAATATAAGTATAAATAACCTGGCTTTTCCGCAAGCAGAATATAAAATAAAGAGCATACACCATACGCTTGCAATGCCCACAAAATGGGTAATAAATACCATATAGTTTGAAGATCAGCTATTCGTTCCGCTATTGGCCGTTCTCTTTAAGTTCGGTTACGCGCATATGTCTTATCCATACTTATGTAAGGTGACTGAATGGGCTATCCTAGTGTTATACAGGAATTCACCCTTACAGGCGGGAGGAAAAAGATGAAAAAGAACAAACCATTCTATAATATTTGGTGGTTCTGGGTGGTCTTAATAGCCGCCGGCATCATAGGGCTGGTTACCACCGGGAACGAGGACAAGTCAGATGATCATACTGCTTCGATTACGGCGCTAGCAACAGCGATGGTTACTGCCAAGCCAACAACCGAATCAAGTCCATCTCCAGCAACAAAACCAACGACTAAGCCTACAGCAGAACCTGCAACTGCCCCAACCCCTTCACCTTCAGCTGAACGAACTGCCAACCCCACTCAAGCAACGTCTGCTGATCAAGTACCTTTATCTGCTGACGAGGTGCTAGCTTTTACTGCCAACCTTACAGGTAAAACTTTTATAAAAGATGTAATCGTCGGGACAGACAATATAACGGTTACTTTTTTTGAGACCTACCAAGCATATAAAGAAGCGAACCCAACCTCCGGCATTACGAACGAAGATTACATCGATTACTTTTCTACAGGCGACCAAATAAACAAACTTCTTATGGAAGAAACAAGCCGATTATTCGCGCAATTCCACGGAGCTGCTTCGATTGACATGGTGATTCCATACGATGGGAAAATCTATTCCGTAGCTCTCACGCAAGGAGAAATTGAGCGATTTTATAACGTGGACTTCAGTACACTGGCTTCCAATGAAATATGGAGAGAGAAAGTTAGCAAGCCACACTTCAACAAAAGAGACCGGCAACAATTCGTTGAGCAGTTCGTCCAAGTAAATTAACAAGGAGTTTGTGATGTACACTGATTAATTGTATAATCTACTAAATATTAACTAGGAGTGATCGCAATGAGTAAACTCACGCGTTCAGATAAAGCTATCGTTTCCTTTTTACTTGGATTCGCCTCCCTGTTCATTATTGCGTTCTTCGTAATTCGATATATTGTACAGAATGTTTCATTTGCTCCATAAAATCCATATTTACTTTCGGCACTTGTCTGGGAAAAGCTTAAACAATAGACATCAATACCCCGTCATTATAATCACTGACGGGGTATTGTTCGTCAAAGGATGGTGAACTATTTTCCAGTTACAGTAGCCGGAGTCTGATTCTCAAGGATCAATTGATAGTTTTGCACACCCAGTGGCGCTGTTTCAACAAACAATTCTTCAAGTGTTATATTATTATCAAAGACATTAGTTACCAGACACCAATTATGGCCCTCAATTCCACCCTATGTTTCTGCCATTTCATCATCTCCTCCCAGTTCTGTTTTATACTATTTTTGGGAGATGTTAATGCGTAGATTAATAACACCCGGCTAAACATCTTTTTAGTTATCGCGCTAAGTAAAACTGACAGGATCGGAGTAAAAATAATGAATAACATATTAATAGTTGAAGATGATATCGCCTTGAGCGATGGTATTGTCATTGCACTCAAAGGGCCCCATATAACCATCATGCAAAAGCATGACTTTGCCTCTGCAAAAGAACAATTAAATACTACTGCCTTTGATTTAGTAATTCTAGATGTTAATTTGCCGGATGGAAGCGGGCTGGATCTTTTAACTTACATACGCCAAACAACAACGGTGCCAGTTATTGTTCTAACTGTTCATGATCTGGAAACGGATATTGTCACTGGCTTTGAGCTGGGTGCCGATGATTATATCACTAAACCTTTTAGTCTTATGGTATTAAGGGCAAGAGTAGGAGTTCAACTAAAAAAAGCCAGACACCCGCACCCCGACACCATTCAAGTTGACGATTTCTACTTTTCATTTGATAAGATGAAATTTTTGAACAATGGTAATCCGGTCGAGCTTAGTAAAACCGAGCAAAGACTACTTCGTATCTTGATTGACAATCGGGGGATTACCGTTTCCCGTGATCGTCTGGTGGACAGCATCTGGACAGATGGAGCCGAATATGTAGGTGAAAATGCCCTGTCTGTGACGATAAAAAGGCTGCGTGATAAACTCGAAAAGCGCCCCTCTGCCCCCCAGTACATCAAAACCGTTTATGGGATCGGTTATACATGGGCTATAAAATGACAATTTTGAACTATATATGTATTGGAATTGCCGTTATTGCACTTATAGCAGCAGCTGCTGCGATTATGCTATACCGCAAAAACATCGACAAAACTCTAAAAACATTTGAGAACATGATTGATACTGCGATTGACGGCAACTTTTCAGAGAGGGTTTTTGACGAATCCGTTATATCTGCGTTAGAGGCAAAGCTCGCCCATTTTCTAGCTCTTTGTTCAGTATCTTCTAAAAATTCACTAGCTGAAAAGAATAAAATTAGCGAACTCATATCCGATATTGCGCATCAAACGAAAACACCTATCTCGAATATCTTGCTATATTCTCAAATTCTCAGTGAATACGAATTACCTCAAGATGGTTCAACTTGTGTAAAGGCCCTGTCAACACAAGCTGAGAAGCTTCATTTCCTGATTCACGCCTTGATGAAGACTTCGCGCCTGGAAACGGGGATTATCAAGCTAATCCCAAGACAAGGCTCCGTCCAAGAGCTGGTGGATCTTGCATTGGAGCAAATTATGCCGAAGGCGAAGGGCAAAGAAATCACGGTTGCTAGAAAATGTACAGCAGCGCTGGCATGGTTTGATCTAAATTGGACGGTCGAAGCTGTCTACAATATCTTGGATAATGCTGTGAAGTATACAAAAACCAACGGAGGCATTTCCATTAGTGTAGATGTTTTTGAATTATTTTGCCGAATTAATATTACCGATAACGGTATAGGCATTGCGGAAGAGGAGCAGGGTAAAATATTCACGCGTTTTTATCGTTCCCCTGCTGTTAACACGCAAGAAGGTGTGGGCATTGGCCTCTTTTTGGCAAGGGAAATCATCGCGGCCGAAGGAGGTTACATCAAGGTATCTTCGCAACAGGAAAGAGGTTCTACTTTCTCTATTTTTCTTCCTATGGATCAATAATTCTTTCAACACTGTTAGATTTCAGAAAGAATGTAGAAAGATTATTAAGCTATTGTATGTACTGTAGAGGATTAAGTACATACATTTTGGGGTGTGGGAGGAGAACAACTTGCAAGTATTAGAAACCAAGGATCTAAAAAAAACTTATGGCAGCGGAGATACTGCGGTTCATGCATTAGACGGGGTAAACCTAAAGGTGGAAAATGGGGAGTTTGTCGCGATTATAGGTACATCCGGCAGCGGTAAGTCTACCCTGCTGCATATGCTTGGAGGACTGGACCGGCCAACCAGCGGAGAAGTCACGGTCGATGGCAAAAATATTACCTTGTTGAAAGATGAGGAATTGACCATTTTCCGCAGACGGAAGATGGGCTTTGTATTCCAGAATTATAATTTGGTACCGGTCCTGAACGTATCCGAGAATATTGTGCTGCCTATTGAACTGGACGGAAAACAACCAGACAAAGCTTATTTGTCCAAAATTGTGAATACGTTGGGGCTTGAAAACAAATTATACAATCTGCCAAGTAATCTCTCCGGGGGACAGCAGCAACGGGTAGCCATTGCCAGAGCGCTGGCGTCGAAACCGGCTATTATTTTGGCCGACGAACCAACCGGCAACCTCGACAGCAAAACTAGCCTTGATGTTATGGGACTTATAAAGGTTTCCAGCCAACAGTTCGGCCAAACGATCGTAATGATAACCCACAACGAGGAAATTGCCCAAATGGCCGACCGGATTATCCGCATTGAGGACGGCAAAATGGTTAGCGGTGGCGCCAGATGATCAAGGTCAATAGCAATAAAGCAATCCGTAATCTATCGACTAATATTTTGAAGGCGAATAAAACCCGCAATATCATAGCTATTATCGCTATCGCCTTAACTTCGTTGTTATTTACTACCCTGTTCACTATGGGACTCGGCACGGCGGAAAGCCTGCAGCGGGCAATGATGCGGCAGGCAGGTGGAGATGGTCATGCCTCACTCAAATATCTAAACGAGGAGGAATTTAATCACATCAAGGACCACCCTCTTATTAAGGAACTGGCTTATGACCGCTTACTAAGCAAAAAAGTAACAAACGAGGAATTGTTAAAACGTCATGCGGAGTTTTGGTATTATGACGATATTGGTCTGAAATTCGGATTTATTGAGCTTGAAGGCGGGCATAAACCTGTTGCAGAAAATGAAGTCATCATGGACTCCAAGACTGCGGAGTTACTAGACGTTCCCCTGAAAGAGGGGACACCATTTATCCTGAAGCTTGAGATACATGGCAAAGAGGTTCAGCGTGACTTTGTGCTCTCAGGCTGGTGGAAAAGTGACCCCGTGTTTAACGTGGGGCAAATCTTTGCTTCCAGAGCTTATATAGATGCCAATGCCGAAGAATTGCGCAGCACATATAAGCAGGACTTTGATCAAACCGGAGTCATAAATGCTCTTTTAAAATTCGATAACAGCTTTGACCTCCGGGGAAAACTTGATAAAGTAATAACGGAAAGCGGTTATTCCCTGGATAAAAATGCATCGAACTATCTCGACGGTAATGTTAACTGGTCATATCTCTCCACCAATTTCGCCATGGATACGGGAACCATCCTTGCACTAACTGCCGCTCTCCTGTTGATAATGTTGACCGGATACTTGATTATCTATAACATATTCCAAATATCAGTCATGCGCGATATCCGCTTCTATGGACTTCTAAAGACTATCGGAACAAGCAGTAGGCAAATCCGCCGGATCATTCGCAGGCAGGCATTATTCCTCTCCGTGCTTGGAGTCCCCATCGGCTTACTCATAGGTTTTGTTGTCGGAAAATCACTTGTCCCTTTACTAATGGACAGATCCATGCACGCAAATGCTGAGATATCCGTATCCCCGAGCCCGTGGATTTTTATCGGTTCTGCTATATTTGCAGTTATTACCGTCATTATCAGTACGTTAAAACCAGGCAGAATTGCCGCGAACGTTTCTCCTGTCGAGGCTGCAAGATACACAGATGGAGGTGCGAAGAGAACGGGTGGCGCCCACCTGAGGAAGTCAATCAATGGCGCTAAAATGCCCCTCATGGCTCGTGCCAACCTGGGGCGCAATAAGAAGCGGACAGCTCTGGTGGTGATCAGCCTTTCTTTAAGTCTGATCCTCCTGAATACTGCATTCACGTTATCTCAGAGTATGGACATGGACAAATACATGTCAAAATTTAATGATACTGACTTTCTTATTGGTCATGCTGAATATTTTCAAGAACACTTCACCGGTTCTGATAACGCGACCACGGAAAGCTATATTCAAGCCGTACAGGCACAACCAGGTTTTGAAGAAGGCGGCCGCTTGTATAGTGGCAGGGATCTACTCACTATCGAGCATAAGGACAATAGTGAGGGGTATGAAGCAGATGCTCGCGGCAACTTACCTACAGTGACTTATGGATTGGAAGAATTACCTCTTCACCGGCTGCAGTTGATTGATGGTGAGCTGGATTTTAACAAGCTTGCTTCAGGAAAGTACATTCTGGAAGGAGCGCCAGTGGATGATCATAACAACCCTCAGATGGAATACACTAAATATCAAGTGGGTGATAAGGTAACCCTTCATAACTATATGGGTTCAATCAATAATCCCCAGGATCAAGAATATACCAGTCATGAATTCACCATTCTTGGTCATGTAAGCATTAATAGCACGAATTCCGGTACAAGTGCCGCATACTTCGCTAGCTTCTACCTGCCTGCGGATATCTATAAATCACTTGTGCATCAGCCAGCTGTGATGAGTTACGCCTTTAATGTGTCCACCGGTCAGGAGGACTCGATGGAAAGCTTTTTGAAGAAGTACACTGAAACAACTGAACTGACGATGCATTACAAATCCAAATCTATTGTAAAGAATGAATTCACAGGTATGCAAAATACAGTAGTAGTGATTGGTGGAACACTTAGCTTAATTATTGGTTTAATTGGAGTGCTGAATTTTGCAAATGCGATATTAACTAGTATTTTGACCCGACGCCAGGAATTCGCCATCCTGCAAAGTATTGGTATGACCAATAAACAATTGAAAACAATGCTTATCTATGAAGGGCTATACTTCGTGCTTGGTACCAGTGTATGTTCCATCCTATTAGGAAGTCTATCCTCACTCTTGATTGCAAAACCCTTCACTCATTTAATGTGGTTCATGAGTTATAAATTCATTATCTGGCCCTTGCTCGCTGTGCTACCTATTCTATTGGCACTTGGAATCTGTATTCCACTCACCAGCTATTCTCTGAGCGGCAGGAAAAGTATTGTGGAACGGCTTCGGACAGCTGAATAAATATCTAATTTCTCTTATTATTTTTTTATCTTGATACAAACAATCTATCATTCAGTCTCATAAGCTGTATTAGCTATGAGAGGATAGGTGAATCATATGAGTATTCAATTTTTAGATATGCGTATTGCTCAAGATAGCACGTCTGATACACCAGCGTTAGGGTTAAGTTCATCTTCTTTTCCCTACACGTTTGGAGATATCGGATTACAGACAACAAGTGTTTCCCCTGAAAATGTTGGCTTGGTCCGGGTGACATCAAATGCATATGCCCGTCTAACGTTATCAGCTTCTTCAAGTTCAACTGTCGTCCCTAATGCTACCTATACCATACTGCGAAACGGTACTCCGGTCTTTTCCACCGTCTACCAAAAGCCAGCTACGCAATTTGAGACTATCTATGAAATGAGCGGACTGACCGCCGTTGACTACTCTCCTGCTGCAGATGTACTTTCAGGTCAAATCAGATATACCATTTATGTAGTCACTAATTATGGCATCACTTTAGGAGCAAGATGCTTCAGTGGGAGCGCAGTAGCAGGTAATGGGTAATAATCTTTTAGTGTGTATCCCCGGAGACTATGGGGATATTTTATTTAGTCACATCTATAATCTCATCTATCTTGATCCAATCCCCAATCCCCCCGGTACATTGATAACATATTTCCCCTTTAGAATAATCGTCTGATACGAGTGGCTTCTGCGCAGCATGGTCCAAATGTGCAAAAAAAGAACGTCCGCCATGGACGTTCCCTAAATTTCTTTATTTGTCTACGCCATTTCAGCTAGTTAGGCATTACACTTTCTGTTTTACGATCCTTACTTGCATGTAATGTTTTCATTGCAAATCTTGCTATCGGCTGCGCAACCAACAGTTCAATCCAAAATGCTATCCCAAAGTTTCTTGGCCAGATGTGAAGGAAGTTTTTAAACGGTTCTAGGCTTATTTGTTTGGTCCCAACCCATGTACCGATAATCGATAATAAAATAGATAACACTGTGACATTCAATAAAGTATTCAATAGAACCCTAGCATTAAATCCATCGGTTTGTCCCATGAATATTGGCATTACTTTCCCAACCAACGGTCCTGCAACTAATCTTACCAATAAAACTACGATTATCCACATGAACGGAATAATCTTTAGTGTATCTATATACACTTCCTTACTGAAACCAAGTTCCAATCCCACAATAATAGGAGCAATAGTATTTACTGAAATAATTGAAATAATCAATAAAAATAATATACCTTCTTTTGCGTTTCTAGGCAGTCTTGTGTCTCCATGCATGTTTGTCATCTCCGTGAATAATATTTCAGATGGCAGACGTATCATGAGACATATATTTTCGGTCAATAAAAAAACCGATATCTCTACACACTGATTTAATAATCATAACATTTTCATCAAATGAATGTAAGACGTTCTACTGAAAATGTATTAGATCCCCCTGCTGGTTACTTCAATAATAAGCATTCGTAGTACGGTCCAGACATGCATATCTACAAAGGAGATGTCATATGCGTTTTCTCCACGCGCGGTATTTCGGTTTTCAGCTCATACTGGCTATCCCCCTTCTTATTAAGTAAAGCACATGTTATATAATCTTAAGATGGTAGTATTTGGAGTATGGAGGTGTTTACTTGACTACTACTACATGGATATCCATTATGATAATAATCATCGTAGCTGCTGCAACTTTGATCCTAAAGCAGAGCTCCTTCATTCTAGTAAAGAGTCACTTACTGATCTTTTTCCCACTCGTGAACCTGGGTGCGATTTATGACTTAGGTCGCTTATAATGGTCTGAACACCACTTAATACCTTGCTAATAAAGGTTTTTTAGAATGTATTTCATTCTTTCTATTATATGTGGGCGTTTTGGGGGCGCTATTGTGGGCATATATTATGTTGTCACTTCCCATTATGAGGAGGCTGAACTATAGATACCATACCCCGCCAGTAAACTGACGGGGCTTTGATTATGTAGTCATATCTATAATCAATTCTTTTTTGATCAAGTCATAACCAAATATTTTATCATTTTGCCATATTTATCCTTATAAATACAGTTCCACCTATCACGTATTTGTTTTAAAATAGTAAAGTATCCCATTTTTATTAAATAGGAGGAAGAGGAAAATGAAAAAAAAGTTTGTGTCCGCGCTTTTGTCGGTAGTAGTATCACTTTCTTTCGCAACCGCTGCCTTTGCGCAAGATGAAGCAGAACCCAATAACATCCCTGCTCAAGCTAGCGCTATAACCAACATGAAAGTTGGCGAACTTGAGGGGCAATTCTTTTTGCATGGCTCCATTTCTTCATCGGCCGATAATGATTTTTATGTCTTTCCAGGTTTGTCGAACTACAAACAAACTCTTACAATCTTGAACGATTCGCCAAGCCCTATGAATTACTTAAACTTTAGTGTTTATCGTTATTTTGATTTAATAAATGGAAAGCCCCCTATTGTTGAAAAGATTATTGCACCGAGCTCAAGCGAAAAGATTGGATTCGTACCAGTCCAGGGGGAATTATATTGTGTGAGAGCGTATCCGGTAGGCTTTGGAAGCCCATTTGATTACACATTCTATGCTGTTTATTATCCTTGAAAAATATAGAAAATGAAACTAGGGCAGCCCTCAATAATGACTGCCCTATCCCAGGCCAATACTGAAGGTCCCGCCAGTATTACTGACGGGGCTTTGTTTATGCAGACCGACTAACTCTTTTTAAATATGCACAAGCAATCGACCCTTCCTCTCACAAAATATGGCATCTACTAAGAGAGGTCAGGTGAATATGATGAGTATTCAGTTTTTGGATATGCGCATCTCACAGGATAGTGTAGTTGATACACCAGGTATTAATTTAGTTTGGTGTCATTGGACTTCAAACCTCAAATGTTACACCTGCAAATGCAAGCTTGGTAAGGGTCACTTTAAATGCTTATGTAAGGCTTAGTGTTGATGTTAGCGTTATAGTTCAGAATGATGTTACTTTTAGCATCTACCGCAATAATACATTAATCTTTAGTACAACGTACCCGGGAAACATCAATAAACAAGGGACCCAATACAAAATGGTAGGAATAACCGCTGTTGACTTCCCGCCGGCTAGTGATGTGCTTTACAGGCCAAATTCATATACCATTCTAGCATCAGCCATTAGGACTGCAACTCTAAGAGCAAGAAGTTTCAGTGGAATTGCAGTAGCAGGTAATGGATAATGATCGTTCAAAGTAGTGTCCCCGGAAACTTCGGGGATTATTTTTTATCACATTATTTAAGATGATCCTTTAACACTTCTCCGAGCTCAGTTGTATACTTGGTCAGCCGCAGGCTAATCTCAGGTCGCATTACATCGCGAGTAAGTCTGAATCGTTCCTGGTATCCCGGCAAAATATTTTGTGATAAGAGATAAATTCATCTTGCTCATCCGCGAAAAATTTAATATTCCGCTGCTTCAGCTCTTTTTGCAGTCGATAGGTATCCTGCATGATCCGGCGCTGTATTGCCTTCCCGGCCATTAGAAGGACATTGCCGGAATGCTCGATCTCCTTAAGGCTCTTACTCACCATTGTATCTATATGTGGCAGTAAAATGAGATCCCGGATCATCTCGCGCTCATCATTCGTGAGCATCTTACTACCGGCTCCCTCGTCCTTATCCCTCTGATCGTACTGATCCACATGATCGGTAAGTAGCATCTTAGTTTTCCACCGCTCATTGCTATCCAATTTACTCATTATGTACTGCCCCCTTAGTGATTCATCCAGTAATCTATGTTAGGTCCACGCCCGGCGCTCTGTGCGCCTCCCTGCGGTGATGTATCGTACGGTACGTTACGTTCCCACCCCTCAATTATTACGGCCGTCTCAATAGGTGCAGACGACTCCCATAGTATATATTGCTCCGCTGCCAGCGCTTTGAACCCCTTGATTATCTCCGCAGGCCGCCGCCCGCTCAATCGTCGCAGCTCCTTAATGTTGGGCATCCGTCTAAAATGATACCGGAACTGAAATATGATCCTCAGCAACTTACGCGGAGTATCATCAAGCATGCCGCCGTTCCTGCGCAGGTTGCCATGATAAGACACTGGCTGCCAGGAACACTCGCGGTGCGCCTGTGGTCAGGCATGTAGCCCGAATACGTCCGTCACGAATGCCGTTTACTTCGATCTTGCGCTGAGTGATCTTCCCCGCTTTGTCCAGATATATGATTTCGATGGTTTGGCCGATGCTCATCTTCATGATTGATCGCCTCCGATAAAATAAGAACATTTGTTTGTATTATAACCAAACAAATGTTCGTTAAACAATAATGAGTATATTCCACAGCTCCCACAATTATGTACATTAATAGAACATGATCTAATTATTCCAAATATAAGTATTTTTGTTTAGACATATTCATCCATGAACGTTAAAATTCACTCATGTAAATTATAGGAAAGGCAGGGTTGCTAAGACACCAGAATGAAATTTCTATAAGAAGAAAATATACATAATAAGGGGTACAACAAATGAAAAGATTACGGACTTTCGCTCTGATTATTCTACTTGTTTTCTCATCCTTATCTGTAGGATCTGCTGCATCAGCAACAGCATCGAAAGCAATGGTACGAACATCAATTTTCAATCCAGCATTTAATACTCAATCTATCTTCCTTATATCTAGCTGGGGGATTGATAAAATGCTGGTCTACACTTCTGATACTGAGTATGTGGAGTATTCTGTATTCAAAACCACAGATCCACACTATTTCAATATTCCTTCAACATTAATCACAAAGATAGAAACTTATTACCAAGCCGATAAAATGTCATGGTCTGCAGGTCCGTATCTTTATGCGGGAAGAGATAAAACCGGTGCATCCGTAGCAGTTAGTAGTAGTAATACTGAAGTGCCACAACCAACCAACACTCCAACTCCTACTGTTGAGCCGTCACCGACAGTGACACCAACACCAACCGATATCGTACTCGGTAAATTATTCACACTTGGTAGTGGAATAAATACAGGAAATATAACTACAGATAAACTAACAGACGAAAATGTGGCTACATTTGGACAAGTTGGAAATTACAAATCATCTACTACAGGATTCTGGATTAAGTTACCTGAAGAATACTATATTTCGAAATTCAAAGTAGAATTTGCAAATGGGGGAAATCAAGCTTTCAGTGCCTATTTTTATGATGAAAAGGGTACTGAAATCAAACTATCTCAACGCGTTATTGGAGGAGAAATATTAACTAAACAAGAACTTTCCGTAAACGTAGACAAAGTACGTTATATCTTTTTAGGTAATGCGGGTAATGATCTAAAAGTATATGATTTTAAAGTATATGGTTATTTAACAAACCAACCTACGCCAACACCGTTACCAACCGCTACACCTGAACCAACAGTTTCTCCAACACCTAGTCCTTCGCCGACGGCTTCTCCGACAACAACTCCGTCTCCGACAACTACACCGGACCCAACACCTACTACTACGCCTAACCCGACGCCAACTGTGACACCTACACCAACTGCTACAGCTACGAGTACGCCAGTTCCAACGGCTACACCTACACCAACCACGACTCCAAAGCCAACTGTTACTCCAGCACCAACTCCGACACCAGAACAACCAGGTGATCGAGCTATACTGGTGATTACGATGACAAATGGAGTAGAAAAGGAGTACGATCTCCCCATCGCTGAAGTAGATGCATTTTTAACCTGGTATGATGCCCGTGATGCAGGTAGAGGCCCTGGGATGTATGCAATTGATAAACATAGCAACAACAAAGGCCCCTTCAAAAAGCGTAAAGATTATGTCGTATTTGATAAAATACTAACCTATGAAGTAAGTGAGTATACAACTTCCGAATAATCTTTCCCAGGACTTACCTCCTCTTTCCCTTTTAGCCAAGCGCTATAATTGGATAGAGGAGGTTTTTTATGTTTATTTTCCCAATGTTATTACAAACTACTGCTGGTCCATTCAGCCACAATGATTATATTTTGAACCAAAGATAGACGGACACCGGCTGACTTTCTCCTAGGAGGCCGGGAAAATCCGGAGCCCCGGCTATGAGGAACTGAACCAAATCCGGCATGCTGCGGAGTCCGGTATTTACAGAATTTATCGTATAAATAGAAAAAGCCCGCCGACCAGTTTAGGTTGACAAGCTTTCACTTTCCCAAACGATATGCATTTAGATAAAGCACGTACTAAGAATAATAACCAACAAGATAAACAGAACCAGAATTGCAGTGGTAGAAGTAAAGCCACCATATCCCCCAGCAAATTCACCCATTACAGTCTCCCCTTTGTAATTGAATAAAATTTAGAATATACAGGCTTTTGTAATGATGACCAACAAGATAAAGAGTACCAAGATTGCACCTGTCGACGTAAAAGGACTAATACATTTAACTTCTTTTTCATGTCCACAGCCATATCCTCCAACAACTCCACTCATTCGTTATTCCTCCTCTGCAATTGGATACAACTTAGAATATGTGGGATTTTTATCTGTGCTTGGGTAAATAGGAATCGAATTATGGGGGAATGAACACAAAACTGGCTTGTTGCGGAGTCCAGTGTTTACTGAGTATTTTTATATAAACAGAAAAAAAGCTCGCCGACCAGTTAAGGTTGACGGGCTTTTGAAACTCATCCAATCGATATTCCAGAATAGGTAACCGGTCCAGTAACACTGGCAGTATTCAGTAAAATATTGAGACTGTTATTGGCCACGCCTAAAGAATATGCATGATACCCTTCTGGAACGCTTCTATCCAAATATGAAATAGTAATAGGTTGAATTGCTGAAATCGAAAGTCCACTAGCTCCCACATTGAAAATAGGTTGTCCATCTCTGTACAAAGTGAAAATCACACTTGGAACACCCAATGTCGTTTGAAAACCAATAGTTGTATCCAGTTGAACACTTCCACTTGCTACGGTAGCTAGTCCAAACTCAGCTAAGATTAAATTTTGAGCCGGCGCGAGAATGGGAATGGATACCGTTTGGCTTCCTGTTGTCGCAGTACTACTTCCTACATCTATGATTTGTGCCATGTTAAACTACCTCCTCTTTATTTATACTCATAGAGTATGCAAAGAGAGGAATTTTGATTGGACAGACGATGATAACTTCAACCTATTTTATGTATGCTCTAAATTCAAATCGTTCTCGCACAAAATGGGTGCCTGCAATCATAATCGATTTCGGAATATATCCTGATGTTAGTGTTTGTTGGATACACTTCTTTATATCAATAAAATTTATGGCCCCCTACCGGGCCGAGTTCGCAAGTAACTTATTCACCAACTGGAATAAAAAAGAAAATGTCTTCATCCACTCACTTTATTGCAGATATATACATATATGTTTAGACAACCCTTGTTATTTTTGTAAAGTAGGTGACTATAATACATACTAAGGAGTGCAACTAAACAAATGAAAAGAAAGAAGATCGTTCTTATGTTTCTACTAATTTTCACTGTAATTCCTTTAAACGGTGCCTTTGCTCAAACTGGTGGTATTTTTAATGGTTATGCTGTGACTCATGGAGATTGGGATTATCGTACTCAAACTTATGCTTTCCGAGAAACCATTAACTCTATTACTGATAATTATTTAAATACTGGCAAGGGGTTATCAAATGGTGGTACACTTAACTCTTTTCAATTTGACTTAGGAACTCGAGAGACAGCGAATATAAATGGATATTTCTTAAAATCTTTCGCAGCTTCTGATAAGTTTGAAATCAAGTTTTTGGATAGTAAAAATAAAATTATAGCAACACACTCTGATATTGTTACAATTGGTGTTTTGACTAGTTTAGGAACTACATATTCCGAGGTAAAATCTATTGTTGTAACAACAACGAGTGGAGCTAGCGTTTATGAAATTGACTTTTTTGGTTCGGTAGTTCCCTCTACCCCTGAACCAACAGAAACACCTACAGCAACACCGACAACAGCGCCGTCTCCTACACCTACGGCTACACCAGAACCAACAGTTACACCAACACCAACGGTTACACCAACTACTACACCATCTCCAACTCCTACAGCCACGATAACTCCGAAACCAACAACAACACCAGAACAACCGACTGGTGATAGAGCTATTCTCACGATTACCCTTATTAATGGAGTCGAAAAGGAATATGATCTATCCATTGCTGAAGTTGATGCATTCTTGACCTGGTATTAACGCGATAATGAGTTTTTGGTCACATTAACGACGTGGTTGTTACTTTTGATTGGCGGTAATTTATAACATGCGGCTACCGCTAATCCGATTGCCATTGTTACACTCTACCCAACGGTAATCTCCCGCTGTCCAAAACCTTGGGCTGCCTGGGAATCATTGTCCTGACTGTTCAGTTCAGACTGCAGATCCTGCAAAAACTTAATATCGGTGCTCATATCCTCTTCTCCCGCTTATACCTCTGACTGTTCAAGCAATTCCAGATTATCATACTTGTTACCAACAATCTCACCTTCAACAGAGATGTAGATGTAATCTTCGATGATGCGCTTTCCGCCCTATCTCCATCCATGTTCTTCGAAATCAATAACTTCCGTGTGGTAAGTCGTGCTGGTGTTCTCAGAAGTCTCGTAAAGATCCGGAATCTGTACGATGTCTCCTTCATAAATTTCCCGATCATTATTGTCCTTCAATCCGGTGTGTTGACCGACTGTCTTTGGATCAATCGAATACTGCGGTAAACTATTTGAGAATAGATTTATTGGAATGATATATAGTCCGTATGGCGTCTTTACTAAGTTTCCGAATGCCTCGTATAAGTGGAATAAACACTGCCTTTATTTGCCATATTTGCAAACCTAACGCCTTCCGTTTTTTCAGGAATAACTTCGTTGCATCCCAAACATTTATGAGGCTTCCGTGTTTTAACTACCTTGTCAAGTAGAACGTCCATCTTACTTATCCTCCCTTGGTGGGAGAGGAGGGCTGTAACCTCCTCTATCCCCTTATGTCATGTATCTTCGAACTGTGCATCATCTAATGGAACCATTTTCAGAAGCCGTTTTCACTACGTCTTTCGTATTTGTGTTTATTGCGTTATGTCTTCCGAAAGTCACATAGCACTTTTAATAATGAAACCTGCCTTTGGTACAATTCGTATTAATTGTTAAATATTTTATTGAGGATGGTTATTATGAATCAAGAAAACTTAACTTGTAAAGCTTGTGGAAGTACTACCTTTGCTAAAGGTGAAGTGAACGCTGTGGATGCTAGAGTAATGCCAATCGGTAAAACTTTTTCTTTTGGCTCCCCGGTTATGTATACATTTTGTAAAAAGTGCGGAGAAGTAGCCTCAATTAGAATTAAAAATCCCGATAAATTTTAAACCCTAAAACGAGCTCTTTTGGAAATCGCCAGTGAGCAGTTTGCGTCTACTCTGCCTTTGGGAGAGGAGGGATACTCCTACTCCCTTAATGATCTGGTGTTTCGTACGGCGCATCATACTATCAAAGTTCCAGCGTTACCCACGACAGTCCAGACACCATCTGGATAAACGTCCAGCCAGTCCCCGAGTCCAATAATCGTATTCTGAACTGCCAGTCCTCTTACGCCCGCTTTATTTTCCGTTTGGACGACTAACGCCATTTCTCCAGTTTCTTCGTCTTTCAGCACGTCATGCTCCTGTATAAGCTTGCCTGCTGTGTCGTATCTAGGTTCAACTATTCTGCTCATTCTGTGACCCTCCTTCATAATCTGGAAGCTCAACCTTCCCGTTCTCGTCGTACACATCAAACAACTCGCCGCAGGCCTTAAGCGTGGTTTCCCTCAGCTCAATGATTCGCTTAAGCGTCTTGCAGGTGTACACCTTCATGCCTTGGTAGCGCCCAACAATTCCTTTAAATCCGCCGCGATAGAAGCGAGAGAACTCGCGGGCCTTGTATACTGCCCGATCTTCGCTCATGAATTTCCGCTCCGGTATGATGTTACCGTTAGTTAGAGGAATGGGCGGAATCGTCTTTTCCTCCGGCTCCTTGCGTAAATAGTACATATGCTATTTCACCCCCTGCATCGTGATATATGCCGCCTCTGCCCTCTCTCGGGGTCTTGCGGTAAGCAGTTCGGCAATTGAATATCTCATCGTTTTATTCCAAACCGCTGTGTCCTCAACGTCTTCATCAGGCTGTCCCCATTTGACGATTGCAAGGTTCTGCACATAGGCATCAGCATCTTTAGCTATGGCTGCTGACTGTACCTCTAGAGAGGCAGCAGGGTCAGTGCAGTAGTCAGGAGCGCCTGCCCATGCGTATTGTTCGCTTTCCCAGCCTCTTCCGTCCGTATTAATACAATGTCCCGATGAATCCTGTAACTCATAGGCAAATTCACCCTCAGAGACTTTGACTACCTTACATCCCATCAACTCCGCCAGCGCCCGGTTAAGCTCCGGGTTGGTCATTGTCTGTATCTGTGTCACGGCTGCGTCTCCCACCCTTCGTTACATTTAACACACTGAAATCTATGGTGTGTTGGTTCATCTGGTACTTGATGTACAGCCGGTTGCCCACATCCACACCAGAGGCGAGACAATTCATCCCTCAGTGTTGTCCGCAATTCATGCAGCAGGTGGTGTTAATCACAAATTCATTATTAACGGTCTGCACATTTGGGTTGGAACAGCAGGACGATTGCTCAATTTCCAGTGCTGCCCGACCGCGTTTCCCCACATCCTGCAGTACAAATGATTCCCATTCATCAAGGCTGTCATCTGCAATCAGCGTGTAATTTCCCACCTCGTAGTTCCCAATATCCCCATGCCATGTCAGTTCCTCCCGTTGCCGGGCTATGGTCTGTTGTGCCTCCCAAACCTCTTTGTGCCGTCTGGACATTACAGAGTAGCAGTTGCCTACGGCGATCCTATAAGCATCAATGGTCTGCTGTGCCTCTGCCAGCGCCTTCTCCAGATCTAACTTTTGCTCAGTTACAATGCTTAATGCTCCTGCTGTAAATTCCAATGTTTCCTGGACGCATTTGTAATTCGTTTGTGACTCTGCCAACTCAACCTTGCATTCGTCCCATTCAACGGATAGGGGATATACACTGTCCCGGCTCGCCTGAAGCTTAACTTCCAGACGCTTGTTCTGTTGCTCTGCCTCTTCTAGAGTAGCCAGCGCGCGCTCGTCCTCAGCCGGCAGTATTACCTTCTGCAGAAATTCAGGTGCGAACGATCCGCTGTAGCCTTCGAGGAATACAGAATCCTGTGCGATTACTCCCTTCCCTCGCGTAAACTGATCTGTTTTGCACGTCCATATCTTTCCGGGGTGTTCCTCGGATTCAATGCAAGTGTGCATTACAACCAGGTCACCCTTCTTGAGCTTGTTCTCTTCTTGCCGTTCTGGTGTCATGATATAAGTCTCCTTCGTTGTTAGATGATGTATTTTTTTTTGAAACACTAACTTATTTAATGAACTGTTGTATAATCTAAAATGAGTTAATCCTAGTCCTGAGGTGATCGTTATGAAAAAAATAGTGATTGTCTGTAGTGATCTACACCGAAATAGAACATGTGATGAAGACTGTATTAATTTGATGGAACGAGCAATGTTAAGCTTAGGTATGACGGGTAAGAAATATGAAAGAGTTTTTTCTTGGTATGGCGAACCAGTCAGAATAAAAGTAGACAAAGATACTGCTAATTTTTTGAAATCCATTTTTTAGATTTAGGTTGATCGGACTACTTCTTCAGATATTCAGTAGCAAAGCCGCCGCCGTATCCCTCAAGCCTCACTACCTCGTAACAGTTGTGCATGATCACCTTGTCGCCCGGCTTCAGTCCAGATTTCTTCATCTTTGGTTGTTTTGTCATATCGTTCATCTCTCCTTATGAGCCTATGCCCTCTCGAAACTAATCTTGATAAGTCACGTACAATTGTTAAATAATTGAAAAAGGGTGTTGTATGTTGAATGGAAAGAAAAGAATGCTATCTGCACTTTTTATCTTTTGCCATTGTTTTCGACAACATTGTAATAAGTGGCGGATTAGGAATTGTATTTGGAGTAGCCATGTATCAGGCGGAAAAACCTAAGCCCCCTAAAGATAAGTAAGTTTCCCCCTCCCTGGGGCTATGACAGCCCCTAAATGTGCAACCTCATTTGCTCAGTCTGAGTAATATTAATAAAGGAGCTGGTAAAAATGGTGGTCTTCGCTATACTTTTCATGTTGCTTGCGATACTGAATATTTTCTTTCCGGCAATGGGTTGGTACATGCGTTATGGATGGATGGTAAAGGGTGACTCCGAACCCAGTGATGCCTATCTCATCATGAGTAGAATAAGCAGTGTTATCGTACTTATTGTCTTTCTCATATTCTTTGTGCCTTTAATTTTTAGTTAGGGGCTTGCTGATCCCTTAAATTAACTGCTGCTGTATAATTGCCGTCCGCCGCTTAGACAGTTCGACGTACTCCGGTTCTTTCTCAATACCGATAGAGAATCATGTCGATTGTTTTGCTTTCGATGGTGGGTATTATCTCCAAGCAGTCGCCTTGAAGAATCACAAGCATCCTCCTCTCTGTATGTTGTCACCTTGTAGGATCAATGGGTTATCTCCTTCCTGGCGGTGTTATGCCTCTTTATTTATTCGCAATAATGAATAATCCATATTATGGTATAATTTATCTGGAATTAGAAAACAGAATAGTGAGGTGCTATTCATGGAATATTTAACCATATTTTTCATCATTCTTGTTACTGGTTTAGCGTTCATGTCAGTGAAGAGCAGAAATTCTCGCAAGTGATATGAAATTTATTGAATGGCGCCGAAAATACGGCGCTTATTTATTTACTAAAATCTCTTCCTCGGTGTTCACCTCTCCCTGACAGCGGTCATATGCCTCTCTCTCCCCGGACCTACATTCTGTACACATGCAAGCCGGAGTGGGCAACGCCCGCAATTCGATGCGTAATTGTCCTCGCATAATTCCTTAGCTGCTGGGCTGAGTTCAGTCATATTTAGCACTCTTTCTCGTTGTTATATGAAGTATTTGTAATTTCACTTCGCTTTTCGAGATCTGGACTTTCATTCCTTTTCCCGTTTTTAAGCTATCTGATCGATCATGTCTGTTACCTGTGTTCGAAATGTCTGTTACCTGTGTTCGAATGAACTCTCTGCAATAGTCTGAACTTACACAACACGTTGTCGCTTCGCTGGAGATACATGCGATGAGATAATCAACCTCTTCTAACTTTCTGTAAAGTTGTAGTTCATGGGATTCGAATATCGGTCCCATTTCTCTTTTATTGGTAAGATTCTGCCGATAAGCAGTATCTCGAACATTAGCCATTTCGATCAACTCCTAATCTTCAAAGCGTTCACCATAGCTATAAACCTTCGGTTCTTCTAGTGGTCTGCCGAATACATCCGCCATTAGCGTTGCAAATACTGCCATATCCTTATCCTCAAATAATTGGAGCAAGCAAACCTCTTTCCCCTTCAAGTTCCGGCCAGCTGCTGCAGATAAGAGATCTACTACTGGTTGTATCTGATTTTCACGTTGCTGCTTTTCTTGTTCCTTCTGTTGCTGAACAGCAAGCTTATGATTGTATTCGTCCCAATCTTTTTCATCAAACCAGAAGTGATCCCCGTATTTGTCACGGAATACCGATATCCAGTATTGCAAGGCTTCTTCATTCGTTTGGATGGCATCATGACAAGGCCAGCACAGTCTTAATCCATTGGTCTTCACACCGCGACCTTTCCGTCCTTTGGGCATAACATGATGAGTTGTGTCTGATGGAGCGCATTTGCATATAGGACAAGTACCACTGGATTCGGCAATGATTTCAGCAAGTACATCGTCATTAAACTCGCCTCGATCTTTAGAACTTTGGCCTTTTTGATGATGAGCAAGGAGACCTTTCTTCCATTCTGGAACTTCCTTCTTAGTCTTTGGTTTATTAGATCCCAGACTGCCGTAGGTCTTTTTCTCTTTAATCTGCTTCTCGGGCTTCCAGAATGTTTTGTGTTCTCCCATGCTCTTTTGCACCTCCTATGTATGAATTTTATTTCTTGAATTATCCGGTTTCGCTACGGGATTCAGGAAATTCGTTCCAAGTAACCAGCCTTCTCTAATGTTGAATAATGACGTTCACGTTCGGCTGCGGTGAAGTGAATTGGCAGTACACTGTGCGCTGCATAAAAGGCAATTGCTTCTCTAATTGCTTGTGGTTGATCCTCCAATTTTGCAAGGTTGACCGTTTTTGTATCCATAGGAATCTCCTTTCTCTGGGTCAGGAGTTTTTTCCTGAAGTATATAGTTTCTCTGGCAATTCAATGAACTTGTGCTCAAACGTCACACCCTTATCAATCCAAATATACAATCGCCCCTTCCCTGCTTCTTCGAATGCCTTCGTATGCACCAGCCCAATAGGGTATGTATACTTCGGCTGCAATTCATCTCTTACATAGGCTTCAAGTCGAGTAATTAAATCCACAAGTTGTCCCTCCCTTTACTAAATGGTTACTACATTCCGTTATTCCGTATCGTCAACACATAAATTACGAAATTGCGTAATTTCGTGTCTTGTGATAGAATCAACTCATTGGAGGTGGAAGAACGCATGGTGTCGATAACCATTAAAGTCCAAGAACTATTAGATGAACGCGGTATGTCTCAAAAATCTTTGGCCGAGAAAACTGGGATTCGCAAAGCTGCAATAAGCGAAATATGCAATAACATGCGTACCTCAATAAATCGGGAACATTTAGAAAAAATAGTTTTAGCTTTAGGGCTCACGAGTATTGAACAATTAATGCATCTTGATGTAGAAAATGATTAGGAGAGTATGAATAATGATTAAGCAAACTCATTTTTGGAATTACAAGAAAGAAAAAATAGTCTTTGATGTTATTTGTAAGGATTTCGAAGACAAGAACGAGTTAGTTAATTATTTCGAAACCCAGATTGATGATGAATTCAGCAATGTTGTAGTGATCCTGGGTGAGGAAATAAATCTTCGTCTTGACCATCTCTTTGATGAAATTAATAGGCATGCCATAAGTGAAAAAGAAAAAGAAAAATATAGAGAAAAAGTTCGTAAAATATCTAAGAGATTAACGGGTAGAACCATAGTGAAAAGACATTTTAGGAAAGTTCGGAATAGAGGTTAATTCTATGGAGCAAGAGGAATATATCCTCTATGCTCCTTTTGTTTTTCTGGATGGTGTAATATGCGGCTTGCTATGATAATCCCAGAATGTATCTTGCGGCATCTCACGGTATTTCTGCAGTTCTTCGTCGGATAGGTCACAGCATGAAACCTTTATCTTGAGGATTCGTAGCCGAAAGGCTATTTCCTATACACAAAAAAGCGAACAAACATTCTGTTGGCAGGAGTGAAATGGCAAGTTTTAAGAAGCAAAGCACAGGCTGGGAATATCGTATTCGTTACAAAGACCCCATAACTCAGAAATTTAAAGAAAAGTCGCAACGCGGCTTTGAGACCAAGAAGGAAGCCCAGCTTGCAGCGGCAAACGCAGAGAGGAAAATATCAGAAGGTTATGAACAGACAGATTTACCTCTAGTCGATTATCTGGAGCAATATGTACAGGAGTACAAGGTTGGTACAGTCCGGAAGAATACTTTGATTCAGCATCAGAACAATATCAAAAACCATATCAAACCTTACTTTCAGGCTATCATGCTCCGAAAAGTACAGCCGATTGGTTATTAAAAATTTCTTAATCACCTTGGCGAAAAATACAGCAAAAGCACCGTTGAAATTACCCATAACACTATGAACAGTGCGTTGGAAAAAGCAGTTACTCTCGGGAAATTGGATAAAAATCCATGCAGGGGGGTTTCTATTAAAGGGAGAGTTAAAGCGTGGGGCCCTAAGTCTTCCCTCTTTAATTCCTTTTCGCGAATTCTTAAGCGTGCAGAGCTTCCATCAATGCCGATCCACTCTCTGAGACACACCCATGCTGTGCTACTCCTAGAGGCAGGCAATGGTATGAAGTATGTACAAGAACGATTGGGACACGGCAGCATGAGAATTACTGCGGACGTCTATTCCCACGTTTCCAAAAAGATTGAAGCGAGCAGTATGGAAAAGTATGAAACCCACATGAAATCCATCCTCGAATAGACACCTCAAAATATTTGTGGGCATTTTGTGGGCACTATTAATTTAAGAGTCCTTCACTACTCCCACGCCCACAAAAAGAAAAGCCCCCAACGCTTACGCGTCAAGGGCTGCTGTATTCTAGTAAAGAGTCATGTACTGGTCTCTTTCCCACTCGTGAACCTGGGTGCGATAGATATCCCACTCGATTTCTTTCAGTTCATAGAAGTGAGCCAGCGCATGTTCGCCGAGGGCTTCGGTGATGACATGGCTGCGGATCATTTCGTTCAACGCTTCCTTCAGATCGGATGGCAAGCTAGGGATGCCTTCTTCAATCCGCTCTTCTTCTGACATCACATAGATGTTACGGTCGATTGGAGCTGGAAGATCCAGTTGGCGCTTGATGCCGTCAAGACCTGCCTTCAACATCACAGCAAGTGCAAGGTAAGGGTTAGCAGCCGGATCCGGATTGCGGACCTCGATGCGAGTGCTCAGCCCTCTGGAAGCAGGGATACGGATCATCGGGCTGCGGTTGCTGGCGGACCATGCTACGTAGCAAGGCGCTTCATAACCGGGAACCAGACGTTTGTAAGAGTTCACTGTCGGGTTCGTGATTGCAGCAAACGCACGGGCATGCTTCAGAATACCTGCCATGTAGTAACGGGCTGTCTTGCTCAGGCCAAGTGTGTCGCTCTCATCGTAGAACACATTCTCTTTGCCTTTGAACAGGGATTGGTGAGCGTGCATACCGGATCCGTTCATTCCAAAAAGTGGTTTAGGCATAAAAGTAGCATGCAGGCCGTGCTGGCGGGCTACCGTCTTCACGACAAGCTTAAAGGTTTGAATTTGGTCAGCAGCTTTGATGGCATCAGCATATTTGAAGTCAATTTCATGCTGGCCGGAAGCAACTTCATGGTGGGAAGCTTCGATTTCAAAGCCCATCTCTTCAAGAGTCAATACGATTTCGCGGCGGCAGTTCTCTCCAAGATCCATCGGCGCCAAATCGAAATATCCGCCTTGGTCATTCAATTCCGTAGTTGGGTTCCCTCTTTCATCAGTTTTGAAGAGGAAAAACTCAGGTTCAGGTCCAACGTTCATCGCGGTATAACCCATTTCTTCGGCTTCTTCCAGACAACGCTTCAGAATACCACGCGGGTCTCCGGCAAACGGTGTTCCGTCAGGCATGTACACATCACAAATCAGACGAGCAACCCGGCTGTCAGTCACCCAAGGGAAGATTACCCATGTGCTGAGGTCGGGATAGAGATACATGTCGGATTCTTCAATCCGGACATAACCTTCAATGGAGGAACCATCGAACATCATTTTATTGTCGAGCGCCTTTTCGAGCTGGCTAACAGGAATCTCTACATTTTTGATCGTTCCGAGCAAGTCGGTAAATTGCAGGCGAATAAAACGGACGTTTTCTTCCTTGGCGATGCGCATAATATCCTCTTTAGAAAAGCTCACTATACCCTCTCCCTTTCATGTCTCTTTATGTTATTTATTAAAAAACCGGGAAAGTTCGCCTTGAATAAGAGAGACTTGTCCCGGTCTTTTACCGGAAACCAGTTCCTGCTTCAGCAAACGATGAAGCTGTGAATCGGACAACTCTCTACGTCTAACCTCTGTATCAGGGGTAATAACCGTAGCTTCTTCGGATTCCTTCGTGACTGGGTTCATCACCTGCTTGATGCCGGCAATGTTAACACCCTTCTCGATTAATGCTTTGATTTCCAACAGGCGTTCCACATCATTAAATGAGAACAAACGCTGATTGCCTGAGGTACGAGCGGGCACAATCAGACTGTGCTGCTCATAATAACGAATTTGTCTGGCAGATAAATCGGTTAGCTTCATTACAATACCTATAGGAAATAGTGCCATATTTCTGCGGATTTCATCACCCATGACTCATCCAACCTTCCAATGATCTTTTTCTCATCTCATTGTACATTTCCTGGTTTCGCGTGTCAATGGTGTGTGAGTTTTTCTTACAGAAGATTTCTATCCCGCATACTTTGCAGCGCCATCAACACACCGTACTTCACATGAGAATAGGTTAATCCGCCTTGCATATAGCCAATATAGGGCGCCCGGATCGGCGCATCCGCAGATAACTCCAAGCTGCCACCCTGGATGAACGTTCCTGCCGCCATAATGACAGGATGTTCATAACCAGGCATATCCCAAGGCTCTGGCACAACATGGCTGTCAACGGCTGCAGCACGTTGAATCCCCTGCACAAAGGCAATCAGATGCTCCGGCCCGTCAAAAGCAACCGCCTGGATCAGGTCCGTACGCGGTTCCTCCCAGGCTGGCTTGGTCGTAAACCCGCAGCGCTGAAAGACAGCAGCTGCAAAGATACTGCCTTTGAGCGCTTGCCCCACCGTGTGTGGAGCCATAAAGAGCCCTTGGTAGAGTCCGCGTGTTGTTCCCAGCATCGCGCCCACTTCTCCGCCTATCCCCGGTGCTGTGAGCCTGTAGGCCGCCAGCTCGACAAGATCGCTGCGTCCGCAAATATATCCGCCTGTCTCAGCGATTCCCCCACCCGGATTCTTGATCAGTGAACCTGCGACGAGGTCGGCTCCCACCTGGGGAGGCTCAAGCTCTTCCGTAAATTCTCCATAACAGTTGTCTACGAACACGATGACATCCGGTTTCAACCTTTTCACTTTTGTTACCATATCGCCGATTTCTGCGACCGCAAAGGAAGAACGCCAATCATAGCCACGCGATCTTTGGATTCCGATAACTTTTGTATGGTCATTTATAGCGAGCGCTACTTCGTCCCAATCTACTTTCCCTTCACCGGTTAAAGCGGTCTCACGGTAGCCGATCCCAAAATCGGCCAAAGAGCCTGTCCCGTCACCGGGCTTGCCAACTACTTTATGCAACGTATCGTATGGGCGTCCTGTGATGTACAGCAATTCGTCTCCTGGACGCAGTACACCAAAAAGCGCCGTAGAGATGGTATGCGTACCAGAAGCAAAATGAGGCCGAACCAGTGCCGCCTCCGCACCGAATACCTCGGCATATACAAGATCCAGCACTTCACGGCCCCGGTCATTATAAGCATAACCGGTAGAACCCGCAAAGTGAAAATCGCTCACCTGCTGCCGCTGGAACGCCTCAATAACCTTCCACTGATTGTGGTCCACTATCCGGTCCAGCTTTTTTACCGCACTTTCAATTTCAAGTTCTGCAGCCTCTGCCGCATGTAAAATATCCTCTGCAAAAACAGCCATTTCCCCTTGTTCTCCCCTTACATTACATTTACTTAACATCAAGAATTAGCCCCACACAGTAGGATTCGGCTTCGAAGACCGAAGGAGATATCCATGCTTTGTGGGGACACTCAATGCATTCCTTAATTTATTTTGAGACTTGCTCAAAATGATGGTTTATTCCTGTACTACGAACTCCGCTAACTTGTAGCCCCATTTCTCATAATCCTCTTTGTTTAAGCGGACATTGTAGAGCACATCATTCTCGTCGTACTGCTGCTCCAACACCTCGCCTACACGGTAGAGCAATGAAGACAGGTCACCACGGTCACCTGGAATCCGGAAGGTCAGAGTATCCCCTGCCAGCGAATCTTCGATGATCTCCCGGATCAGAGTTAGATCTTCAGGGTTAAAAGCACTGATCTTTAAATATTCCGGGCCTGCAGGAAGCATCTCCAGCTGTTCCGGCTGACAGATATCGCTTTTGTTGAACAATGTAATTTGCGGCTTCCCGGCAGCACCCAGATCCGTGAGAATGGCTTGGACAACCTCCATTTGTTCCTCACGCATTGGAGAAGAGGCGTCGACTACATGCAGCACCAGATTCGCTTCATTCACTTCCTCCAAAGTGGCACGGAAGGATGCCACCAGATCATGCGGCAGATTCTGTATGAATCCAACCGTATCCGTTAACACAACCTCTTTGCCTGACGGGAGCTGCAGTACACGTGAAGTTGGGTCAAGTGTAGCGAACAACTGATTCTCAATATATACATCTGCATCCGTGAGCTGCTTCAACAGCGTCGATTTGCCTGCATTTGTATATCCGACAAGGGCCACCTGTACGGCACCGCTCTTGCGGCGGCGTTCACGATGCAGCTCACGGGTCTTCACCACTTCGTCGAGCTGGCGTTTCAGCTCATCAATCCGGTTGCGGATGTGCCGGCGGTCCGTCTCCAGCTTGCTTTCCCCTGGTCCTCTTGTGCCGATACCGCCGCCGAGTCTGGACAGGTTTTTGCCCTGCCCGGAGAGGCGCGGCAGCAGATAGGAGAGCTGTGCCAGCTCTACCTGAATAATACCTTCCCGCGTCTTCGCCCGTCCGGCAAAGATATCCAGAATCAGCTGGGTGCGGTCGATAATTTTCAGATCCAGAGCTTCCTCCAGATTGCGCACCTGCGCTCCGGACAGCTCCTGGTCAAAGATTGCCGTATTCGCACCGAAACCATCTGCAGCCATCCGCAGCTCTTCTACCTTCCCCTTGCCGATGAACCATTTGGAATCAGGAGTTTCCTTGTTCTGGCGCAGCACGTCCAGCACTTCGACACCGGCTGTCTCCGCCAGCTGCACCAATTCTTGCAGGGAAAGCTCCGGGTCAATGCCGGTGCGCTTAATTTTGTCCGTCACCAAACTGACTAATATTGCCCGGTCCTGGATATCTGTTTGTGTATCATGTGTTGTCGTCATGCATTCAATGCTCCTTATCTCCATACCCCACTGAGGTATATCATCCGTTAATCATATTTTGTTTTACAGCTTAAAATCTTCAGCCCGCAGTGACATCAGCTCCTGCTTGCCGGGGCTGTTGCTCTCGTACTGGTTCAGCAAGCGTACTGCTTGTGCACGCACGGCTTTCTCAATCGAATTGCGCACAAAGCGCGCATTACTGAAGGCATGAAGGCTCTCCGTCTTCTCCACCAGCAAATGCTGCTTTAACTTGAGTATCGCCTGCGGCATCAAAATATAATCGCGTTCCTTGGCCATAAGTTCGGCAATCTGCAGCAGCTGATCAATCGTATAGTCGGGAAATTCAACCTGTATGGGGAATCTAGAAGGCAGCCCCGGATTGCTCATCAGAAAATAATCGATCTCGCCGGAGTACCCGGCCAGGATCAGCACAAACTGGCTGCGGTGATCCTCCATGGATTTTACCAGCGTATCGATGGCTTCCTTTCCAAAATCCTTATCTCCACCGCGGGCAAGACTGTAGGCTTCATCAATAAATAGGATGCCTCCGAGCGCCTTTTTCACCAGGTCACGTGTCTTCTGGGCGGTATGTCCAATATATTCGCCGACGAGATCCGCTCGCTCTACCTCGATCAGATGCCCCTTGCTTAATACACCCATCCGCTGGAACAGCTTGGCGACAATCCTCGCTACCGTCGTTTTACCGGTTCCGGGATTGCCCTTGAAGACCATATGGTAAGCCTGGCCGCCACTGGCAAGCCCTGCCTCGCTGCGCATCTGGGCGATCTGCAGAAGCGCATATATCTCAAATACAAGCTCCTTGATATTATCCAAGCCAACAAGACCATCAAGTTCCCGGCTTAACTCCTGGAACAGTCCGCTATGGCCGTGATTTTTGGGGAGTGCGGCTCCACTGCTGCTGTCGCTCACCGCACTGCTCATCGGAGGGGGATCTTGATTCCGCAGCACAATATTGATTTGCCTTGACGGTCTGCCTTCCTCCCGCCCGCTTGCTGCCGCTACGCGTCCGTTCACCTTATTCACCTCATTATCCAGGGCTGACTGCTCTAAGTAAGTCTATTCCGGTACATGAGGTCTTATTAGCAGTTTCAGGATTTTTATACTTGGCAGATGATTTACAGAAATAACTGCTGAAGCTTCCATTTGGTGTAGGCCAGGATTTCACGGGATTTATACTTGGCCATCGACATCACCTTTGACTCGGTAAGCCCCAGCTCAGGTGCAGCATAGCCCAATTCTCTGGCAATTTCTTGCGCCCGCTGTCCATGAAAAGTATGCGTAATAATAACCGAAGACGTCATCCCCTCACGCTTCATAATTTCCTGGCTGAACAGCAGATTCTCGTACGTGCTGGTAGATTTGTTCTCCATAAGGATATCTTCTTCCGGCACACCTTGCTCCACCAGATAATTCCGCATTCCTTGACCTTCGGTAAATTTGTAGTCCGGATCGTCCAGCCCCCCCGAAACAATAAAGGTGCTGAACATTCCCTCCCGGTAGAGCTTTAGCCCGTAATCCAGCCGCTCCTTTAGGCCCGGGCTTGGCTTATCCCCCCACATGGACATGCCGAGAATAATACCTGCATCCGCTTTCGCCATAGGTGATGTTGTAGCTGCACTGTTAATGTTATTAAACACAACTGCACACCATAGGAGGCCTGCTGCCACAATCGTTATACCTGCAATAAGCAAGTTGCGCTTACGCCGGGAGCGGCGTTTTCTGGACACTTTGCGTATTGGAGATGAACCTCTTTGGTAAACGTACCATTCCATTTTTTATTTCCTCCTGAATTCTCCGTGATGGAACAATTCGGCACGATGCTTCAGTGAGAGAGAGAAATAAGGAAAGGCATGTGCGTCAATACTGCGTAGAATGCTCTTGGCTGTTGCCCAGGCCAGATTATAGTCGCTGTCCGTAATGTCTTCCCTTTCCAGCGCTTCCTCAAGTTCATCCTCATCCAGCAAAAACACCTCTCCGTTCCAAAGCACCACAACGTCCAGGTACAAATCATCAAACCATGGAACGCCTTGATCCGTGACGCCTTGAACTTTGCAGGTGTCAATGTACCATTGTACGATATTCTGTCGTTCGTCGAACATAGCCGTCACAATATAGTGGCTATCCTTGGGAAAATATTGCAGCCAAGAATATCCTTTGTCCGCTATGCGGTATGTATGCCTTCCATAGCTCTTCCACAGTGGTTCCTTCAGCCCGTAAATCGTATAAAGAGTGATATAACCGCTGAATTCCCGGGTTTCCACATAGCGGCAGGCAAAATGTCGGCGCGTAATCCGGCGCCAGTTGGCCCGGTCTCCGAATTTACGTTTCATATGAATTACCCTCTCAAGAAATGGTGTCTTCAGCTTAACACATTTAAGAGACACACTCAAAACATCCCGTAAAAAAACAGAACTGCCGGCAACGTAATCAAAGGTTACAGCTTCTGGATTAAAGGGGTTTTTAGATGAACATTTAAAAAAAGGACTATCCTCCCCCATCTGGATGGGTAAAGAATAGTCCTTTGGATCAAAGGCAATCACCATTGTTATTGAGGAGATTGGCCCTCATTTGAAAATCCGTTCTCCGGAACCGTTCCTGCCTCAGTACTGTTATCCGTACCTGCGTTTCCTGAACCGGAGGTTTCAACAGGTGAACTAGTTGGGAGCGGGGTTGGCGGAGGCGGAGTAGTGGTTGCTTCCGGCGGGGTTACAACTCCACCCCCATTGCCGTTGCCTCCTCCATTGCCATTGCCATTGCCATTGTCGTTCCCATTACCATTTCCATTCCCGTTACCATTGCCGTTGCCGTTGCCGTTCCCATTGTTTCCACCGGGATTGCCGTTGCCTTCGCCGTTTCCGTTACCCTGTCCGTTGCCTTGATCATCTGTCGGAAGATTCGGATCAGGCGTTGCTTCCGGTTCTGGTGTCTGCAGTTCATCCTGAACCATTACGGTAACGGTGCCCGATGGCTCGCTCTCCACATCCAGTTCAGGATAATAAGCTGTTACATAATATTCGTAAGTCAGTCCAGGCATGGCGCTAATATCACCCATTGTGAGAGACTTTGTGCTGAGAAGTGAAGTGAACTCCGCCTCCGAGGTTTCCCGGCGGTAAATCCGGTATTCCACTCCTGCAACCTGAGCCGCTTCCCAGCCAAGGTTCACTGTCAATGTTGAAGGATCATATTCAGCGGATAGACCCGTGACAGGCTGTACCGTTTCCGGAGTAGCCGTTGGTTCAGGCGCACTCGCACCTTCCGGTTTAGGGAAAGACTTTTCTGGAATCCCCTCCAGAGCCTTCTCCATAACTTTACCCCAGAACGCCGCTGCAAGCGGACTGCTGTTCTTGAGCAGATGTGTCTTGCTCGGCTTGTCATATCCCATCCACACTGCTGCGGTCCATTCCGGTGTATAACCGACAAACCACACATCACGGTTGGATTTGATCCCGTCGTACCCGCTCTGGGTAGTACCGGTCTTGCCGGCAACCGGACGGTTGATTCTCGCTTTTTTACCTGTACCGTCCTGTACAACGTCCTGCATCATTTCGGTCATTTGATAAGCTGTATCCTCACTCATCACCCGCTCAGGCTTTGTATTAGCCTTATAGACCATGTCCCCGTCGCTGTTGGCAATCGATTTAATCGAATACGCCTCACGCAGTTCACCACCGCTGGCAAAAGCACTGTATGCCTGAGCCATTTCCAGCGTATTGGTTCCTTTGCTCATCCCGCCGAGGGCGAGTGACAGGTTCTTGTCTTCATCGCTGAGGCTGATCCCCAGCTTCTTCGCAAACTGGAAGCCGGTATCCACACCAATCTCATTCAGCAGCCAGACCGCCGGGATGTTCTCCGACTTCGTTATTGCCTGACTCATGCTGATCGTTGATGAGTAGCCATGCAGATTTCTCGGACAGTATTTACCGAAGCACTGCTTTTCATTGCTGAGCATTGAGGAGCTTGAGAATTTCCCCGACTCCAGAGCAGGAGCGTAAGAAACCAACGGTTTGAAGGAGGAACCCGGAGAACGCCGGCTGCCGTTCACACGGCTGTAGCCCTTCTTCTCATAATTCCGTCCGCCCATCAGCGCAACGATGCTGCCATTCTCCTGGTTGATGATGGTCATCGAACCCTGCACCAGCTCCTCATCCACACTTTTTTCGAAATTGTCGCTGTCGGCAAAAGCATCTTCTACCGTCTGCTGGGCGTTTTTATCCATCGTTGTATAAATTTTGTATCCGCCGATGTTGAGATCATCTTCGGTTAATCCAAACTTATCTTCCGCCTCGTCTATAGCATAATCAATAAAGGCCTGATAACGCTGTTTGCTTTCGGGCGGCTTATAGTTGTAGTTGACCGCAGCGGCTTCATCCCGCTCCTGTTCAGTAATTTTCCCCTGTTCATACATCAGCTGGAGCACTACGCCGCGGCGTTCCTTGGACAAATCCGGATTGCGCAGCGGATTGTAACGGGACGGCCCCTTCGGCATAGCTGCCAATGTGGCGATTTGCCACAACTTAAGTTCGTTAAGATTGCTTTGACCAAAATAACGGATAGATGCTGCCTTGATGCCGTAGATTGTGCCACCAAAGTTAATCCGGTTCAGGTATAACGTAATAATCTCATTTTTGGTCCTCTCATTCTCAAGCGCTACAGCAATGGAAACCTCAGTCGCTTTGCGGAAAAATGTCTTATCGCGTGTCAGAAAGATATTCTTCGCAAGCTGCTGGGTGATCGTACTGCCGCCTTCCACCATGCTGCGTGCAGCGATATCCTTGACGGCTGCGCGGCCGATCGACCATAAATCCACACCCTTGTGTTCAAAAAAACGTTTGTCTTCTGTAGCAACAAAAGCCTCGATCAGCTGTTTCGGAATATCTTCATACTCTACCGGATCACTTTTTTCCAGTGACAGTTCACCGATCAAATTTGCATTGCGGTCAAAAATCTGTGTCGGCGGGTTCACGCTTAATTTATCCTCGTTCTCATTCAGCAGCTTCTGCCCGTTCAGCATAATAAACAGGTAACCGCCAAGCGCACAAAAAATCGCCAGCGCTGTTGCAAAAAACAAACTCCACAGTACGCGTTTCTTGGTTAGAAACTTCTTCTTTTTCTTCGGCTTCCCTTTGGGACTCGCAGGGGTGGTGCCCCTGTCTCTATTGCGGTTCGTCCTGGAAAAATCGTCTCTAGACATGCTGCCTCCTGACTCCCTTTCGGAAACATCTTGAAATTGTATACACGAATGAAAAGAACAACCTTCACAGGTTGCTCTCTCGCACTCTCTATTCAAACGCTTTATAAACAAAAAGGTTTCACTACAAAGTTGTAAAAAATGTTATTCTTCGCTTCCGCTGTCCTGCATCAGCGATACGCTGCGCTGTGGCGTGAAGGTGGAAATGGCATGCTTGTACACCATTTGCTGGCGTCCGTCACTGTCGATGACAATTGTGAAATTGTCAAATGCTTTGATGATTCCCCGGATTTGAAAGCCGTTGGTCAAATATACTGTGGCAGGGATATTCTCTTTACGCAGCTGGTTCAAGAACGTATCTTGGATGTTAATGGACTTGTTCATATGACGTACCCCCAATGGTTCAATTAGATTGTTCAGAAGTATATTCAAGACCTGAGAGAAACTTTCCTGCTATTATAGCACGTATTTTTGCAAAATTCTCTGAAAAGTTTTGCTCGTTGAAATCGTCGATCCACTGGATTTCCTTCATGTGGCGAAACCATGACAATTGTCGTTTGGCGAATCGGCGGGTATCGCGCTTCAGCAGTGTCACAGCCTCGTCCAGCGTCGTTTCTCCCGCGAGATAAGCGGCAATTTCCTTGTAGCCCAATCCCTGCATGGACACAAGAGTTCTGCTGTAGCCATGATCCAGCAGTCCTTTCACCTCGGCGACGAGACCTTCCGCCAGCATCTGATCGATTCGGTCTTCAATACGTTTATATAGTATTTTCCGGTCCATTGTCAAACCTATGAGGCATAACTCATATGGAGACTCCTTCTTCTGAGCCTCATGGGACGCCGAAAGCGTAACCTTTGTCTGGTGATGAATTTCCAGCGCACGGATGATTCTGCGGCGGTCATTCGGATGCAATCTGGAAGCGCTGGCAGGGTCTACAGCCGCCAGTCTGGCGTGCAGAGCTTCTGCTCCATGCTCTTCGGCAAAGGCGTCCTGCTCGCTGCGGAACGCCTCATCCGCCACGGCCTCAGAGAAGCGGAAACCATAACACAGGGATTCAATATACAGTCCCGTTCCGCCCACAATAAATGGAAGCTTACCCCTGGCGCTGATCTCCTCGATCAGCCGGACGCCCTGCACCTGAAATTCAGCGGCAGAATAAGCATCCTGCGGATCATGGATATCAATTAAATGATGTGGAATCCCCTTCATCTCCGCTGGTGTGATCTTGGCTGTACCGATATCCATACCGCGGTAGACCTGCATGGAATCACCGGAGATGATCTCTGCACCGTACGTCTCCGCGAGCTCCAGGCTAAGCCTTGTTTTGCCGACTGCGGTCGGCCCCAGCAGTACCAGAACCTTATGTTTAATCTCAGTTGTCAATGTGTATCACCCCGTACGATGTTTTGGAGCTGCTGCGCAGCTGTTCGGTAAAGCCCAGCCGTGAGAATTCGCCGCTTAAGGCCTTCTCTTTGAGCAGGACAGCCTTGCGTGCTACTCTGACTGCCTCAGCGACACTCTCCCCGGTCAAGGCCGCTGTGTTAGCGAAACGGCGCAAGGGGGATATCGCCGCAGAATCCGTCAAGGGAACCCGGAACATCGGGTCGAAGTAGACGATATCGACACTATTGTCCGGCTGTTCCCGCAAGTACCCCAGATGTTCGCTGTGCACAACCTGGATGCGGCGCAACGCTTCGTTTACTTTCTGCTGGCCGGAAATGTACTGGCTCATGCCTTCAAGCAGCAGCGCATACAGCGGCAAGGAGCTTTCCAGCGCAGTCACCACGGAATCTTCTCCGCCGTGGACGGCAAACAGCAGAGAATCGCTGCCAAGACCCGCCGTGCAATCCAGCACACTGTCTCCCGGCAGCATTCCGGCAGCTTCCAGCATGGGATCAGATTCGCCCTTCAGGATGCGTTTCGCCCGGACAAAGCCCATACTGGGATGAAACTCCATCGGTGGCAAACCCGGTGAGATCAGCCGTACCGCCTCCTGCAGAACTACCAGAATCTCCTCATCCCCGTAACGTTCCGCCAGCTTTGGCATGGAGAACCTAGCTCTCGGCACATAAGATGCGCCCGTGCGTTCAGCAAGCTGCTCAGCCCGCAGCACTATTTCCGGTATCGGGTCAAAACCCGTTGTTATAATCATGATGCCTCCGATCTGGTACGCATTAGAGCGCTAAAAAATAGAAATGAACAGATTGCAGATCAAGAGCTGTAAGTGAGCTGGCTTACCTCATATGCAGTGCAGCTGCACTTACATGACACGTTTGAACAGCTTCTCCAGGTCATAAGAAGAGAAAGAAACCACGATCGGTCGTCCATGCGGACATGTATATGGCTGGCGGCAAGCTGCCAGCCTGGACAGCAGAGCCTCTACCTCCTGCTCTGTAAGCTTCTGGTTGGCCTTGATGGACGCCTTGCAGGAGCAGAGAATGGAGGATTTCTCACGCAGTTTGGCCAGGTCGATGTAACGTTCGCTCAGCACCCATTCCGCCATTTCCTCAATGACCGCCTTCTCATCTCCCTCAGGGAACCAGTACGGCAAGGAACGTACCAGAAAAGTCTGCCCTCCGAAATGCTCAAGAAATACACCTGCCTGTTCGAACCAATGCAGCCTTTCACTGAGCTGGCGGCTCTCCGAAGGGGTGAATTCCAGGGTGATCGGCAGGAGAAGCTCCTGCGAAGCATCCTCGGGACGCCCGAATTTCTCATAATAATATTCATAATTAATCCGTTCATGTGCCGCATGCTGGTCAATCAGATAAAGCCCGCTGTCATTCTGGGCAATAAGATATGTCCCGTGATGCTGGCCGATGTAGTTCAGCTCAGGGAACTGAGGAAGCGCAGGATCTTCACTGCCGGTTGGAGCGTACAGCTCCTCTGCTGAAGGCATCCCTCCCCGGGGCGGCATTGCCCCGGCAGGCTGGCGGTAGCTGCCGCCAGTCCCTTCACGCGGCAATGAAGAAGTACTGCCGCTGTATGCCGCAGCAGACTCCCGGGCCACCGGCATTGCGCTCTGAGGCTCTCCCGTCCGCTGCTGTGCGTTGCCGGAGTAGCGTTCACCTGCTGCAGCCCCGTTGCCGAAGGGGGAAGCACCGCTGACTCCGCGGTTCCAAGCACCCGGTCTCTCTGCGGGACGATTAGCATCTGATGTACCCGCTTGCTGCAGATCACTCTGCGGAGCAACCCCGGAGGGCATATCACTTTGCGGACCAGCGGTCCGCGGGTCTGGACCGTCTTGATCATTGCGGGCCATGCCTGGCAAACCATCAGCTGGCTGAGGAATGGCTCCTTTTGGAAAGGCAAACTGCTCCTGGATAAAGGAACTGCTGCCCTTGGCGCCTATTATCTCTTTGCCCGGCCGCGGAATCAGACTCTGGCCCAGCAGAACCTTGCGGATCTCCTGCTCAACAAATGCGTACAGTTCGATCTCCTTACTGAAACGCACCTCCAATTTCGCCGGGTGTACATTGACGTCGACGAGTGACGGATGCATGTCCAGCTGCAATACGAGCAGCGGATAGCGGTTAATCGGCAGCAGCGTGTGATAAGCCCGCATAATAGCCGCATTCAGCCCGTTGCTGCGGATGTATCTTCCGCCTACAATCGTGGTGACCGCATTACGGTTGGAGCGGGTCCACTCCGGCCTGCTGACAAAGCCGGTAATCCGGTAATCCGGATCTTCTGCTGAGATCGGCAGCATCGCCTTGGCCGCTGATGTACCGTAAACGGCAGCAATCACCTGCAACAGATCGCCGTTGCCAAGTGTATGCAGCAGCTGATTGCCGTTGTGATGCAACGTAAAGGAGATGGACGGATGAGCCAAAGCCATCCGGTACATCGCATCCGAAATATGCCCCAGCTCGGTTTGGATGCTCTTCATATATTTCAGCCTTGCCGGTGTGTTGAAAAATAATTCCCTTACTGCAAGATCGCTTCCCTTACCGGAAGGTGTATCCTCATTGCGGATTAGCTTCCCGCCTTCGATATCAATCAGTCTGCCTTTACCATCATCACTGCTGGCAGTCAGAAGGGATACCTTCGAGACAGCGGCGATACTGGGCAGAGCCTCGCCGCGAAAGCCAAGGCTCGTGATCAGGAACAGATCACGTCCATTTGCAATCTTGCTGGTCGCATGCCGGTAGAAGGCGGTCTCACAGTCCTCAGGCTCAATACCTGAGCCGTTGTCTTTGACGCGGATGCTCTGCAGTCCGCCCTCTTCAACAGAAACCTCAATTCGGGTGCTGCCGGCATCAATCGCGTTCTCCACCAGCTCCTTTACAACGGAAGCCGGCCGCTCCACAACCTCACCCGCTGCAATCTGGTTGGCAATATGCTCGTCCAGTACATGAATTTTAGCCATTTTGTATTCACCTCGCCAATAGTGATGTTTGTTCTTCGCTAGAATTACGCTTTTTTGGAAATACCTTAAATTAAAGCTCTTTGGCTTTTTGCTTAAGCTCATTCAGCAGGCCCATTGCCTGCAGAGGGGTCATATTCATCAGATCTGCACTCTGAACAGCGGCAACCAGCTCTTTCAGTAGCGGATTTTCTTTAACAGGTGCAGGTGCGGAACCCGCTCCGCCTTTACGGTTCCTGCGCGGCTCTTCTTCTCCAAAGATCGACAGTTGTACGACTTCAGCGTCTGCTGCATCCGGCAGGAAAGCCAGCGATACGGCAGCTTTGGTGTAAGCTGATCCGCCTGATGTGCTCACGGCGGCTGCATTGCCCGCATGCATGTAGGCAGCATCATCTCCCGATGGCGATACATCCGCGTCTTGCGTTCGGCTTGCAGATAGTCCGCTTGCCTGTTCCTTCACACCATGACGGCTCTCATAGGCAGTCCCGTATTGCAGCGCTGGCGAGCCCGGAGGCGCAGACTGCTCAATGCTCTGGAGCAGACCGTATGCCCGGTCGATAATACCTTCCGGCAATCCGGCCAGCCGGGCGCAATAGATGCCATAGCTGCTGTCGGCGGCTCCCGGCACAAGCTTGCGCAGGAAGTTCACTTTGTCTCCACTCTCTTGCACGGCCATAGAATAATTCTTCAGGCCTTGCAGGCTCTGCTCCAAATGGGCCAGCTCATGAAAATGCGTCGAGACCAGTGCTTTGCAGGCAATGGTATCATGTACGTATTCAATTACCGCCTGGGCAATCGCCATGCCCTCGCTTGTCGAGGTGCCCCGGCCCAGCTCGTCAATAATAATAAGGCTGCGCGAAGTCGCTTTCTCAGTCATGACCTGAATATCGGCCATCTCCACCATAAAGGTGCTCTGCCCGCCGATCAGGTCATCCGCCGCTCCAATCCGTGTAAAGATCCGGTCTATCAGCGGAACCTCCGCGCTTTCTGCCGGAACGAAACAGCCGATTTGAGCCAGAATGCAGATCAGTGCCACCTGGCGCATGTAGGTGCTTTTTCCAGCCATGTTAGGGCCGGTGATGAGCAATATATTGCCTTCATTCTTGCTCAGTGTACTGCCGTTTGCTATAAATGCAGAATCTTTCAGCACCGCTTCTACTACCGGATGCCGTCCACCCGTAAGACGCAGGTCATAACCGTCGGATAGCTTGGGTTTTACAAACCGGTGCTCGGCGCTGACCGCAGCAAGACATTGATACACATCTATTTCTGCAACCTTCTCCGCCAAGGCCTGCAGCCGGGGAATTTGTGACCCGATACGGTCCCGCAGCTCGGTAAACAGGCTGTATTCGAGATCGGTCATTTTGTCCTGGGCTTCCAGAATCAGCGCTTCTTTCTCTTTCAGCTCAGGGGTAACATAACGCTCTGCATTCGCCAAGGTCTGCTTGCGTTCATATCTTCCTTCCGGCAAGGAAGCAAGATTGGAGCGGGTAATTTCTATATAATAGCCGAAAATTTTGTTATAGCCGATCTTCAGCGACTTGATGCCTGTAGCCTGGCGCTCCTTCGCCTCCAGCTCGGCGATCCAGCGTTTGCCGCTGCTGCTAGCTTCCCGCAGCTCGTCCAGACGCTCATGATAGCCTGTCCGGATAATTCCCCCGTCCCGCACAGATACCGGCGCATCCTCGGTAATGGCCCGCTCGATATCCTCACGCAGCTCTGCACATTCATCCATGGTGGAACCGATCTCTCTCAGGGTCTCTGAACCTGAAGTCAGACACATATCTTTCAGGGCTGGTATTTGCGCCAGTGACTGCTTCAGGGCATTCATGTCGCGTCCGTTAGCACTGCCGAAGGCGATACGCCCGACGAGCCGCTCCAGGTCATAGATTTCTTTCAGCGCCCCGCGCAAATCCTCACGGACAATAAACTGGTTATAGAGATAATCTACAGCCTCCAGACGACGCTCAATCGGTGCCCGCTGCAAGAGCGGCTTGTCGATTCTGCGGCGCAGGAGACGCCCGCCCATCGAGGTTTCGGTGCGGTCCAGCAGCCAGAGCAGTGAACCTTTTTTGGAGCGCTCGCGCACCGTTTCAGTGAGCTCCAGATTGCGGCGTGTGAACGGATCCAGAATCATATAGTTGCCAGGCTCATACGGCGAAATCTGGCTAAGCTGTCCCAGGGAACGCCGCTGGGTTTCACTCAAATAGGAAATCAGCATCGCCAGACATTTGCCCCGTTCACTCTCCAGACGCACCCAGGCCGCTTCGCCGAACTGGCGGCGGGCCAATTCCTCTTCGCGTTTCTCCCAAGGAGTGTACACGACCGGCTTCGCCAGCAGTGAGGCCTCACTGCGCAAACTCTCGAGCAGGTCAGCATCTCCGATAATCTCGGCTGGCTCATAAATGCCGATCTCGTCACGCAGCCATTCCGAACCTGAAAGAACGGAAGTGACATACAGCTCACCCGTAGTCAAATCGCAGGCAGCCAGAGCCATCATCCCGTCCTGCTCGGTCACGCAAACGAGGTAGTTGTTACTTTTGTCCGTAATAATTTTGCCGTCCATTACTGTACCCGGTGTGACAACGCGGACAATATCCCGGCGCACCATGCCCTTTGTTACGGCGGGATCATCCAGCTGCTCGCAAATCGCAACTTTGTAGCCCTTTTCGATCAAACGCTGTATGTAACCTTCCGCGGCATGGTATGGCACTCCGCACATCGGAATGCGCTCTTCGCCCCCACCCTCACGGCCGGTTAAAGTAATCTCAAGCTCTTTCGAAGCCAGAACCGCATCCTCGAAGAACATTTCATAAAAATCGCCCAGCCGGAAAAAAAGGAAAGCGTCCTTTGCCCCTTCTTTGACCTTTAAATACTGTTCTATCATCGGCGTATATTTTGCCATCATTGACCTCCATACCTATCTTCTGTGTTCTCTATTATAACAGAAACCTGCAAGGCAAAGTCACCCCGGGAAGTCACAATAAGCGAACACTAAGAGAACACCAGAGCTGGAACGCTGCCTGCATCGGGTGCATTACAGATATTGTTAATTATAGCCATTGAAGATCAACATGACCATATGATGTGCTTTTTCAATAATTTGCTGTAAAATTATAAAGGAATTATTATACATTACTGAAACTGAAGGAGGTACAAGCTTGATACGCAAACTAAATGAAGCCGACCGGGAAGATTTGATGGAACTGGTAGGCAAAAATCCGGCTATCAATTTATACATTATCGGAGACGTGGAAAATTTCGGGTTCGAGCAGGATTTCATGGAGCTTTGGGGAGAAAGTGACTCTGTAGACGGGCCGTTAAAAGCAGTGATACTGCGTTTCTACGGAAGTTATTTGCCATATTCAGAGGGGCCTTTTGATGCGGAGGGTTTTGCGGAACTGTTGCGCAGAAACAAAAACGCCGAAATGATCTCAGGCTCTTTAGAGGTTGTGCGGACACTCAGTAAATGGTTGAATATCCGGCAGGAAAAAGAGATGCTTTTCGCCGAGCTGACAGAGATGAATGAGGAAATCCGTACAGCGGCATCCGCTCCTGTGCCCATCCAAAAAGCTACAACACAGGATGTGGATGCCATTTGTACATTGACGGATGTTATTACAGAGTTTACCAGCAGTCCAGAGGATGCTCGTAAAACTCTGCTCAAAACGCTGGAAAGCGGAACCGGCCGCACCTACTTCGTGGAACAGAACGGGGAAGTAATTGCTACCGCGTCAACCGCGGCGGAAAATTCCCGGTCAGCGATGATAGTCGCCGTAGCCACCCATCCGGAATACAGAGGACAAAAATTAGCTTCACAGGTAGTCGCACAGCTTTGTGCCGATATTCTGGCCGAGGGAAAATCGCTATGCCTTTTCTATAACAATCCTCAAGCAGGCTTAATCTACAAAAAGCTCGGTTTCCGCGATATCGACAAATGGTCCATGACTTATCTACATAAAGAAAATCAACTTACAGGCGCAGGTGCATAAGCCTCAGGGCGACAGAATTCCCAACCTGATTACCGCTGATTCCTCATGGACTCTTTCCCGGTCCACAGCGGACGGATATCCCGCGATTCATCCCAGGTCTGTTCCGCGGAGATGCAGCGGAACAGCGGTTCCACGTAAGGGGCGGCGCGCGCGTAGCCGTCCAGTGCGCGAAGCTGGGCCTGCAATGGAGCCCAGGCGGCGCGCAGCAGATCTTTGCTGCCGCTGTAATAGGCGGCATGCAGCTCTTCCCGGTCCAGCGGGCGCTGCGTCAGGTCTTCATAGCGGCTCACGATCAGGTGAGCCAGGAAGACCGCGCCTTTGGCGATGACCGGGGACACCAGGAAGCTCGGCAAGGTCCGGTATTCAAAGCCGCCATGCGGCTGAATACGGAAATCGCCGAGCACCCCGTAACGCGGACGCCGCGCCGCAGCCCGGGCGTCCTCCAGCAGCAGCAGCGGCAACGCCAAGTAGTTGTCGAGCGCGCGCAGCAGCGGCGCCGTCAGCCGGACGCCGCTGAAGTGCAGGTGGCCGCCGAGGGCCCAGCCCCGCAGCGGCATGCCTCCCGCCCGCCAGCGGAGCGAGCGGTCGGATACCATCCGGTCCGCCGTGGCTGCGGCGGACATCAGCTGCGCCAGCAGTGCGCGCGGTTCCCCGCGCGGCGCAGGGCGCAGCTCAGCGACCGGGAACATGCCGCGCGTTCCCGGAGGTCCGGCGTCGCAGCCCGCGACGCCGTCTACGGGCAGGAACCGCGACGCGGGCACGACGCGGCCGGAGGTTTCCCGGAGCAGAAGAAACTCCGGGTCCATGCCCATCAGCATGCCTGGACGGCCAGGCAGCTCCCGGGCAAGGTCGTGGTCCAGCGCCAGCGACGCTGTACGGTAAGGCTCCGGCAGCGGCTTGCCGGCAGGTTCCGCGAGCGGAAGGATTTGTTCCACAAGGTATCGCCTTCCGCCCATAGCCTTTAGCCGGACTTCACCGCTGTCCAGCCCCAGGCTGTATAAAGCTCTAACCGCAATTCCCCTCACCAGTCCGGCAGTTCCGCGCCGCTCCGGGCCGGGGCTGTAATGCGCCTGTTCACCGGGTATTCCGTAATCTCCGGGAATTCCAGGGTCTCCATAATTATCAATTTCACCCTCATCAAGCAAGCTAACACCGGTACCCCCGGACACACTATCCCCACCGCCCGATGCATCTGGGCGGGAATTCCCCGCTGCAGCACTCATGGCCCTGCCGGTACCCAGTGGTGTGATCTCAAGCACTGCCAAGTTGAATACTTTAACCAAGTATTGCTGTTTGTGTCTATCCATATCGGGACCCTTCTTATATGTATGGCCATTTGCAACAGCTATTCTTCCGGCTTGCCCTGCATCCCTCTCCAAGCGATTCCCGCCGGCAGACAGAGCAGCCTCCAGTCCACAGCGCCGCAGCCGGAGCTCTTGTTGCTCCGGAGTTAGGTGCAGGTACTCCTTTAACCCTTCATTCACGCTGGCTCCTCCCTAGTGGTTCGTTCCCCTAACTTTAGATCTTCCCGTTCTTGATGCTGAAAAATAAATAAAAAATAAAAAGGAGGGCATTCGCCCTCTCGCCGCCGCCCTCACTACATATAATGGATTATAACCCACCCGATATTCAGTTGGCGGCGGCGCATTCCTTCCTTACAGCTCATCATCCAGGGCGTCAGGATCCAGATCATCGAAATCAAAGCTTTCACCGTCGAAATCGTAATCCTTGTCTTCCGGATCATCCGTTTGGTCAGTGACAAACACGCGAACCTTGGTCTCAGCCACCAGTTCCGCTTCGAATTCCCGCTCTACGCGAAGTGTCACACTGCCGCCGCCCGGAGAGACACCGGCTTCCACACAATTTGGTTCCTGCGTTGCCTCCGCAGAGACCTCTACCGTGGAAGCACGGTGTCTCGGATCCAGATACGACAGCGGAATGAGCTCCACGTAGGAGACCGTTTCCTTGGCTACCTCGGTCTGCTTGTTTTTGTCGTACGAATACCAGATGTTCACATCGTAAGTACCGATTACTTCGATTCCGTTTCCGGCGGCAACCGCTTCGTACTGGTGGTTAATAATCCAAGCCCCCAGAATACTTGTCGGATGATGTGGCGGAGTCACGGTATGAGTTGCGGTAGAGAACTTACGACCTTTGCCGCAAATTGCCTTCGTAATGATCTCCCTTGTTTGACGTTTATGACTTAATGACATCTTTAAACCTCCTCCATACAATCATTCACTATCAAGTGTATGCACGTTCTGGGCATTTGTTGATTGTTAGAGTAGAAATAAATTTGGGTAAGCCCTCCATGCGCCCCGTTATAAGATTCATAGTTCATTTTATTGCAATAATCCCCTGGTTATGAGTACATAACAAAAAACGGACAGCCCACAGGGCAACCGTAGAACTTCCGTCAAGCCGCGACTCCACTCCTGCTATTGCAGCCCGTTATTCTTCTTTTCAGAACAGCAAAGACACCCGCAGCAACCGCCTGCGGGTGTCTTCGTACGAGGTTTTATAACGGTATAACCCGCATAATCCCCAAATCTCGGTGCCTGCTGAGATCAATGAAATCCTCATCAATATTAACCAATGGCCGCAGCGGATCATGCGCGAGAATCATGATGATTTTGCCTATCCGCCCATCCGAGAGCACTACTTCGTTGCCTATCATTGACTGCATCAGCTTATTGATAAAGACACTGCAAATATAAGGGTCAAGCTTGCCGTAGACATTATCCTCCATCTGCCTCAAAACCTCATATAAAGGCGAGGCCTTCCGGTAGTAGCGGTCAGAAGTCATCGCATGGAAAATATCCACCACGGCAACTATTTTACTGAAATCAGTAATCCGGTGGCCCAGAACACCGAAAGGATATCCGCTGCCATCCATGCGCTCATGATGCTGCAGCGCAACGAGTGCCTGCATATGATTGGTGCCTACCGTGTCCCTGATCATCTCGTATCCAATAGTGGTATGCTTTTTCATCATCGCAAGCTCTTCTTCATTGAGGGGTCCGGGCTTGGACAAAATTTCAGCAGGTATCATAATTTTCCCGATATCATGAAGCGTTGCGGCAATGGTCAGCATACTTAGTTCTTCCGGTTTCAGCTTGAGCCACTTCCCCAGAAGTGTAGACAAAATTCCGACTGCAACATTATGTCTGTATGTATAATCATCCTTGGACTGCAACGCAGCCAATATTCCGTAAAAATCGTTCTTCTCACTAACCCGCTGAATAAAGGGAATGACTTCATTGCGCAGCTCAATCATGGGCAGCCGTTTGCTCTTGTTAAAACGTAGTTGCTCAAAGATACTCTCCATCGCAGACGTGCACTCGTCAACCGCAATCTGATAGAAGGCTGCACTGTCCACTTGAACCACATCATGCGGCTCGAGAAAGATTTTGTGCTGACTGATCAGACGGATATGATCACTGCTTAACAAAGTCAGTGCGGGCAGAACAAACACGCCATTATGGTTGAAGAGATTCTCAACAAGCTGTTTACCGATATATTGTTCATTGCTGTTGTTCAATAGTCCTCACCTACCTGCGCAGAAATTCACCTATGCGAACCGTCTGCAGTAATTGGAACTTTCACTGCCCCATCTTCTAATGAATAACACATTAATCCTGTTGACTGAACAAAAACTGAACGACGGGACAATTACCAGCTCACTTTTAGTTCTTACATATCTTATCGTTATTTTACGCAGCAATGTTAATACCTCACCGACATTTACATCTTATAGATTACGAGGGGCCCCGGAAAGCGGCCGGTCGTTTCAACGGTTTGGCTTCAACCGGAACCTTATGGCGTTTGGCAATTTTCAGATAAAGTGCCAGCTCCCGGCAGAGCTGCAGAATCGCAGAACGGACCTCGAACTCTTCACGGGTTTCCGGCAGCTCCATCCGCTCGAACTCCTGCTCAAGCGCATCCAGCAGCCGCTCCGTCCGTCCGGTGTATTCCTCTGCCAGTACATCATTAGAAAGCTGATCGAACAATTCGGCAACCATATCTCCATGCGGCAGCTGCCGGTACACCTGGGAGAGCAATTGCATCATATTCTGGATCGACTCCAGTTGCTCCTTTCGCATATAGAAATAAATATTCCAGGCTTCATCCGGATGAATCACATGATTTTCCATTTCCCTGGACGCAGCCGTAAGTCCCCGCTGCACAGCCTCGTTCGCACCGATAAGCTCCTTACCGTCCCACACATAACCCGGGTCCCGCAGCGTCCTTGCCATTTGTACAAATATGATCGAAAAGTACTTGTCGACCTCCTTGCGGATACCCGCAATTACCCCGCCGGTCTGCGGCATATAGATCAGATTGACCAGACCCGCCGATCCCAGGCCCACAACCAGCAGCTCAATCTGCTGCAGCAGAACATGAAGTGACAGCTCAGCTTGTCCGAACACGCGGAACACGATTACCGAGCTGGTAACGATGCCCTCCTTAAAGCCCGATTTAACGATCAGCGGGAAACCGAACAGCACATACAAGCCAAGTACCCAATAATGAAAGCCCAGGGTGAAAAATAGAATACAACCTAAAAAGAGTCCCACAAGCGAGGCTGAGAAACGCGCCATTATCGTTCGGAGACTCCTTTTACGCGTAGTTTCCACTCCGAGGATCGCAAGCAGGCCCGCGCTTTGCGCGTTGGGTATGCCTATAGCGGCTGCCAGCAGAATGGACAGCAGCGTTGCCGCCGCTGTTTTGATAATTCGAAATCCCATGTAAATACCTCTCCTTGGCTTTTCATCATTCAGGTAAAGATATAAACATGGTACAAGATTTTCAGAGGAGACACAATATGACATGTTTCTCACCGCCTCGACAACAACAGCTTCTCCACATAGACGACCATCTGGTACATCGCCGTAGCCACCGCTGCAATGATCAGCAGACTGGACATGACAAGAGTGAAATTGAACACCTGAAAACCATATATGATCAGATATCCAAGCCCCGACCTCGCGACTAGAAATTCACCGACAATTACACCTACCCAGGACATGCCAACGTTTACTTTCAAAGTCGAAACAACCGTAGGAAAGGATGCCGGCAGGATAACCTTAAAGAACTCCTGTACTTTGGTCGCCCCAAACGACCTGACCACCTTCACGAGATTCGGGTCTACGCTGCAAAAGCTGTTATACACAACAAGTGTTGTAATGAGAACAGTGATGGATAGGGTAGTGATTACGATTGCGGTAAATCCGGCACCAAACATCACGATAAAGATAGGCCCCAGCGCTACCTTAGGCATACTGTTGAAAACGACCATGTACGGGTCAAGCACCGCTGATAAAAAAGGCGACCACCAGATGATCACTGCCAGCAATGTTCCAAGCAGCGTTCCGAGTACAAAGCCGACCACGGTCTCCCCTACGGTAATCCCCAAATGCGGCCAGAGGCTTCCGCTGATCATGTCTTCCCAGATCTGACGGAAGATCTTCGTCGGATAGCTGAACAGCAGTTCGTCAATCCAACCCAGCCGGGCTCCTGCTTCCCATAGCAGAAAAAACAGCAGCAGCAGACTGCCCCGCACGGCCATGACCCTGCTCTGCCAGCGCCTTTTTTTCTTCCTGTAATCGCTATGCTTCTGCTCCAGCCATTGTGCGCGGGAAGCCGTTATTTCGCTTTGCTGACTTGATTTCACACGTCTTCCCTCCCAGCCAACTCCATTTCCTTCCAGACTCCATGAAAAAGCTCCGCGAAACCGGGCAAGTCCCTCGCGTACAGCGGGGGCGTATTGCGTATTTCCTCCGGAACGGTAAATATTTTACGTATTCTTCCCGGGTTCCGCTGCAGCAGAATCACCCTGCTGCTGACGGCGATCGCCTCTGACAGATCATGGGTAACCAGAACCGCCGTGGTTCCACGGCGGCGTAGCGTCTCGGATACCAGATCCTCGAGCTGCAGCTTGATCTGATAATCAAGCGCAGAGAACGGCTCATCCAGCAGCAGCAGCCCCGGGTCGGTGGCCAGTGTCCGTACCAGTGCCACACGCTGGCGCATGCCGCCGGACAGCTGTGACGGATAGGCTTGCTCCTTGCCCTCCAGCCCCATATCCTTCAGCAGCTCCAGCGTTTTTTGACGCGTGCTTTCGTTCAGATTTCCGGTGAGCTCCAGTCCAAGCAGCGCGTTGTCCAGGATCGTCCGCCAAGGAAAAAGGTAATCTTGCTGGAGCATATACCCTACCTCCGGGGAGGGTCCCTTGAGACTATGTCCGTTAACGAATACTTCGCCGCGGGATGGACTGAGCAGCCCGGCAATGATCGACAGCAGTGTCGTCTTGCCGCAGCCGCTCGGCCCGACGAGACTGACGAACTCCCCTTGTTCTACACTGAGGCTGAGGTCCTCAATGGCCAGAGAAGCCTCGCGGTCACCCAGATAGGCATGCGTCACTTCCTCCAATTGCACTACTGGCAGCATATCAGCCCCTCCTAACCCTTAATCAATTTGACGAAGACAACGCCTACTTGACGTTGTCTTTCGCTTTTTCCGCAAAGCTGTTGTTCACAATTTTCTCCGCCGGAACCCGTTCTTTCAGCTCTCCGGCATTATCCATCACATCCAGCAGATTGTTCCACTCTTCGTTGTCCACGACCGGATCTACGGCATAGGTGTCCTGCTCTTTATAGCGCTTGATCGCGGAGATCACAATCTCACGCTCCGTTTTATCAAAATACGGAAGTACCGCATCGGCAATCTCTTCGGGACTATGCTCTTTCACCCATAGCTGTGCACGCTGGATTGCATTGGTAAATTTTTGCACAGTATCACTATTTTTTTTGATATAACTCCCCTTGGACATAAAAGCCGTATAAGGAAGATAACCGCTCTCCACCCCAAAGGATGCCACCACCTGGCCCCGGTCTTCACTCTCAAAAATAGAAGCCTGCGGCTCAAACAGCTGTACATAATCACCTGTCCCGGAGGCGAAGGCACCGGCAATATTGGCAAAGTCGATATTTTGAATCAGCGTGAGGTCCTTTTCGGCATCAATCCCTTTGTTAAACAAAGTAAAGGCACCCGCCATTTGCGGCATTCCCCCTTTTCTTTGTCCAAGGAAGGTCGACCCCTTTACTTTATCCCAGTTAAAGTCCGCATCCGGTGTGCGGGCGAACAGGAACGTGCCGTCCCGCTGGGTCAGCTGGGCAAAAGTGATAACGGGATCATCCGCTCCCTGCTGATATACATAAATTGAAGTTTCTGGACCAACAAGCGCCACGTCAATAGCTCCTGAGAGCAATGCGGTCATTGTTTTGTCACCGCCGGGTATAGTCTGAAGCTCAACATCCAGCCCCTCTTCCTTAAAGAAGTTCTGGGATAATGCCACATATTCGGGCGCATAAAAGACGGATCGGGTGACTTCGCCGATCTTCACTTTTACCGCAGCCGAGTCTCCGCCGCAGCCGGCGAGCACTGAAAAACACAAGGCGAGAATCATGAGCGACAGTGACAGCTTTTTCTTGTTTTTCATTCTTCATTCTCCTTTCTTCCCGGGTCTTTTGCCCTTGCTTGCAGCTTATGCGAATGCCTACAGAAAGGTTAAAGAGTATGTGTAGTATCGTTTGCGCTTCATTATAGAACTTCAAAGTGAAAGAACTGGCGCATATTTCGGTTCCTTGCATGAAATTATTTAAATGAAAATACGATTTTCCGCATAAACACGAGATATCAGAAGAATACAAACAATAATCAATGATATATCAGTCTAAATCTTAATAAATCGCTTAATTCGTTGATTTTTCGTTTGTGCAAACGTTTTACCAAAATCATGCATTCGACTAAGATATCAATAAAGCGCTTATCACATCAACATACTAATGAAGCTATTTATCGGAGGGGTCCGCAACAGATGCAGCGCAAGCCTTTAACCTTGACTAACCGCCGCATGATGTGCATTTTGGCCATCGCAGGCATAACTGCTGCCCTGCTTGCCGGATGCTCTGACAACAACAGTACAAGCGCCGTCCAGCCTACCGCTTCTACGGCACCAGAACTTTCACCCGCGGCTTCAAGCGGCGATCCGCAAAACTCTCCTCAAGTCTCCGGGCAATCGGTTGCTGCAGTTGATGAACAGCCCTCCACGGTCTTTTACGAAATCTTTGTCCGTTCCTTTTATGATTCCGACGGGGATGGGATCGGTGATTTACGGGGCATTACAGAGAAGCTGGATTACTTGAATGACGGGAATCCCGCGACCCGGGACGATCTTGGAATCGGCGGAATCTGGCTTATGCCCGTCAATTCCTCACCCAGCTATCACGGATATGATGTAACCGATTACCGCACTATCAACCCCCAGTACGGGACAGTTGCGGATATGCAGGAGCTGATAAAAGAAGCTCATAAGCGGGGAATCAAAATCATAATGGATCTGGTTGTGAATCATACCTCCAAGGAGCATCCATGGTTTGTGGATTCCGCCAAAAACAAGGAAAGTAAGTATAGAGACTGGTATGTCTGGGCCGAAGACCAAAACCGTCCGGTTAGCGGCACCAGCGCTGCCGGCAGCGGGAATCCATGGCACTCTGTGCGGGGCAGCCACTATATGGGCACCTTCTGGGACGGAATGCCTGATTTGAACTTTGATAATCCTGATGTTCGCAGTGAGATGAAGGATATTGGTAAATATTGGATGGATCTAGGGGTGGATGGCTTCCGTCTGGATGCCGCCAAGCATATCTACGAAGATCAGGTATCGGATAGAAGCGAGGCAACAACTGCCAAAAACGTGGCATGGTGGCAAGAATTCCGCAAAGCGATAACCGAGGTGAACCCGCAGGCGTATATCGTGGGGGAGGTATGGGAGAATTCAGCTGTTACCGTAGGGGCCTATCTGGATCAAGCATTTGATTCGGGGTTTAATTTCGGCCTGGCCGAAGCAGTGCTGAATTCTGCCAATACAGAAAAAGACAGTGGGATTGCCTTTACTCTGGAGCGAACTTACAAGCTATATTCGCAGATTTCGGGAGGAGCATTTACAGATGCCACTTTCCTGAATAATCATGATAAGAACAGAGTTATGAGCCAGCTTGCGAACAATCCGGATCATGCCAGAATGGCCGCAGCTATTCTGCTGACCTTGCCGGGCAACCCGTTTATTTATTATGGGGAAGAGATAGGAATGCTTGGAGTGAAGCCCGATGAAGGCCTCCGTGAGCCTATGAAATGGACTGCCGATGGTCAAGGAGATGGCCAGACCACTTGGGAGCAGGCAAAGAATAACGCCGCTAATTCCGGTGCTGATGTGGAGAGTCAGCTGCAGAACAGAGGTTCTCTGCTGGAGCATTACCGTCAGCTTATTTCCTTGCGCAATGAAGTACCTGCACTGAAAGACGGTGGAATTCGCGAGTATTCTTCCGGAAACAGTGGCATTATGGCCTTCGAACGGATCACTGCCGGAGAGCAAGTATTGGTGGTTCACAATTTAACTGGCGGGACACAGAAGATTCCTCTACCTTCCGGCACGAACACCGTTACTTATTCTTCAATAATCAAGACGTTCCGGGGAGAAGCAGGTCTGGCGGACAACATGCTTACACTGCCTGCTTATTCCACAATTATTCTGGAGTAAACACTGGAGATGTTTGCATTACCCACTCATAGAGAGCAGAGCATATCTGCGCTTTCGTAACCGGAATGGCAACCATCCAGTCCTCCGCGGCTTCGCAGCTCATACGCAGCAGCCAGCCGCTGGAGGTATCTTCAATAAAAAAGGCATGCTGGAGCTTACACTCCTCTTTACTGCGTGAACACAGCTTAAGCTCTCCTTCAGCCGTTTTGTTCTTCATGACCTTCGCAAGCTGTGCGGATTGTAGCAAATCCCCTGTTTCCGCTGTCAGACATTCTGCCAAAAAACACAAGCTGTAGGTTGCGGCGCTTTCTTTTAGCTCCTCATATCTCCGTCTGGACAGTTGCAGACACGGTACATCCTCTACGCTAAACTCTTCAGGCTCAAAGCAATTAAACAGATAATAACAAGCGCGCTGCACCTTCTGTGGATCGCTCAGTCTATAGACGAAGGAATCTGAGGGCTCAATGCCTGCGATCAATGTTATATCCTTATGAACCTGCAGGCAGATATCCTGTACTTGATCACCTTCACAGTATTTTAACCGGCATATTCGGTCCGCGGATGCTGCCATTTGCATCAGATCCGAAATTTCCTTCCCCGCTGGCTTATCTGGGAACAGAAAATTAGCTAAATATACCTTATCCTTTTTATTCACATTGATATATCCTTCCCGGATCCCGCTAACATTGGAATCACACTGCAATAAAAAAAGTCCCAAACTATAAAACTTGTAATCTTTATGTTATCATAAGCTAATTTTAAGGTAAAATTAAGAAATGAGGGGTATGATCTATATCATGAAATACTTGTAGCGAGGTGATTTCAAAATGAGAATGCTCATCACATTTCAGAACAAGCTTGTACCTGTGTACTTCACTACAGAAAACAAACAGCCCACCCAGAAGGTTATCCGGTTGCTGAACAGCACACTGGAGCTCAAAATCCAGAAGGGCAAAAGTGCTCTGCAGAAATGCTTAAATTCTCTGATTAGTATCGAAATTAAAGGCTCTGAAGCTATATTGCACAGTTATAGTGAAAATGATTCATTGGCGCTATCCCTCTATTAATTAGAGGGGTAGTTTTTTTGTGCAGAAAAAAAGCACACCCCTTCATTAAGAAGGGATGTGCTCTGCTCGCTCTATATGTTGGCCGGCTATCTGTACTTCAGCGGCATATCTTCAACTAATCCGGTGATTTCTGTTCTCTTCCTTTTCTGCCTTCTGAATCCGCAGTTTGAACAACTTCACTAAGTTGCGACGAGTCTGCTCTTCGTGACAGTTGTCCAGTTTTTTAATGATAAAACGGTCGATGGACATGTCAATCGCTCCTTCTTCAATAAGTTGTATTGCCAACCTGAGGTGAGGAAATCATTTCCTTTTATCCTTGTAACACCTATATAACCGGGTCCTGTATTCCTTAAACTTTGCCCAAAATTGAAAAAAAAGCTGAGTCAGAGCGGTTTCACTACATATTGATGTTCTGCCAAAAAAACAATTCGTCCATTAAGAGATGTAGTAGCCCTGCAAAGAAAAGGCCTTTGCTGTCGAGCAAATAAAAATTTGTTTCGACTGTTATTTACAAACTAAATATTAAATGCTATATTATTGATAGTAAGTATTAAATATATATCTAAGGAGAAATCATAATGTCTAATGTACTTTTCATCAAAGCCAATAACCGCCCTGCAGATCAATCCGTAAGCGTTCAGCTTTACAACGAATTCCTGGCAAGCTACAAGGAGTCCCATCCGCAAGACGAAATCACTGAACTGGATTTGTTCGCAGAGCAACTTCCTTATTATGACAACACACTGATTACCGGTGTTTATAAAGCCGCTCAAGGCTACGAAGCTACTCCTGAAGAAGCTGCCGGCGCTGCACTGGTTAAGAAATACCTGAATCAGTTCCTTGCCGCTGACAAAGTAGTATTTGCTTTCCCGCTCTGGAACATGACTGTTCCGGCTGTACTTCATACTTACATCGACTACCTGAACCAGGCAGGCACCACATTCAAATACACTGCTGAAGGTCCAGTTGGCTTGCTGACTGACAAAAAAGCAGCTGTACTCAATGCCAGAGGCGGCATCTATTCCGAAGGACCGGCAGCAAGCGCTGAAATGGCCGTTAACTTCATCATGGGCAACCTGAACTTCTGGGGCTTCAAAGATACTACACAAGTGATTATTGAAGGCCACAACCAGAACCCTGCACAATCCGCAGAAATCATCGCGAGCGGTTTGCAACTGGCCAAGACTGCTGCTGCATCGTTCTAAGAACACACCAGTATTAAAGGTCCGGTTCTAAAGATAGACATCCGTACTTTAATTAGGTATATGCATTGCAATTAGCCGGACTTTTATTTATATATAGCAAGGGCGCAGCTTCTTTGGAGCTGCGCCCTTGCGTTACAAGAGGGTCTCCTTACAGCCATTCTAAGGCTCCAGGGACCCTCTTGTTGTGGTTTACTGTTGCTTAGTTTATTGTTGCTTAGTTATACTGCTCCTCAATATTCCTCCAGCTCCCGGCGCCAGCCGGAATTTCTGGAACGGGAAGGCGCTGCCTTGGTCGCAGCGGCTGCTGTTTTCCGCTTCTGCTTCACCTCTTTGCTGCTCTGGTACAGCAGCTCCTTCTGGGTTTTGCGGTAATTCAGCAGCCTTTTCTCTTCCAGCACTCCGGTCGAGACTGCCGCAAGGACTGCGCAGCCCTCTTCGCGTTCATGTCTGCAATCGCTAAAGCGGCAATCTGCTGCCAGACTGCTGATATCCCCGAACGCGAGATCAAGTCCGCCTTCATCCTCCCACAGCTGCATTTCGCGCATTCCCGGCGTATCGACAATGATACCGCCGTCCGGGAGGATGAACAGTTCCCGGTGAGTGGTCGTGTGCCGCCCCCGGCTGTCCCCTTCCCTGACATCCTGGGTGAGCTGCAGGGTTGCTCCGCTAAGCCAGTTAACCAATGTTGACTTGCCGCAGCCCGAGGAGCCGGTCAGGGCCACTGTCTGACCGCTGCCAATATAGGGCAGCAGTTTATCCCGCCCGTCTCCGAGCAAGGCGCTGACTGCATACACGGCCACTCCGGGCGCTGCCCGCTCCATCTCTGCAATTTTGCTCTCTGCATCATCACACAAATCCGCTTTGGTCAGCAGGATCACCGGATTTGCCCCGCTGTTCCAGGCCATGATCAGATATCTTTCCATCCGCCGGACATTAAAATCGTCATTTAACGCACTGACAAGGAATAAAGTGTCTACGTTGGAGGCCACAATCTGTTCCTCATTTGTATTTCCCGCCACCTTCCGCGAGATCACACTTTGGCGGGGCAGCACACCATGAATAACGGCATGTTCTCCACCATCCAACATCGCCAGTGACACCCAGTCACCGATTGCCGGATAATCCCCGGAATCGGTTAAGGTATGTCTGAGCCTGCCTGCCAGCTCACCCCAGGTTTCTCCCGTTTCTGTCATAACCCTGTACTTGCTGCCGAAATCGCCGACAATTCTGCCGGGTACAAATGTTCTGTTTTCCAAACTTTGATGCAGTTCGTTCCACTTGTTAATCCAGGTTTTATTCCAGCCATATTGTTCTATTGTCATCTAAATCCTCCTGATTGTTTAGTTCGTACACTCCCGGCCCGGCTTCGAAAGAAGCCGGCATCGGAAATAAATCACTTCGTTTCTTCTGACCAACGTGTATTACGGGAACACAAAAAGCCGCCGGAATCCTCATTCCGGCGGCGGACTTCACAGAAACTCTCCCCTGCACTATGGCAAGGGACAATTTCTGTGAAGTCAAGATCAGAGCAAGCCATTCCTCCCCCTGAAGAGGAGAATCAGCACATTTCTGAGCGTGAATCCGGTGTGCACGAATACAATAACCGTATCCGTACTTACCGATCCACACAAAAAAGCCGCCGGAACACATACGGTTCCCGGCGGCTCTAAAAGGCATCGTAGAGCTTACCCGCAAAGCTGCGTGTTACTTACACTGCAGCTGCTGTTCCCGGAAGACACGTATTCACAACAGTAGTTACCAATCGCGCAATTGCAATATAAACTGTCATATAACATCGTCTCCTTCCGAACTAATATGCTGTAATAATAAACTTGCCGGCAGCATATTGTCAACAGCAAAGCTAAAGAATCCCCTTCAACTCATAAAGCTCATGGATGGTTTTCCATGGATGCACATCCAGCTTCTCATCCCATTCATGATTACGCTTCAGCCAGATTGTTTCCATACCCGCCTTGCCCGCACCCCAGATATCGTTCACCGGATGATCGCCGATGAACAGCGTCTGTTCCGCAGTTGTGCCCAGACGCTCAAGTGCAAGACGGTAAATTGCCGGATCCGGCTTGCTGATTCCTGCTTCGCCGGAAATGACTATTGTTTTAAAGAAGCCGCGCAGTCCAAGAAGATCGATTTTGCCATATTGGATCTGTTTCTTGCCGTTCGTAACCAGACCTAGAATATAGCCCTGCTCCCGGCAGTAGTTCAAAATATCTTCGGCGTACTTCATAAGCGCTCCGTGCCCGGTGTAGGTCTCATCATAATAGGTCCGGATGTCCGCAGCCGACACTGCCTTCTCCCACGGCAGCACCTCGCTGAGCTCGGCAAAAAAACCATCCTTGTCCCGGTACCCGTCGGCATCCCGTACAATAATATCCTCTACTACCCGCTGCGCTTCTTCCGGCTGCAAATGCCCGAGGAGATCACGTACAAATTGTTCGCTGAAACTGCGGAAGGTTGAATCGCGGTCCATGAGCGTGTTATCCAGATCAAACAGAAGTGCTTGTACTTTGTTCATGCAATAATTCTCCTAATCTATGAATTCTTCCGGAACGTGTTACCAGAAATTCATTGTACTATGCCAACATGAACAAAGAAAAGACCGTTCTGCTGACAGGCGCCTCAGTGCCCCTCAACTGAACAGTCTTTCTAGTGTTAATTGTAAATCGTTCATTCATTCAAAATGCTCGGGCCGATGGGTCAGCATCATCTCTTCCTCCGTGATGTACAGGGGAAATGGCGGTGTTTCTTTCAGATAACGTTCAGTGTGCAGCAGGCGGTAATGAACCTCCGGCAGCCAGGCATCCTCGAGCAGCGGCAGCTTGCCGGTGTCGTTGATATAATTATCCACAGCCGACTGAACCATATCAATATAATAAGGCACCATCTTGTCAGCTTCCTCAAAAATTTCGAACGTTTCCCGCGACATGTAAAACTTCTGATGAGGCACTCCGCCCAAATATCTCTTGAGCCGGATAAGGTCAATGCTCTTATCCTCCAGAATCAGTGCGGTACGGTTGATCGGAGCAGGCATATCTTCTTCAAATTGCCTAACAGCTTGCTTGATCTGCGGCAAAGTAACAGTGAGATGAATGGGAGGTGTATTTTTTTTCGCGCGTTTGAATATCATACTGAAAGTCTCCTTTCGAAGTATATGTCAGATAACGCTTACAATTCCAGTTTATTCGTTATTCGGACATTTAATCAGTCGAACCTTCAATTGTCACAAAAAATCCCCATTTATTAGATCATTATTTGACATTTTCCCAGTGAGTCCACATCTCCGGCGGGTTAAGCTCATATTTGTCATTTTCCCGGTACATAAACTGGTGCATGATGAACTCCCGGCGGATCGAGGCATAATCCTCATGGAATGGTCTGATAAACTCGTTGATTTCTTTTTCCGTATACACTACACCGGGTTCAAGCTTCTCAACCATATATTGCAGTGCGATCAGCTTCTTCTTGTATTGTGCGGGAATCTGGCGCAGCCGGCCGTCTTTGGCAAAAAAGTTGCGCAGCACTGAATCCTTCAGGCTCTTTTCCGTAGATAACTCGTCCATATCTTCTGCCCCCTTGGCAAAAATAAATCTAAGCGATGCCTCTGAACCGGCCTCGATAAACTCAGGGTTCAACGAAAAGTAAACCGTATTCTTGTCTCTGCGTTCCTTGATCATTGCGGCCTCCCGGAGCTTGGCGGCATGATGTGTTACGGTAGGCTGTGATAAATTAAGTTTCTCCGCCAGCGCCTGTCCGTGCACCTCCCCCTTGGACAGCAGCAGCAGCATGCGCAGGCGTGTCGGGTCGGATAAAGCTTTATGGTAATTCACAATTTTCTCCAGCTGCATCGGGGTCACTCTCCTATAACATTTACAAGCAATTTTTACGATTAAACTATGTTTAGATATATATCTAATTATACTCCAATCCAATCTCGAGAGCAATAACGATTAGCTGAATATGCTGCACAGATAGCAAAAACATTAAATTTAAGGTACGATTTAGAGAAAAGAAAGTATACATCAGGAGGTTGCCATCCATATGAAAGACGTCATTATTATCGGGGCAGGTCCCTGCGGGCTTTCGGCCGCAATGGAATGCCAGCGCCAAGGGCTGTCCAGCCTGATCATTGAAAAAAACTTTATTGTTCACTCCATTTATCTGTATCCGACCAGCATGCAGTTCTTCAGTACAACCTCTTTATTGGAGATTGGTGATGTGCCCTTCACCTCACCCAATGACAAGCCTTACCGCCATGAAGCACTCGTCTATTACCGCCGCGCCGCCGAGCAGCATGGACTCGAGATTGCCGCTTACGAAGAAGCGCTCTCAGTCGAACGTCTGGAGGACGGAAGTTTCGCTGTACATACGATCACTAAACGGGGGGAACAGCTAACCCATGCAGCCTCAAACGTGGTGATCTCCACCGGTTACTTCGACCAGCCCAATATGATCGGCATCCCCGGGGAGGAGCTCCCTAAGGTCACGCACTATTTCGGTGAAGCCCATCCCTATACGGGGATGAAGGTTACTGTCATCGGCGGCAGCAATTCTGCTGTGGATGCGGCACTTGAGTTAATGCGGGTGGGCGCTTCCGTAGATATGGTCTACCGGGGAGCCAGCATTTCGCAGAACATCAAACCGTGGGTACGGCCTATCTTTGAAAGCATGGTAGCTAAAGAAAAGATAACGCTCCATCTGGAATCACGGGTAACCGAAATTACACCCGGTTCAGTCATTGTTACTAAATCAAACGGTGAGACACTTGAACTCGACAATGATTTTGTACTCGCCTTAACCGGCTTCCGCCCCAGCAGGACACTTCTGTCTTCCGCAGGGGCAATAATGGACGACGAACAGGATAAACCTGCCTATAACCCGTCCACGATGGAAACTAACATCCCGGGACTTTATGTAGCCGGTGTTATCGCCTCCGGACGCAATGCCAATGAGGTATTCATCGAAACCGGACGGGGCCACGGGAAGCTGATTGCAGATCACATCATTTCAAAACGGCTTACTTAGAATAAGGAGTGTTTCGTTACGATGGATATCACCTCGCTCCTCCTGCTGGGCCTCGCAGCCCTCGGCATTATCAGCAGCAATTCACCGGTAACGATCGCAATGGTTGTGCTGCTGCTGCTGAGGGTGCTTGGACTGCAGCAGGCTTTTCCGTGGCTGGAAAAGTATGGCCTGACTGTCGGGATCATCATCCTTACCATCGGTGTGATGACTCCGCTGGCGAGCGGTAAAATATCGCTGCAAATGATCTGGCATTCCTTTTACCACTGGAAATCGCTGCTTGCCATTGGGATCGGTATTCTTGTTGCCTATTTGGGTGGGCGTGGAGCAGTGCTTATGGGCAGCCAGCCTACGATCGTTGCCGGCCTGCTGATCGGCACGGTTATCGGTGTCGCTTTCTTCAAGGGCGTACCCGTAGGTCCGCTGATCGCGGCAGGTATCCTCTCCCTGCTGATTGGACGTGGATAATGGTTTAAAGATGGAGACAGGCAGGCCACTCTGCTCACTGTGAGCGGAGTGGCCTGCCTGTTTGGTATGTCGGGATGCGGATGAAGCTTATAAACCTGTTCCCTCAACCCGGTATTTTTCCTCGAGTTCTGAGCGGTAATGGGGGTCATAGCGAATGAGCTTGGGAAGTGAGCAATCGAGCATTCCGCTGTTGCTGCCGTCCGGATGAGTGCTCGTTGGCTCAGTTAGGGCCTGTTCTTTGACTCTTCTAATGACCTCCTCGTCTATTTCTACCGTTTCCTCATCCACACTTTCTGCATCAACAATGCTAAGCGGGACGAGCACTGTATTACAGATCTCTATACCACTGTGATCTATGAGTGACACATCAATGCTCAAGCTGACTAAGCCGCAATCTATAGGCTGGATTGTATAAATCCCCAGTAAAAGGTCATTTGGCATTTCGGGCTGCTCAATAATGACTCTGCCACTGGTATCCTGTGGATAGCCCTTTACTTTCCCGTCCCAATGGACCCCTGCTGGAAGCTGCAGTTCAAGTACCGCTTGCTTCACCCCGCCAAGTGGCTCCAAATGGACCCAGAGGTGATTCATTCCCTCTTCATTCTCCAGCACAGATTTTGCAAGACGCACCTCAATCGTAATTTCTGCTCCAGTCATGGGGTGTTGCCCCCCTTCAGCAGCCGGTTCACCGTTTCAACCAGCTCGGACTTTAACGCTGCAGATATGCGCGGACTAACCGTAAGCATCACATCTTCATTAATGACTAGGGTCTCATTGCGGAAAATATGCTCCGTTTGGTAGAAACGCAGCCGTTCACCAATCTTAGCCACTTCCTCCGCAGGCAATCCCGTAAGCTTCTCTTGAATATCTGCCAGACTCTCCCCGCTTTTGGACAAGGTCAGGATCGCCCGCAAATATTCCAGATGCCGGTCGGTATAGACCCGTTTGTTGCCGGATAACTCCAGCGGTGGCAGAAGCCCGATTTGCGTATAGTACCGTATCGTTCTTAGATTCATATCCGGCTCTTCCCGCTGAACAAGATCGGCAAGCTGTTTGCCGGTATAGGTATTCATCCAACCATCCTCCCGTTCGCAAAAATGATTTAAACTTCCGACATTAGTTACACTTCGCTGTTATAGTTACAGTATACTGTAACTTAAATTCAAATGCAAAGAAAAAGCGGTTCCCGAAGGAACCGCATAGCAGTAAACTCTATTCATGCATCCAGCCGCTGTACATTGAACAGCCGGGCGTAACTTCCGTCAAGCGCCATAAGCCCTTCGTGGGTACCCCGCTCAGTGATCTCTCCATTCTCCAGCACAACAATCTGGTCTGCGTGGGTAATCGTGGACAGTCTGTGGGCGACAATCAGCGTTGTGCGCTCGGATGAAAGCGACTGGAGCGCCTGCTGGATCAGATGCTCCGATTCCAGGTCCAGTGCCGAGGTGGCCTCGTCAAGAATAAGCACCTTCGGGTCCTTGAGAAATACCCGCGCAATCGCCACGCGCTGTTTCTGGCCTCCCGACAGCTTCACCCCCCGCTCTCCTACCTCAGTATCATAGCCATCAGGAAGCTGCATGATGAAATCATGCGCGTTAGCCGCCTGCGCTGCAGAGACAATTTCCGCCTCACCAGCCGCCGGATTGCCGAAGAGAATATTCTCGCGCACCGAACCGCTGAACAGGAAATTATCCTGAAGCACCATGCCGACAGTCCGCCGCAGACTCTCCTGCGTCAGCCCCCGGATATCATGCCCGTCCATTCGCAGATTGCCTTTACTGATATCATAGAACCGCGGGATCAGACTGATTAGGGAGGACTTCCCCCCGCCGCTCATCCCTACAAAGGCCACCGTCTGTCCGGGATTTATCCGCAGATTGATATCTTTCAGCACATATTCGTTCTCATCGCCATACTTGAACCATACCTGATCAAACTCTATATCTCCTGATGGATTGTTCAGCGGCTTTGCTCCAGGCTGATCGACGATATCGTAAGGTTCGTCCAATAGCTCCATGACCCGCTCCAGCGATGCGGAGGCCTGAGTCAACACGGTGGAAGAATTGATCAGCCGCCGCAGCGGGGCATACATCCGGTCCAGGTAACCGAAAAAGGCAACAAATGTACCCAGCGTCAGATTGCCGTGTATCACCTGATATCCCCCATAACCGATCACAAGCAGCGGGGCGATGTCCGTTAAGGTATTGATAATAGCAAAGGTAACGGCATTCCAGCGCGTTTGGGCCATCGCCTTTTCCAGAAACTTGCCGTTGATAGCCTCAAATTGCTTCTGGTCCACCCGCTCCATCGTGAAGCTGCGGATAATCGCAATGCCCTGAATCCGCTCATGCAAATAGCCTTGAATCGCTGCCAGCGCCTGGGAACGGTCCTTGGTCAGCAGCTTGAGCCGCTTATAAAGTGTGTTCACGGCAATGCCGTACAGCGGCAGGATGGCTATGGATACGAGCGCCAGCACCGGATTGAGGTAGAACATGAAACCTAGTGCAAAGACGAGCGTGAACATATCCAGCCAGACGTTCATCATCCCGACTTCCACGAGATTCTTTGACTGCTCCACATCATTGATGAATCTGGATATGGCCTCGCCTACCTTGGTATTCTGATAGTAACGCAGTGACAGGCGCTGCAAGTGGCTGTACAGCTTGTTGCGCATGTCGAACAGCACTTTGCTTGTGATCAGCTGGGCAAAATACTGACGGAAATACTCAACAGGACCTCTGACAATGACAAACAGGAATAATGCGCCTCCGAGGACATACATCAGCTTCGAGACACGTTCCGCGACAGTCAGTACGGAGTTGCTCAGAAGATCATCCACCACATATTTCAGAATCAGCGGCAGTGTTAGCGGAATGCTAAATTTGATCATGCCGATAATCAGCGTCAGCACAATCCATTTCATATAAGGCCGGACAAAAACAAAATAAGATTTCCATTGTTTCACAGATGGTTACGCCCTTTCTCTTCACCTTGTTGACTGGGTACTGTTGACATTTGCGCTCCACAGTGTTTTTATATTTTTAAGTCCATAAGTACGATTGCAGTACCTGAACTTCAGGAGGATAACGATGTCTAGACAATTTGTGACAGAAGCGGTCATGATGGCAATTTATGGCCAGCTTCTCATCCCGCAAAGCCCTGTAGAATATATAGTGCCCTATACAACCATCATGGAATTGTATGAACTACGGGACAGTGACGAGCCGTTAATGAACCGGGCGGATGATGATCAGCACGTCAAATTGAAGATCCGTGAACTGATCGCCTATTTCGAGGAACCGCTCAATTCCAAGAAGATCAACCGCTGTCTGGCTGTTCCATGGGCCAAGAGCTCCGGCATTCTGCTCGGAGGGCAGGCACAGATCACCATCATCAACAGCATTGATAATGCTACATACGGAGAGCTGTTTGATCCGATCGAAACCGAGCTGCTGCTCTCTTCCCAGCGTGAGAAAGTACCGATTCTTACCGACCAGTTCGAGCTCATTCAGCGCATCATCGAAGGCGGAGTCCCCGTCCAGGTGTATGACATTGATGACTTTGATTTCGCTATGGAGGAAGAGACCTTCCGCAGCTCGCACTAATGACGTTTTAGGATTTATAGGCCCAACCTTATAGATTCTTGTATCCGTAAATTCTCTATCTTAAAAAGCCCCTGCCTTTTGGCAAGGGCTTTTTAAGATAGCAACCTGTGCTGTAATACCCAGTTGCACAGGGCAGAATTACTGCTGCACTCCACCGGCCACCGGCAGAAGCTCATACTGGTAGTCGATATCATCCTCAGCCTCCACATAGACAATGGATAGGCTGTATCCCTCCATATACCACAAGTCCTGCTCTTCCATATAAAAAATCAGGCCTCCCTGCTCAGTCTGCACAGCAGGACGTCCCGGCAGTTCGGTGGCGATCCCCAGTGAAAACCCGGGATGCAGTCCTCCTCCTGAACTGTAACGGGGAAATAACCGGATATGCGCCCCTGTCTGCAGATCTAATTCCCGCATAAACCAGGCGGCGGCTTCTGGGCTGATTACCATCTTCATGTCTTTTAGCTCCTCCCGTTTCTTCTTATCATACTGAAAAAAAGTCCACATTCCAAATGATCGCAACGTATTTTATCATACCGCTAATTCGAAATTTGTTCAAAATTACATTTGACAATTCTTAACGGCGGATGATAAACTCTGAACATAACGAAGCGTCTTCAAGTTATTACCAAAACTAAGGAAAGGGTGAGCGCGGTGTTTAACCTTGTTAAAGTTGATTTTTATACTATTGTCGGCAACTGTACACAACTGAATACCAAAGCAGCCCAAGTAGTGGAAAGCACCTGAAGAATCATGTATGTAACGCGTACATCTTGATTTCAGGTTATGCAAGTCTCTTCCATGTCTCTGTGCTGTCTTAGCACCGTGGACATGATAACTGCTGTATATCACAGGCATATCATCCGTTTTCGGATGATATGCCTTTTTGTATGCTGTTAAGAGCTGAACCACTATCCGCACCATTCAACAGCCGGCAATCAATTCAATACGAAAGGAAGGGATTTCCCTTGTTCTCCGTTCTCCGAAATCTCGGTTGGTTCTTCCGCCGGGAGAAAAGGCGCTACACAGTAGGCCTGATTTTATTAATTGTAGTTGGTGTGCTTGAACTGCTGCCTCCTCGTCTGCTCGGCAATGCCATTGACGAGATCGTACGCGGCTCGATAACCGCCGGTTCCCTTATGAAGTATATTGGCCTGATCGTCCTCATGCTTCTAATTATTTATTGGATCACCTACATATGGATGCATAAGCTGTTCGGGGGTTCCAACCTTGTGGAGCGTCTGCTCCGCTCCCGCTTTATGAATCATCTTATGACGATGACGCCTTCCTTCTTCGAGCGCAACCGTACCGGTGACCTTATGGCCCGGGCAACCAATGATATCCGAGCCGTATCGGCAACCGTAGGCTTCGGGATGCTGACTCTGGTGGATTCAACGGTTTACCTTACCGTTGTGCTGCTGGCCATGGGCTTTCTGGTCAGCTGGAAGCTGACTCTCGCAGCAGTGCTGCCGCTTCCGCTGATCGCCATCGCCATGATTTACTATGGCAAGGCCATTCATGACCGGTACAGCCTGGCACAGGATGCCTTCGGAGATATGAACGACCAGGTACTGGAATCCGTATCCGGTATTCGCGTGATCCGGGCTTACGTACAGGAACGTATGGACGAGAAACGATTCTCCGACATTACGGAGGATGTATACCGCAAAAATATGGCGGTAGCCCGCGTTGATGCCTTTTTTGAACCAACGATCCGCTTTTGTGTGGGACTAAGCTACATTATCGCGCTTACCTACGGCATTTATCTTGTATTCCGCAATCAAATTACACTCGGAGATTTGGTTTCCTTCAATATGTATCTGGGGATGATCGTGTGGCCGATGTTCGCGATCGGAGAGCTGATCAATATTATGCAGCGCGGCGGAGCATCCCTAGAACGGATTGATGAGACGCTGAATTCCCGTCCCGATGTTGAGGATATTGCTCATCCGGTTCCGGTTGAACACCCGACGCGTATTGAGCTGAAGGATGTAACGTTCCGTTACCCCACTTCGACCATCGACAATCTAAGCGGCGTCAGCTTCTCCCTCTCCCAGGGACAGACGCTCGGGGTAGTCGGACGCACAGGCAGCGGCAAATCGACATTGCTGAAACAGCTGCTTCATGAATATCCGTCCGGTAAAGGCGACATCCTGATCTCCGGTGTGCCGATTGGGCAAATCGCCCTCGACCGCCTGCACGGCTGGATGGGTTATGTGCCGCAGGAGCAAATTCTGTTCTCCAAATCGGTTCGTGAGAACATCCAGTTCGGCTACAATAACGCCAGCGACGAACGGATTATGGAAGCCATCACGGCAGCGGCTTTTCAGAATGACCTCGGTACCTTGTCTGACGGCCTTGATACCCTAGTGGGTGAACGCGGTGTCTCTCTTTCCGGAGGCCAGAAACAACGCGTTTCGATCTCCAGAGCCTTTATCGCAAATCCTGATATTCTGATCCTGGATGATGCACTTTCTGCCGTAGACGCACGTACAGAAGCCAAAATCATCGAGAACATCCGCTCGGAGCGTGCCGGCAAAACCACGCTGATCTCCACTCACCGTCTCTCTGCTATTGAGCATGCCGATCTGATCGTTGTGCTGGATAACGGACATATAACAGAACGGGGCACCCATCAGGAGCTGCTGAACATGAACGGCTGGTATCGTGAGCAGTTCGACCGCCAGCAGGTGGAGAACAATTTAACGAATGAATAAATGATGAGCATAGGCTTTTTGAAGCTCCCTAAAAACGTTTAGGAGGTGTCACCGTTGACACAAAGTACGGGCAAACGCCTGCTGCAGTACGCATTAACTGCCAAAAAAACATTTATCGCAGCACTACTGCTGCTTACTATCGGAGTGGCAGCCGAGCTGGCAGGGCCTTTTATCGCCAAGAGCATGATTGACAATCATCTGCTGGCCATAGAGAAGCCCTACTTCCAGACGGACTCTTCCAAAGATGCCGCTGAATATAATAATTCCTTCTACAAACGCGGTGACCGGTTTGCCGAAGGCGAAGCCAAAGGCCAGGAAATCCGCCTGCTTCAGGTCGGAAAAAGCTTCTACTTCATCAATGAAGCCGTAGCGCAGCCTGAAGGCGAGCGGACCTTCCGTGACGGAGAGATGCATATCCAATACGGAGACACTCTGAGTGTCTATCCTGCCGAGAAGCTCTCGGCAAATGAATTATTCGCTTTTTACAAACCTGAATTCCCCGGCATTTATAAACTGGTAGGACTGTACGCGATATTCCTGGTCATCTCGATCATAGCGGAATTCGGTAAAACCTACTGGCTGCAATCGTCGGCCAATCAGGTCATCCGCAAGCTGCGGACCGATGTATACGCCCATATCCAGCGGCTGCCTGTTTATTTCTTCGACAATCTGCCTGCAGGTAAGGTCGTCTCCCGGGTTACGAACGATACGGAAGCAGTCAAGGATCTGTTCATAGCGGTATTATCCAACTTCAGCACAGGGATTATCAATATCATCGGTGTTTATGTCGCCCTGTTCCTGCTGGATATTCACCTCGGACTGGTCAGTCTGTTCATTGTCCCGATTGTGATTCTCTGGATTGTGCTCTACCGCAAAGTTGCCACCAAATACAATACCATCATCCGCTCGCGGCTTAGTGAGATCAACGCCATCATCAATGAATCGATTCAAGGGATGTCGATCATCCGCATTTTCCGCCGCCAGAAGCAGAGCAGTGAAGAATTCGAGCGCCTGAACGATGATTATCTGAAATACCAGAATAAAATGCTCAACCTGAATGCCTTCACTTCCCACAACCTGGTGAACTCGCTGCGCAGTCTCTCCTTTGTACTAGTATTATGGTACTTTGGATTCGGCAGCCTGGATGGCTCTACCTTTGTGTCGCTGGGTGTGCTGTACGCCTTCGTCGACGTGCTCGGACGGATGTTCCAACCGATTACCGGAATGGTCAACCAACTGGCCAATCTGGATTCCTCGATGGTCTCTGCCGGCCGCGTATTTACACTTATGGATGAACCCGGCGAGCCGGTGACCGATGGTTCCATGCCGCGTTACAAGGGAGATGTGGTGTTTAAAGACGTTTCCTTTGCTTACAAAAAAGACTTCGTCCTGCGTGACATTTCCTTTGAAGCCCGTTCTGGTGAAACTGTTGCTCTGGTAGGACATACCGGCTCCGGTAAAAGCTCAATCATCAATCTCCTGTTCCGCTTCTATGATCCGCAGCGCGGAAGCATTACCATTGATGGTCAAGAAGTTAAAGATCTGCCGAAGCAGTGGCTGCGAAGCCATATGGGAATTGTGCTTCAGGATCCTTACTTGTTCACAGGGACCATCGCTTCCAATGTCAGTCTCGGAGACGAGCGGATCACAAGGGAACGGGTGGAACGGGCACTGCGGGAAGTCGGAGCGGATAAGCTGCTGTCTCATCTGCCCAAAGGCTTCGATGAACCAGTGGTGGAGAAAGGCAGCACACTTTCGGCCGGCCAGCGTCAGCTGATTTCATTTGCCCGGGCGTTGTCCTTTGATCCGGCCATTCTTATCCTGGATGAAGCGACCTCCAACATCGATACCGAGACAGAGAGCATCATTCAGGAAGCGCTGGAGGTGCTGAAGAAAGGCCGCACCACCTTCATCATCGCTCACCGCTTATCCACAATCCGCAGTGCGGATCAGATTCTTGTCCTGCATCACGGCGAAATCGTTGAGCGCGGCAGCCATGATGAACTCATGGCGCTGGGTGGTCGCTACTTCCGCATGTACCAGCTTCAACTCGGTGCCGGTGCGGAAAATGGAGCTGCAGCCGACTCGGCTTCCGCATCTTCTTCCGCCTCTGCCGCAGTCCTGCAGCCTTCGTTCAAGCAGGGCTAGTGTTTGAACTGCTTCTCCTTAAAAAGAGACAGTTCCTCATGTATTGAGGAGCCTGTCTCTTTTTGATTTACTTAATATTAATACTTCCTGATTTACTTTTGACCTGTAGTAAATTCTCCCCATCGCCAATAGTTCCATCTACATTCTTGTCTGTATTCTTCGTAGTCAAGAGATTCTTCAAGTGAACCGTCGTATCTCCTTTTGCATTTTCCACTGCTACTTTCAGGTTGGATGGCTCGGTTTGATACCCTACTTGAATATCTCCAGTTGATGTTTCGACTCTCATTTCACCTTTTTCCGCTACCCCTCCAAGAACGATTTCGCCACTTTTAGAATAAAGATTCATAACAGAACTGGTTACATTTTTAAAATAAAGGTCATTCCCCCTGGCAGCTACGTCTATTCTATCAAATGAGCTATCCTTTACATTCAGGTCCCCTTCTATTAGATTTAAGTCCCCCGAGTCTGCTTCAACTTGATTAAATTTCACACTGCCTGCTTTATTTTCAACGATTAAATTATGGGTTGCCAACGTTCGAATATTGATATCTCCATCATTGTTGACCATTCTGACTCTTTCTACTGTATTTTTGGGAATAAAAACTGTGATAGTTCCCTCTTTATGAAAAGAAAAAGCTGAAAAGGCCCCGCCAATTTGCTTATCTTGTTGTATAACTAAGTTATTAGAATTACGTGTCACTACAACAGGAGCCTTCTGCTTGTCCGTCTGATAACCCTCAATGTCTATATGGACTTGATTGTCTGTTGATTCCTTCACTACAAGATCCCATGAATCATTATTCATTTCGATGCCCTGAATTTCATTCGCCGGGAAGTCTTCTGTCAACTCAAAATCTTGAGCTCCACCTTGCAAGCCAACAACAAGGATTCCCACCAGAACAACCGCCATCGATATCCAAATCCACTTATTAGTTTTCATGGTTTATGCAACATCCGTTCTGTCAATTTTTCGATAGGATAAATAAGCTACGGCCAACCCTAACAAGCAGAAAACTATAGGTACGCCGATAAATTGAAACATGGATACAGAACTGCTGCCATCAGAAATCATAGAATTTAGCAGAATCCCTAAGATTACTGAACTAGTAATTGTTGTGGCAGTAGATTTTTTACGCATCCCGAAAGACAATGGAATAAGACTTAGACCAGCCGTCATTGCAGAAGCCATAAGAATGGCTGGAAAGGTAGCCAACACATCTTCTTTTGATGCAGTTGTTTCAAAAAAATGAGCTGCCGGATTTAATAACACTGTCAATATTTCAATGATGAAGGTGGAAATCACTACACATGTGAAACAAAAGACTAATACGATCATTAACTTTGCTTGCATCACTTTTTTGCGTTGGATGGGATAGGTAAATAACAATTGTATGGTTTTATTCTTAAATTCATCAATCACTAACCTCGAAATAATAATCCCTGAAAAAACGACAAAGGTAACGCGAATAAAGATGTTAGCCAGTGACATAAAGGCTGTAAAATCTAAAAACATAGGTTCATCCTGAGCATTTGACATGACAGCCATTCCTGCAACCATTCCAAATATAATCATCATACTAATCACGGCCCTAATACTATATCCCGCCAGATTATTTCTCTTCCATTCAATCTTCATTAGTCTAAGCATGTTGTCTGCCTCCATGAATGAGATCCAGGAAATACTCTTCTAAGTTGCTTTGCTGTGTTCCGATACGATTTACAACGATATTATTGAGCACCAGCTCTTTATTAATGACCGATTGAGATACATCTTGTTGATAGACCCGGATGGTTTCCAGATCAAACGCTTCATAGTCATGGATGTTTAATTTTCTCTCCAGCACTAGTGAAGCCTGCTTACTGTCAGTCACTTTTATCTCCAGGTATTCAACATTTTCGCTGATGATTTCACTCATCTTAACTTCCTTAATTAATTGTCCATGATTAATGATTCCGATCGTATCTGCAATCGATTCAATCTCTGAAACAATGTGGCTGGAGACTAAAATTGTCATACCGCACTCGTTCTTAAGCTTCAGCAAAAGCATTCGAATATCCTTAATTCCCACAGGGTCTAAACCATTAATCGGTTCATCCAGAATCAAGATTTCCGGCTTTGTGAGGATGGCTCTGGCAATACCCAATCGCTGTTTCATTCCTAGAGAAAACTCATGTACTTTTTTATCCTCCACACCGGTTAAGCCAACCGTTTCTAAGACTTCGTGAATCCGGTCCTCAGCATGAATCTGCATATAATCACAATGATATTGTAAGTTTTCGGCAGCCGTTAACCGTTCATAAAAAACGGGATATTCAATGATACTGCCGATATGTCCCAAGTATTGAAAAGAGGTTTGTAACACAGGTTGATTGAGCACAAAAATCTCGCCGGATGTTGGCTTCACCAAATTTAGAATCATTTTCATAATTGTTGTTTTCCCCGCACCGTTCGGTCCTAAGAAACCGTAGATTTCACCAGATTCAATATGCATGGTTACATTTGACACTATTTCGTTTCCCTTATAAGCCTTTGATAGTTGGTTAATCATGATCATGGTCCCCATTGTTCCCCGCCTCTCGTTCTATATAAAATTTCACAATTCCAAGCCACGATAACGATGAAGTGTGGTCTATTGTTGTTGTGCATTTACAGCATACGGCTTTTGCCCTCCATTCAAGAGCCTCATCGCACCAAATGTCCTTTAACCTTCATAGACGGTACTTTTTCATCAAGTGGAAACGGCTTCGCTGTCCTCAAAAGGACGGTATCCGTTTCAGCGAGAAATAGATGGATAATTTATAGCGTAAAGCATATAAATTTTTATATTTACAAAAAAAGCGCTAACAGCCATATAAGATATAGCTGCCAGCACTTCGTATGTAACTCAAAACTCATTTTCTTAACGCTTCCATCTTTTCAAGGGTTTCCTTTTGCAGTCTTCTTGAAACTGAACAACTTTCATCATTATCAAACAAGACCAGCTTGTTCTTTTTATCCACGGATCTAATGTTAGCTAAATTAACTACAAATGCCCGGTGGCAACGGAACAGACGTTCATCATAACCTGCAATTTCATTTAATTCAGCGTAAAAATCAAGAACTTTGGATTTTGTTATTAATCTTATTTTATGTGCAATTTCCATGGTCTCAAAATATAGGATATCCGAAAATGGAATTTGGAAGCTGGTATACTTATTCTCAAAAGAAAAGTTATCAGAACTTACCGGAACCGTCCGGCGCGAATCAGCAATTAAAAGACACTCTGTAACCTTTTCAATAAATTCTGCTTCCGGTAAATCCTTTTCAATAAAATCTAAAGCAGCCACTCGATATGTAAAAGTTATTGGCGCTAACTCGGAATGTGTGGTAACAATAACAATCGTCCCAAAAGGATCTTTTTTCCGGATCTCCTTAGCAACCTCCAGCCCCTTCTGATCCTCATGATTGATCTGCAAATCAAGAAAATATAATTGATGGTCAGCCACTTTCTCGATTTGCGATAACAGATCATCAGGTCTTGCGGTCGAAATTAAACTCCGGTAACGAATCTGATGCTTCAGCGCTAATGTTTTGATGAGCCGTTCTAAACGTTGCTGCTGAAATATATTATCCTCTAAAATAAATATATTCATTTCTGTACCCCAGTCTTTCTTAAAATAAGCGTCTGTGAGAATAGGCCAGATTGGAGCGCTGTTTCTAATGACGCAAAGTTATTTTCTTTTAAAATTTGCTGCACATTATATAAACCTAATCCGCGGCCCTTGCCTTTTGAGGAATATCCGCGTTCTCCCAACCGTCGCAAATTGACTTCCTCTCCGCAACTATTTTCAATTCTTATCAGCTGTATGTCCGTATCCTCCAATAACACAATGCAAATTCTTGATTCCTCCGTATCTGTTGCTGCTTCAATCGCATTATCCAGTAGTATGGAGAGAATCCGGGTAAATGAAATCAGTTCCATTTGAATGGCGTGAACGGGTTCTTCAATTTCCAAAGCAACATCAATTTTCATTTGCTGGGCGATTAAAATTTTGGCGGCTAGGATACTTTTGATCTCTGATACATGCAGGTTGCGCAGCTTGACAAAGCTATACTCATTATTACGCATCAATTGCCCCGTCGGCTTAACTGTTTGTTCATATACCTGCTTGACTTGATCCCAATCTTCCCGATGAATCCCTTCCTCCAGAGTCAATAGGATATTCGCGTAGTCATGACGGAAGCTTCTGAATTCATCATAAATTTTTTCGAGCTGCGTTGCATAATCCGTTAATTGTATCAATTGCTCACTTTTAGATTTTTCAATTTCTCTTTTCCGGATATGATTGTATTGAAACTGCATATACAGCAAAGCAATGATAAATAGCAGCCACATCCCTAATAATAATGTTCTATGAAATGAGCTAAAATCACCGGTCTTATTACCAATGGTTAAAATCGGATATACCGAAAGGATGATGATGATTAAAAGAATGATCACCGGAAAAAGAATCACTTTGCTGGATTCCCGCAGAATTTCTTTATTGAGCTGTGGAACATAGTGGCGTACTACTCTAAGACCGATTTCATTCATAATGGGGGGCGCCATAGCTGTAAAAAGATAAGGAAGATAGTCTATATTAGCCGATGATTGTCTAAAAACAAACTCAATTAAGTTTGTAATCGGATCTGCTGCGAGATAACCTAAAAATGAATTCATGACCAACGCATACGCCCCGTAAAACACACCTAAAGAGGTAAACGTTTTTTGATTTTTAAAATAAGACATGCCCACAAAACAGAAAAATAGAGCAACGGCCCCCCATACTCCGATAAAATATGTAGAAACAACTCCAATGCTTATGAATATCATTAGCCAAATTGTTATTTCTTTGACACTAAAGTGATAGCGGGAAACCGATTGATAAATAAAAAAGAAGCTTACTATTTGAATTAGCATTATTAAATGAATCATTTTATACACCACCAGTCTTCACACGATAAATCCCCTTTACCACCAATTGTCATATTAACTTAATGATACTCTCCAGTCTATCACTAAACTTCCCTTAGTCCTGCTAAATTGTATTTGTGCACAGAACATTTGTTCTATATAATGGGAACTAATACATATGATTGGAGTGATTGATAATGATTACTTACAATATAAGCAAGAAGCAGGCCAGACTTTTTTTGCTGCAGCATCAGGGGCTGATCTCCGGTGGTCTTCCTGGCGGTAAGACAGGTATTTATGAATTCGTACGCCATGTAGGCTGTATTCAGTATGATCCGCTGAATATTGCCGGGCATAATCATGAGCTTGTGCTTCAGGCACGGGTTCCCGGCTTTATTCCCGCTCAAGCCAATGAGCTTCTGTACCAGGACAGGCTGCTGACCGACGGCTGGGACAAGAACATGTCGATCTATTGCACGGAGGACTGGCCCTGCTTTCAGCGGCTGAGGGAAGCAGCCTCCGGGCATCACCAGAGAAATGAACCTTTGGAAGCAACGGTACTGCAAGTCCGTGATGCGCTGAGTCAGCGCGGCCCCCTCTCTTCTCTGGACCTGGAAGGCAAAGAGAAGATTGACTGGGCCTGGGCCCCTGCCAGATTGTCGCGGGCAGCTCTGGAAACCATGTACTTCCGGGGTGAAGTGTCCATTCATCACCGTGTGCACACCCGCCGCTACTACGATTTTACGTCACGACTGCTGCCGGAGCAGGTCGTTGCAGCAGCCGATCCCAATCCCACGACCGAACAATACCATGACTGGTACGTGCAGCGGCGCATTGGCAGCATCGGACTCCAGTGGAATAAATCAGGTGACGGATGGCTTGGCATATCCGGTCTGAAGAGCAAAGAGCGGACCGCGGCAGTGCAGCGTCTGCTGCAGATTGACAGTCTGCGCGAGGTGCACGTGGAGGGTATTAAGCTGCCGCTTTACATGCGGACAATGGATGCGCCCGAGCTTGAAGCTGTGCTGCAGCTGGAGGAAGAGGCAGAAGATTCCGGAAGAAGTCATTCTACGGTGAATTTCGCCGCTGCTCTGGCTCCCTTGGACAATCTGTTGTGGGACAGAGAACTGATCCGGCAGCTGTTCGGATTTCATTACCGCTGGGAGGTATACAAACCTGTGGTGGAACGGGAATATGGTTACTACGTGCTTCCGCTCCTGTACGGTGACCGTTTTATCGGCCGGTTTGAGCCGGTCATGAACAGAAAAAGCGGCATCCTTACCATTACCCGCTGGTGGTGGGAGCCTGAAGAGGTGCTTACTGCAGAGATGGTTCCCGCACTGCGGCAAGCTTTGTCCTGCCTAGCGCGCTGCACAGGAGCATCCGCTATCCAATTTCCCCCGGAGGTAGTCAAGACATGTGGACTTGAAGCACTGGAGACTGCAAGTCTGTAGCCCAGCTCTTAATTACACACAAAAGAACTCTCCTATGGACAGCATTTCTGCTATCTGGGAGAGTCTCTTTGCCATTCTATGTATGCACGTTATCGAAGCGGTTTCTGCACGATATAATCTACAAAACCCTGAGTGATCAGTTGACCGTCATATATTCGCTCCAGCACCCTGTCTTCCTTATACAGCAACTTCATCCCGCTGAACAATTCATCCGGTTCTGTAGCGGTATAGTAAGAGTGGATCACCGGCAGATCATCGTCAAACTGCTCGTACTGGTTCTGTCCAAGATCGCCGCCTTCACCGCAGCGGAAATCATTCACCGTCAAAAAGTTAACAAACATGATCCCGCCAGGCTTCAGCACTCTCTTCATCTCTTCTATGGATTGGGCGACCTCCAATTTCCTCATATGAAAGATAGAATTATAGGAGTAGACGAAGCTGAATGACTCATCTTCAAAGGCAAGCTGCCGCATATCCCCTTGCTGTATATCCAGTTCATAGCCCTTTTCTGCAGCCCAGGTCTGAGCCATATCTATTTGCTCCGGATTACAGTCTATGCCGCTGGCCACATACCCATATTGGGCGAACAAGCCAAGTGGAGGGCTGTCTCCACCGGCTCCGCAATCCAGCACAGTGCGTTCGAGGTCACTTTCATTACAGAAACTAAGGTATCTGTACAGTGGAATTTGCTTATAAACTTCATTCACATTAAATCCTCCTCTTCAAGACCCAATTTCGTGTACATCTCCGTGCAGTAGCCCTGCAGCTTGATTTCCAGTCTTCTGGCCTTGTTCTTGAAACGCTTCAGCTCACGGATCATGTGGGCCCTGCCGGCCGGAGTGAAGGTCTCCTGAATACGTTCCTTGAAATAGTCATGGACAATATGGTTGCGCTGCTTCCAGACTGCTTGCAGCTGCACCGTCTCCTCTTCCGAGAATGGAAAATGATGCTGGATTTCTTTGATGAGCTGGCCGAGTGAATTGCTGAGTTTGCGCTGATACAGATCTGCGAGATCCGCTTCAGTAGGTGTCTTCCCCTGAGACAGCTTCGTAAGCAGCAGCAGATTGGTCAACTGCTGCTCCAGAGCCTGACAATAATAGACTGCCAGCCCGAAATAAGCAAATAGCTCTTTGGATTGTTCACTCTCCGGTATTTGTGTATCCTTCATCTTTCCTCCCGTTTCTCTCTCTTCGTTTTTCAGAAAATGAATTTTAATGGCTTCACGCCAAGTCTGTTTCTCACAAGTTTTTGTTAACATCCATTCGGCTGGTGCGGTACAAATAAAAGCCGGTCAGCACGGAAATGTAGGCCAGCGTGTGGGCGAAGGACCCCAGCAGTGATGAAGCAGGCAAATCATCCGCGTTCATCAAAGCATCCATAACCGGTGACACTGGCGGCAGCAGGATCGGCATGACAGGACCCGGGACAAGCTCCTGCAGTTTGGTACCCCCTATAGACAGCGTGATGATGATCAGCATTGATCCCGCAGCATAGCTGTTTTTGGAAACCCAGGAGGACTGCAAATAGAGCGAGATTGCAATTCCCAGGAACCCGAGCAGCGCATGTCCGGCTAAAGCAAGAATTAAACGGTACCCTCCCACGGGATCGCTAAAATTCCCCGTAACTATAGGATACAGCACAATCACGAGGCTGAGCAGCAGAGTAAGCACCCCCATTGTCAGCATTTCCCCAATGCTGTGCTTAACCGCACTTCGCAGATGAACTACAGCTACCTGCCGCTGCACCGCCTGCTCATGATTCAGAAAGCTCAGTCCCAGCCAGGCACAACCGACAAATAACATCACTGCCGACGCCGCATAGCTGTTCATCACCGGGTTAGGCTTATAGGAGTAGAGAATCAGCACAGCGATCAGAGTTCCGGCAACGGGAGCGAAATACCGCTGGGAAAAGGTATAACTGCGGAGAAAATACGCGATCAGCGATCTCATAAAGGTTGTTCCTCCTGGACAGTCTTCGGGTCCATCCATTGCATAAGCCCTGATAAGCCGCGGCGCCGTTCTACAGAAATCACCGATCCGCCCGCATCAAGCACATACCTGAGACATTGATCTGTCCATTCCCTTTCCACAGTTAAACCGGAACACTCCATCCCGTACTCATCCCGAACCGCTTCTATAGAGAGCAACCCGGGCATCTCCCCCAAAGCCGATTTTTGTGGAGAAGCAATAGCTGTGCACATTATGTATGTGGAAGGCTTATCCTGCAGACTCGCTGTTTCTGATACCTTTATGACCGTTTGGCCTGCTTGAAGCACATGTACGCCATCGGCAAGGGTTTCCACACAAAGCGGCTCATGAACGGAGAATACCATCGCTGTACCGCCTTGCTTCAACTCTTGAAGAAGTTCAATCAGCGTATGCTGTGCCGGAAGATCCAGGCCGGACATAGGCTCGTCAAGCAGCAGCAATTCTGGCTTCGGAAGCAGACTTTGAATCAGATTCACCTTTTGCAGCATTCCTTTAGAAAAGCTCGTCATGGGATACGTCCGGAACTGCTCCAGATGAAAAGCCTCCAATAGCGCTGTTATGCGCTCTTTCAGTCCCGCCTCCGGCATCCCGCCGATCCGGCCCATACTGCGTAAGTACTGTTCAGCAGAAAATTTAAGACCCGGGAAAGCCTCGGGTGCATAACCAATTGAAATCGTATCCTTGCTGCGTTGGATTGTCCCGGAAGTAAGCTGGGTAAGTCCAGCTAAAATGGAGAGCAGCGTACTTTTGCCGGAACCGTTACGTCCGATCAAAGCCAGAGCCGTTCCGCTTTCCACCATGAGTGAGACTTCACGTAAAACCGGGCGCCCTCCATAAACCTTGGTAGCCCGGGTAAGTTCGATCAAAGGGCCGCTGCGGTCCGTCAGTCGGTGTTCACTAATACTTCGAAACGCCATTCGGCTGTCTTCCCCCTTAGCCAGAAGCCATGCTTGCTTAGCGCATCTAATGGACAACTGGTTCTTCCACTCTATAATTCGCCGGAACTGCACTGAATTCCTTTGAGAAAGAACAGATTGAGGAGCCATTCTATACAAAAAAACCAGAACCCTCAGTATAATTACTGCGTTGGTCTGGTCTTGTATAATCTGCTGCAAAACAGCAATTATAAATTTACGCGTATACCTCAACGACATCGCTGATTAGACGGCAAGCTAATGCGGCATTGCGGCAGGAATCGATGCATTCCTGGCAATGAGTATGCTCATGTCTGCTGCTCTCGTCGGCACAACGTTCGCAGATTTCAGCACACAAGCGAAGGATTTCCGCTACAAATGGACTCTGGCGGGTCATTGCCTGAACGGCGAAAGAACAAATATCCGCGCATTCCCGGTCAAGCCGGATGCTCTCCCGCAGTGATGCTAGATCATATTCTTTCAGGCTTGAGACATAGCTGTAGTTACAGGCGTTCATACATTTTATACAAGCGTCAATGCACTCCTGATATTGAATTCGGGTCATAGCCTAAAACCTCCTGCAATTATTATAGGGTATGCCTATCTATTAACCTGCAAGAAAAGGAACGAACCAATTCCCCTGTCAAAGGAAGCTTGATTAAAGGCTCCTCTTCACCGTACCTGGCCGGATCAATGTACGTTTCTCCAGCTGAAGCAGCCTGCTGCGAAGCTCGCTTGATGAGAAGTGTTCACCGATAAATACAGCAACATCAGGGACATCGCCCTGAGGAGTTATTTTCATGAAATCGGCTTCCCTGTAGGCATATTGGAACAGAAAGCGGCTCGCAGTGTCATTAAAAGTTACGATCCCCTTAGCCCGGTATACATCCCGTGGAAGCTCCTTAACGAACTGCTCGAACTCCTCACTGTTCACCGCACGTTTAAAATAATGGGTATATGCCATTACATGATCATGGGTATGATGGGATTCTCCCCCATTCTCCGTACTCAAACCGCCGTCCGCCGGACCGGCTGCTTCATCCTCTGGACGGGCCTCCGCATGAACTCCGCCGACGCTGCCAAGCAGCACTTCCGGCTCCAATTCACAGCGCACCGCAGGCATGATCTGGGCGTAGGCATTCCATTTGCGCAGCACGGCGGATATCTCTTCCGCTTCCTCTGTGGTTACGCGGTCGGTTTTGTTCAGTATAAGCACGGATGCGCAGCGGATCTGCTCCTGCATCAGCCTGTAGGTAGCGCCCTGCTGGGACCGGTACAGCTCCAGCAAATGTGCGGTATCCACAACGGTAATCAGCCCCTTCAGCTCCACCAGCTGGTACAGCGAGGTTTCGGTAACGGCATCTACGATTTCCAGCGGGTTCGCCGCACCTGTCGCTTCAATGATAACAACATCGGGTGATTCTTTCTTCACCAGCGTAGTCAGTTCCGTACTGAGATCACCGCGGCTTGTGCAGCAGATGCAGCCACCCAGCATTTCTGCCATCGGTACGGATTGTTCGACCAGCAGCCCGTCGAGGTTCACCTCGCCAAGCTCGTTCATGATAACTGCCGGTCTGAGTCCCTGTGTCTTCCAGTGTTCCAGCAGCCTTTGCAGCAGAGTCGTCTTGCCGCTCCCCAGAAATCCTGACAATATGTAAACTGGCAATGCCTGTTCCAAGTTTCATCTCTCCCAACAAAATTCCGTTATGGTAGCGAGTGTACTACAAGTGCCCATATGCACGCAAGGAGGCCGGAGGCGAGCGGGGGATTTCAACTTCAGTCAAGGCCGCAGCTTGTCTTTAAGTAATCCTTCCCCTAATATGGGGTAAAGAAGGATTAGGCTGAGCCCCTGCCGTCTCGTTGGATAGCTGTCAGCCATAATGAATGATGAAGGAGTTGGTCTGCATGTCATCTGTAGAGGAACACCGGCGTGAAGCGCCCCAAACGGTGGCCTGCCATATTATAACGGTCTCGGACACGCGTACCCTGGAGACCGACACCGGAGGCGCCCTGATAGAATCTATGCTTAAAGAGGCTGGATTTGTAGTCACTGGCCGCGACATCGTCAAGGACGATTACGAAGATATCCGCGAACTGGTCTACAAAAGCTCCGTGCACTCCGGCATCGAAGCCGTACTGCTGACCGGGGGAACAGGGATTTCACCGCGGGATACCACTTACGAAGCCGTTGCTTCCCTGCTTGACAAGTCGCTGCCGGGCTTTGGGGAGATTTTCCGGCTGCTGAGCTTCACGGAAGATATCGGCTCCGCTGCGATCCTCAGCCGGGCTATAGCCGGGACGATCGGCAATACAGCTATCTTCTCCATGCCCGGTTCCACCGGTGCAATTAAGCTGGCCATGGAACGGCTGATTATTCCCGAGCTGCGCCATGTCATGCGTGAAATATATAAACAGCCGTAACTGAAAAATAAGACAGAGTAATGGTATGCCCATTTTTACTGGAGTATGGACTAATGAACAATCCCCAGCATATTTACACTTACTCTGTCTGAGATGAGATGTGCACTATCTCCGGCTCCATGCGCGGCAAGAAGAGATAACAGATCTTCCAAATCACAATAATGCTGGCCTCAAAGGTGAAAGAACAAATGCGTGCACGGTATTCACGCGGTGTTCTTTCGCCTTTTTTAGCTGTGGAAAAATCCGTTGACAACCGGGGCTGTGAAATTTATACTATTGAACACTTTACGCGAAAGTGGTTTTTGATTAACCAGATGGTTAATCGGAAAGGAACGAGATGAGCTCACTCTTAACCTTGCAACGCAAGATCAAAACCGTCATCAGTCCGTATCATGAACTGCTGTGCAGTCTGCATGTGCTGCATCAGCCTCAGCATCATCCGAAACGGCTGCATTGGGCCAGGGAACTTACAGCGCAAATGCCGCACTCGTTGTGCGAGGAGATTCAGACTATCGGGAGGATATCGGACGGATGGCTGTCCCTGATGACACCAGTTCGTCCCGGCTCCTCCTTGACATGCTCCGAAGGCATCGCACTGCTCAAGAGTCTGCCCGATGCAGAATTTATGCACCTTTTGCTGAACAGCAAGGTCTCGCTTGGAACGATTCTTGAATGGCAGCAGGGCAGGTTAGCAAACCCTCACGGAGAACAGCCGGATGAAGCCGGGCTGTATCTGCTGAAGAATCTCAAAGACGTCCGCCACCTGCTGCTTGCTGTGCTGGAGACCTACGAGAGGGAGTATTTCCGCAAGGAATGGGATTACATCGCCCCGTGGATCAGCACAACCGCCACACAGTTTCAGGCAGATGTAATCCGCTCAGCCGAAAAGGCACTGAATTCGCTGCACCCGCGCCTGCTCGCCGGGAGCGGAACCTTTACCGCCCAGAAGGCAGTCACCTACTATTTCCCCTATGATCGTCTGCAGCAGGTGTATGTATTGCCTTCAACCTTCATCCACCCGCATCTGCTAATGGACTGGAGCGAGGATACACTGACCCTTCCGCTGGCCGTGGATATTCCCGGCCTGCCTTACAGCGAAGCACCTCCGGAGGATCTGCTGCGCCAGTTGAAGGCGCTCGGTGATGGAAGCCGCCTGCGAATTCTAAAGCTGCTGTGGCAGGCTCCGCATTGCACGAAACAACTGGCCCCGCTTCTCGGCATCTCAGAAGCGGCTGTATCGAAGCAGTTGAAGCAACTGGTTGAGGCCGGACTGGCGGGTTCCGAGCGGAAAGGCAATTACTTGTTCTACTTCTGCAACAAGGAAGCCTTTGACAGTCTGATCAACTTGCAAAGGCAGTTTTTTGAACAATAACGCCGATTACTGAAAAAGGAGTTGTTTCTTTGTGTGGCAAACCGCAATCGCAACCGCAGTCAGGAACCAGAGATCCAATCTGAGAGCTTACCCCTGGACCTTTACCTTCGGTCATATTATTGAAGGAGGCTATCTTGTCCTAATTTCTTATTTCTCGTATTACTATTTGATCCGGGGCGAACTGGATGCGCAGTTCTCTGTTTTTGCAGGCAGCAGCAACTACCTGGCCTATGTAATCATCGGAGGGGCACTAAGCATTTTCTCCACCAGCATGATCATGAATGTCTCCCGCGCGCTGATGACAGAATGGCGGGAAGGAACCCTGGAAGCGCTGCTGCTCTCCCCCTCCAGACGGAACGGATATTTTCTGGGCAACGCCGCCCAGCAGCTGTACCGCAGCGGTTTTGAACTGATCACGATCCTGTTGTTTGGATATCTGGCAGGCCTTCGCCTCCCCACCCCCCATCTGCTGTCGGTATTGACCAGCGGACTGCTTTTCTTGCTGTCCTGCTATGCGATGGCTCTGGTGCTGGGAAGCATCATGCTGTACACAAGAGATACATACATCGTACAAAACACTTTTTTTGCGGTAACTACGCTGCTCTGCGGATTTCAGTTCCCGCGGCAATATTTGCCCGGTTATCTGCAGCAGGCAGCCGAGATTTTTCCGCTGACCTCTGCACTTGAGCTTCTGCGCAGCAGTCTGCTTACCGGAGAGGTAGTTGGACTGCGTGATGTTCCCCTGGTCCTGCTGCTGTCGTTCCTTTACATCGCAGTAGGCTTATGGTGCAACCGGCGCGTGGAGCGTGGAATGTTTGAGCGATTTTAGCCAGTGAAGGAGTGAATAGCAAATGATTCAAATGAATGAGGTTACCAAAACGTACGAAACGAGGAACAGAACTGGCTTATTCCGCTCCGAGCTAAAGAGAGTGACTGCCGTTAAAAACCTGTCGCTGAACATTGATAAAGGGGAAATTGTCGGATTGCTGGGCCTGAATGGTGCTGGCAAAACGACAACCATCCGTATGTTATCCACCCTGCTTGATCCCACCTCAGGGGATATTCAGATTGACGGCGTTTCTTTAGCCGGAAACCGGCGTGATGTGCAACAGAAGGTCAACATGATTGCCGGTGGAGAACGGATGCTCTACTGGAGACTCACAGGAAGAGAAAACCTGCAATATTTCGGCAAATTATACGGTCTCAGTGCTTCCAAAATTCGTGTGGAAAGTGATCGACTACTTGCTGAAGTCGGCCTGACTGAAGCCGCAGACCAGCCTGTGGAGCAATATTCCAAAGGAATGAAGCAGCGCCTGCAGATTGCCCGCGGTCTGATCAATGACCCGCAATATTTATTTCTTGATGAGCCGACACTCGGGCTGGATGCGCCTATTGCCAGGCAGCTGCGGGGCACTGTGCGGCAGCTCGCCAAAGAGCAAGGCAAAGGCATCCTCCTGACCAGCCATTATTTGCAGGAGGTTGAAGAGCTCTGTGACCGGGTGTATGTACTGAATCGCGGCGAGCTGCTGCTGTGCGACAAGCCGGAGGCGATTGTCCGGCAGGTTGCCGGATCGCAGACCGCACATCTCGATGTCACCGGTTGGGATGAAGCCTTGCGCCCGCAACTGCTGGAGCATCTGGGCCAGCTGGGCCATCCGGCAGAGCTGGCGGGCAGCTGCCGAAGCGATGAATCCTCATTTGGGAGCGATGCCTTCTACCGTATCTCCGTGCAGACCCCTTCCGCCGACAGGCTGATTACGGAGCTGCTGCCCTGGACCGCAGCAAACGGTCTGGTGATCACCGGTTTTTCCTGCGACAAGCCCAATCTGGAGGATGCGATCATTTTGCTCTCGGAAGGACGGGTGTCATGAGGCCCGGCGGTTTATGGCTGACGGTTGCAGCCGAGCTGCGCAAGCAGCACCAGAACCGTACGAAGGGCCGGACTGTGTTTTTCTCCCTGCTGTTTTGGCCGGCGCTCGCCTTCTTGACTTCCTATTATTCGATGAAGCCTTATCGCAGCGGAGAGGGCTCCATGCTCTCGCAGGTCATCCCTGACGGCAGAATCCCCCTATTTTTGCTGAGCGGCTATCTGGTCTTTCAGCTGTTCTGGACAGCGGTAGAATCGGCATGGTTGTTCGAATTGGAGCGCAAAGGCGGAACGGTGGAGACCGTCTTCCTGACCCCGTCCTCAAAGATGGGTTTTCTGTACGGGCGTTCTCTGTATTCTCTGCTTCACGGCATCTGGATGTTCGCCTCCTTTTCACTGCTCACCTTCATCTTTGTAGCGGATATGTCCTCTGTAAACTGGCTCGCGCTGCTAATGGTCCTCCTGGTAACGCTGGCAGCGGCCATAGTCTGGGGAGCATTGCTCTGTGCGGTATCCTTGTTCTCCAGGGAATCTTCGTTTCTGTACTATATCTTCCAGGCGCCGATGCAGCTGTTCGGGGGCGTGCGCATACCTCCGGCGGTCTTCCCGGCTTGGGCTACAGGATTATCTGCACTGTTCCCGGTCACCTACAGCTTGATTCTGGTGCGCGGGGCACTTTATAACGACATCGGCACAGGCTGGTGGTGGTCTCTCGTCATCCTGATTATCGGCAGCCTCGCGCTGATCGGCTGCACCCGCTACACGCTGTACCGGGCAGAAAGACATGCCAGAATGAAAGGCAACTGGACTTTATTTTGATACTATCGCAGCATTACACGTAGATAGGGTTTAGCTCACCTCATACACAAGAAATACAGATAGAAACAGGCCAGCCGGGAATCGGGCTGGCCTGTTTCTATGCGTTGCGGGATCTCCCTCAGTTTGAGTTTTTTTGCATTTCACCACAAATTCAATGGGCACCCATATGTCCCCAAAGTCCGTTAAAAAACGCTTTTACCTTTTTAGAGTATTTGCCCCTCTCTTTATCCATCGAGGTATACACAATTGGAATTCCGGCTTTGTTGCCCGTTTCTGATTCTGTCACAGACGTTTCTCCTGGAGCGACCGCTCCATATACGTCCGGAGTATTGCCTCTCAGCTCTGCCCGGATGGTGAATGATTGATCTGTATCATGTTGTGAAGGCTGGTTAGTGCCTGTCAGCATACTCCCTACAGTCCAAACAGCAGCAAGCCATCCCGCAATATAGCGCTTCATATCCGATACCCCCTAAGCCAAGTATTCTTAGATCCTGTTAACTATAGGATGGCTGGGAGTTCAAAAAATATGCAGCAGGATTAGAGCAGCGGGGGATCCGTATGTACATCTTTATCGGGACCCGTAGTTATCCAGCGTGTAAAGACAACCTTTAATCCCGCCCTTGTAGGAGCACAGACGAAGGGTCCCGCTTGTACACCGGACTCATAAGGAAAACGGGCAACCCGCAAGGTCCGCCATGGATGCGATTGCGTTCTGGCTCTGATGATGACTGCATCCTTCATGCGCGAAGCGCGGAAAGTTACGGTCTCTCCGGCCCATTCTGCCACGGGTGACAACGACCAGTCGGAGAATCCGTCAGTTACAACTGCACCGGCATGAGGCACGCCATCATTCATCTCTATGCCTGCTTTAATCCAGACTGTAGGGCTATGCCACAGCATAATTCCCGCCTGATCGTATAGTTCTGTGATGCCCTGCAATGAAAAGCTGATTTCAACCGCTTCTCCATCTTTCCATGGAGCCAGCAGTGCATGCCCGTTGTCATGCTGAAATTCATACATCGTTTTTTGCCAATAATCGCTGCCCTCTACTGCTTCGACAATCAATTGATCTCCCTGTAGGGTACAGCTCTTCGGTTCATTGGTCCATATCCCATCCTGCCAGTTGTTCGTCTTTACCATTTAGGTACCTCCACTTTCCGTTTTCACATCAGCCATTAACTTGCTAGGCACAAATTACCATAACAACAATATAACCTAACATTGCGGCGGTATGAAGCTTATAAATGCTGTGCGCTGAAATTAAGCCGGGTGTGGTGGCAAAATAATACCTAATTTATGCAGGAACGACGTTGGTTAACTACTGGCTTTTGGGTCTTGCCCAATGTTATCCGCCTGTTCAAGCCCTTATTTCTTGTAGTCTGCCTGTTGCTGTTCGTAAATCTTATAGAAATCGCTCCATACCAGAACATTATCTTTTTCCTTGCCCCACCATTCCTTGTACCAGTCTTCTATTTCCTTGCCGCCTCCGTTTTCCCACTTCTTTTGCGCATCCGCCGCTGCTTGTTCGACGGTATATTTGCTGCCGCTGATAATGGACCGGGTGAAAATATCGTTTACCTCAGTAGTGACATTGTTGAATTTCACCTGCAACCCTTTGGGCAGCTGCGGCATATGCTCGGAATGGGTGAGGCCTTCACCTACCTGCAAATGGTTCATGTAGACATCGCGGGCCTCTCTGAACAGGCGCAGCCCTTCTTGTTGTACCGGAATATCCTCATTAAACAGACTCTCTGTATACCCGGCCTTGCCTTCCTCAAGACGGCTGTAAAGCATTGCATAGTCACTCGCCCAGCTCACTTCATTTTTGTATTTCTCCTGATCGGTAATCACCATCCGGCCATCGGCTTCTACTTTATAATGAGTGCCTTCGAAACCGTTTTTAAACGTTCGTCCAGTCTCGGTTTTAGTCATAAAATCTATATATTTCATGACCGCCTCCGGGTCTTTTGCTCTCGCATTCACCACAGCCGTCATTTGAACCGGATTGTTCCATACCATCGTATACTGTCCTACACTCGTAGTAGGGAGCGGTATCACTTTAAGTTTTGCACCTGGAACATTCTGCGTAAGCGTATCCAGCTCCTTAGCTGCAAAGCCAGTGTAATCGCCGGTCATAAAGGCATACATGCCTATTTTCCCATTCAGGAAATCCTGTTTGGTTTTAGAGCCATCCTTATCCGTCAGAAAATCCTTGTCCACCACTCCCGCTTCATAGAGGCTGCGCTTAAACGCAGTAGATTCTTTCATATTGTTAAGCCCCACGACGATATCATTATTTTTATCCACATTCACCCAGTTAGCGTTAAACATATAGCGGAACAGCCCCGCTGTGTCTCCAAACTGCAGGCCGCCGATCCCATACGTATCCTTCTTGCCATTACCGTCCGGGTCCTGATCGGTAAAAGCCTTGGCCACCTCAATCATCTCTTCTTCGGTTGCCGGAGGCTGGAGTCCAAGCTTGTTCAGCCAGTCCTCACGAATGAAGAAGCTCATTAATGGATATACCTCATTTATGCGCCCTACTTCATACAATTTGCCATCCGTTTTGGTACCGGCTTTTCTTAATTCCGGATATTTCACAAGCAGCGCCTTATACTCGACACTGGTATTTTCAATCAGATCGTCGAGCGGCAGAAGCTGCTTCTGATCAAACAGCGTATTGCGGATACTGGTGCCGAACTCAAAAATTAAATCCGGTGCACTTCCCGATGCAAGTAGCACATTGAGCTTGGACTGTGATTCCCAGCGTGGGACTGCGGTAAACTTCACATTCGCTGGGCCGTTTTCGTTGATCCACTTTGACCACATGTTATCTTCGATCGTCCCCATACCGCTGGGTACTGCTCCCCGGTCATAGATGGTGGATGAAATATTGCCCCGTTTTTCCCCACTTTCCTCCTTCGCTTGCTTGCCGTCTGCCTCTCCACCATTGCCGCCGGAACATCCGGCCAGTAGTCCAGCTCCCAATGCTCCAACCATCAAACCTTTCATCCATTTCTTGAATCCGTCAGCCATACATAAGCCCCTCTTTCTTATGGAATTTATAACAACACTCAGCCTTTAATGGAGCCAAGCATTACACCTTTCACAAAATATTTCTGCAGAAATGGATATACGGCCAATATCGGAACAATCATAACAATGACCGCCGCTGATCTTACACCCTCAGGTGTCAGGTTGGAAACCATCGTAGGATCGGAGAAATCCTGGACCAGCGAAGTAGACTTGATCATATTCTGGACCAGTACCGTCATATTGAATTTGACAGTGTCATTGATATAAATCATCACACTCATAAATGAATTCCAATAGCCCACTCCATAAAATAAGGCCAGCGTAGCCAGCATCGGTTTGGATAGCGGGAGGACAATCCGGAATAGTAGCCCCAGCTCACTGCATCCATCGATACGTGCCGCTTCGTCCACTTCCTTCGGCAAATTCTCAAATGAAGAACGCATAATAAGCATGTTGTACGTGCTGACCAGTCCAGGCAGCCATAATGCCCCGTAGCTGTTGACCAAGCCGAGCTTTTGGACAACCAGATAAGTCGGAATCAGACCGCCGTTAAAAATCATTGTAAATACCATAGCCATGGTGAAAAATCTTCTGCTGTAGAATTGTTTTCTGGAAAGCGGATATGCAGCCATGATTGTTACAGCCATACTGAGCGCAGTACCGATCAATGTAATCTCCACACTGTTCCAGAATGAACGCACAATCGGCGTTCCCTTGAACAGGCTCTCGAAAGAGAATAAGCTGAAGTCGACTGGCCACAGTCCTACACGTCCCGCCATCACAGCATTAGCACCACTGAGAGATAATGCTGTGACATTCAGCAGCGGCAGTATACAGCTTAAGGCAATCAGGGACAGGACAATATAGTTGAGCGTATAAAAAACTTGTTCACCTCTTGTATCTTTCACAGCTATCCCCTCCTCACCATAATCCTTCGTTAAATTTGCGGGCGATATAATTGGCACTGAAAATCAGGAGGAACGCAACCAGCGATTCGAACAGCCCCATGGCGGTGGTCAGACTGAATTGGGCGCCCTGCAGACCGGTCCGGTAAATGTATGTGCTGATTACATCCGCGATCTGGTTAACGTTTGAATTCTGGAGCATGTAGACCTGGTCAAAGCCCACTTCCATGACACGCCCCATCGACAGGATCAGCAACAGGATAATGGTCGGCCGGATGCCCGGAATGGTTACATGCCAGATCTGGCGCAGCTTGCTTGCTCCGTCCATCCCTGCGGCCTCGTAGAGGCTCGGGTCAATGGTTGTTAAGGCCGCCAGAAAAATGATGGCATTAAACCCCATATCCTTCCATATGCCGGAGCCGACAAATATCGCGATCCAAGAGCCTTTGCTGTACATGAAGGCAAAAGGTTCACCGTAGATCTTTTCCACCAGATTGTTGACTATCCCATGCTCCATAGAGAAAACTGTCGTGACCATCATGGCAATGATGACCCACGAGAGAAAATGCGGCATATAGACAATCGTCTGAATTGTACGTTTGAATCCCATATTCCTTACCTCGTTAAGCATAATTGCCAAAATAATCGGAATGGGAAATCCGAATACAACGCTCAGCAAACTCAAACCCACAGTGTTTCGAATAATCTCAAGTGTCCTGGAATCCTGAAACAAAGTTTGAAAATGCTGAAATCCCACCCACGGGCTGTTCAAAACTCCATCGTAAAAATTGTAATCTTTGAACGCAAGAACCAACCCTCCGATTGGCGCATACCGAAAAATCACATAAAATAATATGACGGGCACAAACATGATCAGCAGGGGAATGTTTGATTTGAACCGTCTTAACGCTTGCTGTCTTGTTCTGTGCTTCGCGACCTTATCTCCCGGCCGGAATACCGGGCCTCTCACTGTGCGTGCTGCCTTCATCTCTTCTCTCCTCTCAAGGCTGTATCCATCTGTAATCTATTCTAGTGACATCTGCAAACGCAATCATTTGATATTTACCGATGATTTATTGAAATTCTACACAAGTAGAACAGGTTTGCCGTCCTCTGAACGAGGTGTACCTCATTATCTGAGAAATACAAAACGGATTGATTGCAGAAATATTCAATCTCTTGCAACCCAAAAAAACCCAGCCAATGGCTGAGTTTTGGATGTTATTGTGTGGAGTCCTTTATACATTAATCAATCAAGCCTTCACCTGTTTGTTTACGGTATTCGCTGGGCGATTTCCCGGTAAGCTGTTTAAAAACGGTCGTGAAATAACTGGAATTATCAAATCCGCTCTCCTCGGCAATTCCCAGCATCCTTAGTTTAGTTCCGGCCAAAAGCGATTTTGCCCGCTCAATCCGCAGGTGGCTAACATAGCTGGTAAACCCTATGCCTGTCTCCTTTTTAAACAGGTTACTGAGATAATTAGGCGTCACATGCACATGCCCGGCCACTGTCTGCAGCGTGCATACCCCGCGGTAATGAGAGTCAATGTATTGCTTCGCCCGTAAGACGACATCACCCTGCTTCTCCTGCAGCCACTGTACGAATAAGGCGATGAAATCCCTGCTCTTGCCCTCGGCCCATTCCATAAGCTCGGGTACAGAGCGAAGCATCAGGATCGCTCCAGGATTCAGGGCTTCATATCCGGCAGCTTTCAAATGCCTGAAGTCATTCATTAGAATATCCGAGAAAGCGGTCATCATCGTGTAGACCTCCGTTTTTCCGGACTGAAGGTCCATGATTGATGCTTTTTGAAGATAAGCTGTTATCCTTTCCCTTACCCCCTGCAGGTTACTTGTGATCAACAAGGACAGCAATTCTTCCTTGAACGGGTAGGAGCGCTGCGGATTCATCCCGTCGGGGGGAGTTTCCCCGCCGGCTGCTTTCCCGATTTTTTGGTATTGTGCCGCCAAGCCGTCAAGCTGCCGGAGAATTCCTCCATCCAGCCAGCAGACCTGAATACCAGTATAGCGGCTTACCGTGCTCCGAACTGTCGATTGATAAGCGGCGGCAACGGGCCCCGGCTCCAGCAGGAAGGCAAACTCTTCACTCCTCAATGGGAACCATATTCCCCGCACACCATGCCTCACCATCAACTCCGTTATAATGTTGGATACCGCATAATGCAGAAGCCCTACATCCCGCTGCGTATAAGTTTTCTCATGCGGATAATAGCTTCGGACTCTTAGAATACAGAAGGAGAAGCCTGCCCACTCCCTGCTGCAGGCCTCCCACGCCTCAAGATCGTGGGAGCATCCGTAGAGAGCCGCCCGGAACAGATTGATCTGCCGTTCTTTGAGCCGGACCTTTTTTTCCAGCATGTTCAGGCGGAACTTCTCATAGGCCTTGCGCAGGACGCGGTAAACTTCATCCAGAGAAAACGGTTTCAGAAGGAACTCGACTGCACCGTACCGTACCGCCCGCTGTGCGTACTCAAATTCCCGGTAACCGGTCAGAATAATCACCATGACGTTTGGATTGCTGTCCGAGAGCCTTTCCGTCAACGAAAGACCATCCATAACAGGCATATTAATATCCGTAATGACCAAATCGGGCATGCACAGCTCCATTGCAGCCAGAGCTTCCTCCCCGTCTGCCGCTTCGCCGACCACTTCCCATCCCAGCTCATTGGTGCTGATCAACTTCATCAGCCCTTCGCGGAACCAAGCTTCGTCATCCACGACGAGCAGCTTTCCGATCATATCCGTTCCCCCCTCCCGCAGAATGATATGGAAGACGCAGGCGTACCAGCGTCCCCTTCCCTATTGCTGAGTGAATATCCACCCCGTAAGGAGCGCCATACACCAATTCAATACGGCGGATGACGCTCCTGGTACCGATATGCCGGCCGCCATCGTCCGCGATGCCTGGCAACTCCAAAATGCTCCGGATCAGAGCTTGATCCATACCGCTGCCGTTGTCGGCGATTTCCAGAACCAGCTGCTCCGGATTTTCTCCGGCCGCCAGCATCCGGTATCCGCTGATCGTTAGGCGGCGGTCGTTTTTTTTGTTACGAAAAGCATGCACAAACACATTTTCCACAATGGGTTGAAGCAGCAGCCGGATAACCGGGCAGTTCAACAGCTCGTCTGGAAGATCAATCTCTATTGAGAGCGCCTCCTGATAACGCGCCTTCTGAATTTCAAGGTAGTTGTTAATCTGCTTGATTTCATCATGCAAGGTCGTCAAATGCTGTACCGGCTCCAACGTATACTGCAGCATCTCCGACAAATTATTGACAAGTTGCGCTGAATTCTCATCGCCGTGCATGTAGAACTTCCAAAAAAACATACCCAATGTATTGTACAGAAAATGGGGGTTAAGCTGTGCCTGAATAGCTTTCAGCTCTGCTTCCTTCTCACTGATCTCCCGTTCATAAACCTCATGTATCAACGTTTCTATCCGGGAAGTCATGCGGTTAAAGCTGTCCCCAATAAAAGCCAGCTCGTCACGTGTCCTGATGCTGACCCGTGTGTCGAACTTCCCTTCACGCACCCGCCTCATTCCTTGCACAAGGCTTCCAAGCGGGCGAAGCAGCCTTCTGCTGATTACGGTAATGATTAACCAGGAACAGAAGAGACTAGCCAGGGCGGATATAATGGCCACTTGTAAAATCACTTTACTCCGGCTTTGGATCTGTTCAAGCGAAACCTTGCTCACCAGCGAGAAATTTACCTTGTCCGCTACTTGATTCGTATATAAATAGGAGATTCCGCCCTCTTTCTGGATCAGATTCGCATCAGTGCCCAATTCCGGCAAATCCGGAACAGATTCTGCGTCCCCGCTCAATGAATACAGCAGCTTACCGTCACCATCGAACAGATAAGCATTCGCATCCTCATGCACGCGCAAATCTTTAAGATGAGACTCAAATAAAGAGGTATTAAACAGAATAAGCATCATTCCATAGGTCTCCAGATCAACAGAACGCATCAATCTGCCCGCCATTACCCAATTTGTAGGTTCCATCTGGCTCCCGGGGTCAAGTTTGACCCGGCTCCAGACATATTCCCCAGCGGTTCCTTCCAGCCTGTCTATCATGTCTTCCAAGCAGGTTGGGTCCAGACGCTGGAAAGAACCGGATAAAGTTCCCAGGTTCATAATATTACCCTTGAGATCATAGATTCGCATACCTATCATTTCCGGAGCGTCTAGCCGGACCTGGTATAACTGTTCATCCAATACTCTCTCAACCTGCATTCTTTCAAAAGAAGTTGCCCCTGCCGTCTGATTAAGAATCGCTGTTTTCACCGAAGGATTAAGTGTGATATAGTCTGTAATCCTGTACATGTCCTTTACCCGGGAATCGAGACGAGCCAGCACTTGTTTTGTAGTCTGTCTGTATTGGCGGCTGATCTCCTGATTAAACAGCGAGAGATGCACCTTGTATGTAATCAGTCCGGTTATACCCGAGATGATAAGTGTTGCCACTGACAACGCGGCTATCAGCTTGGTGCTAAATTTAAAGCGGTTACAAAACAAACGGCTTAACCTCCTCAAAAATGAATTCCGAGAGAATAATGCCATCTTAACGCAACGCTGTCGTCCGTTTCAATTACATTTAACAAAAAAATAAAAGAACAGTCCCATAACCATCTTGGGAGATGATTATAGGACTGTCTATACCCTCATATTGAGTTTTACTGGACATAAACTACTTGGCTTAACATTGTTTACAAGTCTGGATGCTCATGTTTCGCTTTCAGGCGGTTCCAGCGGCGTTGTACCTCGTTCTCGAAGCTGCGCAGCGCAGGCTCGTTCTCAGGCTTCAGCAGATGGCGGGTTTTGCCCATCGTCTTCAGCCAAGCCGAGACCTCTACCCGTTTATTTTTGTCTTCCGGATTGTACGTAATATTCGTCGCTCCTTGCTCTACTTCGTAGAGCGGGAAGAAACAAGACTCGACAGCCAGGGATACGATGTCGGTTCCATCCTTGTCTTCGGACATCCAGTTCAGCGGGCAGGCAATCAGAATCTTGCCATAGACCAGACCTTCATTCTGAGCATACCATTGTGCTTTGGCCGCTTTCTTCAGCAGATCCTGCGGGTAAGCCTCGCAGCCGGTGAACACATAAGGAATGTTCGTAGCCGCCATAATTTGCGCGGTGTCTTTATGCTGTGTTACTTTGCCCTGCTGGGTTTTCCCGATGCTGGATGTCGAAGTACGGTGTCCGAGCGGCGTAGAATACGATTGCTGTGCGCCTGTATTCATATAACCTTCGTTATCGTACTCTACGATGATCATCTTGTGGCCGCGCAGCGCTGCGCCGATGGCCGGTCCCATACCAATATCCATACCGCCATCGCCGGTAACCATGACAAAGGTAAAGTCCTCTTGCAGGCCCAGTCCATCCAGCTCACCGCGGCGTTTGCGTTCCCAGAACATTTCCACGACACCGGACAGCGTAGCTGCACCGTTCTGGAAGAGGTTATGAATAAACGTTGATTTATGGGAGGAGTACGGATAACCTGTTGTGGTTACCATTGCGCAGCCCGTGTGATAGAGCGCTACGATATCTCCTTCAATCCCTTTGAAGAACAGCTCCAGGCCCGAGAAAATACCGCAGCCCGGACAAGCACCATGACCCGGTGACAACCGTCTAGGCTTCTTCATCAGGCTACGGACCGGAGGCACCTTCACACTCAGCTTGCCGGTCACTTCATCCTGCTTCACCGTAATCAGTCCGGTCTTGAGCGACTCGAAATTCATCGGTTTCAGCAATCGTTTCGGAGCTTTTTCCGCTTCACCAGGATTATGTCCATAATAATCGAACGGCACTTCTACGCGATCCGCGACCACAGCGTCCATGGCGAGCTGGAAGAAATGATGTCCATCTTCAGCGAAGAAATCCTTACCGCCCAGTCCATAAATGCGGCTGATTACCTTGGTAGTGGTGTTGCCGTAAGTGAACAGGGCCGCCTTAATTTCGTTGACCATATTGCCGCCGTGTCCGCCAACAGAGTCAGCGCGGTCCCCGACAGTGATCGCTTTAACGTTTTTCAACGCTTCGGCAATTTGCTTCTGCGGGAAAGGACGAATCATATTCGGCGAGATCGCACCGGCTTTGATGCCTTGCAGGCGAAGCTGATCTACCACATCCTTGATGATTTCGGAAGCGGAGTTCATCAGGAATACCGCTACGTCGGCATCCTCCATCCGGTATTCCTCAATCATAGGGTAATGGCGTCCGGTCAGCTCAGCAAATTCCTGGGCGATTTCCTCGAACACTTCACCGGCATTGTACATCGCTACCGATTGCTGGTAACGGTTGTTGATATAATCCGGTTCATTCATATAAGGGCCTACCGTAACCGGATTGTTGCGGTCCAATGTATCGGTAAAACCGGTTGGCGGCTGTTCGCCTACGAATTTCTGAACATCCTCGCGGTGGGCGAAAGCCTGCACGCGGCGTTTCTGGTGGGAGGTGAAATAACCGTCAGAAGCAACCATAACCGGGAGACGGACCTTGGCATGTTCTGCCAGCTTCAGCGCCATCAGGTTCATGTCGTAGACGGACTGAGGATCACGGCACATCAGGATCGGCCAGCCGGTGTTCAGGGCAAAATACAAATCCGAATGGTCGCCATGAATATTCAGCGGACCGGAAATGGAGCGGCAGACCAGGTTCATGACCATAGGCATCCGCGTACCGGCTTGTACAGGCAATTGCTCCAGCATGAACATATAGCCTTGAGCACTGGTCGCGTTGAATACGCGTCCGCCTGCTGTAGAAGCACCATAACAAATCCCTGCCGAGCTGTGCTCGCCGTCCGAAGGAACCAGCATAATATCATGCTGTCCGCTTGCTTTCATCGTATCAAGAAACTGGGCAACCTCCGTCGACGGGGAGATCGGGAAATAACCCATGACATGGTAATTAATCTGATGTGCAGCATATGCCGCCATTTCATTTCCTGATTCATACAGGAATTTCTGTTCCACCTTGGCGGAACCTATTTCTTTTTCATAATCAATAGCCACTGTTCATTCCACCTTTCTTCAGAAGATTAAGACTGCGATATAAGATCGAATTGATGGTGCACCGTATGACTGTCCGCATAGCCTTCCTTCTCACGCAGAATGGACAGCGCAGAGGTCGGACAGGCGCCTACACATTTCAGGCAGCCCTTGCAATATTGATAGTCAATGCCCAGCAGGAACATTTGCGAGCGGCCTTTGCGGTCGAGCCGTTCTTCCCAGACAAAACACTGATCGGGGCAAACGGTATCACACTGTGCACAGTGGATACAGGATTCATTCTCATATGCAGGAATCATTCCGGAACGGGAAATACTCAGATTCTTGAGGAAGCTGCTGCCCGGATTAATGATGGTTCCCCCCATCGGCTGGGTCTCATAGCCCAGCGCTGAAATGTCGGAACGTACATATTCCGGCATGCTTTCGCCCTCCGGCAGCTCGAAGTCCATAAACTTCACTTCATTGAAGCCCCGTTCAAAGGTGGTAATCGCCGATTGTACAGCTTGCGGATATTTTTTGCCAAGAGATTTCTCAATTACGCCCTTCATGGTTTCGGTATCCAGGAAAGGACAAAGCCGGAACAATGCACCCAGCATTGCCATATTGACCCGGTTCTTTTCTTTCAGGGCAATGCTTGTCGCATCGATCACCGCAATCGTGCCTGCCTTCATCTTGAGCAGCTCTTTCAGCTCCTCCGGCGTCTTGGCCGAATTCACAAGAACGGTACTGTGCTCATAAATGCCGCTGGTCACATTGACGGTTTTGGCCAGTGCTTCATGGAAAACCCCAACGACGTGTGGACGCTCAACCGGCGAAGTATCGCGGATATGTGTGTCCAAATCACAGAAACGGATATGGGCCTTTACTGCTGACCCCTTCTTCTCCGAGCCGTAAGACGAAAAACTGACGCCGTTCAGACCTGCGCCCACTACACCCGCTTCTGCGAGCATCTTACCGGCCAGATTCGCTCCCAGCCCTCCAATGGACTCCAGACGAATCTCAAAGAAACCGAGATCGTTCAATTTTGGTAATTGTACCACCGACATAACCCCTTCCTTAGTGTCAAGTAGAATAACATCCTTTTGACTTTTTCAACGATTGTAACTTGATTTTGCAAGTCGCGAAGTGACATATCTTGCATTTTCCACGCTTTGGGAATCACATTTATTTATGGATTTTAGATGATTTCTTTATACGCGACAGAGCGGCGTTACTTTAATAGAAGGTAATCTGCCATACAAGCAACAATATGTGAAAATTGTGTGAAAAATCCGTGTTTCCCAAGGTTTTCGTGGATACAAGGTCACCCTTAATTTAGCAATAAAATTAAAAATTAAGATGTTAAATTTATCACATTAATCATGATAAATATCACAGTTAGCATACTCTCCCCAGCGAAAAACGCGTCTGAAAATTGCAAAAGCCCATCCGGAGATGGGCCAGGATTGCTGTAATTCTCAAAGGTTTAGTAAGTCCACCAGTTACCTGACATCACAATCATCGAGAACAGCTTGATGCTGTCTTCATAGTAATCTTCCGCTGCGCTGCCTGCCGTATGGCTCCAAAGTGAATTCAGCCAGCTCTGGTTAGCCGAAGAGGTCATGGCACTTACCCCGAACGGAGCATAAAAAGCACCGCTGTTATAGCTTCCGAAGGTAGTCCCATTGAGCTTGTAGCCATCCTTAATATTGCCCGGCGTATTGCTGACTTTAGTCTTGATCCAGCTATTCAGCTGGTTAAGCTGGGACAAGGCTCGGTTGTCTCCCGAGATCAGGTAATCGGTTGTAATCCGCCATGGGGTACGACAGGAATTATAGTTATAGTGCCCGTCGTTCGCATCCTCAAGGAAGTTGGCTGGCGCCGGTTTGTAGCCCCCTCCAGAGTAGACCACGAAGTCGGGCAGCAAACCGGTGGTAGAGCTATAGCCTGTATACAGGCTGTTGATGATCGTATAGGTTTTATCTGTAACATTTTGCCAGCGGTTATCTCCGGTTGCCGCTTGAAATGCCTTTAAATGACTCAGCATAAAGTCCGATGGCCGGGTAGCGGTATTGTAAGAGCCGCTGTTCGCCCAATCGCCGAGACGGATGGTCCACTGCGTCTGATTGATTTCATCGTCCATAATTGCATTTATAATATGATTGGCTGCCTGCAGATAGTTAACTGTGCCGCTGCTGCCCCACTGTTTGTCTGCGAGCAGGAGCGAGTAGGCGATATCCATATCACCATCCGTAGCTGAATCTTCCCCCTCGATATTCTCAAAGCTGCTGTTCTGCTTCCATGACATCAGGTAAGGATTTAGAGAACTGGGGTGTGCGGTGTAATAATTATACAGTCCGTCAAAATAAGTCTGTGCGTTGCTGTCATAACCACCCATAAGTACCGTGAACAGCATTCCGTAGCCATGGGCTTCGGATACAGTTTCGCCAGCCGAATTATATTTTACGTAATATTTGCCTGTGCCTGCCGGTTTCAGATAAGCCGCTTTCCAGGCATTCCATTTTGTTTTTACCGAGTTGTCCATACTTGTCTGTGTGACATGGTTAGGCTTGATTGTGCCGCTCGTATAAGTCGTATGCTGAGGGAACGGTTTGTTTACAGCAGCAAATGCGGAACCAGCCGGCAGGATAAATAGCGCCAGACAGAGTAACAAGAAGCTTTTCCAGCCAAGTTTATGCTTGCCTTGTCTTTTCATAAATGATTCACTCCTCAATAGTAGAATAAGAATCAATTGCGAAAATAAACCGGCGAAACCAGAGCTCCCCCCTCTCAAATAAATCCATGAACCTTTCCGGCAACAGCAATGAAAGTTAAAGCGCTTTAACTTTCACAACAAAAAAGATAATTCAGTTTCCTGAATTCGTCATGAAAGTAAGAACATCTTTAATATATAATCCCTGTTATTTTCTGTCAATCAGTATTGTGTCTTGGATACCAAATTAAAAAGCTGCCCCCATCCGCAGATTGCCTGCAGGGGACAGCTCGTCCATCACATTCTATTTAAAAAGCCTCTTCTACTCGATATCCTGCTGCATATGCTCAGCGATCAGCTGCTGCTTGCGGTCCCACACCTGCTCGCTGAGATTCACGCGGTACACCTCAGGATTGAGTATGCGCAGATACTCAGGCCAGAACAGGTCGAGCTGCTCCTGATGGTAGCGGCGGATCTCATCAAGCTCCGGTAATTTATAAACCTGGAAACCATTGACGTAGATTGGCTCCAGCATCGGCAGCGCCTCGTAACGGTCCACATGCTTCTTCATATATGGATGCAGCGGATTAAACAGCTTCAGCCGGGCACCGCTGCGCGGGCCAGTTTCTTCAGGGAAGCTGATATAATCGGCCAGCGCCTTACCATTGGTGCCGACAATCCGGAACACTTCCTTCTTGCCCGGCGTAGATACTTTCTCGGGGTTGGAGGAGATTTTGATCGTCGGTACCATTTCACCGGAAGGGGACTCAATCTCCACCAGCTTGTACACTCCGCCGAGGGAAGGCTGATCGGATGCCGTAATCAGCTGCGTTCCCACTCCCCAGGTATCTATGGCAGCTCCCTGCGACTTCAAGTTCATGATCGTGTTCTCATCGAGATCATTGGAAGCGACGATCTTGACATACTGCAGTCCGGCTTCATCAAGCATCTTACGTGCCTGGCGTGACAAATAGGCCAAGTCTCCGCTGTCGAGCCGGATGGCGTTCATACGTTTACCCTCTGCCTCCAGCTTCTTCGCAGTGTTAATCGCATGCGGCACACCGCTGCGCAGCGTGTCAAATGTATCCACCAGCAGCGTAACACCATCCGGCAGCACCTTGGCATAGGCATCAAACGCCTCCTGCTCGCTGGCGAAGCTCTGTACCCAGGAATGGGCATGTGTGCCCTTCGTGGGTATGCCGAACATTTTACCGGCCAGCATATTGGAGGTGGCATGGAAGCCGCCGATATAAGCCGCACGCGCTCCCCACACCGCCGCGTCGGCTTCCTGAGCACGCCGCGTGCCGAACTCCAGCAGAATATCATCCGGCGCCACCTGCTTGATACGGGAAGCTTTGGTGGCGATCAGTGTCTGATAGTTCATGAAGTTCAGGATGGCTGTCTCCACAAGCTGAGCCTCCATGATGGTTCCTTCCACACGGATCAGCGGCTCATCGGGAAAGACAAGCGCTCCTTCCTTCATGGAATGGATGCTGCCCTGGAAATGAAACTGCAGCAGCTCCTCCAGAAAAGCAGGCGCATAATTCTCCTCCTGCTCGGACAAGTAACGGATGTCTTCCTCAGTGAAACGCAGTTCACTGATGTACTGAGCGATCCGCTCCAGGCCTGCGAACACAGCAAAGCCGTTCCCGAAGGGAAGCTTGCGGAAATAGGCTTCGAATACAGCCTTGCGTTTATGGCTTCCATTTACCCAGTGGGCGTACATCATATTAATCTGATATTTGTCCGTATGTAGAGCAAGCTCTCTCCTCAAATCCTCATCTCCTAATATCTTCACTGCTGCATCTGCAGGTGCTATAGTTTTCTCTATTTTACGGTAACCACTTTTGCTCCGAGGCTGCCCCGGAAATGGCCCAGCGCCCAGACATGCCCATCGGCATTGAAGCTCGCCACAGCGTCTTCGTGTATGATGATTTCAAAACCTTTGTTATATGCATCCACAGCAGTATGCAGCACACAAATATCTGTACATACCCCTATCAGATGAAGCTCGGCAATCCCGCGTTCACGCAGTTTCAGCTCCAAATCGGTGCCGCTAAAGGCACTGTAACGGGTTTTGTCCATCCAATAGATGTCTTTCTGGTTGGCTTCATATACGTTATGCAGCTCCCCATACAGCTCACGCCCCCGGCTGCCGCGCAGATTATGCGGTGGAAACAGTTTGCTCTCCGGATGATAAGGATCATTGGCTTCATGTAAATCTACCGCCATCACCACGAAATCGCCACTCTTCACAAATTGCTCCGTCAACTGGCTCACTCTGGGCGCAATCTCTATGCCGGGTTGTCCAACAGGCAGGCTGCCGTCAATAAAATCATTGGTGAAATCGATCACGATCAATGCCTTCATTTAGTGACCTCCTAAAAGTTTTGTGAGCATCTACTCCATTGAATAACTTCGTACAAAACTGCTTCGAAAGCATACGCTAAGTTTTGTGAGCATCAACTCCATTGAATAGCTTCGTACAAAACTGCTTCGAAAGCATCCGTCTGGTTTTGTAAGTATCTGCTTTAAGTATAAATTGATAATAATGGCTCGTGGTCCGTAAACATATAGAGCTGGGCAGGGCGCTGGGAGTATTGGTTGGAGCTGAGCGGATTGCCTGCTTCATCGCTCACTTCTTTTAATATACCCTGCCGGCTGCGGGTTGACGTAATTTTGCGGATAAAGTTCGGTTCCTTAAATTCCGGCACTACGGTCTGAATGACCTGATATAACTCGCTCAGCGTAAAATGCCGCGGTAAAAACTGTCTGGCTATCGTCGTCTGCAGCATTTGCTGCTGAATCCGCAGATAGGCGTCGTTAATAATATCACGGTGGTCAAAAGCCAGCTCCAGCTCTTCAAGCGCTTCCTGCAGCGTAAACAGCCCTACCTCACCCGCGTCATCGGAGGCTTGTCTCTGCTCCAGCATCCACTCCTCCACAAGTGCGAAAAAGGCGTGGCTGATAATCCAGCCGCGCGGATCCCGGCCCGGTGTACTGTAGACACCAAGGTATTCCAAATGTCCGCCGTCCACACCGGTTTCTTCCTTCAGTTCACGTGTGGCTGCATCATATATAGATTCATCTTCCTGGCAGAAGCCACCCGGCAAGGCCCACATGCCCTCGCAAGGCCATTTCTTCCGACGGATCAGCATGACTTTCAGTTCGCGCAGCGGAAGCGTCTTCGTGACCGTCTTCCGTTCCCGTTTGGTCAGGGTAAACATGACAATATCGGCCGGAACTCCGTCCGGTGTACGGTACTTTTTGGCGTTATAGTTTTGTTCCGCGTTCTCGCTCACTCTAGATCATCCTTTGCTGCAGCTTTAATTTAACTGTTCGTATCTTTTAATGTACCAAACCTGAACTTCTAAAATCAATTAATTATGATGTCCTACCTGAAAAAAGGGACGGATCTGCATCCGCCCCCCGAAATTTATTTAATCACCGCATGTGGACGGAGGCGCTTCAGTGCCGGCTTCCACATTGATTTTTTCCGATACGGTGTCTCGGATTACAGAAATAACGAGCTGCAGCAGATAGTTAATATCGCTCTGGCTCTGCTGAAATTCGTTCACGACCGGTATGCCGTCAATTTCATCCTGCAGCACTTCAATTTCACGCTCAATCTTGGCCACCATCTCTTTATTCTTGAAGCTCTCAAAGGCCACAATCTCCTTCTGCTTCTTCTTGATCGTGGCGATCAGTCCCTGCACCCGTTCATGATTCAGAATCTTTTGCTCGGCCTGCTGGAAATGCTGCACCTCTTCACTTGTCGAAATGAGTGAAGCGAGCTCCTTGGCTTTGCCCATAATATCCTCGCGCACGATCAGATCGCGGGTATTGTAGGTCGGCATGCCGTATTCGTTCAAACGCGGTTCTTCCTGGCTCACTGACATCGCTCCATTCCTCTATAATTAGAGGACAGCCGCGGCTTCCGCCACGCAATCCCCTTTAATGTACCATGTTTTCGTATCGGTAATTCTGACTTGCACCAAACTGCCGATGAGATCCTTCGAACCTTCAAAATGCACCAGTTTGTTGGCGCTGGAACGGCCTGAAAGCACTTGAGCGTTATTCTTGCTCTCCCCTTCCACCAGCACCTCGACCAGTTCGCCCAGCATCCGGTCATTGCTGATCCGGCTCTGCTCTTTAATGAGGTCATTCAGCCGCTGCAGGCGCTCGCTCTTCACCTCGGCGGGTACATTATCCTCCATCGCGGCCGCAGGCGTACCCTCGCGCGGTGAATAAATGAAGGTATAAGCCATATCATATCCTACTTCACGCACCAGCGACAGTGTTTCTTCGAATTGGTCCTCGGTTTCACCGGGGAATCCCACGATGATATCCGTCGTCAGCACGGCAGCCGGCACACTGGCCTTAATCTTGCGGACAAGCTCCAGGTAAGCCTCGCGTGTGTATTTACGGCTCATTTTCTTCAGAACAGCAGTACTTCCGGACTGTACCGGCAGATGAATATGCTCTGCGAGATTTCCGCCTTTTCCCAGTACTTCAATCAATCTATCGTCAAAATCGCGGGGATGCGAAGTCATGAAGCGGATGCGCGGAATGTCGATCTTGCGCATATCGTCCATGAGGTCCCCGAATGTATAATCCAAATCCGTAAAATCCTTGCCGTATGCATTCACATTCTGCCCCAGCAGAGTTACTTCCTTAAAGCCCTGACGGGCCAGGTCCCGAACCTCGGCGATGACATCCTCCGGACGGCGGCTGCGCTCCTTGCCCCGCGTAAACGGTACGATGCAGTAGGTACAGAACTTATCACAGCCGTACATGATATTCACCCAGGCACGCATCCCCTCCCGTTTCTTCGGCAGGTTCTCGATGATGTCGCCTTCCTTGGACCAGACTTCCACTACAAGCTCCTTGCTATAAACCGCTTCCTTAACAAGCTGCGGCAGCCGGTGGATATTGTGCGTGCCAAAGATCATGTCAACGAAGCCGTATTTGGACATGATGCGGTTAACCACGCCTTCCTCCTGTGACATGCAGCCACAGACCCCAAGCAGCAGACCCGGCTTCTCGAGCTTCAGCGTCTTGAGATGGCCCAGCTCCCCGAACACCTTATCTTCGGCATTCTCGCGGATCGCACAAGTATTCAGCAGAATAATATCAGCCTCATTGCGGTCTTCGGCAGCGAGATAACCCATTTGCTCCAGCATACCTTTCATCGTTTCCGTATCATGCTCGTTCATCTGGCAGCCGTAGGTGGCGATGAAATAATAATGCTGTTTGTGGCGGTTTATCTCCCGGAACTGCTCCATGGCCTGATTTGTATCGGTATCTTCAAAGTTGATAACTTCTATTTCCTGCTTGCCCCTGCGCTTGCCCTCTTTGTAGTCCGGGTTGGAATTGATCTGTACGGTACGTCCTTTGATTCTATACGTAGTTTTGCCTTCTTCTTCACTGATGACTTTGGCATCAGAAAAATCAAAATACTTCGAGTAATCTTTCGAACCACCCTTGCCGAATTTTAAGTCCGGTGAGTTATTCCCCATTGTCATTATTCCACGTCCTTTATATTGAAGCTTTGTAAAATAAACTCTAGAATTTTATTCTTGCTAATAAAAAATTATAGCATAAGGATAAAATGCAATCCAAGTTTTACAATTTTAAAAGGCAATCTGGTAGAATAAATTAAATCCCCTGATACAATTAGAATTCTACATACTAATAAACCCTCCTACTTTAATAAGTGAGCATTTTGCATAATTCATATTTCGATTGAGAGTCCATGGTTAGGCCACAGCGAAATCTCAGTGTTGTGAGAGCGGAGCGATAAATGGACAGACGGGCAGAATTTCAATGAATTTGAAATTTCAAGCGGCGTTTTGGACTCGTTGCTTGACGATGGCAAGTGCAGAGGCAAGTAACACAATCGCATTCAAATATTGGTGTGTTGTCACTTTTTGAATCCCCCAGACGTGAAGCTGGTCTGCAGTTAAATAGGTCTTCATTCGAGAGTTGCAGCGTTCTACACTGGTTCGTTTATTGTAAAGTTCCTTCCAGCCTCGGCTTTCCCGATGCGGCAACGCGTAACGCCGGAGATCCGTTTGACTGTTGATTTTAACCACCATTCCATAATTGGACGACGAACAAGTGACCATACCCAAAGGACAATCCACTTGACCTGTCGCATGTGGACAACGAAATTTCAAATGTACCTTTTCCTGTCCCCAATACGTCATAGGAAATCCCATCGAACAACAAGGCGTGCCTTTGCGGGTGATCCCCGCTGGCGGTTCCTTTTCATTTCGTGGATTCAGCGGAATAATGGCTTGCGCCTTGACGTTCCGGGCCGCCTCGTAGTTTTTCATTTGGTCGTAGCCCGCATCCAGCATGAAGAATTTCACTTTGGATTTTGCAGCGACAATCGTCATGAGTGCAGGCCCTTCGTCTCCGTCGTTCACATGGGCAGGAGTCACCTGGAGCACCATAGGAAGTTCACTCTTGGCATCGACGGCCAGATGCAGCTTATAGCCAAACCACTTGACTTTGTTGCCGAAGGTGTCGAACTTTGCACCCCAGTTGGCATGGCCAGTGAGCTCGCTTTTTCGCTTGGGTTCTTTTTTCTCGTAGGCGTGAATGGCTGCGCTGTCGATGGCGACATGAGTGCCGTCGATGATTCCAGCTTCTTGGCACTGAGCCACAAGATCCTCAAACAACTGCTTGGCAAGGCTTTTGCGAGTCAACTCGGCAAAAACCCGGCTTAACGTGGAAATTGAAGGGGCGGGGATGTCCAGCCGAAGTCCACATTGGTAACGGAAACGAAGGTCAAACTCCAGTCTGCGCGCTAGGCCGGTGAACGTATCGATGTTCTCTAAGGGAGCCGCGAGTAATGCGCGAAGAATGCCTTGACGGCAGTGCCCGTCCGCTCCTCGGGGTGAAGGATTTCTCAATTGTCTCGCGTAAGGTCGCAGGTCCAGTGCGCTGAAAAAGATGGGCAATCGCTCTTTTGATTCGATTTTTTGAAGCTCCTCAAAGGAAAATAGACTTTCTTGGAGAATATACAAAGGGGACTTCCTCCTCTTGAGTGTTTTGGTGTCGTTACCAAAAAACTTCTCCAAGTTGGGGTGAAGTCCTTTTTTATGCTCAAAATCTCTTTGTGTACCAAGGGCTTAGATTAATGCAAAATGCTCAAGTAAGAAGGTTCGTCTAAAATTATTATTTTGTACATTTATTATCTGCGGATATACATCCGTAAATAGACCAAATCGAACTTGGAATCCTTGACGCAAATACAGTAAAACATCTTCATAGCTGCACATCATCTCCCCTGAAAAGTATTGCTTGTTCCAAGTTTAGCAAAGCACCGCTACACATACGTTACACATTTCTACAAAAAACCACATATTACGATAAAATATTATATATTTTTCAGATATAATCATTATATAACGCAACGTAGAGGGGTACAGTAATGGCTTATATTTCAAGGGATGACATTGATGTCCATTATGAATACGAGACGGCAAAAAACACCAGTGACCGCACAGAAACCTTGGTACTTATCCATGGTCTGGGTTTTGATCTGAGAAGCTGGGACTTTATGGTTCCATATATGACTGATAACTACCATATTGTAAGATATGATCTCCGGGGTCATGGATTAAGCGGAAGCTCCAAGACTACCCTTGATAAACTGGCCGCATTATTTGTCGAAAATTTGCGAATGCTGCTGGATGATCTCCAGATTCAAACCTTCCATATCATCGCCCATGGGGCAGGAAGCATTATCGCCCTGTATTTTGCCAAAGCGTATCCGGACCGAGTAAGAAGCACTGTTCTTTTGTCGCTTCCCTTGTTCAATTCGTCGGGGACAGCCAATAAATATAAGGATTACCGCAAAAAGCTGATGACTTATCAATCCATGCTGGCGCTTGCTGACCACGTCATTCCTAACGCGACCCTTTATCCGCGCCATAGCGCTGAAACGGACGCGCTGTACAGCGCTTTTGCCAAAGTCACCTTTGACGTTTATCTGGAACTGCTGGATTTCTTTGCTTATGCACATAACGAGATTATGGATCTATTCAAACAGCATACTCATCCGACATTAATGTTGACTGGGGAACAGGACCCGATGTATCCGCCCTATCTGTCCAGCCTGATTGCATCCGCCAATCCGAATTGCCGGTTTATGACCTTATACAATGCATCCAACATGGTTTTTTATGATCAGCCGGAGGAAACCTTTAAACAGATTGAAGTCTTTCTGAAGAGTAAGTGGATAAACAGGGCTCCTTTGGACCCTTTGCTGTTGAATTTGCATTCCGAATTTCTGGACATGGTTAACAATAATCCGGCCGATAACGCCCCATCCGTACAATTGAAGATCAGTTTACTCAACAGGTTTACGGTTGCCGTAGATGATATACCGATTATTAGCGGCTGGGGAAGGAGAAGCGCCAAGGATTTGCTGATTTATTTGCTGCTGAATCCCGTCGTCACCAGAGACCGGCTCTGTGAAGAATTATGGCGGGATATGGATCTTGTCAAAGCCAGAGGTCAGCTTCGGGTATGCCTCACCCATCTGAAGCAGCTGCTGAACAATGAGGTCACGAAGCTGATCTACAGCGATAAACAGCAAATTTCACTGCAGACTGCTGTGGACTCCGATGTGCTGACTCTGCTGGCGGAGATTAACCGGGCTAATGAAGAAACTAATCCTGAACTGAAGGAACCACTGATTCATTCTGTTTTTGCGCAAATCCAGCCTGACCTATTCAGAAATCTAAACCAGGAATGGAACCTGCACCTGAGAACCAAAATGGAGATTCAACTGGTTACACTTGCCCATCAGCAATCAGATTATCTCGCGTCTCAAGGCAAGTTCACTGCGGCTATAGCGTTTTTAAAATATGTACTTTTATTTAATGCGGAAGAGTTCGATGCCTACGAGCAAATTGCTAACCTGTATGAACAAAATCAGCAAAAGCATGAAGCGAAGAAATGGCGGCTCAAGGCGGAACAACTGCAGCACACCAAAAGTATGTAAATTGTTAAATCATCATTGCTTCGTCAAATAGACACAGGCATTGTTGCCTCCGTATCCATGACTTGTAATCAGCACTTCGGATGTGGCTTTCGGGAGAGTCTTTGTGATTAATGGAAGATGCTCATAGCCATGTTGATCTGTCCGGATGGTTCCGGGAATAAAATGATGCTGAAAGCCGAGCAAGGAGGCAATAATCTGTGCCAGGCCGCTGACGCTGAACGGATGGCCGATCAGCCCTTTGATCGAGGTCAGCGGTACTTCATGCTGAAAGATATCCCTGGAGACTATATCCTCGATTCTGTCATTAGCGTCGTAACCCAAGGCCTGGCTGTTAAAATAGTCAGGTCTTCTGTTGCCCAGCACATCATTTACCGCCTGCTTCATATTCCTTCCGGTTTTGTCCTGGCCATTCACCGATTCAGCATCATTATTCGTAGACACGGCGTCTACATAGCCATAAATAGTTGCATTGCGGCTAAGCGCATGTTCTTCGGTTTCCAGAATCAGGCTGGCAGCCCCCTCCGACAGTATAAAGCCTTTGCTTTTTTTGTTGAACGGCGAGCCAGAGTTCCAGATTTCTTGATTGAATGGCAGCGCTCTTATTTTTCCGAACCCGTACACCGTCACTTTATTGTTGCTGCTGTCCGCTGCACCTACAATCGCGGTGTTTATCTTCCCACTTTGCAGGTACAGCATGGCGTCTTCCAGCGCTTCAAGTCCGGCAGTGCAGCCGGTCGTTACCGTCTTCGAGATTCCTGTCAGATGAAAAAAGCTGGAGATGGAGGAAGCCAGACTGTGATAATGCACCAACCCGCAGCAGTAAACAGGCATTTCTCTGAACTTGCCGGCAGATGCGTAATGGACCATATCCTCCAGCGGAGTTGTACCGCCCATGGTGGTCCCAAAGAACACCCCCGTCTTATTCCCAGGGTCCGTCAGATCTAGTCCAGCCATCGCTAGTGCTTCGGCGCTTGTACTAATGGCCAGCTTGGAGATTCTCGGCAGAACCCGGTACTGCTTATCCTCCAGCGTCCCCAAATCCCCAAGAACTTCACCGACCCATAAAGGCTCCTGATTCGGTGTAATATCATTTCTGGCCGTGAAATCATACTCGCCGCTGATCAGATGATCCAACAAATCGTTGTTGTTCTCTCCGTTAGGAACCTTCACGCCAAAACCGGTAATTGCTATTCGCTTATTCATCGTTCCCCACCCTTTTCCTGATAATTAATGAAAAAAAACAAAGAGGACTTCTCCCACCTGCGCGTTTTGGATGCTCCGTCCAAAACTCTCCCATGCGGTTGAAGCCCTCTCTGCTCATGATTGCCTTCCTCCTAAAGTTAACCGGCTGCCGTTCAGTTCAGTGTCTTTGTGGACTCGGACGTAAACGGAATGATCTCATCCATTCTGCCGCTTTGCACTTTGGCCGGCCACTGTGGATCACTGATCAGCGCTCTGCCGACCGCCACCAGATCAAATTCCGCTTGTTCCAGCTTCTCCAGCAGGCGTTCGATGTTATCTTCCTCATTCTTCTCCTTCACCGCACTGGTGAACTCGCTGTTGAGACCCACAGAACCTACCGTGATGGTTGGTTTGCCGGTGATTTTCTTCGTCCAGCCGGCCAGATTCAGCTCGGAGCCTTCGAACTCCGGCAGCCAGAAGCGGCGTGTGGAGCAGTGGAAGATATCGACTCCGGCATTGCTGAGCGGTGTCAGGAAACGGGACAGCTCTTCCGGTGTTTGGGCAAGCTTAGCAGAATAATCCCCGCTCTTCCATTGCGAGAAGCGCAGCACAATCGGGAAATCAGGTCCAACCGCACGGCGGCAGGCATCAATAACCTCGACAGCAAAGGTAGTCCGCGCTTCAAGGTCACCACCATATTGATCGGTGCGCTGATTGGTCTTCTCCCAGAAGAACTGGTCGATCAGATAACCATGTGCCCCATGCAGCTCAATGCCGTCAAAACCGATCCGCTTGGCGTCTACGGCCGCCTGGGCAAAAGCAGCGATGATACCGTCGATCTCCTGCTGCGTCATCGGCTCTGTAATCTGCTGGCCGGCCAAATTCAGCCCGGATGGACCGATCGGCAGTGCTTCGGCATTCGGCAGCTCGCCAATGTTGCGGGCCATGCCGACATGCCAGAGCTGCGGAATGATTTTGCCGCCGGCGGCGTGAACTTCTTCCACAACCTTAGCCCAGCCTGCCAAAGCAGCTTCCCCGTGAATATTCGGGATGTTCGGATGACTGACAGCTGACGGATGGTTGATCGCTGTGCCTTCGGTTACAATCAGGCCCACTCCACCCTCTGCCCGTTTGCGGTAATACTCGGCAACTGCTTCAGTTGCTACCCCGTTCGGTGAATATGCCCGGGTCATTGGCGCCATTACGATCCGGTTTTGAAGTGAAAGCGTTCCAACCTGAAAAGGTGTAAACAATTTATCAGTATTCATATACTACCTCCATTTAATAATATAATTACTTTAAGTAAGGATATTATGACGCTAGTTGAAGGCAAATGCAAATTCTGGCATCAGATCTTCAGGACAGCCGCTGCTGCGCAAAAAACCGGACAAAGGCAGATAATCTGCCCATGTCCGGTTGCCTTTCGCTATGAAATGTATTTTATAACTCCAGGATGCCGGCTTTGGGTGTGACATGGAAAGCCGCCGCCAGATCCGCCAGCTGGCGGTCGGTAATTTTCTGTTTGATTTCTCTGCTACCGATCAGGTTATAGACAATCGCCGCTTTCTCAATCGTTTCCACCAGACCAAAGGTAGCATCCATCGTGCCCCCGGTCACAAAAATGCCATGCTGCGGCCAGATCACTACCCGGTATTCCTTCATTTTATCGGCTGTGGCGCGGCCGATTTCACTGCTGCCGGGAACGATCCAAGGAATAACACCTACGCCGTCTGGGAAAACCACCAGACATTCGGTGCACATTTCCCATAAGGTTTTGGTGAATTTCAGTTCATCCAGATCATGCGTGAAGGTCATGGCAATGACATTGGTAGCGTGGGTATGCAGTACGATCCGGTGGTTGGGGTCCACCTTCAGGCGCTCAATATGGCTCATGAAATGGGAAGCCAGCTCGCTCGTCGGCACGGCGTCGTTGCGCAGACCCCAGAGCACTTCTACACTCTCGCCGCTGTCCGTGACACGCAGCACACCGAGATTGGCTTCCGGGTCTTTGATCACATTCCGGAAATATTTGCCGGAGCCGGTGACGATGAAATATTTTCCAGCCAGCTCAGCGACCGGGAAGGTCAGGTTAATCGTCCGCAGCGGCTCCCGTACGTTAATGTATTTAGCAACCTCATCCTCTTCCAGCAAATAGCTAACGTTACCGCCGTTCAGCTCATCCCAGCCGAGCGACCACATGTGATGGGTAATCTCCGACATTTCCTGAATAAATGGCGCCTCGATGCCGGCAATGTATCCTTTGGACTTCATTACGGATGTACTCATATGTCTTCTCTCCTTTATATACACTGCTTAATGTAGTCACGTCTTGGTTAGCCGTTGCCTATCTTGCCGCCAGCACTTCCTGCTCGTAGCTCTTGACCTCAGCCAGCCATTGTTCACGGACCGGTGTATTCTGCGAAGCGCAGTAATAATCCCAAACCGCGCCAAATGGATAGGACTTAAATTCTTCGACAAGTGCGAGCCGGGAAGTGTAATCACCGGCCAGTTCAACAGCCTTCAGCTCCGCTACTGGTTCCAGCATCGCACGCAGCAAGGCTTTGATCGTGTTGCGTGTGCCGATAACCCATGCCGCAATATGATTGATACTGCCGTCGAAGAAATCCAGACCGATATTCGTGCGCGGCAGCAAATCTCCGCGGACCAGCTCCCGGGCAATCTCCAGCAGTTCATCATCCATGGTCACCACATGGTCACTGTCCCAGCGGACCGGTCTGCTGACATGCAGCAGCAGCTGCTCGCTGAACATCAGTATGGAGGACAGCTTATTGGAAATCACTTCAGTCGGATGGAAGTGACCGGCATCGAGGCAAATCGCTTTGCCCCGGGTCAGCCCGTAGCCCATATAAAATTCATGCGATCCGACCACATAGCTCTCCGAGCCGATGCCGAACAGCTTGCTCTCCACGGCATCAATATTATACTGTGGATCAATCTCTTCACTGAACACTTCATCCAGCGATTCTTTCAGCCGCATCCGCGGCGCCAGCCGGTCCACAGGGGTATCCTTATAACCGTCAGGCACCCAGAAGTTGGTGACGCAGGGTTGTCCCAGCTCACGCCCGAAATGCTCGGCGATCCGCCGGGAAGCCTTGCAATGTTTAATCCAGAAGCTGCGGATGGCTTCGTCTGCATGGCTCAAAGTGAACCCGTCTGCCGCATTCGGATGGGAGAAACAGGTCGGATTAAAATCAAGTCCAAGCCCCTGCTCCTTGGCCCAGTCTACCCACGATGCAAAGTGGCGCGGTTCCAGTTCGTCCAGATCCACCTTTTCGTCTGTATCAGCATAAATTGCATGCAGGTTGACCTTGTGCTTGCCCGGAATCAGCGATAAGGCCTTCTCCAAATCCTGACGCAGTTCCTCTGGTGTGCCGGCGCGGCCGGGATAACTTCCGGTTACGGCAATCCCGCCGCTAAGCTCCTTATCCTTAAACAGAAAACCTCTAACGTCATCTCCCTGCCAGCAGTGCAGTGAAACCTTGATCTGTGCCAGCTTCTCCAGTACTTCATCCACATTAATGCCATGAGCGGCGTACAGTTTCTTGGCTTCGTTATAGCTGTTCATGATGCTCTGATCCATGGCGCATCCTCCTAAAAGTTTTGTGAGCATCTGCTCCATCGGTTTACTTCGGGCAAAACCCGCTTCCAAAGCGGAGCTTATGCGCCTTCACTTGTAGCCGTTTCCGCTGCATTCAGCTCCTCCCAGCGGACCAGCAGCTCGCCAAGCTGCGGCATTGGCCGGGGTAGATAGGATTTGATTTCAAACGATTGCCCGATCAGTGTTCTGGCCTCGTGGATGTCCGCGACCTTGCCCGACTGAATCAGCTGCACCGCAATATTTCCCAGTGCGGTGGCTTCAGTGGGTCCTGCAAGGACCTCCTTGCCGATTACGTCTGCGGTCAGCTGGCACAGCAGCTCGTTGTTCGCTCCACCGCCGACGATTTGCAGCACTTCGATAGCTGTGCCAGTAAGCGCTTCGAGTTCTTCCAGATAGCTGCGATAGGATAACGCCAGACTGTCAAAGATGCAGCGTGCCAGTTCACCCGGCGACTGCGGAACAGGCTGGCCGCTCTCGGCACAGAATAGGCGGATTTCTTCTATCATGTTATCCGGATTCAAAAAACGCGGATCATTGCAGCCAATCAGGCTGCGGAACCCTTCAGCGGCAGCGGCCTGTTCAGCCAGCTCAGCAAAGCTGTAGCGGCTGCCGTCCAGCCTGCGCACCTCCTGGATCAGCCACAGTCCCATAATGTTTTTGAGGAACCGGTAGGTGCCATAAGCACCCCATTCATTGGTATAGTTAGCTTCCCTTGCACTCCGGTTATTAAGCGGCTGAGCCAGTTGAGCGCCAAGCAGCGACCAGGTGCCGCTGCTGATATATGCTGACGATCGCCCGCTTTGCGCCGGGATGCCAAGGACGGCGGAAGCCGTATCATGGGTTGCCACGCAAATGAGCCTGCATTCCGGCAGATCATACTGCTGCATCAGTGAATCACTGATGCTGCCTAGATCTTCACCGGGCTCGGTCAGCCCGGCGAACTGCGCTCTTTCAAGCTGAAGCAATGCAAGCAGCTCAGGATCGAAATCACGGCTTGCAAGATTGAGCAGCTGAGTGGTCGAAGCATTGGTGACCTCGTTGATCTTCCGGCCGCACAATCTATAGTAGAGATAATCGGGCACCAGCAAAATCTGATCCGCCTTAGCCAGCTCCTCACGGTCATGGACATACAGCTGATATAACGTATTAAATGTTAACTGCTGAATCCCCGTCTTGGCATAAACAGCTTCCGGAGAAATGAGCTTCGCCACCTCTTCCATGACCCCATCCGTTCTGCGGTCCCGGTAAGCATATACCTCCTGGATTCGGTTTCCCTCAGCATCCAGCAGGACGTAATCTACCGCCCAAGTGTCAATCCCGAGGGTGCATTTCGTCACACCCCCTGCTTTTGCTTTTTGCAGCCCGGTAAGGATCTGCTCCAGTAAATAATCCACATCCCAGAAGCAGGAATCGTCGCGCTCGGTGAATCCATTGCTGAAGCGGTGAATCTCCTCCAGGGTGAGACTCCCGTCCACGATGGTTCCGAGCACTAGCCGCCCGCTGGAGGCGCCGATATCGACGGCGATATGATAGTTCATAGGGAATCTCCTTATTAAAAGATGTTCTAGAGAATTTTGCGGAATAGGGCAATGACTTCTTCTTTGGTAGGAATGAATGGATTCCCTGGTGCACAGGCATCCTTCATCGCATTTTCAGCGAGCAGATCAAGATCAACTTCATCTACACCCAGCTCGGATAATTTGGCCGGTATGCCGACTTCCTTGGACAGTGCCTTAATTGATTCGATTACGAAATCGGCGCATTCCTTATCGCTTTTGCCGTTCACCTGCAGGCCGATCGCCTTGGCGATACTTCTGAATTTCTCCGGTACATATTTGGCGTTTTCTTCTTCTACATATGGCAGCAGCATCGCATTGCACACCCCATGCGGCAAATCATATACCCCGCCAAGCTGATGCGCCATGGCATGCACATATCCGAGTCCGGCATTGTTGAAAGCCAAGCCACCAAGGAAAATTGCGTAAACCATCTGCTCACGCGCTTCAATATCATGGCCGTCTTTCACCGTGCGGGCCAGATTGGCAAATATAAGCTCCACCGCAGCTAATGCCGTTGCATCGGTGACCGGATAAGCTCCTGGCGTCACTAATGCTTCAATGGCATGAGTCAGGGCATCCATTCCTGTTGCCGCAGTAAGCGCGGCCGGCTTGTCGACCATCAGCTCAGGGTCATTCACCGAGATGGTGGCAATGCTGTTCTTATCCACCATGACCATCTTCACCTTGCGTTCCTCATCCGTAATGACATAGTTGATCGTCACTTCGCTTGAAGTTCCGGCGGTAGTGTTCACCGCAATAATAGGCAGCGATTTATGCTGTGACTTGTGTACGCCTTCGTACTCTGCGATATGTCCGCCATTGGTAGCGACGATACCGATGGCTTTGGCTGTATCCTGAGGCGAACCACCGCCGATGGACACCAGATAGTCGCATTCATGCTGCTTCAGAAAATCAACACCGTCGTGGACATTTTTACAGGTCGGGTTAGGTTTGACTTCATCATATACGACATAATTAATTCCCGCTTCATCCAGAACAGCCAGCAGCTTACCGGCGATTCCGCTTTTGACCAGAAACTTATCGGTGACCACAAGCGCTTTCTGCAAATTCAGCTCTTGAATGTATGGCCCGATTTCCTTCAGACAGCCTTTTCCCATAATGTTGATAGAAGGAACATAATAAACATGAGTACTCATTGATTGACCAGCCTCCCAGGCAATTTATATACAGCGTTTACAAGTTAACACTCTTTCCTCTGCAAGCTTGGTTTCATTCGGCTGTGGCACTTCAGGCTGGTCTCTGAAGATTCGCAGCGGACCGGCTCTGGCGCTCCTCTAAGAGGCATGCGCTTTCAAAGGAATAATGATATCCTCATCGTATCGCCTTGAATCTTTGTTGTCAACATTTAAAATAATAATTATGTTGTTTTTATTTGTTTAATGTCTGTTTCGCGAAGGTTATAATAGAATTAATGTTGTTTCTCCTTAGTTTATTGCAAAACACAGATCGTTAGGTCTATATTTATAAAATAGTTCTATATAGATTGAACTTGAGAAAATACACTTAGGGAAAAGTGGCGGAGGAGAATTTTGGAACTGTAGGAGCGATAGCGTCCGCCTTTAGGTTTGGATTTCTACCGCGCGGTTTATGTCAGGAAATCCAAACCTAACAGCGGCTGGAAGTCCAAACATTCTCTGGAGTCACGGCCAACCCCAAAATAGAAAATCACAAGTTCAATCTATATAACTCCGGAAAGGTGATTATGATGCTCGCAGCTGAAAGACGCAAAAAAATAATAGATTTGGTGCATCAGGATAAAAGAGTTCTGGTCTCTGATTTAAGCCGCATGTTTGAAGTAACGGAAGAAACGATCCGCAGGGATCTGGAGAAGCTGGAAAAGGACGGCATTTTAAGCCGCACTTACGGGGGGGCTATGCTGAACAGGCATACTAATGAGGATCTGCCGTTTGTCACCCGGGGTGCCATCAATACTGATATCAAACGCAACATCGCGCTTAAGGCGCTTGAGCTGATTAATGACGGTGATACGTTGATGGTCGATCCCAGCTCGACTTCCTTTGAATTTCTCAAGCTGCTGGGCAACAAAAACAATCTGACGGTCATTACGAATTCCATCAATATTTTGCATGAGTTCGCCAGCTCCGGTATGAATATCATTTCCTCCGGCGGATCCTTGCGCCACCGTTCACTCTCTCTTGTGGGTCCTGTCGCCCATGACACGATCCAGCGGTACAACGTAGATACTGCCGTGATCAGCTGCAAGGGTATTGATATGGAACGCGGTATCACCGATTCCAACGAACCGGAGTGCGAGCTTAAGAAATACATGCTGCGCCAGGCCGAAAAGGTTGTGCTGCTCGCCGACCATACCAAATTCGACAAGACCGCCTTTACACAGCTGGTCCAGCTTAACCGAATCGACGTGCTGATCACAGACCGCAAACCGTCAGAAGCCTGGCTCAAGCGGCTCGCGAAGGAGAATGTTGAGGTGCTGTACTAAACTCTGCGGGAAAGCCTGGCCGCCCAGAAGATAGTTGTGGCAACAGGAAACGTATGAAAGCAATGGAAGGACAACCCAGGGCAATACGAGGATATTACTGGGGCAATAACAGGGCAGCAATAGGAGTGTTCTATAAAATAAGAGCAGCACTTCCATCCTTTAAGGATGAGAAAGGCTGCTCTTATTGGGATAGTTCATGCTTAGAGTCGGTAGTCTGTACACGGTAGGGTTTAGACACGACAGAGCGGAGCTTCATTTGCCGCATGTACACACTCACGGTGCGTTCAGTAACGGTATAGCCCTCTTGGTGCAGCAGACGGGTGATCTTCGGACTTCCATAACGCTTTTTATGCTCGGCAAAATGATACTGGATTCGCTCCATGATCGCTGCTTTGCGGAGTTTCTGTGTGCTGGTTTCTCCCGTCCGCCACTTGTAGTAACCGCTCCTTGAAACGTGTAGGGTGTCGCACATCTTCTCCAAGCGAAACTCGGAGCGATGGTCCTCCATAAACTGGAATCTTAGTTCCTTGGTTTGCTGAAGATGTGCACAGCTTTTTTTACAAACGCCAGTTCTTCTTCTGTATCGGCAAGTTTGAGTTCTTTCTCCTGGAGCTGACGGGTCGCCTCTTTCAACTGTGCTTCGAGTTCCCGTACCCGGTCCATACTCGCCGCCGGTTCATTCTTTAGCTCCCGATATTGACCCATCCACTGATGCAGCGTACTTTTCGGGATGTTAAGCTCTTCCGCTAAGTCACCTAAGGTCTTCGTCTGTTCTTGAATGAACTTCACGGTTTGCTTCTTAAACTCTTCGTTATACCGTTGTCTTTGTTCTCCCATGTGAACACACCTCCGTTGCTATCATTATCAGTCCGTCCGTTAACGGGTGTCCACTATTTATTCTAATTGCAGCGCAATATGTGCATGGCGGCGGTTCTATACAATGTGCATCGGACTCCAGTGACGTTATTTCGGAAAATACCCTGTTTCCGGTCACAAAGCGGACTCCAGAGATGTTATTTTTCATTCCCAGCGCCATTTCGCCGTTTTTTCCAGGAATAACGGCTATACGGTCCGTAAGAAAGACATTACGGCCTATTATTATAGAATAGCGGCTTTACGGTCCGTTAGCCGGTTGGGCAACGCAGAATGCTGTATCGTTTGAACTTAAACAATAGTCGCATGAGTCGCGTCAGTCGCATCAATTCACGTCAGTCACGTCGGTCACATCAGTCACACTTCTCTTCAGTCACATTAGTCACGTCAGTCACATCAATTCACGTCGATTGCATCATCTACGTCAGTCACATCAGACACGTCAGACACGTTGGTCGCATCATCCACGCCAGTCACGCCAGTCACGCCAGTCACGTCAATCGCATCAGTCGCGTCAGTCGCATCAATCCACGTCAGTCACAACAGACACACCATTCGCAGCATCCATAACGTTAGACAGCAGCCTCGCTTCACTATCTAATCTGCCTGATTACATTACCTCTCCCTTAGACAGCATGATGTTAAGAATTGTCGTATCCGTTGCGGCAAGGCCTTCCTGGACCAGCCTCTCCATGTTGCGGATCGTATCTTCCACCTCTTCAAAAATCACCCCATCCCTATCGGTGGGCGAAATATTGTTCATGGCCAGTGTAGCTGCCTGAATTGCTGCATTAGTAGCCGTGGAGATTTTCAGCGCGCAGGTGGATTTCGCACCGTCGCAGATCATGCCTGACAATGAGGCTATCGTATTCTGTATCCCGTGCTTAATCTGCTCCAGGCTCCCGCCCATCAGATAGATGATCCCGCTGTTGGCCCCTACTCCGCCTGCGATGCCCGATCCGCATAGCGGGGACAGACGCCCGATATAATGTTTGACATGGACGGTGATCAGGTTGCTGAGGGCCAGTGCCCGCGCCAGCGTCTCCTCATCTTTGTTCATGAGCCGGGCGAGCTCAATCACCGGCAGCGTACACGCTATGCCCTGATTCCCGCTGCCTGCCGTTGTCATCACCGGCATTGCACTGCCGTCCATCCGCGCATCGGAGGCTGCAGCTGTAGCAGCGATGACCTTGTTGGCCACATCATTGCCAAACAGATTGACCGCCGATTGCTGCAACATTTTTTTACCCACCTGCAGCCCGTAATCTCCCCGCAATCCCTCATCGGAGATGGCCTTGTTCATTACCGCACCTTCCAAAAGAAACTGAAGGCTGGAGAAATCGACAGTCCTGACGAACTCAAAAATTCCGTCCAGTGAAACCGCATAAACCTCAGGGTCCAATTCCTCGGATCTCTCACAATCCGCCTTGTCTTTTGGCAGATCAAGTGCGATCCCATCCTTGGCCAGAAAGATCACATGTGTATGCTCTTTGGCAATAATCGCTGTAGCTGTGTGGCTCTCACTGTGTACCCGCGCCTCAATATACAGTTTCTCGGGCGTGTTTTTCAGCTCCACTTCAAGCAGCTTCCGGTCAATGATCTCGTTGGCTTTACTAAGCTCTGCCTGGGACAGCCCTGACAATATCTCGAGCTTCTTATGGGAACGGTGAATCACCGCCCCCAAGGCAGCTGCAATGGGCAGACCGTTTTGTCCGGTACCCGGAATGCCTACACCCATAGCATTTTTAATAATATTTCCGCTAAGAAACAGCTGAATCGACGTGATTTCTTCCTGAACCAGCTCCGCTGCTAAGGAGACTGCATAAGCGACGGCGATCGGCTCCGTACATCCCTCCGCCGGAACTACTTCCTTTTTCAAAACATCCAATAAATTAACCATGTTCGATATCACCATTTCCTCTTGTTGTCGGAGCATTTCTTATATAGTACAGGAATATTGCCGAGAGATCGACCCTTCTTCTCTGGAAATTGTCCGGCTCATGCTATTTCTCTGGCGGGTTTAACCTGTTTGGCATTACAAAAAAAGCAGCAAGTCCCAATACCACGATGGTATTAAGTCTTGCTGCCTATTGTTATCCTATGTGTTTCCAGAACTTCTTATTTGCTCTCCACTGCATGGCCGCCGAATTCGTTGCGCAGTGCGGCGACCACCTTGCCGGTGAACGTATCGGTTTCAAGCGACCGGTAGCGCATCAGCAGCGCCATGGCGATGACCGGTGTCGCAGCCTGCAGGTCAAATGCCGTTTCCAGTGTCCATTTGCCCTCACCCGAGGAGTGCATAATCCCTTTGATCTCGTCCAGCTTGGCGTCTTTGGAGAAGGCGCGTTCTATCAGCTCCATCAGCCATGAGCGGATGACGGAACCGTTGTTCCACACGCGGGCTACTTCTTCAAAGTTGAAGTCATAACCGCTTTTCTCCAGCACCTCAAAACCTTCGCCGATCGCAGCCATCATGCCGTATTCAATCCCGTTGTGCACCATCTTCAGGAAGTGGCCGCTGCCGGACTTTCCGGCGTACAAATACCCGTTCTCCACAGACGTATCACGGAACAGCGGTTCGACCACTGCCCAGGCTTCCTCGTCTCCGCCAATCATATAACAAGCGCCATTGCGGGCGCCTTCCATTCCTCCGGAGGTTCCCGCATCCAGGAAATAGATCCCCTCCTTGCTCAACGCCTCATGGCGGCGGATCGATTCCTTGTAGTGTGAATTTCCGGCCTCAATAATGATATCGCCTTTAGACAGCAGCGGTGTAAGCTCAGCAATAACAGAATCGACAAACTGATGCGGCACCATAATCCAGGCAACCCGCGGGGTTTCCAGCTGATTAACAAGCTCGGCGAGACTCTTTGCCATAGCCGCACCTTTAGAACCCATCTCCTCCACCGCAGCGGCATTCACATCAAACGCTACAACTTCATGATCATGCTCCAGCAGGTTCTGGCCCAGATTGAAGCCCATTTTTCCTAAACCGACTAATCCTACTTTCATTAGATATCCCTCCGAAAATTATTAATTGGATCTTATAAAACCAAGTGGGCAAGTAGTTACAAAGGGCTTAATCAAGCACCCGGCCGGATGGCCACAGGATCGGTCTCATGAACACCATTCGGCTCATGCTGCTCCGCAGGGAGCTCATCATCCAACCACCAGTGGTCCTCTCCAAGCAGCTCATCGGCCGCATCCGGTCCGTAGGAACCCGCAGCATACGAATGAAGCGGCAGAGTGCCTTCCTCAGTGGCTTCAATAATCGGCTGCACCCACTGCCAGGACAGCTCGACTTCCTCCCAATGGGCAAAGAAAGTAGCATCTCCAAGCAAAGCATCGTAAATCAGGTTCTCGTAAGCTTCCGGCAGATCCGGATTACCCGATTCATGCTTAATGCTGACCGGCTCCAGCTGCCCGTGCTGGCGCGGATTTTTGGTGTTCAGCTGCAGGGAGATACCTTCGCCGGGACCGATTTCGATCACCAGCAGGTTAGGATCAAGATCCAGCTTCCCTCTGTTTTTGTTATGCAAATCATTAAACGGTTCTTTGAACTCTATAACGATTCTTGTTGATTTCTCTTTCATCCGTTTACCGGTACGGATATAAAATGGCACCTCACTCCATAATGGATCATCAATCCAAAGGCGGGCCGCGATATAAGTCTCATTCTGCGAAGAAGCTTCAATTCCCGGCTCGGAAGTATAGCCGGCTACCTCCCTGCCCCGGATTTCACCGGCGGCATATTGTCCACGGACCACATGCCGGGCCACGTCTTCTTTCAGCAAGGGGCGCACCGAGCGGATCACATGCCGCTTCTTGCTGCGGACATCTTCCGGCGTACTGCCCTTGGGAAGCTGCATCGCCATCATCATCAACAGCTGCAGCATATGGTTCTGAAACATATCGCGCAGAGCACCGGCTTTGTCATAATAACCTGCCCGTTCCTCTACCCCAACCGTCTCAGCGGCTGTAATCTGAACATTAGCGATATAGCGGTTCTGCCATAACGCTCTCAGCACCGGATTCGAATATTTCAGCACTTCGAGATTCTGGACCATCGGTTTGCCCAGGAAGTGGTCGATCCGGAAGATTTCCTCTTCTGTAAAAGCTGCATTCAGGCTGTCATTCAGCTCCCGCGCCGATTTCAAATCTCTGCCGAACGGTTTCTCGATGATCAGGCGTTTCCAGCCTTTGGTGTCACCTAGTCCGCTTGTGTTAATGTTGCCGGCAATCGGCCCGAAAAATTCAGGACCTACAGACAAATAAAACATCCGGTTCTCCGGAATGTTCAGCAGTTCCTCACGGCGCTGCACATGCGCCAGCAATTTCTTATAATCCTCCGGACGTCCAACGTCCAGCACGCTATATTCAAAAGCCAGCAGGAAATCCTGCAGCTCCGCCGATTCTTCTACCTTCCGCCGGGAAAAGGTGCGCAGCGAATCCAGCACTTGCGCCTGGAAGGTTTCGTTACTGAGCTCTCTTCTGCCGAGACCAATGACCGAGAGAGGACCGGAAAGCTTGCCATCTGCGAACAAGTTATATAATGCAGGGTATATTTTACGTTTTGCTAAATCTCCTGTGGCGCCAAAAAGTACAAAGGTTGATGATTCCACTTTCATTCCTCCCGTTGTTGTCAAATGTTTATGAGGTTACTTATTATTACTCGCAAACTTTTATAACACCCATCATACGACTGCAAAAAGTATTCGTCAACCTCATTCTGACATTTACGAAAAGTACTTATTTTCACGAACTCTTCACTATGCTATAGTAAGGAGGATATTAATAATAACTGTGAGGGGTGGGAAAGGCAATGAAGCAGGATTTCAAACCGTTGCTCGCCAAGGTGGAACATGCCTATCATATCATCGGGAAGAAATGGGTTAATCTTATCATCCACGTTTTAATGGAAGGACCCAAGCGCTTCAGTGAGCTGCATGCCATCATCCCTGATTTAAGCAAACGAATGCTGAATGAACGCTTGAAGGAGCTTGAAGAGTGCGGGTTGCTAAATCGTGTGGTCATCCCTGACCGCCCCGTAAAAACGGAATATTCGTTAACGGAAAAAGGGCAGGAGCTTGGAGCAGCACTCTGCCATGTGGAGGTATGGGCGATGAAATGGTTATAACTCCAGCCCCTTACCGTAAAAAAGAGGGAGTACCCAAGCCTTAACGGCTTCCGGTTCTCCCTCTTTTCGGGTTACTATTGTTTGCAAATGTCTGTTAATTGTTAATTACTGTTCAGATTGTACTCTGCCAGCACGTCTTCCGCCGAAAGCGTATTGTTATAGACCTTCAGTTCGTCGATCAACCCTTTGAACGGTGGATTCCAGTAATTAATGCCCAGAGTGAATACGGCATTCTTATTGGTAAACACATCCGGGAAGCCCGTGCCGGAGAATTTCTCCGATCCGTTGATGTACACTTTGACTTCACCTTCACGTACTGTAAAAGCGACATGTGTCCACTCATTCAGCGGGATTAGCAGACCGGTCAAAGCATCATACCAGGCCGTTCCTGACCATAGCAGCGTCTGGCCGCCGGCATTTTGCAGGACCAGGCTGATCCAGCTGTCCATGGTGCTTGCACCGAAAAAGGTGGTCGTGAAATCCGTCAGCTGCGCAGGATTTAACCACATGGAGACAGAGTAGGTGCTGCTGTTCAAAAGCCCGTCAGGCAGCCGGATACCGGAAGTACCATCGAAGACAGCCGCCTGTCCGGCAACACCTGTCCCATAGGTAATACTGCCGACCGTTGCACTGTCCACTTTGTCACCGGTTACCTTGCCCGCCGCAGACAGCTGCAGCGAATCCTGTAAACTTCCGTCAAACGCATAATAAGCTATTTTCCCATCTGTAACCTTCACTTGATAGCTGGAAGTAACCGCGCTGCCATCTGTCGCCTTTGCAGTAATACTTGCATCCCCGACCTTCAGAGCCGTTACTACACCTGTCACAGCATCGACAACTGCGACCTCGGGAGTGCTTGAGCTCCACTCCAGCTGCTGGTTACCGGCATTGGCAGGCAGTATGCTGACCACCGGGGTATAACTGTTGCCTGCAGCTACTTGTTGGACTGCTGTACCGAAGGATATCGAGGTCACCTTCGTATCCGTTTCCGACTCACCATTCACCAGCCAGCCCACGGCTTCCGGAGACAATGCTTTTTCATAGACCCGGAACTTGTCAACCAGGCCTTTGTACGGAATATCCCAATAGTTGACGCCGAGGGCAAACACGCCGGAATCATCTGTAAATACGTTGGTAAATCCGCTTTTCGTTGATTTCAGTACGCCATTCACATACATTTTGACTGTGCCGGCATCGTAGGTAAAGGCCACGTGAGACCATTCACCTGCCTTAATCTGCAGGCCCGTATCCGCATCCATCCAGGCCTCACTGCCAAACCACAAGCGGGTTGTTGTGACACCGTTGCCGTAAGGAAGCAGGCTGATCCAGTTCGTATCGGACTTTGCTCCGAAGAACGCAGTCGTAAAGGCGGTCAATTCATCCGGGTTCAGCCACATGCCCACGGTATAGGAGCTTCCGGAAATCAGGCCGTTTGGCAAACGGATGCCGGAGCTGCCATCCAATTGTGCTGCCTGTCCGTCTTCACCGCTTACATAAGTGACCGTACCGCCGGTGTTGTTCACCCGGTTCCCCGTTTCCGTCCCCGCTTCAAGCCGTCCGCCGCTTTCCTCGAGATTGCCCTCAAAGTCATAGGCGCCTACTAAACCGTCCTCCAGTTGACTGCCGCTAAGTGCTACAACACCTACTGTGAAGGTTTTGGTAGCGCTCGCATTGCCAAGCCGAATCGTAGCCGTCAGTTCCACAGACGTGTCACCGCTGCCAACCTCCGGCCGTGTTACCTTCCCGTCATTTCCAACAACGGCTTCATTGGACGAAGACCAAGTTATCGCAATACCGCGTACACCTTCGCTCGGCAGGGTTAGATCCCTGTACACTTTACTTGTGTTGCCAAGTGTCAGGCCGCTTGTAGCATTGGCCACCAGTTGCTCATCGCTCAGTGTTTCCAGCGCACTGCCCCAGACGGCAATACCTTGATCCGACATGGCAGTGAAGGTCATGACATGATCTTGGCGCGTGGAATCCCACAGCTTGACGAAGACACCTTTGTACAGCCGTTCAACGGCAGTGCCGTTCTGTGTCTCGTTGATGAGCAGATCGGCATAATAATCGCCTTTCAGTTTCCAGGTCCCGGTCACCGGTCCTGTAATGGTTCCGTCTGCCAGGAGTTCAATATCGGCGCTTGATTTGATTTTAGCGCTGATATCCTTGCCATGGTTGATGAACTGGTAGGCACCGGCGATGTCTTCCGCCGCTACTTTGCCGATAGTTTCGCCGGAGTAACGGTGCGGCGCGACCACCGGCCAGCCGTCCTCGTTCATGAACATCTGGTGTACGCGAAGCTCATGAGCTTCGCCCCGGTAAGGGAACCGGGTATGGAAGAAGTTGAACGTCTTCCCGCTGTCTTCATCGTAATATACCGAATTATGGCCGGATGAGACATAGCCATAGACCGGGAAGTCCGGATCGCCGTTCACGTTCGTGAACAGGAAGTTGCCCAGCAGCTTGTTGCCGTATGCCGAGTGGTCACCATCCGTGGTGAGCACCGCATCCTGCCCTGCTGCATCCTTGTACGGACCGCTTGGGCTGCTGGAACGGAACTGCCGCATACTGTAGCCGCCATCTGCCGCAAGACCGCCATAGGTTACATATAGATAGTAGTAGTCCGTATTTTTGTCGTACATTACATACGGGCCTTCACCGGATTTATAATTACCTCCCGAGATTTTGGTCCCAAAATAGCGGTCGATGATTCTGCCGTCCGCTGTCGTCCCGTCTTCTCCGGGATACTTGGGCCCGCCGGTTGCAGGATCAACCTCCAGCACGAAAATCCCGCCCGACCATGATCCGTAGGTCATCCACAGCTTGCCGTCCTTATCATAGAACAGCGTAGGGTCAATTGCGTTTGTGTACATTTTATTGTTATACGTACCGTCGGTATTAAACCAGGCCGGATTCATTGCCTCCAGTGTTCCATCATCAATCAGCGTCTGAATGTTGGTATTCGTCCATTTTTTGTTGACATCACTGTTCGCATCATAAGCTTCGCCTGCCGTGAAGCCGGAATACAGGACGGTTCCCCCGTAGGTGTAAGGTCCTTTAATATTTTGCGAAACGGCGTAGCCAATGGCTGAACGAATATAGGTGGAGGAAGTGGAATAATACATCATATAAGTGCCCTTGGTTCCATCCTCGTTAACATAGTCCTCATTCCAGAAAACATCCGGTGCCCAAACGGAGAAACCGCCTTTGCTGTCGGAATCGTTCTCCCCGGCCCAGGCGAAGGATTCCGCCAGATTCGCGGAAAGATCACCGTAGAGTACATTATCCGGCGTTTTATAGCCGTTGGTGAAAGTGCTCCAATTCATCAAATCTTGCGACTCAGCCGCCTCGATATGCGAACCGAAGACATAATACGTGTCGCCGTCCTTCACAACTGAGGGATCATGCACAGATACATTGCTGAACACCGGCGCGGTCGCTTCCGGCGAAACCACCGGTGTAGCCGTTGGTGACGGCGTTGGTGTCGCACTTGGTGTCGCACTTGGCATCGGACTTGGTGTCGCTGTCGGTGGTATCGGGGTCCCTCCCCCGCTGCCCGCAGTCGCTGTAGCAGTTGCCGTTGCCGCTGGTGTTTCCAGCTTGATCAGGGAGCTGTAGACCGGGTCAAAAACCACTTTGCCGCTGCCTTGGACAGTAATCTGCTCCTTCACGCCGACCTTGAGATTTTTGATCTCTGTGCCAGCTTCAACACGCAGTCCCGTCTTACGGTTAAGCGTCATGTCCGTGATGCTGCCTCTATTTAATACCAATGCCGGCTCACCCAACGCATTCATGACTACCGAGTCGAAGCTGCCGCTAAGCTGTACCACCGAATTTTTGGACAATGTCTGTTCCACTGTAATTTTACTGAAGCCCGTCCCGGTTGCAGCTGCATCTTCCTCAAGCTTGACGCCAGACTGAACAATGACGTCCGTTACAGCGCTGCTGCCTTTGGTTATGACTCGCAGCTTCCCGTTCTTTTTGTTCACCACCAGCCTGGAAGCCGTCGAATTGTGCATGACAACACTGTTTTCACCGCCACCAGTGACAACTATTTTGCCTGCGACCTTTACGTTGTCGAGGGTAACGTCCCCTTCAGCAATCCCTTCGGTAAGATACAAGTTGCCCGCGATGCTTGCGTTCTTGAGCTCCACTCCGGCTGTGCTGACAATAACATTCCGGGCAGTCAAATCGCTGTAGGTTCCGCTCTTGAGGATGATTTGCCCGGACAGTTTACTGATTAACCGCAGTGCCTCAGCTCTCGTTACTGCACGTTTCCCCTTAACGCTGCCATCCTCGTACCCGCTGAGGAAACCGTCTCCCAGCAAAGTAAGTACAGCTTCCCTGCTCCACTCCGGCAGCTCAGCGGCATCCTTCGGCGCGGCAGCGGCGGTTGAAGCATCAAGCTGGAACAACCGGTACAGCATCACGGCCGCTTCCTGCCGGCTGACCGTTTGGGCAGGGCGGAAGGTCCCGTCGCTGTAACCCGACACAAAACCGGCTGATACCGCTTTCATAACATCATTATAATAAACGCTTCCATCCGCAACATCACTAAACCTGCTCTCGCTCAGAGTCTGCAGATTAAATACTCTGCCTACAAGTGAAACCCACTCTGCGCGGGTAATGTTCTGCTCCGGTTTATAAACACCGTTCCCATAACCCGTGAGCAGACCATTATCTACCCATGTCTGAAAATCATCCTGTGCCCAGTGGCCTGTATAGTCAGGTGCTGAGATTTTGGCGGTAAGCTGTCCCACCTTGTTGTTATCGTTCACAGCCCCAGAAGCCGCCATGATCGGCGAAGGTACAAGCAGCAGCAGCGCAAGAAACGAAGACGTTAGCTTGCCAGTCATCTTGTTCAAATGTGAGATCCTCCGATTCTAAAAAATAGTCATGCCTAGCCTTGCGATTACAATATCAAGAAATTAGCGGACTTCTTTCTGGTATGCAGCACCTCCCCTTTTATCGCCCATAAATAAAACGCTTTCATGTAGTCATTAAAAAAATGTTCCGCCGTAAGGTTTTGTTTATTTCATATAAATAAAAACTAAACCATCATAAATCGGCTTGAACGGTTTTATTTTAACGGTACATTCGGCAATTAGTCAATTAGAATTTTATATTAAAATGAATCGTTTTATGTTTATATTGATATTAATCATCAGCAAATTAAAAACCATGAAATGAACCGCTGTGATCCGCTTCAGTAAAGGATTCATCGAAGAAATAAGCAAAAACCGATGACAATTATAGATCGAGGTGGCAATAAATAATTACGGAAACATTCATGTCATCGCTATATCAAAGAAGCCTGCAGGCACAAATGCGCATGCAGGCTTCTTTGATAACTATCCATGTACAGAATCTAAAAAACGCGAAGACTGCACTCACCTTGCTTACCGCAAGTAATGGAGGTCCTTGAGCTAATTCACTACGGTAATCCGCAAGGCCATATATTGCTTATTAGGCAGCTCGACGCGGTAGTCTCCTCTTACTAACTCCTGCACAGCGGTGATGGTCATATTCCACGTATCGATAATTTCAATCCGGTAGTCATGATCGGGTGGCAAAATTAGCTTCTTAAAAGCCGGCCGCTGATTGCCGTAGTAATAGAGATAATATTCGCCCGCCTTCCCTGCGCCTCCATCCAGCATGGGCATGGGGAGCGGGTCAATACCCTCTCCAGGTCCCTCCTCCATGATACTGCGGAGAAAGGAGATCCGCTCCGCACTGTCCCCGTGAAGTTCTCCCCCATGAGACCACCATAAAATATCTCCGGGATGCACATAGGTTTCGCCATGCCCGGCATATCCGCCCCGCACCGCCGCCTCCCAAAAACGCCGCACTAGCTCCTGGGCTGTGATATTGCCCCAGTCATAGTTGATATTGCCTTCATAACAGCATTCATCAACCACTACCGGCTTGCGGTAGAGATTGCGCCATTCCTTGACCCGCAGAAGATCGGGATGCTGAATACTGCAATGAGTCACCCACGGTTTGCCGTGATCATAGAAGCCCTGCCAGTTATGATTGGAACGCAAATGCTGGTATGGATCAAGCTCCTGCACCAGTTGAAAATAATGATCCCAGTCTTCCGTTTTTTTTCGCCCGCATCAGATCATGCTCATTGGCCATCGACCACCAGATATTCCGGAAAGCCGCCAGCCGGGCAACGACATAACGCAAATAGAAGTCATCACTTTCCCGGTCCATTGTGGAGAAACCCCAGCGGTCATACGGATGGAAAAGAATAATATCCGCCTCAATCCCCAGCTGCTGCAAATCCAGAATACGCCGCTCCAGATTGGCAAAAAAGACGTGATTAAATCTGCGGAAGTCCCAGCCCCCGGATACAGAGCCCTGAAAAGCATAGTCCGCTGGATCAAGCAGATTATAGTCATAATGCTTGGGGAAAATGCACATGCGGATTTTATTGAACGGCCCGGGCTTCAGCGTTGCCAGGGTCTGTTCCTGCAGATCTTCCCTCTGATGAGTCCAGGCATAGCAAGTAGTGCCGAAGGAGAAATGTGGCGACCCATCCGCATAGGCAAAATGGTATTGATTGCTCACACATACCGGCCCATGGTTACCTTCTCCAGCTTCCACGCAGACAAATTCTCCACTGATACCATTCAGCTCCGCGATGTTGCTGCGGGTTCTATATGTCCAAGTCCCCACGGTGTCAGGCATGAAACGGATTTTATAGCGCCCTTCACCATCATAGAAACCATCTGGCCGGAGCACGCGGTTGTTGTATTTAAACTCGGCGGTCAGGTCAACATCCACAAATGGATTACCGCTGCAAGGCCCGTTCAGTTCCAATTCAAACAAACCCCAGCGTTCAGCTTCCTGTTTCATTCACAAGCCCCATTTCCTCTTATTACCTACGCCATTATCCTTCCAGAGCTTTATATTCAAAAAAGTCAAAATACGCCTTTTTACTCTGCTGGTCCAGGTCCTGGGCGCAGACTCCTGCATAGGAGCCGGTGAACCCAAGTTTACCGCCGTATTCATCGGACAGCGTGCCGAAATCAAGCGGTGTGCACATCGCTGTCCAGACCTCTCCATCCAGAGAAGCGTAAAAAACGATATCCCGCCCGTTGATCTCTGCCTTGAGATAATAACGCTCCCAAGCCTTCACCGAGATTTGCATGGAGGAGATTTCATCGTATTTGCCAGCTCTGCACAGCACAACGCCAAGGCTTACGCCGCGGATCTCATCGGCCGTCACCCGCAAATAATAATAGTCACTGTCATCGTAATAGAGCACCAGGCCCGCCATTTCCAACATGCTAACAGGACTAAACTCCATACAGGTGGACACCCTGCAGGCAAAATGCTGGATCGGGCGGGCGATCATACTCTGATTATGCAGGGAAGCCAGCGATTCTCTGCCAGTCAGACGCAGAAAACCCGGACGCTCCGTCAAGCTTACCCATGAAGGATCAAAAGGAATACGAAGTCCCTGATAGGGATACCCCAGTTCTTCGCCATCGAACTCATCGCGTTCCGGCAATGATTCAAAGGGATGCGGCGGCAGGTCCGGCGCCTCTGTCACAAGGGCAGGCAGCTTCCCGCCATGCGCCAGCCGCAGCCAACCGTCTTCGGTCCATACACAGTGCTGGATCGCCGTCTCTCTGCCGAGCGGATTCATCGTCCCTGTCCCGGGAATCGGGCGTGTGCACAAATGGGCCATATACCATTCGCCATTCTGTGTTTCCACCAGTGACCCATGACCGGCCTGCTGGAAGGGATAGGTCAGATCATGGGCCGTCGTCATTATCGGATAATCAGGATCCGTTTCATAAGGTCCAGTCAAACTGCGGCTTCTCGCCATGGTGACCATATGGTTCACACCTGTGCCGCCTTCCGCAACAAGCAGATAGTAATAACCATTGCGTTTGTACAATTGCGGACCTTCCGTAACACCGGCCGGTGTCCCCTTATAAATTTCGTGCACCGGACCGGTCAGCTTGCCGGTTGAGAAATCATATTCCTGCATAATAATGCCGGAGAAATTGCTGTGGCTCTTGCGGAAATCCCAGCGCATATTTAGCAGCCATTTCCGGCCGTCTGTATCATGGAACAGAAAGGGATCAAATCCGCTGCCGTTCAGCCGGACCGGCTCACTCCATGGCCCCCTAATATCGGGCGCTGTAATGAGGTAGTTATGCAGATCCTTATACACACTCCTGCGGGATTTCACATCCGTAAATAGTAAATAATACAACCCGTTATCAAATGAAAGCGCCGGTGCCCAAATGGAGCCGGAACTTACGTTGCCGCGCAGGTCAACCTGCGAAGACTCCGTCAGTACACGGGTAAGCGGGTGCCAGTGAATCAGATCGCGTGAATGGTGGATCTCGACACCCGGGAACCATTCAAAAGTGGATGTAGCAATATAATAATCATCCCCAACCCGTAAAAAAGACGGATCGGGATGAAAACCGGTCAATACCGGATTCACAATCGGTTGCGCCATAAATTCTAAACCTCCAGGGATAATAAGATTGTCTATTTAAAATTTGGATTTACAGTTAATATTGTAGCGCTTGCAGCGGTTGAAAGTTATAATGAGTTATTATAAAATGTTTGTATTTTGTCATGATGGAGGAACTATGAAGCAGCTGTTCGAACCTGTTATTTTCACGGACCACAAGTCGCTCATCTGGGACTATCAGCTATACACTGATGGCTATTACAAGGGCTACTACCACTGGCACCAGTGCTGCGAGATCATGTATATCCACAACGGTCAGGGCAATGTTGTCGTCAATCAGCAAATGTATGATATCCGCTCCGGCATGCTGTTTTTTTTCCAGCCTTATCAGCTGCACCGGATTTATTCAGAGGTCTCTGCGGAATGCCCATTCGTGCGCAGCATTTTCTATGTGGACCCGCATTCCGCCGAGAATCTGCTGAAGAACTTCCCCAAGCGCAAAGCGCTCTTCTCTGCCTTATGGCAGGGTAAGAACACCTATTGCGGGTTTGATCTCGGCAGTCAGAATGAGGCCATACAATGGATTTATACCCAGTATGATCAGTGCCGGACCCATTCCCCGGTGGAGGATTCGGAGGATATTACTATGCTGCTTACGCAATTACTGAGCTGCCTGGGAACCGGCGGCAACATGTTGATCCAACCGGAGGAACGGCGGAATCTCCGCTATTCCGAGCAGATCATGAACTGGATCGAGGAGCATTACCAGGAAGAGGTGAACCTCGAGCAGCTCGCAGCGGAGACCCATTTATCGAAGTCTTATGTCTCGCGGATCTTCCACCAGGAAACGGGAAGCCGCCTGGTCGACTACCTGACCGCCCGGCGGATCAAGCAAGCCTGCCGCCTGCTCAGCACAACGGATATGCCTGTGGAGCAGATCGGTATCACGGTGGGTTTCCCGAATGCCTCCTATTTCAACCAGCTGTTCAAAAGAGTCCTCGGCACCACTCCCCTAAAATACCGGAAGAGTAATTAACGGGAATCTTCGCTCACAAAAACAATATTGCGCGCATATTCATTGATCAGCATTCTGTCTGTGCGCGCCTCTCCTATCACTTCGCCATTGATCTGCAAATTGATAAAAGATACACCGTCTACGCCCCGTTTTCCATCGTATCCATAAATACGGGAAGGTTGGATGTCAGCTCCGTCATAACGGACACTGCGGAACGTAATATTTTCGATGCCCGAGCCCGGTTCCGGATTATAATCCTTGTTCATCACCACACGCAGATCCAGCAGCTGACCCTGCTCTATCCGTTCCACCCTGATATCGCTATACAGGATATTCCGCACCATATTGCGGTCCCCGGCATTAATCGCCAGTGCTCCCCAATAATTCTCCTGAGGTTCATGATGCTCCAGAATATCGATATTCTCGAACACAATGTTCTCGATCAAATCCCCGTCGTGCTGGTGATCTCCATGGGTGCCAATCATCAGCGGATGAGCCACATCGGCCCATAGAATGGAGTCCCGTAAGCTAATGTTCCGGCTGTCTCCATAGAAATCCCATCTGGAGCCGTAAATGGCGATGCAGTCGTCGGAATTCCGCATGAAGACATCACGGATGTCAATATCGCTGCTCGCCATGATGTCGATTCCGTCGCTCCAGCCCCGTGTGCTGAATGACTTCAGGTTGTTGATCGAAATCTTAGCAGACTGCCCGATAAACACACTGTAATGCGGCGGATCAATGACTGTAATCCCTTCCACATTCACCCGTTGCGAGAAGACAATTCGTACACCGCGAAAAGCCGAAAACCGGTGGAAATCCGCCAAATAAATGACACCCCGCCCGTGGATGGTTACATCCTCTACTCCTTCACACACCAGTGAACCTACTAGGACTGACCCTCCGGCAAGATATACGGTCGTTCCTGAGGGAACCGGAAATGCCGTTTCTTCGATGTAATGAGTGCCTGGTGCAAAATAGAGTGTTTGCGGCATTCCGCCTTCGGCCTCTCTGGTCGTTTCGAGCAGGTTTAACAGATCGGGAGTCCGGTGAATGCCCGGCTGAATCAGGTGCACGCTGGCATACTCAGGCTGAGGCACATTTTCCTCCAGCTCATTCGCGAACAGATGCAGATTACGGAAACGGTCGCCGTTTATTTCCACCGATAGCTTTTGCGGGCCGTTCAACAGGAAAGAGAGTTTGCGGCCATCCTGCTCAAATTTGATATTTCTTGCTGCCGGAGCAATGTTCACATGAGTAATTTCTGTATAGAGGCATGTAATTCCCACTTCAGCCACACCCTGCAGATCAAAAAAAGCGAGCGATGCCGGGCGGACCTGATGCATGTCCACTTTGACCTCGTAAATCAAAAGCGGCTGCCATTCCCCTCCAACCGGACGAACCTTAACCCTGAAATCCTCCCTGAGCGGTATGTTATTGGGAGCGTTATAAATTTGCACTTGGTTCATTGACCTGAGTCCCCCCTGTAATTTTCCTATTCATATTATAAAGTTCAGGGGGCGCACAAAAGTTTGGCAACGTTATAAGGAAATGTTTATATTTTGTCGCGTTAGCAGTAGTTGTGGAATTCACGAATGATCTTTATTCAGTTATGATCATGACAATATTTCGATATTTTTGAATATCAAATCGCAACTTTGACAATACGGATAGCGATATACTGGGGGCACATCTAAACCATTGGAGGATTCGCGATGAGTAAAACGTATTGGCAGGAAATCATGGACAGACTCGATACAAAGGTAACGCGCATGGTGGAGCAAATCGGCGGCAAATGTCCGCATTTCGCCGGAGCAGACGGCAAATTTGACGATATCGGCTCAGACTGGTGGACGACGGGCTTTTGGCCGGGTCTCCTGTGGATTATGCATGATATGACCGGAAAGGACCTGTACAAGGAGGCCGCCTGGCATTGGGATGGCAAACTCGAGGAATGGTTTGTTAAACCGACCGTTGAATTGCATCATGATGTAGGTTTTCAATTTCTGCCGACAGCCGTAATTAAGAATACTTTGACCGGAGATGATGATGGGCTGCGCAGAGGACTTGAAGCCGCCAATTTCCTCGCTGCACGCTACAATCCGGTGGGCAAATTCATCCGTGCGTGGAATGAGGATAAATACGGCTGGGTGATTATCGACTGCATGCTGAATATCTCTCTGCTGTTCTGGGCGAGCAAGGTCAGCGGCGATCCGCGGTACAAGCATATTGCTGTGAGCCATGCCGAAACGGCGATGAAATATGGCGTCAATGAAGACGGATCGACCAAACATATTCTCTCCTTCGACGCAGAGACCGGAGAATACATCGAGAACTTTGGCGGACAGGGTTATTCCGCCGAATCCTGCTGGAGCCGCGGGGCAGCCTGGGGACTTTATGGCTTCATCAACACTTACCGCCACACCGGGGATGAGCGTTTTCTGGATACGGCCAAGCGGATTGCCCATTATTTCATCGCGGCATTGCCTGAGGATCAGGTGCCGTATTGGGATTTCCGTCTGGAGGATGACAAGCGGATGTTCAGAGACAGTTCGGCTGCATCCATCGCTGCCTCCGGATTGCTGGAACTCGCTGAAGTTGTTCCGCCCGGCGAGAAGAGCCTTTACGCTAATGCTGCAGAACGGATCTTGCGCTCGCTGACAGAGAACTACGCCACCTGGGACCAGCCGGAGCATGAAGCCATTCTGCTGCATGGTACGGGCAGCGGAACCTCCTTCATCGACGTGTCTCTGATTTACGGAGACTACTACTATGTGGAAGCTGTCTCGAAATTGAACGGATGGAAACATCGCATTTTATAAGCTTGAGAATGAAGCATGTGACCATAGAAAACGCCTTGCTCTCCCTAAGAGGACAAGGCGTTTTGTATTGATACGTACAGTTTATTTATGCTGAGTATTCGCTTCATTGATCAGTTTTTCAGCTTCTATTGGAGTTAACTTTCCAGCTTTCACCTGTCTTTCGCAATAAAGCTTTATTGCAGCCAGCAATTCTTCTTTGGTGTCATAGGGCCCGATGTCTGATATATTTCCGTTGTCATCGGAAATTGTCATTCCGTGGGCTGAAGATACCTCTATTTCTCCAGGGTTATACGACAATATCACGTCATCTTTTCCGTCCACCGATTTTGAGACCTTCACTCCCTTCTTAATATCCTCCAATATTCCTTCATACATGGCTATGGCCTCATTAACCTTCTCGGGGGTCCATTCATACCAGCCGTCGGTCGGGTTCCAGCCTTTTCCGCCGATGATGGATTGCAGCGATTTCTTTTCTTCCGCAAGCCATGTTTTATATTCTTCATAGGTCCACCATACAACTTTTGGCGTCGGATTCGCTTGTTCATATGCTTCTTCACTCATCCACGTTTTCCCGTCATCGTTGCTGATTTGAACTGCGCCAGTTTCATCGCTATAGGAATACACAGCATCAGACGACTCACCCATTGTGCCAGACTGGCCCTCGGAATTATCCGAATAAGCGAAGTCTTCATTGTCCGCAATACCGAGTTCCTTTCTTTTCTCAGCGAACTCCTTCTGCAAAGCTTTCTTCTCGGCTGTTGTCTTGCTGAACTCTTCCGGGCTCCGCTTTTCGATTCCGGCCAGCTTGCCATTCTTATAGACTGCATATACATCCACAGTTCCATCCATCATGGACTGGCCGACTCCGGCCTGTTCATCAAAGAAATCACGGACTTCTTCATTTTGATACATTAATTCGTGGCTTTTTGCATCGTAGACCAGACCGTAGGGTTCATAAACCGCCAGCGAATTCTCTTCAAAACCACTGCCAGAAACCGGCTTAGCAGCACTGGTTGCAAAAGCAGTGACTGTACCCGCAATCAGCAGCAATGCCGCTGCAGATCCAAAAACTGTCGTTTTTTTCATTTTCATAATCGCAATGATCCTCTCTTCAATTGAATTTTTACTGAAGCTATTGAATAACGGAGTCACCTTGCTTTTCTTCTCCTCCATCCCAATCAGCGTCATAGCATAAGCCGCTTTTACGGGTTCCCCAAATGTCCGCACGACGGTTTCATCACAGGAGAGTTCAATATCACGGTTGACCAGGATGTACATCACCCAGACCATTGGATTGAACCAGTGCAGGCACAGGGCAAATGTCAACACCAGCTTGGTCAATGCGTCAAACCGCCGGATATGCACAAATTCATGGGTGAAAATATACCGCAGCCTCGTTTCATCAGTCCAATCCATATCTTTAGGCATGAGTATTACAGGGTGGAGAATGCCATACGTCAACGGCGCTTTAATTTGATCCGATTGCCTGATTTGTACCTGCCGGCGCAGGGGATGTTCCTGCAGCCAACGGGCGGTGAAATCATTCCCGACCGGCAGAGAGGTTTGAAACTCCCTGCGGCATTTAATATAGGTCACGATAAAAAACAGGGCAAAGGCACACATCCCTAGCAGCCCAATGATGACAAGAGGTGAAATGGATGCTGATGCTGATGCTGATGTCGATCCCGATGACGCGACATTTCCAATTGACTCCGCTGTCCCTGAAAAATTCACGGTATGTAAGATTCTTGATGCTTCCGCAGGAGGCGGAGTTGAGGATGTTGTCCTAAATACCCGCTCCAGCCTCTCTAAAGCTGTGTAGAAGCTGAAGGGAGACGGGATCGAGAACGGAATAAGCAAGCGGCAGAGCACCACGCCCCAAAGTACGAGAAATGTTTTCTTCGGGAGCTTATGCAAGGTCAGCGCACGAATAACCACAATCGCAATAATAAGTACAGCCGCGGTCAGGCTCATTTGAAAAATATCCATCAGCCAGCTCATTTCAATTGCTCCACGAGCTGCTTGAGTCTTGCGATCTCCTTAGCGGATAGTTTCTTCGTGTTCAAAAGAGAAGCAAACAGCATCTCGGTGGAGCCGTCAAAGACCTTGTTAATCAATTCAGCCGTTTCTTGTTCCTGTACCTGCTCTTTAGGGAGAATAGCCCGGCAGAGAAAATTAGGCTCCAGTCGTTCAATGGCGCCCTTGTCGATGCATTTCTTGATCACAGTGTAGGTGGTGTTCTTGTTCCAGCCCACCTGCTCACCCAGGACTTCAGCAAGCTGCTTGGCGGTTATAGTCCCTTCCTTCCATAAGACATCCATGACCTTGAGCTCAGAGTCAAAAAGTTTAATTTGAATATGGATCATCTCCTTCCAGACTATTGCAATAGTTTGTAAATTCATACTACTACGATAGTCTGCACATTTCAAGACTACTGCAGTAGTTTTTGGGAATTTTATTTTTCTCACAGGATTTCCGTATCTCAAAATGATTAAAAAGCGGTCCCCCGGTCATGAGCTAACCGGAGGAACCGCTTATTCTGGTATTCCCTATATCAAGTATTCGCTTTGTGCTGGAGCACTCTGCTTATTGTTCATCCAGCCACAGGATAGCTGTTACCCCGCGAGGATAATATTTGCTGCCGGTAATTTCCCCGGAGATAATCTGGTCGCTCCAGCTCCAGATGGAAAGCTGCGGATGCGTGAGCCATTCCACATGCGCCCGATCCGCTTCCCGGCCGGCTTCATTCCATTCCAGCCCGAGAATTTGTCTGGCGATAAATTGGCAGAGATACACTTTGCTCAGCCAGCTGTTGTTGCTGGTGGAGGAGATTTTCCAGCCGCCGTTCTCGAACAGGCAGACACCCTACACAAGAACCGCCTCCAGATGCCGCTCCAATGCCGCGATATAAGCGCCGAACCGGCCTCCGCGTTCCAGTGCTTCCTTGCAGCCTGTGAAATACGGGAAGACCAGACCTTCAATCGCCGGGATGATCTTCGAATCATTCCCTTCCCCAATCACTGCCGGGATATAACCATCTTCTGTCACGCTGGCAACAATAGTTGCCGCGCAGCGTTCTGCTTGAGCTCCGGCTGTTTCTGACAGTTCCGTGTTTCCATTCTCCCGGAAAATCTTCTCCATGGCCAGATAAGCCGCCCAGCACTTCCCGGCAAGATAGATGTTGTTGCGGGCCTGGCCAAGCGAAACATCCAGGCTGTCATAGGTGGTAATTTCGGCACCACCCATTGTGCGCGAGCTGTCGAGGCCCATAACTCCGTTTCTCTGCTCCGGGTCCGGATGATCGCGGTTCAGCATACTTTGCAGGCAGCTCTCCAGCACGGTCAGATTCCGCTCCATCCAGGAAAGATCGCCTGTATGCTCCAGGTAAACGGCCGACGTAAGAACCCAGTTGACCAGCTGTTCATGAGTCATATGCGAGAAGCAGCCGTCAATGCCGTACATCTCATAGGCGGAATAACCGGGACGTGATACAGCATTTGCCACCCCCATATCATGGGTAAAGCTGAGACCTCCAGGGTACTCCGTTTGGTCGCCAGGGAAGCGGACCGTATCGGTGTAGCTGAATCTGTCTACGAACATATCCAGCTCGTTGCGCACCGTCCATGGATTCATCTTCAGTTCATAGAACAGCTGATCGACGGTAAGGTCGAAGGTGTTCATCATCCGGTATTCGCCTTCATTTACGATCCAGAACGGCTTGCCCTTGTAGTCCAGCAGCTGCGTCGAGCCGTAATAGCTGCGGATAGCATGGGCCAGCATAAAGGTCTGATCCCTACTAAGGCCGGTGTTTTCCAGCAGGCTGTTCGCCTGCAGCGCCTGCTGCTTCAATTCATCAAAATGCGACAACGCATATTCCGCCACGGACTCCACATTGCTGAAATAGCGGTTGTAGTAATAGGAAGCATCCATACCGGAGGTAACGTAACCTGACCGGTGGAAGCTGATAGCGAAACGGTATGTCTTCCGGACGCCAGGCGGAACATCCATAACAAGCGCTCCTACCCGGCCAAGGCCAAAGGTCCAATTCTCCTCCAGCTCTGACAGCAGAATATCCTCCAATTTAAAATGCATGGCCGACCTTGCCGTTCCCTGCTCTGCGGCAATCGCCACAAATCTTCCTTGCCCGACACCGGCAAGCTCTGCAGAGCAATCATCCAGTCTTCTCATCGCACTATAGGGATCGTTGCCTTGGAAGCCAAAGAATGCACGCCGCTCAACTTCACCGGCAGTGTTATCTACTTCAAATTCCACCAGCAGTGCCGGCAGCAAAATCCCCTTCAACTCTTCTTCCGAAGCCGTCTCCGGGTCCGGCACGGACCGCACCGGCGAATAAATGCGGAAGGTCAAATCACCGGCCTGCCAGCTGTCTGTAGTCAGCTTGAAATCCCGGACAATTTCCCCGTCCGCAAACGGAAAGAGGATCCGCGGCTTAGACGGTTTAGGATCAGGATTCTCGATATCGTAGCGCTTGCTCTCATCCTCTCCGTCATGCTCGTGAAACGGCAGCGTATCAAAGTCGCTGCCATCCTTCCGCTGCAGTCCGATAAATATATTCTGTCTGGGCGGCTTCCCGGCTTCCAGATCAAAGCCGCCTCCAGCCCCCTTAAATCCTAATGTAAAGCTGGCAAAAGAGCCGATTGGTGAATGATGGGCGTTAAAAAACTGATTCTGCGGCATATCGTAAAAACACTCCCTCCAGGCTGATTCCCGGCGGCGGCCGGGCTCTATCTCTATGTTATCTATGCCGCCCTGGGTGCGACAGGGCCAAAGCCGCCTATTATTTGGGCAAATCAATCGCCTGGAGCAAGCTATGCTATAATAAACCCATATTCTATTCGAAAATGAGGATGGCAATGAAGTCAAATGATCCCGGCATTCAGCATTCCCTCGACGGCCGGATGTCACCAGACATCCAGGCAGCTTTTCATATTTTTGCCGCCCACTGGCGCAAAGTAAATACGCAGTGGCAGTATCCAGTACATACCCACCCAATGTTTGAAATCAATGTAGTTCTGCAAGGCAGGCAGCAAATGACGGTCGGCGGCCGCGCTTACGTTCAGGAAAGCGGAGATATTCTATTCATCCGCCCCGGCGTGCAGCATTCCAGCCTCGGCGCGGATTCCGGCAATGAAATGACTTATTTCTGCCTGCATTTTGATATTGATGATCTGATTCTGCGGCGTTCCCTAATGACGATGGATACTGTAAGTCTCAGCGGGAGCAGCCCGGAGCTGCGGTCTATCCGCTCTGCGCTGGACATTATCATCAGCAGGGTGATTCTCTCCGAAGCCAGCGATTCACAGTTGAACCGGTTGATGATACTGAACGCCTCATTGCAGCTATTCACCGCACTCAGCGGCTGGGTCTTGGCCGAAATGCCTGTTGTTTCTGGAAGCGCACTTCCGGGAGTCACGGAGAATACCGTTGCCCTGGCGAATGCCATCGAAGGCCTGCTGCAGGAATCCGTCTTCACGGCAGAAGCTACAGGCAGCCGTGGTGAAGGTATTGAAGGCATTGCAGCGCAGCTGGGTTATAGCCCGAATCACTGCAACCGGGCCTTCCGTCAGATCTACGGGATGTCTCCGAGACAATATCTCTCCGATCTGATTATCCGCCATGCCAAGCTGCTGCTGCTTGACAACAGCCTGTCCGTCGAAGCGATTGCCCATCGGCTCGGTTACCGCGACGTCTCCCATTTCAGCAAACAATTTAAGCGCTGGACCAGCCTGCCTCCAATGGGCTACCGCAGGCTTACAGCTGATCCAGAGCTGTCAAAAGATAAATTAAGCTAAACATCAGGAGCATATATGAAAATGCAGCAAGGCCGCCCCTGTGATTTAGGGGCAGCCTCAACAACAGATTATGCTTAACCTTTGGTAGCACCTGCGGCGATGCCTTTTACAAAATACTTTTGCAGCGATACAAAGACAATCAGCACAGGCACAACGGACATCGCTGTTCCGGCAAAAATCATATCCCAGCGGGAGGAAAATTCACCGATATAGCGGTAGATTTCCACGACCATCGTCTTGGCTTCGCCTGAAGGAAGCACGAGCATCGGCAGCAGGAAATCATTCCAGATTCCCAGACCGTTAAGCACAACCATGCTTGCCGTAACCGGTCCCATAAGCGGGAAGACAATTTTCCAGAAGATTCCGTAACGGGAGCAGCCGTCAATCTCTGCCGCTTCCTCAATTTCCTGCGGAATGCCTTTGACAAAGCTGGTGTAGAGCAGGCAGCCAAAGCCGACAGCCCCGGCAACATAGACCAGAATCGGACCGGCAAGACTTCCGTACAATCCGAACATTCTCAGCTCTTTGAACAAAGGGATCATGTAAGCCTGAAACGGAATCATCATCCCGGCCAGGAAATACAGGAACATAAATTTAGTCCAGCGGACATTTCTGCGTTCGATGGCGTAACCCGCCATAGGAATGATCAAGACCTGAGCAACAATCGAAACCAGTGTTAGAATCAGACTGTTCAGGATCGCCCGGGGAAATTCGGTTTCTGTGAGCAGGTATTTAAAGCTGTCCAGATATAATCCCTTAGGGAACGCGATGGCGTCCCTCATAATTTCGGCGTTGCTTTTAAAGGCGGACATCAGGTTAAAGAAGATCGGGAAAAAGAAAATGATCGCCAGCAGCAGCGTTACAATAAACAGGGAAATCTCCCAGAGTCTTTTTTTCGTATGAATCGTCATATTACATCTGCACCTCACGTTTCCGGAGGAATTTAACCTGGATGACCGTAATGATCATAATGATCAGGAACAGCACCATTGCCAGCGCCGTACCAAAGCCCTGCCTTAGTTCGCCAAAGCCGACTTTATAAATAATATAGGTCAATGTCTCGGTATCAAAGCCGGGGCCTCCATCGGTCATTACTGCAATCTGATCAAAAATCTTCAGCGCACTGATCATGGAAAGCACCATACATACGGTCATCGATCCAGCTAACAGCGGGAAGGTAATGTGGCGGAATTGCTGCCAGCCGTTCGCACCGTCAATGCTCGCCGCTTCATTCAGCTCAGCAGGAATGCCCTGCAGCCCCGCCAGATAGATGATCATGTAATACCCCGCACCTTTCCACACCGTGGACAAAATGATCGAAATCATCGCATACTTCGGATTCCCGAGCCAGTCTACCATCCAGCTTCCCAGCCCGACACTATCCAGAATCTGATTAAACACACCAAAGTTGTAGTTCAAAATCATGGCCCAGACAAACCCCATTACAATCCCGCTGAGCAGAGTAGGGAAATAAAAAATACTTCTGAACAGATTGCGGAACCAGCGCACTTTATCTACAAGAATGGCCAAGGCAATAGCGGCGATATTCTCCAGCACTACCAGGCTGACCGTCATAAGCAAAGTATTCTTCAGCGCGTTGTGAACGCGGGGGCTATTCCAGATTTCCACAAAGTTAGCGAACCCGATGTACCTCACATCTTCGCTGATGCCATCCCATGAGGTGAAGCTTAAATATATACTTCCTACAGTAGGAACAATAACGAACAATGTATAAATCAAAAATGATGGCAAAATAAACATGAATGCATAGGACTGCCACTTCTTCTTTTTCTTCGGAACGGCTGCCGCCAGCGGCTTGTCTGCTCTCTCTATTGCTGTAGCCATAGTTACTCTCCCTCCCGGAGATGCGCCGGTAAAGAGGAGTGGTTCACCTTGAACGAAGGCACTCCTCTTCCGGACGCTCTTTCTTTACTGTTGGTTAGCCTTCACTTGTGCATCGTATTCGGTATCGGCTTGTTTCATATAACTAGCAACCTCTTCATCATTCACAACTAAATCCTGCAGCAATTTATAGTACCAGTTGCGGAACTGCGGCGGAATCTGGTTATCCCCCCACCAGTTGTTGATCGCCAGGGATTTGGTAACGTTAGGATCAGCAATCAAATCCAGGGCTATCTTCATTTGCTCGCCCGTCTCGTAGGTTACCTTCTCTTTTGTGGATGGAATGGCATTGACGCTGGCCAGATACGGTGAATATTGTTCAGGTGCAAAGAAGTACCGGATAAAGTCTTTAATGGCTTGTGTTTTGTCGGCGTCTTTGGCGGCTTCAGCGGACAGAGACCAGCCGGCAGGTGACGGAAGGCCAATTACGTTCACTTTACCTTCGCGGTCAGGAATCGCATAGAACCCGAAATCGAAGTTTGGATCGGCCTCTTTAATTTGCGAGAACATCCATGTGCCGGAGTAGAGCTGAGCGGCTTTACCGGAGACCAGAATAGATGCCGTCTGGTTGTCACCGGTGCTTAGCCAGCCCTTGTCGACGTAATTCTTGAACAGGTCTTTAAAATCCGTCATGGCCTGAACCACATTGGCATCCGTAAAGCTGACTGTTTTGGCCGTACGTTTGGAGTTCCAATCCGGGTCCTTTGAAAACACATCGTCAATCAGGAATTTATTCACCCAGAAGCCCATGTGGAAAATATCCTTACCGCCAACCACCAGCGGGGTGATTCCGCCAGATTTCAGCTTCTCCTGGATCGCCAGGAACTCATCATAGGTTTTGGGGAGTTCAGTAATTCCGGCATCGGTATAAGCTTTTTTGCTGTAAATAATGCCTTGAGGCACGTTGACGGACAGCGGAGCGTTCCAGACCTTGCCTTCTACCTGCGGAGGATTATCGAATAAATCCAGCAGGTCGGTTGGCAGCTCAACAATTTTACCGGCATCGGCAAAAACCTCGGTATCACGCATTTCCACCAAATCCGGGAATTCGCCTACCGCATCTTTGGTCTTCAGCCAATCGAGATAAGCGGCAGAGGTCGTTTCGCTAAGATCTTTAATCTTCACATTCGGATTAGCTGCCATAAAGGCTTTGACCGTATTGGCAATCGCCTGTTTCGTTGCAGGGTCACCGGCGGCGTAACCGATGGTGAAACTAACCTCTTTCTTCGTATCTGCCGCTGCCGCGCTCGGAGCATTGGATGCCGCTGTCTTATCACCGGTATTGGCATTTCCGTTATTATTGTTGTTGCTGCCGCAAGCCGACAGGATAGCCGTAGCAGCAAGCAGCATCACAGACAGCTTTGTCATTGTTTTTGTAATCATCTGTAGAACAACCCCCTAAAATTTTGTTAGCATCACTACGGGAAAACACTTCGTACCTTCGTACAAAACGGAGTATGAATTTTGGGAACACTGCTGTGGAACCGTAAGTTGGTTACTGACTGGAAACTGGGGTTTGATGTGCGCATCATCTTTTCGAAAGCGTTTCCTTGCTACTAGCATAGCACCCGCCTATTCGGGTTAGAATGAAGTTTCTTAAGGCTCATGTGCGGTAAATTTAAGAGAAAAACCCAAGCAGAAGTGGTTGGGCATTCTCAAAAAGTACAAAAAAACGGAGGTCCGGGGACCTCCGTCTGTATAAAAAGGCTACTTTATCATCAAGTTTCTTCAAGAGACTTACCCCTCACTAAGGCTAGTTTTCCTTTACCTGTCTGTCGTATTCTGCATCCACTAGCTTCATATAATCCCTTACACTACCACCCTTCACTATCATATCCTGCAACAGCTTGTAGTACCAGTTGCGGAACTGCTGAGGAATAAGGTTGCTGCCCCACCAGTTGTTGATCTTCAGTGACTTGGTCACCTTCGGATCCTTGATCAGGTCCAGCGCTGCCTTCATTTGTTCACCCGTATTGTAGGTAATCTTGTCTGTGGTAGAGGGAATCACGTTCAGCCGGGCCAGGAAGCTGGAATATTGTTCCGGGGCAAAGAAAAACCGGATAAAGTCTTTAATCGCCTCTCTTTTGTCAGGGTCACCTGCAGCTTCCGCCGACAAGGACCAGCCTGAGGGAGACGGCAGTCCCACAACATTTATGTTGCCTTCACGGTCAGGCACAGCATAAAAGCCGTATTCGAAGCTTGGATCGGCTTCCTCTATCTGCGAGAACATCCAGGTTCCGGAGAAAAGCTGCGCCGCCTTGCCGGATACGAGAATGGAAGCCGTCTGGTTATCTCCGGTGCTGAGCCAGTCTTTATTCACATAATTAGTGAACAGATCCTTAAAATCACTCATCGCCTGAATCACATTATCATCCGTGAAGCTGACGATTCCCGCAGTACGCTTGGAGTTCCAGTCCGGGTCCTTGGCGTACACCTCATCAATCAGAAATTTATTCACCCAGAAGCCCATGTGGAATATATCCTTACCGCCGACAACCAGGGGAGTAATGCCGCTCGATTTCAGCTTTTCCTGGCTGTCCAGAAATTCATCGTAGGTTGTCGGCAGCTCGGTAATCCCGGCAGCGGCATAGGCTTTTTTACTATAGATAATCCCTTCTGGCACGTTTATGAAAAGCGGTGCGTTCCAGACCTTGCCGTCTACCAGCGGCGGGTGATCGAACAGTTCCACTAAATCGGACGGCAGCGGGACAATTTTGTCGGCAGCAGCAAAGGCTTCGGTATCGCGCATTTCAACCAAATCCGGAAACTCGCCCACCGCATCCTTGATTTTCAGCCAATCCAGGTAAGCGTTTGAGGACATCTCGGCCACATCATTGATCATCACATCGGGATGAAGCTGCATGTAGCTTTTGATCGCCGCCGCAATGGCCTGTCTGGTTGCCGGGTCGCCGGCTGCATAAGCGATGCTGAATTGAACCTTTTTCCCGCTGTCTGCTTCAATATCGTCAGCTCCTGTAACGTCAGCCCCATGATTCGCAGAATTACCGTTATAGCCACGATTACTTTCACAAGCTGTTAGTATGCCGGTGGTCATTAGCAGCAGTAAAGACAGCAGAGTAAACATTTTTTTGCAGAACATAAGCAGTGACCTCCCGGGTATAATGTGGGATTATTCGCTAATCGGAAACAGCAGTGTAATGGAGGTTCCGATATGCTCGCGGCTGCTGACGGACAACCCGTACGCCTCACCGAAGCTGGAACGGATCCGCTCATGCACATTTTTCAAACCAACATTTTTGCTGGGGGCCTCGGCGTCATTCAATGATTGGGTAATACGCGCCAGTTCTTCCCTGTTCATGCCGATGCCATCATCGTACACGGTGACCGCAAGGACATTCTCCCGACGTTCCACCGTGATGCCTACCGTACCTTTCCCTTTAAGCCGCAGGCCATGCTGGACTGCATTCTCTACAATGGGCTGCAGCGAAAGTTTCAGTATCGGCCAATCCATCTGAATGTCAGCAGCGATGTCCAGATGAAGCTCATACCGGTTCTCAAAACGTACGGAAATAATATAAAAGTAATTCTGCAAATGCTCCAGCTCACTGCCAAGACTTACACGGTCTTCCCCGTAATCAATGACATATTTCAGCTGGTTGGAGAGGGCAAGAATCATATCGGCCACTTCTCCGGCTTCCTTGTCCACCGCATTCATACGGATAACTTCAAGCGTGTTATATAAATAATGAGGGCGGATTTGGCTTTTCAGCGCATTCAGCTCTGTTTGCTTCTGCTTGATCTGAGCCACGTACGCCTCATCAATATAGACCTGAAGCCGCTCCACCATCCGGTTGAATCCATGCGCCAGCCGGCCCATTTCATCATTGGTATTCACGCTGACCTGAATGTCCAGCTTGCCCGATTCCACCACCGTCATCTGTTTTATGAGCTCACGGATCGGAGCGGCAAGCCTGCGGGAAAACCAGACCCCCATAATAATCATTACAAAGGCACAGATCAGAATGGCGATGTATACGGTGGTTCTGGCAGACAGAAGCTGTTCGAACAAGCTGCCCCGGTGGATCTTGGCGATAAGCTTCCCCTGCAAAAAAGGGATATCCTCGCTGAGGATAATCATTTCATTGTTCTGCTTGTCTGGCTGTGCGATGATGCCTGAAGTCTCTTTTTGATTGCTGAAATAGATTCTGCCTTCACCGTCCAGCAAATACAGTTCATCCTTCTCCCCAAGATTCAGCTCTCTGAAGAACTGTTGGAACAAAGCGGTATCGATATCGAGAAAAAGCGTTCCTACAACCTTCGGTTCTTTGGTCACACGCCCTGAGGTGTCAATCAGACTGCGCCCGATGGTGAACACTTGTCTTTGCGACTGGAAGAAATAATTATCTGTATGTGTGGGGAAGATTTCCACCTTCGAGGGGTTCTCTTCCATCTTCGCCAGCCAGGCCGGGATTGGGACCGGTTCACCGGACAACGAGCGGTTCTCTTTCTCCTGGGAATAAATCTTGCCGTCAGACTGGCGGACAAATTGCACTCCTGTAATATAAGGATCGCTGAATAGCAGCGTCTTCAGAAAGGAGTCAATCGGTATGGTGTTGATCTGCTCCCGCTCATTGACATTGGTCGCCTGGTTCTGTGTATAGCTCTCAATAAAACCTTCATAACGGCCGGTATACATCAGCTTGGAGGTTTCATTATATTGATTAAATGCGGTATTCAGATTGTAGCTCATGTACAGAACCATCTGCTGCAAATTACTGGTAGTATAGCGCTCCACATAGCCGGAGAAGGTCTTCACGGAGAAGAAGCTGAGTGCAAGCAGCGGTATCAGCCCGACCAATAAAAAGGAAGCGGAAAATTTCACGAAAATGCTCTTGGATCTGCGTCCCCAGATCAGCACGAACACCCCTCTTTTCCCTAAGAAAAATGTCTGTTAATTTCTGAGTGAATATTTATATTCCTGCGGCAGCTTGCCGTATTTCTTCTTGAACATATCACTGAAATGCCGGGCATTATTATAGCCCACCAGCTCGGCAATTTCATACACCATCAGGTCACTCTGCAGCAGCAGGCGCAGTGCATGGCCCATTCTGACTTCTGTGAGATAGGATTTAAAATTTTGCCCGGTATGCTTTTTGAAGAAACTGCTGAAATAATACGGATTCATATAAACCAGTGACGCTGTTGACTCCAGAGTGATGTTCTCCGCATAATGCTCTTCCACATAAGCCTTCACCTGCATGAGCTGGGGCATCTCTTTCCCGCCCGCCTTACAGGCCAGCTGGTCATACATTTTATTGACGACATCCTCAAATGCCTGCTGCAGCTCAGCATAGGTTGGCGCATCGGTCAATTTCTCCAGCAGCGGCTTGTCGTCCTGAACCAGCAGCCCGGCGTCCACACCGTAGTCGGCAAGCTCCTGCTCCAGCTGAATAATGGCATTGTAGATATGGGAAACCGCCTGATTCCGGCTGTCTCCCGACAGAAGCTGTACCGCTTCCTGCAGTTTCCCGGAGCTTGCAGCAAGCTGCTCCTTATCCAGCGATTTAAGCGCTTCCGAAAGTGAACCTTGTAGGGAGATCAATTCGGATAATGGGAACGAGGTTTCCTGGCGCTCCTCAATATCCGGGATAACCCGGTTTAATCCGGCAAAATATCGGGCCTTGAGGCCTTTGAGCGCACTGCGGTAAGATTCCACCGCCTCTTCGATGCCACTCACGGACTTGCCGACACCGATAGACACCTGCAGCTTCAGAAAGCTGTTGATCTTGTGGTGAAGATCTTCCATCAACCGCTGCGGCTCCCCTTCATGCTCGTGTTGAAGCAGAATCCCGAAACGCTCTCCTTTGCGGAACACATAACCGCTGCCAGCCTCTTCGACGGTTTCCTTGATAATGTTGGACAAAGCGAATTCTACCAGCTTACGTTCACGTTCCTCCCAGCGGGTGGGCATCCCGCTGTATTCGTCAATCTCCACGACACATACGGTGGCATAACGGCTGATGGCTATATTGCCCATGCGGGCCAGTGCCGCCGCCGCTCCTTTGCTGCCGTCGGTAATCTGTTCGAGCAATTCTTCAATGGTTACGGAATGATTCTTCCGTTCATAGGATTTGAGCATTTCCTTGTTCCGCTCTTCTTCCGTTTCCTGGCGGATTACAGCGACGGCTCTGCTCACGACCTGCTCCAGCTGACCGGTGTTCACCGGCTTTACCAGATAATCAAGAGCCCCGTACTGCAGGGCTTGACGCGCATACGAAAACTCCTGATAGGCGCTGATAAACACCACCTTGATCGAAAGCCCGGACTCATGAATATCGCGTATAATATCAATTCCGGTAAATCCCGGCATGCTGATGTCGCTAATTACAAGATCGGGGTTGCAGACAGCTATCATTGATTTCAGCTCAATGCCGTCACACGCTTCTCCGACAATATCCAGACCAAGCGCATCCCATGAAATAAGCTTTTTGAGCCCGCGCAGAATTACCGGTTCATCATCCGCCAGCAGCACCCGAATATTTCTGTTCATCGCTTTCCCTCCGCTTGTATACTCGTTCGTTAGTTCCCATCTTAGCAGACTAGCTTCCCCTATTGTACAGTGTCATTATAACCAGATTGATCCACCTATACTTTACCACGGAAGGAAGGAATACCGGGTGCCGCTTTTTTAACAGATAAGCGCAGTTTTTTAAGAAATATGTATATGTGCACTTCAAAATCTACCTATTGCAAATGCCTGTTCGAACATGGGATTATAGGGGAAACTTTATCAACTTAGTCACGTATTCAAAAAGGGGCTCGGCGAGGCATCATCCTTCTGCCTTAAGCATCTATATGGAGAGCTTACGTGGTACAATACGGCTATAGAGTATACATATAAAGGGAACGGAGGTTGATCCTGCTGATCTATATTATTAAATTCGTCTACAGCTTCATTCTGCCGCCGGGCCTGTTTGTACTGTTGTTCGCCGCGGTAGCCGTGTGGTTATGGCGAAAAAACCGCCGCCCCGCCCTGGTACTGCTGGGCATCACGCTGCTGCTCTATCTGTCCATGACCAGCCTGGTTGCCGATCCGTTAATCGGCAGTCTGGAGCGGAAATATGACCAGCCAAACACCGTTGACGGCGATGTTATTGTGGTGCTGGGCGGCGGCGCTTCCTCCGGTAACCGGGATCTGGACGGTGAAGGCAACCTGCTCGGACCGGCAGCGAACCGGCTGCTGACCGCCGCGCGGCTGCACCGCGAGACCGGGCTGCCGATTCTATTCTCCGGCGGACAGGTCTATACCGATAGCGGGAATGAAGCTGACATCGCCAAACGCCAGTTAATCGGGTTAGGAATCCCCGAGGCTGATGTACTGGCGGAGAACCAGTCGCTGAACACAGAGCAAAATGCCGTAAATACGGCTGCGCTGATGAAGGCTCACGGCTTTAGCCGTCCCGTGCTCGTAACCTCAGGCTTCCATATGGCGCGTGCCATGCTCGAGTTTGAACATGCCGGGCTGTCTCCGCTGGCCTTTCCCACTGATTACATTGCCAGCCGGGAATCTTCCTTCTATCTAGGCAAGTTCTCCCCTTCCCCCGGTTCAGCGGAGAACTCCGGAATCGCGCTGAAGGAATACTTGGGGATACTGGCAGCGCATTTTTAAGAGCAGACACAAAAAAGCAGTGGCCCAAGCTTCCCCGGGCCGCTGCTTTTTCTGCTTCATTTATTTAATCAAATCGCCATACTTCGCATTGACCATTCCGGCGAGTTCGTCCGGTGCAAGCTCAATCTGCATGCCGATCTTGCCGCCACTAACCGCTATGCTCTCCAATTCCTCCGCGCTTTGCTCGATATAGGTCGGATACAGCTTTTTCATCCCGACCGGCGAACAGCCGCCCCGGACATAACCGGTCCATTTCAGCAGATCCTTCAGCGGAAGCATTTCAATCTTCTTCTCACCCGCAGCTCTTGCGGCTTTCTTCAGATCGAGCTCTTCGGCAACCGGAATGACAAACACATACAGGTTTGCTCCGCTATGCGAGACCAGCGTCTTAAATACGGTTTCCGGCGGTCTGCCAATCTTCTCCGCTACCGCAGTTCCGTGGATGGCCCCGTCCTCATTATCATAGGTATGTATTTCATAGCCAATTCCCTTGGCATCCAGCATCCGCATGGCATTCGTTTTGGTTATTTGCATCCTTCATCAGCCTTTCCGGCAGCCCCTCATAGCTACCGAGTTTTTGCAGCGTAATTGCTTCTATTTATTATATCATGGACATCAACTTCATCAACTTCATCAACCTATTAACTTCATCAACCTATTAACTTCATCAACTTCATCAATAACTTCGAACATTAACAACACCAATTGTCAAAAACAACAATATAGATAAGGTCCAACCTGTAAAAATCATCCACCACCCAATCAAAACTGCTTATACATTTGTAGCGGGAATACCTCCCGCTAATTATGTATATATCCTTCTTCTGAACAATTTAGCGGGAATCCGTACCGCTAATATTGATGAATATTCGAATTCCATTGTTATAAGAATTATTAGCAGGCAAAATGGACCTCCGTCAAGAAAGTGGACACTAAAAAATGAAATTAGGCTGCTTTTCGTTTGAATCTAGCTGCAAACTGAACCGGCGATACGTAGCCCAGAGCACCATGGATTCGCTTGCGGTTATAAAAAAATTCAATGTACTGGTAGATGCCATCATAGGCTTGTTTCTTCGTTTTGAATCGGGTACAGTACACAAACTCTTTTTTCAATAGGCTGTGAAAAGATTCAATGCAAGCATTGTCGTAGCAGTTGCCTTTGCGGCTCATGCTGGCCTTCATGCGGTATTTCACCAAACGTTTACGGTAGTCGGCTGAGGCATACTGTGAGCCTCGATCCGAATGGTGAATGAGACCTTTCTTTGGGCGTTTGGCCTTGTAGGCGTCTTCTAGAGCGCTCATTACCAGATCTGTGGTCATCCGGTCGTCCAGCCGCCAGCCTACGATTTCCCGGGTGCATAGGTCAAGCACGCTGGCGAGGTACATCCGTCCTTCCCGGCAGGGAATGTAGGTGATATCCGCGACCCAAGTTTGATTTGGCTTTTCGGTGGAGAATTGTTGGTTTAGCAGATTAGGTGCAACCGGTAAGGTGTGGTTGGAGTCGGTCGTGTTTACGCGGAATTTCTTTGCTACACAGGAGCGCAAGCCCAGCTCTCTCATGTATTTCCCTACGGTACGCTCACTGATCTTGTGGCCTTCGCGCTGGAGAAGAATCGTGATTTTAGGACTGCCGTAGCAGCCTCCTGTATCGCCAAAATGATACGTAATTCGCTGAAGAAGCAACGCCTTTCGGGTCGCTTGTGGGCTTGGTTTTGCCGTTCTCCATTTGTAATAGCCGCTCCGCGATACCTCAAGGACACTGCACATCTTCTCCACACGAAACCGGGAGCGATGATCTTCGATGAACTGAAATCTCAGTTCTTTGGATTGCTGAAGATGTGCACTGCTTTTTTTACGATGGCCATTTCCTCCGCCATATCGGCTAGTTGCTGTTCTTTTTCCCGCAACTGTCGCTCCAGTTCTCGTACCCTTTCGGCGCTGGCCACGGGCTCGTCTGGGAACTGCCGGAACTTGCCCAGCCATTGATGCAGGGTTTTAGCGGGGATATCCAGCTCCTGGGCCAGTTCCGCCACCGTCTTAGTCTGCTCCTGGATGTACTTTACCGTCTGTTTTTTAAATTCATCATTGTAGCTTTTTCGTGTTCCACTCATGTGGACACCTCCTCGTTAATCTCATTATTCCTGTTCTCTTAACGAGTGTCCACTTTTAACTCTAACAGCAAAATTCCCGCTAGTCACTCAATTCAGATTGTTCGGTTTTACCTAGCGGTAACTTTTCCCGTTAAAAAGATCGGTAGCGATACCCGAGCAGTATGTATGAAGCGATAAAGTCTGTGCCTGAAGGCCAATACGGGCTCTTCGAAAGCTATCTATTGTACAGATATACAAACCATAGACATCATAACTCAATGCTTAAATGTGTTATGAGACAGTAGTTTGATGTTATACAACCGCACATCGCATGCCTGCCTCCCAACCGCCTCCGTATAACAAAAAACCGCTGCCCAGCTACAAAGGGCTGTGCCAGCGGCTTCTACACTCTTTCCACTACATCGGTTGGATCAAGGCAACCACACTCATTCCACCACTCCAGCTGGATCACAGCATCCACGCTCATTCCACCACATCGACTGGATCGGCAGCATCTATGCTCATTCCACCGCATTGACTGGATCGGCAGCATCGATGCTCATTCCACGGCATTGATTCGATCAGCGGTTATAATACGATTTTATCCCTATGGACTGTACCGTGTACTTGCTCGTCATTCCGCCAGAACAGCACGAATCGTGATAACCCCTGCCGCCAGAACCTCCATGGCGTAAACCCCGCTGTTCCAAGCCATTGATTGTATCGAAACCACGTTTCCCTGACAATCCCGGACAATGACCTCCCGCTGACCGGATTCCCGGTCCAGTTCCACTACGATACGGGAGAGCAAGGTACCGTTTATAATCAAGACCAGATCTGGCAGGTCCCCGCTCAAGGGAATAACCGTATCCTGATAGGCAGCCATTGCCCACTTCTGAGGCGTGCGGGCAATGACCAGCGGATACAGCAGTTCGGGATGATACGGTTCAAGAGATCCGGCTAATAGCACATCCCGATGCTCGCGCCAGAAGGACAGCCAAAAGGCCAGCATCTCCAAATGCGGCTGCGGGAGCCGATCCAGCCGGACAGAAATCTGCGGAACAGAAAACAGCACATTGATAAACTGCAGCGCGGCATTTGCCGCAGACTCCTGCGGATGCCACATCAGCATATCGGCATGAGCCGCAGTGCCGCCGCAGATCAGGCGGATATCCAGTGTTTTGATCCGGTTCTGCAGAGCATCATTCGGGCAATCGCCGGCACGGAACATATTGCCGTATTTGCGCATCAGCGGTCCGATATAATTTTGGCGGAATTCAATCATAATCTCCGGTTTCAGCTGCCTCAGGCGGGAGATCACGCCGCTGAGCAGCATATCAACGGCTTCCGGCACAGAATAGGTGTCCCGTCCGCCCCCGTTCTGCGCTTGAGCATCCAGGGTCTGTACCGCATAAAAGCTATCTACAAAGTCGAGCTTAAAGCCATCAAGATCCCAGTCCACCAGCGCCTGTTCATAGATGGAGGTCAGGTAAGCCCGCACTTCCGGATAGCGCGGATCGACAACTCCGGCGCCAAACCCATCGTCGTAATACAGCAGCTTGTCACCGAAGGTCTGCCAAGCCTCACTATGCTTGCCGATGAATGGCACGGCATACCACAGCAAATATTTCAGTCCCAGCTCATGGACCACGGCCACATGGGCTTTCATATCCGGTATTTTGCCGGAACTAATTCGCCAGTCTCCGCAATAGGCATAACCTCTTGCCTCATCCTCGGTCTGCCATCCGTCGTCTACGATAACTGCCTTGCAGCCCAATTCTGCCGCAATTCTACACTCGGCTTCTATCTCTGCTGCCGTCAGCTGCTGATGAAAGCTGTACCAGGTGGAGTACATCGGCTCCCTGGCAACATCCGGCACCGATGACGGCTTGTTTCCTTGAAGGCCAGCCCACCACTCTGCCACCCCCGCCAGCGCATCATAATAGGGGATGCTGCGGGAATCCAGACGCAAGACAGCCTCATAATCTGTAAAGGGAGAGCAAGGCTCCGTGAACAGCGTCACAGCGCAATGGAAGCTGGCCGTCTCCTCATGGAGACCCGCATGCAGCCGCAGCGGATGCAAGACATCTGAGCAAGCGAAGCTCAGGACATTGTTACCCTTGTTACCGTACAGACATACAACTGGCGCAGAAGAGGTGGACCTCGAAGGAAAACCTTCGAGCCAGTCGGGAATCAGTTCTCTGCTGCGTCCGGCTGCCGGATGCCATAAGCCTTGAACATCCAGCGCGGGACAGCTCCAGCGCAGTGAAAGAGCAGTGGGAACTGCCGGAACGGGAGATTGCAGCGTTAGGCGGACATATTGCAGGCCGTCTTCCCCGCTCTCAAGAGCAAGCGAAGTATGGAAACCGTCAGCATAGCCATCCAGTGTAATTTCATAACAATCCGTGGTTATGATCTTCAATGAAATCCGAACTCCTTCATAGCGGATGAAGCCATCAGGAGGCTACATCCGGCAGGGAATGGTGATCTGTATACAGGTGCCGATTCCAGATCGGCTGGCGATGGCTACGCCATACCCGTTCCCTCCATGCAGCTTAATCCGGGAATCGACATTGCGGATGCCGTAGCCGATCCGGGGTCCTTCCGGTGCCAGAATCTGCTCTATGGTGTCTGCGTTCATGCCCACACCATTATCAATAATTTTGAATACAATGTCCGTTTCCCGCTTCTCCACGACAAGCCGGATTCCGATCGTACTTCCGAACCAGGCATGCTCTAGCGCATTCTCAAGCATCGGCTGCAAAATCAGCTTGACGGTCATATAATCCAGCGCCGCATGATCAATATCGTAATAGACGGACAGCCGGTTGCCGTATTTGATGCACTGAATGGCAATATAGGCTTTGGCATGTTCAATTTCCTTGCCGACCGTAGTGAGAATTTCCCCGCGGTTCAAGGAGAGCCGGTAGAATTTCGCCAATTCCTGAACGAGAATATGCAGCTTCTGAATATCTCCGAATTGTGCCAGACGGTTGATCGAGGACAGGGTATTATATAGAAAATGGGGATTGATCTGCGCCTGGAGCGATTCCAGCTCCGCTTCTTTTTTCTGGAGACCGGCAACATAATTTTTGTGGATCAGCTCTTCGATATTGCTGCCCATCCGGTTAAACGCTGCAGCAATCTGTGCCAGTTCATCGTTGCCTTTATAATGGATTCTTTTCTGGAAGTCGCCATCGCGAAAAGCATTCAGTGAACCTACAATTTTTTGGATTCGCCGCGAAAAATAACTGGAAACACCAATACCCAGGAAAGCCAGCACAAAAGCGCTGATCAGGCAGACGATCAATGTCATCCTCCGCACGTTATTCGCACTTTCGTCGAACAGGCTGTTCGGAATGTAGGCCCGCAGCTCCCATCCCAGGCCGTCCAGCGGTTCACTCAGCAGCAGCCGGTTTCCGGTCCGGGAACCCTTCAATCCCTCCGCTTCCGGGGCTGATTCCAGCACCACGTTTCCGCTGCCGTCCAGCACCTCAAGAGTCGTGTACTCTCCAATCTTGTGGTAATCCACGGAGTCCAGCAGGTCGCTTATTTGGACGGTCACGCGAACCAGCCCGATGTTCTGCCCCCGATGGACATCGTCCAGCCGCTGCAGCAGCGAGATATTGCCATAGCTCTCATCGCGCAGAATCTGGCGCCAGATTCTTTGGTCCGCCATGCTACCGGAGAACTCCAATCCACGGTACCAGTCTGTCTCCTGTATCCGTTTCAGATGATAAATCTCATAACGTTTAATCGAAAGCAGCGGATTCTGATCAATATCTGTGTAGTATAATTCCGGAAGGGTATCGTTCTGTAGGTAAAGGGACAAGCCGATATTGCTGGCTGTGTAATTCAGAAGATTTTCAAGCGCCGGCATCAGTGTCTTCGTCATCGTCTCATAGCTGTACCATCCCTGCTCGTAACGGCGCAGAGCGCTCTGCAGACTGTAATTGTAATACAGCATTTTGGAAATCCGTTCAACATCATCCGTGCGGTAACGAATATTGTCCCGTATTTGCTGCAGCGTGCCTTGTATATTTTCCCGTGTCTTCTCTCTAAGTGAGTTCACGGAATGCGCATAGGCGAACATCCCGACGGTAAGGACGGCAACCAGCAGACAGAGTACATAAGGTACAATCAGCTTATATCCAAAAGGCACATTCAGCATACGGCGCATGTTATAGATGCCTCCGGTAATCGCCCGGACTGACGCCATAATAATCCTTGAACTGCTTGCTGAAATGAGACAGATTCTTATATCCGACCTGGTGTGCAGCTTCATAGACCTTCAGCTTGGGATCTCCGAGCAGCAGCTTGACACGTTCCAGCCGCCTTATAGAGACATAATCGGAGAAATAAATGCCTGTCTCATCGTAGAAGATTTGACCCAGGTGATTAGGGGAGAACGAGAAGTGGATCGCCGCATCCCGCAGCATGACGTTATTTTCCAGCTCCACCTCGATGTAGGCTTTAATTTCCTCGATAAGCTTGTATTTCTTGCCCTGCCGTTTCCGCTGAAGCCGTTCAGAGAGCTCGAACATCCGGCGGCGGAGCCAGGATTTCATATCCTGGGTTGTCTCAAATTGATATAAAATGCTGAGATGTTTTCTGTCCAGCCCCAGCAGAATATAAAAGTCCTCGTTAATCGTATGCAAAAAAGCATCCAGTTTGGAGACAATGTGCAGAAACAACTGGTAGATTTCCAGCTTGGTTTCCATTTTGCCGACCCATACGAACAGTTCCTCATTGCAATCGTCGACAGCGACCAGACGGTAAGAAGATACCGCCAGAAATAAAGACTGCAGAATATCATCCAGATCCTTCGCCGTGGCCGAGATCGGACCTTTGGCATCGGTATGGAGAATCAGCTTGCCCTTGCCCAGAAACAGCTTCAGTCCCAGCGCCTCTTTGGCCCGCCGGAAGGAGAGATGCAGCTTGGTAAGACTTGTCACAGGCGGACCAACCCCAATAGTCACTGTAAGCGGTGTCCCGCTGACCGCCATAGCAATCAGTCCCTGCAGCCGGCTGCTGTCCACCCGTTCTTCCACGATAAGGGCAAACCGGAACCGGTCCAGCCGGCAGAACTGTATCCGTTCCTGTGCACAAAATTGCTCGACCGCTGTCTCCAGCCTTTTCTCCATCTCCGCCTTGACTTCTTCCCCAAAGCCGTTTAGTTTCCAGGATAAATCATCCGGTTCAAGCAGCGCGGTGTACAGCACGGTCCGATGCCAGGTAATCCCAACCTGCTGCAGCAAGGGCAGCATCTTGTCTGCATCCGCCATGCCGTCATCCAGCAGCTGCATGAACAGCTCCCGCTTCAACAGGGGCTCCGAATCTGAGAAGCAGCGCTGCAAATGGGATTGCGCCTGTTCCCGGTCCAGAATGCCCCGCACCTCTTCAAGCGTCCTGCGCATATCTGCATCATCTACAGGCTTCAGGACATAGCCGGAAGCACTCATCGAAATCGCTTGCTTGGCATACTGAAAATCCTCATGGCCGCTAACAAAAATGATCTTCGGCTTTGGGTTAAGCTCCAGGGCAAGTGCTCTGCGGGCCAGCTCCATCCCCGACATGATCGGCATTCTGATATCAGTGACGATAATATCCACGGTTTGTGACCTCAGCACCTCCAGTGCTTCAAAGCCGCTGCTTGCGGCTGCGCAAACGTCCATGCCCAGGCTCTCCCAGTTCATGAAGCGCTGCAGTCCTTCCAAATCCAGCAGTTCATCGTCAACCAGCAGCACCTTGTACATATCATCCCATCCTTCAAATCTGTATAGATGAGCTTAACCCATACTCTGCCCGCAGTTCCTTATCCAACCTTACATTTTTTAGCAAAAAGGGTATACTTGGTTACAGTATACCCCACAGGTACAGCAGACTCTAGCGTTATTTATTTCATCTTGCTGAGGTTGTTTTGCCATCTTTCCGTCTGGAATTTAAGCAGCTTGCCGTAGCCGGCACGTTTAGCGTCCTCATTGGCTTTGCTTAAGAGGGAGTGCACTTCGTCATCGCTTTTGGCATACAGCGCTTTAGCAAAAACCTCCTGATAGATATCGTTGACAGCCGTCGCAATCGTTCCCTCTTCGGAATCCGGCAGCGGGTCCAGATTCGCAAACTCCGTAAAGTTCTTCGAAGTATTCCATGTGACTTTTTTCTGGGCCAATGTCGTCCAATTTTGTTTCTCTTCCGGCAGCTGCGCATCCATCAAAGCCTTGGTCTGATCAATGAAGGTGGTGTTGCCCACCCAATTGAAACGGCCGATTCTCTCCTTGTCTTTATCAGCCTGTGGAGTATTCAGCCCGGCCTCATTCTGAATCGGCACCCCATCAGCATCCGATTCATCCCAGTACAGGCCCTGGCGTCCAAAATTCAGGATACGCTGTCCCTCTTCACCCGTTACCCAGTCCAAATAGGAGAAGATCGCTTCCGGGTCCTTCGCTTTCTTCGTAATCACAAGCACATTCCAGCCGAGCGAGCTGTAATTGTTCGGAGTGATCTTCTTCGCGTCAAGCCCTGCCTTATGAATCGGCCAGATGATGTCGTACCCGGACTCCGGATCAAGGGTCCGCAGCGCGTTATTCGCATCCCGGCCCGGATTGACCACATCACCCTCCACGAATACAGCAACCCGGCCCGTCACAAGCTTCTCTGTCACTTGATTGCCCGTTTGTGTGAATGCATCCTGGGTGATCAGCTTCTCGCGGAACAGCTTGCTGGCGTACAGCATGTTCTCGGTGAATATCGGATCCTCAAAAATTGACTCCAGTGCATTTCCCACCGGATTCGCTTTAGGCAGATAAGGCTTATTCTCGGCAAAGCCGCCATACATCGTATCAATGCCCCGGCCCTTAGCCCCAATCTCCAGCGGGATCACATCACTGTATTTCTCCTTGACCTGCTTCAGGTAGGCATACAGGTCATCATAGGTTTCCAGCTTCGGGGAACCCAGCTCTTTATAAATCTTCCGGTTAATAATCCACCCGCCATTGCCATTGGGACTTGAGGTATACCAATTCGGGAACTGGTAAAGCTTGCCGTCGTCGGAGCGGAGCATGCCCAGCGTGGCTTCACCGGCATTATTTTTCAGATTCGGATATTGATCAAGGTATTCATCCAGCGCCACAAGCATTCCTGCCTGCCGCAAACGCTCCACATTGGCACCACGGTCCATCATAATAACATCCGGCAGACTGCCCGAGGCAATCATCGTGCTGAACTTGGTTTCTGCGGCACCGCTGGACTGGATGGGTGTCATATTTACCTTAAGGGTATCTCTAATCCAGGCGGTTGTGGAATCCTTGCCCCACGGCTCTGTAGTGTCCCAATCGTAATTGCTGTAGTAACTGAACGTGACCGGCTTTACGGTGCTTCCTACCGCTACGGCAGGCGCAGTATCAGTAGCTTTGGCAGTTTCCGCAGCTACAGGTTCTTTTGTCGGTTCAGCGGTGCTTTGAACAGTTGCATTGTTTCCTCCGCCACAACCCGACATCAGCAGCACCGAACACAATACAGCCGTCATTACCGGCAAGCTCTTGTTACGCTTCAAATGAGTAACCCCTCTCTAATGCTTACTATACGCACGCAAACTCTGAATCATAAGCAAACCATTCACTTCATATGAAGCCGCCTATTCCTTTAATGAACCGATCAGCACACCTTTGACAAAATATTTCTGCAGGAACGGATAGACCATAATTATCGGCAAGGTAGCCACCATGGTTGTGGCCATGATCAGTGATTTGGATGTGACCGATTTCATCAGCGCCAGCCGGTCCTGAGCCGCCGCATTGGCACCGATGGACTGCAGCTGATCCGTCACGATATTGGAATTCAAAATTTGCTTCAGCAGAGTCTGGATCGGAATGAGATTCGGATTATTGATATAAATACTGGCGGAGAACCAGTCATTCCAATGCCATACCGCCGTAAACAGTGACAGAGTCGCCACAACAGGTCCGGAAATCGGTAAAATAATCCGGATCAGCACACCGATGTGATTGCAGCCGTCAATCCGTGCCGACTCGGCCAGACCTGCGGGCAGCCCCAGAAAAAACGTCCGGAAAATAATCATGTTATATACGCTGATTAATCCGGGAATCACCAGTACCCAGAAGGTGTCCATCATGCCAAACTCGCGCAGCAGCAAGTAAGTTGGAATCAGTCCGCCGCTGAAATACATTGTAATGACGCAGAACACCATGAAAAATTTCCGGCCCATCAGCTCCTGCCTGGATAACCCGTAAGCCAGAATGGCTGTGAACAGCACCGACAGAATCGTCCCGACTATTGTCCGCAGAACGGAGACCAGGAACGCCTGACTAATCCGGCTGTCATGTAACACCACTTCATAATTGTCGAGCGTCGGGCTGCGGGGCCAGAATGTAATGCCGCCAAACGCCGTATCCGCGCCCGTATTGAAGGAGATCACCAGTGAATTCCAGAAGGGATACAGGGTGACGAAGCCCAGCAGGATCAGCAGGAAATAGATGATCACTTGCAGCACTTTATCTCCCCGCGACAGCTTCATCATAACCTGTTCCCCGCTTTTCGATAGACTGTACCGATACTAGACCAAGTTTCCAAAAGCCCATTCGCCGTCCCTTTGCTTACCATAGGCTTGAGCCCATTTTTCTGGCCGCTTTGTTGGCGATAGCCAGCAAGCTGACGCTGACAACCGCTTTGAACAAGCCTGCTGCCGCCGCATAAGAGAAACGGCTGTTCAGAATCCCCATGCGGTAGACATAAGTGTCGATAACATCCGATACATCCCGCAGGATCGGATTGGTAGCCAGAATCAGAATGTCCTCAAAACCGGCATTCAGAATGTTGCCCACTGCCAGAATCATAAAGATGATAATAACCGGCCGGATGCAGGGCAACGTGATCAGCCTAATTTGCTGGAAGCGGCCCGCCCCGTCAATGGAAGCGGCTTCATACAAATGCGGGTCAATACCGGCAATGGCTGCCAGATAGACAATCGCCGCAAAACCGATTTCTTTCCACACCCCCGTTCCAACGAGTATGCCCCAGAAGTATTCCGGCACTGACAGAAAGCTGATCGGCTCTGAGGTAAGATCCAGGCTCATCAGCAGCATGTTTACGCTTCCATTATCCGTCGAAAGCATCGACCCTACGAACCCGCCGACTATGACCCAGGAGAGAAAATGCGGCAAATAGCTGACAGTCTGAATGATCCGCTTGAACGCCATCCTCCGCACCTCATTCAGCATCAGCGCCAGCAGGATGGGTGCCGGGAATCCGAAGCATAGCTTCAGCAGGCTGATGACAATCGTGTTGCGCATCACCGTCCAGAAGTCGGGCGAATTGAAGAATGCTTCAAAGTGCTTCAGCCCGACCCAAGGACTTTGAAAAAAACCGCCGAACAGCTGATAATCCTGAAAGGCCATCAGCACCCCATACATCGGCAGATAGCTGAATACGAAGATAAAGATCATTGCCGGTACAACCATCAGCTGAAGATCCCATTGCCTGATCCATCTGGACCAGGAAGAAACAGAATTCCCTTTCTTGTAAGATAAGGCCCTTGGTTCGATTTCCACAATTGTCATCCTTCCTGTGTCTTTGCTTTACACCTTAATCTTATGTCGCACAGGAAGGACGTACCAGTACCGTGGTCAACGAAAAATGTGGTCTGGCAATGATGACAATCAGCAGCTTGTATGCGGACCAATCATCTATTCCTCTTCCTCCGGCAGCTTGATGGCCTTCACGTTGTCAATGTACAACGTACCACTGCCTTGGGTTCCGCTGCCCTGGGCCACATAGAAAGCAAATTCCTTGATAGAGCCCAGATCAATCACACCGTTGCCGCTGGTAGCCCACCCCGGTTTGGCAAAACCGGTAAATGGAAGAGTGACCAGCACCGGTGCAGTACCTTGGATCTTGAAGCTGGTTTCCCACACTTCACCGTTCGTCTCATGGAACTGGACAGCCAGCTGACGGTTCGAGCCATCCGGCTGCAGCCAGAAGGATATCGCTTCCATCCCCGGCCATTCCTTGCCCATGCTGCGGTAGACCCCCGCGTAACCGGGATTCCCAATCGTATAATCCAGCTTCAGGCCGTAGGTTCCGCTGTTCGTATGGTAGGTGTCGAGTGTTACCGTCGCTGCGTTGCCTGAGACGTTGCGCTGCCATTTCGCACGCAGACTGCTGTTCGAACCGCCGTAATCCTCGAAATCATCAATCACATAGCTGTCCACCGGCGGAGGAACAAACGGACCGTTGCCGGTTTCACCGTTGTTTAATGCGCGGGGATGGCTGTAAAGTGATTGAATGCCGCTGAGAGAATTTTTATCGGTCAAATATCCGGACCAGGTCATGAAATATACGTACCGCGGCTGTTTCTCCTGCAGCATCTCCATATCCGGCAGCTCCCCGTTCTCCCCGATCGCAATGGGTCTGCCGCCGCTCAGCTGCACCAGCTTGTTGTAATACGTATCACGGTAATCGTTGTTGTAAATATCCATCGCCAGCACATCCACCTCATCATGTCCGGGATAATAAGGGGCGGAATCATAGGCCCAGGAGCTTTCCGCATTCGGGCTCCACACCCAGATTAAATTGTCCAGCCCATGCAGATTGGTGAAACGGTCGTACATATTGTGCCACAGCTGCCGGAACAGCTCGGGACGCGCCCCCCACCAGAAGAATTCAGCGTTCATCTCGTGATAAGGCCGCCACAGCACCGGGACCCCTTCATCCCTTAGCTGCTGCAGATAACAGGCTACTTCGTCCATTTGTGCCGCCCACTGATCATACAAGGCTGTACCGGGAGTTACGATATCCGTCATCTGGGCAACCGTAACATCGCCCGTGACACTTTCCCAGCCAGCCGTTGGCGCATCCATCGGCCTAGGCTCATGATAGGTCAGCGTCACCATGGCTCCCGATTCGCTTTTCACAATGGCCTCGTCGATCATCGCCTGGCGCAATGCGCTGAAGTCCCCGCCGGTGTAATAGGCGAAATCCGAACCCCACAATGCCGGGTAATATCCGGTCAGCTCTGCTGCCGTGTCATACCACAGGCTGGGTTGTTCGTAGTAATTATGCTGCCCCGTATAAACGGCATTGCCCACCGTGGCGTACAGCCGGTCCAGCAGCTCCACTGCCTCTTCCGAAGCATTCGGATTCACCGGATACATCTTTTCTGTGGTCACCTGGAGCGCACTAGCAGCTGACACCGCAGTACCTTCGCTGACCGCCTTCACCTCGACGTCATACAAACCTTCCGGCGACAAGCCCTCCAATTTGTATGCATACAGTGCTTGACCGGGAACATACGGCACCGTTACATTTTGCCACTCGGTATCAGCTGCTTTTTTATACGAAATCTTGTAAGACTTTACGCCAAAAGGACCTGAAGAAGCTTCCCATTCCAGATTGGCGGATACACCATCCTTACCGGTCACTGAGAATCCCGCGGGTGCCCCGGGTGCAAGCTCCAGCGGAAGCTGCGGAAGTTTGCCGATAACAACCTGATCAAGGAACAGCTCCGCACCAGTAGTGTTACTCACTGCAAACCGCATGGACTGGGCTTCTGCGCCGGTGAGTACCTGCTGCTCCAGCCGTTTCCAGCCTAAAGACGCCTCCGCTGGCAGCGGGTGCGTAATTGTGTCATTGTCCTGATAGACGGCAAGACTTACTGTAGCCGGCGGGACTGCCGCCTCAGCTGAAGATCTGCTCCAGTACGAAACCAGATAAGAGGCATCGCCTTCGGCAGCCATCTCAGCGGTCTTAATTCCTGATTGGTTCAGGAGCTTCAGCGCATACCCTCCCGAGTACGTGTCATAAGTTACCGTCTGCACGGTCCCCGTGGTTTCCCAAGGTTCTGTACTTCCGCTCTCGAAACCGCTATTAGAGACAAGGTTTGTCCCCGGAGTTGCTTCGAGTCCCATCACCGCATCTGAAATGTTGCCTGCCGCATCCTTGGAGCGCAGCATAATGGCGTACACTGAAAATGGATCCAGCTGACTTAGCGTATAAGTGTGCATTGTGACTGTCTCCTGATGGGGTACGGTCACTGTGCTCCAGTCCGGCGCGTCTGTTTTTTTGTACGACAGCTGGTAGGATGCTACGCCCATATCATCCGTTGATCCCGCCCAAGTCAGCTTCAACGCTTCCGGCTCATGCTCGGCCTGCCAGACACCAGGCGTTGTCGGCCGTTCGATATCCACATTTTCACGAATGACTGCATCGTCAATATAGTAATCCTTGCTGGTGCTGTTCCAGAACGATAGACGGACATGCTGATCCCCGGGAGCGGGGGTATACAGCAGCTGACGGTATTCCCAACTCGTCGAACCCGAGAACTGAAGACTTTGTTTGCCCTGCTGCGTGCCGAATGAATTCATATCAATTACAGCATGGGTCACTCCTGTTCCGGCGAATTTGACCCATAAACCGACACGATAGGTTTTGCCTTGCTGCACCGCCACAGACGCCGAGGCTCCCCCGGTATTCCGTTTCACCTGAAGACTTTTATCCCCTCCATGCTTTTCACTGGCAGTCACTACAGGGCTACCCCACTTCTCCCACCCGACATCACCTGACTCAAAACCCGGATTACCGAGCAGATTCTCTCCTGCCGCACGCGATGGAGCAGGAAACACAGCGATCGATGCAATAAACAGAGCGACGGCCAGCCAACCATGGAACCATTTTTTGCCCGTTTGTGCAACCACTTTGTTCAGGCCTCCATTTGAAAAAGCCGGTTTATATTCGATGTTGGCATCGTCCGGCCCCTTCAATGTAAGCGTTACCATTTAACTGAACAAGAAGCATTTGCAACGAAAAGTTTGTTTTAGCAACGACTAATTTGAAAAGGTCACCCCTGCTGCTGTTTATCCCTGTCCGTAACTGCCGATATACGAAAAGCTCCGTTGCCGCAGGAGACGGCGAGCACCTGTCCACCTGCGCAATCGACAGCAATCCCCTTCCAGCGTGGGGCACCAAAAGATAGATTTTCCCACTCCTCCCAGGACAAACCTCCATCCCGGCTGCAGACGACCCGGGCCTCCGTTCCGGTACGAACCATCGGCTCACAGGCCAGAATCAGCAGGTCTTTGCCGGAGTTTCCCTTCCCCACAGCAAGCGCCGAAACATTGAACCGTTCTCCCTCCCCGGCCGGGAACAGCTTGCTCCAGCTTTGCCCGTTATCTTCGCTGCGCCATAACCCTTCCGAAATAAATCCCGCATACAGGGTGCCTGCATGAGTGGGCGAAAACGCCACTGCATTTAATACAGAGGACGGGCTGCTGTACTGAAAAGGAAGTCCTGTACCGATGGATTGCCAAGTGTCCCCGCTATCCTCCGACCTCCAGATTCCCTCCGTCCATTCCCCGAGCATAAGATGTCCTGCCTGATTGTAATCTGTGTCCAGCAGTTGATTGGCTCCACAGGCATTTTTGACCTGATAGACAACCACTGACAGCAGCTCGGCTTCAATCCACTTCTTCTGATGCGGCAAAGTTGCTAGATGCGACGGAGGACGGAATGACGTCTGTTCCCAGGATTCTCCCCCATCTCTGGAGCGGTAGATTCCAGCTCCGGCGGCCATCTCACCGTCCACATAAGCATAAAAAGTTCCTGGGTTGCCCCTATCTTCCCGCAATGCCTGGACGAACAGCCCCGGACCAAGGGAAAGTACGGCTGCCGCGCTGTCACCTCCGTCACGGCTCCGTGCAATGCAGGCCGTTCGCCCATGCCCGACAAGCCCGTACAGATAATGCTTGGAGTCTGTTCCGGACATGACGGCAGCAGTACTGCCTGAGTAGCCATCCAGTCCCGGTAAATTGCGGAAGGTCTGCCCGCCATCCTCCGTGATCTTGGGCGGATGGTCTGCCATCGTGACGCAGAACTTCCCCGGCTGCACCGTGTCAGCGATCACCGCTTCCATGCAGGTCGTTTCCAGCCCCCGGAAATGATTCGCCCGCCAGCTCTTCCCCCCATCCTCGCTGATTGCAACTCCATACCAGTTGCATAGATAGAGGCGGTCCTTGCTGAAGCGGTCAACGATGATTTTGGAGATCGCCCAGCCTGTTGCCGCCGCCCGGGATCCTCCGCTGAAATGGTCCATATACGCCGGAAAGCCGCTGAGGTTTTCATCGGAATGATGATGGAGCAGTTGCCAATGTCCACCCCCGTCACAGGAAACATACAGTGGAATCGGTGGACACTCCTTCATATGCGGCCGCAGATCCGGGGCCGTGTACCACCTTTCCGTGTGATGGCAGTCCTGCACAACGGTCCCGTATCTCTGTCTGCCAGGCAGCAGACCTTCTTCCGTGGAAGCCCAAGTCCTGCCGCCATCGGTGCTGCTCCGGATTCCGCCCCAGATCGTAGCCGCCAGCAGATGCTGGTCATCAAGACTGTCGAATGTCAGCTCGGCAAAGCTGGCCCCTTCCTGCAGCAGCTCCCAGGATTCTCCCAGATCAGAGCTGACATACAGCTTGCCTGACCTGCCCCGGGGCTGATCCTGAAGCAGACCCAATACGCCGCCTTCGCCAACTTCAACATAATCCATGTTCAAATCGTCATCGCTTATTGTTCCGGCATACAAGACACCGGGAACAGACGGGTGAAACGCAACGCAGCCAAACCGTTCCTCTGGAAGCCCCGTGCGTCTCCAGGTCTCGCCTTCATCCCGGCTGATCCAGAAGCCGCCGGTATACCCTCCGGCAGCGATTATGTCCGGGTGATGAGGGTCTGCCGCGATCACCTCACCGTACATCCTGGTGGGACCATTGCCATAGAATCCCATACCCGTGCAGACTTCCCGCCAGCTGTGCCCGCCATCAGCAGATTTATGGACCGATCCGTAGAACTTCCGGCTCCTGACCTCCCCGGAGCAGCGAAACAGCACCTCCGGGTGATGCGGACTGATCGCAAAGCTCTGCACCTGATGGTGATACGCCTTCGTCAGCCCGCCATTCAGCGTTTCCCATGTCTCCCCGCCATCAGAGCTGCGGAAGACACCCGCTACATCGCAGCGGGCATACACAATCCCGCTTATGTCCGGGTGCTGAATAAGCCCCGTGATGTATCCGCCTCCACCCAGTGAAGCCGGAGTCCAGACATGCGCAATATTTTCGATATTATTCATAATGCTTAATACCTCCTCTACATCTCTTCAAGCTTACACCCGGGCTTCAGTTACGGGCATCCCTGCGAACAACGAATTGTGCCGCTGGGCAAGGAAGATACTTTCATCAAAAAGTTATAAAGCTACCCATTCACACAAACAGAAATGATAGTCATTGCATCTCTTATACTATCCAACCGGAAAGAGGTGTTAACTATGACGGAACGTGCAAGAATTCGCAGGGCCATTGCTGCACTGCGTGCGCAAAGAGCCATTCTGCGTGAACAGCTGGAAGAAATTAATGAGAATCTACGCAGAGTGCCTAATCCCAGCCGGGCCAGACGGGAACTTTTGGCAGCGAGAGTAGCCATCAGAGAAGCATTGCGTTTAAATGCCATCGCCATTCGGCTTTTGCGCAGTGTGCTGTAACCGGATTATGCTAAAGCTAGTGCAGTAGCAGGCATCCTGCGAACTAGATTATCGAGCATCCTTTGGGATGCTCTTTTTTGTAGGCAGATCCTATATATCCGAAAAAAAAGAGCACCAGGACTCTCCCCGAATGCTCTTTTCTCTGTTGCCAAGACGGCTTAAGCACGGCTTTCCTGCTGTAGCCGGAGTGCCAGTTCTGGAAATCTATCTTCGCATGCTTTAATCTCTTGGATAATCCATTGCCATTATATCCATAAAAGGCACCTTGACCAGCTCTTCCTTACAGCTGAGATGCACCTTGCCCGTACGCGAGTCCATGCCGACAATCTGCCCCCGGACCTGATCTTCCTTGCCCCAAACCGTCAATAGCACTTCAGAGGCCTCTTGCATCGCTTCCGTCAGTTGATTGCCGATTTCCTCCAGCACAAATTCATCTCTTGTCGGCCGTTTGGCCACCTTCGCTTTTGCCACACTATTCCTCCGTTAAAATAAGACTGTTTCCATGTGTTATTCCATATAAAGTGAATGTCATTTTTACTCGCTCATGGATGTTATCGAGTTAATTATAGCAATTACACTTAAGCGGTGAAAAGAGCGTAGTGATTATGTTCCTCCAACCGAACTTCAGCTGTTTCGCATAAGGAGCTATTCTAACAACTACTCTACGTAGCTTAACATTTCCTGCAGGTCTGAACAAGGTAATCGTGATTTACTCCTTCTGCTGTAGAGAGTAGTTCAGGCCCTGATTAAACAGATTCAACGCCTGGGTATCCGCACTGGATTTGTACGATCCCTCCATTGCTGCTCGATTTTACTCTGCTGTGTGATTTTGCCAGATTGATCTTGTTACAGAATTTCAACTATTTGGCCGATGCTCATTTATTGTAAGGTTCTTCCCTTTTGTCCAATCCATATAATTAAATTTATTGCCAAATTTACCTTATAGTTGTATGTTTAGTGTTGTTATATATTTTCTATATTTTGGGAGGTATACAATGAAAAGGATTTTATTGGTTTTACTTTTAATCGTATGTTTTGCATCAACTGCATCAGTAGCGTCTGCAGAAGATACTGGAGATGGATTCCGATCAGCAATTACGCAAAAAGATTTTCAAGAAACTGTCGTTGGTGGCCAGGCAAAACTAAAAATACCGAGTGCTTCAAATCTCAACCCAATAAAAGACAAAATACTTGCTGAATATTTCATTACAATTAATTCAAAAAACGGAGTTACCTTTGATGGAGGAGTGATCTACGATGGTGATGAATGGGAGTTAGTTATATTCGGGCATAGTGGATGGTGGCCAAAATCTCTACCTAATATCACCGGAAAAACGGTAGATCTCAAATTTGGAGGGGAAGTAGATAATAGAGGGGAATATATCGTAAAACTAACATTAACTGTGGATGGAACTAATTACAGTATTTCCCTCGACAAAAACTCAATAGCTGGTGATGCGCCACTCGGATGGCTGGCAGAAAATCCATATTATGCTGGACTCAATACCGTTGGGTATGAATTAAACCTAGTTCCCAAAGCCGAATATGCCTCAACCTTTTATCATAAATTAACAAACACTAACAGTACCAAAAGAGCATATTTTTACGGCGCAGAATTTTCAATTGCTGTTCCAATTAAAAAAGCTGGCGGAACCTTAGATTTGAGTAAGTTTTCCTGGATTCATAAGAAGAATAGCGACGATGCTCAGTATACCCAACCACTAGTTGATCAAATAGTTTATGATACTTATAATCAAACATATTTATATACAACTATGGACTTCAATTATATCCCTTAATAGGTAAGTTGACCCGTCAGGTTAATGTCTGACGGGTTATTTTGTGTGTAGTCTCTAAATTTCCAATCGTCCTATCACAAAATTGGCGCCGAATTTAAGCTTTAAGCCTATCACTCTTTAGAGGAATACGCACATACACACAAGTACCCTGTTTGGAAATACTCTCGAATTTCAATCCGTATGTTGTACCATAGGCAAGCTTTAACCTCTCATCAATGTTGCGGACGCCGTACCCTCCACCTTTTCGTTTTCTGTTGTCCCCTTTGAAGATGGCACCCAGTTCTTCAGAATCCATACCAATACCATCGTCTAACAGCTGTATGTTGAAGCTCGTCTGCCGATGCCGCTGAATTGGTTGCCTCTGGTTCTGACATTTCACTAGCCGAGTTATTCGTATTGTTGTTGTTGCCACCACATCCGGAAAGAGAGAGCACGAACATTAAAGCGATTACAAGAGAGAAAACTGTGTTTTTCTTTAACCTTTTCACTTTGAAACCTCCCTTTATATTCTTAATTCTCCTTACAATTTAATTCTAGTGATTCCTGCGTGGGGAGGGTACCAGTCAAAGTTACGATAGACTTAGAATTCCTAACATTACACAGTCAGTTTGAATAGTAAACCTTTCTCTTCTACTTATTATTCCGCTTCAAGAATAAACCGGTTCCATTTCTGCTGCCATGCAATATCGTCCCAGAACGGATGATGCGGAGCACAGTTGGAGCATAACGTCATTCCCCAGAAGCCAAGTGACTTCCCTTTTCGCAGTGCATACTCGGCAATGAATTTCCCGACAGGACCTTCCTCGAAACCAGTATGCAGCGGCGTGTAGCCGACATAACCCTCACCGATAACGACTGGAATTCCTGAATGACGTACCCAGTCATGAATTTCCTCAAAGCGGAAATCGATCTTCTGCAGCATAGCCAGCTTATGGGCACCGTAACGATCATATAAATATAGGTCCCATTGATCAGGATCAGCCCAGTCATGCAAGTATATGAGCTTCATCCCGACCGGGTTGCCCTCCATTCTCCATTCCTGCCCTTCCGGCAGCGTCCACTCCTCAAATGGAGGCGCATCCTCTCTTAATAAAGACTGGACAAAGGTGTTAGGAAATGACATTCGCTCATCATTTAACCCTGCCGCATCCATGAGTTCATTCAATACGCCCTTTATATAGAGATGATAGTGAGCAACCTGCATATTGCGGGCAACATAAGCCTTCGGATAAGCTTCGTTTAGCGTGTAGCTGGCCGTCATCAGTATATCGGGATGCTGCTTCCGGAGATAATCAATCGCTTCCTCTATATAAGGCTGCATGGCTTCAACCTGCTTAGGCGTATCTGTTTCCCCGATACCCTGTTCAACGCCCACTGCGGTAAGCTGGCCGAATTCCACCTCATTATGAAGCTCGGCATAAACGATTTGACTGGCTAACCCTTCATGCTTAATATACCGGATGAGCTGATCCATAGACCTGGCAATTGACATAAAACGTTCCTTAGGAGCAATGGAGGCCAGTTCGTCGCGCAGAGCGGGATAGGCCAGGAAGCTGGGGCTTTGCTGATATTCCCATGAAGACAGCATAATATAACACCCATGCGCTTTGGCCTGTCTGAACAACTCCAGCAAATGGGCATGTCCGTCCAGCTCAGCTCCGCCGCGGCAGTTGTACCATCGAGTCCGCTGCCCCACTTCCCCCAGACTCCCAAAATGTAGCGGCCCCGGCCGCTTGCCTTCCGCAGTGAACAATAAGAAAGGCATCGCACAGATCCGAATTGTATTGTATCCTCGATCCACCGCTTCCTTAAATCTTGCTGCAAGATCACTGTAAGGCTCTCCAGGCAAAGTCATCGTATACCAGGAGAAATCCCACATCGTGATGGTCAGTTTGCGCGGCAAATTGTTATGTACTGAATTCATTTTTATCACTCCTTAGCGTTTGATTACCGGGAGAACAAGCAAAGAAAGAATACTGTGACAAATGAGCAGCAGGATATCACACTCGGGAGCGTTGTCACATTATAAGAGTATTGTTGCCCTAGCAAACTACCCGGCGGATCTTCGCGATCACCAGGTAGTTTGCTAGATTTATTTGTTCAATTCCTGTTCAAGTACACTGAATCCATTCGGACGATAGATGACAAGCACTTCTTCCGGCAGAGGATGTACTGATACAGTGATGTTCATTGTCAGAATATCTCCCGGTTGCATCTCAGGAATTACTTGCTGGACTACCCTTTCATCTGCCGAAGACACAGTTAAGTAGTAGTCTTGTACGGCATAGCTGGGAATATCATTCCGGCATTTCAGTGTTACCTCAAGCTCACCTTCGTGCCACACAGGTGCTCCCGCCAGCAAGAGCGGTGAAGAAATCTCACGCAAGGCTGCAAATGAAGGCTTCACCCGGTTATAGATATCCAGCGAACCATGTACCCGCTGTTTCAATTTCCCTTCACCGTCTTCTCCCATTTGCGTACGGTAATCATTTAAGCTGAAGAAGATTAACGCTGCGAACTGAGGATATTGACGGTAAATTTCTGTTTTCCCCAAAAGTATCTCGGTTCGTCTAGGATCTCCTCCCTCATAAATTGGCTCGCAGAGTCCGTACTCTGCCACAACAATGGGCTTATCCGGATAATCGGAAATAATCTTCTTAATCACCTCATGCTCGTCCAAATCACCATGCCATGTTCCGATATAATCATTCCACATTAATAAGTCCCCTGCTCCGGTAGCATCAGTGCCCGGCTGGAAGTGAATCGTGTTGCTTACATAGTTGACGAGCCGGCTTGAGTCCAGTTGCAGAATCTCCTGCTTCAGCTGCTCCATGTACCGAAGTGTGATCTCCGATTGGCCATTCAGTTCATTTCCCATACCCCAGGCAAATATACAAGGGTGGTGCGAATGATCCGCAATCATCTCCTTCGCTTGTGATAACGCTAATGTAAAAGTGTTCTGATCCGGCTCATCAGGCTGCTGCCAATGCGGGATCTCTTCCTGCACCAGAATCCCGTTACGGTCACACCAATCCAACAGCTCGCTGCCTTGCTGCCAGTGGAAACGTGTGATCACACAGTTGGCTTCCTTTAGCATCTCAAGCATTGCAATAAGGTCTTCCTGCTTCTCGGCCAATCCTGTCACCGGATTAGAACCTGGCATCCATTCTACTCCCATCAGGCGGACAGGCTCACGGTTTAACCAAAGCTCACGCCCCTTAACCAGGATCTCACGGAAACCAAAATTCACAGCCACCCGGTCTTTAATCTGCTCTTTCTCCCGAAGCGTGAGCTCAAGCCGATACAAATGCGGATGATCAAAGTGCCATAGATCCACCGGAGATAACTGAACATCAGTAAGCTGCCAGGTCATCGTTTGGGGAGGTAAAGGCCGTACCTCATACCAGATTCTCTCTCCATCTTTAAATATCCCGATCTCCACAGTCGCAGCAGCGGATGGTTCACACAGATATACTTCTGCATTTACCTTTCCAGTAGCCTTATTATCACCTTGTCCGAATTGGACTTCCGGGCTGACTTTTATGTGTTTAATTGCTGTTTGCCCGGTTACTATGAGCTTTACGGGCCGGATTATCCCGCCGTCATCCGCCCAATCAAAGCTATTCCCTAGAGGAAGCGCCTGATCACTATTCGAATTATTCACTTTTACCGTAATCCGGTTCTCCACGCCACACTGAATATTTGCTGTCAGGTCTATTTCAAATGCGGTATAACCCGAATTGAAGTGCGAACCGGATTGATGTCCATTAACCCAGATCACTGCATCGCGATATATAGCTTCAAAGTGTATACGGATCCGGCAGCTCTGCCATTCCTCCGGAATACTAAGGGTATACTCATACCACCCGGTTCCCCGGTAATCCTCCAGACCTTCCTGCACATTCCATGTGTGCGGAACGGTAACGTTCAAAGGAGCAGGCAAGCCTATGGCTTGCCACTCACCTTGTTCCCCCAAATTTGCAGCGTCCGGTTGAAATCTCCAGCCTTCGTCCATACTCACCACTTGACGCCCGTTAGTAAGCAAAATATTCAGTCCTCCTCCTTGTTCGAAATCTCCCTAATTCGCCGTACTGCTGCTTACTCGTCTATGAACCATCACCCCTTGATGATTAGGTTCCATTTCCAGAGCTAATTCAAGTTCGGTTCCTGCTTCTTCGTCGCGGCCTAGCCCCAGAAGTCCCAGCCCTCTCATGTACCGGCAATGGATGACATTGTGCCGGTTCAGGTCATCCTCGAATACTAGGAAGTCCGGCAAGGATACGGCAAAGTAATCGATTTTGATATCGTCAAAAATATGCTTCTCGGCATAATCAATCAGTTTATTGAATCGGCGCTTGGCTTCCTTCTCATTATGGAGCTTCAACCAGGCCAGCCCTTGATAGAAAATCAGCTCCGGCGGCTGGTCATTATAGAACATCGCATTTGTCGGCTCAGCCAGTCCCCGTGAAGCTATCGTGTAGCTGGCGACGGCTTCTTCTTCCTTCTGAAGACCTTCGTAGGCCATGCCGAGATAATAATAGATATTATTCTCCTGGGCTCCTTCCAGCTTACCTTCACCCAGATTTAGCGGATAGACCAGCGCTTGGTGTAAATACTGAGTTGCTGCTTCATAGTGCCCCTCTTGCAGCGCTTGCTTACCTAACTCGGTATGGGCAAACTTATATTGTCCGGTCACTTTCCCCTCTCCACCTTCCCACGGATGGAAATTACGCTGAGACAGGGCAGCAATAGCGTCTTGATAACGTCCAAGATTGTTCAGCAGGGTTACATATTCCACATACAGATCGTCCCGCTTCTCAACCAGCCCTCGCCGTTCTTCAAGGATATGAAGGCGCTCCTCCGTGGACCATGCCAGCTTCTTGCGCAACTGATCCAGTTCAAACAGGATACGCACATCCTCCGGTGCACAGGCAAACGCCTGCTCCAGCGAGGCTAACGCCGCTTGCGGATTGTTCTGCTTATTGTAATAGGCCAGACCCAAGTTGCGGTGTACCGTCGGATAATCGTTACGCAGCCTGCGTGACTGCTCCCAGCTTGCAATGGCCTCAACCGGCCGTTTCTTGTCATAATAGAGATTCCCGAGATAGTAATGGGCCTTATCGTCCTCCGGATTTGTATGAACTGCGCTTGCCAGCAGCTCAATTTCAAACAGGGTGTTCGGGAAGCAATACGCCGGATTAGCCAATTGTCCTTTGCGACGGGCGGCCTGAGCTTGTTCATGTTGTCCTGTATGCTCATATAATGTACCTAGGGCATAGTGCAGCATCGGATAGAAAGAATCTTCCTGACTCAATCTTTCCCCTACGGCAATGGCTTCTTCGTAAAGACCGCAGTTCATATAATCCGCGATGACATTAAGATAGTTGTGAGCGTCATTTCTCATCAGAAGCTGCAGTTCAGACAGAATGCCTTGCGCAGCGAGACTATCTCCCAAGCTTATATGGGCCAGCGCCAGCTCATTAAAAGCTCCGAAATCAGCGACATCCAATTCGAGCGTTTGAAGCGCATATCTCTTGGCATTATCAACTTGACCAAGCTTACGCAGCATAGCTGTTTTAAGATTCCGCGCTTTGTAATTACGTGAGTTGCGGATGAGCGAGCGCTCAACCTGCTCCAGTGCCTCGGCATACTGGCCTTTAAGGCTGGAAATTTGAGCAAGAGAGAAGTATCCTGCATCCTGCCAGGCTGCCGACCATACCGCTTTGTGAAAAACAGTAAATGCTTCATCGAACCGCTTCTGCCCACGGAGCGCCACTCCCAACTGATAATATGCCTCGCTGTCATACGGGTTAGGATTACGCCAGGTCAGACGCTCGATCGCTTTGCGGAAATACTTCTCGCTATCGGTATATAATCCACGGCGAAGCAGCAAGGTTCCATAAGCTACATTAAGCCGGATATCGCCGTTGTCCCGCTTCAACCCTTCCAGATAGTAGGCTTCGGGCTCAAATGTAGCATGCCGGTATTGCTCCAGATGCAGGCCAGCCAGATATAGTTCCTCCGTCGAACGCAGCTCTTCAGGCGTTGCTAGTGGTTTAGCAGCTTCCGGGACCCTCTCAATATCCGGCCGTTTCGGTTGATAGGAGATCAGCAGTCTGCCTTCTGCATTCCGGACAGACAGCTTCAAATCAGACTCCTGCTCCCCGCTATTTAGCGTTACAACAGTCTGGTATACATCCACCGGGGACAAATCAACTGTGTCCTGCAGATACCTGCCTGCTGCTCCGCTTAACTCCACGACTGCATGTTCAAGTACATATGTCGCATACACCTTGATCACGGCCTGCCCTGCTTCAGCATCAACCTCCAGATTGATGGCTGCTTCAATTGATGCATTTTTGACGACACCAATGTTTTTGTAAGGCATGAAATACTGGGTGAATGTCTTCTCCTCATAGGGCTGCAGCCAGGTAAAGTCAGGCTGATTGTCTGTGTACACTCCAGTCATGAGTTCAATGTAAGGGCCATCTTCATCTGTCAATTGACGATCCCACGCCTGGCCGAACTCTCCGTTCCCCCAGGTCCATTGTTTCTTGCCGGGAGAGATATGATGATTCGCCACATGCAGCAAACCGGCTTCTACGCCGTGATCATATCCGCCGACGAAATTATAATCGGATTTATAGGCCATATATGAGGTTGGAACCGGGATGTTCTTGTAGCGGGAAATATCTACGCCTTCCGAATAATCCTGTTTGTAATAGGTTCCGGTAGCGATAGGAAAACGGGAAACATCGCGCTTACCATGGTCAAATACAGCAGTTACGTCCGGAGGAAACACGGATTGCGTATGGTCATTAACCGCTACCGCCGGATTTGCCCACCACAGGAAAGTCTGCGACTCAGGTGTCCGGTTGTACAATTGAGCGTTGATTTCCAAGTAAGCCTTGCCCGGATAGAGCTTGAATGCGGCAGTTACTTTCGTGCCGTACATCCGGTCAATCTCGCTCACCCATACTGTAGCGCTGCCATTGTCGGTTGCTTCGAATTTGTATTCGACCGGACCAAACGTATTCGGACGGTGATGCTGCGGCCAGTTAAATTCAATCCCTCCGGAGATCCAAGGGCCGGCAAGACCGACCAGCGCAGGTTTAATTACGCGGTTATAATAGACGAAATCGTAATTGTTCGTCTTGTCGAGCGCGCGATAGATTCTGCCCCCGATTTCTGGCATGATCTCAATACGGATATATTCATTCTCCAGAATAACCAACTTGTAGTTCTTATCATGCTTCACATCCGAGATGCTCTCGATCACCGGATGCGGATACACACGGCCGGAGCTTCCTTGGTAGACTCTTTTCTCAAGAAACATAGGATTAGGGTCTGCTTCACCCGCATCATATGTTGGAATCAACATACTTGTTTCCCATACTTTTACTTGGTCAGATCCAGTTGAAGCCGCCTGCCGTGTATGGTCCATAGCTTCATTCTTCATCTTTAAACTGCCTCCCTAGTCTTGATAGTTATACTTTATCTTCTGACAGGGAAGGTTCCAATTGACGAAATGCGGAAAGTGATGGATTATATTCTTATTCATATTTTTCATTTAAGAGGTGACAGGAATGAGTCCTGACCATATTCGCAAGCCTGAAGGGTTTGTCGAGGAGAAGTTATACGTGCTCCCGGAATACTGGATGAAGGAACTGGAACAGGAGGAACTGACTTCTTCTTTGTTTATTACAGACATTGGCTATTTCCCTAATGCTAAGTATCATTTCAGGGAACGCCTGGAAGGCAGTTCGTCGCATATATTCATCTTTTGCGAAGCAGGAGAGGGCTGGATTGAGCTGAACCATGGAGAACGGATGAACCTGCAGCAGGGAGACATGATGATTATTCCTCCCGAAATCGCACACCGTTATGGGGCAATGCAGGAGAGACCCTGGAGCATATACTGGTTTCATTTCAAAGGCAACCACGCGAATAGACTGGTGAAGCTGTTTGGATTGTCTAACGCTCCAACCTCTTTATCACCAAGCGGCAAAGCCCGTTTAATTGAATGGTTCGTACCTGCCTTTGAAATGCTGGCCGAGCGGACATATGCCTTGACTACCCATGTACATGTGGCCCAGACCACAAGACAGCTGCTCTCTGGAATCGGCTTAAATGCAGGGAAATCGACACAGGGGAAGAAACGCGAATCTTATTTGGAGCAGGCGATTCAATACATGAATGGACATATGAGCAGCTCCATTTCTCTTATCGAACTGGCTAATCATGTCGGGGTATCCAAACAGCATCTGATCTATTTATTTAATTCCGAAACTGGAGTCTCCCCAATCGAATATTTCTTGCGGCTCAAAATTCAGCGAGCAGGTCATCTGCTTGATCTTACCGAGATGAGCATTAAGGAGATCAGCTCTGCAGTGGGCATTAGTGATCCCTACTATTTCTCCCGGCTCTTCAAGAAGATTTCGGGTTGCTCCCCCTCCGGTTACCGGAAAATCCCGAAAGGCTAAAATTCACATAACCTAATTGTCTACGTCCAAAAGTGAGCGCCGTGGTTCTGCAAGAAATATGTACTAATTCCGATTTTGTTGTCTGTATTTCACAGGAGTTATTCCGAAATGCGAACGAAACATGCGTGTAAGGTGGTCGCTGCTCTCATAGCCTACATCCTCTGAAATTTCACTGACTTGCCGTTTGGTATACAGTAAGAGCTCTGCTGCCTTCTCCAAACGAAGCTTACTGAGTGTATTTCCAATCGTATCACCAACCTGCTCTTTGAACAGATGGGACAAGCGTGAGCGGGACAGGCAACTAATTCTCGCCAGTTCTTCCAGTGTGGGCTTCTCACGGAAGGATTGCCGCAAATACTCCATAACCTCTATGATACGGGGATCCATCTGATGCTGCTCTTCCGAACAGTCGGCGCACAAGAGCAACAATGCCTGCTCCAGAGCATTCAGCGCAAGTCTTCGGCTGAGCTCCCTTCCGCTGTGTTCACCATAATACAGCATCCGTCCCATGGCTTCCGGGAAAGCCTGATCCTTAGGGGAAGAATGAGCAGGCAGATGAACAAACCGGCCGGCTTGTCCCGGCAAGCGAAGCCAACTGCTCCATTCCGGATTGGGGATGAAATGCACCCAAGTGAAGGACCACTCTTCACTGCTGACTCCATAGTGATGAGGAATTCCCGGAAGCAGAATGACAACTTCACCTTCGTGACACTTCATAGTCTTCTGGTTGATTACAATTTCCCCGCTGCCGGAGTGGGTATACATCAGCAGCCAATCGATGCTCCCCGATGGCCTGTGAATATAATATGGACTTTGTTCCGTGTAATGTCCGGACACGAGAATCCCATAAGGGCGAAATTCTTCTATAGCATAATCCGTCGGTTTTTTAGCCATATCCGCACTTCCTCCTCATCAAATAATACGGTTAAATAAAGACATAACGAATTATAGTCCTCTTGTTCACACAAGAGAATATACCGAAAACCACCCATGACATCAAGGAGGAAGAAACAGGTATGAACACTATCCGCCAAACCGTATCCTATACGCTTGATACCCCAGACAAGCAGATTACTCCCGGAAAATTGTCGAACCAAGGAGGCAGTAATCCGGCTGGGAAATCCTTCGGCTTCACGAATTATTACATGACGCAGAACGGACTTCCTTATATCCCAGTCGTCGGTGAATTCCATTTTTCCCGGTTCTCCTATCTACAATGGGAAGAAGAATTGCTGAAGATGAAAGCGGGCGGCGTACATATCGTTGCCACCTATGTATTCTGGAATTTCCATGAAGAGGAAGAGGGCAAGTTCAATTGGTCTGAGAACCGCAACCTTAGACATTTTGTAGATCTTTGCTCCAAAATTGATTTCCCGCTGATTCTAAGAATTGGTCCCTTCTGCCATGGTGAGGTGCGTAATGGAGGGATCCCTGACTGGGTATTTCATTCTCCTATCCAAATCCGTTCCAACGATCCTGCATATCTCGCATTAGCTACCCGTCTCTACCGGCAAATTGCCAGACAAATTAAAGGCCTTTATTTTCAAGAGGGCGGTCCTGTCATTGCCGTTCAACTCGATAATGAGTTCATGCACTGCGGAGCACCTTTTGACTCCTGGGGTTATAAGGGCGGCGTTTACTTGTCATCGGGAACTGGTGGCAGAGAGCATCTGAGCGAACTCAAACGGATTGCACTGGAAAGCGGAATTTCTCCGTTTCTATTCACCGTTACCGCCTGGGGCGGTGCAGCAGTTCCTGAGGAGGGTGCGCTTCCCATGCTTGCAGGTTACGCCTACACTCCATGGATTCCCAATCAGCCGCCAAGCAGAGAATTCATCTATCAGGATCTTCACCTTACCCCAGTGGAATCTATGGATTTCGAAACGACGGATTACCCGGTTGCTTATTGTGAGATGGCGGGGGGGATGCAAGTAAGCTACACTGCGCGTCCTTATGTACCTGAGGCAAGCATTGAAGCGATGACTCTAGTGAAGTTGGCCAGTGGCAGCAATATGCTGGGCTATTATATGTATCATGGCGGCTCTAATCCCGTCGGCAAACATTCCTATATGAATGAAACTTCCCTGCCCAAGATCACTTATGACTATCAGTCGCCGCTTGGCGAATTCGGACGAGTGGGTAATTCATATCATCGTATCCGCACGCTCTCTCTCTTTCTTGAAGCCTTTGGAGAACTCCTTGCTCCTATGGGTACGGTTATTCCAGAAGGTCAAAATGAACTTCATCCGACAGATACCTCTTCTCTCCGCTGGTGTTTGCGGCAAAAAAACGGCTCTGGTTTTGTGTTTCTGAATAACTTTCAGGATCATGTAGAAATGCCTAATAGGGATCTGCGTATTGAGTTGCTTACCAAACAGGGACCCGTTAATTTCCCTCACAGCGGCACCTTCAATCTGGGAAATGGCCTGGGGGTAACCCTTCCCTTCAATCTCAACCTGGACGGGCTGCGGCTGGTCAGCGCTACAACCCAATTGCTTACCAGCCTGAAGGATGGAGTTCATACCACCATTGTTTTGTTTGCGCATGAAGGAATGAAAGCAGAGATCATTCTTCACGCTGAGGAGATTCTGAGCATCGATTCAGGCGAGGGATCTGCGGAGCTTAACGGAGATCGATGGATCATTGCCCCTGCGGTCGGTAAAAGCAATCAAGTAAATATCACCATGAAGGATGGAAGAACCTTTACCCTCCTCACCTTAAACCGCAAGGAAGCCCTCGGCACCTATCGCTTCTCCCTCTGGGGACAAGAAAGGATAGTCATTGCAGGCAACGGAAACGAGGGGATGCATTTATTTACTCACTCGGGCCAATTGATATGCATTTCCCCGGATGTAGCAGAATTTACTGCCTCTATCTATCCGGCTCCGTATTTTCAGATGTCACTCAGTATTGGTTCAATTGACTCAGCAGAACAGGACGGTGTGTTCCTCACTTACTTTATCAGAGTTGAGGGTTACACACCTCAGATGGATGTGACTTTTACATCTGAACGGGCAGCACTGCTAAATATTGATTCAGAGTGGCCTGAGCAGGTAGACAATGTGTCGCTCCAAATTAGTTATGATGGAGACGTGGCGAACGCATTCCTGTCAGGTCGCTTGCTTACCGATCATATTCATTATGGTCATCCGTGGAATATTGGACTTAAGGAATTCAAAGATGAGCTGGAGAAACAAGAACTGCATCTGACCATTTTCCCGCTTCGCAAAGGTACTACGCACAGCTATGTGAATCAGGCATTTATTGAAGTATTTAATGGTGTTGAAATTGCGGAGTTCCATAGTATTCAGGCAATTCCTCATTATAAAACAGCTATGTTCCCGCAAGTATAATGATTTAAGTTTGTGCCGGACTGCAAGAACAGGGTATTCCAAGCTAGTGTTCTCAGCTTGAGAATACCCTCTTTATATTTCTGACATTTTGCCATTAAGATTAATCGTCGCCGAACGCCTCCCTATTACAACTGCATTCTTCAGCCGTATTAATGAATCGTGGAGCAGATAAGTCTAGCATTTCACTATCATTGGATAACTTTACGGATGGAAGAGAAAACTATGGTGCTTCCGTAGGAGCGACTGGCTCAAGCACAGATACTATATGCATGAGTTTACTACACCTGTAGAAATAGCATCACACCAATATCGGCGAAACCCCGTTCATACTTACGAATGATAATACTTGTCCACAAGCGCACTATACACCTCATATCTGTTCTCCCATACCCGTTTCCGGTTACCGAATGGCTTACCGTCCAGCAATGCTGCGATCACCTCCAGACAGACATGCCACCCGGAGAGATCTTTGGCTGTATGCTCCGTAATTTTGCCCATGGTCTCGATTAATTGCAGCCGGCAGCCTTCCCGCTCCGGAAGCAGCTCAAAACGAACCTTGTCCTCTCCCCAGATATATTCCAATATGGAGTTTCGCTCAAAACCTGTAATTCCCAATTCCAAAAAGGTACCGTCCTGCATATCAAACTCGATGATCCCGCCGGTCCGTAAATCCTTTACCCTCAGCTCGGAGAACCATTCCTTCAGCAGTTCATTTTGAGTCAACATCGCCCAAACGCGATCCACAGAATGCTTATAATGGAATACAAAGGTGGCTGTGAAGCCTTCCGGGACCGCTACAATCTCAGCAATCATTAATAGTTCCCCTTTTCTGTGATTAATAGTATGCTTATCCTTAAAACTGTAAAGTATTTACAAGCAAATCGCAAATGGAGTGAATCTTATGAGAAAACTGCCTTTTATCTGCCTATTATTAGTCCTGCTGTCATTAAGCATTGCCGGTTGTAAACGCGATACCGGATATTCGATTCAAAAAGCGATTGATAAAGGCGATCCGATCTTTAAAGATTTGAATTACGATGGGCAAGTGATCAGGTATAGTGTGGACAACTCCAACGATGAATATGGGGGAGCCGGCAAAGGTATTAAAACGGATGTTTGCACAGAGATTACAAAGGAAGACAGCGGCGGCGGGGAGATTTTCTATTCGATCAGCGGATGCACAGCCGACAATCCGGAAATGAGCTATTTTCTGATCCGCAAAAAGAAGTAAAATGCAGCGTACACGCAAACGGACAACCGCATGGTTGCCCGTTCATTTAACCCCGTATTTAGGATAGAAACTTATTAAACAACATAGTCTTCCAGTGAAATCCGGCTGCCGCCCAGACTGGCTTGAGGACCCGCACCCACCCCAAGGGTGAGCTGTAGCTGATCGCCGCTTAAAGTCTGATATTGGACCGACAGGTCATCTCCGGTGCTGAACTCCGGCACTTTATTCGTCATTTCCGCAGCAAAGGCAGGCAAGTCGCCAAACCCCAGCTCTGCTGCCTCTTTCACCGGAACAGCCTCCACGACAACTCCTCCCGGCATTCCTGTAACCGTAACCTCCAGGTAGTCCTGCCGTTCTTTCAACTCGTAGCGCTGGGACAAGTAAACAGCAAAGTACACTTTACCAGCCCTCCCGAACAGCGCCTCATGCGACTTGACCCACTCCCCTTTGGGCAGAACCCCTACGACAGAGTCATTCTCTCCTTCCGGAACGGGATACAAGGAAAGGACCGTACTCTTGTGAAACAGCACCTCCATATGCGGACTCTGATGGCGGGGATCGCCTTCCCGATAGCCTTGACCGGGATGGAAGAAATACAGCCGGTTGCTCCCTTCCTGTACGCCAATTGGCAGTGAGAAGGCCCAGCGCAGCTGTTCGTTATCAAATTCCTCTACCCGCTCCCACATACCTCCAGCCGCATAATCCTCCGTGATATAAGCGTATGAATGCAGCAGCGGCTGAGGATCAGGGCCACTTGGCACAACCTTCCGGGTCAGCTTCTTGACTTCAACAGGCACGCTACGGTCCAAAGCAGCGGACCGCACATGCTCCGGCGCTTCATAGAATAATAATCCGGCATATTCAGTTCGCGGCATCTCCGCAGGCAATTTGAAGTCTCCAAACTGCACATAATCATGCAGCACATTGCCGTCCGCCGGAACATCATGCGGCCAGCCCCGGGAATGTGCGCCAACCCAGGCGCCCTGAAGGTAGAAGTGCCCCCGTTCCTTCCACAGATAATCCAGCATTTCTGCCAGCATGTCTTTGATCTTAGGGTCCTCTTCCAGCTCCCAGGCACAGGTAAATGCCTGCACCCAATGCCAGAACCACGGCAGGCTGCCATACTCCGGCATGCCATTCCCGCGGACATAGGCCAGTGTATTCTGCAGGCTGAGCAGTCCTTCCTCGCGTAATTCCTCATCATCAAACAGCTTGCCGAAGATCAGCTTCGCTGCGGTATATTTAGCTTCATGATGCCCAAAGGTCACCACCGGTTTGCGGTAAAATCCGCTGCGGTAGATATGGCCGATGGCCGTATGAAAAGCAATTCGGAGTCCTGCACTGAACTCGCTGGAATAATGCTTGCAGAACCAAGCCATCAGACTGCCCATAATTTCCACCGGAAGCTCATGCGGCGAGGCCTCCCGCGGCACCGGGTTCAGGCCAAGCGGCCAGTGTCCGTATAGCGCAGTCCCGGGCTGTCTGTTCTGCAGCAGAACGGTTTCCAGCAGCACAGCTTCCGCTTTCTGCTTCGCTGCTACACGGTCAAAGGGCAGCTCGCGAGACAGGTCTACGGCAGCTGCGAACAGGTAAGAGGCATAATAAAAATTGTTACGCACATCATCGTGGAACCAAAGACCGCTCTCCAGCAGCGGACGGCTCTCCGCTTCCAACGCTACATTATATATAATTTCATCCTGACGAATTTTATAAGGACTCTGAGTATGATTGACATCCACCATTACCGGTTTCACCCTCCATATTTTAAGTTTCTTTTTATCGTTCTCTGCTCACTCTCAGGAATCACGACTTCAACAACATCCCCTTCACTCTCCCTGGATCTTGTATTTTAGTCTATTGTGCACGCTTTCGGTTCATATGGCAATCTCTAAAAGCGATAAATAAACTAAAATAAACATACTAAAAAAGATTATCACTTGCCAAATGAACGTAAATGGATTAAATTGTACCTATACGAACGAAAATACGTTTTTGAAGGAGATTGAATATCCAATGGAAAGACGTTTCGCCTCACATCCCAACGAAGTTAAACAGTTTGATACTGAGCGCCTGCGCAAAGAGTTCCACATTCCCGTTATTTTTGCTCCGAATGAACTGAAGCTTGTGCTTACCCATGAAGACCGCATGATCGTCGGCGGCGCCAATCCCGTAACCGAAGATGTTGTGCTTACCACGGATCTGAAGGAACTGGGAGTCACTTACTTCCTGGAACGCCGTGAACTGGGTATCATCAATGTCGGCGGCAAAGGTTCAGTTGTTGTAGACGGAACAGAATATGAAATAGATTTCAAAGAATGCCTGTATGTCGGCCAAGGTTCCAAAGATGTGGTGTTCAAAAGCGCAGACAGCGCCAAACCGGCGAAATTCTACCTGAACTCCGCTCCGGCTCACCAGTCCTATCCTACAACCAAAACTACACTCGCCGAATCCGAATCCGGAGCAATGGGTGGTCTGGAGAACTCCAACGAGCGTACGATTCACCGCTTCATTCATACCAATGGTGTACAAAGCGCACAACTGGTCATGGGTATGACTCAGCTCAAACCGGGCAGCATGTGGAATACAATGCCTTCCCATACTCATCCGCGCCGGATGGAAGCCTACTTCTATTTCGATCTTCCGGATGACTCTATCGTGTTCCACCTGATGGGCGAACCTACCGAAACCCGCCATATCGTGATGCACAATGAACAAGCCGTCATTTCCCCAAGCTGGTCAATCCACAGCGGTGTAGGCACGCATAACTATACCTTCATCTGGAGCATGGCCGGTGACAACAAACGTTATGATGATATGGACCCCGTAGGTATGAAAGAATTACAATAGAAAGAAATCAACTACGGAAAGATGAGGCAGGCGGATGAACCCGATACGGCGACACGAGATGATTATGGAAGTTATGCTGAACCAGAAGGACGTAACGGTAAACGAATTGAGCGACAAGCTCCAGGTGACGGGAAAAACAATCCGCGAGGACTTAAGCAAGCTGGAGGAACAGGGATTGATCGTGCGTGTGCACGGCGGTGCTGTACTGGCCCAAAGTGATCAGTTCGGCATTCTGCCTTCCAAGAACCCGCTGGATAAATATTCCGACGAGAAAACGGAGATTGCGCTGCGCGCGCTTGCCCATATCGAAGAGGATGACATCATTGCACTGGACGGCGGGAGCACCACGCTTGAAATTGCCCGGCGGCTGGACAATATGCCTCTGACGGTCGTCACCAATGATGTGTACATCATTAGCGAACTGGTTCCCAAAGACAACATACGTCTGGTCGTTCCCGGAGGCTACCGCGTCCGCAACATGCTCGCAGGTCCCGAAGCTGTCTCATACGTGCAAAAGCTAAATATAGAAAAAGCATTTCTGTCGGCTACAGCCGTGCATATCGAGCATGGGCTGTCTATATACACCGGTGATTTAATAGATTTCAAACAGGCCTTGGTCTCCACGGCCCGCAAAGTATTCGCCGCCTGCGATCATCATAAATTCGGGCATACCGCTTTGCGCACCTTCGCTTCATTGCAGGAAGTGGATGTGCTGCTTACGGACAGCGGCCTTGCACCCGAAACGGTGGAACAGTTCCGCAGTGCGGGCGTCAATATTGAATGCGGATAATAAATTGCACTCTTTTAAAAAAACTTAAGTACAAATTCCACAATCCCCACTCAAAGGAGAGAATATTAATATGTCATCATTATTCAGTCTGGCTGGTAAAACAGCCATCGTAACGGGCGCTGCCCAAGGTCTTGGACAAGGTATTGCCCTTGCTTTTGCGGAAGCTGGCGCTGACGTTGTTTCTGCCTCCCTGAACACAAGTGCGGAAACCGTTGAAGCCGCCCAAGCTTTCGGTGTGAAAGCTCTCGGCATCGAAGCTGACCTGAGTGACCACACTACCCTGCAGGGCATGTTCGACAAAGCGCTAGAATTGACCGGTCACGTTGACATTCTGGTCAACTGTGCAGGCATGATCCGCCGTACTCCGGCCAAAGACCATAGCGAAAAAGACTGGTTCGATGTTATCAACCTGAACCAGAATACTGTATTCCTGCTGTCGCAAATTGCCGGCCGCCACTTCCTGGAAAGAGGATCCGGTAAAATTATCAACATCTGCTCCATGCTTTCCTACCAGGGCGGGATCAATGTTCCGGGCTATACTGCAAGCAAACATGCGGTTGCCGGTCTGACCAAAGCCTTCGCCAACGAATGGGCCGGTTCCGGTCTGAACATCAACGCGATCGCACCAGGCTACATGGCTACAGAAAACACAGCTCCAATCCGCGCGGATCAAAGCCGTTCCGACTCGATTCTGGACCGCATTCCTGCCGGACGCTGGGGAACTGCAGAAGATGTTAAGGGACCTGCCGTATTCCTGGCTTCCGCTGCTTCCGACTACCTGAACGGTCATATCCTGAATGTAGACGGCGGATGGCTGGCCAGATAAGTATTTTACTAACCCAATAATAGAAACAGCAGCAGTCAGGGACGAGAAAGTAAAGTCCCAGCCTGCTGTTTTTTTTAACAATCGTTATCTGATAACTTCATTCCGCTCTATTCACTGTTAGTTCAAGAATGGCTGTACTCCATCCGACTTCTATATAAGTTCAAGATTCGGACCTGCTCCTCGCTTAGCTCTTTAGCATTCCAATACATATGCATTAAATTATATTCAAACAATTCTTTTAATTTCATGAACAGCGGTAGTTTCGTAAGCATCTCAGAAGAGAGCTCATTCTCCTCTTTATATCCATCTACTAATGCCCTGGTAATGGATCTTTCATAATCTCTGAGGTTCTCTCCTCCTGAGAAGGAGAACTCTAGTGCAGAATAGATAGGAACGGCTAAATCGTATACATAATAATGTTTTTCACAATCTTGAAAATCAATCATCGTTAGCTTGGAGTCACTGTCTACAAGGATGTTTTCCAGCCACAGGTCTCCATGTATTAAGCCATAATTTGAAGACTCCTGCGGTAGTTCCTTAATTTCATTTACTACATCGTGTGCAATTTCCCGTATCGTCTTCTCTTCTGTAGGAATGTATTTAAGAAAATCGTATTCTTTAGACTCATGCCAATGATTGATATGTGCAGTAGTCTCAGAATTCATATATCCTTTACTGACTCGATGCATTCTGCCTATTTGCTGTCCAAGATCTCTAAATACCGTTTTGTTCCATTTTGAACGTGGCAGATGAATTCCGGATGCAGCCTGAAATACAACGACCCGCTTCTCTTCCTCTAACATTATTTTCCCAATGAATGAATTATTAATAGTGGCTATAACCTGGGAAACCCCTATACCTTGGTTAAAAAGATAATTCGTCCAATTCACTTCATCTAATTGTTCTTGATAGGACTTATAATTCGTTATTCGAACAAAAAAAACACCTTTTTGAGATTGGCAACGGTACATTTCATTTGTTACGGCTTTAACATCATAAAAATTAATAGGATATGTATTATTTAGAAATTGCAATATTCTTTCTTCCATAGCGTTGTTTACCTCAACTTTCTAAATACTGCTTCATCATTCAACAAGATTATAACAAGCAGACTCCCTCTATGGCAGGTAAAGTTTCTTTATAAATAATTGTGCGTTAATTTCAAGCTGAATCGTCAATCTAAGCACGTACGAAAAAACACCCCGGCATCACAGGCAAGTGAGCTTGCACAGATTACCGGAGCATTGGAATTGATACAGTATGAATCTTATTACACTGCCGGCGTTACGATTGGCAAGGTGACAATGAATGTTGTTCCCCTGCCAGGTTCGCTTTCCAACCGGATGTCACCTTGATGAAGCGATACGATCTGTTTAACGATGGCAAGCCCCATACCGCTGCCCTCATACTTACGGCTGTGGGAACGATCAGCCTTAAAAAATCGCTCAAATATACGCTTCTGGTCCTCGGGGGAAATACCAATGCCAGTGTCGGATATTGTGACTGTCACGTTTTTGTTATCCTGTGTAATGCTGACGGTAATAACGCCGCCATCCTTGGAAAATTTAATGCTATTGCCGAGAATGTTGGTCCATACCTGATTTAGCTGGTCATGATCTCCCGTTAGCATAATTGCCTTCAGTTCGAGCTCGAAAGTGATGTTGCGAGCCGACCATTGCGGCTGAATCGCGACAATGACCCGCCTAATCTGTTCATCCAGACTGAGCGTTGACAGAGTCAATTGCTGTGACTGCGATTCAAGCAAACTCAGCTTTAGCAGGCTAGCGCTCATCTTGGACATCCGATTCGCTTCATTGATGATAATGTCGAGATAACGTATCCGATTATGAACCTCGATGTTTTCTTGTTTGAGCGCCATAGCATAACCGGATATCGAGGTGAGCGGTGACTGGATTTCGTGTGACACGTTTGATACGAATTCCCTGCGCAGCTGCTCCAGCTGCTGCAGGTCATGCGTCATTTCTTCAAAGCTGCGAGCCAGAGTACCTAGCTCATCCTTTTGCTTAATATTCAGCTTCACACTGAAATCTCCATCTGCGATACGCTTAGTCGCTATGGTCAGCTTTTTGATCGGACTGACTAGGAACCTGGCAGCAACCAGAATCAATAGGCTTCCTGCGATCAACGAATAAGTTATAAAAGTCAAAATCCACTTTCGGTTGAAAGCGGCAGAAGGGGGGCCGATTGATTCTAAAAACATCGCTTTCGTACCCGTTTCAGTTGTCAAAGGCAGCCCTAAGAGAACAGTAGCATAACCACTGGGATTTACTTGAACAATCTCTCCATCTATTACTTTTTTCAGTTGTTCCATACTTACAGTGACAGGTTTGTCTCCGTTAAGCGATCCATAAGACTTGAACTTACCCGTTTCTTCGTAAATTCGAATATAAAAAGATTTGAGCTGATACATTCCACTTACGAACTCGTCCGCTTCAGTCAATGGAAGGGTTTCGTAAAGCCGGGTGACATCCTGGCCAAAGTGAAGTAAAGGCATTAGCATGTTTTCGTTCAATTTATCTTTATATACCCAAACAGCCACATACAGGGCAAGGACCGTGCCCCCGATGACGGAGACTAGAAATGTCAGGACGATACGTGTATATAAGGATCTGATCATTCGTTAACCTCAAGCCGGTAGCCAAGTCCGCGCACCGTCTCGATACGAAAATGTGGTGTAGTCGCGAACCGTTCGCGCAGCCGTTTAATATGTACGTCGACCGTTCGGTCATCTCCAGCGTAATCGATCCCCCAAATTTGATCAATCAGCTGCTCACGCGTATACACTTGCCCCGGTGTTCCAGCAAGCTTATACAACAGCTCGAATTCCTTGAGCGGCAACGTGAGCGACTCCGTCCCTCTCATCACCTTATAGGTTTGCCGGTCAAGGATGACGTTGCCGAACTGGATCGGTTGCGTAGAGCCAATCCGGTATCGTTTCAGCAATGCCCTGACACGAGCTGTCAACTCTAACGGATCGAATGGTTTCGTCAAATAATCGTCCGTCCCAAGTTCGAACCCTTTCACTTTCTCCCAGGTTTCACCTCTCGCAGTCAACATAAGTAATGGAAGATCAGGATTGGCTCTTCTGAGCTCCTTGCATAACGTCCATCCATCCATAATTGGCATCATTATATCGAGCACGACAAGATCAACATGCGTTGAGGCGTAGACGTTCAGTGCTTCTTTGCCGTCCACGGCTTCAACTGTCTCAAATCCGTCGTTGCGCAGAAACAAGCAAACAAGTTCGCGAATGTTCGCATCGTCGTCAGCAACCAGTATAGTAGGCATTCGTTCCCTCTTTTCCTGTTGTAGATCCTAGCATTATACTATAAATCAACCCATAATAAACGTTCAACTAAAGGAACCGTCTGTTAAATGCATCTTGTGTCGTCAGTTCCTACTAAGCATAATCGGGTGACTGGACAGCATCCTAGCTGAGCGGATTAATCCGCCAATAACACAAACTCCTCGGGATGGGAACGAATATATTTCGCAATAATGGAGTGGGTCATCGGGGCCATCTGCTCAAATCGGTCAAACAGGGATTTTATCATTTGCATCAGTTCGTCATCCCGCTCCAGATCCATAAGCGTTGCATCTCCCCAGTTGACCTTTAACCTGCTGTTTCTCGCTTCAAGCTGCCCCCTGGTTTCCTCCAGCAAAGCTACCATTCCCGACTCGTCAAAAAACCGCACCCCCTCCATCATCCGGTCCCAATACCCCGGTATACTCAGCATGTAGGAGATCCAGGCATAATACTCAGCCGCCGATTTATAACTGTGACCATACATAACCCGGAACATGCAGAGTGCCTGTTGTCCCCGTGTCAGCTGCGAGATCACCTCCGCCTTAACCGCCGGCGATTTACCGCGTATCTGCATAAAAGTCGGCTCCATACACGCGCTCCCAAGTTTTTCATCACCTAAGCTATAAAAGGATTCCCGCTTCATCGTCACTAAACTCATTACATTCCCCTTTTCTCATTTAACAAATTCAACTTTGATTTTCTCTGCCGCTTGATTATCCTGTGCATTAAACGGATTAAGCACAAGCTTATCCGAGATTATTATCAATCCCCGATGATAATACGTTTTCTTGCTAAATACATCCATTATCACTCTCAGGGGGACAAACGTCCGTCCGTTTTTTGTCACGATCGTTGTGTCTTTTGCTGAGGAACGGCCATTGACTGAAATAGTGGAATCCGCTTCATTGATTAAGATCTTCTGATTTCTGTATTGAATCGTGACCTCATGCTTCTTGGAATCAAAATGTACTGCGGCACCGAACTGATCTGATATAAAACGCAGTGGAACCATTGTTGTCTCTTTGCGCAGATATGGGGTGATCTTTGAATTCGTTTCATCTATCATTGTCTGCTTTCCTTTGGCAAGCACGTTGCTCTGGCCGATAGACAGAACGATGGCGTCTCTCTTAATATCATCTACCAAGGAATTGATTGCTGCCTGCTGCTGGCCACCGCCTTGACAAAGGTCATCCTTGTACAGCTCCATATACTCAATAATAATGTCGATGGCTTCTGGTCGAATGTCCTGTTTCAGACTTTTATCGGCAAGGACCGCCTCCGTATTCTTCCAGCTGCACATTAAGTTCTCTTGGGACACGGCAAGCGCATGGATCAGGGCTACCGTCATACTGTCCGGTGACGCCTTCTGGGCTTCAGTGATCCAATACAAATCAGGATCAAAATAATGATCGAGCACCTTCATATAGCCAAGGACAAAAATCTCCTGCGGTGTCAACTTCGCTTTATCCAGCGAATCTGATTTCTTTCCATAAACAGATTGTGAATACTCCTCTGTCAGATCTCTATCCTCCCATCCTTGAACTGAATACAGCGCATTTATTACTGCCGCTTTTTGATCCAGCGGTGTGGTTGCCGATGATAAAAAATCGTTAACTTTCACGCCTAATCCGTTCTTCAAGGCCTCAGTAACCATATCTACATCAAGATAAGCCTCATAAATAGCCGTCGAGGTTATGGGCGAGTCTGCATGCACGGTCTCCTGCTTATTACCAAAAAAATAACCAAAAAAAACTATTGAAGCTACCAGAAACAATTTGCCTAGCCTTGAATGTAACAGGCTATTCATAAACATTCCTCCTTGGGATGATGGGATATTCTAACTCGTTCATATCGTATTCTATGTGGACAAGCCGTTGCCTGTGCGGCAAATGCTATGATATATTTAGCCGACGAAGTAGGATCGGCAGTACCAGATGTTAACATTAATAAAGGAGCCTTCGCATGAATGACGAACTACTGACTACTTTTGATGACAATGGCAATATTACCGGGACCGCGCCCCGTGATGAAGTTCACCGGTTGGGACTCTGGCACGAAACCTTCCACTGCTGGTTCGTCAGCAAGGAACAGGATATGCTCCATATTTATCTTCAGCTGCGCAGCGAACACAAGAAAGATTATGCCGGTCTGCTGGATATCACGGCCGCTGGGCATTTATTATCTGATGAGGTTCCGGAGGATGGCGTCCGTGAGGTGCAGGAGGAGCTTGGAATCTGCGTTGCTTTTGAGCAGCTGATCCCCCTTGGGATCATCCCTTACAGCATGGACAATGAGGGCTTTCTCGACAGAGAGCGGGCGCATGTCTTTTTGTACGCGAACGCCTCCCCTTTAAGCGACTTTAAGCTGCAACAGGAAGAGGTTGCGGGAATTGTAACAGCCGATTTCGCCGGCTTTCGAAGTTTGTGGCTGGGAGACAGCGCTACACTGCAAATTCAAGGATTTAGGGTGGAAAGCAGCGGTACGCGAATTCCAATCAGCCAGACTGTGGACAGGAGCCACTTTGTGCCGCATGAGATCAATTATTATCGGCGCATCATTGAGGGCATTGAGGCAGCCTTTGGCTGATTAGCATTCTTCAATCATTACCTATTTTAACCATTCCCTTATGCGTATAGCAAGATTCTACCCTGCACCCGCAGGCTGCTTCCGTTTCCACAATGAAAAGGCAGGACCCTGATGACCGGGTCCTGCCTCTTGTAATTCTATTTATTTCTGTGCTACTTTCCGTTTCAGCATTACTAGCCCGTTCACAGGAAGTGCAACAACTTCGGGGGCTGCCTCACCTGATTCCAGGTCTGTATAAACCAGACCATCTAGTGTCACTGACGCTTCAGTACCGCTGAAGTTCTGCAGGAAAATATAGTCATGTTCACCGTCTGCACGAAGCTGCGCCGTTACACCTGCTGGCAGTTCACTTTCCAGCACGCGGCCAATTCCCGCCTTGGCGGTAATTGCAGCATACAGCTCTACGTAAAACGCTGCGTCTTTGACGCGGGTAGCCAAATGGTACGCTCTGCCTGCTCCGAGCTTGTTGAGTGTCAATGCCGGCTGCCCGGCGTAGAAATCGCTGCGGTAATGGCCTAGCGCCTCCGCCCCCTCCAGATGGATCAGCTCGGCAATTTCATGCGCATCGTAATCGCCCGAGAGCTTCAAGGCGTTGCCTGCATTCAGTACAAGACCGTTCACATCCCGGCTGTGCAAGCCTTCCGTTTCTTCAGCCCAAATGCCAAGCGTTCTGCGCAGCGGTCCCGGGAACCCGCCGAGGTGACACAAATCTGTTTCGCCTACCACTCCAGACCAGTAGGTTGCCAGGAAGGTTCCCCCCTGCTCCACATATTTCTCGATTCTTTGACCATTTTCTTCACTGATCAGGTACAGCATCGGAGCGATGACCAGCTTGTAGCGTGTGAGGTCATCTCCTGAACCAATCACGTCAACTGGAATGCCAAGCTCCCAGAGGGCACGGTAATGCTGCAGCACGGTCTCTTCATATTTCAGTCCGGAATTGCGGATCCCTTGGGCATCCTTGATTGCCCAGCGGTTATCCCAATCGAACAGGATCGCCGTCTCTGCCGGTGTGACGGTGCCGACTACTTCGGTTAATCCCGCAAGTGTTTTGCCAACCTCGGCGACATCCCTGAACACACGGGTTTCTGCATGGCCGCTGTGATCGAGCACAGCACCGTGGAACTTCTCACTGGAGCCGCGGCTCTTGCGCCACTGGAAGTACTGCACAGAATCAGAGCCATGAGCGACCGCCTGAAGGGATGACAGCTTATGCATGCCCGGCCGTTTCAGCTTGCTGACTGACTGCCAGTTCGTGAGCGAAGGCGTACTCTCCATCAGCAGGAACGGCTTATGCTTGAAGCTGCGGAACATATCATGGTTCAGAGCTGTCCAGGCCGCCAGCCGGACATCATCATCGTCCTCGGTGTAATGCCATTCCGGGTATGCATCCCAGGAGACGACATCCAGAATTTTGGCCAGCTCACGGTAATCAATACCGTCGATCATATGCATGTTGGTGGTCACGGGCAGATCCGGGTTGAAATCCCGTACGGCTGCAATTTCATGCCGGCAGAAATCAATCGTCCGCTCACTGACAAACCGCCGCCAGTCCAGGTTCAGGCCATGGACCTGTGTCTCCCCATGCGGTGCTGGTGAATCAATCTGCTCCCACGAGGTATAGGTATGGCTCCAGAAAGCTGCCCACCAGGCATGGTTCAGTTCGTCGAGGCTGCCCTTATATTTGGCCTTCAGCCATTCCCGAAAGGCGTTCTGGCACAAATCGCAATGGCACTCGCCGCCGAACTCATTCGAAATATGCCAGCCGATGACCGCCGGATGATGAGCATACCGTTCAGCCAGCTTGGCATTCAGCGTTGCTGTTTTGTCCCGGTAGACCGGGGAGGTGTAGCAATGGTTGTGCCTGAATCCATGCAGATTGCGCACACGGTTTCGTTCCACCCGCAGCACCTCAGGGTACTTCTCGGACATCCAGGCTGGCCGTGCTCCGCTTGGAGTAGCCAGGAAAGCATATATTCCGTTCTCCGCAAAAGAGTCCAGCACATGATCCAGCCAATCGAATGTAAATACGCCCTCTTCAGGCTCCAGCGACACCCATGAAAAAATACCGACAGACATCACATTGCAGCCCGCCAGCTTCATTAGGCGGATGTCCTCGCGGAGAACTTCAGGATATCTCAGCCATTGCTCGGGATTATAGTCGGCCCCATGCAACATTACGGGAGCCTTGCTGCTGACCGCAGGGAGTTTCTTGCTCATCATCGTACATTCATCCTCTCATTTTAGATCCGTGTCAGAATGAGACTTTTCTCTGATTCAAGTTGTTCTGTGTCTCTGTCTTTTTCACGGACAAACATTTATACTATTTATAATATAGGATAACCGCAGATTCACAGTAGGATTATACTCGCGATTACATAGCACAAAATGAATAGGAGGTGAACAGTTTTGCTGCCTTTTTCTTTGGTTGAAATGCCGCGTAACCTGGAGGACTTTCCCCTGTACCCTTATTCTGTCGGCAGACACATTCAGTACCATCATGTCCGCCCGTCTGGATTCCCTGTCCATCAGCTCTTCCTGATCCGCAGCGGAAACGGGATATTCCGCGATCTCACGGACGGAACAGAAACGGTGCTGGCACCCGGAATGGCTTTCGTTTTCCCGCCTGACCGCGGACATGAATATTACCCGCTGTCTCATGAGCCATGGCATGTAGCTTTTACCGGCATTTACGGCAGCCAGACAGGGCCAATGCTTCACAGCCTCGGCTTGTTGCCGCCCTCCGCCTATCATCCTGTGCGCTTCGAGGAATGCTGGGAAGCCATCGGCGGAATCTGGCAGACCGTAAATGGAGGGAATGCCAGCCGCCAGGAGGAACAGGCCACGCAGGAACTGTCCGTCAGCCTCTACCGGCTGATTCTTATGATGCGCCGGGGCGAGCCTTCTGCCGGTACAGCCAGCCGCCTGGAAAATGAGCATGTCCGCAACGAAGCACTGCAAAAAGCGGTGAGATTAATCAATGAGCATTTCACCGAACCGTTGCTGGTCGCTAATCTGGCTGCCGCTGTCGGCTATTCCGTGCAGCATTTCCAGCGACTGTTCTTGCAAGAGTATGGCGTAACCCCGCATAAATACCTCCAGAACCTGAGGCTGGAGCGGGGTCTTCAATTGATGACTGAAAGTCCCGGCATCCCTGTGCAGGATATCGCTTTGAATCTTGGGATGGAAACAAACTATTTCATCCGGGTATTCCGCAAGACTTACGGCTGCACGCCGGGTGTAATGAGGGAGTCACTGCAGCGAAGCCAGAGTCAAGCAGCGAACCGGCAGAAGCAATAAGTGCTTTTGCCTCAGGAACTGGGCTCTATTTTTAAAATAACAGGTAAGCTAATATAAAAAAGCTCGTTGGAGCTGCCCCCTTTTTATGGTATATTTGCTAGATCCAAATTTTAGGATGTAGAAGTCAACTAAGGGGGATGCAATTTGTTTTACCACAATCTCAGAAGAATGGGTCTCATTTTTGGAGTCCTGATTCTCTTGTCAAGCTGTTCCACTAAGGAACAATCGAAATTTACAAAGGAAGAAAATAGCAATAAGGCTGTAAGCCCGGCAAATCCGGTCAGGGAATACATCATAAATGACAGTAACAAGGTATTGCTGAATGCTGACAACGTTAGTAACATGGATGGTCATATCTTGGAACTGGCGCGTAATGAGATTTATGCCCGGCATGGTTATATATTCAAACGCAAGGATTTGGCCGACTACTTTTCTTCAAAGAAATGGTACAAAAAGAACCAAAATTACAAGGAAGCTTTCACTGACATAGAAAAGAAAAATATCGAATTATTACATACCTATGGTGCAAAGTACGCAGCCTATCAGTTAATCCCAGTACATACGGATGATTATCGTGTCAAAGATTATGAGGGCTCCAATACCTTTAAACAGCAACAAATGGTTATTGATCTTAATGGAGATGGAATTAGTGATGATGTTGAGCTAAATGTCCCTAAAACGGAAGGGGATACAACATGGACGCTTAAAGTAAATGGAACATCTCTTCAATTTGAAGGTGAAGATGTTTATCCTTATTTTGATATTGTAGACCTTAATATTAATGATCCTTACTTTGAAATTGCTTTTCAATTCGACAGTCAGTATTCTTTTTGGAGAGAGACTTATTTTTATTACTATGACGGTCATAAAATCAGTCCCGTTGGTACCGTTCCTGATTTCGCTGCACATTCTTCTATGATTGACGGGCATGGCACTGTTAAGGGAATTGATCAAGGGAAGGAACTGCAGACATGGTATCGTGAACTCGTATTCCGGTTAGATGCAGAGCATCAACTTCGTGAGGAAGAACAAGATTTTTACCCTATGTCTCCCCCTACTGTGTTAACCGCCAAAAAAGAACTAAGGTTGCAGAAACTAAGAAACTCAGATGAAGAATATCTGCAAATCAACCCTGGTGATCAGGTGAGTTTCTTAGGAGAAGACAACCGGGGTTATATTAAGTTTGAGCTCTCCACAGGATTAACTGGTTGGTTTCAGGCAGGGGATAAGTATGATTTCACTGATTATTTCGAGGGGCTGATATTATATGGTTGAAGCAGCTCAACTAAAGGGCAGCCTACCGTATTTAGCTAATTGAACTAACAAAGGAACTTTCTCTCAATAAAACAGCGGCAGTCCAGGACGTTACTTCACCGTCCATGAACTGCCGCTGTTTGTATAAATAGGATCAATAAAAGAGTGTGAAGGTGTCTGCCAACGTGACGTGCGTCCTCCATACCCTACCACCTTCAGCCCCGCTATACCGTAGCAAACTGGCTGTTGTACAACCGGGCATAGTGTCCTCCGCTTTCCAGGAGTCCCTCATGTGTGCCGCTCTCGACGATGTCTCCGTCCTTCATGTAGAGAATGAGATCGGACTCGCGGATCGTGGACAGCCGGTGGGCAATAACGAAGCTGGTGCGCCCTGAGATCATGGCGAGAAAAGCCTTCTGAATCCGAATCTCCGTCAATGTATCAATGCTGCTGGTTGCTTCGTCCAAGATGAGCATCGGCGGATCCACGAGCATAACGCGGGCGATGGTGAGCAGCTGCTTCTGTCCCTGGGACAGATTGTCTCCAGAACCGCTGATCTTCGTAGCGTACCCTTCCGGCAACCGTTTGATGAAGCTGTGCGCATTCGCTGCTTTGGCTGCTACCACCACCTCTTCCTCCGTCGCTTCCGGTTTGCCATAAGCAATATTATCGCGGATGGAGCCTCCGAACAGCCATGTATCCTGCAGCACCATTCCGAAATTCCGCCGCAGACTGTCCCTGGTGATCTTATTAATGTCTATTCCGTCAATTTTGATTGTCCCGCTGTCTACGTCATAGAAACGCATAAGCAGGTTGACCAGCGTCGTCTTCCCTGCCCCAGTCTGTCCTACAATGGCTACACGGGTACCCGGCTTCACTTCCAGGCTGAAATTCTTGATTAGCGGACGCCCGGGATCATATGCAAAACTTACTTTATCAAAGGTGATTGTGCCATGACTGGTACCCATGACGTGTGCCCCTGCAGCATCCGGCGTTTCCGCCGGGAGGTCGAGAATGGCAAAGATCCGCTGTGCCGAAGCCGTCGCCGACTGCAGCTGGGTGATGACACCAGTGATCTCATTAAACGGCTTTGCGAACAGGTTCGAATAAATCAGGAAACTGGACAAATCCCCTACCGAAAAATGCCCACCAATTACAAGCGCGCTGCCGATCATCGCAATGACCGAGAAGGTAATATTATTGACCAGCCGTGTTGTCGGATTAGCCAATGAACCGTAAAACTGGGATTTGACGCCTGTCTGGTACAGCTCATTATTACGTTCCGAGAAACGGGCGAATGAACGGTCCTCGTAGTGGTAAGCCTGCACCACCTTTTGTCCGCCGATAATTTCTTCCACATATCCGTTTAATCCGCCGAGAATCTTCGCCTGCTCACGGAACAGCTTCTGGGAACGCGTAGTGATGAACCGGGCGACAAAAAAGGTTGCCGGAGCCGACAGCAGCACGACTACCGTCATCACCGGACTAATGTACAGCATCAGCCCGATCGCACCGGCAATGGTCACAATACCGGTCAGCAGCGTGGAGAAACCCTGCAGCAGCCCGTCCGAAACGGCGTCCATATCATTGACAAAACGGCTGATGCTGTCGCCCTGCGGATGATTGTCATGGAATTTCAGCGGCAGCACATTCAGCTTGTCAAACAACTCACGGCGCATGTCGTAGACCGTCTTGTAAGCTATCCGATTGGTGTAATACGTCAGCAGCCAGCCAAAAAAGCTGCCCACAATATATACCGCAGCCAAGATTAGCAGCAGCCGGAGGATTCCGGCGAAATCAACATCTCCCGGACCCACCATATGATCGACAGCCCGGCCGATCAGCAGCGGCCCGATCAGGCTGGCAATCACGCTGATGATGGCGCAGATTACCGCGGTTATGGTCATGCCTCTAAAATGACTTGTATAGCCAAACAATCTCTTCCAGGTATTGTCGCCCTTCATTGTCCCGCCTCCTCGCTGGAAAGCTGGGACTGGCAGATTTCCTGATAAACCCCGCAGTTCTCCAGCAGTTCCTGATGACTGCCTTTCCCAACAATCCGTCCTTCTTCAAATACGATAATCTGATCCGCCTGCCGCACCGTGCTGACCCGCTGGGATACCAGCAGCACGGTCATATCCCTGCTGCTCTCCTTCAGTGCCCTGCGCAGTGCCGCATCGGTCGCAAAGTCGAGCGCACTGGAAGAATCATCAAGGATAAGGATCGGAGGGGTACCCACGACGGCGCGGGCAATGGTAAGACGTTGCTTTTGTCCGCCGGATAAGTTCAACCCTCCACGCGCGACCAGTGTATCCAGCCCTTCCGGCAGCTTGCGGATGAATTCATCGGCCTGGGCTACAACGGCCGCCTGCATCAGTTCCTCCTTCGTTGCATTCTGCTTGCCCCAGCGGAGGTTATCGGCAATCGTCCCGGTGAACAGGAGCGCCTTCTGCGGCACAATGCCAATCAGGCTCCGCAGCTGATCCAGCCGGTATTCTTTGACGTTGACGCCGCCTACTCTGACTTCCCCCTCCACCGCATCATAGAAACGCGGAATGAGATTCACGAAGGTGGACTTGCCGGAGCCGGTGCTGCCGATAAGCCCCACGGTTTCTCCGCGGTTGATCACCACTGAGATATCCTGCAGTGCAAGCTCTCCAGTCTTGTTGTAACCGAAGGAGACATGCTCGAAAGAAATAGCAGAAGCTGCCGCTTCCATCACTGGCAGGGCGCCGTTCCCTTCATCCGAGATTGAGGTTTCAGCCGCCAGCACTTCATTCACACGGTTCGCAGAGGACGCAGCCTTGGTAAAGAGAATTACCAGATTCGATACAACAATCAGCGCCAGCAGAATCTGGGTTACATAGTTGATAAACGCAATGATTTCACCCTGTGATAATCGGCCGGCATCAATGTGTATGCCGCCAGCCCACAGAATGGCAATAATCGCTGCGTTCACCACCAGAGTAGTCATCGGGCCAAGCCAGGCAGAGATGCGTCCAACCCGGATCGCCGTTGCCGTCAAATCATCCGAAGCTTCATTGAAGCGCTGCTTCTCCCGCCGTGCTTCGGCAAAGGCGCGGATGACGCGGATACCGGATAGATTCTCGCTCAGCACCAGCGCCAAATGATCCAGCTTCTGCTGATATTTGCGGTAGAGCGGCGAGCTGCGGGTAATGATAAAGTACAGGATGACGCCAAAAACAGGTGTCGCCGCGAGCAGAATCAGCGACAGCCGGAAATCGAGAACCATCGACATAATAATGGCCCCGATGCAGATAAACGGCGCACGGACTACGAGACGGATCAGCATGGCCACTGCCAGCTGCAGCTGATTCACATCACTCGTGATCCGGTTGATTAGCGACGGTGTACCGAAGGTATCCAGCTCGGCATAGGACAACGAAGAAATATGCTTGAACATCTTGTTGCGCAGCGAAGTGCCAAAGCCCTGTGATGCCCGGGCGGCATAATATTGGCAAACCATCGAGCAGCCGAAACCGAGGAGCGACATCAGCAGCATAAGCCCGCCCATCCGGTACACATAGGCACTATCCTGCCCGCCGATTCCGTTGTTCACGATCAGCGCAACGATGGTCGGCAGCAGCAGCTCCAGGATCGCCTCCAGCAGCTTAAAGATCGGCCCGAGTATAACTTCTTTTCTGTACGGTTTAAGAAAAACAGCAATTTTGAACACAGTAACCCTCACCTAACTTATGTAGTATGTAATCACTATGAAATAGCGTTAAGACCCGTTATGATTATGTCATACCTGCTTACATATTAATAATATTGGTTTCGTATCAATGCCATACTTAATTCATATGCCAAATCCGGAGGTTTTACAAATGGATATCCGACAGCTCAAATACTTCTTGGCGATTGCCGAGGAAGGACAGATTACTTCCGCTGCACGGAAGCTGCAAATGGCCCAGCCCCCGCTCAGTCAGCAGCTGAAACTGCTGGAGGAGGAGCTTGGTGTAAAGTTAGTGGAGCGCGGACCGCGCAGTATACAGCTGACCGATGCCGGAGTAATTCTGCGGGGCCGGGCACAGCAGATTCTGGAGCTGGCCGATGCCACCACACGTGAGATTAGTGATTTTGCAAGCGGGCTGCGGGGAACGCTCTCCATTGGCACGGTTTCCTCCTCTGCGGCAACTCTGCTGCAGGATCGGCTCTTTGATTTTCACAAAATCTATTCCGGCGTCAAATTCGAAATTCACGAAGGCAACACCTATAAGGTGATTGATCTGCTCAGCAAAGGAATCATCGAGGTCGGCATTGTACGCACGCCCTTTAACAGCACAAGTCTCGAATGTGTATATGCCGGGGCTGAACCTATGATTGCCGTGATGACTCCTGATTATGACTGGACGGACGGAGAGTCCTCTATTGATATCGGGGAACTCAAGGACAGGCCGCTGATTATTTACCGCCGCTTCGAGCAGCTGATCCGTGAAACCTGCCTGGAGCACGGATTCAATCCGGATGTGTTCTGCATGAACGACGATGCCCGCACCACGCTGCTCTGGGCCAATGCCGGTCTCGGCATCGGCATTCTTCCGAAATCAGCCTTCGGCCTCATGAGAAACGACAATCTGCGTTATAAGGAAATCCGTGGTGAATCGCTCCGCACCCGGGTCGCTGCCGTATGGATGAAGGACAAATATTTGTCGTCGCTGGCCGAGAAGTTCATTGAATGCTTCAGAGCGGAGTAGGCATGGGTATGGATACACAAAATGAAAAAAGCGCTGTACCGGCATTACCCGGAACAGCGCTGGCATTTCGCTTAAGCTTATTGGCTTGCCGGCCTATCTGCCAGATGAACCTCATCTCCAACGCAGACGCGCCCGGTTTGGATAACGGAAGCATACACGCCGAATTGAAGCCCCAGCTCTTTGTTGACGATTTTCAGAAGCGAGGGGGCTTTCTCCGCAGTATCCGGGTCCATCGTCGTCATGACGCATCGCTCGCACAGCTCATTCACCTGCAGCTCTACCCCGCCAATCCGCAGCCTCCGCCCGGTCCAGTCTCCCTCAAACAGCGACTCATCGCTTAATGCTATCACGAAATTCCCGCGGAACCGGCGCTGATCGACCTCGCGTCCCCAGAGCGCCTCCAGTTTTCTCAGACTGCCATCGGTAACAAGCAGAATACTGGCCTCATCCACCGACAGCAAATGCGGATTCTCCGGGTGCGGTTGCTTCAGGCTGGACATGCTCACCGGGATTTTTGTCTGGCTTTGAATCTCCTCAAGCAGCTGCTCGTCCCAGCGAAAGGTCCGCCCGTCCGCTGCAGTGACAGCGACCTCCCCATCCCGGTAACGCGCCTGATAGGTAAGCATATTCGGTATATTGCGGGCCGTAACGAATCGCTTCCAGCCCTGTTTCCTTTCATCATAAAAAGAGCAAACCCGATCGCCTACGACGCCGTAGGATTCAATGTCGCAAGCCTCCAGCTGCTCTCCCGCGAACGATTTGACCGGATACCGGTTGATTTCACGGATCACACCAACAGTCAATGTCAAAGTCTGTACCTCCATTTGTCCTAGAAATTACATAAGCTTATTGTACCCGATTTCTCCTTAAATTGTAGCTCTCTTGATACAAGCCTCAACAAAAAAAAGGAAGCCTCATCTTTACGATGAGACATCCTCTCTCTGGGCAGCCGTTGGGCGAAGCCTTCAGTGATGCTCCAGTTCGGCAAATGCCGCCATTCTATACCATGATTTTGCAAATATCGTTGGTGAACTGTACAGGATCATTAACCTGCAAGCCCTCGATCAGCAGCGCCTGATTGTAGAGCAGGTTCGTGTAAAGGCCCAGCTTCTCCTGATCCCCTTCGGCAGCAGCCTTCAAGGACTTGAAGACGTCGTGGTTAATATTGATTTCCAGTACCTTATCCGCCTGTACCTCTTGGCCGTTCGGCATCGCTTTGAGGATTTTTTCCATCTCGATGGTCAGCTCGCCTTCCGTGGACAGGCAGACCGGATGACTTTTCAGCCGTTTGGAGGCTTTGACTGCCTTCACTTTGCCGGACAGAATACCCTGCATCGCGTCGAACAGCCCTTTGTTCTCGTTTTCCTCTTCTTCCGAAGGCTTGTCAGCTGCATCTGCTTCAATCCCCAGATCACCGCTGGATACATTTTTGAATTCTTTTTCCTTATAGTTCATGATCATCTTGATCGCGAACTCATCGATATCATCGGTGAAATAGAGCATTTCATAACCCTTGTCCAATACCATTTCAGTCTGCGGCAGCTTCTCGATCCGCTCAACCGATTCCCCGGAAGCATAATAGATATACTTCTGGTCTTCCGGCATTCTTTCTACGTATTCAGCCAGCGTAACCAGCTTCTTCTCCTTGGAGGAGTGGAACATCAGCAGGTCCTGGAGGGTTTCTTTTTCCATGCCATAGTCATTGTAGACTCCGAATTTAAGCTGTCTGCCAAAAGACTTGTAGAATGTCTCGTATTTCTCTCTTTCATCCTTCAGCAGGCTCAGGAGCTGGCTCTTAATCTTGCTCTTGATGTTCTTGGCAATCAGGGTCAGCTGGCGGTCATGCTGCAGCAGCTCTCTGGAGATATTAAGCGACAGATCCTCGGAATCGACCATCCCTTTGACAAAGCTGAAGTAATCCGGCAGCAGATCCCCGCATTTGTTCATAATCAGCACGCCGTTGGAGTACAGTTCAAGACCTTTTTCATACTCCTTGGTGTAATAATCAAACGGTGTATTTTCCGGAATGAACAGAATCGCATTATAGACTACAGCACCATCTGCACTGATATGGATATGCTTCAGCGGTTTATCGAAGCCGTAGCGTTTTTCGGCATAGAAGTTGTCATAGTCCTCTGTGGTCAGCTCGTTTTTGTTCTTGCGCCAGATCGGCACCATGCTGTTCACAGTCTGCTCTTCTTTGGTTTCCTCGAACTCGCCTTCGCTGCCTTCCTTAGGCTGACTGCCGGTAATATCCATCTTGATCGGGAAACGGATAAAGTCAGAATATTTCTTGATGATGGATTTCAGGCGGTAATCTTCCAGGAACTCATCGTAGTTGTCTTCTTCACTGTTCTCTTTAATCTTCAAAATAATCTCGGTGCCGACAGCATCCTTCTCGAACGGTTCGATCGTATATCCATCCGCGCCCTGGGACTCCCATTTGTACCCCTGGTCGCTGCCCAGCGCCTTGCTGATTACAGTAACATCGTCCGCCACCATAAATGCAGAGTAGAACCCGACACCGAACTGGCCGATAATATTGTGGCCGTCCTTCGACTCATTGTCCTTTTTGAAAGCAAAAGAGCCGCTGTTCGCGATAATCCCCAGATTGTTCTCCAGTTCTTCCTGCGTCATCCCGATCCCTGTATCAGAGATGGTCAACGTGCGGCTGTCCTTGTCGGCAGTGACTTTAATGAAATAATCCTCTTTATTGAACACCAGCGCATCGTCTGCCAGCGCTTTGTAATAGATTTTATCAATGGCATCGCTTGCGTTGGAAATCAGCTCCCGCAGGAAAATTTCCCGCTGTGTATAAATGGAGTTGATCATCATCTCTAGTAGTCTCTTCGATTCGGCTTTAAACTCTTTTTTGGCCATGAATAAAATAATCTCCTTTCAAAAATAACTCTTCTGTTTACTCTCTGGAAATTAGCACTCCACTCGAATGAGTGCTAACACTTCCTTTTATATACCATATTCTCGTTTTTGATGTCAATATCTTGCTGCATACTAGCCTGTTAAAAAGTCACTTTTCTGTCGTTCCTCCGCGCATTTCACAGCGCCACCGTCTTCGACTTAGCATCTGCCAGCAGCATCTGAATCAGCGATTGCAGCGGCAGTGATTTCCACTTCTTGGGATGCAGCAGCAGCTGCAGATCGAAATGAATTTCCGGATGGGCAAAAGACAGCTCCGCCAGGTTCCCCCGCTCGATCTCCTCCTCGGCGACGATTCTTGGCAGCAAGGCAATGCCCAGCCCGTTGCGCACGCAACGCTTGATCGCCTCCAGATTCGACAGCTCAAAGCCGATGCGGAAAACAATCCCATGCTCCCGCAGCAGATTCTCGAACAGGCTGCGGTAAATGCAGCTCTCCTCGGAAACGATCAGCTCACAATTGTTCAGATCCTGCAGTGTCACGTCCGCAAGTTGGGCCAGCGGATGGGTGGCAGGTGCAACAAGCACCAGCGGTTCATCTCTGATGATCGTCCGCTCAAGCACGGAGTCCGTGGCATTCCGGTCCAGCATCAAGCCGATGTCCACTTCACCGTCCCGGATCTTCGCCACCAGATTGGCTTCCTGCTCGGTCTGCAGATGAATGTTCAGTCCCGGAAAAGTCGTGCGCAGCTGCTGCAGGAACGGCGGCAAATAAAACGCAGCCAAGGAATCAATGGTTCCGATCGTCAGCGTCCCGCCGATTTGCTGGGCGATCGTCTCCTTAGAACGGTCATACAAATCCAGAATCTCCACGAACAGCTTCAACAGCTCTTCTCCAGGTGGAGTCAGACGAAGCGCGCGTCCATGCCGCTCTATCAGTGGAACCCCGTATTCCTTCTCTATCTTCTGAATCTGCATCGTCACACTGGACTGCGCATAGCCCAGTTCTTCAGCCGCGCGGGTAAAGCTCTGCCGTTTCGCGACCTCGCGGAAGGTCCGCATATATGTTAAATCCATAACCTCACCCTAACATCAATATTATTGATAACCCACATCATTTATTATAGCTAACGCCGATGGAATATTCCATGCTACAGTAAGATAAAAGGATTTCAACATTTTGGAGGACGATATTCATGTTAACAGAAGAACAGATTTATGGAATCTATGTTCCCGTGGTAACCCCGTTCAATGCAGCTGGCGAGATTGATCTGGAATCATATCAGCGTTATGTGAACAACATCATCAAGAACAATATTCATGGTCTGGTCGTCAATGGAACCACTGGAGAATCGCCGACAGTCAACATACAGGAATTACAGACTCTCGTGGATGCATCACGGGAATTATTGAAATCGAGCCCGGTCCCGCTGGTGGTCGGCACAGGCACTAACGATACGGCCTCCACTATAGCCCGCACTGAGCTGGCTGCCAATTCAGGTGCTGATGCTGTGCTCGTGGTCGTCCCTTATTACAGCCGCCCTTCCCAGCAAGGCATTATTGAGCATTTCCGCAAAGCCGCCGAAGTGGGCATTCCGGTCATCGCCTATGATATCCCGGGCCGCGCCGGAGTCGGCATGTCGGTCGATACCGCACGCACCATCCTTGAGATGAATAACGTAGTAGGTTTAAAAGACTGCTCCGGCTCTCCGCTGCTAGTCTCCGAGCTGTCACGGCTGGGATCGAAGCCGGTGCTGTGCGGCGACGACCTGCAGTTCCTGCATATGCTGGGCTGCGGAGCCGCCGGGGGCATGCTGGCCTCGGCCAACGTGCATACCGCGAAGTTCCTCGGTATCTACGAGCAGTTCAAAGCCGGGCAGACCGCTGAAGCTACAGCAGCGTTCGACCAGCTGCTGCCGCTGATGAAGCTGCTCTTCAAGGAGTCCAATCCGGCTCCGATCAAATGGCTGCTTAGCGCCTACGGAGAGATTTCCTCTGATACGCTCCGCTTGCCGATGACCTCGATCAGCTCTGAGCTGCGTGAGGAACTGGGGGCTTATCTGGCCGGATAACACCTGAATCCATAACCGGATATTTACGCATAACAACAACCGCTACGGTGCAGTCACAGACTGTCCAAGGCGGTTGTTGTTATGTCTACCATTTTCAGCGTAGTCTAGGTATTATTGAATGTCCGCTGCCACCGGATTAACCGCAAAAATAGAATGAATGTTGCCTTCCGGATCTGCGAAGAAACCCGTGGTATGCCCCCAAGACATCGACTTCGGTGCAGTGATCCCTGCAGCCCCTTTTGAAATAAGCTCCTCATACATCGTGTGGACAGCCTCCGGTGAATCACATTCGAAGTTAAGCTCGAAGGCTTGCCCTTTACGCTCTTCTATAAAGGAATAATGACCGTTTGTGTTATCCGCCATCAATGGTGTTAAACAAATCGCAAGGCGAATGCCGCCATTCACAAATTCAGCATAATGGTTTTCTTCAACAACGGTCTTAAATCCGAGTACATCACGATAAAAGCTAGTCAATCTAGGAACATCATGCGCCAAAACCGTAATTCCTTCTAATTTCAATCTCATACTCCCAATTCCACCTCTTCTGAGATATGCAACTGTTTTATAATGCTTTAACCATAATCTTCAATCAATGCTATTTTTCCATTTTTAATACTCTATCCATATTCTTCAGGATGGATAGTTTTACCTTTATTTGCTGTCTCGTGAAGCTTCTGAACCGGGTTAGCAAGCTGCCTTTACTCGTCGATACCAATAAAAAAGCGGAAGTCATGGCGAAATAAAGCCCTAGACTACCGCTTTTTTGTGTAACTGACGAGACTCGCAAGCTTAACAACAAATTTACCACTCTTTTTATGATAGTATGCGAAGCTATTATTCATCGGCATTCGAAGTAATTGATAATTATCAACGACGAAAATTCCCCAGACAAATTCATCTATCACATAGCTCACCTCTTTTACTCCAGTTTAGCCTACAGCTTCGGAAAGCAGAACTCATAACGCACAAAAAAAAGCCTCCCGCTCAGGGAAGGCTGCAGTCTAATCTATAAGCATCCGTTTATTGCGATCTGCCCGCTTTGGCTGCAGGTCTGCCGCCAGGTCGGCTGCTGTGGTTGTTACCGGGTCTGCCGCCTTGGCTGCCGGCAGGTCTGCTGTTCTGTCCGGCACCAGCCCGTTCACCAGGTCTGCCGCTATAGCCGCCTGGGCGGCTGCTAGCACTTGTTCCGCTGCCGTTTCCTCCGCTTGCTCTGCCGCTAGAACCGGCTCCACTGGCCGAAGCACTCCCGGATCTTGCACCCGCTCCTGCTTGATGAGCCGATTCCCCGTTCGGTCTGCTGCCCTGGCCGCTGTTCTTACTTCCGCCGGAAGTGCTGCCCGCACGGTTGCCCTGTGTGAACCATTCCGACTTTGGCTTGCGCGCCGGATTGGTCTTCGCCTTGGCTGCCGGCTTCGCCGGAGCTTTTGCCGGGCGTTCATTCAGCAAAGCCTGTGCGCTCTTAGACATCGGATACGCATGGTCCTTAACTTCAGGGATCGTCTTGCCGATCAGCTTCTGAATATCCTTGAGGTACGGGATCTCTTCGGCCTCACAGAGAGAAATGGCGATTCCGCTCATACCGGCACGGCCTGTACGGCCAATACGGTGGACATAAGTTTCCGGAATATTCGGCAGGTTGAAGTTGATGACATGCGACAGTTCGTCAATATCAATCCCCCGGGCGGCAATGTCTGTAGCAACAAGCACGCGGGTAGCTCCGCTTTTGAAGTTGCGCAGCGCATTTTGCCGGTCATTTTGGGATTTGTTGCCGTGAATCGCTTGAGCAGTAATATTAATCCGCGTCAAATCACGGGTAACCCGGTCAGCACCACGTTTGGTGCGGGTAAAGACCAGTGCCGAGACAATCGATTTGTCCTGAAGAAGACGGTTTAATTGATTCTGCTTGTTGCCGTTCTCCAGCAGATAGATCGACTGCTCGATTCTGTCCACGGTGGAGGAAACTGGCGTAATCTCGATTTTCACCGGGTTCACCAGCAGTGTTTTGATCAAATTCGAAATTTCTGTCGGCATCGTAGCCGAGAAGAATAATGTTTGTTTTTTGCTTGGCATTTTGGCGATAATCCGCTTCACATCATGAATGAAGCCCATGTCCAGCATGCGGTCCGCTTCATCCAGTACAAGAATCTGCACATACTGCAGATCAACATGCTTCTGGGTAATCAGGTCGATGAGCCGCCCTGGCGTGGCAATCAGGATATCCGCGCCCTGGCTTAATGCCCGCTCCTGAGCTTTTTGCGATACACCGCCAACAATAGCTGTTGAACGGATACTGGTGAATTTGCTGTAGGCCTGGATATTTTCCGAGATTTGCAGTGCAAGCTCTCTAGTCGGTGTGAGAATCAGCGAACGAATCCGGCGTCTGCCGCCGGTTGCAGAAGGCTGCTGGCTTAGCAGCTGAATAATCGGCAAGGAAAAAGCGGCTGTTTTGCCTGTTCCGGTCTGAGCACAGCCTAGAACGTCTCTGCCGGCCAAAGCCGCGGGAATGGACTCCTCCTGAATGGGGGTGGGTGATGTATAATTTTCTTGGCTTAACGCCTTGAGGATCGCTGGGATCAAATTCAAATCATTAAAAGTCATGTTGTCTCCTTAATTTTAAATACATATATTATCAATCAGGTAACTGCTGTACCTTGTTTGCAGCGTCTCCACATAGCGCTCATCAAAGTCATAACACATAATGATAACACAAATTGAACAATAAGAAAAACATCAGCAGAAATTTTTATGTTAGTCCTAGTGTAACCACCATCAATTCCTTTCACGCCTCCTATTCCATTACTAAAGCAGGGTTGTTCAGATTTGGTTTAGATTGCTGGTGTACAGTAATCATGCAAATCACAAATGACGCAAAGGAGCGCTTTGAATCATGGGTAAAAAAAGAACAGCAAATCCATCATTATGCACATTCCCCAACTGTTCAGCGAGACATTATGCCAAGGGCTATTGCAAAAAGCACTATAGCTATATGTGGTACAAAAACCGCGCCGCTGCCAAACTCAGCCAGACTTTGCTCGAAGAACGCAGCCCGTAGGAACCATCGTAAACACTGTAGCTATAACATAGTAACCACTTTCTCATCTCATTTACCCACTACCTCAACTCCAAGGCATCATCCTAAACGCATAAGATAACAGAACATAAAAAAGCGGAGGATCGCTCCTCCGCGTCTTGACCTGCTTATAAATAAATACTAATCTACAATTTCAGCTGTGTCGCCGTTGTTGGCACCTGCAGCATTGGCTTCGTCGGTGTCGATATGCATATCAAGCGCAAAATTGTCCGATACGCGGGCAAGAACATTTTCCAGTACCAGGCCGCGTTCGCCGCCCAGACGTACTTTTAGAAGCTGCTTGTCGGCGATGCCCCAAGCTTCTGCTTTAGAAGTGTGGAAGTGAATGTGACGTGCAGCAATAATTACGCCAGTCTCCAGTTCTACTTCACCGGCTGGTCCCTTAAGGGTAATGCCCGGTGTGCCTTCGATATGTCCGGATTCACGAACAGGTGCTTTCACGCCGAGGCTGAAAGAATCTGTGCGGGAAATCTCCAGCTGTGATGCCGGACGGACAGGTCCTAGAATTCTTACTTTGTCGAATTTACCTTTGGTGCCGATTACTGCTACTTGCTCGTTAGCTGCGAATTGTCCGGGTTGGGAGAGTGGTTTGAACTCAGTCAATTGATAACCTGCGCCAAACAACGCTTCCACATGCTCTTGCGTAAGGTGAATATGTCTAGCCGACACACCTACGGGTACAGTCTTGCTCATTGTAAAGTCACTCCTTGTATTTTCTCTAGTATCTGTACAAGCCACTGAACATTATACCTCTTATTACCCAAAAATAAAAAGACCCTCTGCACAATGAGAGTCCTTTTTTCGACATTTTGAGATTTCGAAGCTGGATTGTCACGATTTTGTCATGATCTGTTACTTTATGGTATTTTTTGGTCGTTTAGTTTTGGCGGCAAATGCAGGCTTAAAAAACTCCAAGCATTTTCGTACAGCCACCCCTTCACTTGATCCTCCGGATAGAAGCGGAGCAGCATCTCAGCAAACTCGGCGTATTTTCCAGGATGCTCCAGTCCCTCTACCCAGGCATCAATCCCGTCAAAATCGGAACCAAACATCAGCTGCCTTGTGCCACCCAGGCTGCAGACATGATCGATATGCCTTAGAAGATCATCCGCTTTGGCGTCGCCTCCATTTTTAACAAACCAAGGAACAAAGGTAAGTCCCATCCGGCCGTCCATGGCAATCAACGCTTTGATCTGTTCATCGCTCAGATTACGCGGATGGCCGCACACAGCTGCGACGTTGGAGTGGGAGGCAATAAACGGACGCTTGCTCCGCTCAGCCAACTCCCAGAAGCCTGCTGGGGCCAAATGAGACACATCCAGCAGCATACCGCTGCTGTTACACCACTCGATCAGCTCCCGGCCTTTTTCGGTAAATCCTCCATTCCGCTGTTCGAGTACACCATCTGCAGCCCAGTTCGCATAGTTCCAGGTGACTCCAAGGAAGCGCACCCCGAGATCGAAACACAACTGAGCATAGAATAGATTCCCCTCCAGACCGTCTACGCCTTCCAGAGACAGCAGCCCCCATCTAGGGGGCACTCTAACCAGTTCCACTGCTTCCTCCTTCCAGCGCAGCCACTGAAGGCCTCCTGAGCCTAGCACTTTGCCCTGGAATAGTTCAATTTGTCCCAGCACACTTTCAAAACTAGGTCTTCCCCTAACCGTAGACAGATAAATCGCAAAAACTTGCAGGCCGACGCCACCCGCTGCAAGCCGTTCTGCAGTTACATCAAGCCGGCTGTCCTTGTCGAAATTAAGATGGGGGGAAGCCTGCAGTTTGCTCAGAACATCACAATGGAAATCCGCCACCCGTAGTTGCTCCGCTCTTCCCATGAGATCGGCCTCACTTTCTTACTTGTCATCCAGTTTCCGCGCCACATCGCATCCAGCGCTCCTGCTTATAGTTTATGCAGAGGATGACCCGCTCTTCACCTGCACAGCAAAAAACCTGTTTACATAGGTAAACAGGTTCATCCCGTAAGTTCTAACATTCATTAATTATCTAGGCTCTACAATGAGTTTAATCGCCGTCCGATCCTCTCCATCAATCACTATGTCAGTAAAGGCTGGAATGCAGATCAAGTCGACACCGCTTGGCGCGACAAATCCCCGGGCGATGGCAACTGCTTTGACTGCTTGGTTCAGTGCTCCTGCTCCAATAGCTTGTAGCTCGGCCGATCCACGTTCACGAAGAACACCCGCTAGTGCGCCGGCAACGGAATTCGGATTGGATTTAGCTGATACTTTTAATACATCCATAGTAAGTACCTCCCCTGGGAAAATGATGGTGTTCTTCCACTACTGTAGATGTTATTCGCGAGAGAAGAAATAATTCCTTCTTTTTGCGGACTACTCCGGAGAAAATGGTACAAAAGTTACTCTTTTTCGATATAAAAAATATCACACTTTACCCAAAACCAGCGATTATTCCCGAAAAGCCTAATTCCTTGGTGCCCTCATTAACTCATTACCCATTCATCTTCACGCAGCCGAATCTTCTCCAGACGTGTTGCCTTGCCCGTAGCCTCGTCAATCTCTGCGAATAAACCGTGCAACTGCCATTTACCTTCGTCAACCACAAATCTGGCCGGAAGCTGGGTAGTGAACTTATAGAGGACCGCATCCTTTTCCATACCCAAAATCCCTTCTCTTGAACCAACCATGCCGGCATCCGTCAGATAAGCAGTGCCTCCCGGCAGGATAACATCGTCATTGCTCTGCACATGTGTATGGGTTCCTACAACAATTGAAGCATGCCCGTCCATAAAATAGCCCATAGCGATCTTCTCGGAAGTAGCCTCGGCGTGGAAATCCACCAGAATACACTTGTGATTCCGGCGCAGCTCGTCCACAATCTCTTCGCCCACCCGAAACGGATCATCAATTGCCGGCAAAAAGGTCCGTCCTTGCAAATTGACAATCGCCAGCTCTTTGCCATTGCCTTTAATAATCGTATATCCTCTGCCAGGTGTTCCTGCAGGGAAATTAGCCGGACGGATGATCCGGGGCTCGTCGTCGATAAATTCGAAGATGTCCTTGTTATCCCATGTATGATTGCCCATTGTAATGCCATGAACGCCCCAGTTGAAAAATTCATTGGCAATAGCGGAAGTAATTCCTCTTCCCGCTGCGGCATTTTCTCCGTTCGCAATGATTATATGCGGCTGGTATTTGTTCTTCAGCGAAGGCAGCATTTCACGCAGCGCTTTTCTGCCGGTATTGCCTACAATATCACCTATAAATAAAACTTTAATGTTGTTCTCCTCCTAAAAGTTTAGTGGGTTAATCCGTGCTGAATGTTCTTCGTACACATCCGGCTTCGAAAGCATATATTCTGTATGAAAGAAAAAAGGCCCCGCAGGGGGGCCGATTTCCTTGCTTATTTAGCGTATTCAACAGCCCGTGTCTCGCGGATTACGGTAACCTTGATATGACCCGGATAATCCAGTTCACTCTCGATCATCTTCGTAATGTCGCGGGCCAGACGGAATGCTTCCGCATCGTCGATCTTCTCAGGCTGCACCATCACCCGAACCTCGCGGCCCGCTTGAATGGCGTAGGACTTCTCGACGCCGTCGAAGCTTTCGGAGATTTCCTCCAGCTTTTCCAGACGTTTGATATACGTTTCCAGTGTCTCACGGCGTGCGCCAGGGCGTGCAGCCGACAAGGCGTCAGCAGCTCCAACCAGCATGGCAATAACCGAAGTAGCTTCGCAGTCACCGTGATGGGACGCGATACTATTGATAACAACCGGATGCTCCTTGTATTTCTTCGCCAGTTCGACGCCAATCTCGACGTGCGAACCTTCCACTTCATGATCCAGCGCTTTGCCGATATCATGCAGCAGACCGGCACGTTTAGCAAGCACGATGTCTTCCCCAAGCTCACCGGCCATAAGTCCAGTCAAATAAGCAACCTCCATGGAGTGCTTGAGTACATTTTGACCGTAGCTCGTACGGAATTTCAGACGGCCTAGAATTTTGATCAGATCCGGATGCAATCCGTGAACGCCAACCTCGAAGGTAGCCTGTTCACCGTATTCGCGAATCCGCTCATCCACTTCTTTGCGGGATTTCTCCACCATCTCTTCAATCCGTGCCGGATGGATACGTCCATCAGCAACCAGCTTCTCAAGTGCCGTACGGGCCACTTCGCGGCGAATCGGATCAAAGCCCGACAAAATAACGGCTTCCGGCGTATCATCAATAATGAGATCAATACCAGTAAGAGTTTCCAGTGCACGGATGTTGCGGCCTTCACGGCCGATAATCCGGCCCTTCATTTCTTCATTCGGCAATGTAACTACTGACACGGTTGTTTCCGCCACATGATCAGCTGCGCAGCGCTGAATAGCCAGTGTAATGATCTCGCGGGCTTTCTTGTCCGCTTCCTCTTTGGCCTGCTGTTCAATTTCCTTAATCATCTGTGCGGTCTCGTGGCGAACTTCCTGTTCTACATTGCTAAGAATGATACTTCTGGCATCATCGATGCTCAAATTGGAAATACGTTCCAGTTCAGTGACCTGGTTCTTGTAAATTACATCAATTTGCTGTTGTGTTTCGTCAATTCGTTTCTCTTTGTTAGCTACTTGTTCTTCTTTTCGTTCAAGCGATTCCATTTTTTTATCCAGTGATTCTTCCTTTTGCAGCAAACGTCTCTCTTGCCGTTGGATTTCATTCCGACGTTCACGAGTTTCTTTCTCAGCTTCAGTACGGATTCTGTGGACTTCGTCCTTAGCTTCGAGTACCGTTTCCTTCTTCAGCGCCTCCGCCTCTTTCTTCGCGTTCTCCACGATGACTACGGCTTCTTTCTCTGCGCTTGAAATCTTAGCTTCTGCAAGGGATTTACGAATAAAATAACCGAATCCAAAGAATAATGCAGCTACAACGAGAACGATTATGACCCAGATTGCAGTTACCATCTGTTCACCTCCTCGTTGGTTCCTCCAAGGGAAATGCCTTGGGAATTGTGCAGTTGTTAAACTATCCGTTCATCACCATACAAAAAACCGGTAATACACCGATTGCCATACTGCACATGCTGCACATGCACACTGCCCGCCTTATCCGGCGATTACATTTCATATGAGTTGTACGCGAACCGGTTCATAAGAGTCTGCTTTTTGGGAAGGAAAAAGGATTCTTAGTTTATGCCGATTCATGTTATATTTTATTATTTATAAAAAGACCTTGTCAAGAGAGTCGATAACCGCATTTAAGTCAAGAGAATCAGTCAGGGAAGTAAATCTCCTCTTCTTCACCCTCAAAATCCTCTTCCTGGCGTAAAACATTCAGTACCTGCCGTACCATTTCACCGGAATATCCGCGCCGCATGAGGAAGGCTCCGGTCTTTCTGCGCTTGTCATTAACGTCTCCGCGAATCAGATTCCATTTCTTGCGCCCTGTCTGCAGAGCACTTTCCAGTTCCTGTTCCGGAGAGATATTCTCCAGCGCTTCCGAGATCAGCGACTTGTCGATCCCTTTCTCCCGCAGCTCCTGACGGATCCATAGCTTGCCCTTACGCTGATTTGCAATGCGTTGTTCCGCCCACTGCTTGGCATACAAGGGATCATCAAGGAAACGCTCCTGCTGCAAACGCAGCAGGACCTCGGCAATAATAGTCTCTCCTATTTCTTTCTCACGTAAACGGCGGGCCATTTCCTGAGATGTCCGAGGCTTACGTTCCAAATACCGCAGTCCCTCTACATAAGCACGCTGCCGTTCATCCGCAACAACAATTTCCACCAGATCTTCCTTCATGAACGAACTGCCGGTAATCATCCGATATTTAATCATGACATCTTCATGAACAGTCATGTTATAAGCGCCGAAATGAATAATGTAACGGTGATCGGACTTCTTCTGCCGCTCTACCCGTGTGATGACAAGCAGCTCGCCTTCTGGGAAATTGTCCAGCGGTTGTTCTTCCTGTTCTTCCGGTTCAGGGTTCAATTGTATTACCATGGCTGTCTGTCACCTCATAGCTATTGATTCTTATACTCTTCTGATCTTATGAAAAAGCGCCCTGTTAAGATCATTCACAGGGCGCCTATTACCTTATATAATATTCACTTTAATTTATTCGATTTCGAGCAGCAAGTTTTCTTCTTCCTCTTGCTCTGCAGCAATCTCGGTTTCACTCGGAGCCGCTACAATCGTCGACAAATTGCTGGCTTCACGAATCTTATTCTCAATCACCAGAGCAATGTCCTGATGCTCTTTCAGGAACTGCTTGGAATTCTCACGACCTTGACCCAAACGTTCACCCTCGTAGGAATACCAGGCTCCGCTCTTGTTAACGATATCCATTTCCGTACCGATATCAACAAGGCTTCCCTCTCTGGAGATACCCTCACCGTACATGATATCAACGTCAGCCTGCTTGAACGGAGGTGCAACCTTGTTCTTCACGACTTTGATCTTCGTACGGTTACCGACAACATCATTTCCCATCTTGATGCTCTCTACGCGGCGCACATCAAGCCGAACGGAAGAGTAGAATTTCAATGCCCGGCCGCCTGGAGTTGTTTCCGGGTTACCGAACATAACGCCGATTTTCTCACGCAACTGGTTAATGAAGATGGCAATCGTATTAGACTTGTTGATCGCTCCGGACAGCTTACGTAAAGCTTGAGACATCAGACGTGCCTGCAAACCAACGTGCGAATCTCCCATATCGCCTTCAATTTCCGCTTTCGGCACCAGTGCCGCTACGGAGTCCACGACAATAATGTCTACTGCGCCACTGCGGACGAGCGCTTCGGCGATTTCCAGTGCCTGTTCGCCTGTATCCGGCTGGGAGAGCAGCAGCTCATCAATGTTTACGCCGAGAGCATTAGCATACTTAGGGTCAAGCGCATGCTCTGCATCAATGAAAGCAGCTTGTCCACCAAGCTTCTGCACTTCTGCAATCGCATGTAGAGCAACAGTCGTCTTACCGGAAGATTCCGGTCCGTATACTTCAATAATACGTCCTTTAGGAAGTCCGCCAATACCTAATGCAATATCAAGTGCCAAGGAGCCGCTAGGTACGACTTCGACTTTCATATGCGAGGATTCTCCCAGTTTCATGATCGAACCTTTACCGAATTGTTTTTCTATTTGACGAAGCGCCATATCAAGCGCTGCACGACGATCTGACAATCAGACCACTTCCTTCACTGTTTATAGTAATATAATAACGTGTTTTGGAGGTCTTGCCAAGCTTTTTTTCGAACATACATTCGTTTTTTTTGTCTTCCGGGAGAATACTCCCTTTTATTGTAAGCCTCCTTCCGGATGTTGAATTCAATACAAATCCTTCAGTCACCGGAAATCAACGGCCTATGCTCACAGGAGCTCCGCTGTAGTCAGCGGCGCCGCATAAAACAAAAAACCGCAGCAGAGAGTTCTCAGTGCTACGGTTCTTCCGTATATACAATTATATACCGTCTTAGCAGGTTATTGCAAGGCTGATCCATCCAGCGGAGTAGCCACCTTGCGCTCCTCCAGCCTGCGCCAGAGACGGTATAATAGCGCTTTGACTGAACGCAGCCGGATGTTCTCACGCGTCCCTTTGAGATTGAGCTCATACACTTCAGTCTTTTGCCCCCGTTCTGCTAAGCCGACATAGACAAGCCCTACCGGCTTGCGTTCGGAATAGCCGGGACCGGCAACACCTGTAACTGATAACCCGAAATCACTGTCCCCTATCATTCTTACCTGTTCCGCCAGCACCTCAGCGACTTCGCGGCTGACCGCTCCGGCAGCATCAGGACCCTCGAGAAGAGCAGCAGGCACATTCAGCAACTTCTTCTTCATCTCATTGGAATAGCAAACTATACCTCCATTGAACATGGATGCGCTGCCTGGAATATTCGTGATGCTCTCCATCAGCAAACCGCCTGTACAGCTCTCTGCGGCGCTTAAGGTCAGTCCGGCATCCGCCATCCAATCCACAATAAGCTGTTCCAGCGGCACATCTATATTGGCATACATATGCTCCGGCAGAATATCCTTGATTGTCTTCTCCAGCACGTCCAGCTTCTCCATGGCACTGTGTTCAGAAGTCGCTTTGGTAGAGATGCGGACCGTCACTTCTCCTTCCTTGGCATAAGGAGCGATAGTTGGATCAGTCTGACTCCGGATCAGATCAATCAATTTGTCCTCCAGCAGCGACTCGCCGATGCCGGCAAATTTGAGCATTTTGGAGTAAATCGGCATTTCGTCTGTCAGCGCGTGCTGCAGCAGCCATGGTTTAGCCTTGTCCGTAAACATCGGCTTCATCTCGCGCGGCGGGCCTGGAAGCACGATATAATACTTCTCTTCATGGGCGAACGCGATGCCGACAGCAAGGCCGATTTCATTGGAAAGCGGCGTAGTTCCTTCAATAATAAGTGCCTGCTTACGGTTGTTCTCTGTCATCACTATCTTCCGGTCATCAAAAAAACGCTGTACATGATCCATCGCAAGCTGGTCGATATGAAGCGAACGGCCCAGCGTTAACGCCAGTGCGTCTTTGGTCAGGTCATCTTCGGTCGGGCCTATTCCACCGGTGAACAAAATGACATCCGCACGGCTCTTTGCAATCTCTATTGCTTCCTGAATACGGCCGCTGTTATCCCCGACCACAGTTTGAAAATAAACATCAATTCCCATCGCGGCCAGCTCTACAGATAAGAACTGGGCATTGCTGTTCACGATTTGTCCAAGTAAAAGCTCCGTTCCGACGGCAATAATTTCCGCTTTCATAGCTGGCTTTCTCCTCCTGGTTGTAGAGTGGATGAGTTATTAAGTTCTAAGCATCATGAAGCTGCAGCAGATCCTTGTTCTTCACGAAATAATCAATCCCCGAGTAAATAGTGATGAGCGCAGCGGCCCAAATGGCAATATCATCAAGAGGGATACTGACGAACTGGAAGGGGAAGTTGTTGAGCAGCAGAAGGGAAATAGCGACAATCTGCACGACTGTCTTTATCTTGCCCCATTTGCTGGCGGCAACCACTTTGCCTTCGAGCAGCGCTACCTGGCGCAGCCCGGTTACGGCGAACTCGCGGCTGATAATCACAATGGCGATCCATGAATCGCATCTTCCCAGCTCAACCAGAGAAATCAGCACCGCAGAAACCAGCAGCTTGTCCGCCAGCGGGTCGAGCAGCTTGCCGAGATTAGTGACCATGTTATATTTCCGGGCTATATAGCCGTCTATACCGTCCGTGCTGGCCGCGAGCAGGAAGATTACAGCCGCGATCAGATGATTAATTGAAAGCTGGAACGAGCCCCAATGTAAAGGCTCCGGATAAAATCTGAAATCCACCAGCAAAAAAAACATCATAATCGGGATAAGGCAAATGCGGGCTAGCGTGATGCGGTTGGGCAAATTCACTGAAGTTCCTCCCCTGATCGTTACGAATCCAAAATTCCACTATTTTCTTCAAAACTGCTTAAGCAAGTATATTATAGCCATATGTACGTGTCAAAAAAACAGAAAGCACCCCGCAAAAATGGTGCGTAAGCACTGCGGGGCACAAAAGCTTACTTTAAATTGTTAAACTGCAAATCCAGCGGCAAATCGGCTTTGCGCAAAATCTGAATAATTTGCTGCAAATCATCGCGGCTTTTGCCGGTAACGCGGATTTGATCTCCCTGAATCTGACTCTTCACCTTCAGCTTGGAATCCCGGATCAGAATATTGATTTTCTTAGCGTTTTCCTGATCGATTCCCTGCTTGAGGCCAAGACGCTGGCGCACTGTCCCAAGGGAAGCCGGTTCGACTTTTCCGAAATCCAGATTCTTGAGGGTAATCCCACGTTTGACCATCTTGGATTGCAAAATATCAATGACTGCCCCCAGCTTATACTCGTCCTCTGAGGCGATCATAAGCGCATCCTTTTCCAGCTTCAGGCTGCTTTTGCTGTTCTTGAAGTCAAACCGGTTATCAATCTCCTTCTCGGTCTGGTGAACAGCATTGGTCAATTCCTGCATATCCATTTTGGATACAATGTCAAATGAACTTTCCGAACTCATGAATCCACGTCCTTTGCTAACAATTATTCTGCTCCTATTATATGAGAAAGGGCTTCTTAAGTCTAATTATGGCAAGAATAAGGCACCCGCACCCCCCGCATGCAAAACAGCCCCACAGATGTGGAGCCAAGTGCAAGCCTTTGATAATCAAAGGCTAAAAACACGCCCCCGGCAATAACCGCAACCGGGAGACGTTCATACAGCGGCTTTATCTGCTACGAGCGGGAGCCCGAAACATATCCAGAATCCCCAGCACAATATGTGCCAGTCCAAAGCCAAGAATTCCATAGCCCCAGGCGCTCGGTGTCAAGTAATAACCGAGGAGGCTGACGATAATGCCCAGCCCTGTTACAATCCAGCTAACGGTCATGAGAGTACACCTCACTTTGGCGTAAGAACTGTAAATCACTCTTAGATTCTCCAAAATGCCAAAGTCTATACGTGGATACCTTTATTGACCTGAAGTGCTATTCTGGCTAGTAGCGCTGTCCTGCGGCTCATCTGTGTTTCCGGATTCACTGTCGGCTGAAGTGCCCTCATCCAGTTCAAGCAGAATGCGGGAGGAGGTTTTGCCGTCAGTGATCACTTGTCCGTTAACAGTAATATTTGTAGCTGGCGAGTAACCGGATTTAATATAGATCCCTTCACTGCCGAGTGTAAAGCTCTTATTCTCGCCGGCCGCAGTGTTGCCAAAGCTGAGCTTCTCACCTTTGGAATTTTCACCCTTGTAAACTTCAAGCCAGCTTACACCGGTTGCCGCAATCTCAACCTGCACAGCGCTTCCGGAAGGAGCAGAAACTTTGTAAATCGTCGTTTTGCCCGATTTACGGTCCTGTGTGACCGTAACCGCCTGAGAGCTTGGTGAAGGAACCGGTGTAGCCGTCGGAGCCACAGTAGCCGTTGCAGTCGCTTCAGGGCTGCCTGCTGATTCCGAAGGAGACACCACTCCGCCCCCGACCGCTGTCGGGGAAGGCTGATTTTTAGAAGGATCCTTTTGTTCGTTGGTCAAATTCTCGGGAGCAGCATTTTCAGGATCAGCTTTGTTCATATTCGAAGAAGCGTACAAATAAATTACTACAATAATCAATATTGGGAAGGTCCACATCAGGACTGTCGGAAGCCACTTCGCATTCCGTTCCGTTTCAGGTCTGCGGCTGCGCTTCTGAATCACGGTCTCCATCGTTGTTGTTTCTACCGGGGCAGCCGGGACATTGCCATGCTCCTCCATGAGCTCGTCCGGGTTCACACCCACTGCCTCAGCATAGGTTTTGATAAACGCCCGAACATAGAAGCTCCCGGGAAGCACTTTATAGTCACCCGCCTCGATGGCTTCTAAATATTTTTTTCGAATCTTTGTTACTTCCTGGACATCGTCAAGACTCATCCCTTTTTGCAGACGAGCCTCCTTCAAATGCCGGCCCAGTTCCGACATGCCATCACCTCCTAAAAGTTTTGTCAGCATTTGCTTTCTTGAAGAGCATCGTACAAAACCCGCTTCGAAAGCATCCGCTTTGTTTTATATTCTAAAGATCATCACTGTAGCTTGTCGTAAACGACTCGTACAATATCTCTTCGTTCGGCATATTGCGCAGCTCAATAATGATATCAAAATCATCAAAGGTATACTCGGATTCCCGCACAAAAATATCCGGATGCTCAATTACTTTTGTGCTGGGCATACTCATCACATTCTGAAGCAGATTGTAATGCTTCTCATTGGAGCGGATCGTGCTTACAATCCCGTCAATAATAAAGACATTATGAGGGTTCATCTCATCCTCAGCCAGCTGGCTGCGGACCGTTTGCCGCAAAAGCGTCGAAGAAACAAATGTCCAGCGCTTCATGGCGCAGACACTACCGGCGATAATAGACTCCGTCTTGCCGACGCGGGGCATTCCCCGTAGTCCTATAACCTGATTCCCTTCCCTTTTAAACAGTTCACCGAGGAAATCCACGAGCAGTCCCAGCTCATCCCGCGTAAAACGGAACGTCTTGCGGTCATCCGAATCGCGGTCAATATATCGTCCATGCCGGACAGCCAGCTTATCCACAAGCCGTGGAGAACGCAGCGCCGTAACCGTAATATTATCTACTTTTTTGAGCATTTCACCCATCAGCATAATCTTCTCATCATCGTTTGTTTCCAGGAGCATTCCGCGCGTCTTGCCTTCCACACCGTTGATGGTCAGGATGTTGACTTCAAGCATTCCGAGCATAGAAGCGATATCTCCAAGCAGACCAGGTCTGTTCTTATGTATCTTGTACTCCATATACCATTGTTTATATTCCACTTGTTACACCTCATAGATTCCTTTTCCCTGCACTTTGCCATACATTAAAAAAACCTGCTTCGGCAAGCGTTCTGAAACACGGGTCATGTTAATGATATATAAAATGAAATTGAAAGGCAAGGACACTACTGTAATAATTGCAGAAAAGCTCCCGCGAGGGGAGCTTGTTCCGCATGCCTATGCGTTTTTCTTCGCCAGCTTGACCATGAGGGAAGCAATGGTATGCTTCTCATCGTCCGTACCGACATCCCACAGCTCTTTGATTGCCCGGTTGGAATAGTTTCCCGGATCGACTTTCTTATCAAGGAATTCCCCGATTTCGAAAGCCAGCTTGGAAATGGTTTCTTCGCTCATCCCCATTTTTTCAGCCTGAATGACCCGTTCACCCAAAAAGCTTTTCCAGCTATCAAAGTTTTTCACTACGGTTTCTGTTGACATCTTAAATCCTCCTTCATGTTTACGGTCCGCCCGCCTTGTTCAGGTGACAGCCGCCTTACGTGAGATTTAAAAGCAACAGTTATAATATGTCTCGGACGGTACGTTCTTATGCTGGAGCATTTCTCCAAGCCTCCACGCCAGTAACAGGAACCATCAGGTGATCCATCCGCCGTTCGGACTGATCACCTGGCCGGTAATGTACCCGGATTCAGGCAAGGCGAGAAAATAAACAAGCGAGGCGATTTCATGAGGGGAAGCCAGTCGTCCCGCAGGAATCTCTTCCTCAAGCATCCGCATCTCATCCTCCTGCAGATTGGCCAGCATGGCCGTATGGACAGCACCGGGAGCCACGGCATTCACCGTGACTCCTGAGGGTGCCAGCTCTTTGGATAATGCCTTAGTAAAGGCATTCACCCCGCCCTTGCTGGCGGAGTAGGCAACCTCGCAGGAAGCGCCTGAGATGCCCCAAACGGAGGAGACATTAATAATCCGCCCATATCGCTGGCTAACCATATAAGGCATAAAAATCTGGCTGCACAAAAAAGTGCCTTTCAGATTCACCGCCATAATATCGTCCCACTCTTCCTCCGTCACATCGGCTAGCATGCCATAATGTGCTTTTCCGGCGTTATTAACCAGAATATCCGGTTGCATCCCGCTGCTTTCCAGCTTTTCTGCCATGCGGACAAGCTGGCTGCGGTCCTTCATATCAGCGGTCACCGTCAACACCTTGGACCCCAGGGCCATACAGCGCCGGGCCACATCATTGGCCGCTTCGTGCGAGTTCATATAATGAATAACAATGTTCATCCCCACGGAAGCAAAACGTTCGGCGATAGCCCCGCCAATTCCCCCGCTGCCTCCAGTGACAAGCACGGTCATTTCTCCTATTGGCTTGCTGCCCTCTCCCGATAACGCCATTAAGGACTCACCACAAGCGACACAGCGAGTTGTTCCCAGTCCACATGATCACGCAGGCGGGCATTGACTTCATCCAGCGTAATGGATTCATAAAGCGGCAGCACTTCAAACAAATCGCCGCCTCTGAACTGGTAGCGTGTGAATTCGTGAGCAATGCTCTCCGGCGAGTTCAGCATGCGCAGATAGCCGCCGATTTTCTTTTTGCGCGCCCGCTCGAAATCCTTCTCGGCAAAGCCGGTCTTCAGAATAACACTGATTTCTTCCTTCAACCTGCTGATGAGCAGATCCGGATCCTTCGTATCGCCGCCAATCGCCGAGAACGCGTACTGCGGTGAGCTGTTGAATTCATGTCCGAAGCTGTCGGAGATCAGTTCCTCGTCATAGAGCTTCTGGTACAGCGTCGTACTGCTGCCCAGCAGCAGATCCAGCATTAGCTTAGTGGTGAGATCACGGCGGACTGCCGCTTCACCGGTGAGGCCTTCTACCTTCTCTTTAAAGCCAAAGAGACATTTCGGCATAGATACGGCGAGACGGCTTTCCTTGTGTTTCTCTGCAACGTGAACGGGCTCCTCTTCAAAAATACGCGTGATTTCACCCTGCTTCTCGTATGATTTGCCGGCCTGGTTGCTGCGGATCAGCTCGAATACCTTCTCCGGTTCTACGCCACCGACTACAAACAGCAGCATATTACTGGGATGATAAAAGGAATTGTAACAGGTGTACAGTGTTTCTTTGGTAATGGTGGCAATTGATTCGATCGTTCCGGCGATATCGATATGTACCGGATGTTTGGCATACATGGCCTCAATCAAACCGAAATAGACGCGCCAATCCGGGTTATCCGCGTACATATTGATTTCCTGGCCGATAATTCCTTTTTCCTTTTCGACATTCTCGTCGGTGAAATAAGGCCGCTGTACAAAATCAACGAGGGTGCTGAGATTGGTCTCAATATTTTCTGTGGCCGAAAAAAGATACACTGTCTGGTCAAAGCTCGTGAAAGCATTCGCCGACGCACCGTTAGAAGCAAAGGTGGCAAAAATGTCGCCTTCCGGCTCTTCGAACATTTTATGCTCCAGAAAGTGGGCAATACCGTCAGGGACAGTGGTTTCTTCGCCGCCGGCAACTTTGAAGTGATTGTCCACAGAGCCATATTTAGTGGCAAAGGTGGCATAGGTTTTCTGGAAAGCGGGCTTAGGCAGCACATAGACCTGCAGACCGTTATCCATAACCTCGTGATACAGTGTTTCTTGAAGTCTTTCGTAATGGATCTGTTTCACCGCTATTCCTCCTTCCCTGTCAGGAAATAAATCGTATCCAGCTGGAACGTGTCGGCAGCCGCCTTCACATCTTCCACTCCGGTGCCATCGACTTGAGCCAGCAGCTCCAGTGCGGAACGGTCTTTTCCAGACAACTGACGGTTGAAATCAAACGAGATCAGTTCAAACGCCGAATCTTGAATTTCGGAAAGCAGATTGCGGATCATTGCCTTGGTCTGGTTCAGCTCCAGGTCACTGATATTACCGGCCTTCAATTCTTCCAGCTGTTTGCGGATAATATCGACGGCTTTGCCGTAATTTTGGGTTTCGATCCCCGATTGAATGGTTCCAATGCCTTTATGCCCGTCATAGCGGGAGGAAGCATAATAGGCAAGGCTCTCCTTCTCACGAACGTTGACGAACAGCTTTGAGTGAGGATAGCCGCCCAATATCCCGTTATACATCAGCGCGGAGGCGTATTTGTCATCCTTGTAAGTAATGGAAGTGCGCAGCCCCATGTTAAGCTTACCCTGATTGACATCCAGCTTCTCTTCCACAGTCCGGACCTCTGTAACGGCTACCGGTGTAAAATTGGAGGAATACGCTACGGTCTCCTTGTGGCCACGGCCAAAATGGCGAACGACCAGCTTTTCAACTTCTTCAGGTGTAGTGTCACCAACAACGTAAAGATCGAGGATCGCTCCGTTCAACCAGGAATTGTAGGATTCGTACAGGTTTTCTGGAGTAATGCTGTCAAGGTCGGCTCTTTGGCCAAGCGGATGCAGACGGTAAGGCTCCTGACGGCACATTTCTTCGATACAGCGTTCGGCCGCATAGCGGATCTTATCGTTAACAATCGCTTCCAGCTTTTTGCGTACCGTCTCACGTTCTGTTGCGACATACGAAGCACGGAAGCTTCCGTCTTCCAGCAATGGCCGGGTCAGTACTTCGCCAAGGAAAGCAAAAGACTCCCCGAGAAGGCTCTCTTTGCTCTGCACAAAGGAGTCGTTGATCGTATCCATCCGGAACTGGACAATCTGATAATCGCCTCTTTTGTAGATATCAAAACCAAATCCGGCACCATAAAGTTCCTCCAGACGTTCACGGAACTGGGTTGTTTCCGGATAGTTGGCTGTACCTCTGCGAAGCACAAAAGGAACCAGCGCTGTTGAAGTGACCGTACTTTCGTCCAGCGGAACCCCTGCATAAAGTGAAATGGCGAAGGTCTTGAACGCCTTGGTCGGCAATACATGAATACGCATGCCTGCGGCGTTGCCATGTTGAAATCCATTATTTGTCAAGTCCAAAACTCCTTTACGGCGTGGATAGATGCTCTACAACAAGTTTATGAAGTATTATCCATTCTAAACCATTCCAAAGTAAGGAAGCAACCGGAAGAAAGCTTACCGGTTGCTCTGGGTCGGTTTTATACAGGGGGTTACATTGCGGCAAGTGCAAGTCCGCTGCTACATGCAGAAAATATGCTCCCCGATTGTCTTCACCTGCGGACGGGTCCATATCCATTTGGAAGTAGCCGTCTTCGGATTAAAATAATAAAGGCAGCCGCCGGAAGGGTCCCAGCCATTAAGCGCCTGTTGAACAGCTTTGCGTGCCTGCTCATTGGGTTCTAGGTAGATCTGCCCGTCAGCTACGGCCGTAAATGCCCCTGGCTGAAAAATAACGCCGGAAGGTGTATTCGGAAAGCTTGGGGATTTCACGCGGTTCAGAATAACCGCAGCAACGGCAACCTGTCCTTCAAACGGCTCACCCCGCGATTCCCCGTAAACGGCATTGGCCATGATTTTCAAATCATTTTCGGACAGGCCCATTGTATTCCCTGAGGATAGTTCCGCTGTATTCGACTTACCGGAATCGGCAGTTTTACTTTTGTTTCCGGTATTTTTATTTGCTGTGCTGGTTGAAGGCTCTGTCGGCTTCCAGGCCTTGGTGGCATTGTACAGTTTCAACTTTGTTTTGGCACCGACGATACCGTCAGATTTTATGCCGAATTTCCACTGGAACCAGGTTACTGCATTTTTCGTTTTAGACCCGAATTGGCTGTCAATTTTGCCCGCGTAATACCCAAGATGCTTCAATCTTCCCTGCAGCTCGTAAACATCTTGTCCGGAAGAGCCGACCTTAAGCGGTGTTGTTCCAAAAGCAGGCAATGCCTCAACATCGGGAGCAGCAGTTTCCGACAGATCAGATGAAGCATGATACGGACTGGCGTAGATCGCATTCTGATCCTCAAAGAATAGACCTGCAAGCGGCAAGGTGGCCAGTGCAAGGGTTAAGCCGGCAAAAATCCATTGCTTATGTTTTTTCATTGGGTTCGCTCTACCTTTCTCTTGTAAGTTCAACATTGATGGCTAAAGTTATTATGACGACTGACAGGTGATCCTATGCATTGCAACCCGGAGAAGGACTGTATTCCATTGCAAATGAGAATAATTATCACCTATAATCAAAAGATGAACCGACAGGAGTTGAGATACGGCCATGAATTTGCAAGATCATATTTTGCTGTGGAATAAAGCTCTGATAGAAATTATAGATATCCGGCAGAGTTCCTTCTGCCCATCTTTTCGCTTAATGCACAGCTCGATTACATCGTTGAACGTCTCCTTGAAGCGCCAAAAGCAAACTAAATATCACATACAAAAAAGAGCTGATCCCTTTACCCGGGATCAGCTCTTTTGGCTATATTATGAGCTTATTTTGTTATGTTGATATTGCTCCAGTGACATAAGTACTTCCCGCGGCTTGCTGCCTTCGTACGGCCCGATAACCGCTCTGGCTTCCATGGCATCTATCAGCCGCGCAGCACGGGTGTAACCTACGCGCATCCGCCGCTGGAGCAGCGATACAGAGGCCTGCTTCGCTTCCAGTACAATCTGTACCGCCTGCTCATAGAGCTCGTCCTGCGGCTCCTGGTCCTCTGTCACCATGTCATCTACTTCAGGCACCAGGGTCTCGTCATAATTGGCCTCCCCTTGGCTGCTGACATACTGCACGATGGTCTCCACTTCCTGATCGCTCATGAATGCCCCCTGCACACGGATTGGCTTAGATGCGCCCATAGGCAGGAAGAGCATATCCCCTCGTCCAAGCAGCTTCTCGGCCCCCGGCATGTCCAGGATCGTCCGGGAATCCACATTTGACGACACGCCGAATGCGATACGGGAAGGAATATTTGCCTTAATAAGTCCAGTAATAACATCCACCGATGGACGCTGGGTGGCAATAATCAAATGAATGCCCGCCGCCCGTGCCATCTGCGCCAGCCGGCAAATCGCATCCTCAACATCATTTGCCGCAACCATCATGAGGTCGGCAAGCTCGTCCACAATAACAACAATATAAGGCAGAACTGCAGCAGGATTATCCTTCATCAGTGTATTGTAGCCTTCCACATTGCGTGTGCCCGATTTGGAGAAGAGCTCATATCTCTTTTCCATTTCCACGACAATCTTCTTCAGCGCCAGGCTAGCCCGCTTAGGATCTGTAACTACCGGGGCAAGCAGATGGGGAATCCCGTTATATACATTCAATTCAACCATCTTCGGGTCAACCATCAGAAATTTGACTTCATTTGGTTTCGCTTTATAAAGGATACTTGTAATGATACCGTTGATACACACGGATTTACCCGATCCGGTAGCACCGGCTACGAGCAGATGGGGCATCTTGGCTAAATTGCCGACAATCGTCTGGCCGGAAATATCACGGCCGAAAGCGATCGACAACCGGGACTCGGCATCTTGGAACACCTGTGTTTCCATAACCTCCCGCATGGTTACGACGGATACCTCAGAGTTAGGCACCTCGATCCCAATTGCTGATTTGCCCGGTATTGGCGCCTCCATACGGATATCCTTCGCTGCAAGCGCAAGCGCGATATCATCCGTAAGATTGACGATCCGGCTTACCTTCACCCCGATATCCGGCTGAATTTCGTAACGGGTTACAGCCGGTCCTCTTACCACCTCAAGTACCTTCGCCCGGACACCAAAGCTCTCCAGTGTAGCTTCCAGCTTGCGGGCAGTCTGCATGTAATCGTTCTGGTCTCCCGCCTTGCCTCCATTGTTAGGCTTGGCCAGAAGCCGGAAGGAAGGGAGCTTATACGGTTTGGGCGGCGGGGGAAGCGGAGCAGCAGGCACTGGGACTCCGTCTTCGCCTGCACCCAGCAGCCCGTCCAGCTCCACAACCACAGGATCTTCCGGCGTATCTCCATCAATAGCTGGAGTATCTGCCGGAACTCCTTCTAACACAGAGCCTCTCAAGCTGTTCCCGCTCCGCGCTGCAGGAGAGAATTCGCTCCAGTCCTCACGGTCTTCTTCATTCAGTCCTTCTGAACGGATATGCTCGAAGAAATCGCGGATAATCGGTGTAACGGGCTCCAAATCTTCTCCAGCGAAATCATCCTCCAGATTATCCAGAGAAGCACGCCCCCTCCCGGCATCCAGTCCGCTAATAATCGGGCTATTGGGTGAGCCGTTAAGCAGATCTGTCGAGAGATCTTCCTCCCGTTCTTCTTCGCCTTGCCCTTCTGTCCGTGTAGTCCCGCTCAGCCAACCCCCAATCCGCCGGAAGAACAGCGGCTGACTTCGTCTTGGCAAAGCCTGCTCGTCCTCATCCTCTTCATCTTCCTCCAGCTCTTGTACAGGCTGCGGCGCTGGTGTTCTGCCTGTTCTGGAGGAACGGGCCGCAACGGGAACTGCAGCTGGACGGTTGGCCGCTTTCAGGCGAATCCCTTCCAGCAGTTTCCCAGCACGTACCCGCAGCAACGAGAACAGTTCTACATAAGACAGGTTCGTGACCAGCATGAAGCTGATGGCCATCATTACAATCATTAGCAGCTTGGCACCAAGTGTGCCGAAAAGCCACAGCAGGGCTGCGAACTCCAGCGCACCGATATAGCCTCCGCTAATATCTTTGCCAAGCATATATACGCTGCTGTTGCTGGAACCGGGCGAAAGCGCACCGGAAAGATCAGTATGTATTTGCGCCATAACATTGCCAGGATGCAGCATCGACAATGGACCGAGCTTCTGCTCCATCGCTGAGATCGAACTCATCAGACACAAGGACAGCACAAGCAGCAGCACGCCGGAATGGCGGCTGTTCCAACTTGAAGGCCATCTTCTGTGAATCATCACCATCAGCCCGTAAAAAATACCGGCCAACGGCAGCACAAAATAAAAACGGCCTAATAAATAACCTGCCATACTTGAAAGAGAACGTCCAACCGCAGCCTCGCCGGACAATGCAATGACGGAAATCGTTATCAGCATAATGCCGTAAATTTCATATTTTAGAACACTGCCGAGCAGCGCTTTTTTCTTCTTCTTTTTTCGTTTAGCCACAACAGCCACCCCCGGAACAACATTATACCATATAATGGCGTGGCGTACCTATGTTCTGTTTTGTCAGAAAATGCATCTTTATGTTCTCTGTTCGCATTTCCCTTAAGGATTCCGGGGGTAGTTGTCATCTATCGTAAAACACGACGGCTCCCGGAGCGAATGCCGGGTCCAAATATTTGTCCAGCGGGCAATGAAGCAGCCTTACAATCCGTGCTTGTCCTCCCTCCAGCGGTTCAACCTGCATCAGCATTCCCTGAATGCTGACCTCCCGCAAGGGCTGTGAAAAATGGATCGCCCCTTCAAAAACTTGTTCCATCGGAAGTACCGTATAGAAGGTCATTGTGTCAGCCCCCCCGGCAGCAATACATCCGTGCTTTGGGGATTATCCTTGGCAATCAGACCATTCAGGTGCGCCAGCGCCGCGCCGATGCCTCCAACCTCATCCATCAGACCATATTTGACGGCATCATAGCCGCCTACAGCTGTGCCGATATCACGGTTAAGCTCCCCTGTCTTAAACATTAAATCTTTAAATTGCTGTTCTGAAATATGTGAATGGGAAGTGACGAATCTGACCATCCTCTCCTGCATGCGCTCCATGTATTCAAAGGTCTGGGGCACACCGATAACAAGCCCGTTCATGCGGATTGGATGAATCGTCATAGTCGCGCTCTCCGCAATAATGGAATAGCTGGAAGACACGGCAATCGGAACTCCGATGCTGTGGCCCCCGCCAATGACTACGGTCACTGTAGGTTTCGACAAGGACGCGATCATTTCTGCAATCGCCAGCCCTGCCTCCACATCACCGCCGACCGTATTCAGAATAATCAGCAGCCCTTTTATATTTTTGTTCTGTTCGGCAGCCACCAGTTGCGGAATAATATGTTCATATTTAGTCGTTTTGTTGTGCGGAGGCAGTACGAAATGCCCCTCAATCTGCCCGATAATCGTTATACAGAAAATATCGGGTTCTCCTGTTGGAACTACCGTCTGCCCCAGCTCCTTCAGAACCCCCACAGTACCCGGTGGGATGGGTTCACTCGTTACGGGCTTTATTTCTCCCGGAAGGATCTCTTCATTCTTGCCAGTATCTGTACCTGCTGTAAAGTCCATTGTGCGCAGTTCACCCTTTCCGCTTACAGCCCTAATCTGCTGCAGCCGTACTATCTTTCAATAGTATGACATTCCAGGGGACTCCCTTATGCAATGAACTTCTATAAAAAATCAGCCTGCTCCTCCTATCTTAATAGTTATCCGCAACGGCTCCCAGCACAGCACCGCGGATATAGGGCTGCCCTTTCAGGTTCTTCAGACCGGCTGCGGAGCCAGTGACCACGACACCCAGAATACGGACATCTCCGGCTTCAGGTTCATTTTTGTCTTTTTTTAAGTATTGTTGGATCCGCTTGTATTCACTGTGGTAATTGTCCTTTAGTTTAAGCCCGTTCTTAATGTGCTCGAGAAAATCATGCGGTGACGCCTCATCCCGGTTAGGCCCGATCCCAAAACCATATACACCAGAGGAAGATGCCATGGGCTCTGGGTCTATCATCCCGCCATTCCCGTCTTCATGGGGTTCCAAATTGAACCATGAGGTTTCATCATACGTATCGACCCAATACCATACAGATCTCGTTCCTTCAGGCAGCATCTTCTTCACTTCATCAAAGGAATAAGGCTTATCGAAAGATAAAGCCATCTCCATCAGTTCGTCAGGCTCCTTCTTCGTAAGCAAAGGAAGGTCGTTCAGGATTTTACCATACTTTACTTGCGGAATATAATAAGCCATCTCCCTCTGTCCGTTGTAAGGATTGTACTGCCTGTTGTATTTATAGCTCTCCACTTTCATCTGCGGGTCAGTCCCACTAAGATGGGTTGTACCCCCATATGCTCCAGTAGCGAACGGAAACCACCACTCATTGTAATTGAACCATTTTTCATTCCACGGAACAGGTACACCTTCAATGATTTTGTACGTATTCACTTCCATGACACCCGACAGAAATCCACGGTTGTCTCTAAATCCGGACGGGAATTCATTGGGGCTGCTGATCATCATATACATCCATTCGCTGTAGCGGGCCTCAGTCGATCTCCGCTCCACCAGCTGCGCAGCACCGAAGAAAATAGCGGTCAGCGTAAGAATACTAACAATCAGCGAAATGACAATGCTGCGGAACAGGCTTTTGCGTTTGGCTTTTTTCAGTGTATGTACCAGATTCTGATCCTCTTGTTCTTCCCATGGAGCAGTCATTCAGCCTCACCTCCGTAAATTTGTTGAAACTGCTGTCTGGCGCGGTATAGTGAAGCCTTTACCGTCCCTTCCGTTATGCCTAGAAGCGCCGCGATTTGTTTATAGGAGAATTCCATCTCATATTTCAGCAATATCAGCTGGCGGTTCGCCGGATTCAGCTTTCCAAGAACCTTTTCGATAAGCACTTTTTGCTCCTGCTGAAGCAACATTGATTCGGGCAGCTCATTTGCAGGTGCCTCAAGATCGATTTCCTCGGAATACTGGAACCGCGTTTGCCTTCGGCATAAATCATAGTAGCTGTTAATTGCCACCTTGTAGAGCCACGCGCTGATCTTATGTTCGTCAATCCCGTCAAGATACAGCAGTGCCTTGTACACAGTGTCCTGCACGATATCCTCCGCATCGGCGGTGCCAGCGCCCAAGCGGATTAAATACTTGCGGATTTCTGCCATTTTGGATTGAAGCTGCTGCTCCTTCAGTTTCGGGCCCATCTTGCACCTCCTTGGCTATATAACGATTGAAGGGCCTAAATGTTGTCCCTGCCATAAAATTATTTCGGCACATTGGCATCGGAGCCGGACCTGCCATTCAAATTTTGCATAGACACTGGGGATAATACTGCACAACACAAAGACCCCTCCTCCCCAAGAAACCGTCCAATATTTCCGGGGAGAAGGGGCCTTTGGCCCTGCATATTTATATTATAAGAAGCTAGTTGCTTCTTACACTTCCATAATGATCGGGAGGATCATCGGTCTGCGGCGTGTTTGCTCATAGAGGAAACGGCCGAGTGAATCTTTGACGCTTGTTTTGAGCGAAGCCCATTCATTGACCTTCTCGCTCATCAGGCGCTGCAGCGTACTGGAGACAATCCGGTTCGCTTCATCCAGAAGTCCTTCGGACTCGCGCACGTAGACAAAGCCGCGGGAGATAATATCCGGTCCGGATACGATTGCTCCGTTCTGCTTGCTCAGTGTCACAACGACAACAAGGATACCATCCTGGGACAGCAGCTTGCGGTCGCGCAGTACAATATTGCCAACATCGCCAACGCCAAGACCGTCAATCAGCACGTTGCCTGCAGTAACCTTGCCGGCTTTGCGGGCTGATCCGCCCTGAATTTCAACAATTTCGCCGATTTCGGTAATGAAAATGTTGCTTGGTTCCACTCCGACAGATTCTGCCAGAAGCGCATGTTTGCGCTGCATCCGGAATTCACCATGGATAGGAATAAAGTATTTAGGCTTCATCAGGTTGAGCATCAGCTTCAGCTCTTCCTGGCTGCCGTGACCGGAGACGTGAACGCCGGAATTGGAACCGCTGTAAATCACGTTAGCACCAAGACGGAACAATTCATCAATCGTACGGCCTACATATTTCTCGTTACCCGGTACCGGCGTTGCCGCAATGATAACGGTGTCGCCCGGCAGAATATCCACTTTGCGGTGGCTGGAGCGCGCCATGCGTGTAAGAGCTGACATCGGTTCGCCCTGGCTGCCTGTGCACAACACAACTACACGGTTGCCGGCCATTCTATTCATTTCCTCTGGTTCAATCAGCATGCCGTCCGGCACATGCAGATAACCCAGCTCAGAAGCGATGGATACCACATTCACCATACTGCGGCCAATAACCGTAATCTTGCGGCCAGTGGATTCAGCGGCGTTAACCACCTGCTGAATACGGTGCACGTTGGAGGCAAAGGTTGCCACAACAACACGCTGTTCAGCCTTGCGGAAGATATCTTCCAGTACGATGCCGACATTCTTCTCCGAAGGCGTGAAGCCTGGCTTCTCTGCGTTCGTGCTGTCAGACATAAGCGCAAGTACGCCTTTCTGGCCGATTTCAGCCATACGGTGGAGATTGGCAAATTGACCATTGACTGGGGTGTGGTCAAATTTGAAGTCACCTGTATGGACAACATTGCCTTCCGGTGTTTCGATACATACTCCGACGGAGTCAGGAATACTGTGATTGGTTCTGAAGAAGGTTGCTTTCAATGAAGTTCCCAGTTCGATTTCCGAATCTTCGTTAATTAGAATGCGTTTCGTTTCTCCGAGCAGATTAGCTTCCTTAAGCTTGTTCTCCACAAGTCCAAGGGTAAGTCTTGTTCCATAAACTGGAACATTCAGGTTCTTTAGCACATAAGACAATCCGCCGATGTGATCCTCGTGTCCGTGGGTAAGCACAATACCTCTTACCTTGTCACGGTTTTCTGTCAGGTACGAAATGTCAGGTATTACAATATCAATACCGAGCATATCTTCCTCCGGGAACTTTAGACCGGCATCCACGACTACAATGTCGTTTCCGTATTGAACGACATACATGTTTTTCCCGATTTCTCCGACTCCGCCCAATGCGAATATCAGCAATTTATCGTTGTTGTTTTTTTTGGACAAATGAATCTAACCCTCCTATGATGTTGGACGTCATACTTTTTATTTGTAAACAATGAGCTTCATTATTTCAGCGGCGCTGAACACATTCTTCAAATTGCCGATAGTTTCCACGATGAACAAGAAATTCCGTAAGTCTGCATAATTACGCAAAGCGAAAAACCCCCGAATTCGGGCAGTGAGCACCTTCTTGAAGCGGACAAACACCGTCAAACTTCACCGCCGCGCCCCTCGCGCGTAAATCTGGCAGCAATTGCACAGACTTATACAAGGACCTATCCTGTCACACAATGTAAAATTACATTGACGGAAGATTACCGCATATTTAATTTTTGCCGCACCCAGTCACTTAAGAACATTATACATGATTTTTTTGGCAAAAGACAAGTCATCGGCTTCGTAAGCCTATTCTTTCCTTAAAGAACCTGCATTATTTGAGGAAAAGACAAGCAGAAACTTTGTTGCAATCCTTAACATTTGCGCTTATTTCACAACATTTCGACTGTTTGAGAATTAACCGCCAGCTTACAGTTTTAATACAAACACAAGAAGCTGTCTTCCCCACTCGGGAAGACAGCTTCTTGCTGCAATGCTTATTCAAGAGATTTGACCTTCTAATTCAGCAGCGCTTTAATGAACTCGGCCTCATCTTCGCTCGGTCCCACCAGTGGTAGACGCACGGATCCGACAGGAATACCCCGCAGTTCCAGTGCATACTTAACAGCCGAAGGATTCGGCAGCGGCTGCGGGCATTCAAACAACCCTTTGAACACAGGGAACAGTTGGCGGTGAAGCTCGCCGGCCCGGTGCACATTGCCGGAGATAAAGGCTTCGATCATTTCCGACATCTCAACTCCCACCACATGGCTGGCTACGCTAATAATGCCGTGACCGCCGACGGCAAGTGTTGCCAGTCCCGCAGAATCATCCCCTGAGTATACGTGGAAATCATCTGCACAAGCCGAAGCGATCAGAGTAATCTGATCGACTGAGGCACATTCCTTGGTCGCCACAATATTGGGGATTTCAGCAAGTCTTAATGTCGTCGCCACACTCATGCTTACGCTGGTACGGCTTGGAACATTGTAAAGAATACAGGGCAAGGTTGTTTCCGCAGCGATCGCCGAGAAGTGCCGGTACAGCCCCTCCTGGTTTGGCTTATTGTAATAAGGAACGACGAGAAGAACACCATCTACTCCGATTTTCTCCGCTTCCTTCGTAAGATGTATGGAATTCTTCGTGCTGTTACTGCCCGTTCCGGCAATGATTTTACAGCGTCCGTCCGCTTTCTCCAGAACGTAGGAAAAAAGCCGGAGCTTCTCCTCCTCGCTAAGTGTGGGCGATTCTCCGGTGGTACCACAGACTACCAGCGCTTCGGATTTCTGCTCCTCAATCAAATAGTCAACAAGGCGTGAAGTTGCTTCCCAGTTGATTTCTCCATCCCCGTCAAAAGGGGTTACCATCGCGGTTATTAATCTTCCGAAATCCACTTTGAATTCCTCCTTGTCAGCGGTGCAATTCAAACTTGGCATGCAGTGCACGCAGCGACTGCACCATATCTTCCTTCTTCACCAGTACCCAGATTGTTGTATTGGAATCGGCAGACTGTAAAATCTGAATGTTCTGCGAGGTTAACGCCTCAACAATGCGCGCCATAATCCCCGGCACGCCGTTAATGCCTCCGCCGATTACCGAGACCTTGGCACAGCCGGACAAACTCTTGGGACGAAGTCCCAACTCTTGCAGCGCAGCGATAGCCTGCTCCGATTTGTCATCGTTCACAGTGTACAGAGCTTCCGAAGGCGTTACATTGATAAAGTCCACACTGATTTCATTGTCGGCCATACTTTTGAAGATTTGCAGCTGTACACCGGTACCGTTGCCGTCCGGACACTCCACAGAGATCTGTGTAATGTTGCTGACATAAGCAATCCCCGTAACATAACGGTCCACTACCCCGTGTGAAACATCGCTGAATCCTTCAGGATGGGTGACAAGCGTACCTTCGGCTTCCGAGAACGTTGAGCGCACCCGTACAGGAATCTGGGCCTGCATGGCAATTTCCACCGCACGGGGATGTATAACTTTAGCCCCTTGATAGGCCATGTTGCAGATTTCTGTATAGCTGACATAGGTCAGTTGCTTCGCATCCTCGACAATCCGCGGATCGGCTGTAAGAATCCCGTCCACATCGGTGTAAATATCGACCATATCCGCACGGAGTGCTGCACCAAGCGCTGTTGCCGAGGTATCGCTTCCCCCGCGTCCAAGGGTCGTAAAATCACCGGCTTCGGTCTGACCCTGAAACCCGGTTACTATAACTACTTTATGCTCTCGCAATTCCCGTAGAATGCGTTCGGTCTGCACATCGAGAATTCTTGCGTTGCCGTAGTTGTTGTCGGTAAGGAAGCCAGCCTGTGCGCCTGTAAGCACCGTAGAGCGGATGCCCTCCTGCTCCAGCAGACCACACAGTGTAGTGGCGGAGATTATTTCTCCGCAGCACATCAAGAGATCTTTCTCCCGGTCCGGCAGGGAATTCCCGTTCTGCACTGCCCAGTCAAGCAGCGTGTCGGTTGCGTAAGGCTCCCCTTTGCGTCCCATAGCGGAGACGACAATAACCAGATCAAAGCCGCTGGCCATCTCCCGTTTGACGTGGCGGATGACATGCTCCCTCGCTGCCGGTGTGGACAATGAGGTTCCGCCGAACTTTTGCACCAAAATACCCATTTATAATTCCTCCATTACTTCTCTAAGCAAGCATGCGTTATATGCACTGAAGAACTGTTTCTATCCAAGGAACGGCTCATGTGCGCAAGATCTTTACTTTGAAATGCTGAATATTGGTCAAACCTTCCTCTTAGCAGATTGAAGCGGATTGAAAGTAATAATATAACCTACTCATTTATAAGCCAATTCATTTATTGTCCGCTGTGCGCAATGTCTCGTCAGATATCGACTGCACCAACGCATTAGCCATAATCATCCCTGCGCTTTTTGGGGCAACTATTCCAGGCAGACCTGGCGCCAGCAACGCCTTGAGTCCATGCTTCTCCGCATAGCGGAAATCGCATCCGCCCGGAGCGGAGGCCAGATCGATAATTACACAGTGCTTCTGAAGACGTGAAAGTACCTGCGCGGTTATAATCATGCCCGGGACGGTATTAAAGATGAGATCAGCCTCCGGCACATGCAGCAGCAGTTCTCCGGTCATAAATGGCTTCCAGCCCATCTCTTCCGCACGTGCGTAATGCTCTTGCCTCCTGACGCCTATTTTCACACTGGCACCGAGTCCCTGCAATACCTTTGCCATTGTAAATCCGGTTCTGCCCATGCCTAGCACCATCGAAGAGGAGCCGTGAATTGTAAAATCGGTATTCTGGATAGCCATAACCAGTGCACCCTCTGCTGTTGGGATGGAGTTGTAAATCGCCACATCGTCCCGGTTCAGCAGTTCCACGAGCTTAATCGAATGTCTGGCGCACAGGTTGCGCAAATAACTTTTGGCTACACCGGCATACACTGTGCAGTCCGGCGGCAGCGCCGCGATATGTTCGTCAAGCAGCTGTAGGCGATCCGAGGAAAATACGGCGTTAATATTTCCTTCCTCGTCACATCCCACCGTAGGCAGAACCAGCACATCCGCGCTGCTGAGCAGTCCGGCCGAAAGCTGAATCATGTTCACTTCAGGACTTGGAGTTTCCCACTTATCAAACCCGGCGGCGCTTACCGTCGCATCCATCTCTACGCATTTACGAATGACCTCCAGCTGTCTTGCGTCCCCGCCCAGGAACACGATCCTGATGCCAGTAAACATAAGGATGACGCTCCTTTCTAATTGCACGGGACCTGCCCAAATCAAGTAATGACAATAGACGCGGCCAGGTCCAACCTTTGGAATGCTAAAAAAGAGCTGAACCGCCCTCAGAATGAGGGCGGCAAAAGTGAAGCCTATGTTCGAGCATGATTACTGTATCGAAACATGCTAATTATGCTGAATGAAACCGTTCGATAATCATCGGCTGCAGCTGATTGCCCTGCAAAGCTGCGTAGCAGGCCTCGGGTATGAGATCCATACGCGCTACAAGCGAGTTGGGCTTGCCTACAGGATTATCCTGGCCGAACGGCACAAAATAAATATGTTTGGCTACCAAAAGCTTTGCAATATTCGCCGCATTCAGGCCAAGGCCGTCATTCGTGGAGATGGCCAGCACTAGCGGCCGACCGTTACGCATCTGGGACTTTGCTGCCATCAGTACGGGGCTGTCTGTCATGGCGTTGGCCAATTTGCTCGTCGTATTCCCCGTGCAAGGGGCGATCGTCAGAACGTCCAGCAGCTTGGAAGGACCCAGCGGTTCCGCTTCAACAATTGTAGAAATGATATCATTCCCTGTTATATCTTTCAACTGTTTTAACCAATTTTCCGATGTGCCGAAGCGGGTATCCGTGTTCAGCACCGATGCGGAAACAATCGGCACCACATTTGCACCGTCGTCCATAAAGCGCTGAATCTGCGGCATCACTTCGGCAAACGTGCAATGTGAACCGGTAATTGCATAACCTACTGTTTTACCATGCCAATCCATTTATTCGTCCCCCCTGATTGAAGTCTCGTCAGATATCGACTGTACCAGCGCACTACCCATAATAATTCCGGCGCTCTTGGGGGCAACGATCCCGGGCAATCCCGGAGCCAGCATCGCTTTAATCCCGCGCTTCTCCGCATAGCGGAAATCACATCCGCCCGGTGCGGAGGCCAAATCAATAATTACGCAGTGCCTCTGAAGCCGGGATAGTACCTGCGCGGTAATAATCATGCTTGGGATGGTATTGAAGATAAGATCAACATCCGGCACATGAAGCAGCAGCTCACCTGTCATAAAAGGTTTCCAGCCCATCTCTTCCGCCCGCGCATAATGCTCCTGTCTTCTTACCCCCACCTTTACGCTGGAGCCGAGCCCTTGAAGCGCCCGAGCCATCGTAAACCCGGTTCTTCCCATCCCGAGTACCATCGACGTGGAACCATGAATAGTAAAATCGGTATTCTGAATGGCCATAACCAGCGCGCCTTCTGCTGTAGGGATGGAGTTGTATATCGCCACATCGTCCCGGTTCAGCAGTTCCACCAGCTTTAGTGAATGTCTGGCGCACAGACTGCGCAAATAGCTTTTGGCCATACCGGTATACACCGTGGATCGGGACGGCATCGCAGCGATGTGCTCATCCAGCAGCTGCAGACGGTGAGAGGAGAACAGCGCATTGATATTCCCTTCATCATCACAACCAACGGTTGGCAGTACCAGCACATCCGCATTGCCTAAGAGCTCTGCCGACAGCTCTTCCAGGTTCACCCCCGGGCTAGGGGATTCCCACTTATCGAATCCGGCAGCACTTACCGTCGCATCCATTTCCACACATTTCCGAATCACTTCAATCTGTCTCGCGTCCCCGCCCAGGAACACGATCCTGATGCCAGTAAGCATAGGGATGACGCTCCTTTCCACATACACTATCGACTATAAAGCATCTTATGCCGGGGGGCGCCCATGGGTGAAGAGCAGAGAAGAAATACAGGAGAAACTGATACATGGCTTGACTCAATTTAAGGTCAATGCAACAAAAAAAGCCTGCGGAGAAGGCCTTTACAGGCTACATCCGCAAGCTCCAGGTATGAGTAAAACAATAATTCCGTCTGCTATTTGCCAGTATGGCCAAAGCCTCCGGCGCCGCGTTGTGTCTCGGACAGCTCGTCCACTTCCACCATGGTCACAGACGGCACGGCCTGGAACACCATTTGGGCAATCCGCTCATTGCGTGCGATGGCAAACGGCTCCTGACCCAGGTTAATCAATAAAACTTTAATTTCACCGCGGTAATCGGCATCAATCGTCCCCGGGGTATTCAGGCAGGTAATGCCGTGCTTTAGAGCAAGGCCGCTGCGCGGACGGATCTGCGCCTCCAGCCCGTCCGGCATCGCCAGTGAGATTCCCGTAGGGATCAGGGCGCGCTCGCCCGGAGCAAGCACAACCTCACCGTCCACAGACGCATACAGGTCATAGCCGGAAGCCTGTTCCGACATTTTGCGGGGCAGCAGCACATCCTCGTTGCCGGGCAGTTTGTTAATTTGAACGTAATAAGACAAGATCATCTCTCCTAACATTGGCAATAGCTTTATCAGAGGAGCCGACCATCGCTAATGCGAGGGGCTCAGCAAACATGTGGTCCAGTAATCGATTGATATCATCCATGGTGACGAGTCCGATTTTGGTGATCATATCGTCAAGAGTATCATGCCGTCCAAGCATCAGCTCATTTTTGCCAATCCGGTTCATCCGGCTGCTGGTGCTCTCCAAGCTGAGGATCAGGCTGCCCTTGAGCTGCTCTTTACCTTTTCTCAGCTCATCTTCGCTCAGACCGTTAACGGCAAGATCATGCATCATTTCCTTAATCAGTTCCGTCACCTCTTTGGTCTGTTTCGGCGCAGTGCCGGCATAGACGGTGAACAGGCCGCTGTCTGCCTGGGAGCTGTGATAGGAGTAGACGGAATAGGCTAACCCGCGTTTTTCGCGAATCTCTTGGAACATTCTGGAGCTCATCCCGCCGCCGATGGCATTATTCAGCAGCACCATGGCATATTGAAGCGGTCCGCCGCTTTCTACGCCCGGGAGGGAGAGGCAAATATGGTTTTGCTCCGTCTTTTTGCGGTGAAACAGCAATTCGCCATGGAAATCAGGAGCTGTCAAAGGCGCAGATTCACCATGGTTATCGAAAGATCCGAAATGGGCCTCCAGCAGTTCAACCAGTCCGTCATTGATATTGCCTGCTACGCTGATTACCGTATTCTCAATGGTATACTGCTGTTTCATATACGCGTGGAGATCATCGGCCGTCATGTCTGCCAGCCGTTCCTTCAAGCCCAGAATGGAATAAGCCAGCGGATGCTCGCCGTACGCCGCAGCACACATCAGATCATGAACCAGATCATCTGGCGTATCCTCGCACATGGCGATTTCCTCCAGGATGACATTTTTCTCCTTGGCCAGCTCTTCGGCATCAATCCGCGAGCGGAAGAACATATCGGACAGCACATCCACGGCGATCGGCAGATGCTCATCCAATACTTTTGCATAATAACATGTATATTCCTTCGAGGTAAATGCGTTGACGTTGCCGCCAATCGCATCAAACTGCTCGGCAATATCTTTGGCACTGAAGCGGTCTGTGCCTTTAAAAAGCATATGCTCGATAAAATGGGAAATCCCGTTATTCAGCGGGTTCTCATTGCGGGAGCCATTCTTGACCCAGATTCCAAAGGAAACGGAGCGTCCGGTAGGGATTTTCTCCGTAACCACCCGCAGGCCGTTCGATAATACTATTTTTTCCACTTCTACGTCCTCCTGGCATAGCCCTGTATCTATCTTTGTATTTGTTACGCGCGACTCTTATCCTACCAGAAATTAACCACTCACTCAACTTCTGAAGGGGCCAGCCGCTCCGCTGACAGTGTTTCACTGACCGTACCCAGCTGAAGACCTTTAGCTTTAATCCCCCGGATCATGCCTCTCAGCGCTTTGGAAGAGGAAGCCGTCGGATGCATCAATATCAATGTACCCGGCTCGGACTGGCTGCTGATTTTGGCGACAACGGATTCTGGAGAAGGGTTGCGCCAATCGACGGTATCCAATGTCCACAGCACTGTTTTCAGCCCCAATGAGGCGGCGATATCCACTGTTTCCTGATCAAAATCACCGGACGGAGGCGCAAACCAGGTATTGGTTACTCCAAGACTTTCTTTCAGCAGACTCTTCGTTTTCTCAATCTCGGCGGTCGCCCGGGCCCGGCTTAAAGTGCTCATATTGGGATGGGTATACGCGTGATTCTCCATCTCATGCCCTCGCTTCAGCATTTCGGCCGCAAGCTCCCGGTTATGACTAAGCCAGCTTCCATCCAGAAAAAAGGTCACCTTTACCTTTTCCTCATCCAAAATGTTAAGCATCGGTATAATGAATTGATCGCCCCATGCTACATTGATCATCAGCGAGACCATCGGCTTGGCGGGATTGCCCCGGTAAATCGGGTGAGCACCCAGATCATTCAGTGACACCTTCGGCGGGATTTGCCGGTACACCCATTTCAGACCCTCTCCCGGCCCCTGCAGCAGTGTATTGCGGTACGTAGCCTCTACATCAACCTGAAGGCCATTATAACCCGGAATTGCCTTCCACACCCGGTCCACAGCAGCATCCACCGGTGCAGCATTCAGCTTGGCCGCTTTGCTCTCAATCAAAGAACGCAGCTCCTGGTCACGCTCTTTCGGAATATTACTCCACACAGCCAGTCCATCCTGCGGCTTAAGCTCGGCCAGCATTTCCTTCACCGGTCCGTATGTACTGCCAAGACCGATTACCACAGCAATACAGGCAAGCACAAGCGCTGCTTTTTCCGTCTTCATGACGCCTTTCCTCCCCGGCAGAAACGTCTCACGCTCGTCCCGCACAGGGTGCAAGGACGCTTTGTCCCAGCCTATGTAGGTTTGGAGAAGAATATGCATACAGCTCGCACTTGAAGCAAATTAAAATAACCCCACAAAGTGGGGCCCGGGCTGCAAAGATAATCCAAAACATCGTTATATCAAGTGGAAACGGCTTCGCCGTCCTTAAAAGGAAGGTATCCGTTTCAGCGAGAAATATAAGGATAATTTATAGCATGAAGCCTATAAATTCCTATATTTTTAAAAAAGAGCCAGAATGCATACGCTTCTGTCTCTTCTCAATTATACAATTGACGCTTTTGCCAAAAGGGTGAGTCCGGCTTACGCCTTTGCTCCGCTTTCCGAAGTCAATACCGCTTTGCGCGATAGATTCACACGGCCCTGCTGGTCAATTTCGGTAACTTTTACAGTGATGGTGTCGCCGATGGCAACTACATCTTCCACCTTGGCTACGCGCTCAGTGGAGAGCTGGGAAATATGCACCAACCCGTCTTTACCCGGAATCAGTTCAACAAATGCGCCGAACTTCTCGATGCGTCTAACGGTACCCACATAAATTTCGCCGACCTGCACTTCACGCACAATGCCTTCGATAATGCCGCGGGCTTTCTGAATCATTTCTTCGTCCGAAGATCCGATAAAGACACGGCCATCCTGTTCGATGTCGATCTTCACGCCGGTTTCTTCAATGATTTTATTGATAATCTTACCACCTGCACCGATAACATCACGGATCTTATCCGGATTGATGTTGATGATAATGATCTTAGGAGCGTATTTGGACAAGCTTGGTCTAGGCTCGGAGATAGCTTCCATCATTTTGCCCAAGATGAACATACGTCCTTCTTTAGCCTGCTGCAAAGCATCCTGCAGGATTTTACGGTCGATGCCGTCGATTTTGATATCCATCTGGATCGCCGTTACACCTTCAGCCGTACCTGCTACCTTGAAGTCCATATCGCCAAGATGATCTTCCATTCCTTGAATGTCCGTCAAGATCGAGACATGCTCTCCATCTTTAATCAGACCCATCGCTACTCCCGCTACAGGGGCTTTGATCGGCACACCCGCATCCATCATTGCCAAAATGCTGGCGCAGATACTTGCCTGGGAAGTAGATCCGTTGGATTCAATCGCTTCAGATACCAAACGGATAGTGTACGGGAATTCGGTTTCACTAGGAATGACTTTGGACAACGCGCGTTCTCCAAGGGCTCCGTGGCCGATCTCGCGACGTCCCGGTGCTCTAAGCGGACGTGCCTCCCCTACGCTGAACGGAGGGAAATTGTAGTGATGCATAAACCGTTTAGTTTCTGCCGGATCAATACCGTCAAGAATCTGTACATCACCCAGTGCACCCAGTGTACATACGCTAAGAATTTGTGTCTGTCCACGAGTGAACAGTCCGGATCCGTGCGTACGCGGAAGCAGAGAAGTATCGCATTCAATCGGACGGATTTCATCCAGCTTGCGGCCATCCGGGCGAACCTTATCATGTGTAATCAAACGTCTGACTTCATCCTTCACGATATCATGCAGGACTTCCTTCACATCTTTAAGAAGTTCAGGTGTCTCTATGTATTTCTCTACGAAATACTCCACCGTTTCATTGTTGACCAAGTCGATGGCATCCTGACGGGCATGCTTCTCAGCAATTTTCACGGCATCTACCAGACGGCTTTCCGCATAAGCGCGAACCTCTGTGTTGACATCAGCGTTAACCGCATGCAGCTTCACAGCCATCTTCTCTTTGCCGGCAACTGCTACCAGCTGCTCAATTGTTGCTACGATCTTGCGGACTTCATCATGACCGAACATGATGGCTTCCAGCATTACATCTTCCGGCACTTCATTGGCTTCCGCTTCCACCATCATGATGGCGTCTTTAGTTCCCGCTACCACCACGTAGATGTCACTTGCCGCCTGCTGTACAACGTCAGGATTAATGATGAATTGACCGTCAATGCGGCCGACAGCCACACCGCCGATAGGACCATTGAAAGGAACATCGGAAATACTGAGTGCTGCGGAAGTACCGATCATAGCAGCAATATCCGGCGCACAATCCTGATCCACGCTCATAACCATATTCAATACTTGCACGTCATTGCGGAATCCTTCCGGAAACAGCGGACGAATCGGACGGTCAGTCAGACGACTGGACAAAATAGCCTTCTCACTCGGTCTGCCTTCGCGTTTAATAAATCCGCCCGGGATTTTACCCACTGCGTATAATCTTTCTTCATAGTTAACCGTAAGCGGGAAAAAATCCAGATCTTTAGGTTCGCTTGACGCTGTAACCGTACACAATACAGCAGTATCTCCGTAACGAACCATTACGGCTGCGTTCGCTTGTTTGGCCAGACGGCCTGTTTCCAGCACAAGGCGTCTTCCGCCAAGCTGCATTTCTACACGTTGTTCCATAAAATCCCTCCTTGAATGGTAGTAGACCCGCTGTACATTATCGCAGGTTCAATGATTGTCATTGGTGAAACGGATGTCTTGATCACTTTGGGTCAAGGGCCGGTTCTCTATGTTTTATACAAGCAAAAACGGCTTGTCCTCCATAAGAGGTAAAATAGCCGTTTTTGCGAATAAGTTAAGCTAGCCTAATTGTAAAAGTTTTCCCTAAATTTTCAAAAAGCAACCCGGCTGTCCCGCTGTCGCTCCGAGAAGGACATACGGTATACAACCAGGCTGCTTTAAGGGTAATCTTATGGAAAATTAACGACGCAATCCCAGTTTTTCGATCAGGGCGCTGTAACGTCTGATGTCTTTGTTCTTCAAATACGCCAGCAGTTTACGACGTTGTCCAACCATCTTCAGCAATCCGCGACGGGAATGATGATCCTTCTTGTGCGTACGCAAGTGGTCAGTCAAATTAACGATGTTCTCCGTAAGGATAGCAACTTGCACCTCAGGGGATCCAGTATCGGATTCATGAGTTTTGTGCTCGTCGATCAATTGGTGTTTACGTTCTTGAGTCAATGCCATCCTGTTCACCTCCTTCATTATAATCGCCAGTAGCCTCGTCACCGTCGGTGAGAACGAGCAACCAAGCTATGGTTATGATGCTGTTTTTCCAGCAACGTTAATCAGTATAGCATTATCGGAAAGAAAAGTAAACGGCTTGTCCCGTGCAGATTAAGAATGATAGCCCAGCAGCTCTTTGGCCGTTTCGGCATCAGCAGCAATCTGTGAAATCAGGGCATCAATCGACTCAAACTTACGCTCAGGCCGGATAAAGGAGACCAGTTCTACCTTAAGTTCCTCTTCATAGATGTCTCCTGCAAAATCAAACAGATGCACCTCAAAGCTCGGGGCAATCATCCCCTCATGGAACGTAGGCTTCACGCCGACATTCATTACGCCGTACAGAACGTCTTCCTTATAAAAGACCCGCACTGCATACACCCCTTTAGCCGGGATGACATAACGGTCTTCCAGCTGAAGATTTGCAGTCGGAAAACCAATTGTGCGGCCTCTCTTCTCCCCGTGCCCTACAACTCCGCGCAGATGATAGCAGCGCCCAAACCATGCGTTGGCCAGGGTTAGATCTCCGTTCTGAAGGCTCTTCCGAATGCCGGAGCTGCTTACCTTCTCTCCTTCAAGCAGAAAAGGAGGCACCGTCTCCACATTCATCACACCGTCCCCCAGCTCACGGAGCATATCGGCATCCCCTTTGCCCATGTAGCCAAAGCGGAAATCGAAGCCGATAACTGCAGTTACAATGTGCAGCGGCAGCAGCATTACAGAGACAAAATCCTGCGGGCTAACCCGGGACAGCTGCTCATTAAATTCAATTATATACAAAATATCGACCCCCATGCCGGCAAGCAGTTCCTGCTTGTCCTTCGCCGGGGTCAAATATCCATCATAGTCACCTTTGCCCATTACATCCTTGGGATGAGGATGAAAGGTCATGACTGCTGCCGGTACGCCTTGTTTACGGGCCAGAGCTACAGCGGAAGTAATGACGCTGGCATGTCCGCGGTGCAGTCCGTCAAACTGGCCCAGGGCAGTCACTTGCGGCTGCGCCCACTGCGCTGCGGTCTCCGCTGGCATTGGATAACTTAAGGTTACGGTTCTCACGCTGTTTCTCACCTACAATTCACTAATAAAATTAATATTATGCTTGTGCGAATACCTTTACAGGGGCTATAGCTCCTGTGTCATCCAATTCATAAATGCCCAGGAACTCTCCCTGTAGATCATACAGCCGAAAATGTCCGGCCTGCTTTACTTCAGGTGCTACGTAACGTGTTGAAAGGCGCTGCCCCTGCAGGGCGGCCTTCCTCTTCTCATCCATTACCGAATGCCGGGACAGATGGGAAATCGCTTCATCCGCCGCGATCAGATGTTCATCGAGTGTGCCTGCTTCTTTATGCTCGGCAATTTGCTCAAGGGTTAGACAGTGACTGGCGGATATCCCTGCGGACATCGTCCGTTCCAGCTTGACCATCACACCGGGCACTCCTAGCGCCCGGCCGATATCTACGCAAAGCGTACGGATGTATGTACCCTTGGAACACAGCACACGGAAGGTAATATCAGGATAATTGCCGCTGTACACCATATCCGTCATCTCAATTTCGTAAATCTCCACATCACGGCTCTTGCGTTCTACAGTCTTGCCTTCTCTAGCCAGCTCATAGAGGCGTTTGCCTTCCACTTTCACCGCCGAGTACATCGGGGGAACCTGAGAGATTACTCCTTTAAAGGAGTTCAGTACCGCCAGAACTTCTTCCTCGGTAACTTTCACTTCATCCACAGTTTCCGTGATGGTTCCGGTTAAGTCTTCGGTATCACTTGCCATACCTAGTCTCAGTGTGGCCACATATTCCTTAGGCAGCTCCTGAATATACTCCACAACCCGGGTTGCCCTACCAAGACAAAGCGGCAATACGCCTGTCACTTGAGGATCCAGAGTTCCGGTATGTCCGATGCGCTTCATGCCAAGAATCCGCCGGGCTTTGGCTACAACATCATGTGAAGTGTACCCTGCAGGCTTAAAAACAGCCAAAACACCTGTCAGCTCACTCATAAAAGACGTCTGACCTCCTCCAGCACCCGTGGTATTGCCTGCTCCAGCGTACCCTCAACCCGGGCACCTGCTGCGCGGGTATGTCCGCCGCCTCCGAAGACTTGAGCCAGCGCTGCGACATCGACCTTGCCGGCCGAACGCAGGCTGACCTTCACAGCAGTCTCATCGATGACCTTGAACAGCATGCCGACCTCCACACCGCGGATATTACGCGGATAATTAACAATGCCTTCAAGATCCTCATTGGCGGCATTACATTCGAGCATATCCTGTGGTGTTACATAAACCCAGGCAACATCGCCCTGCGGAGTTAATTGCAAAGTATTCAGTGCCCGGTTCAGCACCTTCACCTGAGCTAATGTCATTTCCTCCAGCAACGTCTCCGCCAGCTCGGGACCGTTAACTCCCAGTACCAGCAGCTCAGAGACAGCCGCCATCACTTTAGGTGAGGTATTGGTGTAGCGGAAGCCGCCGGTATCGGTCAGCAATCCTGTATAGATTGCTGTAGCAATATCTATATCCCATTCCACCTCAAACGTCTTCAGCAGGTCGAACAAAATTTCCGCAGTCGCAGCAGCATCCGGCTTAATCAACGTAACGAATCCGTAACCGTTATTGGTGGGATGATGATCAATGTTTGCGATAAGGGCATCCTGAGCAAAAAAGCGCTGGGTCAGCCCCACACGCTGAAAATCTGCACAATCGACGCAAATGACATTACTGTACTTCCGGGGCAAATCACCTTCCCCCAGATTGACAATCTCATCGGCATGCCATAAGTATTCCATCCGTTTGGGAATCGGGCCTTCATTCAGCATAGTATATTTTTTGCCCAGACATGAGAGAAGCCAGCCCACCGCGAGGGTGGAGCTGACTGCATCTCCGTCCGGCTGAACATGCGACACTACAAGATAATCGTCGTGTTCCAGCAGAAACTTACGGGTCTGCTGGAGACTTTGTTCATAGCTCTGCATTCGCCGTCTCCTTTATGTTTCCTAACTTTCTTCGTTCTTGCCGATCTCGCCGAGCAGCTTCTCAATATGACTTCCGTAAGCAACGGATTCGTCCATCTTGAAGATCAGCTCAGGCGTGTGGCGCAGGCGGATCGCCTTGCCAAGTTCGGAGCGGAGAAAGCCATTGGCTTTCTCAATCGCTTTTAGCGAATCGCTCTTCTGCTCTTCGTCTCCGAACACGCTCAGGTATACCTTGGCCTGCGAGAGATCGTTCGTTACATCTACGCCGGTTACTGTTACGAACCCGATGCGCGGGTCCTTCAGTCCGCTTTGGATAAGCTGGCTCAACTCTTTCTTGATCTGTTCGCCAACCCGTCCCGCTCTGATTTTAGACATCTATATTCACCTCTTCGCTTAGCGCTCTACCGTTTCCATAATGAACGCTTCGATAATGTCGCCCTCTTGGACGTCATTATAGCGTTCCAAAGTTATGCCGCATTCATAACCCTGCGCCACTTCTTTGGCATCATCTTTGAAACGTTTTAAGGTGTCGATCTTTCCTTGGAAGACAACAATACCGCTGCGGATCAAGCGCATTTCGGCATTGCGGGCAATTTTGCCGGAAGTAACCATACAACCTGCAATGGTACCCACTTTGCTGATTTTGAAGACGTTGCGCACTTCTGCATGACCGATAACGTTCTCTTTATAGATCGGATCAAGCATCCCTTTCATCGCACTTTCAATTTCCTCAATTACGTTGTAGATGATGTTGTGCAGACGAACATCCACTTTTTCTTGCTCGGCAGCCGCTTTCGTCTGGGCATCCGGACGAACATTGAAGCCGATAACAATAGCATTGGATGCAGCAGCGAGTGTAATGTCAGATTCCGTAATGGCACCTGCACCGCTGTGAATGATCTTCACACGTACACCTTCGACTTCGATCTTGGCCAAAGAGCCTTTCAGCGCTTCAACCGATCCCTGCACGTCTGCTTTAATGATTACGTTCAGGTCTTTGATCTCGCCATCCTTGATGTGCTTGAACAGGTCATCCAAGGTTACACGGGTATTCGTGTTCAGCTCGGATTGGCGCTGGGTTGTAGAACGTCTGTCCGCGATAGCACGGGCTTTACGCTCATCTTCAAAGGCCATAAACGGATCGCCTGCCTGAGGCACCTCAGTCAAACCGGTAATTTCCACTGGTGTGGAAGGACCTGCTTCCTTGATCTTGCGTCCTTTGTCATTAACCATGGCGCGTACGCGTCCGAAGCAGTTACCTGCTACAAAGGCGTCCCCGACTTTCAGCGTACCGTTCTGCACGAGAATACGGGCAACCGGTCCACGGTTCTTGTCAAGCTCAGCTTCGATTACAGTACCGCGTGCCCGTTTGTCCGGGTTAGCCTTGTACTCATTCACTTCAGCAACGAGCAGGATCATTTCCAGCAGTTCTTCCAGGTTGATGCGCTGTTTGGCGGACAGGTTAACGAAGATGGTATCCCCGCCCCACTCTTCCGGAACCAGCTCATAGCTTGTAAGCTCCTGCTTTACCTTATCAGGGTCTGCACCCGGCTTGTCGATTTTGTTGACTGCAACGATAATCGGAAGACCTGCAGCTTTTGCATGGTTGATGGCTTCAACCGTCTGAGGCATTACACCGTCATCGGCAGCTACAACGATAATCGTCATATCTGTTACTTGGGCACCACGAGCACGCATCGCGGTAAACGCTTCGTGACCCGGTGTATCCAGGAATGTGATTTTCTTGTGGTTGATTTCAACTTGATAAGCACCGATATGCTGAGTAATTCCGCCAGCTTCGCCGCCAGTTACGTTCGTGGAACGAATGGCATCAAGCAGTGTTGTTTTACCATGGTCAACGTGACCCATGATCGTTACTACCGGAGGACGAGCCTGAAGATCCTCTTCGGAGTCGTTCTCTTCAACAGTCTCGAAGCTGTCTTCATCCACTGGAATCTTCACTTCTACTTCTACGCCGAACTCACCGGCCAGCAGCAGAATGGTGTCAATATCAAGTTCCTGGTTGATGGTTGCCATAACACCCATCGAGATCAGCTTCTTGATCACTTCAGAAGCATCCTTGTGAAGCAGCTTGGCAGTTTCACCAACGGTCATGCTGCCGCGTACGATAATTTTCTTCGGTGTGTTGTCAATCTTCTCGCGGCGTTCCATTGACTGGTTTCTGCCACGGTTGTTCTTGCCGCCACGGCCGCGGTAGTTGCCGCCTTTGCCGTCTTCAAAGCGCTTTTGGCCGCTGTTGTTGTTCGGTCTGCCGCCTGTAGTGTTTCTCTTAGCGCCTCTGTCACCGCCACCGCCACGGGAGAAGTCTCCGCCGGTGCCGCCGCCTTGAGCTTGCGGACGGTTATCGCCAGTGCGTGGTGCACCGCCTTGAGCTTGCGGACGGCTGCCAGTGGAGCCGCCTTGCGGACGGTTGCCGCCAGTCGAGCTGCCTTGCGGACGGTTGCCGCCGGCCGAGCTGCCTTGCGGACGGCTGCCGCCGGTCGAGCTGCCTTGCGGGCGGCTGCCGCCGGTCGAGCTGCCCTGCGGGCGGCTGCCACCGGTCGAGCTGCCTTGCGGACGGCTGCCGCCGGTCGAGCTGCCTTGCGGGCGGCTGCCGCTAGTGGAGCTGCCTTGCGGGCGGCTGCCGCTAGTGGAGCTGCCCTGCGGGCGGCTGCCGCTAGTGGAGCTGCCCTGCGGGCGGCTGCCGCTAGTGGAGCTGCCCTGCGGGCGGCTGCCGCTAGTGGAGCTGCCCTGCGGGCGGGAATTTTGAGTGGAGCCTGTTGTTGTTCTGCGGGAATCTTGTCCGCTTTGGGGCCTTGGGGACGTCGTCGATTGGTTGTTGTTTTGGTTACTGTTCATACCTACCTGCTTTTCCGGTTGATTTTTGTTGGCATTCTGAGCACTTTGAGGTTCGGCTGTTACCGAGCCGGTAGTTACCGGCCGGCTGCTGGTGCCGGGATCCCGCTTGGCTGCAGCGTTTGACTTAATATCCTTGAAGAACTGTTCTACTTTGGTCACAGAGCCATTCTCCATGACACTCATATGATTATTCACAGGGACATCCAAACGCTTCAGAATTGTAATAATTTCTTTACTGCTCATGTTCAGAGACTTCGCGTATTCATACACGCGCAGTTTATCTTTATTGTCTTCTTTAGTCAATAACTCCACCTCCGACAGTATCTCCGAGTTGCTTGGAGATCATTTCCGCGAATCCTTTATCCGTAACGGCCAGCACAACGCGCTGGTCTTTACCAATACTTGCACCGAGTTCATCCCGGTGAAATGCGATTACTAGTGGAATATCGTAGGTTCCGCATTTATCACGGAACTTTTTTTGGGTATTATCTGAAGCGTCACCCGCCAGAACGACCAGCTTCGCCTCTGAAGACCGTACCGCTTTAAGCACGGCCTCATCGCCGGTGACAATCTTGCCTGCTCTCATCGCAAGCCCTAAATAAGAAAGTGCCTTACTCATCGTCCTCACTATCCTTTGCTGCCAAAAATTGCTCCTCCACGGATGCAAAATCCCGGGCAAGCTGGGCATAGATTTCAGGACTCACTTGACATTTTAACGCGCGGTCAAGTGCTCTATTCTTTTGTGCCAGTTTAAAGCATTCAAGCTTGCCGCAGATATAAGCGCCCCGGCCTGACTTTTTGCCTGTCAGGTCGATCAGCACTTCGCCCTCGGGCGTTCTAACCACGCGAATCAGCTCTTTCTTGGGCATCATCTCCTGGCTGGCAACGCACTTGCGCAGCGGCACCTTTCTTTGCTTCATCATAAACGCCTCCCCTCTAGTGAGCAGGTTAATTAATCAATGGAGACGGAATCCTGATGCATTTCATCGCTTACCGTTTTAGGTCTGCCGTATTCCTGCTCTGCCTGGGTCTCGCTCTTGATATCAATTTTCCAGCCGGTCAGTTTGGCAGCAAGACGGGCATTCTGCCCCTTGATGCCGATCGCCAGTGACAATTGATAATCAGGCACGATGACACGGGCCATTTTTTCCGCTTCAAAGACTTGAACTTCAAGCACTTTGGACGGGCTGAGCGCGTTGGCCACATATTCCTGTACAGCCTCAGAATAACGGACAATGTCAATTTTCTCGCCGCGCAGCTCTGTGACGATGGTCTGCACGCGTGTGCCTCTTGGGCCTACGCAGGAGCCAACCGGATCCACTTCGGAATTGCGTGAGAAGACGGCAATTTTCGAACGGAAGCCTGCTTCGCGGGCCACAGAACGAATTTCAACCACGCCGTCAAAAATTTCCGGAACCTCCAGCTCGAATAGACGCTTCAACAATCCGGGATGACTGCGGGACAACATAATCTGCGGCCCTTTGGTCGTATTCTCCACCTTGGTGATATAAGCCTTGATGCGCTCGCTTTGCTTGAACTTTTCTCCAGGCATCAGCTCGCTGAGCGGCAGAACCGCTTCGATTTTGCCAAGGTCAACATAGATGTTGCGCATATCCTGGCGCTGTACAAGCCCGGTAACGATATCATCTTCCTTGTCGATAAAAGCGTTATAGATAAGTCCGCGCTCCGCTTCACGAATACGCTGGGTGACTACCTGCTTGGCAGTCTGGGCAGCAATACGGCCGAAATCGCGCGGCGTTACTTCAAGCTCAGCGATATCTTCAAGCTGGAAGTGCGGGTTGATTTCCCGTGCAGCCGGCAGTGAGATTTCGGTCCGGGTATCCAGAACCTCTTCAACAATCAGCTTGCGGGCAAATACCTTAATTACGCCAGTGTTGCGGTTCATGTCCACACGCACGTTTTGCGCCGCATTAAAATTGCGTTTATAGCTGGAGATCAGCGCAGCTTCGATGGCTTCAAACAGCACATCCTTGCTGATGCCTTTCTCCCTCTCCAGTTCATTCATAGCTTCGATAAAATCCATACTCATGAAAATCCGGTCCCCCTTTCAAGACGTTAAAAAATAATGGCCAATCTCGCGCTGGCGACTTTGGCATACGGTACTACATGTTCTTTTTTGCCCGCGGAGATGAGCAGTTCCTCGTTCTCGAATGAGAGCAAACGACCTTCGAATTCTTTGAGTCCCTGAATCGGCTCATAAACTGTCACATACACGTCCTTGCCTACCGCTTTGGCAACATCTGCCGCTTTCTTAAGCGGGCGCTCAGCACCCGGCGAGGAAACCTCAAGGAAATAAGCCTCGGGTATAGGATCATTCTCGTCCAGCTTTGAGCTGAAATATTCGCTGATGGCACCGCAGTCGTCAATATCAATGCCGCCTTCTTTATCTACGAATATGCGCAAAAACCAGTTGGAGCCTTCCTTCACGTATTCAACGTCCACCAGTTCGAAACCATTGTCCTCGAGATAGGACCCGAGCATCTGCTCTACCGTTTGTTTAATTTTGGATTTGGGTGTGCTCAAAAGAAATTAACCTCCACGAACTTGTCTTTTGCTATATACCAAAGATAAAGAGTGGGTTTCCCCACTCTTTACACAACGGACTTATCTCATTATTACCAAAAAAATTATACCATAGTGCATCAGCACTGACAAGTGCTAGCCCTTGACTGCCTCTTTTCAGGCATCCAATTTGTAGTTTAAAACAGAGATAGCTGGTTGCTTTCCGGCAGGCCGCGGAAGCAGCCCATCCCGGTCAGCAGCTCAATTACCGTCTTGCTCGCTTTGGATTTCTGCTGGAAATCCTCGATGGAGAGGAACTCTCCGGCATCCTTGGCGGCAGCAATGTTATAGGCGGCATTCTCACCAATTCCCGCCAGTGCAGAGAACGGTGGAATGAGGCTTTTGCCGTCAACAGTAAATTTGTTTGCGTCGGAACGGTACAAATCAATATTTTTGAAAGTAAAACCTCGGGCTGTCATCTCAAGCGCCATTTCAAGAATCGGCAGCATCGCTTTTTCCTTTGGAAGCGCCTGGAAGCCCTTCTGCTCAATATCTACAATCTGGCGGGCGATGGCTTCGTAACCCTGGCAGCAAAGTTCAATATCAAAATCAGCCGCCCGTACCGTGAAGTATGTCGCATAATATTCAATAGGATGATACAGCTTGAAGTAGGCGGTGCGGACCGCGGAAATAACATAGGCGGCGGCATGCGCCTTCGGGAACATGTACTGGATCTTCAGGCAGGAATCAATGTACCACTGAGGAACCTTGCACTTTTTCATTTCCTCGATCCATTCAGCAGACAGCCCTTTCCCTTTACGTACGCTCTCGGTAATTTTGAAGGCCAGTCCCGCATCCATCCCAGCCTTGTAAATCAGGAACAGCATAATATCATCGCGGCAGCCGATAACTGTCTTGATGTTGCAGGTGTTGTTCTTGATCAGTTCCTGGGCATTGCCGAGCCATACGCCCGTACCATGCGACAGCCCGGAGATTTGCAGCAAGTCGGCAAAGCTGGAAGGCTTCGACTCCACCAGCATCTGGCGGACAAATTTCGTCCCCATTTCCGGAACTCCGTAAGTAGCCACAGGGGTCCGGATCTGGTCAGGCCTTACTTCAAGCGCATCTGTGGAGTTGAACATGCTCATGACCTTCGGATCGTTCATCGGGATGGTTGTAGGGTCCACTCCTGTTAAATCCTGCAGCATCCGCATCATTGTCGGATCATCGTGGCCCAGAATATCGAGCTTGAGCAGGTTGGCATCAAAGGCGTGATAGTCAAAGTGGGTGGTCTTCCATTCCGCATTGACATCATCTGCCGGGAATTGCACTGGTGTAATATCCTCTATCTCCATATAATCCGGCAAAACGACAATACCGCCGGGATGCTGGCCAGTGCTTCGCTTGACCCCGGTACAGCCTGCGGCCAGACGTCCCACTTCCGCTCCCCGCCAGCGCTTCTGATGATGCTCCTCATATTTCTTAGTGAATCCGAAGGCTGTCTTCTCCGCTACCGTACCGATGGTGCCGGCACGGAAGACGTTGTCCGGACCAAACATCGTTTTGGTAAAGTTATGGGCGTTCGGCTGATATTCACCCGAAAAGTTAAGGTCGATATCGGGAACCTTATCGCCCTTAAAGCCCAGAAACGTTTCAAAGGGGATATCCTGGCCTTCACCCTTGAGCTTGCCGCCACAGTCCGGGCAGACCTTGTCAGGCAGGTCAAAGCCGCTTGGCACGCTGCCGTCGAGGAACCATTCACTATGCCGGCATTCCGGATTTACACATATATAATGAGCTGGCAGCGGATTTACCTCGGAGATTCCGAGGAAGGTGGCAACTACAGACGAACCTACCGAACCACGGGAACCTACGAGGTAGCCATCCTTGTTCGACTTTTTCACAAGACGCTCAGAAATCAGATAGTTGGCAGAGAAACCAAATTTGATAATCGGCGCCAGCTCTTTTTCAAGCCGGGCAACGACAACCTCAGGCAATTCCTCACCATAGATTGATTTTGCCGTCTCATAGCAGGTGTTGCGGATTTCGTCATCAGCGCCATCGATAATCGGCGTAAACAGCTGGTCCGGGAACAGGTCATATTCCTCAAAGCGGTCAGCCAGCTCCACCGTATTGGTGACGACAACTTCCATCGCTTTTTCCGCGCCCAGGAATTCGAATTCGGCCAGCATTTCTTCCGTAGTGCGGAAATGGGCATCCGGCTTGCGCTGGTCTTTGAGCGGGCTGAATCCTGTAATCCCGTGGATCGTAATATCGCGGAACAGCTTGTCCCGCGGCTCCAGATAATGCACATTGCCTGTTGCAATCACGGGCTTGTTCAGCTGTTCGCCGATTTCACAAACCTTGCGCACTACGCCCCGCAAATCCTCTGCGCTGGCCACGAATCCCTTGTCCACCAAATGCATGTACATCGTCAGCGGCTGAATCTCCAGAATATCGTAGAACTGGGCAACCTCCATCGCTTCTTCAGTAGACTTATTGAGCACAGCCTCAAAGAACTCTCCCCGTTCGCAGCCGGAAATGACCAGCAGACCGTCCCTGTGCTCTTCGAGCTTGGACTTAGGAATGCAGGGAACGCGCTTGTAATACTCCGTATGCGACATGGATATCAGCTTGTAAAGGTTCTTCTTGCCAGTCGGGTTGAGTGCATAGATGCCGCAGTGAAACGGCCGGGTGTTCGACAGATCATTGCCTACATAATCATTCAGCCGGTCAAGCCGGGTCATCCCCTTCATCTTCTCGGCATCAGCCAGCAGACCGTTCAGAATGCCTCCCAGGGCAATGGTATCATCCACCGCACGGTGATGGCTTTCCAGCAGAACCTTATATTTGTCGGCGAGTGTATTCAGCCGGTGGTTCTTCATGCTCGGATACAACAGACGTGCCAGTTCCAACGTATCCAGGGAAGGATTGGACAGCACAGGCAGACCCAGTTTCACCAGGGAAGCCTGAATGAACCCCATATCAAATCTGGCATTATGGGCAACCAGGATACTGTCGCCTATGAACTCGACGAATTTCTTCAGCACCGGCTCCAAATCAGGAGCGTCCTTAACCATCTCATCAGTAATATTGGTCAGCTGCTGAATATGGTATGGAATTTTCTCATGCGGATTCACGAACGTTGAGTAGCGGTCTATCTCCTGGCCGCCGGTCATTTTAATCGCAGCAAGTTCGGTAATATTATTCCGGGTGATCGACAAACCGGTGGTTTCTATATCAAATACGACATAGGTGGCGGTCTTCAGGTCCAGCGGCTGCGCGTTCTCCACAATATTTACTGAGTCATTCACCACATTGGCCTCGACGCCGTAGATCATTTTGATCTTATGCTTATGTGCAGCATGATTGGCGTCCGGAAAGCTCTGCACAACCCCGTGGTCAGAGACGGCAATTGCCGGGTGCCCCCACTTCGCTGCGGTCTTGACATATGCGTCAATTGGCGCCACTGCGTCCATCGTGCTCATAGTCGTGTGCAAATGGAATTCTACCCGCTTCTGCTTCGCATTATCCTTTCGTGCCGGCGGTGCCGATACTTCGTTTAGATCCGATGGAATCATTACCAGCTCGGGAATCTGCATAAAGCGGTCATATTCAACCTTGCCGCGCGCTCTAACCCATTTGCCGTTGGCCAGTTGGCCCATAACCTTCAGATCTTCTTTGGTCTTCGCAAACATCTTCATTTGCAGAGAATCAGTAAAGTCTGTGATGCAGAAGGTGAACAGGGTATTGCCGTTGCGCAGCTCCTTGCTGTCCAGTCCGAAGATCGTACCCTGAATCGTGATTTTCTTCTCTTCATCCTGAATTTCCAGAATAGGTACAGCCTGCTCCTTGATTTCATAACCGACCTGAAGCTTAATGACTTCATTCGGATCTCCCTCATCAACGGGTTCATCCGGCTCGCTGGCCATCATCATCATTTCAACGAGCTCGCGCTGCTCCTGCTGAAGCTTCTGCTGGAACTCTTCATAAGCATCCGCTTTGCTGTTTTCGTTCTCGGCAATCTGCAGCTTAACTTTCAGGGACAGGCCAAAATATTTATCGTAAAATTTAATAATGGCGCCTTCGATTCCCTTTTTACGGGCCAGCTCTAAAGACATCGAATCATTTAGGCTGAGCAGAAGCGTACTGTCTTGAAGCTCTTGAGTGGAGCGGGTCAGCCAACCGTTGACCGAAGGGATCTCGCGCTGCGCCCATTCCAGAAACAAGCCCCAGTATTCCTGAACAAGCTCTGCTCTGCTTACTTTTTCATCATATAGAAACAAGAAGCTGACTTTGGCGATATGCTGCAGCTTCTCACGCATTCTCAAACAAAATGTCCGGTAGGTTTGTGCCGGAACAAGAGTATCTTTGGCAATGACGATGTGCCAGTCCCGGTTACCGCGGCTGATTTCCACACGTTCGATATGCCCGTCCAAAAAGTAGGGATCAATGAGTGCAGGCGGAATCTCTCCCTGCTTCATCAACAGCTCGAATCTTTTTCTTCTTTCCATGTTCTGTTCCATGCTTCCCCCACCTAACTTTTACACAGATAATAAAATCTCCCCGCAAGTGGAAACGGCTTCGCTGTCCTCAAAAGGACGGTATCCGTTTCAGCGAGAAATAGAAGGATAATTTATAGCGTGTAGCATATAAATTCTTATATTTTGAAAAAACCTAATTTCCAAAACCAAAGAAAACATTAGGAAGCCTTGAGTCCACTATTTTAAAAAGCTCCCGGGAGGTGAAAGCATTGGGTTCTTTCGGCCCGCCGACTCCTCTCCCAGAAGCTACATTCAGATACTGAAGAATTATATAGTATTGAGCAAAGAATTAATACGCCTTGGCAAAAACAACCGTATGCGCAGCGGGCTTGCCGCAGCAAATACAAGTATCCTTCTTCACCGCAGGCTCAAACGGAATATTACGGCTGCCTGCACCTGTTTCTTCCTTGACTTTAGACTCGCATTCTTCGGAACCGCACCAGCCTGCCAAAGCAAAACCACGCTGTTCTTCCATCGAATCCTTCATTTCTGCTAACGTATCCACCGAATAGAAGTGGTCCTCACGGAATTTCAATGCACGTTCAAACATTTCATTGTGTACTTGCTCCAGCATGGCATTAACCTCTGCGACAAGGTTCTCCTGCTGAATGATTTTCTTCTCACCTGTAATACGCGAAACCAGAACACAAACCCCGTTTTCCATATCACGAGGACCTAATTCAAGACGGACTGGCACTCCACGCATTTCGTATTCATTGAATTTCCAGCCTGGAGTAACGTCAGCACGGTCGTCCACACGCACACGGATGCCTGCGTCTTTCAGATCCTTGAACAGCTCGTCCGTCCGGCCAATGACAGCTTCACGGGTCTTAGGAGGTCCGATTGGAATCATGATTACCTGTGTTGGAGCGACCTTAGGCGGCAAAGCCAAACCACGGTCATCCCCGTGCACCATAATAAGCGAGCCGATTAAGCGTGTTGTGGAGCCCCATGAGGTTGTATGAACATATTCCAGCACATTGTCACGGCTTAAATATTGAATATCAAATGCTGTAGCAAACTTGGTTCCCAAATAATGAGAGGTTGCCGCCTGTACAGCTCGTCCATCCTTCATCATGGCTTCTATAGAATACGTGTCAACCGCCCCGGCAAAACGCTCGGAAGGTGTCTTCTGTCCAGTGATGACCGGAATTGCCAAATAGGTCTCGACAAAATCACGGTAATTCTCAAGCATCCGCATCGTTTCCTCACGGGCCTCAGTTTCATTCTCATGCGCCGTATGGCCTTCCTGCCACAGGAACTCTGTGGTACGGATAAACGGCAGCGTACGCTTCTCCCAGCGGACTACGTTGGCCCATTGGTTAATCAATACCGGAAGATCGCGGTAGGATTGAATCCATTTGGAATACATATGCCCGAACATGGTTTCGGAGGTCGGGCGAACCGCCAGACGTTCCTCCAGCACATCACCGCCAGCTTCCGTAACCCAAGGCAGCTCAGGGTTAAAGCCCTCGATATGATCCTTCTCCTTCTGGAAGAAGCTTTCCGGAATAAAGACCGGGAAATAAGCATTACGGTGGCCCGTTGCCTTAAGGCGGCGGTTCATTTCCTCCTGGATATGCTCCCAAATCTCGTATCCCTCCGGTTTGAATACAATACAGCCGCGGACCGGAGAGTAATCCATCAGGTCCGCTTTCTTGATTACATCGATATACCAGCGCGAGAAATCCTCGCTCTGTGGGGTGATTTCCGTAACAAACTGCTTATCTTTTGCCATATGATGGAACTCCTCCTAATGCCCTGCAAAGTGTGGCTTTGGTTTCACAACATCGTTCAAGTCCTTTGCGGGGACTGCCAAAGCTCAAATTCATTCAAGTAAAAATCAACCGGTAATTAGCCGCAGGATATCATTATAGGTAACGGCGATCATGACCAGGAACAGCAAGGCAAATCCGACAAAATGGACCATCCCTTCACGGCTTGGATCTACCGGCTTGCCGCGAAGTGCTTCTACACCCAGGAAGACTAGACGGCTTCCGTCAAGCGCAGGGATCGGCAGCAGGTTAAAAATACCGAGGTACAGGCTTAGAATAGCCGCCCAATAGGTCAAGTATTGAATGCCTTGCTGAGCGATTTGCCCCGTCATCTTCGCTGTTCCGACCGGACCCGAAATATCATCCATATTAAAGTTATTAATCAGTGTTTTAAAACTAACAAAAATCGTTTTGGTCCAATCCACCATGGCTGTTCCTGATTTAGTAATGGTCTCACCAAAACCGGGCTGCCGTGTAGGCAACTCAGGAGTGATCCCCACTTTGCCGCCTTCTTCGCCCTCCATACTGCGGGGAATCATGGCCACATTAAAGGTTTCATCGCCACGCTGCAACGTCCACTGCATCTCTTTACCTTTGGAGGCGGAAGTTAATGAAATCATCTTCTGGTAGTCTCCGCCAATCTGTTCTCCGTTAATAGAGACGACAATGTCACCTTTTTGCACTCCGGCTTCCTGAGCCGGCATGCCTTCGCTGAGATCTCCAATCTTCACAAAGGTTGGATTCTCAATGACGATACCAGCCATCTGCAGATGTACTGCAAAAAGCACAAAAGCAAGCAGAAAGTTCATCACCGGCCCGGCAACGATGGCCAAAGCACGCTGACCTACAGTTTTACTGCCGAATTGACGGTCTTTGGGCGCAATCTGAGTCTGCTGTCCCCGTTTGATCATCATTGCCTGTGGATGAACATCATAAGTGGTGACATCTCCATCGACATCAAGGCGGATCTTCAGCTCGTTCTCAAGGTCGGTATATTGCGCTTCCCCACGGATTACATTTCTGCGGGTATCGAGCGCGTCTAGAAAGATGCTTTTAACTTTGTTATCCTGTCCCAGTCTTACGGCAATCGTCTGCCCTGGACCGATCTCAATAATTTCGGGATCTTCACCGGCCATCCGTGCATAACCGCCAAAAGGCAGCAGGCGAAGCGTGAACTGGGTTTCATTGCGTTTATAAGAAAACAGTTTCGGACCGAAACCGATAGCAAATTCTCTTACAAGGATACCCGCGCGTTTGGCAAAATAATAATGCCCCCATTCATGCACGGTCACCAAAACAAAGAACATGAACACCGTTAAAAAGACGACTCTTACCATTTCCATGCGTTACATTCCCCCTTAAGGTGTAAGACCGAAGTATGTCCTCTTAATTTATCATTATTCCAAGGCCCTGCACAAGAGAATCAACTGTCCCACCCAATTTTTCAGGGCAAAGCAAATATTTCCATTTTTCAAATACATAAAGTGATTTATTTAAAGTTTAGCTGCAAGCTCCCGGGTTATCTCATCGCAATGCTGAATCTGCTGTAAATCCGGTTGATTGACATTCACCAGGCGCTGGAGCACTTCTTCAATAATCTCTTCAATACGCAGGAAGGGAATCTCATGCCGGAGAAAACGGGCAACTGCAATTTCATTAGCCGCGTTAAAGGCTGTGGTTGCCGTCCCCCCCGCTTTCCCGCATTCAATCGCCAGCTTCAAGGCTGGAAACCGTACAAAATCCATTTCCCGGAAAGTTAGGCGTCCTATTGCGGCAAGTGACAGCCGCGCGGCAGGCGATTCCCAACGTTCCGGATAGGTCAGCGCATATTGGATCGGGACCCGCATATCCGGATTTCCGAGCTGGGCGACAATACTGCTGTCCCGGAATTCTACATAGGAGTGAATGATACTCTCCGGATGCAGCAGGACATTTATCTGCTCATAGGGCAGACCGAACAGCCAATGCGCTTCAATGACCTCAAGTCCTTTGTTAACCATGGTTGCCGAATCAATTGTTATTTTGGCTCCCATACTCCAGTTGGGGTGGCGAAGCGCATCCTCTACGGAAACCTTCTTCAGCTGCTCGCGGGTGTAATCACGGAAAGACCCGCCAGAGGCGGTGATGGTAATGCTGGAAACATCCTCACGGTTCTCACCGTTCAGACATTGAAAAATTGCGGAGTGCTCACTGTCGATGGGCAGCAGCTTAACACCTTTACGGTTGGCAAGCTCGGTGACCAAATGCCCTGCCGTGACAAGCGTTTCCTTATTGGCTAGCCCAATATGCCGTCCGGCTTCGATCGCGGCAAGCGTTGACTGCAAGCCCACGCTGCCCACCACTGCTGTGACGACCGTATCAGCGTCCCCACCCGCAGCAATTTCTACCAATCCCTCACTTCCGTAAAAAAGCTCAATACCGGAGGGCAGCTCCGGTCTGATCTGCTCAGCGAGTTCTTTCGTGGACACTGATACTCGGCGAGGCTGAAAGCGGCGGACCTGCTCCATAAGCAGGGCTGTATTACTCCCTGCAGCCAAACCATCAACATCAAAAGAGTCCGGATGCATTGCAACTACATCCAGTGTTTGAGTGCCGATCGAGCCGGTAGATCCGAGAACACTTATTTTCTTCATATGTGAACCTTCTTTCCCGTCGTTTTAATAGTAAGGCATAAGCATTACGATATGTACGAAAGGAAATACGATAATCCAGCTGTCGCAGCGGTCAAGAATTCCTCCATGACCTGGCAGCAGCGAGCCTGAATCCTTAATACCGTACACCCGTTTATAGGCAGATTGTACAAGATCTCCAAGCTGACCGAGCACAGCGCAGGACAAACCGATAAGCAGCGCGCGTCCGTAAGTCAGCAGATCAGGAACAAATATCGCGAAAACAATGGAAATTACGATAGAGATCACTACCCCTCCAAGGGCTCCCTCTACCGTTTTATTGGGGCTGATTGCTGGCCAGAGCTTATTTCTCCCAATGCTTCTCCCTACAAAATAAGCACCTGCGTCACTGCCCCAAATGCAGCACAACAAAAGGAAGGTCCAGAAGAGCCCATGACCGTCGCTCGCAGCTCGGGCCACAGCCATATAGGAAAAGCCCATTCCTATGTATACAATCCCTGTGAACAGGAGTGAAGTAATCTTAATATCCTGCTTATTCTTACTGAATACCGTCACCAGCAGGAACAGCAGCAGTAGAAGCCATATACCTTGTTCCCAGGACAGCCATGGATTCACTCCGAGCAGGCTCCAAGGAATCATGTAGCAGGCTACAGCAGCATAACCAAGTATCGCAGTACCACCAAACACCCGGACACCTGTCATTTTAACAAATTCATAAAACCCGATGAGCGCCATACCGGCAAGCAAAAGCTGATAAGCCCAGCCGCCCAAAAAACACAATCCCAAAAACACTGCTCCGGCAACAATTCCGGTAATCAATCGCTGCTTCAAAGATTTCCATCTCCCATCAGGCTACTTCAGTCCACCATAACGGCGTGTGCGTCTCTGGTACTCCGCTACAGCCTGCAGCAAGTGCGTTTTATCAAACTCCGGCCAGAACACGTCTGTAAACCAGAGCTCACTGTAAGCGACCTGCCAGAGCATAAAGTTGCTGAGCCGCATCTCTCCACTGGTCCGGATCAGCAGATCCGGATCTGGCAGCCCGCCTGATAACAGTCGGCTGTCGATCAGCTCCGATGTAATCTCCTCCGGGGACAGCAGGCCTGCTTGGATATCCTGACCCAATCCGCGCATGCAATCCTCGATTTCTTTACGTCCTCCGTAATTCAGGGCAAAATTTAATATAAGTCCAGTATTCCCTTGTGTCCGGGCAACGGCTTCTTCCATCGCCTTCCGGGTATGTGTAGGCAAAGCATCGGTATCACCCATCACGCGCACTTGTACGTTTTTCTCAATCAGCTCGTCCAATTCAAGGGCCAGGAACTCCACAGGCAAACGCATCAGGAAGTCAACTTCATCCTTAGGACGTTTCCAGTTCTCTGTAGAAAAAGCGTACATGGTCAAAAACTCAACGCCCAGGTCGTTGGCCGCAATTGTTGCACGTTTTACAGCTTTCATTCCATTCTGATGGCCGACAATGCGTGGCAAACCACGCCGTTTAGCCCAGCGCCCATTGCCGTCCATAATTACAGCCACATGCCGGGGAATGTTGTCCGGTGAAATCTCGACTGGCTGTGGCTCCTGCCTGTCTTTACGGCTCAGCCATGCTTGAATCCGTTTGATCATTTCCGTTTCCTCCAAGCTCTTATCAGAAAGAGACAAACCCCACCATAAACGGAGGGGCCCTGAAGTCTCTTGATTGTCATTATACTTCCATAATCTCTTTTTCTTTGGACAAGAGCACCTTATCAACTTCAGCTATGAACTTATCCGTTGATTTCTGAATATCTTCTTGGTGTCCGTGTGATTCATCTTCGGAGATGCCGTTCTTCTCCATTTTCTTGATATCATCGTTGGCATCGCGGCGGATGTTGCGGATGGCTACCTTTGCTTCCTCACCGAACTTTTTGGTGAACTTCACAAGCTCAGTACGGCGTTCCTCGGTTAGCGCAGGGATAGACAAACGGATGATAGTACCGTCGTTAGCCGGTGTAAGTCCCAGATCGGACTTCATAATTGCCCGTTCAATGTCGGAAAGCGATGATCTGTCCCAAGGCTGAATCAGCAGCGTCCGTGAATCTGGTGTGCTGATGTTGGCCAGCTGGTTAACAGGGGTAGGTGCACCATAATATTCAACTTGAATGCGATCCAGCAGCGCTGTCGAAGCGCGTCCCGCCCGCAATGAGGCCAAATCACGTTTCAGCGATAAAATCGCTTTTTCCATACGCTCTTCGGCATTTTTCTTGACCGCTTGTGGCATTAATCTACACTCCCTTTAACAATCGTCCCGATCTTCTCACCGAGAACGACACGTTTGATATTGCCTTGCTCTGTAATAGCAAACACAATGAGCGGTATATTATTATCCATGCACAGAGAGGATGCAGTGGAATCCATGACGCCAAGATTTTTGTTCAGCACATCCATGTAGGTCAGCTGCTCGTATTTCTCGGCAGTACTGTCTTTGAAAGGATCTGCTGAGTAGACACCGTCCACTTTATTCTTCGCCATCAGGATAACTTCTGCTTCAATCTCAGCTGCTCTGAGAGCTGCCGTCGTATCCGTCGAGAAGAAGGGGTTACCCGTTCCTGCGGCAAAGATTACCACGCGTCCTTTCTCCAAATGGCGAATGGCACGGCGGCGGATGTACGGCTCAGCAATCTGCTGCATCGAAATGGAGGTCTGCACCCGGGTAGGAACATCGATTTGCTCCAATGCATCCTGCAGTGCAAGTGAGTTCATCACTGTTGCCAGCATCCCCATGTAGTCGGCTGTTGCACGGTCTATACCGCTTGCGCTTCCTGCGATTCCGCGCCAGATATTGCCTCCGCCGCAAACAATAGCGACTTGAACTCCAAGCTCAACAACTTCCTTGACCTGCTCTGCGATGGAAATAATCGTCTCGGCATCAATGCCATATCCGTTTTGTCCTGATAGTGACTCACCGCTTACCTTAAGGACTACTCTTTTAAATACCGGCTGTTCCAAATGTATACCCTCACTTTCTTACAAAAGACGGAACACGATTGTGCCTGTGTTCCGTTCATTTGATGCTTGCATTATTCAGTTCAATGAAGTTGTAATCCGACTTGCTTCTTATTGATTAACTTGCGCCATTACTTCTTCAACAAAGTTGTCGACTTTCTTTTCCAGACCTTCGCCCAGTTCAAAACGAACAAAACGACGGATGGAGATGTTTTCACCAATAGTGCTGATTTTTTCGTTCAGCAGCTGGGAAATGGTTTTGTCCGGATCTTTAACGAAGGGTTGCTCAAGCAAACAATATTCTTCGTAGAACTTGCTGATACGGCCTTCAACCATTTTTTCAACGATTTTCTCAGGCTTGCCTTCATTAAGCGCTTGTGCCTTCAGAATTTCTTTTTCTTTCTCTACAGCTTCTGCCGGAACTTCTTCACGACGAACATAAAGCGGGTTAGCTGCAGCAATTTGCATTGCGATATCGCGTGCAAACTCTTTGAAGGAATCCGTTTTACCTACGAAGTCAGTTTCGCAGTTGATTTCTACAAGTACTCCAATACGTCCGCCAGCATGGATGTAAGATTCTACTGTACCTTCAGTAGCGATACGTCCAGCTTTGTTAGCTGCTGCGGAAAGGCCTTTTTCACGAAGCAATTCAGCGGCTTTGGTGATGTCATTGTTAGCTTCTTCAAGCGCCTTTTTGCAATCCAGCATCCCTGCGCCTGTTCTTTCACGAAGTTCCTTTACTGCTTTTGCATCTACTGCCATTGTTATTCCCTCCAGATAATTGTCGTTTTATACCATTTTGGTCCATTATCCTAAAAAAAGGGCAGTGAGAGGTTATCCACCTGCCAACCACCCTTTTCATTTAAGTTCTTGTTTGATTCCGGCTACTATTTAAGCAGTAGTTGTGTCTTCGCCCTGGTGAGCTTCGACAACGGCATCAGCCATTTTACCAGTAAGCAATTTCACGGCGCGGATTGCGTCGTCGTTGCCCGGGATAACATAGTCGATTTCGTCCGGATCACAGTTAGTATCAACGATAGCCACGATAGGAATACCCAATTTGCGAGCTTCCGCAACAGCGATGCGCTCTTTACGCGGGTCGATAATGAACAGCGCGCTTGGCAGGCCTTTCATGTTCTTGATACCGCCCAGGAATTTTTCAAGACGATCTTTCTCTTTGCGGAGAAGGATTACTTCTTTCTTAGGCAGAACTGCGAAGGTACCGTCTTCTTCCCAAGCTTCCAGTTTCTTCAGGCGATCAATACGCTTCTGAATAGTTTGGAAGTTAGTCAGGGTACCACCCAGCCAACGTTGGTTAATGAAGAACATACCCGAACGTTCAGCTTCTTCTTTTACGGAATCTTGAGCTTGTTTCTTTGTTCCTACGAACAGGATTGTGCCGTTGTCGCCAGCGACGCTTTTTACAAAGTTGTAAGCTTCCTCTACCTTTTTAACCGTTTTTTGCAGGTCAATAATGTAAATTCCGTTTCTTTCAGTGAAGATATAACGATCCATCTTTGGATTCCAACGACGAGTCTGATGACCGAAGTGTACCCCAGCTTCGAGAAGCTGCTTCATGGAAATTACTGCCATCTTCACACACCTCCTAGTTTTGGTTTATTGTGTGTCTCCTCCGCCGCGTGTCATTTTTCTACAAGACTTTCTTCAGAAGAAAGCACCCCTTGTCGAAATCAACCGGCGTGTGTTTTAACACCGTCAATTACTATACCATAATAAAATAATGTATGCAACGATTCATGAAAAGTTTTGTGAATTTCAAAGTTCTAAGATAAATTATTTCACTGTAATCAGCTTGTCAATGATAACATTATTGCTCTCACCTTTAGTAAAGCTGTACCGTCCATATTGAATTTTCGTATTGGCTTTACGGCTTACTGCCGTCTGAAGAAACTTATTCTTATCCGTAATTACACCTGCTTTGACCAGCAAATCGGCAGTTTCCGTAAGTGTGCTGCCGGTAGGAATTGTAACCGATATCGAGCCGTTTACGGCAACCTCCGGAGTTGCTGGCGCAACTGGGGCACTGGATGGTTTCTTCTCGCTTGCCGGCTTTGACGGGGTAGCTGGTTCAGAAGGAGCAGCGGCAGCGCTTGGCTCCAACGCCGCTTGCGGCGTAGAAGCAGGCGAAGCTGGAGCGGCGGATACAGTTGCTGACGGAACAACCGCAGCTGTCCCCTCTTTCCCTGCTCCATCTGTTACCTCTCCTGTCTCGCCTGTATTACTAGTGGCAATAGGTGTTGCACTCGGATCGGTTACGGTAAGGTTCAGCTTCGCAGCTTCCTTGATTAGCTTCTCCTTGGACAAGGGAGCAGCCCCCCCGGTGATCATCACTTGCAGCAGCAATGCTCCTGCAATCAGGCCTGTACCTAGTCCGAACATGAAGGAACGATTCTTGATCATCCGGTTTCCTCCTGCTTGGCCAGCTGCAGAATCAGTTGAACCTCTCCACGCTGAAGTCCTGCTGTCTTAGCGATAGCGTCAATAGACTTACCTTGCTCATGCAGCTCGAACAATCGCGGATAACGCAATTTGATCGAGTTGACCGGCTTTGGTTTCGGCTCCGGCTGTTCTGCAGCGTGCTCTGTTGAAGGCGGTCTCACAGCTTCTGAAGCGCGGCTGGCTGAAGATTCCTTGGCAAATGAAGCTGTTAGCTGCAGCAGGCCCTTTTCTTCAGCCGTCAGACGCGTTTCAAGCAGCATAGAGTTCTTTTGCAGATCGGCAACTTGCTCCCGAAGTGAATCGACCTCCTCCTGCATTGCTGTTCTGTTGTTCTGGGATTGCTGTTTGATGCTGCTGACAAGCTGCAGCATTTTATCATTTTCCCGCTCGATGTCCGCCATATATAGTTCAAGCGCCGCTTCTGTTTCCTTTAGACTCTGCTTATCGGCTGAGTCTTCTTTTGCACGCGCCGGCAGTCTCAGGGCATAAACGATAGCGACAGCGCCTACCAGCACGATATATACCCATGGTTGCAAGTGCCCTATCTCCTTTTACATATCAAATTATATCCTCTCAGAGACTGAGATCGATCCGTCGGCCCTTATAGGGATGTTCAGCGTCGTGAGACGTCTGCTGTTTCTCTTGTTGATGGGAAGAGGACTGACTTCCCGCATGATTTCCCTGGCTATCATCATTGCGCAGCGCAGATTCCGCAGATTCGTCAACCTCAGTGCTGCGATGGGCCAGCTCCGAGCTCTGCTTGACATTCTGTCCTGCGAGCTGCTGCTGATCTACAGCAGGACGATGCTGCAGCCCATGCTGGACTTTGCCCGCGTCAGTTGTCCGGGGCAGGGCAATCTGCAATTCCACCGGTTTCAGACTCATAGCAACCCTCTTCTCATAAGTAGAAACGGACGGGCCGTCCCAAGATTCGCAAATCCTTCCGAAGCCTGCTGTATTTAGACATCAAGGATGGCCGGCCGCCTGTCGCTGCCCGCCTGATTAAACGTACGGCGCCAAAGTGATATCGCCTTCACTATAAATAAATACAACCCGTTCCGTAGGATCCTTGACAAAACGTGTATATCTGCCAATTACGATTTTGGAACCTCCGTAGATGGTCTTAACTACTTCCACCCTGGCTCTAACCGTATCCTCGAGCATTCTTTCAATTTCCAGTACACGCTCTTTAATGCGCTTCTCCTCACGCATATGCGATTGCTTGGTGGCGTTCAGCTTGACGCGCAATGCCACCTTATCAGGAGCAAGCTGACCATTGTTCGCCAATTGATTCAGCAGGTACAGCGCTTTGTTGGTTTTGTCCTCATTTTCAAGCAGTTGCCGCAGCTCCAGGCGCAGATCGTTAATCTCATTTCGGAGTTCTGGTACAACGCCAACCTCAATGGCCGTCGCCGTAGACATCGTATTTCCGATGGTTCTTGCTACAACTCTTTCACCGGCTTGTACAACACCACCTACTATAAGTCCCTTTGAACCATTACAAAGCACATCCCGGCCAGCCCGGATATTAGAATGCATAATACTTTGCGAAACGATAACATCCTCTCCGGCGACGACATTTCCATCCTGGATGAACGATACTTTTACATTTTTGCCTGCACTGACGAGTCCCTTGTTATATCCGATAATTCCGCCGGCAATCTCGATCGATCCCCCGGATATCAGTTCAGCACCTTCCACTCCGCCAACCACACGGATATCTCCGGCAGATTTAACCGTAAACCCGGTCAAGACGTTGCCGCGAATAACAACTGTCCCTACAAAATCAATATTTCCCGTACTGTAATCAACATCACCGTTGACTTCATAAACCGGGAAAACATTGACCTTGCCCTTCTCCGTCAGAGTAACGAGTCCGTCCATCGCGGCATACATCGAAGTTTCATCTTGATCGATCAGAACATTTTTGCCGACTTTAAAGTGGGCATCTTTTCCCGCTTTATACGGAATTTCCTCGCCGGTAACCGTATTGCCGCTTTTGCCGGGCATTGGCAGAATTTTCCTGGCAATCAACTGACCTTTCTTAACATTGTGAAGCCGGACCAGGTCCTTATAATCGACCTTGCCGTCAGCTTTTTCTAGCGGTTTGCGGTCCTCTTCCATATCGATAGTAAGGACTACCCGCCCATCCGTACCATTCACCGCGGGATCACCAATAGCAATTGGTACCCTGTTGAAGAAATACTCTTCTGGATTGCTGCTGATTCGCTGTACAATATCCCGCTGAATACCGTAACGAATATTGTGACTGTTTAGGAAGCTTTCGAGATCTTCACTCGAACAGGAGAAGTTTTCATCCTTCTTGGAAAATTGGAGGTACGCAATCCCTTTATCCTCCGAAAACGTGATACTCACGTACTGGTTCAAAGCATAATTACCGATCAATTTTGCTCCCCCTTGTCACCGTCGCCCGGTTAATCGTTTTGCATGAGAAGATCGCGATTTTTCTCAAGTGTTCCTCTCAGCCGCAAAATAGCTTTTGAATGAAGCTGCGAAATCCGTGAAGGCGACAGTGACATCACCTCGGCGATCTCGCTTAATGATAAATCTTCATAATATAAAAGGGACACAACGGTCCTTTCTTTCACCGTTAGTTTCTCGATGCCTTTAGTGAGCGTATCGCGCAAATAAAACTCATTTACTTTGCGATCCGGATTTTTGGCTTTATCATCCACGAGGATGGACAAGCGTGTCTCTGATTCTTCCTCGCGAATAGGATCCTCTAGTGAGCAGAGCGACATTACTGCTACGTCCTGCAGCATATTCTGAAATTCCGTCTCCGAAACATTCAGATATTCGCTCATTTCCTCGTCACTGACTGATCTTAGGTATTTCTGCTCCAGCTGCTGGTAAGCATCTTCGATTTTTTTGGCTTTCTCCCTCACGGACCTGGGAACCCAGTCGCTCTGGCGCAATGAATCAAGAATCGCTCCACGTACACGCCAGGAAGCATAAGTCTGAAACTGGAGTCCCCGCTTATAGTCGAATTTCTCGATGGCATCAATCAAACCCATGACACCGTTGCTGGCCAAATCATCTTTAGATACATTTTTAGGTAATCCGACTGCCAAGCGGCTGGACACGTAATCTACAATATGGAGGTAATTCTCAATCAGCTTTTTTTTGGCTTCGGGATTACCTTGCTCTTTCCACTGTTCCCAGAGCCCGTCAGTTTCCGATTGAGAAGCTTTATGCTCGTTCAACGGCTTTCACCCTTCCCAAAGTTTAGTCAGCGGGCATAACACGGAACAGGTGAGCCACTTCCGCAATAGCACACGCTTATTCTTCTTTCAGGTGACGAACGGCCTTGGCCAATTCTTCAGGATCTTTCATAGAGACCAGTTTAGGCGGCTGCAGCGGTGTAAAACCTTCACTGCTTCCGCTTTCTTCGGCCGGCTTCGGTTTCAGCAGGTTTATTAATTCTTCATCCTCATCCGGAGTAATGACATCAAAATTACCACCCAGCGCCTCGTTGCCCTCTAAGTTTGTCTCAGCATCTTCTGGCTCTGCGGACTGTCCAGCAATAAAACCCAATACCCATCTTAAGAGGAATGCAAGCACAAACCAAATAATAAATCCAAAACTGGCCCGAATTAAACTTGTTCCAAGTAAATTATGCCCATAGTTCACAAAAAAGGTAAACAAAAATCCTATCGCTCCGACGATGATGTTCACTACTATTTTTCTGCTCATGGTTATATTTCCCTAGTGCCTTTTTGCACGCTGCGGATATAGAGTATACCGGTACTGCAGGAAATTTCAATGGTGCGGCCAAAATTGCCGCCCGTGTCCTCAGCAATCAAAGGGATCTTTAGCGCCTCCAAAGCAAGCTTACAGGATTCCACATTACGAGGCCCGATCCTCATGGTGTCATTCCCCCCGGCAAAGGCAAACATTTGAGAGCCTCCGGCCATCTTGGCCACGATCCGGCTGCGCATTGCTCCAAGTGTAAGCAAGCGGTTCAAAAGCTCCGGCACTGCGGTATCTGCAAATTTGGCAATGTTCATTTGTCCCTCACGTGCAATATCCGACGAAGGCAGCATCACATGCGCCATCCCCGCCAGCTTCTTCCCGGGATCAAACAATGTAAGCCCCACGCAGGAACCAAGACCTGTTGTGCGCACAAGGCTGTCTTGGCTTCCTACATTAAGATCTGCCATACCTACTTTAATAATGCTTTGTTCTTCAATCATTATCAAACGGTACTCCTAATGATTTAAAGATCTTCGGGAATGATTCTGGATCGGGAATAAGAAAGAACTGTCCTTCAATTTCGTCCTTGCCTTCCAGGAAAGTCGTGTCGATCAGCAAAGCATCATCGCCCATCTGACCGAACTGCAGCAGACCGTAGCCCAGAATGGCCCCGGCCATGTCCATGGCCAGTGCAGGTACTGTAGGGTACATGGAAAGCGAGGTGAAGTCGGCAAGGGAAGACAGGTAAGACCCGGCAAGAATGTTGCCAATTTCATTCAAAGCCGAAAGCTCCATTTCACCCAGCTCCTGCTCGGGAGAAATCTCAATACCGGCAACCCGGTTAAGCAGGCTTATAGCCGCTTCCGGAGTAAGAATGAAAAAGAGATTGCCCGGTGCTTCACCCTCGACCCGCAGGAAAACTGCATATACCAGTTCTTCTGCTCCTCCGACCTTTTCAGTGATTTCTTCAAAGCTCAGCAGCTGCACTTTCGGAACAGCCATATCGATCGGCTTGCCAAGAAGCTGAGATAACGCGGTGGCGGCGTTACCAGCTCCAATGTTGCCCACTTCCTTAAGGACATCCATTTTAAAATCTTTGAAGTTTTTGAAAAGCTCCATATGTTAGCCCTCTAGGCTTTCCAATTGCACGATTTCGCCCTTGTTCAGCACCTCGTTCAAATTGAGCATGATCAGCAAACGTTCTTCTCCAATTTTAGCCACCCCGTCCAGATACTTCGCTCTGATGCCGCCCACAACCTCCGGTGGTGTATCAATGGAATCGCGGTTCAAGTCAATAACATCATTGGCCGAGTCCACAATAAAGCCGACTTCCATTGCATTTACATTGACGATAATGATACGGGTCTGATCAGTATGATCAGCTTCCTCAATACCGAAACGGCCCCGCAAATCAATTACCGGAATAACCACTCCGCGCAAATTGATAACTCCCTTAATAAAGGAGTAGGTCTTCGGCACACGGGTAATTGGCATCATGCGTTCAATAGTTTGGACTTTCTCCACTTCAATACCGTACTCTTCAGAGCCTAGTTTAAACACGATTACTTTGATATCTTCAGCCATGGAATGAACCTCCCTGTTCTATCCTGATTATTTAATAAAAGCATTCGGATCAATAATAAGTGCAACCTGACCGTCACCAAGTATGGTCGCCCCGGAGATGCCTTGAACCTCAGGCAGATACTTGCCAAGATTCTTGATGACGATTTCGTTCTGCCCAATAAAATCCTGAACGGCCAGGGCTACGAGGCGTTCCCCTTTGCGGACTACTACTATTTCCGTTTCCTCTTCAGTACTTTCATCAAAATCAGGCACCGAGAAGAATTTGCTCAGTGAAAGCAGAGGGATATGACCGTTACGGAATTCAATCATTTTGTTGCTATGAATCGTGCGGATCTGAGTTTTCTTCACAATCCCAGTCTCCACGATGGAAGAAAGCGGGATGGCGTATTTCTCGGAACCAAGCCGCACCAGCATGGCCGCGATAATTGATAAGGTTAGTGGAAGCTGTACTGAAAAGTTAGTTCCTTTGCCGAAGGTGGAATAAACAACCACGTTGCCGCCAAGAGAAGTAATCTTGGATTTCACGACATCGAGCCCGACTCCGCGCCCCGATACGTCAGAGATAACCTCTGCGGTACTAAAGCCCGGTGAGAACAAAAGTTGAATGGCTTCATCATCCGAATAGCCAGCAGCCTGATCCTGAGTAAGAATTCCCTTCTTAACAGCAGATTTCAATATTTTCTGCGGATTGATTCCGGCGCCGTCCTCCTCAATTTCGATAAAGACGTGATTGCCGCTATGGAAAGCCCGCAGATTTATCGTACCCGTCTCCGGTTTGCCGGCAGCAATACGCTCCTGAACGCCTTCAACCCCATGGTCAACGGCATTACGGAGCAAATGCACCAGCGGATCACCAATCTCATCAATAACAGTACGGTCAAGCTCTGTTTCAGCACCAGTAACGATCAGATCGATTTTTTTGTCCAGAGATTTGGCAAGGTCACGAACCATGCGGGGGAAACGGTTAAATACAGTGTCGACCGGTACCATGCGCAGCTTCATGACAATGTTCTGCAAATCGCCGCTAACCCGTCCCATATGTTCAACAGTCTCAGTAAGGTCGCTATTCTGCACTTCTGTAGCCAGCTGTTCCAGACGGACACGGTCGATCAGCAGTTCGCTGAACAGGTTCATCAGCACATCCAGGCGTTCGATATCTACGCGGATCGTCCGGGAAGGTGCTGCAACCGTTTTGGCAGCTGCCGCTTTGATTGCTTCTTCTCTGACCGGTGCCGCTGCGGGAGCAGCCGCTTCTTGAACCGGTGCTTCCACAGTAGCGGCAGCCATATCCTGCACCATCTGTTCCAGTGTCTCTTGATCAAGGGCTAAAGCCGTAACCTTATCAATTTCCGATAAGTTTAGGATCATAGATTGAATTTCACTTGCGTCCTTTTGGGTTATGTAATAGAGGGAAAAGCCGTAATCGAATTTTTCCTGCTCTATATCTTGAACCGAAGGGAAGGATTTGACCACCTCTCCTGAACGTTCCAAGAGATCGAAAACCATATATGCCCGCACCGCTTTAAGCTGACAATCCTGACGGATCGCTACGTCCACATAAAGCACCTGATGGCCTTCCTGCAGCGACTGCTGCAGAACCGAGTATTGGAATTCATCTAAAAACACCGGAGCGTCTCCAGTCTTTTGAGCTGCAGCTGTAACCTCGGTAGCGGCACCGGCCGCAGTAGGAACTTCGCCTCGAACAATAGCCTGAAGAGAAGTCACGATTGCCGAGACATCCGCCTTACCTTCGCCCCCAGCCGTAATGTCCTCAACCATTGATTCCAGGGCATCCAGACTTTTGAACAGTGTGTCAAAAGTGAAATCCTGCATCCGCAGCTTGTTATTGCGTACTAAATCCAGAACATTTTCCATCTGGTGGGTAAGAGAAGCCAAATCCTCAAAACCCATCGTAGCCGCCATACCTTTTAAGGTGTGCGCAGAGCGGAATATTACCTGTACAATACTCAGATCATCAGGATTTGCTTCCAACCCCATCATACTTTCGTTCAATGACTGCAGATGATCATTTGACTCATCAATAAACATGGATAAATATTGGTTCATGTCCACTAACGAGCACCTCCCCTTCAAGTTCGCTTTTCCATTATTTAACGGCTTGCACCAGCCTTGGAGCAATTTCATGCAAAGGCAGGATATGTTTAACGCAATTCAATTCCACCGCAGATCGCGGCATTCCATATACAACGCAGGTTTCTTCACTTTCAGCGAAGGTTGAGGTTACACCCGAATCATATAGGGATTTCATCATTCTGGCACCATCGCTGCCCATACCCGTCATAATTACCGCATGCCGTTCCAGCGTGGTAAGCGGCAATAGTGATTCGAACATCATGTCCACGGATGGACGATGCCCATTGCGGGCATCCTCACTCGTAAGCTCAATCGCATATTGTCCGCCCGCTGCTGGAACAACCTTCAGATGATAACCTCCGGGAGCGATATAAGCCGCTCCTTGGCGAAGGATCATGCCATGCTCCGCTTCTGCAACCTCAAGCGGGCTAAAGGTATTAAGCCGCTGGGCTAATGATTTAGTAAAATTAGGCGGCATATGCTGGACAATGACTATCGGTGCCGGAAATTCAGCCGGGATGTTCTCCAAAAACGCCTTGAGCGCACGCGGCCCGCCTGTAGAGCAGCCTACAGCAACAAGCTTGCGCAGCCCTTTAGTACTGCCGGACTTCCGGTCAGCCGAAGCTGCAGGAGGTTCGACGAACGTACCGGGAACACCATCCAGTTGCAGACGTACATCAGGTGTGACTGGAGTAGCGTTCGCTTTGGAGCGGTTTTTTGCTTTTTCAGAAGATGCCGGGGTTACCGGAGCTGCAGTAGGCTTGACAGGATATCGCGGGGATCCGCTATTCCCTGGCTGCTTATCAAGCAAATTCTTGCCCGTTTCCTTAGTGGACGCGGTCTTTGCCTCCGGCTTCAGCTTGTCTCGTGCTGATGTGCCGGGAACTTCCGCGGCTTTTGCTTTCTTGGGAAGTTCCTGCTTGCGTACAGGAGGATCTGCCAGAGGTTTTGGAATAACCGCAGCTGGCGGCTTGTCCTCACTCTTGGAGGCGGATGCTCGAGCTTCACGCTGCTCACGGGCCATCATCGCTTCTTTCATTTGCTCCCGGAGAGATTCTCCTACAGCAATAATATCCTGGGAGTTGGAAATGGATGGCTTACGTATGAAATCAAATGCTCCTGACTCCAGCGCCATAATCGTTTCCTTCATGCCCTGCTCATTGATTCCTGAGAGCATGATCACCGGCAGCGGACGCTGGGCCATTATTATTTTCAGCGCCTCCAGGCCGTTCATTTCCGGCATCTCCACATCCATCGTTACCAGATCCGGAGAAAGCTGATTTACTTTCTCAATAGCTTCACGGCCGTTTGAAGCCGTAGCGGTGACCTGGAAGTTCGCGTCATTTTCAATTAAATCGGAAATGATCTTGCGCATAAATGCAGAATCATCAACAACCAAAACTTTATATGGCTTCATATCATTTCCACCTCTGCTCCTCTAATTCAGAACAATTATTATTTACGCTTCAACCACCTGTTGATAAATCCCTTTATGCCCTCTACCTTGCTTGGTTCCGCTGAATCCGCGGCCAAATAGTTTTGGGCAAGCCGCTGTACGTCTTTGGCTGCTGCACTGTTCGGAAAAGCCACTGAGAATGGAACTTGTTTCTTAACTGCCTGAACAACATGTGCATCACTACTCATATACCCGAGAAAAGGAATATCTAATTGTAAAAAGCGGCTTGCCGCCATGCGGATTTTGTCGCTGGTTGCTTTCGCTTCCCTTTCGTCTCCTGCTTGGTTCACAATCAGTCTAAAGGAAGTTTCGGGAAAGGAATTGTGCACTACCTTCATCAATGCATATGCATCAGTTATAGCTGTAGGCTCAGGGGTTGTTACCACAAGGCAATCATCCGCCGAGCTAATAAATTTGAGTGTTTCTTTGGAAAGTCCTGCCCCCGTATCGAACAGGATAAAATCCATAGTATCAGCAATTTGCGCAATCTGTGTTGTAAAGTAATTCAAATCTGATTCCGAGAGAGAAAACAGCTCATCCATACCCGATCCGCCTGCAATGAATTGTAGACCGCCTGGGCCCGTCTGAATAATTTGTCCGATATCCGCCTCTCTTTTCAGCAGATGGTACAAATTATATTTAGAAGAGACACCCATTAAGACGTCTATATTGGCCATTCCGATATCGGCGTCGAACAATAGTACCTTACGGCCCATTGCCTTCAGCGCTAATGCAAAGTTCAGCGTGAAATTCGACTTTCCGACACCGCCTTTTCCACTGCATACGGTGATGATTCTGGCGGAAACCCCGTCTTTGGGCACGAGTTTGGTGTCCTTGTTGGACACCAGCTGTCTCAAGGATTGCGCCTGATCCATTACGCCCCTCCTGTTCCCAGCAACATCCCTGATAGCTGCTCTTTGGTAGCCATTAGCAGGTCATCTGGCACATTCTGGCCATTCGTTATATAAGACAGCATAAGAGGGAAGTCATTCAGAACATTAAATAGCGGACCATAGCTTCCTGTCTCGTCCAGCTTTGTGAAGATAACCTTGTCAAGCTGGTAACGGCCGAAATGCTCGGCGATCGTCTTCATATCGCGACTTTTTGAGGTCAGGCTGAGTACAAGGAAAGTTTCACTCTTAAGTTCCTTGGCCAGCAGGCTCTGAAGTTCAGCGACGAGCATCTCATTGCGGTAATTCCGGCCTGCCGTATCCATCAAAACGAGGTCACAGCTCTCCAGGCGGAACAACGCTCTTTGCAAATCTCCCGGGGACTGAACAACCTCCAGCGGAATATTCAGTATCGATGCATACGTGCGCAGCTGCTCCACCGCGGAAATCCGGTAAGTGTCGGAGGTAATGAGGCCGACCTTCCTGCCTTGTCTAAACAGCTGCTCTGCCGCCAGCTTGGCGATTGTTGTTGTTTTGCCCACTCCGGTTGGCCCGGCAATGTAAACAATCCGCGTATCCGCCGCAATTCCGTTTGCAATACGGCCTGACAAAAATTCATCCACCTGAGCTTTCAGCATTTCACCGAATTGATCAGGAGCTCCGGTACGCCCCTCATCATTCCAGCGGGTAAACACATTGCTGATCCATTCCTCCACCAGCACCGGATCAGTCTCCTGGTCCAGTAAACGGATCTTAAGCTGTTCCAGCTGCTCGGGCAATTCCACTCCGCTTGAAGAGTAGCGGGCGATACGTTCCATCCAATGCTTCATGTCCCTGATTTCGCGAAGGACATCACTTTCCGCTACCGAGACTGCGGGAGGATTGGGTTCAGCACCAAAGTTCTCGTAAAGTGCCTTGACCGAACCAGGCTGTTCCTTCGGAGCAGAGGCCTGCATTGCATATGCAAGCTCTCTATCCAATTCCTCTTTCTGTTCCTCAACAGCAGTTACGGTTGCAGTTGCAGGCAGAACGGCTACATTCCCGCCTGCCTCAGCAATCCCGGAGGCTTCCGATATGGCAGCGGCAATTTCAGCAAAGCTCCGGCCAGCAGCAGGCTCCTTCGTGAGCGATGCTGACGGTGATGATGCTGTGGCGGCTTTCTGATAGGCCTGTGGCACTGCACTACGCGGAACATTCAGCGATTGTACAGGGGCCTTATCAGGTACTGCCGGCTTCCGTACCTCTTCCACTGCGGCTACAACTTCAATTTTTTTCTTTTTAAACATGCCCATAAATCCGCCGACTTTAACTTCCTTGGTGCTTAGGATGACGGCATCGCTTCCTAGCTCGCTGCGGATGGAATGCATGGCGTCAGGCATCGTATCGACCACATAACGCTTCACTCTCATAAGTTCACCACTCCAACGCTTTGAATTTCGATATTAGGTTCCAGTTCGCTGTAGGACAACACCGGAATATCCTGCATCGTCCGCTCAATAACCTGCCGCAAATACATACGAATGGTCGGTGAAGTCAGTACGATAGGCTGCTGCCCGGACTGGAGCAAACGGTTGATCTGTTCCGTAAGCCGCTGATACACGGTTTGTGTCGAAACCGGATCCAGTGCCAGATAGCTGCCCTGTTCCGTTTGCTGCACACTTTCGGAAATTTTCTTCTCCAAATTAGGTCCGACAGTAATTACACGCAGCGTCTCTCCCACTTGGGAAAACTGCTGTGTAATCTGTCTCGACAACGACTGGCGGACATACTCGGTCAGGATATCAGGATCTTTGGTGTAAGTACCATAGTCAGCCAGCGTTTCGAAGATCGTCACCAAATCGCGGATCGAAATCTTTTCACGCAGCAGCTTGCCGAGCACCTTCTGAACATCACCAATTGCCAGTACCGAAGGAATAAGTTCATCAACCAGCACGGGGTAATTCTCCCGGAGATTGTCGACCAGCTGTTTGGTTTCCTGACGTCCTAGCAGCTCATGCCCATGACGTTTGATCAGCTCCGTCAAATGCGTAGCAACCACGGAAGGCGGATCAACTACGGTGTAGCCGGATAATTCCGCCCGTTCTTTCACCGATTCGTCAATCCAAAGTGCAGGAAGTCCAAAAGATGGTTCAACAGTCTCAATACCGTTTATAGATTCATCATCATAACCGGGACTCATGGCAAGATAGTGATTAAGTAATAATTCACCACCGCCGACATTATTCCCTTTAATTTTTATGACATATTCATTCGGTTTTAGCTGAATATTGTCGCGAATACGAATAACAGGCACCACAAGTCCCATTTCTAGGGCACATTGTCGTCTAATCATGATAATTCTGTCGAGTAAATCTCCGCCCTGACCTGTATCGGCCAGAGGAATAAGTCCGTAACCGAACTCAAATTCAATGGGATCCACTGTAAGCAAGTTAATGACGCTCTCCGGACTCCGCACTTCTTCAATCTGCTTCTCCTCGACCAGTTGTTCCTCGGCAATTTGTTTTTGGTTTGCCTTCTGGCCCATGCTGTAAGCCGCATATCCCATGAGTGCTGCGAGGGGCAAGGTAGACATTACTGAAATCGGAGTGAAGAATCCAAGGAAGGCGATTGTCGCCGCAACGATGTACAAGAGCTTCGGATAGGACAATAATTGGCCTGTTAAATCCTCTGCCAGGTTCCCTTCTGACGCCGCCCGTGTAACGATCAAACCGGAAGCGGTTGAAATGAGCAAAGCAGGAATTTGGCTGACCAGTCCATCACCAATTGTCAGTACGGAATATGTCGAAAGTGCATCCTGAAACGACAGTCCATGAATAGTCATCCCGATGACGAATCCGCCGATCAGGTTGATCAGCAAGATGATGATACTGGCAATTGCGTCACCTTTGACGAATTTACTCGCACCATCCATTGCTCCGAAGAAGTCAGCTTCGCGTTCAACATTCCGGCGGCGTTCCCGTGCCTGCTGTTCATTAATCATCCCTGCATTCAAATCAGCATCAATACTCATTTGTTTACCGGGCATCGCGTCCAATGTAAACCGGGCGCCTACTTCAGCAACACGTTCCGAACCTTTGGTAATAACAATGAACTGCACAACAACCAGAATTAGAAAGACGATGAATCCGATAGCGATTTGTCCCCCGGCAATCCAGCTGCCGAACGTGGCAACAACTTCACCTGCATGACCATCTTTAAGAATCAGCTTGGTAGTGGAAATGTTGAGTGCGAGACGAAATAACGTTGTGATCAACAGCAAAGAAGGAAAAATCGAAAATTGCAGCGGATCCTTTGTATTCATTGCGACCAAAATAATGGTTAGTGCTATCGAAATATTGACAATCAGCAGTACATCCAGAAGCCAGACCGGGATGGGCAGAATCATCATAAGCACAATACCGATAACGCCCAGTAGAACTGTAAGATCTTTAGCTTTCAATGTCCTTTACCTCCCCCGGCTTATCTCCTCTTACCTTTAAGCTTGTATACATAGGCCAGCACTTCGGCAACCGCCTGGAACAGATCGGCAGGAACGACATCGCCAATTTCTGCTCTTTGGAATAATGCCCGTGCCAGCGGCTTGTTCTCCATAGTCACAACACCATGCTCCTTAGCCAGCTCTCGAATGCGGAGCGCCACATAATCCTGGCCTTTGGCTATAATCTGCGGAGCCTCCATTTTGGAACCGTCATATTTAAGGGCAACGGCAAAGTGCGTAGGATTCGTAATGATCACATCCGCCTTTGGCACTTCCTGCATCATCCGCTGCATTGCCATTCGGCGTTGGCGCTCCCTGATCTTTCCTTTAATTAAGGGATCGCCCTCCATCTTTTTGTATTCATCTTTAATGTCCTGCTTGGACATTTTCAGACTTTTTTCATGTTCGTACTTCTGGTATATATAGTCGAGAATTGCCATAATGAACAATGCAGCTGCTATTTTGATGCCAAGATTCATGGTCATCTTTGCAGTGAAACGGTATACACCCTCCGCATTCACATGTGAAAGAGCGGCAAAACTCTCTTTCTCTCCCCAAAGCGTGCTGTAAACCAGATAGGCAATCAGCACCAGTTTAAAGACCGATTTCAGGAACTCCACAAACGAACGCATGGAAAATATATTTTTGAACCCTTTGATCGGATTAATCTTGCTGAACTTAGGCGTAATCCCCTCACCTGAGGCCATAAAGCCAACCTGTGCAAAATTTACGACTAGTGCAAGTAAGAAGGTAATCCCGAGCAGCGGGGCCAGCAGAATCAGTATCTGCAGACCATACTCGTTGAACATCTTGGACACATTTTCCGCTGTTACTTCCATCATAATGCGATTCTGAAAAACATCCAAATATAGACTCATAAAACGTTCTTTCATGAAACTTCCGAACATCGTCAGACTAAGCAGCGCCGAAAACAATACAACCGCACCGGAAAGTTCGGCACTTTTGGCTACCTGACCCTTTTTACGGGCATCCTGACGTTTTTTCGGGGTGGCTTTCTCTGTCTTATCCCCCCCAAAATGCTGAAGATCCAGTTTATATCGTTTCGGCTTCGGCATAACACTCTCTCCTTACAGTCACCTAAGGACTCTTCCCCATAAGACCCAGCAAATTTTGCATGGACTCAAACATAATGTCGAAGAGATTCTGGAACAACGCAGCCAGACTCGGCATCAGAATAAGAAGCAGCGCAAGACCTATAATAATTTTGAGCGGTACCCCGATGACGAATACATTATATTGCGGAGCGGTTCTTGCCAGAAAGGCCAAACCGATATCCGTAAGAAACAGCGCGGTAACCAAAGGTGCCGACATTTGAAAGGCCAGCATAAAAGATTGGGCAAAAGAGCGGACCAGAAATTCTGAAAGACTGCCATTGATCATTTTGACAAACAAATCGTTGTCTAGAGGCACCCAGTTATAGCTGTATACGATCGCATTCAACAAGTAATGATGTCCATTCATGCTCAGAAACAGCAACAGGGCGATCATGTACTTAAAGTTACCTATGATTGGGGCTGATGCTCCAGTCATTGGGTCAATGACGTTGGCAATCCCAAATCCGATTTGAATATCAATGAAGGATCCGGCCGTCTGAATCGTCATAAACATCAGATAGCCGATGAACCCGAGCAGCAAACCTATCAACGCTTCCCTGGCCACTAGCAAAATATAGGTGAGGTCCTGTGGAACAACAATGCCGGTCCCCCTTGAGCTGAAGACAACTAAGGCGACAAAAAAGGACAATCCGATTTTGAAAGTTGCCGGTAGACTCTGAGAAGAAAACACTGGTATTACAACAAAAAAGGCGGAAATTCGACAAAAAATCAACAGAAAGACGGGAAAACTTTGCAGAAGGGTCTCCATATCCATAGTCTTAACCGATATACATGTAGAGACTGCCCAAAATTTGACTGGTGAAGTCTACCAGCTTCGTAATGATCCAAGGGCCGAACAGCAGTAAAGCGAGCAGTACGGCGACGATTTTGGGAACGAACGCAAGCGTCTGCTCCTGAATCTGGGTTGTAGCTTGGAAAATACTGACTATCAGTCCTACCACCAGACCAAGAATCAGCATGGGAGCGCTTGTTTCCAGCACCAAATATACGGCTTGGCCGGCTAGACCGATAATAAACTCCGTATTCATCCCTTATGCCTCCTCTTATACGTCAGGTGTTAAAACTCATCAGCAGTGATTTTACAACTAAGTACCAGCCGTCTACCAGTACGAAGAGCATTATTTTGAACGGTAATGAAATCATGACCGGAGGCAACATCATCATCCCCATGGCCATCAGTGTACTCGAAACTACAATATCAATGATCAGAAAAGGTATAAAAATCATGAAGCCCATTGTAAACGCCTTTTTCATTTCACCAATGGCAAAAGCCGGCACCATCACTGTCAACGGAATATCATTGTACGTGGCGGGTTTGACCGTGGCATTGTTACCCGTGTAATTCATAAACAAAAGCAGATCTTTGGTGTTCGTCTGTTTGAACATGAATTCCTTCATCGGTTCGGCTGCTTTATTAAGCGCTTCGGACTGAGTTAAGGTACCTTTCATGTACGGCTGCAGCGCCGTTTCATTCACCTGTGCAAGTGTAGGCGACATTATGAAGAGAGTAAGAAAAAGCGCCAACCCTACAAGCACTTGGTTCGGAGGCATCTGCTGTGTACCGAGTGAGGTTCTGACGAAACCCAATACGATGACGATCCGTGTAAAGCTGGTCATTAGAACAAGAAAAGCCGGGGCTACACTCAGAACTGTCACAAGTAGCAGTATAGAGATGGAACTGGTACCCCCGCTGCTTGAACCGTTACTGTCGCCAACTTGAATATTAATGTTCGGTATAGGATCAGCGTGTATCGGATGCAAAAGCAAAACACTGAACATACCGAGCAGCAGAAAAGAAAGAATCAGCTTTTTTTTCATAAATCCCTCGACTCATCTTTAAGTGCATCATCCCGGAGAAGCTCTTCCATTTTTTCGTTGCGCTCAGGTGCAAGTGCAAGCTTGGATTGCAGGGTCTCATAAAAAGAGGATGTTTCACTAAGTTCGATTTCCTGAGATGGAACCTCACCGCGCACCTTGGCTTTGATTTTGGAAATGAGCGGCACCAGAAAGTTGTTCTGTCCTGACGACTCTTCTTCAAACGTAGAAATGATAAGTGCCACTTCCGCCGGGTCCGTGATTTTATCCAACATGGATATATTCTCACCGACCCCGATCATGTAAAGGCTGCCGCCGATTTCAATAATCTGCACAGACTTATTGGGGCCCAGTCCGAGCGCACCCAGCGTTCGGATGGAGCGCCCGCTCATTAACGTCTGATTGCGGCGGCCAAGAAAACGGATCAGCAGCACTATAAGAATGACGATTGCCGCAAGGACAAAAATAACGTTGAGCAAATTCAGCAGGGGGTTACTGTTTCCCAGCGGTTCGCTGTTAGCCGGCATGTCTGATTCCTACACGCCCAGCGTTTTGTTGATTGCTTCAATAACACGGTCTGCCTGGAACGGTTTAACGATAAAGTCCTTGGCACCCGCTTGAATCGCGTCAATGACCATAGCCTGCTGACCCATGGCTGAACACATGATGACCTTGGCATTGGCATCTACTTTTTTAATTTCTTTAAGGGCGGCAATTCCGTCCATTTCAGGCATGGTAATATCCATCGTGATCAGATCCGGACGCAGTTCTTTAAACTTCTCAATAGCCTGCGAACCGTCCTGGGCTTCACCCACTACCTCAAATCCGTTCTTTGACAAAATATCCCGGATCATCATTCTCATAAATGCTGCATCGTCCACGATTAGAATTCGGTTAGCCATTTTTAAAAAATCCTCCCTAAGTATGCTTATTGTAATTTTTGAATTCGGTCCCACTGGCTGACGATATCCGTAACGCGAACTCCGAAGTTTTCGTCGATAACTACGACTTCACCCTTGGCAATGAGCTTGTTGTTCACCAGAATGTCAACAGGCTCACCAGCCAGCTTGTCCAGCTCGATAATCGAACCTTGCGACATTTCCAGAATATCTTTGATCTGCTTCTGGGTCCTTCCTAATTCTACGGTCACTCTCAGTGGTATGTCCATTAATAAATTTAAATTATTTTCATCAATATTGCCAAAGGCTCCTGCGCTAAGATTAGCGAATTGAACAGGCTGTACATTTACATTGCGTCCAAGAGGCGGCGCCTGCGGTGGAACCTGTCCGTAAGGCATTCCCTGAGGCGGTACTCCATATGGCGGCACGCCCGGCATTCCATAAGCAGGCATTCCTGCCGGTGGATAATAATAGCCTCCTTCAGGCATCCCCGGATAAGGCGGCATTCCCTGAGGCGGATATTGCGGCGGCACTTCACCAGGTCCAGGCGGCGTCTGCTGCGCTGGAGGTGCTGCAGGGGCCTGGGCAGGTGCTGGTGCAGCAGACTTGTCTGCTGTCGACACAGCCGCTTCCTGATCCGCCTGGCTGACATCACCGAGCAGCATGCTGACCATATCCTTGGCGAACTGAACCGGCAAAAGCTGCATAATCGTGGAGTCGATAAGATCCCCAATCTTCAGTCGGAAGGAAATTTGAATCAAAGTTTCGTCATCCGGAAGACTGCCTACCCCTTCTCCACTCGACATATTCAGGATATCAATTCCCGGAGGCGAGATGTTGACAAACCGGTTGAAGATCGTTGACATGGAGGTAGCAGATGAGCCCATCATCTGGTTCATTGCTTCCTGCACGGCGCTGATATGAATTTCATTCAGCTCTTCATCCTTGGGTTCTCCTTCACCGCCAAGCATTAAGTCGGCAATGACTTGCGCATCCCTGATCTTGATTACCAGTGAGTTAATGCCTTGAAAACCATCCACGTACTGTACATGTACCGCAACATGAGGTTTAGGAAAAGCTTCCTCAAACTGCCCACGGGTAATGATGGACACTTGCGGAGTCGTAATATCAACCTTCTTACCCAGCAAAGTGGAAAGTGCAGTCGCTGCACTGCCAAATGTAATATTGCCGATTTCCCCCAGCGCATCCTGCTCAAATGGTGTCAGGTAATCATCAACTGTCTTTTCCTGTGGTTCCATTGAGCCTTCCGCGGACTGTCTGAGAAGAGCATCGATCTCTTCTTGGGATAAATAGTCTTTACTCGTCAAACTCTTCAGCTCCTTCACTGACAATCTCGTCTATTTGCACAGCTACACGCTCTTTAATCATCCCTGGACTTCCAATGAATTTCAGCTTGTCCCCTACTTTGATCGACAGCCCGGAATCCACGGTCTTATTGAGAGAGATTACGTCGCCGACGCTAAGCCCGAGAAATTCAGCTATGGATAACCTGGATTCACCCAGCTCTGCAACTATAGGCAGCTGCGCCCTGTGAACTCTCGAACGGATAGATTCAAGTTCAACCTCGTCCCGCACCTTCTTCTCAGAAACAAACCATTGGTGTACGGACAGCCTTGTCATAATCGGCTCCAGTACGACATGAGGGATACATAGATTGATCATCCCGGTAGTGTCGCCTATTTTGGTGCTTAACGAGATCAGCGCAATCGTTTCATTCGGTGATACAATCTGCATGAACTGCGGGTTCGTCTCCAGAGCTTCCATCCGTGGATTAATATCCAGAACCGTCTTCCAGGCTTCCTGTAGACTTTCAAAACATCTGCTGAAAATCCTCTCCATGATAGTTGTTTCAATTTCGGTCAGTGCATTAATCTTGCTTGGTGCCGTTCCAAAACCGCCCAGCAGCCTATCAAGCATGGCAAAGGCAATATTCGGATGCACCTCCATGACCATTCGTCCCTCCAGCGGTTCCGCTTCGAAAATATTCAAAATCGTCATTTTTGGAATGGAACGGATGAACTCATCATAAGGGAGCTGCTCTACTTGAACGACACTGATCTGCACAAAGGTACGCAATTGGGCCGAAAAGTACGTCGTAAGATAGCGGGCAAAGTTATCATGAATCCGCGTAAGGCTGCGGATATGATCTTTCGAGAAGCGCACGGCCCGTTTGAAATCGTAAGAGCGGATTTTTTTCTGGGTTTCTTCTTTTTTAAGTTCGTCGGCATCCATTTCACCGGATGAAAGTGCGGCAAGCAGAGCATCAATTTCATTTTGTGATAGTACATCAACCAATTCAATCACCCCCCATCAAACAATTAAACCCGCCAGCAGCTAAATAGAAGCCATAATGAATTTAGTGAATTCGATCTGGGTTATAGACCCTTCAGTCAAATTCTTGTTGATTATATTCACCAGCTTGCTGCTGATTTGATCTTTGCCGCTAGCACCATTGAGATCCTCTGGCTTGGTATCGGCAATCGCCTTAATAATTAGCGGCGTGATCTTAATAGCTTTTATCTTTTCGAATTCTTCCTTGGACTTCGCTGTATCCAATTGGAACGCGATGTCTACTGAAAGGATGTAATCGGGATCGGCAAGATTAGTTTTGATATCGGTGATTTGCGCCGTCAGTTCGACGATTTGATCAGCACTCATTGTGTTGGTTTCCACATTTTGAACTGCCGCTTTCACATCATTCGCATCGCTTGGGAAGATCTTATCCATTAGTAAAAATGCAGCTACTACGATGAGTGTTACCGCAAGTAAAATTGTAATGAGCCACGGCATCATCTTTTTCATGAGAGCTCCTCCATAGACTGGACTTTAATGGTGGCAGCATATGTGCCTATGTCCCTGTTATAATCTCGGATCTTACGTATGACCTCATCGGCTTTTTCAAGCACGATCAGTCTTTTTCCGGTTACCAGTGTAATGTAAGTATCCGGGCCTTCCTCTACCATTTCTACCAGCAAAGCATTTAAAAACATTGGCGTTCCATTCAATCTTGTTACCGAAATCATAACAGACCTCCTAACAAAAATAGGGGGAGGAGTTCCTCCCCCAAGACTTCACAATACAGCAAGTTTATGATTATGGTTTAAAAATTAACGCTTGAGGTTAACAACTTCCTGAAGGACTTCATCAGAAGTTGTAATAATCCGTGAGTTCGCCTGAAAACCGCGCTGGGTTACGATCATTTCAGTAAACTCACCCGTCAGATCGACATTGGACATTTCTAGCTGACCGGAGACGATTTTCCCTGTACCTGCTTCTGCATCATTCGGAGTCGTTATCACAAGCTCACCATCGGCATTCGCATTCAATGTCATGCGATACAGATTACCGCCGATTTTCTCCAAACCTTGCGGATTGCTTACTTTAGCCATACCGATTCTAACGCCCGGCTCAGTTGTTCCGTCAGCCATCGTCTGTACGATGGTGCCGTCGCTGGAGATTGAGAACGCCGTTACTTCCGCTGCAAGTTGAATAGCCTCGCCATCGGAATTCAGAACATGCAGTCCATCGGAAGTGATCAGGTTGCGGGCTGCATCCATATGGAAATCACCGGCACGGGTCAGAAAAGGAGTCTCCTGATCATCCGAAAGTCTAACCACGAAGAAGCCGTCTCCGTCAATCCGCAGGTCGGTAGGATTGTTGGTAGTCATGGCACTGCCCGCCAGATGCATGGTGTCTACGGAACCGATGCTTACTCCAAGGCCAATCTGCTGCGCATTGACCCCGCCTTGACCGCCTTCAACCGGAGCAGTAACACCTGATACGGTTTGGCTCATGATGTCTTTGAACATTACGCGGCCCGATTTGAAACCGAGTGTGTTCACATTGGCGATGTTATTGCCGATGACATCCAGCTTGGTTTGAAATCCGCGCATACCTGAAACACCTGAATACATAGATCTTAACATGATTAATATCCTCCCGGATTATAGAGTCAACTGACCCATAATTTATAATGTAAATCATAATTGAGCTGTAGACACGTCAGTCGGTCGGCGTCTACTCCGGCTCTCCCGATAGGACCGGCCGGTTTATGAGATAATAACTGCACTATCAATTTGTGTGAACACATTGTCCTTCATAGAGCTTCCATCCATAGCCGTGACTACAGTACGGTTAGGCACACTGACGATTAGAGCCATATCCTTCATTAATATCAAGGATTCTTTGCTACCCTTGGCTGCAGCTTTATCCACTGCCGAAGAGATCTCATCCAATTGACGGGTTCCAAGTTCAATCCCCCGTTGCTCCAGTCGTTTCGCGGCATGATTGCTGAATTTCAGTAAATTCCGCTGAAGCACACTTTCAAATGAAGCTTCTGTTTTGACCGTATTCTTTGCTGCCTGCTGTCGCTGTAGAGCCTGCGGATGTACACTTGAGGGATACAGTTGTCCTATAGTCAACCTGTCGCTCATATTGTCCCCCCGCTCTCCCCGGCGTCGTCTTGAGTCTTGTCGCTCACAGTTTCCACTTTAGATGCTGCATTCTGGATTTGTGTAATGTCAGTTAAAGCAATTCGCTCAGTGCCTACAACTGCATATTGCACACCTTTATTGACAACTATGGATTCTACATTGCCTGTCTTTGGAAGTTTGGTTTCCGTATCAGTCCAGGTGATATCCTTTCCGATCAATCCGGAGACCGAACCAAGCGACTGACTCATAGCCGTCATTTGGGTCGAAATATTCATAAGTTGCTCTACCGATGAGAATTGAGCCATCTGGGCGATAAATTCTTTATCCTCCATAGGCTGCGTGGGATCCTGATTCTGCAATTGAGTCATGAGGATTTTCAAGAACTGATCCTTGCCCAGGACGGAGCTGCCTGTTGTTTTCTTGCTGCTGTCAGGAACTACATAATTCCATTGATCTTTGGTAGTTATCGGAGTCGTTGATTCCATTTCATTTCACCTCACTTTTTTCAAAATATTAAGCTTTGGCTGAGAAGCCTCCGCCTTCGTAACGGATATCCTCCTGGCCGTTTGCTACCCAATCCTTCCATTCCCCATTAAGCTCTGCGGCAAGCACCGCATCAGCAATTTCCTCACGGCGTTCCTTAGAGCGACCATCCTGCTGTTGCCCGCCGGAAGCCGATTGACGTCCCTGCTGCCCGTTGAACTGGGAGAGGAGCGCTGAATTCTGCGAAACTTCCAATTTCTCGACCTGAAGTCCTTGAGACTGCAATGCGCTGCGCAATTGACTCATCTGCTGCTCAAGCATATCTTTGGCTCCGGAATGCTCAGTCAAGAACTGGGCAATCAAATTGCCGTTTTGCATCGTAATCTTAACATCTACTTGTCCCAAATTTTCCGGAAAAAGCGTAATTGTAGCTTCAGCTACCCCGCCTTTTTTTAGAATTTCAAGTTTCCCCGTGATCATTGTGTCCATTTCTTGAGCGAATTGATGAACGGGCACTTGGACTGTCGCTGCCTTCAGCGGCGCTGTAATACCGCCTCTAAGTGACAATTGTCCTGCAGTCACGACATTGTTCTCATCTGCAGTCCCATTGATCTCGGGCAAAGCTTCTTCTAAGATTCCGGCTGGTTTAACCTCCGCTCCAGTCTTGGAGGCCGGTGTTGTGATCACCTCTGCTTCAGCAGCACCTGTATTTGTTACAGGCGTAAGCGGATCTGCGCTCTCAAGTACAGGTGCTTTAGCTTCAAAATAATATACAGGCCTGTTATTCTCAGCCATTGCCTGTTGTTTCAAAGTCACAGCAGGAGTATTGCTAAGGATTGTTGCCTCTACCGTTTTTGCCTTATTGTCCGGTATAGAAGTTTCTGCCCGAGTTAACTCTTTAGCAATAACGTTATTTTCTACGGCTGATGCCTCCGCATGGATAACTGGTTTTGACTTAAGTTTACTCTCAGAAACGGCAGCTTGGGCCATAATGACCGTGAACTCGTTCAACAACTCAATACCCTCGGCCGCATTTTTTTCATTCCCGGTAACGGACGACTGCTGAATCAGATTCACTAGACTAGTAAGGTCATCCTGAACAACAAAACGCACAGTCTCTGAGTTCTGGGCAAGCGGAGATAAGCCCGATGCAGGGTCAATGTCCATGTTTGCTGCACCAGTCTCAGCAGGGTTGTTACTGCCGGACAGCAGTGCCGATACCTGAATCAGCCAGCCTTGCAGGGCAGCGAGCAAAGCAGGGTCAGTGCTGATATTGTCATCCAGCTTCTCAATATCCTGCAAAAGCCCTTCCAGCTGCTTAGAGCTCTCGGAACTTTCTGCATCCTTACCGCCCAGCGATTGACCAGCTTCTTCCCCCGTCGAGCTTGCGCTATTCAGCAAACCCTGCAGCAATGAAGCCAGATTGCCCAGTAAAGGCGTCTCTGTTTCCTTTGTAGTTCCTCCAGTCATACTCTGAACTAGAGTCTGAGCAAAAGGCATTGCCGTTGTTGTTCCGTTTGCAGCAGTTGCTCCACCAAGGGCTGAAGCTGCTCCGGTTGCAGCAGAAGAAGTTCCTGCCGATGTTGTCAGGTTACCGCCTGAAAGTGATGGAACGACTAAACTCATTATTTTTCACCTCCTTTCAAGTGTTATTTACCACCCATCAGCCGATTTACAATTTTGGCAGTTTGAGCGCTGTTTTTCTTTGTCATCTCGCCTAAGATCGAGGATCTTACACTGTCACTCACCGTGTTCAATATCGTAATCACCTTATCAGGGCTAATACTGTACATTGAACCAAGCAAGGTTGCCGCTTCCGTCGCAGGCATAGACGTGAATGTCTGGCTGAGTTTGTCCTTATTGAGATTAGCGGTTGAAGTTGTTGTGGCCACACTAGCCTCATTCTGCTTCAACCTCGATTGAAGGGCTGCAATAGCCATATCGGTAGAATCTGTCGTTTCTTTTAGCTTAATCGAGACATCTGCAGCCTTTTTAGGATCCATTTTTTCCAGAATCACTGTTTTGCTGGCTTTACTCATGGCGCTAAACACTTGAACCATTTCTTCAGTAGTTAAATTTTCCATAATCGGAGCTGCCTTGGAGGCTTTCATTCCCGCATACAGCTTGGCTAATTCAGCGACCTTCACTTCATACGGATCTTCCGTCTCCTCAGGAGCAACCTCCGCAGCTGCAGCTTCTTCCTTCATACCGTCAATCTGCTTTTGGAGCGCCTGAACCTGGGTTTCCTGAGTCGTTTTTTCTTCGGTCACCTGCTGCAGCTGTTTGGCCTGCTCAGCAACCTGGGCCTTCAGTTTTTTGATCGTTGTTTCCGAACTTGCCTCCTGCTCTTCGCTTTGCGCTTCAGGATCAGTGGCAGTCTCGCTCCCCGGTTCGGCGGGAGGATCAGGAATCACTTTTTCGATAAAAGGGATCTTGTTTCCGATTGCCAGCACGTTGTTGCGGATATCCATATTAAATAGAGTCAACAACACACCAAGCAGTACGAGAGTGAATATGATCGGAATCATTAAGAACAAAAACCGCTCGAATTTACCTGCTGACTCTTCATTTTCAAATTCCATATCATTGTTAGCCACTAGCGGAAACCTCCCGGGTTAGAGGGATTTCATCGCGAAGCGGACGGTAGCCATCTCATCCAGTTCGTTTTGTTCCCGTAAAATCATATTCTGCTGAAATATAGTCTGAGCCTTGTCTTTGGCTTTCAGCCAAACCTTCTCATCAAGGACCTTAGTGCTAAGATGATCCTGCTTATGCTGCACCTCTACATGAGCCCGGCGGATATCCAAATGCTTGCGGGCGATACAGGTATCCAGATAATCCATGTAATCCTGCATCTCTCGAATCTTGGCCATCGGTGTCTTTTGTTCGGCTGCACTTTGCAGGGACAGCATCAGTGTGCTGCGCTGAGAGATTAATTCATCAAGACTTTTTTCCTGGGCTTGCAATTCTCCGAGCGCACTTGAAAGCATCCACTCTGCCTGTGTTTTTTCGTTGCCTTTCAAGTCCACAACTTTTTGAAAAGTATAATGGAACCTCACTGCTGATCAACTCCTCGAGAACTGTGAAATTAATGATTGTTGAACCTCGGCCAGCGTCACTTTTTCGTTAACTTTCTGTTTCGTGAAATCCCAGATGCTGTCGATATAATGCATCGACTCATCAATCTGGGCATTGGAGCCTCTCTGATAGGCACCGATATTGATCAAGTCCTCTGAATCCTTATATACCGCCATAAGTCGTTTTACATTCTCGGCCGCGTCAATTTGCTCCTCGGGAGCAATATCCTTCATTACACGACTGATGCTGGCCAGTACATCAATTGCAGGAAAGTGACCTTTATTCGCGATATTCCGGTTGAGCACAATATGTCCGTCGAGTATACCCCGCACAGCATCGGCGATGGGTTCATTCATATCGTCACCATCCACCAGCACTGTGTAAAAAGCGGTAATGGAACCCGTTGGCCCTGTTCCCGCCCGTTCCAGCAGCTTGGGCAGACTGGCAAATACGGAAGGGGTGTAACCTCTCATTGCAGGAGGTTCGCCTACCGCCAGCCCTACTTCGCGCTGTGCCATGGCGTAACGTGTTACCGAATCCATCATCAGCATCACATTCAGTCCCCGGTCGCGGAAATATTCAGCAATCGTTGTGGCGATCAGCGCACCTTTGATCCGTATGAGTGCCGGCTGGTCGGATGTGGCAACAATAACTACCGAGCGCTGCAGACCTTCCGGCCCTAAATCACGTTCAATGAAATCCAGCACTTCCCTGCCCCGCTCACCGATAAGGGCAATCACATTCACGTCCGCCGAAGTATTGCGGGCGATCATGCCCATTAGAGTACTCTTACCGACGCCGGACCCTGCAAAAATCCCTACCCGCTGACCTTTGCCGATCGTAAGCAGACCGTCGATCGCCCGGACGCCAATACTGATGGGCTCATGCACCCGGGGACGATTCAGCGGATTGGACGGAATATTGAAGGTCGAGCTATGCGGCATCCGGGCCGGAATCAATGAGCCGTCAAGCGGCTGGCCCAATCCATCGAGCACCTTACCAAGCAGTTCGGAACCAACCTGAACGCTCAGCGGTTTGCCTGTACCTACAACATCACAACCGGGGCCTATCGCCTGCAATTCTCCAAGAGGCATCAGCAGCACTTTATTATCGCGGAAGCCTACAACCTCAGCTTGCAGCGGCTTATTGCCTTTTGAAGGATAGATGTAGCAGACATCACCGATGCTGGCATCCGGCCCTTCTGACTCAACCATCAGCCCGATCACCTGGGTAACCTTCCCGTTAATTCTTACGGGGTCGAAATTACGCAGCTGTTCTTTATATCGCCCACTGTCAAGCATCGTCTTCCCCATTTCTGTGCTCCTCGGTGTCCAATGCGATTCGAACCAGCTCTTTCTTGATTTCTGCAAGCTGAGTGTCGATTCGTGCATCAATGCTGCCGAAGGAAGAGCGGATCACACACCCAAGATCCTTGACCGTGGAATCAGGCAGGATTTGCAGTTCGGCCTGCGAATCCACCGCCAGCGCCAATTCTTCCCTGGCCGCATTGACGAAAGCGAACTGCGCAGGTGAAACGCAGAGGGAGATAAGTCCCTGCTCACGTTTACGGGCCAGATTCTTGCGGATCAGATCCAGTGCGAACTGCGGCTCAACCGTCAGCTGCTTGTCCACAATTTTCTCGGCGATACTGCAGCTAAGCTCCACCAGGAAAGGCTCAGCTTCCTGAATAATGACGTCTCTCCCGCGGTATGCTTCTTGAAGAACATTACGTGCTTCTTCCATCATCTCCGCAAGCTTTTGCACCATATCCTGTTCAGCCTGTGTGACGCCTTCCTTGTAACCTTGCTGAAACGCCTCGGCCTTAATAGCTTCTATAAGATGCTCATCCTGCTCCCTGCGCTGCCGCCACCATTCCTCAGCTTCATTCCGTGCCGATTCCACAATATTCTCAGCTTCCTGCGATGCGTTCCGGACCTGTCCTTCAGCGAACTCCTGGGCGTCCTTCAGCATTTGCTTGCGTGCTTGCTCTGCCTCTTCACGGGCCGGGTCCTGATATTGAACCTCTCCTGCTGCTGCTGTTTCTTCGTGAGCCGGCTCTACAACAAGCCCTGCATGCTGCCTGGCTTGTTCCAGCCGCTTAAGCACATCTACGGGAACATATTGAGAATGTTTAATCAGCTTAGACAATGATGTCATCTCCTCCACCACGGGCGATGATAATTTCACCTGACTCTTCGAGTCTGCGGATCGTGCCTACAATGCGGGTCTGTGCTTCCTCAACATCACGCAACCGCACCGGACCCATATATTCCATTTCCTCGCGGAAGCTTTCGGCCATCCGTTTGGACATGTTGCGGAAAATAACATCGCGCACTTCTTCGCTGGCCACTTTGAGTGCAAGCTGCAAATCCGCATTCTCGATATCTTTGATAATGCGCTGGATGGAACGGTTGTCGACATTGACAATATCCTCGAATACGAACATCCGTTTTTTGATCTCTTCGGCCAGCTCCGGATCCTGTATTTCCAGGGAATCCAGAATCGTACGTTCCGTCCCCCGGTCAACACCGTTCAGGATCTGTACGATAGATTCGATACCGCCTGCATTCGTATAATCCTGCGTTACTGTTGCAGAAAGTTTCTGCTCCAGTACGCGTTCGATTTGCGTGACAACCTCAGGTGAAGTACTATCCATAATCGCGATTCTTCTCGCAACTTCAGCCTGCTTCTCTTGTGGTAACGAAGAAAGAATGGAAGCTGCCTGCTCAAACTGCAGATAAGATAATACAAGGGCAATAGTTTGTACATTTTCATTCTGGATAAAGTTTAATATTTGATGCGGATCAGCTTTGCGTGCAAAATCAAAAGGTCTAACTTGCAGCGTTGCCGTCAGGCGGTTAATGACCTCCATAGCCTTGGTTGAACCAAGCGCTTTCTCCAGAATCTCCTTGGCGTAGTTAATACCGCCTTGAGAGATATATTCCTGAGCGAGGCATATTTGGTGAAACTCGGACATGATTGACTCTTTCTCGCCGCTATCCACCTTACGGACATTGGCTATCTCCAGAGTCAGTTGTTCAATCTCCTCGTCTCTTAGATGTTTGAATATTTGTGCTGATACCTCAGGGCCTAGTGTGATAAGCAGGATCGCCGCTTTTTGACGGCCGCTGAGACCCTGCTGGCTAGCTTTTGCCATTAGTTCACCTCTGTTCGTCTGCAAGCCATGTACGCAACAAGTTTACGAATTCATCCGGCTTTTTCTTCGCCAGACTTTCCAACTGCTTGCGAACCTGACTTTCATTCGTCACGCTCTCCAAGTTAATAGAAGGAAACTCGGTAGGAACCTGCAGCGGAATGTCTTCTTCCACTTCTTCTTCTTCTGTCTTCTTGCGGCTGCGGTAAATGAAGTATCCCCCACCTGCGCCGACCAGCAATGCTGCCGCAGCAATGGCCCAAATCATCCACGTAGCAAGTCCGCCCGACCCTGTATCAGCAGCTGTATCTCCAAATTGTTGCGAGTATACCGAAACTTTTTTGGTCAAATCTGCGTCTGTATAAGTGACTCCTGAATCTGCTAGAGTAGCTCTTACAATATTGGTCAGAATATTCTTAATTGCTGCTGAAGTATTATCATCCAAAATATTTTGTCCTGTAGGTGGTTCAACCGCAACATTTATGGTTAAATCTTTTACAGTATACGGGCTAGCGATAATATCCTTGGTGATCCGGTTCACTTCGTAGTTTCGGGTCTCTGATGATTCTTCAGATGTAGAAGTGCCTGTATTAGTTCCAGATGGATAACCTGAGACATCTTCTGAGCCCGTACCCGCAACGCCTCCGGTAGTATTTCCTTGCCCCGAATAGGAATTGCTGATAATCTGCGAACTGATTTCAATCCCTTTCATATTCTCTGTATCTACCGGAGTAACAAGATCTTCTTTCCGGTTCTCTTTGTCAAAATTTAACTTAGAGAAGACAAGGACATCGACTTTATCTGGTCCTGTGAGCGTAGTTAGGAACTGTTTCACATTTTTCTTAACTTCTTCTTCAAATTTCTTTTGAAGAGCAAAGTTTTCTTCAACCTGGTTGGTAACCCCTGCCTGTCCGCCTTTAGCTGTCGGCATCAACTCGATCTCGTTATTTGCAATCGTGATGTTGTCAATCGGCAAATTCGGCACTGCAGTCTTTACAAGGTTGAAATAACCGTCAATATTGTCCTGTGATGGTCTAAATCCTGGATCAAAGGAAAGTACAACGGAAGCCGAAGCCTGCTCCTGACCCTCTTGAGCGGCAAAGACCGTCTCTTTGGGCAAATTAATCAGTACCTTAGCATCCTTGATTCCCTGCATCCGTCTCATCAGCTGTTCCACTTCACCATTTAAAGCATTGTTGTATTTAACATCAAACTCACTGTCCGTCGTACCGATCATCGACGAAGATTCGTCAAACACTTTATACCCGATGGAACCTCCCTGCACGATTCCCTGCGAGCCAATATCAACTTTAATGCGAGCGGCCTCTGTGCTTGGTACGGATATGCTGTGTCCATCCGGACTTAAACGGTATGAAATTCCTTTTGTATCCAGGTAAGTCATGACTCCGGCGGAGTCCGTGCTGTCCAGATCTTGAAATGCCACTTCATATTCCGTCTTCGAAAGCTGCATGGTCAAAACTACGATTATTAAAATAATGATAAACAATGTAGAAAAAAATAGAATCTTCTGTTTAGCGCTAAATCTGTTCCAATACTGGGTGATTTTTTCCCGGTACTGGGCCAATCGTTCATTCACAGTGTCACCCCATCCGAAACTAAGCTAAGGATTATTTAGATTTGAGTTCTCATAATTTCCTGATAGGCTTCGATCACTTTGTTCCGGACTTGTGTAGTCAGCTGCAAACTCAGCAATGCCTGCTGGGAAGAAATCAAAGCCTCATCAATGTTGACTTCTCCCAATACGAATTTATTACTCATTTCCTTGGAATATTGCTCTTGCTCTGCCACTTGATTAAGTGCATCCTGCAGATAAGAACCAAAGCTTTGTTTGGAACCGCTAACCGCTTCTGACTCTGTAGCTACTGGCTTCATAGCAAGCGGTTGAACAGCTTGGGTTCCAATAGTTAAATTCTGTATCAACTGTTTTCCTCCTAAGATGTCATTTCAAAATTACCGACCAATTTCAAGCGCTTTGCTTACCATAGCCTTGGACGCGTTTAGCATCGTAACATTAGCTTCATAGGAACGGTAGGAAGACAGCATATCTACCATTTCCTTCGTAACATCTACGTTAGGCATATACACATAACCTTCGGCATCCGCATCAGGATGGCTGGGGTTGTATACCGGCTTCATAGGTGAGGCATCATCAATAATCGACTGTACCTTAACCCCTTCGCTTTCACCATTCATCTTAGCATTCAATATGTTGGAAAAGCTTTTGTTCTCGGCTGTCTCCAGCACCACCAGCTTTCTCCGGTAAGGTACGGCTTTGCCGTCCACTACAGAGGCTCTGGTTGTTTCAGCGTTGGCAATGTTGGAGGATATTACATCCATCCGCAGCCGCTGAGCGGTTAAAGCTGAAGCGCTTATTCCAAAGCTGCTACCAAAATTCACTATTTGCTACCTCCCCTCAACTGCTGTGCGCATTTTAGCGATATCACTGTTTAACAGATGTACATAAGAGTTGTACCGAAGCTGATTCTCGGCGCTTAACGCCATCTCGCGATCCATATCCACATTATTATCATTGTTGTTCATCGAGGTGGTGTGGTCTGTAGTGACTACTGCAGACGGAACAGCTGTAGCCGATCCGAATTGGAAATGGCGGGAATCCGATATCTTCGCGTTAAGCGTTGACTTCAGTCCACTTTCCTGTTGCCTAAGCAAACTTTCAAAAGAAACGTCGGAGCGTTTGAAATTCGGTGTGTCGTCATTTGCCACATTGTTGGCCAAAACACTTTGTCGTTTATTGGCGGCATCAATGCCTGCCTGTAGTCTTTGAAAACTGACATTGTTTAGCAAACCCATGCAAATCCCCCCCTTCCAAAGCTATCATAATGAAAAGAATTCCACAACTTCTTCCGAAATCCTGCTACTTTCGACAAATAAAGCTAAATTTTTAACTTTTTTTCATGAAGTGCAGGTCGAAAGCTGTCGATGAAGATTTAAAATGTCAATCTCATATACATTGATTCTCTTAGAAATTGTATATTATTACAATAAGAAATAAGCCCTATCTTTTCTGAAAAGAGAGGGCTTAAAGCATGGTTTTTCAATTATTTACCTTTTTCATTCCAATATCTAACTTTATTTAGCATATAGTGACATAAAAAGGTTGATTTCCACCGACTTTTGTCATGTCACTACTTCCATATACCTAATTTGAAGTAAATTTGGAGGCTGTCGGATTAGAGGATATACTGGCTTATATCGCGGTCTTGTGCGATTCCTGACAGTTTTTCACGAACATATTCCGGAGTGATTACCATTGTATCGAGAGTCAATTCAGGAGCTTCAAAAGATAGGTCTTCCAGCAGTTTCTCGAGAATAGTATGCAAACGACGCGCACCTATATTTTCCATGTTCTGGTTCACAGAGGCTGCAATTTTGGCGATTTCCTGGATCGCTTCCGGCTGGAACTGAATTTCAATATTTTCCGTCTTGAGCAAATTAACATATTGTTTCGTCAGCGCATTCTCCGGTTCAGTCAATATGGAGACGAAATCCTCCAGTGTAAGACTGCTCAGCTCCACACGAATCGGGAATCGCCCCTGAAGCTCAGGGATAAGGTCGGAAGGTTTCGCAATATGAAAGGCTCCCGCTGCCATAAACAGGACATAATCCGTCTTCACAGGTCCGTATTTAGTCATCACCGTAGATCCTTCGACGATAGGCAATATATCACGCTGCACCCCTTCACGGGAAACATCGGGTCCAGAACCTTTGCCCTGGCTGGCAACCTTATCGATTTCATCGATAAAAATAATACCAGACTGCTCGGCACGGGACACGGATTCCCGAATGACGTCGTCCATGTCAATCAGCTTAGCCGCTTCATCCTGGATCAGCACTTTGCGTGCTTCCTTGACCGGCAGCTTGCGTTTTTTGGTCCGCTTGGGCAGTAGACTGCCGAACATTTCCTGCATGTTCATTCCCATCTGGTCATTGCCTTGCCCGGCAAACATATCCAGCATCGTAGGGGCGGTATCCTCCACGTCGATTTCAATGATGTCGTCTTCCAGCTGTCCTGCCAGCAGTTTGAATTTGACACCACGCCGGCGTTCGCTGAGCGAACCATCCTCGGGCTCTTCCTTTGTATCTTCGGAGCTTGCGTTATTGCCGCCGAAAATCATTTCGAAGGGATTCCGCTGTGACTTGTTTTTGGAAGTAGACGGAACGAGAATCGAGACGATCCGCTCATTTGCCAGTTCCTCAGCCCGGTCTTTCACCTTCTCTGTCCGCTCAAGCTTAACCATACGGATGGCGGTCTCCACCAAATCGCGGACCATAGATTCCACGTCGCGCCCCACATAACCAACCTCGGTAAACTTGGTAGCCTCTACTTTGATGAACGGGGCATTTACAAGCTTGGCAAGCCGGCGGGCGATCTCAGTCTTCCCTACCCCAGTAGGACCGATCATCAGAATGTTCTTTGGAACAACTTCATCGCGCAGCTCTTCAGCAAGCAGACTGCGGCGGTAACGGTTACGCAGTGCAACTGCCACCGATTTTTTAGCCTGCTTCTGGCCAACGATATACTTATCGAGTTCTGCTACGATTTGACGCGGTGTAAGCGATTGATTACCCATTATGACTTCCTCCCTCTTTCTGCGGCGCCGTGCCTATAATTGTTCAACAATAATATTGGAATTGGTATATACACAAATCTCGGAAGCGATTTGCAGTGCTTCCCTGGCAATTTCAGCAGCTTCTAAATTCGGAGCATGGCGTTTCAGCGCACGTCCTGACGCCAGTGCAAAGTTGCCTCCGGAGCCAATGGCCAACACATCATCATCCGGTTCAATGATTTCACCGTTACCGGAGATCAGCAGCATCCCCTCTTTATCCATCACAATCATTAAGGCTTCCAGCTTGCGCAGGATGCGGTCCTGGCGCCAATCCTTGGCCAGTTCCACAGCTGCCCGCTGCAGATTGCCGTGATGCTCCTCCAGCTTGCCTTCAAACTTCTCGAATAATGTAATCGCATCGGCCACGGAACCCGCAAAGCCAGCGATTACTTGTCCTCTGTACAGGCGGCGGACTTTTTTAGCCGTCGTCTTCATGATGACACTTTCTCCAAAAGTAACCTGACCATCGCCGGCTATTGCCGCATGGCCATTATGTCTAACCGCACAAATTGTAGTCGCATGAAAGCTGGGTAACATGATTTTGCAACCTCCTAAAAGTTTTGTGAGCTTCGCACCTTGAATCCCATCGAACAAAACTGGCTTCGAAAGCATATACCTTAAGTTTTGTGGGATGCCACTTGCAAAAGAACGGCTTAACACACCCTTGTTTATGACGGGCTTGGTTCAGTTATCTCCGGCTCTGTGTAGGGAAGTCCTGTGCGGGCAGCGAAACCGGCAATACTGTCCAGTGCACGGTGAGCCAGAAATTCATTTTTTTCCTTCTTGCTGCGGATTTTCTTCTCAAGCTTAGGAAGCAGGCCGAAGTTGGCATTCATTGGCTGGAAATGTTCCGGATCCGCGGAAGTGATGTAAGCAGGCATGCTGCCCAGCACACTGTCCTCCGGGAAGATCAAGCCTTCCTCGCCAAGTGCAGCTCTGGCCGCGTTAATTCCGGCGATCATTCCGGAAGCAGCCGATTCCACATAACCTTCGACACCTGTCATCTGTCCGGCAAAAAACAATCTTTCCTTGCCTTTCATCTGATATGTGGGATGCATCAGTTTGGGAGAATTAATAAAAGTATTGCGGTGCATTACGCCATAACGGACATATTCCGCATTTTCAAGACCCGGTATCAGCGAAAAGACACGTTTCTGCTCCCCCCACTTAAGATGGGTCTGGAATCCAACCAGGTTGTATAGTGTACCTGCAGCATTATCCTGACGCAGCTGCACTACTGCATGAGGCAATTTTCCAGTGTGGGGATTCATGAGTCCTACCGGCTTCATTGGGCCGAACAATGCCGTTTGCTTGCCGCGCTTCATCATGATTTCAATCGGCATACAGCCTTCAAAGTAAATCTCTTTCTCAAAATCTTTAAGTGCTGCGGTCTCGGCCGAGATCAGCGCATCATAAAAAACATCAAATTCCTCTTCCGTCATCGGACAGTTAAGATAGGCTGCTTCCCCTTTGTCGTAACGGGAGGCCAAATACACCTTGCTCATGTCGATGGTGTCTTTCTCCACAATCGGCGCTGCAGCGTCATAGAAGTAGAAATACTCTTCACCGAGCAGCGCTTTAATCTCAGCAGACAAAGCCGGAGAAGTCAGCGGACCAGTCGCGATAACGACAATCCCTTCCTCCGGTATATGCGTAAGTTCTTCATTTATGACTTCCACCAAAGGATGATTGTGCAGCGTCGAAGTAATTTCACCCGAAAATCCGTCCCGGTCTACGGCAAGTGCGCCGCCGGCAGGAACCGCATGCCGGTCTGCGGCACCCAGGACCAGCGAATTCAACCGCCGCATTTCTTCCTTCAATACACCTACGGCATTGCCGAGTCCGTTTGCACGCAGGGAGTTGCTGCATACCAGTTCAGCAAACTGATCCGTATGATGCGCAGGCGTCTTTACAACAGGTCTCATTTCATATAGTCTGACCGGCACTCCGCTCGAAGCGATCTGCCATGCGGCCTCACTGCCGGCAAGACCGGCGCCTATTACTGTTACTTTAGCTGTTTCTGTCAATTTCCTTTCCTCCTGTAGCGACTATTATTCTGCTAATTCTTCGTTGTCCAACACGGCCTCTGTATGATCGCACGAGGTGCATTGCAGCTTGGTCCCTTGTTTGTTGCGCTTCTCAACCATCCAGGAATTGCATACAGGGCATGGTTTAATGGATGGTCTATCCCAGGAAACAAAATCACAGCCTGGATACTGATCGCAGCCGTAGAAGACGCGTCCCTTTTTGCTGCGCCGCTCTACAACCTTGCCTTCATGACATTTCGGACAGTTTACTCCGATATCCTTCACGATCGGCTTGGTATTACGGCAATCCGGAAATCCTGAGCATGCCAGAAATTTCCCGAAACGCCCCAGCTTGTAAACCATCGGCTTACCGCATTTCTCGCAGAGTTCGTCGGAGACCTCATCTTCAATCTCGATCTCTTTCATTTCTTCTTCCGCAAAGATTAGCCGCTTCTCGAAAGATTCGTAAAATTGGGCAAGTACCTTCACCCAATCCTCGGCGCCTTCTTCTACATGGTCAAGATCCCCCTCCATATGTGCTGTAAATTCCACATCGAGAATTTCGGGGAAAAACTCCTCCATCTGCTCTATAATCAGCTCACCAAGTTCAGTAGGCATAAATTTCTTCTCTTCGATAGCCACATAACCACGCTTCTGGATCGTTTCCAGCGTTGGTGCATAGGTACTTGGACGCCCAATACCCAGCTCTTCCAGCGTCTTAACAAGACGTGCTTCTGTATATCGCGGTGGAGGCTGTGTGAAATGCTGTTTGGGTTCAATGTCCTGTTTAGTCAGATCATCTCCGGCTTTGAGCGGAGGCAGAAACTTCTCTTCATCTGTTGTTCCATCATCATTACCTTCTACATAAACCTTCATAAAGCCCGGGAAAGAAACCTTCGAGCCTACGGCTCTGAAGACAGCATCGCCTGCGGCGATATCCACGGAGAGCGTATCCAAGAGCGCAGAAGCCATTTGACTGGATACAAAACGCTCCCAGATCAGCTTATACAAGCGGAATTGATCGCGGCTCATATATTCTTTGACGGTCTCCGGCTCGCGGAAAGCTGAAGTAGGGCGGATCGCTTCATGCGCGTCCTGCGAGCCTGCGGCTTTTTTGGAATACTGGCGAGGCGACTCCGGCACAAACTTCTCACCGTATTTTGCCCCAATCAGTTCCTTGGCTTCATCCTGTGCCGTTGTGGACAGCCGGGTGGAGTCAGTACGCATGTAGGTAATTAAACCGACGGTGCCTTCTTTGCCCAGCTCCACACCTTCATAGAGCTGCTGTGCCACGGACATCGTCTTGGCTGCACGAAAGCCCAGTTTACGTGCAGCTTCCTGCTGCAGTGAACTTGTCGTAAACGGTGCAGAAGGGTGGCGCTGCCTCTCCTTCTCTTTCACTTCATTTACTTTGAAAGCGGCGTTCTTGATAGCTTCCAGAACTTCCTGAACATCGCTTTCCTGGCCCAGCTCTTTTTTCACTCCATTCAGCTTATGAAACTTCGCTTCAAAACTGGAGTCACGAATGCCGAGCTTTGCGGTGATGCTCCAATATTCAGTAGGGACGAAAGCGGAAATTTCATTCTCCCGGTCCATAATGATCTTGACTGCAACCGATTGAACCCGTCCGGCCGACAGGCCTTTTTTGACTTTCTTCCATAATAGTGGGCTAATCTTGTAACCGACAAGGCGGTCAAGAATCCGCCGGGCCTGCTGTGCGTTCACAAGATCCATGTTGATTTTGCGGGGTGTCTTAAAAGCATCCTTTACGGCTTGTTTGGTGATTTCATTAAAGACAACACGGCACTCCTCGGTATTATCCAAATCCAGCGCATGCGCCAGATGCCAGGCAATGGCTTCACCTTCACGGTCCGGGTCAGCCGCCAGATAGACTTTTTTCACTTTTTTGCTGGCGTCTTTGAGTTCCTTCAATATGGAACCCTTTCCGCGGATCGTGATATATTTGGGACTGAAATCATTCTCTACTTCCACGCCAATCTGGCTCTTTGGCAAATCTCTGATATGTCCCATTGAGGCCTTTACGATATATTTACTGCCTAAATATTTGCCGATGGTCTTCGCTTTTGCAGGCGATTCGACGATAACTAATGCATCCGCCATAGGTTGTTCCTCCTAAAAGTTTTGTAAGCATAAGCTTCCTAGAACTGCTTCGGGCATATCTGAATCCGAAAGCATACGCTTAACACAATCTCTTCTATATTAAATTACCTTATAAATTGCACCCGGTAATTGTGTTACCGCTTTTTTTATGATTAAAGATAACAGAACTGAATGCAAATGTCCAAAATCCCATCTCGTTCTACCCAACAGCTCATCCAACGTAAATGGGCCTTGATGCAGTATATGGTATAGGTGAGACTCCTCACTTGTCAATTTCTTTTCTGCCAGCTTGTCTCCGTTTTCCGGGTTAAAGAGCTCTTTCTCTCTCTGTTCCACCGACTTTACAGGCAGATAGGATATGTATTCTTCCACGATGTCGTGAGCGCCGGTCACTAATTTTGCCCCTTGTTTGATCAGGTCGTTCGCACCCCGGCTTTTGGGTGAAGTCACTGGACCCGGCACGGCAAAAACATCTCTACCAGCCTCCAGGGCGGCATCGGCAGTAATTAGCGAGCCACTGCGGCTGTCCGCCTCTACGACCACCGTCCCAAGGGCAAGGCCGGCAATAATCCGGTTGCGCTGTGGAAACAAGCCTGGGTGGCTTTTAGTGCCAATCGGATATTCGCTGATTACAAGTCCATCCTGTGCGATTTGATGTTCTAGTTCCCGGTTCTCTAAGGGATAGACCTTATCCAGTCCCGTCGCGACCACCGCAATCGTACTCCCGCATCCACGCAGGGCCGCTTCATGGCATACACTGTCGATTCCCCGGGCCAGTCCGCTCACTACAGTAAGGCCTGCCCCGCTTAGCTGCTCTGAGAGCATCTCCCCCACCTTACGGCCATATGCCGTAGGCACACGGGTACCAACCATGGCAATCGCCGGGCGGGAGGCCAGGGCGAGGCTGCCACGATAGTAGAGCACCCATGGGGGCTGCGGCGTCTCTTTCAGGAGCCCGGGATACTCCTCGTCGAGAAGAGTTACCATTTCTACTCCGCTTTCTTTCATTAGAATGTGACGACAGTGAATCCACTCGGAAGTATATACCGCTTCGAGACGCTGCGACATTTTCCCGCTGATTCCGACACGTTCCCAATCACCGGCACCACAGGTAAAAGCCAAATCCGTCAACATACCCGCTCGACGAATTTTGTCGATACTCTTCCAGCCGATGCCTTCCACTTCATTTAATCCAAACAACAAATATCGCGAATCCATATGCACATTCTCCCTCGTGAGGAAGGTCAGCCTTCCCTATTTTGTGATACCTGTGTCAGAAATGCAAGTTACAGTTCCTTAAACGTCTATACGTCAGCAGATTTGAACGCAAAAAAAGCAACCTTTTATCCCCATGAACAGGAACAAAAGGTTGCTTACCTTTGAACATATTATACACGATGCCCTGCTAAAGAACATACGTATGCTGATAAATATAATAGTAGAAACTTAGCTTCCGGTAAAAGCGCTCAGAATGCCGCGCTCTTCCAGCACACTTACAAGTGTAGAGCCCATTTCTGCCGGAGTAGGAGCCACCTTAATACCGCAGGATTCCAGCACGGCAATTTTTTCGCTGGCCGTCCCTTTTCCTCCGGAAATAATCGCACCTGCATGGCCCATTCGTTTGCCTGGAGGTGCAGTAACCCCACCGATGAACCCAACTACCGGTTTGGTCATATTTTCCTTGATCCATACAGCAGCTTCTTCCTCTGCAGTACCGCCGATTTCTCCGATCATAATGACCGCCTTGGTTCCCGGATCCTCATTAAAAAGCTTGAGAATATCAATAAACTCCGATCCTTTAACCGGATCTCCGCCTATCCCTACTGCCGAAGACTGGCCGATGCCGCGCTCAGTTAGTTGATGCACCGCCTCATAGGTCAGAGTTCCGCTGCGTGAGACAACCCCTACGTACCCCGGAGTATGGATGTAGCCCGGCATAATGCCGATTTTACACTCTCCCGGTGTGATCACACCCGGACAGTTCGGACCAATCAGAACCGTAGAACGACCTTCCATGTAACGCGATACTTTCACCATATCCAGTACCGGGATGCCTTCTGTAATGCAAATGACCAGTTCCAGCCCTGCATCCACTGCTTCCATAATGGAATCGGCAGCAAACGCCGGTGGCACATAGATTACACTCGCAGTTGCCCCGGTCGCTGCCTTGGCTGCTATCACCGTATCAAATACAGGAAGGCTGACCTCACTGCCGTTCTCCAGCGTGATGTTCACCGTCGTGCCGCCTTTGCCCGGTGTAACCCCGCCCACCATTTGCGTGCCGTAATCCAGCGCTCCCTTGGTATGGAACAAGCCCGTCGAACCTGTTATGCCCTGCGTGATGACTTTCGTATTTTTATCTACAAGAATGCTCATGTTTTAGGTCACATCCCTACTTAGTTTGTCGAATACGAGCACTGGCGCTCAAAGGCCCAGCCGCGATTACACAAGAGCAACAATTTTCCGGGCACCATCCGCCATGGAATCGGCAGCAACGATATTCAGTCCGGAACCGGCAAGAATCTGCTTGCCCAGTGCTACATTGGTTCCCTCAAGACGCACGACGAGCGGTTTGGTCAGACCAAGCTGCCGGGCCGCTTCCACGACACCTGTGGCGATAACGTCGCAGCGCATAATTCCACCGAATATATTGACGAAAATCCCGTTCACTTTATCATCAGACAAAATGATTTTAAAAGCTTCGGTAACCTTTTCGGTCGTCGCACCGCCCCCTACGTCCAGGAAATTGGCCGGTTCGCCGCCGTAATATTTAATGATATCCATTGTAGCCATCGCAAGTCCCGCGCCATTGACCATACAGCCGATGTTGCCGTCAAGGGCAATATAACTGAGATCGTATTTCGAGGCTTCAATTTCCTTCCCGTCCTCTTCATCAAGGTCCCGCAGCTCCAGAATATCCTTATGCCGAAACAATGCGTTAGAGTCAAAATTAAGCTTGGCATCCAGAGCCATCACATTCCCGTCAGCTGTAACGACCAGCGGATTAATCTCCGCAATGGAGCAATCCTTATCCACAAAAGCCAAATATAGCGCTTGCATGAACTTGACAGCCTTATTCACCAGTTCTGTCGGAATAGCAATGCTGTACGCCAGTTTGCGGGCCTGGAAAGTCTGCAAGCCTACTGCAGGATCAATGATTTCCTTGAAAATCTTTTCCGGATGAGTGGCCGCTACCTCCTCAATTTCCGTGCCGCCTTCTTCAGAAGCCATCATGACCACCCGGCCGGAGCCACGGTCCACCACGATTCCAATGTAATATTCTTTCACAATCTGGCAGCCTTCTTCAATCAGCAGCCGCTTTACAACCTTGCCTTCAGGACCGGTTTGATGGGTTACCAGTGTCTTGCCAAGAATCTCTCCGGCATAAGACCGGACTTCGTCAAGCGACTTCGCTACCTTTACACCGCCGGCTTTTCCGCGTCCGCCTGCATGAATCTGCGCTTTTACAACCACTACCGGTGTACCCAGCGATACTGCAGCTTCTACTGCTTCCTCCACTGTATAAGCTACTTTTCCGTTCGGTACGGCTACGCCGTACTTCTTAAGTACTTCTTTTCCCTGATACTCGTGGATATTCATACCGGAAGCCTCCTAAAGTGTTGCGGTGGCTTAAACAGGCAGCCTGCAGCCATTCCGCTTTCCGTTTTGATTGTCCAAAGCCGGGTCCAGACCGGTTTATTGCTACATATTCCGGCACAAGCAGAAAACCTAACCGCATCTAATAGAAACGGCATGGCTTCTGCCAGTGACACAAGCTTTGAAATACAGATTTTCATCTATATTTAGCTATATGTCAGAAAAGGAAACCCAGAATATTGTAACATGTTTTAAAAGCGCTTTCCTCAAAAACTTTCACTATTTGCACACACATTTTCGCTTGATTTCATGCCGGAATGCGAACGATTATATTGACATAGCTTTCAAGAGCTATTTAGAGGCATTAATGTTGGCTTCGTGTACACGAGCCAGTAGGTCTTTAAACTGACCCAGCAGAGCAACAAATTCATCTGCCGAGAGCATCGTTCCTTCCGCCATTTTCCCCGGGATGCATGCCGCTTCACCTTGCAGAGCCCAGCCCTTTTCTGTCAGTGAAATTAGAACCTTCCGCTCATCCTGCAAGGAACGCTCACGCAGAATCAAACCAGCTGCCTGCAGCCGTTTCAATAGCGGCGTTAAGGTACCGGAGTCCAAAAACAGGGCTTCGCCCAGTTCCTTAACCGTACACTGCTGTCTTTCCCAAAGCACGATCATTACTAGATACTGGGAGTACGTTAAACCGATCTTGTCCAGGTGAGGCTGGTACAGCTTCGTAAATTCGCGCGAGCAAGCATAGATGGTAAAACAAAGTTGATTATCAAGCATTAGCTCAGGAGTTGTGGTTGTCTTTTGCATTTCTTCTTCACCTGCCTTTATGACATTATTTTATCACAATTCATCCGTAATATCATGTTAATAGCGAAAAATAGATTGACTATTATTTTAATTGTGTTAAATTAAGTTGTGTACAATATATTATCAAATGAACGGGAGCGGATAATAATGATGACTATTCAACAAAAAATGTATGAAACTACAGTTAAAGCAGTAGGCGGAAGAAACGGAACTATTGAGTCGGAAAACCCTAAGCTGGCTCTTACGATTAGCACTCCCCGTGAAATGGGCGGCGCCGGCGGCGAAGGCACAAATCCTGAGCAGCTGTTCGCTGCCGGATATTCCGCTTGTTTTGACAGCGCGTTGAACATGGTGGCCCGGATGGGCAAAGTGAAGATTGAAGGCAGCGAAGTTACCGCTACTGTAAGCTTCGGTAAAGTTGAAGACGGGGGGTTCGGCATCGCTGTGAAGCTTGATGTTCTGGTTAAAGGCGTTGACCATGAAACTGCTGCCCAGCTTGTAGAAGCCGCCCACGGTGCCTGCCCATACTCCCGCGCTACCCGCGGTAACATTGAAGTGGAAATCAACGTACTGTAAAGAATATGCGTCTTCTCGACCATTCTCGAAGTGAGAACAGAACGAGCCGTCCATTGGCTATGGGCGGCTTGTTTGCCGTTAATATCTCTCATCATTCGTAATAGACTATATACTAAAAGTCGCTAGTCCTCTGTCATGATCTGCCTGTCCAGATTGCGGTACTGCACCGCCTCCGCCAGATGTGCAGAAGCAATGTCTGCGGATCCCTCCAGATCGGCAATCGTCCGGGCCAGCTTAATAATCCGGTCATGGGCCCGCATGCTTAAGCCGAGACTTTCCAGAATGGTATGCAGCATCAATGTGCCTTCCCTGCCCAAACTGGCATAACGGCGCAAAGCCGCACCGGATAGTTCGCTGTTCCAGGATATCGGCAGAGCCTTATATCGCTCTGTCTGAATAGCCTGAGCTTTCAGGACCTCTGCGCGCATCACTGCCGAAGATAATGAAGACCCCTCACCGCCCCAATCCTTCGGACGGGGAACATCCACCTGCATATCAATCCGGTCCAGCAGCGGTCCGGAAATCTTAGAGCGGTATTGTGCAATCCGCGCAGGACTGCAGGTGCATCTCTGCTGCAACCCTCCGCTTCCCAAATACCCGCAATGGCAAGGATTCATAGAACAGGCTAGCAAAAATTGGGCGGGAAAAGTAAAAGCAGCGCGGGCACGGCTGATCGTCACTACCCGGTCCTCCAAGGGCTGCCTCAGAACCTCTAGTACATTGCGCGAGAATTCCGGCAGCTCATCCAGAAAGAGAATACCGCGTTGGGCCAAGCTGACTTCACCAGGTTTGGGAATCCCTCCACCACCAATAAGCCCTGCCGCAGAGATAGTATGATGCGGCGAACGGAACGGGCGCCCCCGCAGCAGCCCGCTGTGAGCATCCTTAAGCTTGCCCGCCGCGCTGAAAATTTTGGTCACCTCCAGGGATTCACTGTCATTCAGCGGCGGTAGAATACTAGGAAGCCGTTTGATGAGCATCGTTTTCCCCGTTCCTGGTGGTCCCATCAGGATAATATTGTGCATCCCCGCCGCCGCAATGGTTAAAGCCCGCTTCACATGATTTTGCCCTAGAACATCACTGTAATCCTCCAGCATACCGTTGTCTTCAGTTAAAGCAGATCCTTCATACATCACTGCCGGTATATATTTCAAATGATCCAGCGTAAGCGCCATGACCGGAGGACGCTCGCTGTTCGCAAGACCGCTGCTGACGGAAACCGGAAACGGCAGCGGATTTTGCAGGACAGTCTCCTTTGTCACAGCTACAGCTTCAGCAGCAGACAATCCTATTGGCAGAGAAGATTTAGTTTCGACTGAGCCGCCCGATTCATCAACACCCATTGTATTCACGCTTACAATTTGCTGCTCTACCCCGCTTCTCTTTGCGGTGTCCGCCAGGTTCACTACCGATTCCTGTTCAGGCTGCGGCAGCTGCCGCAAGTGCTCTATAGCATACACTGTGATCCCGCTAATTAAAGCGGCCTCAGCTGCGTTGCCCAATGGCACCAATACAGCACGAAATCCGGTACGCCGCGCTGCCTCTACCATTGGCAACACACCTGTAACAGGTCGCAGGCTGCCGTCGAGCGCCAGTTCGCCGATCAGCAGCAGCTTTTCTGCCTCAGGCATCACCAGTTGGCCGCTTGTCGTCAGAATGCCCAGGGCAATAGCCAGATCGAATGCCGAACCTTCCTTACGCAGATCAGCCGGAGCTAAATTGACCGTAACACGCTGCTGAGGGTAACGATATCCGCAATTTTTGACCGCCGCACGCACTCTTTCCACAGCTTCACGAATAGCAGAATCAGGCAATCCAATGATATTCGTCTGTGGTAAACCGTTGGCCAGATCAATTTCAACACCGATCATCACACCCTCAATCCCATACAGGCAGGCGCTGTGCATTTTTCCATACATAAAAAAAACACCTCTTCTCCTGAAATACGCCCCACATTGAGCGTTGTCTTTTCAAGAAAAAGGGTGCTTCCTCATTTTCCGAGATTATATTATAACTAGTATACAAATGATCTGCAGCCATGCGCAATAGCTGAACGGAGATCACCGTTCCAGCTTATTTGCACAAATGTGAAAGGGCATTTAAAAAGGTGATGAATTAACCTTCTTCACTTACCACCACAGCATCCCTAATTTGCTCAAAAGAGAGCGGTTTGTAGCCCCAATGCTCCACACAAATATTAAAATGATTGTTTCCTTCATATTTCTGCCCATGAATATGACCATGGACATTCACGTAAGGCATATGTTTGTTCATATACATCGGTTCATGTGAAAGAAAGAAGAAATCCTTGTAGATCATCGGATATTCACTAACCTCGTCGAAACCCGCCTCCAGCCACCATTTTCGGCTTCGTCCGCGGTCATGATTGCCGAGAATCAGTATCTTGTAGCCGTTCAGCGAAGACACTATCCCCGTCGTCGCTTCCAGGTTCATAAATGAAAAATCCCCAAGGTGAAATACCGTATCCCCTTCCCCCACCACGGAATTCCAGTTCTCGATCATCGTCCGGTTCATCTCCTCCACACCACTGAAGGGACGTGATTCAAAATCAATAATCAGCTTATGCCCAAAATGGTGGTCTGAGGTAAAAAATACTTTAGACATTTGCGTACACCCAACTTTCACGGAAACTCTTTATATTCTGATTTCCCAATTACGCTGCACTTACTTTTATTTACGCCATTCCCGTTTGTTGGAACGCTGGTTTGCATCCAGTTGAATCAATTCGGCGAGTGGCGGGACTTCTTCATGATCAATAAGCCATTTACGCATTTCCCTAATTGCCTCCACCTGTCCATTGCCCTTATCCCGCCAGGTTAGCAGCTCTATCACTTTAATAACCAGTGACAACAGGCTGCTGCTGTCGCTTTGGCTCTTTTCGGCCCGAATCTTTTGGATAAGTGCCTCATTCTCCCAATCAATCAATATCTCCTCGGCAATGGCTGGCCGCATAACGGTGAAGGTTTTGTTGCATTGGCTGCAGCAGACAACGGATAAAGGCTCTCCGCCTAAATCTACAGCGATCTTCTGTTCACATTCTTGGCATGTAAAACTTACTTGTATATCAAATGGTTGATTCCTCATGCGGACAACCCTCCTCATGGCAGCATTAAAAGTTACAATAATGTTTACCCATTTCCCTTAAGAAATGACCCATGACACGGAAGTAATGTCAAGACATAAGCTCTAATACGGACATTAAATCGACAAAAAACTACTTAAAATGCCTCGCGAATATGCCTTAGAGCAGCGATACTCGTATCGTCATTCAGTAATACTGAAATCACATCAAAGGAGACCTGCCGTTCTTCCTGACCTGTGGCATGCAAATAGACCTCTGCCGTATTGCGCACCTGCCGTATTTTGCGGGTGTTCACAGATTCCTCGGGTGTCCCCTGCTGAGGGTTTCCGCTGCGGCTCCGTACTTCCACGAAGATCAGCCTGCCTTCAAGCTCAGCAATGATGTCAATCTCGCCGCTGCGGCAGCGCCAATTGCATTTTATAATATCGTAACCTTGGGAAGTCAAATACATCACAGCAGCTTGTTCAGCTGCTGTGCCTTTTTGTTTGCGGCTATACCGCCCGCCTGTGCCATTCTCCCTCACTTGAGCCTCCGCTCTCCTGCAGAACGGTCACTCTGGTAGATATAGCTTAGAATCTCCGCCACCAAATGGTACAGCTCAGGAGGAATCTGCTGATCGAGGTCCAACTTCGACAGGACCTCCACCAATGCTGCATCCTCCTGAACGGCAACCCCGTTCTCCTTGGCCCGCTGCAAAATCATATCTGCCACAGCGCCTTGCCCTTTGGCCACAACTACCGGGGCTTCGCTTTGGCCTGGAGTATATTTCAGTGCAACAGCCTTCTTAAGGTTCTGTGAAACTTCATTTGGCTCACTCATATCCGGTAATCGACTCCTTTGTAGGAGTCAGGAACATAGTCTGCCAGCTTGGACACAGTCTTCATACCGGATGCCGCAAGCGAGCCGGGCTCCGGCAAAGGCTCTGTGCGCAAGCTTAAAAGCTGGTAGCCTATTGACTCCACTGCGGATTGGACATCCTCCCGCCGATCCTCCAGCAGTTCAAGTACCCAAGGATCATTATTATGCACCTTGAGGCTTACGATCCGGTCGACCACTTGGACGTCAACCAGCGTCTGTCCCAGCTGCTTCATATCCAAATCGAACCAAAGCCGGCAGTTCGCCGCATCCAGTTCACCCTTGCGGCCACGCCGCGACTGAATATGGACAGAAGCCGTTTCCTGTCCATCCTCGCCCCGCAGCGGCAGAAACAGCGTCACCTGTGCGAACGGTGCCGTACGGTCCGTGTTGAGCAGCAGCTGCTGTCCCGTTAGCTGCTGCACAAGCTGGCCTGCGGCTTCCTTCACCGCAGGCGGCGCATCGCTGCTCATCACCTGCAGCAGCACGCCCTTCAGCGTGTCGGCGGCATCTTCACCCGCCGCCGCACCGCCCTGCAGCGCCGCCAGCGGCAGCGCTGCTTCACGCGTTCCCGCGGCCGCTGTCACAAGCCGCGCCTCTGCGCCGGCTGCGAAGCCGCCGCGCACCGCCTGCTGCTCGTGCTCCGCGCCGAGCAGCTTCAGCACCCGCCCCACCCAGGACTCCGTGTCCTGGGTGGCAGCGGGCCCCGGCTGCGGCGCTGACGCAGCAGCCGGGCTCTCCCCGCGCGGCGCTGACGCCGCGGGGGCCTGGGTTTGCCCCGCCTGCGTCAGCGGGGCTGCATTGCCCTGCGGCGGCGCAGCCGCAGGCGCTGGCACTGCCGCCGGTGGCGCAGCCGCTGGCGTTGACACTGCCGCCGTTGGCGCAGCCAATGCCGCCGGTGGTGGCACTGCCGCCGGTGTTGGTGCCGCCGCTTGCGCCGATGCTGCCGCCGGCATAGAAGCTGCCGTTGGCGCAGGGCTTCCGCCCGCAACGTTAGCGGGCGGCGAAGCGGCGAGCTGCGGCAGTGTGCCGCGCAGCTCGCTGAGCACGCCCTGCAGCTTCGTTAGCAGCGCCGTGCCGGACTGCTGCGCTGCCGGTCCACCGGAATTGCCTGCGGCAGCTTGCGCACGCTCCGGCTGAGCTGCGGTCCCCGGCTTGGCCGCATTCGCCGCAGGCTCCGCCTCTGATCCGGCAGATCCTGCACCGATTCGTACCGCTGCAGGATCTGCTCCACTCTCTTTCAGCCGCGCCGCAGGATTCTGCGTGTCAGCTCCTTCAGCCGAACTCCCTGAAGCCGCATTTGCTGCCTTAGGGAGAACACCCGCGTCGGCAGATTCGTTGTCTGCCGGCACAGCCGCAGCAGTACCTGCCACGTTCTTGGCTGCGGCTTCAGGATTAGTACCTTCGGCTTCGGGTGTGTTCGCGGCCATCGCTGCCGCAGCCTGTTCACCCTTCCCTGCGCCAGCCTGCGCTGCCGTAGACTGCACAGCTGGTTTGGCCCCGTCAGCAGCTTCGTCCGGCATAGCAGAAGCCGCTAGGACAGCTTTAACCGCTGCCGGATCAACATCAAGCTCTCCGCCTGCCACAGCAAGACCAGTACCAGTATTGCCGGTAGAAGAAGGGGCAGCAGATCCGGAATGAGCCGTAAGCTTCTCCGAACCAACTATGGCCTTTCCACCCTCCCCTTCACTTTCCTGCTGCGCCCAGAGCGTAAGCTCCGTTTCAAGCTTGGTCAGCAATTCATGCAGTTTCGGACCAAACACAGCCTGCTGCAGCCCCTTCACACTCTCCGCTGTCACAGGCAGTCCCCGTTTCACCGAGATCACTGCCGCTTCCAGCCACTCCGAAGTAGGCACGCCCTGCGGCTTGGCGTTCATCACCGCATCGAGCTTCGCCGCCGTCTCTTTGGTCAGGGGCAGGCCTCCTGATTGCATGGCCTGAATAATCTCCCGTCCTGCCTTGGAATTTGACAGCCCAAGTGATTCCAGTGCTTCCCCCATGCTCTGAGATGATGCAAGAGCTGATTCGCCAAGGGAGACCGGCTTCAATACGGGCAGCCCGCCCTCACCCGGAGGGGCAACCTGCAGATTTAAGGTTTGTCCAGGCTGCAGCGGAGTTTCCAGCTCCGCACGGACAGGCGTGCCTTGGATCTGTACGACCGCTTCTTTGCCGGATTCCGACACACTGAGGACTACACCACGAACGACCTGGCCTTCCTTCAGTTCCAAAGACTTGGCTTCTCCCGGTTTACTGTCTCCGAGCAATCCTCGAATCAAAGATCCGATATTCATGCCGTTTTCTCCTCCCTTCGTTTAATGTCTTCTTAGTATATCGACATTTGAGTTCTTTTTTTAAAATAACGTCTGCTGCTCCGCCAATATCCGGCTGATGAAGCTCCGCCGGTGCATAGGCGTTGGCCCCAGGGCCACAATTTGCTCGCGGTGAAGCTTGGTCGCGTAGCCTTTATGTATTTTAATCCCATAGTCCGGGTATAATTCCTCCCACAAGCCTTCACAGAGCCGGTCACGGGTCACCTTCGCCACAATGGATGCCGCAGCTATAGATTGACTATTGGCATCTCCTTTAATAATTGAACGCTGAGGAAACGGCAGATCCACTTTTTCTGCATCTATTAGCATGTAATCCGGAGTATGGCTCAAGCCCTCCACCGCCTTCTTCATCGCCAGCCGCGAAGCCTGTTTAATGTTAATTTCATCAATCACCGCAGAGTCAACGTGGCCAACACCAACCGCCAGCGCTTGCTCCATAATGAGCTCAAACAAAACATCTCTCTTCTTGGCGCTCAGCTTCTTTGAATCGTCAACACCCTCTATAATAAGGCCTTCTGGCAATATCACCGCTGCGGCGACAACATCCCCGAACAGACAGCCTCTGCCCACCTCATCTACACCGGCAATCCGGCAAAACGACTGCTCCCAGCCTTCTTTTTCGTATAACAACATATCTGTAGTACTCACTGTTCATCCACCGCCAGTTTCACTTATATTCAATCCTACTGCTGTTTAGCTTATCATATGAAGCCTTCAGGGGGCATCCCTCTTTAAGTTAATAAAATAAATCTGCATAGGACCCATTTCAATCATGCTTCAAAACAAAGACAACAAAAAGAGCCACCCCAAAAAGTGGATGGCTTATAATCCAATCATTATTTCACCGTGCTTAAGGCATCTCCAAAGTAAAGGTTCCAAGCTTTCCTGCCCGCAGTTCATGGAGTAACGTACGTGATGCCTTCTCCAGATCCACTCTCCCGCCACTGATGAGGCAGCCACGTTTACGCCCTATCGCTTCCAGAACGGCAACGATCTCATCGGGGTTCTCCAGATCCTCAGGAAGCTTATCAATCCCGAAGCGTTCCTTAAACCGGGAACCATAATCCGAGACCAGATATTTGACAGCATAAAAGGCGATATCCTCGACGTTCAGAATCTCCTCTTTAATAGCTCCGGTTACCGCAAGGCGGTAGCCTACATCCTGATCCTCGAACTTTGGCCACAGAATACCCGGGGTATCCAGAAGTTCCAGATTTCCGCCCGTTTTGATCCATTGCTGGCCCTTTGTGACCCCTGGACGGTCACCGGTCGCAGCGATGCTCTTGCCTGCCATCCGGTTAATGAGCGTCGATTTGCCCACATTGGGAATCCCCACAATTAGTGCGCGCATCGCCCGCGGATTCATCCCCTTGGCAATTTGCCGATCAATTTTCTCCTTCAGCAGCAGTTTAACCTGTTCAGGGATTTCCTTCACACCTGTTCCGGTAGACGCATCTACAGGATGGGCGACATGCCCCTGGGCTTTGAAGTACGACAACCATTTACGCGTCGCTTCTGGATCAGCCAAATCTGCTTTATTCAGAATAATCAATCTCGGCTTGTCCCGTAAAATATCGTCAATCATCGGATTGCGGCTGGAAAGCGGCAGACGGGAATCGAGCAGTTCTATTGCAACATCTATCAGCTTCAGCTTATCCTCAATTTGCCGTCTAGCCTTCGTCATATGACCCGGAAACCATTGAATGGCCATTGCCGTCACCTCCTTTGACTTCTGTCAGCTTAATGGTTAATTACTGAAATGTCTTTGACCGGCCAAAAAATCAGATCTGCACGGCCTACAATATCACCAAGCGGCACATAACCGATCATCCGGCTGTCTGTACTGTCTGAGCGGTTATCCCCCATTACGAATACATGTCCTTCGGGCACTGTGCCGTCAGTAAAATCTTCGTTAGGGAAATTTTTATTATTGTACAAAGCATTATTATTATGCGCTTCATCAATCGCGCCTTGAATGTAAGTTTCGTTCACAGGTTCACCGTTAACTGTAACGACATCCCCTTCGACTTTCACCGTATCTCCAGCCACTCCAATTACGCGCTTGATGAAGTCCTTGCCCTCTGAAGGCACATGAAACACAATCACCTCGCCACGCTGCGGAGAGCGGATGTCATACAAGATTTCATTTACAATTACCCGTTCACCGGTATGGAAATTAGGCTTCATGGAAGGTCCATCCACAATAAACGGCTTAAATAAAAGCCATCGTATCAGAATTACCAGAACCAATGCAATTGCTATCGCTTTAATCCATTCCAATACTTCATTCTTCTGTTTCTTGGGGTTCTGTCCGCCGGACTCCACGATCTCCCCTTGTCCCTGCTGCAAATCCTGCTGCATAATTCACCGTCCTCTCTTCATCCTATACTCACTATACAACACAAAAAAACTCCTGCCAAAAACCCCTCCACGATTACTCCTTCAGGAGGCCTTTTCGGAGAAGCTGATCCTAAGGCAACTATTTCAATGTCCATTATTGGGGTCGAGAAGAACCGGATATAGCAACAAGAATAAACGAAAGGGGCTTGAACTCAAGCCCCTTTCCTTTGTCACTATTCTAGCGACGGATTTCTTTAATTCTTGCAGCTTTACCGCGCAGTTCACGAAGATAGTACAGCTTCGCACGACGAACTTTACCACGGCGAGCCACTTCGATTTTCTCGAGTTTAGGCGAGTTGATTGGGAAAGTTCTTTCCACACCAACACCGTAAGAAATTTTACGAACCGTAAAAGTCTCACCAATTCCACCGCCGCGACGTTTGATTACAACGCCTTCGAACAACTGGATCCGTTCACGAGTTCCTTCGATAACTTTTACGTGTACCTTCAAAGTGTCACCCGGGCGAAAACTCGGGATATCTTTGCGGATTTGTTCTTGCGTAATTGCTTGTAGGATATTCATTTAGGACTTCCTCCTTCCGTACAGGTGTTCATGCCTCTTCCGGAGAGACCATCGCTCTCCCTCATTATCCGCAGAGGACCACCGTATTCCACACAACAGAAATAATAATAACATAAAGAGTAGGCTAATACAACTATATTTTTAGAGCGGCAGCATATCCTTCTTTTGGGCTTTGGTTTTGCATTCCTTGCATAGTCCGACTACGCTTCCATTATCCTGGGCATAAAAGATAAGTTTGCCGTTTCTCTTCTTGCATGAGGAACAGAGCTGATCCGTGGAACTCTGCTTAGCTTTGCGGTGTCTGTCCATCGAGATCACATTGCTGGCCGTTGCAGTCTTTGGACTTCCGGCCCTCTTATGCCGTCTGTTAAACAGCCAGTAAACAACCACAACAAATAACAATACGATCAGGATTGCTGCATATCGCATCAGGCTTCATCCGCTCCCTTGACTTTTTACAGTCAAAATAGTAATAGACCGCCCTTCGTGGTGCCTGAGAGTCGGTCTGTTTTCTGCTGCCAGGCTCCGTTACACTTCTACACTTCCATTGCTCTGATTTCCAACCCGCCGTTTCAGCTTTACTGAACCTTTCATCTACAGCTAATTTTAACACAATCGTTTATTGATTTGTAGTCGCGCCCATGGGTACTGGACTTTAGTCCAGCACAGCAACCGGTCTCCAGCCTGTTATTCAATTATTTACCATAATATATAATAACGATTATACATAAGCAATATACAGACTTTTAGGAGGGGCTCCATTTGAAAAAAAATTATAAACCAGCAAAGATTGCAGCACTGGCTGTTTTCTCCATTGTACTATTAGCCGGCTGCAGAGAACTACCTGGCAAGGAAGCTGCCGATAATCAACTTGAACAGCGCTTATCCGGCAACTCCCAACAGGAAGTTGCTGACAGCAATGGGGAGTTTGAAGAATTCTCTAGTGAACTCGGGCAGGAAATCAGTGAAGCAGCAGCAGATTTAGGGCAGGATATCGGAGAAGCCATGGAAAATGTGCATCAAGCCGTTCAGAATACTGCGTCCGTCGTGGCAGAACAGATCACAGCCGACAGTGTCAGCAAAGAACTTGTTGCCACCTCGAAAGTGGGGTCTTCCTCTACACTTACCCTGGACAATGCAGTGGGTGAGGTTGAGGTCATCTCCTCTACAGGAAATACTGTCAACGTAACCGCTACTATTGTAGCCCATCATGCCTCCAGCAAATATGCTCCAGAGTTGTTTGATAATGCTGAAGTATCTGTAAAAATTAGCGGTGACGAGCTTAAAGTATCCACCTATGCCAAGGACAGTCCCAAAAAGGATTTATGGTCCTGGGCACACAAAAAATACGGCTATTCAGATTTCAGCATCAACTACCTGATTGAGCTTCCAGCTAGTGTCGACAGATTTGAAATCAATAATGATGTAGGTTCTATTGAGCTGAGCCAGTTGCAGGGAACCTTTGACATTTCGAGCGATGTTGGAGCCATCACACTCCGGGATGTTGAAGTCACCGGCAAGTCCAAGGTAGAGACAGATACCGGAAGCATCGAGCTAAATATCAATGAGATGAAAAACGGCAGCAGTCTCAAAGCTAAAAGTGACATAGGTAAAATATCCGCCTCTTTGGACAGCAGTCTCAAATGCACCGTGGAGGCCTCCAGTGAGCTTGGACATATTTCCGGTACAGGTTCGGGCAAACATGATTTAAACGGGGGTGGACCGCTATTGTCCCTATCCACGGAAATCGGCTCCATCTCCATACAGAACTAAAATGAAAGACACCGAACCGAATATCAAAATTTACGTATATACGCAAAAAATGGGCTTCCCAGATTAGGGAGGCCCACTTTTTCGCCTTTTAGATCAGCGCGATTGCCAGCAGTGTAAACAAGCTTAAAGTTAAAATTTCACTGCCGTACCCATAAAAACCACCGTAATAATTGCCTGGGTAAAATGCCGAGGTTTTCATTTTTCCGTTGCCCTTCGTTTTCAGATAGACATTGTTCCGATCCACATCCACGATGATACCTTCATGCTGTTTTCCATCGGTTGTCATAATCCGTACCCTTTTGTTTTTGCATTGCAGACAATTATAATATGCTTCCACCCGTAACTCCTCCTTTACTGTAATGATTTATATTATGACTGGAGGGATTAGCCGGTAACGGCTAAGTTACCATTGTGAAATATATGTGAAATAAATAACTTGTGAACAATGTGTGTCTTTTTCGTTGGAAAAGGTTTATAATAAGATTACAAACAGTAAAGCGCTTACGGGCTTGTATATGTACTAATCCGAACTTAAGGAGGCATGAATCATGAGTACAGCAGGGAGAAATTTTATTAACGAGGGAATACTGCGCATCGCCTTGTTCCTAATCTTTGCATCACTTACTTACACAGTAAGAAACTACGTCTGGGCCATTATCGTACTCACGGTTGTTGCATTATATGCATTGGTTACTGGGATCATTAAGCTTACCCGCAGTGACAGTGAAGTACTAGAGCGACGATAACCAAGTGGAAACGGCTTTGCCGTCCTCAAAAGGACGGTATCCGTTTCAGCGAGAAATAGAAGGATAGTTTATAGCGTGAAGCATATAAATTCTGCCCTGAAAATAAAGTTTCTTCAGAACACCAAAGTACACATACCAAAACAAACCCCATGTTTTTTATTTTTTTGAAATCGGCTGTCAGGCCAATTGTTCACTCAGGTTTACTTGATACCCCAACGATTCCAAGCGTTTTATGGATCGGTTCATCACCATCTCGTGGTTTCGTTGGTCGAAGTAGTCAAACCCTAATTCTTTATATGCCTGTCTTCGCGTTAACAAGACATAGACTATCGCTAAAATGCTGTGACCGACGGCTACGGCCGCTCTGTTTTTTCCTCGCCTGCCTGCGATCCGGTGATATTGGGCCGACAGGTAGGTATTCTTTTTTCGTCCTGCCGCGCGCGCAGATTCTACGAGTGCGCTTCGCAGCTTTTTATTTCCTTTTCGCGTCCTCGCCGATCGCTTCTTTCCCGCACTTTCATCGTGACCTGGAGTCATTCCTGCCCATGAGCACAAGTGCCCCGCGCTTGGAAACCGTGTCATGTCCGTTCCGATTTCTGCCAGAATCTGCTCCGCAGTTCGTTTACCAACACCGGGAATGGTATCCAATAACTTCAGGTCCTCCGCAAAAGGGGACATCCGGCGTTCCACTTCTTCATCCAGTTCTGTGATGAGCTCATTCAGTTGGTCGATATGCGACAACTGTTTTTCCAGCATGAGCAGTTGATGTGGACCCAGGCTACCCTCAAGGGCAAGCTTCAATTGCTCTTTTTTCGCCTTCAGCTTCTTTTGTGCAAAATTCGCCAAAGTCGATGGATCCGTTTCGCCCTGAATCATGGCTTCCAGCATGCTCCGTCCAGACACCCCCAGCACATTGGACGCCACCGATGAGAGCTTGATATTCCCACCCTCCAGCACCTTCTGCAGACGATTCACTTCCCGGCTCCGTTCTTCAATTATACTTCGCCGGTAGCGAATGATTTCCCGAAGCTCACGTTGCTCCCGACCCGGAATATAGCTCCCCTGCACCAGTCCATGCCGGAGCAACTTTGCAATCCACTCCGCATCCTTCACATCCGTTTTCCGCCCGGGTACTGCTTTGATATGCTGCGCGTTCACCACGACCGGCTTGACGTCTTCCAGTTCAAGCAGGTTATAAATCGGTTTCCAGTAATCCCCGGTGCTCTCCATCGCGACATGGCTGCACCGCTCGCTTTTGATCCAATCCACCAGATCGACCAGCCGACGAGTCAGTGTTTCAAAACTTCGAATCTCCTTTCCTTTCGGCGTAATGATACATGCTGTGATGCTTTTCTTGTGTACATCCAGTCCACAGCAACGTTCAATGAATACTTCCATCTTTGCTTCTCCTACCTGCTGGCCGAGATTAAGGCTGGTGCAAAGACCAATGCTAAGGTTATTCTGCCCTGCGTGCTTCCCAATGGGAGCAACAATCTGTGATGCACCGGGTCGTTGGGGTCCGTCTTATATGCGGGTTCGTATCACCAAGAATTTCCGACCTACCTTCGCCAGCCCACTACCCAGTATCGCCCATATTTTCATTCCTCAGTGGTGCCGCGCAGCGGCATGGGGGTCTTATATTTGGACAAAAAACCGCTTCATACGGAATCTTGAATCCGTATGAAGCGGTTTTTTAGTGTCTTATCGGAGTAACAGGATTTGAACCTGCGACCTCACCCACCCCAAGGGTGCGCGCTACCAGGCTGCGCTATACCCCGACGGCTACTCCGTAACTTCCGCGCCATTATCACGTTCTGTCAACGATTGCCCATACGGTCGTCACAGCTTTTACCAATCTCGCGTTTATTATAGCGTATGGCCGTGCACCTATGCAATAAAATAACGCGCACCTGTACAAACTTGTTCACATGCGATATAATGCGAACATACATTCGCAATCGAACGGAGGCACTGTAATGTCCGCAACACGCAACTCACCCGCATCTATCACCGCAGAAGTCCGCAACTTCATCCGTCCTTACACGATCCTTCCGATGGTGAAAGCCGCCTTCGAACGGGACTCCCAGATATTCCTCTCGATGCACACACTTGACCCGTACGTCGCGTGGCTGACACAGGCCCGGGAAAGATTAACGCAAGAAGAGCTCATGATAAAGGCGCAGGCACATCAGAGCGGAATTAGCATTATAGAAAAACAGCACATAGATGGCACGCTAAAGATTCGTTATCAATGCCAGGCTGGCATCGGTGACTTAGCAATCCCGGATGCCGAGGTTGCAGAGGAAGCTGCGGACCTTATGCGGCGGCTATTGACGTTCTAAAACGAAAATAAGCGCAGATCTCCGGGTTCTCATCAAAGCAATGCTTTCTTCTGTGAAAATAGTTTTTAATATATTCTTAAAATTTTATAGATTTTTAAATTACGTTATGCTATACTCTTGGCACAAGGAAAGGAGGTGCGTTCACATCAAGCATGACATGCTGAACGTATCCCTTACCCGGACCAACGGCTGAACAACTGGCTTTGGTGGCGCGGGATACGGATCAAAGTAATAAAACAGCGCCTCGGGTAGAGAGACCGTCTTCGGACGGTCTTTTTCATGTAAAAAACCATTAAAGCAGCGGGTCATTGATCCGTCTGTTCTAATGGTTTTTTTGGGTTACTGCTGCTATTACTATAGCACTTCTCCTATTGGACCTGTTGCCAGGGTCTGTTCTCTACTCAAAAAAGGGGGTTACGATTTACGATTCGTATAAAAATCGATAATATCGCTTACTGTGCGGAGCGGCTCCGCTTCCTTGTGGACAGTGTCCACGTCCGGTTTAAATTCTTCACGCGTATTCGTAGTCACTTTCAGTTCATTCCTTTCAATTGTTAAGCTAGCTGCATCTAAGCTGCATATCTTATTGCGGCACCTCTATTTATTACCCTAAAAAAAGGATAACTACGCACATTTGCTCTTATTTTTTTGTGAAGCTTATGTGTCTGTTAAATTAATCACTACATAACAAAAAACGCCTCCTCAACGTAATATACGTTAAAAAGACGTGTGATATGCCTTGTGCCATTAATTATTTTGTTCAGGCTTGTTCTGCTGCTGCCGCAAACGCTCCAGTGTCTTCTTATCCTTCACCGTTAATTCGGCGGTATCCAGAAGATCCGGTCTCCGCTCCAGGGTTCGTTCCAGAGCCTGCTCACGCCGCCATATTTCGATATTGGCATGGTGACCGCTCAGCAGCATATCCGGCACCTTCCATCCCCGAAACTCAGCCGGACGCGTATAATGCGGATACTCCAGCAGGCCGGTGCTGAACGAATCTGTTATCGCTGAGGTTTCATTCCCGAGGGCCCCGGGCTGCAGCCGTACCACCGAATCGATGACCGTCAGGGCGGGCAGCTCACCACCAGTCAGCACGTAATCCCCAATGGACAGCTCATCCGTTACGAGATGCTCTCTGATCCGTTCATCATAACCTTCATAATGGCCACAGATAAAGATCAGATGCTGCTCCTGGGCCAATTCCTCGGCGATGTGCTGGTTATATTGTTTTCCCTGCGGGCACATAAGGATAATACGCGGTTTCACAGGAGAAGCAGACGTACGTTCCGCTATTGCTCCAGTACCATGCTGGCGCTCATCTCCGTTTACATCGTCGCTTTCGGAAAAACTTCCCGCAATGATCTCCTTAGCTTGCTGTCCATCCTGCGAGATGCCCAGCACATGTTCCACGGCAGCAAAGATTGGGTCAGGCTTCAGCACCATGCCCCCACCTCCGCCATAGGGCGTGTCATCCACACTGTTATGCTTGTTGCCTGAGAAATCACGGAAATTGACTGCGTTTAGGGAGACGATACCTTTTTCACGTGCTTTGCCAAGAATACTTGTGCCAAATACACCCTCACACATTTCCGGGAAGAGCGTCAGCACATCAATTCTCATCATGGCAATAGTCCTTCCATCAGGTGAACGGTGATTTTCTGGGCTGCAATATCCACGTCAAGCACTACATCATTGATGACCGGAATAAGAATATCCTGTCCTTTGGCCGGCTTCACAACCCAGACGTCGTTGGCTCCAGGCTGCAGGATGTCTGTAATCGTGCCCAGCGGCTGGCTTCCATCCTCATCAGTGTATACTTCGCAGCCAACGATGTGGTGGAAGTAATATTCATTTTCCGGAAGCTCGACCAGATCATCACTAGGAACCTTAAGCAGGCTGCCTTTATATTTCTCGATCTGATTGATGTTGGTATAGCCCTTCAGTTTGGCAATGAACATCCCTTTATGCTCTTTGGCGGATTCCACGATCACCTCGAATTTCGGACTTCCATCAGCGGGGATAAGCAGCAGCTTTTTGCCCGGCGCAAAGCGGACATCCGGAAAATCGGTATGCGATAAAATCTTGACCTCCCCGCGAATGCCGTGGGTATTGACCAGCCTGCCTACGGTTAACTCTTCCGTCATATAATCCTCTCCTTCAAATATTATCAGCGTTACTGCTGCAATAGGACTCGTACATAAATGGCACGGCAACGCCTATTTTGGTTCTTTGTACATTAATCTATACTGCTATATTTGAACAAAAAGGAGCCGGGATATACTATCCCTAGCCCCTCATTGAACGCATCCATTAAGATAAAATATCCACGGTAACGCGTTTATCGCTCTTGACTGCTGCAGATGTGACTACTGTGCGAAGCGCTTTGGCGATCCGCCCCTGCTTGCCAATGACCTTGCCGACATCATCAGGATGTACGGAGAGCTCATATACAATCAGGTGATCCTTCTCTACAGTCCGCACGATCACATCTTCTGGATGATCCACTAAAGCCTTAGCAATAACACCAACTAATTCTTCCATAGAGGACCCTCGCAATCAGTCATTATTTCTGTTGCTTCAGCTCATGGAACTTCTTCATCACGCCTGCTTTGGAAAGCAAGTTGCGGACGGTATCAGATGCTTGTGCACCTGTTTGAAGCCATTTAAGAGCTTTTTCCTCATCGATCTTAACTACTGCCGGTTGTTCAATCGGATTATAATAACCGATTTCCTCGATGAAACGACCGTCACGAGGGGACCGGGAATCGGAAACCACTACACGATAGAAAGGCGCTTTATGTGCACCCATTCTTTTCAAACGAATACGTACTGCCACGAAATTCACCTCCTTAAAAGAATATCGAAAGATTGGGAAGAGTTTGCCGGAAACCTTTTTTCGATCCCTCCCAAACCCTCCCTTAGCCAAGGGAGGGCCCCAAGGGCTCTGCCCTCTGGACACCCGGTTAAGTGCAATTGTCGTGGGCATTCAGACTGGCGGGACCTGGGATAGTTCGGGCAGGACCGCTTTTCGTCCCTGGCGGGACCCGCTTAACAACGGACGGTACTAGGGAACTGGTTTTACAAACTCTTTAGATCAAAAGATTAAGATCAAAAGATTAAGACCCTCTTGATCATCTGATGTTGTACAATGTCTGATCTATTAGAAACTACCAAAGGCAAACTCTTCTTAAATCAACGGAAAGGGAACTTCATACCCTTGCCGCCGCCAAGGCTCTTAAGCTGCTTCATGGCGTTTTTCTTACCGCCCTTACCGCCGCCGCCGCCCATCATACCGGAGAACTGCTTCATCATTTTGCGCATTTCATCGAACTGCTTGATGAGACGGTTAACCTCGGCTACGTTGGTTCCGCTGCCTGCGGCGATGCGCTTGCGGCGGTTATGATTGATGATCTCTGGCTGGGCTTTCTCCGCTTTGGTCATCGAATGAACAATTGCTTCGACGCGGCCCATCTGCTTGTCGTCGACCTTCAGGTCCTTCATGCCTTTGGCTTTATTCATGCCAGGCAGCATGTCGAGAATCTGGTCGATCGGGCCAAGCTTCTTGACCTGATCCATCTGCTCCAGGAAATCGTCGAACGTAAATTCCGCATTACGCATCTTACGTTCCATTTCCTTCGCTTTTTCGGTATCAATGTTGGCCTGAGCCTTCTCGATCAAGGAGAGCATATCGCCCATGCCGAGAATCCGTGAAGCCATCCGTTCCGGGTGGAACGGTTCCAGCGCATCGATCTTCTCGCCCAGTGCGGCGAATTTGATCGGAGTGCCGGTTACCGCTTTGACGGACAATGCCGCACCACCGCGGCTGTCGCCGTCGAGCTTCGTCAGCACTACGCCGGTAAGCTCAAGCTGCTTGTTGAAGCTGTCGGCTACATTTACAGCATCCTGACCTGTCATGGCATCCACTACAAGCAGCACCTCGTCAGGATTCACGACGTTATGGATCTGCTTCAGCTCTTCCATCAGCTCTTCATCAATATGCAGGCGGCCTGCAGTATCGATGATCACATAATCCAGTCCGTTGTCCTTCGCGTGCTGGACCGCTTGTCTGGCAATCTCCACCGGGCTCGTCTGATCTCCCAGAGAGAATACTGGAACCTTAATTTGTTCGCCCAGCACCTGCAGCTGCTTGATTGCAGCCGGCCGGTAAATATCGCCCGCTACAAGCAAAGGACGGTGATTGCCCTTCTGCAGCAGCTTGGCCAGCTTGCCTGAAGTGGTCGTCTTACCGGCCCCTTGCAGACCCGCCATCATAATGACTGTCGGCGGCTTATTGGACTTGGCCAGCTTCGCTTGGCTTCCACCCATCAGGTCGGTTAATTCCTTGTTAACGATATCAATGATGACCATGCCGGGAGTAAAGCTGTCCATCACTTCCTTGCCGATCGACTTCTCCTTCACCTTGGACACGAAGTCCTTGACTACTTTGAAGTTAACATCGGCTTCCAGAAGCGCCAGCCGCACTTCACGCATCGCTTCGTTGACGTCATCTTCAGTTACTTTTCCTTTGCCGCGCAGCTTGCTGAACACATTCTGCAATCTTCCGGTTAAACCTTCAAACGCCATATGCGGCTGTCTCCCTTCATGCTACTCTAACCTCTGCAAACGATCCAGGATATCCGTGAACCGCTGTTTATATTGCTCAGGCAGCATCCCATTGTCCGGCAGTCTGCGCAGTTCTTCTAAATATCGGTTGCGGTCTTCATGCTTGGCAAGAAGCCCAAGCTTCTCTTCATAATTCTCCAGCACTTGCTCCGCACGTTTAATATGTTCATAAACGGCTTGGCGGCTGATTTCAAATTCCGCGGCGATCTCTCCGAGTGAGAAATCATCGTGGAAATAATATTTAAGAAACGTTTGCTGCTTGTCAGTAAGCAGGCGTTCATAGAAAGCAAATAACAAGTTAATCCGGTTAGTTTTCTCGAGCCTATTCTCCTGACTCATTAAGGGCACTCCCTTCGTCAAGGAAAAACACTTTACAGCTTCACAACGTCCCTTATGATACCGAAAACAAAGAAAGATGTCAAGCCTTTTTGCTTGTCATCTTATTCTTTGTGCCCAAACCCTAATTTCTGTCCCGAAATGCTCTGAATTAACGGATGGGAAGCAGGTAAATCAGCACCGCGAAAAAGTGGGTCACACTTCCCGCCAGTACAAACACATGCCAGATGGCGTGGTGGTACGGGAAACCTCTCCATACATAAAAGATGGTCCCCAGCGTGTACAATATTCCACCTGCCATCAGCAGTGTCATGCCCCCTCCGGCCACTACAGCCGATAAAGGATTCCAGGCGATCACAATCAGCCAGCCCATCGCAATGTAGAAGACAGTGGACATGAACAGAAACCTTTTGACGAAGTAGGCCTTGAACAATACTCCGAAGAATGCCACTCCCCAGATAATGCCGAACAGGCTCCATCCAAGCGTGCCACGAATGGCTACCAGCAAAAATGGTGTATAGGTACCGGCAATAAACAGATAAATCGAGGAGTGGTCAAAGAATTCGAACAGATCCTTCGCTTTGCCCTCCCTGAGACTATGAACCAGTGTGGAATTCAGATACAGAAGCAGCATCGTCGTTCCATAAATGGAAAAGCTGACTACATGCCAAGCCGTCCCCTTCAGACTGGCAAATACAACAAGCAGGACAAGTGCAGCTACACTCAGTACCGTACCTATACCATGAGTAATTGCATTGGCTACCTCTTCCCTGCGGCTGTAAGTATGCGTGTTTGCCATAATAAAATCCTTCCGTTTGCGGTTTCCTTCTATTATATCGTTTTCCCGGAACTCATTCCAGCCTATAGCCTCATTTGGGATTTACAGCTTGTAAAGCTCCGTATATTTCGCCTCAAGATAGTCAGCCAGATAATCCGGGTTCAGCGGTTCGCCGGTCACCTGTTCGATAATTTGTGAAGGCGTCAGCGCCGAACCGTACCGGTAGATCTTGTCTGTAAGCCATTCCTTAATTGGCAGCAGATTGCCTTCGGCGATCAGAGCATCAAATTCCGGCAGCTCTTTGCGCAGAGTGTTCAAAATTTGCGCAGCATACATATTACCAAGGGAGTATGAGGCAAAATAACCAAAGTCACCGCCGGACCAATGGACATCCTGCAGTACGCCAAGCGCATCGGTCGGCGGTGTAATGCCGAGGTATTCCTGATATTTGGCATTCCATACTTTTGGCAGATCCTTCACTTCCAGACCTTCATTAAAGATCAGCTTCTCGATTTCATAACGGACGATAATGTGCAGGTTATAAGTCAGCTCATCGGCTTCGATGCGGATGAAGGAATTCGCCACACTGTTGATCGCACGGTAGAAATCTTCCACTTCCACATTTGTCAGCTGTTCAGGGAAATGCTGCTGCAGATCGCCGTAATAACGCTGCCAGAAGGCCCGGCTGCGGCCGATCATATTCTCCCACAGTCTCGACTGGGATTCATGGATGCCCATAGATGCCCCTTGAGCCAGCGGTGTGCCGACCAGAGCCTTGCTGATGTTTTGCTCATACAGAGCATGTCCGCCCTCATGGAGCGAGCTGAAAATAGCACTAGTAACGTTGTCCAGCAAATAGTTGGTAGTGATGCGCACATCGCCTGGATTCAGCCCGGTTGCAAAAGGATGTACACTTTCATCCAGTCGGCCCGCTTCAAAGTCATAGCCCATCTGCCCCAGAACAAAGAGGCCGAATTTCTCCTGTTGCTCTTTGGCATAGATTTCACTCAGGAATTTCGTGTCCGGCTTGTTAGTCGAAGCATTGATGGCTTCCACCAGCGGAACAAGGCGGCTGCGCAGACGATCGAAGATCCCATCGACTTTTTCGGTGGTCAGATCTGGTTCGTACATATCCAGCAGCGTATCGTATCGGGTGCCTTTGACACCCCAATAATCAATGAACTCCTGCTTAAAGGCAACAATCCGGCTTAAGAACGGCTCAAAGGAGGCAAAATCATTGCTATCCTTGGCTTCTTCCCACACGGTTTGCGAATGAGCCGACAGAACCGAATATTCCTCAAATCTCTTGGATGGAATGCTCTTGCTGCGCTCGAACTCTTTGCGGCAATCTTTCACGATTTTGTTCTGGTTGTCGCTTAGCTGGCTGCTGACAGCCGGGCGGCTGAAAAATTCAGTGAACTCTCCCATTTCCGGCGAAGTCTGGAGTCTGAACAGTTCTCCGCTAAGCATGCCGATCGTACCCGAACGGATCTCCACCCCTTTACGAGGTGCGCCTGTACGCAGATCCCAATGCAAAAGTCCGATTGTTTCAGAATACCCGCTGATTTTTAATAATAGCTCTTCAAATTTCTCCCACTCTTCTTTAACCGTCTGTTCCATATCCGAGCACCTGCTTTCTCTGTTTTAGCGTCTCCTCTTGATGATACTTTTTTAAATAAGTATAATCAACTTCAGAGCCTTACATCTCTAATTTGAAATACTTTATCATTAAGCCGATAGGAGTGTGAACAGAACATGAAGATTCAGATTACACCTCTGGCCGAGAGGAAGCTGAAGGAAAGGCTTGGGGATCAGCCGGGGCTTTTTAAACTCTTTTATGATACGGAGGGTTGCGGCTGCGACGGAATCAATGTTCTGCTGATCGTTAATGAAGCACAATCCGGCGATGTTTCCATTGATGCAGACGAGTTGCCTTTTATCATCAGCCGCCAGCAGGAGATCTTTTATGAAGCGCAAATGCGGCTTGATGCCGAGGAGCGGTTCTCTTCGTTCAAGCTGGACAGTCATTCACAGATTTATGGCAAGAATATTCTTGTAAGAGATTTGCGCAATACCGAAGTACCCCAGCCAGGGGCTGGAATTACTTGCGAAGTAACTCCCCGTTAACCCTTAAGCATATATTCCTAAACACAGGAAGCTATGCTCACAAAACATAGTGTATGCTTCCGAGGCAAGTTTTGCACGAAGTAAACCTAGGAAGCTATGCTCACAAAACTTTTAGGAGGAAGCATGGTCATGACTCAAATTACAAATATCCTGGAGTTCAACAAACAGTTTGTCGAGAAAAAAGAATACGAAGCCTATCTGACCAGCCGCTTCCCTGATAAAAAAATGCTGATCATCACTTGCATGGACACCCGGCTCGTAGAGCTGCTGCCCAAAGCGATGAATTTCAAAAACGGTGATGTCAAAATCATTAAAAATGCCGGTGCGATCATTTCCCAGCCCTTCGGCAGCGTAATGCGGAGCGTAATGGTCGCGTTATACGAGCTGGATGCGGACGAAGTTATTGTGGTCGGCCATTACGAATGCGGCATGGCTTCGCTGAATGCAGACAAGATGATCAACTCGATCAAAGAGCGCGGCGTTTCCGAACAGGTCCTTTCGACCCTGGAGAACTCAGGGATTAAATTAACCAAGTGGCTGCGCGGGTTTGACAATGTGGAGGAAGGGGTAATTCAAACTGTGGAGCTGATCAAGCGCCACCCCTTACTCCCCCCAAACGTGCCTGTGCACGGCATGATCATCGATCCGGCAACCGGAGCGCTTGAGCTTGTCTCGGACGGGTATGTGGAGAACAAGGCAACTCTCTGAAACTGCTGTTTGCGTGGATCCTGGATCCACGCACTTTTTTTTGGCCATAATTTGTATTCCGGCATTTAATCTCTAAATTATTATATTAAAATTGAAACCTCCTAGGGCATACTACGTATTACCGGACAGACACTACAAATCCAAGACAACCTTTAGGAGGGTACTTGTACTCAATGAAACCCATGAAACGCGTAATGATGATTGTAATGGCCTTTACCCTGTTTTTTGCCGTAACCGCTCCTGACTTTGCGGATGCACGACGTGGAGGCGGCTTTAAATCCGGAACCCGCGGATTCACCACCACTCCAAAGAAATCTACTACCAATAATGTGAAAAAAAGCGATAGCACCAAAGGAACAACAGCCGGCACTGCAAAACGCGGATTCTTCAGCGGAGGCAGCTTGATGAAAGGCCTGATGATCGGCGGAATCGCCGGCTTCCTCTTCGGGGGCATGTTCGGCGGAATGGGCGCTTTCGGGAATTTCCTTGGCCTAATGATTAATATGCTTGCCGTCTATCTTGTAGTGGTACTGATCATGTCCTTCTTCCGCCGCAGAAAAGAAAGACGCAGGCTTGAGGAAAGGGATGGCCGTTACTAATGCCAACAACTGTTCTAAGCATGGATGAAATTATTAACGCCCTCTGCCTGCATATGGCTGAACGCAAGGCAGTCCGTGTGGAAGATGTTCAGGTAGAACTCAGTTGGGAGGAAGATACCGGGTACAGCGCAGAGGTGTGGATTCAAGGCCGAAGCCAATACCTGGTGGAATCCAATATAACTGAAGCGATTCTCCGCTATATGCACAGTGAGTATGGCATCCGGGCTTACCGCGAAGATCTCAGACTGGAGCTAGATGAAGAAATAACGGCAATTGTCAGCACCTAATCTTATTTTCGCAGTATTCCAACAAATAAAGGGACAGCCTCCGGGCTGTCCCTTTATTGTTCTTCCGTTAATGTGAACGGCTAAATGCTGAACGCATGATAAAGTAAGATGATCACAATACATAACGTGGAAAGGGCGGACAACCACGTAAAAAACAAACTCCAGTTATAGCTTTTCATTCGTCTTATACACAATCAGAATGGTGCTCCGTTGATGCTCCGCCCCGTCCCGCGAAGATTTGACTACGGAACCGTAGCACACCTTCACCACTTGTTCTTCCTGCAATCCCATCAGAAATTCATTCGCCTTATTTTCAGCATAGGAATTATCCGCATCTACAAACTCTTTAACTTGAATCATAATATTCTCCTTTAATAGATGTAATTATTTGATAGTTCGAATTCTATATAAGAAAACAATGAAGTGCTCATGGCGCATCACTCCTCTGGTAACATTTAATGTAAGAAACCTCTAAACATACAGCAAGGCACTTCGCAGTAAACTGCGAAATGCCTTAATATCAGTCAAGCTTAACATCCAATGGGAGAAGGGTCAAATGTTTTCACTCCATAATTATGAAAAAATCCATGGCAGCCCTGTGTAACAATCGTTTGGTTCTCTGCTGAGAAGCTGATATACTGTTGTGAAGGTTTCCATTTAAGGAGATCTCTATTTGCACACCCTTTTTTAAGGGCGGTACACCAAATTTTGAGGAGGGCTGGACATGATTACGAATTACAAGATGGCAGCAGGGGATGTTTTTCTTAGAGGGGGTGAAATCTACTATGAACCATAGTCTTCTACTGCAAACCTCCCGGACTCAACTGGTAAAGCAGCTGTTATATTTTGATGAAGAGAGAAATGGATTTCTCAATCATTATTACCCTGGCAAACATCCTCAGAGAAAACAGGCGGAGGAACTGATTAACCGCTACTGCACTGTTCTAGAGCAACTTCTATCAGACTATAGTGAAGAGAAACTATGCTCGAGTGTATTGATTGGAAGCCGGCTGGACCTCCGCTATTTGGCGGATGGTTATATAGACACCTATACCATTGTGTTCCCTGCATACACCGACCCGGCCGAAGGGAAGATTTCCTGGCTGTCGCCACTGGGTATGCAGCTGCTGATGGCCCAGCGCAATCATGAGTATGAGCTTGAAGTCCCTTCAGGAAAAATCTCTGTCATGATTGACAACATCAGCTTTGAGAATAGCGGCGAAGTGGATTCAGCAGTCTGAACAAAAAAGGGGCAGCCGCCGGGCTGTCCCTTAATCATTTTCCGCTAATCTTTAAAGTACTGGGTAATTGTCCCCGCACCGTTCTGCACCTTCACCTCCGCATACGCCCCGTTGATTAAAGTGAGCTGCGGCGGAACATGGCCGAAGTCAACATCATAGATTACCGGCAATTGAAGCTCCTCAGACAACTCTTTGTAACAATCCTCCACCGTATAGCTGTCCACCGGACGATTGGCACCGCTTCTCCCGAACATAATACCGGAGCAATGCTCGAACCAGCCAGCCAGTTTCATCTGCACCAAAGACCGGCGCAAATCCACCGTGTTCAATTCACAATTCTCCAAATACCACAGGATCGGTTCGTTGTGAATCATATTCTGCTGAAAATACTGCACATTTCCGAAAGGTGTCCCGATAATATGCCGGATCACATCTATGCATCCGCCAAGCAAACGCCCGGACAGTGTTACTTCACCAGCAGTCACCGATTTCCAAACCGTCGGCTCATCCAAATGAAAGATAAAGGGGGAATTGACGTCCACTCCCCCCTCCTGCTGATACTTTGCTGAAGATTTCTGCATAATCGAACCTCCACGGGTCGTGGACATTACCTTTTGCCACATAGCTGTAGTGTTATCGGTTTGCTTCCCTCTCAGATCTGCCAGGCTTGGACCGTGCGCTGTTGCCAGACCCGTCTGCAGCGTAATGGCAAGCAGCAGCAGACTGATATCGGAAAAACCCAATATCCATTTCTCCTGCACCAGGCTGAAATCTATATATTCCAGCATTTCAATCAACAATTCCCCGCCCCATGGCGGAATGATAAGGTCGATGGCGTCATCCTGCATCATGGAGTTAAATTCCTCGGCACGTGTTTTGCCTGAAGCTGATTTGGCTTTATTCTGTTTAAATACCGTCTCGCCGCAATGCACCCGGTATCCTTTTTCTTTCATCCGCTCACAGGCTTGCTCGAACAGCTTACGGTCTAGTGGACTTACGCCATATGAAGAAGCCGTCACACCGATCGCTGCCCCGTCGTTCAATAAAGGGTATGTAATCATTTTCTACCTCCTGAAAAAATTCCCGCAATCCACCTTTGATTCTACATCGAATAGCCAGTCTTCGAAAGCCCGGATTTATCTTATACAGATACAAACGGCATAAGACATGACCAGAACATACGGCAGAGCTGCCGATGATCCAGATCATGTCTTCTATTCGTGATAGGCCCGGGATTAAATCAAAGAGATGGCGAGCAGTTCGAACAGCACAAGCGGCAAGATCACATTATTGTTAATCGGCGCGGGATATGGATAGTAGCCCGGACCCGGCGGGAATGGTTTGTAGTAGGGATTATAGTATCCGCGTACAGATTGTGTGGTGGCGGTAACTGACAGGTACAGATTTTTACTGTCCATCCCCGCAATGGTTCCCTCATGCATGAGTCCGTCAATCGTCTGTACTTTCACTTTGTGGTTTAAGTAGGGCTTGCAGGAGTGGTGCAGAGATTCACGCACTCCGTGCAGGTGCTGGACTACAGCAGGATCGGCTTGATAGATAACCGTCGCTTGCTGGCTGGAATTATATGTCGACATGTTGGTTGACCTCCGTAATTGGTTTTGCTTCAGTCTATGCTGATGCCTATAGTAAGGTGTCTTCCCCTCCCCTATCGTATAGAATGCCGCCCCAGACAAGTCTCCCGGAAAACCAAATAGCCGCACGCGGGGCTAGTTCCCATGTACGGCTTGTTTATCTTTTTTAGGGTTACATCCCTTTAAAAAGCCACTCCGATTCCGCCTTCGCCGGCATAGGTGCCCATAACCGGCCCCATGCTGGAGAATACGACCTCTTTAAAGGGGTGCTTTTCGAGAATGCGTTCTTTAATCTCCAGGGCCAGCTTCTCGCAGTTGCTGTGCACAATGGCAATAACCGCCTTCTCATAATCATGCTGCTTCTCCTCAAGCTTGGCCAGCAGATGGTTGAGCGCCTTGGGCAGCCCGCGGGTTTTCTCCACCACCTCAACTGTGCCTTCCTCGCTGATTTTGAGCAGCAGCTTGATGTTCAGCACCGAAGCCACCGCGCCAGACAAACGGTTCAGCCGTCCGCCCTTGATTACATTTTCCAACGTATCCAGCGTGAAGAATGCTTCCACTTCCCGGGATTTGAGAAGAATCATTTCTTTCAATTCCGCAAGGCTTGAACAGGTCACCGACCATTTCGCCGCGAAGGCGACAATCAGGGATAGTCCACCGGAAAATCTCTTCGTATCTATAACTTCAATCGCATTCGGAAATCCTTCTTCTTCATACATTTCCTTGGCGATCATCGCGGCCTGATAGGTGCTGCTAATATTGGAGGACATGCAGACGACCATAATGTCAGTGCCTGCTTCCACTTCTTTGAACTTATCCAGGAAGACTTGCGGACTGGGACTTGCTGTGGTCGGCAGTTCCTTCGATTCACGCATTTTAGCATAAAAAGCCTTCGTTTCCGTATCTTCCGGCATCAGCTCATGTCCGAAATGAACCGGCAGCTGGACTACAGTAATATCATATTGGTCAACATACTCAAGGGGGATATCGGAACCGCTATCCGTAATTATCTTGATGGGCATCAGGGTGCTCTCCTTTCAATTCTATATTATTATAGTCACCATCAGCACGAATCAATAGTACATTTTATAACTTGTCAAAACATATGTTTTATGCTTAGGGGCACATTAACTCACTTTCCGGACTATTTTTGCTGTTTGAAGACTCCCTATAACTGAAATAGCAGGCTCAAGTGTACTTTCTTACCTTTCGATGTTGTGATATGGTAAATAAATCAGCGTATAGAAATGGAGTGTAACCATGGGCAAGAACAGAGTATGGAACAAAGGCAAGCATAACGGAGGCGGACTGGCGAAGAAAAATGTAACGGACAAAGAATCCGCAGAATCGGCAACCCCAGCCGAGAGCGCTCCTGAGATTCCGAATCCGCGGATTGATACAGTAAAACCGATGAACCGCAGCAATTGGGTCGTTCGACCGGCTAGGGTAACTCCTAAAGAAACGAAAGAATAACAAGCTAAGTCTTAACCTATATCATTACAACAAGCAAATACCCAGTCAGAACACGAAAATTCAGTGTTAGACTGGGTATATTTTTATAAACTTAGCATTTTGGGTAGGTATATGAGAATGATCTATGCTTCGACCACTGTTTCCCCTTCCCCAGAAGGGGTCTCAAAACCGTTTAAAAACCGTGTAAGCGTGTCCTCAGTGATTGGAAACGCCGCATTGGCATCAAATCGCTCACTGCGGATTAGCAGCCTCTGCCGTAATTCCTCAGGCTCAACCTTCAAATGAATCAGTTCCCACACGCCGCCATACTGTTCAATCAGCTGCTTGTAATCGTTCCGTCTTTGACGCTGCCAAAAGCTGAAATCGATGACGACATGCTGCTTCCCCTGGATCAGGCGGACCAGCTCCCCGCGCAGCTTCATTTCGGATTGTTCTTTATACTGCTCATAATTCTCTTCAGGGTAATCTACTCCATAACGTCCGTGAGAAGCCCAAATGTCTTCATCTATTGAGAGACGGACGAATCCCTCTTTCTCTAGCTTTTGAGCAAAGGTTGTTTTACCCGACCCTGCCACTCCGCACATCATCACAACGACAGGAGCTGCGTTCATCGCCTTGTACTGCACCAGCTGTCCGATCACTGACTTTTCACTCCGCATAAGATGTCATCTCCTTCCCGGTCAACCGAATGTGCAGATCGTTTCTATGTATTTCTCTGTCAGGCAGGCGAAATCCTGTTCGATAAAAAGCTAGACTAAGGTCCGTTGTTACGGGAATTAGTATGAAGATATACTATTAAGGGACAACATTCAAGAAGGAGACTGATTATGAGTAAAAAAAGCATGAGGGCCGGCCTCTCTACTGGCAAAGCCTTACTGGCTATAGTTGGAGGAATCCTGGTTCTGGTCCTTGCCCAAGTTATTGCAAGTCTGATCTACTTGGTACCCTTTCCGCACACGGTATCCATTGTTCTATATTACTTGCTGTATATTGCGCTTGCCTATCTGGGAGTTAAGCTGTTAAGTGAACGGATACTGAAGCTGTCTTTACAGGAATGCCGCATACATAGACCGCGTGCTGCTGCAAGATGGCTGCTGTGTGCCGTTACACTGCCTGTTGCTGTATCAGCAATCCTGTTATGCTTGCCCGGTGAATTTATTCCCGGCAACATGGATGCAGGAGAGACTGCCCTCATTATTGTAACAGCAATTGTCGGCACTGGGCTGGGTGCAGGCATCGTTGAAGAAATGATCTTCAGGGGAATCATTATGAAATCACTTGAACTGCGGTGGGGAAAAACGGTAGCAATCTGGGTGCCGTCTGTCATCTTCGGTTTGATCCATGCGATAGGCGCAGGCCTCAATGCCGCTGATTTGCTTCTGCTCTTCGTCGGGGGGACCAGTGTCGGCATTATGTTCTCCTTAATCGTGTACCGAAGCGGCTCCATTTGGAGCAGTGCGATAGTGCATGCTGTATGGAACATAGTTATGATTGGTGATATTTTACATATTGGGACAAAACCTGTTGAGAATGTTATTCTCTCTTACAAATTAACCTTGGATTCCACCTTACTGACTGGAGGGAATTTCGGCGTAGAGCTTTCTGCCGCTGCCATTGCAGGATATTGGTCAGTAATTGCTGTAATAATATATTTGTCCAAAAAGCGCAGTACTCAACCTTTGAACATGCCGACAAGCTTAAGATGACAAACGCCTCCTAAGATCTCAGAGTGAGCAATTCAATTTGTGGTGGCCTAGTCGTCAAGCCTTATAGAGGCAACCAACTATATTCACCACCATTAAAGTATACACCTTGTGCAATGAGTCAGCTTGACGTATACTCCCATTAAGGGAGAGATGGATATGAGAAGAATAGGGAAAATCACGATGTTCACAGGAATTGGATTGTTGAGTCTTATTTTGATAGCCGTTCTTGCGATCAGCGCTTTTGTAATCAAGAGACCTGTGACCACAACCTCCGAACTGGCAGAAGTGAAGCCTTACAAGTGGAATAAAGTCAAGCTGGACGGAAATGTCATCTCTAGTGATGGTTCAGAGTATTTTCTATGGAATAAAAAAGGGGAAAACAATAACTGGATTATCTTCTTTTCCGGAGGCGGGGCCAGTTGGGATGCCAAAAGCGCCGAGCATCCGATCAAGATCATGAATTTCATTAAGGGCGGGGATACAGGCAATTATTTTCCCAACATCCCCTTCTATATGCTCTCCTTGCTGAGAGGCATGATGGACACGGATAACCCTGACAACCCCTTCAACGGCTGGAATGTTGTATATCTGCCTTATTCGACCGGTGACTTCCATATCGGCAAGCACAATGCGGAATATAAGAAGGAAGACGGCACCCCCTTCACTATGCGCTATAACGGCAGCAATAACGTGCGGAGCAGCCTCGACTGGATTTATGCTAATGTGGATAAGCCCGACAAGCTGCTCATCGCAGGCGAAAGTGCCGGCGGGTTCGGCTCCGCCTTCTGGGCGGAGGAGATTTCCAGTCATTATAAGGACTCCGAAATTTATCAATATTCCGACAGCTCCTTCCTGAAATCGGACAAATGGCCGAAGGTTGTGGATCAGGAATGGCACGCTGACTTTACCAAGACATTTGGGTATCCCGCCGAAGCGGATATCATTGGGGCAGCCTTTAAAGCCAACGGACATCTCCTGCCGCCCAATGCCGTACTATTACAATCCTACTCGTTATTTGACGAGATCCTGATTCACTTTCAGAACAACATCAATGATTATAAAGGGCCACAGGACCAGAAGAAGATCAACGAATGGTCACAGCAAATGCGGGCATCCGTGCGTTCTTTGGACGCCGCGTTACCAAATTATTATTATTATCTGACGGACTATGGACTGGATGCTGAGAAGGGCACAACCCAGCACACATTTGCAACGCGAGAAACTTTTTTTCAAGCAGAACAGGATGGAGTTACACTGCTGAAATGGCTGGGGGATGCGGTTAACCATCAGAAGCCCTATTCGGTGGGCAGCAAGTTCCTTGAGAAGTAAGAGTAAGCTCAGCATAATTAAGATTTAAAGACATTTAGCACACGGAAAAATGGCAAGAGGCAGGAGAGAAGATGCATGAAGCTGCGTGAAAAGCAGATGCAAATGACGCGGGAGATGATTAAGGATACAGCGCTGAACCTATTCTGTACGCAAGGCATTGAGCGTACCGATATGGCTCAGATTGCAGAAGAAGCCGGTGTCTCCCGGCGTACTTTGTATCATCATTATAAGGACAAGGAAGAATTAGCCGCCCAGATCTATGTTGAGAATCTGGAGCGGATGTTCGGACAGCTGCTGTTTGACTTTAGTTTCGAGCAGCCCGAAGAATCCCTGGAGATTATTCTGGACAAGTATTTGGCGCTTAGGGAGCATCAGGAGTCGTTGATCTATTACGATGCCATTTTTGGCGTCTACTATAGCACTCTGTCCAAGAATCCCGCTGAACTGCCTGATTTCAAGCAAGCGATGCAGGGGTGGTACACGCGCCTAGTGCAATTGGACACCGTACCGGTAGCTCCCGGGGAAAAAACAAGGTGGATGGACATTCTGCTGAAGTCCACCCACCTGTATTTCATGTATTTGCAAAAAGCCGTAATTATTGCCCACCAACGCGGCGGAGAAGTCACAGAAGAAGACAAGGCTAACGATCGCCAGTTCAAAGATTTCATCATGTTGGGCGTGCGGCATTCCCACCATCACAAAACCACTTAAGTGTGCTTCATGAGCACTTAAGGGGCAATGCACTCCACAGAAGTCAGCTTAATTCCCTTCCACCAGATCATCATCTGAGGGCTTATGACCCTTCCGGCTGGTCGCAGCAGATGGAGAGAAAGGCAGTCTGACGATAAACGTCGTGCCCCCTCCTACTGCACCATCCACCTCGATACTCCCCTGATGCAGAGAGACAATTTTCTTCACAATCGCCAGTCCGAGGCCGTTGCCGTTATTGTTCCCGTTCCGTGACTTGTCGACTTTATAGAACCTTTGGAACACTGCGCTGAACTCTTCCGGGGAAATACCGATCCCGTTATCGCTAATGGTAACGGATATTTCTGTTGCACCTACGTCTATCCCGATACGGATGTTCCCGCCCTGCGGTGTAAACTTGATGCTGTTGCTAAGCAGATTCATCCAGACTTGCTTAAGCTGATCTTCATCTCCCTTGATCTTGACAGCTACCGGCAGCTCAAGATCAATGACGATGCCTTTGGCCGACCACTGCGGTTCGCAGGTCACAACGACGGTTCGAATCTGCTCGTCAAGATTAAAGGAGCCTGCTTCGAAAGGATGGTGCTCGGAGTCCAGGGAAGCAAGCTTCAGCAGATTATCGCTGAGTCTGGACAGACGTTCACTCTCCGCAATAATGATATCAAGGTATTCGCTGCGTTCTTCCTCCACTACCAGATCATCGCTTCGCAAAGCCTTGGCAAACCCGGAAATAGATGTCAGCGGTGTCTGAATTTCGTGAGAGACATTGGATACAAAGTCCTGCCTCATCTGCTCCAGCTGCTTGAGCTCCCCGGCCATCTCCACATAGCTTTGCGTCAGATCCCCTATTTCGTCCACGCGGTTCACTTTTAACTCTACTTCGAAATCGCCCTTTGCCAGCCTCTTCGTCGCATTTGTCAGTGCTTTGATTGGCTCCACCAGATACCTGGCGGCAATGAGAATACATATACTGCCGAGCAATAGCACGAGTAGAAGCACGAAGAGCATCATCCGGTTAACGATATTTTCGTTCTCGGCGGAATACTGCAGGAACATCGCATGCCACTCCCCTTTTAGCAGAAACGGCATTCCGATGAATATATCCTTATCATCGGAGCTGGAACGATAGAACTTTCCATGCAGCACTTGTTTGACAGCTTCGGGGGTGATGATGACAGCCGGATTATCTTTAAGCCCATAGAAGGTATGTTCTCCGGAAGGATTGTACAAGTGGATCGGGTGTGCGGATACCTTAACCATGCTGTTCAGGAACTCATCCGTATCCTTAGGTTTGGCGTCATCATAACGATGAATGATTTCCTTGCCCACAGCGATCATTTCGTTCTGACCCTCATAGCTTATTTGCTTCTGAAAGACATATAGACCAATGAGAAAAGAGCATATTAGGCTAAAAATAATGATGCCGAGAAACGTGAGAATGACACGCACATACAAGGTCTTGATCATGGCTCAGGAATCAGCCGGTAGCCCAGGCCGCGGGCCGTTTCGATTTGAAATCGCTCGTCGTTGCCGGTGAATTTCTCCCTCAGCCGGCTGATATGGACATCGACGGTCCGGCCATCCCCTTCATAGTTCAAACCCCAGATCTGCATAATCAGCTGCTCCCTGGTGAAGATTTGTCCGGGGTGGCTGGCCAGCAGAAACAGAAGCTCGAACTCCTTCAAAGGAATAGCGACCGGCTCATCTCCACGGGTGACCTGAAAGGTACGGCGATTGAGCTCAACATTGCCCACCTGCACAGTCTGGGAAGAAATGACCAGCGAGCGTTTAAGCAGCGCTTTTACCCGCATCACCAGCTCAATGGGGTCAAACGGCTTGGTCAGGTAATCATCCGTTCCCAGTCGAAATCCTTTCACCTTGTGTGCCGACTCTGCTTTGGCTGTTACCATCAGGAGGCCGAGGTTGGCATCCCAGCGCCTGATTTCTCTGCACAGATCCCAACCGTCCAATCCTGGCATCATAATATCGAGAATAACGAGATCCACCCGCGAGTTCTCCACGATGGACAGCGCTTTGATGCCATCGCTGGCCTCTTTGATTTCAAAGCCTTCTTTTCGCAAGTACAAAGACATCAGCTTTCGGATGTTCGCATCATCATCCGCGATAAGTATAGTAGCCACGATCATCCCCCTCTCTTAGGCTTACATTATATATGATTTGTTCCTGGCAAGAAATGGCCTTAGCCGAACTGCCAGCCCAGCAGATTCCAATGGTAGAAGAACAGGCACAGGGCCACAGCCGAAAGTGCGACAAGAGTGTAATGCACGCGCGTGAAAGCCGTCCAGTACTTGTTCTTCCAAGCCAGCACAGCCGAGACAAGCAAAGCCAGAGTCATTCCAACGAATATCACAGGCATGACTAAAACGAGATAAAATGAGGTACTGACGCTGCTGAGTCTCTCCAGCGTGTCCAACGACATAAGCACTGCAAATGTTGTGAAAAAGCTTATTAGTCCCCAACCCGCCGTCGCTGCGGAGAGTCGAATCGCCCATTTTTCAGGATTCGTCATCACCTTGAGCTTCCGTCTGGAGAACAGTAGTCCCAGCAGAGCAGTGAGGAAAATCAGGCTCGAGACGCCGAGCAGGACAAACCAGAACTTGTTCTTATCTATGAGCGGTGTGCGTTCCAGCGGCATATCCGGAATAGCTTCCAAGAGCATATGTGTGACTTTCCCGGAGTCGTCGGTGCGGAATCCGATTTGTTCCGCGCCTCCCTCATGCTGGAACAGATTAGTGTCCACAGGGACATATAATTGTTGCTCACTGCCACTTCCCAAGGACAGTTTATTGTCTGAGACGGTCACATTAATCTGGGAGAAAAAACTGAAAAATTTATCAATGTCGCTGAAATTGCGGCGTGTAAATTGATAGGAGCCCGCATACTTTTCTAGAGATTCCGTAGAAGCGGAAATCACAGGCTGCTGAGTTACAGGAGCAGGATAATATTTGTTAAAGAATGCTCGAACCAGACCTTCTGCGGACTCACTGCCCTGACCGCCATTGTAGGAGACGAAGATGCCGACATTCTTAGCAGGCACAAGATACAATTCCGTGTTGAACATCGGGTCCGCACCGCCATGGGCAATAACACTCAGGCCGTTATACCGTTTCTCGGCGAATCCAAGATCCACTCCCGGCATACGTTTGTCGAATTGAAATGCCGTTGAATGCATTAATTTAGCCGTTTCCGCTCTCAGAATCTCCTTGTCCCCATACTTCCCGTTCTGCAGATGGGCGATCATGAAGTGAGCCATGTCTTCTGCCGATACTGTACCTGAGCCGGCGGGACGAAAACCACCTTCGAATGTAGGTGTACCGGGAACAAAACTGCCGTTCTTACTTGTGTAACCCAGAACTTCGTAAGGCTTAAACTGCTCCGGCAAAGGCTCCACTACGGTCGCATATTTCATATCCAGCGGATCGAAAATGTACTTTTTAATGTAATCATCGTAAGGAATGCCGCTTACTTCCTCCACAATCAGGCCCGCGAGTGTGGCGCCATAGTTGGAATAGGAACTGATCTCGCCTGGCGGTCTTACCCGTGCCGGCATATGCTTGTCGAGCGTTTCGGAGATCGACCCCGGCAGCTTGGCAGGGTCCGTGGTGATTTGATAGCCGACGCCACCTTCTTCGAACCCGGCTGTATGTGTCATCAAATGACGCATTGTGATAGGCTCAGGATAGGTAGCAGGTATCTTCACTGATTTCAGGTAGGTATTAATATCGGTATCCAGATCAATCTTGCCCCGCTCCATCAATTGCATCACCGCCGTCCAGGTGAACAGCTTAGTGGTTGAAGCGATCCGGAACATGCTGGTTGCGGGATCAACCGGTACAGCTTTTTCCAGGTTGGAACTGCCGTATCCCTTCGCCAGGATAATCTTGCCGTCCTTCAGAATGGAGATGACCGCTCCCGGAATTTGCAGTCTGTTCATATCTTCTTCCATGATTCCATCAACGAAGGTAGTGAGACCCGCAGTGTCATCAAGATTCCCTGGCGCTTCAATCTGATGCACCTCTGGCTTGGCTTGAGCCGTTTCGGCCGAGGCGAGTTTCCCGGAAAACATCAGGGTTTCCCCTAACCCGGCACCTAGAACAGCCAAGACGGCCAGACCAGCGACCAGCCTTTTTTTCATCATTGTAAACATCATTTATCCTCCGTATCATCATTTATTGGGATTGGATGATCATCCGCCCTAACACTTATAGAGATTATCAAAGTATTATGAATGGATTGTTAACAAGCTATAAAAAACAAACAAGACTGCTTTGCCGCCGCCAAGAGCGACAGAAAGCAGTCTATTTACAGTTACCGGGATTCAATTTATATAGCTGGCTATTTCAATACCGATGCGCTAAAAATCTGCGTAGATTCTTTCTATCAAAAAAGCCGCTCCGGAATGACCAAAGCGGCATGAAAAACAGCATCAAATACAGAATCTGCTACGGGCTCAATCTTTAAAGAATAACGGTAAATAGTCCTTGTTCTTGAGCAGCATTTCTTCAAGCATCTGCTCCGCTGCATTAACGGAATCTACCAAGGGATGGTTCGCTAAAGCCTGCAGAGCCAGCCCTCTGTCTCCGGTAACAGCAGCTTCAATCGCAAGCTGCTCATAGGTTTTCACCGCATGAATCAGCCCTTTGGCAGCCACAGGCACCCGTGATACAGGCAGTGGAATCGGCCCTTGGCTAGTGACGACACAGTTCACTTCAATAGATGCATCCGCCGGGAGGAAATCCAATACTCCCTGATTGCGCACATTGAGAGTCTGAATATCGCGAGTATCATTGTAAATGGATTTCATCAATAGCACTGCGGCTTCCGAGTAGTACGCCCCGCCTCTTTTCTCCAGCTGCTTAGGTTTCTCAGACAGATTGGGGTCCAGATATAGCTCGAACAATTCATCCTCCAGCCGCTTAACCACCTCGGCCCGGGTTCCTTCATTCTCCAGGGCATGCTGCTGCTCCTCCAGCAGTTCCCTGGTCAGATAGAAATATTTTAAGTAATAGGATGGAATGGCCCGGAGCGATGAGATAAAGCTGGCGTTCCATTGGAATTGAGGCACGTTCTTGGCAGAATAACCGTCACGGTTATCCAGTAGCTCCTGCAGCTTATCCTCTCCTTTAATGTGTACCTGAGTAATCCAGTGCAGGTGGTTGAGGCCTACAAATTCGCAGTAAATGTCTCTGGCTGGCGTCTCATACAACTGCGACAACCACTTATAAGCAGCAATCGGTGAATTGCAGAGCCCGATGGATTTGACCTTGGTATGCTTCAGAATGGCCTCGGTAACCATCCCTGCCGGATTCGTAAAATTCAACATCCAGGCCTCCGGGCAAATCTCCTCAATATCCCGGCAAATGTCCAGCAGCACCGGAATCGTCCGCAGCGCCTTCATCATGCCACCCGGTCCGGTCGTCTCCTGGCCGATGATCCCGTACTTCAGCGGGATGGTCTCATCCCAGATCCGTGCTTTGAGCAGACCTACCCGCATCTGGGTGGTCACAAAGTCCGCTCCCACCAAAGCTTCGCGTCTGTTCAGCGTCTGCTCTACCGTAATGGGCAGACCCGACTTCTCAATCATCCGCTGCGCCAGATTGCCAACAATCTTTAACTTTCCCTGTCCTTCGGGGATATCCACCAGCACAATTTCACGGACAGGAAAGCTATCAAAATTGAGAATAAACCCTTCGATAATCTCCGGCGTATAGGAAGAACCGCCGCCAATCACAACGACCTTTAAGCTTTTACCCATGCTGTATTCACTCCTTCTATGGAAAGCTGCTGTTCAAGCGCTTCATATACTTTATCCGCTATGGTCAATCCCGATTTCTCCATCGCGCGCAGGATCGCACCGCCCACAGGCTCCATCATTAATACACGTATTGTGCAGCCTTCTGTCAGCTGCCCCTTGATGGCCGGTGCCATGTATTTCCCGCCGTTGCGGGTCAGGACACTGCCGACCAATACTACATCAAGTGTAGCTTCCTCCATTCCAAGCTTCTCAATGACGGCTCTCGCCGAAAGACCCAGCTCAAGCCCTTGCTGCTGAAGGATCCGAAGCGCCACGCGGTCACCTTGATCCGCCGCTGGAAAGAGAAGCCTGGTCAGATCCACAGGAATATGTCTGCCATGATCGAGATAATCATGAAAGAGGCTTTCTACAGAGTCATACCCGAGCGTACCCAGCACCGCTTCCGTCAGCAGTGTCCGTTCCTCTCTGCCTTCCCAGGAGCGGATCACTGAACGGAATACCTCGACAGCCAGCTCGCTTCCGCCGCCAAAATCTCCGAATGCATAACCAAAGCCACCGCACTGCAGTTCTTGTCCCTCAGGACTAATTCCGAGGCAGTTGGTTCCCGTTCCGCAGATCAACACCACACCATACGGCTGTCTTGTACCCGCCCGCAGGCCGATAACGGTATCGCAGACAATCTCATAATTGGTGAAACCCAGCGCTTTAATCATTGGGCGCAAAACAACATAATCTGCTTCCCGGTCCGCTCCGGCCAGTCCAAATGACGCGAACGCAATATCGCTGCGGCTTAGCCGCGCGCCTTGCAGCGCCTGATCGACCGATTCGGTAATGCTGGTCCGGGCCAGCTCCACATTGACTTGATGATTACCGCATCCACTCATTCCACTGCTTACAATCGTTCCTGACTCATCTGTAATTACAGCAATGGTCTTGCTTCCACCTGCATCTATCCCCAAATAATAGTTCAATCCCTAGTCACCCCTGACTAATGTCGCCTTTATATTTTGATGTGGATTTCCTGTAAACCAGTTCAGGCTTTAGCTGCACTCTGGTATGGCTGACCTCGCTGCCATTGATCATGTCCAGCAGGATCTTCACTGCATGCTGTCCCATCAGATCCGCCGGTTGACGGATGGTCGTGAGTGCAGGATGAACTTCCTGGGCAAAAGACTGGTCGTCATACCCGATGACCGATACATCATCCGGCACGTTGTAGCCCGCTTCCTTCAATGCCCGGATGACGCCAAGTGCAATGACATCATCGGCGGCGAAAATGGCAGACGGGATGTTGCCGCGGGCAATCATGTCCTGCATGAGACCATAGCCACAATTGGTGCCGAACCCCCCTTCGATAATCATGAAGGGAGACAGTCCGGCTTCGTTCATTGCATCCATGAAGCCCTCTTTCCGCTGACGGGCGCTGAGGAACACGCTTTGTCCGGTGATATGGGCAATACGCGTATGTCCAAGCGCAATCAGATGTTTGGTCGCTTCATACCCTCCCAAATAGTTGTCAACGTTGATCGTCGTAACATTGCTGTGCTCCCCATGACTGTCAATCATCACAAAGGGGATTCGCTTGCGCTCCAGCTCAGCGATATAAGCCTCTTCTTCTAATGAAGAAAGTACGATGATTCCGTCTACACGATCTTCCTGGAACAAGAAATTACTTGCTTCTGAGAAGCCATTCACAGGCTCGGAATCAATGGACAGCGCCAGAAAGTAGCCGCTTAGCTTGAGACTTTCAAAGACCGATTTCACGACACTGTCGAACACCGTATCGTTCAGGGCCGTCAGCGTTAATCCGATCACACCCGTCTTCCCCCTGACCAGGGTTCGCGCTGCTGAGTTCGGGCTATAGTTCAATTCTTTAATGGCTTCGAGCACCTTTTGTCTGTTTTTCTCCCGCACCGATGAGACATTGTTAAGCACACGGGAGACTGTCACGACAGACAATCCGGACTTTCTGGCTACATCGAATATATTAACTTTCATAGGTAAACTCCTAATCTGATTTGGTTCTTTTTAGTATATCATGAGTGTCGCCGGACTCGATGTAGGAGTTTGCTTGCTTTATTTGTTCAAATTCTTCAGGTTTTCCTGCCATCTTTCCGTCTTATACTTCAGCAGCTTGGCATATCCATTCTTCTGGGCATCCACTTCAGCCTGATCGAGAATTGCCAGCACTTCTTCATCATTTTTGGCACTCAGGATGGCTTTGGATTTGGCCTTGTCGAACACATCTTTCACACTCTGAGCAATGATTCCCTCTTCACTATCGCCTGGCGGGTCCAGATTAACGAATTCCGTCGTATTAAACTGCGTCTTCCAGGTGATTTCGAGCTGCCAGCGTGTCTCCCAGCTACGTTTGTCCTCCGGCAGCGTCTGTTCAAATTTGCTCTTCGACTTATCCACATAGACTGTGTTTCCTGTCCATTGGAAGTCCACGGTGGAGTTCATCAATTTGCTTAGGCCTTCAACATCACTTGTATATTTATCTGTGAAAATCGGAGAGTCCTCATCATCCGTTCCGTCCCAATATAAACCTTCCGGCCCCCACATCGTTACCCGCTGTCCTTCCGGTCCTGTCATCCAATCCAGGAAGGCAAAGACCGCCTCGGGATCTTTTGCAGCTTGTGTAATGACATTTACGTTCCAGCCCAGCTGATTGTAATCGCCCGGGAAGATTTTGTTACGATCCAGACCCTCTTTATGTATAGGCCAGACCATAATATATCCTGCCTTCGGATCTGCCGCCTTCAGCAGAGCATCCCCAGCAGCCCCGAATTCGGTTGGACTTGATGACGCGAACACGGCAATCCGTCCGGTGGTCACCTTCTCCGATACCTGCTCCCGCTTTTGTGTGAACGCATCTTGCGTCATCAGCCTTTCACGCATTAATTTACTCGAATATTGCATGGATTCACGGTATACCGGATCTTTAAAGATGGACGTCAGCTCATTGCCTTGAGGTACGGCCATAATCGAATTAAAGCGATAAGGACGGTTCTCCGCAAACGCCGAGGTTAAAATCTCAATTCCATCCGCCTGCCCGACTTCCAGCGGGATGACGTTCGGATACTTTTCCTTCACTTGCTTCAAATATTGATATAGATCCTCGGTAGTCTCTAATGAAGGTGAGCCCAACTCCTCATAGATTTTCTTGTTGACCATATATCCGGCATTGCCGTTAGGCTGCGAGGTATACCAGTTCGGGAATTGATACAGCTTGCCATCCGAGGAGCGCAGCATATTGAGCGTCGGTTCTCCGGCCCATTTTTTCAAGTTAGGGTATTTGTCCAGATAATCATCCAAGGGCACCAGCAAGCCGTTCGCACGCAGCTTCTCAATATCGGAGCCTCGTTCCATCCACATCACATCCGGCAAATCGCCTGAGGCAATCATGGTGTTGAGCTTCTGCTTGGCATTCCCCCCGGAGTTGATGGGAACGACATTGACTTTCTTAGTATCCTTTATCCATTTCGTAGCCGGATCTTCTCCCCAGGCTGGCATGGAGTACCAATCATAATGCCCATAGAATGAGAACTCCAGTGGCTTATCGCCAAGGGCAAATCCCCCTTCCTTGTTGTTCCCGGTAGACGTTTCTCCTGAAGGCTTGTTGGTTGAGTTCGTGTTGTTGCTGCTGCAGGCGGCCAGCATCGGCATGACCATCAGTGCAGTGGTCAGAAGCATAAACATGGATCTCCTCAGTTTTACCATCTTAAAAACTCCCTTCAATATTCTATCTATTGGTCAAGCATGACGCTTGGAACCCGGAAGGAATGACCAGAGGGCCACTGGGCAACAGACTACTCTTTTAACGAACCTACCAGCACACCCTTCACAAAATACTTCTGAACGAAGGGATACACGCACATGATCGGGACGGTTGCAACCATCATGGTCGCCATGGACAAGGATTTGCTCGTGACGGTCTTCATTTGTTCCATGTGGCTTTTGGCCGCTGAATCCATCTGGCTCATCTGCTCGCTCATAATATTGGAATTGAGGATTTGCTGGAGCTTGGTCTGAATCGGCAGCAAATCGACATTGTTGATATAAATGCTTGGCATGAACCAGTCGTTCCAATGATAAATGGCTGTGAACAGTGACAATGTCGCGAGCACGGGACCGGATAAAGGAAACACGATGCGGAACAATACTCCCCAGTTGCTGCATCCGTCTATTTTCGCGGATTCTTCCAAGCCCCCGGGAAGCCCCAGGAAAAAGGTGCGGAAGATAATCATGTTCCACACGCTGATGATCCCCGGAATAACCAGAACCCAGAACGTATTCATTAGTCCCAGTTCCCGAACCAGCAGGAACGAAGGAATCAGACCGCCGCTGAAATACATCGTAACGATGCACATAATCATGTAATACTTGCGCCCTATCAACTCTTGCTTCGTCATGCCGTATGCCAGAATGGCCGTAGCCAGTATAGATAGCAACGTTCCGACTCCTGTCCGGAGCAGCGTGATCACAAAGCCGTTCACAAGCCTTGAATCCTCGAACACGATTTTATAATTGTCCAGTGTGAAGTCGCGGGGCCAGAAGGTAACCCCTCCCATAACCGTATCCATTCCGTTGTTAAATGAAATAACCGCCGCATTCCAGAAGGGATAGAACGTCACAAACGCCAATATCGATAGCAGAAAATAGATACTCCAGCTCAACATCTTATCTCCAAAACTCATCCTGTGCATGATGCAGCCGCCTCCTTCAAGTCATATCCCCGGATTACCATAAGCTGTTTCCCGATCTTCGTGAGAAGAGATTGGCCATAGTCAGCATGCCTACGCTTATGATCGCCTTGAACAGTCCAGCCGCCGTCGCATAGGAGAATCTTGAATTCTCTATCCCTATCCGGTACACATACGTGTCCAGAACTTCGGAGACATCCCGCAAGACCGGGTTGGAGCCCAAGAGCAAAATATCCTCAAATCCCGCACTTAGCAAGTTGCCGATAGCCAGGATCATAAATATGGTAATGACAGGCAGAATGGAAGGAATGGTGATGCGGTAAATTTGCTTAAATCTGCTAGCTCCGTCAATGGAGGCTGCCTCGTAGATATGAGGGTCCACACCGGCAATCGCAGCCAGATACACGATGGACGCAAAGCCGATTTCTTTCCAGACACCTGTCGTTACGAGAATCGTCCAGAAATATTCTGGTATAGATAGGAAGTTAATAGGCTCGTCGATCAGATGCACACTTTGCAGAAGAATGTTAATGCTGCCGTTATCGGTCGACAGGAGGGAAATGACAAATCCCGAGACAATGACCCAGGACAGAAAATGCGGCAAATAACTGATTGTCTGAACGACCCGCTTGAATGCAGCCTTTTTGACTTCATTCAGCATGAGCGCCAAAAGGATTGGAGCCGGAAAACCAACGAAGAACTTGAGCAGGCTGATCACCAGCGTATTGCGCATCACGGTCCAGAATTCAGGAGCATTGAAGAACATCTCAAAATGCTTGAATCCGACCCAGGGACTATGTAGAAAACCTTTATAAATGCTGTAATCCTGAAATGCCATCAGCACCCCGTACATCGGAATGTAACTGAAAACAAAAACGAACAACAATGCGGGAATCACCATCAGTTGAATGTCCCATTGCTTGAAAAACCTTCGTGCCAGCGAATCCTGCTTTATCTTATGTTCTTTAGTGACTGAGACTGGAATCATTAACATCCCTCGCTCCCATGTACTGTAAAATTAAAACCTTTTAACTTTCATCCTAAAAAAATATCATCATAATTAAAACCTTTTAACTTTAGTTCAAAAAAATAAAAGCCTCCTTCCATGCCCTTGAACATTTCATACCTTGAGAGGACCTTTCCTTAAAGGGATTGTAAGCGCTTTTATCGTGTGTGTCAATACTAAAAATTTGTATCTGCTATAAATATTAGAGCGTCATCCCCCTTTCTCTAATGTTAGTTTATATTACACATTTGGCGACTTGTTAGTAGGATTATAAAACATTAAAATGAGATTGTCGATACTTTTTGATGTTTTTAATTGTATTTCAGAAAAAAACGAGGGCTAAATCACTGAAATTTGAATATTCGCCCGCCGAGTGTTATTTATTATAACATCAAACTCAAATTATCTTTTCTACGTTAAAACAAGCATTTTGATTCTATATTCTGAAAGGGTACAACATGAGCTGATCCATCTGAAACTGAGAAACAAAGGCGAATTCTCATTCATAATTGAACGGAAATTCGCCTTTATTTATTTTTGGGCATTTCACAAGTCAGTACTGAACCTTTGATCGTGCCGACAAGCTTAAGATGACAAACGCATCCTAAGCTTGATTCTGTAGTCCCGGCGGGATCGTACTGGGCTTCAGATCTTTACATGCTAAGCCGAATATTCCTCAGCCTCATCCCTGGATGGGGCTTCGCCCGACATTTGCTTCAGCAGCTTTTTCATCATGACCGAGGCTTTCACTTTGGTGTGCAGGCAGGGTGAAACTTCTATGGAATAATGGCCCTTGCGCACTGCTTCTCTCAATTCCTTCATCGTGGAGCAGGCATATTCCAGCTTATTCACCACGCTGCCATATTGCAGGCATTGATGACTGTCGCTTCCGGCAATGACCGGTACACCCAGCTTGGCAGCAAAAGGAGTAATCAATGCGCGGTACGCCTCCGCTCCCTGCATGTAAATATCCTTGGCATTGAAATCAAAAGCATCCAGCCGGGCCAGCTGCTCCGGGTCCAGATGATGCAGCGGAGTGGAGCTCCGGAACGGGTGGCCTCCGATTTTCCACAAGTCCAGGGAATCAGCCAGATCCAGCAGCTGACGGAACGGTATGAAATGCCCCTCTTTGGTGTAATCCTCAAGACTGGAACGGACATCCAGAATATGCTCCTTCAGCCCGATCAGCAGAATATGGCCGGTCTCGGCAATATCCACTTCCATTCCCGGAAAAATCTTCAGGCCGTCCGCCTCGTAATAATGGCCGTTGTAAGGATACATACGGTCCAGCGTCTCATACATCGCGAAGAAATTGGAGGTATTAAAATGTTCGGTCAAGCCGATGGCATCCAAGCCGTTCGCTATAGCTTCCCTGACCATCTCCCGGAAGTAATCCGGGGAGAAGCTTGATTTCTTGGACAGCTTGCCATGGGTGTGCAGATCTATATTCATAAATGGATTTCTCTCCTTTGTGCTTGTGGGTGAGTTTAATAGAGCAAATTCGGATAGGCAGAACCCGCGAGAAACAGCAAACCTATATACACGGCAGAGCCTGCAATAAAAGCCCAGTCGGTTCGTTTCATGGCCAGATATGACAGCTTCATCTTTCGCACCTGCGGATTCTTCACTGCATAAGTATACCCTCTGGTCTCCAGCGCTTCGACGGTTGTCCGGGAACGTTTGGCTGTATTCAGCATCAATGGATAGAAGACCAGCACGATAATCCGCAAATAATAAGCGGCAGTGCGCCAGTACAGGATTCCATGCTTCAGCGGCCTTTGGCCCCTCAATCTGAACGAGAGCAGAATCTGGTGAAACTCTTCCAGCAGTGTGGGCAGAATCCGGTAACCGTAGGACAAGCTGAAGGCAAAAGCATCCGGTACCCCTAGAGAGGACAATCCGTCACTCAGCCGCTCCGGGTCCAGACTGGAGAAGACAGTAATGCTCGCCAGTGAAATGACGGAGAGCTTGAGCGTCAGCGTCAACATGGGCAGCAGCGATTCTGCCCCGCCCCCGAAGAACAGCGACACCAGGAACATCCAGCCGATCTGGCTGATCAACCCCAGGCAGAGAATAAATATGATATAGGGACTCACCCGGGACAGGATCGTCGTGATGACCATGAGCACAAACATACCAAGCAATATCGTCCGGTTGTACACAAACCAGGGCGCAATCGCGAAGAATACATACCAGATCAGCAGCGTGCGCGGGTCCAGCCTGCCGAGGAAAGTACTGCTGCTGTTGTAAGCATTGCCAAGCAGCTCCAGCTTGATCTGCTCGACTGAAATCCGGTTAAGTGCCCGTTTGACTGTTTCCACCATGCGTAACCGCCTCCTTTCTCCATTCCACAGTCCTGGTAAATTCTTCGAGGCTGCAGCAGATGCGGGGCAGCCCCAGCATCCGGCTCAGCTCCATGAGCTGGGTTTCAGCCAGCCCGGCGCGGCGCAGCAACGCGCCGTCGGAGAATATTTCATCCTTGCTTCCGTCGGCAATAATCATCCCGTCGTTCATCACGATCACCCGGCTGGCCCATTCCGCTACCAGCGCCATGTCATGGGTGGCAATGACCACAGTCTCCACGTGACTGCGCAGCGTCTCCAGCACCTCTACCATCTCCTGCTTCGTTGAAATATCCAGGTTGGCGGTAGGTTCATCCAGCAGCATCACTGCCGGACGGACAGCCGCGCCAATCGCCAGCGAAACCCTGCGCTGCTGCCCGCCGCTGAGCAGGCGGGCGTCACGCTCGGCCAGCTCATGCAGACGGAAGGCCTCCATCATCGCTTCTACCGTTTCATCCGTATCTGTGAGCCGCCTTGCCTTCAAGTAATAGGCGATCTCTCCACGCACGGAGTCGTCGATGAACATATCCTCCGGGTTCTGGAACACATAGGAGGCAATACCGGAGAGGCGCTCCGGCGGCAAGCCGTTCACCTTCATTCCCTTGACATAAACGGTTCCTCCGGTAGGTGTGGTGATGCCGGCAATCAGCTTCATCAGCGAAGACTTCCCTGCGCCGTTGTTGCCGATCAGTGCAACCGATTCCCCGGAGCGCAGCTCCAGGTTAATGCCTTTCAGCACCGGATGCACCGTTTTGTGGATAGTCCGGTAGGAAAGCAGGACCTTATCCATCTTGACAATGGCCTCCCCCTTCCGCTCAACGGGTACGGGAAGCTGCTCTGCGGCAATGGCGGACCATTCGATGCCGCAGCGGCGCATGAAGCAGCCGCCGCTCTCCCCCATGTTCAGCGGATATAGCGTTCCGCTCCGGGGTCCGGGCTGCAGCATCCAGGCTGCCCGGGTCACATCGGGCGGATAGATGCCCAGCGCCAGCAGTTCCTCCACCGAAGACAACGCTTCGCGCACCGGCTTATGCCAGCGCAGCCTGCCGCCGTCCATCAGCACAACCGAATGGCAGTATTCCGCAATGAACTCAGCATGATGCTCGATAACGACGATGGTTTTGCCGTGCTGCTCATTCAGGCGGCGCAGAATGTCGTAGATTTGGCGGGCATGCTGCGGATCAAGCTGTGCGACCGGCTCGTCAATGACGAGAATATCCGGGTCCATCGCCAGCGCTCCGGCCAGCGCAAGCAAATGCTTCTGCCCGCCGCTGAGCTGCCAGATGAATTCGCTGCCCATACCGCTGAGTCCGGTCAGCGCAAGTGCCCGTTCTCCCCGCTCCCGGTAATCGGCCAGGCCGTAATTCAGCGGGGTGAAGCACACATCATCCAGAACGGTCGGACGGACCAGCTGATTCTCAAAATCCTGGTAAACATAGCCCATATGTCTGGAGAGCTGGCTTACGCTTTTCCCGGTTGCAGATTCTCCGCGCAGCAAAACCTCACCTTCAAAATCACCAGTGTAATAATGCGGGATCAGGCCGTTGAAGCATTTGCAGAGCGTGGATTTCCCCGAACCGTTGCTGCCCATCACCGCAATAAAGTCACCTTCCTGAAGCTTGAGCGATACCTCCCGCAGCACCGGCTGCTCGGCACCCGGATACGTAAACGTTACTTCCTTCAGTTCAAGTACCGGTTTACGCATCAAATTGGCCTCCCCCCTGCCGCCTGCGGGCAGCGCGGCGCAGCAGCACAATAATCACAGCTGCAGCAACAACCGCAGCGGCCAGCATGCTCAACCAGATCAGACTTCCCTCATGAGATTCGGCCCCAGGCAGCTCGAACTCACCGATGCTCCAGCCGGATTCCGACAGCAGCTCCGCACCAAGCGCCAGCAGTGACAGGATGATGCCGCCAATGACGAGCTTCGGTGACAGCCAGGCACTGCTGGGGTATTTCATATTCCGTTCGCGGGGTTTCATTCCAAGCAGGGGTTCGATTTTGCCGTATAAACGCGGCACCAGGTATAACGTCGGCAGCAGCGCAAACAGGATGCCGGAGAACAGCACATCATTCAGAAAACCCACACCCTCGATGATTACAATACTTTCGGCCAGTCCTTTAACGGCTTCCAGCTCCTCTACCCCGACCCATACTTTGACGATGTCGATGACCGAGCTGAAGAACTGGTGGATGGCCACACCGCTAATCGCCGCCACCCCAACCTGCCTGCGGTTCTTGGGATCGGAGACCATGCGGCCTGCCGTGTACATCGCTAGTGAGAAGGTAATGAATTTCTCCAGCTCTCCCAGACCGCCGAATTGGCCGAGCATCAGTTCGCCGAAGATTATTTCTCCGACAGCAGCACCCACGGCGGCATACAGCGGATGAAACAACATACAGAGCGTGAGCGGGATGAAGGCGAAATACTCGACAGACAGCTCAATCGGCCCAAGCTGCAGGCTTGGAATCAGCTCCGTGAACATGTTGGACAAACCGTACAAGGACATGGACAGCACAAAAATCATCATTTTTTGCGATTGGGTCAGCGTATAACGGTTTTTTAACGTACTCATGAACAAATCGGCCCCCTCCAGGAAATTACCTTAAGTATAGAAAGTGCGTGTCAGCACAGCTTTTCCCGATTGTTAATGCAATGTAATGTTTTTTTCAGTTTTTTTAACGGTGTAAAAATATTTACAACACACTGGGGCCGTATAGTGGAAGCAGAATCTTCTAATCAGGAGGCCTTACCGCTATGTACAAAGACTGGAACCGCCGCCCCTTTTCACCGAATCAAAGGATCCTTGCCGATTTCATCCCCAAAAATGAGCAGCGCGTCCTCTACATGACCGAGCAGGAGATCGCCAACGAGCTGGGCTTAAGTATCGCTTCGGTCTCCCGGTTCTGGAAAGCCGCCGGGTTCAAGCATGCCAAGGACTTCAAAAACCGGCTCCGTTTCCGCTTTGAATCCACTCCGTCCGAGAAAATGCGCGATGTGATGCAGCGGACTGGAAGCGGCTCCCTCCCGCAAAAGCTGCTGGAAATCAGCTCGCATCATCTGGAGGAGACCAGCCGGTATTTGAATGACGCGCTGCTGCAGCGTGCGGTAGAAGCCCTATCTGAGGCCAGGCAAATCTATGTTTACAGTCCCGGACCCTGTGCGGGCCTCGCTGAACTGATGGCCTACCGGATGGCCCGCTTCGGGATCACGATCAAACGGATGGCCCCGAGCGGTCACGAGCTGCTGGAAACGTTGATGCATGCCGGGAAAAAGGATGTTGTGCTGGCGTTCGGATTTGTCCAGCTTTTGCCGGAAACGGAGGTAATTCTCGATTACGCGCGCGAAGCGGGGTATGTGGTCATCCTGATTACCGACAGACTGGTCTTCCCCCGTTCCTATGATGCCGATATCGTGCTGTACGCGGGACGCGGCGAAGTATGGGAGTTTCACTCCATGGTTGGCCCGACCTACATTATCGAAAATCTGATCCTCGGCGTGGGGCTATTGAGCAAGGAGCACAGTCTGCGCAAGCTGGATAAGCTTCAGCAGCTGCGGGCTAGATACGGCAGTAAACTTCCGCGGAGCTGAGCCGGTTGAGCCGGAACTGAGCGTCGATACGCCAGTTAGGTTAGTCAGACTAACCTCGTTAGTAACACTAGTCACGCCATCACGCTGGTATCGCCACACTAAAAAGTCTAAAGTTGCAAAAAAACGTCTAGTCAGAGGTGTGAAGTGCACCCTTAGAGTAGAAATTGGAATAGACATTAGATTAGACATTAGATTAGACATTAGAATAAACCTTGGTCTATCCGGTGACTCTGCTTAGGTTTTTTCAAGGTACAGCTTATAGATTGTCAGGCTTGCAAAGGAACCCGTTAAATCCAGATTAAGAGTTCAGCAGTTGGAGTAGAGGTTCAGTCCAGCCGCTGCCTGCGCGCAAAAAAATCTTTGGCGCAAAATGGAGTAGGCCAAGCCGTTACACAACAAAAAGAGGAACGCAGTTCATCCTGCGCTCCTCTTGATTTACATAACGGGCTTATTGCAATTTCATTCTGCCTATTGCCGTGCCGCCAGCAGCTCCTTGACCGCCTCGGGATTATTAACCGGCTGGCGGCAAGCAAAGTTCCGGCATTCATACGCCGTCGCCTGTCCACCCACCGTCGGCTTGTCCGCCAGATGCGGCAGCAGCTTCCGCAGCGTATCCTCTCCGCTGCCTTCCCAGTTCACAATCAGTGCAGCATCCGGCAAGTAAGCCTGCTGCACCTGGGCGAGCATGCCGTGCAGCACCGGGTCCTCCCGCTTGCCGGAGAGCACCCATTCCCTGCCGCCGGAAGCCATCGCCAGATGTGCCTGCAAATACATTGCATAACCCGGCGGGTACTCCGATGCTGCGGAGGACAGCACCGCTGCGGTCCGCTCTGCGATTGCCTTTAGCTCCACATCCTGCGAGATCACTGACAGCTTCCACAGCAGCTTCGCCGCCACGGAATTCCCGGATGGAATTGCTCCGTCATACAATTCCTTGGAGCGGATCGGCAGTTCTTCACCATCATGACCAGTGAAGAAGAACCCGCCGCCTGCCTCGTCAATGAACAGCTCCAGCAGTCCGTCCTTGAGCGTTAACGCACGCTCCAGGTAGAGAGCTTGGCCCGTAGCTTCATACAGCTCGGTCAGCCCCCAGAGCATAAAAGCATAATCATCCACATAGGCAGGGATTGCCGACTCCCCGTCACGGTAGCGGGCCAGCAGCCTGCCATCTTCACGCCGCAGCTTCTTCCAGATGAAATCCGCCGCCGCAGCCGCAGCTTTGGCATACTCCGGCTTCTGCAGCGCCTTCGCTCCCTTCGCCAGCGCCGTGATCATCAGCCCGTTCCAGGAGGTCAGCACCTTGTCATCCTTGGACGGATGAATACGCTGTTCCCGGTACGCGAACAGCTTCTCGCGCCATTCGTCCGTGCGGGTCCGCAGTCCAAGCGGATTCAACCCCATCCGCTCAGCCATTTCATCCGGCAAGCCCTGCAGCAGATTCGGAATATTAGCACCTTCGAAATTGCCCTCCGGTGAGATCCCGTACACATGGCAATAGGAATGCATATCCTCAAGCCCCAGCGCTTCCTCAATCTGCTCACGGGTGAAGACATAGAACTTCCCTTCAACACCTTCCGAATCCGCATCTTCCGCTGAGTAGAATGCCCCTTCAGGCGAGGTCATATCACGCAGCACATACGTGAAGATCTGCTCCGCAATCTCTGCATACAGCGGCTTCTTCGTGATCTGGTATGCCTCCAGATAGGTAATAGCCAGCAGCGCATTGTCGTAGAGCATTTTCTCGAAATGCGGCACCAACCATTCACGGTCTGTAGAATAACGGGAGAACCCGAAGCCCACATGATCGTACATTCCACCCCGGTACATGGCATCCAGCGTCTTCTCTACCATCCGTAGCGCTTCCGGCTGATCATAGTTCTGACTGTACGCCAGCAAGAAAGACAAATTATGCGGCGAAGGAAACTTCGGCGCATTGCCGAACCCGCCGTATTCCTCATCGAATTGGCGGCGGTACAATTCATAAGCTTCGTGCAGCAGTTCTTCGCCGGGAATTGCTCCTACGCTGCCTTCGCTGATACTTTGCGAGTTCTTCCGGTCCAGCGACTGAAGGTCCGCCAGCAGCTCATCTCCAAGCTTGTCCAGCGCTTCACCGTCCTGCTCCCATTTGCGTTGAATTTGCTCCAGCACATCCATCAGCCCAATACGCCCGAACATCTGCCGCTTCGGAAAATACGTCCCCGCATAAAACGGCTTCTTTTCCGGCGTCAGCAGCACCGTCAGCGGCCAACCCCCGCTCCCGGTCAGCGCCTGACACACCGACATATACAGCGCATCAATATCCGGCCGCTCCTCGCGGTCAACTTTGATGGCGACAAAATTGTTGTTAAGAAGCTGGGCGACTTCTTCGTCTTCGAAGGATTCGCGTTCCATTACATGGCACCAATGGCAAGTGGAATAGCCGACGGATAAGAAGATCGGCTTGTTTTCTGCTTGGGCTTTGGCAAAAGCCTCCTCCCCCCATGGATACCAGTCCACGGGGTTATGGGCGTGCTGTAGCAGATATGGTGATTTTTCATTGGCTAATCTATTGGGTGATTTGTGAGTTGTCATGGGGAGTCCCCTCATTTCAGATAATTTGGGTAAAGTATTGCTTAGAGTTAGTTTACCCAAATTGGTTATGATGGAATTCTTTCAGAAGATAAAAAGTAGTTTCATTCAGATATTTGGATAGAATTCAATTAACTCACTTTCAAACTCGGAAATTGATTGATAACGTCGATTCCGTCTATCAATTGCCCTCAAAATCACTTTTTCACAATTGACATGAACATATTTTATTTTTTTAGGAAGTTTATTGGTTAACAAATAAAACAAAAGTGCTCCGAGTGAATAAATATCAGAGAGGTTTGTAGAGTCCGCTAAACTATTTAGCTGTTCAGGATCAGTAAAATCCTCATGACCATAACCATGTTTTGATTTACCTGTATGTAAAGTATGAGACTCTGGATCTTTAGCTAGCCCAAAATCAGCAATTTTCACTTCTAATTTTTCTCCCATCTCATAAATTAAAATATTTTTAGGTGCTAAATCACGGTGATATTTCTTTTCCCCATGAAGATACTTCACTCCTGATACAATACTTTTAAATATTTTAATGCGCTGCTCCTCAGAAGCTTTAGGATTATTCTTCAACCATTTGTCTAGTGAATAATTCGCTAATGGCATAGTAAACCAAAAAGGAGAACCTAACAAATGGATTTTCTCAACTGTGACTATGTTCTCATGATGTAGTTTTTCTGAAAGAAGTTTCACTTCTCTTTTAAAACGCAATATATATTCCGTTCCATCATTTTTGTAAGCTCGTTTAAAATGACTGCTTGGAAATAACACTTTACAAGCAACAATTTTATTTGTATACGGGTCAAATACTCTATAAACTACAGCAAAAGATCCCCTACCAATTTCCTCTAAAACTATGAATTCAAATTGCTGCCTTACATATTCTATTTTCAATAAATTCTTTCTTAATTTTATAGTCTCTTTATCTAAATCGTTAGAAATAAACAATTGTGCCTCACAATAATTTTCCTTTATAAGTTTTTCCTTCAATACAGTAAAAGTCAATAAAAAACTCTCAAAAATAGAATTTCCAACTCCAATAAGTTTTAGAATAGTTTTAACGTAATCATCCATATTATTTATAGAAAGCAATATTTCGTTATGGTTAATATTACAAACCTCGAGGTTAGATATCCAAGTTATTATTGCTTGAAATTCTTCGAGAGGTGAAATCATTATTAAAGGCGAGTCTAAGTTTCCATTGAGGTCAGGGATAAGTACCGAATCCAGTTCTTTCAAAGTCAAACCAGTTAAAAATAATACATCGTCCTTATAGAGACTTAATACCTTAGGTTTATTCCAAATTTGATTTGATAAATAGCGTAAAGGTATTTTTTGTTCAGACTCCTTCAAACTAACGTAGTAAGCACATATTAAAATTATGGACTTATATTTTTTAAAGGAATTTCGATCTGCAATTGATACATCATTATGATCTTTGATCTCAACATCTTTTATCCATTGTAATATATATTCCTTTAATGGATTTTTAGTGTGAGATATCAACCTATCTATAATGATTGTTAATTTCAGAAACTCCACATTAAAGTCTGGCACTTCACTAGATAATTCCTCCAGTGCTCTAGGGTCAAGTTTTATAATTTTAGGAAGCCATTCAATACTTTTTCGAGGCTTTTGATTTTTAAAGATTACTTGTATGACCCCATCAATTAAAAGAATTTCTAGGGCATCATTTAAATCCTGCCATGAATAAGTTTGAAGAACTTGATTAACAAATGGACCATATTGCTTTGCACCTTTTGAGAGCAACTTAATTATGTATTTCAGTAACTCTTTTTTACCATGAGGTTTATTTAAAGTATTATCTATCCCCTGGTAATTTTGTCCGCTCGCCAACATTTCTACCGGAAAACGATAGTCTTTATATGCTTTACTTACTTCCAATCCAGCATGATTTTCGTCAATTTTGAAGATACGATGTAAAATCATAATATAGCCCCTCTTTGCTACCTTCTACTTGATTGCTTATTAAAGAGTTCTCCTAGCACGTTTTTTTAATATAAGTGGGTTTGCAAATTGTTTGTCCGGCTCACGAGCGCTACAAGTAAAAGCATGATCTATCCAATCAATAGTTTTTAAAGACTCTCCTTGTTGATGTGTAATAAAATACTGGATATCGGTGATTTGTAGAAGTTGTCCGATTTCATTGCCACGGTCATCATCCACCCGTGCTTTGGGTTCATCCAAGAACATGATTGGCGCTGTCCGTCCGTTTCTGTTGTCACTTATGGCTGCTAACAAAATCATTAAACTAGTACTAGCTTTTTGGCCTGAGCTTAAATCTGGGCCGTCGACTGCAACTGGCTCCTTCCCATCGTAACCAATAAACAAATGAATTTCCCAGGTTTCAGGTTCAGGTGTAATTTCAACCAATCTGCCTTTAGTCGAAGCTTTTAGCAAGTCTGCTAAACTTTCAAACTCTGATATATAATCTTTCATAATCTCCTTTATGTGACCACGGAATTGAAACAGTAAATCATTGCAAGTACGTTCTAACTCATTTCTATCTTCTTTCAGTCCTTGTAAGTTCCGTATTAGTAGCTCCACCTGTCCTTCCTGAGCTTCAACTAAACGTACAACTTCATCATTCACCGAAGAATCATAAAGTTCCCCCCTTTCCTGACGCAGCGTATTGAGCCTCTGCTGAAACTCCTTCGATGTAAGCAAATTTCCTTGTTGATCTCTAAAAGCACTTCCTTGTACCTCATACTGAATAAATTCAATATCGTCGCCACTTAGTCCAAGTGCTTTTACTTCAGAAAATACGTGTTGTACAACTGAAGCAAGAGACATCAATTTATGCTGTAGAGCATCATGTTTCGTAGAAAGTTCTCCCATTTTTTGTATTGCCTGAGCTTTTTGTTCATTAAAAACTGATTGCTCTATCCCAGCAGTACGCTCTTTTTTTCGGATGACTTCTTTTTTCTCTTTGGCCTGGACTTTTTGCTTTGTTGCTTCCTCAATCAAATCTGATAGCATTTTTGATTGATCTAGGTACAAATAATAAGAATTCGTCATCTCCGGTAGTTTTGCCAAAAGCTGTTGATTTTTAATAGCTGTTATTACTTCATCTAATTCACTTTGGCACTTTTGAATCTCTCTCTCTAGTTTTTTGAAATATTCTTCCTGATTTGATAATAGCTCTTTAGTTCTTTTTTTCTCTTCTTCAATGGCTAATTTCCCGCAACAAAGGCTGTGATACTTCAGATGAATCGCACCATCACCATCTTGAAGGAGACCTTCGATTGTAACACTCTCTATCCCCTTAGCCTGCAGTGCATGGCCTTCTTCTACAGTATCAACTAGATACACTTGGCTCAAGTTTCTCAAAAAGCCCTCGATCTTTTCTTGGTGGCTGATGTTGATGGCTGAGCGAATACTAGGATAGGGGACATCATTTCTTACCAAAACATTGTTCCCTTTGTTAGGTAATGATACACGAGCGCCGTATTTAGCCCTTTGTTGTAGTTTTTTTGTGGGAAGATAATTTTCTGATTCCACAATAATCCGATAGCGGTTATTTCCAATATACGCCTCGATTGCTTCTTGCCATTTACTCATCTCCGAATTCACATTGATAGCATCAGCGAGCATAATAAATGGAATTTTGTTCTCTTCAAGAATTATCCGGAATTTTCTAGCATCTTCTCTGTAAGGTAGGAAATCTTTTTCTAGTTCAGAGAGCTTTTGCTTCAGTTCGATAAGCTTATTCTTTACTTGAGAATAATCTATCTTCTTCTGATCCAAGTTTTCTATAAGAACATCATTTAGTTGTAATAAATAGTCAATACTTTGTGGTTCAATAAGTTTCAGTTCATTTATTTGTTTGACAAGAGTATTAATATTTGCATCTTTCACACTTTTTTCGCTTGTGTGTCTGGTTATATCCTGAATAGCTTGCTCCTCAAGCTTATCCCACCGATTATACTCTGTGTTTAGTTCTACGATTTCTTTTTCCTTTACCTTTACTTTGACATTTAACTCATTTACTTTGTCACCTTCCAGTTTCCCTTGTTCAATTATCTTGATTAATTCCTCGTTTGTAGCTTTCATTGTATCCTGAGATTCAAAATATTCGAGTTTAATGAGTTTAATTTCGGTTTCCTTGACTTCTTTTTCTTTAGTTTGATAGAGGCGGAACTTTAGCGCTTTTTGTTTGATTTCTTCAAATCGAGATTGTGCCTGTTCCATTTCTTCCTCTGCTCGTTCAATGGATATCTCTTGTACACTTAATCTTTCTTTACTCTCATCGTAGCGTTTTTTATAATCTTTTGTGCCTTTAAGATCAAAGATTAAATGGAAAAGCTCACGAGGAGAAGAGTTTACAACTTCTCTGATGGTATCAGGGCTCATTGCCATCAAGTTCCGAAACTCTTTAGTCACTCCTAGACATTGTTCTAAAGTTTGAAGATATTTACTTACATTTAGTGCTGCTTCGCTGTAAGCTTTAGTATTCGTTTGAAGATCTATAAGGTCATTAAATTCACCATCAAAGATATAATAATCTCTTTGCCATGAACTCTGATCATTCTTATAAATTCTACAACACGCAGTAACTTCATCCTTGAATTTTCTAACCGATTCAAAAGGGCGTAAACCGTTAACATCAGGTAAGTTATAAAATGCTACTCTTACTACGGCCCAATTGCTATTTTTAACATAAAATGAAAATGTGCGTTTGCTTTCGAAATGACTTGCACCCAGCATTAAGCGAAGTCCATCCCAAATCGTAGTTTTTCCATGACCGGATGGCCCAATAAAGGCGTTAACCTTTTCATGAACCTTATATGGTTCTTTTGTCATTGGAAGGTATCCCCAATATACAGTTGAGAAGTCTTTGATCAACCTAACTCATCCTCCTCATTATCAGTGAGATCTTCTTCCTCAATTTTCTTAATAGAATTCAAACTGTCAGTAAATCCTTGAATTACATAATCGCATATATCTATCAACATATCGTTATGTAGCATGTACATACTAGGGCCAACAGTTATTCTTGATTTACCTTTCTCTAAAAAGATATAATGATGCCTCTTTAGAGGTGTAAGCAAGGTTTCGATTGTCTTTCGCGGACTCTGTTTTCCCTGTTGAAACTTAGCCCCATAGTTGTATACAATTTCATCAATCGTCAGACTCAGTTCATTTTCGGGATCAGTATGGTGAAGTTCTTTAGGAAGGACTAATTTGGCATAAATCACAGTAAGAAGCGCCATGTGCCTTCTGTCTAACCCTTTAATTTTCTTATGAAAATAATCAAACGAGGCTGAATCATATTCTTTTTTTAATCGTATAACATACCAATCAGTCCCTGGAGGATTAAGAAGTTCATATCCCGTTAAAGATAGATACATTTGAACATCTCTAAAAAGACGAATATCTTTTTCAATTGTCCCAATTTCTTTTTTTGAGACCCACCCATAGTGAAACATTGAGCAAATTCTTTGTGCTTCAGGATTAATAATGAACTCCTTATTCTGATCCATTACCATCTCTCCAAACATAACATTCTGTTATAATTTCCACAGGTCCTTCTGGTAGCTTTTTGTAGGAATCATTTACTTTCAGTCCAAATACTTCTTTTTTCATGATCTCAGGATCATCACTACTTAATTCTCGCGTCAGTTTAAGAAGTTGCCCCGTCTTATACATAGCATGCCCAAAATTGTTTATATTTTGAAAGAGTATTTCATACATAGGTGCTACTTCCTTTAATTTCATTTTCACTACAATCTCCTGATAAAAAAGTTCCATAGGATTTTGAATTCGATCTAAAAACACTTCCTCTTCAATAATGTCCACGGGTTCAGGAGGTGGTGTTGCTATAATTCCCTCTTTTTCATTCTCAAAAAACGACCTAGTTCTGCTATCTATGATCTCTTCTCTTAATTGATATACATGCTTTGGTGCCGAAAAGTTTTTTTCTGAAAAACTCGCTAAAATTTCTTGATGCGCGTCGAGAAGAGCCGTTTCTATCATTTCAGGAGAAATGAATTCACCTAATCCTTTTTGACTTTCTCTTTGAAATTGAATGGCTATAGAAAGAATTTGCGTAGTCAAACTTAGAAGACTGCTTGTCAAATCAAAAAATTCGTCGTATTTTTCTCTACCAAAAACTTTCCGATTACTGTTGAGTTTTTTCTGCGTCTCACTAATAACTTTTATTATTCCATGAGTATGTTTCCCTATTTCTAGAACTTCACGCCGCGAATTCTTTTGAATTACTCTCTCAAGATAGTCTTTCCAGACTGCCAGTTCTCGAAAACCCATATTCTTAATTGACACCGTTTGTTCTTCATTCATATTAAATTCATCTGCAAACTCTGCAAGCATAACAGTGGTTTTTATTTGTTCTTCCATTGAAAGATTTTCCTTAGCAAAGGATAAAAACATAGAAGATAAGAAAGACCTAACTTTACCCGGGATTTCATAATCAAATCCATCAAACACAATCCAACCTTTATCTAGAAGTTCTTTGATCACCTTATCCCGATTCTTCTTGCTCATATAGCTTAAATAGTTTTGAGCTTCTTCAATTGAAAATCGGCCAGCCTCGCTGGCTAATGTTTTTGCTCCTGCTAAAATAAGTGTTATCATTTGAGAATTTCTCAATTTAAAAATATCGAATAATCTAAGATGTTTTTCAATGTTCTTGACCATTACAATATCTTTATGAGATAAATCATAATCATTTTTCGACTCTTCAAAACTGTGACTATCAGAATCAACCGAATTAAGCATACTTTCAGATTTTTTAAGAAGTTCTTTCAAATAACCCCTCTTCTCATGTAACATTTTTTTTGTATAAATAGCACTTCATTTCAAAATGTTGTTTTTAACACTCATTTTTCATTCTCCACTTTATTGAAAATAATAAAACTCTATTGGCGCTACTTTAAAAATACCAAAATCTCTCAAAATACATTATTTAGGTATATTGTACCACATAAAAAAAGACTTCTAAAATAATTCCCAGAAGCCTCCAATGTCGATTGTTTAATCAAATTACCTGTAACAAACCGTCAACTCCACCCGATTCCCTTCCCATTATAGACAATAAGCTCCACCAGCTTCTTCAACGCCCGATTCTTCTCTTCACTTGTTACCGCTACATCCCACAATCCTCCTAATAATCTACTCCATCGTAGGATAATTGCTTTCCTCTACTACCACCTTCCGCAAATCCTGCAATTCTTCCTCCAGCTTCTGAATCTGCTTTGTCCTAACTATTTTTCACTCCATAAACACCTGCTTCGTAATAATCTCCTCTTCATTGGATTCATGTAATTTATCTAATGCCCGTTTATCCTTTTACAGCTCCTGCTCCTTCACGGCAATCATAGTCTTCGTATCGTTATAACCGTGACCTTGTAACTCGATCTCCTGCAAAATATTTGGGTCAACATTGATGATCCGCTCATATAAAGCAACTAAAAATTCTTCGTCCAACACCTTGCCCTTCTGCTCACATTTTCTGCCATCCTTGTAATGGAGATAACATAACGCGTTCAAATATAGGCCCTGTTTCTCCCTTTGGCCCAATCTGAATTGCATTCTAAGCCGCATTTTTCAAACAAGCTCGTGTGATAATCACAGGAGCTTGTTTGCATTCCGCTTAACCATATTTCGTAAATATAATCTCTATGAAAAATTAAACAGAATTCAATTACGTCAATCTTGTTGTTCGTCCCCTAAATGGCTTCCACAATTCATTTCCGCCACTCCACTATATTTCAGGTAATACTTAATCCCCGCCCGCTCAACATCAGAGAAATCCAGTGGATTCGCAATATATAATTTATTTAATTCCTTAATATTAATCCATTGGATATCTGCTGTTTCGTCACCTGCTTCCAGGAGTTCACCCTTTGCCTTACATCTAAAATAATACCCGACGGAATCGACCGGACCTTTAACCGTTTGATAAGCTGCAAATGGTTTAAGGTATTCCACCTCAAATTCCGGATTAATCCCCATGGTATCAATTCTTGTTTCAATTCCTTCTATTTCGTATACATCTAATCCAGTTTCTTCTTTAACCTCTCTGATCAGAGCTTGGATCAATGACTCAAAGGGTTCTATTCTTCCCCCGGGAAGTTCGAACTTAAAGGAGAAATCTGTTTTTATTCTTCTTTGTATGACAATCTCAGGTTCTCCATCATTGAATCGTTCAATGATGGCTCTCGAATTAACGTAGAACATCAAACCCACCCTTTCTTAGACATGTTACAGCCATTTTCCGAACAGCCAATAGAATAAATAATAAGCAACTAGTAGCAGTAAGCCCTATACACAACAATACCAAATAGGACATCCATACGCTAAGCATATAGTAACTGTAGTTCAACAGGTAAGGCCAGATCACCACCAAAACGAACAGCAGCATTCTAAGGAGCAGAGTAATACGAGCTCAGTTCTTTTTCCTGCATATATCTTTCTCATCTATTATGTGCTGGGTTGTCCCTCGGGCTAGTTTCATTACCTTAATATCAAGCTCAAAATCCCTCTTCGCCGTCACTATGCTATTCTTAGTTTAGACGTTCATTTCATCTCATTCCCTGCAAATATATACCTGCTAGAGTAAAGGGCTGGGTTTAAACCAGCCCCTCCTCATTAACCGTACGTGAGGTTTACCCTCATACGGCGTTCCGATGTTTGTCATTCATGGGCATGCAGATTACAATAGCGTTTTTAATCCATACATATTGGCAATACACTTGACTTCAGATCGTGAACTCATCCAACTCCTACGTTGTTTCTTCTTCGCATACCACCGGGTTAATCTCTGCAAAATATACCAATCCAGCTTAGCTAACCTCTTTTGGCTGTAGTTCGTGTAGTCATAATTTCTCCATCCTTGAATCTTTGGATTGAGCCATTCCACCTGTTCCGCGAACGATCTCGAACGCATGCCGGGTGGTGCTAATCTTTCTTTAACCACGCCTCGAATACGTTCCTCTGCCTTCTTCGTTAGCCACTGTTGTGTGGTATAGTACACCTTCCCTTGAGAAGTTTCTGCTTTTGTTTTCCGGTGGTGCATTCCCAGGAAGTCGAACCCTTCGTCCCCTGTCCATAAGCCTACAATGCAAGTTTTGGTTGGGTGCAGGGTTAACTCCAGACGTTCCATAACCCTGTATATGAGTTCATACGCATGTTCGGCGTCCTTTTTAGTTTTACAGACCACTACAAAATCGTCTGCATACCTAGTCAATTCTCCCAACCCACTTCCGTGTTTCTCCCACAGCCGGTCAAAGTAGTTCAGGTAGATATTCGCCAAGAGTGGTGAAATCACGCCACCTTGCGGTGTTCCTAAATCGGATCGCCTTACGTTTCCTTCTTCCATAACCCCCGCCTGAAGCCACTTCCGTATTAATTTCAGGATCCGCCTGTCATTGATACGCATCTGCAAGAGTTTCATAAGCATCTCTTGATGAACGGCCCGGGCATGCTGTGATGTTTCAGGTTACTGTCCCACATACATACGAACGCTTGAGCTACCGGCAGGTAGAGTATTTTTTCCCGGTTAAGATTCGGGAGGGGTAGCAGATCTCAGTCTGTACCGCTCCTCCGTCATGTAACAATAGTTTGAATACGCGCCTCAATTTTAATGCATAGTCTTATGTGATTCCGTATGCTGAAATTGCTTATAAAATAAATATAATTACCATCATCATATATGAATATCGGATATTCTTTTTTAACAATATGTATACAATGCCATATAGAATGGACATGAAGAAAGCATAAACACCTGTTAGACTTCCTTGGAGCAAAATGTGTATGAGTCCCCATGTGAGAGCAAGAAAAATCCCTCCATAAGGCAGACTGCCTCTTTTTATGAGCGTTTCACCGAATTTTTGTCCAAAAGCAATCGTTAGTAGAATCAAGGCAGCTTCAAACAAGTAATAGATATTTTGAAAAATGAATTTAACGATACCATTGTATTCTTGAACTGGCTTAAAACCACCCCATGTAATAGTGGTAACTGTAATTGCTATAACAGAAATCACAACCGCAAGTAACCATCCCTTGGAGTCTGGTGCTTCGTTTAACTTCATAATATCAAAGGAGTATTTTTTCTTTGAAAGCCTTATCAAAAATAGTGCCATACTCCCCCACAAAATGCATGTAAGCACCCAGTGTATACAATGATGGATGAGGGTATATTCAGAACCTCCAACACCGAATATAAAAGGCAATAGCATTGACAGTACAATTTCAAGACCGAATCCTGCAAAAGCATATAAACCTAATGCAAGATAATCGCTTGCTCCAATTTTGTTTTCTCCCATAACCTGAATCCTCCATCTACCATAAATTTTCCACACTTCGCAGAATAATCCAAGATAGTCGATAAAAGCATTTTTCTTCCGTTGTAAAAGTTTCGACACCAGCTTTTTTCGATGCTGTTTTTATTATACAATGAAATGGAAGAATATTACGATTGCTAATTCTATACTTTCCGAACAAAAAAGCTCCCACCAAAAGTACAGATACACCGTAGCAATCTTCATTTATAACAAACTGTCAACTCCACCTGATTCCCACTTATAAACTCCACCAACTTCTTCATTGCCCTATTCTTCACTTTACTCGTTACATCGGCGTCCCATAATTCCCTAAACTGACCAAGCCGCTCATATATCTACTCCTCAGTCGGATAATTCTATCATCTATTACAACCTTACTCTAATATTTCAAACACTTTCCTGAAATCCATTTAACTTGGTTTGGTCAAAAAAACCAAAGCGAAATTCATCTCACCCCGGTTCTCTTTAATAATACTATTCATCTCTAACTGTCACTTTGATTCATTACCTCCACTATTTGCCGAATCCCCGTTATTGCTCCAATCAAGTTCGCACTTATGTCTTATAACCTCCCGCTCCTCCTTCTTTAAATGCTTCAGTGAGTTCTCAAAAGAATATGGAAACTTGGCCCTAAGTTCCAATAGCTTCTCAATCTCACCCATAGCGATAGCTTGCTTAATTGCGGGTACCCACTTCCCTTGATTATCACCCCAATTTTCTGCCATAAGCAATCCATCAATCAACAAGTGCTCTTTGGAACTAAGTTTATTTGTTTTCCGTTCTCCCCTAACCGATTCCTGCCCTCTCATGACTCTCTCCTATCCAACTTTATTTTTCCAAGGTACCCTTCCTCCGTATGTATAAGTTCTCCTTTGTGTCCTAATACTTCTACTATCATCGCAGCTCCCATTCTAAATCCGAGAGTATACGCAGAAACGGAAGAGACCGAGATCAACATATCATTAAGATCCATGGCTTCTTCAACCATAGTGAAGTCATCGGGTGGCAGCTTTTCTTTTAGAATTTGTATAAGTTCAGAGATTTGCTTGGAGTACAGTGCATATTTGGGATCGCTAGAATGGCTTCGTTCACTTGGGCAGATTTTTCCGTAATACAAATCCTCCAATAGGCTCACCTGCCTCCCCCTCCCTAATGTTCTTCTTAACCATCTTAGCGAATTTATCGCTAAAAATCAATAGCGAATAATTCGCTAAGATATGCTTGTTTTGGAGGTGCTTAAAATGTATCAACGTATCCGAGATTTGCGTGAAGATAAAGATTTGACTCAAACCCAAATGGCCGAATATTTGCAATGCAGCCAGCGGATATATAGTAATTATGAACGCGGTGATGTTGATATTCCCACGGCAATTCTAATCAAACTGGCGGAATTCCATCAGACGAGCACTGACTATTTGCTGAACAGGACGAACCAAAAAGCTTCTTATCCAAAAAGTTGAACTAGAATAATCAGTAAGTCTCGCAGTTCTCAAAGGAACCTATTCGCTAAACACACAGGTGATCATATTGTACACAAGAATCCGCGACTTACGCGAAGACAAAGATCTGACACAGCAACAAATGGCTGAGCTATTACATATCACTCAAGCCACTTATTCCCGCTATGAGAATGGAAATTTGGATGTCCCGAGTGCCGTTTTAATTACTCTGGCCAATTTCCATAAAGTAAGCATCGACTATATTCTGGGTCAGACAGACAACCCCAAGCGTTATCCCGGCAAAAAAGAATAGTACGCAGCAAAAACAAGCTCCTGTGACAATCTACGGGAGCTTGTTTTTCAATTATCCAATAAGTATATCAGCTTGATAGGACAATCCGAAAATATTAATAAAGTAGCCTATCCCACTGCTTCCTCTATCCTCCCCAGCACCCTCAAGCCGAGAAAAATAAACCATGCAGCAAAAGCCAGTTGAGAAACAAATACCATAGCAGTTCCAACCATCCACAGATAGGCTCCGATAAGATCCAATATCCCTACCACAAATCCAAAATAAGCTGTAGGCTTGCCGAGCACACTTTTTCTTATCACGAGACACAATATGATGGTTGCCATGCTCAGTATAATCGCTACAGAGTGCATGCCTCCATAGTATATGCTGATTACCAGCGCCCGAAAGGATCGATGTACTTCCACCAAACTCAATAAGGCCGAATTTGGGTTCCATCGTAATCCGCCTATTCTAATAAACTATCAACAGAATCATTACATGCTCAAGAGTTCGGTTTCATATTTTTCAAGCTTCTCCATTACACCGTCAACCCATTCCCGGTCATCCCACAATTTAGGATTATCAAGCTTCCTTACCGCTGGGTGGCCTGTTGTCATCGTACCTACACCATCTTTGTTTCCAAAGTACACATCCGCTATTGTTAATGACTTGTTAACAGATTGAATTAACAGCTTGCAGCTCATCCCAGAACCCTGGTTTGAAAAGGGTAACTCTAAATAGTAAAGATTGTTATCCAGCCTCTTGAGCTCTGCTTTCTTAAACTCATTGTCCAGGCCGAATATTATACCATTACCACCCTTCGAATCCTGCAGTTGTTCTAACTCCAACATTGTATTAGTGAACTGACGGAGATTTTTATTAGCGATGTAGTTTTTAAACGATACGGTTTCCTGTTCTGCAACAGCTCCGGTATAAAGATTTATGAATGCTTTTCCGAAGGCCTCCATAAAAGCAAAATCATCTTCACTAATCTGACCTGCGTGGATTGAAAACTCTTGATTAGCCAGATCACTTAATATCTCTGCTGCAGATTTCTCTAGCGATTCAACAGAAGCTTCTATTTTGGATATAGATTCTTTTGTTGGATGATATTCCTTCTGTGAACAACCCGCAAGGATCACAAATACCAATACAGCAATACCTAACGTAAATTTTTCCATAGCACCACATTTTAATAAATCATACAGTTACCTCAGTCCACGAATTTCAAGACCCCTTACATTCCGGGAGGACCGAGGCGGTTTGTCCGCCGTCAAAACATTCCTTAGGTCAGTGGGTTCTCTCCAAATCTTTCCCATAATAATGGGTACATTTCTTCCAGGTCTTCTTCCTCCCAATCATTTTCAATCTCTGTTACTTCAAAATTGTAGCCTCGAGCTTCCAGCTCATTATAAAATTCAGTGTTTATATCATCGTTGTACTCGGACATACCGGTTTTTTGATAAATGTACGCGTCTGAAGCAACTGACAGCATCTCTTCCAGTTGGGGTGCAAAAACATCCTCTTGCAAATTTTCTTCAGATAAATATTCTGCTAGAAATTCAGGATTCTTTATTACCTGATTGAAAACTTCTTCTCCGCGGGAGATTAACCAACCCCTAAAGCAATCAAATCCATCATCTGAACATCCTCCCATTACTACAAACGCTGCCCCCCATAATGAAGAAGTATAAGATTGTTCCATCTTATTTCTAAATTCTATTTCAAATTGAAGGATCTCTTCTTTACTGGACTTTGTTAATTCTTTGGTTAACCATTCAATTTGTTCTTCACCATACTTTTTTGAGTTGTTTATCATTCCCCAGAAAAAAACAGTCGTCATTACAGAGAACCTCCGTTATTATATTTTTTATTGGGATTACTTAATTTCATATTCATTTAATTTGGATTCAATATATTCCCAAGCACTATTTAGATCTTTAAACACCCATCCAATTTCTTCAATTGTTTTATTGCTTTCTAAGCCAACTATTAGAGTTCTAATAGCCTCTTCTGATCTGCGCCCTACAATTAATGCTACTGGAAACGGTGTGTCTAAATATTTTTCTTCTCCAACAAAAAAGATGCTTTCAATTCGATCCCCCCACTCATATGATAGATCGCTTAAGTCAATTATTAGTCCCCCAGGTTCCCAAGCTTCTAAAACGGCTTTACCAATTGCGCTCATATAAGTTGCATCCGAGTTCCCAGCTGATCCATATCCATAATCCCCGATAAATTTTAAAATCATGATTTCGAGATAATCTACTACTCTTGATGTGCCAGTATGTACTTCATATTGGATATTGCTCAGATCCTCTAGTTTCAATTGCTTTGTAAATATGTTCATATGTTCCTCCGATTTGAGACTCGTGAATATTAATACAAAGCTTGTTGCAGCAGATACGGTGATTTCCCCTCGACTAACCAATAGGATACTTTTTGAATTGTCATGGGGCATTACCTCTTTTCGGTACGATTTGGGGAAAGAGGTTTCATTTTACCTTACTGTAAACCATAGAATTCAATGTCTCTTTAGTTATCGGATCTATGTTAATTATATGTTTCTCAATATCCAATAAACTAAATACCTTCTCTTCAATGTCAGCCCTTTTATAAAAGTATTCCATTAAATCTTCCCTGTTTCCGACTTCATTCTTCTCCCCATAGCTAGAATTCTTTACATATTCAATCATCCAATCAATCCAATCAGGATATAAATCATAATTATCTGATAAGCGTTCAGATGCAACTTTATCTATAATTCCTTTAGTATTATCAGTGCGCAAATGAAACAATATGGGGTTCAATGGTTTTAAAATATTTGTCATTTTCGCTATACATGCTGAAATATATGTTTCTGATAAGTTACTGAAACGCAATAATTCATTTATAATGTGCTGAAATAAAACACTTTCAAAAATATAAACAATATCATCCTGTAATGCTTTCTCAACAAAATCATTAAATTTCATAAACATTATTCTTACAAAAGTATCACTATTCAATCTTCCTTCATATGCCTGATAAGACTTTAGTTTGTCTAATAATTCATTACAATCATCACTAATGTCCGGGTAATAAATTTGATAGTATTCATCATCAATTTTCTCAACTAAACTTTCAATCAAGCTGGATTGTTCAGGATACTGAATAGTTAGATTCTTATATTCTTCTTCATTTAATAAAGCTAAAAATCTAAGGTCACAGGGATTTCTTTGAGCATAGTCCATGTCCACTTCAAGATAGACTCTCGAGTTGAAACCTTGCTCCCTCAATTTTTCATTTAGCTTCCATGCAGTTGTTGATTTCCCACAACCATGTAATCCTTCAACGTTAATGAACTTTGTTTTCATTTCATACCTCTTTCGTTAAAAAATAGTCCCCAACTTCACACCAGTTGTTAACTCGCACAAAACCTTATTCATTGACATTGTGTGGAGCAGTAAATAGTTGTGGGATAAAAGGAAAGTTATCATTTAACCATTCAAATGTAGCGTATCCTCCATAACCTTCTGCCTTGCAAGTCCTCAATAGTTCGCTTCAATGAATTCAGCCCAATTAGAGATTATTAAGTAGTTTCCAGGCTAGATCGTGTTTAGACGCCTGCTTGAAGCTTGTTTTAATTATACTATCAAATGGAAGAATATTACGATTTCAAAATACACTTAAAAACTAAAAAGCCTCCACCTAACTCTGGAAGAAGCTTCCTTGAATAATTTAATCATTCGAACATCACATCAATGACAGGTACGTGTGGGTCAATAATTAGATGTAGCTAAAAGATAGGAAGACAGGTATGTTGTCGCGTTTTGGCGATTTCAAAAGCTTCTTCTGACCAGGGGAACCAATTCACCGGATTATGTGCGTGTTGCAGCAAATATGGTGACTTTTCCTTAGCTAATCTATTGGGTATCTTTTGAGTTGCCATGGGGCATCACCTCTTCGGTGGGATTTTGGTGAAGTATTACTTAGGGTTAGTTTACCCAAAAAGGTGGGAGAAAGCGCAGGTAAAGCAAACAAAGTACCTCCATATGGTATGGGTTACCTGTCATGATTGCTCCCAAGCTTTAACTTAAATATTTTTGTAGAACTCAATCGCCCTTTCTTATAGTACTCAACATAAACTTCACTTCTTTTAATGTTGACTTCATAATAAATACCTAATTTATATCTACACACATGCTCAGGAAGATTTGTTCCGTCAAATGACCAAACATCATCGAACGTTTCTTTAGTTAGAGCTATCAAACGATTCTTATCCTTTATCTTTTCAGAATTTCTATTTGTGGATTTTTTCATTTCTATTGCAATTATATTATCTTGTTCAGGAATCTCGCCACGGCTATGCACTATGATATCACAATTAATAGGTATTACTTCGATGTTTTGATCAATAATGGTCTTTACTTTCCCATTGTTTCTGTTATATTCCACATCCACATGATATTTCGAATAATTAGTTTCTTTAATCTCTTCCTGAAGATATCTCATTAAAGAACCGCATAATGTTCGTTCTGAGACACCACTAAGAATCAAATCCACTTCATTATTTAAGAATTTTTTATTTGCATTTTCAAATATAATAGTTGTATTTTTCATAATTCTCCTTAAAACAGTTAAAAACCCAATTCTTTGAGTATGTAAGTACGCCACTCATTCTCTTCTTTTACTGTCTTAATATATCCTAAATCTCTAAGAGTTTTTTTGAATTTCTCCACCATTTCATAGCCCATATGATCCGGAGTTCCTTCATATACAAAATTTAGCATTTCCCGAGTATTTGCTTTGCTCCAACCCATATTTCCTGCATTGGAATTTTGTAAAATATAATTGTAAGTATTCACCATATATCTTCTATAATTACCTGACGTAGGATTCTCTTTTTGATTGCGAAGATAACTTAGTTCTCTAATTTTCTGCTCTTCGTTCATAATAAAAAACTCCTTAGATGATAATTATTCCAACCCTGATCCGTGTCATATAAATCGACCTAAAGAACCCTTTCGAATTAACTCTAGCATTATGTTTCCATCTTATTTCAAACAACCATCTATTCTCTCTCTTAATAATATTTCCAATTAATCAAGAGTAGTAGTTTCACTATTCTAATTACTTCTGTTAAGAACGTATTCTAAATCAACACATGTATCATTATAAAAGAGCAACGCATCTTCCACTTTTTCCAAAAATCTCTTTTTAATATTTATTTCTATCATGAAAAAATCTTCAACTAAACTAAACATCGCTTTAAAAGTTCCTATACATACTGAAATAAATAATGCTACTACAGTAAAAGTTACAAAAACACTGGTTGATTCATTGAATTTTGTACTATCAAAAGCTTTAAAAAAGAATACAGCATATTGTGACCAAACTGGTATAAATAACGCTAAAAAAGCACCGGGAGCTAAAAAGGTTGGGGGTTTACTTCGTACGATTTCTTTTTCTAATATTTTAATTAATAAATTCAACTTTTCCTCAGAATATAATCCCTTACTTTTCAAATATTCAGATAGAAATTTTCTCTGCATATCTTCAAACTGCTCTGTTCTCCACCCCCCTTTTTTAACTTGAATAGAATAATGATTATTCAAAATTCTTTTAGCCTTTGTGTTGAAAAAACTTATTACTAGTATTGACAGAATCAATATTCCTCCGAAAAAAATAGCTGACCCTTTAACATAACTTGGAGCAGCGAAACTTAATGGTAAGATTATTATCAGAATGTAGCCGGAAATTATAAGTAATACGAACAGGAATGAGACCATAGCATTTAAAAATGGCATATACTTGAACACTAATGAATAGGTTGATAAGTTACTCTTATAGTATTTCAATAACTCGTCTATCATTTTCTTCTCCCTATTATCTGCTAAAAACTCCGAGAAACTTCTGGGAGTCATTAGTTTAGTTATTTCATTAATTGGAAATGAGTACGTTTAATTTCTTTGGTTCCTGTGGAATGATTCTAATCGCTAATGAAATATTTATGTTTCAGTTCTTACAATGTCAAACAGTGATTTTAACTTCTTCGACTCTTTTTCGGATAATGTTGGCACATTGATAAATAAACGATCGGTAGCTCTGCTTATTGCTACATAGTTTATTCTTTGCTCTTCTTTATCGTTATCGTTTAAGTTAGGATTAAGTAAAAATTCGATGTCGCTCTCTTCTTTTAGAACAACCAAGACATTTTTAAATTCATCTCCCTTTGCTTTGTGAATTGTTTTGTGTCTGCTAGTATCTTCATCAATTCTTACACACAAAGCCAATTGCTGGTAACTATGATTTTCATAGAAAGTTTTAGCTGCGCCCCTTGATAAATTTGATATATCAGGTTTTATTATTCTTTTTACAAAAGAATGGAATTCTAGTAGGCTTTTTTCTTTAAAGTCCCCATACTGAGAAAGGAGTACACAAAGATGTTTCAGAGCTTCTTTTCTTCCTTTATCTTTGTCATTCTTATCTTTGAAAATTCTCTCTAATTCTTTTATTGCACTTTTAAATTCGTTCTGGCGAGCAAACTCAGTTGACTTTATACAAGCAATAATCACTTTACTTCTGTATTTATTGCTACTGCTAGGATTATCTTCGGTTAAAAGTGCTTCAATTAACTTATTGTTAAATAAATCTCCTTTAATTTCCTTTTTCATTGCATTCGAGATTATATTTATTCTTGACAAAGAATTTACCGACTCGTTATTACTCTTTTCTTTAGCTATTCTAAGGGCATCAAGCCGCTCTCCCACAATGATTATGGGTTTTTCTCCGTTTATGTTTCTGTATTTGTTTTGTTTTATATCTATACGTACTGTATTTAAAATATCTATAATTTGATTTGTGCTTCGTCTGTTATCTTCCATTACATAGTCAACTATATTGTTTAAGTTAAATGAATGAAACTGAGATGGTTCTGCTCCTTGAAAGCTATAAATAGACTGAGCTTTATCACCAATTATCCCAACTATCGTTTCTTTTTTTCCAATTAACCCCATAATCTTCACTTGTATAGGATTTGTATCCTGGAATTCATCAACAAAAAAGTATGGAAATTTGGATTGTAACACTTTTAGAATAAATGGATGCTTCTTAATTAATTGATAACTAAAAAAGAGTACATCATCGTGATGAATTATACCTCTTTCCCACGCCATTTTTTTATATTCATAGTACGAATCATTCTTGATAGAATATTTACCAATCTTACGAGGATAATCAGGCTTTACTACTAAAGCTCCTAAATCATCAAATTTCCATTTTGTTGAATTAAAAGCTTCAACATTTAATTTATCTTCCTTGAATCTTTGCTGTTGAGTTCGGTCTTTCCATTCGTTTAAAAAAGAATAATTTGATAAAATAATATCATCATGCCCGTCCATTGCTTCCACATTTAATCCATAATCATCAACAAGGAAAACGGCGTATGGTTTTACAATATGTTTGTATAGAAAGCTATGGATAGTAGATACTTCAACTTGGTTTATTGTAGTGTTTAAACGGTTTAAAATCGTTTCTACTCCAATATTCGTGTACGTAATGCACGCTACTTTACGAGTTTTCTCTAATCTTGTTGATTTATGGAGAACATTTTTAATATGTTCAACTAACCAATGAGTCTTCCCTGCCCCAGGACCCGCAGAGACTCGAAAATGGTGCTCAATAGGAATCAATGTATCAGAGTTTATTGGGATCATTTACATAACCACGCAATGGCTTCTTTTATGTAATCAGGAACAATAAATTTTTTGTATTTATCAGTTCCTTTGTTTTCTAAATTTTCATCCAAAATATATGCAAGCTCCAAAGCGTTTTCTCCTTTCCCTACTGAATTAAGATATCGTGAAGCAATTAATCCTCTACATTTTTGTTTCTCGCTCCAAGAAGTATTTTGATTAATACCTTCAATAATTCTATCATTCTCATCGCTTTTTCTCAGTATGGATTCGTAATCTGTCTGTGGTTTTTGGTCTGCATAAAGCTTCATTAAGTTTTTAATTTCATCTTGATTTTTCATAGAATCTGTCACTAATATTTCGAGGGAAGGGTTAAATAAAATCAGATCATATTCAAGTGTCTTTCCTTCAACTTCATCTTGACTAAAAAATGCAATATTAGGGTGAGTACCTGGTTGATATGATGAAGTGTTTCTTTTATACTCATACTCTTTAGTATTAGCGTCATATTCAAACGGATAGCATTTTTTGAAATTAGTGTTAGATGATTTTTTCTTTCTTTCAGGGTCTTGATCTGTCAAACATACAATTTTTTTGTTTAGAGTATTTATTTTCTCACTATCAAACAGATGTAAAAAATGATTGAAATATCTACCACCCACATTTATAACTGCAATATGATTTTCTTCTAAAGAAACACCTTCATATTTCGCGAAAACTGACAGCAACAATTGTTCTGCTAAACCCTCTACTAAAATTACTTTTTGAGCAAAAAGCATATCTGATTTGGTCGCATCTAAAAATCGCTGTACATATTTTTTACTACTTTCATCAGTGGGAAATACTTTTCCAGGATATCCAACAGAGGTGTTTCCTCCATCGCTATGCAAACAAATCATCTCATCTAGAGAAACAGAGGAGGTAATATGCGTTGAATGAGTGGTAACAAAAATTTGTCTAACCTTTTTTTCATTTTTATTTTTCTTTAAGAATTTTAAAAACTGATACTGCATGGCTGGATGCAGATGTGCTTCAGGCTCTTCAATTGCCAATATCGGAAATACCTTTGCATTACTCCCTAAATATTTTCCGTCTGCATTGACTTGCATTTTTGATAGAAGCAGTGACATAAAAATTAAGTTATTATACCCGAGACCGTTATGTGTAGCCGGTATCTTTATGCCGGATTCATATTCAACAATAAGCCTAAGTGCAGAGAAAATTTCCACATCTGAGAGACTTCCTTCAAAATTAGGTATTGCTTTGTTAAATGAAGCCCCCGTATCTTTGGCATATGATAAAATCTGTTCCTTACCAACACTCATTCTGTTTTGTAAGTCACGTAATAACGTATCTGCAATCTCACTAAAATCCTTCTTCTTCTGCTTAATCTCTATTTTCTTTACTTCCTCAGATTTAACTAAATCTGATTTAATTTCGTAATCCATAAAAAAGTCCAACACATCTCTAAGAAGAGAATTTCTTCCTGAAAGCATATCTCTCTCAACATCACGGATTGCATCTAAAAATTGAAAATCAAACTTCTGTAATGTTTCACTATCAGCAACGTTTTGAGCAGTCTTATCTCCACCCCATATTTTATAGACATAGTGCCTTATAAAGTCATGATTGATTATTTTCCAAGCTATATCTAGATCAGGGGCATTTCTAATAGCTTCTACATAACTAACTCTTTCTTTTTCAGGAAGAAAAAAATCGTAGGTTAATACTGCCTCGTATGGTTCGTCTAACTTGGTAAGCCAATTCCCAACTGTCACTAAATCATCAGAATTCAAATTTTCATTTAAGCTCTGCTTTATTACTAAAGATATGTTAATTTGAGGTGGATTTTCTATCAATTCTGCCAGTGTAACATTTTTATTGAAATCATATACATTCAATCGCTTTGTTCCTTGAGAATCAAGTACCAAAGCTAATGCTTTAAGTAAATTTGACTTTCCAGCATTATTATGACCAATAATTACATTCACTCCATCATTAAATTCTATTACTTGTTCTTTAAAATTTCTAAAATTATTAATCATCATTTTATGTATAAACATGGCTAACCTCCTCGTTTCATGAAATATAACGATCAAATCATACTTATAATTATCGATTTCCAAAATCAGCAAAAACCATAATGTGCTTCTAATTTACGATTCTATGTCTGATAATAGCTAATTTAGGTATATTGTACCATACGAAAAGAGACTTCTGGAACTTATTCCAGAAGTCTACAATAGCATTATTCAAATCTCACCTATAACAAACCGTCAACTCCACCCTATTCCCTTCCCGATTATACACAATCCGCTCCACTAGCTTCTTCAACGCCCGATTCTTCTCTTCACTTGTCACTGAACTGCTCCACAACTCTCTAAACTCACCTATCCGCTCATATATCTGCTCCGCAGTCGGATAATTACCTTCATCTACTACAACCTTCCGTAAATTCTTCAACTCTTCCTCCAACTTCTGTATCTGCCTTGATCGAACAGCCTTTCGCTCTAAAAACACTTGCTTCGTTATCATGTCTTCTTCATAAGATTCATGCAGCTTGTCCAATGCCCGCTTCTGCTTCTTCAACTCCTGCTCTTTGACCTCGATAATAACCTGTGTATCATTGTACCTACTTCCATGCAATTCTATCTCCCGTAAAATGTTCGGGTCTACATGAATAATCTGATCATACAGAGCATTAAAAAAATCAGCATCCATTACCTTCCCGCGCTGATCGCATTTGCTGCCATCTTTGTACTGGTGATAGCACAATGCACTCCAGTGCTGTCCCTGTTTCTTGTTCTCACCTACTCTAAATCTCATCCGAGAACCGCATTTCTCACAATACAGCAAGCCTGACAAAGGAAAAATGTTACGCCTTGAATTGGGGTTCAGCATGCGATTCTTAAGCAGCCGCTCCATAATGACTTCATGTTCTTCCGGCGTTTTCAGCTTTTCATGCGTTCCCATGACTTTTATCCGCTCTTCTTCAGGTACAAGTTCCACCTGACCACGCTTGGAACGGGTTTTGCCATAAGTGATATAACCCAAATGGATCTCGCTTGCCAGCAATCTTTGAACCGTAATATTTGACCATCCCTTGTTCTTTCCATCGGGCTTAATGTTGTATGGCGTAGGTATCTTGTTATCCGTCAACCAAATGGCAATATGACCAAGGTTTGTTCCATTCAAATACTTTTCAACAATCGCTCGGTAAATCGGGCGCTTCGTTTCATCGACCAGTACCGACCTTATATTCTTATCATAATAGTATGGAAACGGTGGTTTTCCGTTTGTCCACATGCCTTTCTTCGCCCCAGCCTCTTTGCCTTGCTTCATTCTTCGCTTAATCGTTTTGTATTCTATTCGGGCAAAAATGGACATGAAGTCAAAGGATACATCGTCATTGTCTATTTCCAAATCGTATATCTTGTTTGGCGTGATAATGACTGTTTCTGAGTTTAAAAATGTATCTTTAATGAGTGCCCAATCCTTATTTTCTCCACGCCCTAAACGGTCAATATCCATGACCACTACTCCATCGTACAGTTTGTCTTCGACATGCCGGAGTAACTTCTGCATTTCCTTACGGGACTCTATCTTTTCACCAGAGGCCACTTCTTCATATAGCCTATAGGTCCAATTTCGATTCTCGACCAAGGTCAGAAGGGTATCCCTATGCTTCGAGAGAACGTCTTCAAACTCACCATCGTCCCGTGATTTTCTTAAATAAACGGCTACGTGTTTAATTGTTTTGCTTTCCATAATAGCTTCTACTCCAAACTTGTTAATTTTTTGCCTCCATCCAAGTAGAATGTTGAGCATTTTTGATGACACATCATCGAATATGACAACTGTAAATTTTTGGAGGAAAATACCAATGAAAAAATGTGAATATGTAATCAAGGAAAGTAATCAGCCATCCGACAAAGCGTTGCGGCAATTTCATGAGCATGTGGTCCGGATATTGAGCCAAACTGTCCAAGCCGAGGCCGAGATAGACATACCTCTCCCCAAAGTGCATCATTCTACGCAAGACAGTCAGAAAAATTAACAAAATAAAAACAAGTCGGAGCATATGACCCATCCATGCTCCGACTTGTTCTATTTGAGGTTATTTTGAATGAATTCCCGTTCCGACTTATTCAGATACCTTAGCGAATTCTCGAAGGAATACAGGTACATGAAGCGAAGCATTCTCAGCTTTTCGACTGAGCCATCCGCAATCACTTGCTTCATGGCAGGAATCATTTGGCTGTTCGTTACTCCGAATTTTCCCGGCTTTACAATATCTTCAATGGCAAGCGGCCGCTCTTCTTTGCCATCGTTTGATTCTGGCTGCAACTCTTGTATATTTGCTTCATTTAATATTACTTGCTGAAGTTTTCCATCATTTAGGTCAGCCACGATCTCTTGTTCTTTATGAATAATTGGCTTTTCCTCTAAGTTCTCATTAGCTGCCTCAGTTGGAGCTGGTTCTTCCTGAACCGAGACCTCCTCGTCCTGTTGAGCTTGTTCTTGACCTGTATCTTCATGAACTTGAATATCCTCTGCCTCAATACTTGTCTGCTCATTTTCACTTTGAAGCTGTTCTGACATCGTTTGTTCACCTTCCAGTTCAAGATGATTACTTCCACGGCTGTTTCTGCCTGAAACCCTATTCTTATTTGCCATTTCTTAACTCCTATAAATTGGTATTTTTCTTAAGTCGATCTTATCAACATGCTTGACCCTCGTACACCGTTTCTTCCGTTTAATATAGTAACTATTTTGCTATGTATCTTCATTTAAAAGGCAAAACAAAGCCCATAGTGAATTTCTACACTACAGGCTCATAAAGCTTGATTAAAATGAAGTTATCTTGCACGCTTTACGACAAGCTTCCCCAATCCCTAATGATTGTCCAAGGGTTCTTCCTTGTCCAGGTTACAATCTGCTCCGGTATAAATGGCTCTGTGATAATCTCCAGTTGGATAACTTGATCTGGACTTAAACTCAGAAAATGTGGTTTTGGCTCGCTATCCAAGTCCCACATATGATATTTGTAAAATTTGATCTTTGCTCGTTCACTAGGTGCCAAATCCAGTGGCGCACATCGTCTACTCCGTTCCTCTCCACTTCTGGTTGTAAACGTAACTCGTAGTAACCTTTTTCGCTCAATGGCATCTGCAAACATCAGCAGCATTTGTTTATCCATAATTGACACTTCCTTACACCTTATTTCCACTTTTGCGGCTTAGTTGAATCATATATCTTGTTGAGCAAAACATAACCTGAAGGAATAGCTTCACATGAAAGTGTAAAGATTCATTGAACAAAGAATTAACACTTTGACCACTTCAAGGCTATTCTTAAAAAAAAGCTATTCATCAAAATCAGTTTCCGCCCATACCTGCTCCCGACCAATCATCTGATCTCCTTTAAAATAATGTTGTCCTTCCTTTTGTAAGCGTTCTCCACATTGTTTGCAGGAAAACCGTTCTTTACCAACATACATGTTTAAACCAGATTCTTTCATTGCTCGTACAAGTTTATTCCCACAAGAACAAGTTGCAACCCATACATACTTTACTTGTCCCGGATAAATGTTCGTTCCTTTGGCATTGATGATTTGCTTCATTAGTAAAACGCCTCCTTCATATGCTACTGAAAATGAAAAAGACGTTAACCAGATGTATTACATCCGTTAACGTCTTCATAGGTTAAGATTGAAATAAACATTATCTAGCTCTTGTCGAGTGATTCCTATGTATGCCAGAGTGACACTCGGTGCTGAATGGTTGAGCAGCTTTTGAATACGAGTAATATCTACACCACTTTGGTAAGCATGAAAGGCAAACGACTTTCTCAAGGTATGTGTTCCAACGGCTTCTTTGATGCCAACACGGCTTGCCCCTTCACTCAGTATCCGGTAAGCATGTACTCGGCTAATTGGATTCCCACCTTTGCGGCTGGCAAACAGCGCTCCTGACTTATGACCTGTTGCTTTTACATATTCCTGAATTGCTTTTTTACAGGTATCTGACAAGGGAAAATCTTTTCTTTTACCTGTCTTCTGCTCTCGAAGGCTGATCCGATCTTGATTGTACACCTCTTCCACCTGAAGCTTGAGCAAATCAGATATTCGCAATCCTGAGTTAATGCCAAGCACAAACAACAGATAGTCTCGGATATTCTGCCCTCGCAGATACTTCTTCAAAGCATCAATCTGTTTCTTACTACGGATAGGTTCTACAAATTCCATACCAAACACCTCTTAAACTTAATGTAACTAACTATATAATAATTATATATTGTGTTACTTTCGACGTAAACGGCAAAGCTCCATGGAGCCGAAAAGAACCCGGATGTCTTACCCCGCCTACCCTCGTGGTCATTTGGCCTATGTAACACTATTCTATTGTGTAACATTCATGTTAATTGAAAGTAACTTCATGTTGTTTAATAGAATTGCGAAAACTCCCGTGCCTTTGACTGCGGGAGTTTAAGTTATTAAAACATGCTTTAACCATTCGACAAAACTTATTAATTTATCCGATAGGCTTTTTTTGAATTTTCTCTCATTATATACTCCTTCGTTGCACTTGTTATTTGTGTATCTTTGTTAAAACCAATTATCTTATAAAAATCAATCAGACCTTTACCTTTTGTTTCCAATAAATCATTTAAAATTCTAGATCGTATTATTTTTTGTGTATTGACTCTTGTGGATAAAAATAAACTATTTGACTTATTATCATTTAACACATTTAATAATTTATTTATCGACAAATTGTCAGCGGATTGACCGTTAATACTTATCATATTGTCTGATTTTTCTATAATTTCATTTGATATTCTATAGTTGTAATATTTTTCGCAGACTTCATAAAATTTCTCATTCAATTCAATCCATTCATTAACTAATGGATCTGTATCAAATCTAATATTCCGTATCCTCTTTAATTTAATGTCAAAATCACTCCACTTCAATTTTGCAAGATGATTCTGTTCAAACAAAGCAGAATATGACAAAGAAATAATCATGGGTGTTAACAAACTATCTTCGAAAGCCCTTCTCTTGCTATATTGATAATTAAAGTCTAGTAAAAAATTCAAATCATCTTTTATTAAAAAATCTAATGGTTCTTGTTTTTTACTTTGATATTGCTTCAATTCATTTTTTATTTCAATATAATCCTGTGGCTTAATCCTTCCAACAATAAAGTAAAAATCAAGTAGATTTGTAACAGCATATCTGGCAGTAGCTGAACTTCTCAATTTGTGGTAGCTTTTTAGAGAATATTTACTAAAAAAATCTTTATAATCTTCAATAAGGACTTTACTATTAATACAATTTTGTATATAGAAATTCAAATCATCCAAATATCTTTTCTTTGTCTCATAGCTAGTAGATCGTTCTTTCATTTCAAGATAATTAATAAAATCATTAGAAACCGATTCAAATAACTTTTGTCTAAAATCCAAATCACATACCTCCGATGAAATAGTTTTTCATAGTTATTGAAGCATAACATGAATTTTTCCTATCGTATATATATGATATTGTCTGTTCTATTAATTCAACAATTGATTCACGCGAACATCCCATCAGTGACAAATACGTGTGGGTCAATGACTAGCTATACCAATGTCTTTTGAAACATAGATCTTTGGTGCATCTCCTATCATTTTTAAAACTAAGCAACTTATCCTTATACAGAACCTTGCATATTCACAATCTAAAAAGTTCTATTACAGTCGTGTCCAGTCCCTCTCATTGCTAACTTTCCAGAACGGATTCGTTAAAAAGAAATCAGATGAGTAATCGTTAATCTCAGAAAATAAAAAAGGCAACTTCAAATGAAGTTACCTTTAATAAACAATCGTTATGATGTCATTTCATCGTTTTTTGTTTATTGATCACACATTTACTGGCTGTTTAACTCCCCTGCCTCCTCATGATGAATAAGACATGCTGCCAGCAACCCAATGCACAGAATACATGCCAATAGAAGAAACGTAATTAAATAACTTGCATTATTCATCAATTGAAGCGAGATAATCGGACCGAAGCTTGTGCCTGTAAACAATATAAAAGTATATACGGATACAGCTATCCCGCGCATCTTGCCGCCCACTTGCCCAACAAGCGAAACAAGTGAAGGAACGGCTAGTGCGATCCCCCCTACAAAAAGGATGCTCATCACAATAAGAAGTGGCAGATTAGAAATCATCCCCATAGACGCCAAACCAATGATCGCTAGCAACAATCCACCGCGAAGCGTTCTACCTACGCCGACATGCTTGGATATTCTTCCCGCGAATGGAGAAACGAGCATGCCTACTATGCCGATAATACGGACAGAAAGAATTTCTTGCTTGCTTAGTTCATATGGAGCTGTACTTAGATAGTTACCCAGCACTGTATACATACTTACAAAAGACATAAGCAGAACGAATGCTACTAGATAACATAATACCAATTGTTTTTGAACAAACACTTTGCCAATTTGCTTAATAGGCTCCCAGATATTAGCGTGTGCCTGCTGGATACCGCCTTTGGGAAGGAAGAAGAACACTAATATGGCGGTCACCGCATAAACAACGGCAAGAATATAAAAAACAGCGTTCCAGCCATAATGCTCACTGAGTATACTACTAACCACTTGACCAACAATACCTGCAATCAGAAATCCTGTACTGATAAAACCAATGGTAGTTACCCGTTTTTCCGCTGGATACATCTCAACCGCATAGGCAAGTGCTACTGGAGAGAAGGTTGCTGCTGCTGCTCCCTGTAGTCCTCTTAATCCTAAAATCCATGCAAAGCTGTGAACGGTTCCCAGAATTAATGATATCAATGTCAGGAAAAGGAGCCCTGCAAATATAACAGTCTTCCGTCCGTATTTATCGGACAGCGCGCCATAGATTAAGCAACCAATGGCAAAGCCTATCGAAAAGGTGCTTCCCGCAGCGGCAGCATTCGTCGTGGAAATTTCAAAAAGCTGTGCAAACAATGTAATTAGCGGAATCGTTACGTATAGACTGGACATGACAACAAGGCCGGTCCAGCAAAGGATAATGGTCATAAGCTTATAATTTCTAGTTGCACCCGTAGCATTGATTGGATTGTTCATATTACACCTCAATTATAAAATTTGTTCGAAGTTAGATTTTGTTGGAAATTGCATCTCGTATAGTTCCTTGTATCGCCCATTTCGGCGGAGTAGGTTTTCATGATTTCCCAGCTCCACAATCTCTCCATGCTCCAATACAACAATTTGATCGGCATTTTGAATCGTGGAAAGACGATGGGCGATAACCAGACAAGTTCGACCTGGAAGAAGCACAGATAACGCATGCTGAATACGTTGTTCAGATTCCGTATCCAGGGCAGCCGTAGCTTCGTCCAAAATAAGAATACGAGGATTGGTCAAGAAAGCTCTGGCGATTGACAATCTTTGCTTTTGTCCTCCGGAAAGCTTGACCCCTCTTTCACCGATGGGCGTATCATAACCCATTGGAAAGGCTGAAACAAATTCATGGGCGTTTGCGGCATGGGCAGCCGCTTTAATCTCATCTTCTGTGGCCTGAGCAATATTTTCACGTATCGTGCCATTGAGGAGGATTACGTCCTGAGATACGATCCCCATCTGCTGTCGAAGCGACTTCACCGTCACTTCCGTTAACGGATAACTGTCAATATAAATGTCCCCTCGCTGAACGTCGTACAAACGGGCAATCAAATAAGCAATCGTTGACTTTCCTGATCCTGACGAACCAACCAAAGCCGTAGTTTGGTTACATGGAAGCCGCAATTGAAAGTTTTGTAGAATGGGATGTCCTTCTTCATATGCAAACTCAACATCATCAAACACAATTTGTCCTTTTACTGGCGGCAGAACAATCGCTCCTTCCTTATCGTAAACCTCTGGAACGGTTGCTAAGACTTCTTGAATGCGCTCGAATGCTGCTGCCGATTGCTGCACTTTGGTAATCATTCTGCTAAAGGAGCGGATGGGCGCTTGCAACAAACGTAAATAAGCTAAGTAAGCTACGATATCACCAACGGACATGTTCCCATGCATAACCTGCCACGCTCCGAACAGGAGCACCGACGTCATACCTACATAATTCAGCCAATCGATAATTGGCGAGAAAGTTTCCGACAACCTTGAAGCAAAAACTGTGGCTATCCGATGCTGTTCGCTCAATGCCTCGAACTGCTTAGCTTCCGCATCTTCACTTGCAAAAGACTTGATCATTCGTATGCCTGACAACGTATCTTGAAGTGAGTTGTTTAACTGAGCTGATATGTGACGTACCGCTCTATAGGCACTCTTAATGCGTAGGCTGAAATATCGTGACGTTACAAATAAGAATGGCAAGGTAATAAGCGTAATTAATGCTAGTTGCCAGTCCGTATATAATAAGTACCCCACGATCGCAGCGAAGGTTATGACATCCGCTATGATGGACAGGCTATCGGCTGAAACCAGTTCCTGTAGTTGATTTACATCACTCGTTAACCTTGCCATAAGATCCCCGGTCCGATTACGATCAAAAAATTTCAGATCCAAACTTAATGTGTGTTTGTGCAATTTGTTTCGCAACTGGAGAATTGCCTTCTGACTAACAATTGTCATTACATAACTGCTACTGAAGTTAAATATCCCCAGCAGCAATGCAGCTAGCAGGATAAGACCTCCCGTTTCTAGTAGTGCGTAATACCTTTTTTCAGGGATGATCTGGTCTATGATCTCTTTAGTTAACTGAGGGATCATAAATTCAAGAATGGAAATGGCTATCACTGTGACGGCACCAAGCATAAGCAAGACCCATTGCGTCCTTGTGTGCAAGAACATCTCCTTAAACATGATGCGCAGCGATATAAAATGCTGTTCACGACTCTGCTGCTGGTCCCCGGAATGCCGAGTTTGTTTCATTTTGAATCACATACCTTCATTTGTAATGTCCATCACGGTTATCAAATCAGATTATATCCATCTCTGATCTCATGTAATTAGATTATCTAACTATATGACCAAAAAAATTATCTACCCGATCCAAGTCGTTTTTCTAAGCTTGCATTTAGTTTAACCAGCACTTTTTGGAACACCGCTTGCTCCTCTTTATCTAATTCATCAACAAGGGATGCGCAAGTAGACCAGAACGTAGGCAATATTTGATTCACAAGCGTACTGCCTTCAGCGCTAATACGAACGTGAGTCATGCGGCCATCCTTAGCATACGGTTCGCGAACAATCAAATTTTTTTTCTCCAGCCATATTAACAAGGCCGTTACAGACGATCGACGAATCCCCAATCGGTCTGCTATGGATGAAGGTGTTACCAACTCCTGATCGGCGTGAAGGGATAATAGGAGTAATAGATCCAGCTTGCTCTCCGTGATGTCAAAAGCAGCTAAATCAATATCCACCATGTCTAAAATGTTATCTCCCAGCCAGATCATAATTAGTCCCAGATGCGCTGAATTTAGATTGGTATCGGATGAAGCTGTAAGCTCCATCAACTTCAAATAAGGTGATGTTCCAAGTCTCGGTAATTGTTGCTCAGTTGTATATTCCTTGGCAGGCTTTCTTTTCAATTTGTATACCTCCTTACTCCTATAGTTAGATTATCTAATTACATTGAATATAACTGATTTTTTTTATTTTTGCAAACCTGATTAAGAAACAAAGGTAAGCCTAGAGGCAGAGGTTTAGAATAAACGAACCGCATTACCAATGGATTTGTTGTATAATTATGTAATATTTTATTTGAGGAGGAAGGATCTTTTGAAAATCCTAATTTATGGTGCGGGCACAATCGGGAGTGTTTTCGCTGGGAAACTTGCTTTGTCAGGATATGATGTCACTATCCTTGCAAGGGGAGCAAGACTTGTTGAGCTAAAAAAAAACGGTGTGATTCTCGTAAATCCAGGCAATAACCGAGAAGAAATCGCAAAGATAGATGTGATTGAACATCTGCTGCCAGACCATATTTTCGACTACATACTCGTTGTAATGCAGAAAATACAGATAGATAGTGTATTACCGGTTCTTTCTCAAAACATATCTAAGAATATCATCTTTGTGGTCAATACGGCATCCGGTTATGACGATTGGGTTCAGGCTGTGGGTAGTGACCGGCTGATGCTCGGCTTTCCGTCCGCAGGAGGAGAACGTGTAGACGGTCGAGTACATTACTTTATCGGCAAGGGATTCATGCGGATTTTTCAGACCACAACCTTTTCAGAATACAATGGTCAAAAAACCGAACGGCTCAAAAAAATAGTAGATGTTTTTAACTGTGCCGGTATTCCTTCTGTTGTAAGCAATAATATGGATATGTGGCAGAAAACTCATGTAGCAATGGTTACAAGTATCGGAAACGCTCTTTATAAATACAATAGTAATAATTATGCTTTAGCAAAATCATATGCAGATATTAAGCTGCTGGTTCTGGGGATAAAAGAAGGATTTGCTGTGTTGACTAAATTGGGTATAAATATCAAACCATCAAAACTCCATTATTTCAAACTTCCCGTTTTTTTGATTGCCCCAATTTTTAAAATTATTATGGGCACAAAGTTTGCCGAAACAGTCATGGCAAAGCATACGGCCGTGGCAAAATCCGAGATGGTCTGCCTTCAAAATGAATTTGATGTGCTGATCATGAAGAGTAAGATGGAAACCCCTTCTATTGATAAGCTACGAAAAAACCTTGCAAAAGACTGATTTCGTTTTATGTGATGATACTTATATTATGTCGTATTCTTATACTATGTGGAAATATTTGAATGGTAGTAATTGCTTATCTTCAAATAATAAAAACTCCCATTAGGCAGCTTGCTGGCACGCTGCGTGAATGCGATGTTGTCTGAAGTGTATGCCCCCTTCAAGCATACTCTCAAAATTCCTTTATGAGTCTTGTGTTGTTTGTTTATTATCACTTAAAAAATAGTCCCCAACTTCATACCAGTTGTTAACTCGCACATAACCTGATTCGTTGACATTGTGTGGAGCAGTAAATAATATCTCCATTGCTGCTGTTGTGATATAAATCTCGTAATATTTACTCAATTCTCTGATTACTTTCTGACTTCCCTCCATTACTTTCAAGTCCCGAAAAAAACCTGGATCATCCACAAAATCCAATATTTCTATGAATTCACCCTCAATTAGAGATTATTAAGTAGTTTCCATGCTAGATCGTGTTTAAACGCCTGCTTGATGCATGTTTTTATTATACTACTAAATGGTAGAATATAACTTATTTTTCGAAGTTTGCACTTCTGCCTGTGACCCTCTTCGATCTGTCAACTATGCGCAGGTAATGACAGGACAGTATGAAAGAAAAACAATATCATAATATGCAGAGGGGTGAGTATAAGCCACCCGCTTATTTGAAAAATAGTCTGAAAGAAGGCGCTCAACATGTCAAACCAGTTCGTTAGCTTTTCAAAATTCGTCTCAGAGGGCAGCCATTACGAGATTGGCACTAAGCTGGCTCATACAGTCAGAAACAACCCGGAGCTTATGAGTATCAATATACAAGGTGATTGTATGGATAGTTTTTTATTAAGAAAGAAACAAACCCTTTTAGATGAATTTTGTCCCGGAGTAAACGAGGAAATCCTTGGACTTTCAGACAGCTTAAAAATCCCACTGGGGAAATTGGCTGTATTTGCGGATGATGTAATAGAAGCTGGAGCATGCAGTCAATTCGCAGCTTTGCCAAGTATTACATCTGATGGGCACACTTTAATTGGCAGAAGTTATGAATTTTCGACTGAAGATGAGATGTGTTTGTGTGTAACAAGGGCAGACGGAAAACCTGCACATATAGGTTTTTCACTGCTATTGTTTGGGAGATTTGACGGAATAAATGAGCATGGCTTAACAGTAAGCATGTCATCTTGTGAATTTGGACAACGCCCTTTTGGTGAAGGACTTTGGTTCCCGTTTGTGCTGAGGTCTTTATTGGATAATTGCTCCTCTGTTGAGGATGCCATATATCTTTTGAAGAATATGCCTATACGAAGCAATGTAAACCTGCTGATTGCTGATACTTACGGAAATGCCACAATAGCTGAAACTGCCTGCTTCGGAGACGATAGAAAAATATCTTTTAGAAACAGTGAAGATCTTCTTATCGCGACGAATCATTATCAGAATAACGAAATGTTGCCTTATGATAATAATCGCAGAAGGCATTCTGTGATTCGATACAACACTATAAAAGATTTTTTTTCAAAAAAGAAAGGATCTATTTCTGTAGAATCAATAAAGACAATCCTAGAGGAAAAAGTGCCACAGGGCGTATGTTGCCCATTTTATGAAGATTGTTTAGGAACCTTGCATTCAATGGTTTTTGACACGACGGAGATTAGCGTACAGGTGTGTTTTGGGGCAGCATCCCCGCAAAAATGGAAAAAAATCTCTTTTAATAGTCCATGTGAAAATTCTAAAATACAAGTCCCTATAAATAACGAGTTCCCCCAGAACCCCACAACCTTTTGGGAGCACTTAAACCCTGGAAGTATGGAGCAGAATCGTCTTCATCGGTAACCGTAGCCGCATATCACTTTCATGCAACCTGACGCCCTTCTGGCCGTATGAACTACAGTAAACTTGGCACATACGATACTCTAAAGGAGTGAAGCAAATGAAGAAATATGGCTTAAGTCTGCTGCTACTCATCTTGCTGGTTGTACCGGGTTGCGGGATTGCGGAAAAGGTAGGAGACAGCGTCAATTTCACCGCCGATACCGCTTCTTATATGCAAACTTTGACGGAGTTCGGACAAGAGATGGGAACCTGGGCCACGGATGCTGCCACAGACCCGCAGGCCAGGGATGAATTAAAGGATAGGCTGCTTGCCCTCAAGGAACAGATCGTCCAATATGCCGGGCTTCAGGTTCCGGAATATGCGGCAGGCCTGCATCAATCTATTGTCGGATACAATGAAACACTGCAGCAAGGACTGGATCAGGCCATAACCAACCTGGAAGAAGGAAAAGCCGCCTTCGAATCGACAGGTATTCCCGAGACTATAAACCAAGTCAACGAGCTATTGAACCAGATCACCCAGCTCATCCCGCAGTAACAGTCTAAATAAGCGCTCAAAGTATGGGAAAACATACCTGGAGCGCTTTTTCTTTTGTCAGCCGCATCTAAGGGAGCACGTGAAAAAGAAGTGGCAGGTTTCTCCACTTCTCTCAAATTTTCATTTACGATGCTATTTCTGCTTTTTGTACACTAGTTACAATCTCTTGGCTGATAGGAATTACTGCCTTTTTATCTTCTTGCTCTTCAAAATTCCCATGTTTATCTAGCGTATAACAACTCTTGATCAGGTAGCCCTGTTGACAATTGGGACAATGACCAAACTTAAATCCATATTTAACATTAGTATCTGAAGCTCCACCCTCACAAAGTGTCTTTTGTTCAGTGATATATTTTGTTAATCCTTCACCGTTGTTATTTTGTATGTATTGATTGATTTCACTTAATACCGGCTCTATCATTTCATCATTTACATCTAAGAGCTTATGTTCCTGTAAATAGGCTTTGTTACACGAAGAACAATGTGTCTTACCACTTGTCACCAGCAATCCGGCACTTAGACCACCTATTAATAAACCAACACATTGTATGAGGAATTTGCTGATGTTTACCCACTTATTTGGTTCAATATCTATTGCATTGCCTACATGTCCTCTTGAAAATATGCTTAAACTGCTATTATTAAATTTATAATCATAATAGTTCAATAGTGTTATAGGTTTATCTAATTCTCCAAACACAAAATTGCTTATATGCTCCCCCTCAAACTTATAATTAATTTCATTCGATGATGAGACATATGCCATCTGATATTCTCCATACATAAACCCGCTAAATGAAAGTAATATGAAAATAACCGATATTAAATAGTTGTTTTTATTCGGCTTTAATCCCTGTCTTACAGTTTTAGAAAAATACCCGAAGGTGGCTATACCTCCGAGAATAATCCCCCCTACCGGAATAATGAATAACACAGAAAAGCTAAAAAAGTTAAAACCTAAGAGACTCAAGATAAGCAATTGCACAATTACTGATACTGCCGCCGTTATTACTCCCCAAACCCATTTCATAAATATTACTTCCTCCTCTTTCTGAATAAGATATATTTTAACATCTGATGCAAAATGCCCCAATAATAAAAATTACATCATTTTTCGACAGTTTAATCTTGTATTCCTGCCTGTTCACTGGCTTGGGCTTCCTGTTTATTCGCCCCTAGCAGTTTGACGAGCTTTTCCGATCCATGCTGGAGGGGCAGTACAGATGGCGGCTTATTTGGATGCCATTCATCAGGCGGATTTGCTGATGGGAGACCGGAAAGCGGCGGATGAATATGCGAGACCGCTCAAGGAAGGCAGCTTAAAATTATGCCATGATGCACCGCTTCAAAGTTGGTTGCCTTATCTTGAAAATGCGCTGGATCGAGGAGATTTCGAGGATGCGGCTGCCAGTGCTAATGCGCTTTATCGGCAGGGAAGCGGAATAGCTCTGACTATTTTGCACGGGATTTGGAAGCTGCCGAGCGGCTTTTACTCCAGCACAGCCAGAAGTGATTCAGAGCAGAGCCTTAATGCAGAGAGAGTCGGCAGGTTCCCCACATTCTCTCTACAAAACGCAGATAGGGTTGTTACCGCGCTATGCGATAACAACCCATTTTCAACCAAGGAAATCAGTTGATGCAGTTATTTTTTAAACAAACACGTACTCACCAGCACCAACTTGAATCGTCTTTCCTTTTAATCCAGTGGAATCCGTTTCAAAAATGACCTGCTTGAATTGGTTCTCATCCCCTTGCACGAAATCAAAAGACTTATCTCCAATTTTAAGGGTGAAGGTGTTATTCACTTCTGACTGTGCAATTGGCAGTCCAAATAACGCTCCCCAATGTTCAGCGGCGGCTGCAGGATCTGAGACACGGAATACCGCCTTCACGATTTCCGCATGTCCCGCAGGATGGGATTGAATGACTCCGGATGCCGTTAACCGTTCCAATCGCTCTTCATCCGTCCCGTTCCATTGAATGATAAACGGATAGACCAGCCCTTGAAAGTCTCCATCAATGGTCATCATCCGCCACTCTATTAATCTGCCTTTATTATCCAGACGTTTACCATTGATTATAGGAGATAATGATAGACCTGCTGCCTTCAAGGAGGCAGCGATTTCTTCAATATCATTCGTCCGGATCACAACTCTGCTTAAGACTTCCTTCTCTGGAAGAAGGTTAACCGCATCCCTCACTACAACATTGTGCTCTGTTGCCTTCGCTAATTCCAGATTCTCGATGCCAAGAAACTCAAGATAGGTTAGCCCAAAGTAACTTAAGGCATTATAGGTTCCCCAATCCTTATGAGAACCTCCCTTGAAAGCAATCAAACCATGATCGCCGAAGATTTCAACCGGTTTATCCAGATCATTGACATAGTGTACTAAATGATCCCATTTCAGGATTGCCATTATTCCTTCACTCCCAGCTCAGTAGTACGCTTTACGGCTGCCAGAACACTTCTTTGCAGTCCGGCCGCGAAATCACTGTTGTTCAGCTCGTACAAGCCGTGAATGCCAACACCGCCAGGCGAATTATTAATATCAAGCAGTTGTCTTGGGTGCAGACCTGTCTGCTGCAGCATCACAACCGCTCCCATAACATTCTCCAGCGCTACCTTCCAAGCTTGCTCCCGTGGCAGTCCGGCGAGGACACCCGCATCCGCAAGAGATTCAATGAAATAATAGATATAGTTAGGTCCAGCTACACCGAACCCAGTGAAGATATCTATATATGACTCCTCCAGATATTGTACTTTGCCGAACCCGAGCAGGAACTTTTCAACTTGATCACGAGTGGCGTAGGCATTTAAAGCTACACCACTATAGCCGTAACCCGTATCGGTCAACGTATTGGGAATGACCCGAATGATTGGGCGTTCAGTTCCAAAATATTGTCCTAACTTCGCAATCGTTACCCCCGCCACAATCGATACAACTGCGGCAGCAGGTGAAGCGAATTGTTGCACAATTTGTCCGAGTGCAGTCAAATCATCCTGTGGACGAACTGCAACTACAATCAACTCTGCTGTTGAGAGGCCGTGCTCCTGCGAACTATCTGTATTTACGCTGTATTTTGTATTCAACAACTGAAGACGGGCTTCATTAATATCGGATACACTGATTTGTTCTGCAGACAGGGTATCATTGGCAATACTTGCGCGGATGATCGCTTCCGCCATCTGTCCTCCGCCAATAAAATGAATCTTTTGCTTGGTCACGTTCGTTCACTCCTTACTTAATTATTTTTCCATGCTTCAGGCAAAATGAAACCATCATATTTCTCGATTCCAAGGATATATTCTTCAAACTCTTTGGATTCATAGGCAGCCTTCAAGTCCTTGGCCCACTGCGAATTTTCATCCTTTTTGTTAACCGATACGATGATTCTGTGTTGCATTGGCGTGTTTTCAATCTTGAGTGCATCCGTAATCTTTCTGTCGGGTGAATTCGCAATATAATTACCGTTCACAACACCATAATCCACATCTTGAAGGGAAACCAGAATTTGCGCCGGGTCCAAAATTTTAATATCAATATTATACTTATCCGGCTCCATGCTGTTAATGTTGAAGTCTGCTACACCTGCTCCTTCTTTAATTTTGATCCAGCCCAATTCCTCCAGAATACGCAGTGCACGCTCCTGGTTAACCGGATCGTTGGGAACCGCCACCGTTGTACCATCTTTAACATCGTCAAGAGTAGTATGATTTACGGAATAAAGACCTTGTGGAGCGCCTGGCACATAAGCAATCCCTGTCATGTCTGCATTAATTTCTTTATTAATGGCTTCCATGTAGGCTGTGCTTTGGAATATGCTCGCGTCAATGGAGCCTTCCTTCATCGCCGGATTAACCTGCATGTTTTGCGAGAAGGTTTTAATATCAACGGTATAGCCTTGTTTCTCCAGGATTGGCAGAATCGATTGACGGAATTGTTCCTCATAGGTTCCGACACCGAAACCAACGGTAAGCTTCTTCTTATCTCCAGAGCTTTCTGCTTCCTTATTGCCGCAGGCTGTTAACACCGCCAGAACACCTATCAACATTACTAACATTAACTTTTTCATTACCTTCATCTCCTATTCAAATACTGAGTTTTTTAGTTGTTCTAACGCCTCATCTGTAACATTTAGCGGGATCGCACAATTTGGCGAGAGAATAAAAGGCTGGTTTTTCATTAACGTCAAAGCTTCCTTCGCCTGCTTTTGAATTTGATCTATATTGTTTACTGCAAACAATCCATGATCAACGCCGCCTACTTTAGTAGCTTTAAGATTCGCTTCTAAACCTGGATTGCCTTCGGCTATAGTATCCCAGCTGATCCCATCAATACGATAATCATTGAATTTCTCCGGCTTTGCATGGGCTCCACAGGTATGAAGGATGTTTTTGCCATAGCTTGCGGCCTCCAAGACAATAGAATCATAGGGTCTGGACAACTCGTCGAACATCGCTTCGTCAAACAATCCCGGATGTGCTGTACCTGTCACCGCGTAGAACAAACCATCTGAACCCGCATGCTGCAACTCTTGCACATAATCAGCTAAGGTTAATGAAATAGCATGTAACGCATGGTGTGCTGCCGCTCTATGCTCTTTAAACAACGATTCCAAAGTAACAGGCTGCTCAATGCCAAACACTGTTTTTGTTACATATGCAGAACGCCCTACGATAAACAGCAACACCGTTAATGGCGAAAATACGGTTTGGATTAGCGGAGTGTCCGATAACCCTTGACGAATTTTTCTGACCGCCTCTAAATGCTCCTGCAGAGATGCAGTCTGGGTTGCCTTTTTCACTTCGAGATCCCACAGGTTATCGGCTGTAGGAATAGCAGTCGTCTTCTGTCTTGGAAAGACAGTCTGATAATCCGTAAAGTCATACTGATTACCCCAAGCTTCAGCTAAATAAGTTGCTCTAGGATTAATTTTGACCCAGTCCCAATCATATTTTTGCGTGAAAGAAATCGTTGTTGCTGCTAAATCTTCTGCATTTTGTTCCTTGTCAATAAAATGACGCCATCCGCTGACAATGTGACGATCCGCCCGTTCTCTGGACAATATTGCTTTAAACCGATCTTGCTTACTCCATTCACTCATCTGCCAATCCCTCCATGTCTCTGTAATAACTAATAGCGGCGAATTTTTCTTGCCAGCTTGTTACCTAAAGATTGAATGCCTTGCACCAAAATGATGAGAATAAGAACGGTGGCTACCACGACTACGGTGTCAAATCGCTGGTATCCATAGACTATGGCCAAGTTGCCGACTCCGCCGCCGCCTACTGTTCCGGCCATTGCAGTTGCACCTATCAATCCGATCGTTGCTGTTGTCAATGACAGGATTAAGGATCCGACCGCTTCCGGCAACAAAAAGTACCAGATGACTTGAAAGGGAGTAGCCCCCATCGCCTCTGCGGCTTCCAGAATTCCCGGATTCACTTCAAGCAGCGAGTTCTCTACCAAACGTCCTATATAAGGCGCGATATAGATAATCAGCGGTACGATCGCTGCGCTTGTCCCAATCGAAGTATGCACAATGGCCCGTGTAAACGGAACAATCGCAACCAGCAAAATAATAAAAGGTAGAGAGCGAATGATGTTAATCATCGGATTTATGATGGCGTAAAGGGCTTTGTTCTCCAAAACACCGCCTGGACGAGTGATTACAAGCAATATCCCGATTGGAATCCCGAGCAGGGAACCAAGAAACAAGGAGAACCCTACCATTTGAATCGTTTCTATTATGGCCTGCATAAATTGTTCACTTGTTACTGTGGTCGAAAACATAAGATTCTACCTCCTCTACACCGACTCCGCTTCTTTTCAGGAAAGCTAAAGCATTGTTAATCTCTGATTGCTCTCCATTTAATTGAATGATCACTGTTCCGAGTGTCGTTTCTTGAATCTCTGTCATATTCGCAAATAAAATATTGACCTTTATCTCGGAAAAACGAATCATCTCATACAGAACGGGCTCAGATGCACTTTCACCAACAAAACTGAGTTTATAGAGCAGACTTCCATGTTCTGCTTTTATTGATTTTTGAACGCTGGACGTCATGCTGTTTTGAATAACGGTTTTCACAAAATTTTGCGTGGTCTCATGTTTGGGTTGACCGAATACATCCAGCACGCTTCCTTGCTCGATGATCCGTCCCTCTTCCATCACAGCCACCTTGTTGCAAATCTCTTGAATGACAGACATTTCATGCGTAATGATCATCACCGTAATGTTGTATTCCGCATTGATTTTTTTCAAAAGCTGTAAAATAGATCGTGTTGTCTGTGGATCTAAGGCAGAAGTCGCTTCGTCACACAGCAGGATAGACGGATTCGAGGCAAGCGCTCTGGCAATCCCGACCCGCTGCTTCTGTCCACCTGACAATTCACTCGGGTAACTTCCAGCTTTGTCACTTAATCCGACAAACTCAAGCAGCTCCTGTACCCGCTTGCGGATTTCATCTTTATTCTTTTTCAACAGAACAAGAGGAATCGCGACATTATCAAATACTTTTTTAGATTCTAGCAGGTTAAAATGTTGAAAAATCATGCCGATATTTTTCTTGGCCGCCCGCAGCTCTTTATCGCTGTATGTTCCCAAATCACGCCCGGCTACTAGAACCTGTCCTTTTGTGGGTCTTTCCAAATAATTGACTAAACGGATTAATGTGCTTTTTCCCGCACCACTATAGCCGATAACCCCGAATATATCGCCTTTTTCAACCTTTAAATTGATCCCTTGCAGAGCATCAATCGTAATATCTTTGCGAGTGAATGTTTTGTACACATTCTTTAATTCAATCATGTTCATTCCCCTCAATCATATTGTAGATTTAAGATTTAGGATTAAGCCTTTTCTTGCAGCTTCTGAAGTGCTTGCTCTGCTAATGAAGCAAAATATTTAGCGGCAGGCAGTATAGCTGCCTCATCAACATCGAATCGGGGGTGATGCAAAGCATAGGCCGGGCCTGTTCCGATATTTACAAAAGCACCCGGTATCTGCTGTAAATAGTATGAGAAATCTTCTCCCCCCATTTGCGGCGGGATATCATGCACATCATATCCGGCTTCTAAGGCGACTTCCTTGGTGAAGTCAGCCCAGTCCCCATGATTGATAGTTGCTGGCGGGCCTGGATACCAATGCAATTGCGCCTCAGCCCCGGCTCCTGCAGCAATCCCTTCGATAATTCGGGTCATTTGTATAGGAATCTGGCGGCGGATCTCTTCATTGTAAGTACGTACCGTACCTTCTAATTCAACTTTTTCCGGCAACACATTCCATGTGAAGCCTCCGTTAATTCTGGTAACACTTAACACAACTGGCTCTAAAGTATTATTTTGGCGGCTTACGATGGTTTGCAGCATTGTAACAATTTGCGCAGCGGTCACAATCGAATCCACACCTTTTTCCGGAGTAGCAGCATGAGCACCAACGCCTTTTACAGTGATTTCAAACCGGTCAACACCTGCCGTTAAAGCTCCCGATCTCGTTCCAAAAGATCCTGTAGGCAAGTCAGGTGAGTTATGTAAACCGAATATAGCAGCTACATCCTTGAGGCCTCCTGATGCTAAGACACCTTCCGCCCCGTGTCCTGTTTCTTCTGCCGGCTGGAACAAGACTCTAACTCTTCCCGGCAATTCACTTTCACGCTCCTTCAACAACAAGGCAGCGCCTAAGATGGTAGCGGTGTGAAAGTCATGGCCACATGCATGCATTTTTCCTGGAATCTCTGAGGCAAAAGGTAATTCCGTTTGTTCTTCTATCGGAAGTGCATCAATATCACAGCGAATGGCCACAACAGGCCCGTCACCTTGTCCAATCTCTGCGATTAGTCCAGTCTCTAAAGGGAGGTCTAAAATATGTATATTGGCAGTTGTCAGCCATTCGCGCAGTTTCTCTGTTGTTCTGAACTCTTCATATGCCAGCTCTGGTTCTCGATGCAGGTTTCTTCGAACCTCTATCAATTGACTAGCTAAAGCTTGATCAATCTTATGCAGTGGCTTCATAGGTGAAGTAATCCCCTTTCGTTATGGACCGATATGGTCTATCTCGTTTTCTTCCATCCCTTTGATTCGCGCAAGCGCAGTAGATAAGCTGCTTAGAATATGATCCCGCATTGCTTTTTCTGCACCATCTTCATTTTTGTCAGCTATCATTTGCAGGATATAATTATGTTCTTCATCCGCCTGTGTGTTCCAATCTCCATGCATGGAGACATAGCGACAGTAGCGAAGCGAATGATCTCTTAATTGATTCAGAACTTTCTCAAAGGTCCTAAGTTCACTGATTTCAGATAAATAATCATGGAACTCAAAGCCATAGGATACAAAATCCTGTTTGTCACCTAACTGGAAGGAATGTTTGATTCGCTCCATCATCGTCGTTAAATGTAGAATATCTTTATCAGTAGCATGCTTAGCTGCACTTCTTGCAATATAGCCTTCAAGCATGCTGCGAATCAGAAATACCTCTTCCACCTCTTTGATAGTTACGGAGGCTACCCGCAACCTGCCATTCGGCTGACGAACGAGAAAATCCTCATTCTCCAATCTCTGAATGGCCTCTCTTAAAGGAGTCCGGCTGACCCCGAGCAACGCCGCCAAATTTTCTTCATTTACCGCTTGATTCGGCTCTAACTCACTATCAATAATTTTTTGTTTTAATGCATAGTAGGTATTATCCTTTGACAACCTTCGTGATCGTATCACCATACCTATATTGCTCCTCATCGATAATTTGAGAGTGGCTTTAAATATATTTGTATAATTGTATACAATTATTAAATTAATAGATTAAATAGATGATTATTTTAAAACACGTCTCTGTTTTTCAAGCTTTTTTCATACTATAAACCTATTATTCCCCCTAGTCAAGTGGGTATTATAGGTGAATAAAAACTGTCATATATCTTTCATTAATTTTTAATCCACCGATCGTTACTTCAGCAAAAAGAGCACAGCCGCAACAATAAAACTGTATAGTAAAGTCAATGTCTATCTCATACATTTAGTATATTGTATAAAATAGAAACAACTATGTAGGAGCGATGAAAGTGAAAAGATTTTACATAATAATTACTTTAGTTTCTTTTGTTGTGTTCTCGTTCTTAATCTTACGAACTTATGAAAAAGAAATTTTCGGGTTCAATCAAATATCTTCTAAAGAATATGATGGGAACAACGTGGAAATCAAGCGAGATAAATATAACTTGCGGAATTTTGAGTGGTCCGGAATCTTTCCTTTATACGGCGGCTTTATCTCTGATCCTCATTTTTTGTATTCGGAGCCCGTTGATGTAAAAGAGTATCTGTCTTCAGTTTTCCATGATAAGAGTGTTAGATACCAGTTAATCGATGTTAATCCTTTTTTCAATAACAAAACCAGCGAAAATATATTAGCTATGGAAATTGAAGGGTTTCCATATGAATATAGGCTTAGAGTTCCCGAAGATTCATATCTTAGTACTTTACAACATGATGAACCAATGAGCGTATTTTTTTATAACGAAGACACCTTATATTTTGTTCTGCAGTACGGGTTCTCGGAGGGGGAATTTCTGATCTATGAGGTTGGTTCTCCTTTCGCTGAAGATAAAGAGCTTGATTATCACTTAATTGATATTAAGGAAAGTCGTATCCTAGAATCTTTAGATTTTCCTCTCTCGCCAGATCAAATTGACAAGCTAATAACACATACTTACAGTTCATTCTATCAGCCGTATACACAATATTTGAATCCAGATTATGCAAAGAATCAGGTGGAATCGCAAAAGGACAGCCGCATACACCTACCCGTGTATTACGGCGCTAATTTGAATATTAATCGTAATGAAATGAAGGGTATTCGTAATGAAGAGTTTAATTCAAGAGTTCAAAATCGATATGAGTTTATAACATCACGTCAAAATGTCGAAATTGCGAATTCCCCGGATACTGAGAAAATGGTTATAAAATCATTGCATAGCAACTACTATGATTTCTCATTCCTTGGTGATTCATTTGAGTCATCAGAGTTCTCCATTCGTAATGAAACAAAGCTTGTCCTCATTGACCGTGATTACAGAGACAGGTTGTTAAGTTATATAGATCAATATAAAAAGCTGCGTAAAAATGAGACTAAAACAACTTCTTATTTTACAGAAGAGACTCCTTTTAGGGTTGAAATCATTACACAATTTAACGATGAAATGACTATCGATAGATCGGTTTTGTCTGCATTGTTATTTCCTAATGCCTTTCCTCAGACAAGAAAATCAATGAATTCAACCGAATATGCTTTGCCAAACAACGCATTTGAGCATTTATTTATTTTGGATTTTAACGATGGATATTCATTAAAGCTCTCCTATACTGAAGTACAAAAGCTAGAAGATTATTTAAGGGAAATTAAATAGGGTCTAAGAATCTCCAATCAGTAAAAGAGACCAAAAGCCACTAACGCAGGTTAGTGGCTTTGTCTGTTCATAGCTTGCAATTTTATCATTACATCGAAATAGGACCCACTACCGGATGAGGAACATATGGCTCTTCCAGCGACGCAATTTCTTCAGCTGTTAACGTAATGGAAAGAGCGGCTACGGCATCTTCAAGGTGAGACATTTTCGTGGCACCGATAATTGGGGTTGTTACCGGTTCTTTCTGCAACACCCAGGCAAGTGCAATTTGAGCACGGGGAACACCACGTTGCTCTGCGATTGCTGCAACTTTCTCTACAATCAACCGGTCCGTATTTGCAGTCGCATCATATTTAGATTTCTGGACTTGGTCGGTTTCGGAGCGATGTGTGGTTTCCGACCAATCACGCGTCAATCTCCCTGATGCAAGTGGGCTATATGGAATAACAGCGATTTTTTCTTCCTTACAAAGCGGCAGCATCTCTCTCTCCTCTTCACGGTATACGAGGTTAAAATGATTCTGCATGGATACAAACTTAGTCCATCCATTGTTCTCAGCTACATTTAATGCCTTTAGAAACTGCCAAGCGTACATGGCAGAAGCACCAATATACCTAGCCTTCCCGGCCTTAACAACATCATGCAATGCTTCCATCGTTTCTTCAATGGGAGTATTGAAATCCCAGCGGTGAATCTGGTACAGATCCACATAATCTGTTCCCAGTCTCTTAAGACTCTTATCTATTTCACTCATGATCGCCTTTCGGGAGAGTCCAGCACCGTTTGGGCCTTGATGCATCCGGAAATAAACTTTCGTCGCCAGGACAATTTCATCGCGATTAGCATAATCCTTTAAAGCCCGTCCAACGATTTCCTCGCTTGTTCCGTCTGAATATACATTTGCTGTATCAAAAAAATTGATCCCATTCTCCAGAGCTTGTTTAATAATGGGACGACTCCGCTCTTCATCAAGGACCCATGGATGGACCCATCGTTCTGCTTCACCAAAGCTCATACAACCCAGACATAGCCGAGAGACATCCAAACCAGTATTTCCGAGTTTCACATATTCCATTTGATTGTTCCCCACTTCCCCATAGATATTGTTTCCTTCAAATGTAGTTTACTCCTTGGAGTTAACTCCAAAGCAAGCGAAATTATTACACGCTGCGGATGAATAGATGTCTTCATTGACCATAGCCGCTAAACACGGTAATCGTTACGCTTAATAGAGCAAAAACAATATAGAGAGGATGAACCTGATGTTGGAACACCATAGACAGACAATGGAGAATTTCGTGAACAAGCTGAAAGTTGACGCTTCATGTCTGGCGGTCATCACCTCTGGGTCGGTTGCCCGGGACCGGGCGAAGGAAACTTCCGATGTGGATGTCCATCTGTTGGTAACTGATGAATCCTACGAAGCGCATGCAAGAAACAACAACCTGTCTTATGTGGACCGGGAGGCCAGCACCTATGAAGGCGGGTATGTGGATGTGAAGGTGATTAATCTCCACTTTCTGGAGCTGGCCGCTGAGCGCGGTAACGAGGCGACACGGTATGCGTTTACCGGTTCACAAGTGCTTTTCTCAAGAATGCCTGAACTGGAGCGTCTTGTAGCTCGAATCCCCATTTATCCCGAAGAGAACCGTGAGCGCAATTTGCGGGACTTCAACGCGCAGATTCATCTGCATGCTTTTTATTTCGCTAAGGAAGCCGCCAAAAATAACGATGCCTATCTAATGGCGCATACGGTAAGCAATCTGGTATTTTACAGCGGGCGGATGATCCTGGCCTATAACCGTATGCTCTTTCCCAGCCACAAGGCCTTGCTTGAAACGGTCGAGACCGCACCGCACAAACCGGAGGATTTCAAACAGCGGGCTACAGAGCTTCTACTCAATCCGAACGTCAATAAAAGCACACGGTTTGCAGCGATGATGCTCTCTTTCCACAACCCCGGGCTTTCCTCTGACCAAGCACTGGGGATTTATGTAAAGAACAATGAGCGCAACTGGATAGACCAGCCGCCTCCCTTGTCAGACCGTTAATCCGCACAAAAAAACAGTCTGATCCCTGGACCAGCAGTTCTGGCCACCGGATGCAGACTGTTTTCTTATTTACCTATAGCTCCAGGCTTGTTCGGCCACAGCCATCATTCGCGCTTGAAGAGTTACCCGTTCCAAGGAACGCTCCAGTCCAGCTTCACGGGTCCCGTCCATTATTTCAACGAAAGCTCGAAGCTGGTTCACGTAATAATTCATTGGTTCAAAATCTTGAACTGTACTGCGGTCATCCGGCAGATCATGGCGTATTTTCATAGGATAGAATCCTTTGAGCGGCCGTAAGAAATCGGGTACCGTCAGCACCGTCTGATCAAAATAAAGGGTATGCGAGGCACGGTAAGGCAGCTCAAAGGAGATCAGACATTCCGCATCCAGCCCGCTGTCATACTTAAGCGATGCCTGAAAAGTCCAGTCGCAGCCGTCCGGACCGTCAAATTGCGACTGCCCGGAGATTTGTACATGTTGAAGCCCCACTATGTTCTCCACGAACTGTAGCCAGTAACAGCCCAGGTCGGCAAAGGCACCGCCGCCTTTTGACTTGATGCTGCGGTAATTCCCGGAATGTTGGTCCTTGGCAGGAATGGTTATGCGGGTCTTCAGACTGCGCAGCTGGCCATATTGACCGGAATCAATGATAGATTTGAGCGCCTGCTGCCAAGGATGATGGGCCACCATCAGGCCTTCGACTAGCTTCGGTGCTGTAGGCTGTGCCGCAGCCGTCCCCAATTGTTCCGCCTCTGCGGGAGTCAAGGCAATTGGCTTCTCGACCAGCACGTGCTTGCCAGCCGCCAGTGCCTTGAGGGCCCACTCTGCATGAAGATCGTTACTGAGAGCGATATATACCGCATCCAGCTCCTTCATTTCCAGCAACGCCTCAAGACTGCCTGCAACTTGGGGGATGTTGTATGCGTAAGCCAGTTCCACGGCCTTTACCGGAGTGCGGTTGGCAATAGCGGATACGGTAATATCATCAACATAACGAGCCGGTTCCAGCAGAGCAGGCCTGATGATATTAGAAGCACCGAGAATGCCGAGCTTGTAAGAGTGTCTCCCGCCTTCAATCCTCATACATGTGTCAGTGCCGAATAGGTATTCAGGTACAGCACATTGCACTTGGAGCAGGCCGGGGACAACCCTTCATCCAGAATCCGCCGCAGCCGGTCATAACGCTCGGAGTTCCAAATATCTGTTAGCGTTTGTTCGTTTACATTGCCGATGGACAACTCAGAAAAGAACTTGCAGGCGCTCACATCGCCATTCGGGGCAATATCGACCCGGGTGCTAAGCGCCAGACATTTCGAGGTGCTGCGGGATGCCATCGGCTTGCCGGCCACGAAATCCTCAATCTCATCGAAGTCCAGTCCCGGCTGGTAACGGATGCGGGTATTTTTCCAGGTGTGGGCATTGATCCGTTTCAGATCTTCTGTCAGCCTGACCACATTGTCAGGTTTGATATGATACTTGAAGGCATGCCAGCTGCTGCGGTGGTCCGGGCTCAGCTCGGCAAGCCATTGGAAGCGCTCGTCATAGAACCGGTCCATTTCCAGACTGGTCTCACTGGATATATACCAGGGGAAGCAGAGCAGCACCAGATCGACACCCTTTTGCTCGAAGAATTCCACCATTTCGTACAGCTTGCCGATCATATTGTCATTGATCACATTATGCACTGATATTCTGCCTCTGAACTTCCCTTGCTCCCGCAAGGCAAGCAGCCGGTCCACAACCTCGACCACTTTTTGAAAAGAGCCTTTCCCCCGCAGCAGATCATGTTCTTCCTCGAAGCCCTCAATCGGGATCAGCAGTTCCAGGTTGTCCGAGATCGCACACAGCTCCTCTTCATATTTAGAGAGAAGAAGGGCATTGGTGCAAATCGTCGTATCTCTGGGATGCGCCTTGAGCAGCTCCAGAATTTGCTGTGTATCGCGGTGAAACAACGGCTCTCCACCCCACAAGTACAGTCTGGACTGTGCTTCATCGGTCTCCTCCAGCAGTTCGCGGATCATGTCCAGCCTCATGTCGAGATTCTGTTCGGCCTTGTCCATATCATGGTGATAGCCGGATTCATTCCACTGATAGCAATGCTTGCAACGAAGATTACAACGGTTGGTCAGCTTGAGCGACATAATTTCCGGCATCACGGTCTTGAAGCCAGGATCAAGCTTCCGCTCTCTATGAGGAACGACTACATTTTTGATGGTGCGTTTCAGCGCTTCAAAGGACTTGGCGTCCAGCGCTACTTTGCTGCTTGGTTGCATTAGCTTCTCCCTTCTGCTGCATACAGACGTTCTGCATAGCTTTTGGCATAATCAGGATACCGTTCTCTCGATGTTAGGATGTTCTCCGATAACCTCCGCAGCAGTTCACGGTCAAAGCCAGCCTGCTTCCACTCCTCATAACGGATACCGAAGCCAAGCCCGACCCAGAGATCACTGTTGATTTGCTCGTGGGGACCGAACGGGTCCAGCAGCACGAGCGGAGTCCCGGAAGACAGTGAATCGACCAAGGCACCACCCCCCGGCTTACTGATGACTGCGGAGGCCTGGCGGATAACACCATACATGCCTTCCTGATAGTTCTGGCAAGGCGGGAACCGGTTCTCCCCGCTGCCGCTCACCTTGGCAAAGGGAGGGAAGCTGTAGTGTCCGCTGCTGTCACGGAGCCATGTCCTCCACTGCGGATCATTCATATAGTAGTGTCTTCCGTGGATTTCTTCGCCGATCTCCTCATTGCTGTAAGCAGCTATATCAAGCAGGTAGCCCGCTGCCTCCAGCTCAGCGAATTTCTCGCGGAATGTTCCGATTCCCCAACCTCCGCCATGCACAACCAAACGGCCATTCCTTACCGGCATGGGCAGCGGCTCGATACCCGTATCAATTCTACACAGCACCTTCCGATTCACAAGGTCATACATGTTCACTTCATGGTAGCCCTGCGCATATCCAGGGTTCAGTCTGCGGAGGTTCTTCCAGGAAGGAGAGAGGTCCGCATCGATATAGAGCAAATCGGCCAAGACTTCATGAAAAGCCGTTTCCCGGTACATATCCAGTACATGAACCCAGTGTCCGGAGAGTGTAATGAAATGCTGCCTTCCTTCCCCGCGCCAACGTTCAAATAGCGCTTTGACCACAGTGGGATCAAGGCTGTTGCGGATATCCCCCGGTATTTTTTGCGAAGTCAGCGCCACGGCAAAATTCTCCCTGTAAGCTTTGCGGCTGTTATCTGTCGTCTTCTTCTTATCCTCAAACATTAAGGTTTCGAAGACCTCCACCTCCGCCTTGATTCCCAAAACCTTCAGCGCCCGTTCAATCAGCAGGCCAGGGACATAAAAGCCCAGCCCAAAGCCAGAACATAGTATTGTCACTGTATCCTTCATTGGCTGCTTCCCTTCATTTCCGCAAAATAGTATATCCGCTGCTTTGCAGCGCCTCGTCCAGCTTGACCGACAGCTCCTTCTTATGCGCAGTATCACGGTAAGCGAGCGCCGCATATAGCTTGCCTTTGGTGCCTGCGGAGTGCTCCTTGCCCGGCGGATGAAGCGTACCTGAAGTTAACGGAATCACGCCTTCCCCGTTTCCCGCGCCGAACAGAATATTCGCTTGCTCCAAATGCCGCAGCAGCACTTCATAAGAGGCTTGCTCCATAGAAACCAGCGGAACCTGAATCAGAACCGTATGGATGTCTTCCCGGTTCAGATACCGGTCTACGCTGTGCTTGATCAGACTCATCGATTTTCTTGCGTTAATCTCGACCAGAGGTGCAATTGAGCCGTCGCGCAGCAGCATCGAATCGACACAGACATCGCCATAATAGCCATCCTCGTAGAGATTTCTCCCTATACTGTGCATGATTTCACAATAATTCTCCTGCTCCAGCCTATCCAGCAGCGCTTTGCCGGGAGACTGTGATTCTCCGAAGGCAAACCCGTTGTTCACCAGTTGCTGCACAGACACAATGGAGATTGCACCTGCTTGATCAATGTGAAATTGACAGGAGAAGTCCATTTCGCGGTCAAGCAGCCGCTCCAGTACAAAACGGATTCGCTTCTCCTTATTCCTGCCGGATTCCAGATACCCGGCAATTCTGCGCAGGGTCCGCCCGGAATCTACCAGCTGGTTTCCTTTGCCGGAAACACCATACTCATCTTTGATCAGGAATGGGCCCTTCTCCAGCAGTTGCAGCCCGGTCTGCAGCAATTCCTGGACGCTGTCAACCGTTAACCCTACGTTCGGCAACGACAATCGGTCCCGCATCGCAATCGAGTAGGATTTGGTGTTCACGCTGCGTACCGTCTGCTCGTCCGGCAGTTCGGGCTGAAGGCGGTAGCGCCTTAGGGCATTCTGTGTTCCGGGAAGCACGGCAAAAGGAGAAAGCGACGCTCCCCCGGGTATCATCCTGGCTAATGGGCCTTCCGGGTCCAGTCTGTCCAGCAGCTCAAATATATTCAGACTCTCCTGCGCAGCACCTTCCTCTTGCAATGTCATCGGATACACATTGGTAGTGAATGCGTAGCCGAGGGAATGCAAATAATCGACCTGCGCTTTGTTCATGCCGTAACGGGTCAGCAGAACATCGCCGCTGCCGCAGAATACAAACAGCATTTCATCCATAGCCTGCACAATGGACATCCCGCTCAGGTCGGGAATGGAAGGCAGCGCGGCGAGGTCTTTCTCCCGCCAGTACCGTTCCGACTCAAAGCTGCCGCAATGCACCGTAGTCTTCATTGTCCGGTAAGTCCGGCAACATAACCCGTGAAACGGTCTACCGATTTCAAATGCCCCAGATCAAAGGTATCGAAATCAACTTCGACATTGAACTCATCTTCGATCCTAAGAATAAAATTAATAATCTGGAGTGAATCCAGAGCAGCGTCAATCGTCAAATCGGAGCTGCCGTCAAGCGTTTGCAATAACGCCGGATCCTCCTTGATTTCCGCTATGATTTCAATAACTTTTTGCTGCATGTGTATACTCCTTTCTCTGTGCTTACTTGGATGGAATGAAAAGAATATACCAAATTTAAAACTGTTAATATATGGTTGAATGCGCCAAAATATTCAGTTATACTAAATGGATTCCAGACTACTAATCTTACTTATTCTTCTACTTCTAGCTGAAACGGAGGTTCGTCTATGGAGGTTTTTCCGGTAGTTGCTGGGGAATATCTATTTGACACAAATTCACCGGTTCAAGTGTTGCTGACCGAAGAATCGCTCACATCTGTTCTCCACCAGCATGATTTCATGGAGATCGCATATGTACTTGAGGGAGAGGGCATTCAGCTTATCGCCGGGGACAAGATACAGGTTGCAAAAGGTGATCTGTTTGTCATCCCGCCTGAGGTATCCCATGTGTTCCAGCCCCGGGATCTGAGTGGAACACAGCCGCTGCGGATCTTGAACTGTATGCTGAGTCCTGAGGTATTCAAGCTTCCTGCCGCTTTGCCGGCGCTCTTCACGGGGCTGTTCGATGAAGAACAGCAACTCCGGTTGCGGTTGCGGTTGCGGTTGCGGTTGCGGTTGCGGTTGCGGTTGCTGAAAGAACAGAAATCCTGGTTCGGATACCATGGGCAGGGAATGGAACTGGAGGTCTTGTTCCGCCGCATGCAGGAGTTACATAACAACAGCCCATCGGCGGATCCACTGAGGCTGTATCCCTTATTATTTGAACTTCTAAGGATTGTCGAGCCTTGTGCGGGTGTTCCTTTCACAGACCGTTTACAGCAGGCAGATGATCCGCTGCATGATGTAATTCTATATATGGTCAGCAATTTTAAGCAGAGAATTTCATTGAAGGAGATCAGCCGCTATATTTCCATGAGCTCACGCCAGTTTCAAAGACTGTTCAAGCTGAAGACCGGCAAATCCTATATCCAGGTGTTTCAGGAAATACGTATGAAATACAGCTGTGCACTGCTGATGTTCACAGACTTCGGCATTCAGAAGATTGCGCTTGAGGTCGGGATTGGAGATATGAAATACTTCTACCGTTTGTTCCGCGAATACAGCGGGATGACACCGGGGAATTACCGCAATTGGGGGCACAGTCATTTCTCAGTTGGCAAGGAGATGATAAGTTTTGCTGAACATCCTGCCCGTTAAAAGCACCCCCTACCCTACGCTTCGCAGCTGTATCGATGACTGTATCCAATCAGTGGCTGAATGGCAGGGTAAAGACAGCAAGTACATGTACGGCAATGCCTGGCAGTTCTCCTTCAAGCAACAACGGTCTTCAGAACAGTCCATCATCGACCGGGTATCTACTCCGCGAATCAGCAAGGAGTATCTGGCGGCTTATCATGGGATAAATTTCACATATATTAACCGGGAAGAGCCGGCGATGGACAAGTCTTTTTTGCTTGAAATGCTGGAGAAACGGCTCGCTGGCGGCATGCCTGTTCTGGTAGGATTCGATTCCTATAGCTGCCCCTGGTGTCTGGCCTACCGTAGGCTGCATACTTCACATGCCTGTCTGGCTGTAGGCGTCGATCGTTCAAGCCGGAAGATTTATTTAACGGATGGCTACTACAGCCGTCCCCTGGAAACGGTGGATTTGGATGAATGGGAGTCCGCCTGCCATTTCTTCGCAGAGTTCAGCCTGTGCGAACCATCGCGCCCCCTTGGGCAATGGCGCCTTGCCCTTGAGCATACGCTGCTGAATCAAGAGCATGAAGTCCAGCCGCTCCAGGTTGCGGAGCATCTAAGGGCCTATGCTGATGCCTACCTCGAGACAGGAATAATCGCCGAGAATCCCGAGGAATATAGTGCCTATTTCTTGCTGGCTGCCAACACCCTTCCGATCACACGGATAAGGTACAGCCTTTTCCTGAGTGCCATTTCCGCTGATCAAGAAGTGCCTGAGCTTACCCGGATTGCCGAGGGCTACCGGATTGCCGGGGAGATGTGGAATATGGTGAATCAATTTATGATAAAGGTGATGCGTTCGGGTAACAAACCGGCACAACGCGGCAAAATCCATAAGAAAATGCTTGAAATCATTCACTCGGAAGAAGAGCTGCTGCTTGAGCTGGTGCAATTAGTGAACCAGCCCGCTTTCAAGAGTTAGATTTCCCATAGACACCACTACAAATAGACCGCTCCTTATTAGGAACGGTCTTCTCTTATTACGCCTAGATCAAATAGATTTTAAAAATTCGTTAACGGCTTGAGTTTTTTTATCTCTGTTCAAGCAACTACTTTTCTAATTGTTCCATGACCAGTGCAATGAACGACTGAACATAACTTTCCTGCTGTGCCTTGGGTCTGCTGGCCATCCATATTGAATGCTTGGTCACAGTGTCTCCTGTTTCAACCTTGGCTAACGTCCCCAGATCAAGATAGGGCTGTGCCAACAAGGAAGAGACAAAGGTAATTCCATAACCGGCTATCACGGCCAGAATCGTCTCGTTCACTCCATTAAATTGCAGTTCGATCTTGGGTTGCCCTACTTTTCTGTCTTCGCACAGCCGAAGCAGTCTCTCTCTGGCCGCACTGCCTTCCTCTCTCATAATAAACGCCTCAGATACCATGTCTTCAAGACAGACCTGCTGCTTGGCAAAAGGGTGCCCGGAAGAAACCACAAACACGTACTCATCCTTGTACAATTCGCGGTATTCAAAGTTTCCCGTATTATGGGAAGGAAACTCCATATCACTGTAAATAGCCACGTCCGCTTCAAAGTTTATTAATTTTTCCATAGTTTCGTAAGAATTGGCGGTCGAAATCTGAATTCCAAGATCGCGAAACCGTTGTTTAAATAAGGAGGCCCATCTGGGAATGAGCAGGCTTGTAGCAAGGTAATTGCCTGCGATGCGGATATTCCCCATCGGAAATTTGTGATAATCTTCAATCATTTGCTCTATTTGTTCACCCATAGCAAACAGTTTCTCAAGTGGCTGGATCAGCCTGTGTCCAAGTGGTGTGAGCGCCATCCTCTTCCCTCTCACTTCTAATAACGTAATGTTATTCTCCCGTTCAAACTTACGAATCTGTGCGGATATCGCGGGTTGGCTGATATGCAATCGCTCCGAGGCTTTGGTTACACTACCTGTTATCGCCACGTAATAAAACAATCTCAATACATGAAAGTTCATCTGAATACCTTCCTAACGATATGAATGGAACGCTGTATTTGTGCAAACAGGAATTTACAACTATAAATATACATTATGAATATTAATTATTATATAATGTTTATTTATATTCTCTTATTTTATACTTACATCTATAAATAAGGGAGGCTTCGAACATGACAGAAACCGTATTATATTTAACCCGCCATGGGCAGACAGAATGGAATTTGCAGAAGAGAATGCAAGGGCATCAGAATTCAGCTCTTACTAACCTGGGAAAGCAGCAAGCTGAATGGTTGAAGGAGCGTTTAGAGGGAGAGAACTTAGGCGCGATCTATTCAAGTAGCAGTCTAAGAGCATTGCATACCGCGCAAATTTTGAGGGGAAATCGAACGCTGCCTATTCAACAGTTGGATGAATTGATGGAAATCAATATGGGGATATGGGAAGGAATGAAAACCGAGCAAATAGAGCAAGATTATCCCTTGCAATATGCTCGATTTTTCACCAGTCCTGATCTATATGTTCCTGTCAGCTTAGGCGAGACGTACGAACAGCTAGAACAAAGGGTGATTCCCGCTGTTGAGTGCATCCTTAATGATAACCCGGGACAGAAGCTGCTCATTGTTACACACCGAATGACCTTGAAAGTTATAATGGCTCATTTTCTCAATAAAACACTGCGGGAAATCGGGGAAATGCCGGATATTTTCTCCACTGCTTTATGTAAAGTACAAGTAATAAATGGAATACCACACGTCGATTTGCTGGGTGATACTTCACATTATCGTGGAGCACAGAACCAGGAAAGCAAAATCGGTAAAGCTATTTGTTAGCAGATGGGAGACCGGTTCAGGCTTAGCTAGGACAAATTGCTCCTAAGGACTCCCATCTTTTTCAAATTCAATATAATTGATAACATGCAGCTGAGTGAAACAAGCCCCATCCATAGGAATAGTGAATACGACATCCACACGCTAATCATGTAGTAATTATTGTTTAACAGATAAGGCCAGAATATAACTAATACCAGCAACATCGCTCTTAGGATAATAACAAAAATCACTATAATCCTCTTGTTCCTTGTCTTTTCAACATTTTTATTTTGCTTGCTTCCTCCAGCTAATTTAATCACCTTAAGACTTAAACTAATGGCTGCTAGTAAGGCCAGGAACGAAAAGATCAAATCAAGCAATATATAACTGTCATCGTATGTAAATTTATTCATTGGATTACCATTCATATTCTCATGCAGGTTATGTGCAATCAGCGAAGGTGCAGTTGAATTCAAATTAGTTAATACTAATACGGCCTCAAGTTTCCCTATATCCATAATAAAATGTGAGGAATAATTAGGATTACTTCCACTGTGGCTAATCACCCGTTCTTCTGGATCATTACTCCAACCGTATGAATAGTATTGGTTCTTCTCTTCATATCCAGCGGTTTGGAGGCCCACCTCATGAGATTGCTGAATAGCTCTCCTCAGACCCTCCGGGATATCACCCATTCCTAATTGGGCATTCATCCAATGCTCCAAATCCTTTATATTCGTCACCAAATATCCAGCAGCAATATTCCCATAATATCTGGGGGCATCATATTGGAAGCTTTTGCCGAAAAACACCCGGTATCCTCTGGTAAGCTGATCCGGTTTCTGTTCCTGACCTGTTGAAAAATAACTGTCCGTCATTTTTAGCGGAACCAGTATATTCTGAGTTACATAATTCTGATAGCTTGTACCTGTAACTTTCTCAATAATCATCGCCAGAATATCATAATTTACAGTTGCATACTGATATTCTGCCCCCGGGTATGTATCCAATGAAATATCTGAAATATTATTTATGGTTTCGTCAAGCAGATTCTCAGTAGTTCCTTCAGGAATTAACTTTATACTCCAAGACGGAATCCCACTTGTATGAGCTAACAGCTGATCAATTGTAATATTCACATTCTCTTCTTGAAAGGTTGGGACAAAACGGGGAAGATACTCTGAGACAGCATCCGAATAAGCCAATTTCCCCTCATCTTTCAACAGAATAATAGCCAGAGCTGTAAACGCCTTGGTCGTCGATCCCAATTCAAATAACGATTCTTCAGTGACCTTCTTGTCTAGGTCAACATCTGCGTATCCGTATACTTTATAATCTGTATTGCCCTGCTTGGATGAGACTATCGCTACTCCTGGAGTCGCTGTTTTGGCCATAAGGGTCTCTACCATATGCTCCTCAGTATCATATTTCCCTACCGTAAACAACGTTCCAAACGCGCCCCTGTCAACAGCGGCAGTAATGATTACAATAAGCAAGATTACACTTGCTAGTGCTAAGCCTTTTCTCCTAAATAAGTTCTTCATTGTCTCTCCTCTTCATGTTCGTATTATTTCATACTCCGTACAGCATCGTTCTTCATTTAGTTAGACGTTCTATTCCTCAACTTCTCTGCAACTATTTGACAGGAATCCTCTCCACTAACCGTTTACACAAACTTAAAGACAACCAAAAAAGCTCCTGCCAAAACATCAGCAGAAGCTTCTTTGAACTATTTTTAGACATTTCAGGTCAATTAGTATCTTCGTCACTTTTGTATTCTAAGATATCGCCAGGCTGACATTCTAAAGCCTTACAAATCGCCTCTAAAGTGGAGAAGCGAATTGCTTTTGCCTTTCCATTTTTTAATATAGACAGGTTAGCCATCGTGATTCCAACCCTCTCCGTAAGTTCGGTTACGCTCATTTTCCGCTTAGCCAACATCACATCAATATTGATTATAATCGCCATAGTTTTCACCTCAGACTGTCAAATCATTTTCAGATTTTAGTTCAATCGCCTCTGTTAAAAGCCTTTGGAGAACAGCAGCAAAAACGGCAATCACCATGGAGGCAAAGATAATAATCAATCCGATGACTATGATTCCAGGGGCATCATCCTTCTCCGCTATGAGATAGAAGAGTGGCATGCCTAACACATACACGCTGCTGATTGTAATCGCACAGAATTTTATATTTTTTAATACTCGTACTGATAATTCTGAGAAAGCTTTGTTCTTGTCAATATAGCCCAGAAGTTTAAAAGCTTGATACAGAGCAATGTAAAAAGGAATCGCCGATGCATATAAATCGAGATAAACGAGAAATTGGATGTACGTCATCTCCGGATACAATTCTGCTGCAAAACTCGCGATCTCAGGTACCAGAAATATGCACAAAGCCAGAACCGGGATTCCAATCAGAATAACTGCTGCCTTTAAAAAGAGTGTTGTTCCTCGTTTCATAAAAAGCCCCTCACTTATGTTTAAATTTAATATGACTTTAGCATATAATTTATCGTTTTTCAATAAATAATTAGTGAATTTAAATATATTATTGTTGTTAATATGTAAAAGACAAAAAAGCTCCTGCAGCACTATGCTGCAGAAGCTTTTATCTTTTCGTCACTTAAGTGCGACGCCCTTTACGTTCACTCAAACCTGCGATAACAGACCAGCTCTGTTGCCGGCTGTTTAAAACACTTTTGTCGTCCACGATTCGCAGTTCCATGTTTCTGTCACGATATCGCGGTAAAACTCGGGCTCATGGGAGATCAGCAAAATACTGCCCTTGTACGCCTTGAGCGCGCGCTGCAGCTCGTCCTTCGCATCCACGTCAAGATGGTTGGTTGGTTCGTCCAGTACGAGCAGATTTGTCTCACGGTTGATCAGCTTGCACAAACGGACTTTGGCTTTCTCGCCGCCGCTTAAGACCGCGATCTTGCTCTCGATATGCTTGGTTGTCAGACCGCATTTAGCAAGAGCCGCCCGAATTTCAAACTGCGTATAGGACGGGAACTCGGTCCAAATTTCTTCAATACAGGTGTTGTAGTTCGCATCCTTCATTTCCTGCTCGAAATAGCCGATTTCCAGCAGGTCGCCGAGTTTGACCGAACCGGAGATCGCCTGAATCTGGCCGAGAATGCTGCGCAGCAGCGTCGTCTTCCCGATCCCGTTCGCACCGACGAGCGCTATTTTTTGTCCCCGCTCCATGCGCAGGTTCAGCGGTCTGGACAGCGGAGAATCGTAGCCGATCACGAGTTCATTCGTTTCGAAAATCAGCTTGCCGGAAGTGCGCGCGTCCTTAAAGTTGAACTGCGGCTTCGGTTTTTCCCTCACGAGCTCGATAACCTCCATCTTATCCAGCTTCTTCTGCCGGGACATCGCCATATTCCGCGTAGCCACGCTGGCCTTGTTCCGCGCAACAAAGTCCTTCAGATCTGCGATTTCCTGCTGCTGACGTTTGAACGCAGATTCAAGCTGCGACTTTTTCGCCTCGTACACCTGCTGGAAATAGTCATAATCCCCCACATAACGGGTCAGTGCCTGATTCTCCATATGGTAGATCAGGTTGATGACACTGTTCAGGAACGGAATGTCATGCGAGATCAGAATGAAGGCATTTTCGTATTCCTGCAAATACCGCCTCAGCCACACGATGTGCTGCTCGTCAAGATAGTTCGTAGGCTCGTCAAGCAGCAGAATGTCCGGTTTCTCCAGCAGCAGTTTAGCCAGCAGCACCTTAGTCCGCTGCCCCCCGCTAAGGTCATGGACGTCCTTATCCAAGCCGATGTCGGTAAGTCCAAGTCCGCGGGCGGTTTCGTCGATTTTGGCGTCGATCATATAGAAATCCTGGCTCGTCAATGTGTCCTGAATGGTTCCAACATCCTCGAGCAGCTGCTCCAGCTCCTCCGGGGACACCTCACCCATTTTGCCGTACATGTCGTTCATCTCTTGTTCCATATCGAACAGATACTGGAACGCTCCGCGCAATACATCACGGATCGATTGTCCCTTGGTAAGCACCGCGTGCTGGTCCAGATATCCGGTCCGCACTCGTTTAGCCCATTCAACTTTACCTTCGTCCGGTTGAAGCTTGTCTGTGATGATGTTCATGAAGGTGGATTTACCTTCACCGTTGGCACCGATCAGACCGATATGTTCGCCCTTCAGCAGGCGGAAGGATACATCGGTGAAAATCGCCCGGTCTCCAAACCCGTGACTCAGCTTTTCTACGTTTAATATGCTCATGTATTTAACACCTTTTCCTTTATTCTTTATACTCGTCATATTATAAAGGCTAAAGCGCCACAACTCCATACGGTTTTAAAAAATCTTACATTTCCCTTAACCAAAAACAAGCCATCCCCTCACACGGTCTAAGGGGAAGGCTTGTTCAATTATGCTTCATTGCACTCTGGCTGGGCTGTCCCCGGTAGTATCAGAGTGCCGCAATCCGCTGCTGGATACGCGGAAACAGCCCAAAGGCATTTTCGTAAAATACCTTCTCGTGATGCTGCTCAGGCACAAGCCGGCGGACGAATTCCGCATACAGGTCAATTGGGGCAAGCGGCCAATCGGTACCGAACAACATTTTCTCGTAATGGTCGGAGTACACCAGTGCCCTGCGGAAATGGTCCATGAACAAGGGTTCGTTCATAAACCGTTCAAAATGGGGCCGGTCGCCGACGACAAGGCCGGACAAATCGGCATAGACGTTCGGATTCTTGGCCACCACTTCGGCAGCGTCCATCACCCAGGGATCACCCAGATGGCAGATCATAAAGTTCACGCCGCGCTGCTGGTAAGCTAATTCATCCACGGTAAGAGGATGCGAATATTTAAGCAATCCATTCATCGAATACGTATCGCCGGTATGAATGACTACAGGCAAGCCGTATTTGGCAGCCAGCTCATAGACGGGTGTATAGATTTTGTCATAGACGTAATGATGGTAGTACCCGGCGTAGAGCTTAATTCCCGCTACCTCGGGAGCTTGCAGACGTGCTTCGATTCGGTCAAGCTCCTCTTGGACATGGCCCCCTGCAAGCATGTTCGGGTTGATGCCAACGCATTCCATTAAGAACGGCGGAACATTGGCTTCCAAATCAAGACCCATCGGATTGGGTGAAGTAGAGTCAGGAAAGGCTCCCTTCGTCTGTTCCGTGACCCCCATACCAATGCCGAGAACGACACCGTTCTTGTCAAATTCCGCCTTGAGGCCAGCGGCTGTGTAATCGACCTTGGACAGATCCGCCGCTGTTTGATGAAAGCTGTCGATGTCAGACAGATGAATGTGTATGTCAATGATCGGCATTTAAGCTCTCCTTTTCGTCAGTGGGACTGGTAAAGGCCAGCTTCAGGAGACCCCGTACATCCTCTGGATTCAGAGGGGTCTCCCCCATGATCAGGAAGGTTGGCTGTGTCCAAGCGGTTTCTCCGTTCAGAAGTGGAAGATGATGACCCACATCATGAGCGAATACCTTATTGTTCACATACGCTGAAGCCCTCTGGTTGGGGTAATTATTCACAACATGCAGCATGTCCTTACGTGAAGTTGCACCAACTCGCAAGATCCCCTTAGAATCCAGATGAGCTTCCACTTTCCCAAGAATGAACTTGCCTTCCCCGGGGAATTCCATCCTCCCTTCGGAAAAGACAGGTGAAGGCTTGAAGTAACTATCCTCCGATAGCGAATACTGTGGCAGAACCATTCCACTTCTGTTGGTCACCGAATGCAGCATACAGAGCACAGGGACGCCGGGCAGCATAAGGTAATGCTGGTTGATTGTGATCCCCCGGTTTGCCTCCTGCTTTTCGATAGAAGTGGTTAATCGCAGACCTTTCCAGACATTGCCGTGTACATCCATCCGCTTCACCCATGCTGCGGTTCTCGTCTCCTGCTGCCGGCTGAATCCACCCATTCCGGAAATTCCTACGCCGAGACCGCCGTACCAAGGATTCCACCAGGAACGCGGAACGGCTTCCGGGTAGGAGCTGTCCAGCCATTCTTCCCCTTGGTGCTTCAAGGAATGCACCACGCTTCCGAACTGAGGGGCAGCCGCTATCGAAAGTACTCCGTTACTCACCGTATAAACGGAACCCGCCGGACCTTCTTCGATCTCGCAAACAACAGTTGTTTCCGTCTGAGGGAACCAAAGACCCGACCGCTCCTGAATGCGATCCTCTCCGCGATAGACGACCCGGACCTTCTGGCCGGAGTTTCTGTGTCCTGGTGATCCCATTTCCTCAGGAGAGAGCTCAAAGCCCGCAGAGCGTAAATCCTGCTCCCTTTGCAACTCGATACCAGCCGCTCTCTGCTCCGCTCCGCCATCGTTTTGCACATACAGATCGAGGCTTCCTGCAAGCGGGGTCATCTTTCGTTCGAGTAGTTCTGCCTGAAGCGCACCCGCCGCAAACGGATTTCCGCCGCCGAGTGTGAGTTCCAGATGATCGTCCAGCACCGGGATGACCGAATTCTTCTGCTTTCTGGCGAAGGCGCGGAATTCCGGCCACTTGGGAAAGGTGTTTAGTGCAAACACAGTTGCCTTTGTCCGCACGACCTCTCCAGCGGAAATCTGCCCAAGGTTATGCTCAAGCCCAAGCGTGTATTCCGGGCGAAGCAGCTTCAGAGAAGGGTCCCAGCAAATTCCGCAGGTGACGTTCTCTTCCTTGCAGAACATCCAGTTCTCCGTGACCTGGTCGCTGTCCCAAAGACCCGGATCGCCGGCGTACGCATCGCCCATGTCCACGTAATGTCCCTGATACGGCAGGATGAGCTGCTTGCCAAAAAAGCCGAAATTCGCCAGTACATACATGTTCTCATCCAGTGCTTTGCTGCTGGTGTTGCAGATCTCATGATGAAACTCAGCGATTCCGTTTGCGAATAGCTTAGCCACCGTTGTTATCTCCATACCCGGGAATTCATCCGACGCGTAGAGCGCTTCGAGAACCTGGCTCTCCCCTTCCGGGTAGATCTTCACGCTGACGGCCTGCTTCTTAGAGAATTCTTCTGCGAACGGCTTGCCTAGCTTCGGAAAGGTCCACCAGAAGTTATGGCTGGAGCCGGGATATTCAATCCACATTCCATTGTCGGACTTGTTCATATGGAGCGAGAAGGCGCCGTTCACGGCGACCCACTGATCACCCTCCTGCCCGCCGAAGCGGCCCTGCGTCCCCTTCATTAGAACGGATAGTTTACTTGTGAAGGAGACCGCCTTTTGCCCAATTGGAACGGCCGTCACTTCAACATCCTGTGAGTAAAGCCCGTAGGACAACAGGGTGAAGGGTACCGGGATAGAAGCTTTGCTCTTAGCCGGAACCGTGAAGCGTACTGCACGTTCACCCCACTGCAGGAATTCCTCCTCCGGCAAGTCAAAAGCGAACTCCGCTTCCGAGGCGAAGTTATTCTCTACGTTCAGATACAGCTCGGCCGGAAGGCCCGGATACAGCTCCCGGGTTGGCAATGCAATCTTCATCTTGACCGGAAATTTCGGAGCTACGCCAATACGGAACTCAGCCCGCTTGCCACCGATGATCCATTGGCTCATCACAACCGGATGGGTCTTCTTGTCATTCTGCTCCTCCCGAACCGGATCAAGCTCGAAATCACCCTCTACAATGACCGATTCTCCCGCAGCGAGCGTATGCATAGCGGAAAGATCAAACCGGATGTTCTTGTCGTTCTGGCCCTTGATCTCAATCGCCAGCTCGGAAGCAGAACGATTCTTGATCACATAACGAATCTTGTAAGCGGAGCCAAACACAAGATCATGATCGTCGATTTCAGTGGAGATTTCATAGTCAGGTGTATCAAGAGCGGTCAGCCCGCGACCGGACTTCTCGAATTCTGCCCGCAAGGAGAGTTCTCCCTTTTGCCATGTGTAATCAAAGAAATCAAAACCACGCTCCCGCCGGCCATCCGGCTGAATGGGAAGTTCGCGGTTGCTGTCTGCGTACCAATCCAGCTCCTCGAAATAGGGAGCAAGCGCCTCAGTCTGCAGAACGGTTGGGATGAAGTTCATCAGATGGACGTAATCTTCATTCTTTTCCCAGAAGAATCCGCATTTCTTATACATCGGCACAGCCTTGGTGTTGCCTGCCCAGGTAAACAGATCGAGACGAGGCCACCCCGCTTCGACGGTCTTGCGGACGGCGTTCAAAATCAGATTACGGCCTACCTTGTAACCGTGATAATCAGGTCGCACATTTAATAACGGTACGTACAATGCCCCTTCATCTTGGCGGTAATGTGCAAAACTGCAGAATCCGACCACCTCTATGCCATCGACAGCGAGAAACACATGAAGATTGGCCGAAACCTCCATCTCCCTGCGCACACTGTCTTCTGTTCTGTGGTTGGTGCCGCCGCCCCAGCTTTCGTTACTGCGGTTCCACATCTCTGCGACCGCCCCAGCGTAAGAAGGATCGTATTCAATAATGCGGATTTGTTCTGTAGGGATAATTGCTGTCATGAGCTCATCTCCTTATGTTTCAAATATGGATATGTAATCTTCTTTAGCAGAGCAATAATAGCCCTATAAGTTCTCATTATACTATTAATTGGAAGACCATTACGAGGGCTAAAACTCTTATACTTAAAGAGTACATAGCACAGTCTGACCCTATTACAGGAAATAGCGGCAGTCATGGACGACGAAATCATGTCCCGGACTGCCGCTGTTTTATTGGACTTTCGTTCTCTCCTAACCCTTAATGCTCAGCTTCTTAATTTAGGTTGCTAGAGCAAGACTCGTTACCGCACTGACTAGTTCAACCCGCTCGTCTTGCGGCCATGATGCCCACCTGACAAACTGGCCTCCTGTCCCCTTTCCGGCTCCGGCACTAGCATGAGAATGACGATACCTGCAATGAACAGGACAACAAGGCTGAAGACCCCCATGCTCGTGTGGCCGGTGAGCTGCGCGGTGACTCCGATTAGAAGAGGCCCCAGAATCGATGCGAACTTGTCGAAAATATTATAAAACCCGAAAAACCGGTTAGCGTTCTCCTTCGGCACCATCCGTGCGAAGTAAGCCCGGCTCAACGCCTGAATGCCGCCTTGCGAGGTGGCGACCAGCATCGCAAGCACCCAGAAGTCGAACACCGACTTCATGAAATAAGCGTAGATACATACGATGATATAGACGCAGATACCGACATACAGCATGGTTTTGCCCGAGAACCGATCCGCCAGACGCCCGTACAATATTGCAAATGGAGCAGCGACAACTTGCGTGACAAACAATATAATGAGCAAATCAGTCGACTTGATGCCGAGATCAGTTCCATAAGCGGTTGACATCGTAATGATTGTCCCGACGCCGTCGATATAGAAAAAATAAGCAAGCAAGAAAAGGAAAATCGCGCGATGCTGCTTGATTTGCTTTAAGGTCTCGTAGAGACGCTTGAAGCTGTTCGCAACGATTCGCGGCTCGCGGTTCAAGTAATGCTTCTGGTGTACATTGCGGAGCATGGGTAAGGTGAAGATGCCCCACCAGAGGGCCGTAATGAAGAAAGCGATTTGGCTCGACACCGTGACGGAGATCGGCAGAATTTCTTGCTCAGCAAGAAGAATGATCGCGATGCTGATGATAAAAGGAATCGTGCTGCCTATATACCCGATCGCAAATCCGCGGGCAGACACCTTATTCATCCGTTCGTTGTCGGTGACGTCTACTAGGAACGCATCGTAGAACACATTGGAGCCCGCCGACCCGATCGCGATGAACATATAGCAGATGAGCAGCAGCTCCCAACTGTCGTTCGGAATAAACGTGAGCAGCGCGGTAGCGACTATGCCGAGCAAGCTGAAGCAGGCGAAAAACGTTTTTTTGAACCCTTGGTAATCGGCAATTGTGCCCAAGATCGGGCCTAGCAGGGCAAGTATAAACGTCGAAACTGCAACAGCATATCCCAGGTAAGCCGTAGAATCCGCGGCACTAATGCCAGCATCCTGAGCTGCTGCTTTGTAGAAGAGCGGAAAGACTGCCGTCGAAATGATGATAGAGTAGGCGGAATGACCCCAGTCGTACCACATCCAGCTTTTTTCTTCCTTCGAATATGTACTCATAAACTGAGCCTCCTGAATGAACCGAATGCTTTTATGTGTAGGGAATGTGGGTTTGGACTAGGTGAAATGACTCATAAAGGAAGTATAAGGCTTGAAATCGCAAAAATAACACGATATTTGTAAAAATTGATGGATATAGAATTTATAAAGAGCGATGAAGATGATCAAGAAAAAAAAACAATTTAGGCATTAGTCGTTACAGAGATAGGGACAGATACATAGTATGGGGTATAAGTTAAAGCAAAGGAGGAACAACAATGAGTGGTTGTGCAGGATTCGGAGGGAATACTTCTACTACTGTCATCTTGGTGCTTTACATTCTGTTGGTAATTGTTCTGAGAACGTTCTAAAATGATATTAAAAAAACAAGAGCCTACGCTATGGAGGCTCTTTTCCCATTTATGTTATGTGTACAATAAAGTAATGACAAGCAGCTCGTACAGGACAAGAGTTAGAATCATCTCATCACTACTGTAAGAAGGACTTCCGAAAAAAGCACGCTGCCCTCCTTGCTTTGGAACTGCGAAATACAGTAAGCCTCTGTCACAATGCACAATTCTCCCGACGTAAACTTGACCGTCCAGGGTTTCAATTCTGACAATTTGATTACCATGTTGTTTACATATATGCTGTAGGTGGCTTCTAATGTTTTTTAAGTTTTGAACAGATTGGCTGTCTGCTTGATACAAAACTTTTTGCTGATATCCTGCAGTTTGAAAACTCATGGTCAACACTCCCTTCCTAATAAACTAATACATCATATGCCTAGTGCAATTACATGGTTCGTTGCTTTAGAAAAAAGTTCTATGAACCTCCCTGGTATAACTATAAGCAAACTGGTGAGGAGGTGAGCTCATATGAACCATAAACTGCTTAAAGCACTGAATAAGCTGTACAAGTATCCTAATTACGATTACGACAGAGAGAGGGAAGTAAGCCTCTACCTGGTGGATACCCTGTCACCTGCCGATCGTGAACTGCTGGTACAGCATTACCATTTTTAATCGGCTGCTCCGCAGTCTCGCTGAGGCGCCGGAAGATGAGACTCCAGGTAAATATGAGAAACGCCTAACCTCCATGAAGCTGGTTAAAGGAACGGCAGGTGTGCGCCGGGGTATCCTGGCAATCACTGGCAACGGTCGGCATCCTGCACAATCAGGTGTTGGAGCTTCAAGCTGATCGTTGGAGCAATAGGGAAGACATTGTAAACGGAGAACTGCAGTTGAACAATACAAGAGGCCGGTCCGACATGGAAATGCCGTGGGCGGGATGGTACGGAGGCCTTGGGGTGGATTGGGACAAGGCGCAGTTGTTATTTGGCGAATGGATACAGCCCTAATATTAAAGCCCCTGCCATTAATGGCAAGGGCTTATTCCCATTCATCCTATCAGTATTTGCAGCATCATAAATCCTACAAATTAATCTGCAAAAGCATCAACTAGAATATATCTTAGTGAATCTGCAAGAATTGTATTTGTTGTTTGAACGGAGAATGTGTCGCCAGGTTTGATTTGATCCTTATTGTATACATCAAAAGAACCGAAATTCGAATCTTGAACATAAAAACGCAAATAGTTTCCTTTGCTTAATGATGATTCCCCCTCGTTGAGGGCCGTCACATTTACATTAATGACGGGTATTCCGGCTTTGTTGATTGTCGTTTGAATAGTGGAGTTTATAGGCCTAACCTTAGTATCGGATTTCCCGAGATGTCCCTCATCACTTACTACTCCCGAAGGCAAGTAGGCCGGATCGAGATTTAAACTTACAAGTCCTTTATTATGATCCCAGGTAGTCTCAATATGGAGTGCTTTAGTGACTACGCTCAATGGAATGAACATGCTTTCTTTGATTAAGGTTGGAATGGTATCCATCTCGGATTTAACATTATTTATTTCAATCTCTTTTGACCCAACTGTCATTTTTATAGTATAGTTCTTCTCTTCTTCCTTTAGATAGTTCTTTCTAGTTATCATAGCGTTTTTTGTCTTAGCATCATAATTTACGTCAGCAGCCAATAAATCAGATATGCTGCGCAATGGAACCATTAAACGATTTTTGTTATCAACATATGGTGCATGAGGAGCTGTGTATGCCACGTAGAACTGATTAATTTTCAACAATACTGGTGATTTAACCGGTGCAGATGGAGTGGATGCTGCATTTGCTATGGTGATCGATGAAAAAGTTGTTATCAGAAGACAAAGCATCATTATCTTTCGTTTGATGAACACATGTATCAACCTTTCAAGATAAAGTAGTAAAGACACCTTATGTGATAACACCAGAGAATATTTCCACGGCATCATAAAAATAAGGTGTCTTTAAATTTATTTACTATAAACTCTAAGTAGTCATAATTATTTTGAAACCTTTATTGTTACATTGTTGCTCGAAATGGTTACATTAGCAAAATCGGTACCGTTAGATACAGGAGTATATGCGCTACTGTCTATGAGAATATTACTCAATATACCTGTAACTTGTCCAGCAGCGTCCCCTTGAGGCACTTTATTAACTACTGTATCCGCAATAGTAGCCAAATACTTCCAACTACTGGTACTACTAACATAAGTGTTTGCTATCTCTGTAACAGCTGTAAGATACGTATTTGTTCCGTTTCCCTCATGATCAGCAAAAAGAGCATAACCTCTTGTGGATAATCTAGTATTATTACCAAGATTTCGATAAATGGTTACATCTACATCTTTACCAGGAACATATCCATTTTTATACCAAATTTCATTATATGGACTTATGCGATTTCCTGGAACAGTATGTCCATCTCCTTCACTTCCCCAATAGTAGTTAATAGTTGGTTGCCACTTATTAACACCATATGCATTTGAAAATACAAGTCCCATATCTGCCTCAATAGTTCTGTTAGAAGTCCCTGACTTGTCCTTTCCTACACCGGAAAAACCGCCATAAATATAGGTTCTGGCTGTAGGTCCAGTAGTAGTGGCAGGGGTACGAATAAGAAAGGTGTTAATGCTGCCATTTTTTTGAACTGTTGCTCGTCCCCCGATCCCACTTGGAATTGTGTCGGAGGCAGCAGCAGTTACTTCACTCTGATTAGATGTTATTTCGTTTTGTGCTAAATATTCTATAGGGTAAGTTATTACGTATTCATCAGCACTTACCGAAGACTTCTCATAAAAATATCCCGTATCTCCCTCTACAAATGTATAGTTAAATGTTTCAGGAATCGAATTTAAATTATTGGTTTGTTGTTTGTTCGATGTTGAATATTCTTCAGATAAATTACGTGCTTTTGATATAAAAGAATCTAGCTTTTCTTGAGCTGGTTTAATTCCTTCGCTTTGAATTTCAATATTGCTTCCTTCAGTTTCTGCGCTTGCTATCGTTGGAACAAGAAGCATTGAACTTAAAACCATTAAACATATGCCTTTCTTCAAAATCATAATATTTCCTCTTTTCTATAAATTCTTCAATTTTTTTATATTTGAAAGCCGGCCAGCTATTCAAAACAAAATGATATGATTGATAGTATAGAGGCTATGTATGACATCAATAGATATCGCTGACATAATATAACATTATATTCCATAAAAAACAATGGGAATTATTCTACTAATTCTATTGCGTCTTTTTGAATCATTCATAATTTCCCACTAGTGAAAAGTCAGCAAAAAGCGGCACATTTAAGTGCCGCCTGCGAATTATGATCTATAAGAGTCATGCGTGGGACGAAACAAATCTTCCTCGGAATCTCTGACCATAGAAAAGTGCTCCACATTGTAGTGCCCATGTAACGTTTTATTGTGATGCCTGATGATTTGTTCTGCACTTAAAACATCAGTGTCCGTTGTAGAATGTCCATCCCCAACCAAGGTGACATCCATATTACTGACCGTAGCAGTCCGGACTGCTGTATCAATGCAGTGCTGAGTTTTACAACCCATAATGACCACATGCCCAATCTGTTGATCTTTCAGGTATTGAAGAAGTCCTGTCCCGTGAAAAGAATTGGTTGCCAGTTTATCAAAGACTTTGGCATCCGCAGACTTATTTATTTCATGGTGCACTTGAAAGCCTGTACCTTCTCCCTCCGCTACATCGAGGTCCCTTACAAACACAACTTCGACACCTGCTTCTTGGGCTCGTTCAATCACTTTATTAATATTCCGGATAAGCTGATCTTTGTTAAATACCGCACTTTCCTGCTCATTTCCATCGATTAACTCTTGCTGCGCGTCGATAATTAATAATACCTGATTCAAATTGATTTTCCCCTTTCAGATGGCGGGGAACGTTAACGGACACGATTAGTTAGACGTTATCCCCATATTGTTTTTTTTGCTGGCATTGTTTTTCATAATATCTACCTCCCAAGAAAAATAGTGTATCCACTTTAGGGTGAATATTTTAGACTTTATTAGTTTACCATATTTTAAACACTGTAGATAAGAAGCCAGGGTACATGTATATTCCCTTTCTCCTGTGTCCAAATCAGGTACCGCAGAAAGTCCGGTAGGGCATGGTGGATTCCTCTGGCAGTGAATTGTAGTCATCCTGATCTGAAGAGTAGGCGTATGGGTTCGCAAGCACACCAAGAAGCCGCTCCAGCACACTGAAGTCCTCTTCTCTCACTGCTGCTTCGAGCGCTTCTTCTACTCGGTGGTTGCGTGGAATTACCGCTGGATTGCTGGCGCGCATTAGCTGCTGCGAGGCGTCTTGCGATTCCTGCTGCCTGCCCAGTCTCGCCTGCCAAAGTTCATACCACCCGGTAAATTCAGGTGTTCCATGCAAAACCGTTTCTTCCGGCTTATTTAAAGTTAAAGCCCGGAAAGTATGGGTATAGTCGGCACGATACTGTTGCATCATTTCAAGCAAGCCTTCGATAAGGGATTCATCCTGCGGTTCTTCATTAAAGATTCCCAGCTTCGCCCTCATTCCTGCGAGCCAATGGCTGAGGAAGATCTCTTGAAAATCTGCAATTGCATCCTCGGCAAGGCTGATCGCCTCGCCCTTGTCTTCATGCAGCAGCGGCAGCAGCGTTTCCGCAAATCTTGCGAGATTCCACACAGCAATCCCCGGCTGATTGCCATAGGCATACCGGCCTTGAAGATCTATCGAGCTGAATACTGTCGCAGGATCATAGACATCCATGAAGGCACAAGGGCCGTAATCAATGGTTTCTCCACTTAGGGCCATGTTGTCGGTATTCATCACTCCATGAATAAAGCCGACCAGCTGCCACTTAGCAATCAGCTCAGCCTGACGTTTGATCACTTCCCGAAGCAGCACAAGATAACGGTTCGGATCAGAATCAGAGTCAGCTTCCGGATAATGTCTTTGCAGCGTGTAATCTGCCAGAGCCTGCAGATCCTTGTCAGTGCCCCATGCGGAGACGTATTGAAAGGTACCAACACGCAGATGACTGGCAGCTACACGGGTCAATATAGCACCCGGCTGCTTGGTCTCGCGGAATATCGGCTCCCCTGTAGTGACTACCGCCAAGCTTCGGGTGGTAGGAATACCAAGCGCATGCATGGCTTCACTGATAATATATTCGCGTAGCATTGGCCCGAGCGCTGCCCGTCCATCGCCTCCGCGGGAGTATGGCGTTCTACCTGCACCCTTAAGCTGAATATCAAACCTCTCGCCTTCTGGTGTAATCTGTTCACCAAGAAGCACAGCCCTGCCGTCACCTAACCTGTTAAAATGTCCGAATTGATGCCCTGCATAAGCTTGGGCAAGTGAATCAGCACCTTCAGGAATTTCGTTGCCTGCAAGCACTGCAGCCCCATCATCGCTACGCAGCGCAGGACCCTTCAACCCAAGAGATGCTGCCAAGGTTTCATTGAAAATCACCAGCTTCGGCAGTCGTACGGAATCCGGTTTGAGCCTTGTATACAGCGATTCGGGAAGAGAAACATAACTGTTGTCGAAATTCCATCCTGCATCTATTTTCTCCGTCATAATATCTCCTTTATCCGAAATTTATTGTTCACAAAGCATTTTCTCTGATCTCATTTAATTCTGCTGGATTAAAAACACCTGCATGATACAGGTTGAAAAATTCCTCCGAAACACTTTGATCAAAAATAATCATGTCATCCGTATTTACGGTGACTCTAATCCCATTATCATATAATTTTCTAATAGGGTGCACGTTATAATCTGCTGCCCTGCAAAGTACAACATTACTTGTCGGGCATATATTAAGCTGAATTTTATGATCACATAACCAATTCATAATGCTTTGCGAGCTGGCAGCAGCTATGCCGTGTTGAACTTGATCGAGCTCAAGTTCTTCTACAGCCTCTTTGACTAATTCAGCTGATCCAAATTCGCCTACATGCGCTTTTAGCAGCAACCCCTTATCTTTCGCTTTTCTGTATACTTTTTTGAAGGAAGGAACAGCAAATTCATCGCCAAACATATCCAACGATTGAAAATAATCCTGAGCGAAATATTGATCTAACTTTTCATTTATCTCATCAATAGGAATATAGGATAAGAATGCAATTTCCGGTACAAAAGTAACATCTGGAGCAACGGCTTGGTGAATCCTTTTTAATGCTTTAACCAAATCCTCAATGGATTGATCATAAAAAGCCTCTTCTCCTATTGAAACACTCATATGAAGCAGCTCTACACCATCCAACTTTGCCTGCATAAATGCGGCTTCGAGTCGTTTTTCATACCCTAATCTTCCCTGAAATAATGGTTTTATGTATTGCGCATTCCATTGATTCATTTCATCCAGATCTTTAAACTTCGGACATTCGGGTATTTTCACCCCGGCCCATTCTTCGATATACTTCTTATTACCGCCTCTTGGAAGATGGTTGTGCAAATCCCCTTTTGGTATTTTTCTCATCTCAGCCAAATTATTACTTTCCAACGCTTTACAAAATCTTTCCTTCATCCTGCACCTCCTGGACATTTGATAGGAAATCCTCTGTAATTCAGCTTATATATAGATTGAACTTAAGGTTTTAGAGTACAGGATCAGTCACAACTACGGTGAATATTTGGACTTCCGGCCGCTGTTGTCTTCAGATTTCTTGATCAATACCGCTATTAGCGGTAGAAATCCGAAGACAAAGGCGGACACTACCGCTCCTCCAGTTCCAAAATCCCCCTCCATTGCTCCTTTTCCTTATCTCAAGTATTTTAGTTCAATTTATACGTCGCTAAAATCCCTTGGATGTAACCGGTCAGCTCTTGTGCCGCTTGCTTATGGGCCAAAACCCCCGGATGGCTTCTTGCACCTATAGTTTCATTCGTCATATTCGGAAGTTGAAATACAGAAACCTTCTTGTCGCCTGTTCTCTTGGCATAACGGTCTACACCACGATGAATCGCCGGCATCATCGGGATGCCCAACATTCCATAGGCCCAGATGATGTGTGCAGTTTTATTATTAGTTCTGAGCTTCAGAAGAAATTTCTCAACAGCCAACTCGAATGCCGCCAAATCCGCTTCATTATAAGTCCCGTCATCATTTAGCCGTTGATTATGAATCTTCCCGCTAACATCATCTTGCCATCCCGGAGAATGAAAAGCACCGTCATCATTGGTTCCGAGATTAACCACTACCACATCCGGCTGCCAAGAATCAAAATCGTTTGCTGAAAAAGCCCCTAACGCTGTATTCTTCGCACCGGCAAGCAGCCCGCACACCTGCTCGTAGGTATCAGGAAGATTGGCATGCGGATTATTATCCCAGCTAGTAAGCACTCCCCACCCGCTTTGCGAAATAACCCGATATTCTGCGTTCAAAGCGTCAGCCGTCATTGCCGTATAATTATGTATTGCGCTGAACCACATCGGGATCCAGTCTTCTTCACTTTTGGCTCCGACGACGCCTTCCCCGGAAGTAATGCTGTCGCCAATAAACTCAAATTTATAGGGCTTAGCTTCAACAGGCACGAATTCCCCATCCGTCTTCACGGCGTGGATTTGCATGTAGCAGCCCGGATCTCCGCTCATAGCCTGCACATCTTTTACAATCCGGACATTCTTCACAGCATTCTCATTCATCCCTCTGAACACACAGACCCAGTACCTTCCGGCGGTTAACATTTGTCTGCTTACAGGTACAGAGTTGATGAGTATACTGATCCAAGGCTCGTACTGATCATATCCGGACTCCACTTCAATCCAGAGCTCCGAAGCCTTTACGTTGAATTCAACTGCACTTCCTGTCCAGAACAAGGTTACCGGGTCCAGGCAGCCTGTTGTTCTGCCATGAACCTTCAAATGTTCGATCCCGGAGCATGGATATGTCTGCAATGCTTCATTTTTGTGCATCAAATTCCCTCCAATTTATGGTTGGTTTTAACCCACAGGAGATCTGTAAACTTCTCTACATCCATTGATACATCATAACAATAGAGGAGATCAGGTTAGTCAGCCCATGCAGGACCCAACCTGGTATAATCGAGCCGGCAGATAACTTCTCGTCCAACAGTCCGATGCTCCAGCCCACAAAGCCTGCAAGAACCATTACAACTACAGAATGAAAAAATCCGGCACTACTGTATAACATAACAGCATGTACGGCACCAAACAATAGAGCCTGGGCACTGTTCCCAATTGCAAATCCGAACTTCGAGCTTAGCCGTTTGCCAATGAATCCGCGGAACAGAATCTCTTCGGACAAACTCGTCTGCACCCATGAATAGATCAACGCCGGAATCAGACCCTTAAGACCTGTTCCGTAAAACTGAGAGCTGGCCAAAGTATCCTTATCCAGCATATAGATTGTAGTAAGCATTCCCAAGCTGGTGAATATAGTCACTGTAAGGATGAAGCATAGGATGAACTGCCTTCTGGAAACCACTTGAGGTTTCTTCCAGCCAATCCACTTTACAAACGAAGATGTCTTTCTGCTTGTAAAGAACCAGTATACATAGGGAATAGAGGTGAATAAGATGAGCTGAAGGACTGCACTGATGAGCAATGACAATGTCAACGGAATAACCTCCTTAAAATAAAGAACAGCCTCACTTTATCATGGACTGCTTCTCTGAAACGGGAGGAGACCGTAACTTGCCCGGTTGATGGAGTAATTGGCATTTGATAGCTACCCGTGCACTGGCAATACCGCCAGCATCATGAACTGCTGATCCTCATATCTGAAAGTGACACTTCCTTGAAGCTGCTGAACGGCATACTCAATACTTTCGATTCCGAACCCTTTGCTGCCTAAGTTCCGCTTGCTGGATAAAAAGGAGCCATGTCCGTCCTCCGTAAGCAGGGATGCGGGATTCTTCAGGGAAATCACCAATAACCCGTCGCTAAAAATCACTTCCAGCTCAATTGAATACGGCCCTGGCTGGGGTAATCTCTGAACCCCTTCAATCGCATTGTCGAGGGCATTGCCAAGGATTATCGCAATATTCACCTCTTTGCCTGCAAGCGACAAGTCCTGAGGAATGCGAAAATGAGATTGCATTGCAACCTTGTTCAGTTCGGCTATGGCGAACTTCTCGTTATAGATCGCATCAATAGCAATGTTTCCAGAAGAGATGAATCTTTCTCCCGGCCTATGCTTCAAAGCAACCTCCGCAACATAAGCTCTGGCTTCTTGTACAGCTCCTGCTTCCAGCAGAGAATGAATGAAGAGCAGAACATGATTCAGATCATGGCGCAAGCGCTTTGCTTCTTGATTCTCTTTCAGTTTACCTGTGTATTCCGTCACTTGCTGCTCCAGCACATGATTATGGAATTCTACCTGCATCCGTCTCATTAACTTATGGTACATAAACATTACAGCAATGTTAATGACAAGAATACCTAACAGGATGATGACAAATTCAAGCGGGATATTGGAAGGCTTGAACCCATTCCCTCTTATATTCACAATAATAATGAGCAAAGAGCCGGCCGAAACAAGATTCAGCACAGCCCAATCCTGATTCGACAGTAACGTTGTGCTGTCAACTTGGAATAGCCGCAACAATAGCAGGCATAACATGATGCTTAGCAAAATAACAACGATGAAACTGAAAGACAGCCATAGGAAATTGGCGTTATCCATTCGCTCGGGATCGAGCGGGATATACTGAACCCCATACCACACCAGCATTTCAATAACAACTGTAAATACCGTATAGAAACTGCTGAAGAACAGCTTTTGCAGCACACTGCCGCGAAAATAAACGGTCGTAATCAAACTATACACTAGGAAGTGAAGGACAACCGAAACAACCGGCGGCAAGCTGGCTGCGGTAAGTGATTTAACCATATAAACGAGAATAAGGCAGCCTACGAATGACTTCTTGCTCCTGTTCAGAATTAGAAATTTCTTTAGAAAAATATAGAATGCAAACCCCTGCGGGGCATAAATAAGGATGAGCATAAACACACCGAGCAAAAAGTAGGGACTATTCTCCTGAATGAAAGACATCTATCTAAGAAGCCTCTTTTCTATAAAGGCATGGTACGACCGTAAAGAATCAGAGCTTCTACTGCGGCTGACAGGAAGTTCCACTCCGTTCTTCAATTGAATAAGCTCTTTACTTAAAGAACGGACATAGAGCCAATTTACAAGGTATCCCGTATGTACGCGACAAAAATCATGCGGCCAGAGCCGTCCCTCCAACTCCCCCAATTTGCCGTAATATGAATAAGTAGCGTTTTCAGTACACAGGACCAATTTTTTTCCCCGTTCTACCGTGATGTACATAATGTCATCTACTTTTAAATTATAGTCTATATGATGGATTGAGAATGACAGCACATTGCTTCTTTGCATGCATTGCTGGACGGCCTTGACTGTCGCGGCCTGCAGTTCATGTTCATCAATGGGTTTCAGCAAATAACGGAACGGATGAACCTCAAAGCTTCTTCTCATATAACTGGTGTGACTGGTGACATAGATGATTAACACCCCGGCATCTTCTAGCCGGATCTTCTCTGCGACTTCTATGCCGTTATACCCGGGCATCTCCATATCCAGATAAACAATATCGTAAGCAGTAGAGCTCATGGCCGTAAGCAGGGATTGACCTAACTCAAAGATCTCAATGGTGCCAGTTATCCCCTGCAGGTTCATCAGCAGCTTCATTAGCAATTCTTCCAATCTTGAGGCCTCTGTCCTCTGATCGTCACAAATGGCAATGTGAAGATTCATAATATGTATCCCTCCAAGTGAACGTATTCTATCATATTATCAAATGGAAAAATATGAAGATCAAGTGTGATAAAAAGCGCAGATAACATTCCTATATAGGAATATCCTGTGCAGGAGGAAGGTGGTCCACACGAAAACATCAGGTGGTTTCTTGATCTCTCAGATCAAACAGCTCCAAGGCAGAGTTTTTGAAAAAATGTTGAAAGAAAGCGGTGTGGATGCATTTAATGGCGCACAAGGAAGGATTTTGTATGTGCTGTGGGAACACGAGAGGCTTACGATTTCCGAGATTGGCCGGCTTACCTCGCTTGCAAATACTTCTTTGACCAGCATGCTTGACAGAATGGAAGAAGGGGGGCTTATTGTTCGAATTCCAGACAACCATAACCGCAGGCAAACTTTCATAACGATTACTGAACAGGCCAAAGCATACCGTGAGGCTTACGATCTCGTATCTGAACAAATGAACACTTTGTTCTATCAGGGATTCACAGAATCAGAAGTTACTGCATTGGAGAAAATGCTGAGCAGAATTGTTGATAATTTGAAATGATGAATTGGAGGAACCCGAAATGGAGCAGCAAACTAAAGACGCTATCATCAAACTAATTGAAAATAGCCGTGATGCCATTGCATGTTCAATTGACAGTGACGGATTTCCAAACGCCAAAAATATGTTCAAGCTCAAACATGAAGGCTTAAAGACCTTCTGGTTCTCGACAAACACGTCTGCAATCCGCACCAGCCAATGGATGCACAACTCCAAATCTTGTATTTACTTTCTCGACGCCGAGGGCTTTCACGGATTGATGCTTACAGGGCATATGAAGGTATTCCTTGATGATGAAACGAAGCAGAAATTCTGGAAAGAAGGCGACGAACAATATTATCCGCTTGGGCCAACTGATCCGGATTATTGCATGCTGTGTTTTACGGCAGAGAAAGGGAACTATTATCATGGGCTGCAGAGGCATTTGTTCAGCGTAGAGGAATTGCAGGAATATAATCCTCATGCCTTATAAGCCGTGCCCGGTACGAAAGTTACGAACCCGTTCCGTATCGGGCAACTATATAGATTGAACTTATAATTCTTCTATTTCGGGATTGGCCGTGACTACAGAGAATATTTGGACTTCCGGCCGCTGTTAGGTTTGGATTTCCTGAATTTAACCGCGATTTGCGGTAGAAACCCAAACAGTTACGTACGACGCATATATGCACGCACGGTGATGGGAGCGAAGATCGCTACGATTACAGCCGCTCCGACGAGGGAGAAGACAAGATCTGTGCCCATCGTCCCCGAGTTGACCAGCTCCCGGACAGCTGTCACCAGATGCGAAATCGGGTTAATATTCACGAACCACTGGAGCCAGTCCGGCATGGTATTGACCGGCACAAAGGCATTGGAAAGAAAGGTGAGCGGGAACAGCACAATCATGGATATCCCCTGCACACTGGAAGCCGTGCGTGCTATTACGCCGAAGAAGGCGAAAATCCAGCTGATCGCCCAGGAACACCCGATCACGAGGAGCGCTGCGATTGCTACATGCCCGATCCCGCCTTCAGGACGAAAGCCCAGAAGATATCCCATGACAAAAGTAAGCACAGTCGCTATGGTGTACCGGACGGTGTCGGCAAGCAAAGCTCCTGCGAGCGGGGCAATCCGCGAGATCGGCAGTGACTTGAACCGGTCAAACACTCCCTTTTCCATATCCTCCCTGAGCTGAACGCCTGTAACTATGGAAGTCGTAATAACGGTCTGTACGAGAATGCCGGGGATGATGACCGGCAAATAATTATGCACATCTCCGGAGATCGCACCGCCAAAGATATAAGTAAACATCAGCGTGAAAATGATAGGCTGAAACGTGACATCAAACAACTGCTCGGGTGTACGCTTGATTTTCAGCAACCCCCGATAGGCCATTGTGAGTGAATTCCGTACCGATTGGCTAAAGCTCGAATGATTTTTCAGCTTTCGTTCGGCACCCGGTTTAATGATTGTACTCATACTGTTGTTCCTCCACTTTGTTCGATTTGCCGGACGCCTGAACCGCGTCCTCCTGTACACCATGGCCCGTGAGCGTCAGAAATACCTCATCCAGCGTTGGTTTCTGCACACTTAATTCGGCTAGCGGGATACCTGCTTCGCGCAGCGCGATCAACAGATCGGTAACCCGGTCGGCGTTGCCCATAGGTGCAGTGATTTTCGCCACTTCCGCCGAAAGACTGGACGGTACCTGAAGCACCTGTTGCACAAGCCGGCGGGCATTCGTGAGATCTTGCGGATTCTGAACCTTTAAATGCAGCGACGAGCTTCCGACAGAGGATTTCAGTTCATCTACGGTGCCCTCGGCAACCACACGGCCATGATCAATAACCGCGATCCGGTCGGCCAGTTGATCAGCCTCTTCAAGGTATTGCGTGGTTAGCAATACGGTTGAACCCGACTTCACCAGCCGCCGGATCGTATCCCACATTTGGTTGCGCGTACGCGGGTCCAAACCAGTCGTGGGTTCATCCAGGAAAATGAGCGGTGGCTGCGCAATCAGACTTGCGGCCAAATCCAGCCTCCGGCGCATACCGCCGGAGAAATTTTTGAGCGGACGTTTCGCCGCTTCGGTGAGTCCGAATTCCTCCAGCAACTCCGCTGCCTTATGACGCGCCTCGGCACGTCCCAGTCCGAGCAAGCGGGAGAATATCACCAGATTCTCTGTCGCACTAAGCGACTCATCGACTGAAGCGTACTGGCCGGTCACCCCGATCAGCTGACGCACAATCTGCGGTTCCTTTACCACATCATGTCCGAAGATCTTCGCCGAACCTGCATCCGGTCTTAGTAAGGTCGCCAGCATTCGGATGGCTGTGGTCTTCCCCGCTCCATTCGGACCCAGCACACCGTAGATCGAACCGGTGCCCACTTTCAGATCCACGCCGTCCACCGCCCGGTTGTCTCCAAAGACTTTGACAAGCCCCTGCGCTTCAATGGCCCAATCGCCGTGGTGTGGTGCTGTTTTCGTTAATTGTTTCATTTGCAATTCCTCCTAAACAACTGAATATATAAGGATGGTAAGCCCCTTATTTAAACTGAATATAAACCTGATATGTATTTCCTCAGTGCTGCTTTATTATAATCCCGCACCTGCTGGATCTTAACGGTCTGTGAGATGATTTAAAGCTCGGCCTCGGGATGGATAAACCAAAAAAGCCGCCCCTCTCGGACCGGCCCATAATCACTTTTTTTAAGGAAGTTTCAACCCTAGTCATTTTCATCCGAATCGCTGAACAGCTCACGCAGAACACTCTTTCTATTTTCGAGAAACCGTCTTGTGATCATGTAATGCATCGTATCTTCATAACGAATTTCCCCAACCGGGTCTTCATCGAAATTCAGAATCTGGGCATCCGGATAACCGAGAAGAATCGGCGAATGTGTAGCTATGATAAACTGGGCTTCATGTTCCAGATCCTTAATTATACGGAGTAAGGCCAATTGCCGTGCTGGCGAAAGAGCCGCCTCCGGTTCGTCGAGTAAATAAATCGCCTTTTTGCCGAAACGATGATTAAAGAGTGCCAGAAACGCCTCACCATGGGATTGCTCGTGCAACGAGCGCCCACCATAATACTGCAAGCTCTGAGGCATAGTATCCAGATGAGAGGCAAAGTGATAAAAGGTCTCTGCCCTAAGAAAAAAGCCGTTTGTAACTTTGGGCAGCCATGATAGGCGAATATGATCTCCCAGAGCTGAGTGGGAAGCATCCACCTCGTAGAGGTTGTTCTTGCTGCCTCCTGCAGTATTAAACCCGCATTGATAGGCCATGGCCTCCAGAAGGGTTGATTTGCCCGAACCGTTTTCTCCCACAAAGAAGGAAACGTTTGATTTGAATTCGATGGTGCTGAGGTTCTTTAGAGCTGTAATGGAAAACGGATAACGGCTATGGTCCATTTCATGTTTCCTCAGAATTTCAAGACTGCGCAAGAACAAGGTACCCTCTCCCCACCATTTTTCTGCAATTGTTCCATCGTTGTTCTTACCATACACCTGCGGAGAATGTTTGATCTTCCGGCCGCTGTAGTCGTAAGAATTTCTTGACTTCGTTCCGCTGTTCGCGGCTAAACGTCTATTCAGTCTCAGTGCGCTGCCGGGACGCCAGCCTCCGAAACTGAATGAAGATAAACAGAGCGGTCAGCATCACGACAATTCCTGAACCGAGGAACCATAGCTGCACGCCGTATTCATCCACCACGGGTCCTGCCAACAGAAGTCCAATCGGTGAAGACAGCATCATAATACTGGTCACGAGTGAAATGACGCGGCCCAGCATCTCCGGCTCGAATGAACGCTGAATCATCGCCATGAAGGGGCCATTGAAGAAGGGTGCGGCACTGCCCATGAAGAACGAGAGAACCGCAAAGATCACAAAAGCATTCGGACCAATCAGGCCGCTGATTACACAGGTCAGGCCGATGACCAGCAGACCCAAGCTCATATAGCTAATATCACTCCATTTGGATGAGAACACCGACAGAAGCAATCCTCCCAAAATCATCCCGATGCTGAACACCGCTTCCACCAAGCTGGCACTATAGCCCCCACGGCCAAAATGAGACAACGTCATATAAGGAAATAGTGTCGCCAGCGGCATAAACGCGATACTGAACACTGCTGTAGCCCCCGTAATCAACACAATGGGTTTTGCTTGAATGAGTGCGCTCCAGCCCAACCGGAATTCGTGGATGAAGGAGGGGGCAACTGTTGCCTGCGCTTTGGGCTGATGAATCTTCACCAGGAACAGCATTAGATTCGCAATCAGCGCCCCGGCCACATCCAGGAGCAATACCGCCCCAAGCGAAGTCGCCGAATATACTGCTATCCCAAGCGCTGGACCCATTACATTCGAGAAAGAGAAGACCATCTGCTGCCAACCCGCGACTCTTGTCAGCTCCTCTTCCGGTGCAATCAACGGAACGGCCGCCTGGAACGCTGGGGCATGAAAGGCCGAAGCCGCCGAACGCAAGCTCAGAATGATATAGACGAAACCGAGTCCCGGCTCCCCCAAAATGAAATAGAACCCTAAGATCAGACTGAAGAGCGCAATTGCGCTATCCGCAATAATCATCGTTAATTTACGGTTCCAGCGGTCCAGCCAGACCCCTACGAAGGGACCTAAGACCGCTTGCGGCAAGAACGCAGCCAATCCGGCAATCATCAAGACTGCAGCTGACCCTGTCGATTCCGTCAAGTGCCAGATCACCGCGAATTGAACCATCGAACTCGTGAGTATAGAGAATATCTGTCCGCTAAAAATAAGCGCGAATGTTTTTTTCCATTGTTTTTGCATAAGGTCATCTCCTTTGATTGAAAACTCAAATAAACTCATTCCCTTAGCATAGGCAGACTGAAACAGGCGCATAACAAATAAACTCATTCCCTTGTCTCGAAAAATGGGCGAGTTCACCAGTCTTGCACCTCCAATTACCGTAAACGTATGGAATGGGTCACAAGGAGCACCTCCTGAAAAATTATGTTTATTATAACATCGCCTATCCTCCATGAGCCAGTTTCAATAATCGGCTCGTCTCTTCCACGTCTTCTGGGTTCCATTCCATTCAACATTCCTCCTGAAGTCCAATTTTCGGGGCTGCCTTTGCCTTTATGGTATAATTAACCAAATAAATGCTATTATGGAGGTAATGAATATGAAAAAAAACATTTCAGTTGCATTGATTCTCGCTATTTTACTTATCTCTTTGTCAGCTTGTGCAAAAAATACCCCCACTAAATATGTAGATGCAAATGGAAAAGAGTATACATATAGTCTTGAGTTAAGCGGCACAATGCCAAATGCTGAAAAGTCGAGTAAATGGGTTATTTACACGAATGATGCTGATTTGACATTTGATGAGGCAGCAAAAAGTATATTGAGTTCTAATTCAAATGACTGGATTGATATGCATATTGTTTCAATGGAATAATATAGGACCAAGTGGAAACGGCTTTGCCGTCCCCAAAAGGACGGTATCCGTTTCAGCGAGAAATAGAAGGATAATTTATAGCGTGAAACATATAAATTCTTTTATTTCAAAAAAAGCCCGGTGATGCAGGAATTCCTGGATCACGCGAGCTTTTCATGGGTTGAAGCAGAATATGCCTTGTCTTCTATTACTCTTTCACGACCAGCTTCAGCGGTGCGGGAATCATCGGCTTCACGGTTTGCCCGTCCAGCACATCCTTTGCAGCCTGAACGGCCAACTGGCCGATTAATTCGGGCTGCTGGGCGATGGTTCCGGTCAGTTTGCCCGCCTCGATGGAATCAAGCGCGTCTTTGTTGCCGTCGAACCCGATTACGGGGATGTTTTTACCCGAGCTCTGGATCGCTTCAATCGCCCCAAGAGCCATCTCGTCATTGTGTGCGAAGACTGCCTGCACGCCCGGATTTCCTTCGATCAGGTTCTCCATGACGGTCAATCCTTTGGTGCGGTCGAAATCGGCGGTTTGCTTTGCAATAACCTCAAGCTGGGTATCCGCGATCTCATGAAATCCCTTACCCCGTTCACGGGTGGCTGATGCGCCAGGCGATCCTTCCAGCTCGATGACCTTCGCGCCTTTGCCCAGCTTCTGGACGATATATTCGGCCGCCATGGAACCGCCTTTGATGTTGTCCGAAGCGACCAGCGCTTTGACATCTCCTTTATCCGCCGAGCGGTCTAATGTAATGACGGGGATATCCAGGCTGTTCGCCGACTGGACCGCCGTCGAGATTGCCGATGAATCCACAGGATTGATCAACAACGCGTCTACCCCTTTTTGTATCAGATCCTCCACATCATTGTTCTGCTTGGCGGAGTCATTCTGCGCGTCGATAACCAGGATCTCCACCCCTTGCTTATTCGCCTCCGCCGTCACGCCGTCTTTGAGGGCCACGAAGAAGGGATTGTTCAGGGTTGAGAGAGATAAGCCGATTTTCAAATTTTGCCCGCTGCCTTCATTATTGGGCTTGGCCCATTCCGGGGGCTCCAGGGAGCAGCCGGTCATTAGCAGCAGCAGTATGGACGTCAGGACTAAAGTGATTTTTTTCATAATAGAATCCCCCTTTTATGCGGCTTTCTTGCGGTCAATCAGTACGGCTATCGCAATGACAATCCCTTTGACCACCATTTGGTAGAAAGAAGAAACGCCCAGCAGATTCAGCCCGTTGTTCAGAATCCCGATAATGAGCGCACCGATCAAGGTACCCACAATACGTCCCCGGCCCCCGGTTAAGCTGGTGCCTCCCAGTACAACGGCCGCGATAGCATCCAGCTCATAGGAGGTTCCTGCCGTTGGCTGGGCCGAATTCAACCGGGAAGTCAGAATGGCCCCGGCCAATGCCGACAGCATACCTACCAGTGAATAAATCATAATTTTGATGCGGTCTACCTTAATCCCGGAAATTATTGAAGCTTTCTCATTGCCGCCGATGGCGTAGGTCTTGCGGCCGAACGGCGTTTTGTGCAGTACGACCCACAACAGAGCAAACACGATTATCATCGTCACAGCGGGAACAGGAATGCCCAAGAAGTACCCGCGGCCAAACAATTGGAACGTCATGTTATCTCCAAGGCCCGTAATCGGGTTGCCATCCGTATAGACTAGAGTTAATCCCCGGAAGATCGTCATGGTCGCCAAGGTAGCGATGAACGGCGCCATTTTACCCTTGGTGATCATTAGGCCGTTGACCATCCCGATCACTCCACCCAATACACAGCCGCCGATAATCGCCAGTATGGGATTCCAGCCCGCCAACAGCAAGTTGGCCATGAAGGCACTGGAGAGCGCGAGAACAGAACCCACCGATAAGTCAATTCCGCCTGTCAGAATGACAAAGGTCATGCCAAAGGCGATCAGCGCGTTGATCGCAACCTGCCGGAGCAAATTCAGAATATTAAGCGGCTCCAGAAAGCTCGGGTTCAGCATGGACACGATGAGAACAAGAATAAATAACCCCAACAGCGGGCCCAACTTTTGTGTAATCTGCCCAACCCGCAAACTCTTCTTTTCTTTGCCATCCGTAATTGTTGTCATCTCTATTGCCCCCCTGTGGCTAATGTCATAATGCTTTCCTGCGTCGCTTCCTGCCGAGAGAGTTCTCCGCCGATCTCCCCTTCATGGACCACTATTATGCGGTCACTCATCCCCAGAATCTCTGGCAGTTCAGAGGAGACCATAAGGATCGCAACGCCGCGTTCGGTTAACTCGTTCATGAGCTGATAGATTTCGCGCTTCGCTCCCACGTCGACGCCGCGTGTGGGTTCATCCAGAATCAGCACGCTGAGGCCGATACCAATCCATTTGGCGATGACCACTTTCTGCTGATTGCCTCCTGAGAGCTGACGTGCCAGCGTAGATGAAGACTCCGTCTTGATTTGAAGACGCTGAATGAGCAGGTCCGCGAAATCTTTTTCCTTCTTGTCAATGATTACACCCTTGGGGGCGAAGCTGGATAAATTCGTCATTGCCATATTGTCCCGAATGGAAAAATCAAGAATCAAGCCCTCATCCTTCCGGTCCTCCGTAACGAAGCCGATACCTGCTTGCATCGCATTATGGGGATTGCGGATTGCCACTTGCTTTCCCCGAATCTTCACCTCACCGCTGTCCAGTGTATCCAGTCCGAACAACGCTCTCATGATTTCCGTCCGGCCCGATCCCATCAATCCGGAGAATCCAATAATTTCACCGGCCCGCACCGAGAAGTTAACGTCTTTAAATTTCCCCGTTTTGCAAGCATTCTTCACTTCAAGCACCACTTCTCCGGGCTGGAAGACGCGCTGAGGGAAACGGTCCGTTAATTGGCGCCCGACCATTTTCCGAACCACATCGTCAAAATCCGTGTCTGGAATGGCTTGGGTATCTATGGTTTTCCCATCCCGCATGACGGTAATCCGGTCGCATATCGTAAAGATCTCCTCCATCCGGTGCGAAATATAGACGATGGAGACGCCTTCTTTTTTGAGGGAGGCAATGACTTCGAATAATTTCTGAATTTCCCGTTCAGTCAGTGCAGCCGTGGGTTCGTCCATCACGATAACCTTGGCATGGGTCATGAGCGCCTTGGCAATCTCGATCATCTGTTTCTCCCCGACGGAACATTCCCCAGCCTCCTGGTTCAGTGGAATCGTCACGGAGAGCTTGCGGAACTGTTCGTTTGCTAACGCTTTCATTTCTTTCATATTCAATAGCCCAAGTGAAGAGATTTTTTCCTTCCCGATAAACAGGTTCTCCAGAACCGTCATATCCGGCCATACATTCAGCTCCTGGTGGATAAAGGCGATCCCGCTTCGCTCTGCTTCTCTGGGGTTGGCAAAATAGGTTTCCCGCCCATCAATGTGAATCGTTCCCTGATCCCGCTGATGAAGACCAATCAGAATGTTCATCAGCGTGGATTTGCCGGCACCATTCTCCCCCATCAGGGCATGAATCTCCCCATCCAGCAGCTCAAAATCTACCCCCGCAAGAACCGGGTTGGTGCCAAAGGACTTATAAATGTCTTTCATTGCAATGCGCATATCCCTCGAACCTCCTCCATATCAAAAATAGACGCCGGCTTGCAGGATGCAGTTCGCGTAAGGCTTCGCTTCTCCCGTGCGAACAATCACCTTGGCCTTCTGGGTCAACTGCTTGAATTGCTCATGGGTAAGCGCCTCTATCGGCGTTCCCCTGAATTTATCATTCACATATTGCGAGGTTGCTTGATTATTCACGGCCAGTTCCTCGGCCACAATCACCTTTTCGATCACCATATCCTCCGCAATGACATCGACGACCTCTTGAAAGCCGGGGACGCCCAGTTTTAGGGCCAGGTCAATCTTGAGAACGCCCGCCGGAATCGGCAGTCCGATATCTGCAATGACAATCATGTCGGTATGGCCCAGGTCGGCCAGTATTTTGGAAATATGACTGTTCAATATTCCATGTTTCTTCATAATTAAAGACTCTCCTCGACTTCAGCTCTCATGGGCATGCCGCCTTGAGCGCCGAATTTTGTTACGGATAAAGACGCTGCACGATTCGCGAACTTCACGCTGTCCGGGATGGAGCTGCCTTCGGCCAGAGCCACGGCAAATGCGGCGTTGAACGTATCTCCAGCTCCAGTTGTATCTATAGCCTCCACTTGATAAGTGGGCACCAGCACCTCGCGCTCTCCATCGTAATACCGCACGCCGCTGCTACCCTCCGTTATGAATAGCTTGCCCGGAAACTTCCGTAAAGCTTCTGCTTTATCCATCCCGCTGAACAAAATGGAGCATTCGTGTTGATTCGGCGTAAGATAGGCAGCCTTTTCGATCACCGCTTCACTAAGCGGGCGGGCAGGCGCTGGATTGAGCAGCAAGGGCACATTGATTCTCTGGCAGAGGCTGCTAACATACGATACCGTTTCCTCCGGAATTTCCTGCTGCACCAGGACCATATCGGCGCTTCGGATGGCGTCCAGTGCCCGTTCGACCAGAGCAGGTGTGACGTGATCATTTGCACCTTTGACCACGATAATGCTGTTGTCCCCCTCAGCTAAAACGATGTGGGCTGTTCCGCTCTCTACATGTGTAACCGGTTCCACATTGGTGGTAATAACGCCATTTCTTTTAAAATTGTCCATGATCGCTTTGCCGTAAAAATCGTCCCCGATACAGCCGATCATCGTTACCTCAGCACCCAGCCGTGCGGCGGCAACCGCTTGGTTCGCACCCTTGCCTCCCGGAACGGTGGTGAAGCGGTCTCCTAGAACCGTTTCACCAACTTGAGGCCGTTTGGAAGCGGTTACCACCAAATCCATGGAACAGCTTCCAATTACACAAATCTTAGCCATATCTTTCACCCTTTCTTACTGGTTTCCATTCTGCTCCGGGTAGTTTCCCGCTCGATGAAGCTGACCGGCAACTGAATGATCTTATCTTCCACCTGATCCTGCTCAATGAGCTGAATCAATAATCGGGCGGCCTCACTGCCCATGTCACGTGCAGGCTGGCGGATAGTTGATAAAGATGGCGACATCAGACTGCTGAGCGGAATATCGTCAAAGCCGATAATCTGAACGTCCTCCGGTACGGTTTTGCCCAGCCGGTGAGCTTCATGAAGAACCGCTGTGGCCACAATATCATTACTGGCGATCACGCCGTCTGTATCCAAAAACCGTTCAAACAGCTCGGTCGCCCATTGCTCTGCTTCGGTATAGGAAAAGGATGAAGTCCGGATCACATTGTAGCTGATCCCCATTTCTTCAAGCGCTTCGGCCGCGCCCTGAAACCGGTCCTGCGCCGGCTTGACATGGGCCGGTCCTTGGATAATGGTAATCCGGCTGCTGCCTCTTGCGACCATTTCCTGAGCGGCGAGACGTCCGCCCTTCCGGCCATCCGCGTAAACGGAAGGACTGTCATTGGAAGTACGGTCCAGGAAGACGACCGGAATATTCATTTCCAGATAAGCCCCGCTGTCGGGAAAATTCGTTGAAGATATCACACCTACAACATTATTCTGTACAAAAGTGCGGATATAATCCAGCTCTTTCTCCTCATTCTCGTCACTATTGCCAAAAATAATCCGGTACCCATTCTCTTGCATGTAATCTTCGATACCGCGTGCCAACTGTGGAAAAAAAGGGTTGGTAATATCCGGCAGCAGTAAACCGATTAACTTGGATTTGCGTTTGTATAAAGACCGGGCCACTTCATTGGGGGAATAATTGCTTTGCCGGATCGCCGCCTCTACCTTTTTGCGGGTATCGATGTTGACATAACCTGATTCATTGATCACCCGTGAAACCGTAGCCACCGAAACGCCGGCAATTTTGGCGACATCCTTAATTGTAATCATGGACTGCTCTCACTCCCTCATGTGTGTAACCGGTTACATGTTTTACATTTACAGGTTAGCATATCCCGATTTGATTTACAAGCACCAAAAAAAGGCACTTGCACGAAGCAAGTACCTCATACTTAGCGCCCCTGTGGAATACGGTCTGGGTGATAGGTCTGGGTTCAAATCCACAACATCACCCAGCCATGTTCGCAACGGCATACCGCAGCAGCTGCTCACGCGTATCTAGCGGAATGTCCTGAGGCTCATCCACCAGAGCATGCGGGTTCACCTCTATCTCTTCTCCAGCTTCTGCCTTTAAACGGGCAATCTCTTTAATGGTATCTACAGGACTGGAGTGACTTCCCAGCAAATGAGAGGTTAACCGCTCCGTCAACTCTTGCGGATTCTCCATCTTAAAGCACAGCTTCCCTTCTGTCAGCCGGATCTGCGACTCATACTGATCTCTTTGATCGGTAACGGTCCATCCCGGCCAAGCTGTGCGAATCTGCTGCAACAGAGTCCCCGCATCCGGGGCATACCAGATATCTATCGTTCGTGCCAGCAAATCCAGGTGGAAGCCTTGATCTGGTGTCTCTTTCGGCCATTCGTTTAAGTCCAATTCTGTGCTGCCTTCCGATTTATTAAGCAATTCTACCAGCGAAGGCCCCTGCAATAGATAATCTTCCAGCTCCGATTGTACCGGGTATAGCCGCAGTTCCCCATCCAGATAAACCACGCTTGCCACCGTTCGGACCCAGCCGTCCCTGGATTCAGGCACCAGCGCTAATGGTGTAATGGTCCTACTCACTTCACTGATGAGTTCTTCCACCGGATAACCCACATAAGCTGCCATGTCCAATATCCCGGAAGAAGCCCATTCAATGGTCCATCCCGGCCATAAGGGCTGCATCATCTTCAATAGATGCCGGCGCAGCGGAATCTCATAATGCTCGTCTTCTCCGCCGTACCACAATAATTGCCGGTGATCCAAATCCACACATGCACAGCCTTCCGCCCATGCATTGTCCAGCCAACCCTCTGCTGGTTCCTGCTGTTCAATAAAAGCCACAGCCGCTTCCGGCCCCCAGAACAAATCATTTGGAAGAGTAATTGCGCACCAATGGCTGTAGTACAAAGAGTAATTACCTTCCCGAATAATCATGAGATTGGCCCGATGTCCCATACTCTACCTCCTAGTGAATTAATGCAGTTTCTCCGATCTCAACTACCTCAGCGATGTTAATTCTTTGTGCACTTTTTCGCTTGATATATTATTCGGCTTAACTACCTCTTTCCCCTCTGAGGTTAATAGAATGATCCTGAATTGGGCGGGAATTCGCGCACAAAGTTGCTCGGAAAACGTAGCTATAACAGCAGCAGCAAACCGCCCTCCAGCTTAATGATCCTTGGCATAATTCAAACCTAAGCGGTAAGCTTGGTTCAGCAGCATTTCGAAATGACCGGGATTTGAATCCATGGTCTCATATAAGAATTCAACCTTGGAATTGGAAACACCGCAATAATCTGCAATTCCTACATTCAGCAGATGAGTAATCGTTTCATCATAGTTACGCTTTTTCATCTGTTCTTTCGAAACGCCAGCCAAACCAATCCACAAGACATGCTGATGATGAAGGTGGTTCGAACCGTATGCAAACCCATTGTTCCATACACGGTCAATATACCCCTTTAGCATAGCCGGCAAATGCCACCACCAAAGTGGAAAAATAAATGCCAAAGCATCATGCTCCTTCATCCGTCTTATTTCCATTTCTACTTCAGGGGAAAAGGACTGTTCCGCAACTAACCAATCGGGTTCATCTGCTCCTTTTAAAACAGGGTCAAAACCAATCCCGTGCAAATCCAATATCTCGTAGTCGTGGCCAGCCTCGGCAAGACCTTGTACGAAACGACCAGTCACCTGAAAGGTCAAGGAATCTTTTCTCGGGTGTGAAACAACGATTAATACTTTCATGCTTGTATCTTCACTACCTTTCTTGAGCAGCTGACTTCTAGCCATGATCAATGGCTGATGCTATTATAAACAGTAGGAAAATGATCTGGAAGTACGCACTTTTAAGTTCTATAGGAAGATACAGGTGCCATAGGAACATGGAAGTACCCTAGGCAGATTCCCTAGAAACTGACCTGAGTAACAGATTGAAGTGATTGGTTCTTCTCAGCAAACCTAGCCTTTTTAACGGAGGATTAAGAGATGACTGAACAGATGAAAAATAGCGTTCAAAAGAAGTATCAAGTTGGAGTGGAAGCGGCTTTAGAAGTAATGGGAGGAAAATGGAAGCCTTTAATTATCTACCATTTGATGACAGGACGGAAACGAACGTCTGAGCTTCGTCGGTTAATACCCGGCATTACTCAAAAAATGCTGACCACTCAGCTCAGAGGCCTGGAAAAGGATAAGATTGTTACACGAAAGGTTTATAAGGAGATCCCCCCTAAAGTGGAGTATGAGTTAACGCACTACGGCTGGGGATTAAAACCCGCGCTAGACCATTTATGCTATTGGGGAGAGGATCACCTGGAAAAGATTCATGGAGACAAATCCAAGGTTTTGGAAGAATTCCAAGAGTGACGTAGCCACTGCGGAGAGGGGGGGCCTCCGATCAATCTTTAAAGGGTCTCCCCTCCGTTTCTGTTACGTTTGCCAGCCAACCTAAGTAGTAATGTTCATCCAGCTTATCGAGACATGCTTCATTCTGATCCGCTCTATTCAGCAATCTGCGTAAAAAAGACCCTTCCCGGGAAGAGTCTCTGTCAGGTTGATTCATTAATCCCAATTATTAAAAACTATCTCTTTAAGTACTTGTGGTTTCCAATATATAATCTGCTTCAGTTCATCTTGGTTCAGGTTTTGAATCATCTCTTCATTAACTCTCATTTCAAGATCCTCAAGCCCTAATATGCGATAAATATCGCAGCGATCATTACTTTCAAATTGCTCTCTGCATCGAGAAAAGGTATTAATATAATATGTATTATCAATAAATTCAATATTTCCATTTCTATATTTGCTTGCAAATGCTACGAAAGGATATTGTTTGTTCATGATTATATACACCTTACCAGATGCCTTAGCCAGTTCTCCAACGTAGTAATTTGAAGTGTAAAAAATCTCTACAACATTAACTATATCCAACTCTAATTCTTCTGAAAATTGGTGACAGAAGACTTTAAATTCTTTATCCGTAATTTTTGTTGTGGCTAAACTCTTGCCAAATCCCGTAATACCTTCCGGAAGGATCATACTTGATTCTCCAATTTGTCCTTTACTCGTTCAATAAAATTAAGCAACTGCGACTGCTCTCTTCGTTCTGCTATCATCGAATCCATTACTTCTACTGTCACATCACGGCCTCCACTTAAATTCGTAAATAGCGAACCAATGGTATAAATCGGCCCCCACGGTATGCCCCACCATCCGAACAATACACTAATTAACGTGAATTTGAGCCCTGTACCAACTGAACCCATTCTTGGTTCTATGTAATAGATTGACGAACTCTTCCGGAAGGTCATGAAGATGATGGATATACAATATGTATACACGACAAATTTCCCGCCTTGTTCAACCTCCTGCTCTAATGTATCCCAAGGGAGTCCCCCCAGGCCAATAATATCCATCTTACAATTCCCTCCATATGTATGAATAGTTGCAATATTCTTTTGCAGAGTGATTGTAACATAGATTCCACAAATTGTAATCGAACAATAGTCACGTTCCTAACTAAAGAAAACCACGCCATTTCGGCATGATTTCCTTTTCGAGCTATGCAGATAGGACTGTCACATCATTTACGGTTGGAGTGGGATGGTCATTTCCAAATCCTTCAGATATGTGCGCTCTCCCAGATTTTCAATCCCTGGAAGAATATTGCCCTTGCTGTCTTTCTTTTGCCCCACAATACTAAAGTCATCATTCTTCACGGTCAATGTAAATGGTTTGATTGTTACCGTTTTAGGTGTAGCGGCAAATGGAGCATACAATTCATTAACGTGATACGAAGTTTCCGGTTTGCTGTTGAAGAACCCGAATCTGTATGGGTCAAAGGCATTTCCCTGATCATCAACAATCTCATAGTACACTTTACTTGCACTGTAGTCGCCTGACTGCTCCTTAGACTGTGGAACCTCACCCTGGCTGTCCAAGATCAGACGGGTGGAGACTGGGGAAACAAACAATTCCTTGACGGTATAACTAAAAGATCCATCCGATTTGGAGATGTCCGGCTTGACCACAAGTGCATTGTCGTCCAACTTTACAGGTACCTTGAATTCATAAGTTTCATTAACCTTAGCGATTTTAGCCTGAATCGTCAGATCGAATTGGTCAGGCAGATTCAAACCATGTGTCAATTCGACCATATAAGCATTCTCATGAAATGGCACATCACCAAAACCACCTGAGCTGAACTTGATCTCCTGCCCGTCAGCAAGCAGAACCGGAGGTTCAAATTTTGGTCTCGGATCATTCACATCTGCACCTTCGTGTTCCAGCACGAAAGATAGACGTGTACCATCATACAGCAGATTGCCCAGCTTCAGAGTGATTCCGTCATGAGTCACGCTTTGTCCAGGTTCGGATAGAATTCCTTGCGCAATAGCGGTCTCTACCGCTTGATGGCTCGTTCCTTCATAAATGATGCCAAGGCCCGGAATCTGCTTTAGAGTTTCTGCCATGACCGGTGATACAAATCCTGCGCCGATCGTACCTGCACCAAGTACTCCTGCAATTGATGCTGCAATTGCGGTTTTTTTGAAGACACTGGATTTTGAATTCGAAGTTCTAGTTCTTCTGTTCATATCATGCTCCCCAATCTTGTTCATAATGTAACTGCTCAGTTCCCGCTTTGGCAAAGCGGATTCACGAATTATTTGTTCAATGGCATCCATCTCAGTATGTTCTGTTTGCTTCGGCAATTGTCCCATGTACTCTCTCTCCTTTGTGGCCTATGCGTTCCATTAGCTTTTTGCGCAGCCGTTCATATTTTTTTCTGACCGTAGCGGTCTTGAGTCCCATAATTCCACTTATCTCCTCAAAGGTGTACTGTTCTACCGCTTTTAGAAGCAGGATATGACGTTCTTCCGTTGTGAGATAGGCCATAAGTTCGTAGATCACCGAATCTTGCCGGGAGATGTACATCTGTGACTGCTCGTCTTTGCAATGTTCAACCAGCCTAAGCCAACGACCTTGTTTCTTCTTCATGTTGATCAAATGATGGTAGGCCAGCTTGTAAAGCCAAGCCGAAAAAGAAATACTGCTACTGTAGTGATGAAGGTTCTGATAGGCGCGGATAAAGATTTCCTGCACGGCATCTTCTGTTTCTGTATGATTTTTTAGAATATAGAAACAATAGGTATACATTTGCCGCTCAAACTGATGAATGATAATTTCGTAGGAATGCTTGTCTCCTGCTCTGACTGCTTCCACAGCCTTCTCGATCATTTTCTTCCTATCATCCTCTTCCCCGGGGATGGTTGGCTGCACAATCTCACCTCCTTCCGTATGTTTACCTATATAACAATCCCGAAGCATGATTTTGTGACACGATCAGGTGATTTCTTCTATTTCTTTCAAGCTTAAGAAAAAGACCCTTCCTGTGAAGAGTCTAATTAGGATCGTATGTTCACAGCAAATTATCTTCATACACCGTAATGTATAACATATTTCTGTGCAGCAATCGCCTTCCTTAATAATGTCATTAAATCTGTTAGTTCCATTGATGCGGCTGATCTTCTATCTTTTGCAACAATGCTATAGAAAGCTTCTAATGATTCAGGCGGAATTAACGTGACTCCCCACCTCGCAAGCGCAAAATCCGGTCTGCTATAGGAGTGGAAGTAGGTTCTAATTAAAGTCAGATCGCTCCACCAATCATTCAGGATATCATCATCAATTGCCACACAATGATATTTCATAGGTTCATAGCAGACAGCATAATCCTTATCTTTCTCAAAATCATCTATGATACCGAATTCCGCCACGCAAGGCATAGGACTACCTCCTTTTCAAATCTCCTTAATACTCAATTTCCGCCGTGTGCCACATTCGCTCTACGATCAAGCCTATTTCGTGAAGCACAGAATCACTCCGTTTATCTTTCGGATACCCAAAATACAGATCAATCTCAAGATCAATGCCGTTCCAGACACGCAGCTTATTGTTCTCGGCAAAACGCATTGCAATCGGCTCCGCCAGCAGCGAGCAGCCGGTCTCCCGCCCGACCAAATCCCCGATCAGCGATTCGTCATCGACATACATGATTTTGAGCGGAAGCAGATTATGCTGCAGGAAATAATCAATGGATTGTTTATAGAAGGGACAACCCTGTGTCGTCCAGATCCATGGCTTCTGAGTAAAATACTCCAACGTTAACTCCCCTTCAGGCATAGCCCAACTGTTAGGGTAGACAACAACCATCCTGAAGGAATGCAGTTTGATCGAATGTACGGACGGATGTCCGGCAGTTCCATAGTAAAAACCCGCGCTTATCCGGGAGCTGGTCACATCCTTTAAGAAATCTTCACTTTTGATGTCCATAAAATGCAGCTCTACTTGCGGCAAACTCTCCGAGATGAACTCAATCAATGGTTTGATTTGAAGAACCTGCCCGTCTGTATTCAATCCAATCCGAATAGGTTCCGTTGAATTTGTCAGCAAATCACTTGCTTTATATTGAAAATCGTGAATGGATGCGAGTATTTTCTGCGCTTCCGGCAGTAGCTGTGAACCTTTTTCCGTAAGGACCATCCCTCTGGAGGTTCGGTAAAAAAGTGCAAAACCCAGCTCGTTCTCCAGAGCTTTCAGCTGCGCGCTTGTTGCCGGTTGGCTCGTGTTGAGCTGTGCTGCCGCTTCGGTTAAGTTGCCTGTCCGGGCGATCTCGACAAAGCTCTTTAATTGGTACAGTTCCATAGCTCCCCCCCCCTTTAGTTGCTGTTAAATAAACCATTCGTTTTTCCGATGGACTTCATCCGAACATACAATTGGACGGCGCGATTCGGATGAACTATAGTAACTCCAGAATGACTGACAAGGAGTGTGCAATAATGTCTCTATTCATTGCCATGTGCTTTTTTTCATTAACCATGTCGATTTCTCCAGGTCCGGTGAACATGACAATTCTGTCTACGGGAGTCAATTACGGATTCAAGCGTTCTATCCCGTTGGTGTCCGGCGCAACCGTAGGCTTTACGCTCTTGCTAATCGCCGTTGGACTTGGAATATCCAATCTCGTAGCCCAAGCTCCGGTATTCTATCAGTTACTAAGATACGCGGGCGCAGGGTACATGAGTTATATTGGCTACAAAATAATGGTATCCCGTCCAGAGATCGAATTCAAGGAGGAGCGGCTCCCACATTACCGTCATGGCTTGCTCATGCAGTGGCTCAATCCCAAGGCTTGGATCGCTTGCCTTTCCGGTGTTTCGGCCTTTGGGTTAAATGATTCCTATTCTTCCCTGCTTGTTTTTGTATGTATCTATTTCCTGATTTGCTATCTTTCGCTTACCGCCTGGGCCCTTCTGGGCTCAAAACTGCAATTTCTCACCAAAGTGAAGAACGGGATTAAAGTGTTTAACCTGGTAATGGGAGGATCATTGATTATAGTAGCAGTTTATCTGATGTTCACGAAATAGCATGGCTTCAACTTTTAACACTTCAGCCCTCATATAGACCTCTTTAGCTTGTTAAGAGAATTATACTGTGAATAGTCAAATCCAGTAATTGACATGAATTTTACATAATAAGGTTTCATTTCTCTTAAATCCTTCTTCCAATCTAGTTGATTTTGAGCGCTTCCATGTAATAGAATGGACTAATTAAAAAGAAAAGGATGCGCATAACCGATGCGGTTGAAGAAACCACGTACACTCAGTAAAAGATCCATATTATTTTTCTCACTGATTATGCTTGCCAAAAGCTATTTTGCTTGGTATTACTTGTTCGAAGACGGGCCAACCTGGACTACATGGTTCAAAGAAATTCCTTTTGTGCTATTAATCTTCTGCTTGATCGAATGGTTCGCTACGAAACGTAAAATAGCCATCTACATGTTTGTGAATTTGCTCATTACCGTTTTGTTCTTCTCTTTGATTGTATATCATAATCATTTTGGTATTATTGCTACCTCTCAGGTCATCGGCCAGGCGAAACAGGTGGGAGCCGTGAAGAAAAGTATTTTTTCGGTCATGCACCCTCAATATATGCTTATTTTTCTGGATATCATTATCATTACTTTTGTTATGTTTAGCCGAAAGAAAGCAGTCGCCTGGAAAAAAGCCATGTCACGCCGAAGTAACCGCAAAGTGGTGGCTGCCTTGTTCTGTGTTTCTTTCGCGATCTGTGTAATGAATATTTTTCCGAACCAGGCCAGTATGAATGAAACCATCCAGGCTGAGCAAATGGGAATTCTCAACTATGAAGCCTACGCCCTGCTTGCAGAGCGTGAAGAAGAGCTTATTGAGCTCTCCAAAATTAATCAATCCGTCATTGATCAAACTAAAGGCATTGAGGCTCAATCTAATCCGCTCTTGTTCGGAGCCGCCAAAGGAAAGAACCTGATTATTATTCAAATGGAGTCTTTTCAGAACTTCCTGATTAACTTGTCGATTGACGGGCAGGAAATCACTCCGAATCTGAACAAGCTTGCCGCCGGGAATTTCTATTTCCCCCGTTTCTACCAGCAGGTTGGACAAGGCAACACTTCCGATGCTGAATTTATCGTGAACACTTCCTTTTATGTACCACCGAATGGTCCAGCTACTGATATATATGCTCCCAAAGAGCTTCCAAGCTTACCTAAGCTACTCCAGGCGCAGGGTTATGATACAGCAACCTTCCATACGAATGAAGTTGACTTTTGGAACCGCGGGGAGCTTTATGAGGCATTAGGATTCGACCGCTTTTATGACAAATCTTACTTCGGCGAAGATGACACCGTCTTCTACGGGGCGTCCGATGAAGTTCTTTACAAGAAGACATCGCAAGAGCTGGCCCGAATGGACCAAAGCGCTCAACCTTTCTATTCACATGTAATCTCCATGTCCTCTCATAATCCGTTCTCGATTCCTGAAAGCAAATACAAAATGACATTGCCGGAACGATTCGAAGGAACGCTCGTTGGCGATTATATTCGTGCTCAGAATTACGCGGATTACGCGCTTGGACAGTTTATCGACGAACTAAAGCAGAACGGCGTATGGGATAACAGCTTAATCGCATTATATGGTGATCATCGGGGACTTCCTATTTTCTCACTTAAGGATGAGGATAAAGTCTTACTTGAGGAAATTCTGAACCATGAATATACGGAACGCGATTTGATTAATATTCCGTTAATCATAGCTTCTAAGGGGATTACGACTCCAACCGTAAAGGATCAATTAGGCGGACAGGTTGACATTTTACCTACGGTATCCAATTTATTAGGGGTAACGTTAGATAACCATATTCATTTTGGACAGGATCTGTTAAATGAATCCGCCTATAACCTGCTGCCTCAACGCTATTATTTACCTACCGGATCTTTCGTGAATAACGAAGAGCTTTTCTTATCCGGCAGCGGGTTTGAAGACGGCCAACATTATACTTTATCCGGAGATGGCGCTAAACCGCTTCAATCCACAGAAGATGAGTTCAATCGTGCCCTGGAGCTCCTCCGGCTGTCAGACAGTTATGTGACGCAATTACCTGATAGAGAAGTTGCCGAAGTAGAACAGTAGGCACAACCCTTACAGCAAGGACAGCCCTACATAGCTCATTCAACCCCACCGTTATTAAACGGTGGGTTTTTTTGTAGGCACTTAACCCAATCAGCTGAATAATATGTCTTGAAAAGACAAATTAACGGATGAATGAGGGAAGCCTAATGGAACATTGGATTAGAGTAGAACCGCAGGTGAATGTATATGTAAATGATATCAACCCGCTAGGCAGGAAAACGATATTGTTCATCCATGGCTGGCCTGCGAACCACAAGATGTTCGAATATCAGTACAATCGTCTGGTGCCCATGGGATATCGCTGTATCGGAATGGATATGCGGGGATTCGGGAATTCGGATAAACCTCTGAGCGGATACGACTACAATCGGTTAGCGGATGATATCCGGTGTGTTATCGGGGCCTTAGGGCTTCGGGACATTACACTCGCGGGACACTCCACCGGAGGAGCTGTAACTATACGTTATATGGCCCGCCACAACGGGTATGGGGTGTCCAAACTTGCGCTTTTCGCCTCGGCTGCTCCCAGCCTGATTCAGCGGCCCGGTTTTCCTTATGGCACCACAAAAGAAGCTATAGATCAGATCATTCAAGCGACCTATCAGGATCGGCCCAAGATGCTGCATGACTTCGGAGAACAATTCTTCTATCAAAAAGTATCGCAGCCGTTCTCGGACTGGTTCTTCCAATTAGGACTGCAGGCAGCGAGCTGGTCCACTATAGCCGTCTCCAACGCCTGGCTCGCCGAAGTATTATTTCAGGATCTCCCAAAAATACAGGTCCCTACTTTGATTCTTCATGGCATCCATGATCAAGTTTGTTACTACCCTTTGGCTGTGGTGCAGCATCAAGGGATAAAGAATTCTGTGCTTGTGCCATTCGAGAATAGCGGCCACGGATTGTTCTATGACGAATGCGAAAAATTCAACCGGGAACTATCCAGGTTTGTCGGGTAGCCTAAATAAGAAAGAAGGGCGGGATGCAGATGGGCAGCAATAAGGGTTATGAGCAATGGGCGATTTTTCTGGCTGCTGTCTGCGGACAGACCTATGCGCAATTTTCGAATACGGATGGTTCGTTCGCCGTGCCGGCGAATTATTCGGTCAATCATGTAATCAAGGCGAAATCCTTGGGCCATGTATGGGAAAACTTCGGGTTTATTATGGAATCTCCACAGGAGATAATTATTGCTTTTCGGGGAACCAGCTCGACAACCAATTGGATCTCGGACATCATCGCCTCACAGAGAAAATTCAAATATATTAAGGAAGATTGCCTTACCCATCGCGGCTTCACAGACATCTATTCTTCGGCCCGTGAAGGAATTCTCTCAGCACTGTCCAAGATCGAACCCGGCAAGACATTATACATTACAGGCCACAGCCTCGGTGCAGCACTTGCGACAATGTGTGCAGTCGATCTGAGTGCCAATACGGATTACCGCTCACCATATCTATTCACTTATGGGTCCCCTCGTGTAGGCGATCCAGCCTTTGCAAAAGTATGTACAAGGTATGTTCCGAACAGCTACCGCATTGCCAATCCTTTTGACGTCGTGACCTACACTCCACCCTCTATCTACAAGCTGCCTAAGCGGGAAAAAAGGTACTATTACAGTCATGTCCAGACTCTAAATCCGCAGTCTTTCCAGAATGGTGCTGTTGGTCTCAATCACATTATTGGAAGTTATTTCACAGCGCTCTCCAAGCTTCAGCCGGAGTTTACCGAACAATTATGTCAGGCGAATCCCGGTTTTTGCCCGCTCATTGAAGTGAAAGTGCCAAACTAATTCAGGCCGCTATCCATGAATTGGCGCCTTATTGTATCCATTCCATCAAGTACAACCGTTGCTTATCCACGTTAAGGATGATGATGCAGTAACTGCCGTCCTCTTTCTTTTTGTAATAATAATAATCACCTGCGTTATACTCCGTCGGGTAGTTCTGATAAAGTTTACCGTATTCAGCAATCTCTTTCTGTGACACCGGTATAATAGATTGTGTGAACCGCAATACTTCTTCTTCCAGGGAATGCCTTGATTCTTCAGTTATTGGCTGCCAGAGTGCCTGGTCTTGAACCTTTGCCAGTTGTTCTTCGTTATAATTCAGAACATAGTATCCTTCTCCATCCCCATGAAAACTCGGTTCACTTTCAAATACAACTACTAGCTCAGCTGGTTTAGGGATCGTTATTCCCCACCTGCTGCTCCACATATCATAGTTTGCAGTATCGTTGTCATACATTTTATAACCCACACCTATACCGATAACGATTAAAAAAATGACGCCACTCCATATGGCTACTGTCTTCCTTCGCATTGTTGCTTCCTCCAGCCTTGGGTACTCCCCGAAATAATTGCTACACTTTCAAAAGTAAATATTTGTTATTATACCTTGAATGGTTATTGTTTGCACTCTACTATCCCAATTGCGGTCATCATGATTGTGAGCTAGAATGTTCTTTAATTAGCCATAGAGGTGGTGATTTTTACTTGCTTAATCAGAATAAGAACATAGTTAATAAACCGTATATTCCATTAGATAATTTATCCTGTAAACTTCGGGAGATTATTCATATCAAGTGCAGTCCGAACGAATGGGAAATAAAGCTTCAGTTCATCGAATCGCACCAGCTTCTTATCGCGGCAAGCGGTCAAGGGTGGCTGAACGTTGACGGACAGTTCATCGAAATGCGGGAGGGCAACATGTATGTGTGCACACCCGGTCAATTGATTCAAGCCGTGGCACACTCGTTTGATGAACGCGGATTCTATTATTTGCGGTTCGATGTCATTGAGGATGATAAATCAACAGTTGATCCTATGCAGATGGTTAAGCGGGACAGTGTGTTCCCGGTAAAAGGCGAGGTTGCCGCCTCTTCTCCAGTTTCTGTTAACGCATTGTGCGAAAGCATTTGTAACTTCTTTCAAAGCGAAGATCAATTGGAACGGTTTCGCAGCCACATTCTCTTTCAAGAGCTTCTGTATCATATCTTGCAGGATGCTCATGTTGTACAGGCAAAGGATTCGGATGCAGCACTTGAATATGTGAAAACCTACATAGAGCAGCATTATCAAGAGGAGTTGTCGATTGAGCAATTGGCCAAGGTGGCGGGAGTCAGCTCCCGCCACTTCATGAGGTTATTCAAGAAAAGATACGGCTGCAGTGCGATCGACTATTTGGCAGCCTTCCGGATCACGCAGGCGCAGCAGCTTATGAGGACAGGAGGAGAATACCGGCTCAAGGATATTGCACGGCATGTGGGATACCCTGATGATCTTTATTTCCGGCGCAAATTCAAACAGATATCAGGACTCCCGCCAGCCGCATTTATGAGAAACAGCAAGCAAAAAATTGCCGCTTATCACGGGTCTAGCATCGGTCAATTGCTCCCGCTTCAAGTCACCCCTAGGGCTGCACCATCCGATCATCCCTGGACAAACTATTATCAGCGAAAATACCAAACGGATCTTGTTCTGCCGCTGAGTACGGATCATTCATTGAAAAGGGACGAGCTTAAGCTCGCTAAGCCTGATTTTATTATCGGAATCGACAGCTTCGTATCTGCCGAGGAGCAGACAAGGATCAGGCAAATCGCACCCGCATTTTTCGTACCCTGGATTGACAACGACTGGCGTGGACATTTGCGCTTGATTGCACAATTTCTGGACAAAACAGCAATAGCAGAAACCTGGCTTGGTAACTATGAGCGCAAAGCCCATTTTGTAAGAGAACAGATTAAGAACACGATCGGGGAAGAAAGTCTTCTCATCCTTAGAATCACTGGAGACCGCTACCATGTTTTGGGCTGTAGGAGCCTGGACGCTGTGTTCTACGACGATCTGCATCTTGTCCCCGCACGCGGTGTCGATCGTATGAATCCGATTCAGCAGCTGACCCCAGATGAGTTAACGGATTTCTGCCCAGATCGGATATTGCTTATCCTGGACGAAGACCCGCTGTCCCAATCAAGTTGGCGTGATCTTATGCGCTCAGCATCTTGGCGGGAGCTAAAAGCAGTCAGGAACGGGCATGTCGACTTCCTTCCCACGTATCCTTGGATAGAATATACGGCTTTCACACATGAGCTTATCCTCGACGAAGCCCTCAAGCTGTGGCGTAATCGTGCATAAAAAAATGTCGTTATCGTCAATATGCCGAAGCTACAAAATCATTTATACTCCATCTATGTGATAATGATAATCAATCTTATTGCGAGGTTGTCATTGGCAAATTAGTTTATAAGAGGAGTATCGGCGAATGAAAAGAAATAAAATAATGATCACGGGACTAGTTATCCTATTGTTAATAATGCTGAGCACGGCATGTGCGGGCAAAAACACAGGTTCAAATAATTTCGGCACGACATCCGAAGACTCTGCTGAAACAAGCGCAAGTGCATCCGATAATAAGCAGCGTGTTGTAAAAAGTACAAACGGAGACATCCGAATTCCTACAGAACCTAAAAGGGTTATTGGTCTTTCAGTCGTGTATCCCGAGTTCTTATATGCTCTTGGTGTGACACCGGTTGCCGTTCAGAATTACCATCAGGATTTCCCTTCTTATTTAGAAGAAGGATTAAAAGATGCATTGAAAACTGGGATTGCCGAAACCCCTAACTTTGAAGCCATATTGTCTGCTAAACCGGACCTCATTATTGCACCCGTGTGGTGGTCCGAAAAGGATTATGAGCAGCTTTCCAAAATTGCACCAACCGTGCTTTTGCCACAACGGGATCATTGGCGTGAGGAATTACTCGATATTGCTGAGGTTCTAGACAAGAAGGAACAAGCTGAGCAGGTCATTGAAGATTTGCACCAGCAAGAAGCCGACGCCAAGGCTAAACTAGATACTCTTGTTGGCAACGAAACTGTAATGTATATGATGATTATGGCAGATCAACTGATTATTTATGGAGAAAATATCGATCGGGGCAGCTTCATCCATAAAGTGTTAGGCTTGTCACCCGTTAAGGAATTCCCGCAAAATGAAAAGAGCATTTCGATTTCATTAGAGAAAATCCCCGATTATAATCCTGATCATATCATTCTGCAGCTTGATGACGAGTCCAACGAAAAAGTTCAGAACAGGTATAAAGAAATGCTGGACAGCTCGCTCTGGAAAAATATGACGGCCGTGAAGAAAAACCAGATATACATGATGAATGGCAAAGAATGGTTCAATCTGGGGATGTCTCCTTTGGCAGACAGTAGTGCAATTAACGATGTACTTGATGCGTTTGAGAAGAAAGGGAATGAGTAAGGTGACGGTGACAGGTGGTGGAGCGGATGGACTTTAAGCAATTGGAAGAAAAGTATTTCCTGACCCTGCATGAGCCTTGCAATACCTTACTTGCTATATCAGCATATGATTTACTCCAAGCAGGACATATGATACGCCTGCTCGATACGTACGGTCCTTATATCAAGTCAAAAGAACGCTCAACCACTGCCGTTTTTTTCTGTACCTGGCTTGGTGAGCTGTGTGCTGCTATGCAGCACATGTTGTTTTGCGGCGAAGAAGTCATATTGGAATTGTCATTACGGAATATATCTGTACAATTGTATGATGCAGACACCCAGTACCCTTTGTTTTCATTTAAGATAAACGAAATAAGGCGTATTGAAATTTCGACTGTGGACCGGGAAGCGTGGAGTACGAAGGTACTCCATTCCTTTTACAACGATCTTGTTAGACCGCTAATCGAAATTTTGTCCGCAGTGGCTCAAATAAACGTCATGCAGTTATGGGGGCAAATCACCAATACGTTGTACTCTCGAATGGAAGAGGAACTTGCCGGAGCTTCGTCCGTGGAAAGCAGGCTTCAAATCAGTAATCATTATAATATCCTGAAGCAGGGTATCGATCCCAAAGCCTTCGGGCTTCGCAGTAATCCGTTTGATGTGAAGCTGCGGTACATTGAAGACCCGGCTCAAAGCAATCAGAGACTCTTGCTTAAGACAGCCTGCTGCCTTGCTTATCGCTTGGATTCCGGGTTCGGATATTGCGATACTTGTCCGCGATTGAATGCAAAGGATCGGGCAGCAAGGTTCCCATCCTGATGTTGCCCTTCACCCTTCCACTAACCCATAAAATCTCAAATCTCCGTCTTTAGTTTCCGCGATGAATATATCGCTCCGTTCCTTGACGCTGTAGATCTTTGTCCCAATGGATAATTGATTGGCCGTGCCATTCTTAAATTCCTTGCCATCTCCGGACTGTTCAATAATTTCCGTTACATACTGATCTTTATGAAGTTCTAATTCATCCACCCATGGAATCCCAGAGTTATAAATGATATCCGAGAACATAAAGATATTCGCATTGGAATTGTCAGACAGAACATCTTCCGCAGTTGGATTGGATGTACTCCATTCCCGGCTGACTGAACTTTTGTTGGAATTACAACCAGCTATAACAAACATGAAAATGATAGTGACCCATAGGATTGCAATCCGTTTGTTCATTTTGTCCTCCCCTGAGCTGCTAAAGTACTGGGTGCGGCTCCCTTTCTGTCATTCTCCAAACGTAAGAACCAATTGAAACTCCCCATCCGCAAGTGCGGCACCAAGGCTCCCCCCCTGCTTCTCTACCAGTTGTTTCACGATGGATAAGCCGAGGCCCAATTGGCCGCTTGCTCTGGAGTGATCACTGGTATAGGTTCGCTCGAACAGCTTGGGAAGATCCTGTTCGTGGATATGATCGGTGTCATTCGCGAAAATAATCATTACTTTGTGATCCTCTGTAAATAAAGAAATCGCAAGCCGGTTTTTGGCATACCTAAGCACGTTCTGCAGCACATTGGAGAAAATTCGGATCATGGCTTTCTCATCCAGCCAGATCGTCCGCACCGCTTCATCCAAGTTCAGCTGAACTTCAATGTTCTTCTGCACAAGGTCCGTATGGAACGCGAGAATTACTTCGCTCAACAAGCTGTACAGATAGAGGGGCTGCATATCCATAGGATAGTCCCCGGACTCCAGACTGGACAATTCATAGAACGACTCCACAATGTTGTTCATCACCGTCATTTTATGCAGAATAATGTCCAGGTACTCCTGCCGCTCCGCTATTGGGATTGCCGGGTCCTTCAGCAGATTGGCGTAGCCTTGCATTGAAGTAAGAGGTGTCCGCAAATCGTGAGAAATGTTGGCGATTTCCTGCTTGATTGCAAGCTCTCTCGATTGATGGGTCACTTGTTCTTTCCTGCGCTGATCGAGCTGCCGGTTAATGGCAACCACCAGCTGCTCCATCTCACGTCCCGGCAAAGGCAGCTTTACGTTCAGGTGCTGCGTGGGAGGATGGTCTACTTCTGCCAGCTGTTTTCGTACTTGCATAATGCTCCGCCGCTGCAGTATATAGGGAATAAGAAACAAAGCAGCCGTTAAGGCAGCCGTTATGACGAGAGCTAGATGCATGTTCCTTATCCCCTCCTGGACCTATAGTCAGAACTCTTCTTTCTTGAACAGATATAGCCCTAGCGTATAAAAGACCAGCGTATAGACCGCCCCCACTGCCCACGGTTCCCAGGCTGCATAGCCCATATCTTCATAGGCATTGAGCAAATAATAAGCTGGTCCATGACTATGCAGCCACGCTGCCCATGTAAATCTGCCTTGGAGGTAACCCAGAATATAATGTGGCAGGAAATAGATGAGCAGGTAGGCGATGAGCAGCTGTGCATTTTTCTTCATGATGGCAGCAAGACAGTAGTAGGTTGTGATTCCTGCAATCATGAGGGGCAGCATGTTAACCAGCATCCTCATATATTCCGTGAGTGCATGATCAACATTGCGAACCATCAGGGTAGTTGCCAGAAGCAAGGACACTCCTACCAGTACAAGAGAGAACAAGCCGAACCCGGCCATCGTAATCAGCAGTTTGGCTGTATAAATGGTTTGTCTGCTGTAGCCATAGGCTACCGTATTCTTAAGCACATTCTTATTGTCGCCCATAACGATCAGCGGAAAGATGAAGAGCAATACGAACACAACCGGCATCATACCTAGCACATTGCTGTAGTAGAATCGTTCGTTTCCGTAAGGGAAATTAGGCTCCGACTGCTGAAAGGCATATAAGGTCACAGCAGCGCCAACCATTAGCAGGATATAGAGCAAGCCGGATAAATAATAGTTTCGGGTCCGGACGAAACGATACTGCTCGCTTTTCATCAGATTAAGCATCACGTTCACCTCCCAGCAGACTCAGGTAGTATTCTTCCAGGTCTCCTCCCGTGACATTTATCGAAAATACACCGATACCCTGACTATAGAGTACCCGGTTAATTTGATCGGTCTTGTCCATACCGCCGAACAGCTGAATGTGATGATCCGGCAGGATTCGGTAAGGGATGTCCGGGAAGTGCTTTTCCAGAATCGGAGCGGCTTTACCGCTGTCATTCACAACCAGCTCGACGGTTTTTCTGGTTTTGTTCAGCAGTTCCTCTGCCGTCAGCTGCTCAACAATCCGTCCCTGATCCATAAAAACATACCGGGTAGCCACGCTCTGTAATTCAGATAACACATGACTTGAGATTAAGATCGTCACCTTTTTTTCCTTACTCAAGGTCTGAATAAGCTGACGGATCTCCGCCTTCCCTTCCGGATCCAAACCATTAGTAGGTTCATCGAGAAGCAGGAATGTCGGATGGGTCATCAGGGCAAGCGCCAGTCCCAGCCGCTGCTTCATCCCGAGGGAAAACGCCTTGAATTTCTTCTTGCCGGTAGTAAGAAGCTTCACTTCCTTAAGGGCATGATCGATAGAGGTTTTGCCTGCGATGCCCCGCTGCTGGCGGTAATATTCCAGGTTCTGCCTGGCCGTAAAGTCCGGAAAAAATGCGGGCTCTTCAATGAGCGCACCTATTTTCCGGCGTTCCTGCCTAACCTCGGCAGCTTCGCTTTTTCCATACAAAGTGATTTTGCCAGCCGTCGGAAAGACCTGTTCGGTAATACATTTGAATAAGGTAGTTTTACCAGCGCCATTTTTACCAATTACTGCGCAAATATCACCTGCCGCAATGTTCAGGTGGATATTCTGGAGTGCGTGTGATTCCCTGTAGGTTTTACTTAGCCCCTCAATCTCCAGTATACAATGCATCATCGTTATGACTCCCTTGCAATTTGATAATTCAATTGTATCCAGGTCACCCTTAATAAGCTTTAAGCAAAACCTTAAGAAACCTTAAAGAAGTTAAGGCTACACTATTTTGAACCCGATACCCCAAACTGTGCGGATATATTCCTCTTCGGTAAACGCGGCGATTTTGGCCCGCAGGTTGCTGATATGTACATTAATGGTGTTGTCGTCTCCTAGATACGTCCCTTGCCAAATATTCCGGTAGATCTCACTTTTCGAGAAAATCTTATCAGGCTTGGACAGAAGCAGTGCCAGAATTTCGAATTCGTATTTAGTTAAAGTCAGTAATTCATTGCTCAAGGTGACTTCACGCCGCTGCTTGTCCATGATCAGTTCACGTATACGGATAATTTCTTCGCCAGGATTCACCGCATGCACGTATTGTAGACGTCGAAGCTGTGCCTCCACTCTAGCCATAACTTCTTCCTGATCAAAGGGCTTGGTAATATAATCATCCGCACCTAAACGAAGCAGCCCCACCTTGTCCTCCAGTGTACTTTTTGCAGAAATGACAATGATCGGAACCGTGGATTGTTCCCGGATTTGCGGAATCAACGTTTCTCCAGGCATTCCCGGCAGCATCAAGTCCATCAGCACCAGCTGGTAGGCTTCAAGCGACAGCCGAAGCGACGCTTCACTTCCCGAAAATGCAGAGACGGCAGTAAGTCCTTCGCCCGTAAGCATGCGGCACAGCAGGCGATTGATATCGGCATCATCTTCTATTACGAGTACTTTGATGTTTGAGTCATCCACTTAGGTTACCTCCAGCTACAATTATGGCCAATTCTCTCTCCTGCTCTAGAAGAGTAATTTGCATTGGCTCTACTACTCTATTAATCTTAACGTATTGTGACATCATCCGGTAGACCGGACAAGGGGGAATCGTTCATGGAATGGGACAACGTATTCGGAATCAGTTATCAGAACGAGCCAGGCCTAACGGAAGCAGAGCTGGAGCAATTTATGCAGAGTTGGCACAAGCCGCTGACGGAGCCGGAAATCAGCGAAATCATCAGCCGGCAGCGCAATCCCTTCCCGGTTGCCCATCCGCTGCATGCGCAGTACGCTCCGTTTGACCCCGGCTTATGGTCCATCCCGCACAAGGTGCTGCCTGCAAGTTATCTGGACTTTCTGTGTTATTCCAATGGCGGGGAGTTTGTGAATGGGGAACGCTACTTTCAGTTTTTTAGCGCGGCTGAATTAAGACCCATGCTTCTGGCCTATGAGTTCCCGCAGTATATGCCGGGAGCGGTGCCCTTTGCGATGGACGGTAGCGGCAATCATTACATTTGGGATATGCGCATGGAAAGGAATGCTCTGGAATATCCGATTCTTGTATCCCATTCCGGCAACCTCGGCTACGAGGATTCCATTGTTATTGCGGGATCGTTCCCGGAGTTATGCCACGGAACTACTTCAGTGGACGATGAGCTGCACGGGTAGGGCCTGCTGGAGGAAGAAATAATAAGCCTGAAATCGTCCCAGCGCTATGCTAAGACGACTTCAGGCTATATTTACAGCTTCTGTCTGCAACTATTTATCAAATAAAATCCATCTTGATCAGTTGCTCAATATGGGAGGGATGATACATCGCCATGCCCGTCTTCATTCTTCGAAACCCTTGTTCCTCATACCAGGAAACCGTATTGGGATGGGTATACAGCACGACGTTGCAGCCTGCTGTTTCTTCCAGAATCGCAGCAATGATTTGCTTGCCCAAGCCCCTATGATGATAGGCTTCATCCACTGCAATGTTATACACTGCCGCTTGCGAAATGCCGTCAGACAACGCTCTGCCACAGCCGATAACCTTGCCGCCATCCAATACAAATACATTGACAGCACTGTTCTCAAAGACAGTTTGTGTCTGCGCGGGTGTGAAATCCGTTAAGCCAAAACCATTCAACAACCCGGTTACCTGAGTCCAATTGATATTTTCTCTATCTTTTTGAAAAGTATAGGTCATCTTAAATCCCTCTTCTTAAATCGCAAATTCCGGTTCCTGATCACGGTAGTAATTGGCGAGAAACTGCTTGGTTCTGTCGGATTTCGGATGTGAAAATACTTCCTCCGACGTTCCGTCCTCCACGATGATACCTTGATCAAGAAACAGCACTCTTGTAGCTACTTTGCGTACAAAGTTCATCTCATGTGACACCAGCAGCATCGTGTTGCCTTCTTCCGCCGCCTTTTTGATCGTGTCCAGCACTTCGCCGACCAGCTCCGGATCGAGTGCGGAGGTTGGCTCGTCAAACAGCAGGATTTTGGGCATCATCGCGAGCGCCCGGGCAATCGCTACCCGCTGCTGCTGCCCGCCGGATAATTGCTTGGGATAATGATGCACCCGGTCAGAGAGTCCAACTTTGGCAAGATGTTGTTCGGCGATTTTCCGTGCTTCCTCTTTGGGAACCTTCTTCACAACTGTTAACCCTTCCATGACATTTTCAAGCGCCGTCTTTTGGCGGAAAAGATTAAACTGCTGGAATACCATTGCCGTGCTTTTTCTAAGCTCAATCACATCTTTTTTGGATTTCTTAGCCATATCCACCTTGAGATCATCGATCTTAATTGTACCTTCATCCGGTACCTCCAGAAGATTAATGGATCTTAACAACGTAGATTTCCCTGCACCTGAAGAACCGATTACTGCAACGACGTCTCCTTTGGCAATCGTTAAGTTAATGTGATCGAGGACGATACTTTTATGAAATGATTTGGTGAGTCCGTTAATCTCAATCAAGGATCACATCTCCTTTTCTGCGCCGCAGGCTCTTGTAGTCGATGTCCAGACGTTTCTCGAGCAGCGCAATCGCCTGTTCAATCAGGATCGTCATTGCCCAATAAATTAAAGCCAGCGAGCAATAGGATTCAAAGAACCGGAGATTGTTCCCGGCCAGTATCCGTGATTGGGCTGTGATCTCAACGACCGAGCAGACGAACGCCAGAGAAGTGCCTTTCATCAGTCCAATCAGGGCATTGCCTAACGTGGGAAGGGCAACGATAAAAGCCTCCGGAATAATGATCCGTCTCAGCACCTGGCCATACGTCATGCCTAGCGATTGTGCGGCTTCAGTCTGTCCTTTATCCACAGACAATAAGGCCGCCCGGATAATCTCAGAGTTGTACGCAGCTTCATTTAACGATAAGGCAAGCAGTACATAAAATATAGAAGAAATCGAATTCACATTGTAGCTTGTATCATGATAGTAATTGTAATATTTCAGAATCAGCGGAATTCCTGCGTACGATAAATATAACTGAATGAGGATCGGTGTCCCGCGGATGAACGAGATGAACACCACACTAATTTGATACAGTACAGGTATTCTTTTAATCTTGATAATGGCCAGCAGGAGTCCCAGAAGAAGCCCTACCAGCATGGATATAAGCGTCAGTTCAATCGTCACAGGCAAATATTTAAGCAGCTTCGGAATCAGCGTAAATACGAGCTCAATATCAAATATATTCGGCATGGGTACGTCCTTTATTGAAGTTCTGGTGCAAAATCGCCATTTAAGTATTTTTCGCTGATTTTGGAGATGGTGCCGTCCTTGATCAAAGCTTGGATGCGGCTGTTTACATCCTTCGTCAATTGTTCGCTGTTCTTGCCTTTACTGAGTATCAGGTAGCTGTAAGGAACGCCAATCCGGTCCGTATCTTCCTGGGACAACGGGATGGCTTTCAGCTTCAGGCCAAATTCCTTAATATACAGCTGCAGCATCGCTGCATCAATTAAGTTGAAATCATCTGCGCCGCTCTCCACATTTTGCAGGGTTACGGCAAGCTCAGTGTCTGTGTAGTTCAGAACGACCGGCGTTTTCGCATGTTCCTTGTTGTATTTCTCCAGAGCTACGGTATAATTCACACTTGGGCTTACGGAGGTCTTCTTGCCTTCCAGATCCGCAAAGGATTTAATATCGTCCCGGTCTTCTGCTACGGCGATCACAAACTGATTTTTAAAGATCGGGTCCGAATAAATGTATTTTTCTTTTCGCTCCGCATTGCTGGCAAAATTGTTGGCGCCAATCTGATAGCGGTCCGAGTCCAGTCCGGCAAAGATCGAAGGGAATTCGGTTTTCTCAATATTAATCTCGTATTGGGGCAAGCCTTCGAAGATAGCTTTCACGATCTGAATATCGTAACCGTCAATCTCATTATCATCATTTACATATGAGAAGGGTTTCGGCGCACCGCCTGTAGCTATATTGATTGTCGTTTTTTCGTTGTTAGCAGCATTTGCATCTGCAGCATTCGCCGAAGAGTTATCTTTTCCGTTGCCGCAGCCGGCCACTCCGGCCAATAATACGATTGACACCAAACCGAGTCCTAATTTTCTCCATGTTGTCATCTTCATTTCCCCCTATATTTCAACCTTATTATTGTGCTTTATTTTTGTGCTCTGAATTTATTCTGCGGGTCAGCACTTTTGTCTTGTCTGTTCTGCGGTTCTGACCACAGCCCGTCAAAATCAATCTCATTCCAAAACCGTGTATTATAATCAATAAAGATGGTTTCCTTGTTGCCATTCGATTTAGCCAAGTCCCGCAAATACGTATTGTTCTTAAAGGCCGGAATTTGATATAAATCACGGGCATATCCCCATATATTCTTGAAATCGACAATCCGGTTCCGGATCGGACCCAGGTTCTTGAAATAATAGGTATCAAAACGGGCCAAGGTTACGAATAAGCGGACATCTGAATCTGTAACATAGTCCCCGAATAAAAATCGTCTGGACTCTAGTCTCTCCTCGATAGCATCAAACGCCGCATACAGATGATTGAAAGCATCGTTATAGGCTTCCAGTGATTGCGCGAACATGGCCTTATACACGCCGTTGTTGACATTATCGAACAAGTAATCGTTGTACTTATCAATTTCTGTTCTTAATTCTGCAGGATACAAATCCGGCGCACCTTCTTTGTGGAAGGGGGCAAATTCATTCTCCAAGTAATTCGTCAGCCAGACGTAATCGTTATTCACAACTTTTTGGGTTGTAATGTCAATTACCGCGGGGACCGTAGGTCTTCCTTTATATTCGGGATCACCGTTTGCGTATAAGGTACTTAGGAACTGCTCACCTAATACAGGGTCGGTATTATTGTCATCGTAGACAAATTCCCACCCGAGATTCACTTCATGTTTTCCGTGTCCCACCAGATTAATGCTGATCACGTCTTCTAAACCGAGTAATTCTCTTACGATTGAGGCACGGTTGGACCAATGGCAGCCTTTCGCCCAGATCAGACGGTAACGTCCGGCTTCAACAGGCAGCTTGCCTTCTCCCTCTCCAAAGGGGGTAGTGAAGTGGTTTTTCTGACGGACAAAAAATCCTTTGTCGTCGATTTCATGCTCCGTTTCCTTCGGTCTTACGCGTACATTCGTTTTTTGAGTCATCTACTTTCCCTCGCCATCTATTATTTATTGTTTTGCAGCTCAAACTTTTGGGCTCTCCCGTGCTCCGTATGCCAGCCGGCCAGATCTGGTCCTTTGGGCAGGATTTTGGAGAATGTGCGGTTAGGGTCATTGGTGATGGATAAATGATAATGCTTTTTAATAGCTTCAAAATCAGTAGTGTCACCAAAGCCGGGAGTTTGGTATAAATCCCGGGCATATCCCCATAAGTTCGGAAACTCAACCAGACGATTGCGGTTTACTCTGAAAGCTGTGTTGTAAGCAATATCAAACCGGGCCAGCGTTACATACAAGCGGACATCTGCATCGGTTAATTGATTGCCGAATAAATATCGCTGCGCCGCCAGCCGCACCTCCAGCTCATCCAGTAATTGAAATACACCGTCAAATGCCTGCTCGTAGGCTTCCTGAGAACGGGCAAACCCCGCTTTATATACCCCATTATTGATGCCGTGGAAAATACGTTCGTTCAGCTCACGGATCTCGGGCTGCAGCACTTCCGGGAATAAATCCGGTGCACCCTCTTTATGAAGTGGTTTCCAGGCGGTCTCCAAGTAGTAAGTCAATTCATGGTAGTCGTTATTGACCACCTTCTTGGAGGCAATATCGACTACAGCCGGAACCGTAGGTCTGCCTGTGTATTCAGGATCACTATTGAAATACACTTCACTGATATAGTGAATTCCCAAGACCGGGTCCACATTCTCTTCATCCAGTGTAAATGCCCAGTCCACCCGATCTATGATTGGCCGCAGCGGGTCCGCAGTGCCAACACTTATGGCATTTTCAAGTCCAAGCAGCTTCCTCACAATAATGGAACGGTGCGCCCAAGGGCAGACTGGAGCCCACAATATCCGGTAACGGCCCGCTTCTACAGGGAGTTCCCCTTCACCGCTGCCAAACGGAGTCGTGAATTGGTTGCCCTGCCGTTTAAAGGCGCCTGTTTGTTCAATTTCCGCAAGCTTGCTTGTCATCCACGTTTCCCTCCTCTTTCGCTTATTGAAATCTGTTTCAGTCATGGGATTCATTCCAAATCGACACATCAGGACCTTTGCCCAGAATTTGATATGGATTTTCTGCATGATTTCCAAGCTGATAACCTCTTTTTATAGCTTCAAAATCTGTGGTGTCCCCGAAGCCCGGTGTCTGATACAAATCCTTGGCATAATTCCAAAGGTTCGGAAAGTCAACGATCCGGTTGCGGTTCGTCCGGAACACAGAGTAATAAGCCACATCAAACCGCGCCAGTGTCACATAGAGCCGGACATCTGCGTCGGTAATTTGATCTCCCAACAAGTACCGCCGGGTTGAAAGTCTTTCTTCCAATTGATCCAGTCTGGCGAACAGGACATCATACGCTTGTTCATAAGCCTGCTGGGATTTGGCAAAGCCGGCTTTGTACACCCCGTTGTTCACTTCATGAAAAAGAATGTCATTCAGCGCATCAATGCCGGTTCTTAATGCTTCCGGATATAGATCAGGCGCCCCCGCTTTATGAAATGGCTTAAAGGCAGTTTCGAAGTAATTGGTTAATCTGAAGTAATCATTATTGACTACCTTTCTCGTAGTTACATCCACTACAGCAGGCACCGTTGCTCTGCCGCTGTATTCCGGATCGGTCTCCGCATAAATTTCAGGCAAGTAACGGATGCCCAGCAGTGGATCAACGCCGCCTTCATCCAATGAGAATTCCCAGCCGTTCTCCGTTCGTACAGGACTCGCAGTCCCCAGGCTAATGACCTCCTGCAAGCCCAGCAATTCACGTACAATTACAGCGCGATGCGCCCAGGGGCAAATTCTTGCCCACAGCAAGCGATAACGTCCTGCCTCAGCGGGCAGCTCGCCCGGTCCCTCGCCAAAAGGAGTAGTAAAGCGGTTTTTCTGGCGGTTAAAGGCCCCATCCTTAGTAATTTCATTGGCATCCTCGTGGTTCACAATATGTGTATCGAGGATTGTATTTTCTTGGGCCATAATGTCCTTCCTCTCTTCAACTGATTTCTTTTTCTGTATACACAATGGGGATCGCGGACTTTATGATGATTTCTGGCCTTGCGATATAGCCTAAGCTCTCATAGAAACCTACCGCTTGTTGTTGACTTGTAATCACAATCTTGTGAATGCCAAGTTCTCTGATCCAGTTCTCCGCAGCCTCTATGAGAATCCGGCCATACCCCTTGTTCTGAAATTCCGGAATAACCCCTACCCTTTCAATCTTGGCATACTCTTCATAGGTTAAATTAATGCGCGCTGTGGCAACCGCTGTTTGGTTCTCCTCCAGCAAGAGATAACAGTAACTCTCCCCATACACTTCATCGAACTCTAATTCTTTGGGAATTCCCTGGCCGTTCACAAAGGTTCGAGTTCTTACTTCATAGACGCCTGCTAGCTGCCAGACAGAATCCACCCTGTAAATTTCCGTCATCTCTCTCCCCCTTGAAATACACTTACATATCCATGTAAGTTAATTGAAATAATACTACTATAATTCCTATCTACTAACTGTGATTAATGTCATTATTAAAAATCAGCATACAAAAAAGGCACTAACGCGGGTTAGTGCCTTTGTAAGCTCTTATGTACCTTGTAGTCAAGTTTATAGCCATCTCTTAAAGCTTTTATGGAATACTTCAATCTGATGCTGTTCTGCCCATGCCTTCAGCGCTTTCATCCCCTGGTCTTCTTTTTCCGCAAAGGAGAAACAGGACTTATACGGTACAAAAACATTTCCATTCGGTTTAATTCCGACTACGGGCTTGAAATACCCTTTAATATACACAGCTTTGGTTTTCTCGGCTTCAATGGTCAAACCTTTTAACATGATTGCACCAGGTTTCAGCTCAATATTCATAATCTGCCTGGCTGTGAAAACACGTTGCAGCAAAACCCCTATGATGGTAAGACAGAAGATACTCCAAACATACGCGAAATAAAGTGAAAAGCTCCCTTCTTCCGATAAATAGAGCATTGAAAAGATCGCAATTCCCATCGACACACATAGCGATATAGTCATCATAAGCTCCGCAGGACGTCTGCCTTTATATACCTCTACCGGGTCCATACCTTCACCTCATTCTTTTAATATCCTTGTTAAACCAATGAATATAACCACAACGGTGACAAGTTAAGGTGTTCGCGGAACGGTTGGCAAAATCAAGGTTCAAAAAACTTAAGAAAGCTGTATTCAGCTGCGCGTATCCATGCTCGAATTTATCATATTGGCAATGAACACATGTGACATAAATTCCATTGGCCTGATAATAACCGGGACCTGTTGACTCCTTAATATTCTTGGCAAACAGCTTAAAGAACCTTTTCGCCTCATTTGGCATAGCAGTTATCCTCCAATTAAACATAGCTTTATATATACATACGCTTCCGTTATTTGGGAAGTTTCGATTACTTGCCTCATATAAGTAATCATAACCAGCTGAAGAGCAAGCCTAAGAGTTCATTTTCCCCGGGAAAATATTAAGTCCATGCAAAAGAGGGTCTCCAGCCATTCCTGGCTTGGAACCCCTCTTTTGCTAAAACTCAAACCCTTTTTAAAAATTTCCCAAGTTCAATCTATCTAGTTGTTGCTCTCCTGCGCTCCCGGCTTCATTCGATGTTTGCGGTAATCGCCTGGTGTGACACCGACAACCCGTTTGAACACCCGTCCAAAGGTAATGGAACTGGTATAGCCGAGCTTTTGGGCAATATCCTGTAAATTATCACTTGTTGTCGCGAGCAAATATTCCGCCCGCTGCATCCGGAGCTGCGTCAGGAAGTCTACGAATTTCATATTAAATTCTTCCTTGAACAGGTGACTGGCATATTTGCCCGAGATTTGAAACCGGTCGCTCAGATGCTTAAGAGATAAATCGGGATTCTCAAAATTCTCCTCAATATATATCTTCATTTCGCTGATCATCGCCCGGTAGCTTTTGGATTCATTCACTGATACATAAATCCGGTAAATTTCAGCGAGCCACTTCAGCATTACGGTTTGAACCTGCGTCAGAGTGGTCTGCGCCTCAATTTCACTATAATATCCCTGCAGGCTGGGTTCTCCGAAAATTCTGCGTAGGCTGTCCGACAGTTGACCCAGCTCACGGTCCAGCATTTGAATCAGCGTGTGCAGCAGCATATGGATATCTTCATCCTTGACCTGATCCTTGCTGAACCAGACAAACAGCTCATCCACCCGCCGCCGCCAGTTCTCATCTGCAATCCGGAATTCCCGCACGATTTCGCCCAGCATCTGCAAATACTTGTACGATTGCAGCGTCGACCGGTCCGGAAGGCTGTCACTCAGCACGACCATATCTCTGCCGAGTGACAACTTATGCTGCAGGGCTGTCTCCGCCACCGTGCAGGATTTTGAAATAGCATCCAATCCATCTACAACCGGTCCCACAGCGAACGTCAGCGACAGCCCCAAGTTATCACTCACCCATCTCAGACATCTTTCTGCCAGTATTCTAAGCATGTTTTTGTCCGCACTCAAATCCTCGCTGCAGCCGATCATCAGCCCGATCCGGTTGCCGCTCACCCATTCTGCCCAACCCTGCAAGCCTTCATCGCCCGCAAGCTCCTGGAACAGATTCATGAGCGTCAGTTTGAGCATATTCTGCTCCTTAGCCGGATATTTCTGGCGAAAATCATCGTATTGATTAATTTCAGCGGCAATATAGGCGAATTGCACGGCCCCTACGGCGAAGGGTTTAAACCGCTCCAGCTTGTCCTCCAGGAAAGCGACGCGTTCGCCTTCGATTAAATCCAAAAAAAGCTGACGCCGCTGCACCAGCAGGTTCTCATCATGCTGCTTTTGATAGTCCATCGTTTGATTAATCAGCGTTTCCAGCGCCTGATCAATCAGCACAAGCTCATTCCGTGAAGTGCTGTCGAGACTTTCCTCCCGGAACTGCAGCGCTTGAATCCGGTTCATCATTGCTTTGATCGGCCGGTAGTTTTTGCGGGTGATATACAGAATATAGAGTGTTCCCAGAACAACGGTCAGAACACCGATGATAATCCAGAGGTAAGAAACAACGGACATCCAGGCGAAAAGCTCGCCTGCGCGGATTCCGCTCTCAAAGGTCCAGCCTACATTGTCGGAACGGATTCGGGTAAGCACACTGCCCTCCGGAATATCATTCTCCCGGTGAGCGGCATAGATTAAGTCCCCCTGATCATCCACCACCCGCATGAAGGATACCTGGCCGCCCGTCATATCATCAATCATACGTTCGATCCGGTACATGCTCAGGTTCACAACAATCATACCTTCCGCCCCGAATGGCAGCGGCAGCTGCCTGGACATACTGATGACCTGCACCGTTTGATCGGAGTTGAAGAGCCGGAGGGGACGGACATCGCTCCAGTTCCGTTCATTGCTGCCCGTCAGAGCCTGATTCAAATAATCACGGTCTGCAAAAACATCCCTGTCCACCAGACCGTTCAGGGTCAGCACTTTTTCGTCCCATTTACGATAGATATAGATGGAATCGATCAGTTGGTTGCGGTAAAGTACTCCCCTCATGTCTTTCACGGAACTGTACAGGCGGGTACGGTCACCTTCGTCGCTCAGCCCGCTCAGAAAATCGCTGTAGCCGTGGTTGGTCTCCATCTCCTGAAGCACGGATAGCTCCACCTCACTTAAAGCATTCTGCAAGGTGTCCACTACATATCCAGTAGAGATCCGGTTGGCCTTATTGGTTTCGCTGCGTGAAAGTTCACCTACAATCAGAAAGGAAAGAAAGATCAGGATCGACACGGTCAGCAAAAAGATCGGGAAATAGGAGAACATCATTCTGCTCGACCAGTTCCGCTTCATATGTACTCCCCGCCCCTCTTGAATGGAATCCGAGAAATGCCGCCTGATGTCTGACATAAAACTCAAGATGACAATTTCGATTTTCGGTTTATCCAATATAACATGCCTGCGCCGATAAGTGCACTAACCGTACAAGCCAAATACATCATCTGCGCGCCTCCGGAATAAAACAAATAGCCGTTCAACAGATTCCCGACGATTCCCCCAAGACCTGAAAATACCATATTGAACACACTTTGACCTGTCGCCTGCATTTTTTTGCCGGAGGCCTGGGCCACATATTCAACAGCTGCAACATAGAACAGCCCGAAGGATAAACCGTGCAGTACTTGAATGCCAACCATGACCGCCGGTACAGGAAACAGCCACTGAATGCCCCAGCGCAGCGCGTAGAAAAACGCAGCCAGCAGCAGGGTGCGTTCATGGCCGATGCTCCTGAGAATTCTGGCCGCGAGCAGCATGGAAGGAATGTTCGTCAACGAGGCGAGTAATAGCGCAGTGCCGACCAGAGAATAGCTGCCTCCGGCATCCTGAAAGGCCAGGACAAAAAATGAATTATACGCGGTAAGCGTCTGGTTCACAAAAAAGCAGGCCACCAGAAACATCAGAAACAGACGGTTCCCCAGTAGCTCCCTGATCCCTTGTGTAAGTGAAATCGCAGAAGCATTCCTTTCGGTACTGCGTGACAATGTCAGAACCGTAGCCGCCCCCGCAAGACTTAAAGCAAGAAACGGCATCCACAGCTGGGATATCCCGAATCTCGACAGATAGAGCCCGCCGGCATAACCGCCCAGCGCTGTACCCAGACTGCCCAGGCTGCGGATCGTCCCATAGGAAGTACGGCCTTTTTGTGCTGCGGAAACCGCATAGGAGTCGGCGACCGGGCTTTGTGTAGACTGAAAGATAATGGATAGGAAATAGGCCATAATAATCACCGCAACATATTTGAATCCGTAGAAAAAGGACAGGCTAGCCGGTACGCATATACTGAGCAGCAGCACCAGCTTCGTCTGGCGGTACCGGTCAACCAAAAGGCCCCAAACCGGCTGTACGATGATAGACAGAAGGGTGCCAATCGACATTAGCACACCGACAAGATTGGCTCCGATACCCTGGTGTACAAACAGGGTGGTCAAATAAGGATTAAACAGACCGCCAGCCAGTCCGGTCAACAAATATAATAAGCGGAGCTTAAGCAGTTCCGTTCTGGCTTCCAATGGTATTATCGCCGTATTCTCCATGGTGCATTCTTCCTTTACCACAAGATATTTGCAGCGGCTGCTACCGCTCCAACCGCACCAGCCGTGTTGCCCAGCTTTGCCGCTTCCAGGTCAACCGGATACGGCAGATAGGCATTTACCCGGTTGCGAATTTCATTCATATAATAATCACCGGAAGCAGCAACACCGCCTCCAAGTACGACAAGCTGCGGATTCAGCAGCACCACAGCGCTGGCAATCCCTGCCGCCAGATGCTCCAGAGGCTTGTCCATGATCTCCAGCGCGGCGTAATCCCCCTCCGCCGCTGCTTGCAACACATGCCGGGTTTCTATCTCCTCGGGCTTGCCCCCGGCAAGCGTCAGAATCCGCGAAGCAGGCAGGGCCGCAGGATCGGCAAAGCGGGCTCTGGCCAGTGCCGTGATGCCGCTGCCTGACGCAACAGCTTCGAGCGGCCCGAAGTCAGCTCCTGAAGCGGAGCCCCTGCTGCGGGCAAGCCCGACATCAACGACCATATACCCGGCTTCGCCCGCTGCATTATTCGCTCCCTTATAGAGCCGGCCATTCAACAGCATCGCACTTCCGATGCCTGTACCGACCGTCACCATCAGCACATGTTTTTTTCCCGCAGCGGCACCTTTCCAGCATTCTCCAAGCAGTGCCAGATTGACATCGTTGTCCAGATACAGCCGCCCTTCATAATAACGGCGGATAACCGGCCGGATATCCGCCACCGGCCAGGGCAGAGCCGGAGCCTGGCTCAACTGGCCTTCTGTGTCACCAATCACCCCCGGGAATCCAATACCGATCCCTTCCAACTGCTTCAGGGTTAGCGAAATCCCTTGCAGCAGATGCTTCAGTTCAACAAACAGCCAGTCAAAAAAAAGCCCGGGCGAGCCATGGGCAGCTGTGCTTCTGCGCTCCAGCAAGAGAATATCGCCGTTTGCACCCGTAATGCAGAACATAGTCTTCGTGCCGCCAACATCAATTCCCGCCTGATAACCGGTCAATTCCTGTGCTGCCATTCACTTCGCCCCCCTTTTCTTATCCATTTAGAAAAAAGATAGACCCCGCCATTTGCTTGAGGTCTATCTGCACAGGCCTTCCTCTATCAAAAAATTGGGTCGATCCCAAGCGTAAAGCTCATGCTCTGTTTCCCTTCTGCCGGATGGTACACATAAACAATCTCCAGAAGCTTCTCCTGCTCATGCCGTATCACGAATGGCTTCGGTGCTTCAGCAGCCACCTTGCAGGACAAACCCGGGAATGTCCAGTGCTGAGGGGTAATTTGGGCAGCGGACAATCCGGAGCCGCTAATTTCAAATACCACCTCAATCTCAAGCTCCGTTTCCAGCCGGACCTCAACCGCCAGCAGATCCTTTTCCACTGCCGCTTCAAAGGTCATCCCACGCAAATGGGAGTTCCAGCTTTTGCCCTTCTCCCTGCGGATTAAGCGCAAATAATAAGGGACTCCGTCCGGAGTTTTCCAGTGAATGGTTGCCGGATGCATCTGCCCGTTCGTATTGCGGCTCCCCGACATCGCGCCGATCATCCGGTTCTGCTCAATCCATGCCGATGCAGTACAAAGATTGCTGTTCTCGTCAGGCTTGTCTCTTTCGCAGAGCTCACGGAACTGCTTCTCCACTCTGCGGTCTCCCCCATGCGCCATAAACTGCGACATCAGCTCCGCAGGGATGTCTGCACCAACCAATGCGATGAGCGGATCATGGCTCGTCTCACAGTTGACCCCGGCCAAATGTTCATATCCTTCTCCCAGTGCCAGGTACAGAAAGACACCGATAGAGCTGTGACCTGTCATCTCCATTTCATAGGCACGGGAGAACGGACCGGACAGATTCTCCAGAACCGGATTATAGAATAACGCAATATTCTCCCAAAGTCCCCGCTCAAGGGTATGGCCTATTGTCTTGAATGTCATTGAACGTCCATAGACTCTCCACATTCCCAGCACTGTAAGATCCACACCGTAATAGGTAGTTGTATTGAATTCCGCAAAGGACCCGAACTCCTCAAAAGCAGCCAGGAACTTCACCGCTTCCCTGTCTCCATGGGCTATCCATGCTGTATTCTCCAACCGGTATCCATAGTAATGAACAATAAATATATGCATCAGCTCGATATTGGAATTCATTGGTATTGCATCAGATAAACGCCTGTCGATTGAAGCCGAGACCGCTATGCGCATAGATTCATCCATTCGCTGAACCAGTCCGCCAGGCAGTACATTTGCAAATTGATCCAGGATTACTGCAAAAGTGCTGGCAATAAACTCCCGCCAATTGGGATCATAACTCTTCCACACCGGAGGGATAACGTCATCCACCGAGGCTTGCAGGCACTTTCTAATCGCCCGATCATCCAGTCCCGGCAGCGCCTGACCCGCTTCCCGGGAAAGATTCAGGCTAAGCTGCTTTCCGATCTTCTCTGTAGTCTCACTCAGGAAAAAGGCAAAGCCGGGTGCGAATGTCTTCCACGCATAATTGCCTGCAGGAGGCAGAGCCGCCTGGGGTGAAACGCGGAACGTGCCGTGATAGATCTCATCCGGGCAATTAAACTGCAAATCCATCACCCGGTCCAGCAAGCTGCAGGCCCGCTGGACATCGCCGGTGCCGCTTCTGAGAAGCAGCCCAAGCGCATAGTGGGCACTGCTGCGTGTATTATGCCGGTCATTCTGTTCTTCATCTCTGAGCAGCCCCATCCCTTCGTCATAGAGCGAATCCATCAGCGTCATAGACTGAAGCAGCAGGTGGCGCTGTCTATCCGTAAACCTCTCCATCATTGTCCGGGTCATTAATCCCCCTCCTTTTCAGCTTAGCCCTTGACCGCACCCACCATCATGCCGCTGATAAAAAAGCGCTGCAGGAACGGGTATACGATCAGAATCGGAACGGTGGAGAAAATAACACTGGCCGCCTTCAAGCTCTCAGGCATCAGTTGGGCCATGCCGAGACCCTCCTGCTGCATCAGCTCGCTTACCTGATTGTTCTGTATCATCTGATACAGCTTCAATTGCAGCGGATATAAATCAGGTCTGTTGATATACATTAGAGCATCCTGGAAGCCGTTCCAGCGGCCCACGGCATAGAACAGGCTAAGAGTAGCAAGCGACGGCAGCGACAGTGGAAGGATAATGCGGAACAGGGTGCCCAGGTGAGTAGTACCATCAATTTCTGCCGCCTCCTCCAAGCTTTTGGGAATGCTGTTCAGGAAGGAGATCAGAATGATCATATAGAAGGGACTGATTAATCCGGGCAGTACCAACGCCCAAATCGTATCGAGGAGATGGAGATTCCGCACCAGGATATAATCCGGAATGATCCCCCCGCTGAAGAACATAGTAATTACGATAATCAGCATGAACCATTTTCGTCCTCGCAGATCCTTTTTAGACAAGGAGTACGCAACAGCTATTGTCATGGCCATAGACAGCACTGTAGCCAGAATAGTCAGGATGATCGTGAAACCCAGGGAGCGGATCATGGACATATCAGAGAAGACCTTGGTATACGCTTCAACATTAAATTCCTTTGGGAAAAAGGTCACCAGCCCCGACATAATCGGGCGGCTAGAGCTTAAAGAAATGGCTACAATATGAATAAAAGGCATTAGGCACAGCAGGATTACAGCAACAATAATCAGGACATTAAGGACATCGAATGTCCGGTTGGATGCGCGCTCGCTCATTCTATTTTCCCCCTTAGTCTCTATTTCGTCCGGTCAGGTCTAAAGTATGCTCTCATCCGCCAGTTTCTTGGATGTATAGTTTGCACCGAGCAGGAAAACAAGTCCTACCAGTGCCTGGAACAACCCTACAGCTGTAGCCAGCGAAATTTGTCCCGATTCAATACCCACGCGGTAAACAAAGGTGCTCAGCACCTCGGAGTAATCCCGGACGGCCACATTGCCGACGATAAACGGACGGTCAAAGCCGATGGAGATCATATTTCCCAGGTTGATAATGAGCAGTGTGGCAATGGTTGTTTTGATACCCGGCAAGGAGATATGCAGGATCTTCTTGAACCGTCCCGCACCGTCCACCTCGGCAGCTTCAAACAATTCCTTGTTGATCCCGGTCAATGCCGCCAGGTACAGGATGGTTCCCCAGCCCGCGCTCTGCCATACGCCGACCAGCAAATAAGTAATCAGCCAGTAATTTTTATCCGAGAGAAATGGAATGGCCTCCAGCCCCAGCCCGGTAATCACATTATTAATGAACCCCGATTCGGTGCCGAATACCTGCAGCACAATCCCGCCGATAATCACCCACGAAATGAAATGGGGAATATAAAGGATGGTCTGGGCAAGCTTTTTGAACCAGCCAATCCGCAGCTCATAGAGCAAAATGGCCAAAATTAACGGAGCCGGAAAAGAGACGATCAGATCCAGCAGATTAAGCAGCAGCGTGTTGCGCAGCGCCTTGAAGAAATCATTGTTATGAAATACTTCGCGGAAAATGTCCAGTCCGACCCATTCGCTGCCGCCGATGCCCTGGAAAAAGTTGAATTCTTTAAAGGCAATCTGCACGCCGTACATCGGGCCATATTTAAAAATCAGGAAGTAAATGACCGGCAGGACAAGCAGAGCGTATAGTTGCCAGTTTCTGCGTAGATAAACGGTGTTCTTCACTGCCTTCACCCTCCTTCTCTGTGTACGGCCGGCAGGTGGAAGAGACTTTTCCCGCCCCTTCCACCAGAGCAAGCCGTCATCTGTTGCTTTTATTTAGAAGTCATTTCTTTGTAAGCTGCGGTACGTTCATCCTGAATAGCCTGCCCTCCACTGGACATGTAATCTTTAATCATAGAATCATAAGTGCTGTCGAATTGCTCCGGCTTGATCATCGTCAGCTTGACAATGATTTCCTGGAACTTGTCGGCCAGTGTTGTTCCATATTTCGCTTCCGCCTCAATGGGATGATCAAAGCGCACCGGCTGAATTTTATCGACATTGGAGATTTCTACGGATTTGCGCATGTCTGCCTGGAATTTCTCAGGTGTCTGGGCGATGTATGCCGCTTCATTCTTAGCATCGTCACCGGCGAATTTGCCGTTTACAATGATCGCGATGTCGCCAAAGTTATACAGCCGATCCGTCACTTCCTGAGTTGCATCCGCCTTAACCACCGGCACACCATCAACCAATGTGTAGTTTTCATTCTCCACACCGAACTGAACATCGAACAGGTTTGTTCCCGAAGCCATCCAGTCCAAATATTTCAGTGCAGCTACAGCATTGCTGCTGGATTTCGGGATCATGACATACATAGCGTTAGGGGCATAAGCCGGCTTGGCATGTTTACCTTCAGCATTAGTGAATACATCCACCGGCGTCATCGAAGCACCTGGAACATTACTCTGCAAATTCTCATAGAAATCATTCCAGGTGAAGTACGGCTCTCCCGCATCTTCCGTATAGAAACCAATCTGGCCGTTCTGCAGATTCTGCCACAGTTGCTTCTTATCCTTGTCCAGTCCGAAATCCTTGCTCATCAGGCCTTCATTATATAGTTTATTCATAAATTTCAGCGCATCTTTGAAGCCTGGAAGCAGGGTCGGGTAATCGCTGGACCCCAGCTGCTGGGTCAGAGTGTAGCGTTGCTCATCAGTGAGCGGCTCGATGAATGACCAGATCAGCGGCTCAACTTGTGCGGCAGCGAGACTCACACCGAATGGAATGACTTTCCCACCGGTTCCACCCGGATCTTTATCCTTGAAGGCTTTCAGAGTGGTGTACAGCTCTTCTGTAGTCTGCGGCACCGGCAGCCCCAGCTTGTCCAGCCAGTCCTGTCGGATATATCCGGCGTACTTGCCAAGTACAAGTCTTCTGCCTGGCAGAGCAAATTGCTGACCCTTATATTGTCCGTAGGCTAAAGTATCCTCGCCCAGAAACTCTTTGAGGTTGGGTGCATATTGATCGATCAGTTCTGTAAGGTCTGTAAGCCCGCCCTGCTCCGCATATCGGTTGAACGTTCCCGAATCATAGGTAAAGACAATGTCTGGCACTTCGCTTTTACTGGCCATTAATACATTCAGCTTCTGGATTTCTTCCGAACGGGGGACTGGGACAAACTCTACATTAATATTGTTCGGCTTGCCGAACCGCTCTTGTACAAGTCTCGTTAAATAACTGTCTGAGATCGTATAGCCGGAAGGTGTATTCCCGCGGTCGAACACTTCTACCTTTAATGTAGCAGGCGCTGAGGAAGCCGCACCGGCATTTCCGCTTGTATTGTCCTCCTTGGAAGAACATGCGGATAACAGCATTGCGGAGGCCAACATAACCCCCATAGCCGGACTTGCCAACTTCTTAGTCCATCTTTTTGTCATTCTCTCATCACCTTTCCCCTTTTGATGTCAGAAAACCTATCTTCCAGTGCTGATCGTTAGTCAACAGCGCCTTGGATGTCACTTAGTATTACACGAAACTATAAAATCGTACAATAAACCATTTTCCACTCCAAATCGTTTGTTTTTTATGTATGAATACCTGACAAATAAACAATTATCGTCTACACAAACTGCTTTCAACTAGCATACCGGAGACTGCAGGTCCGCCAGTCCGGGTTATTTTGACCCTGCCGTTTCAGGCTTATACCGGAGTGAGCAATCCTCACACCAGTATAACTGCATCCAGTCTGATGTTCATTGGCATAAAATTACATCGCCCTAAAAACAAAAAAAACAGCCTGCCGGAAAGGCAGACTGCTGTAATTTCTATAACGATTCACGGATCACTCTCTTGTAAAAGAGTACCGACAGGAAGCCGAAGACCGAATACAGTACTGTATAGAACAGCATGACCAGGATCATCGGTGTAAGCATTTCAGTACCGAAGAAGAACCAGCCTGATTTGACAGCAAAGTAGCTATGGCTCAGGCCGATGACCAGCGGAATGCCGAAATTGAACAACTGCTTGAATTGGATGCCGTGCAGAAGGTCGCTCTGGGTAAAACCCAGTTTACGCAGGATGGTATAGCCGCCTTTTTCCTCCTCGCCTTCATCCATCTGCTTGAAGTAAAGAATACAGCCTGAGGTAATGAGGAAGGTCAGGCCCAGAAACCCGACGATGAACATAATCATCCCCATATTACTCCGCTGGTTCATTTCGTACTTATGCTGGGAAAAGCTTGGCTCCTGCGGAGCTTGGTTCTCGTAAATTTGATTCGCGGTGTCCAATTTCGACCGGTCGGTAATTTCAATCCCATAATAATTCGCTACTTCTTTCTTTTTTTGCAGTTTGGGGTCGAGCACTTTAACCAGTTCCTGATAAACGGACTCATCCACCACGAATACTCCGGAGCCGGAGGCATAATAGACAGGCAGGGTAGGCTGTTTGGATACACCGCTCAGCTGCAGCTTAATCGTCCCGCTTGAAGTCAGGAACCCAACCTCTCCGGTCTCTTTCAGTGTTATTAATTTTTCCAGAGCATTGCTGTAGCCCATGAGACGGGTCTCACCGGGTTCCAATTCTACACCTTCGATGCTGATGTCACTGACAACAGAGGTGGATAGGATGCGGTCCTCGGAAGCTGTGAACGGTGACACGTCCATAATTTGAGTGGCATCTACATCCACCCCAACCGGATAGATATCAATTTCCTTATACTTGATCTGCTCCTTATTGAGCGCTTGAATAAACTTCTCCTTCGCCTCGGTCCGGGCAAAGCCAAAATCATGCGGGGAACTTTCTTTGGCTGTCGCTTCCGCCGAATAATAGGAGATATAGCTTAAAGACAACAACCCGATGGCCAGTGCAGAAACCGTCGTGATGATCGTCAAGAGCAGCGCGTTCGATTTCATCCGGAACATGATCGATGAGAGCGACAGTACCTCGTTGATGGACAGGTAACCCTTTTTGCTCTTGCGGATCGCGTTAAATACAAAGCTGACCGAACCTTTATAGAAGAGGTAGGTGCCTACAATGACTAAGCCGAGAACCAAGATCATGATGATCATTAATTCGTTCATGGCATTGAACTTTCCGCCGAAAAGCTGGGTCGACAGATAATACCCCCCCGCAACAAATCCGATGCCTAGCAAACCCATGATAATCTCCCACAGCGACATTTTTTTAATCCGCTCCTGAGTCGTGGAAGTGACCCTGAACAGGGAAAGGATGCTTTGCCCTTTAATGAACACGTAGTTCATGATCATAATCAGCAGGTATATCGCGGCAAAAACGATTACGGTCTGCAGCAGCGCCTGCGTGGAGAAACGCAGCTTGGCCAATTCATCCACTTCAAGGATTTTGAACAAAATCATCAATATCAGCCGTGACATCACAAATCCCGCACCAATTCCGATGACCATGGAACCGAAATACAGAATCAGGTTCTCCGCACTGAGCAGTTTGAAGATTTTACCCTTGGTGAGTCCTATCAGCTGGAACAAGCCGATCTCCCGGCTGCGCCGTTTAATGAAAATCGTATTGGCATAGAGCAGGAAAATCGCAACAATGACCACTAGCAGCACAGAAGAGGTGCCGATAGCTGCCCCACCCTTTACCGAACCTTTGACTTCGTCCATGGCCGGATCATATTTAAGGGTCACAAAGGAAAAATACAACGCCACACCAAAGATCAAGGCAAAGACGTAAAGATAATAATTTTTAATATTTTTTTTCAGATTGCGCAGAACGATATAATTCAGGCTCATTGCTGAACACCGCCCAATACGCCCTGTGTCTTGATAATGTCGTTGAAGAAGGACTGCCGGGACTCATCACCTTTGTTCAGCTGCGTATAAATTTGCCCGTCACGTATAAACACCACCCGGCTGCAATAGCTGGCCGCCACAGGATCATGCGTAACCATGACGATGGTCGCCTGGCGTTTGCTGTTCATGTCAGAAAGCTTGTTCAGCAGGTCGGAGGCCGACTTGGAATCCAGCGCCCCCGTAGGCTCATCTGCAAAAATGATGCTCGGATCATGCACAAACGCCCTTGCCGCCGATGTCCGCTGCTTCTGCCCGCCGGATATTTCCGAGGGGTACTTATCCTTCAACTCGTAGATCCCCAGTTCGCCCGCTACCTGTTCGAACTTCTGATGGGCATCTTTCTTGGAAATACCTGTGATGGACAGCGGCAGCAGCACATTTTCTTTGACCGTCAGCGTATCCAGCAGGTTATATTCCTGAAAAATAAATCCGAGATGATGCTTGCGGAATTCAGCCAGCTGTTTTTCCTTCATGCCCGTAAATTCCTTGCCTTCGATTTCGATCGTTCCCTGGCTTACGCGGTCAATGGAGGACAGTACGTTCAGCAGTGTCGTTTTCCCTGAACCGGACGCCCCCATAATGCCGACAAACTCGCCTTTATTTACTTGAAGGTCAATGCCTTTCAAGACCTCTTGTTTATTGAATTTTTTTCCGTAGGTTTTGTAAATTTTATTAGCCTGCATAATGATCATGTTCCACCCACTCCTTTTCTATAGTTCTATCATAAGCGGGATGTTTTTCTTTTTCCTGCGATTCGCCGAACAAAGTGAAGAGGCATGTGACATTGTTGTCACATGCCCGATATCTCCTGAAAAGGCCCCGCCATTCTCAGAATGTATAGGCTGGACTTGCCGTATCCGCCCAAGCCAGCGTTCCATCCGGCATCCATCCGAGCATCCTGGACGATCGAGGACTTGCTGCTCCGGATGTCCAAAGCTATCCTGCCGAGCGGATTACTCTCTTCACTGTCTGCTGGGAGAATAAGAACGGAATTGTCCTCCCAAGTGAGAGGATAAACGAACAAGAAGCCATCGCTATGTGACATTGAGGCCGCATTTTCCTTCGAAAAGACCTTATTCCCCTTCTTATCCAGAACCAGCAGATCCGCCCCGGTACCCACATAGTCATCGTGAGCAAATAAACATCGCAATATAGCGCATATAAACAACTCCTACCTTCAATTTTTATCCAGTATATTTATATTGACGCTTTATCCGCTCAGATGTTCAGCACGGACCCCCGGTATGTCCATCTGCAGTCCCTTTAATCCATTGCGCGACGACTTCCGCCAGCTTCTCTTGCTTGCCCTCCACATCCTCCATATCCGTAATTGTCACAATCGCCCGGTCAGCGGCAACCCATTCGAGTAATCCGGTGGGATCATCGAAGAGGTTCCCTTTGACTGCATGCTCTTGTACCTTTGCCCCAGTATGAAAAACAAGCCGAAAAAACCCCTTACCGTGCAGGTTAAAGGTTATACGGTCCTCCCCATTGAAACAAAAACTCGGCGCTTTCCATTTGATATGTTCTGTGATCTGGTCATTTACGCCCAGAATAATATTGCGGACTTCTTCGATTTCACGCTTAAAAGGATGTTCAAGACCGCTCAGAAATTGAGCGACTTGTTCTGGCCCGGATAATTTGACCGGTTTCTTGCCTGGAATTCCGGGCTCATTCTTAGAATTTGTCATCTTCGCTCACCCTTCCATTATGTTCACATGCCTTCAATCTTTACGAACTCATTCTCCCGCGGAAAGATCAATGTAAATACTGTTCCTTGCCCAAGTGCGGAATTCACCTGAATATTGATCCCCAGCGGCTCCGCCACTTGCTTAGTCAAATACAGTCCCATCCCGGTAGCGGCCCCTTCCTGACGCCCGCTCGTCGAGGTGAAGCCTTTATCAAATATCCGCGGCAGATCCTTAGGGTTAATTCCCCGCCCGAAATCCTCAACGGTAAGCACAACATGACCGTCTCTTTCCGAGCTCAGGATGAGGATATCGGAAGCTTCACTGTATTTCACGGCATTCGTCAGCAGCTGCCTGAGCATAAAGCCTAGCCACTTGCCATCGGTCAGCACTTCTTCGGCCGTAAGGGATACGTCGAATCCGATGCCTTTGGGAATACACCAGGATTTCAGCGCCCGGATCTCCTTGTTCAGAACCGGCTCCAGCTTGACCTTTTCGATAAACAGGTCATTGCGCATAAAGGGAATCCGTTTCTGGTGAAGCTGCTGGTCGAGCAGATGATGGACCCGCAGCCATTCGTACATTAACTGCTTCTGCAACGTTTCGTCCGGAAGACGTTCGATCATCAGCTGCATCGCCGTTAGCGGAGTTTTGACCTCATGAATCCACGACAGCAGATCATCCTTCTCCGATTCCAGCAGCTGAAAATTCACCGAGGTCTCCTGCCGGTAACATTCCGTTTGGGTGATCACGGCTTCCTGCACTACCTTTTCAAACGGGCTCTCGGCTTCCCCCAGAACACCAAGATCATAAGTTTGATCCCAGGCTTCCATGTTTCTGTAGAACCGGGTTTCCTTGGGATATCGGAGAAACACAAATGCGGTACAGACCAGCAGATTCAGCAGTATTATGTACAGCATCGGCATTAACGGAATAGACGCATCGAGATAGACTACTAACAGAAGGAGCAGCTGCAGCACGACGAGCAGGAGCAGCCAGCTCCGTTTCTCCTTGAGGTATTTCCAGATCATAACGCGGCCTCTTCAGTTGCCATATACCCTTGTCCCACCCGGGTTTCAATGTAAGTGTCCAGCCCCAGCGGTTCCAGCTTTTTGCGCAGCCGGTTCACATTCACGGTCAGCGTGTTATCGCTCACAAAATGCTCATTGTCCCACAGATTCTTGATCAGGTCTTCGCGGTTTACAATCTGATCTTTGCGCTCTACCAGGATCTTCAGGATAAACGTCTCATTCTTAGTAAGCAGAGCAGCGCCAAGACTGTTGGTTACAGTGTTCTTCACATATTCAATCGTCGCTCCGCGCCATGTCTTCAGCTCCGTCCGCTCAGTGCTATAATTGTACACCCGGCGCAATGTGGCTTGGATTTTGGCGATCAGCACCTCGAAATGAAACGGCTTCTGAATAAAATCATCTGCCCCCAGCTGCATAGACATCACCATATCGCTCGGATGATCGCGTGAGGACAGAAAGATAATCGGCACATTGGAATGTGCGCGCAGCAGCCGGCACCAGTGGAACCCGTCAAACTGCGGCAGCTGAATGTCGATTACGACCAGCTCCGGTTTGACCACCGTGAATTCCTGCAGCACCTTGCCGAAATCCGTAATGCCATAGACCTCATAGGACCACTGGGACAACCGGTCCTTGATCTCATTGAATAACGTAACATCATCTTCGATAAGCATAATTTTAAACAAATAAAGCCACCCCGCTTTGAATCTTTGGCCAGATTCATCTTTTTGTAGTGTCCATCTACATTATCATTAACTATTTCGTTATGCCAGGTCAACATTACTTAATCCCCTTTACATGAAAAACCCTCTGCGCACACAACGCAGAGGGTTCAATATGAGTATTATGCCATTTCATCCAATCGTACGAATCTAAGGTGTCTTGTCTTCAATTGCGGCAGCACCTCGTCTAAAGCCTCCAGCATAAATTGAGGTGCCTGGGAGTCTGCACCCACTGTCTCGCCGCTGTCATGCAGCAACACAACGGAGCCGCCAGTAATTTGTTCAAGCAGCTTTGACTGGAGGCGGGTCTGACAGACCCGGCTGCTCCAGTCACCTGCCGTAATTGACCATAATGCAATCCGGTACTCCTTGTAACGGAAGTAATCAAACATATTCATTAAGCCCCAGGGCGGACGATAGTGGTCAGGTCGTGTGCCAACAATACCTTCTATAATATCTGCGGAACGATCCAGATGTTCACTGCGAATCGTTTTGGGCAGCATTAGCCAGTTGGAAGTGTGACAATAATTATGTATGCCAATCTGATGGCCCTCACGGTCAATTCTGCGAACAAGCTCGGGATACCGTTCCGCTTGCGATCCCAGTACGAAAAAGGTTGCCTTAACCTGATGCCGTTCCAATAAATCGAGTAATTTCGGTGTATATTCCGGATGTGGCCCATCATCAAAAGTGAAGGCCACCTCTCCCTTTCCTTTACCTTTGCGGAAGACCCCCCATCCGGTCATCCGCGAGATTAAGCTTGGAATGAACATATAAAGAGCGGCAATACAGAGTATTCCTCCTATTAAATAGTTAAACATGCTTCCTCTCCCCCTTTATTGGCAGCTTATCCGGACAGACGCTGTTCGGGTGAGAAACGCTTCTTCAGCGATCCCCGCGAGTGAACCAGAAGCATGGGTACAAGCTGATCGGTACGCCGGTCAATTCTTTTTCTTCCTTCCGGATGCATAGCTGACAGCAGTAATCGGAGGTAGACTGTTGTAATTCTCGTGAAAAATCCCGATTTCATCTGCTGCTGCTCAAAGCCCAGACCATGTGTCAAACCGCGATGGAGCAGCGTGATACCCATTAACGCTTTCACCTGCTGGTACTCCGACTGCGATTCAAAGGCTTCATTAATTTGCTTCATTGATTTACGCAGCATCCGGGCCGTTTGCAGTGCCGCACGATCCGAGCCTTCGGACTTAATAAGCTTCAGAATTTTTTCATTGTCCAAGTGAAGCTCCCCTACCCACTCTCCTTTATGGATAACTGTTGAATCCTGGCATACAATGGCCTCACCCCGATGTTTTTTCAGCATCACCGAGCATATGCCAAAACGCGATGTACTCGCTCCCCGAAAATATGTAAGCACTGAAAATGCTTTTTCCCACATCATCCAGAGGTTTTGAACCGTAGTTTTCCGTATTTTGATTTCCAAATGATACACCTTCCTTACTTAGCTGTTCTTTTCCCTAATTACTATAGTAGTGATCAGAAATTTCTTTTTTCTTATGTAATTCTTACGTTATTCTTAAGTTGTTATTGCCCCTAATTCTCTACTCCTTTCAATGCAATCCGCTGTGTTATCACACTTCCTTTATTTGACGCTATAGATAGGAATTCCCCTGCAACCGGAACAGCGATCACAGAGAAATGAGAAGGAAATGCACGGTGTAAAGGGAGAGTGAAAGTCATTTTTGATTTAACATTTTATCAATGCTATGCATTTCAATTCTGTCCTTTTCAGTCCTGTGGTCTATAAAATCATGTTCTTCCTCAATAATAATTTCGTTTCTTCCGAAAAATCCAAGCAGCCTGCTCGCTTCTCTCCTTACGCCCGTGATAAAAGAATTACTCTTCTGTTTATCCTCAATGAGCATCTCTTTATATTCGTCGGACGTAGTAATATAGGTTAAAGCTATGTATCTCAAAAATGAGTAACCACTACAATACTCTTCATAAAGCACATGCATAATCTCCAGTTGTCTGGAAGCATCCTCAAGCGTCAGAAGCTCATTAAGCAACAGTTCAAGCCTTTCTTGTTCAAACCTGCCTAGCTGAATAATTCTGTAGACCTGCTTCTCAGTTTCAAGAAAAGCGTATTTGTTCTTATAATTCCTCGAGATAAATTCGTAGTATTCCTGTTCACCCAAAATTTGCTCCAATTCATCATTGCTGTAAAGCCACTGTTCAAATTCTGCTATGGAACCCTGATTTTTAATAAGAAAATATAAATAACGGTGTGCAGAGATTAGATCTAACATCTTGATCACCCTCACTTAATTATTGATATTCCATTCATTCTTCCAGACTCATAATCATTGAATGTATGTGGATGCCTTCCGGCAAATCTTCCTTGGCGACACTGATAAGAGATCTGGTAAACAATTTTCCTGGCATTTCTTTGTCCGATGGATTCTGATCACTTGCAGGCACTGCCTCAATTTTTAAAATCGGTTTTTCTGCAGCGGCATGTTCAGCGGGAAGTGTTAACGATTTTACCTCAAATCCCTTTGTTACCGACTCTGTTTCCCCGATGCTCACGCATATGAAATACTCTGTGGGGGTTTCCTTCACTAGATATCCGCCGGGTGCTGAATTTTCATACTCTTTATACCGGTCCGTTACTTCCTTCGGTAAATTTTCAGTATTACTCCACTCCCAAGTGAAATCAGGCGAATGCTTGGAGTAGAGATGTTGTGTAAACGGAATACTTGCTCTCTGTTTATTACTATCTATTTCTACGGTTTCAGTTTCAGTCTTAGTTTCCGTTACCGAATGATTCCTATTTCCTTCTATGTCTGCGCTGCACCCCAGCTGCAAGCCTAACATCAGAGTGATGATACAAGCTCCATATCTTGTTCTGGACAATGATTAACCCCCCTTATTGGCAAACTCCCTTTTTCGCTTCTTCCCGGAAATCATACCACAATTAGCCTTTTCTGTAAGGGCGTTCAGCACCTCTGCTCCAGCAACATCATTCAAGAAATGTTCTGTTGTTCATATTATAATGGCTACATAGAACCAGAAAAGAAGGTGCAGACAGTGACTCGTGAAGTACGTACGGTAGTCTATGATACGGACTTAAAGCTTGAAGCGTATCGGTTTGAAGGAATAATGCAGAAGTTCCCCAACCATTTCCATGACTACTATGTCATTGGATTCATTGAACAGGGCAAGCGGTATCTGGTATGCAATCATGAAGAGTATATTCTTAATAGCGGAGATGTGATTATCTTTAATCCGCAGGATCCCCACGCCTGTGAACAGCTGGACGGCAGAACGCTTGACTATCGCTGTATCAATATAGAGCCGGAGATAATGCGCCAGTATGTGCTGGAAATTACGGGGGCGGGCGATCTGCCCAGGTTCACACCAACTGTTCTTTACCAGAGTGAGCTGGCCTTGTCCCTGCATGAGCTGCACCGGATGCTGCTGGAGGAACAGTCCGATTTCCAAAAAGAAGAACTATTCCTGTTTCTGCTGGAGCAGCTCCTGAGAGAATACTCCGACGCTGAACTCCCTAGCCCCAACCGGGAGCTTACCACGGAAATCAAAAGCATTTGCCAGTACATAGAGTCACATTATATGGAGAGCATTACGCTGAATCAGTTAACGGCCTTGACCGGCTTGAGCAAATATCACCTGCTGCGTCTATTTACGAAACAAAAAGGGATATCGCCCTATTGCTACCTGGAAACGATTCGGATTAACCATGCCAAACGCCTGTTGGAACAAGGGATGCTGCCCATTGAAGTGGCGCTCCTGACCGGATTTAGTGATCAGAGCCATTTCACCAATTTCTTCAAGAAGCTGATCGGTCTAACACCTAAGCAATATATGCGCATATTTACGACCCGGCAGACAGAAACAAAGCCATCTCCGGAGATTACATCATGATGGAGGAGCGCAAGGCCACTACCGGACATCTGCTCGCGTTGCTTACCATTCTGATCTGGGGTACAACTTTTATCTCTACTAAAATACTGTTAGTTGACTTTACGCCCATTGAAATTCTGTTCTTCCGCTTTATCATCGGTTACGTCGCATTGTGTCTTATTTATTCGCGTCCGCTTCGGACGAAATCATTCAAAGAAGAGCTGCTGTTTATCGCGGCTGGGCTCTGTGGGGTAACGTTATATTTTCTAGTGGAAAATATCGCCCTTGTCTATACGCTCGCATCCAATGTTGGCGTGATTGTTTCGATTGCGCCCTTCTTCACGGCGCTTGCCGCTCACTTCTTCCTGGAGGAAGAGAAGCTGAATGCGCAGTTTATGACCGGGTTTCTGATTGCGCTGGCCGGGATTGTGTTAATCGGGCTGAACGGGAGTTTCAACCTGCAGCTGAATCCCATTGGAGATCTGCTGGCCTTCCTGGCCCCTGCCTTATGGGCAATCTATTCCGTACTGATGCGGAAAATAAGCGCGTTGCAGCATCATACGACCGGGGCTACCCGCAGAGTGTTTTTTTATGGGCTGCTGTTTATGCTGCCTGCGCTTTTACTGTTTGATTTCCGTCTTGGCCTGGCCAGATTACTCAGCCTTTCCAATGTATCCAACCTTCTTTTCTTGGGACTGGGAGCCTCGGCACTCTGTTTTGTCACCTGGAACCGGGTGGTCGGAATCCTTGGAGCGGTAAAAACAAGCGTATACATCTATATTGTGCCTGTAGTTACAGTTGCCGCCTCTGCCCTGTTCCTGCATGAGAATATTACTTGGGTTACTGTTGCGGGAACCTTGCTCACCCTCGCCGGCTCCTACATTTCCGAACGCAAAGCAAAAACGATCCCCAGGAAGCGGATCGCTGTAAAAAGTGCGGATTGAGTCTGTCCGTATGCTCATTTGAACGTAAATTCGCTGTGGATGGTGCCACCTGCTTGTTTCACCCGTTCGGCGATTTCTGCAATAATATACTATATGCATGCTAAGATCACCTGTATTATTCATGGGAATAGACTCTAGGAGGTCCTCATGAATATTACAGCTTTTATCATCTATTGTGTTGTTATCACTATCACACCCGGGCCCACCAATATTGTGATCTTATCTTCTGTGCAGCATTTCGGTGCAAGAAAGACCATGAAATATGTATACGGAGCCACGATTGCCTTTGGCCTGCTGCTTGCTGCTTCTGCTGTGCTGAACCATGTTCTTGCCGGAGTGATCCCGAATATTGTCGGTATTATGCAGATCATCGGCAGTGTCTATATGCTCTATCTTGCCTATCAAATCTACAAGATGAATTCAGGGGAGGCCGCACCGTCCCACAACACCAATTTTTTCTCAGGCCTAGTGATGCAGTTTGTGAATCCAAAGGTGATCGTATTTAGTCTAACAGTGATTCCCAGCTATGTGATGCCTTACTATTCCTCCTCTTTAGCATCATTTCAGTTTGTAGCCATCATTACGGTTATCGGGTTTCTGGCATTTATGACCTGGGTCATCTGTGGAACAGTCTTCAAGAAATTTCTCCAGCAGCATCAAAAAATAGTCAATATCCTAATGGCCTTGTTTCTGGTATACTCTGCAATTATGGCGTCGGGAATCGTATAGAGAGTGTTGGGGGTGAGGGTATGGAGCAATTTACGTATAAAAAATCTGCAGATGTCCTTGCTCTGGCGGCAAGTTTCGCCGATTTCACCTATAAAAAACATTGCCACGAGGAGTATGCTGTCGGCGTAACCCTGCGCGGCATTCAGCAATATAATTTGAGCGACAGCTTCCAGTCCTCCCACAAGAATGGCGTCATGCTGTTTAACCGCGAGCAGTATCATGACGGCAGGTCCTACGATAAGGAAGGCATTGATTATGTCATGCTCTATATCAAGCCTGAGCTGGTAGCCGAGATCCTGGGGAAGAAAGAGCTGCGTTTCCAGTCCCCTATCGTCTACGACGTCAGCCTGGCACGAAGCATCTGCGCCCTCAGCCGGGCCATTCTGGACGGTAACGACGAAACGCTGTGCACGGAGCAGTTGATCCATTTAATCGGCATGTTATCCAAAACAGCGATGGATGCAGAGCAGAGGAAGAATAACCGGCTAGTGAAACAAGCGAAGGAAATGATGTACGGCAGCATCGGCAATGTGCTCAAACTGGATGATCTTTGTAAAGAGTTTGGGATGTCCAAATACCAGTTGATCCGCGAGTTTAAGGCCCATACAGGGATCTCGCCCTATCAATTTTTTCTGAATTGCAAGGTGGAACATGCCAAACGGTCCATTGAGGCCAGCAAGGATATCTACACGGCCGTAGCGGAATACGGATTTGTGGATCTGACACATCTGAACAGGCATTTCAAAAGTATGTTCGGGATTACTGCATATGAGTACATGTCACAATTACAATAATTCAATTTACGGATCGCCTTAGATACCTAAGGCATCTTTTTTTTGCCGTTTTATGGCTTGAATCCCCATCATAAATTTACTCTTTACAAAATATTTACTATGGGTTATTTTAACATTAAATAATCATTAAATATTAACCAACTATCCATAACATTTAAATTATTCAAACTTGAAATTGGAGGACAGTATGGAAATTGCGATGAAGGATATGTTACTGAAAAATATCACTTTTGCTTACAATGAGGCCATCGAATTGATAGTGTCCATGGGAATGATCGCTTGTGAGGGAGAGCTGACCTTCATGGCAGAGGATTTAAAGATTCAGATGGACCCACTCGTAGCAGCCTACTATGAGGACGCACGGGTCCGTTTGTCACCTCATTCCTACCGGGAGCTTCAGTTTTTTTTTAACTATAACTTTTTCCATAAGGCACTCGATTTTGCTTTCTACGAATCCATCTGCACTTGTCCTGATCCACAGACTGCAGAAGCATGGATTGAACGGCTGGAGCAGAGACCGGCAGAACAAGTGGTAGCCGAAATGGTGTATGGCGTGTATTCCGATAAATTGGAAGAGCTGCTGGAAGGCAATGACTGGGAGGAAGTCAAGAAGGATGTTCCTTTGATGTCTGAGCTTGTGGCAAGAACGAAACCTCAGCCTGAGGTGGCCGGGGCGCAAGGACCGCTGCTTGAATGTCTTGCTTTCCCGGAAGAAACGAAACTGCGGTATATGCAGCTGCTCCGTCAATTCTACAAGGATGTCTTTACCTATTGGAAAGAGCGGTTACAAATGGAGTCCGAACAAGCCACTCTACATTACGAAGCGCTTTTCCTGGCCGATCCCGTCCGCTTCATTAGGGATATTAACAAGAATGAGCCTGCGCTGTATGATGAACCGACGACTTTTCATATCAGCTTCTTTTCGCAGGTGGGCAATCATTTCCTTAATTTCTGGACGGAGGCTGGAAGGGTCGGATGGGTGATATTCGGTGTACTCAACGACCGCGTATACGGACCTGCTGCTGACCGGGAGAAGACAGAGCTTTTCTTAAAAGCATTCTCGGATAAAAGACGCCTCGACTTCCTGCTCCTGTTAAAAAAACGCCCGCATTACGGGCAGGAAATCGCCGCAGCCCTTGGTATTACACCGGCAGCTGTGAATTACCATTCCAACTTCTTATTCTTTCTGGACCTTCTGGAAATTAAAAGAGAGGATCACCGCTTATATTACCATCTGCGCATAGATAGATTACGGGAATTGCTGGCCTTAACCGCAAAAGTCATGCTGGATGAAGATTAGACTGGCTTAACAGGAGTACAGGAAAATTTGAGAATAAGGGGAGTGTCCCTCGTGAGTGAATCAAGCCATGCAGCAGCCGGCAACAAGGAATCCGCTGCTGTTTCCAGCACAACTTTCCGTTTATTTAAACTTGGCAGGCCTTATTTAGGCTGGTACATTCTATTATGCGCCCTGGCAGCAGTTATCTCTCTTACAACGGTTGGTGTAGCCGAAGCTTTACGGCGAATTATTAATTCGGCTACAAATCACAATATGTCGGGCCTGACTTCCGCCACCCTGTTTGCCGTTGTCATTATGTTCGTCGATGCCGCAGCCAACTTTCTAAAAAGCTATTTGTCAGGTTTACTTGAGGTCAAGTCGACCTCCCGGCTTCAGGTATCCCTTCTGGGCAGACTGCTGAACGTGCAAATGAAGGAGCTGGATCGTTATCATTCTGCAGATCTGATCAGCCGGATTAATGATTCCGCCTCTGCGGCCCAGCATGGAATCAACCAGAAAACCATTGACCTGTTCAGCAATCTGCTGCAGATCGCTTTCCTTCTCACATATCTGTTATCTCTTCAATTTGCGTTAACCTTGGGAACAATCATCATTTGCTCCCTGGTTCCACTCGTCATGCTTCCCTTCACTTCCCGGCTGCGCTCCATGCATGAGCAAAGACAGAAGATTGAAACCGCGCAGCAAATGTTTATTCAGGATACAGTCCAGGGTGCCGAAGTCGTGCGTGCCTTCTCTCTTGCCCCCAGGCTGCACCAACAATTTGCCGCCCGGGTAAAACAATATTTTACTATTCATATACCGCTCACCCGTTTAGAAGCTGTTGGCTATAATATGCCACTGGTCGTTATCCTTGGCGGACTGCTCTACGTCCTCTCTTTTGGCGGATATCTGGTCATCGGGGGGCGTCTGGATGTGGGAGCCGTGGCGGCCTTTCTGATCTGTTTTGAGCAGATTTCAAATCCGGTCTCGAAGCTGGCCAACCTGTGGACGGAATTGCAGATGTCTTTAGCGCAAGGCAAACGGATGTTTGAAGTGCTGGATTTACCGGAGGAAGAGGCACATTACGAAGCTGCAGCTTTAAATTCCCGGATTGAGATAACTGAAGAGCCTGATCCGGAAATGATCAGCCGATCCGATATTTCTTTTAACAACGTAAGTTTCCACTATGATGCCGCTCCAGTATTAAACAATGTGCAGCTTACCATTCGACCCGGCAAGGTGACTGCATTAGCAGGTCCCAGTGGCAGCGGAAAAAGCACCCTGCTCCATTTGCTGCTCGCAGCCTATGAACCGGACGAAGGGGTTATCCGCTGTGGCGTTCACCCCTTAAGCAGAATCCCGCTCCGGCTCTGGCGTGAGCGAATTGCCTACGTGTCCCAAGAGCCTTATCTGTTCTCCGGCACTTTCCATGAGAATATAGCCTGGGGAAGATCCGGTGCCACAACGGAAGAGGTCATCCAAGCAGCCCAAAGAGCCGGCATCCATGAAGTCATTATGAGAACGCCCTTACAATATGAGACTACTATTGGGGAACGGGGGTTAACATTATCCGGCGGTGAACGGCAGCGTCTCTCCATTGCCCGGGCGTTTGTCCGCGAGCCCAAACTTCTGCTGCTCGATGAACCTACGGCCGCACTGGACAGCCACAATGAGGAGCTGATCCAGCAAGCCCTCAGGGAACTCATGCATGACCGGACAACAGTCGTTATTGCCCATAGATTGTCCACTATCCGAGACGCCGATCAGATTTATTTCATGGAAGCAGGATCTGTAGCAGAAACAGGCACACATCAGGAGTTAATGGCACTAGAAGGCAAGTACTTCAAAATGGTTGAGACTTCGATGAAGCAGAATCACGATTTGCTTGAGGTCAGGGAGGGTCTGGAATGAATGCAAAAGCGTCCGCAAAACTCAAGCTTGGATATGTACTGCGCAGGTTGATGACCTTCTCAACCCCCTACCGTATCGGGTTATTGGCGGCTGTATTACTGCTCTCGGCAAGGCTGGTCTTGGACATCGGCTTTGCAGCCATCCAGCAGGTGTTTATTGATACCATCAACAGCTCTAATATGCATTCCCTTACACGCATTACCGTTATTTGCGCCATCGTCTGTTTTATCATTATTATCTGCCTCATGCTGCAGCATTACTTCCGCTTTATTACAGAGAGCCAAATGGCTTGGGCGATTCGCGCCAAGCTGTTCGACAAGACCCACCGGCTTCCCTTCCGTGAAGTCCAGTCCATGCATTCAGGAGATTTGGTCTCGCGCAATAACCGGGATGCAGGTGCGGCCATTGGCATGATTAACGGCATCGTCTATGATTTGGGCTATAATTTGCTTTTATGTCTCGTTTCTTTTCTGTACCTGGCGAAAATGGATGTCTGGATCGCGCTGCTTGCGCTCGGTTCGGGACCAGTTGTATTTCTTTCCGGACGCTTCTTTGACCGCAGACTCCGCAAACTGTTCACGGAGATCCATCAGAAGGAAGCTGAGCTGCGGGGTATTCTGCAGGAAACGCTGCAAGGAATGAAAGTGGTCCGGGCCTTTTCCCTGGAGGACAATCTCTTGAACCGGTATGCAGCCGGACGTGAGCAGTTGAACCGGCTGCAGCGCCAAAGAGCACTACTGAACACGCTGCTCTGGCAGTCCTCTGCCTTTATCAACAATATCGTAATGGTGGCCTGCGCTGCGCTGATCGCAGTCTCTGCCGTAAGAGGCGGAACAACAGCCGGTGAAGTACTCGCCTTCATCATTCTGATGGGACGGGTACAGTGGCCTTTTGTCCACATGTCCCAGACCTGGGGTGGTGTTCAAGAAGCGTTAGGAGCAGCCGACCGCGTATTCGCTGTACTGGATGCAGATGAGGAAGGAGCACCACATTCTTCTCCGGCTTCATCCCCTCCTCCCTCTGCTTCGGAGAAGTCGGCTGCATTAAGCCTACAAGAGGTCAGCTATAGCTATTCCGGCCGAATAGAAACGGAGCCGCCGCTATTTGAAGGCTTCAGCCTGCAAATTCAGCATGGAGAAACGGTCGCTGTTGTAGGTCCAAGCGGTTCCGGTAAAACGACGCTTGCCCGCTTATGCTGTGGATTGTACGCACCCGATGCAGGCAGCATCTCGGTTTATGGAAGACCCGTTCAGGAGCAGCTGGAAGAAGCCCGGGCACAGGTTACTTATGTACCGCAATCCCCTTATTTGTTCTCTGGTACGATTAGAGACAACATAGCCTTCAGCTCTAATTCAGCCAGTGAACAAGAAATTCACGAAGCCGCCCGGCTTGCAGGCGCAGCCGAGTTTATCACGAAGCTTCCGGGCGGATACGATACGGTCATCGGTGAACACGGCTCGAGTCTTTCCGGCGGACAACGGCAGCGAATCGCTATAGCCCGGGCCTTTCTTCGTGATGCACCGCTGCTTCTGCTGGACGAAGCCACCTCTGCTCTGGATAACGAATCTGAGCGGTTGGTTCAGGAAGCGTTAGATCACTTGATGAACAACAGGACAACACTGGTAATTGCGCACAGGCTTTCAACCGTACGGAACGCATCCAGAATTGTTGTACTGGATCAGGGGGTTATTGCCGAGGAAGGCACACATGATGTTTTGCTCGCCCAAAACGGGCTTTATGCACAGTTATATAACCTCCAGTTTAAAGCAGCAGAGGCAGAAGCCTCCCTATTTGAAGAATCACATGCAGCTATACAGCCTGCTTAGCAATATATTCTAAATCTTAATATTTTCAAAACATCCCAATCGGGGTTGAAAAGCTCCCTTTCTGGATAGAACGGATCAGCTCCGCCTGATAGACTGTACATAATGCCCACGGCTAAATATCCCAGTGGGCATTTGTGTTCATGAACATCAGGCGGGGGCTGATTAACTCAGCATATTTATTGGTGTTTCTCCCAGTGAAGGGATGAGGAATTTATGATCGATCGGAGATGACATCACGATTAGAATCGTGTAGGTCCCGTATCTATCACATTGATTTCCGAACTCTTCAAGCGCTCGCGTAGAATCGCTAATCACTTTCAATAAATAGTTGTGCTCCCCGCTTATCCGGTAACATTCGACGACATCGGGAGCCGCCCGGCAGAAATCAAGGAATGCGTTACAATCTCTAGAATGAAACAATATATAGGCGGCAGCCTGCTTGCCAATCCTTTCAGGGGATATGATGGTGCGATATTCACTGATGATCCCCTTCTCCTCCATGCGTTTAACCCTCTCTGTAACTGCAGGCTGTGATAAGCCGACGTTTTTCCCCAGTTCTGTCATAGAAATTCTCGCTTGGCTCTGCAGGTGGAACAGGATTTGCTTATCTACATGATCCATTATAGTCAGCTCCTTTAAAATTCAGGTCAATTGGATAAAACAAATATAATTTAATCGTTTTACAGCCGAGTTACCTTTGTTACGTTATGTAACCAAGGTAACTTATTTTATATAATAAGCCTACAATAGTAAAGTGTCCAAGACTTTAACTATTCCGAGAGGATGGAGCCCATGTGTACATTATATTCAAACCCAAGTGATCCGCAATGTTTGTCGGGCCGCATCGATGAAGTGATGGATCGGACGCTTGCCGACAAGAGGTTAGTCGGTGCCGTCATTAAAGTAGCAATAGACGGAACAATGGTTTACAGCCGCGCTGCCGGTTATGCTGACCGCGGTCTGAACCGGCTCATGAGAGAAGATGCTTTATTCCGGCTCGCCTCGGTCACCAAACCTATTGTTTCCACGGCTGCCTTAGTACTGGTTGCACAAGGGCGCCTGCAGTTGGACGACCGTGTTGACCGTTGGCTTCCGGATTTCCGCCCACGCTTGCAGAACGGCGAACTTGCGCAATTGACGGTCCGCCATCTAATGACGCATACAGCCGGTCTGTCTTACCGGTTCTTCCAGGAAGAGAATAGTTCCTATCAGCGGGCAGGGATTTCGGACGGCATGGATCAGTCCGGAATCACACTGGAAGAGAATATGCGCCGCCTCGCCTCTGTGCCGCTTCTCTACACGCCAGGCACAGAGTGGAGATATTCCATAGCAACGGATGTGCTGGGTGCAGTCATAGCCAAGGTCGCAGAAACAACGCTCGGCGAAGCCATAGATTCACTGGTAACCAAACCGCTCGGCATGAGTGACACCGGGTTCATTGCAGCTGATCCAGAACGGCTGGCCACCCCCTATGCCAACGACTACCCGGAGCCGCGGCCATTACTTGATCCGGACAAGATTGCCTTTGTGGACGGTACAGCAGGCTTCCTGCTTGCTCCAGGCCGGGCACTTGATGCCGCCGCCTATCCCTCCGGTGGAGCCGGTATGGTTGGCAGTGCCGGGGACTTTTTGCACCTGCTGGAAACATTGCGCCAGGGCGGGGCACCTTTGCTGCCGGAATCTCTGGTTCACGAAATGACTGCCAATCAGATCGGTGACCTGCCTATGCCCTTTTGGCCAGGACGGGGATTCGGTCTTGGCATTACAGTGCTGAAAGACCCTGCCGCCGCAAACACTCCTGAATCACCGGGAACATGGCGGATGGGCGGCACTTATGGCCATTCATGGTTCGTCGATCCTAAGCAGCGGCTAAGCGTTGTGGCATTTACCAATACCTTACTGGAAGGCATGTCCGGCCAGTTTACGGTTGACCTTTGTGAAGCAATTTATGCCAGCATCAGATCATAAAGAATGAGTACAGGGGAGCCTTGGCCGGTACGTACCGGTCAAGGCTCTCTGTGACTGAAGGAGTCGTGACTCGGCTGGCCGTAAAATCTAAACTTAAAATAAAAAATGCAAAGAGGTGCTACTCCAATGAGCCAAAATACAACTTCTTCCGCACAGAATGACTCCGGCACTTCTGAGCGGCTCCCATGGGCTGGCTTGCTCGCCCTCGCGATGACAGGGTTTATCTGTATTCTCACCGAAACGGTTCCCGCCGGCTTGCTGCTGCAAATTGGTGATGGGCTTGGTGTCTCTGAAGCTCTAGCCGGTCAGCTTGTCACTTTGTACGCCCTCGGTTCATTGTTGGCCGCCATTCCCTTAACCGCCGCAACACGCGGATGGCGGCGGAGACCCCTGCTGCTGCTATGCATTATTGGGTTTCTCGTATTCAACACCATCACTGCCTTTTCTTCTAATTATATATTGACGCTGGCTGCCCGTTTTTTTGCCGGCATATCTGCCGGTGTCCTGTGGGGAATGATCGCAGGTTATGCCCGCCGCATGGTGCCGGAATCGCTTAAGGGGCGGGCCATGGCGGTGGCGATGGTCGGCACGCCTCTGGCCATGGCCATCGGTGTCCCTGCCGGAACATTTCTTGGCGCCTTTGTCGGCTGGCGTGCTGTATTTGGGATTATGTCACTGCTCGCGCTGCTGCTGGTCTTCTGGGTGCTTTGGAAGCTGCCGGACTACCCGGGCACAAGTGCCGATAAGCAGCTGCCGCTTTATAAGGTCTTTGTTATTCCCGGAGTACGGCCGGTCCTGGCCGTTGTTCTAGCTTGGGTATTGGCCCATAACATCCTTTATACCTATATTGCGCCATTTCTTGCGCAGGCCGGGCTTACCCGGCGTATTGACCTGGTGCTGCTTATTTTCGGTATTACTTCACTGGCAGGCATCGCGATTACCGGAATTCTGATCGACCGTAAATTGCGTTCACTGGTTCTGATCAGCCTCGCAGCATTTACTTTAGCCGCCGTTGCACTTGGCATAAGCAACCATCCCGTCGTAATCTATCCTGTGGTTGCTGCATGGGGATTGACGTTCGGAGGTGCTGCAACAATGCTGCAGACAGCAATTGCCGAAGCTGCTGGGGAGAGTGCCGATGTAGCCCAGTCCATGCTGGTGACGGCATGGAATCTGGCTATCGGCAGCGGTGGTGTGCTGGGCGGGATTCTAATCGAAACGCTGGGTGTCGCCTCATTCCCCTGGGCATTGTTTATTCTATTGCTGCTTGCGCTGTTCACCGCTTGGCGAGCGAAGGAATACGGATTTCCGGTGAAGCGGCCTTGAGGGGATTGTACATGTGAGAGGCGTTGAGCCAGACCAAACAAATACACCGTCAGCAATCTGACGGTGTATTTGTTTTCTCCTAATTTTTCTTGAACAAGTTTGCTCCCCTAAGCTGTACCCTTTCTACACCCTTTTCGCAACCGGAATCCAAATTTCGCTTTTGTAAGTCGGGGACGTTACATCTTTGCTCTCATTCCATAAGATTTCCGGCCCTTCGGTCTGCTCATAGTTGGAAGAAGGGAACCACTCGGAATAGATCCGTCCCCAAATATTTTGCAGGGTAGCCGGAAAAGGTCCGATGGACTCGAATACTGCCCAAGACATTGCCGGAACCTCCAGCAGCGTGAAGGTCTCGGGACATCCCAGCGTGGTAGCCACTCCGATATAATGATCCAGTTCCCCCTTTTCTTCCATCCGCCCCTCGGAAAAGTTTGTGGATGCGCTTATCAATCCCAGGGGTGCGACATTCGAAAGCTCTTTGAGCTTGGAGAGGGTTGGCAGATCCAGGCTTTGCCACATTGCGGAAATCTCCGGATTCACCCCCTCAAAAATAATAGGGACTCTCTTCTTAATCCCGACGATATGGAATGCTTCCTTCTCCTCAATCCGGTAATTCATTTCATTTCCTCCTCTGATAATGAGCTGAAAAGTCATTCGAGGAAAGGACTTCAGTGAAGGTCCTGCGGTTCTTGCTTCTGAGGGCAAAACACCGTGAAACTGCTGGAATGCCTTGGTGAAGGCGTCCGGTGAACTGTATCCATAATTCAGCGCAATGTCGATAATTTTGAGCTGGCTGCTCTGTAGATCGAAGGCCGCGAGTGTCAGCCGTCTACGCCGTACATATTCCGAAAGCGGGAGGCCGGCGAGAAAAGAGAACATCCGCTTGAAATGATATTCCGAGCACAATGCGCGTTTTGCCGCTTCCCGGTAATCAATCTCCCCAGTCAGATGTTCTTCGATATAAGCCAATGCATGATTCATGTTCTCCAGCAAGTTCATCTTCGCTCCTCCTCTCCTCACATCCAGAATAGCAATAATGGAGCACAGTCACCCGACAGTTCGTGCACTGTTAATGACGGGTCCTTAGAGATTTAGATCATTGGCTCTTCCACACCACGCACGTACTGCTCTATGTAAGTAACTGCATCAGCAAAATCTCCGGCAATATAATCCGGCACGGTATCCAGCCATTTATTTCTATACTCATTTAATGCCGCGTTTCCTGCACCAGTCATGACTAACACTTTCATACATCCGGCACGGTCTGCCGCCACCATATCCGTCCAACGGTCTCCAATCACTGCACATTTGCTTAGATCCAGATTGTTTTCTTGCGCTGCTCTAATCAGCATTCCAGGATTAGGCTTACGGCAATGACAGCCTTCATTATGCTGATGCGGACAAATGTATACACCGTCAAATCCAAACTCCAGCATTTCTATTCTAAAAGCTTCCTCAGTTGCCTCCCCTCTCGAGATTCCGGGTTGATTCGTAAAACCATAAAGTTTAAGCCCCATGAATTTCAGCGTGTTTAAAGCTCCGGGGGTAAACGGGAACAATTCAAAAAAAACCGGATACTGCACTTCGTCACTTCCGCCCAAGGTTCCATCCCGGTCAATAAATACAGCCTGCAATTTAGGTTCTCTCATGTTTGTTCGTTCCGCCTTCATACTATAATCTTTTCTCTAAAACAGCTTCATCATGCTTAACATAACCACAGCTTGCGTACGTGGCAATCGCCGGATCATTCGTTCTTCCTGTCAAAATCTTCACAGTGCCCACACCGCGCAAGCGAAGCTGAGCTTCCAGAAAGGCAAGCAGTGCTGCCGCCACGCCTTTCCTCCGGGCTGATTCCTGAACATACATTTCCGTAATTTCACCATGACTTGCTGCGTAGCAGAAGGATTGCGAGCTCTGCGCGCAGGCAAAGCCGACGACTTTGTCCCTTAATTCGGCAACGGCAACTAACTCGTTCCCCGTGTTCAAACTCCCGATAATTTCCGCCTCCGGACGTTTGTCCCCGCCATTAAACTCATAATTTAGTCTGGACAAAACATCTGCATCTTCTACTGTAGCCAGCCTGACTATTGGAAGCACTTATGTTCACACCCTCAGCAAAAATATAATGAAGCTTACATTCCCGCAGCCGCCTTAATTTGCTGCCTCTGCGTCATGATTAACTCCTTCAGCCAGTCTGTTCCAAACGCGCCTGCCGTGAAGGCATTCCCCTTGGGATAATAAACCATCCGGAAGGAAGTGCCATCTTGCAGATGCACCCGCAGGAACACTCCGTAATCATGTTTTGTTTGCTTATAAACTGCATCGAAACCAACATTTTTCAGAGGCAGCAATTCACGAATGAATTCTTCGGAGGCCTCTTTAGTGAAATCACCAAGCGGACTGCTATCCATACCGCTTTCCAGACTGACTTTGTCCACTTTCCCTGCAATATCCAGCAGGTCTCCGATAGTGGCTGCCTTTGGATTCTCTTCTACTTCATAAATTTTGTTATCCGCTACCACCCGAAAATCGGATCTGTAGCCTTCCAGCGCATAAATCACTGTACCCACAGGAAGGAATGCGGCATCCCCGTTTTTGGTGACATGATCCGTACAGGCATTATCACTCACTTTAAAAGACACTTCCCCTACCTTATCTCCGAGTTGATCCGCAGGTACCGGCTTGGTTGCATCATAATTATGAGAATACCTGATATCATTGATCATCAAGAAATCCACCCATTCAATCTCGGCATAGCAGGGTTCTGACGTCTGCTCCGGCACTGTTTCAGGTGCAGCAGTCCCGGCTATTGGCTCTACATTTGCCTTATTCGTCGTCCCACAACCGGCTGCGAGCAACATCAATATAAGCAGCATTGAAATCGGCCCGCCAATTTTCATCCATTTCATCATCATTATTCACCTCTGTTACTATTGACGGGCTAGTGCACCTTGATGTTACAGCATTTACCAAAACTTTTTCATATCCCGATTTATTATTCATTTCGAATAACTTTTTATATAAAAGTTCTCTATTTGTGCTAAAATATAGAAAAATAAAGGAGGGATGCTGATGAATAACCATAAAGTTAAAACTAATGGTCATTATGTTGAATTAGATTCGCTCAGAGGCATCGCTTCTGTTCTGGTGCTTATTACACACCTGATGATTGTCTTCCCCCTGATTTACTCGCCCAGTTCGCCGCAGGATAACCTGACTCTCTTCGTGCTCAAATATTTGCCATTTACAAGGGCTCTGTTTATCGGCGGTCCGGAAGCGGTCAAACTATTCTTCGTACTGAGCGGATTTGTTCTGGCTTTACCCTTTCTTAAAGGCGGTACAATCCGGTACTTGCCCTACTTGCTCAAGAGATTCCTCAGAATCTGCATCCCTTTCTATGTTGCCATATGTTTAGCGGTGCTTCTCAGCATAGTGATCCAAAGGAGCTCCATTCCTGAACTGAGTGAGTGGTATAATTCCATGAGCTGGACTACGCCGATCTCAGCCAGACTACTCTTGGGACATTTTTTCCTGATCGGCAATTTCAATGTGAATGCATTTAACAATGTAATTTGGTCGCTGGTTCATGAAATGCGCATATCCATTCTGTTCCCCTTGATGATGTATGGAGTGATCAGGTATTCATGGCAAAAAAACGTCGCAGCTTACCTATTGGCCGGTATCATCGGGTTTTATTTAGGCGGATATGGAGATACGGTTGGCTATATGCTGCTGTTTGTGGTCGGCGCATTGCTGGCGAAACACAGAGCTTTTTTCATCAAACAATATAAAAGAACCGGCTCACTCCCGAAAATCATTCTTTTCACCTTTGCCTATGCGTTGTATTCGCTGCATGCACCAGGGAGCAACCCCTTAATCACAGGTTTGGTTTCCTATATCAACATGCTCGGATGCGGCTCATTAATAATCATTGCCTTATCCAGCGGGAGATTCTCAACAATCCTGAGAAATAAAGCCGTCAGCTATCTGGGGCGGATCTCGTACAGCCTGTATTTATATCATTTCATCATCCTGGTAGCTTCCATTAAATTATTGTACGGAATCATCCCTATTGGCTTCATCCTCTTGCTAACAGCCGCGGCCAGTATTTCCATCGCTGCATTGTCATATCATTTTATAGAAATCCCGTCTATTAAATGGGGTAAAACACTTACACGCAGCAGGGATACCGCCATTCAGCAGCAATACGCACTTCCCCCATCACAATAAGGTTAGCCTATTCTAAAAGGTGCAAAGTGATTGAATCACTATGCCCTTTTTTTTGCTTGACAAAAAAAACACCTTGCTTGTTTGGTATCATGGAAGCGCGAACAACCATGCCAATAAGAAAGTGTCTGAACATTAATTAGTTGAATTTATTTAAGGAATCAATTAAGCGTCTTAAGTCGTCCAATAAACGCTGCTTTTCGTCTACGGTCCAGTCCGTCAAGGCTTCTTGTAAGATGCCATTTCGAGTGGAGTTAATTTGAGAAAAAATCTCCTTTCCGTGATTTGTTAATTCAGAAACACGAATTCTAGAATCATTCCTTGCCGGATAAGTATGGACCAATCCGGCTATTTCCAATTTATCAATTTGACGGCTAACACTGGAGTAATTTTTGCCCATCATGGCAGCCAAATCGCCGACACTAGTTGACTGAAGACGCCCAATGCCGATGAAAACACGAAAAGCTGCAGCTTCCATATTAACGCCAGCATGGGCAATCATTTTCTTATGGCGGTCTGACTGATTAAGCATTGTAGTCAATTCAATCAGTGTACTAAAAAGTTTATCTTCCATGTTCCTTATTTTATCATTATAACGGGACGAGGTGTCAATGGTGCATTCCAAGCTATTTCGATATCTTCTAAAGAAAATGTTGTTGTAGCGATATGGATCTTTCCTTTTGAAGCAAGATCCAAAACACTTTGTGCTGATGACAGCATATTTAATTGTGAAACACTTCTGCCGCCACTGCCGACCAGTTCGATCGTAGATGCACGAAGTAATGAAGAGGGCATGTTGATGTATTCTTGCCCGGACGCAGTTCCTATACTAACAAATCGCGTTGGGCGGCTCCCACCAGCTTTTGCAGCAGCAGAGAGAATGGTGAAGGCACTGTCACCCCAGAGATAATCTAGTACAACATCTATACCATCCGCAAAAGCTGGCTCCAGGGCTTTCTCAAAAGCTTGTTTACCGTTGTCAGTATTCATGTCAAATGCAACGAATTCATCTGCTCCTAAGGACTGTAACTTTGAGTGGTTTCGTCCGGTTGCAATAATTTTTTTTGCGCCTAAATATTTAGCAATTTGAATGGCCAAACTACCGGATTCACTAGTCGCACCGTTAATCAGAACCGTTTGACCAGATTGGAATTGTGCTCGATATACCAAAGCAGCCCACGAAGACATAGCCGGGTTTGTGATTGCAGCGGCGGTTACTTCATCAATCTCTTTGGGTAAATGTATAATCATATTTTTTTCTACAATGGTTTGTTCAGCTAAACTCCCATAGGGTGCGGCAGGGAGCGCAAAGTAAACACGAGATCCGTCTGCCAATGTGCCGACACCATCTGCACCTGCTACAATTGGGAAGTTTGTTTCTGATGAATAATGCATGCCTAACGAACGGAACTTGCTAAGTTTACTTAAAGCAGCGGTCGAAACGTTAACAATAACTTTATCAGCGGATTCAACTGGTGCAGGAAATTGACCTAATACGGGAGGGATTCCCGCTTGCTTAACAATTGCGGCTTTAATCATTTGCATTCTTCCCTTCAATTAATATATGTGCGTTTTGCACATAAATACCATAACATAATTGAGTGCAAAATGCACATATTTTTGAAGCCGAGATTATGTATCCCACTCAAAAACCCGAACAATTTCTCGCTCATGTCGCGATAATTGCCCGGGTTTTTCTGTATACCCTCTATTCCTGCCATGATAGGCCGTGTGTGGGAGTCTGTACGATGCTGCAGCTTGAGCCCCAAGGGAATCAGCTGATATCTATAGTGCAAAAGTTGTAACTAATAAATTAGTTCCCTTAACTCATTATGAATTCTCTCAGGGATCTCATAACCCTGTCCACTGTCTTCAGTATCTACCAGCAGACCCGTTATCCCCTCTTGTTCACTATTCGAAATGTTTAGTACATACTTTTTTTGCGTGCCGTCAAGGTAAGAAATATGCATTAGAAAATATGTAACATAATTCAGTTGACCGTTTATTTTCACTGCCTTGTTCAAGGCATTTGCAAAGACTTCAAGTTCATCTTCATCGGTGTAATTTTTTTCAGTAAATGGTCCAGACTTGTCCGTCCCTTCTTTGCATAAATCCGCACATTCCAGCCTGATGCTCTTGATCCTCGTGTCCTTTATTCGGAGGCTTGTCAAGATCCCGATAAATTCCTGTTTGGTCTCCGCAGCTTTATCATTGTTGGAATAATTCAATAGATATATAATCTCATCTTTATGTGGGATCACCGCATAATAGGTATCATGAGTCCCTGTAAGCCCGGACGCTGCAGAACCGTTGTCGGCATCCAAAGTAAGTAATCTGCTTGTTCCCATGGGAATATCAAGCTCCTCCTCAGAAGTCAGCGAACTGTGATTGGGCATTACCATTTTATTAAAATCAAAGTTCTCTACAAATTCACTAGCCGATACTTCGCCCCTGGCCTCATCTTGCTCATCTTTAATTACATAAACCTTCGGATCGGACGTATCCAATCCCCAGTTTGCCGGCAAGTCCATATGGAGTGTGGACAAATCATAGGACTGTTGAACCGCAGGCGCGGCTGTGGAGGAACCCTGCTCTTCTAACGCTGTAGAGGGTGAGCTGGAGCATCCGCCAAGTGTGACTACTGACAAGATCAATACCATCATTATTTTTTTGGACACAAGCACTACCTATTCACCTCCCCATTCACGTAAATTAATGTCCCCGAATATCAAACGAGGCATCATATCCTCCATCGTACAAAATGATAAAGTAATAACCGGAGTAATCTGCGATGTCTTTTAATGTATCAAAGGTCAAAGAGCCGTGTTCCAAATGTACCGAATCCACAGCAGCTCCTGTAACAGGCAGTACTTCAGTGATGACCGGGTATTCTCCGCTCCGCTTGGCATTTTTAAAGGTTTCCTTGGTGTAATAGCTTGTCAGCTCGTCAACAGATAATGAAGAATCCACTAGAATTGCAGCCAAAAAGTCCAACCCGTTACCGTTTCCATTCAGTTTGCCAAGTATAGACTCCCTTTCCACAATCGTGGTTTCAGGCGGGAGCTGATGTTTGCTGAATTGTTTCTCGAACTTGGACAAGTTCACATTGTTAACCAATGGAATGATCAGGAACAGGGAAACGAATAACACTATAATAACCAAAGGAGTGACCAGAAGGGTTATTCCTATCTTCTTCAACATAACGGGTCTACTCCTTCACGTCTTGATAGCAGGTTTCATATTGGTCCTTAAGCAGGAGGCTTCGGCAAGCAGATCCTGACTCCTCATAGATCTCGGTATTCACCTTCAGTTCAATATTCCGATATTCTTTATATTCTGGACTTTCATTTGTGATCGAGAGGATATCCGAAGCTTGCCAGTCCATTGAAAATTTGTCTTTGTGCTCGCTGGAATATATGATTTTCTTCACGCCTGTCTTGGTTTGCTCGACTTCGACAAGATACATTACACCGCCTGCAGCGCCACCATATGGGATATAATACGCCCGTGCATTATACTCACCTTCGGGTGACTCAATGGGACCACTAAATAGGGTGGCTTTCCCAAGATCCTTAAATTGATAGAAATATCTTCTATAGCCCACTAAACCTAAAATGATTATTAGTAGCAGAATTAATACAATCGTTCTTTTTTTCACACTAAACCTCCTATGTGTAAGGATCGCAGTCCATCCATATTGTACCATATAGGGTTTATCAGAATTGACTGGATTGTCACAAGTGGAAACGGCTTCGCCGTCCTCAAGAGGACGGTATCCGTTTCAGCGAGAAATAGAAGGATAATTTATAGTGTGAAGCATATAAATTCTATATTTTAAAAAAACCTGCAGACGTTGTGCCATCAAGGCACTGTCTGCAGGTTTTTCGAAAAAGTATAATTGCAGTAAATGAATTTACTTAACTTCTGTTGCTCCAGTTACTTTACCATCCACTGCTGCGGATGCTTTCACATCTTCGCTGGCAAAGTAGAGATTACCATCAATTGTAGAGGATTCGTGCAGGTTAAAACCTTTTGCTTCTACATATACATCACCTTTGATGGTTCCGCCTTGTACTCTAAAGTTCTCACTTTGTACGGTAACCTTAGGTGCGGTAAGTGTGTAATTTGCAGTTACTTTGTGATCCGCATCCTGTGCATAAAGAGCAAGCTTGCGGTAAATTGCGTTCTCAGCAACACCTTTATCATGGAACTCACCGGCTACAACAACGTCTTGATCAACAGTCACATCATTCAGAATAGCAACAATCCAGGTTCCTTCTGCACTTACAGCCTTAGTAAATGCAGCCGCTTCATTAACAATAGAAGCTGCCGATGTAGCATCTGTCTGAGCTGCTGCTGGAGAAGCAGTTGCTGCCTCATTTGCCGCCTTTTCATTATTCGCACCACAACCCGACAACAATGCAACCGATACTCCTGCTACTAGCAAACTTTTAAATAGTTTCATCTCAAATCCCCCTAAATTCTTTTTATAAATTTATTATATATTAAAATTTTATAATAGTCACGTGAATCTTTTCACAATTCTGTGTCTTTTTCATATTTCGACAAGACATGACAGTCGTCCCCGATTTGCCGCAGGAACGCATAAATCCCCGCTTACCTTCAGCCTAAGGTAAACGGGGATTTATGTGTTCAATCCGTTCTTCAATTCAATCATTTCCTCCAGCAACAATCCATATCCCTGACATGGTGATTGTTATTCATATTTCGGTAGTCCCCGTGCGCTCCCTTTCGGAGTGTTGCTCCATGTCCTGCATATGGGATGAGTTCCCGCGTACTCGATGTCACGAAAAACGTTTTCACGGACGTTTTCCCTACTGTGAGCCATCGTGTTTAGTACGCATCGCTAACCTTTTTCAATGGAATCACGCTCCTTCTTCCGCAAGATGAATCCTGCTTGAATAGCTGTTCCTTGTTCATGGTTACCTCTGGATTCCCGCATACCCACGGTCTGCGAAAAGATGTCGTCACTTACACCTTCTCCAGCAGCAGCCGATTCCGGCATGCATCGCTAACGGTAGTACATCGGGGCCTCTCCTTTCCTACATTCATTTCTAAATTTAGGAATGAGTCCATCACCTGTAACCGCTTGCTGCTGTTCTTTGTGGTTACCATTTGGTGATGTCTATATCTTAACGCATTACACCTAAAAATTAAACCTTCATAATATTATGTATTCTGTCGCAATTCCTGGAAAACCCTGATCTCTTGCAATGAACCGCCCAGACCTAAGTATTCCTTTGAATTCTGGACTATTGTGCGTAAATACGCAAAAACCGCCTTGAGATTCCAAGACGGCTGGTGATCTGAAGCCGAAAATATTAATCCCTGATCAGAAATATGTATTCAAACAGCAAAATAAAAAAGGCGGTGAACATTCCTACTGAGTTAATCACCGTAAGTTCTGCCACATAAATCTCGCTTTGAAAATGAGAAAAGAAGGCGACAGTCCAAAGCACCGCAAAAAAAAGCGGGATCATTCCGGAAACAGCTCCAACGGCTGCCCGTCTGCCCCGGTAGATGAACAATATAATCTCCGAAACAGTGTAAACGATAAAAATAATGATCTCAGACAACTTAACCGAATCCGGAATGTGGAGCTTGAAAAGATGCATGAGAGCATACTGCAGAGCCAAAACAGTAAATAACCAGTTGTTAAATGAAACCTTCTTAAAGATCAGCATTAAATCGACTCCCTTAAACAGAGTAATCGGACTGCTGTCATATGGCACGGATGATCCTGGAGATGCAGGCCGATTCCATAATGATATCGCTTACATTATACTGGAAAATTTTATAAAATTCTGTGGATATCCTATGACATTTGATCTAAGTAAATAGTAGCACCCTTTCGCCGGAGTTGCACAATGAATCCCGGCTGAGAGGGTGATGCAAATTTCATTCCTTAACCTATCGCTCAGAACTCCAGGGTCCGCAGCCATGAAGACAACTTCTCTTCCCTCTGCTTAAGATCACCTTTTTCTTTATGATATTTGCCCAGCCAATGCTCCGAAGCCATTCGGCCATCCAGCATGTAGAGCACCCTCTCTGCACCAGCAGCGACCTTAGCATCATGGGTAACCAGAAGAATTGTTGTTCCCGAACGGTTAATCTCCCCCAGGATTTCCATGATCTCACCGGCAGCCTTGGAGTTCAGTGCTCCTGTAGGCTCATCGCCAAACAGAATATCCGGCTGATTGATTAGCGCCCTGCAGATCGCCACTCTCTGTGATTGTCCGCCGGACACCTCTGTTATTCCCCGGTCAGCCAATGCGGAAATGCCTGTCCTTTTCATAAGATCGGCAGCTCTTGCATTGATGGCTCTGCGGCTGGTCTTTTTGGCCCGGTAAGCGGACAGGATGATATTGTCGCGGATATTCAGATTTTTTAACAGATGCATCTGCTGAAAAATGAAGCCCATACTATGCAGGCGCAACGCCGCCAGTTCGGTTTCGGAAAGGGCGCTGATCTCCTGCCCCTTAAAAAGGACACTGCCCGCAGTCATTGTATCCATACCACTTAATGTATACATCAATGTTGATTTGCCGGAGCCTGAAGGTCCCATCACTGCTGTGAACTCCCCCTGTGGAATCTGCAGGTTGATCTCTTTTAATACAGGCTGCTGCGTTCCTTGCCCGTTTGAAAAGGTTTTGTTTAATCCCTTAGTTTCTAATATATGCATCAGTTGTCGCCCCCTCAATCGGCTATCTTATTCGTGAACCCGGACTTGTGAATGGATTCTGTACTACCTATAGTAGTAACCGCCACGGCCAGCATGAGGCCAGCCGGAAGAATCAGATAGGCCAGCACCGGATCAACCTCAAGCTGGATTCGGGAAGCACCCAGGAATGATCCGAGAACATGCACCAGACTTTGACCGATCGTCCCGGCCGTCAAGATCCCAAGCAGGCTGCCAAGACCGGCGATCAGCAGCGTTCTGGACAGATATTGCCGGCGGATATCTGCGACCGTGAACCCGATGCTTCGCAAGATTGTAATTTGTGTGGAATCCTTCGCCAGCAGCATTTTTAGAAACAAGGACGTAATCAGTACCGCTATCGAGATGGAAATGGTGATCGCGAGTATAGTGACCATCCGCAGCTGCTTAACCGTATTCCCCAGAGTCTGAGCTAAATAGCTGTCCAGATATGTGATCTTAGCCGGATAGAATGCCCCGGCCAACTCTTCTATTTTCCCGGCGACCGGAATTTCAGGCTGTACATCCACCGCTACCACGTACCACATTACAGTCTTTGGATCATAAGGCAGCTGCGCTTTGGCCGTCCGCCCTCCATTGGTGATATCCTGATAGATTCCGCTTACCGTCAACTTCCGTTCTTTCCCTCCAGCCTTGAGAAGAAGCGTATCCCCGACCCGTTTATTCAGCTCCTTAGCGTTCAGATCAGACAGAGCGATTGCACTTCCGCCTTCCGGGGCGCCCCCTTCTATGTATGACAAAGGAAAGATGGAGAAATCTCCTGTTTCCACATTGATATTCTCCCAGACGTCATCACTTCCCAGTACCTTAAACCGGGAGGTAATCAGCGGCGAGAGTTTTTGGATGTCCGGATCCTTCTTAAGTGTTGTGAGCATTTGTTCAAACCGCCGGGCGGTATCGCCTGACTGCTGAAGATCAATCCGGATGGTGCTCTGTCCTACGCCCATATAGGATATAAAGTGCGGGGAGCGCAGTGTATTCAACAAATTCACCGGCATGATGATCATAAACAGACAGATCACCACAACCAGCAGCAACACTCCGAACATGCTGAAGCGGCCGTACACATCTTTTAACCCTAGAAAACCATTCACAGACAGCCATTTTCGGTTGCTGAGTGTAAACGATGACGTATGTGTTCTCCCCACCCCGGCAGTACCTGACCGCAAGGCTTCAATGGCTGTGATCCGGTTGAACCTTCTAAGGATCAGCCTGCAAAAGAGCACAACAACCCCGAAGCTCAGACTGACAGCGAGTAAAGGAACAATATACTGAAGCAGACCCTTCGGAGCCGCGCCCAGGTACAGGCTAATGTTGGCTGTAAACAACTGTGCAGTAAAAAGTGACAATCCATATCCGCAGCATGAAGCCAAAACGGCCAGTATGATGTATTTGGCCATATAGATTCTTCTGATATCCTGCCGCGGCAGCCCGATTGCTTTCATGACTCCGATCTCCCTGTAATCCTCCTCCATGGAAGCGATCATCGTAAATCTGAGGCACAGGATAGCAATCACCATAAGCAGGAGGCTTACCAGCATAATGACAAGGGCTATAATTCCGTCGGTTAGAGCATTTAGCGTCTTAAATAAAGGGTAATCAATGGTCGGTCCTTTATCCGGCAGGCCGGCAGATTGATAGCTATTACGGAACTCAGTAAGCTTGCTGCTATCCTTGAGCTGAAATTCAATCAGATATTCCACTTCGCCAACGTTCCCCCGCAGCGCTGTGTAATCCGCCTCATTTACGACAAAACGTTTCGAGCTGACAATCGCCGGATTCATTTGAACATCCCGGACAAAATCAACGATCACGAACTCTCTGGTAAAGGACCCGGAGGTAACATTGACCTTATCCCCGATATGCAGCTGCTTCTGTCCCTTATAGTAGATAGGAACGGCGATTTCGCCGCGTGAAACCGTGATCACCTGATTATCCAGATTCAGCAGCAGATCGAAATTCTGATTCTGCTTCACAAAACCGATATCCATGACGCTGGCGGCTTCCGACTTTTTCGGATTGCCCAAGTACACATTTGAGCCGTCGACCGTAAGCATCTCCACCGTCTGCTGATCCTGTACAAGCGGATTTCCCGAGACAAAACGTTTAAGGGCGGAATCATCTAGGGTCCCGGAATGCATTTGCACAAAATGGGGAGCCTTGGATACAGCCAGGAGCTGATTCAGCGAGCCGGTCAATTCCATAATGATGTGCGAGGCAGAAGCAACCAGCAGCGAAGACAGCATAATAAAAATGAACAATCCGCCGGTGATGATTTTATTGCGTAGAACATCTCTTTTTACGATTTGCAGCAGCATCTGGCTGTCTTGCCTCCTTCTCCGATTTAGAAACTCATTAATGTTGTTGTTCAAGAGCCCGTATGGATTTAATTTTTGGAACAATTACCGCCACAATTACTACCAGCAAACCGCAGACAATGAACAGGAGTCCGATACCCCGGCCTTCTCCTGTACCCAGCACCTTGCCCACTGAGGAAGCAAGACTTCCCCCGCTGCGCAGCAGCGGATTAAAGACATGATCTGCCAGCACTCCGGCAACAGCATAAGCGGTCACATACCCGAGCTGTGAAAGAATGCCAATGATCCCCCAAGCACGGCCTTGTGCTTCGGCGGCGATATTTTTTCGGATCAGCACGTCAGCACAGGTATTAATGAAGGGTAGTGCCGCGAAGAACAACAATCCGGCTGCAGCGATAAAATATAGATTTGTAGTCAGACCAACCAGTGCAAAGAAACCTCCGGCGAATCCCAGGCTTACAGCCAGCACCTTGGCATATTGGCCCTTAATGCTGAACATCCCGATGAACAGACTGCCGATCAGCATGCCAATCGCACTTACCGATTCCACTGTGCCCAGGGTTTGCGTATCAGTAAACGGCAGTAAGAGCGGTGTAAACAAGGTCTGGAGAAAACCCATATAGAATGTAACCAGCGATAAAATGACCGTAAGCTGTAGAACACCTTTCACGGAAACGAGCGTATCCCAACCCTCCTTCAGCTCTCTTGCAAAGGACTGCCGTGTTTTCGCTGGAAACTCAGCCTGCAGATTCTTTTTCACAACCAGCACCGCAAGCATGGTCACCACAAAAGTGGAGATATCTATTATCAGCACAGCCTTTATATCCATGTAGCCAAGCAACACCCCGGCAATCAGCGGAGAGAGAAGATATTTGGAGGAGGCTGCAAGCTGCACCAGCCCGCTGGCCTTGGCAAACTGCTCTTCGGTCAATAAATCGGTAATGGTCGCCTTGTAAGCCGGTTCGAGCAAGGATACGAATATGGAGCTGAAGGCCACTCCGAGACAGATTTGCCAAACGGGCGGATCGCCCAGCAGCATGATAAACAGTAGGAAGACAAGTCCAAATGCGGAGCATAGATCACCCGTGATCATCATCAGCCGCCGGTCAAAGCGGTCAGCCAGCACGCCGCCGATTGGACTGAGCAGAATGGAAGGCAGAAAAGCGCAGAGCGTTACCAGCGCTACACTGGCTGCAGTCCCTGTCATCTGGTAGACATAAACACCCAGCGCAAAAGCGGTCAGCCCACTGCCCATACTGGATATCCATTCTCCTGTCCATAACACCAGAAACTTGCTGAAGGATTTATTGTTCTGTTTCCCCATCCTTTATCCCCGCCCTCTCATCCTTTCCATCAGCTACGGGCGGCTGCCCGAACATTTGTGTGACATAGGCGAAGCTGCCCTGCTTGGCACCCAGAGAGGTCTCCATAATATGAATAAAAGCCTCGATCTTGCGGAGAATTTCCTCCGGCTTCCACTGGAAAATGCCTTCATCCAGCAGAAACTGCGAAGCCACCAGCAGAAACTCAACCGTTTCCCTGGGATAAGCGGTATGGAATAACTGCTCCTCGATGCCTTGCTCAATAACTTCTGTCAATACAGGTGTCAGCCGGAGAATGGTTTCCGTCAAGCTCTTTTGATGAAGCTGGGCATTCTCCGCCTGATGGAACTGCTCAATCAGTTGCTCCTTCCCTTCCGAGTCCGGCTTCTGTGCCATAATGATCCTCAGCAGCTTCTCGTGAACAGAAAACCTGTGATCGGAAGCAACCTCTTTCGCAGCTGCGACCCCGGCATCAATGAACCGCATGACCACCGCATCCATTACCTCCTCCTTCGATTTGAAGTAATAATAGAAGGTTCCCTTGGCGATTCCGATCCTCTGCAAAATATCGTTAATTGTAGTTCTGCTATACCCCTGGGTGAAAAAAAGAAGCTCTGCCGTATCTAAAATTTCGTTTCTGCGTTCTTCAGGTTCCTTGGAAATCCGCATAATTGTAATCCTCCATTTCATCGACCGACCGTCGGTCTATAATGATTATAGTGAGTACCCCCTCTATTGTCAATCACTGGATTAAGAAAACAATCGCACGCGAAGAAACTCCCGCATACTTAGCTGCAGGAGTTTTTGTGTTCATGTGATATTTAGATCCTTTGATTAGACACTCAGCGTTTCCATTGCAATCTCCCATTTTCCGGCATCATATTGGATGTGATGGAGACTGGTATATGTACTAGGGTAAGCTTTCCCTTTATTCGACCATTCTACCCCATTTAAAATATGATAAATAATATTAATAACTCCGCCATGGGTTACAATTAAAATGTTCCCCTCCCCCTTGTTGAGGAGCTGCTCCTCCTCGCATAACTTTCTAAAGGTTGCCTGTATACGGGTGAAAAAATCAATCGGACTCTCCCCGCCCGGGAATTCCTCATCCATCCGCAAAGTCGAGAAATAGAGACCCGGATACTGCTCCTCTACAAGTTCATGAGCCATCCCGGCGATGAGGCCATTGTTCATTTCTCTCCAGTTGTTGCTGCTTTCGAAGGGTAAGCGGAGTTCACTGGCAATCTCGGTTGCGGTTTCAACCGCACGGCTTAAATCACTGCTAACCACCCGCTGAATGTTGTAATGATTGTTGTGCGCTTTAAGATACTGCCCCAGCTTTTTCGACTGTTCAATTCCTTCTGCAATAAGCCCACGCTGGCTCCACCCACCGCGGAATCCCTCATCATCTTTACCGTGTCTGACCAAATAGATTGACATTGTTCTCCCCCGCAACCATTCTGTTATATTGTGAGCTGTTCCTGATTTCACTTGAATACTGGATGGGACAGCCATTCCTCCCTTAGCAGCCCCATTTGAATTGAATCATAAAATTCTCCATTTGTATGTTAATATTATTGGTTGAAAGGCAAACTATCGCGCAAATGCCGGGTTTAACCCATGAACTCTCCCGATATGATAATGAAAGGATAAACCCAATGAATCTATCTTCAATTTCCGCAGCGCTAACAACGCTCGATTTGCGAAGCTGTCTGATCAGCCGGGACAACAGGCTTGTACTTGAACACTATAGAACGCCTAATACAGCCACTGAACTGGCCAAAATTAATTCCTGTACCAAAAGTGTGCTCTCCGCACTAATCTGCATCGCCATGGACAAGGGGCTGCTGCCGCAGCCGGATGCGCCGCTGACGTTATTTTATCCGCAGCTTAGCCTTGACCCGGATCACCGTAAAACAGAAATCAAACTGGAGCATCTGCTCACGATGTCTGCCGGTTTCAACTGGACTGAATTTGGCGGGCAGAACTCATTCCCACGGATGACCCGTTCTCCGGATTGGGTCCGGTTTGTGCTGGAGCAGCCGATGTCGGACACACCCGGAGCCCGAATGGTATACAACTCCGGCGTTTCCCAGCTGTTGTCTGCCATCCTGAGGCAAGCGGCTGGCATGTCCACGGCCAAGTTTGCCGAGCATTATTTGTTTGGCCCTTTGGGCATTAAAGCTTATGAGTGGGAGGTTGATCCTCAAGGCGTTCATACGGGCGGGTTCGGGCTGAAGCTGCGGCCTTCCGACCTGCTGAAGCTGGGACAGCTCTATTTGCAGGAGGGCATGTGGGAGAACACAAAGCTCATTTCCCCTGAACGGGTCAACCGCTCTACGGAAACCGCACTTCATGTAGAAGCCCCCTACCGCGGCGGATATGGCTGGCATTGGTGGACTGATGTCTACACCCCGGCTGCTCAGGAGTCATCTGCAGCTTCCCAGGCATACTTCTATGCCCGCGGGTATGGGGGACAGTTTGTTTATATTATGCCGGAGCTTTCGACGGTTGTGGTTCTGACCGAAGATCAGCGGCGGAAAAAGAAACCTCCTGTTGATGTGTTCCGTGAAATCATCGCACCTGCACTGCTTGCCCCGTGATCAAGCTTTAACTTTCAGACTCCGGAATTTGGTTATAAGACAATTCATTCTGAACGTTCTGCCCTTACAAAAACGCACCAAAAAAATACTTAAGCGCCTCCTGGGAATAACCATCCTCACCCCGCCAATTGGCTACCGAGATAAAATCTCCGTTGCCGCCCCGTCCCGGGCGCGGCTCGTTCGATGGCAGCAGGATGCCGGCGTATCCCCAAACCTCCATCATGACATCGCGTTCCTGTTTACTGGAAGGGAAAACATCCTTCCAGCGTTTCTCCAGCTGCCGGGCGGCATCCTTCGCGCCGCAGTCCATAACTGCCTCCGTCATTGCGGTGAGGATGTCCAGATCCTCCCGGCTGACATGCAGGTTCTCCTCCAGGGCAAGCATCTCCAGATCAAGCCAACAATAGAGAAGCCAGTTCAGGCGGACTCCTCCCCATTTGATCCGTTCAAAATTCAGCACATTCCAGTCCTGATTCACATAGGCCTTGTCTGAGATCAGCTGTGCGTTATTGCAGTGACCGCAAGAACTGAACATGGGCGGTTGTGCAAGAAGCTCCCCATAGGTGTGCACAGCCAGCTCCGAGGTTAACGCCCAGCTCGACAACGCGCTCCGCAGATGGACCTTTCGGGTTGACAAGCTGTGCAAGAATGCTGTGGCCGCCCACTCTTTGCTGATGATCTTCTGGTGCAGCTCACATAACCTCTTAATCACCGCATCATGTGTGATGTTCACCGGATCGAACATAAGACCCTTCTCTTTGGCATATTCAAAATCCGCTCCACTGTAAGGAGACGGACTGCTCTTCCAGCCGCCGGAGGTCCAGAAGGTACTTAACAATATTTTTTTGGCTTCTTTATCCATGAAGTCTCCCCAGTCCTTTAAAGGTTAATAGAGTGCTTCTGCTTCGAACATGTTCAGTGCTGGAAGCATCGCCTTCTGTTGTTTATGTAACTGTATGTATTACCCAAATAAAGACAAAAAGACTCCGGCGTTTGCCAGAGTCTTCCTGAAACTATTATGTCTGCCTGTTTAGTCCTGCCGGACGCTATGATTCACGATCACATCATCCGAATGTCTGCCCCCGGCGAATTCAAGTCCGGCCAGCACGGATTTGCCTGGCAGAAGCTCCTGGGAAACAATATTCCCGGTGTGGTCCAGATAGGAGTTCACGTCTACAGAGTTGTGATACAGGCAAATCTCATCACTCCAATTATCCCCGGATATCCGCAGCGCCGTAGCTTCCAGCGCAGACAACTCCCGGCCCTCCAGCGTGACCGGCATTCTACTGATCCGGATCTGCGGCTGGACCGTCCCATAGGGAACAACGAGCGTTTCATAAACCGCTCTTCCCGCAGTGGACATGGACCGCTTCGCTACCGGATTCACGTAATATTGACCCTGCCTGAAATCAAGACCGCTCTCCAGTGCAAGCTGATCCTCAGCCCGCTCCTGTTCCGGGAATAGAAGCAGCACATTGCTGTCATTATGGTTCGTGTGCACCTGCCGGCGGTCCCACTGGACTACCGCATCGCCTATTGGCAGGTGAAAATATTGCTCGTAGGTATGCTGCTCTTGCGCCTCAAACAGATCCACTATCAGCCAGTAACGGTTCTTCACAAAAACTACCTTACGGGAATGGATAACGGGATCGTCATAGCGGGTATAGCCATAATGGCTCGCGAACCAATAATCATAATCCTTGCCATGACGCGCATCCCATATTTTACAGGCTGCGGTTTGCGTTGTATTCCAATGCAGGCCGCGCACATGCTGATCCTGCCCGTCAACGACAACCGTGTTATGCGCTCTTGTCGATACAGCATATTTGCGTTCCTTATTCCATTCGAACAGTCCCATGCCGGAATCGGCCAGCAGTTCCCGTCCTCCGGCATAAAGAATCAGGCTAAGCGTATCGGAATGGGCATGTCCCCCAATGCCCACCCCTGCCCGCATCGCCATATACATAGCCTCCTTCTCCCAGCTCTGCCGGGAGAAGAGGTATCCGCCAACGGGGAAGCAGGCGAAGGGTTCGGGCGCCGGTCCGGCTGGGATGGCCTCATAACGCTCGGCCGCTTCCGGTCCCAGCCGCCAGAGCAAGGCAAACGGCAGCTGGGGATGCCCCAGGAATTTAAAATCCCCTCTTCCAAACAAATAGGCACCCAGGCTCATCGTGTTGCGCAGCTCGTTTTCCGTCTGAGCGTCGGTATCTCCAAATCTGGCGAGCTGCATATCAGGCGTCATCAGATGACTCTGCACTTCCAGCATTTTCTCCAAGATTTCACTGTACTCCAAAGCCTCGATATTCAGCTTTTGAAACAGCGGCACCAGTTCATATAAGTCGCGCATGACTACCTGGTGATAGTTGGAGCTGCCTTCGAATTGTGCCCCGTCCTCATAGACGTTGTCCCGGATGTGGCCCGGAAGCTCACGCCGCGCGTATTCCAGCCATTGCTGCGCCGGCTTCAGCTCCGGCAATAGCAGAGAAACCTGAATTAGGCCGCGCAGCTGCATGCACACATGGTTGCCGCTCTGGGCATGGTATTTGCGGACATACTCCCCATGCTGATAGAAGGATTTGATCAGCTTCATTTTGATCTCCGGGGTGAACGCCTTTGAACGGTAGAAAACAATAAACGCTTCCGGCAGCATGAACAGCCGGACCCCCACCGATAATGGGTCCCAGGTGCAGTGCTCGCCCCGAAAGATACCTCCGCGCGGCACCGGGTTGTCATCAATGAAATCCTCCATCATGATGCTGAAGCATTCGGCGAATTTCTCGTTGCCGGTCAAGCAGTATCCCCGGGACAGCCGCTTCAGATAGGCGAAGCGCGTCAGGTGAAGCTGATATTGCGAGCTGTCATACAGCCAGCTGTTCCAGTCATATGCGCCGCCAGGAAAAACTGCCCGTTTCTCCTTGAACAGCGGAATATCGCCTTCCGCGATCCGTTCTGCTTCCGCGATATCCTGCAGCGCTTCCGGGAAATCTCCATACCGGCTCCGCGCCTCCTTCATCAGTTGCGGCACCTCGCCAACGCCGAAGTAATACCGGGTGAGCTCAGCCTCTTCAATCCGGTGCAGGAAGGCATCCCTTGCTCCGACTATATCGCCCTGTTCCATGAAACAACGGACAGCCTCCATGCCGGGCAGCTCCAGATTCAGCATAGTGCCGATAAACTCTACATCTGTCGGCAGCGGTTCCGTATATTCGGGATCCTTGCGTAATTCCTTGTATCCTTTTTGCTTCATAGCTCTCCCCTTCTTAACAAAGCGGCGAATAACGCCTTATTCTTTGACCGAGCCGAGCATGGCTCCCTTGGCAAAATATTTCTGCAGGAACGGATATACGATAACGATAGGCAGCATCGCCAGCAGGATCGCCGCATTCTGTACATTTGGCCCCAAATTTGCGGCAAGCTGTGCATCTAGTGCCGCTTCGGCGGATATATTCGAGGCGCTGATCGCCACCATCTGCCGCAGCAGCGGCTGGATCGGCCAGCGTGTCGTATCGTTCAGATAAATGACTGCCGAGAAGAACTCATTCCAGTACTGAACCATAAAGAACAGTGCAAACGTGGCAATGATCGGCTTCGAGAGCGGTATTACTACCGAGAACAGGATGCGGAATTCTCCCGCCCCGTCAATTCTTGCCGCTTCATCCAGACTTGGCGGCAGGCTCTGGAAGAACGAGCGGATCACCATCACGTTGTAGGCGCTGGATACCGCCGGAAGGATAACAGCCGCATAGCTGTCGATCAGTCCGAGATTCTTGACCACCAGATAGTTCGGGATCATGCCGCCATGGAAAATCATCGTGAAGAAGATCAGCAGCAGAATCAGACGCCGCCCCGGTATTCCTTTTTTGGACAACGTATAAGCCAGCATGATCGAGACAACCAGGCTTAGGCTGGTGCCGATCACTGTGATAATGACCGAATTTTTGATTGAGGTCAGAAAAGTATCGGCATTCAGCAGGTATTTATAGGCATCAAGCGTCCAGTGCTTCGGCCAGAGAAAGAAATTGCCGGCCATCGAATCTGCTGGCGGACTGAAGGACACCGCAATGATGTATAGAAAAGGCAAAATGACTGTAAGACTGATCAGAATAATGATCGCTGCAATAATTCCGTCAAACCAGGTTATCCGTGCTTTCATCTTGTCTCCACTCCCGTCTAGAAAATGCCTTCTTCACCCAGCAGCCTGGCCGCGTAATTGGCCCCCACCACCAGAATCAGACTGACAATTGATTTGAACATGCCTACCGTGATCGCATAGCTGTAATTGAACTGCTCCAGTCCGACATGGTAGACAAACAGGTCGAATACATTGGAGACATCCAGGTTAAGACCATTGGACATCAGGAATATCTGCATAAAGTTTGAATCCAGCGAGGAGCCTAGCCGCAGCAGCAGCAGCACGACAATCGTACTTTTGATCCCCGGCAGCGTAATATTCCAAATGTTCTGAAAACGGTTCGCCCCGTCGACCTTGGCCGCCTCATATAATTCGGGATTAATTCCCGCTAAAGCCGCCAGGAAAATGATAGTTCCCCAGCCTGCATCCTTCCAAATGGACTGGAAGATGACGAGCGGCCTGAACCATTCATTGCTGGTAAGGAACATCGCATCGGTGTTGAACCACTGTTCCAGATAGTGATTGATCACTCCGGATGGCCCAAAAAATGAGATGGTAATTCCGTAAATGACCACCCAGGACAAAAAGTGGGGTAGATATACAATGGTTTGCGACACCCGTTTGAACAGCTGCATCCGCAGTTCATTCAGCATAATAGCGAGCAGTATCGTAAAAGGAAAATAAATCACAATATTCAGCAAGCTGATAACCATTGTGTTTTTGAGCAGAATATAAAAATTCGGAGTTCCGAAAAATTGTCTGAAATTAGCCAGCCCTACCCAAGGACTGTCCATGATTCCTTTGAATGGACTGTAGTCCTTAAAGGCCAGTACTAGTCCCGACATTGGCACATAATGAAACGTCAGAAAATAAAGTATTCCCGGTGCAGCCAGCACGTAAAAGGGCCACAGCTGCTTAAACCTTGAGCCACGCAGCGATCTCTGCATTTTTTGCCCTCCCATCCATTATTCATGAACGGGACCTTGAGGCGCAGTCCCGTTCATGTCTATTTGTATTTTCAACTATTGATTATCAGCTTTATATTGATCCATCAGGTCCTTGGTGATTTGCGCACCTGTTCCCTTGGTCCAAGCGTCAATTTCCTTCTGCACATCATCCCAGGTGCCTTCACCCAGCACATATTTCGTCATGACAGCATTCATTTTCTTGTAGCTGTCCGGATTTTTGCTTGCGGTTTCGGAATTGTAAGCCAGGAACGGATTTTCGATGCCAAACTTACTGATGGTATCCAGCGATGCCTTCTGTATGGCGAGAATGTCCGCTTCCTTGGACGTAGCATACACATATGGATCTATCCGGTTTTCCAAAATAAAACTATTGGGCTTGTCCAGATCCGCCTGCTTCAGCTGTTCTTCCGTCTGGGTAACAATCCCGTCCTTCAAACCGTTAGAATGAACACCCGTTACCCCACCTTTGTAGAAGGCTACGTTTTCTTCAGAAGCAGTAAAATCAAGGAAATCCACAATCTGCTGAATTTTATCTTCCGGAACGGAGCTTGGAATCGCCCATAGTCCGTAATATCCGGTCATTACAGCAACGCCTTTATCTCCGGCAGGACCTTCAAGCACGTCTATAATGGAAATTTCTGCGTTCGGGTCCACCTGTTTCAGCTTGGACAGATTGGCTTCCCCGAGATCACTTACGTTACCCGCGAATACACCGGCTACGCCAGCGAGAAATTTACCGCGTGCCTGCTGCTGATTTTTGAGCACCGGAGCATCTTTGTCGATTAGTCCCTGGCTCCAGGACTCCTTCAGCCACTCCAAATAAGTCTTGTATTCAGGAGTCTGGAAATCCCGGACCGGAGTGCCGTTGTCCACCTTCCAGGTGAACGGAATGCCAAGTGCAAACTGGATCGGCAAGACTCCGGCAAAAGGTCCCGGGGCGTTGATGCCATCTACACCAAAGATCGAGAACGGAATCGTTTTTCCGCCGCCTGCCGGATCTTTTTCCTTGAACACTTTCATTGCGTTTGTCAGCTCATCTAAAGTTTTCGGAACTTCAAGGTTGTATTTGTCCAGCCAGTCCTTGCGGATCAGCATGCTGGCCTCGCCTCCGCCATAGAGGCCACGGGGACGCGGAACGCCGTATACCTTGCCGTCTACTCTTACATTTTTCCAGACCGCTTCGTCAATCAGATTGATATTCCCGGTCTTTTCCAGATAAGGCGTCAAATCATGGAAGGCCCCCATCTTGACCAGATTGCTGAATTTGTCATCCTTCCCGCCGTCCATTAACAGCAGGTCGTAAGAGTCTCCGGCAGATACTGCAACGGACAGTTTATCCGCGTACGCTTCGGAAGGAACAAAGGTGATATCCAGATCGACATTTCCGCGTTTTTCCAGATCCTCAAGCGCTTTATTATTATCCGTGACCGGCGGATTGCCGAACAGAATCGTCATCGCCTTGATCTTAGCCGCCTTGGTGCTGCCCGCAGTCTGTGCTGTTCCTGCCGGCTGCCCCGAAGCCTCTCCCCCGTTATTCTCTGCCGCATTGTTATTGCCGCCGCAACCGGCCAGCGCGGAAGCCATGAATACCGTAGATGCCAGAACAGGTACAAGCTTGTGTTTGAATTTCATTGTCATCCCCCGTTTTGTTTGATGTATTCCAGTGAGTCGCTGCTTACAATTTGGATTATAGAGAATCCGCTTACATGTGAACATGCCGATTTCGAGCCAAAGTGTATCCGTTTTTCAGATTTGCGCAAATCAGGGTATCCTTCACCGCAGCCTCGTACTATAATTTATTTAGACATCCCAGGAGACGGAAGTGAAGACATGTTATCACCCTTTTTTTCATTTTTGACGCGAAGCTTCTATATCAAAATGATTCTGGTCATGCTTGCCATCTCCATCATTCCGCTGATTGTATTGTCGTATATTTCTGTAAGCGTCTCCAGCAGGACGGTTGAGGAGCAGGTGAACCGGCTGAATGCCCAGCTCGTAAATCAAGTTGTGGACCGGATTGAGCTGACCATGTCCAGATTCCGGGAGCTCAGCGAACAGTATTCGCGGATGTCCTCGATTCAAGGAGCACTGGTCTCGCCTTCCGATCAATATTTTGAAGAGGTTGTCCGTAAAAAAGATCTGATCTCCGTACTCAGTACCGCTTCGGCGATTATCGGCAATGTTGAGGGCCTGCAGGTGTATTCCGCTGTGACCGGCGAGATCCTGTCTTCCACCGAAGCCCCTTCGCCGATGGCAGCATCACCTTACAAACCTCTGATTGAGCATTATCTGGAGTCCGGTAAGCCGGGGCTTTTCTTGGATAAGCATTCATTGCCTGAGCTCGATATATTGAATAGTTCGACTTATTATATCTCCCGTATCCCGTTTTACCAATACGAGGATTTGCAAGGCATTCTGCTGATTTCGATGAAAAATGGCGAATATCTGCGCCAGATCCAGAATATCCAGCTAGGCTCCACAGGCTCTATTGCCCTGGTAACCGACGACGGCAAATCCATCGCTACTACCAGCAAGCTGGGTGGAAATGCAGAGGAAGAACGCATCCACAGCATATTAAGCCATTGGAAGAATCTCCAGCAGCCAGGTCAATTCCGCATGGACTCTTCAATTATTTCCGTCAAGCAGACGTCAACCTATGATAAATGGATTGTCATTTCGGAGATTCCATCCAAGCAGCTTGGAGAGAGCACAGTGATTATCCGCAGAACCGTGATGTATTTCCTGATCCTGCTCGTTGGGCTTGGCGCACTTTCTGTTGTCGGCTTCGGTTATCATCTGTACCGTCCCTTGCAGGCCGTACGGCGACAGGTCGACGCCATCAAGAAAGGGCGTTTCGATGCACGGGTCACGCATTTTGCCAACAATGAAATCGGGGATCTCGGCCGGATGCTGAATACGATGGCTGTCCGCATTCAGGATCTGCTGGCGGATCTGCATGAATCGGAGGATTTGAAGCGCAGACTGGAAATCAGGGCGCTGCAATCTCAGATTAACCCCCACTTCATGTATAACACGCTGAACACCATCCGGATGTTTGCGATCATGAAGGACTATGACGGGATAAATTCGCTGATGGGCCGTTTGGTCGCACTGCTCCGCTATTCGATGGAGAATTACGAGCAGACCGTTATGCTGCAGCAAGAGCTTGACTATCTTGAGGATTACGTAGGCCTGCTCAATATGCGTTATAAATGCCGGATCTTACTTGCGCTAGAGATTGAAGAACCGCTGCAGCGGCTGCAGATTCCTAAGCTGAGCCTGCAGCCGCTGATCGAAAATTCTGTCTTTCACGGTATTCTTCCCGCCAAGGTAAGCGAAGGCCATATTACTATTAAAGTGTTCTCTATTCCCGAATCATCCGCAATCATGATCGAGATCAGGGATGACGGCATCGGTATGGAGGATCAAGAGCTGGAGAAGCTGAAGCTTCATCTTCCCCGTGAAGAAATCAGCGACAATATCGGGCTGCAGAATGTCTGGATGAGAATGCGGCTGATGTTCGGCCGGGACACCCAGATTATGCTTGCCAGCAAACCCGGGGAAGGCATGGCGATCACTTTCATACTTGAACAGGACTCGGTAAGAGTAAAGGAGGAACAGCATGAATAACTACAAAGTCATCCTTGTTGAAGATGAATACCCGGCCAGAACGGTCTTCCGGCACATGATCGAGCAGCGCAGCGACCTGTTTACCTTTAGCGGGGAGGCAGAAGACGGCCAGGAAGGCCTGGAACTATTTCTGCAAAATAAACCCCAGCTGATAGTTACAGACATTACGATGCCGGGGATGAACGGGCTCGATATGCTGCGGGAAATTGAGAGCAGCGGCCTGCCCCGGCCGCAGATTGTTATTCTGACCTGCCATCAGGATTTCCATTATGCCCAGCAGGCCATTCATCTGAAGGCGGATTCCTACCTGATCAAGGATGATTGTCTCTCCGATCCGGAGCTGCTGACCCGCACTCTGGAGGAGCTGACCCGCAAGGCCGTTTCGCTTGAAGAGACACGGGAAAAACAAATGCTGCTGGAGCAGAGGGTCCGCTCAAGTGAAATTGAGATCGAGCAGGGTTTGTTTCTGGAGATGCTCCGCAATCCCGCCAACGAATCGAGCTGGCTGCAGAGCCTTGAGCAGGCTGGCATTCCGGTTGGCCGGGGCCGATTTAGAGCCTTGGTGCTGGAGCTGGACAGAAGCTCCCTGCGTTTCTCCATGGACCAGCTTGAAGAACTTAAGCTCTGGCAGTTCGCCGGCGTCAACGTTCTGAAAGAGCTGCTGGACAACCAAGGTGTGGGCAAGGTAGTCACGCTGGACCAAGGGCGTTTCTTTGCAATCTATACGGACGAGCGCCGGCTGGAAGCATCCGGGCTAATGGAGCAGATCCTGGAGAGCTTTGCATCTAATTTGAAGATAGGAGCCATAGCACTGGAATATGTCTTCGAAGCAGGGACGGGCAGTGATGCCGGCACGCTCAAAAAGCTGGCTTCCGCTGCTTATCCCTTCTTCTACCAAGCCAATCAGACCTTAACTGGTGAAGAGTGGCAGCAATCTCTGAAATTCCAGCGCATCCCGGAGCCTAACAGCCGCTTTTGGATCAAGGTGCTGAAGACTGCTCTGCTGGAGTCCCACTTGAGCTTATCCGCGCTGGACCAGCAGCGCAGTGCCTTTTACCACCAGGCTGCAGAGCAACACTGGGAACCCGAGCAGATTAAATCCCTATACCTGAGAGTTTTTTTGGAGCTCAGCCAGTTTATTGTCGACGCGGAGGGGGCTGCCGACCTGGAAGCATCCTGCCGTAAGAAGCTGGAGGAATGCCAAACCTTCCATTCTGTTCATGACGCCATCTGCAGTTCCTTCCGCAAGCTGCAGCTGCTGCAGGGTGAGGGCACAAAGCTCGATGCCTCGATGTCGAGAATTATCCGGCGGATGCACGAGGATTTGGCTTATCCCTATAAGCTGGAAGAGCTGGCCGCCTCGATCAATTACAGCGTCCCTTATTTCAGCAGTATGTTCAAGAAAACCGTAGGCGAGAGTTTTATCCAGTATTTGACCCGATTACGAATAGAAAGGGCCAAGCTGCTGCTCTTGACCTCCGATCAGAAAACCTTCGAAATCGCCGAAGCAATCGGGTTCGAGAACTACCGCTCCTTCAACCGCATCTTCAAAAAAGAGACCGGGTTCTCTCCCTCGGATTTCCGCAGGATCGGTGCGTCTGCCGAAGCCAGCGTCTAGAATCCGCTGGCTCTTAACGTCAAAAGGCGCCTTCAGCATTAGCTGAAGGCGCCTTTGATAAGTGGTGAAGCAATTCATTAGTCGCAGCACTCCAACCACTTTTTGCAGAATCAGGGGTTGCTCTATGCAGCCTGAGCTACCTGTAGCTTCCGGCCGTTTTGCCGGCTGGATGGTTGACCTTGTTTCTGCGCATCAGGTTGTAGGCCAGATAGATTCCATAGATCAGGTATAAGATATTCAAGATGGAAACCAGCAGAACTTCCCGGTCCAGATTCTCATAGCTGACCAGCGCAAGTGCATCATAGGCAAAATGAAACACGATTACTGGAATAATGTGGTTTGTAGTTTCAATAAGCAGTGCAAAAATGAAGCCAAGCAGCAGCGCATTAATGACCTGCAAAAGAATATGTATTATATTACTTCCGTTTAATGCATTAGCCATATGTAGGACGCCAAAAAAGACGGAGGAGAACACGATGTAAAACACCGGCCCCTTGAATTTCAGTTTATCCCTGATGATTCCCCGGAAAACGGATTCTTCCGTAAAGCCCACCAGCATGGTGAAAATTACAATAACCAGAATGTCGACCGCAGAAAGCTCAAAGTTGATGCCGCTCATAATAGGTTGTACAAGTGCGATAACAAGCAGCGGTACATAATAGAGAGCTTCTTTTGCCTTGGACACGCCAGTGCTTCTGAAGCCGAATTGGGCTAAGGTGCGCTCTCCTTTTGTCATATACAGCGTTACAATAACAGCCATGACCAAAAATGCTACAGCTTGGGCAATCATCAGCCCCGTATCGTCCAGTTCCATGATGGTTCCGGCTGCGGATGCGACTGAAATCAATACAGTCAGCAGAACCCCCAGCATGAGTGAAAATAAAATCGGATGCCCTTTTGCAGTGTTTTTTACCATTACTCGTCTCCTCTGTTATACAATCTAGTGTTCATCGCCATGCAAAGGGCAATAATGGATTTATTGTAATCCATTTCTGTGACTTACGCCATATTTATCTACATAATTCCGCTATGATTCCTTTTTTTAAGCTTCAACTGTTCTCCCCAGTGGTCCATCATCCCAGACCTGCACTTCAATATATCTCTCCGGCCCAAATGATCCATCTCTGTTCCATTCCTGAGGCAAGCCATATTTCTGAATGAGCTCTAAGATTTCTTGGTAGGTGTAAATCTGCCTGCGATATTCCTTGCCGTCATTCACCCGCGGGCTAAAGGTGGGAAACAAATCGCCATAGGAGAACGAGAGGGTGTCCAGTTTAAACTGTGAAATAGGTATTTGTACAAAAGCACTTTCCTTATACCAGTCACTAAGCCAGTCGCATGGGCCAACTACCATATAATGCGGGGCTTTTCTTACAGGCTTCCCGCCTTTTAAAAGGAACAGTTCTCTGGCTAATCCCTCTAACTCCCGTCTGCGAACTAAATACCCCTGATCTCGGCGGGAGGCCATCACATCGTTTTGTTTGCGGATTGATTCCAGAACTTCGTCTGCCTGCGCTTCGCTCAAATCGGATAAATTGGCAAATGGACCTCTGGACTTCTCATAATAATGATATAAATAGTCAGCGGGACTGCACATACTTACACCTTGCCTCTCTATAATGAATCGGATCAGACATGCTTTGAGGTAGTGCAACCGTTCACAAAGAGCAGTGAAGACAGTAAAATGACCGCAAAAAAGCATTTGTTCAAACCTGCCACTCCTTAATATTCATTCATTCGATAGTTGTATATTTGATCTTCTCTGCCCAGCTTAAACTGCAAAGTATTGCCTTCACGTTTGATAAACTTCAATTCGTCTCCGTAGTAAGGCACGTCGTTCGTTTCCGCATATTGCTGCTGTTCCTGATTCAACAGCTCCTTGTACAACAACGTCTTTCCGCCTGTCTTGCGGTCAATAAACATTAGAATCCCCTTCTGATTCGGACGGATCAACAGGAAATCATCATCAATTCCTTCGACCAGATAATTATCGTCTTCACCGCCGAGTTTCACCAGGTCCAGGGTCTCCTTCACCTTCCCTGTTCCGTCCTCAATTACCCGGAGGATCTTGCCATCCGTAAGCACCAGATTATTGTCATACATGGCTACGTTATTTCCGAACCGGTTGTAATAGCCGACGCTCGCCTGCCGGATCACCACTCCGTTCTTTATCACCAGGGTGTACCATGTATTGTTAATATGAGGTTCACCGTAAATATCCGAGAGTGTTAAGTGGATTAAACCACCGGGTGTCTTCTGGAACTTGAAATCGACCATGTCGTACAGCTTGGAGCCGAGTTTAGCAATCAGCTGCGGTTTTCCCGGCGCCTTTGCGGCATACAGCTTGCCGGACTCTTTAACAACAGAATACGTGATACCTTCAAATGTTGCGTTGATGCTTGCAAAGGTCCCAAGCCCTTTGGCGGTATAGACAGCATGAGCCGCATCCCAGCTTACTGTCTGCCCTTCCAGCGCCTGCACCACAAAGCGTGCAGGAAGATATAATTGCTCTTTATACCGGAACGGCGCTCCTCCTAATTGAACTGTTTTCCCATCAAGCACAGCAGTCTTGCTGCCAACCGTGACAACCACTGTTTTTTCCCATCCAACGTATTTGGCCCGTAGATCTGCCTTATCCCAGGCAACCCGCAGACCCGCCTCTTCCAGCAGACTTGCCGGGACAAACGCAGTGCCGCTCTTAACCAGTGCCGGAACAGTACCCTTGCCGCCATTCGCCACGTAATAAATAAACGAAGCATGGGTAGCCGCTGACGATATTGCCGGGAACAGAAACAACAATAGCAACATAGGAGCAAACAGCCATATTTTTCTCATAATCTATCCATATCCTTTCTTCACTTTACTTTATTTTCTAGTTCTCAGATAATTATAAGACTCATGGTTTTCCAAAAAGTTGCAGCTGTGGATGAGGAGGCGGATATTTATGTTGGAGGGATGCGGACGTTTGCTGCTTAACTTCTATTTGGTTTGCTATAAAGTCATCCTTAACATACTGAGCCTCGACCGGACGCCGCTGTTTACCGTTCTCTTCGACAACCACTTATTCTGCATTTTCATCTCTCTAAAAACAATATTGCACTTTAAAATGATCCTGCTGCTCTCCAATCATCTCGTACAAGGTTATGATCTGGTATGTATAGCCGTTATTTCTATTAAAGGAGGATTATTTGCTATGGGCAACAATCTGTATAGCCGCATAGAAGCGAAGTTCCAGGAGCGTAAGCTCAAGCCTTATTATGAAAAAATTAAACACATCCGCTGGCTGCCCTGTCTTAGCCAACTTTCAATGCAATCAGCCATTGTGCGGCTTCCAGCAAGTCTGCTGCAATAAAGTCCGGCTCCGCCGCCTCATACCAATCCTTGCGGTAAGCCATAAGCGAATTTTCGCCCCAGCCCGTACGGACAAGCACTTTGATTGCGCCCACTGCGGCTGCTGCCAGCATATCCGTTGTTCCAACATCACCAATAACCGCACATTGTCTCAAATCCAAACCATGTTCCTCGGCTGCTCTAAGAAGCAGCCCTGGTTTGGGTTTCTGGCATTCACAGTCACTACCGGAGGAATGAGGACAAATGTAGGAGGCGTCCATCCCGAAGGACACAAACTGGCTGCTAAATTCCGCCTCACTGGCTTGGCCAAGAGCAATTCTATGCTGATTAGTTAGCGCAAAGACCTTGATCCCCTTTTCTTTAAGCAGATGTATCGCGCCCAACGCGAACGGGAACAGTTCAAAATCGCGGGGATGAATAAAATGTCCGGTTCCCCCCATCGTCCCGTCACGGTCTATGAAAACGGCTTGAAGATTATGCATAAGCATAAAGCCCTCCTTATTGACTGATGATTAATTTCATTTGTTCAACAACTTCGTCCACACCGTGGCTGCTTGTATCTATTTTAGTAGTCCCCATGTTCCGGTATAAGCTTAAACGTTCGATACTGCTGAGAATTTGCTCTTCCGGTCTATGGTCTTGCTCCATTCGCTGCCTTAGTGCAGTCTCCGAAGAGATCAAGGTAATCGTTTGTAGATCAAATTCCAGATCATCTAGCCGTTTCAGAAGACCTTGCAAGATCTCTTCGCGATGAAGTACCCAACTGAAAATGACATGTTCAAATGTAGAGTTCGTCAAGAAGCTTCTTAGCTGATATGTAATGTTATTCTCCACCATGGCTCTGTTTTCATCGTTTACGATCCAGGGATTCATCATCCAGCACCAATCGCCGTCCAGCCATACGGAATGATTTAGCACCCCGTTCAGACTTTTGCTTACGGCGGATTTCCCGACACCCATTGGGCCGTTGACAACAATTAACTTTTTCATGACATCCTCCTGTAAAAGGTATTTACACATAGTTCCAATGAACTATTATTTTAATAAATTTCAGTAGGAAATGATCCCTTTGCATGATATAATCTCTTAGTCCATCATCGAGAATTAATCCCATTAAAAGTATGGGTTTGCAGGAGGATCACTATCATCATGAACAATCAGATTAGAATTGTCAAAGTATCCGCAGAGATTGAGAAGGATGAATTTGATATTAAGGTGAGCCATTGGCGATTGCTGCTTGAGACCAACCGTTATTACGAGATCAAACCCGAGTTTGGTCCTGTGAAGAGAATCTATAAAGAGAAGCTTAATACCGTTACCGATGAAACGAAGTCTTATGCCGACGGTATTCTCTCCTGCTCCGCATTTTGCATTGAAGACCGGGTTAATGAGATGCAGTTGGAGATCCTGCGCAAACTGCAGTTGAAAATCAATTCGTTCAGAGATGAACTGCAGTTAAACCAAAAAGCAATCGAACAACAAAAATTCTTACCAAAAATGAAGGGTTCAACGGAATAAATGAGAAGTGGATTTCCTCACAAAGTTAAAGAGCCGCAGGTGCGCAGTAGTCGCATCTTCGGCTCTTTGTCGTATTGTTCTATACCAGCTCTGCGTTTTTCAGGGCATGCTCCCAGCTTGGAAAATAATACAATGCGCTCCGCATCAGCTCCGGATCCTGCTGTTTTACCTGCTTTTTGTTGATTGTTCCGTTGGATTGAAGCTGCTTGATCCGGTTGATAACTTCATCAGATCCCAGTGTAATATCCACATCACCACTCCTTTCCCTTAAGTCTTCTTCCATATTTTTCTCCATCCTGTAAAGTTCTATACAGGGCTCTATTGAAAAAGAGTGCTCCATCAGCCATTCTCCCGGCTGATGAAGCACTCTCTCATCATAAATTAATGGCTTACGAGATAGGAAGCATCCAAGATGATAGCCACCCGTCCGTTCCCCAGAATGGTCGCCCCGGATAGATGGTTCAAGGTCCCGAGCATGGTTCCGAGCGTTTTGATGACCACTTCCTGATTGCCCAAGATTTCATCCACTGCAAAGGCAGAAATTTTGTCGACTGATCTGACAATGACAATCGAGATCGTTTTGGAACTGCGCTCAACACGCGGATAATGCAGCTTGTCCCGCAGCCAGGAGAACGGTACAATCCGTCCATGGTTGATAATCGCCTGCTCCCCTTGGATCGTCTGAATCTCTTCCGGGTGAATACGTACAATTTCAGCAATGTTGTACATGGGGAGAATCAATACCCGGCCTGACACCTTGACCAGCAATCCCTTGATGATCGCCAAGGTGAGCGGAAGCCTGATCGTGAATGTCGTCCCTTTACCCGGCTCTGTATCAATATCAATGATTCCGTTCAACCTTCCGATTTGGCTGCGGACAATATCCATTCCCACACCACGTCCGGATACATCGCTCACCTCGGAAGCCGTCGAGAATCCAGGCTCAAAAATGAGATGAAGCGCTTGAAGCGGCGTCAAATGTGCGGCCTGATCCTCTGTAATGATGCCTTTGCGAAGCGCGGAAGCCTTGATATTCCCGGCATCAATGCCCTGACCGTCGTCTGCCAGGGAAATCACTACATTATTCTCTTCGTGGAAGGAGGACAGGGTAATTCGCCCCTTCGCCGGTTTGCCTTTTGACGCACGCACTTCGTGGCTTTCGATTCCGTGGTCTGCACTGTTGCGGATTAAGTGGATCAAGGGATCGCTCAATTCCTCGATAATCATCCTGTCCAGTTCGGTCTCGCCGCCCTGTACCACCAGCTCTATATCCTTGCCGAGCTTTTGCGCCAGGTCTCTGACCATACGCGGGAACCGGCTGAAGAGCTGGTCTATAGGCAGCATGCGTGTCTTCATCACGCCTTCCTGCAATTCCTTGATGACACTGCCCATATGATCGGATACGCCACTGATGCTCTGCAGCGCTTTAGCAGGGTCATTGCGGATGCCAGTCGTCTTCAGATCCGCTAGTGAGGTCTGGTCTATCAGCAATTCACCGACCAGATTCATCAGATGATCGAGCCGTTCCACACTGACCCGGACCGTCGGTTGATTACCTTTGACCCGTTCTTCAGCCGGAGGCCCGGACTGTGGCATATTTGCCGGCACTTCTGTAGTAGCTATCTCTCCGCCGGCAGCTTCTCCCGATTCGAATGGAGTAATCGCCAGAGTTTGCACATCTGAATCCCCCTCCAGCTGTGACTGGATCAGCTGCGGCTCTTTCGATGTTGCAACCACTACAGCGAATCTGCCGTAACGGCTGTCTTCATCTTTATCTACAACTTCACCTGGTGAAAGTGAGGCGGTAATAACCGATCCGCAGATATCTTCGATCCGCTGCAACAGGATGAAATGGCGTGCTGCCTTCATCTGGCAATCCTCTTTCAGCGAAACTCCGATCATTAGGATCAGTTCCCCGGCGGCAGTGGCTTCCTCTACTTTAAGATTCTCAGCGGCACTTAATACAGGCGGGCGGACCGGCTCTTGCTCTGCAGGTTTGTTAATCAGCGCTTTAATCTCCGAAACCACAGAACTGCAGTCATCATAAGCTTCCCCGCTGATATATTGGCTGCGCAGCTTCTTCATGGCGTCCAGTGCGCTAAAGAGTGTATCAATCAGAATTGCGGTGATTTCCGGTTTTTTCTCACGTACCCATTCCAGCGCATACTCCACTTCATGGGTCAAATCACTCATTTCCCGGAAGGCCATCGTTGAAGAAGAGCCCTTGATTGTATGCGCGGCCCGGAACAGAACTTGGATCAGCTCGGAAGAAGGAGATTGTTCAAGGGTCAACAGGGACTGGTCCATCCGCTCCAACTGGTCGTTCAGCTCTTCTATGAAAATATCTCGGTAGGCAGACAGCTCCATCATTATTTATATTCTCCTTTCTATCCGCCCAATATTTCCTCGAGCTTCAAGATCCCAATAAGCTGGTCTCCCTGTTGTCCAATGCCATGAAAAACACCTTCTCTACTTCGGCTATGCCCTCCAGTAGGCGGATGAATTTCTCCGTAGGTAGTCACTTTGTTCACTTTATCTACGATCAAGCCTACGAATTCATCCCGGCAACGGACTACGATAATCCGGGTTTCTCTTGTATAGGGCTCATCCGACATACCAAGCAGATTGCGCAGGCTCATGACACAGACTACTTTGCCCCGGAGGTTCACCACGCCCTTAACTTCATTCCTGGTGAACGGTATATCCGTAATGCTCAGCATCTTGATGATTTCATGAATCTCTTCGATGCGGATCGCACAGGTCTCGGCACCCACGGCGAGTTCAATATATTGTTCCTTCTGCAGCGCGGACATGTTGTCACCTTCAGTCTGTAAAATTAGTGGGTTTTGAATGCGGCAGCGGAAATGGCCAATTCTTCAGAGAGCTGAGCCAAAGACTGGCAGGTAGCTGCAGTCTCTTCAGAAGCAGCGGCGGACTCCTCACTCGAAGCCGAGATCGCTTCTACCGAACTCATAACCTCAGCAGCCTGTGCAGACTCTTCCTCGCACGCCGCAGCAATTTCATTCACTTTAAGCGCGGAGTTATTCACCATCGCGATAATTTGCTCAAAAGCCTGGCTGGTCATCGAAGATTGCTCCACACTTTCGGACACGGCCCGGACACTCTGCTTCGTATTTTCCTGCATCGCTTTAATAATCTTCGTAATTTCCTTTGTCGCCTCGCTGCTTCGTTCCGCCAGCTTGCGGACCTCATCGGCTACAACGGCAAAGCCGCGGCCCTGCTCTCCGGCACGGGCTGCTTCAATGGCTGCATTCAGCGCAAGCAGGTTCGTTTGCTCGGCGATATCGTCAATGACCTCAATAATATCGCCAATCTTGCTGGAGTCATCCTCCAGCTGAGTCATCTTGTGATTCACAGCCTGCATTCCCTGAAGGGATGTCTCGACCACATATCCGCCTTCACGGGCAGTTCTGACCGTATCATTAGAGAGCTCTGCTGCTTCTTCTGCACTTACAGCCACAGAGTTAATGGCAAGCGACAGTTCTCTGAAGAGTTCAGTGATGTTGGCTGCCGCAGCCGACTGGCTGGTGCTGGTGCTGGAAATTTCCTGTGTGCTTGCAGATATCTCCTCGGAGGAAGCGGCAACACTTTGCGAATTCATCACGATACCATTGATCAAATCCTTTAAGTTGGTCACCATCCGGTTGAGCGCAGACGCCAATTGACCCACTTCATCCTTGGAGGTAACCTCCGCTTGTTGCGTCAAATCTCCGTCAGCCACCGCGGAAGCGAGACTAAGCATCTGCCGTAGAGGTCTAGAGATCGAGCGTGCAATGAAAGTTCCAATAAGGATGCTGATTATGACCGCAGCGACTACCACGGCTATAGTAACAACCAGGAGGTGTTATAGGTTTGTTCCGAACGATGGTTGGTGGCTTCTGCCAAGCTTGCATTGAAAGCAACCAGCTCCGTCAATGTCACTGCAACCTTCTCTGATTGCAGGCTCAGAACTGTTTTATTAAATTCGTTAAATGCCGTAATATCCTTATTCTCTGCGATGGACATGCCCTGCTCATAAAGCGTTAAATAGGATGGGTATTCGATATCGAACGTCCGCAGCAGTTCCTGCTCCTTCGTGGTATTGGCTACCGCACGGAAAGTATCGATCTTTTGTTCGATACTCTCACGGGCTGCAGCAATCTCGGTCTTGATCTTAGCCTTTGCTTCAGCTCCGCTCTCTGTGCTCATATTCCGCAAATATAAACGCATATTCATAAAACTGATCTGTGCTGCGGATAAATCTCTTACGGAAATCAAATTGTTGTTGTACATTTCATTTGTGTTTTTGTTCATCCCCCGCAGCGTCGATATCGAATAGACACCGAATCCCGCCAAAATCACAGCGACTAGCAGAAAAGCTGAGATGATTTTCTTTGCTGTTTTCATGTTACTGAACCACTTCATGAGTACTCCCCCTGGATACGATCTTTGTGTGTGTCCGGTGTTTAGCTGTGCAATTACGCAATCTCCCCAGCACGCCTCCCGGACAGCATAGATATATTTCGACAAATTTCGTCGATTTCTGAATAGTTTATTTTTGCATTGCCAAAAAAAAATCTAAAAATCCATACGCTTTGCTTCAATTACGAAATATCCGGAATCGTTATTTGCGCAAACATTATTACAATATACATATCCAACCAGTTACACTGCAATCATCTTTAACTTCAGCGGAAATGAGGGAGGTCTCATGGGAACGAAGGTACCCTTCAAAGAAAAGATTTTTTTCTCCGGGGGATTGCTGGGCCAGAATATTCTATACAGCTTTATGTCGATGTACATTTTGTTCTTTTACACCGATTTATTGGGTATACCTGCTACCACGGCCAGTCTAATTCTGGTGGTAGCCAGCATAGTCGATGCCTGTCTTGATCCGGTAATGGGGATGATTACAGACAAGACCCGCACAAAATGGGGGAAATTCAGACCCTATCTGCTGTTCGCCCCGTTCCTTATCGCGGCTACTACGGTTCTGTGTTTCTGGGATTTCGGAGGTTCCCCTACACTGACGTTAGTAATCGCCTCTATCTCCTATCTGTTATGGGGTATGTTGTATACCGTATGTGATACGCCGCTCTGGGCATTATCCTCTGTAATCTCCAAAGACCCCGATGAACGGACGCTGGTAGTTACCTTAGGGAAAATTGGCGGTACCCTCGGAGCCGTAGCCGTTACCATTGGTGGCATCCAGCTGCTGCTCGCCTTCGGCGGCGAAAGAAACACGGATGCTTACCTCTATTCCGCAATCCTCGTAGCCGCTATTGCGGCGGTCTCTATTTTTCTCACTGGATTAACCTCCAAAGAAAGAGTAACCCCTTCGCCCGACAAGATTTCCTTTAAGACAAATCTGCAGACGATTTACAAAAATAAGCCTTTGCTGGCCCTGCTCGCCTCACTGCTGATTATCAATTTGATTAACGGCATCAGGCAGAGCATTCAATTGTATTATGTGATTTATGTCTGGGGGGATGCGGTGTATGTCACTCAGGTGGGGATCAGTCTCGTTGTGGGGATGCTGCTGGGAATGGTAGCCACTCCGAAATTGCTGAGGTTGTTTTCCAAGAAAAAGGTGTTTATCGCCTCTTGCCTTCTGGGCAGCTTATCCTGTGTTATTCCCTATCTGTTTGGGGACGAGAATAGGATGTTTGCACTTGTCTTCTTCGGGATCAGCTTCTTTTTTTCAGGGATGACCATTATTGTGAGCACATCCATGCTGCTGGATACGATTGACTATTCCGAATGGAAGCTGGGCTTCCGGGGGGAGGGTATTGTTTTTTCAACGAATACATTCATCACTAAATTTAGCGGAGCTGTCTCCAGAATCATCATCGGTACAAGCCTTGGGTTCTTGAACTATGTTGAGAACCAGCCGGTAACCCCGGGTCTACAGCATGGGCTCAGCTTTGTGATGTTCATCCTGCCGGCGCTTTGTTTTGTCGCTGCCATTATCCCTATCCTGTTCTATAATATTAGCGACAAGCAAAGAGATCGTATATTGTCCGATTTGGAAATTTCCCGAGCCTTATAATCGTCTGAAGCTCGTACATTATGAATAAGGAGTGAATGGATATGGATTCATCTGCATTGCATACCCTTATGGCCCCTCCTGAACTCACGGGATGCCGCAAAATATTATGTGTACAACCCCATCCGGACGACAATGAAGTCGGAATGGGCGGCATTATTGCCAGCTTCGCGGAAAAAGGCTGCGAAATCCACTACCTGACCGTAACGAATGGTGACCTGGGGGCAGAAGATGAACAGCTGTCGCATGAAGAGATTGCCAAGATCCGAAGAGTTGAGCTGGAGGCAGCGGGGAGAATGCTGGGCGCTACGGAGTTTCATCAGCTGCAGCATGGTGATGGCACACTGGATCATGTGCCTTCATTGGCCGGAGAAATTGCCGAAATCATTCGAACCGTACAACCTGACGCCCTCTTCTGCCCCGATCCGTGGCTGGCCTATGAAGCACATCACGATCATATCGTTGTTGGCAAGGCAACGGCACAGGCCTTTCTCTTAGCAGGACTTGCCCGTTATCCCAAAGGCACCTCAACCAAACCGTGGCAGCCGCAGGCCATCGGGTTTTATTTCTCGTCAGAGCCGAATACGGTCATTGATATCACCGGAACTTTCGAGCAGAAATTTGCTGCAATGGCCCAGCACCGCAGCCAGTTCAGTGATGAATTACTGGCCCTGTACCGGCTCTACTTTGCAGAGAAAGGCCGGCAGTTGGCCCGGGATAATGATTTCGAAATGGGGGAAGGGCTGAAGGTGTTGTCTCCGCTGCACATGCATTGCTTCGTAGATGCGAAACGGATCTGAGGTCAGGAGGGTTCAGCACGGTAAATGTAAAAAGACACCAACGAAACGCTGGTGTCTTTTTACATTCCGGCTCAAGACTATCACATGCCCCTTCGTCTCCAGCCAAACACTTGCACATGTACAATGGCTTTGGTTACCCAGTGCGTCAGTACATACAATAGGATAAACAGCAGCACGAACGGCCTGAACAAAATCCATATAATGAACCAGGCCATAATGATCTGCCACCGCTTCATTCTGCGCACCAGCCGGGTAGGCCATAAAAAAATCCGTAACAGCTTGTGCTGCTGCTGGAGCGCCTCCAGAAATTCGCTCTGAATCTGCTTATCGTCAGGGCTTAGGCGTACCGCATTTTTCATGTATGTTTCTTTAAGCTTGTAATCCCCGCGGTCGCCCGCCGCCCATCCCAAATATAACATCACATATGGCATTTCGGCTCCATATTGAACCGCTTGACGGTCAAGTTCGGCTGACTCTTTCATATTGCCCAGCAGTGCCTCTGTATAGCTTAATGTAGCCAAATATAGCGGACTCTCCGGTCTTAGTTCCAATGCAAGCCGCAAAAGCTCCCTCGACTCTTTGTATTTCTGCTTCTTGTTTAGAAGATTAGCCTTCAGAAAAAAATAATGAGCTTCATAAGGATCAATCCGCATCGCTTCCTGCAGATTCTCATTCAGCGCTTTCTCGTTGTCCGTTTCGTAGTAGACACTGACGCGTACATACCAGGCCAACGTCTGCTCCGGTTCCCGGATCAGTGCCTCGTTCGCCCAATACAGCGCCTTTTCATAATTATCCATGAGATTATAAATATGGGCAATCAGTGCAAAAACATCCGGATCCTCCGGCTCTTCCCGCAGCGCCTGCTCTGCTTCTGTCAGAGCTTCCTTGTAACGTTTCCACTCGATGAGCTGATGTACCGCTTGAAGGGTATTTTGCTTAAATTGATTCTCCACTGTCAGCGCCTCCGTCACTCATCCCGCTATTTAATTCCGTGTTTCTTGGCATAGTCCAATACGATCTGGTAGTCCCGGTTGACATCGCTGAAGGTCGCATAATTCTTCGCGGTTGAGAACCATTCCAGTGTCGTGGCCTTCCGGGACTTCGCTGCTTTCTTCAGATCATCATTTGTAATCGGCTGGATCTCTCCGGTCTCAAAGGTGCGCTCCATCGCAGATTCTATGGCATCGCTCACCACCTGCTCCAGATCGGCACCCGAGAAGAACTTTGTATCTGCTGCAATCTTGGGCAGATTCAAGGCTTGAGCAGGTTTTCCGGCCATCTTCAGGCCCAGAATAGTCTCACGTTCGGACTCCTCCGGCGGCGGGACAAACACCAGGTGGTTGAAGCGGCCTGGACGCCGCAGTGCGGAATCGAGATACCAGGGTGTATTGGTGGCACCGATGACAAACACATTCTCATTCTCGGCTTGCAGACCATCCAGCTCCAGCAACAGCTGATTCACCAGCATCCGGTCATGATGCTGGCGCATCTGATGGCGGCTGCCGCCCATCGCGTCCAATTCGTCGATGAAGATGACGCATGGTTTGTTCTCTCTGGCTTTCTCAAAAATATTATGCAGGTTGTTCTCACTTTGGCCCACATACATCGCCAGGATGGCCTGCAGCTCGATATGCATAAAATTCGCTTCAATCTCACCGGCTACCGCCCTTGCCAGAAAGGTTTTGCCGCAGCCCGGAGGCCCGAACAGCAGCAGGCTGCCGCCCGCTTCTTTGCCGTAAGCTTTGAACAGCTCCGGCTGCTTCAGCGGCAGAATAAAGTTCATCCGGATCTTCTTCTTCACTTCTTCCAGACCGCCTACATCGGCGAAGGTTTCCTTAGGTTTCTCTGACTCGATAAGCGTTTGATCCTCTTTACTGAATTGAATGAGTTTCAGCCGCTTGCGCCTCTGTTCCATAAGCTCATCATGATCATCAGACATTCATCTCTCACCCCTATGGTTAATGTGATAAGTTTACCATATTTTAATAGGATTTGTTGTTACACCAGATGTGTTCTCCAGTGCTCCCAAGCGGTCAAATAGTCCTTCAAGTCATGCGGATGGACTCTGGCACAGATGCCAATCCGGCAATACAGCTGGAAGACTACCTCTTCTATCAATCTGGAATGTCTTATTGCCTCCTGCTTGAGCTGGTCAAACGCCTTAAACAAGGTGACCCTATTCAAGTCATCCGGTGAGGAACAGAAAGCATAAGTGAAGTCATAGATGAGTGGTCCAACCATCGGCGAAGGGTCAATGACGCCCACCAGGCTGTGATCCTGAAATACAAAATTATGAACACCTGTATCGCCATGCAGAAGATACTTGTCCTCCGCGCCGGAGATTCTGCCGGACAAGGCTTGTATTTTATCATAATCCTCCGCAGGCAATATGTCCCCCACATTGGAGCGTGCCTCTTCTAAACTGATTCTATTGAACTCAGCCCATGAATCCCGCGGCATTTCCAGGCGGCCCCATTGTGGTGCAGATGAGGTTTCATAATGGTTCAGAAGACCGGTTACAATGCCTGTCAGCCAATCTATCTTGGCACCGCGTTTATAATGAGTTGTACCCGCAGTATAGGTATACAGAATGAAGTTCCCGTACGGATCGGTATACAGCAGTTTTGGCAGCAGTGAACTCCCGGGATACGTTGCCAGCAGCAGTTCGGCGCAGGAAATGCTCTGCGGCCTGTCTACCTTCAGCACATATTTCGCTTCCTTATTAACAGTGAGAATGTAAACGAGACCGTCGGTTGTTCCTTTCATTTCCTCGTTGACTTGACTGTTCTGTTCAATCACTCCCAGGTCCTGAAGTGTATCAACAATCGCCTGGATATCAGGTCGCAATGTCATTCTAATCCGCCTCCAAATTTATACGTATTCTCTATTATAGGGACGGGTGATCCACAAGAGATAGGTATAGTTTGGATCTATTCAGACTTTGCACTTATTGGGCTTCTTCTTGCGATTCCAGAGCGAATCTCAGCAGACGGCTGAGAGCTGCGGGCAGTACCGTGACATGGCCCTCTTGCGGGAATTTGGCCAGGCTGACCTGCAAACCTTCTGCAGCAAGCGGGGCGAGCAGAACCGGCAGCTTCTCGGCATCCTCGACCATGTGATCCAGCTCTTCTGCGCCAATGGTGATCAGCAGTTTCCGCTGGAGTTTCAGCCCAGGGTACATGACGGAGAACCGCTTCTGCTCAAGCAGCAGGGAATAATCGCCCCACCAGACCGAAGGGCTGCCTGCTGCGTAATGGGTGAACAGTTGCGGCCGTGTGAACAGGGCATGCAGGACGAGCAGGCCGCCCAGCGAATGTCCGAACAGTGACTGGCGCTGGCTATCCACAGGAAACAGTCCGGAGATCATAGGCATGATCTCGTTCTGCAGCAAATCGAGGAAGCTGTCCGCGCCTCCATGTTCAGGCCATTCACTGCCGTCTGGCCGCTTCGGCAGTGATTCTAACTCCGCAGGCATCGTGAAATCATAGCAACGACGGGTCATGTCAAAGGGTTCACTGGAGGGATAGCCGATGGCTACAATCACAACAGGATCATAGCCATGCGGCTTGCGTGTCTGCAAGCGCGCGGACTCTGCCAGCGTATGAAATACGGCATTCCCGTCAAGTGCGTAGATGACCGGGTAGCCCTCCGGCGGCGCTTCCCCGGAAGGATGCGAGACAAGGATCCGGTACTCCAGCCTCCGCTCACCTGCGTAGAGGACATGCTCCTCACAACCGCGGTGCGGATAACTCCGTTCAAGTTCTTTACTCATTACACTTCCTCCTAATGATAACCATTCTCATTATTGGAGATTATAAAGGATACACGCCCGGGTATCCATGGACTCTATCCTGCTCCGGGCTTGGACAATGTGCTGAAAGCATCAATAACCGCTCTTCCAGCATCCGGTCAATCGCTACGGCCGATTATTCAAAATGCGTTCAACAAAAAGAGACACTACAATGTGTCTCTTTAGGAAATGATTGCCGCTTATACGCCTGCCCTTATAGGATTACACAGCCAGCCGGTAATATGGCAGAGTAACCGTCGGCCTAAAACCAAGCTTTTGCGCCAAATAATATGAACCTTGATTTTCCAAACGACAAGCCCATACCGGCTCCAGATTATGCTCCAGACAATAATCGATCAGTGCTGAGCATACAGCAAGTGCGCAGCCTTTTCCGCGATGATTCTCCGCCGTTTCGATTCCGATCTCCAGCTGACCCGCAGTGCGGCAAGACGCAAAAGAGGTAGCAGCAGCTTCTCCGTCTGAAACTAAAGTATAGCCTATCCCTTCGGCAGCAAAATGCTCCTCATCCCGCCAAAAAAACCGGGGAACGACCGCTCCGCTCTGAGCCAGGAACTGTTCTTTGGTCGTACGCATGATAATGCCGTCAGGTCGCGGAAGCTGCGCCTTGGCATCCATGTAAGCTTCTCGGTTGAAGCAGAAGTTCACTCTTGTATTCCGCTCAATGGCCCGGGAATGATTCTCCATGGATGAAATTCCGCTGTTTATCAGAGAGCTGTTATGAATAGATAAAATAGAATCAAGGATAGGGGTCCACTCTGCTGCCGGATCACTTTGCAGCCACTCCGCACTCTGTCTCCCCCCTGCTTGATTAGTCATATAATCATGAAGCCCCCGTGTAAATGCCTCGTTGCCGGCCTCTCCAAACAATAAGGACATGCCATAGGAATGCACCACATAGAAGGCACGGGGATTGTGCACAGCATCTACATAAACGCTGCCGGGAACAAGGTGCTCAAGCACTGCCCGTGCAAACATTGTGTTAATATTCACATGATCGAGCAGCGGCAAGCCTTTGAAATAATCCTTGCTTTCAAGTTGTAACATGTTATCCTCTCTCTTCTTTGAGTAGTAAATTAAAAAGCCAGCGGAAATTCCATTCATATACATGGGACATCATCCAATGATCATACGGTGCCGGTATCCCCTTCTCCAGCCAGCGATCTGCGGATTCTCCACTCTGGGCAGCGTTCTCCGTGTAAGCCTGGATATCAGTAAGGTAACTTATCATCTCTGCAATACTTTCCCTGCCGGTGACCCCGCCATGCCCGGGAATAACCAGATTGACATCAATCTCGCGCTCAATCCGTTCCAGAATTTCAATCCAGGCAACCGGAAAGCCGCTCAACATCGCCGGGTGGGAGTGGCTTAAGATAAGATCACCGGCAATCAACACCTTGGCGTCTTCGATATACACCATCGCATCGCTTTCCGTATGCCCGCCGCCATAGGTGAGCAGAGTAATCGAACGGGCCGAGCCGTGAATAATCAGTTGCTGCGAGAAAGTAACGGATGCTGTCACTCTATGGATCATAGGCGTTGCCGCCAGCAGCACAGCCTTGTCGGCAATTTCATAACCAAGCGCTTCGCTGAGCCGGGGATCTGCTGCAGCCTTTTTCCCTTGTTCCAGCATTTCGATTTGATTTCGCAGGCCGCTCTGCCAAGTATTCAGATCTGGAGCCCCACCTTGATTCAGCACCTCACGTGTAAGCACTGTGGAGATAATGATGCTGCCGGCAAACACCTGATTGCCATAATGATGATCTCCATGATAATGGGTATTGACTATGTATTTCACTGGCTTACCCGTAAGCAGCTCTGCCTCAGAACGTAGGAACTCGGCTGCCTGCGGAAGACTGAAGGTGTCTACAACTACTGTTACATCACCCAGATCTATAATCGACGCGTTCCCCAAAGCTCCACTTCCGGGAATAACGATAGCGGCCCAGACACCCTCCGACACCTGCTGCAATGTAAAATAAGGATTCGTATGCTTTACCTCCTCTATATCTACCTTATAATGGTGCGAATCTCTCATGCCTTTCTTCAGTGAGCGATCACAGATTTATCAGACATTATACTATATTATGGGAAGCTTGGAGTAATCATTTATTAGTAAAAAAAGCGGCGGAGTGCCTCTTAGCACTCCGCCGCTTTTTTAACCAGTGAGTTCTGTCTTGAAGAACTATGCTCTTTGCTTGCGTGTCATTACATCAAAGATTACAGCTGCGGCCAGCACGCCGCCACGGATCATGTACTGATAGGAAATACCAACGCCTAGCAGGTTCATGCCGCTGGAAAGTGAAGCCATAACGACCGCACCGATAATGGAACCGGTAACCTTACCTACCCCGCCGGCAGCGGATACGCCGCCAACATAAGCAGCCGCAATGGCATCCAGTTCAAACAGCGTTCCTGCTGTGGTAGTCGCCGACTGCAGGCGGGAAGTGAACAGAATCCCCGACAGTGCAGACAAGAGTCCCATGGAGCAAAATACAATATACGTAATTTTCTTAACGCTGATCCCGCTTAGATTCGCGGCTTCCGGGTTGCTTCCGACTGCGTAGATATGACGCCCGATTACAGTGGAGGTCGTCAGAATGTGATAGATGACAACGACGATCATCACGATGACTACTGTCCACGAGAAGCCGTTGTAACCTGCGAGAATCCAAGTAATGTAAGCAATGATGGCGGACACGAAGACCAGCTTGACGGTAAACATGCCGTTTGACAATACTTCGAAGTTGTATTTGAGCTTATTGTTCCGTTTGGAGAATTCAAAATAAATGAACAGGACGATAATGAGTGCGCCGATAATCAGCGACAGCAGATTCAAATTGCCAACCTTGGCGATGGCCGGGATAAAACCATTGCCGATCGCGTTGAAATGCTCATCCTTCACGATGATGGTTCCTGTCTTCTCCGTGACACGGAGCAGTGCACCTCTGAAAATCAGCATCGCTGCCAGAGAAGCCACAAAAGAAGGAATACCCATCTGTGCAACCAGGAAACCGTTAAAGAGTCCAACAATAATCCCCATGATCAAAATAAGCGGAATGGTGAAATAGACCGGAACTCCTGCCTGCGTTAAGAAGATGGCGGCAATTGCCCCCAGGAACCCGGCTGCAAAACCGACGGATAAATCGATATGCCGGATCACAATGACCAGTGTCATTCCGACAGCCAGAACAGCAATGTAGCCAGTGGCATCAATCAAGTTGCTTATATTCCGCGAAGACATAAACAGTCCATCCGTCATGATCGAAAAAGTCAGCATAATGACGAATAAAGCAATGTACATCCCATAATCCCGGATATTAACCTTGATCAATGATTTCGCTTCGTTAAATAATTTCACGGGTCTTCCTCCTATTGCGTAGCAAGTTTCATTATTTTTTCTTGATCTGCGTCCTTTGCGGACAGCTCGCCTTTGATTTTGCCCTCGGCCATGACATACACGCGGTCACTCATTCCAAGCACTTCAGGCAGCTCCGAGGAAATCATGATGATGCTCATACCCTCGCTGATCAGCTTGTTCATAATCGTATAAATTTCAAATTTCGCTCCGACGTCAATGCCGCGTGTAGGTTCGTCCAGAATGAGCAGGGTCGGTCCTACAAACAGCCATTTGCCAAGGGAAACTTTCTGCTGGTTGCCGCCGCTTAAATTACCGACCAGCTGTTCAACAGACGGGGCTTTGATATTCATGGATTTTTTGTATTCGTTCGAAATCTTCACTTCTTCATTGGTGTTGATCATTCCCTGCGAAGAAATGGCCTCAAGATTAGAGACTGAAATATTTTGCTTGATATCCTGAATCAAAAATAAGCCGTCGCCTTTCCGGTCTTCCGTCACATAGGCGATTCCCGCATTGATTGCGTCTTTGGTGTTCTTAAATACTTTTTTGGCGCCGTTCATATATAAGTCGCCATGTATTTTATAGGATTTCGGATTGCCGAAGATGCTTTGTGCCAATTCCGTCCGGCCTGAGCCCATCAGACCGGCGATGCCGACAATCTCGCCCTTTTTCACGTGGATGTTCACATCCTTGACCACATCCCGGCCCAGCTTGGGGTCAAATGCCGTCCAGTTCTTGACCTCCAGCACATCATTTCCGAAATGCTCAGTATTCCGTTTAGGGTAGATATCATCGATGTCACGGCCGACCATGTTCTTGATAATTACACTTTCTGATATTTCATTCTTGGCAGCATCAAGCGTGCATATCGTCCGTCCATCGCGAAGTACGGTGACATGATCCGCTATAGCAATAACTTCCTTCAATTTATGGGAGATCATGATGCTGGTAATTCCTTGTTTCTTCAGTTCTCTCAGCAGTTCCAGCAAGTTCTCACTGTCATCTTCATTAAGTGCGGCTGTTGGTTCATCGAGAATAAGCAGCTTCACATCCTTGCTGAGCGCCTTGGCGATTTCAACCAGCTGCTGCTTGCCGACACCCAAATCCTTAATCAGCACTTCAGGATTGACGTTAAGATTCACTTTCTTCAGCATTTCCTTCGCTTTGACAATCGTCTGATTCCAATCAACGATTGCGCCTTTCTTCACTTCGTTCCCGGCAAAAATATTCTCATATACGGTCAGATCCGGAAACAGGGCTAACTCCTGATAAATAATTGCGATCCCGGTTCTGACGCTGTCGCTAATTCTGCCAAAGCTCTGCACGTTGCCTTCAAAGACAATATCCCCTGAATATGTTCCATGCGGATACACCCCGCTAAGCACCTTCATGAGTGTGGACTTGCCGGCACCGTTCTCGCCGACCAGACAGTGAATCTCGCCTTTGCTAACTTTGAAATTGACATTCGAGAGCGCCTTTACGCCGGTGAATTCCTTGGAAATATTGTTCATTTCTAAAATATATGGATTCATAATTAGCTTGTGCTCCTTCACAAAACAAGTCTTAGAATAGAGGAATAGTGATAGATGTATCTATCACTACTCCGTCTAAACTATGTTCAGGTGCGTTTACAGTCCCGTGAACTCGCTGGCTTCGTAATATTTGGAATCAATGAGTGCTGCTTTGACATTGTCCTTGTCAACGACTTGAACATCGGTTTGCTTCGCTTGTACTTCAATCTTGCCGTTATCGTAGGAGCCGGTTGTTTCAGGCGTTTTGCCGTCGAGAATGGAAACCCCCATGTTGATTGCATCTTTAACGAGGTTGCGGACATCCTTGAACACGGTCATTGATTGTTTGCCGTCAATGACGTATTGGATGGAAGCCTTCTCAGCATCCTGGCCGGAAATGATGAAGCTGGTCACTGCGGAATCCGAAGCGAATACGTCAGCAATGGAACGGGCTGTGCCGTCATTTGGAGCAAGGATGGCCACATCGCCCTTTTGATCAGCGCTTGCAGCGGTCAAGTGAGTTTGTGCTTTGTTCTTAGCTTCGTTGGCATCCCAGTTTGTGGTCACCTGGCTGATGATTTTACTGCGTTCCTCACGGGTCAGCTCTGCTTTATCCTTCAGAGCAACAGCTTCACTGGAGTTGGCGATGGTGAATGTGCCGTCAGAAATCTTCGGCTGAAGCACAGACCAAGCGCCTTCGAAGAACAGAAATGCGTTGTTATCCGAAGCTGCACCCGCGTACAAATACAATGGCTGGCCTTTGCCTTTGGCATGATCCACCAGGTATTGGGCTTGTGCTTTACCTACTGCGATGCTGTCAAAAGTTACATAGTAGTTAACGGCATCCGTGTTGTTAATCAAGCGGTCATAGGCGATAACCTTGATGCCTGCTTTTTGAGCGGCCTCAGCTGCTGCAGCGGCGGCATCACCGTCTTGCGGACAAATGATCAGGACTTTAATGTCTTTTGCAATCAAGGCTTCTACGTTTTCTTTTTCTTTAGCAGAAGAACCTTGGCTGAACAGGATCTCCGAGGTATATTTGGTGTCTTTCAGCGCATCCTTGAATCTTTGCTCATCCTGCACCCATCTCGGCTCATCCTTAGTCGGCAGCACGATGCCTACATCCACCTTACCGCCTGCACCGTTACCGCAAGCGGATACCAGCACTGCAAGCATCATGGCTACAAGCAATAATGGTATCGCTCTCAAAGACTTTTTCATTCTAAAAAACCCCTCCCTATATTTGGCTGCTGCTGTTCTTTCATCCTGATGTTATCATTTGAGCTATCCACCCGGAATAGAAAATTCTCCTTTGTTTCTTGAATATCCTCACATCACGGTCCAGCAAATTATTTTCATCATAAAATACTGCACATGGCTATTTATTATAGGAAAGGTTTGATACAATTCTATTGACTTGTTAATGGCATAACATTAGCTTTCTCACATAATAGATTGACCTGAAAGGAAACGAAAAGATGATTATTCCAATCCCTGAAGTGAATTTTGACGCTTCCCCTTACTATAATCCCGTGCTTAAAAATGTGGTCATTCTGGCTACCGGCGGCACCATTGCCGGAAGTGGAGAAGCCCACAAAACATTGAATTATGAACCCGGCGCCCTGCCGATACAAGACCTGCTGGACAGTGTTCCCCATCTGGAGCGGATCGCAAATTGCGCCGGAGTACAGGTCAGCAACCTTTGCAGTGCCGACATTACCAGCGACCACTGGCTGACGTTGGCTACATTGATCAACACCCTTGCCCTCCGTGAGGATATTCACGGATTCGTCATTACGCACGGAACCGACACTCTTGATGAAACCTCTTATTTCCTGAACCTGGTTATCAAAACCGACAAGCCGGTGATTATTACCGGATCAATGCGGCCTGCAACTGCGATCAGCGCAGATGGCCCACTGAACCTGTTCCAATCGGTAGCGTTGGCAGCGAATCCGGACGCTTCCGGTCAAGGAGTTATGGTTGTTTTTGCAGAGGGGATTTACAGCGGCAGAGATGTGCAGAAGGTGAATACCTTTAAAGCCAACGCCTTTGACGAGCGGGATTTCGGCTGCCTGGGCTACATGCGCGACAGTCAGGCTTTCTTCTATACAAGATCCCTTAAAAGGCATACCACTGCAGCACAGTTCGACGTATCGGCTCTGAGTGGATTGCCTGAAGTGTCTGTCGCTTATTTCCACGTCGATGCCGATCCGGGCATTCTAGATTACCTGGCTACGATCTCCAAAGGAATTGTAATTGCAGGAGCGGGCGGAGGAATATACAGCAAACCATGGATTGATAAAGTCGGGAAACTTAAGAACAACAACATTCCGGTCGTCCGCTGCTCGCGGATCTCCAGTGGAATTACGCTGAAGGATTCTTACATTGACCTTTCTGCCAATTCGATTCCCTGCAACAGCCTGGTGCCGCAGAAAGCGAGAATTCTGCTGTCGCTGGCACTGACGCAAACTGTACAGTACGATGAAATTGCCACAATGTTCAATGAGTACTAAGAGTTAAACAACAAACCGCCCGTGGATTGTCCACGGGCGGTTTGTTGTAGTTATAAAAGACAAACTGCGTAAATCACTTCTTCTTCATATCCGAGCGCCTTTACGCTCATCTTCTCTATGTATGCCGCAATTTCTTCCCCGGACGGATCGTCCGCACATTCCTTGTCAGGCTTTATTCTTCAATTTCAACGATGATGTTAACGATAGATGCATCATGGTTTTTAATGCGAAGCGGAGCTGTAAAGGCAGAAATTAACTTTTTGCCAACCAGCGGCGCTGGATTGACGTCTTCATAAATGAGTATTGTCTTCTCTTTATACTTTTCATGATCTAAGAAGGCATGGTGGACAAAATAACCGTTTCTTTTGGCTTCACTCATATTCTCAATGCTCAAGGTATCAATAGCCACCGCTTTGCAGTTTGGCAACTTCGTCCGGATGTATTCAGCGGCTTCAGGAGAGACAGCGGGGAAATTATTGGCGTATTTCCCGAAATCAGTATCCCGGTGTTTCCAATGACTCGTGTTGAAAATCAGAAGATCCGCTTCATTCAGTTCTTCATATTGTTCTAGCTTTTCGACGGTGATAAAGCCGTTCGGGCCAAGCGGGCAATCAATTAACAGCGGCTTTCGGTAAATGAAGTCTTCAATCGGAATAGCATCTATTCCCTTACCGTTATTCATGTGATGCCACGGGGCATCGACATGGGTACCGGCATGAAGATAAATACTTAACACACTTCCGTTCCAGTCATCCCCTTTGTCCAAGCGCTCTTTAGGCTCTAATTTCACTTCTGGCAATCCTGGGAAAACAGGCATTCCTTCATAAATTGGATAACCAATTTCGACGTATTTTGACATATTAAGATGCTCCTGTAGTTTAGTTATAGTTTTGTGCCATGCAGCCCCAAGCAGATTCAGCAGTGTCACTACCACAATAATACCTGAACCTAAGCGCTAACGGAAGCATGGGGAAGCAGCCTCACCGCAGAATGGATAGACATGTTAGGCTAGTTATTTTGCGGGTTCAGAGCAGACAGCAAAACCTCCGCAACCTTACGGCTCTGGAGGTTCTGAAAGAGAATTGGCTATTCAAACAGCGTCACGCAGTTTCTGCCCTCTGCTTTGGATTGATACAGCGCATCGTCGCCGAGCTTGTAAATATCCTCTTCGCGAAGGTTGTCGACGCGAACTGCGGCAACACCTATGGATACCGTTATGATTCCGTGCTCTGGACTCAGCGAATGTTCGATCCGCAGATCGGCGATGCTTCTTCTGATGTTTTCAGCATACTCGCGGGATTGCCACGGAGTGAATCCGGGCACCACAATGCCAAATTCCTCTCCGCCCAGCCGGAACGCGAAGCCGTCGGCATGTTCAGCCAATTGCTGCAGCAGACTTCCTACCTGCCGGAGTACGCTGTCTCCTTCATAATGACCATACGTATCATTGAATTTTTTAAAATAATCAATATCCAGCATCAGATAAGTCAGATAATTTTTATCCTTTGCCGCTTTCTCCACTTCATCGAGGAATAATTTGTTGAAATACCTCCGGTTATATAGACCTGTCAGCTCGTCGGTTATCGATATCTCTTCGATCAGCTGGATATATTTATTCAGTTCCTCGTTGTTCAGCTCCAGCTCCTTAGTCCGCTCCACAACCAGTTCCTCCAAATGATCCTTATGCCGTCTCAGCTCCTCCTCTGCCTTTTTGCGCTCGGTAATATCCTTTACGGTGCCTTGAACAGCCGGTTTGTTCATATAGGTAATAAGAGTCGCCTTATGAATGACAATAATTTCACGACTTTTGTCCTTATGCATCAATTTGGTCTCATACTCAAATGGAGCCTGCTTGCCCTCAACCCGTCTGGAGTAATAATGCAGAACCTTTTCCCGTTCAGCTGGACTCACGAAGTTCTCAAAATGCTGCTCCAGCATCTCCTCCGTGTGGTAGCCCAGCATTTGTGCCAGCGCTTCATTTGCGTATTTGCATTTTTTGTCCTGCGTAATAAAGATTCCGTCCTGCAGATTGCCCACCAGCTCACGGTATTTCTCTTCGGAGCGCTCCAGTTCGGAGTAAAGGCTGGCATTCTCCAGCGAGAAGACCATTTCTCTGGACAGAAGATTGATAATCTTCATCCGTTCCTTCGTAAATAGGCCTGTCACCAGGTTATTCTCCAGGTAAATAATCGCGATGGTCTTGTTCTGGTTGATCAGCGGCATGCAGACGAGCGACTTAGGACAGTGTTTGACGATATAAGGATCATTAACGAACGGGGTCTCGGAATAGGCATCATTGTAAATGACCGTTTCCCTGCTCTCCTCCACCAGCCTTACTATCGAATCCGGCAGATTGTCATACCTCTTATGATCCTGCACGGCTACCGTGATTTTATCTTCCTCCGGCTGATACTCCCCTTCCACCAGCAGACCGGTCTTGGAGGTCATCAGGATAAAACCCCGCTGGGCCCCGGCATTTTTGATGACAATCTGCATGAGCGCTTCCAGCAGATTATTCAGCTCAATTTCCTTAGAAATGGCCTGAGAGGCCAAGATCATCGAATTCAGATCAATGCTTTCGGTATAATCCGAGACCGTGCGCCCGTGCATAAATTCCTTGGTGTTGATTTTCTTGACGATATCCGGGTAGCGTTCGTTAATAAACCTGATCTTCTCCTTCGCCCCCCAGACGGAATAATAATATTCCGATTGTCTGAGCAGATAGGCCGCGAACTCTTTGAAACCCTTGTTGTAGTAAAAACGGGCCGCCAGCTCATTGGTCAGCGCCTTATATCTCACGAAGCTGCCCTGTTCACTGGTCTCAATCGCCAGGTCGTAGTAATGCCCCGCTTTCTCGTCCTGCCGGGAGATCCGTGCCCATTCGGCCTTCATCAGATATTCATGCTGGCGGAAGGTATGCGGTGCATGCCTGGCCCACTTGCGGACCCGGCGGAACTCCTTGCGCATTCTGCTCCGGGCCTTCTTTTTATCCAGAAAATTCAGATCCTTGTAACTGTAAGCCAGGTTAAGGAACGTGTAGAGGGCGAACTCCTCCATAAAAGCCGAGCCGGCAAGTGTGCCGATAATCGGGTAGGCTTTATCTATATAACCCATAGCCTCCCGGTAGCTCTCGTAGGTGAACAATAGCTTCATTTTATAAATATAATAGATGGCGATTCCGGAAAAATACTTGGCCTCCGTAAGCTCCCGCAAATAGACTTCTTCACTGAACTCATCCCCGTCAAAAGAATGGTTGTCCGCAAGCTCACCGGCCAGATTCAGTAGATACTGCCGGGCCAGCTGCGCTGTCGCAAGGGACTCCTTATACTTCGTATTCTCGATCATCGCAAGGGTCCGGCTGCTTTCCTGCAGGTTCGCGGCAATATCCATTGACGGATTCCAGAGATTTACGTAGAAGGAGGAGTGGGCCAGATACAATAAATCCCCTGTCCGCAGGCTGGCTTCTATGGATGTGGTGAACCAGTCCTGCAGCGTGTCCCAAGGCTCCGTCCAGGCGTGAGAGAACAGGGTATATAGTACATATGTCGCGCCCTTCCACTGCTGGTCATTGAACTTGTCATTCATTCGTATGCCCAGTCTTCCATAGTCAAAAGCTCCCTTGCTGTCCCCAAATCCGGATAACAGCATGGCATAGCCGACAAAAGCAAGTGCCGATTCCGGAGCATTGCCGTAAGTCAGCGTGAGCCCAACCTTCTTCAGTACAACTAAGCCAAAAAGTGAGGTCTCCCCGGAAATAAAGGCTGGTGGAATGAAGTTAATCAGCAGTCTCATGATCAGCTTCATTTCCGGCTCCTTCATCTCAGCCGCCGCAAAAATATCCTCGGCCGGTCTCCCGCGAAGTGCAGTCTTGATCTTCACAAGCTCCTTAAGCACGGAGCCCATACCAACCTTCTCCGGGATGTTCATTCCCAGTACAGCCAGGCCTTGTCTGCCCGATTGAATTGATTCCTTCATCAAGCCCAGATACATATAGTGATTAGCCTGCATCTCGTAAATTTGCGCAAGGGCCATTCTGTCTTCCGTATGCTGGATTAGAATTGAACAGGCTCTGTCTGCCGCTTCAGTATGATGGGTGAGGTAACCGCATTCCGCATAGAGCTCATAGATTTCTGCTGTCTGAAGCCGATCTTCGGTCCAGGCATCCTCCGGCAGCAGCTTTTTTGCCGTTTCCAGCAGCACATAAGCCGATTCATAGCCAAACCCGGCTTTTGCTTTGCGGGCTGCCTTCAGATTAAGCAGAATTACCCTGCTGATTTCCTGCTTATCGCCAATCAGCTCCAGCCCTTTGTTCAAATGTGCGGCGATATCGACGATTTTGTCCTCCGCTTCCTCAGGCGTCAGCTTATCCAGCATTAGCCGCCCGATCTTCAGATGCAGCGCTTTGCTCTTGTCCTCGTTCAGCATCTGGTAGAACGCCTGCTGAATCCGGTCATGGGAGAATCTGAACGGGATGTCGGCCAATTGCAGCAGATCTTCCCCCGCATCGGCGAGCAGACCTGAGAATAGGCCATAACGGTAGTCGGCAGGGTGAATGAACTCTCCTTCCACCGCCGCAGCGATACAGCCGGCAAGGACTTCCCGCGGCTCTTCCGCAATCAATGTCAGCATGCCATAATCAAACACATTGCCAATGGCAGCACCAAGCATCAAAATTCTGCGCAGATCTTCCGGCAAGGTGATCAGCTTCATCATTAGAAATTCGACGATATTGTCATTGATCGGGAGGTTTACAATCTGCTGAAGCTGCCAGGTCCACTCACCTTGCCGCTCATCAAAATACAAATACCCGGTTTTATTAAGATCCTTCAAAATTTCGCTGATAAAAAAAGAGTTGCCCTTGGTACGCTTATAAATAACCTCTGCAAGCTGTCTGACGTTGTCTGTACCCGTATAGAGTGTATCGGCAATCAGACTTTGCACATGACTCAAGGACAAAGCTCCCAGCTTAATTTCATCTACTTCCCTGCTTTTCTCCATTTTCATCTTAGAGGTAAACAGCGGATGACCAGCAGGCATTTCGTCGTGCCTGTAAGAACAGACAACAAAAACTTTCCGCAGCTGGTTATCCAGCACCAACCTCTCCACAAGCTGAAGGCTCGAGAAGTCCGCCCATTGCAGGTCATCCAGGAACAGGACCAGCGGTCTCTCGTTCCTTGTAATTCCTTCGATGAACTTGGCAAATGTGAGGAAGAACCGGTTGGTCTCCTCTGCGGGATTAAGCGGCGGGGGCTCCAACTCCGGCTGATCGCCGATGAACAGGCTGAGCTCCGGGATCAAGCCGGCAATCAGGCTGCCATTTCCGTCCAGCGCCTTGGTCAGAGCGCCTCCGATATATTGTTTGTAATCCTCATCCGGGCTGTCCAGCAGCTGGCTGATCAACTTTCGGAACGCCTGAATCAATGCACTGTAAGGGATATGCCTGTTGTACTGGTCGAACTTGCCTTCGGCGAACAGGCCCTTCTCCTGGCTAATGTATTGATGCAGCTCGTGAACCAGCGCAGTTTTGCCCACTCCGGCGTCTCCCGTTACGAACATAATCTGCGGGTTGCCCCGGACACAACGCTGGAATGCATCGGAAAGACAGGCTACTTCCGCTTCCCTGCCGTACAGCTTTTGCGGGATGCGGAATAGATTCAGCCGATCCTCGCTGCCGATCACAAACGCCTCGGTTCCTGCTAGACATTTTTTCAGATCCGCTTTAATTCCGTAGGCACTGCGGTATCTATCTTCAGCGGATTTCTCCATGAGTTTCATGATGATAGCGGACAGGACAGGTGAGACCTTGCCGCCGGCTGCTTTATAGGGGGGAACGGCTTCCTTGGCGATAATGGAATAAATCTGCTCCAGCATTTCCTCCGAGTCATGCGGCTTTATGCCGGTCATCATCTCGTAGAGCACAACGCCAAACGAATAATAATCACTCCGGTAATCAATATTCCGGCTCATTCTTCCCGTCTGTTCCGGGGAAATATAGTGCAGGCTCCCTTCGAGTACACCGCTGTTCTGAAACTCCGGCCGCTCCTTGGACAGCTTCACGGCAAGATCGAAATCAATGATCTGTACGAGATTCCGTTCCCTGTTCCAAATGATATTCGAGGGTTTGATGTCCTTATGGATTACATTCTGTTCATGTATCGCTCCCAGAATATCAATTACCTGAATCGCCAGCTGCAAAAGCGTGTGCTGATCCGGCGAATCTTCAGCCATAATCCTCTTAAGCGACCGTCCACCGGCATCCTCCAGCACCATGATGTAGCACCCGTTCTGCTCTACCAGCTTGTAAGGCCGAATAACCCCCGGAGCCGTTTCACTCAGCTCTTGAAGCAGCCTGAATTCCTGTTTGAACCGCATCACAGCTTCCGTACCGGCAAACTCCGACTTCAGCACTTTCAGAATGACCGTAATACCTGATGCAGCATCTGCGCACCTGTAGACCGATTTGATAACGTTGTCGGAAATAGTTTCCAGAAGCTGATAGTTTTCAAATGCAATCATGCCCACTCCACCTTTAGCTCTTGTCTCCCGTTACTTCAAAATCGGCATCAAATTTAAACACATAGGCGGCGATCAGCCACATAATCCAACAGTTCAGGCCAAAAAATAGATACCCGTAGTAGCCCAAAATCGGCATTTCGGAAAAAATATGGAACTTATCCAGATAAGGCACAGAATATTTCCAATAATTCGGATTTACGGGCATTGAATCGTGGAACCACTCGCTGCCAAAGTTCCAGAACTCCCAGAAGAATCCGTTGCACAAAGTGGCCAGTGCTATCAGAATAACCTTGGACCAATCTCCGTTCTTGATGGATGTAAACGGGGTCCAGAAGCCGGCAAGCGCCATAGCGGCAGACAGCATCGGGACAAGAGCCACCCAAAGCACCCAGAACAGCAAATAGGGGTAATACCCCATACCAAAGGCCAAAATCAGTCCAAGGACATAATAAATAATCAGAAAAGTTCTAGAGACCGTAAATTTCGGCCCGTTTTTGTAGCGCTCCCTAAGCGCCCTGAAAGTCTTGAGCAGCATGTACCATTCAACAATTGCCGGAAGCACGGTAGTATAGGACAAAGAAAACCAGAACACATTGCCAAAGTTCGAGAAGACCTCTTTATTGGGATAATACCAGTTTTCGATCACAAAAAAATTAAGATATTCAAAAGCGAACCAGCTGAAGCAGGACACCACAGCCAGCAGCTGCATCAGTTGAGGCTTGCGGGAAATAATCGAAACTCCGTTAGTTCTTTTATAAACCAATCCGTCCAAAATCAAAATAAATGACCACCACAATGGAACAAACGTGTAGGATTCCAACGAAAACGGCAGCTTGAGCCGTGCCCACATCAGAAACCAGCTGAGTGCAAGCACCGGCAGACTCCACCAGAACCAGACGGGAAATCCGGTGGCTGGAGCCTGCGGCTCAGGTATCCGCTGAGTCTTCTTGAACCCAAACCAGCGGGGAAATAACAGCACCAGGGTAATGAGTAAAGCCACAATACAGGCCAGGGAGAAATAGATCAGGCTGAACCCCGGATCGTTCTCCACCTTTTGTGCGGGAAACTCACCATAACCTGCGGGCAGCCCCTTCCACTGAGCCAAACTGCCCAGTAAAGGCAGAAGAAAAATCAACCCAAACGTAACGACCAAAAAAATTGTTTTCCGCCCTGTTTTCATTGTCTCTAACCCCTCTTATGCACGGATTTCAAAAGTCGAATTTTGCTGGCACACACTCGCTATCTATTCGATAGCCCTCCAATTTATTCCTGCTAGCGTGATCGGTTCTTTCAACTTTTAGTCATACTTTTCAGCTTTTTTCACAAGTGGAAACGGCTTCGCCGTCCTCAAAAGGACGGTATCCGTTTCAGCGAGAAATAGAAGGATAATTTATAGCGTGAAGCATACTAATTCTTATATTTTAAAAAAGGTCCCGCCGGCCAATCTTGGCCAGAGGAACCCTTAGGAAACATCCGCCTTCGGCGGCATACTCCATGGGATCAACGAACGCATTATCCTGAATCGTTGTTTTCCATGATTTATAGAGCACATTCATATAATAAGAGCAGTGTCCAAAATGATTTACAACGTTGGCCTTACGGGCAATCCAGCGGTTTTCGGCTTATATTTCTTTCATATCAAGCTTGGTGAGCGGGAGTCCCAGAAAAGCAGCATAGCGTCCGGCAGCCTCTTCCAACTGTTCTTTGAGGACGCCGTCCAAGGATCTAAAGGGGGATAACATCAGCTCGGCACCTTTTTTCTTGAGGGTTCGTTTCCATATCCCGATGACCTGTCCATCCCATACAATCGTCGGCATAAATACACCGTTGTTGCCGGGAACAATTAGCGGAGCGGTCTCCGGCTCAAGGACCGCACTGCGGTCCTTGTAGCCCAGAATATACTCATCGAAACCCGGAAGCAGATAGACACCGGAAGATTTACCGGTCTCTGCTCCGTCAACCGGTGTATTCGGCATCCAGTACTCACCGGATTCTATAACTTCGCTTATAAGCTCGTTGCTCACCGCGTCCAGTCCTGCTCTGGCATCCGTAACCGTCATGCCTGTCCACCAGGCGAAATCATGTACGGTTGCAGGCCCATGGGTCGTAAAATACCGCAGGGCAAGCTCAGCAAGTGATTCATCGAAGGACAGCTCCCTGGACCCGGTTACCCATTCATCCAGCAGGACGAAGGTTTGCTGCTTGCCTTGCAGAGGCCCAAAACAAATTAATGCGTTATACGCGCAGTGCCACAGGATATGGTAGCCCCGTTGGCTGGCAGTGCTGATCCCCTCATCCTCCAGCAGCCGAAGCAGATCAGGGCGCGTAATACACCGCCCTCCTTTTAAGGCATGATAGAGGATCCTTCTGCAGCGCTCCAAAGTCTTGTCGTCCAGCTCCAATTGTTCCAGCCTGCGTTTTGTCGCCCGCAGCAGCCGTGGAGCGCATAGCTGAAGCATCCACTTCACATCTTCAGGCGGTACACAATGAATGGTCCCGCGAAGTGACCAGGTCAGAAGAATTTTCCGTTCCGTAATGGCCCGCTCCACATCGGCCAATCCCGCCGATGCTGTGCGCAAGCCGATAGCCCAGACCGCCTGCATATAGTCCTGTGCCTGCAGCGCACCTAGTGCCCTTACGACCTGTTCCGGCTGCTGGAACGCGGGACTGCTGATGTGCTGGTTCAAGAGCCGAAGGCCGGCAATCCGCTTGTTAGTCACTTCTATTCTCCTTTGCTAAAACCTTTTGAAACCATTTCTTTCCCCTAGTATATTGAACGGGCCGGTTAATTGTCTATCCGAAATACTACGGCCCAGGCAGGAAATTGGAAGTTGTCCAGCGAAGCTAATACCAAAAAATGACTTAAAAGCGAGGCGGTTAGACTGCAGCAGTTTATGATTGGACAATATGGAGGGTTTGATTACGAGAAATTCCATAAAGACTTTAGAAACGGATTCTATGGAATAGAGGCTTGTTCATTCACCACCGCAGAAGATATGCAGCATTTAATCGAAGAATCCCGCAGCAAAGGATTTCAGGTTGGCGTACATTTTCCGTTCCGGGCTGACGCCACCAGGCTACGCGATCCCCTTTTCCTCTCCACAGACGGGCAGGTGCGTGAGGATGCCTATCAGCATGTCCGGGAAGAGCTGGATGTTCTGACAGCCCTTCATCCGGAATATATTCTTTTTCATTATCCGAAACCTGTGATTCTGGACGAACGTGTGAATTGGACAGGATGGCGGTTTGGAGATTCCCGGGAGTTTATCTATGAATCTGAAATCACGCTGGAAGAGCTGATAATGCGCAGCGAGCAACTCTTTGAATGGCTGAATGCACAGAGCCTTCAGTATCAATTTGTCCCCGTATTGGAATTTGATTCATTAAACAGATATATTTACGACAACGATTTTTTCGAGCAATTATTGATCCGGTACCCCCGGATTAAGCTCTGCCTGGATACTGCGAGGTTATTTTTGCAGGACAAGCTCGACCCGTATTTTGATGCCAGAGCCATCCTCAGAAAGTTTACCCGCTATGCAGGTCTGATCCACCTCTCCAATGTTCAGGTGAATGACAGTGTGCAAAACAGCCACTATCCGGTTCTTCCCGAATTAAGCCCGCAAGACGGCTGGGCACCAATCGAGGATTATTTGCGGATTATCCGCGCGGAGAACAGTGACGTAAAAATCATGTTCGAGCACCGCTCCGACCTTATTTCAGAGGAACAATTGAAACGCTGTTATTTATGGGTTGACGGAATCCTGAACGGAGCAGCGCAGCCGGATAGCGGAAACATTTCATTCTGAAGGTCAACTCTTCATGCGCAATATTACCTGAATTGACATAAATTTCGGGGTATTCATTGTATTTGTTCATTGCAGCTTGTAATATAGACCCGAAAGAATATTTTTCTATGGACAAGGCCATGATACAATATGGAAATGTGCGCTTGGCTTAATTTAACATTAGAGGAGTGAAGCATGTGTCTGTTGATGTGTATTTGAATTTCAATGGGAACTGCCGTGAAGCTGTAGAGTATTATGCTGCGGTGTTTGGTACAGAGGCTCCACAGATCATGACCTTTGGAGATTCACCGCCAAACCCCGAGTATCCGCTTCCTGAAGAAGCCAAATCCTTGGTCATGCACTCCAGATTGAACATTGACGGCAGCAATGTAATGTTCTCTGATGTGTTTCCGGGCATGCCTTTTACGGTGGGGAACAATATCAGCCTCGCTCTCGTATCCCGCGATGAAGAGCAGCTCAAATCCTGGTTCCATCAGTTGAAAGAAGGCGGAACGGTAGTCATGGAGCTGCAGGAGACCTTCTGGAGCAAATGTTACGGCAGCCTGAAAGATAAATTCGGCATCGAATGGCAGATCAGCCACGAGAATGGCGAAGCAGGCAAGTAAGAACAATGCATGTTGATATCTAAAACAGAGAATATAGAATCCCGCTCGTTTTTCGCAGGGTTTTATATTCTTTTTTGTGGGTGGGAAATCACATTTCTTGAAATGGAAAAACAAGCTGAGACGGTTGTTACAGGTTCGAGGGAAGTTAAAAATCTTTTTTATTAATGCGCTTACATACTAAACTATGGTTTAATTAAACTACCGCTACGCATTTATTCCACTGTAAAGGAGTCGAACCTATGGAAATATCCTCTTTTTTGCTGCCCAAAGATCAGGTCGCATTTATTGCTTCCTCCATATCCATGCTGGAAGCTATGGAGCAGCTGGAACAGCATTATTATTCTGCGATACCCATCATTGACAATGAAGGCAAATATGTTGGAACCTTATCAGAGGGCGACTTGCTATGGAAGCTGAAGAACACAGCGGATCTCGGCTTTGAGAATATGCGTGAGGTTACCGTGAGCGAGATCCAGAGACATGTGCATAATGAGAGCGTGGAAATTCACGCCCAGATGGAGGATATGCTTACACTCGCCGCAGACCAGAACTTTGTGCCTGTCGTCGATGGCGCCGGAGTCTTTCTCGGCATTATCCGCCGCAAGGATATCATTGAATATTACACCCGGAATATAACCGATTAATTCACGAATACAACCAAGGCCTCCCACCGCTTTCTGCGGGGGAGGCCTTGGTTGTATTTTTACTTATAATATCTCAAACACATTGGTCAGTCTTGTTAGTTCAAAGATCTTCAACACATTTGAATTCAAGGATTGCAGTCTGATCGTGCCGCCATTCTCCACGCATTTCTTATAAGAGCTGACAATCACCCCAAGCCCGGTGCTGTCGATGAACCGGCAGCCGCCGAAATCAAGCAGAAAACTTGAATACCCCGTGCTGATATAACTGCGGATATCTTCTCTAAACTTGCTTGCTTCTTCTACGGAAAACATCTCCGGCATTTCAATAATAATCTCGCTCATGTCATTTCCCCCTAATTATAAATTTCTCAACGAGGAATTCCAGCTCATTGGCCATGGCGCTGACCTCCTGGGCAGAAGAGACGAAATTGTTGACTGTCGCCGCTTGTTCCTCGGTTGCGCTGGATACACTTTCGCTGTTCATTGCCGCCAATTCCGAGATCGTGCCCATAGAGTCAATGAGCTTGATGATCTGATCCGAGGTGGCAACCTCGTCTTTGGTAATCTCCAGGATTTCCCGCACACTATCGTTAATCATCTCCACCGATTCAATGATATGAATAAATGCATGATCGGTTTCATTAACGATTCTCACGCCTCCCTCCACGGCTTCCGAGGCACCCCGCATCGAGTTCACAGCTTGCGCAATCCGGGAGACCATATCATGTACCAGCGATGAGATTTCGTTTGCCTGCCTGTGCGTTTCATCCGACAGCTTCCGCACCTCTCCTGCCACCACATTGAAGCCGCGCCCGTGTTCTCCCGCTTTTGCAGCTTCGATGGCGGCATTCAGCGCCAATAAATTGGTCTGCTTGGCGATGGCATTAATGGTTCCGATAATGGTGGAGACTTTGCCGGACAACTCGCTCACAGTCTGCAGCTGCTCTTCTGTCTCCTTGGTGCTGCTGTTGATCGTATCCATCGCCTCAACCGTATTAATGACCTTGATTCTGCCATCCTGTGCTGCCCGGTTGGTGCTGTCCGCGTTCAGGGAGGTCGCTGCCGCCTTGCTCTGAGCCAGCTGCACCAGACTGGAAAGCTGCACCAGAACCTGCGAGGCATTCACTACGGAATGGTTGTTATTCTCCGCACCGGCGGCAATTTCCTGAGTGCTGGAGCTGATTTCTTCAATTGACGCACTAATCTCCTCTGAAGAAGCCGCTATTTCTTCCGACATGGAGGTTAGAACCTCCGAGCCCGCCCTTACTTTCTCAATAATGGCTTCCTGCTTGTCAATCATTGCATTAAAGGAATCGCTTAGCGACTGCAGCTCATCCCCTGATGTGATGGCCGTATGTACTGTCAAATCGCCATCACCGGCCTGAGCCATGGCCTTTTCCAGCTTCTTGATTGGACTTATGATACTCCGGGTGGTAAAGAAATACCCTGCAAGAAGAGCTACCAGAATGAAGGCAATAACAACGATCAGTGTCGTATTTCGGATCTCTGTTGCAGACGCCATGTATTCCCCGTAATTCGCAGTGGTCGCCACAACCCAGTTTCCTACAGGCTGAAAGGACACATATTTATAGACGCCTTCATAGGTATAAAAGCCATGGGAAGCTTTTCCGCTTTTCATAATCTGTACAAGCGCATTTAATTCCTTATTGCTGTTGCCGTCCAGATTTTCTGTGAGAATCTTGCCTTTATCAGGATGATAAACCACAAGGCCTGTACGGTCGATCATATACCCGTACCCGCTCTCGCCAATTTTCACTTCGGCTACGGGCGCGGAAATGCTGTCAAAGACGATTGTCCCGATCAATACGCCCTTAATAACATTATTCTGACGCAGCGGATGGGCAATCGCAACGATATGCTGATTGGTTTCCCTGGAGGTGAGGACATCGCTTATCGCCTCTTTCCCCTGAAGCGCCTGCTGAAAATACTCCCGGTCCTGCACATCCAGCTCCGGAGCTTCAGAACTGCTGGAAAGCAGCGCCTTGCCGTTCACATCAGCAACGATCAGCGATTCAAGCAGCTTGGCGTTGTCTTGTTGAATACCGGAAAGATAACTGAAAGACGTCTTTCTTTCTCCCTCCGAGGCTGGACTTGCGGCAAAATCAGCCAGTGTGCTGTTTTTGCTGGCGATTTCAAGATAATTGCCTACCGCTTCAAGCTCGCTCTCAACAGACTTGGCGGCTGAACTTGTTGTTGTTCTTAATTCCTCTTCAATTGTCGTTTGCAGTGCATTTGCCGCCAGTTTGTAAGAGATGATACCGGAAACAAACAACGGCACGCTAATGATGAGGAACAATAGAATGCTGATTCTAACCTTTAAACTTAACTTCACCGAATTCTCCCCTTTTCCATTCACAGAAAACAGTCCTCAGAAGAGAACCTGTCAACTAGGACATACATTCTTGCTGATGTACATCGTATTTCGGATCATCTCCACACTATCCGAGAAGCAGCTAATCAAGTACAGCCCTCTTCCTCCGTCATCCAGCAGCTCGTCACTACTGATATCCTGCGGAATAACGAGATCCCGGCCGCCTTCTCCAGAGTCTTCGACCTGAAGCTTAAGCAGCTCATCTCTCAGCAAATACCGGATATAGATCGGCTTCGTGCAATCGCTGAGATTCCCGTGATAATACGCATTCGTAATAGCCTCAACCAGAATCAGACGGATATCAAAAGCATAGGCTTCCAAATCAAGCTCTTCGATAATTCCGTCAATAATTCCCTGTGTGTGCTCCAGTCCGTGAAGCAGCACTTCCTTATGTACAGCGTTCATAATTCACCCCTTGTCTCACTGGATATTCAGGCTCAGCCAGGTGCAGTCGTCCTGCAGACAAACGCCCGCAACCTTTTCGTGCAAATATTCGTAATCACGGCCTAACTCCGCTTCTTCAAACAAAAGCTCCATACCGTCGCTATAGAAGCAGAAACGGTCACCCGATCCAAATGCAACAGCCTGCTGCTCAAATTCACTGTCGCTGAACATGCCCAGCGGAGCTCCTTTGACTGTTATTTGCTGACCGGCCTGCGCTTTCGGCACATAGATGAATTCGTTGATCCCGGCCCCTGCTGCCTTAAGCACACTGGCGCCGAAATCGAGATGAAAGCAGCAGCCGGCAATATAATCCTCTCCCAGATACTGTCCCGCTTTCAGATTCAAATCCTTCAGAACCTGAACCGGCTCCTTTGAAGTGAGCAGACTGTCCAGGAACAGCACACGCAGCGCGGAGATGCTTAATGCGGCCGAAATGCCTTTGCCGGTGACGTCACCGATGATTCCGATGACCTGTTCATCATCAATTTTGTGAAAGATGAAGAAGTCTCCGCTGAGTGTTGTGGCGGGAATGTATATCTTGTCCAGCACCGCCCTGTTCTCCAGAGGAAAAGCAACGGCATGACGGTGCTCTTGAAGCTTGACCGCCCGTTCAAGTTCCTTTTTGTTCTCCGTAATATCCCTTAATACCAATTGCAGAGCTACTTCTTCTTCATATACAATCGGTACGCCCGAGATCTCCAGATCAAAAATATGTTTGTCATGCCGGATAAAACGCTGCTCGATCCGAAACCGGTCCTTCATGGAACCTTTGGTTTTTAGTTTTTTATACTCCGTGCTGCTAAGCGGCTCCTCGTAAAAAAAATCATCAATACCCTTACCAATCAGTTCCTTCTTCTTCCTGCCGAACATCTTCTCAGTTTGCTGATTGGCAAACAGAATCGTTCCCCCGCTGTAAACCAGAATGGCTTCAGGACAGAGATCAACCAGATCCCTGTAGCGTTCTTCGCTTTCCCGGAGTCGTTGTTCGGAGCGGACCCGCTCGCTGACGTCATGAATAACGGTGTAGACACATGTCTTTCCTAACATCGTCATGATCCCTGTATGAATCTCCACCACTATGATCTGGCCTCCGGCCAACTGATGCCTGTCCATAAACACCTGGTTTCCCAGATATTCTCCGCCGGGCATGGCCTTATCCACGAAGTCCCGCTCCCCCGCCTCACCCTCTGCATTCAAATCCGAGATATGAAGTTTTCTGAAATCACGGAGGCGGTAGCCATAGAAATCGCAGGCTGCCTTGTTCGCATCAACGATGCTTCCGTCAGCCGGGTCAACCATCAAGGTAATTAAATGGTTATTCTCATAAATACAGCCATAGTGCTCCATACACTGCTGAGGGCTGGGTGCGCCATGCTGATTCTTGCAATGTTTGTCTGTTGCCATTTCTGATCCTCTATTCCCCTTCAGCCTTGAGTTACCATTATATTCATTCCCTCCCCATAAAACCGTGAATTCCGACACATTAAGACAAATAACCAAAAAAAATAAACCCGGCCAGCGCCATGACATGCATGAGCGGCTGACCGGGTTTACCTGCAGTACTTCCAACCAAATTACGATTCAAACACTTAAGATTACAGCTCCGTCAAAATAATCGTTCCCTGCGGAGTTATCGCCAGGGTGTGCTCGTATTGCGCCGACAAGCCGCCGTCAATCGTCCGGGCTGTCCACCCGTCCGCATCTACCTTTGTCCGGTAGCTTCCGGTATTGAGCATCGGCTCAATGGTGAAGACCATGCCTTCCTTGAGACGCGGTCCTTTGCCTGCAGGTCCGTAGTGAGGCACCTCAGGGGCTTCATGCATTTCGGAGCCGATGCCGTGCCCGATAAAATCACGGACAACTGAGAACCCGTTCGACTCGGCATACACCTGAATCGCATGGGCGACATCGCCGATCCGGTTGCCTGCAACTGCCTGCTCTATGCCCTTGAACAGTGACTCTTTGGTCGTTTCCAGCAGCTTCGCTGCCTGATCACTGATGTTGCCTATCCCGTAGGACCACGCAGAATCGGCCAGCCAGCCGTTCAGGTTCACGACCATATCAATCGTTACAATGTCACCGTCTTTAAGCGGCTCATGTTTGGGAAAGCCATGGCAGATTACATCGTTCACGGATGCGCAGGTTGCGTAAGGATATCCATGATACCCTTTTTGCTCAGGTGTTGCCCCTTGGGAAAGAATGAACTTCTCAGCAAACTGGTCAATTTCCCAGGTCGTAATTCCGGGTTTCAGCATTCCGGCGATTTGCCGGTGGCATTCAGCAAGAATCTTGCCGGCTGCACGCATTTTTTCGATCTCTTCCATCGATTTCATGATGATCATCACATTCGCCTCTTCTGTACAGAACGCATTACTCACTATAATGGCTCTTGGATATGTTATGGGTACTCTTTATATTATGTAAGAAAACCGCCGAAAATCCAAATTCATTCTTCGATTATGTAAATAAACGCGAATCGCTGTAGAAAATTTCAGGTTCAATCCTCATTTCCCCCACAAAACAAGGGAACCCATCCTCCGTGTTGCATTGGAGAACAGGTTCCTTTGTTAGTCAGTCATGGAAATTTAGCCCCGAGGTGACGGCCTTCACATAGCCGCTGCGGATAACAAAATCTCCGAAATGTTCGCCCGCCGCGCGTTCTTTGGCAAAGCGTTGAAGAATAGGCCCCAGCGTTTCAAGAATTTCATTCTCGTCGATATTTTCCTTGTACAACTTGTTCAGCCTGTCTCCGGTAAAGCCCGCACCCAGATACATATTATATCTGCCCGGAGCTTTGCCGATAAAGGCGATTTCCCCCAGTGCCGGTCTGGCACAGCCATTCGGGCAGCCGGTCATGCGGATGATAATCTCTTCGTTGCGCAGGCCCGCTTCATCAATGATCAGCTCCAGCTTATCAAGCAGGAGGGGAAGATACCGTTCCGCTTCGGCCATGGCAAGACCACAGGTTGGCAAAGCTACACAGGACATAGCGCTGCGCCGCAGAGCGGTGTGCTGCGCTCCGTCGGTCAAACCGTATTGCCGGGCAAGTTCGTCCACCTTACGTTTCTTCGTACTGCTCACATTGCCAATAATCAGATTCTGATTCGGCGTCAGACGGAAATCCCCGGTGTGTATCTTAGCGATCTCCCGCAGTCCGGTCATCAGCGGATACCCTTCCTGATCCTGAATCCGTCCGCTTTGGATATACAACGTCAAATTCCATTTACCGTTGATGCCCTTCACCCAGCCGTAACGGTCGCCGTTATGGTCGAAATGGAACGCACGGGCAGCCTCCAGCTGCCAGCCCAGCCGGTGCTGCAGCTCGCCTGTAAACCATTCCAGGCCATGGCGGTCGAGGGTATATTTGAAACGGGCATTCTTGCGGACGGAGCGGTTGCCATAGTCACGCTGAATCGTGACCGTCTTCTCCGCCACATCAATCATCTGCTCCGGCCGGCAGAAGCCGATCACCCGCCCAAGCTGTGGATAGGTGCTCGTATCGCCGTGCGTCATGCCCATCCCGCCGCCAACCGAAACATTAAATCCTAACAGCTTGCCTTCCTCCAATACCGCGATGAAGCCAAGATCCTGGGAGAAGACATCGACGTCATTGGAGGGCGGCACTGCCAGACCGATTTTGAATTTGCGCGGCAGATAGACCGGACCGTAGATCGGTTCCACTTCTACGCCTTCCTTGCTGTCTACAACCTTCTCGCCGTCCAGCCAGATTTCATGGTACGCCGGTGTACGCGGAGACAGATGATCGCTGATCTTCCGGGCCCATTCGTACACTTCAGCATGCGTTTCGGACTGATACGGATTCGGGGCGCTCATCACGTTGCGGTTGACATCCCCGCAGGCTGCGAGTGTGGTCATGAGCGTATCGTTAATGGTCTTGATCGTCTTTTTCAGGTTCCATTTCAGTACACCGTGCATTTGAAACGCTTGTCGTGTCGTCAAACGGAGTGTGCCGTTGCCGTATTTATGGGCCAGCTCATCCATGACAAGCCACTGTGCCGCAGTAGCGACTCCGCCCGGAGCCACCACGCGCAGCATGAACTGATAGGCCGGCTCCAGCTTGGAGCGCTCACGCTCACTGCGCAAATCCCGGTCATCCTGCATGTAGCTGCCGTGAAATTTGAGCAGCCGGTTGTCATCCTCTGGCAGTCCTCCGGTTACCGGGTTGCGCAGTGTCTCCACAAGTGCGCCCCGCAGGTAGTTGCTCTCGATCTTTATATGTTCAACATCACTAGGCGGGCCGCCGATCGGCTTCACCGCTGATTCATTATTCGCCATAGCTGAACCTCTCCTCCCTTAATACACATCGCGCTGATAACGCTGTTCCTGCTGCATGTGCTCCAGGTAAGCTGCTGCCTCTTCCGGGCTTAAGCCGCTCTCCCGCTGGATCACAGTGACCAGTGCGGAATGAACATCATGGGCCATATGCTTCTCGTCACCGCATACATACACATGCGCACCTTCCTGCAGCCAGGCATACAGCTCACGGCTCTGTTCCAAAATGCGGTGCTGCACATATACTTTCTCTTCCGTATCCCGGGAGAACGCAACGTCCAGCTTGTTCAGCACGCCGTCCTTAAGCATTCTTTGCCAATCTGTCTGATAGAGGAAATCGGTCACGAAATGCCGGTCGCCGTAGAACAGCCAAGTTCTGCCGCTTGCGCCCTGCTCTTCCCGCTCTTCCAGGAAGGAACGGAATGGCGCTACCCCGGTACCCGGCCCGATCATAATCACGGGAACCTCGGAATTGGCCGGAAGTTTGAAATTCGGGTTGTTCTGAATATAGATCGGGAGGGTATCGCCCGGCTGTACCCGTTCAGCGCAATGGACCGAGCAGACGCCGTAACGGTCACGGCCATGTGATTCGTACCGCACCGCGCGAACCGTGAAATGAACCTCATCGGGGTTCGCGTTATAGCTGCTAGCGATCGAATACAGTCTTGCGGGCAGCTTGCGCAGAATGGTTACAAAGCTGCGTGCAGGCACTTCCCATGGTGCGAAATCCTGGACCAGATCCAGCAGATCACGTCCCTGGATATATGCCTTCAGCTCCTGCTGATGATCCGGAGCAAGCAGTGCTTGAAGCCCTGCCGATGCGGTCAATTGTGCCGCCTGTTCCAGCAGCGGCTTCGTCAGGACTGTAATTTCATAATGACGCAGCAGTGCTTCACGCAGAGTGCCTTCCTCCCCCTTCTTATTAAGAGGAACAGATTCATCGCTATTCCAGCCCATAGCGGCAATAATATCCGCCACCAGCTGAGGATGATTCTCCGGGTACACTCCCAGCGAGTCGCCCGGCTCGAAGCTCAGATTGGAGCCGGCAAGCGACAGCTCCAGATGGCGGGTCTCGCGGTCAGAGCCGCGTCCGTTCAGATTAAGATTCTCCAGCACTTCAGCATGGAAAGGATGGTTGCGTGAGTAGGCTGAATCCGGCGGCTCTGCCTGTTCAGCTGCCTGTACCGCTTCCCCGGCAATTGCCGGGGCATTCTGCGGACCGCTCAGTGAGCCGATGACCTGCTGGAACCATTCAGCTACCGGCTCATCGTAATCGAGATCACAATCGACACGCGGGCTCAGACGCCGTCCGCCCAGCTCTTCGAGACGCTGATCGAAATCCTTGCCGGTCTGGCAAAAGAACTCATAGGAGGTGTCGCCGAGCGCCAGTACGGAATAACTCAGATGATCCAGTTGGGGCGCTCTCTTGCTATAGATAAATTCATGGAAGGCCCGGGCATTATCCGGCGGTTCGCCTTCTCCGTGCGTGCTGACCAGCAGCAGCAGATTCTCGACCTTCTTCAGACCATTCGGCTTGAAGCCGTTCATTGCCGATACGGTAACCTGGAAGCCCTGCTCCTCCAGCTTGCGGGACAGGCTGGACGCCAGACGCTGGCAATTGCCGGTCTGGGAGCCGAACAGCACCGTCACTTCGCGGGAGATTTTCGGCTGTGCCGCCGGGGAGACGGCTGCCGCAATCCCCTCTGCTTGCAGCGATGTACCAGTGGAAACCGCTGCCGCATTTCCCTGCAAAGACAACGCGGACAAATATCCGCCAAGCCAGATCTGCTGCGTCTCTGTTAATGTCGGCAGAAGGCGGTTCAGAAGCTCAACCTGGTTCTCGTTAAATGGACTGTTCGTAACTTGTAGTTGCACCAATATCGACCTCTCCTTAACATGAAATCTAGTTCCCTCTTAACCTCATGTGATCAGGCTATCATAATTAGATGAAACGATCAACGAGCTCTCTTTATCATAAATTTTGGTTTTATTAGTAATATCGTCCATAAAACACGTAAAAGCTGCTTAAATCAGAGTAAATGACCCCGATTTAAGCAGCTTCATTACAATTAATGATAACTTGCATTAGATAAAATGATACTTCATATTCAGCTTTTGATTACTGATTCGCGATCTTACGGACATGGGTCTGCATTTGCAGAGGCGTTGTCCCCCCTTTGCGGCGCAGCAGAAGCATGAGCGGAAAACCAAACAGCACGATGATGGCAGCAACGACAAATACATCATTTACCCCCATTGTAAATGAAAGCAGGGTGATCGAATCGGAACCCGCTGCACCGGACTCAAAGAGCTCTTTGGAGTGGATCACGGATCTGCTCGACAAGAGTGAGGTAAATACGGCAATGGCTAATGAGCTTAACACATTGCGCACCCAGTTGTTGATCGAAGTTGCATGACCTGACCATTCCACCGGAATTTCCTCCATGGATGCCGTGCTGCTTGGGACATTGGCCAGACCGATCCCCAGATTGCGCACGACCATTGCCCACAAAATAAAGTTGTGCGAAACATCCACATGCAGCCTGCTCAGCATAAACAAACCGGCAAAGATAAAGGCAATTCCAGCTGAAATCAGCTTCACCGGCCCGAACTTGGGATACAGCTTGCCCACAACCGGGCTTAACAATGCCAGCAGGATGGATGAAGGCAGCAGAATCAGCCCCGTTTTGAGCGTCGTGGCGCCTTGCACAGTCTGCAAGAAAAGCGGCGTTAAGTATGTGCCGGCATACATCGCAACCGTTACCAGACTATAGATGCACAGCATAGCCGTGAACCGCCGGTTCTGAAATACGCGCAGATTCAGCAGCGGCACTTCCGTCCGCAATTCATGCAGGACAAACAAGAGGAGCAGAACGATCCCGGCAGCGATTAACAATAGAGTTCTCCAGGAACCCCAGCCCCAGCTGCTGCCTTGGCTAAAAGCAGTCAGAAGCGCCAGGCTGCCCGTCACCACCGTAATCAGCCCGGGAACATCGAATGACTTCGGTACATTCATCCGGTAGTAAGGGATCAACAGTTGGGTTAATATAATAGCCACAAGTCCCACCGGGATATTAATCAGGAACAGCCAGTGCCAGCTGGCATACTGCAGCAGCCAGCCGCTGAAGGTCGGCCCGATGGCCGGCGCAACCATTGCGGACAGCGACCACAGGCTGACGGCGAACGGCCGGCGCTCGATCGGAATGACCTGAAAGATAATCGTCATTGTGCAGGCCAAAATCAGTCCGCTGCATGAGCCTTGAAGCATCCGGAAAATGATCAGCATCAGCGGGTTACCCGATACGGCGCATAACAGGGAGAACAGTGTAAAGCCCGATAAAGCGAACAAATATAGCCTCTTATAACTGAATCTGCCGCCAAGATAACCGGCCAAAGGTGCCGTTACACCTGTTGCCAGCATAAAGCCGGTAACCATCCACTGCATCGTGTGCAAGCCGGTATGGAAATGATTCATTAGTAGAGGAACAGCAATGTTAATCGTTGTGGTGCTTAAGACTGAGACAAAGTTCCCGAAGAATATGGCAATCATAATCGGCCAAAAAGGAACTTTGCCTCGTCGTTCATGGTTCTCTTCCATGGCAGTTCCTCCTCATCACTATTTATATGTCTACTTTTACATATGTAAGTTAACTTAAATAATGTTATAATCGAATCTACAATATGTCAATGATGACATATTAGTAATACTCCTAATGAAAACGGATTAATTTGGATTGGAGGAACTCATAGTAATGAATACTCTGTCTTACGGGCTCCTTGCCCTGCTGACTGCCAACTCGCTGTCCGGATACGAGTTAACGCAAAGCATTAAGCCGCTATGGCGGGCGGGCCATAGTCAAATTTATCCTCTGCTGGTGAGTATGGAGCAGAAGGGATACATCTCCTACGAGCGGATCGAGCAGTCAGATAAGCCGGATAAAAAAATATATACGATCACGGAAGCAGGACTTGAACAATTGCGGGAGTGGGTTGAGACGCCGGCTGATCCCCCCGTGTTGCGGGACGAACTGCATTTCAAGCTGTACAGCCTGTGGCTCGCAAGGCCGGAGGAGGCTAAGGCGCTGCTGGTAAGGCGTGCGGAATTCTGCAGGAGTGAGCTGGACCGGTATAACCTCATGATTAAAGCCAATGAAGCCCTGTGCCAGGAGCGCGGGGAAACCCGCGAGCTTACGGCAACGACGTTCGGGCGGTATTTGCTGCTGCGCAAGCGGGTTATGGATATGGAATCTTCTGTAGCCTTCTGCGAATGGGCCATCGGGGAACTTGAATCAAACGCCGTTCCGCTGGAATAAAGGTTCGATGTATTGCAGCAAATGATAAGTAAACCCCAAAGAAATAGGGTTGTCCATAGTCATAATAATGACTAATAGGACAACCCTATACTTAAAACCGGGGATAAGAACAGTCACGCCTGTCCGGTGCCGCTGCCTTTCACCCGTCTTCTCTTGGCCGTGCTGCTCTTCACCTGATCGATAATCAGATGGATCACGATCAGGATGCCGCCGGCATTGATTGCCAGATCGGCCAAATTCATGATGCCGCCGTCTTCCCCAAATACAAGAAAATCCGTAACCTGATGGAAAATTACGCGGTCTATTGCATTGCCGATAGCACCGCCCACCAAAAATCCGCTGGCGGCTTCAAGCAAGAGCCCTCGCAGCACTCCTTTACGCCGGTAATAAAAAATCGCAACTACAAATACTGCCGCAACAATCGAGAAATACTTCCCAAAACCCTGAAAAGAACTGAAGGCCGCACCACTGTTCTCATAATAAGTAAATTGCACGTAAGGGTTCCAGAACGGAATGGTCTCCCCCAGCTGCATGTTTAACCGCACCATCCATTTAGCAGCCTGGTCCGCCAGTAACACCAATATTGAAATCAGGTAAAAAAGCATCTCTGTGCCCCTTTCACGTCTGTTAGGCTCACTCCATTAACGGGTTCTTAAAGACAGCTTATCACAGAGCACCACCCGGATTCACCTTTGGGAGTACAGATAAGGAGAAATGTTACATTCAAAAGCGTAATGGTTAAACACTCTTAGATTATAAATCGTTTATTTGAGGGTGGGTGCCAAATGGAATACGGAGCGATATTCATCAAGCTGATCGCGGGTTTTATCGGGTTATGGGCAATGACGAGATTGCTGGGCAAGAAGGAAATCTCCGCCTTGACACCTTTTGACTTTATCTCTGCGGTGATTCTGGGCGATTTGGTCGGAGATACCATATATACACCAGAAAATTCCGTGCTGATGCTGATCTTTACACTGGCTGTTTGGACCGTATTATCCCTGACGTTCGAGAAGGTTACCCAGCGAATCCGCGCGCTCCGCAAACCGCTTGAGGGCGAACCGGAAATTCTGATCCGTGACGGAGAGATCGATCTGGTCAAGCTGCGCAAGAATAACCTTGACTTCGACCAGCTGCGGATGATGCTGCGGGCTAAGGATACTTTCTCTGTCAGTGAGGTCGCTTATGCCATCTATGAGACGAATGGTTCTTTGAGTATTATGAAAAAGCCGCAATTTGAAGCAGCCACCCGCGAGGACCTGGCTGTATCCATACAGGAAACCACGCTGCCCCAGAGTATTATTGAGGACGGGATCATTCAGCGGCGAACGCTAAGCGAACTTGGCCATGACGAGGCCTGGTTGGACGGCGAGCTGCGCAAACTGGGATATTCGGGCCCGCAGGCTGTAGCTTATGCTGAAATCACTGAAGAAGGCGAGTTTGCCGTGGTCTCCTCGGTTTCCCACTAAAGAAACCAAAAAGAGGATATGCCCGGTGTTCGGACATATCCCCACTCTATCAGAGTCTTGCTGAATGATTTACCAGGCGTAGGCCTCCGGAGCCGGACGTCCCGGTCCCGGGAATATTTCATCCAGCTTCTTCAGCGTGACTTCATCCAGAACGATTTCAGTCACGCGCAGCGAATCCTCGAACTGTTCAATAGTTCTCGGTCCGATGATGGGCGCAGTCACGGCTGGATTCGCCAGCACCCACGCCAAAGCTACCTGGTCCTCATGCTCGCCAAGCTCCTTGCAGAGGGCAGAGAACTGCTCCAGCTGGCTGCGGTGCTGCTCCAGCTTGGCGGAGCGGGCGCTGCGCACGCCGGTCTTGGCCAGCGCGTTGCGGCCGAGCAGACCGCCCGCAAGCGGACTCCACGGGATGACGCCAAGTCCCAGTTCCTGCGATGCCGGCAGCACCTCAAGCTCCGGCGTCCGTTCGAGCAGATTGTATAGATGCTGCTCGGAGACAAGGCCCAGGAAGTGGCGCGCTTTTGCCTGCGCCTGAGCATGTGCAATATGCCAGCCGGCAAAGTTGCTGGAACCGATATAATCCGCCTTGCCCTGGGAGACCAGGATTTCAAAAGCACCCCATAACTCATCCCAGGAAACATTGCGGTCGATATGATGCATTTGATACAGCTCAATATGATCGGTCTGCAGACGTTTCAGCGAGCCCTCGAAATGTCGTCTGATCTTATAAGCGGATAAGCCCGAACCTGAATTGGGACCGTCCTGCTCATCAAGCATGTCATTGTAAACCTTGGTCGCCAGCACCACCTTCTCGCGCCGTCCGCCCCCCTGCTGAAACCAGCGTCCGATAATCTCTTCGGTCCAGCCGCGCCGTTCCTGGCCGCCATAGACATTCGCAGTATCAAAAAAGTTAATGCCCGCATCCAATGCGGCATCCATGATCCTGAAGGCGTCCTTCTCCTCGGTCTCCGGACCAAAATTCATCGTGCCGAGACATAACTGGCTGACCTTTAAACCCGATTTTCCCAAATAACTGTACTTCATCGCAATTCCTCCCTTTCATCCCTGTATGGTTGTCCGCATTCCCTCCCACTATAAGCCTTAGAGTCCACTTTAAGGCAAGCTTTTTTTCAAGAAAAAAACAGACCGTTTGTGCATGGCCTGTTCCTCTAATCCTTTTATAAATAATCATTTCGATAAGTGCTGCTCCAAAATAATTCTCCTACTCCCCATCATGCCCGCTGTCCGGAAACAGCACTTCTCCGGTTCCCTGTTCAATCGCTATGATTTCCTGCAGGGTAACCGACAGATCACCCGGGGGATAAGGTTTGGTCAAATACTTCTGAACATTGTTCATCAGACTTTTATCTGTTTTGTCCAGCGCCGAGGAAATAACTATCGGAACGTTCGCTGTCCGCTCATCATCCTTCAGCATGCGGATCAGGTCCCAGCCATCCAGCTCATCCCCCAGCATCAGATCCACGACAATCGCCACAAAAGGTGTCTTCAATGCCTGATCAAACGCCTGCTGCGGATGATAATGATGTGTCACCCGGAAGCCTTTGCCCTTCAGTTCCTCCGACAGCAGCAGGGAAAGACTGTAATCATCCTCTACAATCATTACGTTCGGCTTCGTTTCCTTCTCCGAATTCCATTTATAAGGCTCATCTTCATGCCGGCTGCCGCTATGATTCAGAACCGGAAGACTGAACCATACAGTGGTGCCTTCGCCTTCCACCGAATCAATGCCGATCGCACCCTTCTGCTTCTCAATGATTTCCTTGCAGATGGCCAGGCCTAGACCTGTTCCGCCGATCCGTTTGGACGCGCTGTTGTCTACCCGTCTGAATTTCTGGAACAAATGGCCAATCTGATTCTTAGGAATCCCCAGCCCGTGATCCTGGATCTCCACAATAATCCGCTCGGGTTCATTGTGCAGCAGCACCTTGATCTCATTGCTGTTCGGTGAGAACTTGATCGCATTGCTAAGCAGGTTGGTCAGTACCTGGACAATCTTATCCTTATCCACTTCCACCTCTGCATTCCGCGCTGCATCCTCCAGCAGAATATGGTGGGTGCCACTCAGTTTGTACTGGTCAATGACGCCGAGGACAAGCGAGCTCAGATTGACAGGCTCGGCATTGTACTGCTGGGTGCCTGATTCCATTCGCTGCAGATCCAGAAAATCATTGATCAGATCGGTCAGCCGGTGCGCCTCCCTATGAATGGTCTCCAGATATTTCAGCTGCTTCTCAGGCTTCATTGTTCTGGATAACAGCAGCTCTGTGAAGCCGAGCACACTGGATAACGGTGTCCGCAGCTCATGGCTGACTGTGCTGACCAGTTCGGATTTCATCAGATCCAGCTCATATTCCCGGGTAATGTTCCGGTGTACAAACAACGTACCGAAGCGGATCTCGCGGCGGTATACCGGAATGGCATACACCTCCACATGTTTCATCGCTTCCGTGCCTATAGAGTACTTGATCGTGCTGGAATCGAAGAACGTTTCGGACATCGCCGTTTGGTAGAACAGCCGCAGATCATCCTGCTCATTGGCCCTGTGGATGAAATGTTCTGCCCAGCGTTCCTTAAGGATTACTTCCCCTTCAGTCCATTCATCGTACCCGAACAGCTGGCCAAGGGCTTTATTCATCTGCAGCATCGTTCCGTCCATTTGGACAAACTGAATTCCTTCATTGACGTTATTGACAATGTCCCTGTTCAGCATCCGGCCATCTTCGATTTCTTCATACATGAACAGCCGCTCAATGGCCAGCGCCACCCGGTTCATCATGCCTTGAATCTCGTCGGTTTCTTCTTCGCCAAAGGAATGTCCGATCCGGGTACCGCAGAATACAGCCAGCACCTCATCATCAGCATTGACAACCGTTGTGTAGTAATCATACGAATAAATGCCTTCTGGAGAAATGCCCTGCTCCCGTAAGGATGCCGGACGTTTAGTAATATAGGATTTCTCCGTTTGCATACGGAACAGCATATCATTATTATCACTATCAAGATAACGTTCCACATTCTCCAGAGGTACGCCTTTAACGACGGCAATTTTGTCTTTGACCATCAGGAAAAAGCTCGAGTCGAACGCATATTGCTCATTCATAAACCGGATAAACTTTTCGGCGAACTCCTGCTTGTCCAGAGTATAGGTAATGTCATGGTTAAGCTGATTGCTCCGCTCCAGCAGAATCTTGGTTTGTTCCGTCTTCTTCAGGGTATCCGCCAGCTCCTGCTGCACACTTTTCATGGAAGAAATATTGTTGGCAATGAGAATGTACTGGTAGACATGGCCTTCATCATTCAGATAAGGCATCACTGTCAAATGTAGCCAGATCACCGAACCGTCCTTGGCCCGAATCTGAATCTCGTCGCTCCATACCCCGCCCGTGGTCAGCTTGCGGAGAATTTGCTGCGCCTGATCACCTGAAATATTATAAAGCTCGAACAGCCTGAAGGTGTAACCGATGATCTCCGGGTTCTTATACCCCGTATACTCGCTCAGATTCTCATTAGCATAGGTGAATACGCCTTTGTTCGAAAGAATAGCGACTGCGGAGGACTGATCCAGCGCCTTCATCATGCTCTCGATCTCGCTTAAAGACCGTTCCAGCTTAAACTGCTGATCCTGAAGCTCATCCTGCTGCGCATGCAGTTCTTCGTTCTGCATCGTCAGCTCTTCTTCTTTGTCCTGTATGCTTCTCGCCATATTCAGGAATGCTTCATAGAGCCGGCCGATTTCATCCTGCCTCTGAAGCTTGCTTAGCAATACAGACCGGCCTTCCGCAAGCGAAATAGTTGCCTCTTCCAGCTTCACGATCGGATCAATGAGAACCTTCAGGATCCTCCAGATCATCAGGGTGAACAGAAGCAGCAGGAAGCTGCTTAATACGAACGACGCAATAGTAAACGAATTAGCTTGCTTTATGGAATCGGCAGCCATTTCGTTCAATTGTGCATCTGAGCGCGCTTTGTATTGCTTCGTGTATGAAAGAAACTCATTTACCGCCTGGGTGTTGCCATCCTGTGCCAGCGCCCGCAGCGTAACATAATTATCTTGCTCGACCAGAGCGATCGCCTTAGGCAGCGTAACTTTTTGATAATTTTGACTGTATGCCGTCAATTGGTCCTTGAACTGCAATTCTTCCGGGGACAGCTTGAGCAGGGAATACGTATTAAGGACTTCCCCCAGCTTCTGCAGTGCTTCATAGGCGAGCTTCAGCTCATTATCATTTTTCAGCGCCGTGTAGCCTCTGACCCGAAAAAAAACATCATTCAGTGTTGTTGCCAGTTCATTGATCGTCTCCGCCTTGTTCTGCAGCACTTCACGGTCATGGCTCAACTTGTTCTGCTGAGAAGAAATATAGAAGAACAAGAGCAGGCCAGTCAGTGCGATGAGAACAAATAAGCCTGAAATAATGCGGAAATATTTATCTTTGATGCTCAAATTAACGAATTTTTTTCTTTTCACCAAGAATACCCTCCACGATCTGCAGGAGCTCTGTCGGACTAAACGGCTTAGGCATGAAATAACGCGCGCCCGCCTCCCTGGCTCTGCTCCGGTCCATTTCCTGCGCCTTGGCGGTCAGCATCATTATCGGCGTGGAGTTCTTCATATCCTCGTCCAATTCAGACAAAACTTCAATACCGGTCATTTCCGGCATCATATAGTCCAATATCACCAGATCGTAGAGATCATCCGATAGCTTGGCAAGCGCCTCAACCCCATTTTCAGCGGTACGAATCTCCACATCTTCGAGGTCCTCCAGCGTATCTTCAATCAGCATGCGCAGAACATCTTCATCATCTACTACAAGTACTTTTTGCATCTTTCTCTCTCACCTTTCAATGTACCCTAAACCATTATCTGCGTTTCAGCGCTAAATGTTTCAGAACAAAAATCTGTGGGCCAGCCGTTCAATTCTTATGAGCAGCTCCGGCAAGTGAAACGGCTTAATGACATAATCATCGGCGCCCATTTGCAGGGCATGTATGATATCCCGCTGGTCGTTCCGCCCGGTCAGCATGATCACGAGAATATTCACTTCCGGATAACTGCCGCGGATCCGCTCAAGCACCTCCAGCCCATCCAGCTCCGGCATAATGCCATCAAGCAGGATAATAAATTTCTCCTCGGGAGCATACCAATCCGACTGGAGAAACTGCGGGCCGTTAGAATAGCTGCTTACTTTCACTTTGGCAATGCTCTCCGGCTCCCAAGCTTGGAACTGATGGGTCACTATTCTGCGGATCAGCGGATCATCGTCAACGATGATGACATTCAGAACCGACTCCAGCTTGCCTGCCGGCAAATGCTCGTCATACAATGTGGTCTGGTTTCTGCCGGCATGTTTGCTGGCATACAGCGCCTGATCCGCTTCGTCAATAAGTTTATCGGCATTGAGGTGAGATTCCGTTACCTCTGTGATCCCGGCGGAGAAGGAAACATTAAATCGTTCATTTTTGGCCCAAAACTCTTTCAAGGAGAACTGCTGCTGAATCCTTTCGATGACAAGCATGGCCGATGCGGCATCGGTATTGGGCATGAACAGGGCAAACTCTTCACCGCCATAGCGGCAGAATGTATCCTCCACCCGGATGGATTTCAGCACCAGCTCGGAAAAAGTCTGGAGTACCTCATCTCCGACCAGATGGCCGTAGCTGTCATTCACATGTTTAAAGTAATCCAGATCCATAAGCGCAAGCGAAAACGTCCGCTCGGTCCGCCTGAAATCGGAGATCAGCTGCTTCATCGTTTGATTAAAATATTTGCGGTTAAAAGCCCCGGTCAGCTCATCCACGATTATGGATTTTTGCCATTCAAGCTTCAGCTCAAAGCGGTTCTTAATGAGTACCAGGAACAAATCAATATCTACAGGCTTCGGGATATAATCCATCACACCCAGCGAATAGGCATACATCTGCACATCCTTGGAATGTTCACCGCTGACGATAATAATCGGAATACGCTCTTTCTTCGCCTTGCCGATGATTTGTTTCAGAACATCAATCCCGCTCTGATCGGGCAGCAGGATATCCAGCAGGATCATGTCCGGCTTGGTTTCATAAAAAATTTTGAGCCCCCGTTCGGCGGATAATGCAATACTCACAAAATAGGACTGCTTCTCCAGCGATTCCCTTAAAAAGGCCACCAGCTCTACATCATCATCAATGAGCAGAATTTCGTATTGCTTCTTCCCGTCAGACAACATTGCCGCTTGCAAACCCGGGACAGGTATTGCTCCGTTCATCAATTGCTCATCAAAAAGCCCCAGCAAAGGATACAAATAATCCCCCCACTCGGCCTCCGTCCAATTTTTATAAGATTCATCTGAGAAATAAAGCAATGTGCTGCCGGCATACTCCTCCACCAGGTGAATGCCTACCGTTCCGGCCGTGCCCTTCAAATTATGTAAAAAGCGGTAGATTTCCTTTTCCTCGACGTCCGGCTGTTCCGACCACTTTTGCAGGGTTTGCCTGGTACGCTGCTCAACCAGCTCTTTGTATTTTCTCGTTGTCATAGTTACTCCTTCAGGCGATCATGTCAATCTATCAGTTGATCATATATTTTTAACTCTGTCAACTGTATTCTAATGAAATTAGGGCATAAGATCAAATTTATGATCAGACTGACAAAAAACCTTTGGTTGATGACTGCAACATCATTTGCAATAATAATTGCAACGGTTCATTCCGTTAATGCGGCGGATGAACAGAGAATAGATAAATAGGAGGCTTTTTCATTGAAGGGGATTATAACTGTACTGGGAAAAGACAAAGTAGGGATTATCGCCAAAGTCTGTACCTACCTTGCAGGCCACAATCTGAACATTCTCGACATTTCGCAGACGATTGTGCAGGACTATTTCAACATGATGATGATTGTGGATATTTCCGCGCCAAGCAAGTCCTTTGAAGAGATTGTGGAGGACCTGCAGCAGGTAGGCGAAGAAATCGGCGTTGAAATCAAGCTCCAGCACGAGGACATTTTCAATATTATGCACCGCATCTAGCTAGCAGCGAAAGGAAGAGATAGGGATGATTTCACTTGTGGAAGTGCAGGAAACGAATAAAATGATCCGCGAAATGAATCTGGATGTCCGCACCATTACGATGGGGATCAGCCTGATGGACTGTGCCCATACAGATTTACGGGTGTTTAACCAGAATGTATACGACAAAATCACCCGGTCCGCTGAGAAGCTAGTGAAGACCGGTGAGGATCTGGAACGGCAATTCGGCGTACCGATTGTCAATAAACGGATCTCTGTCACCCCGATCTCCATTGCAGCCGGTTCTGTGCATACGGATACGTATGTGCCGGTTGCTGAAATTCTGGACAAGGCAGCCAAAGAGGTGGGCGTCAACTTTATTGGCGGCTTCTCGGCGCTTGTGCAGAAAGGCTGCACCAAAGGGGACCGGATTCTGATCGACAGCATCCCTGAAGCGCTGGCTGTGACGGAAAGAGTCTGTTCCTCTGTGAATGTAGGCTCCTCGCGCAGCGGGATCAATATGGATGCCGTGAAGCTAATGGGCGACATCATCCTCCAGACGGCGGAACGCACCAAGGACCGTGATTCCATCGGCTGCGCCAAGCTGGTTGTCTTCTGCAACGCCGTTGAGGACAACCCCTTCATGGCCGGAGCATTTCACGGCGTGGGCGAGCGGGAATGCGTGATCAACGTTGGGGTCAGCGGCCCTGGTGTAATCAAGCGCGCACTGGAAGAAGTAAAGGGCCAGGACTTTGAAACGCTGTGCGAGACAATCAAACGAACCGCCTTCAAGGTGACCCGTGTAGGACAGCTTGTTGCACAGGAAGCCTCCAAACGGCTGGATGTGCCGTTCGGCATCATTGATCTGTCGCTGGCACCCACCCCTTTGGTCGGTGACTCCATCGCCGAGATTTTCCAGGTCATGGGCCTCGAAGAAGCCGGAGCACCCGGCACCACGGCAGCACTCGCCATCCTGAACGATAATGTCAAAAAAGGCGGCGTCATGGCCTCCTCTTATGTCGGCGGACTTAGCGGCGCGTTTATCCCGGTCAGTGAAGACCATGGCATGATCCAGGCTGTTCAGCGCGGTGCGCTGACGCTGGAGAAGCTCGAAGCGATGACTTGTGTCTGCTCCGTCGGCCTCGACATGATTGCCATTCCGGGCAGCACCAGCAAAGAAACCCTCTCCGGCATTATCGCTGATGAAGCCGCAATCGGCATGGTCAATAACAAGACAACCGCCGTCCGCCTGATCCCGGTTATCGGCAAGGAAGTCGGCGAGATGGTCGAATTTGGCGGTCTGCTCGGCTACGCCCCGGTGATGGCCGTGAATCCTTTTAACTGCGCAGGGTTCGTGAACCGGGGCGGACGTATTCCCGCTCCAATCCACAGCTTCAAGAACTAACATTTCAAGTGGAAACGGCATCCGCCGTCCTCAAAAGGACGGTATCCGTTTCAGCGAGAAATAGAAGGATAATTTATAGTGTGAAGCATATAAATTCTTATATGTGCACAAAAGCGCCGCCTCACCTCATTAGGTGGGCGGCGTTCTTTTTGTAAACCAACCGGTTGATAGAACAGCCCGCGCCTTAGAAGACATGACCCAGCTTTTCCGGTCCTACAACCAGATAGAAGCTCTGAATCTGCTCCCCTGCCCGGTCCAGCACCAGACATAGCACGGCTTTAACCTCGCCATCCTGCCTGAATACCAGTTGATCTTCACCGTTAACCGTTTCTACAGACGGCTCCGATTCCCGCAGCCGGTTCAGCACCCGGCGCGAAGTCAGCAGTGCCAGCACTCCCTTGCGGCCAACCATCGGCCTAAGGATCGTATGGACATCCTGGCCGCCGCCATCGGCAACAAGCACGGGATGATCGGACAACAGTTCCAGCATCGCACTGACATCATAAGCGGTAAAAGCCTCGGTAAAGCGCCGCAGCAGGCCAGATCTCGCCGTTCCCGTCCCGGGCTCGGCCATGGTTGCAGAAGGTTCGGCCTGAAGTGTGCGCTTGGCCCGGCTAAAGATTTGCCGGCAATTGGCTTCCGCTTTGCCCAGCATCTCTGCGATATCCCCATAATCGTACTGAAAGGCCTCGCGCAGTACAAATACCGCCCGTTCAGTGGGCGACAGCCGCTCAAGCAGCACCAGAAACGCATACGACAGCGTATCCTTACGTTCCGCTGCTGCCTCAGGTCCGTCATAAGGTTCGCTTACCGGCTCAGGCAGCCACTCGCCGATGTAAGTCTCTCTACGGCTGCGCGCCGAGTTCAGCATATTCAGGCAGCGGTTGGTAATGCCTTTTGCCACATAGGCCTTCATATTGTGAATGCCGGTCCGGTCACGCCGCTGCAGCTCGGCGAAGCAATCCTGCACCGCATCCTCCGCATCAACCGCTGTTCCGAGCATCCGGTAAGCGATGGAGAAGGCGTAAGCCTTGTAACTGAGAAACAGCTCCTCCATCCCCGGTGCTTGAGATGCAGTTAACCTTGTGCCGGCCTCGTTGCTTTGTGGTTTCAATGGCACTCCTCCTACTCCTGAATTTATCCTCAGCGATTTAGAGGCTAGCTCCCGGATACATTCCTGTAGAAATGGCTAACCGGTTCCAGCAATTGATCGTATTGATCGCCATAATCCAATCAACAAATTCTTCTTCGCTGAAATGCTCCCGGACCTTCTCATATACATCGTGGGGCACGCCGGCTTCACTGATATTTGTGACAGCTTCGGCAAGCTCAAGCAAAGCTCTCTCTTTATCCGTAAAGATCGGCGCCTCGCGCCATACCGTAACCAGCAGCAGTTTATCCTGATAATCCCCCAGCTTCAGCAAATCCTTGGCGTGCATATCCAGGCAGAAGGCGCAGCCGTTCATCTGGGATACCCGTATTTTGACCAGTTCAGTCAGGAGCTTATCGCTGCCCCGGCCTGCGGTATGCTGCTCCAGCGACATCATTGCCCGGAAAGCGGGCGCGTTCACTGCTCTGTAATTGAATCTCAAACTCATCATAATCTCCTCCTCAATGTGTTTACAATACTGTAGACAACCGGGCGGATTATTTTGTGACAACTATTTCAATATATATGTTCAAGTTAAGCTGCTGCTCGCTTGTCTCTTCTTGCCATGATCAGCCGCCAGCCGGTAAGCAGTGCCGAGACCAGGCAAATTGCCGAGGAAGTCATAAATACAACATGCATCCCCGAGAGAAAAATATCCGGACGGCCCGGAACCAGATCGGTTACCCGATGCCCTGCCTTGCTGCTCATGACATTAAACAGGATGGAGGTGGCGATGGTGATCCCGACAACCATGCCCACATTGCGGACCAGCGAGTTGACGCTGCCTGCGGAACCAAGTTGTGTCCGCGGCACTTTGGACATGATGAGTGAATTGTTGGGCGATTGGAACAAGCCGCTGCCGACACCGAGCATCGCGATCCACAATCCGACCAATAGCACAGAGCTTCCGTCATGCAGCCGGGCCAGCCCAAACTGGGCGATAACCATCACGATTAGTCCGGCAAAGGTCAGGAGCTCGGAACCGATCTTATCGGACAAGGCTCCGCTGACCGGCGAAACCACCACCATTCAGATCGGAAACAGCATAAGCAGAAATCCGGCATAAAAAGGCGACAGATTCAGCATGTTCTGCGCATAGAACGGGGCAATGATGTTGAAGCAAAAGTTGGCCACGAACACGAGAAATGCACACAAAATGCTGAGTGAGAATAAGGGGTTCTTGAACAGCGAAAGCTGCAGCAGCGGCTCCGTGCGGCGCAATTCTACGGTAATAAAAGCAATAAATGCAGCAACTGCGATGATCAGCGCCGTGAGGATGCGGGCATCCCCATAGCCAAGCTGCTGCCCGAGCAGCAGTCCGGCAAACAGCGTTAGGATAAACACCGCGAACAGCATGCTTCCGGGAATGTCGATTTTCGATTTTACCCGTACCAGATCCTTAGGCAGAACCTTCCATCCAAGCACAACGGCAATCAGGCCAATCGGAAGGTTTACCCAGAAAATATATTCCCAGCCCAGTGTTGAAACAATAATCCCGCCCAGACTCGGTCCGGCGATACTGCCCAGCGAAACGAAGGTGCCGATAAGCCCCAGCGCTTTGCCCCGCTCTGTAGCCGGGAAAATATCCGTCACAATCCCCTGGCTGTTCGCCATGGTCATGGAGGCCCCGATCGCCTGAATCACACGCGATATTATAAGGAAAGGCAGACTTGTGCTCAGCCCGCAGAGCAGCGAGCCGACGATAAAGACGATCGTGCCGATTTTGAAAATCCGGATCTTGCCGAGCATATCTCCAAGCTTCCCGAAGAGCAGGATGACTGCGCAAATAGCCATCAGATACCCTGTCGTTACCCATTCGACCTGAGCTACCGGCAGGTTCAGCTGCTTCACCAGCACGGGCAAAGCAATATTGACAATACTTCCGTCGAGCGTTGACATAAAGGTAAAAAGATTTAAGACGATCAGGATAATCCAGCGTTTCTTCTGGATGGCGGCATCATCCTGATAGGTTGCGGCAATGGAACTCATAACTAACACCCTCTTGAATCAGTTTTTAGAGATAGTTGCATGCGCAACTATCTGGCATTCCCCAGTGTACCGTAAACTAGTTGCGCACGCAACGACTTTGTTGTAATATTTTGAGCAGATAAAGGGTTGCAACAGCATTAAACCTAAAGAGGTGTCATTTTTGAAAAAAGAACCGATTGGCAAGTTGATTTCCAACCTTCAGCGTCAAAACCAGAAATATTTAGCCCGGGAGTTGGCTCCTTATGGGATCGGCGGCGGCGGGCAGCACAGCTTTCTTAAGCTGATCCTTGGCCATCCTGGAATTACCCAGGATCAAATGACAAATGAGATGAAGTTCGATAAAGCAACAACCGCCCGGTCCGTCAAACATCTTGAGCATTTGGGTTATATCGAACGGAGAACCGATCCGAAAGACCGCCGCTCTTCGCTCCTGTATCCGACCGCTAAGACACTTGAGTTCGCACCGGTATTTCAAGCTATAATGGATGAACTTAACCGCAAGCTTTCGGCCAATTTAACGGAGGAGGAAGCAGATCTATTGGTTACTCTGCTCCAAAAGATCAGCATAAATTCCGGAGAGTTGTGATTCGGGGAGGGGGAGGATTGGATGGTCCAGGGCAAAGGACTGGGCTTGTCCGATCAACTGCTAAATGAGGAAGCAGTCGCCACGCTGCCCTGTCCTCAGAACTCATTATCTCGCCCACGCCAGCCTCTATTTCAGACTAATGCCCTCCAGAATGCAGTCCCAAGTCTCATTATCCCCGGTCCGGTTCGGAATGCTCAGTGAACTGATGCCGGGTAGTCCCCATTCGTTATCAATCACTGAATCGAGTCCGTCCACTCCGTTTACGATCAGAATATGGAAGGTTCCCAACGTTAACGAGCCCAGCGCTTTTTGAAGCTGCAGTGACTCTTCATAAGTACTTCCCCAGCGGATGAACAACGCCTTCCGGCTGACAATCAGCTGATCCAGCAAGCGCTGGCTGCGCATGTCGATTTTATCCTTAAAGCCCGGATACACGGAGCCCCACTCCTGCTCCTCAAGAATAGGAAAATCATGAACGGAAATCACATAATAATAGTAATCTTTTATCAAATACGATCGGACCGGCATTACAACTTCATTCTCCACGAAGACATCGTCCCTTTCGTCCGGCACCTCATCCGGCAGCTCCATGTATTCCGGGAATCGTCGGCTGAGCAGCAGGTTCACATCTGTATGGGATAACGAAACCACCCAGTCCAGAGGCGATGAAAAAGTCCTTAAACCCCTTCTGCGTAAATGCGCGGCCGGTTCGCAAGAACTTCCCAGGCATACAATGCAATCATAAGCCCCCTTGATCTCCTCAAACCTCATCTGTCCTCACCTCTATCCTGTTTTTGTATTATTTAATGCCCTTGAGCCAAAAATGCTTGGATGCTAGATTAGGAATGTTTTGCCCATTCATAAAAAACAAGTTAAAATGTAAACCAATATGAAAAAATAATGAACTTTCAGAAAGGAAGCAAGGCTCATGTCGATTGTAAGTGTAAAAGAACATTTCCGTACCTTTAACAAAGAGCAGGATGTACTGGAGTTCGCCACTTCCAGCGCTACCGTAGAAATGGCGGCGGCGACGATTGGGGTAATTCCTGCCCGTATAGCCAAAACCTTGTCCTTCCGCGGGGTAAATGACGATGCCATTCTAGTCGTTGCTGCAGGAGATGCCAAGGTCGACAACAAGAAATTCAGAGAAGTCTTCGGTTTCAAGGCGAGAATGCTCAGTCCCGATGAAGTTCTGGAGCAGACGGGTCATGAGATCGGAGGGGTTTGTCCATTCGGCCTCGCCCGGGAGCTTAAAGTTTATCTGGATATTTCCATGCAGCGCTTCGATACGCTGTTTCCGGCCTGTGGCAGCACCAATTCTGCGATTGAGCTGACCTGTGATGAATTAGCCCTGTACTCTACAAGTACGGACTGGGTGGACGTATGCAAAGACTGGGATGAGCCGCCACTGCCCGGGGACGGACAAGCTTTATGAAGATAAATCCGGCCAAGGGCCACACATCGCCATCGCAGCCAAAGGAACGGTTTCCGCTGTCACTTCTCTGTCTTACCCTTGGCGCATTTGCGATTGGCATGACCGAGTTTATCATCATGGGGCTTCTGCCCAATGTTGCGCATGACCTCGGGGTAACCATACCGCAAGCCGGACAGCTTATTACCAGCTATGCGCTTGGTGTAGCCATCGGCGCACCTATTCTGACTATCTTTACGCACCGGTTGCCGCAGAAGCAGCTGCTCGTCATTCTGATGTGCATTTTTATATTCGGCAATGCTGTGTCGGTGATTGCGCCTACCTACACGTTGCTGATTATCGCCCGCATTCTTACCGCCTTCGCGCACGGGACCTTCCTGGGGGTAGGCACAATCATTGCCGCCAGATTGGTAAGGCCGGAGAAACGGGCCGGGGCCGTATCAGTCGTGCTTGCGGGCTTGACCGTCGCTAATATTATCGGAGTGCCGTTCGGCACCTTTATCGGCCAGCAGCTCGGCTGGCGGGCCTCCTTCGGGGCTATTACCGTGCTGGGCATCGTCTCATTGTTCGGTATTATCCGGTTTATTCCCGTGATTGTCCAGGAGCAGACTGCCAATCTCCGCGAACAGGTGCGCGGTCTGGTGAATCCGAAGGTGCTGCTGATTCTGCTCACCGGAGCGCTGGGCTGCGGCAGTCTGTTCTCGCTCTTCACTTACATCACGCCAATGCTGGAGAACATTACCGGCTTTGCCGAACATCATGTCACCTGGATTCTCGTGCTGTTCGGAGTTGGCGTCACCATCGGAAATATTGCCGGCGGCAAGCTGGCTGACTGGAAACTCATGCCGTCACTGATGGTTAACTTCGGTGTGCTCGCACTGATAATCTCTATGTTCACGCTGACGCTGCACAATCCGCTGCTTACAATTCTTAATATCTTCCTTTGGGGAATCGCGGCGTTCGGCATTATGCCCGGCATTCAGCTGCGCATCATGAACCTGGCGCATAAAGCGCCGCTGCTGGCCACGACCTCAAGCCATTCCGCACTTAATCTGGGCAATGCGGCAGGTGCTTATCTCGGCGGGGTCGCCATCAATTCTTTCGGCCTATCCTCGATTCCCTGGCTTGCCGCTGTCCTTGCAGTACTGGCGTTGGCCGGTGCTTGGCTCAGCTACCTGTCAACGAACGGCCGTGCCGGAGCCGTTGTTTCCGGCGATATAACCGCCGCTCCGTAAGGAGCAGCGGGAGAATATTCTTTTCAGGTTAGACGAAATGGTTTGGACAACACAGAAGGCCGGATTTCCCTGATGGGAACTCCGGCCTTCTGTCTGTTCGGGTGCTACGGGCAGCGGAAGCATTTTTCACCGGAATACGAGCAATTACAAGCTGATGAGAGTACTGACAGCGGCTTATCAACCTGTGAAGTAGCACTTACTCACAGCTACCTACTTTCTACAATGTTTTCTATCCTTACGGACTCAGATGCAGCTATTGTGGAAAAACAAGGCGATTAATTCCACAAGCGGACTCAGGTGCAGCTATTCCATCGATTACAGCCATGATCCGCATCAAGATCAGCATATAACGTCACTGGAGTCCGAAAGTCCAAAAAAACACACGATCTATCTTAAATAAGGACGCTGGGGTCCGAAAGCTTGTTTATACAACACTGGAACTGCTTGATGCTACTCACTCGAAACCCAATGTTCCACCCGTAATCTTCTTACATACGTCGTCCACGTTTACGTCACTTTAACTCTCAGTCAACACCAGAACATCGCCTTACTCCATCCTTTACTCCCTATCCACTCCCCCCAACCTTCCTTTCCATGACCGCCAAAGCTCGCTATTCCGCCATATCACTCATTTGCTCCGCCTCTCTGCTTTTCACGATCACGTTGACTTCTTGGGTGATCTGATCCCCGCCCTGCCTTTTCCATTCCGCCACAAAAGTATCAAAGCTGCTCACCGGCGTATCACCGACGATAATATTCAGGAAGGTCTCGCTCTCCAGCTTCTGCAGCGCCGGCCACACACTCTGCATATGGGTTGTGCTGCCATAAAAAACGCTGCGCACGCCTTCGATCGCTGTCGTAGACAATACGGCTGCCCCGTATTTGTAAGAATTGGCTGCTTTCCAGCCCTCCAGATTCTTCTTCGGCTGCTCCTCCTCGGCGAGCCACCGCTCATAGATGACCCTGGTATCCGGGTCTAGCAGATCCGGGTCGATCTTGCCGTGAAGCGCCTGCTGAATGTCCGCATAATGCTTCTCAATAGCGCCGGAATAATCAATCAGCAGATCAAACGGGTAATACGCACGCGGCTGAATGCCGGTTTGCGCCGAGAAGTCATCCAGTTTCTTGACTTCCTCTGTGTTGGGGTCCCGTCTTCTCTCCAGCCGGGTGAAGACGTTGAGCAGCTTCATAACGGCTTCCGGATGCTCATACCCTTTGCGGACGACAAGATAGCGGTCAGTTACCGGCGCCATATGCGCGACGAATTTGCCTGCGCTGTCCAGCGGCGCGGCATAGGCCCGCCATTCCGCCTTTGTATCAAGCGCCACTGCCTCTGACAGCGGATAGTAGGGCATCCACCACGGGCCGAAAAACATCCCCGCATTGCCGGAGATAATCGGCTCCTGTGTTTCTTTATAAAGCGCAAATTCAGGGTCGATTAGGCCGCGTTTGTACCAGTCGGCCAGCTTGGCTAACGCTTCTTTGGTTTCCGGTGCAACTGACCCGTAAACAATCTCGCCGCTGCCCGTTCTGATCCAGTTGGTAGGAAAAGCGTGAAAGGCGCTGAACACGGAGTCCAGGCCATTCACATGCGGCTTGGTTCCGTATACGATATTTTTGTAGGCGCTAAGCCCCAGCGTATCCCGTTTCCCATTGCCGTCAGGGTCCCGTTCAACAAACGCCTTCGCGATGGCTTCAATATCCTCAAAGGTCCGCGGAGCCGGAAGCTCCAGCTTGTCGAGCCAATCCTGGCGGATCCAGAGCAGCGACAGGGAATCCGCATTGATCGCCACATTCGGCAGCCCGTACAGCTTACCGTTGCGGGAGGCATCGCCAAGCGCCTCGCCTTTGGTCGAATCATACATATCCTTGATCAGCTCTGAGCCGTATTGCTCGTATGTTTCGGTCAGATCCGCAATCATATCGCTGTCGATCAATTTTTTTAATTGATCCCTGTCCACCACCACGGCATCGGGCAAATCGTTGCTGTCGATGGCCAGCTGCACTTTTTGATTAAACGGCTCCTCGCCTTTTGCCTCCCAGGAGTGGATAACCCTGATGTTCGTGAGGCTCTCCAGATACCGGGAAATCGGGTTATTGTCATTGCTGTCGCCAGTGTTCAGCCGGGAATCAGGCACTTTGAACCCTACACGCATTACGACAGGATCTTCATATCTGCCATAAGCAGCAGTTTCGGCGGTACCGCCGCCCGGTTCGCTCCCTGCGGAATCCGACGGCACCCTGCTGCCTTGGCATGCCGGCAGACAAAGCAGCAGCAAGGCGGAGATGTAAACAGTAAGCCTCTTCGTCAAGTCCTCATCCCCTCCGCACGGTATTCACTCGGCAGCTTGCCGACACGATCCCGGAACAGCCTGCTGAAATAACGGTCATCCTCAAAGCCTGATTTGCAGGCAATCTCGCAAATGGGGTCATTACTTTCCAGCAGCAGCGATTTGGCCAGATTCAGCCGCATCTCCCGCAGACTCTCCCCAAAGCTCTCTCCGGCAAAACGGGCGAAGCACTGGCTGAAATAGCCCCGGCTCATATTGACAGCGGCTGCAACATCGCTTTGATTGATTTTGTCCCCGGCATGGCTTCGCATATAACGGACAGCCCGGATGAGGCAGAGCATCACCTCTTTGCTCAGGCCCAGCTCAATCATCCGCCGCTGCGCATGATCGGAGAACTGCCTCAGCCAGTGTTTCCATTGGCACCAGTTCAGGTTATTCCCTGCCGCCGCTTGCAGCTGCGCCGTCTCCTCGGGCTTCAGCAGCAGAGCTCCCCAATTTCCGAGCAGTGCATACCCAAAGTCGGAAACCCGCTGCGGTGAAGGCTGCTGTATCACTACTCCGGCCATAAAAGTCTCCCATCCGCCCCGGTCTATCGTCCATCTGAGATTCAGTGCTCCTTGTAGAACATCTTCCTCATCACTGAAGATCGTTGCCTCCGATGCCATCACTTTAAGCTCGGCATAGTTCAGTCTGGCCGGTTCCTCGGCTCCCCCGGAATAGAACAGCGCATGTTGCGCTGTCAGCCCAAGGATCTTCTCCACTTCCAGCAGGCTTTGATCCCGCAGTCCGCTCACCAGCGCCGTCTGCCAGCGGCCCCCAAGCATTTGCTTGAGCTCACGGCTGCCATCTTCCTCCGCATACCGCTGGTGCAGCGGCGTGATCCACATGTCCTGAAATGTGATCAGCGGATGGTTCTTCACCACCGAGAGCTGAAACAGCTCTTCCTCGCTGGACCGGGGGTCCAGCGGGATGTAGAGCAGCGCCTTGTCTGCAGCGATAATCCTGCCCTCTCCGCGGCTAAGCGACTCCCGGGTGCTGTCCTCCCATTTGATCCGTTCAACCAAACGGCGGATCGTCTCATCCGCATTCTCCACCTCCAGCAGTGTCTTCACAATGTAATCAACCGCACCCAGGCGCAGCGCCTCCTGCACATAATCAAATTCATGATGGCAGGTCAGCACTACGCAGCGGATGGCTGGGAACCGCTGCCGCACCTGCCGGATGAGATCGAACCCGGACATCCCCGGCATGGTGAGATCGACAAACAGCAGATCGGTCTCCTGCTCGCGGAGCAGGGCCAGCGCGGCATTGCCGTCCCCGGCCTCTCCGACAATCACAACTCCAAAGGACGACCAGTCAATCAGCGAGATGAAGCCTTTGCGCACAAGCCGCTCGTCATCGACCACAACAGCCTTAATCATCGAAGTCCTCCTTGCTTTTCTTAGGTATGATAATGGATACACATGTGCCTTCCCCCGGGTTGCTGGCAATTTGCAGAGTCATCTGATCTCCGTAATACATCCTCAGCATCCGCATGACGTAGGAGAAGCCGATGCCGAGTCCCCGCTTTCTGGCACCGTCATCCGAGAGCAGCTCTTCAATCTTGTCAGGGTCCATTCCCGTTCCGTTATCCTTCACACACAGCAGAATTTCATCTACATCATGCGCAGTAATTATAACCTCGACCTTCCCGTTATCGCTGAGCCCGTGATAAATCGAATTTTCGACCAGCGGCTGAAGCAGAAAACGCGGGACCGCAGCTGACAGCACATCTTCCTCCGCCTGCACGTTGAACTCAAATTCATAATCGTAACGGATACGCTGAAGCTCCATATAATTGCGGATAGCTTCGATTTCTTCACCGATCGTAACAATAATGCTCTGTTTGCCGAGATTGTAATGCAGCACCTTCACCAGCAGTGTGACCAGCTTGTCAATTTCCTTCTGCCCGTTCAGCCGGGCGAGCCACTGCACCGTGTTCAGCGTGTTGTGCAAGAAATGCGGGTTGATCTGGCTGAGCAGCTTCTCAATCTCGAACTGGCTTTTCTGCTTCTCATTGCGGGCTACGGCCAGCAGCAGATCATTGACCTGATCCTTCATCTGCTGAAAGTTGCTCAGTACAAAGTCGAACTCCTCCACATTCGTGAAGGCAACAGGAGCAGTAACATTTTCGGCCATACGGATAATTTCCACGTTGACTTTGCGCAGAGGGCCATAAATCCGCTTCCAGATCAGCCAGGCCAGAACTCCGGCAAAGAGCAGTGTGGAGAGGGCGAGCAGAATCATTTTGTAAAACCAGGAGTAAATTTCACTGTTAAATACCGATTTCTTCACGACAGCCACCAGCTTCCAGCCCTGCGGACTCTCGTATCGGAACAGATGGTAGCCGTCCAGCTCCTCATGCGGAAGCCCCGAAGATTTCCCTGCCGCTTTGACGATCTTTCCGGGCAGCTTGCCGTCGATGACATGGGTAAGTGTGCCGCTCTGGTTGACCAGCAGATGGTTTACCTTCATTCCATAGGCTTCCTGCTTAAAAATTTTGCGCAGCAGACTGTAGTTCGTCTCCAGATAGATATACAGCTGATGCTGGCCGCTCACCCTGACAATCCGCTGCTCGGAAAAAACCACGTTATCGCCTACAGCATACATCGTGCCATGCGGCCCGTAATAATCAGCTCCGTTATAGCGCATAAAAGAAGGCAGCGTGCTGATATCAAAGTTCCTCCGCGCGCTCATGTTGGTAAACAGCACCGGATCATCGCTGCCAGGCATGATATAGGCAGTTAACCCTATGTAAGGATTGGTGAAGTTGACCAGATTAATCTTCTGGTTGATCGAACTCATAATCTGCGATTTGCGGTAAATCTGCTTCTCCAGCAGAAAAGAAGACATTTCCTCCACAATCTGGCCGTCAAGCGCAAACTGCTTGGAGGCAAAATCAAGATTGTCGATGGCATTCTCCAGGCTGAGCGCCTCCTGGCGCAGGCTTGCGCTGATCCCGCTGCCGATTTTCCCCGAAAGAATCGAAAAAATCGAAGTGTAGGATACAATTCCGACGATCAGGAGCGGCAGCAGCGTACCGATCAGCAAATAAATCACCAAGGTAGTCCGCAAAGATTTGACTGCCGGCGTATGGCTCCCTGGCTTCGTTCTGCTCATTTTCCGTATCCTCTCTTCTTTTTGTAAGCGTTTTATATAATAGAATTAGAATACCAGATTTAACCTGAACTGAAAATAATAAGGCAGAACAGCTCACCGCGCCGCCCTGCCTTATCTTTATGCTCTGTCCCTGCTTACTTTACACTTTTGCGGGCCTCGAATAGCTCCTCCGCTTTTTTGACCGAAAATTCAATAACGTCGGCATAGCCGAGACCGTTGACCTTGTCATGCATTTCCTTGTTCAGCTTGTCAAATTCAGCCTGATTTTTGGCAAAAACCATTTTCCAGGAAATCTGCTGAATGACTGTACCGATCTGTTTATTTTTCTGCTCCAGCGTTTTATCCATGATCAGTGGCTCTTTGCCGGTGAAGCCCTGCGGCGCAACGGCAAGCAGATTATTTTTCTCAAAGTATTCCTTAGCGGTCAGTACGCCCATCTTTGCTCTCCAGTCACTGTCAAGCTTCGATGGATTGCGTTCCAGTGTTGTCTTCCACAGATTGTGGTCATACGGCTCGCTTGTCTCAGGATTCTCCATCGCCGGAACAACAAACGAGAAATTCATCTGATTTGACCCGTAATAATAGTCACCGCCGCCGAATTCTTCAGGTACTTGGGTGTTCTGCTGGTCAGTGTAAGCCTTCCAACCGAAATCGGTGACTACTGGCTGGCCACTGCTGTTAATATCCCAGGTCAAGCCCTTAGGACCATTAGGTACAGCTGTTCCGCTGCCTGCCGAGAGCATCGCGCCTTCCGGCGTATACATCCAATTGAGGAACTCCATAATCCGCTCAGGCTCCTTGGCTTTTGCTCCGATGGAGATAATACCGTTGCCGCCGTACACATTGAAGCCTGTTGAATACATCAGTTCATCCTTGAACGGCACCAGTGCAAAACCTTTACCTTCCGCCGTTCTTTCCGCGGTATTGTAGTTGGCGGCACCCAGCCACGGGAACCAGGAGAACAGCATACGGCCGTCCTTGTATTTCGCCACCACATCATCAAATTTCTGGGTCAGGGAGTCAGGATCGAGCAGCCCCATTTGGTTGGCCTCGTAATACAGCTTGAGCGACTTCATGTACCAGCTGTCCTCGGAGAGGAAATCATAATATTTCTCTTCATCGGCTTTGACGTAGACTGCAGTATCGGGGATTTCATCATAGCCCAGCATGTTGGCGAATTGCTTTGCCAGCGTCATTTTGTAGTTGCCGTCCCAGTCGGACCAGAGCGAGAAGGCATAGGTTTTTTTGCCTTGCTCATTCTTCGGCTCAAGCTCCTGCATCTTTTTCAGGACCGGCAGGTAATCCTCAATGGTTTTAATCTCCGGTGCCCCGATTTGCTGGTACAGATCCCAGCGTAAATCCGGTCCCCAAGTCATATCCTTGCCTTCGGAAGGGCCGGAAGGATTGGTAGCAACACTGTTTCCGATGCCATAGACTGCGCTGCCCCCGCCAAAGGCAACTTTAGCCTTCTCCACAGCTTTCGGGAATTGCTTCATGATATCGGTGCCGTATTTATCAAGCAGCCCATCCTGCGTCCAGTCCAGCAGCAGCTTTCCTTTGATCGCATTGGGATAGTGGTTTTTATCATCCCCGAAGACGATGATATCTCCAAGATCGCCGGAAGCCATCATCGCCGAGATTTTGGTGTCCCCGCCGGTCAGGTTGGAGGCGACGATATCCAGCTCGATGTTGAATTTATCCTTGATGACCTTAGCGAACCAGCCGGTCTGCGGCCCCGCATAGTTGGCGGTTGTTGAGAATACCGTCAGCTTCAGCGGTTTGGAATGATCAAGTGCGCCGTCATCCGGTGCTGCGGTTTCTTTTGCCGCATTCGTAGCCTCGGTGACCGGTTTATCTGTACTCTCCGCTTTGCCCCCATTGCCTGAATTCCCGTTTCCGCCGCCGCAGGCTGCCAGAACGAACACCATGATGGCGCTCAGCAGAAGCAGCGATAACCTTCTGAACTTCATAGCTTGTTACCCCCTAATAGTTTTGTGAGAATCTGCTCCTCTTGAATCTGCATCGAACAAAACCCGTTTCGTAAGCATACACTTTAAGTTTTGTGTACATTTGCATAAGTGCAAGCTCCGCCACAGGCAGAGCCGGACTCCATTCCTGTTCCTTGCAGTTGCTGCCTTGTGTCAGCCCTTGACTGCGCCGATCATAATGCCTTTGACAAAAAAACGCTGGAAAAACGGATACACAATTAGAATCGGCAGTACCACAATCATCGTTACTGTCATCCGGACCGAGGTCGGGGTCTGCATGTTCTGGACGCTGGCTGCCATATCCGGTGAATTGCGGATCAGCGCTGCCAGCGAACTGGACTCATTTAAGTAACGCCAGAGCAGAAACTGCAGAGTGTAATATTTCGTATCCGTCATCAGAAATGCGGTATCAATGAAGGAGTTCCACTGGCTTACCGCCGAAAATATCGTAATCGTAGCCAGAATCGGCGTTGTCAGCGGGACAATAATACTCCAGAACACCCGCAGATAACCTGCTCCATCCATGCTCGCGGATTCCTCCAGTGAAGGCGGGATCGCCTCCACAAAGGTTTTGACCAGAATAATATTGAATGGCGTAATGATCGTCGGCAGAATATAAGCCAGATAATTGTTGGTCAGATGCAGGTTGTGCATCGTAATGTACCAGGGAATCAGCCCGGCGCTGAAGTACATCGTAACCACAACGCTGCGGTACCAGATTTGCCGGCCCCACATCTCCTTTTTGGTGAACAGATACCCCAGGAAAGCCGAAGCGCCTACGGTCAGCATTGTGCCGACTACTGTACGGTAGACCGACACCAGCGCTGCATGGCTGAGCCCGCTGATCCGCAGCACCTTGAAGTAGTTGTCGAAATGGATCTCACGCGGATAATATTTGATATAGCCTGCCGCACTGAGATCATTGGAGCTGATCGTGTTGATGAACAGATAATAGAACGGATAAATGCAGCTCAGGGTGAACAATCCAAAGAGCAGATAGTTAATTCCCTGGAACAGGGCATCGCCGGGCTTTAGCTTTTTTCGCAAGTGGAGTCACCCCCTTAAATGATAGATTCGTCGCGCACCACTCTCGACAGCGTATTGGCCGCGAACAGCAGAATGACGCTGACGACCGATTTCAGCATGCTGACCGCCGTGGCGAACGGAAAGTTGTTGGCAAAGGCGATATTGTACACATACAGGTCCAGCACTTCGATGGCATCCTTGTTCATTGCGTTCTGGAAGGCAAAATACTGTTCCATCCCGTTATTCACAAAGTTCCCGATCGAGAGCAGCAGTAGTACAAAGAAGGTAGGGATAAGACCGGGCACGGTAATATGCCAGATTTTGCGGAACCGGCTGGCTCCGTCCACCTCTGCCGCTTCATACAGCTCCTGGTCAATGCCGGCAATCGCCGCCAAATACAGGATTGCCCCCCACCCGAGCGATTTCCACCAGTACCAGGCAATCATCGTGACCCAGATATTCGAGCTGGAAGCAAGGAAATTGTATCCCTCATCGACTATGCCCAACTGCACGAGTATGCCGCTCACCACCCCGCTATCCACGGAAAACAGCGAGAACGCCAGCGCATAGACGAGAATCCAGCTGATGAAATTCGGAATCGTGGTCAGTGTCTGTACGAACTTGCGGTACCAGCCCGACTTAATCTCGGTGAGCAGTATCGCAAAAATGACCGGAAAAACAGAGGTTATCAGCCCCAGGGAGCTCATCACCACCGTGTTCTTCAGCACGCGCAGCACTTCGGCGGTCTGCGTCGGATTCGAAACCATAGTCCGGAACCATTTCAGCCCGACATACGGCGTGTCCGACAGCGGAATGCCGGGGATGAAATCATAGAACGCGTAGATCCATCCGCTGATCGGCAAATAGTAGAAAATAAAGGTCACAACAAGAAACGGAAGCGCCATGAGAAACAGCTTGTGTTTGTTCTGCAGCTTCCTGCGGGATGGACGGACCGGCTCCACTCCGCGAAGCAGCTCTTCGGAAGGTACCCCCATATCGGAATCTCCTATATCCAGATTTTTGTTTACGCTTTCATCCTAGCAGACCTAAGCATACCGCCGGGAGAGAGGACAGATCGCCTTTCCGTGAGAGCTGTAGCACAGTTTCGGACCATTTTCGCAGGGGAATGGACCATTTTCACAGGGAGATGCCAAAAGAAACAGACCGCCGGGAACCGGTGGCCTGTTTAACGTTCTATTGTGAAGTTATGAATTGCACATGAAGACGGTAACTGGGATGATTATCGCATCAACCAAATGAAGGGGACACATTCTTTATAGGAGGTTATGCCGTTGTTAAAAAATACCGCAAATATCCTCTCAATCAGCCGCATCGTGCTCCTGCCCGCCTTGTTTTTTACTTACGGCAATGCCCTGCTCTTTACGGCAGTCTATCTGGCTTGCGGGCTTAGCGATGTGTTGGACGGGTATATTGCCCGTAAGACCAAAAGTGAAAGTACCTTGGGCGCGAAGCTGGACTCCATTGCCGACCTCGGCTTTTTTGCTGTAGTTATGGTGTCGATCATTTTCAAGAATGGGGATGAAATATTAGAATATCTGCCATGGATCGCTGCCACCGTGCTCATTCGCATGGCCAACCTGGTCATTGCGGCGTATAAATATCATGCATTTGCCATCCTGCATACCTGGGGAAACAAACTTGCCGGTTTTTTGCTGTTTGCAACTCCGCTCATCCTTCACTTGGATCAAACGGCATGGCTTTTGCCGGTATGTTTCACCGCCGTTCTGTCGGCAGCGGAAGAGAGCATTATTCACCTTACCTCCACCGAACTTGATTTGAACAGAGCCAGCCTTTTTTACAAAAAATGAATGAATTAACAGTTATGGATTAGGAATTTTCGTCGGATCAAACCCTGGCGGGAATATTTCTTCAAAGCGGTCCTTCTTCTCGTATAGGTCATACCAAGTATCTGCAATGACATCCGGATCGCCTGCTGTACCGGCTTGTATTAAGGTTCCGATGGAAAGATGTCCGACAAATATACCTTTTTCTTTCAACTCATTGTGCAAGTTTGTAGCGTAATTACGAATACCCGACATAACGATTCCACCATTCCCGACAAAAGGCAACGGGAACATAGCAGATAAGCCTGTTGTAAATAGAATGGCACCCGAACGGTTGTTTATCATATCCGGTAATACCTCATTGACCAAAAGAACGGCAGGCAACACATAGCTGTTTACTTGTTCTAATACACTCTCTGGCGTTGTTTCCAGCACATTTGTGAATTTATCCCACCCTGCATAAGGGCTAAACTCTAGCACATCGATAGAACCAAAATCCTTTTTAACCGCTTGAATGGTTAGTTTTAAAGCAGCCAAGTTCGTGACATCCGCTACATAAGACTGTGCTTCGATATTTAATTCTTTAAGTTCGCTTATGATCATTGATAATTTCTCTGGATTACGCGAAATGGCAGCCACCCTAAATCCGTTCTCTCCGAATTTTTTGGCTAGCGACAAACCTAATCCAGGACCTGCACCCACTATTGCAATAGTTTTCATTTTTCGTAAGCTCCTTTTCTGTGCTATATTAAAGTAACAGGTGTTGCTTTAATGGATAATATACAACCTATGATTTAATGCAACAACCAACAATTGATGCACAAATGTTGCTATAGCGACAAGCTTGTTAATATGTCGGGTTAGGGGTGAAGCAAATGGCGGCAAAAGTAATGAATGTGCGAATGACACAAACGAAACAGTCTTTGATTAACGCATTTTTTCATTTGGTTTCCAAAAAGGATTTTGAAAAAATAACAATAGCGGATATAACAAAAGGAGCACAAGTCAACCGGGCTACATTCTATGCGCACTTTACTGACAAATACGAATTATTGGACTACGTTATGGGAGATTCTGCATCAGCTGCCATTGTAAAACACACTGCAGGCGTAGTGAAATTCGATCAAGACAGCATCCATCAGCTCGTTTTAGCGGTATGCGATTTTTATCGACCACCTGACATCCAATGCCGCAGCAGCTATGTAAGCTTAGTCGTACCGCAATTGAAAGAAAAAATAGTAAATGAGTTGAAGGAATATTTGTCGAAAAGTCTGGAAGACATCTATACAGCTGACGAGAAAAATATTTATGTGCCTATTTTTGCACAAGTCATCCATGAAGGTGCCTTTCAATGGGCTACTGGGAACGTAAGTACTAATAAAGAAGACGTCGCCATGAGAGTTTCATTATTAGTAATAGGTGGATTTCAATCTTCCGAGCTGACGTTACGCTAACGGGGCACATTTACTCAAACATTACTAGATAGCGCATAAGAGCCACTTACGGATGACTATAGTATAATTACAAGAAAACCATTCAGGGAAGGCAGATCCAGCTCAATGCAAACAAAGCGTAAATTTTTCATACTGAGTTTGGTAGTTGCAACCGTAATGATTATGCTGTTGCAATTGCGTGCCACTTCTACTTCCGCAGCTGTTCCTACTTATTTTGTTGACTCCAAAGGCAGCGATGACAACGAGGGCACCAAAAAATCTCCCTGGAGAACGCTCCAGCATGCAGCAGACTCCGCAAAACCGGGCAGCACGGTGTATGTAAGAGGAGGCGTCTATAAGCAAAAGCTTAAAATAAGCCGTTCAGGCTCAGCCCGGGAGGGTTCGATCACGTTCGCTAATTTCCCGCAGGAAAGAGCAATCCTTGATGGCAGCGGACTTTCTGTCACAGGACAACAAGGCCTGATTGAGATTGAAAATGCCAGCTATATTACGATAAAGGGGTTTGAAATCCGTAATTTCAGCACAGCAAAAACAGAGCAATTGCCAATAGGTATATTTGTCCACGGTTCTGGTAGCTATATTAAGATACTGAATAACAAAGTACATGATATCAAAAATACTGCAACACCAGCCGGCAGTGACCTGCTTGGCCGGGATGCTCACGGTATCGCTGTGTATGGCACTGAGGCTCCCGCCTCCATTCATCATGTAACGATAGAAGGTAATGAGCTATATAAGCTGGTACTGGGTTCAAGCGAGTCCCTTGTTATCAACGGAAATGTCGATACTTTTGCCGTGACGAACAATCTCATTCATGATAATGACAATATCGGTATCGATCTCATCGGCTTCGAAGGAACGGCGCCGCATCCGTCCTACGATCAAGTGAGAAACGGATTAGTCAGTGGCAATAGAGTATATAACATCACATCCAACTTTAACCCTTCTTACGGTACATCACTTCCTAACCATAGCAATGCAGCTGGCGGTATTTACATCGATGGGGGAAAAGACAGCGTTATTGAACGAAATTACAGTTACAACAACGATATTGGCATTGAAATTGCCAGTGAACATGCAGGGAAATCCACAAGCGAGGTTACCGTGCGGAGCAACATAGTCTACAGTAACCGGTATACGGGAATAGCGCTGGGCGGATACGATATGGAACGAGGTTCAACAGTAAATTGCAAGATCATCAACAATACCCTATATCACAATAATTCGCTAAATGATGGCAGTGGTGAAATTTTGCTACAGTACGATACCAAAAATAATATGATCACCAATAATATCATCTTTGCGAATTCATCGAATGTCTTCATCTATAACGAACAGAAGAAAAACTCGGGAAATGTAGTAGACTACAATCTTTATTACGCTCCCGGAGACGTATCGAAAGCAAGTTGGATTTGGAAAAACCAGGAGTATATCAGTTTCACCACCTATAAGACCCGTACCGGAAATGATAGCCATTCTGTATTTGCCGATCCTGGATTTGTGAAGCAAGCCTCAAATGATTTTCACCTTAGAGCTGCCTCCGCCGCAATCGATGCGGGTAAATCTTACAGTTTCATCGTCAAAACCTTGGACACTGACGGTCAAGCAAGACTACGGGGAGCATCAGTTAACATAGGGGCCGATGAGTAACGGCTCACGTACGTCTGATAGTCTTTGCTCAACTATTAGGAAAAAAAGTTTAACCTACTGGAGACGGGATAAGTTATTATGTAAATATTCTTAGCTATATGGATTGGTTAGCAACCGGTCGTGATTGCATTGTTAGTTGAAATTGACGGTTATTTTCACAGATCTTACATTTCGGGTGCCAAGTGTACTAAGCAGGAGTTAAAACAAAAATATCTAAAAGTAAAAGAGCAAGTTACTGATTTAAGCGATTTACCCGAAGTCTTTTACAAGCTCTACAATTTCGAACAGTTACCTCTTAAAGGAGAGGTAGAGGTGGATTTTGTAATCGATACTGACACGGATAGGATTTACAAACCGAGTTATTGAGATAACGGAACACCTTAATTCAATAGAGCAACGGCAGTCTAGAACGATATTTCGTTCATGGCTGCCGTTGTTTGGAATCCACTTAAAAACACCACTTAGGTCTTAGAAGCTTTAGTAGCTGTGGTTTTAGCACCAATTGTAATCAGAGATTGCCTTTGTTCGTCCTGAGTTGCCTTGGCCATTTCCTATGCTGTAGGATACTTGAGTGCCAGCTTAAGGACGCTAATTGTACTTGTTTTTTAAAAGCTAGCTTTAGGACTTTGTCCATTAAGAAATCAGTCGAATAAACTAACATCTCCTTGAAAATAATATTACTGTATCACCAAAACTACAACTTAGGAGGTTAACAATGACGCAAGTACCAAAAAAAACAAAGACATATCAAAATTCACAATCTATATCGGGTATTTTTAGAGAAATAACGGGCTTGACATTAATTGGGAAGATGGCACATGTGAAAGTAGTTTTAAAGTAACTTCATTAGGAGCTGAACCTGAAGGAATTTATTCAGCAACCTTAGTCTATCATTTTTTAGATAGTGCAATAGAGAAATTGGAAAATGGAATGAAGGAATCTTTCCAGTATCTTGTGGTACGATGAATGAACCACGTAATCCACGTGCTAGTTATGACGGAAGCCTCTATGACAGAATTGCCCATGTTGAGTGTCCTGTTGAAGGGACTTGGGTGTGGTGTGCTAGCGATGACGATGGGATTAAGTAATGCAACTTTAGAGTGATTATAAAATTTCTCTGGGTATCGTGTACTATTCAAAATTGCGTATGAAGAGCCCTCGTTTTGAATAAAGAACGATCAATTGTTTTCTTCAAGATTTATTCAGTTAGACAAAAAAGAGAACGCTCCCGAGCTTTCGCTTGGGCTACGTTCTCTACATCCTATTAGCGATTATAAATTAAGCACCCATACGTGTAGCATGTAGTTCTTCATATCAATCAATAAACGAGACTAAGCACTAAGATAACAATATTTTATTAAAACAACAGGTAACCCATACTACCGCACTTTGCCTGCAAAAACATTGGCCGGCACTCCCTGCACCCCGGCTTTGAACTTAAACAGTCCTCCAGCCAGCGGCCAGTGCTGCAATTCTTCTTCGCTCATCCCGCTTCTCGCTGTAGTGATGTACAGCTCGTCCAGCGCCTCGCCGCCGAAAGTGCAGGAGGTTACATTCTTGGCCGGCACTTCAACCTTGCCGATCTGTTTCCCGGTGTGCGGATTCCAGCGCGAGACACAGCTCCCGCCCCACTGGGCCACCCAGAGCATGCCCTCACGGTCAATCGTCATCCCATCAGGACCGCCTGCACCTTCCGGCAAAGTAAAAGCGGTCCTGCGTCCGCTGACTGTCCCGCTCTGCAGATCATAATCCATAACATCCACGCCCCGGGTCGGCGTATCAATGTAATACATCAAGCTGCGGCTGTCATCCCAGGCCAGTCCATTTGAGATGCCGATGTCCGGCAAGACATGGCGCACCTCCCCATGAGGCTCCATGACATACAGATTGCCCGCCCCCGGTGTTGAATCCATACTCATGGTGCCGAACCATAGCCGGCCTGCACTGTCGCATTTGGCATCGTTCAGCCGGTTGCGGGGCAGCTCAGGCTCCACTGCAGCGATAAGCTGCGGCTGCCCGTTCTTCTTGAAGCTGTAGATTCCGTCCTGCAGCGCAAGTATCCAGCCGCCGTCTGCGGCCGGCACTGCCGCACTGACCATGCTATCGAAGGAATAGATCTCCTCGCCTTGTCCCATAGGTTCATAAATTCTCAGCCGTCTGCCCTCGATATCAACCCAATGAAGTTTACTTTCCTGTCCGTCCCAATGGGCGCCTTCCCCAAGCAGTGCTTTCGCGTCAATTACCAATTCAGCTTGACCAATCATTGAAGCTCCTCCTAATTCATGCCAGTATATTACATTACTCTTTATTCTACATCCTTCTACTTTTCTAATCTACTCCGGTCGAAGATGACACTCTTATGTCTAGTTACACATGCTATTCTTAGATTAACACAATCTATTGATGAGGTGATTCCTATGAAATACGAATGGAAAAAGCAGGACAAGGCCCTGTATCTGCCCGCCGTCGAACCAGCAATTCTTACAGTGCCTGCATTTCCTTACTTTATGCTGCAGGGAGAGGGCAATCCGAACAGTGAGACCTTTGCCGATGCTGTAGGTGTACTGTACTCTCTGGCTTACGCGGTAAAGATGCTTCCCAAAAAAGGACCAGCACCTGAGAGCTACTACGATTATACCGTTTTCCCGCTGGAAGGCATTTGGGATCTGAACCCTGAGGGCCGCAAGAAAGCTGTCCTAGACAAAGACGACCTGCTCTATACCTTGATGATCAGGCAGCCTGATTTTGTGACAGCCGATCTTGCGGGTGACATCCTGGAGAAGCTGAAGACTACCAAACCGCATCCACTTCTGCATAAAGCCGCCTTCGGAAGCTCCGAAGACGGCCTAAGTGTGCAAATGCTTCATCTGGGCTCTTACGATGAGGAGCCGCAGAGCTTCGCGCGGATGGAACAATATTGTTCCGAACATGACTTGCAGCGGGTTGCCCACACCCACAGGGAAATCTATATTTCAGATGCCCGCAGAACAGCGCCGGAGAAGCTGAAGACCGTCCTTCGCTTTCAGGTATCCCGGCAAGCTTAGTGCCGGGGCTGCCGCAAAGCCTGCTGCGGAATGTCCAGACTGACAGAACAAGTGGCAGCATACTCTGTTCTTCAGCCTGCGGCATCCGGCTTCTGGCTTCTGGCGTCTCATGCAACAGGCGGTGTATCCGGCGGCTTACTTCGTAACCTTCACCTGCTGCTTCACGGTGGCACTCTTATGAATTTCCAGCTTGCTGCGGTATTCCACGATCCCGATTTCGCAATCTGCACCAATGATGACGTTTTCCCCCCGCACCACTTCTGCACAGGTATTTTGAATGTCTACCTGGTCTCCTTCAATCACCCGTGCAGTGAACAGAATCCCCTTCGGCTGAACCTGTTTCAGCAGAGCCCCCGCCTTGCTGCGCTTGATGGTAATGCTGCCTCCCCCGACTTCTGACGATCGGCTGGGTCCAAACAGCACAAGCTCCAGATTGTCTGCATTCAGCAGCCTGCCTACCCTAAGCGCACCGGTCATTTGCAGCTTCTCCGCTTCGCAATCTCCAGACACCTCCAGATCGCCGCTCAACTTGAATCGTTCAGCGCTTAAGCTGCCACACTTTATCTCCCCTTGTCCGTGCAGGGCTCCTGCCGTAAGCCGCTCTTTCACTTCAATTTCACCGGTGAGCTTCAACTTCTCCGTCCGCAGACTACCAGAAATCCCGCTGTTCCCGGTCAAAGAAAAGCTCAGGCAATCCACATCTCCGGCAAACTTGCCTTCACCGGTCACCTTCACATCGAGAAAGCATCCGCCCATAGACGATGAAGTTCCAAGAATTTTCAGATTATTGCGCTCAGCATCATTACTCACCGTACTTCTCCACCTTTCTCACACTTGAACCAGGATGCACTTTCAGTTCCGAGCGGTATTCCAGCCGCCCGATCCTGCAGCCTATTCCGATTATGACCTTGTCGCCCCGCACAATATCCGCTGTCGTATTTTCCAGTTCAAGATAGTCGCCTTCAATGACCTTGGCAAGCAGCTCAGTTCTAAACCGTGGAATTAACCCGCCCAGCAGTTTGCTCACAAGATGTGAATCCCTCTGCCGGACAATCAGGCTCTCCACACCGATCTCATCCGCCTTGCTTTGCCCCTCAAGAGTGAAATCCATATATCCCGCACTAAGTAAGCCGATTACTGTAAAACTACCCTCACCCTCAAAACGCTCCAGCTCGCAGCTTCCTGTTACACGGATCATCCCGTTCAGGATACAGTTCTCGCCGCGCAGGGGGCCGTCTATCGTGACCATTCCGTCTAGCTGCATTCTCACGGACTCCAGACTGCCGTTGATTTTGAGCTTTCCATTCACGTCCATTTCTTCTGCTGAAAGATCCCCGTTCATCTGTATAACCCCGTTGCCCTTGAAATTCCGCGCCAGAACCGGCCCGTTCACCCGGCTTACTCCGTCCAAATTAACGTTGTTATAGGTCCCGCCTGCGGCGCCGCTCACTCCGGCCATCTGCAAATCCGGCAGTTGTTTATCAATAAGCATTAACCATTCCTCCTTAATTCACTTTGCCCTTCAGCTGTTCCAGCAAATCCGTGAAAGCGAGTCTGCTAACAAGCCTTACACCCTCATCAAAAACCAGATCGGCTGGAGATGCAGCGAGCAGGAACATACTGACGCCCATTTTGCGGACAAAAAACAGCTCCCAGCTCTTCCCCTCGAACCTCTGCGTATTCACCGTCAGTGTATAGAACAGCCTGTCGGCTTCCTCCAGATTCACCTCGCCTTTGCTAAGCAAGAGGTCAACGGCAAATAGATGTACAATCTGCTCAAAGGCATATTCCTGATCTCCGCCTCCGTCCAACCCTCCGAATCTGTCCAGGGTCAAGCTCGAAACAATGTTACGTTCTAACAATTGCTTCGCCGTCAATGACAGCTTGTAGAGGGTTGAAGTATCACCTAACCTGTCTGCCAGCTCATCCAGTGAAAGATCATCCTTCATGTGGATAATATTATGGATCCGACCCAGAATTCTGTCTTTCGGAAAAAAGGTTTCCTGCCCGGTAAACGTAGATTTGCGGATAAACCACTCCTCGGGAATCAGCTGTTTCCGTTTCCAGCGGTACAGCTGCCCGTAAGAAATGCCGGTCAGCTCCAGCAGATCCTTCTTGGAGATCAAATCCTCTTCCATCTTGATCACTCCTTGAAATGATCGTAACATAACACTGTTACGTTGTAAATTATGAAACAACAAATTCCCCACCCCCTTACCAAGTCACATCAGCCAAATCATTGCACGCAAAAGGAGCAGACAGCTCCTTGTTAAGGGAATGTCTGCTCCTATTTAAACTAAATCTTCAAGTCCGCTAAGTAGCTTATTCTTCCGTCTTGCCCTCTTCGGAAGCCACGGCTGCTGCCGGTTCGGCAGTATCCGTATCCGTCGGCTCTTCAGCAGCGACAGGAGGCGAAATTCGTACGATCAGTGTATCCTCTGGTGTCAATACTTCCCAGCCTTCATGCTTCGGCAGATCGGAAACCAGTAATTGATCGCCAATATCAAGGCCGCTGATATCTACTTCAAAGGTCGCAGTCAGCTTGTCCGGCAAGGTGCGGATATCCAGCTCATAGAGCTCCACCTGCTGACTGCCGCCGCTCTTGACGCCGACAGGATCACCGGTGAAGTGGAAAGCAACCTTGGTGTCCAGCTCAGCCTTCATATCAATCTGATGCAGGTCCACATGCAGCAACTTGCGTGAAAGCGGCTGACGCTGCACTTCCTGGATCACCACATTCTTGGAGCCGGAATCCGGCAGTTCTACCTTGAGAATCGCCCGCGGGTTCTTGCCGAGAATTTCGTTCAATGTCTTCGCATCCGCTGTAAAGGATTGGCTATCTGAACCTGCACCGTAGACGACAACCGGTACAAAGCCTTTGCTCCGCTGTGAAGAGGTCGAGCCGGATCTTTCAGTCAAACGTACTGTGGTATTCATGATATTTCCTCCTAAAAGTTTTGTCAGCTTGGGCTGCAATGAATTACTACGAACAACTGACTTAAGTATTAAAAAAACAAGACCAATTAGATGTATAGGTCTAATCAGTCTATTATTAACCATATTTACCTGCTGTGGAAACAGTATAGCACTGCCAGTACACCAAGTCAAAATCGGTAAATATTCTATTATAATACATATTTATAAGAAGTTATGCCAAATGACACGCTACATAATGGCCTCCGCCGGCATCGCGGAACACCGGAATCTGCGCCTTGCAGACCTCCACGGCAAACGGACAGCGGGTATGGAATTTGCAGCCGGAAGGCGGGTTTGCAGGGCTCGGAATATCGCCTTGCAGCACGATCCGCTCCCGCTTCAGCTTCGGAATCGGAACAGGAACCGCCGAAAGCAGCGCCTTGGTATATGGATGCAGCGGATGGCGGAACAATTCGTCCCTAGCCGCGGTCTCCACCATGGAGCCCAGATACATCACACCGATCCGGGAGCATAAATGCTCCACTACGCTGAGATCGTGGGAAATAAACAAATAGGCCAGTCCCTTACTCTGCTGCAGCTTGCTGAACAAATTGATGATCTGGGCCTGAATGGACACATCCAGTGCCGAGACCGGCTCATCGGCTATGATGAGGTCAGGATTCAGGATCAGCGCCCGCGCAATTCCGATCCGCTGGCGCTGGCCGCCGGAGAACTCATGCGGGAAGCGGTCGATATGATAGGAGGACAAGCCGCAGGCTTCAAGCGCATCCAGCACCAGCCCCCGGACCTCCGCTTTGGAGCATAGTCCGTGATCCAGCAGAGCTTCGCCGATGGCGTCACCAACCCGGACTCTGGGATTAAGTGCGCTGTAGGGGTCCTGAAAAATCAGCTGCATCCGGGGCCGCAGCTGGCGCATCTCAGCGGGTGAAAGGCTGTAAATGTCCACACCCTTAAACTTAACCTCTCCGGCTGTTTTTTCGGTCAGCCGCAGAATGGTCCGGCCTACCGTACTTTTGCCGCTGCCGGATTCCCCGACAAGTCCGAAGGTCTCGCCCGGCTGAAGCCGGATGCTGATATCGTCCACGGCTTTAACATGTCCTACCGTACGGCTCAGCAGACCTTGCGTGACCGGAAAATACTTCTTCAAATGATTAACTTCAAGCAGTGCCTCAGACATGGACTTCCGCCTCCTCATACAGCCAGCAGGATACTTTTTGCCCGCTGCCCGTCTCCTGGAGCTGCGGCTGGCGGCTGCGGCAGACCGGCATACAGTGCTCACAGCGGTCATGGAAATAACAAGACGGAGTCAGCGTAAGCGGATTAGGCACCTGCCCCGGGATTGAATACAGCTCCTCTTGACGTTGGCCCATCACAGGCTTTGACTTCAGCAGACCTCTTGTGTAAGGATGCTTGGGATTCTTAAAAAGTTCGACAACCTCGCCCTCCTCGACGATTTTGCCGGAATACATCACAATCACGTAGTCAGCCATCTCTGCCACGACCCCAAGGTCATGGGTGATTAGCAGGATCGACATTTTGGAGCTTTCCTTGAACCCGCGCAGCATATCCAGAATTTGCGCCTGGATCGTAACATCCAGCGCCGTAGTCGGCTCATCGGCTATCAGCAGCTTCGGATTGCAGGAAATAGCGATGGCGATCATGATCCGCTGCAGCATTCCCCCGCTCAGCTCATGAGGGTAACTGTCGGCAATCTGCTCTGGCCGGGAGATCCCCACTTGCTGGATCAGCTCAATCGCCCGCAGCCGGGCTTCTTTTTTCTTCATTTTCAAATGAACAATCAGCGGCTCCATAATCTGCTCCCCGATCTTCATTACCGGATTGAGCGATGACATCGGTTCCTGAAAGATCATGGCAATCTCGTTGCCGCGGATCGCCCGCAATGTATTTTGGTCGAGCTGCAATAAATCTTCTCCCTGAAAATCTATACTTCCTCCGGCAACCCGCCCTCCGGGCTTCTCTACCAGTCCCATAATCGACATGGCGGTTACGCTTTTGCCGCAGCCGGATTCCCCGACAATGCAGACCGTTTCCCCTTCGCGTACCTGGAAGCTTACATCATCAACGGCTGTTACATTCCCTTCCTCTGTGAAGAACTTGGTGCTGAGACCGTCTATCGTCATTAAATCCTTCATCGGATGTTGGACACCTACCTCTTCTGTTTAGGATCAAGCACGTCTCTGAGGCCGTCACCGAATATATTAATGGCAATGACCGTGGCGAATATCGACAGACCCGGCGGAATCCACAGCCAAGGGCGATTCTGGAAATCGATCATATTATTCGCAGCATCAATCATGTTCCCCCATGTCGGCGTCGGCGGCATAACCCCCAAGCCGAAAAAGCTGAGTACGGATTCGCTGAGGATCGCTCCGCCGATGTTAAGCGTCGCCATCACGATCAGCAGTGGAACAATGTTCGGAAGCAGATGGTTGAACAGCTTTCGGCGGTCGCTAAGCCCCAGCACTACCGCAGCCTGCATGAATTCGCGTTCCCGCAGGCTGAGCATTTGGCCTCTCACCATCCGTGCCAGACCCGGCCAGTTCACGATACTCAGCATAAGCATAACAATATACATCCGGTAGTCCGTCGGAATCTTCCATTCCGACAGCAACGCACCGAAGATGAACAGCAGCGGCAGACTGGGAATCGTCATCAGCAGATCCGCAATACGCATAATGATCTGATCAGCAATTCCGCGGTAATAACCGGCTATCGCCCCCAGAAGGGCGCCGAGAAATACGGACAATACCATCGAAGCAAGTCCGACCGTAAGCGAGATGCGTCCGGCCTGCATCACCCGCGTCAGTATATCGCGGCCCAGCGCATCCGTTCCCAGCCAATGCTTGAGATTCGGTGCTTTATTCATCATGGCCATATTGATTTTGTTATCTGTATACGGCGAGAACAAAGGTCCGATAAAACAAAGAACAAACATAAATACAACGACTACAAAACCGGATACCGCCAGCTTGTTATGAAGCAGTCTCCGTATTGATTGCCGGAACAGTGAAGATTTCTGGACCTTGGCTGCAGGCCTGTGAAGCTCGTTTAAAGTGCTGTTAGCTGCCACAATGTCATCCCCCCTCTATAACCGGACACGCGGATCGGCAACCCGGTACAAAACATCCGAGAGCAGCGTTCCAATCACGGTCAGAATGGCAAGCAGCATCGTAAAGCCCATCAGCAGAGGATAATCTCTCAGCCCGAAGGACTTCATATACAGTTGGCCGATGCCCGGCCAGTTGAAGATCTGCTCGATAATAATCGACCCGCCGAACAGCGCCGGAAGCTCGAAGCCAACGAGCGTAATGGCTGGCAGCAGCGCATTTCTCAGCGCATGGGTGAACAGCACCTTCCGCTCCTTTAAGCCCTTGGCGCGGGCTGTGCGGATATAATCCTGTTTCAGCACATCTATCATATTGCTGCGGAAATACCGGGTTAGTGAGCCCAGCCCAAGCAAGGTCATCACTATAACCGGCAGCGTCATATGACGCACAACATCTTTGAGATATGCCATACCTGCAGCATTGCTGCCTGTGGTCGTCATTCCGCCAGGCGGCAGCCATTTGAAGTCAACCGCCAATATTTTAATCAGGAATAGGCCGATAAAAAAAGACGGAAGCGACATCGCCGCGAATATAGCAATCATCACCAGCGTATCAAACCAGGAGTATTGCTTATAGGCAGAAATCACTCCGATAATGACCGCGATAACCCAGGTCAGAAAGGTTGATACCGCCGCCAGCAAAAAAGAATTCCAGATATAGTCGTTGAACAGCTGAAGCACCGGCTTCTGCTGGGCGAGCGAATATCCGAAATCCCCGTGCAGTGCATTTTTCATCCATATGCCATATCGTTCAAGCACCGGTTTGTTCAGGCCGTAGATCTCCCGCAGCTCCGCCTTGCGTTCTGCAGTCAGCTTGATATTCCCGGTGATAAAGTCCCCCGGCGTAGTAGCATAAAGGCAAAAAATGAGCAGTGATGCCGCAAACAGAATGATGAATATATACAGCAGTCTTTTTGTCAAATAAGTACTCATGATTGGCTCCTTATGGATTCGTCCCCTGCCGTTGCATACCCGGCAGGGGACGAACAGTTAATTATTGCAGAGTCCAGTCCGGCAGGCTGCCGGCAAGCCCGATGAATGGGCTGACCGTAAGATTCTGGATGCGGCCGTTATAGGCGTACACTGTCTTTTTGTAGCTGGTGAAAATGATCGGAAGTTCATCATTTAACAGCTGGTAGAGCTCTTTGTAGACTGCTTTACGCTGTTCGATATCGGTAGTGGCCAGTGCTTTATTGTACAGCTCCAGGAATTTCGGATTTTCGTAATCGTTAATTTCACCGTCGAAGAATTGCATGAATCCGTCAGCCGGATCGGTCAGCATAGGTGTGGAGAAGGATACGAGATCATAATCCCCGCCTTCCACCTTCGAAACCAGCGAGTTAAAATCCGCGAAAATTTCCGGTTGGAACTCAATGCCCAGCGCTTCAAAGTTCTCTTTGGCTACAGCAATAAAGATGTCGGTGTTTTTACTCTTGGAGCCCAGATAGTGAATGCTGAGCGGCTTGCCGTCTTTTTCGCGGATACCGTTCGCACCAACAGTCCAACCGGCCTCATCCAGCAGCTGTTTGGCTTTTTCCGGATCATATTTGTAAGGATTGATGCCCTCTTCCGTATATGACCAGGAGATCGGCGATGCCGGAATATTGGCAATGGAGCCTGCACCCTGGGCAGCGTCCACGTAAATACTCTGACGATCAAGGCCGTAGACTATCGCCTGTCTCACCAGCTTATCCTTGAGCTGCTCATGCTTCAGGTTAACCTGCATGTAGCCGTAAGTGCTCGGTGTATAAGGAATGATATTCACATACCCGAGTCCCTTCAGCTTTTCGATATTTTCTTCTGTGGCACTGAAGGAAGCATAGTCGACTTCTCCTGTCTCCAGGAACTGCCAAACGTCGCCCTCAGAGGTTTTGTAAATGAAATGTTCGGTCTTTGGTTTGCCTTTGAAGTAGTTCTCATTAGCCACCAGCCGAACTTCTTGCCCGGGGATGAATTTCTCCAGCTTGTAAGGACCGTCGCCAAGCGGTTTCTCATGCAGCTTCTTAATGTACTCCAGCTCACCGAATTTGTAGTCCTTGCCATAATAGGCTTTCGACAACACATTGGAGCCAAGTACCACAAGTGCCGTAGCATTTGGCTGCTCCAGCGTTACCGAGATCGTCTGCGGGTCAATAACCTTAATGCCTTCGATGCTTTTGGCAGTACCTTCTTTGTAAGCTTTGCCGCCCTTCACATTGAGCGAAGGCAGCGAGGACCCGCCGTCATAAGTTTTGTCATATTGAATCGTCCAGGTAAAAGCCACATCCTCCGCAGTGAGCGGTGAGCCGTCGCTGAATTTCAGGTCTTTGTGCAAATGGAAGGTGTATGTAAGCTGATCCTCAGACACATCCCAGCTTTCAGCAAGCTCCGGAGCAGGAACACCTTTGTCATCTACCGTTACCAGTGAAGCATAAAGCAGAGAAGAAACGTTGCCGTCATAACCACTTTCCTGGAAATAAGGTGTAAAAGCGCCGCTAGGGTCGGTGAGTCCGACGATTATCGTATCCGTACGGTTCTGGGCAACTGCGGGCAGCTTCGACAAGTCAGTTGCCGTGAAAGGCTCGCTGAGTGCGCCAGCCGGCACGGGTGCCGGTGAAGCTGCCGCTTCGGTTACGCCAGTATCTGCAGAGGCCGTAGCCGGGGTGTCCACAACTTCAGAGTTGTTCGCACTGCCGTTGTCCGAGCAGGCCGACAGCAGCAGTGAACCTGCTATCAGTAAGGTGGACAATAAAATCGTACTTTTTCTCACAAGATCATCTCTTTTCTCTCCATTTTATAAAGACTGATAATTCCTACCCACTAAGTATGATTAATGACCGATAGTTCACATTATAGAAAGTAAATTCTGTTCTGTAAAGAGAGAACTTAAAAATAATTCTCCACAAACAGAATTCACTGGTGTTTTTTCCATTACAAAAAAAGCCAAAGCTTCTCTTCAGTAGAGAATACCTTGGCTTTGTAAAGGATTATAGGGTGTACCGGGTTCAATTCAAATATTTAAAAAGCTGCTCATTCATCCGGTGAATCCCCTCCAGACGGAGGCTGTATGCGGTGACATTCTCCCCTTCGATGTAGGCATGAAGCAGACCGGCACACCGGAGACTGAAAATATGATCATGTACGATCCCTTTGGAGATGCCCGCTTGCTTTACGATTTCTGTGAACGTTTTGCGTTCTCCGCCGACCGATTGAAGAATCTTCAGCCGGCTTTTTTCACCCAGACTGCGTAGAGTCCTGTACATAAATGGAGATATTTCCTCATCTGTGACCATAATTCTCGCTGCATAATGACAAATGGTCAAAGTGCCGAAGTTGTAAATAATGTTGACTGGCTGAAAATGGAACTGCGGGATTAGCACCAGCCTGCGCAGTCCGTCCCCCGGCAAGAAATAGAAACCATTGGTTGTCTTGTTGACAAAATCGGAAGTATTGTTTGTCTTGAGTTCCCTGTTCCGTTCCTTCGTATGCTCCTGCAGCTTAGCGAGAATGGCGGGATCACTGGTGCTGAAGTATTGCCGGTTCCATTCGGTTAACAGGTAGGTCATCCGGCTGCGGAACTGCTCCATCTGGACAGGAAACACACTGACATGCCCGGCAAGGGTTTCGTATATTTCACCGACCGACAGACTTTCCAGCCAGTTCAGCGCACTCTCCACATTTTGTTTGGCCGGACATAAATAGATCAGCAGGTTCAGCAGCTTCCAGTCATTCCCGAGATCTGTTTCCTCCAGTGCACTAAGAAGCCCTGGACTAAGCTTACCTGCCACTTCGGCAGCCCACGGGGTACCCAGATCAATTTTTTTATTGGATTTCTTACAGATAAACGTATGTATGCTGTTTACTAACTCATAAACCGGCTCAAACTGAACCTCTATCTCGTATTCCATGGGCTTTCCTCCTGATGCAACTTCTATTCGTTACAGCGTTAGTGTCTTAATCTTAGGGCATGAAGCAGCGTAAGCGCAAGTCATTCCGCCTCCCCTTCCAGCTGGTGTTAAGTTCTTCCATGAAAACAGGCAGTCATTGTGTACAGTTCTCGCTTTTTCCAAATCAGGGTAGTAAGATAAAGGCATTACATTTAGGCAGGAGTGAAGAATATGGAACTGATTGAACAAGGAGCAGGACGTTTCTATATTGCAGGCGACGGTAAGGACCTTGCTGAGATTACATACAGACTGGAAGAGGCTACAGGAACACTGGTCATTGACCATACCTACGTCTCTGAGGATCTGCGCGGTCAAGGTGCCGGTGAAAAACTTGTACGGGCAGTTGTGGACAAGGCCCGTGAAGAGGATTTGAAGATTGTCCCCGTGTGCTCTTATGCTGCGCATCAATTCAAAAAACATGAGGAGTACTCGGATGTACTCAGCGGAGACGGAAACCGGTCTTAAGACCATGCCCGTTTCCTTAAATACTATGAATCTATGGGAGCTAAAGCTTTATCGCTGAGCGCTCACAACCTTAGGAGGAAACGGTTTGACTACAGCTGACACTTTAAAAGATATAGAAGAATTGCAGCACCGCTGCGAGCAATACGAGGGAATCTCCCTCAAATTGAATTGGGATATGCTGCGGCTGCCTTCAGCGGCCGGCGGGACGGAATGGCTGGTAACCTACGAAGAGGAACTGCTGGTCGGCTTCATCGGACTATACAGCTTCTCCAGCGAAATGGAAATATGCGGCATGGTCCGCCCGGGCTACCGCCGCCGCGGAATCTTCACCTCCCTTTGGATGCGGGCCCAGAGCATTATTAAGCAGAAAAAGGTTACCACACTGCTGCTGAATACGCCCGCCAATTCAGCTTCGGGTTCAGCATTCCTGCAGACATTGCCACTGGTCTTTAATCATGCCGAATACCAGATGAAATGGGATGGAAGCACTTTGCCGCAAGGCTCCGGAGAAGCCAGTTCTGCTGCCGGTACCGTGGTGCTGCGGCCCGCTCGCGAGGACGAGGAATCCATCCTCATTAAGCTGGACAGCGGCGGCTTTAACATGTCGGAAGAGGATGCGGCCGAAGTTTTTGAAATGTATAAACATGAAGGGCTGGAGGAGCATATCATCATTGAAATGAACGGACAGCCTGCCGGTAAGATGCGGCTGTCCACGGAGGATAACGAAACCTGGATTTTCGGATTTACGGTCGACCAAAAGCTGCGCGGACTCGGTATCGGACGCAGTGCACTGCTGCAGACCATCGAGCGGGAGCGGCGCAATTATAACAGTGTGAATCTGGAGGTTTCACTGGACAACCCCAACGCGCTTAAGTTATACGAGAGCTGCGGATTCGTAATTCTTAACAAGCAGGATTACTACCGCTATACCGGCTGAATTCTCTGCCGCTCTAGAGCAGCACAATAGTACAACATACAGCAGCTCCTTGTCGCTTGGCACCCTTCGCCAGCAGCAAGGGGCTTTCTTGATTGCCGGTGAGTCCAGCCCCTTATGTTACCTGCAGGTTCCTATATGACTTCAAAGTGCGTACTATTCATCCCTCCTCCCGCGATCCATACTTGGGGTGTATCCAATACACAGAGAGAGGACAATGAATATGAATTCAAAAGGACATACACCGCAAAAAACAGCCCTTGTTGTCGGAGCAGGCGGCGTGATTGGACGCAATCTGATCGAACATCTCATTACGCTGCCCGAATGGGACATTATCGGCGTGTCACGCCGGGGTGGAGAGAATACTACGCGCATCCGTTACATTTCCGCCGATTTGCTCGACCCCTTGGACGTCCGCCAAAAGTTAGGCAGCCTTTCGGAAGTGACACATATTTTTTACGCAGCCTATCAGGATAAGCCCACCTGGGCTGAGCTTGTCCCCCCAAACCTCGCCATGCTGGTTAACGTAGTAGATGTTATTGAACCGGTGGCCCATGCTCTGCAGCACATCAGTCTTATGCAGGGCTATAAAGTATATGGCGCTCACCTTGGACCTTTCAAAACGCCTGCCAGGGAAACCGATCCCAATCATATGCCGCCGGAATTCAATATTGACCAGCAGAACTTTCTTGAAGAGCGGCAGCAGGGGACAAGATGGACCTGGTCGGCACTGCGACCTTCCGTCGTCGGCGGGTTTGCACTTGGCAATCCTATGAATCTTGCCCTCGTTATTGCCATATATGCCTCCATGTCGAAGGAGCTTGGGTTGCCTTTGCGTTTTCCTGGTAAACCTGGGGCCTATCATAGCTTGCTCGAAATGACTGACGCAGGGCTGCTGGCGAAAGCGACCATATGGGCGGCAACCGATACGCGCTGTGCTAATCAGGCTTTTAATATTACGAACGGCGACCTGTTCCGCTGGAGTGAGATGTGGCCCAAAATCGCCGCGTATTTTAATCTTGAAACGGCTCCGCCTCTTCAGATGTCACTGTCTGTAGTCATGGAGGACAAGGAGACACTGTGGAATAACATGGTAGAGAAGTACGGCTTGGAAAAAAACAGCTATCAGAGCGTATCATCCTGGGCATTCGGGGACTTTGTCTTCTCCTGGGATTACGATTTTTTTGCAGACGGTACCAAAGCACGCCGCTTGGGCTTCCATGAGTTCGTAGAAACGGAGAGTATGTTCATCAATATTTTTGACGGGCTCCGAAAAGCCAAGGTTATCCCTTAAGCAATACTCCCTGTATGTATGATTGCTTTTCTTAAGAGAAACGACCGGTCCCTGTTTCAGAGGCCGGCCGTTTTATCATTCCGCTCACGTTCAGACAATACAATGGCCCGATCACCGTACACCCGTTCAATGTGCGTATCGCCCCATTTGCACAGAAGGTGAAGAATTGCTTTCAGACTCCAGCCATATTCCGTCAGCTCATACTCTACTCTCGGTGGAACCACATTATAAGAAGTCCGTTTTATGACTCCGTCCTCTTCCAATTCCCGCAGCTGCTGCGTTAGCACCTTCTGTGTAATAGCAGGCATCAGTCCCATCAGTTCCCCATTGCGTTTCTTGCCAAACGTAAGAAAAAATAGAATCACCGGCTTCCACTTGCCTCCGATCACTTCAAGCGTCGCTTCCACTGCAGTGTTATAGGTTTTAATTGTTTCCGGCATGGGCTGGAACACCTCCTGCCCTTAACCATATCTTCATGTCCCCTGCTTGGCAAGCCTGTCACGCTCCGGGAAAGATTGGATAGTCCACTTGGTTCCGGATTACATCAAACCGTATCTTCCGAAGGATTCCTCACTTTTCTCGTTCCTGCGCTCTCCGTATTTTAATGCAGGATAGGCCATGGCTTCACCCTCCAGGAATACAGACAACAATCGCACATAATCAAGTGATTCGCCAAGCGGTACACCTGCTCCGTCAAAGATATGCCGGCGGCCGTCAAGCAAAGTATATATTTCAATGGTTTCAGCTGGTTCTCCATAAGCCTTATGGCAGAACACATTAGCCATGTGCAGAAATCCGGTGATCACATCTTCATTTCCGTTCACCATAAATTTCTGGATATTCAAGCAGCGTCCATTTATTGCGGAATTCCAGGCCAGTTGAAAAATCATCGCCAGGTCGATCTCCAGCTCCGGTACCGGAACATGCCACTGCTCATAGAGCATCACCGGCACCTCGCGGGTATGATTCCCGGAGACAATGCGCATCAGCTCGTCAGCCACCGCCGTTTTGATATCCCAATAGTGCATTAGCGAAGGAAAAGCTGTTCCTTTGGGCGGCCAGCGCCGCTCCAGCAGAAATTGGATAGGCGTCTCCCTGCGCACCTCTGGCTGCAGACTGTAGAAATCGTTAAGAGTGTGTCCTACTGCATACTGGACTTGCTGCCTCCAGCGCGGAAGCCCTGTGACCGCAGCCCCTCCGGTAGGATCCTCGGCTCCGCCCAGCATGATATGCTCCATGCGGAAATCGTTAAGCCGGCTGTAGCCTGCGTCCGGCACTTCCCTTCTTCCCGCCACCTGATATCCTGCCGCGCCGCCCATTCTTAAGAAACCGCCGCGCAGGTTTCGATAAATTGACGACCGAAATTCCGGCAGGCCTCTTTCTCGGCAGCGTTCGGACCGTATTCAATCTTCAAGCTTTCCTGAACTATCTCTGCGCCGCGTTCCTTGAGTTTCTCCTCAATCTGATTCACGGCCCCGCAATAGATTTCATATCCGGTGTCCCCGCTTCCGAAGGCAGCTGCCTTATAAGCCGTCAGATCCAGATCATCCATCTCCTCATAAAAATCTAAAAATTCATCAGGCAACTCACCGTCACCCCAGGTATAGGCACCAAGCAGCACGCCCTCATAAGCTTTTATCTCATCCGCATTGCAGTCGGTGACCGATTTCAGAACGGCCTCTCCACCTGCCTGGCGTATTCCTTCCACAATCAGCTCAGCAATCTCTTCCGTATTGCCGGTCAAGCTGGCATATGCCACGAGCACCTTAGCCATGAATCTGTTCCTCCCCAAGGTAAACATTAAATTTAAACCAACTTTTACTAACCTCATTCTATTTGATAATGATTATCATTGTCAATATATAAAAACACGAACACTGACCGGGAGTCCGGTTGATGTTCGCGTTCATCGTCGATTCTGTATTCTCGAGGCTTGCTATAACTTAATATGCTCCTTCAAGCAAGGTAATGCTATTGCCGTCAGGATCGCGGAAATTCATTTCCTTACCCCCGTATTCCATTGTAACCGGCGGTTGGCAATCCAGTCCTCTTGCCTTGAGCGTTTCATAGGTCTCATCCAGATTGCTGCAGGAGAACACCAGATTGACTGCTCCTGTCGTCAGCTTATCCCATTTATTCTCATCCCAGATAATGATGCCCGGCTGACTCTTCTCAAAGCCAATCTTCGCCCCGTCAGAGTTGCCATAGCCTTCAAACGGTACGGGAATCCCCAGCACCTCTGCATAAAATGCCGCCAAGGCTGCAGTATCCTTGCTGTACAAATTGATGCCTTCAAAAGCAGAAATCATAGTATATCCCTCTCATTCTCATCATTTGGTTAGCGGCGCATTGGCCATCTGACAACAGTATACCTGGTGACCGTCCCCGCTGTATTGCAAAAAAACGACATGTTAATTCCGTGCATAGGCCAGAGCCTCAAGCGGCGTTTTGCCGGCAAATTTCTTGAAATTATTATTCAGATGGGACTGATGGCTGTAGCCGTAGCTATATACAACATCCTGAATATTTCTATTCTGTGAGGGTGTACGGTATAGATCCAGCCATACATTCTGAAAGCGCACAAGATCGGCTGTTTTTTTGGGCGAAATTCCGATATATTCACGAAAAAGCCTTTCCAGCTGCCGGCTGCTAAACCCCGAATTCCCTTCCAGTGCAGCGGCGGATATGACGCCTTTGGACTTCACGATGGCATACACAGCATTCAGCATGCCGTCATTGCTGTGCCGGGTCTTCTCCAGCTGACGCAGCAGATAAGCTTCCACCAAGGCGATCCGTTCTGCTACAGTACGGGTCCCCGGCAGCTTGTCTCCCAGTTCGCTGCGGAAGGAACCGAAATATTGGTCCACTCCGGTATGAATGTTCAGGACCTCCCTGAGATGGTCATCGGCGAACAAGTGCACGGCCCAGAAGTGGAAGCGGATGGCGAAGCGGAGTTTTCCCGTATCGTCGTGAGCTTGTCCGGCTTCAAAAGGCGTATCGTTAATCCCGCAAAAAATCCCGCCCGACTCTCCCGTCTGCTCATCCCACTCCCAAATGATGTCCATGCAGCTGTCCGGAATAATAATTTCTCCCCCAAGGGAGGGGGCCGAGGGATCATTAAGCTGTTTCTCTGGCTCTCCCCAGAAACAGCGGATATAAGGACGCAGCGCCTTGCAGGGCAGAATCTCCCCTGCCCCTTTCGGATTCGCCGTAATCGGATAATACAGCTCCGACAGATTGTACATGAAGCTGCTGCCCCCTTCTGTGCTTGTTCAACTTCCGATAAACATACTTAACCTGATCATACACAATCACTGCCAGAAACGCTACAATAACGGCCGTCAGCACTCCTCCGAGAAGCAGATAGTTTCTTGTCATTTGTCGGCCTAACTCGCTGATATATTTGGAAATATTATACGCACATCCCCAAATGGGCAAAATGAGAAGAGTCGCAGCTTTGTTACCTTTTTGTTTGTAGGGCCCGTGCTAAATGTTGTACAATAAAGGCTAAATGAATTTTTTGAAGGATGGATTAAATATGTATATAGCAGGCGATTGGAAAGACTACGAAGTTATTGATACCGGAGGCGGAGAAAAGCTGGAACGCTGGGGCGATATTATTCTGCGCCGCCCGGACCCGCAAATCATTTGGCCGCTCGCGAACGAGACGGCGAAGTGGCGGGATGTGCACGGACATTATCACCGCAGCTCGGCAGGCGGCGGACAATGGGAAATGAAGAAAACCATTCCGGACGACTGGAAAATCAGCTACGGCAAGCTGAAATTCCACCTGCGTCCGACAAACTTCAAGCATACTGGCCTGTTCCCTGAGCAAGCGGCCAACTGGCGCTGGATGATGGACAAGATCGCTGAGGCGAACCGTCCGATCTCTGTGCTCAACCTGTTCGCTTACACTGGTGGGGCTACAGTGGCTGCAGCGAGCGCCGGAGCTTCAGTAGTCCATGTGGATGCGGCCAAAGGCATGGTCCAATGGGCGAAGGAAAATGTGGCCCTGTCCGGCCTTGCCGAACGTCCGGTCCGCTATATTACCGATGACGTCTTCAAATTTGTACAGCGCGAACAGCGCCGGGGCAGCAAATACGATGCAATCATTATGGACCCGCCTTCCTATGGCCGAGGACCCGGCGGTGAAATGTGGAAGCTTGAAGCGAGTCTGTACCCGTTCCTGGAGAGCTGCATGCAAATCATGAGCGACAGACCTTTGTTCATGCTCATTAACTCCTATACGACAGGCATTTCTCCAACCGTTCTGCGCAACATGCTCTCGATGACGATGGGCAAACGGTACGGCGGCAAGCTGACCTCCGGCGAAATCGGACTGCCGATTACCTCCTCCGGGATGAACCTGCCTTGCGGAATTTTGGGCCGCTGGGAGGCGTAAGCCATGACTGCACACAATTCCGGTACAGCCGGAGTGCCCTGGGAGGGAAATTCCCGCTTTGAAGTTCTGTACGAAGACAACCACCTTCTCGGCATCGTGAAGCCCGTAAATATCCCCGTACAGGAGGATGCTACTGGCGATGCAGACTTGTTGAGCCTGCTTAAGGAAGATGTGAAGGAACGCTTTAACAAGCCTGGTAATGTGTACATGGGGCTCGTTCACCGGCTGGATCGTCCAGTCGGAGGTGCGATGATCTTCGCCAAGACATCCAAAGCCGCTTCACGGCTGTCCGAAAGCGTCCGTACCCACAGCTTCCATAAAGTCTACCTGACCGTGGTGCACGGCCAGCCTCCGGCCTCCCAGGGCCGTCTGATCAATACCTTGCTCAAGGATGCCAAGAGCAATACAGTTACCATTGTCCGCAAAGGAACACCGGGCGGCAAAGAGGCTATTCTGGATTATACGGTGCTGGGCAGCGCGGAGGGGTATACTCTGCTGAAGATAGACCTGCTTACCGGACGTTCACATCAGATCCGAGTGCAGCTTGCCGGAATCGGCTGTCCCTTGTTCGGGGATCAGAAATATGGTTCGGCGGTGAACAGACCGGGGCAGCAAATTGCCCTCTGGTCCGCGCTGGTCGGCTTTCCGCATCCGGTTACCAAAGAAGAAATCGAGCTAATCTCGCTGCCGCCGCAGACTTTCCCCTGGAATCTGTGGTCCCGGCATTTGCAAAAACAGGCCATCCGTTAACGGATGGCCTGTTTTTGAGCTTATATAAGTATTAATAAGATCCAAGTTTAGGTTCAGGTTCAGGGTGTAGAGCCTTCCGGCGTTGGAGCAACCGCCATCTTGCCCATCAGATAAAGCAGCAGCTGCTGATTATGTGAAGAAATCGGATCAAGCGCTTCGGCAAAAAAATCACTGCGGATCTGGAGTCCGCGCTCGGTCTCTTTCTGTCCGTTCTCCGTGATGCTCACCCAGACAATCCGCCGGTCCGCTGCATCGCGTTCACGCACAATCAAATTATGCTTCTCCATCCGGTCAAGCAGCATCGTCACCGCTGCCGGGCTGGTCGCGAGATGGGGGGCCAGATCAGAAGGCTTCATTGCGTCACGTTCCTGAAGCAATTCAAGCACGGTGAGTTGGGCATCTGTCAGCGTAGGCGCAAGCTTGCTATCCATATGTAGCTTATAGTCCTTCAATATTTTATGCCAAATCTTACTGAATTCTGAGGAATGCACAGTTACTCCTTCCTTTCCCTGCGGATTTCAATCCGGTATATCTACATTTTCGAGAAAGAAATTCCATTTCCTGCAAAACGAAAAAATAAATAACCAAAACCCTTGTTATCCGTTACTTTACCTATACAAAAAGGCGTTGTGGCCAGCCCGTGAGGAGCCGTCAAACGCCTTTTGTATGTTAGCCCTATTGCAGTGAATACGAATTACTTAATCGCCGGCAAAAGAGTGATGATCTCATCCTTCTTCTCAACCGGTACAAGCTGTTTGCCTGTAGAACGGCGATCACCCAGCGGAGCAGCCTCAGAAGAGAACTGATGATGCAAGCCATCACGGGTGAAGGCGACTAACTCCAGCGGTTCCTTGCAGTGGAATGCCCCTGCCAGCCTGCTGCCGTTCGGTTTGACCCGTTTGCCTTCCTTGAACTCGAAGGTCGGCATCCCTTTGCCGCCGCGGCTCTGCGACGGATAATCCACTAATAGCGACCGTTTCGCATATCCAAGGTCGGAGACAACCAGTATTTCGCCTTCGTCTTCGCTTACCCAGAAGCAGGAAACCACTTCGTCACCTTCGCGAAGCTGAATGCCGCGGACTCCGCTGGCCACACGGCCCATCGGATTGACTTCGTTCTCGCGGAACCGGATGCTCATCCCTTCGCGGGTCACAAGCACGATGTCCTTGTCTCCGCTGCTCAGCGCCACTGTAATGATCTCGTCGCCATCTGCCACCTTGCAGGCAGCCACGGCTCCGGAACGGCTCGTAGAGTACTCCTTAAGCTCCGTACGTTTGACCTGGCCCTTACGCGTGACGAAGACCAGACTCGCCTGAGGCTCCTCCAGATTGCCCACCGGCAGCACGCTGACAATGCCATCGCCTTTCGCCAGGCTGATGACGTTCACGATTGCCGTGCCGGGCTCTTTCCATTTGAATTCCGGTATCTGGTGAACCGGAAGCAGGAAATATTGCCCCTTGCGGGTAAATACCAGCAGGCTATCCCTTGTATTGAGATCCAGCAGCTTGACGATATGGTCGCCTTCCTTGACACCGGAGGCTTGACGTTCACCGCCCGAACGCGTGAACGAAGGCATTCCGGTCCGTTTGATGTAACCATCGGCCGAAAGTGCTACAAGCACATCCTCTGCGTTAACCAGTACTTCAAGGCTGACCTTCAGCTCTTCAACCTCGCCCTGAATAAGCGAGCGGCGGTCTATCCCGTATTTATCACGGATCTCCAGCAGTTCCTTGCGGATGACGGCGATCAGTTTTTTGTCGCTGTCCAAGATGCCGCGCAATGTGGCAATCCGCGCCTGCATTTCGTCCAATTCCTTCTGGAGCGAATGAATCTCCAGATTGGTCAGACGGTACAGCTGCAAAGTAAGAATGGAATCGGCCTGGCGTTCGCTGAAGCCGAACATCCATACCAGATTGTTCTGGGCATCCTGGCGGTTCTTCGATGCCTTGATCGCAGCGATGACCTCGTCCAGTATGTTCAATGCCTTTACAAGCCCTTCCAGAACGTGGGCGCGGTCCTCCGCTCTTTCCAGGTCGAATTGGGTGCGGTGGGTAACCACATCACGCTGATGGGCGATATAGGCTTGCAGAATGGCCTTAAGGCCAAGCTGCTGCGGAGCCTTGTTGACAATAGCCACCATATTGAAGTTGTAAGTGACCTGCAGGTCGGTTTTCTTCAGCAGATAAGCCAACACGCCCTGGGCGTCAGCTTCCTTCTTCAGCTCCACCACAATGCGCAGCCCTTCCCGTCCGCTTTCGTCGCGGACTTCGGCGATGCCTTCGATCTTCTTCTCCAGACGGATGTTCTCCATGGAGGTGACCAATCGGGATTTCACGATCTGGAACGGCACTTCCGTAATAACGATCTGCTGTTTGCCGCCGCGCAGATTCTCAATCTCTGTCTTCGAGCGCAGGTAAATGCGGCCTTTGCCGGTACGGTAGGCGTCCATAATTCCTTCGCCGCCCATAATCGTACCGCCTGTCGGGAAATCCGGACCTTTGATAAATGTCATGATGTCCTCAAGCTCGATATCCGGCTTTTGCATCACCGCGATACAGGCATCAATGACCTCACGCAAATTATGCGGCGGAATCTCCGTAGCGAATCCGGCCGAAATGCCGCTCGTTCCGTTGACCAGCAGGTTCGGATAACGTGAAGGAACCACCACTGGCTCCTTGGCTGTGTTGTCAAAGTTATCTTTGAACAGCACGGTGCGCTTCTCGATGTCGCGCATCATCTCCATGGCAATCGGCGACAGGCGGGCTTCCGTGTACCGCATCGCTGCTGCCGGATCATCATCCATCGAGCCCCAGTTGCCGTGTCCGTCCACAAGCACATGGCCCATCTTCCAAGGCTGTGCCATCCGCACCATACCGTCATAAATCGACGAATCCCCGTGGGGATGATAATTACCCATGACATCCCCGACGGTTTTGGCGGATTTACGGTACGGCTTGTCCGGGGTATTCCCGGAGTCGTACATGGCGTATAGAATCCGGCGCTGTACAGGCTTCAGCCCGTCGCGGACGTCCGGAATCGCCCGGTCCTGAATGATATATTTGGAATACCGGCCAAAGCGGTCACCGACGACCTCTTCCAGAAAAGCCGGTAAAAATTGTTCTGATAAACTGCTCACTTGGCTCACCTTCTGTTCCTCAAACTGCCCGCCTAAAAAAAGTGTGCTGATCCCTTGTCACTGCGGGGAATGTTTGGACTTCCGATCGCTGTTATTCCCGAATTTCTTCAATTTGACCCGCTTTACGGTTGAAATTCGAGAATAAAGGCGAACGCTGACGCTTCTGCAGTTCCAAACTTCCCCTTCGTTCCTCAGATCACCAAGCTCTTTTTAACAATCGGGATAATCGTCACTTGCACACTACTCTACAAATTCGGTAAAGTCGACGTTTTCGACAATCCAGCGTTTGCGGGGATCGACCTTGTCACCCATCAGCGTGGATACGCGGCGCTCCGCCTTTGCGGCGTCCTCAATCTGCACCTGGAGCAGCGTGCGTGATTCCGGGTTCATCGTCGTCTCCCACAGCTGGTCGGGATTCATCTCGCCGAGTCCTTTGTACCGTTGCAGCTCGAAGTTTTTGCCGAATTCCTTGAGGTAATTCTGCAGTTCTTCGTCGCTCCAGGAGTAACGTACCGTCTCCAGCTTACCTGATTTGCGGGTCAGCTTATACAGCGGCGGCTGGGCGATAAACACCTTGCCGGCGTCAATCAACGGCTTCATGTACCGGTAGAAAAAGGTCAGCAGCAGCACTTGAATATGCGCACCGTCCGTATCAGCATCGGTCATAATGATAATTTTGGAATAATTGCTGTCTTCTACGGCAAAATCCGGACCGATTCCCGCACCGATTGCGGAAATAATCGCCTTGTACTCATCATTCTTAAGAATGTCCAGCAGTTTGGCCTTCTCCGGATTCATCGGCTTGCCCTTAAGCGGCAGAATAGCCTGAATCTTGGAGTCACGCCCCTGCTTGGCTGATCCTCCGGCGGAATCGCCTTCGACGATAAACAGCTCTGTACGCGTAACGTCCTTGGACTGCGCAGGCGAGAGCTTGCCGCCCAGGTTGGAGCTTTCACTGCGTTTCTTGCCGCTGCGGATTTCATCGCGGGCCTTGCGCGCCGCTTCACGGGCTCTGGAGGCCTGGATGGATTTCTTCAGCAGGCTTTGCGCCACCTGCGGATTCTCCTCAAGGAAACGGGCCATGTTCTCGGACACGATAAAGTCGACGGCACTGCGGGCAGAAGCGCTTCCGAGCTGATCCTTCGTCTGGCCGACGAATTCTACCTCGGACATCTTGACGCTGATTACCGCCATCATGCCTTCGCGCAGATCATTGCCCTCCAGGTTCTTGTCCTTCTCCTTGAGCAGCTGTGTCCGGCGGGCATAATCATTCAGCACACGGGTATAAGCTGTCTTGAAGCCGGTCTCGTGTGTTCCCCCGCTGCGCGTAGGAATCGAATTGACGAAGGAGGCCAGCGTCTCCGTATAACCTGCGTTATACTGCAATGCCACCTCAACTTCAATATCATCCTTCTCCGAACTGAAATGGATGACGTCATGCAGCACATCCTTGCCCTCATTGAGAAACTGCACGAATTGGCTTGCTCCGCCTTCATAGAAAAATTCATCCTGGCGGCCGCTGCGCTCGTCACTTAGATTAATCCGCAGCCCGGAGTTCAAGAAGGCGATCTCTTGCACCCGTTCCGCAAGGGTATCATAGTTCAGGGCAATGCCATTCGGGAAGACGCGAATATCCGGCTTGAAGGTAATCTTCGAACCGGTCTTATTCGTATTTCCCAGCACCTCAAGACCGGTAACAGGCTCACCGACATGCTCTTTCCCCTTTGCGTCTACCCAATATTCGAAGCGCTGGCGGTGGATTTTGCCGTCACGATAAATTTCGACTTCCAGCCACTCGGACAGCGCATTGGTAACTGAAGCCCCTACGCCATGCAATCCGCCCGATTTCTTGTACCCGGAGCCGCCAAATTTACCACCGGCATGCAGGATCGTGAAAACAACCTGCGGTGTAGGCACTCCAGTCTTATGCATCCCGGTCGGGATTCCCCGGCCGTTATCAATGACGGTAACCGAACCGTCCTTGCGCAGTGTAATATCAATCTTCGAGCAAAACTTGGCTAAATGCTCATCTACGGCGTTATCCACTATTTCCCATACGAGATGGTGCAGTCCCGAGGAACTCGTACTGCCGATATACATGCCGGGCCGTTTGCGGACCGCAACCAGACCTTCGAGCACTTGAATGTCGTCAGCATCGTATCCAGTCCGGCCTGTTTCGGCGTTCTTAGAGACTTTTGCAAACATATCGATCTGTTCGAGCATTCATGCTCCTCCTTCTTTTCTCTCTATCTATGAAATGCAAACAAACGTTTTGGTTCACTTTGTACATTCTAATTCAAAATATCCCGTTTCGTAAAGACGGCGAATGAAATGATTACTGCAGAAATCCCCCAAACGGCCAGAACAGCCATGGAAAAAGGCAGTGTCATCCCCTCAATAGGTGCCGGTGTTCCGGCCAAATACCCGGTTAATCCCAGATTAACCATAAATAAATATTTAGCTGTCGTCCAGGCCGAAGCCATATTGGTCAGAATCGTTCCGGCGATCAGTCCTGCCATCATCACCACGATGCTTGCCGCTGTGCTGCGCACCAGCACCGATACCATAAACGCCAGCAGGGCAACGACTACGCTCACGAACCAGATTAACCCGCCCTGCATCAGCAGGTATTTCCATTGCGGAACGGAATGGACAGCCGACATATCCACCGCATCTCCGCTGATTTGGAACCCGGTAAATACAGGAAGATTAAAGCCCTTGTATCCAAAAACAAGCCCCGAAATCAGATAGCTGATTGCAAACACCGACAGTACAATCAAGGAGACGAACATCAGCAGCGCCGCCAGCTTGCTGAACAGCACCTTCCAGCGTTTGACCGGCCGGGTCAGCAGCATCTTGATCGTACCGGTCGTCCTTTCCCCGGATACAAGATCTGAGGCTACTGCCATAATCAGCAGCGGAATGAACAAGGAGACCGAGTTGTCCAGGAACTCGCGGGTAAAGGTAACCCCGCTGGGCTCATTCGGATTGACGTCATGGTCCAGATAATACTGCAGCTGCTGGACGAATATCCGCCGGTAGGACTTCCATTCCTCGGGAATCCGGTCGCTGCCCAGTGAATTTTGATTATCGGTAATTTGCTGCTGTATCTCCAGTCTCCAGTCCGAATTAAACTTGTCCCGGCTGCGCTCGGCTATACGCATCTGTGCATAGGTAAACATAGGCACAAGTACGGCCAGAATCAGCAGTATAACATAAAACCGTTTCTTTTTTATAATCTTCAGGCACTCATTACGGATGAGCGGAAGCAAATTAATCAATAGTTTCACCTTCCGTTAGCTTCAAGAATAGCTGTTCCAGTGTGGGGTTTATTTTATGCACGGCGCTAACTTCCACTTCCGCTGTGACCAGCACGGCAACAATCTCCGGAATCAGGTCTTCATCCATGACCGTGATGAGGGAATTCGCGCCCATTCCGGCAATGACGGAGTCGTCAAGCGTAACCTCATCCAGTTCGAGAAGCTTGATGTCAGGACGTCCGGCCAGTATCGTTCTGGCCCTATTCAAAGGCTCCAGATCCCATAGCACATACGGGGAATTGCGCGCAACCAGTTCATTTACCCCGCCAACCGCCAGCACGCGGCCTTTGCTGATAATCGCAACCCGGTCGCACAGCAGCTGAATTTCGCTCAGCAAATGGCTCGATACAAATACCGCGAGGCCTTCCGCAGCAAGCTCGCGGATAAATTCGCGCAATTCTTTGATCCCTTTGGGGTCCAGCCCGTTTGTCGGCTCATCCAGAATCAGCAGCCGGGGACGGCCCAGCAGCGCCTGGGCAATCCCAAGCCGCTGCCTCATACCCAGCGAATAGGTGCTCACCTTGTCATGAATGCGCTGGTCCAGCCGGACAATGTCCACTACCTCAGCAATACGCGCCTTGTCCACGCCTGGCTGCATGCGGGCGAAATGCTGCAGATTCTCCCAACCTGTCAGATAGGTATACACTTCCGGATTCTCTACGATCGAGCCAACATATTGCAGCGCTTTTTCCGGTTCACGGTTAACGTTATAGCCGCAGACGGTTATCTTGCCTTCACTTGGACGAATCAGGTCCACAAGCATACGGATTGTAGTTGTTTTTCCGGCCCCGTTAGGTCCAAGAAAACCGAAGATTTCCCCTTGCTTCACGTTGAAGGTAACATCATCAATGATCCATTTCCGGCCGATTTTTTTGCGGACGCCTTCCACTGACAGAATAACTGTCCCGGCTTCTCCGCTTATGTCTTTATCCATGTTCTCACAACTCCTTGCTACGATCATTTCTGACTTGCGGTGAGGTACATCCTTAGCGCACAGCCTGTATGATTCGTTCGCTCATCCGCTGATAGCCGTCGCCGTTCGGGTGAAAATGATCGTTTGAAAGATACTTATCCAGATGGCGGTTGAACAAATCAAAGGTTGGGACGAGTGTCATATTGCTGTGCGTGTTAATGATATCCATTGCTGCGTTGTTCCAGGCTGTAACCGCTTGATTGCCGGGCACCAGCAGATCCTCGATATCTCCAAATGGATTATATAATCCGACATAAAAAATTTGCGCCTGCGGATTGATCTCGGCGATGCTCTCCAGAATCACGCCAAGCCGTTTCGAAGCATCTGGCAGCGCGGCCAGCAGCGACTCCGGCGTCACCTCATCTTCAGTTGCCGAAGGAACGGTTGTCCCGGATGAGCCGGTTTTCCCGCCCGCTGTCCCTGTTTCAGAAGGATCTGCTCCAGGCATTGAAGCAATGTCCGCAGGACTCCCTGTCTCCGTTGACGTTGTTCCCTGTTCTGCACTACCCGTTCCCATTATATCCGATCCCCTGAACAAATCATTGCCTCCGATCGAGAGCAGCACGACGTTGGCCTGCCGCAAGGCATACCGAACGCCTTCTTCTTTGAGCTTGCTTTGCAGGCCTGCGGTTGTCAGCCCGTTGATACCCATATTGCCAAGCAGCTCCGCCTTGCCTCCGCCAGCCGACAGCCCGTCCAGTGTCCGCTTTACAAAACCGTTTCCGGTATTGTCACCGGTGCCTTTGGCCAAAGAGTCGCCCAGTGCCAACATTTTCACTTCATCGCTGCTTGCCGCCGTGGGAACCGGTGTTTCCTGCGGCAAAGAGGTTGAAAAAACTTCACCCTTCGGGTATATAATATCGTTCACCGCATATCCAAACCCAACGATCAAAACTAACGTTGCTGCTATGGAAATCAGGCTCACAGTGCGCCAGGTCCATTTTGAATCGTTCAAAGCCATCCCTCCGTATGCAGTTCTTATCACCAGTGTTCCACATTTTACAAACTTCTTAACTATGTAGATAAACATAATTCTTCTATACTTAATTTGCAAATATCCACCGTTCAAGCGAAATTTGGCGGTTTTTGTCCTTAATAGTCTATTATATCAATCGAAAGCATATTTTTCTCAAAAAAAAACGTCCCCCCGGCAATGCCGGGAGAACGGGTTTTGTACTTTTCATTTGGTTTATTTTCCGATGAATTCCTGAACCCAGTAATTGTTGTCGAAACCTACGCCAATGTAGTTAAAGTTCGCACTCAGAATATTGGCACGGTGTCCCTCACTGTTCATCCAGGCCGTCATTACTTCTTGCGGAGTTCTCTGGCCCATTGCAATGTTCTCCCCGGCAGCCCGATAAGTGACGCCAAAAGTGGCCATCATATCAAAAGGCGATCCGTACGTCGGGGATGTATGCGAAAAGTAGTTGTTCGTACGCATATCGGTTGCTTTAGCTGCGGCCACCTTGTTCAGGCTTTCCAAAGCGCTGACCGGGGACAGCCCTGCTGTCGCACGTTCCTTATTCACAAGCGTAACGATTTGCTGGATATAGGACTCTTGAGTGCTGACTACTGCTGCTGGTGTCGCTGTTGGTTTTGGCGTCGCAACCGGTGTTACCGTTGGTGCCGCTGTCGCTACTGGCGTTGCCGTTGGTTTAGCTGTCGCTACAGGCGTTGCTACTGGTGTCGCCGTTGGTGCGGCTGTTGCTGCGGGTGTCGCTGTTGGTTTAGCTGTTGCAACCGGTGCAGGTGTGTTTGTCGGAACAACAACCGGTTGAGACTTGTAAACTGTCACTGTTGTATTGGAAAAAGGAAATCCCTTAAGGCTATATTGATTAAAATATTGCATGAATTGTGCGAAATTAGTTGGTGCTCCAGTCGCAGTATTACCCGCCTCTGCATTTGCCTGTATTGGAAGAGAAATGCTAAGCGCCATCACTGCCGCCACACTTCCACCTATCATTGCTCTTAAAGTTTTGCTCTTCATTCTGCCATCTCCTTGTTCATGATGTATTTGTTATGTTGCTGTCGGCCGAAGTAATGGGCTCCAATTATTACAAAGTTGTAATCTGTTCCTCAGTCATTGTAGCATAAATCTCTCAGCTGTGCGCTTCTAAATTTTTACATTAATAGATTGCAAGATAGGTAAGCAGACGGCTTGTACATTTCAACTCCCATACAACAAAAAAGCCGCCACCCTAATCAGGACAGCAGCCTCCTATTGACTTCGCTGTACATTCTGTACAGGTTAAGACGTTATCTTCGTTGCTGGAAGGTTAATGGAAAGACTGCCAGAACTCGCCTTCGGTCGAGATCAGACCCATGATTTCTGCATAAGGAATACGGAATGTCGGGAAACCCGCAGCATATGGGGCGATCTCGTATGGAGCGAAATACAGATACAGCGCTTCTTCATCAACAAAAAAGGGCTGATCCGCCGTAATTCCCTTGTAGGTGTCCGGAAAAACGTATGAGTACTGGGGATCGTTCGCAATCTGTTTGCCGACAATTGCGCTGAGCTTCGCCACATATTTGCTGCCCGGCTTGAACAGGTCACGAAGAGCATAAAATTTGCCGTTGCGCAAATTGATATGAACATAAATCCGGGTAGGCATGCCATGGGCAGCGCCAAAAGGGTACTTGTAGCCGCTCAGTTCCAGTACAAGCAGATTTTTGCGGAAGAAGGAGACGGCAAAATCCCCGGTATAGCTGTAATCCTGCGTCCCTTCACCGGTCCCCGCTCCTTCGGCAAGGGAAAGGCTGCGCAGCTTGTCATTTACTTCTCTGGATACCTCGGAGTTTGCAATCCCTTCGATAACCGGATAATACACCAAATAGTCTCTATTCGGTTTGTATTTCTTCTCCAGCACTGAATAAGGCGGCCGGAGGGTTATGACTCCATTTTGCCTCCATACCTGATTGCCCCGCCGGTCGTAATAGGCTGTCCGCTGATCCACGTCAGCCCTGATCAGACTTCCGCTGAAGGAAAGTATGCCTGAACCGGCAATCACGGGCGGCTGAGCTGCTTTTTTTCCGCTTTTGTCGATGAAATAGGTATCGGTGGCGTCAAACACTGAGGCGAGTCCATTCTGATAATTGTTCACACCCAGCAAGGGGTGGGTGCTGAGGATTCTGCCGGTTACCGCATCAGCGATAGCATAACGTGAACCGCGGTAAGGCTGGTCTGGATACACTGGTGTACCCAATGCCACCCGGTCTTCACCTAGCTGTTGAACTTCATAATACTGGGCTGGAACTACGAGCTTCCCCTGCTTGTCAATCAGGCCGTAGGCATTGCCATAATTCTCTGCCGTATTGATCACCGCTCTCCCCGCAGAAAATGGCAGGGCGGCTGTATACTGCGGCTCTATCGCGATGCTTCCGTCTATCCGCAGATACCCGTATTTACCGTTCTCGGTAGCCTGGTATGCCAGCAGGCCATCCCCCGGATAACCTACAAATGGATATTTATACGTATGCAGCACGGTGCCTTGCGGGTCAATCAGCGCAAACTCCCTATCGCCCAGCTTGACCAGTGCCGTTCCGTTCATGAAATCACTGGCGTCCTCGTAAACCGCAGGCAGTACTTCTTTTCCCTGGGCATCCAGATATCCGTAGTGGGAAGTACCCGTCGTACTTTGTTTGGAGAACATCGCACGCCCTTCATGCAGCGAATTTAAGTAATCATAACGTGCTGCTGTAACCTGCTTGCCTCTTTCGTCAATCAACGTATAACCTTTGGCATCGGAAACCACAGCACGGCCTTCTGAAAAAGGGGCAATAAAGGAATAGGCCGGTCTCACTTTCTCCCGCCCGGAGCTGTCAATCAGGCCGCTCTTGTCGTTGCGCTGCACAATCGCCAGGCCGTTCTCCTGAAAATCCTCGGCATACTCATACCTCGGCTCAATACCCGTCCGTCCTACATTGTCGATATACCCCCAACGAGTCCCCTCTTTAAGCTTAAAAGGAGCGGGATGCAGCAAATCTGCCCGCAGCTCGCTGTCATCCACCTCAGGCAGGAAATAAAGCGCCTCTACAGGCTTTTTGGAGTAATCTACCCGATACAAACCCGCTTCTGCAGGAATCGTTACGAATAGATCATCATCCGCACGGATGAAATCCTCTTCCTGCTGAGGAATACATTCATTCCAGCCAATCCCGTCCCATCTCCACACTTCCGTCTGCACCAGGCTGTTATCCGTTCCTTTCGCCAGCTCATTCAGCTTAATCCTCAGCATCCCGTCGCTCTCCTTTACAAGGGCTTTTGCCTATAGGATATGTGGTCAAGGGAGAAAGGGTGTGTGGTAGTAAGCTCTGACGCTTTCCTAATTATTCGACGTCGGCGACATTGTCTCTGGTAATCTTCTTGTAGGGGATCCATACATACTGGTTATCGGTAATGTCGAAACCAATATTTTGTTTGGTTGGCGCTTCGCCTCTAGAGAGAACAGCCGCAAGTTTGATTGCTGCTTTGCCTTGGATGTTGGCATCATTTAGCACAGTGCCCAGCATGGTCCCCTCTTTGAGTGCTTTAACGGCCGGAGCTGTCGCATCTACACCGACTACCGGCATGTATTTCCCGCCGGAAAAATATCCGTCAGCTTTTAAAGCTTTAATTGCACCGAGGGCCATATCATCGTTGTTGGCAAGCACAGCTTCTATCCGGTCTCCGCAGGTCTTCAGAAAGCCCGCCATTTTCTCCTGGCCCTTCACCCGGTCGAACATTCCGCTGTCTTCCGCCAGTTTCTCGACCTTGATACCTTCATCTTCAATCGCCTGGATGGAATAATTGGTCCGCAGCTCGGCATCCTGGTGTCCCGGCTCGCCCTTAAGCATGACATATTGAAGCACTCCGTCGCCGTTCTTATCAGCTTCGGGATGGGACTTCCAGTATTCCGCGATAATCTGGCCGGACATGGTGCCCGATTCTTCCGCTTTGGCGCCTACATAATACACCTTATCCCATTTCTTCATATCTTCCGGAAACGGTTCACGGTTCAGGAAGACGACCGGAATGTCGGCGGTTTTTGCTTTGTCAATGATAACTCCTGCAGCAGTGCGGTCAACCGGATTAATCAGCATGCCTTTATATCCCTTGGTAATGAAAACGTCAACCTTGTCATTTTGCGTAAGCTGGGAGTTTTTGCTGTCTACAATGTCCACAGCTGCGATGCCTTTGGCTGCCGCCACAACCGATTTGCGGACACCGGCCATAAACGTATCACTGAATTTATAAATGGCTACACCAATTTTTGGAGCTGAGCCGGTACCACCAGGGATTGCCGCCTCAGCGCTGCCGCCGGTATTCGCAGGGCTGCCTCCGCAGCCGGACATAACAGCACCCAGCAACACGGCGGCGAATAAAACGGAAGACATTTTTTTCATCACTAATTGACCTCCCGAAGGTAAATCTTTCTTATGCCGGATCTGTCCCAGGTACATCATTATGCCTGAAAAAGGCACAGTTGCGAATATAAAATCCTACTGTATTCAATAAAAATTCTAATGAGTTCCCTATGCTACCGGACAAAAGGAAACAGCAGCTTTTGATTCTCGGGCCATAGCATGTTTTCCAGGTCAATCAGCTTGGTGCCAGTATCCACACGCTCCGGAATGTCGATGCCTTCCAGGGCTTGGGCTGCATATTTCACGGCCAAATAACCGTTGCTGAACGGATTCTGGATCACAGTTGCCTGGACGGTTCCGTCCTGAAGCATTTCCATCATCGAGGGAGAGCTGTCGAAGGCCACCATTTTAACCTTATGCTGCTTCAGATTCTGCAGCACTTTGCCCGCGCCCTGCGACGCCGTTTCATTCAATGTGGCGATTCCGCGCAAATCGGGATGCTTCTGCAGCATGTCCCGGGTTAATGATTCCGCATGGTCTGTATTCGAGGAGGTGTAGGAAATCTGCACGACCTGAACATTTGGATAACGGGCCGCATAGTTCAGGAAACCCTTTTCCCTTTCTTCCGCGTCCCGGGCTCCATAATCAATCGGTCCGCTGGATTCCGGCTGCACGTTCTGAGAGGAGTTGGTGAAATTGATGATTCCAATCTCACCATATCCGTTCAACAGCTGTATCAGTCTTTCCGCTGATTTCTGTCCGGCTTCATAGCCATTTGAACCCACGTAGGCTTTGACTCTGGCCGAACCCACCTCGGCATCGACGGAAATGACAGGGATTTTGTAATAGGCGGCCTGATCCACTACCTGGGCCAACCCCATATAACTGCTGGCTGCCAAAATAATCGCCTCTGCCTTTTGATTAATTGAATCCTCAACCATGGTAATCTGCTTATCAATCTCACTCTCCGAATCAGGTGCCTTGAACGTCAGCTTGACATTGAATTCCTTGGCGGCGGCTTCAGCACCGAGCTTAACCGTGTTCCAGTAATCCCCTTTGTTCATCTTGACAATCATATCGATATTATGCGTTTTATTGGTGCTGATATAAGCGGCGGGAGACGTATTGAAGCAGGAAGTGACCGTCAGCCACAGCACCGGACAAAGCAGCAGGATCAGCCACAATCGTTTGCTTCTCATGGAGATGATTCATCCTCCTTCTGCGGCTCCGGCCCCTCTGTGGTTTGGATTGCCGGGAATGTAATAGTGACCGTTGTGCCTTCCTCAAGCTCGCTTTCGAATGCAAGACCGAATTCGCGTCCGTAATAAAGTCTGATCCGCTCATTCACATTCCGCACGCCTACACCAGAGCCGCTGCCGCTTTTGGTCCCGCCGTTCAAGATCATATTCAGCATTTCCCTCGGCATTCCTAGCCCGTTATCACTGATTGTGATGACAATTAAGCCATGCTGAAGCTCGGCACTAATGGAGATCAAACCTTCGTCTGGCAGCATTTCAATCCCGTGATACAGCGCATTTTCTACAATCGGCTGCAGAATCAGCTTGATCGTCTGGTACTGGAGCACTTCATCCTGCGCCTTGATTTCAAAGCGGAATTTATTCTTGAAGCGGAAGCTCTGGATGACAAGATAATGGCGGATATGGTCCAGCTCTTCCTGCACGGTAATAATATTATTACCCTTGCTCAGGCTGATCCGGAAAAACTTCGACAACGATTGGATCATCGTGACCACTTCCTCATTTTTGCCCCGTTCGGCAAGCCGGATGACAGAGTTCAGCGTGTTGTACAAAAAGTGCGGGTTGATCTGCGACTGCAGTACTTCAAGCTCACCTTTGCGTTTGGTCTCCTGCTCATAAATAATCTGGTCCATCAGCTGGCGGATTCGCTGGAGCATCAGGTTAAAGCGCCGTGACAGCTGTTCAACCTCATAAGCGCCGCTGACATTGATCGGAGTATTCAGGTCACCCTCACCTACCTGCTTGACGGTCCGCTCCAGCTTGCGGATGGGACTGGCAATGAGCCAGGACAGGAAGACGGAGACAGCAATGACGCCAAGAATAACAGCAGCCAGAAACCAGACCAGAAAATGATTCAGATCCCGTTTCGTAGTCACAATTTCATCGTAATAAGCGACACCGACGATTTTCCAGCCGGTTTCGGCCAGCGTGCGTACGGTAATAAAACGTTTCTCTCCTGTCGATTCATCCAGATAGCTGCGGTAAGCATACTCCAGCACCGGTTCCACATTCTCATACTTTAGGCCGGCATAAATGAGCTGCTGCTGCGGGTGATAAACAATGTTGCCCAGCGAGTCCAAAATGTAAGCGTATCCTCTTTTGCCAAGCTTGACCTGCCGGCTCAGCTCATCAATCGTCCGGAAGTTGAAGTCGATCAGTAGGATGCCGGTTTTCAGTTCTCCGTTTTCTCTGTATTGAATCATTTTGCTGATGGAGACAACCCAGGTATACCGCCCCTTGAATAAATTTTGGATATGCGGTGCGGAATAGGAAATCTCCGAGTTTTTTTTGGCAGTGGTGAACCAGCTCTGACTCTCCAGCTGTGTATTCAGGCGCATGTTCTGGCCCGGGGTCCCCACCACATATTTCCCCTGCAGCGTAAACACGGCGACCGACACCAAATCTTCTCTGCTGTTCATCAGCGTATCCATCCGTTCGTACAGCAGCGGGGAATCAATAGAGGCACTGGTCGTGACCTGTTCCTCCGCCGTCTCAAAAATATTGCTCATTCCTTTGACATACAGCTCCAGATTATAATTCACCTGCTCTATTATCTGCTGCATATTCAGATTGGCATTCTCCTCGGCTGTCTTCGCAAACTTGTTGTACAGCATGAAGCTGACGATCACCGCAACCAGCACAGTAACCGCCGTGAACGACACCGTAATGATAAGCTGAATACTCCGAAGTTTGGAGGATATCCTTGTTTTGCCGCGTCTGTCTTGCTGCGGGCGCAGCGGGAAAAAATAAGCCTTCGGCCTGTTCATGGCTATCCTCCCCGGGAGCTGTTCTTATACTCTTTGGGAGATTGTCCATATTTCTTGCGGAAGCAGAAGCTGAAATAATTCGGGTCGGCAAAGCCGATTTTTTCGGCAATTTCAAAAGCCTTCAGCTCTGTTGAGCGCAGCAGTTCCTTGGCAGCTTCCAGACGGATCTGCAGCAGATAGCTGACAAAGGTCATCTTCATCTCTTTCTTGAAAATGCTGCTGAAATATCCCGTACTGATATGCAAATGCTGGCAGACTTTGCCGATCGAGATGTCGGACTCCTCATAATGACCCCGGATATATTCCTTGGCTTGGTCAATCAGCTGTTTGTAGCTCGACTGCCGCTCCGAAGCGATGGAATCCATCAGCCGGCTGCACACATTGATAATCCACTGCTTAGCTTCGCCCATATTGTTGAATTTATGGATTTCCGTCAGCGAAGACAGCCCTGATCCGATGTAATCCGTGGTCTCACTGCCTGACTCCTTGGCCACCCGTAGAATCGAGGTGATGATCTCCAGCAGAAACACCTGATAGTCCTGCGTCGAAACCTGTGCGGTGTCCAGTCCCCCGAACAATTCGTCGACAACCTCTTTCAGCTCCTGTACCGTGCCAAGCTTGATTGTACGGATCAGCGATTGTTGGGTCAGCTCGTCATAAGCCAGCATTTGATTGGATCTTGACTCCACATCTTCGATCCAGATCACTCTGTTGTTGCCGAGAATGAGGCGGTAATCAAGCGCTTGCAGCGCATCCCCGAATGAATTGAACAGCATGGAGGCAGTATGGCATACTGTTCCGGCTCCTATGGTCACCGTCAGCTTTAGAAACCGCTGTACATTTTGCCGGATTTCCTCCAAGATCGCGAAGGTTTTGCTGGTAATCTCCGCCTCATCCTTCTCCATGCTGACAGAGAGCAGCACGACATCATCCCGGTGTATAAATACTTTGCCGAAACCATGCTTCAGACAAATTTCCTCAGCGATATTAAGCACCGCAAACAGCTGCAAATTACGGTCGCCGGTATCACGCAGGGATACGGGCAGACTCTGGGGAACTCCTGCACCCTTCTCCGAGCGGATATAATCTATGCTGATTACCGAAGACTGAAAGCTCTCACCAGAGAGGTTGATGCCGTATTCAGCACTTTTCTCGGCGATTTCCGCCGGCCGCAGCCTGCGGGAAACAAGCGAGGAGAGGAATTGTTCACGAAGCACAGGCAGACTCTTCCGGTAATGCTCGCTCAGCACAAACACATTTTCTTTCTCAGCGATTTCCGCCTCTATGGTTTTTCTAACCTTGAGCAGTGTGTCGATCAATTCCTGAGAAGAAAACGGTTTCAGAATATACTCGTCAATTTGCAGTTTAATCGCTTTCTGGGCATACTCAAATTCATCGTAGCCGGTGAGAATTATGATCTTTGTATTGGGATGACGGCTGCGGATCCACTCGGACAGCTGCAGTCCGTTCATGAATGGCATCTGGATGTCGGTCACGACCACATCCGGCAGCAGGCGGTCGATTGATTCCGCAGCCTCACGGCCATTCTCCGCCTGATCTACAACCTCAAAACCATAGCTGCCCCAGTCGATCTGTGCGACAATCCCTTCTCTTACGTCCTCTTCGTCTTCGGCAAGAATCAATTTATACATGCTTCATCCCTCTTATAATTTATGTTTAGGTAATTGAGCATTTTGCATAATTCATATTTCGATTGAGAGTCCATGGTTAGGCCACAGCGAAATCTCAGTGTTGTGAGAGCGGAGCGATAAATGGACAGACGGGCAGAATTTCAATGAATTTGAAATTTCAAGCGGCGTTTTGGACTCGTTGCTTGACGATGGCAAGTGCAGAGGCAAGTAACACAATCGCATTCAAATATTGGTGTGTTGTCACTTTTTGAATCCCCCAGACGTGAAGCTGGTCTGCAGTTAAATAGGTCTTCATTCGAGAGTTGCAGCGTTCTACACTGGTTCGTTTATTGTAAAGTTCCTTCCAGCCTCGGCTTTCCCGATGCGGCAACGCGTAACGCCGGAGATCCGTTTGACTGTTGATTTTAACCACCATTCCATAATTGGACGACGAACAAGTGACCATACCCAAAGGACAATCCACTTGACCTGTCGCATGTGGACAACGAAATTTCAAATGTACCTTTTCCTGTCCCCAATACGTCATAGGAAATCCCATCGAACAACAAGGCGTGCCTTTGCGGGTGATCCCCGCTGGCGGTTCCTTTTCATTTCGTGGATTCAGCGGAATAATGGCTTGCGCCTTGACGTTCCGGGCCGCCTCGTAGTTTTTCATTTGGTCGTAGCCCGCATCCAGCATGAAGAATTTCACTTTGGATTTTGCAGCGACAATCGTCATGAGTGCAGGCCCTTCGTCTCCGTCGTTCACATGGGCAGGAGTCACCTGGAGCACCATAGGAAGTTCACTCTTGGCATCGACGGCCAGATGCAGCTTATAGCCAAACCACTTGACTTTGTTGCCGAAGGTGTCGAACTTTGCACCCCAGTTGGCATGGCCAGTGAGCTCGCTTTTTCGCTTGGGTTCTTTTTTCTCGTAGGCGTGAATGGCTGCGCTGTCGATGGCGACATGAGTGCCGTCGATGATTCCAGCTTCTTGGCACTGAGCCACAAGATCCTCAAACAACTGCTTGGCAAGGCTTTTGCGAGTCAACTCGGCAAAAACCCGGCTTAACGTGGAAATTGAAGGGGCGGGGATGTCCAGCCGAAGTCCACATTGGTAACGGAAACGAAGGTCAAACTCCAGTCTGCGCGCTAGGCCGGTGAACGTATCGATGTTCTCTAAGGGAGCCGCGAGTAATGCGCGAAGAATGCCTTGACGGCAGTGCCCGTCCGCTCCTCGGGGTGAAGGATTTCTCAATTGTCTCGCGTAAGGTCGCAGGTCCAGTGCGCTGAAAAAGATGGGCAATCGCTCTTTTGATTCGATTTTTTGAAGCTCCTCAAAGGAAAATAGACTTTCTTGGAGAATATACAAAGGGGACTTCCTCCTCTTGAGTGTTTTGGTGTCGTTACCAAAAAACTTCTCCAAGTTGGGGTGAAGTCCTTTTTTATGCTCAAAATCTCTTTGTGTACCAAGGGCTTAGATTAATGCAAAATGCTCAATTATAAAACTATTCTAGCTGATTCGATCAACTCTATCTATGTTTAACTTAAGTAAGTGGCAAAAGAAACTGAATGGCTATTCACCCGGTTCAGCAAATTCATTATACAGTGGCAATGGACGGGTATACATAAGCAAATTGAGGGAATGATATTCTCCTGCGCAGAACGGTCGGGTTTACCTCTACGAAGAATAGACGGCATAAGATTGAATTTCTAAACAGCCTCGATAAAACGGGGGTTACTGAGGAAACTGCAAAAAAAACCATCCCGGTTGCCGGGATGGGGATGATTGTACGTATTAGATTTACAGCAATGCTTTGTTGAAGCGGTAGCCGGTAGTCTGCTCGAAACCCATATGACGGTAAAAAGCATGCGCAGGCGCACGTTCCACACGGTTGCCGCTTCTAAGGAACAGCTGGCAGCAACCCTGCCCGCGGGCCCATTCTTCCGCTGCAGCTACCAATCTTTTGCCGAGGCCGTTGCCTCTAAGCTCCTCTGATACAATCAGCGCGTTGATTTCCGTAATACAGTCCGCATGTTTGTAATAGGATTTCACCTGCCGAAGTCCAATCATTCCCACAACTTCATTGTCCAGTTCAGCGACCAGTGTGCAATGGAACGGATCATTCTCCATGCCTTCCATTCTCTCTTTCATCACGCTAAGTGTTGTCGGATAGCCGAATTCCCGCAGAAGGGCTGTCACTCTCTCCAGATCATTCATGCCGCATTTGCGAATTTGCAGTACTTGCTCCTGAGTACTACTGTTCATTCTCATATACCTCCACTTTTAGCATAGACGCCGCCTGTTTGGCGGTAGTCCGCGCGATTTCTACATCTTCCGCTGCACTGAGGGCTACTGCCATCCGCCGTCCAGGACGGATTTCAGGTTTGCCGAATACCCTAACCTGCGTACGGGGAAGCGCCAGCGCTTCGCCGATTCCGGATATGGCAAAAGCCTGTCCGGTTTTTTCTGCTTTCAGGGTAGCTGAAGCGCCCGGTGTTACAAGCGCAACCGAGTCCAGCGGAAATCCAAGAATGGCTCTGACATGCAGAGCGAATTCCGATAAATCCTGCGTAATCATTGTAACCATGCCGGTATCATGCGGTCTGGGCGATACTTCACTGAACAATACTCCCTGCTCTGTAAGAAACAGCTCCACTCCAAAAATACCAAGGCCTCCAAGCTGATCAGTTACCGCTTTGGCGATATTCTGAGCTTCTGCCAGCGTGCGCTCACTCATCTGATGCGGCTGCCAGGACTCTACATAGTCGCCGTCCTTCTGGATATGGCCGATCGGCGGACAGAATACAGTTCCGCTTACCGATCGGACCGTAAGCAAGGTAATCTCACTTTCAAACGTAACGAAAGCCTCCACGATGACCCGTGTCCCTTTGGCCCGTGCTCCTTCCAGAGCCGTATTCCAGCAGTCCTCCACATCACCTGGTTTCTTGCAGACGCTCTGTCCTTTGCCGGAAGAGCTCATAATCGGCTTGATCACACAGGGTGTGCCAAGCTCCTCCACTGCCTGGCGCAATTCGTCCAGACTGTCAGCGAAGCGGTATGCCGCAGTCGGCAGGCCAAGCTCTTCAGCCGCTAAACGCCGGATACCCTCCCGGTCCATGGTCAGCCGGGCTGCACGTGCAGTCGGAACTACGAAGAATCCTTCCGCCTCCAGCTCCAGCAGCGCATGTGTGGCAATAGCCTCAATCTCGGGCACAATCACGTCAGGCTTCTCGGAACGGATGAGCGTCTTAAGCGCGTCCGCGTCCAGCATATCAATTACATAGGAGCGATGGGCTACACCCATCGCCGGGGCATCTTGATAACGATCCACAGCTACGGTCTCTACGCCAAGGCGCTGAGCTTCGATAATGACTTCCTTACCCAATTCCCCGCTGCCCAAGAGCAGCAGCTTACGGCTTTGAGCTGAAAAAGGAGCTCCCCACATTGTCGACTCCAACCTCTTTCGGCTAATTTGACTGCTGACTCTCTTTTTCTGTAAATGTCGCAGTTTTCATTGTAAATTTTCAGGCTTCTTTATTTTCTTCCATCAACGACCAGATTGCAAGCCTTCTTCGACATTTTCCTACAATCTTCACAGATCGCCGTCTACGATATCGTCGAAACTTCTCTCCAGAACATTTAATTGATGGCCAAGTTGGCCCCAATGTTCCGCAGAATCACCCCCTTTCAAGAGACCGGACATCACTTCCTCCCGCTCAGCCAGAGCTGCTCGGAGTGTTTCTGCCGAACGTTTCAACGCCTGCTCCGCTACACCCGTATAAAAATCCAATAATAAATCTTCCTGCGTTCCGGCGGCTCCGGCAACTGCTTCCTTCAGCCAAGGCTCCGCTGATGCTCTGACTTCGTTACGCCCCGGCCCCTCAAAGAAATGACGCGGCGATTTGAAGCGGCCCCATAATGCTGCCCAATCCAGAGGGGATAACCAGCACTCCAGCTTATCCGGGGAAGGCCAGTTTTCTTCGGCATTGTCCATGAGCTGAAGCTCCTGAGCCGAAATCGACAGTTCCGACGCGGCCGATGAAGCTGCCGTCCGCACGAGTTTTTGACCTGCCGCTTCCAGGCGCAGGGTAGTCGCCCACAATTCCTGTTCCAGCTCGCGCTCAAGGGTGCGTTCCAGCTCTCTGCCACAGGCTGTTAAGATATCTTTCAGATTTCCGCTATCCTCACGCAGCACGGAAGGATGGAAGGATTCCTGGAAGAAACGGCCGAAAGCAAATCCGATCCGCTGCCGCACATGATAGAGCAGTTCTTCACCTTCCCGGCGCAGGTCGCGCAGCGGACGTTCCTCGGCGGAAAGCGCCGTGAGCCGTGCTTCTGCGGTGCGGCGGCGTTCCTGGAGCTCCAGCAGTCCGGCTTCACGCCTTCCTGCCTCCATCTCGGCCAGCTTCTGCCATTCTTCCGCCCGCATGCGCACGGAGGCAATGTTCTCTTGCGCGGCTGCAAGCGACAACCGCGGCAGTTCTCCGCCCGCGAATTCCGCAAGCGCCTCTTCAAAGGTCTGGAAACGGGAGCTTTCATAAGCTTCCCGGTTGTGGTCTGTTTTGCCTTGCAGCGCCAGCAGGCTGGACAAGGTATATATCCGCGGCGAGGTAAGGCCGCCGGCACGCAGGTTCTGCGCGACATGCCCCTTCACCTCTTCCAGCTCCGCTTCGTCTGCGGCCAAATCAGAAGCGTTGATGATAAAGAACATTTTATCCAGCGCAAAGCTGTCTTTAATTCTTCCCAGTTGGGCCAGCAGACCACGGTCCGCTTTGGAAAAGGCATGATTATAATAGGTCACAAAACATATCGCGTCCGCATTCTTCATGTAACCGAAGGTTACACCGGTATGACGGGCATGCAGGGAATCCGCGCCAGGGGTATCCACGAGCACAATGCCGCTCGCGGTCAAGGGACAGTCATAATACAGGTCAATCCCCTGCACAAAACAGGCCCGGGTCTCCTCGGCGACCAGTCCACGGTATTCCTGCAGATCAACAGTCCGCACCGTTCCCAGCAGTCCCTCCGCTTCTGACCATCCCGCAGCCGCCGCCCGCAGGAATCCGGCATGCGGCAGGGCGGAAGGATGCAGTCCGCTGACCTTCAGCCCAGCCACCTCAGCGGTCCAGCTTTGCCGCTGCGGCGGGGCAAGCTGCAGTACGCTGAAGGAATGGAGGATGTCCTCCCAGAAATCCTCCGCGGTCTTCATCGTCACCACCGCGCTGGCATGGCGGAACTCCCCTTCCGGTGACAGGATGCGGTTCACCGCTGCTGTGGCGGGGTGAGGAGACACAGGCAGCACTTCTTCGCCCAGCAGCGCATTGGCGAAGGAGGATTTACCGGCGCTGAACGCTCCGAACAGCGCCATCGTAAAGCGGCCGGCGGCGATGCTCTCCGCCCGTGCCGCGAGGCTGCGCGCCGCCGAGGCCATGGCCGGTTCGCCGCGCAGCAGCTCTGCCGCAGCGCTCAGCGCCGCTGCGGCCTTCGTGAGCCGGCGGCGTCCGCCCGCCGGCGAAACCGGCCCTGCCGCCCAGGCTGCGGCGGCAGGCCTTCCGGCCGCTGTGCCCGGCAGCGGCCGGACCTCCCGCGGTGCGGCGCTGCTGGCGCCTGCCCGCGGGGCAACCCTCACCTCCGGCAGAGTGCCGGGGGTGAGGGTCCGGCGCGGCGGCAGCAGCGCCAAGAGCTCTGCCGCGCGGGCATCCGCCGCGCGGTCAAGGGCAGCCAGCGCGGCGAGCGCGCGCGCCTGCCGCTGCAGGGCTTCTTCGCGGCGCGAGACCTCGGCGCGCCGCTCTTCCAGCAGCGGCGGCAGCTTCGCCAGCAGCTCATCGCCAAGAGACAGGGCCGCCCGGCGGAACTGGGCTTTAATTTCAGCCGCAAGCGCGCGGGTGAAATTAAGCAACGCCTCGCCCGAGGCCCCGGTTCCCGGCTTCACCGAAGCCGCCAGCCACTCCTGGCTCACCGCCGGAAAACTTTGCTTGAGCAGATTCTCGGCCCCCTCCTCCCACACGCCAAGGCCTTCGGCCCATTCCCGGACCAACTGAAGAATATGCCATTCCAGTTGGGCGGTGATTTCCCGCGTTTGCAGTCCGTGCCAGGCTTTTAGCCGTTCTGCTTGCACCTTCTCCCGTTTCGCAGCCGTAAACAGCAGGCCTTGCCGGAAGCCGGGAGCCAGGCTTTCAGCATAAGCACCCGCAGCTTCCCTTACATCGGCAGGCATCAGATTGCTGTTGCCCAGCAGCGCATCGAGTGCATTGCGCAGCGTTAGGATTGACTGATCAGGCAGCTCTGCAAGCTCCTTACGCTCTTCGTTACAAGCCTGAAGCGCTCTTTCCACGGAGTACTTATCCGCACCACCTGATGTTTCCAGCAGCGTTTCGCGCTCCTCCTGCTGCTGCTCGCGGTATTCTGTCACAACCGCATCGGCCACATGATGTACCGAGCGGGACAAGCTGTAGCCAAGCAGCTCCTCCCGATGATCCAGCAGCTGGCGAATCAGTATAAGCAGACCGTCCCATTGATTTAGCGGATGCTCCATGTCCTTAAGTGAAGTGAACAAAATACCTGCGGATTGAATTCCCCATTCGTGGAAAGCGCTTTCCAATTGCTGCCGGTAGGCTTCAATGGCAATTTCCTGTTCACGGTGCTTGTCAATCTGATTGATAATAAGATACAGCGGTTTGCCCCAATCACTGAGGTTTTTGGCAAAAGCCAGGTTATTCTCCGACTGCACATGATTGTAATCCATCACATAAAACACCACATCGGCCAAGTGCAGTGCGGAACGCGTCGCGGCTTGATGCCCGTCATCCGTGGAATCAACCCCCGGGGTGTCCATCAGAACACCATGTGCTCCAAGCAAAGGCACATCCCCCCAGACTTCAATCGCTGAATAATCACCGCCCTTGCGGCAATATTCCTGCAATTTCTCCGGTGTGGTCTCCCATGGGGAATTTGTCTCATTTTGTCCTTCCACCTTGGGATAGAGCAGTACGAGTGGTGCTCCGCTACGGATAGACACGACATTGGCACTGGTCGGAACGGGCCCGGAAGGCAGTACATTGCTGCCGCATAACCTGTTAATCATACTCGACTTCCCTGCCGAAAAATGTCCGCAAAAGGCGAGTGTCAGCTCACGGGCACACTCTTTACTCTCCAAATCGGAGAGTACCCGCTGCGTTTCCGTCTCCCCCCACCGTTCCATCAGTGCTCCCAGCAGAGTAAGCGGCGAATCCGTCAAATTCACTGTTTTATTCTTGGTTTGTTCTGCTGCCACTATCTCCACCTCCGCTGCATCCTAGAAAAAATCGACTTTGTTTGAAGTCTATGTACGTACCCTTCATAAAGCGATATCTAAAATAAATATATCTTAACGTAAAAATAAATGACATAACTAGAATAATTACATTTTATCACCAGTTTGCCACAAATCAAATATTCACGAATTACAAAATCCCCTATAAACCTTTACAAAATTCAGTTGACGGAAAATTATGCATCCATGACTTGACAATGCAATATTATGGAATTATTATATCCATATCGGATATATCAATAATGGATATATCCAAATCAGATATACCTATTAATTTAGAAAATGGAGGTGCGCCAATGTCCAGAGCAAATTCCCTGCAGACCGAACAGTTGACTGATTCGGCTTACTACATCCTGCTTGCCTTACTCTCTCCGAAACACGGCTATGCGATCATGAAATATATCGAAGAACTGACGACCGGAGAAGTCAAAATCGGGCCCGCAACACTTTACACCTTAATCAAGAAAATGCAGAAATCAGGCTACATCCTATTGAATGAGGACGACGATGACCGGCGGAAGACTTATCAGATTACTCAGAGTGGGGAGCTACTTATTACAGCTGAAATCGAACGGAGACTTAGAATGGCTGCACACGGGAATGCCGCAATACAAACTGCGAAGGAGGGATCATCTGATGAAGAAGGATAAACAAACACGTTATGTGATATGGAAAGGTCTCGCTATTAGCGAGGAAGCAGATATGGACAAATTAAGCACACTATCAGAAAAAGGCTGGTTCCTGGATCATTTCTCTTTAATTGGTTACGTAATCCGCAGGGGAACGCCGCATAAGCAGATTTACTGTCTGGATATACGTGAATTGCCAAAGGAAGAGGAGGCAGAGTACCATAATATTTTTGCGGACAGCGGCTGGACTTATGTCTGCTCCGCCGGAGACTTCCATATCTTCTCGGCAGAACCGGGAACTGTTCCCATCCATACTGACCGAGCGACTATATATGACAAATATACCAAGGTTGCCCGAAGCAGCAAAACATCAGCTTTCATAACACTGTTGCTGACCTTAGGAAGCATTGCTTTAAGGTCCCTGTCTACAAAGGTATGGAACAGTTCACTTCTGGAGTACTCATCTCTCGTAGTCTTAGTGTTGTGCGTCATGGCATTCGTACCTTCCACCATGGTCTATATTGCATACTCCTTGCGTTTAAGGAAGTTCTCCTCTTAAGACCATTCCATAAAGATGCCCGCGTTCTCAATAACGCACTACGAACAAAGAGCCGGCCCCAAGGCCGACTCTTTGTGTGTAAATCCTATTACGCTGTTTCCAGTACCGGAAGCAGAATTTCGAATACTTTACCGTGCTGCAGAATGGTCAGACCACGGGATTTGTCTCTCATAACAACCACTTCAGGCTTCTGGGACATCCGTTCCAGGTAATGCTCAGGCACATCGCCAGAATGGCTGATCGTGATGCCTTCTACTTCCTGCTCTTCATTTTCTTCCAACGGACTTTCCACTACTCGGTCAAAAATATCGGAAAAAGCTTCAAAATTATTGGTATATACAGAAATGCATTTCATCTCTATCCCATCCTCTTCTTCATCTCTAACTTTTTACTTGCCTTTAAAACATCATTATCTTTCCTGATTACAGCTGTTTTCATACGTTTCTTGCCCTCACGGCATACATCCAAGAGCGGGCAAACCTGACAACTTGGATTCTGGGCTTTGCAGTGATAGCGGCCAAAAAAGATCAGTCGATGATGTGTAAGTGTCCATTCCTCACGCGGCACCGCCTTCATCAGCTTCTTCTCCACTTCCAGTACGGAATCCTTCCAGCCCGCAAGTGCGAGCCGCTTGGATACCCGTTCCACATGGGTATCCACAGCAATCGCAGGTACGCCAAAAGCGTTGGACACAACGACATTCGCGGTCTTGCGGCCGACCCCGGGCAATGTTACCAGCAAGTCATGAGCCTGTGGCACTTCTCCGCCATATTGCTCTATGAGAATAGAACAAAGGCTTTGAATATGCTTAGCCTTATTGCGATACAAGCCGATACGCCGGATATCCCTCTCCAATTCCTCCAGCGGCACGGAAATATAGTCAAGAGGGGTTTTGTACTTTTGGAACAGGTCCTCGGTCACTTTGTTCACTGTTGCGTCCGTACATTGGGCTGACAGCAGCACCGCAATGGTTAGCTCAAAAGCGTTGCTGTGATTCAGTTCGCAATGCGCATCAGGAAACATGTCTCGAATCGTATCCAGAATGTGGCGGACCTCTGCAACTTTCACCGGCGTCCCCTCCACGGAGTATTTACACTCAACAAACCAGACGAGCGTATCTTCTCTGATGTATAGAAATATAAACAAGTATAACCGCTTATATTTCAAAAAAAACGTCTTGATCCAGACAATCTCCTGGATCAAGACGGTGTTTCTCACGGAAAATCACCATTGCCACTATTGTTTCACGACTTCAACTAAGACATCGTTTTTGAAATACAATATAATATTATCATTTTCTTTGAGAGATTGCACGGATAAAGTCGTGTCACCCTGGTGAATATATACACTCGAAGTGATCGCGAACTGATAATTCGTATCGCTCAGAGAAGATCGTTTGGTTACGATCTGGTTATTTAGGCTGTCGTAGCGCGAAACCGAGCGGCTAAGCTGCTTCAGTACAGTGACGATCGCTGATCCGTCAGCATCTTTGCGGACATCCACCCGGTCAGCTGTAGTAAGACTGCCAAGACCTGTCGTAGTGACACCGTCACGGATAATTTTTACGCCACCGCTGACTGCAAACGTCTGGGAGGTGCCTGCATAATCCTTAAGTACGAACGAACCCGCAGCTGCATCTACTGACGACACAACACCAGTATTCTGCTTGATGTACTGAAGTGATACTGGAGTGCTGCCGCTTACGGTCAGATTCACATAATCACCGACCTTCAAGTCGCCAATTTTCAGGGTTTGCCCTGCTTCATTGGTCATTGCTAAAGTCAAAGTATTCAGTTCAAGCGTTCCTCCGGACCATTTCACACCCAGCTTATTCATTGGTGCATTAAGGGTAGTGATTTCAACTTGTACTGATGAGTTCACTTTAAGCACTGAGATGACATCCTGATTGCTCGTAAGCACTGCGGTTACCGATGAGTTAAGAGGTATATCTGTGATGGCAGAAGATGTACGTCCAAGAATATCTATTACCTGTGGATAACCCAGGGTAAGAGTTTGCCCCCCTGCGAGCTTTAGAACAATCGTTCTGGTTGTTGTATTAATCTCGGACAGGGTTCCTGTATATTTGGTGCTGGTTTCTACCGAAAGGGCCCGCTGGCCGACAGCTTTTACATCCACCCTGCGCCCTTCGTAGAGATATATCCCCATAGTAGTCAATGATGTGGTAATGCCCTCGTCAAAAGCAAGTTTTGTCTTGTCATCAATCTGTACCAGATGTGCTTTACTTTTTCCGTCCATAACTGTCAGCAGCTTTGTCTTGCTATTAAAAGCAATTACAGTCGCACCGATAAATTCATCCAGCTGGCGGTTCAGCACTTCAATCTTTGTCACCTGATCAGAGCTGTTGAGGGTAATCTGAACATTGTCTCCACTGGTCGCATCGGCAAGCAGATCACCGATTACCGGGTTAGCAACGTTAGGTATCACAATTGTCGGCGCCGGCGATGTAGCCAACAGCTTCACTTCGCGCGCACCGTCAGACTTTTTATAAATAATGCTTGAGCTTGTAAGCTCATAAATCGATCCCTCTACCGTTCGCTCCGTGCCCGAAGTCACTTCCACCGAACGGATGACATTGCTATTTATCGTATATTTCACAGCGGCTCCGGTCTTCAGGTCGGCTGGCAGCAGAACTGCGTTTTGCGAACTGAACAGCGTAACCCCGTCTTCCCACTTGAACGTTTCCGCAATTCCGGAAGCATTTTTGAACGTGATGCTTTTTGCTGCCTGATCCACACTTTGAATTGTCCCTGTAGTCGTTTTGTTCACAACGCCCGAGGTCACCTGAACCTTTACCACCTTATTAGTTCCTGTGAAAGTTTCACGCAGCAAGGTAACTTTACTGTTTGCGGTAATTGCTCCGGAACTAATCGTGCTTCCATTTACATCTACAAAAGAAGTATCGGTATCATAGCTGTACTGGTCATATCCCGTAGCAGAATCAAGCCAAATCGTACTTGGAGTGATCTTGGCAAAGTTCCCTTCGACACTTACCACCTGCTGGGCAGGATCTGTCACCTCAACATAAGCTGCATTATAGGTTGCACCAATAACGGTTACTTTGGTATACGGCTGAACATCATTCAGACTGATTCTTGTGTCCGCCGTACTAGTGTAGTATGCAGTTACGGGAGTCAAATTGAAGACAGACGGTGAACCGTTGCTGTAAACGGTCATTTTCCCGTCCTTCAAGGCACTGATGCTCCCTTTGACTGTGTTGTCATACCCTATAGTGTTAAATGCTTCTGCGCGGCTGAAGAAAGTTGCCACTTGTGCACGGGTTACCGCTCCTTGTGGATCAAAGCGGTTGCCGTCAAGACCATTGGCCAGTCCCAATTCCACGGCAGTGTTCACGTAACCCCGCTTATTCGCCGAAACCTTGGCATCATCAGCGAAGCTAGTCGGCTTGCCTGATACTGCGGCCGCTTCGGAGTTTTTGCCAAGAGCACGGACCAGCAATTCGGCAATCCATTCACGTGATGCCTTGCGGTCACCCCAGGATGTCTTTAGATTATCCGCCGACATTTCAACCGTCTTGTCCAGAAGGCCCTGCTGGAAAGCCAGCACAACAAACGGCTTGAAATAATTGGACACCTGGAAATTAGTCGGAAGCACTACGTCAGTGCCGGTATTTACTTTGTCCTCAAGCTTCATGAAGCGAAGTGCGATCAGCACAGCTTCCTGCTGGGTAACAGAGTCACCCGCACGGAATAATCCGTTATTTCCGACAACAAGACCTTGCGCTGCCAGCTTATAGATATGTTTTTCTGCCCAGAAGCCTGTTTTTACATCGCTGAACAATCCTGGTGCAGCTGCAGGTGGCGTAGCTGTAGGTGCAGTTGTAGCTGCTGGCGTAGCTGTTGCTGCAGGTGTTGCTGTAGCTTTTGGCGTAGCTGTTGCTGCAGGCGTTGCCGTAGCTTTTGGTATTGCTGTTGCTGCAGGCGTTGCCGTAGCTTTTGGTGTTGCTGTTGCTGCAGGCGTTGCCGTAGCTTTCGGTGTTGCTGTTGCTGCAGGCGTTGCCGTAGCTTTCGGTGTTGCTGTTGCTGCAGGCGTTGCCGTAGCTTTCGGTGTTGCTGTTGCTGTTGCTGCAGGCGTTGCCGTAGCTTTCGGTGTTGCTGTTGCTACAGGCGTTGCCGTAGCTTTTGGTGTAGCTGTTGCTGCAGGCGCAGTCGTAGCTTTAGGGGCAGCAGTAGCTGCGCTCTCAGCGAATGCAGCCCCTGCACTGCCAAGCACCATAGCGCCGGCCAGAACAGCAGATGCCGCTTTGGTGGAATAAGCTTTAATAGAGTGATTGGATCTTTTATGACCGGACAATAGGTTATTCCCCTCTCTATGCTTCATGTAAATGGTATATTAGTAATTCGGCAAACATTTCCAAAATTCCTGTGAGACGTTTATAATGCGCTGTTCTCCCGGGTTATTGGATGCTCTAAATCCACATGCCCCATTAGACTTTCCACTTGCTCACCATCAACCAGAAGCTCAACGCTTTTCACTTCTTCGAACTGGAAGAAGAGTTGGGCCAGTGCACTGATGGCCATGGATTCACCGCCAGCGCCCAGTTGAGCCTCAGCCGGTTTATGGATGTCCATCACAACCTGTCCATCCGTAAATTTAAGTGATTTAAGCTCAATACCGCTCCATAACGGGATCATATCCGCCTTATCGCTGTTTTGCAGCGTTTTGAATGCTTCAGTATATTTCTCCGTATCGTTCGCGAAGCTTATCTTTGCAGCAGCCTTCACAAGCTCCATCTGCTGCGAATCCGTGTAGTACGTGGAAATGCTCTGGCTTTGTTTGTCAACTTCAACAGGCTTGTCCGTTGCAACAGGAGCATCGGTGCTGACCGGCTCGGCAGTGGCGGGTGTGTTGAGCCCTCCTGCATTGCTGTTGCTGTCACTCTTGCTGTCTCCATTTCCGTTATTTCCTTCGGCTCCGCTAACGACTGCAGGGGAATTTTGTCCCGCTTCATCAGCCGGTGCTGCAGCCGGCTTGTCTCCGCAGCCTGATATCACCAGTAGAAGAAGTGCCGCAACCCCTGCATATGTCAGTTTTTTGTTCATCAACATTTACCCCCTCTAGATGAATACGGGCAGACAGAACTGCAAAGCCTCTTTCGCCTGCAGATCAGGCCGAAAGCTGGCTTTGCAGCTCTCATCTGCCGCTAAGTCTGCTGTTACATTCCCAGATATTCCTTGATACCGCTGACCATGGATGCTGCCACATTGTTCTGCAATGTTTCCGAGAACAACAGCGATTCATCGCCTTTATTGCTTAAGTAACCTACTTCTAGTAGTACAGCAGGCATTGTCGTCTCACGAATGACGTGGAAATTGCCATATCTTACACCACGGTCGCTAAGCCCGGTCGCCTTGACAAGATACTTATGCATCACTTTCGCCAGTTCCTTGCTCGCTTCCCGCTGATAATATGTTTCTGTTCCACTTGCAGCCGATGAACCACTGCTGTTCGCATGGACGGAAATAAACAGATCAGCCTTAAGCTTATTGGCCATACCCGCACGGTCTTTTAATTCCAGGAACGTATCATCGCTGCGAGTAAGCACCACATCGATTTTATTCTCCTGTTTCAGCAGCGCTGCTGCTTTAAGAACAACGGCCAAATTAAAATTCTTTTCATATTTACCGGTAACCCCTACAGCTCCGGAATCCTTGGCGCCATGGCCGGCATCCAGCACCACCAGCTTCCGGCCGTTATTGCCGGGCTGTGTCGTCGTATCTTCCGTGCTTTGCGCATTCAGATCAACCACAACCAGCTTAGAGGCATCACCTGATACTTCAAGACTATAGTTCTTGGAAGTGTTCAAATCAATTACAAAGCGGACGGTATAAGGGCTTGTACTGTACAAAGAATAACGTACACCTGATACATCCGGGTAATCCGTTACAGCAAGTTTGCCATTCAGGTTGGGGTCAAGTTCTTGTCCACTTCCGAACACATCCGAGAACGTGGCATTTGGCAGGTCGACTACAATCCGGTCCGGCCCTGTCATCTTCGTTATATTCGGCGCGGAGCTTCCATCCATTGCAATGGTCAGACGGTTCTGGCTGAAGCTGATGCCATTAACCATTGTCAGGCCGCTTGTCGACTCTGCCGGAGGAACAACGACGGTTGATCCACCGTCACCAGAACTTCCCTCTGAACCGGTGTTATTACCGCCAGTTTCCGGGGTAATAATGTTTACAGTCTTCTGGGCGTTATCCCAGGTGACAGTAAGGCCAAACTGCTCGCTGACAAACCGGATCGGTACGAGTGTAGTACCTGCGCGCGCTACTGGCGCCGCCGTGAGAATCACGGTTTTGTCATCAACGGAAGCCGCCGTTTGATCCACGATCAGCTTGATCGTCTTGCCCTGCTGTTCAATTGTAACTGTCTTGCTCTTCTGATCCCAATCCACCTTATAGCCAAGGTTTTCGGCGATCATTCTTAGCGGCACCATAACTGAGTTCTTTACATTTTCGACCGGCGCATCCTGCCCTGCTGTCAGCTCCTGGCCATCCAGATAGATCTTATTCCCGGCAGCAGCATGTCCATGCTCCGGCAATACCAGTACAAAGAGCAGCAGCAACAGCGTAAAAGCAAATTTCTTCATTCTTCACCTCTAAGAATCTAGTATTCCGCCAGAGAACGGCGTTCATGATGATCTCGCCATTGACAACCCTCGACATTGATTAGACGCTGGTATCCGCTAAAAGTTGCGAATAAATCCCATTAAAAAGCTAGTAATTCAGAGCCCTATTAACAAGATTCTATATCTATAATCCCAAATACTCCTTAATTCCGGCTACGATTTCCCTAGCCAGCCTGTCTTGAAACTGGCCATCATACATGCCCGCCTCATTCCCCTGATTGGTAAGATAACCTACCTCCAGCAGCACTGCCGGCATTGTAGTTTCTCTTGTAACATGCAGACTTTTGCTCCTGATTCCGTTGTCCTTGAAGCCTGTTCCCGCGACCAGATGCTTGTGGAGAACCTGGGCGAGCGGCAGACTTTCAGTACGGGAATAGTAAGTCTCACTGCCATTGATCTTTTCCCTGTTGGGATAAGTGAGCTCCAGCGAGTTTCCATGCACTGAAATAAACAGGTTCGCTTTATTTGCTTCAGCAATTACGACTCGATCCTGCAGACCGAGTGTGCTGTCATCCGTACGCGTAAACACCACGTCGACCAGACCTTCCTGCAGAAGCAGTGCTCCAACCTTATTCACAACTGAGAGATTGAAATTTTTCTCCAGCTTCCCTGTCAGGCTTACCGCTCCAGATTGTTTACCGCCGTGTCCCGCGTCGAGAACGACAACCGGTTTGCCTGTGATTCCCGGTCCTACGGTAGTACTGCCTCCATTAGCCACTACATTTAAATCAATTGTAACCAGTCCGGTGCTGTCGTCAGCACTTACCTGATATGGCTGTGTTCCGATCGTTTGAATAACGAACCTTACGGTAGAGGGATTAGAACTGAACAGCGCATAACGGACTTCCGAAATCAATGGGTAACCGGTAACATCCAGCTTACCTTGCGGACTGCCGTTAGGGGCTGTGCCAGGCAGACTGCCAACGAAATCCGCTGCAAACGAGGTATTGGGGAAATCAACCACAATCCGGTCAGGACCGCTCATCTTGGTAACAGTAGGCTTGGCTCCACCCGTGGCGGAAACGATCAAACGATTTTCGCTGAACACTGCTCCCATGATCTGAGGCGACGTGACTATCGTACCGCCGCTGCCGGGGATCGGCGTTGGTGTTGGGCCTGCGGTTCCTGTCACGATCTCTCCCTCTGATCCAGTTTCATTCGGGACAGGGGTCGGACTTGGACTCAATGCGGGCACCGGTGTTGAACTGGCGGACGGCGCTGGAGTTACAGAAATATCCGTACCACTTGTAGAACCGCCGCTTAAATAGACAGTTTTGTCGCTGTTGTCCCAGCCAACTATAAGACCAAATTGCTCACTTACAAATCGGATAGGCACTAGTACAGTTCCATTATTCTGCTTGGGTGCCGCATTTAGAGCTAGTGTAGTTCCATCGGCTTCAGCCGTTTTGCTTCCTACGGCCAGCAGAACGCTTCTGCCATCCTGTTGAACGGTTACTTTACGCGACTTCGGCTCCCAGTCGACTTTGAACCCCAGATTCTCCACAACTACCCGAATAGGAATCATAACGCTTCCATCGACATATTCAATTTTGGCGCCTTTGGGCATTGTCAGCTCCTGATTATCCATAATAATCTTGCCTGTCCCGCTTCCGGCGGCGGCAGCTTCATGGCCGGCGAATGATAGCAGTAACAGTGGCAGCAGCAGCAATAATAACACCCGTTGTCCGGCTCTTCTCATCCTTTCTTTTCCTCTCCTTCTGGTAAATGATAGATACATAGATAAGATTAAGACGACAGAAATCTCCAAAAGTTGCCTTCTGCGGCAATGAATATATCGATTATAGCAAAAAAACTTCTATTTCCGACACCCGGAAATAGAAGTTTTGTGTAAAATTTGTAAAGATTACGTATTCTTCAGGAAAAAAGCTCCGTTTTCCCTATGACCCAACGTTCGCCTTACATCGCTTACGAAAACAGCTTTGCCGCGTGGCGCTCCTCATAGGCGGCGATTTCATCCGCATGCTGAAGTGTCAGCCCGATATCATCGAGCCCCTGCAGCAGGAACTGGCGGCGGTGCTCATCCAGCTCAAAGCTGATCAACAGTCCGTATTCATCGTTAAGCGTGTTGTTCTCAAGGTCAACCGTCAGGTTGTAGCCTTCATGGGCTGCCGTACGGCTGAACAGCTCATCGACCTGCGATTCCGACAGCTTGATCGGAAGAATCCCGTTCTTGAAGCAGTTGTTGTAAAAAATATCGGCATAAGATGGGGCAATCACTACTTTGAAGCCATAGTCCATAATCGCCCACGGCGCATGCTCCCGGGAGGAGCCGCAGCCGAAGTTGGCCCGCGAAATCAATACAGATGCGCCTTTATAGCGCGGTTTGTTCATCTCAAAAGCGGCATTGTCATTGCCCGCTTCGTCAAAACGCCATTCGTAAAAAAGAAATTGTCCAAATCCAGTCCGTTCAATCCGTTTCAAAAACTGCTTCGGAATAATAGCATCCGTATCTACATTTACCCGGTCAACCGGGGCAACGATTCCTGTTAATTTCTTAAAAGCTTCCATTGTTGTATCCTCCCGCTCTCTCTACGATTTCTATGAATTGACGGCTTCCGTCTTGTAGTTCCAGTCGCGGACGTCGGTGAAACGTCCCTTGATTGCAGCAGCCGCGGCCATTGCCGGGGATACGAGATGCGTGCGTCCGCCGCGTCCCTGGCGTCCTTCAAAGTTGCGGTTCGAGGTCGATGCACAGCGTTGTCCAGGCTGAAGTACATCCGGGTTCATCGCAAGGCACATGCTGCAGCCTGCTTCGCGCCATTCAAAACCAGCTTCCGTAAACACTACATCAAGTCCTTCCTTCTCCGCCTGCAGCTTCACGCGTCCGGAGCCCGGAACAACAATTGCCGTAACCTTGTCGGATACCTTGTGACCTTTGGCTACCTCGGCAGCAGCACGCAAATCCTCAATCCGGCCATTCGTGCAGGAACCGATAAAGACATAATCAATCGGAATTTCCGAAATAGGTGTACCTGGTGCCAGATCCATATATTCAAGCGCTTTTTCAGCGGCTTTACGTTCATTTTCAGTCGAGAAATCAGCCGGGTTCGGCACACTGGAATTGATGTCTGTGCCCATGCCCGGGCTAGTTCCCCAGGTCACTTGCGGAATCAAAGATTCCACATCAAACTCAACAATAGTGTCATATTCTGCACCTTCATCGCTTACAAGGCCTTTCCAAGTTTCAACGGCAGCATCATAAGCGGTACCCTGAGGGACATATTGGCGATCACGCAGGTAGTTAAAGGTAGTTTCATCAGGAGCAATCAGACCCGCTCTTGCCCCGCCTTCGATCGACATATTGCAGACGGTCATGCGTTCCTCCATCGACAGCTCACGGATGGATTCACCTGTGTATTCAATAACATAGCCTGTTGCAAAATCAGTGCCGTATTTGGCAATGACACCGAGAATCATATCCTTGGCAGTCACTCCAGGATTACGTTTGCCGATGAAGCGGACTTCCATCGTTTTGGCTTTGGATTGCTGCAAGCACTGGGTAGCCAGAACATGCTCAACTTCACTTGTGCCAATACCGAAAGCCAGTGCGCCGAATGCTCCGTGCGTGGAAGTGTGGCTGTCGCCGCAGACTATGGTTTTGCCGGGATGTGTCAGGCCGATTTCCGGGCCCATAACATGTACGACACCCTGATCGATATCGTTCAGGTCGAACAATCTGACTCCGAAATCACGGCAATTCTGCGACAGCGTGTCAATCTGCTGTTTGGAGATCGGATCTGTAATGTTGTAACGGTCTTTAGTAGGAACGTTATGGTCCATGGTAGCAAAAGTAAGGCCGGGACGGCGGACTTGGCGTCCGCTGAGACGGAGACCTTCGAAGGCCTGTGGAGAGGTAACTTCGTGCACCAGATGCAGATCAATATAAATAATGCTAGGCTTACCTTCCTCTTGATGGATTACGTGATTTTCCCAAATTTTCTCAAACATTGTCTTCTTGCTCATGTCTTCACCTCATATAGTAGAATCGTTCATTGGAAGAGAGTGTGGAGTCTCTCTTGAATGATCTAAATATAACATCGCCCCGTTTATAATTCCAAGATATGATTTCTATAGAACTGATAGGCTGCGTCTATAAGCTGTGATGAGGTGAGTTGGTATACCCCTTGTTACATAAGGGCTTAAGTAATTCCAGCCATCAACGCTGGATACACAAGGAGGACCCTACCCTGTATGTAGACATCAGCCTACATAGCAGCCGAGATGTGGTTACCAAAGGTACTTTAAAGAATATGGAGCGGACTTCCATGGTTGAGTTTTAACCCCGGGTTTCCTCTATCCCCTCCCCTAAAAATGTAAAAGGAGCGTGAACTTGTGAAGACAGATTACGTTTATCCGGTTGTTGTCGCGCAGACAGAAACGAATTTAAGTATGTACTTCCCTGACTTTCCGGGAACGGCAGTAACGGCAATTGAATTGACAGAAGGTCTGGCACGGGCAAAGGAATTGTTGGCTTTCCTCGCCCAAGAGTTGGAGGAATCCGGTACACCTCTTCCCAATCCCTCAAAGCCGGAACAAATCACCCTGGAAGACTCAGGGGATAGGATCGTCTATGTAGAAGTCTTCATGCCACCATTTCGGGATGCTGCTGGCTTGAACTTCTCCCAAGTTTTACAAAGCGGTTTGAAAGATGCTTTAGGAATTGACAAACAACACGTTTGATCAGGCATTTCTTGCGAACCCACCTATCCTATAGGGTGATTTGCTGGACCGCCTGATGAGGGCTGGATGGGTACCAGCCGAAACGGACTCCCGGATTTTCGGGAATCCGTCGCGGGAACCCGCTACGAGCTCGCCATTTTTTAGCTTACCTATATATATGTTATGTTATTTGTAGACCAGTATTTACCATTTCAAGTTATATTCTCGATGCTCAATTAGACAGCTATGGGGCCTGTGCATATCTATATTACCAACTTCAAGGATCTTCGGATTGGAAGTTGCTAGTGGGTTATGGTTATACAGGAGGAAATACAAGGAAAGGGAACATGATAATATTAAATAAACCTATTGAAAACGTAGCTAAGATAAGGGTTGAGGGAAGTGGACAGGCTTTGATTTATACTGCCGAGGTATACTCTGCTACACCAACTCCTACTGTGGAGCCTACGCCATCTGCAACACCAACAGCTACACCTGCTCCAACAGCAACGGTGACGCCTAGCCCAACTCCTACGGCAACCTCAACAACTGAACCAACAGCTACAGCTACGAGCACGCCAGTTCCAACAGCAACACCTACGCCAATCGTGACTCCAAAACCAACAACAACTCCTAAGCCCACAGCAACTCCAGAGCAGCCTACAGGAGATCGGGCTATCCTTACCATCACTCTGGTGAATGGAACAGAAAAAGAATACGACCTACCAATTGCTGAAGTAGATACATTCTTAACCTGGTACGATGCCCGTGATGCAGGTAGAGGCCCTTGGATGCATGCAATTGATAAACATAGCAACAACAAAGGCCCCTTTAAAAAGCGTAAAGACTATGTAGTATTTGATAAAATACTTACCTATGAAGTAAGTGAGTACACAGCAGCAGAATAAATAAAAACAAACCCGTCAGGTTTAAGCCCGGCGGGTTATTTTATATATGCTCTAAATTCAAATCGTTCACACATAAACCAACTGCCGGCAATCTTGATTGTCTCTGGGGAATACCCCTCCACCCACCCGCCATAATCCATTAGGTGACCTATCGGGTCCGGGTCTTCCCGATACCAGACCGATACCTTTGATTGTGCTAAGGCCACCGTGAAGAATTCTATACCGCTCTCCAGCACTTTATAGGTAGTCCCCAAACAATCACTCCTTATGTAAAATACCCCACCAAAACTTGGCAGGGTACACTCCATTACAACTATCTTATCGCTACTGGAACAATGTGTAAATGCTACTTCTTGGTAGAATATTCGCTTACTTCAAAGGTTAATATCTTATCGAAGATCACATATTCAGTACGCTTAGCAAATGGACCTTTGTTATTACTATGTTTATCAATCGCGAACTTGGCTGGGCCTGAACCGGCATCTTTAGTATCGTACCATTTTAGAAAGGCATTCACTTCTACTATTGAGAGGTCGAATTCCTTCTCGATACCAGTTGTTAGAGTGATGGTAAGGACAGCACGATCACCAGATGGTTCTGGATCAGGTACTACTAAACCTTGAGGTTTCGCAGATACTTCATTAGAGTAATTACTTTGTCCATTTGCGTTTAATGCCGTAACCACATAATAATAAGTAGTAGCATTAATTACAGTAGCGTCAGTATAAACTGTACCAGTTACATTAGTAACTATTGTTTCATATGGTCCTCCGGCAGTTGTGCTTCGTTTAACATTATAACTGGTTGCATTAGAACTCGCCTCCCAACTCAAATTCACTTTTGAATCTCCCGGGTTTGCCGTTAAATTTGTAGGAGATATTACTTGTGAACTCACTAAATATCCAGTTTCGTTAATGTCTAAAGCATCGAATTCAAAGAGGTTTGACGATGAAGAATTCACAGCACTTACAACTACTGTATGTACTTTGTTTTCCAAGTTATTTTTTTCAAAAAGAAGTGTTGTTATCTGAGCCGCACCTTTAGCTGAGTATGTATAATTTATTCCATCGATATTTACTGTTACTAAAGAATGTCTATCGCCTCCTCTATAACTGGTCAGTCTTAGGCTAGTACCAAAGAAGCTAAATTTCACTGAATGTAGTGAAGCATTCATTGTGAATTTTTCACTCCCTGAGTAATTGCCTGAAGTTGGCACTAACCAGGCCGGCCCTTCAAAAACAAATCCAGAAGCAGTTTCTTCGTATCGCTTCCAACCTGGGTCAGGAGCAGGTAATGGTTGTCCTACTTGGGTAATTTGGGTAGTGGTAGTTGCTGCATATGTGCTTGATTGAAATGAAAAAAACGACACCATAACAATTAAAGACAGAACTAATTTTGATACTGTATTTTTCCAACTCTTCAAAAAAATCATCTCCTTTAATATGTATACATCAAGCCTACACTAAAAAAAGGCGAACAAACAGTCTGTTGTTATACATTTATTTACATTACACTCAAGGGTTACTAAGGAAATATGTGGGTTATAGTCTATGAACAAAAAAAGCCCATCAATTTAAGGGTTTGGGCTTTTACTTTTGCCGATGCTTTCGGACTACCTGTTTAACATACACTCTTAAGGCAATCATACAATTATATAGATTAATCCTCATTGTCCAAGAGCATCTCCCATTTCTTTCATACAACATAATGGAGGAGGCGATACTTATGACAATTCAATTTGTAGATCTAAGAATTTCGAACTCGGCGAGTTCGGATGCAACACCAGTAACAATCCCTTTGGCAGCTACACCATTTGTTTTTGGAGATATCGGCATTCAAACTGCAGGTATTCCAGTAGAGAACCAAAGTAACGTGCGTGTCCTTTTAGCTGGGTACGCAAAAACCGAAAACAATCCTCTCTTTAACACCAACACCATTAATGTCCGAAGAAATGGCATTATTATTTTCACAACAACATTTGGAGTTGCCATCAGTAGAGAAAATGAGGCTTTTGGTTTTACAGCAGTTGATAACCCGCCAGCAGTAGATGTAGCCACAGGCCAAATTCAATATACTGCTGAAATATTCACTAACGCAGCTGCCACAGATGTATTAAATAACATCCAAGCTAGAAACTTTAGCGGAGTAGCTGGCGCAGGTAATTTTACCGGATAAATGCTATAAGCCCGCCGACCATTAAGCCCGGCGGGTTATTTTATGTATGTTCTAAATTCAAATCGTTCACGCATAAATCAACTACCGGCAATCTTAATTGTCTCTGGTGAATCCCCCTCAACAATGCCACCATAACGTTCACTCCCATGTAGACTGATAATTCCTTTAAACTTTTCCGTTGTTACTCATTAAGCGTATATAAGGCCTCCGTAAGTAAACTCATCAAATTTTCTATATCATAAAAGTCTCCAATAAAAAATGCTTTTATCTTATGAACTGGACAGTCAAAAGTTCTTGTCGAAAAATCGTAACATAGAAAAATAACCCAATCGGCGATGGTCTGTTATCCTTAAGTTCTCACACTAAAAGGAAGGACCACTGAATGGGTTACGAACAAATGTGTACCTCATTTCCGAGCGATTGACCATACCTATGCTCAAAATATTAAATGAACTGTTACTTCCCTTCCGTTCCTGCTTTTCCAGACAGGCTACGTTCGAGTGGTTTGTCGTTTTCGTCATCGGCTTTATGCTACGCTCCGACCATCTGGGTTTGACTTCAGTTATTCGGGATCTCTCCCTGAGTGGCCGTTGCTATGAAACGCTCCTTCACTTCTTTCGTTCTTCGGCCTGGTCTTTGCCCTCCTTGCGGCAGATGTGGCTTTAGGTCGTTCGCCGGGCTTCTTAGAGCTGTAGAAGTTTTCACTGTCCAGTTTAAATACAATCCGTAAAAAATAATCTTACATCAACATTCCACCATCAACATTTATAACCTGACCGGTAATATATCTAGACCTATCGGAAACCAGAAACAAGACACAGTCAGCCACATCATCAGGAGTTCCATATGATTTGACTGGAATCCTCGACAACATTTCTTTAGATACTTCATCAGAAAGTGTATGAGTCATATCAGTAGAAATATATCCTGGGGCAATAGCATTTACAGTTATACCCCTCTCAGCCAATTCTTTCGCAGCAGTTTTTGTAAGACCTATCATACCAGCTTTTGAAGCAGAATAGTTTGCCTGTCCAGCATTCCCCATAAGTCCCACTACACTAGCGATATTTACGATTCTACCCGACTTGTTCTTTAACATACGTTTTGAAACATGTTTAATACAGTTAAATGCTCCTGTCAGGTTTATTCCCAATACTAAATCCCAATCCTCCTTTTTCATCATTAACAATCCAGCATCACGTATTACACCCGCATTATTAACTAAAATATCTATTTTATTAAATGTCTTTATCACGGCTTTAACTACCTCTTTTGTTGATTCCTCACTAGATACATCATGCTTTAATCCTAAAGTCTCAATACTATAAGTCTTTGCTATTTCATCTGCAGTCTGTTTTGCTAACTCTTCATTTGTACCCGTTATAACGACTTTCGCCTTCTCTTCTGCCAATCTTTGTGCCATTGCACGACCGAGTCCACGAGTTCCCCCCGTTATTATCGCTACTTTATCCTTTAAACCTAAATCAGCCATAATTATTCTCCTCCTATTTATTCAGTTATGAATCAGTTGATTAATGTTTTTTAAAATGAGAACCAATCCTATAGTGACCGCTATAAAATATAAACCAGTAATAACTGATATGATTATGCCTACAAATGAATTCCAAAAAGCAAAGTTAACGATAGCACTCACATTCTTCATATGAGAATCAACTAATACATCAACACTTACGTTCTCTTTATAATACTTAAGCAACTTATTAATCATGCTTTGCCTACACCTCAATATTTTAAATACAAACTAAATGTAAATATAACTCATCTGGAACATTATGTATGTGACGATAAGGAAAATTTTCCCTAACTCAAAGAAAATACCCCACCAATACAGGCAGGGCACGATACCTTCGTTACAACTCTTTTGTCGTTACTAGAAACAATGTGTAAATACTATTCAGCAGAATATTCATCTACACTGAACGTAAGAATCTTATCGAAGATCACATAATCTTTGCGGCTTGTAAACGGGCCCTTGTTATTGTTGTGCTTATCAATGGCATAAGATGCTGTTCCTGAACCGGCTTGCTTATTTTCGTACCATGCAATGAAAGCATTCACTTCTTGCATGCTCAAATCAAATTCTTTTTCCAGTCCAGTATTCATCGTTACAACCAGAATGGCACGATTACCCACCGGAGTTTCCGGTGTTGGTGATGGCAATACAGTTGGTGTTGGTTCTACAGTTGGTTCTGGAGTAGCAGTAATTTCCGGTGTAGGCTCTGCAGTGGGTGCAGATGTTGGTTCTGGTAAAATATTATAAACGTTCATCTCAGCAATTTTATATGTAATTGTGCTAGTCTGGTAAACTGATATTCTCGTTACATCAGTTATAGCTTCAGGCAAATAATATATTTGCTCTGTTCCAGCATTTGGACTTAATGGAATATGTGACACTAATGTACCAGCACTGTTCCAATATGCCAAGAAAACAGGTCCATTATCATAATTAGTAATATGCATTTTATATGCATTAATAGTCACGGCTTTTGGAAAATTATAAAAAATCGTATCCTGTACAGGACCAGACCTTTCATAAGGTAGACTAAAGACTGTTGAAACATCATTATCTGTTGCCATTGATGTTGACCCAAGCACATTTGTAATACTGGTACCAGTTAACATTGTTACTCCATCCAATAACCCGACGGGCTGTTCTGCTGCTTTGGTTACTCCTGGAATAAGAATAACCAACAATGTACATAACACCAAAAAACCGGCAATCTTTTTCTTCAAACCTTTCAACTCCTTTAATATGTATGCATCAAGCCTACACTAAATAAAGGCGAACAAACAGTCTGTTTATCGATAGGAATTCACAATACACTTAAGGGTTATTGAGGAAATATGTGGATTTTTATCGTGGATATGTACTCTATATCACCAATCTTAAATAAAATAGCGCCTTTAGATAAAAGGCGCTACTGAAACAACAAAGCATAAACAATTTGTTAGCATGGTTATAGATCTTTTGCCCATGTGCCCCCCTTATCGTTACTGCACTATCTGCTGCAAGTGCAATAGCTTGTTTGTTAAGTACACCAATCTCCGCTGTCATTCAAACGCCACTCTCAAATTTTTCTATTTTTATAGAAATACGACATTAATACCATAAATTTATTCCGACCATATGTTCCATTCAGAATTATTATTTTCATTTTGTATAAAGTGATCTCTTTTTACATATGTGGGGCATTCACCAGACAAATTAACAACCAAAAAATAAAAAATGCCCACCAGCCGAAGCCAGTGGGCAAAAGGTATCACGTCGTATTTTTACGCATAAAAAAAGCCACTCCGTTGAGCGACCATCACTAATGCTTCATTTTGTTAATTGCCTCTACGATGTTTTCTTTTAAATACAAGTGTTTCACAGGTAAAACAACATCCTTAACATCTAACACTTGAACGCCCTGAGTACGTGCCGCTGTTTCTACTGCCTCAACAAATGACATCCTGTTATCTTCGACGTTCACTCGGATGTTATGAACATCCCATAGATCAAGAACCAGAGTATTGTTTGTTTGTTCCATAGCAGACAACTCCTTTCAGCATTTTCTCTATTGTGTCACAATGCGTCAGGTTTTGCTATATATAATATTTCATAAAAATACTCAAGATTCGATACTTGGAGCTACTGAATTTTTTCTCCTAACGTCCGTATAGCACCGGCAGGCATAAAGAAAAAAGTCCACCAGCCTAAGCCAGTGGGTAATATATTTACCGATTAGTATTTCATCACTTAGCAATAGTCTTCATATAATATCCGACACAAATTATTCATATTAAAAAGACTTTGGTCCAAGGATTTTCTATAATAAGTTAATATGAAACATATTTTATAATTATAGGGAGGTATTTAAGGTGAAAAAGTCATTAACAGCTCTTCTTTCTGCCGGAATCTTATTATCCAGTTTAGCGCCTGCTGCATCGGCCGAGTCAGTAATTGAGAATCAGCAATCCAATTACGATTCACAGTATCAACTTTCCCTTCCATCTTTTGCGACAGCTGCCACATCATCAAGTTGGAATACTACTTTAGCAAAAGGAAAGACTGCTAACAGTAAATCTTTTAAACTCGATAAAAGTTCAACAGTCACTATAAGCATAGACCAACACCCTACCAGTGGGAAAGAGAATGTAAAATTTAGATATACTCTTAAAACGGTTAGTGGAAATTCAGCTGGATCTTATGACGTTAATTATAATACTGGTGACAAATACGGGGACCCTGCTCAAAATTCATGGAAAAACGTTTTGCCTGGAACATATGTTATCGAAATAGTAAATATCGGTGATATTACAGGTTCATCTGATGGTGACGTGTATACCACAGCCTCGAATTAAATAAAAAAACTTACGGAAGCTTGGTACACGCAGAGCTTCCGTAAGTCTCCCAAACACTTAAGAATTCACTCTTTATCCGTGTAACCCTTGCCAACTTCCGGGTTGCTCACAATGCCCAACACTACCAGGATACCTAACACTGCATTTACCGCAGCCGTAATTTGATCATACTTTTCCGGTGCCAGCTGCTCCCCAAAGATCACCCCGACCGTTTGCACACCCAGATCCTTAATTGAGACAAAGTCCCCACTCAAATCCGAGTACTTTGGCCTCTCGCACCACCTCTGACCAGTCTGCCATTCCGTCAGCATCACCATCGCGCTCCAGGTTGAACCCAATCGTCAATCAAGGCAGCCAAACCAACAACAAAAAGGACGGTGATTTTACGCACACCGCCCCAAAACATAATATCGCTGCTGACTGTCTTAGTCTTAAACGCTCCTGCAACCCCACTGACGTAATCAGCCAGCATGAGAACAACAAGAAATTCTAATGGCTTATCATACCCTCCCAACCAGCCCGCAGCCATTGCCAATAGCCCGGCCCCTGCGCTGGTTGCACCTGCGACAATCTCCCGGCTGCTCGATCCTATGGCCGCCGTATAAACAGTAGTAACGATATTTTTACTATGATTGAGCATTCCCCCTGCTCCCTTCCTCAACATAAAACCCCCGGTCAGCGTCCGAGGGCAAAATAAAAGACACGCCTATTGAGACGTGCCTTTGCTGCGCAGTATGGTCCTTATAAACTTTGAGAAATTATTACTTATAGCTTTCATTTGCTAAAATAATTACTTGTTCCTCATTGGCGGACTTCCCTATTTGTTTCGTATTTTCAACCAATCGAAAAATATTATCACAACATTGCTTAGCACCCATTACTAATAAAGGAACACCAATAAAATCAATTTTTAATCCTCTTGAGAAGAACCCTCCGATTGACATCGGGATAGGCACCGTGGGTGAAGTATTAGAGAATATTATTTTTTCTTCAAAATGATATTTACTTTCAAGTAATAAGCTTAAGTCTCTTAAAGCTGGGACTACAAGTTTCGATGACTTCCTACCGATTGTATAAACGGAGTCTCCATGTTCATCAATTCCGTGAAAAATAATCTTACCAAAATCATTTTTCGTCAACTTATTGAAAAATTTAACATTCAATATTTCCTCAGTAGTTAATTTCCGCTCAGACTGAGTAATTTGTTTTAAATGATAAGCTGCTGCCAAAGCTGTTGTATGTGTCCCACCATAATCATTATAGATATAAATCATAATATCATCCTTCATATTTTTCTATTATGATTATTCCCATTTTTTTATGATGTAATTCGTTTAATTAATTTTAAACCCTAATTACAGGTAATTGCTCAATCAGTTTTATCAATTTTTTTCATTTGTAAAATTCACTCCTTCTAACTGTGTGTGACATTGCAATTAGTTGATAGGGTTTCACCTTCATTACAATTCATGTTAGTCAAAAACCTATCATCGTATGGTCTCTGAGGGCAAAATAAAAACGCCTTAAATCGGCGCTGTGCAGGTTTGCTTCTCACTAAGTTGATTCTTTCAACTTTTCTTTTGGTTCCGGTTCTTCTTTAGGTTGTATCGCGGCCAACATTTCACCGACTGCATGATCAACCTGTTGTAGGATTTCTTGCTGTCTTCCTGGGAAAAAGCTTAGAACCGAAATTATGGATTCGATAAGTTCATCTTCTTTACAACCACCAATGACATTCGCCTCCTCGTATAATAGATTTACGGTGTTTTGGACAAGAGCACCGTATGAAAAACTTGTTATCCTGCAAAGAATGTGGGATTATGAGCGTAACAGACAGAGGGCGCAGTAACTCCTCCTTGGGGTATAGCCTCGAACGAAAGAATTGCGCCTCTGTCCTTACGGTTAGATGCGAATGAGCTGGATAGCGTATAGCGCTGCATCATTTGACCGCTGTTGGCGCGGTTTCTCGTAAAATGTGCAACATTATTTTTACGATTCTCAGAGAAAACAGGCCGTATGAAGCCACGCCGCCCAAAAGAATGAAGGAGGAATTAACATGAAACTTTGTGGGGTATGCATCCTGACCGACAATGCGCCGCGCCTCGCTTCTTTTTATGAAATTGTACTCAAGGAGTCTCCGGTTGTAGACGGACAGCATTATGGATTCGACAGCGCTCAACTTGCTGTTTACAATCCGGGCAATGTGAACGTGGTCAATGACAAAAATATGTCTCTTATGTTTTATGTCCACGATGTCTTGGCTGAATATGACCGTCTAATGAAAGGAATCCCCGACATCGGCATTACCTCTCCACCTAAATGCAGACCGTGGGGCGCCTATTCTTTTTGGTTCCTTGATCCCGACGGAAATACGGTAAGCTTTATTGAGAAGAAAGACCTCGAAAGTTAATATTTCCTATTGACTTCTTATAGCTGGTCTTTCAGGCAAAAATAATAACCATCCAGTTATGAATGGTTACGCAATGCCGTTTTGCTTTTCGTATATTTTAATCAGCCATGTGTCATTCTGCTTGAACTGGATACCTCGGTCTTCTAAATCTCTATTAAGGGCATTGGCGGACTTAAATCCGATTTCCTTTGCAATCTCCGTGGCAGTATAAGTTTTGTTGACATGCATCAGAATGGCATTTGTACATTCGACTTGTATTCGCGCGGCCCGTTCTTCTTTGAGTTTGGTTAGCAGTTCAATGCCGAAGTCCGGGTTATTCAATATGTTGTCGATTACATTGTCCGTGGCGTAGATTCCATGTTTCTGAATCGATGGAAGAATGTCTTCGTACAACCAATCTTGCAACGGCATTGCTTTGGGCTGGGCAGACTGTCCAAGAACGCGGTTAAGCGAAAGATTTGATATGAAATTTTTCTCCTGTGTTATGCAGTTTTCTAATATCTTGATTCAGTTTGTCGCGGTCTCTCCTTGATACTCAAGCACAGTAGCCACATCTTTCGCACGGATCAGGAAGTCGCCTTTGAATTCAATATTAATGTCAGCCTTCGTGAGGATCATCACTTCATGCTGCCCTTCAAAGAAAAACATACTACTTTCACTCATTTTTAGTTCCTCCGTTCAATTTTGGACATAAAAATAAGCCCACGAGTTATCGAAGGCTTTCTACTATTAAGCTTATATGTGATTCGATGCTTCCCTGCTACGGATTTACTACAAATCACTATATCCCCAAATCTTTAAATTGCAATCACGCACGACAATTTCCCACAATACAAAATAAAGGCCCCTCCATAGGAGAGACCTTCTTAGTTATAAGGATATAGTTGTTTATATACTGTAGTACTACGGTTTATTGATGTTATTCACCAAGTTGAGCTTTTAACTCTGCAATCTCAGCTTTCAACTTTTCGTTCTCGGCATTAAGGCGCAGGATCTCACTTGCCGTTCTCTTAAATGATTCTGTAGATTATTGATTATCCTAATTATATCCAAGAGGCCCACGACATGAAAGAAAAATAATGAGCCCGTAAACGTTCCACCACCGCTATTCGCATTTGCTGGATTTCCGTGAATGTGATCAGGCAATGTTACGCTATGGGAGTGACTTGCATTCGCTTTTCCTGCTAATGCCGTCCATGTGGCATCGAGTTCTGAAGCTGTTACGATTCGATTTCCGGGTAAGTTCGATCCTATATAACTATCACCGTTCAGGGTTATGACCATTCCTGTAAGAGACAGGTAAAGACCACTGTCAATACGGATATCATTACCAGCGCGTATTTTTAACAGATGGCTATTATCTGATGACACATATGAAATGTATGCCTGATAACCACTGGAATTCACGAACTCGATCCGTCTGTCATTCTCTTCCCCAATCAAACCCATATACAGATTATTACCAATCGTGCCTGTAAGAGTAATCTTTCGTGCTACTACGTTTCCCTCCATGTCTACTCGAAATGGTGAATCATTAAAGTTGGCATTACCGGCTGCAAGGCCTGTATGGTTCAGTAGAATGATTTCATTCCCACTGCCAATACTCAGAGAATCGAAATTACCGATCTGTCCGACAATACGTTCTCCCATCACGCCGTCTGCTGTTACTGCTGCTTTCAGGGTCTGCCAGCCATCCGTAGAGATTCCAAGACCGGCTGATGTTAAACGCACCTGGCGTAATTGGTTAGTCTTGTCCTGAGCCAAAATCCCGCCTTCTGGTGGGTAGATCAATTCTGTTTTAGAGTTATTGATATCACGGACAGCCAACCGTGCAAACTCTTCAAAAGCAGCCGCCCGGATTCTACCTCCGCTGAAAAGATTCTGTACGGTGTTCTTGCTTTGCTCCAGCTCAGTTTGTATATCTCTTTCGTCACGCAGCATGACGTTAGCTACAGTGGCTTGTGCATGTTTATCCATAGAGTAAGGATACTCAGTTAATTCTATGATCCTGATAGGTTAGGCCTATAAGCTAATGATTTGACCGGACAAGTAAATAGCACAGCATGTACTTTCGCGGAGTATTGTAGAATACACCTTCTTCTAGCCAGGTCACCCAACCTATATTAAGCAGACTTACTATAGGTTATACTTATAAGCAATCATGTTCATTCAAGGAGCTTACTAATGGAACTAAGACAATTACAGTATGCACTGCAAATCGCGGCGGAACGGAACTTCTCCCGTGCTGCGGATAAACTGCATATCGCCCAGCCCTCGCTCAGCCAGCAGTTGTCCAAGCTGGAGAAAGAGCTTGGGGTCATGCTGTTTCAGCGCAATACTAGCTCGGTAGAGCTTACCCATGCCGGGCACAAGTTTGTGGAGCAGGCAGGAGCGATTATCGACGCCGTGGAGCTGCTGCGCCAGGAAATGTCTGATATTTCCCAGCTTCGTACGGGAAGCGTGGTGGTAGGCAGCATGCCGATCACCGGAGCACATCTGCTGCCCCATGTACTCCCTGTGTTCAAGCGGAAATATGCCGATGTGGAAATTACACTGCTTGAGGATTCTTCAATGAATCTTGAGAAACTGACTGCAAGCGGCCAGACTGATCTCAGCCTGCTTTCGCTCCCGCTGGAAATCCCCACTCTTGCTTACGAGGTGCTTGGTGAAGAACGGATTGATCTGGCCGTACCGCCGGAGCATCCTTTGGCTTCCCGAAGCACAAAGGGTACACGCACCTCTCTCGAAGAATTAAAGGATGAGCCGTTCATCGTGCTTAAAGAAGGCCAGGGGTTCCGCAAAATGACGGTGGAGCTATGCCGCGAAGCCGGATTTGAGCCGCGCATTGTGTTTGAAAGCAACAATATGGAGACGGTTCAATCCCTCGTAGCTACCGGAATGGGCGTTACACTCGTGCCACACTTTATCGCCCGTGCCCCGCGCAGCGAATTTGTGCCCGTCTATCTGCCGCTGGCCGAACCTGTGCCAAGCCGCACCCTGGTGATCGCGTACCGCAGGGGCCGCTATTTGTCCAAAGCCGCAGAAGCCTTCATTGGCACTTTCAAAGCAACCGTTGCCGGTCTGGCGGATGAGTAGTACAGAACGAAATGATTTTGTGTCCCTTTTAATTAGAAATGCCCTTTCGGCTCCGGCAAAGGAAACGAAAGGGTATTTTTTGTATTCAAGTATGAATAAGATCCTATCTTCAAGTCAGCTCAATACGAGCCACCCGCGATTTGCGCAAATTATGCTGGGTTATCAGACGGTTCTGATCATCCGTCATACGGGACATAATATTTGGAACTCCAGCTATTCCCGAAAAATATTAGTTCGTTCTCCCTTTGCAAACTGCACTTTACCGTGGTATTCTAAATGTCAAATAGTGAAACGTGCAGACGGGACCAGTAAGAAAATGTCTCTATCCGCGAGCAGAGAGTAAATTCCGGCAGGCTGAGAGAATTTACCGCGGTTGTCATTTCTGAATCCTACCCCCGAGCGGCCTGCCCCTGCAGGACGGAAACTCCCGTTATGAGAATGAAGTCGGATGAACCCTCATCAATGAAGGTGGTACCGCGGAAGTAATCAATGCTTTCGTCCTTTGCTAAGTCTTAGGATGGGGGCTTTTTGTCGTTTTCTGGGTTATCTATATTATTTTGTGAAGGAAGTGAAGAACAAATGACGACACGAATCGTAGTCAAAATCGGCAGCAGCTCACTTACCGGTCCTGAGGGCGGGTTGAACCGCTCCGCTGTGGCCTTCTTTGCTGCCGAGATTGCCGCACTCCGGCAGGGTGGCTGCGAGGTCCTGCTAGTAACCTCCGGCGCTGTAGCGGCCGGATTCCGCGGCATCGGCTACCTGTCCCGTCCGAAGCTTCTGCACGAGAAGCAGGCAGCGGCGGCGGTTGGACAGGTCCTGCTGATGCAGGCGTACCAGGAAGCCTTCGCGCAGCATGGAATACCAACTGCACAGATCCTGCTGACCCGCACCGATTTCTGCAGCAGGCGGGCGATGAACAACGCCGTAATGACGGTGGAAGAGCTGCTCCGCCAGGGTGCCGTACCGGTATTTAATGAGAACGACACCGTGTCTGTCGACGAGCTGAAATTCGGCGACAACGACACTCTCTCCGCTCTGGTTGCCAACCTGTTGAAGGCAACGCGTCTGCTCGTCCTCACGGATATGGACGGATTATACAGTGGAGACCCGCGCAAGCATCCTGATGCCGTTCGTTACCGGCAAGTGGAGGAAATTACGCCGGAGATTTATGCTATCGCGGGCGGTGCAGGTTCAAGTGTAGGGACAGGCGGCATGCGCTCAAAAATTGATGCCGCCAAGATTGCAACCCGCGGCGGAGTGCCGGTATTTATCGGCAGAGCCACCGAACCCGGCGATCTGGAGCTGGCAGCAACAGGCGAAGGCAAAGGTACGTATTTTGCCACCACGCTCTCTTCTCTGCCCGTCAAAAAACAGTGGCTCGGCTTCATGTCCACGCCACTTGGTTCCCTCTATGTGGACGACGGAGCCGTTGAAGCACTGCTCCACGGGGGCCACAGTCTGCTTCCCGTAGGGGTCAAGCGGATCGAAGGAAGCTTCCACTCCGGCGACGTTGTAGAAGTACTCGGTCCAGACGCCAAGCTGCTGGGACGGGGCATTGTGAATTATGATGACGCCCAGCTCCGCAGCATTCAAGGGCTCCCCAGCCGTGAGATTGTGCCGAAGCTGGGCGAAGTACACAGGCTTGAGGTCATCCACCGTGATGAATGGATTACTTTACGGTAACGTCCGGGTTGATGATTGATCCTAAGTAAGTCAACAATATGTTGATTCAGACTTAATAAAAGACGTTTCTGAACGCTTGGCTAATAAAACTTTAGGAGGAACGGATATGAGTGAAGTCGTGAATAAAGCCACATTGGCCAAAGAAACTACCGGTGTACTGGCAAGCCTGACTACCGGTCAAAAAAATGAAGCGCTGCTTGTAATGGCGGAGGCCCTCCGCCGCGAAGCTCAAGCCATAATTGCCGCTAACGGCGAAGATCTGGAACGCGGCCGGCTGGCCGGCACTCCAGAGTCCATGCTTGACCGGCTGGCCCTTGATGTCGGACGGATCAACAGCATCGCAGAAGGTCTGCAGCAAATCGCCGTGCTGCCCGATCCTATCGGCGACACGCTGGAAACCATCAACCGTCCGAACGGTCTCTCCATTGAGAAAATCCGCGTACCTCTCGGCGTGATCGGGATTATATACGAAGCCCGTCCCAATGTTACCGTGGATGCGGCCGGTCTCTGCCTTAAGACAGGCAATGCCGTAGTTTTGCGGGGCGGCTCTTCCGCCCTGTCCTCGAACCGCAAAATCGTTGAAGTGCTGCATACCGCCTTGGCCCAAACCGCGGTGCCGCCTGGTGCACTGCAGCTAATCGAGGACCCGAACCGTTCCTCCGTCGATGAGATGCTCAAACTTAACGGGCTGCTGGATGTCATTATCCCGCGCGGCGGAAGTTCCTTGATCCAGAATGTTGTGCTCAACGCTACTGTTCCGGTAATTGAAACAGGTGCGGGTATATGCCATACTTATCTCGACGCAAGCGCCCGTCCTGATATGGCAGAGCAAATCAGCCTGAACGCCAAAGCCCAGCGCCCGTCCGTATGCAATTCCATGGAGACGCTGCTCGTTCATCGCGACTATGCCGTACAATATTTACCTTCCCTCGCGGAATCCTTCCGTACTGCTTCTGTAGAATTGCGCGGTTGTCCGGAAACGGTTGCCCTTGTACCTTGGGCACTGCCGGTTACTGCGGAGGATTATGCGACAGAATACAATGATTATATTCTTAACGTCCGGATAGTCAGCGGACTGGATGAAGCGCTGCGGCATATCGCCGAGTTCAGCACCAAACATTCCGAGTGTATTGTAACCGAAGAAACTGAACATGCAGCCCGCTTCCTGCAGGAAGTGGACGCAGCAGCTGTATACCATAATGCTTCGACCCGTTTCACAGACGGCTTTGAATTTGGATTCGGCGCCGAAATCGGAATTAGCACCCAGAAGCTGCACGCCCGCGGCCCGATGGGCCTGCCCGCGCTCACTTCATGCAAATATAAAATATATGGCTCCGGCCAAATCCGGAGTTAGTACAAAGAACAAGGGGGACTTTTAGCCATGTGTCAGCAACCCGCAATTCCACTAATCAATCATAAAATTGTTTTTTATGGCGCAGGCTCAATGTCAGAAGCAATTGTACGGGGCATGATTGCCCGCAATGTCATTGATTCCAACAATATCGTTATGCTGAACCGCAGCAGCAACGAGCGTTTGGCTGAGCTGCGCAGCCGTTACGGCGTGCTTGGCTGCAATGATCCGGAACAAAAAATGGAACATCTGCGGACAGCTCCAGTCATTGTCCTGGCAATGAAGCCCAAGGACGCTGCCGAAGCGCTGCGCGTATTAGGACCTGTGCTCTCACCGGATCAGCTGGTGATCTCCGTAATTGCCGGTTTGACCGTCCGCACGATTCATGGCCTGTTGGGCGCCCCTCAGCCTGTTGTGCGTACGATGCCCAACACTTCCAGTTCCATTGGCCTTGGAGCGACGGGAATTGTGTATTCCAAAGAAGTTAATGAAGAAGGACGCCGTACGGCGCTCAACATCTTTGAATCCGTTGGCATTACGGCTGTGATTGAGGAAGAACGGATGGAAACCTTAACCGGAATTTCCGGCAGCGGTCCGGCTTATATCTATTACATGATGGAAGCGATGATCGCTGCCGGCATCCGCGGCGGACTTCCACCGCAGCAAAGCACTGAGCTGACCGTGCAGACTGTCCTCGGCGCTGCGCGCATGGTGCAGCAGACGGGTGAGGAACCGGCAGCACTGCGCAAGAAGGTCACTTCCCCAAACGGCTCAACGCAAGCAGCCATTGAGGTGCTCGAAAAGGCCGATTTCTTCGAATCGGTCATAGCCGCAGTTAACCGCTGCGCAGAACGCTCACGCGAGATGGGTGTTGCGCTGGAGAAGGAACTGTCCTAAACTCCAGCCTGTGCAACTCAGGATTGCACAGAAGCCCGCGCTACTTCCTCAAGGAAATGGCGCGGGCTTCTTATTATTCAGCTTCTTCGAAACTTATCCACGCTTCGATTGTTGCAAACAACAAAAAAGAACCCTGCTGCTTTACTCCCAGCAACAGGGTTCTTCCGTTTGTGCCGCTATCTTCCACCACTGCGGAACTTCTGTGTATAGTTCTTAACATCCTCGGCGTTTTTCACCCGGTTGCGGGCCCATTCCAGCAAGATGCGGTCAATATAGCGGAAATGAACCTTCCCGGCGAATACCGATTCCTTTAAGGCAAGCAGAATCAGCTCTTCCGGGTACCGGTCCTGATCCACCCAGCCGGAGATTGTTTCACATTCCATCGGAGAGAGTGGACGGCCGAATTCCTTCTCGAAGATACTGAACAGACTGCGGCTCTCCTCAGCGGCCTTGCCGGGTACAGCGACAGCCGTTCTGCCGTATCCCCCGTCCAGAACGGGAAAACCGGTAGTAAAGCGGGCTGCCTCCCGTGAAGGAGCCGTGCCAGCGTTCTTATCCTCTGAAGCCTCTTTCGCAGCTTCAGCCAGATAAGCACCAAGCTTTGTATACATTCCAGAGAAGTTGTAGCGCTCATAATGGATATCTCTCAGCTCATCATTATCTTCGTCGATGCTGATAAACCCTTCCTTCATGAGCTTCTGCAGTTCTCCCGCTATGACAGCGATACTTCGGCCTGTTACAGCTTGCAGTTCCTCCAGCGAAGGAAAGTCGATCCCCTCTACCTGCCGGAACGACAGAAGGTGAATCAGCAGCATCGCCTCACTGCCGCTGAGATTCAGCTTCCGGTAATGCTTCAAGAGTGCATAAGGAATGATGGCCATTCCGTTCTGAAGACCAGCAGCCATTCCTTCGCCCCATGTACTCCATCCTTTGCCGTCCATGCACCAGCCCCCTTTATGCCCTTACGGGTAGAGACGGTACAGCGTACGAGGGAACGGTATCGTTTCTCGCACATGATCTAGACCACAAATCCAGGCCACTGTGCGTTCGAGTCCAAGACCGAAGCCGGAGTGCGGCACTGAACCGTAGGTGCGCAGATCCATGTACCATTTATAGCTATCCATCGAAAGATTATGTTCTTTGAAACGTTCCTCCAGCAATGCCGGATCGTCGATCCGCTGCGATCCGCCGATAATCTCCCCGTAACCTTCCGGAGCAATCATATCCGCACAGAGTACAACTTCAGGACGCTCAGGATGCGGCTTCATGTAGAAAGCCTTGAACGAAGCCGGATAATGCGTAATAAAGACAGGTTTGTCATTGGCTTCAGCAATTGCAGTTTCATGCGGCGCACCAAAATCGTCGCCCCAGGCAATTTCATGACCATTATCGTTCAGGAACTTAATCGCATCATCATAAGTAATACGCGGGAACGGCGCTTTGATATTCTCCAGCTTGGAGACATCGCGGCCTACCGCTTCCAGCTCAGCACGACAGTTGGTCAGTACCGATTGTACGATAAAGCTGATGAATTCTTCCTGAACTTTCAGACTTTCTTCGTGATCCGTGAAAGCCATCTCCGGCTCGATCATCCAGAACTCGATCAAGTGGCGGCGGGTCTTTGATTTCTCAGCACGGAAGGTAGGACCGAAGGAATACACGCGGCCCAGCGCCATTGCTGCAGCTTCCATGTAAAGCTGGCCACTCTGCGTCAAATAGGCATCCTCATCAAAATATTTCGTGTGGAACAGGTTGGTGGTGCCCTCAGCCGATGTCGGTGTCAGGATCGGCGGATCCACCTTTGTGAACCCGTTCTGATTAAAGAACTGCTGAATAGCGCGGATAATCTCTGCACGGATCACCAATACGGCCCGCTGCTTCGCGGAGCGGAGCCAGAGATGACGATGATCCATCAGGAAATCGATGCCATGCTCCTTCGGTGTGATCGGGTAGTTCTCTGTAAGATGCAGAACCTCGATGCCCGTTACGGTCATCTCATATCCCGATTGAGCGCGCGGCTCTTCGCGGATAATGCCGGTCACATACAAGGAACTTTCCTGGGTAAGGCTTTTGGCATCATCCCAGACCTGCTCAGGCACTTCGGATTTTACTACAACACCCTGGATATAGCCTGTACCATCCCGGAGCTGCAGGAATTGAATTTTGCCGCTGGAGCGCTTGTTGTTTACCCAACAGCCGATAACAACACTCTCTCCGACATGTTCATTAACGCGTTTAATTACACTCTTGTTTGCCATGCCTACGATCTCTCCTCTAGTTTAGCCGTTAACCCCTTGCACAATACGATAGGTATCGCGTGCAATAACAAGCTCTTCGTTCGTCGGTACTATAAGCACCTGCACCTTGGAATCAACTGTAGAGATGCGGCGCGGATCACCGGAACGAACCTTATTGGCTTCTGTATCCAGTTCGATTCCGAGGAACGTAAGCTGATTCAGCACTTTTTCGCGCAACAGGGATGCATTCTCACCCACGCCGGCAGTGAACACGATAACATCCACACCGTTCATTGCTGCTGCGTAAGAACCGATGTATTTGCGCAGACGGTATTCATACATTTCAAAAGCAAGCGTAGAGTTAGGCTCGCCTTTTTCTGCACCATCAATAATATCACGCATGTCACTGCTGATGCCAGAAATAGCCAGCAATCCACTATGTTTGTTGAGCATGGAATTCACTTCGCCTACGGACAGCTCTTCCTTGTTCATCACATAAGGAACGATTGCCGGGTCAAGATCACCGCTGCGTGTTCCCATCATCAGACCTTCCAGTGGTGTCATCCCCATGGAAGTATCAATAGAGACTCCGCCTTTAACCGCAGTAACACTGGCACCATTACCGATGTGACAAGTAATAATCTTCAGATCCTCGAGCGGACGGTCAAGATATTCCGCTGCAGCTTTGCTGACAAAATCATGCGAGGTGCCGTGTGCCCCGTAGCGGCGGACTTTGTATTTGTTGTAAAGCACTCTTGGGATAGCGTACATATAAGCCTTCTCAGGCATCGTTTGGTGGAAGGCTGTATCAAACACAACAACCTGCGGAACGCCGGGCATATTCTTTTCTGTAGCCGTAATCCCCATCACAGCAGCCGGGTTGTGCAGTGGAGCAAGGTCGAACAATTGACGGATCTTCGACTTGGCATCGCCATCAACCAATGAGGATTCCTTGAAGAATTCTCCCCCGTGAACTACACGGTGGCCTACGGCATTAATTTCTTCGATCGAACTGATTACGCCATGCTCGCTGTCTGTCAGGCAAGCCAGAACCTTGCGGATGGCGGTATTGTGTTCCAGAATTTCACTGACTTCAGTGACTTCCGGTTTGCCTGTTGGCTTATGGTTCAGAATGGAAGAATCCATCCCGATGCGTTCTACCAGCCCTTTGGCCAATACAGATTCATCTGTCATATTATACAGCTGATATTTCAAAGAAGAACTTCCTGAGTTAATTACTAATACGTTCATACACGGTCACCATCCTTGTCATACTTGAAGAAGCCTTCGCCCGATTTCATGCCCAGTTGTCCCGCACGCACCATCTTCTTAAGAATAGTCGATGGACGGTATTTCAGTTCCCCATACTCACGGAACATGTTATCCAGTGCGGCAAGAATCGAATCCAGACCGAAACGGTCAGCCATTTCAAGCGGTCCATACTGGAACTGATAACCGATGCGCATTGCGTCGTCAATATCCTCTGGGGAAGCGACACCTTCCTGCAGAACATGCATAGCTTCGTTAATGAACAAGCAAATGAGGCGCGAAGTAACAAATCCTGGGGATTCATAAATCATTACGCCTTTTTTCTCAACGACTTCGTCAACAAAAGCTTTGGTATCTTCAAAGGTACTGTCAGATGTCTTCAGTCCACGTACAATCTCCACAAGATCCACCTTACCTACCGGATGTATAAAATGCATGCCGATTACGCGTTCCGGGTACATTGTAGAGCTGGCAAGCTCCGTCAAGCTGAGCGTTGACGTGTTGCTGGCAAGAATAATGTGGCTCGGACACACTTGGTCGAGCTGATTAAATACTTTTTGCTTAGCTTCCAGATCTTCCGTAATTGTTTCGATGACCATATCACACGAGCTGAGCTCGGCGAAATGTGTCACTTTTTGGATGCGGCTAAGAATCAGTTTCTTTTCTGCTTGGGTAATCGCCCATTTCTCCAATTGCTTATCAAGACTTGTCTCGATCATTTCGTAGGAGTATTCCAGTCTTTCTGTGTTTTTCTCCACCAGCATTACATCAAGACCCTTGGCTGCCAGCATTTCAGCAATCCCTTGTCCCATTGTGCCACCGCCGATGACACCTATTTTTTTAAAATTCATAAAAAAGTCTCCATCCTTTCAGGTATCTATACTTTTGTATTGTACCTTGTCTGTCGTAAAAAATATGTAGCCCGACATATAATAATATCTTAGCATGTCTGAAAAGTAAAAAAAAATAACCGGCATAAAGAATTATGCCGGTAAAAGGACACTGTCACGAAATTGACAACGAAATTGCTCTCCGGAGAGGACTTCTTCCTTCATTAAAATGTCAAGAGAGTAATCAAATACATTTCTTTGCTTCTGGAGCAGGTCACGGGTACGAACCATGAGCTCATCCAGAATCTTGCTATTTTCCTTCATCAGCTCTTCTGTAGTTACCATTTCCAAGTTGGCGATCCCAAGTGACGTGAGTCCCGACTTCATCATGGTCTCGACAATATTAAGTGCCTGATCGAAATCGCCGCGTGAACCTGTGCTGCGGCCCCCATAATACATCTCCTCGGAAGCTGCTCCGCCAAGCGCGATCATAATCTGATTCTCCAGATAATCCTTGGTATACAAATACTGCTCGGTTTGCGGGTTGTGACGTACATAACCAAGTGCTTGTCCACGCGGAGTCAAGGTAACTTGGCTGACGCTGCCCGGACGCAGCAGCTCCGCCATAATAGCATGTCCAAGCTCATGGATGGCCACCCGCTGTTTCTCTTCATGATTGGTTTCACGGTCAGTCTTCTCGCCCATCATCACCTTGTCGATCGCCATCGCCAGATGGCGCTGCTCGACTTCGGTCAGATTCTCGCGCATCATATAAATCGCCGCTTCGTTCATGACGCTCTCCAGCTGTGCACCGGAGAAACCGTAGGCTTCCTCGGCGATCTTGTCTAAATTCACCTCAGCATGCAGCGGCTTATTCTTGGCATGCAGATCGAGGATTGATTTGCGGCCCTTCTTGTCAGGCATATCCACCTGGATATGACGGTCAAAGCGGCCGGGACGCAGCAGCGCTGAATCCAGCATTTCCTTGCGGTTTGTTGCCGCAACAAGCAGAATGCGCGGTGTATCATTGTTATAGATCCCGTCCATCTCGGTCAGCAGCTGATTAAGCGTCTGATCGTATTCACGCTGCTGGCCGCCCTCGCGTTTGCCGCCGATAACATCAATTTCATCAATAAAGATAATGGCGCTTTGTTTATTCTCTTTCACTGCACGGGTCCGGGCATCCTTGAACAAGTCACGGACACGTCCGGCACCGACACCGACGTACATTTCCACGAATTCACTGCCTGAAGCGGCAACGAACACAGAATTGGTATAATGCGCCGCAGCCTTGGCCATCAGCGTTTTACCGGTTCCCGGAGGGCCTGTAAGCAAGATCCCTTTAAGCGGACGAATCCCGAACTTGCTGATTTCTTCATGCCGGATCAGGAAATCAAGCGCTTCCCGCAACTCCTGCTTCGCGTTATCCTGACCGCCGATTTCTTCAAAGGTTAGTTTGGAAGGGCCATTCTTCTTACGTTTCTTGTCCCCGCCCGCATTCACTGTCAACCCGCCTCGCAAATGGGCGATCACCAGGAGTGCACAAACCATACCGGCTGCAATGATTACAGGAATAATGTTAATGCCCACAAAAGCCATAAATATCAGCAGGACCGGAACAAATCCGGCTACAATCTCTTTCCACCACTTAGGCATTGTTCCACACTCCCATCGTTGCCGCTGCACGCGGTAAAATGATGAACTTGCTCTCTTCACCGTTGCTCAGGCTCACATAGACGTTGTTGTCATCAATTTCAGTTGTCGCTGTTACATTCTTGTATTCCTGGAATTGCTCTTTCAATCCATCTAGTTTAGCAGGTATTAGTGTATACTTTTTGCTTTCCATTGCTTCTGCGACTGAGAACATGGCTTTATCCCAATATTCGTCCAGCAGTTCACTGGAGTGCTGATCAACATCCAGCTTAAGCGCCCGTCCATTAATAGCGGACTTGCCTTCAGTGTTCACGTATTGCACCAGCTCGCGCAATTTCGTACCAGGTTTCAAATCCAGTTTCAAGGTTACCTCATTGCGGTTAATAGTAATATGTGAATGATTAACACCTTCATAAGCCGATACTATCTTATCAAGCGGCTCATGGACCGCAAATTGACGATAAGCATAAAAGCTGCCAAAGAGCAGTGCAGCAGACAACAGAGACGTTAGCAGTACAGGCACAAGACGCAATTTCAAGAAACGTCCTCCTCTCAAGTTGACCAAACCTAAATATATGAATTGCAATAAATAGCGTGTCTAGCGCTCATCCGAGACTGACATGCTCTTAAGCATGTCTTAATACAAATAGAAGTATATCACAGGTGTATATACGATTTCGCACGAAAGTGTGAATATATTTAAAATTTTTGATACTAATTTCTGGGCATTCCCATCTATTTTTGCTCCTTTATCGGCAAAAAGGGCCTGAATGATTAATCCATTCAGGCCCTTTTCTATTCTACTGATGTATTAATTTCTCCTGACATCGATATTGTTATTTGTATATACTTCTTTATGTACTCCTTATCATCAATAAACACCCACAGCATCCATAAATCCGGCGGCAAATGAAAGGACTGGCAAGACTATTTCAAAGGAAAGGATAATAAAGCCAAGAACCACCAGCTTTCTCCTTTTGTTCTTTCTCCCATATTTCACAGCTGCCAAGCCAACTGCTAGAGAAACCACATACACCGTTAACGTTAAAGAATCCATGCCCTTCCCCCATCATCAACTAATTATTATCTACTGCTTGTTACATTTTTTACAATTTTCTCGCCTTTCAAGAGTTCAGCCAGTGTGTAATATCTTGCACCCATGGCGTTCTTCTCCGGTTTGGGACGATGCTGCAGCAGAATAAGGTCAGTCCGGCTAAGATCATAGAATCGGTACATTTCTCCTGGATGATTAAATCCATAGCCCCCCTGAATTCTCTCCGTTATGTAAGTCTTGATTCTGGCAGCCAGCTCATGCTGAATCCCCTCAAGAACCGCATCCAGCGATGGAGTGAATGGATCAAGAACCACGATATCATCAATTTTGTACAGGCAATGCATTTCTCCGCCCCCGCCGGAACGAAAAGTGATAAACAATGGTGTTTTGTAAATATACCCTTTTGCACTGTTCGGACAAGCGTGAATACAATGTTTATAAGTCAGCTCATGCGTTTTACCAGCCGAAACGGATAATACCTCTACCTCATAATACTTCATGCCCTTCGCCACCCCATGAATAAAATCAATATATCGCTTGGCAATGATGGTATCTTCGCCCGATTTTTTCTCACTTCTAATCATCTCATTGATCAGTTCGACGATATCTGTCCATTGCAGACTTAAAAATTGATAACCAGTATCATATATCAGCTTGTATTTAGTTAAGGTGACGCCATAGACTGGCACACCCGCATCATGGGGAAAATTGTTCGGATCCAAATAGGCGGCAAGCTGGCTGCACACTTCCTGAGCTTTTGCATACAGCCCTGCGCTCTTTGCTTCGATCACAATAACCAGTTTTTTGCGGTTTCCCTGGAACAAGGACAACGTAATATCGCGCCTTATTTTATGTACTCCTGCCGCAAGCATTTCTGCGTCCACCTGAACAAAATCATAATCTTCTTTGAAAGCCGGAGTGTCCCCGGGGTTCCGGCGGTTTAACTCTCTTAGCAGCAACCGGATCAACTTTGGATACCTTGAAAAAAGGTAGGCAAGCCCTTTCGTTTGTTTGGTCTCCGTATCCCCGTTTATCAAATCAAAAAAGGTAGATTGGTAGTCCGTTCTGCCTTCCTGGTAAAGCCTCATCATCGTTTTCAAACGTATCTCTCCACCTGTTCAAGGAACATGTAATTTAATCCTCAGAATCACTGTTTCATTCCAATGATAATATAAATTTTACAAAATGTCAGAGTTATCCTTTATAAAAAACCGCCTTAAAGCAAAAAAAGCGGACCAGCGCTGTCCGCTTTGTCCGCTTTTTTTGTTATTGCAAGCCTGCCTCTACTTACTCGGCAAAGTATATCCATCACCGATTGCTGTACCATCCGCAAAACGGAAGAACTTGTAATAATAGCGTCCTTCCTGCTTGTAAAAAAGCTGCCAGGCGTATTCCCCATTATATACACCCGGAAGCAGCCGTTTAATATCGATGCCGGGCAGCTGGGAGGCTATAATGGAGCGGATTTGCTTCTCCGAGGTTCCTTTGGCCAGCTCTTCCGCATAGACTCCGTTATCGCCCCCGGCCGGCTTACCGTCCACGGTGAACCTTACCCACACCATCAGATCCGTTCCGGCTTCATTTTTCCCGGTCAGCACCCAGTACACCGAATTTTCGTCCCATACCGATTTCTGCGCCTTGGACACCTCAGTAAGTCCCGCCCGGGTCTTGGCAACTTCTTTGGCCGCGCTGCGTTCATTCCATTGGTCCTTCATGATATAGGCATAAAATTGGCTTAGACCGAACAGAATGAGCAGAAACAGAGCGATCCCCAGCAGAAGCCATTTTTTCCTTTTCCTCAAAATGCAGCTTCCTTTCCTTAATATATGAAACGTTATAAATTCAACTGCGGCGGCAGTCGTATTAACGCTTCAGCAGCCCTTCAAAAGTTTCTTGCGCCTTGCGGCGGATTTTTTCCTCGTCCAGCGTCAGGCACTGACCATGCTTCACAACCTGCTTGCCGTTCACCCAGACATGCTCTACATCCTTGGCGCTGGCCGAATACACAGCGTGGGAGAGCAAGTCGCTATGCGGCAGTAAATGAGGCTGGTCGATATCAATTGCAATAAAATCAGCCTTCATCCCCGCTGCAAGACGTCCGACCTGGTTCAGGAAGACCGATTCCGCCCCGTATTGCGTGGCCATCAGCAGCGCTTCCGGTGCCGGAACTGCGGTAGGATCGCCGCTGACTCCCTTATGGATCAGTGCTGCAAGCCGCATTTCCTCGAACATATCGAGATTATTGTTGCTTGCCGCCCCGTCCGTACCCAGCGAAACTTTGACTCCGGCTCTCAGCAGCTCAGGCACCCGTGCAACCCCGCTGGCCAGCTTCAGGTTACTTCCCGGGTTGTGGGATACACCCACCTTGTGGCGGGCGAGGATTTCGATCTCCTCATCGTTCAGGTGGACACCATGGGCGATTAAGGACGGGCGGGTGAACATCCCCAGCTTCTCCAGGTGCGCTACAGGACGCAGGCCGTAATCAGCGGCATTCTGCTCCACTTCACGCAGCGTTTCCGACATATGCGTATGCATCGGCAGGTCCAGGTCATGTGCCGCCTGCACGAACCGCATGAAAAAGTCCGGAGGACAAGTATACGGGGCATGCGGTGAAATCATGGATGTAATTCTGCCGTCAGCCTTGCCGTGCCAGTTGCGGGCGAACGCAACAGCTTCCGCAAGCTTCTGGTTCTGCACCTCTTCAGGACATAGACCAATAACACCTCGCATCAGCACCGCACGGATACCGGAATGTTCGACCACCTCGGCCACCCGGTCCATATGATCATACATATCCAAAAAGGTGGTTGTGCCGCCTTTCAGCATCTCCAGAACGGATAAGGAAGTGCCCCAGTAGACATCATCTCCGGTAAACTTCTCCTCCATCGGCCACATTTTCTCCTGCAGCCAGGCTTGAAGGACCATATCATCCCCGTAGCCGCGCAGCAGCGACATCGCAGCATGGCCATGGGTGTTGACCAGACCCGGCATGAACAGCAGCCGGCTGCCGTCGAGCGTCACTGTGCCTTCTTCAATAACGGGCTTCTCTTCCCCTATGTATGTGATCAAATCATTTTCTATAGTCATATAACCGCTCAAGACAGGCTTCTCGCTTCCGGGAACCAGAAAACGTCCGTTTGCAATTACCATCTTATTGCTGCTCATCTGTAATTCCTTCCTTTCCATCATGTAAATAATACGCCAGACTTTGCAGGTCAGTCGTAAAGTCGGCAGCATGAATCCGGATGGTTGCAGGTGTCTTCAGAATGACCGGTGCAAAATTCAGGATCGCCTCGATGCCCGATTCTACCAGAATATCAGCCACATTCTGTGCTTCGCTGTCCGGTACAGTGATGATCCCGATCCGGATTCCCTGATCGCGGATGGTCTGACCCAGCTCTTCCATCGGCTGAACCGTAAGAGAGTTGATCTTTTGTCCAATCTTGGGAGCGTAAGAATCAAATACAGCGGTGATTTTCATAGTATCCTTCAGATAAGCATTGTAATTGGACAAGGCATGACCGAGGTTACCGGCACCTACCAGGGCCACATTGATTTGTTGATCCAGTTTCAAAATGTGACGGATCTTTTCGATGAGATAAGACACGTCATATCCAATGCCTTTTCTGCCGAAATCACCAAAATAGGCCAGATCCTTACGAATCTGCGCCGGATTAAGGTCCAGCTTCTGCCCGAGTTCCTGAGAAGAAACGGTTGAGATTTCACGCTTTTGGAGATCGTTCAGGAAACGCAGGTACACTGGGAGTCTGCGAACGACGGCCTCCGATATTTTATCCGATTTCATGTTTTCTCCTCCTAATTTAGAATTGCACTGACGCGATATCGTATGACAACCACGTGCAGTGCCCGCTCCGCGAACGGGACACAGCCTATGGTACAAAGAGATGGAAAAATTCATAAACAATGACAGATTAGGAAACGCCGCCCTCTTCAAGCCATTCCGCAATCCGCGGAACCATCTGATCGGTAAGCATGTGCTCCATCTTCGGACCAGGGAGTGAATACAGGAAGTACTTCCCGTAATAAGCTTCGATGACCCTGGTATCATATACAATAACAATTCCCCGGTCCTGCGCAGTGCGGACCAATCGTCCAAAACCCTGTTTGAACCGGATCACTGCTTGTGGAACAGACATTTTCATAAAAGGATTCTTCTTCTGGGCCTGCAGAAGCTCCGCCTTTGCCTCGGCCAGCGGATGATTCGGCGGCTGAAACGGCAGCCTTACAATCGCAAGACAGGTCAGCGCCTCGCCAGGGATGTCGACTCCTTCCCAGAAACTGCTTGTTCCAAGCAATACCGATGCAGAGCTGTCCTGAAAACGCCGGATCAGCTTGCTGCGGCTGCCTCCTTCCACACCCTGGCCCAGAACCGTAATGTCCTGGGAAGCCAAGGCCTCTTTCAGCGGATCATAAACCTGGCGCAGCATTTTATAGGAGGTGAACAGCACCAGCATCCGCCCCTTGGTCGCCGCCGCCGCTTCAGCCAGCGAATGCACCAGCTTGTCTACAAAACGCGCATCGCCTACGCTGCCCTTAACACTGGGGAAATCGCGCGGGATGACTAGCAGCGCCTGTTCACGGTACTTGAACGGTGAAGGCAGCAGCGCTGTCATGAGACGCCCTTGCTCTGAGGCTTCAGAAAGACCAAGGTTGTCAATCATGAACTGAAAGGACTTGTCGACCGATAACGTGGCCGAGGTCAGCACTATGCTCTTCTTCTTGTCGAAGAACAGATCCTTGAGCTGGCTGCTTACATCGACAGGCACGGCGTATAGCTGAAGCGACTTGCCCCGGTAGTTGCCGCTCCCTTCCATCCAGTACACGATATTATCGTCACTGAGACCCATAAAGAAGCGGATTTGTTCCCGGATGGATGCCAAATCCTTGAACAAGCCTCCGATATCGGTCACCAGGCTGTCCGAAGACGACTGACTCTCTGTATCGCGCATCTCGCTGAGCATTTTGTCACCTCTGCGGATGATGTCGCTCAAGGCTAAGTGCAGCGTATTCTCCAGCGCCGCCAGCTCTTCCCAATCTTTAGGCTTGCTGCCGGGAAGCAGGCGTGTGACCAGCTGGCCAGCTTCACCTGCCGCTGCATCGCTTCGTTCGGGCAATAGGCCGAACAGCTTGTCGCTCAGTGTATCCCAAGTTTCCTTTACAGTAAGCAGGTCGGGATAGATTTTATCGATTACGCCGCTCCACTCCGAAGCCTGCTCACTGCCCGAGGACTGCAGAGTCTGGCGCAGTGCCGGCAGCTGGCCGCTGCGGCTGTCTTTATACAGCCTTGTAAGCGTATGAGCTACCGTGAAATACTTCATTTGCATACCCAGATGCTTGCCGGCCACATCCTCCAAATGATGGGCCTCGTCAATGACAAGATGCTCATAAGCCGGAAGCAGCTGGTGCCCGGCCTTGACGTCTGCGAATAGCTTAGAGTGATTGGTAATGACCACATCGGCAATCCCTGCTTCATGTTTGGCCCGGTGGTAGTAGCATTTGCGGAACCACGGACAGGAACGGCCCAGACAGGAATCGGTATCACTGGCTACCGTCTCCCAGAAATCCCCGCCGCGACCGCTCAAATTCAGCTCCTCATCGTCACCCGATTCCGTCTGGGTCAGCCATACGATCATTTGCGCTGCCGTAAGCGCTTCTTCCCGGGGACTTACGAAGTCCTTTTTATTTATTTTATGTTCAAACTTGCGCAGACACAAATAGTGCCCTCTCCCCTTGAATATCGCAGCCTTAAACGGGAAAGGCACAACACTGGTCAGAAGCGGGATATCGCGTTCGCGCAGCTGATCCTGAAGGTTGATAGTATGAGTGCTGACCATAACCTTCTGCCCGGTACGTACGCTCTGATAAATGGCCGGCAGCAGATAACCGAGCGATTTGCCGGTGCCGGTGCCTGCCTCGATCAGCAGGTGCTTGTCCTCCCGAAGGGCCGTATTCACTTCGCCAATCATGATCTCCTGGGCTTCCCGGCTTTCATATTGCGGAAGCGTATCCTTAAGCCGTTTGGTTACCTCGGCCATATAATCCTCAAAGGATACATTCTCCACAGGATTGCCAACACCTTCTTCTCTTGGAGGCGCCAGCTCAGTCCAGTCGCCTACAGCCAGTGCAAGCTGACGGTGAAAATTCAGCTCTCCTTCCGGCTGGAAGGTCTCCATCTCGCGCTCCCGCAGCAGGCCGTCAAAATACCAGGCCAAGTCACTGTCTTCATCGGCAAACAGCTCGTTAAGCCGCTGAATGGTCAGCAGAGGCAAACTATACAGCTCTTCCAGACATTTAAGCAACACAATCGCTGTAGCTTCTGCGTCACTGTCCGCCTGGTGCGGACGGTCATGCGTGATGCCAAAATGGTTACTTACCGCACCCAGCTGATAGGTCGTAAGGGACGGAAAGCATATTTTAAGGAAATCGATCGTATCCAGAATCCGTCCCTGAAACGGCAAATAGCCGCAGCGGTCTAAAGCATTCTGCAAAAAATGGAAATCAAAAGCAACATTATGTCCAACAAGCACTACATCGTCAAGCAGCGGGACGAGCTCCATCATCATCTCATCCAGCTCTGGCGCATCCTTCACATCTTCATCGGTGATGCCGGTCAAGCCCGTAATAAAAGGAGGAATCGGTGTTCCGGGCTTGACGTAAGAACCATACACCCGGGAGATGGACCGGTCTTCTTCTATAATGGCAAGGCCAACCTGGATGATCTCACCCACAGATTGGGTTCCCGTAGTTTCAAAATCAAGCACGGCAAATTTCATTATAAGTTCTATTCCCTTTCACTTGAGACTCTTTATCAGCATAACAGAAGTTACGAAAAAAGGCGATGCACACCGCTTGTTGAAGTGGATGCATCGCTTAAATGAGTGGGCTATGATTACAAAAGCGAAACAAGCTGATTTCCGAATTGCAGCTTTCCTCCCCGCCTGCGGCAAACCTCCAGATTGACATTCGGTTCCGGGAGTGCCGGGTCATGGAGCAGAGAAAGGCTGAACAGCTCCCTTGCCTCATTGAAGCGTTCCTGGGAAGCTCTGATACACCCCAGCGCATTGTAGATCATCGCCTTCAGCTTGTTCTCGCGAATCAGCGCAAGCATATGATCCAGATGCCCCCATGCGGTCTCCCCGTCGCCCTCCTGCAGATAGGCCATGGCCAAATACAGGCGGGCCGCCAGACTGTCGGGGTGCTGCGCAATAACTTCCTTAAATTGATCAATACACTTCCGGTACATCAACAGCTTGTAGTAGCCCTGCCCTCTGACAAAAGAATCCATGGCAAGCTCTGGCGCTTCCTGCTGCGGTATCTCTTCGTCCGGCTGTGGCGGAAATTCCGCGTGTTCCCGGAATTGACTCAGCTTCTCGGCAAAGGCGAGCCACTCGTCCATAACCTCATCACTAAGCCGGTGAAGCATATTGTACTTGCATAAAAGATCATCCCGGCGGGCACCCTCCGAAGTAGGGTAATCCGTGGCGATCTCCTGAAGCATCTTATTCATCTCAGCAAATAATTGTTGAAACACGGGACATCCCCCCCTTACTGAAAATGAAATCAGCCTAAGCTTGCCTGCCTTCATTTTTCGCAAGTGGGGGGCTCTTCATCCCTGCCATTGATTACATGGCTTAGGTCCGGTGATTAAGCAATCGTGGCATGAATCTCATGATCGGCCAGCTTCACCGGCTTGTTCTCGCCATCGACAAAAACTACAGTTGGTTTATGCCCTGCCAGTTCTTCGGCGGACAGCATCGCGTAGGAGATGATGATGACAGTATCCCCCGGCTGAACAAGCCGGGCCGCCGCTCCGTTCAGACAAATGACGCCGCTGCCGCGTGGTCCCGGAATGACGTAGGTTTCCAGCCGGGAGCCGTTATTGTTGTCGACAATCTGTACCTTTTCGTTCTCGAGCAAATCTGCTGCTTCCATCAGGTTCTCGTCGATGGTGATACTGCCCACATAATTCAAATTGGCTTCGGTAACCGTTGCCCGGTGTATTTTGGATTTCATCATATGTCTAAACAAGGGTCGCAACCTCCTTGGGATTAAATACATTATTGTCAATCAGACGGGTTCTGCCAAACTTCACGGCAAGTGCAATAATGATTTCGCCGTCAGCATCACTCAGCAATGAAGCACCATCTAGCGTCTCCAGGCCCGGGAAGGTCAATATTTCCGCATAATCAATGACGGCAAGCGGAGAAGCTGAAATGACTGACACCAGCAGTTTCCGGGCATCTTCAACCGTCCGGACCTTACCTTCTTCCATGGCTTGGCGAACTTCACGCAGCGAACGGGACAATACCAGAGCCTGGCTGCGTTCCTCTGCACTTAAATACACATTGCGTGAGCTAAGCGCGAGTCCGTCGCCTTCACGGATGATCGGGCAGGCCACGATTTCAACATTCATATTCAGGTCAGCTACCATCCGGCGCAGAACCGCCACTTGCTGGGCATCCTTGAGTCCGAAAAAGGCGTAATCGGGCTGTACCATATTGAACAGCTTGCTTACGACTGTGGTGACTCCATCAAAATGCCCCGGGCGGGATGCCCCGCACAGCTGCGTGGTCAGCGAAGAGACCGATACCTGGGTGCGGATCGGCTGCGGGTACATCTCTTCCACACCGGGAATAAATACGATGTCGGCTCCTTCACGCTCCGCAAGCTCCAAATCACGCTGCTCGTCACGCGGGTAAGAGGAAAAGTCCTCATTGGGCCCAAATTGCAGCGGATTAACAAAAATGCTCATCACTACCGTACTGCTCATTTCCCCTGCCCGGCGCAGCAGGCTTGCATGTCCCTCATGCAGGTATCCCATGGTCGGCACAAAGCCGATGGGAGTATGCCCGCCCTGACGCATATATTCAAGCGCTTCACGCAGCTGTTCAATCGTTCTAACGACTCTCATCTTATTTCGCTCCTTTTCCGGCAGCGCCGTATAAAGATTCCAATACAGTTTCATCCGCATTAAATACATGATTCTCCGCCGGGAAGGAACGGTTCTTCACTTCCTGTACGTAGCTGCCGATTCCCTCACGGATCAGGCTGCCCACATCAGCGTAGGTCTTGACGAAGCGCTTCTCCCGGTAAGGTGAAGCATATTGCAGCAGATCGTGGAAGACCAAAACTTGTCCGTCGCAGTAACGGCCTGCGCCGATCCCGATGGTCGGAATGCTGACCGCTTTGGAAATCGCCTCCGCTACTTCTTCTGTAACCAGTTCCAGCACAATGCCGAAAGCCCCGGCAGCTTCAAGCCCTTTGGCCTCATCCATCAGCCGCTGCGCATCCTTCGCGTCCTTGCCTTGAATCCGGTAGCCGCCGATCATGTTGACCGACTGCGGCGTCAGACCGATGTGGCCGAGCACCGGAACACCAGCCGCTACAACGGCAGATACGGCCCCGCAGATTTCCAGCCCGCCTTCCATTTTAACGGCTTGCGCCCGGCCTTCCTGCATCAGTCTGCGCACACCGCGCAGCGTCTCGTCAATGCTGCCGTGATACGTCATAAACGGCATATCCGCCACAATGAACGTATTCTGCGCACCGCGCGCCACGGAACGTGTGTGATAGACCATATCGTCAATCGTTACCGGAAGGGTTGTATCATAACCCAGTACAACATTCCCGAGCGAATCACCGACCAGAATCAGATCGATCCCCGCTTCTTCGGCCAGCAGGGCCGAAGGATAATCATAAGCGGTCAGCATGCTCAGCGGCACACCGTCCGTTTTCATTTTTTTCATTTTCACAATATTCAGTGCATGTTTGTCTGCCATGTGCTCCCATTCCCCTTTTCGTAGTTAAAATACGCGTAAACGCGCAAACAAAAAAACCTTTTAGCATGGTCCGCTAAAAAGGTCCGAAGGGCAAAAAAGAGTCACTCGCGATCGTCCCTTCTGTCTCGGTCCTTACGGCTCAGAGCAGAATCCAACGTAACCGTGGAAATACAGTTATGAAGGTGAATCCGAAAAGCAAATTGCTGTTGTATAGCTTGCTTGAATGAGTACAGCTCGACCCTGCGATACCGTCTCTGAGCATATTATAACAAAATCCGCAGTTAATTACACCAAAAAAATGTGACAAGGCATGGAACCCTTGTCACTGGATCATTTCTATTTCACCTGACAATATGCAGGTAATATTCCCGGCAGCATCCCTCAGCAGCAGCCCGCCGCCGTCATCCAAACCGACCGCAGTGCCTTCGCTGCGTCCCTCGGGTGTATTAAAGTACACCTGGCGCCCCAAGGTGACCGACATGGATTCCCAAAGCTCACGAACAGGCTTAAAGCCCCGTTCTATGTAAAGGGTGTACAAAAACTCCAGCTCGGCCAGCACCGCTTCCGTGAGTTGCTGGCGGTCAACGGGAATGCCTCCCCCTTCGATCAGCAGCGAAGTCCCGACTCCTTGCAGATCATCCGGATAGTCGTCCTCCGTCAAGTTCACCGCAATGCCGATTCCGGCGATGCAATAATGAAGCCCGCCTTCCCGGAGCGAAGATTCCAGCAGGATTCCGCAAATTTTGCGTCCGCCTGCCAGCAGATCATTTGGCCATTTGATACCGGCCTGCACGCCGCTGATCTCGCGAATGGCGCGGCAGACGGCCACGCCAGCCAGCAGCGTCAGCTGCGGCGTCAGTGACAGCGGAAGATTAGGGCGCAGCACCACACTCATCCAAATGCCCTTGCCGCGCGGCGAATGCCACTTTCTGCCCATCCGCCCGCGGCCGCCGGTCTGTTCCTCGGCGATAATAGCCGTTCCTTCCGGAGCGCCGTTTTCGGCGAGCCTCTTGGCTTCCTCCTGCGTAGACACCACCGTTTCCAGCCGCTGTACACTTCGGTTCCAGCCCGAAACAAAAGTATCTCTGTTCAGCCCGGAAAGCCCCGGCGTTTCATCGCTATTCATCGTTATCCATCCTTTTTGCTTCCTGAAGCAATGATTGTTTATCGTTGGCAATATCTCCAGCCGCTACAGCCTGCAGCAGCGCATGCAGCAGCTCTCCCAGCCACGGGCCGGGACGTTTCTGCAAAGCTTCGGCCAGCTCATTGCCTGTCACCGCAAGCTCTGCCAAGGTCTGCAGCGGCATTGATGCGCTCCAGGACCGCAGGAGACCCGTGGAGAGCGCCGGCGCTCCAGATGGCTGCACGGCGGCGTTATCCGTCTTAGGCTCTGATTGATCATCCTGCTCGGCCAAGCGGCTGCCTAACCCTGACATGGCCACATCCAGCTGCACAGCTGCTCCGGGCCCGGATTCGGCCAGGCCAAGACGCTGCTGATAGGAGGCGGCCTCCGGCACCGCCTCCAGCAGCGTCAGCCACCCTTCGGCGGCTGACGTGCCCAAGGCCAGCACGGCGGCGATCCAGCGCCGCCGAAGCGCCTCGGTGCCGCCCGGAGATTCCGGCGGCACCTCTGCAAGCGCTGCGGTCCAGGCTTCGCGGACACGCAGCACCGAGGTGACGGCGCTGCGCGTCGCCCCCGGGAACGTCCATGCCCGCATCAGGTCGTCGGCCTCAGCGGCCGGCGTCTTCAGGGCATGCAGCAGGAGCGCCCACCGCAGGAGGGCGCCGGGCAGTTCCCCGATCCCGGCTAGCAGGGCGGCGGCTGCCGCCATGTCACTGCCGGTCCAGGGGAACGGGGCTTTGCCGCGCGGCAGCAGGCCGCTACGCGCGAGAAGACCGAGGCCGCGCGCGGGATGCGGCCCCTCTATCATGCGCTCCAGCTCCGCGCGGAGACGCTCCACGGCAATATGCGCCAGCTTGTCACGCTGGCGCAGCAGCCCCCGCCACGTATTCTTAGCGATGGCAAAGTCCAGCACAGACGCGAACCGCACGCAGCGCAGCATGCGCAGCGCGTCCTCGTCAAAGCGTTCCTCCGCCGTGCCTACACAGCGGATCAGGCGATGCTTCAGGTCAGCAGCTCCGCCAAAAGGATCGACCAGCTGCCCATCCAGGCCGCAGCAGATGGCATTGATCGTAAAATCGCGCCGCCGCAGGTCCTCCTGCACATCGCTTACAAAAAAGACGTGCTCCGGGCGGCGGTGATCGGCATAGCCGCTCTCCGTCCGGTACGTCGTTACTTCAAAGCTATATCCGTCCTGCAATACAGTAACCGTGCCGTGTGCAAGCCCGGTCGGGACACAACGTGTGAACATGGCCATTACTTCTTCCGGCAGTGCCGAAGTTGTAAGATCCATATCATGCACCGGTCTGCCCAGCAGCTCATCACGGATGCAGCCGCCGACAAAATAAGCCTCACGGCCGTCTGCAAGCAGGGTGGCAATCACTTTGCCTGCCGCCTCTGCCATGCCGGATGGTGCCATTTTCCATTCCATGAAGCACCCCTTACCCCCTGACTTTATCCAGTCCGAGCACCTTGCGCCCAAGCACACGGTAATAAATATCCTCATATTGATTCGTAATCATGTCCCTGCTGAAATCGTTGCAGGACCGCTCCAGACAAGCTCTTCTGAATTGCTCTATCATGTCCTCATTCGAGAGTAGCTGAACGGCATATTTAGCCATGGCGGCCGTATCGCCAATCGGAGCCAGGAACCCGGTTTTGCCATGCTGAATCAATTCGGGAATGCCGCCAGCCTGCGAGCCGATTGTCGGCACACCGCATGCCATCGCTTCCAGGGCTACAAGACCAAAGCTTTCCTTCTCGGAAGGCAGCAGCAGGAGGTCGGCCAATGAAATGACCTGGGCAATATCATCCTGCTTACCGAGAAAGCGAACCTTGTCTTCCAGACCCATCTCATTGATCTTTGCCTGAATCTTCGGCAGATCGGGCCCTTCACCCACCAGCAGCAGCTTGGCGGGCAATTCACGGCTCACCTTGGCAAAGATATCAACAACATCACCGACACGTTTGACTGGACGGAAATTGCTGATATGCATCAGGATTTTCTCATTCGGTGAAGCAAAATCCCCCCGCAGATCGGACACGTCACGCGGATAATACACGCGTTTATCGACAAAGTTATAAGTCAGGTCAATATCGCGGGTAATATCCAGCACACGCCGTGTCTCGTTGATCAGATCCAGAGACACCGCCGTCACAGCATCACTCTCATTGATGGCGAGACGGATCAAATCCTTAAGCGATTCATCCTGGCCAAGTACAGTAATATCGGTACCATGCAGTGTCGTTACCACTTTGATGTCATTGCCTAACATCTGCTTGGCAAGGAACGCGCAGACCGCATGCGGCACCGCATAATGGACATGTAATAAATCCAGCCCCTGCATCTTGGCGACCTGAGCCATCTTAGTAGCCAGCGCCAGATCGTAGGGGGGATAACGGAAGACATAATAATCGTTAACCTCTACCTCGTGGTAAAATATATTTTTCTGAAACGTACCAAGCCGGAACGGGATACTGTGTGTAATAAAATGGACTTCATGGCCTTTCTCGGCCAACAGCTTGCCCAGTTCAGTCGCCACTACACCCGAGCCGCCAAGAGACGGATAACAAGTGATGCCTATTTTTAGCCGGTCCATAGCTCCGCCCCTTCGATAAACTTATGTTATGTTAGTACTTTTAGTAATGACATGAGTTAATTATAGTTGTTCATCGGGCTGAAATAAAGCTTTGTGTTTAACGGCCTCCGGTGGTGAACATTTCAACGGCATGCGGCACTTTACTGGCGAAGCCCTCCGCATAAGGAATAAACCTGCGCTGTCCGAGCAGCATATCCCGCGAACGAACACGTTCGATATAGCCTTCATTAAGCGGGGTCGAAACTACATCCTCACCCGGTGCTTTCTCGAATTGCGAACGGTAGCTGGATAGCGCCTGCTCTTTAATGCTGTATTGTGCAGTTACATCTACGATAAGATCACACCGTCCGAGATCGTTAATGAAGTAAAAATAAAGCAGCGGTGCCGCTACCGCAGGCTTGTCCGGCATATATTTGCGCAGCTTGGCATTAAACACAGCCTCTTCCACCAGCTTGCTGCAAGCAATATGGTCAGGATGGCGGTCTTCCCAATAAGGTGCAAATACGATGTCCGGTGCGAATTTGCGAATTTCCGAGGTCACCGCTGAGAGATGCTCCTCTGTCAAATAGAGTCCCCGGTCAGGGAGCCCCAGATTCGTGCGGAGTGAGGCACCGAGCAGATCAGCGGCCTGCTGAGCTTCCAGCTTGCGCCGTTCCACGGTTCCGTTCGAGGACATTTCCGCTGCGGTCAAATCGCATAGGCCCACTTTCAGGCCGGCAGCAGTATGTTTGGCGATGGTTCCAGCCATGCCGATCTCGGCATCATCGGCATGAGCGCCGAATACTAGGATATCCAGCTTCATTATTCGTCCACACCCGGCTTGTACTTATGTACCAGCTCCCGCCAGCCGAAATCGCCCCGGTCAATCGCCTTGACCAGAATTTCCGCAGTAGCAATATTTGTTGCTACCGGAATGCCATACACGTCACATAAACGCAGAAGGGCAGTAATGTCAGGCTCATGAGGTTGTGCCATCAAAGGATCACGCAGGAAAATAATCAGATCCAGCTCATCCTGCGCCACCAGCGAACCGATCTGCTGGTCTCCGCCCAGCGGACCGGACATGTAGCGGTGGATCTGAAGGTTGGTTGCGTCCATAATCCGCTGGCCGGTCGTCCCTGTAGAGTACATCTCAAGTCCAGTAAATACATGCTCATAAGCGGTTACAAAATTCACCATCTCATCTTTTTTCCGGTCATGTGCGATAAATGCAATCTTCAACATGTGTTCTTCTCTCCTGTCTATTCTATAAAGTGCTCAAAACCATAGATCATTCCTGTGTACTCCATCACTTTCTGGATACCCAGCTTGACTCCAGGCATGTATCCAGCCCGTTCGTAGGAATCATGACGTATTTTAAGCGATTGCCCAAAACCGCCGAAGACTACTTCCTCCTGGGCAAACACACCGGGGAGGCGAACGCTATGAATGCGGAAGCCGTTGTAGTAGCCGCCGCGCGAGCCCTCAATAATTTCTTCTTCTTGAGGATTGCCTTGACGCAGCTCCTCACGCGCTTCAGAAATCATTTCTGCTGTCTTGATTGCCGTGCCCGATGGAGCATCCAGCTTCTGATCTCCATGATACTCGATAATTTCGAGATGTGGAAAATACTTGGCAGCTTGGGCGGCAAACTTCATAAGCAGGATGGCCCCGATGGAGAAGTTAGGTGCGATCAGCCCGCCGATTCCCTGATCCTGGCATTGCTTGTCCAGTTCCTTAATTTGTTCGGGAGTAAATCCGGTAGTACCAATCACCGGACGTACCCCATATTTGATTGCGAGTGTCGTATTAGCAAAGGCTGATTGAGGAGTCGTAAAATCAACTAACACATCCCCGTTGCTATGTGCAAGGGCGGCCTCAAAGTCCGATGTAACATTAACTCCGCATTCTTCCAGTCCCGCGAGACGACCGGCATCGATACTGCCTGCCGATCGATCTACAGCCGCAGCCAATTCCAGTTCATCATCCTGCAGCACCAGCTTTATTACCTCTTTGCCCATTCTGCCTCCTGCTCCGGAGACAATTACTCTGATCTTGTCGCTCACCCTTATTTCCTCCTCGCTTTCACTGGTTCCATGTTTATTGGATATATTTTTGCAATGATTTCTGAAGGTCCTTCATGAGCTGCCGCAGACCGGAATCATCCGGATGCAGGGAAATGACCTCTTTCATCGCGGCGATGGCCTGCAAGTGCTCGTTCATCCGGCTGTGCGCAATGGCGAGCCATACATATGCATCCCCGTATAGTGGATCCAGCGTAATCGCTTCTTTCAGCAGCGTGATCGGATGATACGGATTATTCGTCCCTGCTGTTTCATCTTCAAGCAGCCTTTTGGCTTCCTGGACAAGCTGTAGCGCCTGCAGATGCTGAAGATGCAGCCGGTATTCAGGCTTGCCGTTATCAAGCTTGAGCGCTGCCAGGGCATGCTCCAGCGCCTTCTCCAGCATCCCGCTGCGGGCATAGGTAATGGAACAGCGGTATCTCACCTCGGCATCATCCGGACTGGCCGCTATAGCTGCCTCAAAGAAGTGTATCGCTTCGGCGAAATCGCTGCGCAGAATAGAGCGGTAGGCCGCTTTTACAAAATCATTATGATTCATATCCTCACCATCCTAACGGCTAAATCCCGTTCGTTTGGTACAGCATATGTTATAGAAGCCTAATCGGTGTTTTTCAGTGTCCATCGCCCGGCATCGCGGGTATTGAACTTATGCATGACTTTATTGTGGGCTTCGGTCAGATCGATGCCCAGAGAATTGGCGAAGCAGATCGTAATGAACAGAATATCTCCCAGCTCCAATTCAATGGAATTTTCCGCTTCGTCGGATTTTTTCGGCTTCTCACCGAACTGATGGTTTACTTCACGGGCCAATTCACCCACTTCCTCGGACATTCGGGCCAGCATAGACAGCGGGCTGAAGTAACCTTCTTTAAATTGTGAGATGTACGCGTCGACTTCACGCTGCAAATCACCAAGACTTTTATCCATAATTTGTTTCTTCGCCCCCCTGAGAGTTCTTGCCTTCTGTTTGCCCCTATGTTATCGTAAAGACGTTTTGAAGACAAATCTTTTTTAAATTTACAGCTTCACCCCATGAAAGCAATGTTAGTACAAACTGCCCATTAAGAGGCTTAGGCGAGGGATTATATGAAATCATCCAAATTGTTCGCGATCGGGAAAACAGTAGCTCCCATTATGCTCGGTGCCGCAATCTATGCATTTGGGCTCCTCTATTTTATAGTGCCCAACCAGCTGATGGAAGGCGGGGTAACCGGGATTACCATCCTGCTGAATTACGCCTTTGACCTTCCCATATTCCTGACTACATTACTGCTTAACCTTCCGCTGTTCCTGCTCGGCTGGAAAGTGCTCGGCTCAAACCAGATTTTTTATACAGGTATAGGAATCGGTTTGTTGACCTTTTTCCTCTGGGTATTTGAACGGCTGATTGCTGGCGGCTGGCTTATCCCGTTCAGCACCGAGCATGATTTCATTCTTGCTTCATTATATGCAGGGGTGACGCTTGGCGCGGGACTTGGGATCGTCTTCCGTTACGGCGGGACCACCGGCGGTGTCGATATCGTAGCCAGAATTCTTGCCCGCAAGTTCGGCTGGAGCATGGGACAGATTATTCTGGCTGTCGACATTATCATCATTGGCGCCTCCCTGCTCTACATACCCCGGGAAAAAATATTGTATACCCTGGTCGCCGTCTTTATTTCTTCGCGGGTCATTGATTTTATACAGGAAGGTGCGTATGCCGCCAAAGCCTTCACCATTATCAGCGATGACGCCCCGCAAATTGCCGATCTTATCACAGCAGAGATGGACAGGGGCGTAACGCTTATCCCTGCTATCGGCGCTTACTCCAAGCAGGCGAAGCACATGGTGTACTGTGTCGTCTCCCGCCAGGAGATCCGCCGCCTCAGCCAGCTGGTGAAATCCATCGACCCCACGGCGTTTGTGATCATCAGCGATGTGCATGATGTGCAGGGGGAAGGCTTCCGGCAAACCTAAATCCATGAATCAGCGTGATTCATCATTAATAGGGTGGACAAAAAAAGGCTTTCCCTGCCATCATCACACGATGGATGGGGGAGCCTTTTTTTTTAGCTACATCTTCTAATCAGCAGAAAATGTATCGTGGCAGAACTATTAACCATACAGGGTCTGCCGCCTGCCTCATGGCCGGATCTATACCGGCTTCCACTCCTCATTCTCGCCGCGATACTTGCGGTATCCGGTATAGGCCAGCGCTGCCAGAATGAATGCCCCGGCAAGCAGCCCCCACCCTCCGTACTCCGGCGGAGACAGCGGCAGAGATAAAGCCGGCTCATCCCTCTCTTTGCCAAACATCACCCGCACTGCGTCCTGTCCGTAAGAAACGATCTCCAGCAGCCGTGTGCGTTCGATCGGCTGAGAGGAGGATGGAATACCCGCCGCGTAAGATAACCAGGAATCAAAGGCATTCACCACCTCCGGCTGGCGGGAGATGACCACTGCAGGACGGATATTGTCATATCTGCTTTGCAGTCTTGTTACTGCCGTTTTCCAATCCTTAAGATTATTGGCAACAGCACTTTGCTCCATATCGTTCAGATCCTCGCGGATCAGCTTGTAGTACTGCAGCCACATCGGTTGCTTTGGATGATTCAGGCTGTTGGCAGCGAGCCTGAGCTTGGCAGCGGCAGCTTCCCACTTCTGGGGATTGATTTGCGCAGCCGCCATTGTAGTCTTAAGATCCATAACCACTGTCGACAGTGCATTTATTCCCTCCACTGAGGTCAGGCCTTCAAAGGATGAGGATACAACAATCTGTGAAATCTCCTCGCTCTCCTGCCTTGCCTTGGCGACATCCCCTTCCAGAACATAGCTGTACAAAGCCTCTGCCGCCTGCTCCAGCCGCTGTGCTCCAGTCCTGCCGGTAAGCGCCGGAGATTCTCCGCTTACTGAACTCCCGGTACTAAGCGAATTTCCAAGGCCGGAACCTGCAGCGGCAGCACTAGAATCTGCCATAACCTTTCCACTATTCCCTCCGGCAAGCAGCCAGCACAACATTAACCCTGTCAGCACATAATATCTCCTGCGCGGCATGAGACATCCCTCCTACCCTAAATGTATGGCAGGAGGACAAGAGATAGAACAGCCTGTCAGCGCCTGTTGCTGAAGCTCTCCAGCGGCCTGGTTCTTCTGCTGAAAATCCAGGCCGCGGCGGCGCTGAGCAAGGTTAATCCAATAGTGAAGTACTGCACCCCTATTACATCATCCTCCAGCACAGAAGGCAGCCACGGATAAATCCCAATCGAATAATCCACCATGTCGTTGGCAAGGGTCCAGAGCAGCGCCAATGGCAGCATTCTGCGGAAAGCGAAGAACCGGGCATAGATCAGCGCTTCAACCGCCATCCCGGTATGCGATGCGACCAGCATCCAGTCCTTCCAGCCCACAGCGTCCCCCTGATATCCCCCGGCAAAAATAATGCTTACCGCCCAGATACCGTACTTCACGGAGGTGAGAACCGCCAGTGCTTCGATCAGTTCACGCAGCAGAGTCCCTTTCAGACTCTTTGGCGGATACAGCAGGAGCAATAAAGCGGCCGTAAAGAACAGGCTCGCAGTCGGACTATCCGGAACAAACGGAAGCAGCCAGGCAGGATAATTGGCTGCTGTATATTCCAGTTGATTGCCGTACCACATGTAACCGTAAATCGTACCGAAGAAATTCACAATAAAGAGCAGCCATATGACTCCCCGGTGTTTAAACAACTTCTCGAACCAATGAACCGGCATATCGACACATTACCTCCTAGATCATGGCAGCCTCTGCATTTACACAACCAAAAACCTGACCGCATGCACGATCAGGTTTGCGCTTATCATTATTTTACTGTTCGCTTTTTTGTTTGGCAAGCCAGCCGGCAAGAGTGTCAATATCCTGCTCTGTCAGACCTGCCGCCACCGCCGTTTCATACATCGGAGGCATTTGCCCCTGTCCCTCTTTAATGATCGCGAGAATCGCATCTTTGTCATGGGTATCGCCGACACCACGAAGCGCAGGTACACTACCTCCGCCTTTCATATCGACAGCATGACAAGAAACACAGGTAGCCTGCTTATAAAGCGCCATCGCCGGATCACTCTTGTCCACGATGGCTACTTCCTCCGTTTCAACAACACTTGTGGTCGGCAAACCTTTGGCTCTATTCTCTGCCGCCTTTTCCTCGCGCTGCACATCCTCAGGAATTTGATTCGTTAACGCCATTTCATGCTTATATTCCGTCCAGGCTGTATTCGTCAAATAAATGATCGCTGCGAGGGAGAGGAACATTAAAGAGGAAGCGATCGGCCGGCGGTAGAACCGCCGTTCCCGGCCCGTATCCAGAAAGGGGGCCAGCAGGAGCGCTCCAAAGGCTACGCCTGTAACGCCGAGTGTGCCAAGCACAATATAGTCGCCGGAGGCATAAGGCAGCTTCAAATATTGATACAGGAACAGGAAATACCAGTCTGGTATCGGAATTACGGTTGCACTGGCATTCGCAGGGAAGCCTAGCGGCGCCGGCTCTGAAATGGTCAGCACCAGGATGCCCACCAGCACGACAACACCGACCATCCATTCTTTCAAGAGAAAGTTGGGAATAAACGCTTCCGATTTGCCCGGGTATGCCGTATAGTCCGGCGGTGTAATGAAACCGTTACCCTTGCGGACACGGGAATCACCGACAAATACGACCTTTTCTTTGGTGTTGTCCTTGTCTTTGTGTGCCATCTGCAGTTCCCCCTTTCTGTCAATTGACTTACAGCGGACCGGAGATACCCTGTCTGCGGATCATAATAAAGTGTCCGACGAGCAGAATAAGCAGGACCGCCGGGAGGAAAAATACATGCAGTGCAAAAAAGCGGGTTAAAGTTTCTGCGCCGACAATAGTGCCGCCCTGCATCAGTTCCTTCAGCACAGGCCCCATAACCGGTACAGAATTAGCAATTTCCAGCGTAACCTTGGTTGCAAAATAAGCTTTGTTGTCCCAAGGCAGCAAATATCCGGTCAGTCCAAGCCCCAGCATCACGAAAAAGATAAGCATACCGACGATCCAGTTCATTTCGCGCGGTGCCTTGTAGGAACCGGTGAAAAATACGCGCATTGTATGAAGGAACATCATCACGATGACGAGACTTGCGCCCCAGTGATGCATACCGCGGACGATCTGCCCGAAGGCCACCTTAGTCTGCAAATATTCCACACTGGCATAGGCATTTATAATATCTGGAACATAATACATTGTCAGAAACATGCCCGATAAGATCTGAATGACTGTTATAAAGAAAGTAAGTCCGCCAAAGCAATAGACAAATGCCGAAAAGTGATGTGCCGGATTGACATGCTCAGGTACCTCATGATCGGCGACATCTCTCCAAATCGGCGTAATATCCAGACGTTCATCAATCCAGTTGTAGACATTTTTAAACATCAGATTTACGCCTCCTTCTTAGCTTCGGTGTTGGGGACGATATCGCCAAGATAGACCCAGCCTCCATCAATCTTGGTCTTGTACTGGTCAAGCGGCTTCGGGGCGACCTCTAGATTCTTGCCTACTTTGGTATACCTCGCTCCATGACATGGGCAATGGTATTCATCCGGATAGGACTTGTTATTGTTCCATCTGACCGTACATCCCAGATGCTTGCAGATCGGTGAAAGCGCATAAATTTCTCCGCTCTCATTTTTACGGATCCAGGCCGTCAGCGTAGCTGTACTGGCATACCATCCGTCCTGCTGTTTCAGCTCAAACGTAAACTCCTGCGGTTCATCGGTAATTTTAGAGGTTTCCGTAATTTTGATGAATTCACCCTCGCCTTTTTTATGTAATATCGGGTCTACGGCAAAACGGATCATCGGCAGGACTGCCCCGGCCCCCATAAAAGCGGTAGCTCCGCCAAGGGTATAGGTTAGAAACTGTCTGCGTGACATCTCTTTTTGGCTGGGCGGTCCTTGCGGATGCGGCTCCTGCTCTTCTTCATGGCTGCTCATACTGTGTGTAACCCCCTATTCAGAAATTGGAGAAGGCACCTGCAGTGTTATCCAGAGGTTTTTCCTGTAAATAATCCGTTTACAATGATATAAGTCACACGACATATAAGTTCAACCTAATCATAGCGTAGGGTCCAAAACCCGTCAAGAATATTGTCTAAATTGTGACAGGCATTTTGGGGTGCTTTTCTATAAATTGTTGATTTTCTGTCACATTTAACTCATTTCTCACCTTGCCACATCTGCTCAATTTCTCTCCCTATCTGACTCTTAAAGGCCATTATCCGGGACGCGTCAAATCCAGTCAGGGAAAGGACTAAATCGCTTTCAACAGTTTCGTTGAACAATACCTCCAAATCGGATGAAGCCACAATGACATATTGGAAGTGACTGGATTTGACTTTTCGGCAAATCTCATTTACGTATTGAAGACTGTCACCTGAGCTGTACTGAATTGCCGGGTAGGTTACAATGCGTCCTTGAAAGGGTTGTTCAATACAGTCCAGCAAATCACGCAGCCGTTCAAGTGCCTCTGCCGCCTCCGGCGGACTCTCCGTACCCGTCAGGCCGGTAAACGGAATCAGGCAGGTATCGAAGTATTTGCAGTTTGCTTCCCAGCTGCTTTTGTCAAAATCACTAAATTTCATTACTGTTCATTCCCCTCACCTGAATTGTTCAAACATTTTTGACAACCATTTCTCCTTGCTTTCTCGAAGATACCGTTGAATCCCTCTTTTACAGGACAACAAAAAAAGAAATGCGCCAAGCGCATCTCTTATGCCAAACTTTTCAGTTCTTCAGTCAGATACCGGAAAGCCGCTTTATCTCCGGCCGCCAGCGCTGTGTCAATCTCCCGGTACAAGATGTCGGTACGACGCTTTCGCAGCGCTTCATCCCACACCATTTCTGCCGCAAGCCCTAGCATCACTTCATAGGTAGCCTTCATTTTGTCCATTCGATACACCTCCGCTGTTTAGAAGTTTCCATATTCCTTCGCCTTGTTCACATAACTCTCGCTGGTGCGTGACATTCTCAGTAAGTCCTGCTCAGTCAATTCACGGACCACTTTGGCGGGGGTACCCAAGGAAAGGGTGTACGGCGGGATCACTTTGTTTTCGGTTACAAGAGATCCGGCTCCTATTAAAGCATATTCACCAATCTCTGCTCCGTTCAATACAATCGCACCCATTCCGATTAATGTGCCTCTGCCTATCCTGCAACCATGTATGATTGCGGAGTGCCCAACCGATATGTCATCCCCCAATATCAGCGGCAGATTCTCCGCCACATGGCCTACAACCCCATCCTGAATGTTGCAGCTTTTCCCAATAATGACTGGAGCAAGATCGCCCCGAAGCACCGCATTGAACCAAATACTTGAATGCTGTCCTACACTCACATTCCCTACCAGCTTAGCCCCTTCTGCCACGTAAACAGATTCATCGAGCTGCGGTATGTAATTCCCATAAGCAATCCGCATTTTCCTCCCCCTTACTTCGGCAGTCGCTTCGGAGTGGCAGCTTCCGTCCCCCATGGCGTCATTTGGACTACCGGGCCTTCAGGTGTCTCCCCAAGCCTGATCATTCCAAGATGCAGCATCATCCGTAAAATACGCTGTTCCAGGATCGATGCGGCATCATCATAGTAAAACGGTTTGATCAGCCAGCCCAATCCCTCCACCAAGGAAGAAACGCTCACCCACTCTTCCGCACTTACGCTAATCCAGTATACGAGCGATGGAAGATTAGGAACAGCACCTTTATAGAGTTTTAACCAAAAGGTGAATAACTGCATCAGTCTTTCCGATTTTCCTTCCGCAAGCAGCGTCTCACCTGCCGAGGTCAGCTTCAAACGGTAACCTTCTTCCGAAATATAGCGGCGGTGCCTCGCATAATCATACAGAAGCGCCATTCTTGGCGGATAATGCTCGCATGCTCTGCCGTAACCGAATCTCCAGCCCCCCTTGCCCAGCAGCGGCTCAGGAACTTGGATTGCGTTCATTACGCCCTGCTGATATCGTTTATAGAGGGCACCCTCCTGGTTCAGCTCCAGCTCATTGTCCATCACATAACGCAGGAACAGCAGCAGATCGCCCGCCAGCAGGTCACCTTCCCCGCGGTATACCGCTGGTTCACTGCTCCGGACCACATGTTCCTTGATATGCTGTCCCATCCTCTCGCGGAAACGGTTCTTCAGATCCTCCGGCACCTGAAAGAGGTATCTGCTCTGCTGTGAGGCGCCGCTGAAGAGCCATCCGCCGCTTTTGAACCGGCTGACCATCTCACGGTAACCGCCGGTTTTGCCGGCAGGTGCATCAAAGCAGGCCTGCCTCGCGGCAGCCAGCAAATCTTCAAGACTGAATTTGCTGCGTTCGTCGAACAACAGCGTGTTGAGAAACCGCAGTTCCTCCGGGGTGCAATCCCGGATATGAGTCTCCATGAAATCGCGGCTTCCCAGCGTGATCAGTATACTCTGAATCAAATCATGTTTAGAATTTCGTTTGCAATCGCACTGATAGCGCCCCGCAATGGCGGTAAGCTGACCAATGTCTGCGTAAGTGAGCATATCCGCCAGATTCATCTTTTATCGCCTCACCGTTTTACTACCATTATGGGAAATACAGCCCTTTTTATTCCTTATTACGCAAAAAAAATAACCCGAGGCTTCGGGTTAACGCTGATTTTGCAAGATATGACGTGTACAATTGTATAACAGCGGACTCCATTCCAGTTCCTTCTTCTCCAGGATGGTCAGCGACAGATTGCCAAGACGTTCTGTGTACTTGTCCTTATAAAGCGCGGTGTACAGCTGAGCCAGAAAGCCGCCGTGGGAAATAACCAGCACATTGCTCTGCGGATAACGGGCCGATAGATCCTCCAGGAAAGCCAGACCGCGTACCTGCAGCTGTTCATCCGTTTCTTGACCCAGCGACAGCAGGTTCCACTCTTTGCCCCACTTCTCCTCCCGCTGCATGGCAGTCATGCCTTCCACCTGCCCATAGGCACGCTCACGGATCCGGTGATCAGGTTCAAGCAGTGGAATGTCCAGCTTGGCAGCTACGATCTTCCCTGTCTCCGCTGCGCGGGAAAGACTGCTGGTAATGCAGTAGTCCCAGCGGTAAGGTTCCTGCAGAAGCCTGTCTCCCAGCATCTCAGCCTGCCTCCGGCCCTCATCGTTAAGCGGAATGTCACTTTGCCCCTGTATCTTTCCTTCCGCATTCCAATCGGTCAGCCCATGGCGTACTAAGCCGATAAGCATTGCCATCACCCTTCCCTTCCTTTATGTTTGCTTAATAATGTATCATGAATGAAAACAAATGTCTTCTTTTTGAAAGACTATTATGCCTTTTCGCTTTTCCTGCACGGAAACAACACAACAAAAAAAGCCCGCTTTACTTGGTAGTAAAGGGAGCTCCTCATTGTCTGCGGTAACGGTTCAACCGGATGAGCAAAAATATCGATAAGCCTACCCCCAGCATGGACAGCATCATCCAATATTGTGGATGGGTTGGCCCCATGCTCACTACAAGCGGCTCGATAATGCCGCCTTCTGATTCCAGAACAGGATAAGCCGGCGACCATCCTAGTGAAAGGCCGGCCACACCCGTATCCACAATCCCGCTTTGCGCTGTGGTTGTGTTATGGGGTGTTTTAAACATAGTGAAATATAGGAAGCTCGATAGAAATACTGCCAGAAAGCAGGCAATCCAAAGGCTTATCCGGCGGCGGAAAACTGTAGAATTACCGGCAGATTTCCCGTCCCCGGGCATCAGCCAGGGACTCTCGAGATAAATCCGCTCCATAACCCTGAGGTTTATAGCTTCCGCACGTTCTTCGCTGACTTCTACCTTCGTCTCAAGCATAAGCTCGCTGCTCTCCTGCCACAATGCCCACTCGGAGGCGCAGTACGGGCAACTTGCAATATGCCTCTCAAGTTCAATCCGCTTGGGGTCGGTGGGGGGAGCGTCCCACAATAGCGGAATGAAATCTTGCGCTTCCCTGCAGTTCATTGGCCTTACACCCTCTCAGCCTGCTCTTCAAGTTCAGGCTCATAGAAATAGGACTCGAGCTGGAGCTTCACACTGCTCCTGGCACGGAACAATAATGATTTCACGGAGCTGACACTCTGATCCAAAATAATGGCGATTTCCTGATAATCCATTTGATCATATTCACGCAGAATGAGTGCAGAACGCTGCTTCTCCGGTAGATTATTGATCGCTTCACGTACCAGCATCATCCGTTCTTTACGAAGTGCCGCTTGCTCCGGCGCTACCTCTGGCGGAGCTACAGGAGTATAGCCGCTTTCTTCAAGAGATACATTGCCTGCACGATTCTTGCGAAGCTCACTCAGCACCGTATTACGGGCGATTGTATACAGCCATGTCGAGAATGAAGCATCCACTTCACGGAAGGAATGCAAGCTGCGGAACGCCTTATAAAAGGTCTCCGAGCAGAGATCTTCGGCAATCAGCTCCATATGGGAATTCTTAAGCATATGATAGACAAAAGCCAATATTTTACGTTGGTATCTTCGCATCAGTTCCGAGTATAATTCTGTGTTTCCTTGCTTAATAAGCTGGATCAACTGGGAATCCGTCATGGTGAGTTCGGCCCTCCTCGCCCTTGCACGTTTAATCCCGGCCGGTCTGTAACTACTTATACCGGTCGGGGCTTAAAAAGTTGCGCTTTTACACTAAATTTGTACCGTTTTATGAAATACTTCCTATGTATATTCAAATACCCGGTAAATAAGGCATGCCACATGTAAATACAGAAATAAATACGCATCTTTACAGGTTTCCTTACATCCCGCACGGCTCTTTTTTGATGATTACGGAAAGGAATCTATAAACATACTTAACCCAGTATAGCATAGATTCTAACAGGATGACATTAATAGACTCGAGGCAACAATACACTATTTTACATTTCGGATATTAAGTCGAATCCTGCTTCATTCCTAAACCTGCCATCTGTGCACCCAAAAAGTCAGTCGAAACGCTCTTTCTTATCTGTTCCGGATGGCCGGATCTGCGATTTGGAAAATAAAGTTTAAAGAAAGTGTTGACAAAATGTAAACGGATACATATAATAAAAGTACAGTATGGTTTCTCTCCACTCCTATCCAAACACTGCACAATTCCAATTCATTGTGAATTGTAGCCGCTTACTTTGTAAGCGGTCTTTTTTTGTCCATTTTCAGGCTGAGGTGCGCCGTAACCCAAACCAAAAAGGGTTTTGACGTCGAAGTTTACTCAGGTTATTTTCGTGGAGTCCGATATCTTATTACTTACAACCAAGTGGAAACGGCTTCGCTGTCCTTAAAAGGACGATATCCGTTTCAGCAAGAAATAGAAGGATAATTTATAGCGTGAAGCATATAAATTCCATATTTTTAAAAAAGCCGGGGCATTCGCCCCGGCTTCTACACATATACCGTATAATCATTGTGCTGCAGCAGAATCTTAGCCCGCTCCATGTCATTCTCCTGACGGAAAGACAGCCGCATAATGCCGGGAACGTCTTCACGGCTCTCAATAATCTGCACATTGCTAAGGTTGATACCCTGATCCCCCAGCTCCGTAGCGATTCGCCCGATAATACCCGGATGATCGGGAACATCGATATGGAGATCGAACAATGGCGTAATCATTCCTTTACGGCGCTCCGGCAGCTGGCTGCGGAAGCCGTTAGCTTCGCTGAAAGCCTCCTCAATGCCTTCTCCGTCCGCCGTCTCCAGCAATTCGATAAATGAAGATACCTCCTGATTCCAATCCTTCAGCAAGCGCAGCATCACCGTACGGTTGTTAAGCAGAATATCGCGCCAGATGATCGGATCACTGGAAGCAATCCGTGTGATGTCGCGGAAGCCGCCTGCAGCCAAAGTGCTGTACAGGGAATCCGTATTATCATAGGCATGAATCTGATTCACAAGCGCGACGGCAATAATATGCGGCAGATGGCTGATCGCACCGACGATTTCATCGTGGCGTTCCGGATCGAGCCGGACGATCTGCGCTTTGGTATGTAATAGCAAGGCTTCAAGTGCATGATACGCATCATCCGGCACTCCCGGCGGAGGTGTCAGCACATAATAAGCATTCTCAAACAGCAGTGAGGAGGCTGCTTCCACACCGGAGCGCTCGGAACCGGCCATGGGATGCCCGCCTATGAAATGCACATCGGGAAAGTCGAGTGAAACCGCGCAGGCGGCAATGCTGGCCTTAGTGCTGCCGACATCCGTAATGATGCAGCCGGGTTTCAGCGGAAGCTTGCTTAACTGCTGCAAATAATCCTCCAGCATGCCTACAGGTACGCATAGAAAAATAAAATCGGCGTCCAGCGCCGCTTCTTCAACAGAAAGTGTCGCCTGATCGACAACACCTCTGCTGACATATTTAATTGCGGATTCAGGACGGTGGGCATGGCCTACGACGGTCAGGCCCTCCTTGCCTTTGAAGCAAAGGGCCAGTGAGCCTCCGATCAGACCGACACCGAAAATGGCTATTTTTGTCGTCATGTTCTTTGTACTACCTGCCTTCTATAGGTATCGTCTTGTCTGTTACAGGCTACACCTGTACCTTCTGATCTTTAAGCACCCGCTCCAAAGCGGCGATAAAAGCCTTGTTCTGCTCTGTGGACCCGACAGTAACACGGATATAAGTCGGGTAAAGCCTGTGACCAGCTCTTACAATGATGCCTTGGCGCAGCAAGGCGTCGAATACTTCGGTTGCAGGCTTGCGTACATCTACCATAATGAAGTTACCGTGTGCCGGGAAAAAGTCCAGGCTCAGGCGTTTGAATTCTCCCTGAAGCTGAATGATGCCCGCGCTGTTGAGACGGCGGCATTCCTGCACATAATCCTGGTCAACCAGTGCAGCCAAGGCGCCAGCCTGGGCTAGACGGGAAGTGTTGAAAGGTTCCCGAACCTGATTAATCAGCTTGATAATCTGCGGACTTGCAACACCATAGCCGATGCGGAGCGCAGCCAACCCATAAATCTTGGAGAAGGTGCGCAACACCACCAGATTCGGATACTTAGCGAGCAGCTCAATTCCGTCCGAATAGGAAAGGTCTGTTACGTATTCGGAGTATGCTTCATCGAGCACCACCATTACATTCGCAGGAACCGCGTTCAGGAAAGTGACCAGCGCCTCTTCAGGCACAATCGTACCGGTTGGATTATTGGGATTGCAGATCCAGATCACCTTTGTCCGTTCCGTCACTGCAGCCAGCATCGCGTCAAGATCATGTGTACCATTTGCCAAAGGCACTTCTATCGAAACAGCACCTTCTATATCGGCATTGCTCTTGTATACGGAGAAGGTCTGATCCGCCATAATTGTCTCGTCACCCGGCAGGAAAAAGGCACGTGTAATCAAGGCGATGATTTCATCGGAGCCGCAGCCGAATATGATATTGTCGTTCTCCACGCCAAGGTGGCTTGCCAGTGCGCTTGTCAAATCAGCGGCCGCGCCATCAGGATACAGAAAAAGATTGTCCAGATCGGCAATAATAGCAGCTTTTGCGCTCGGCGAAGGACCATAGGGGTTCTCATTGGACGCCAGTTTAATGACCTCGCTTAAGCCCAGTTCTTTCTTAACCTCATCAATAGGTTTGCCTGGCTTGTAGACAGGGAGGTTGATAATATTTGGTTTCGGATTCATTTATGTTCCTCGCTCTCCATGGGTAAGATAGCTGCTTTCAGGTCTATCAGCAGACCGTTATGGTCTTAATTGTGCCACAAATTCACGAATTTGCAACAGTCCTTGGCTGCGGGTATCCGGATTGTCCAGCAGCGGAATCACATCCTCCACCTTGCGGACAATGGCACTGCCTACAACCACACCGTCGCAAATGCGGGCAAACCGTGCCACCTGCTCGCCCGTCGAGATGCCAAATCCAACAGCTACCGGCAAGTCTGTTGCCCGGCGTACGGATTCAATAAAGTCATCCACTCCGGTATGAAACGACGATCTTTCGCCCGTCACACCAAGGGAGGAGACACAATAGACAAAACCGCTGGCACCGGAGACAATTTTGGCAATCCGCTCACTGGAGGTCGGTGCGACAAGCGGTATCAGATTCACACCGGCCTCACGGCTGCGCAGGCGCATTTCCCCGGACTCCTCCACAGGCAGATCGGGAATGATCAGGCCGCTGATTTCGTGGGTCTCAAGCTCTGCAAAAAAGGTGTCCAGGCCCATCTGCATAACCGGATTATAATAGGTGAATAAAATGAACGGAAGCTCGCTTCCCGCGTGTCGGGCCTTCAGTGCCGTTTCCATACAGGTTCGAAGGTTAATGCTGCCTCGCAGCGCTCTAGCAGATGCCCGCTGGATCACCGGACCATCTGCGAGCGGGTCGGAGTAAGGAACACCCAGCTCCAGAATATCTGCACCCGCCGCCTCCAGTTCGGCAATGATATCAAGCGTGGTCTCCAGATCGGGATCGCCAACCGTTAGAAAAGGAATCAAGGCCGTCCGTCCGGCCTCTTTAAGCTGCCGGAAGGTCAAATCCATCCGGTTTGTCGTGTCCGTTGTCATTGCTTACCCGCTCCTTCCGTATAGGCCATTATAGATTCCACGTCTTTGTCGCCGCGCCCGGACAAACAGATGACTACAATATCATCCTTGGTGAGCGTGGGTCCGATCTTAGCGACATGCGCCAAGGCGTGGGCCGACTCCAGAGCTGGAATAATGCCTTCAGTCATACACAGCAGCTTCAAAGCCTCAAGCGCTTCCTCATCCGTAATCGGCACGTATCGGGCACGCTCTATATCTTTGAGGTAGGAATGCTCAGGGCCAACTCCCGGATAATCCAATCCGGCAGAGATGGAATGCGCCTCTGTAACCTGTCCATGTTCATCCTGCAGAAGATAGCTCAGGGAGCCTTGAAATACTCCATGGGTTCCCTTGCTCATTGTCGCAGCATGAAAAGGGGTATCGATCCCCTTGCCTGCAGCCTCTACTCCGATCATGCCGACATTCTCATCCTCCATGAACGGATAGAACATGCCGATCGCATTGCTTCCTCCGCCTACGGCAGCAACCAGCAGATCCGGCAGCCTGCCTTCGGCCTCCAGAATCTGGCGGCGGGTCTCATCGCCGATAATCCGCTGGAAGTTGCGGACCATCATCGGATAAGGATGCGGCCCAACCGCAGAGCCTAAGATATAAAAGGTATCTTCAACATTGCTGACCCAGTAGCGCAGCGCTTCATTCCCTGCATCCTTGAGCGTCCGTGATCCGGAAGTCACCGGTATAACCTCTGCCCCCAGCAGCTTCATACGGAAAACGTTAAGCGCTTGGCGGCGTGTATCCTCCTCCCCCATAAACACCTTGCATTCCATCCCAAGGAGCGCTGCCACCGTAGCCGTAGCTACGCCATGCTGGCCTGCACCTGTCTCGGCAATAACCTTCGTTTTGCCCATCATCTTGGCCAATATTCCCTGACCGATCGCATTGTTGATCTTATGTGCTCCGGTGTGATTCAGGTCTTCACGCTTTAGATAGATCTTTGCCTCACCGATATGCTTGCTGAAACGTTCCGCATAATACAGCGGAGTCTCCCGTCCGGAATACTGCTTCAGCAAATAATCTATTTCTTCCTGAAAGGCCGGTTCCCCCGAATACTTACGGTAGGCTTCCTCCAGCTCAATCAGTGCATTCATTAAAGTTTCAGGAACGAAGCGGCCTCCAAAAGAACCAAAACGCCCATTGATGTCCGGTACTTGTATCATGATTGCTTCACCCTTTCCACAAAAGCTGTCATTTTAACGATATCCTTAATTCCGCCGCTCTCCACTCCACTGGAAACATCCACGCCATCCGGGGCGTAGCCCGCCAGCAATTCACTGACATTGCCCGGCTCCAGACCCCCGGCGATAAATAAAGGCAGCCCATACGCCGCTGCCGCCTGCTGGAAGTGAGGAATACGTTCCCAATCAAATGTCCGGCCCGAACCGCCGCCCTGCGGATCATAAGTATCCAGCAGCAACGCATCCACCACACCTGCATAGCTTTCCAGGCTACTATGGCTATCCGAAGCATGTTCCGTGTCACGGCTGACGACAGAAAGAGCCTTCCAGACCTGTACCTGCGGAAACGCCAGCTTAACCTCACGGCAGAATTCCGCACTTTCCTGCCCATGCAGCTGTATCACACCCAGTGGAACTGCCGTCATGATTTCCCGAAGCTCTGCCAGTTCCGGATTGACAAACACACCTGCGGCTTCCGGAGCCTTGTCTGCCTGCCAGTCCGCAAGCTGTGCGGTAAGCACCGCTGCCTGCTCCGGGGTTATTCTGCGGCGGCTGGGAGCAAAGACAAAACCGATATAATCCAGTGGTAATCGCTTCATAGATTTTAGCACTTCAACGTCCTGAAGTCCACAGATTTTTACCATTGTCTCACTCATGCACGGCACGGCCTTTCCCTGCCTGCACCGGACCCAGCAGCTCATTCACCGCCTGCTCCACGTTCTGCTGACGCATTAAATATTCTCCAACCAACACGCCAAGGGCGCCGGTTGTGCTGAGATAGTCTATATCACGGGGCCCTGCAATCCCACTCTCGCTGATTACCGGTACTCCCTTAGGTGCAAGCGTGGCCAGCTCTGCCGTAGTCGCAAGCGAGGTGTCAAAGGTATGCAGGTTGCGGTTGTTGATTCCCAGCAGCACATTCGGATGTGCCGCTTTGCCGGTCTCCAGTAGCATTTCCAGTTCATTGCGGTCATGAATCTCAATGAGTACATCCATTCCCAGTGAGGAAGCCAACTCTGTGAAGTTAGCAAGCCGGTTCGGGTCCAGAATAGCCGCGATCAGCAGGATGGCATCCGCTCCCAGCAGACGCGCCTCATAAATCTGTTTCTCGTCGATAATAAAATCCTTGCGCAGCAGTGGAAGACTTACCGCCTTTCTAACCTGCTGCAGGTATAAACCGCTGCCCTGAAAATACTCGCTGTCCGTAAGAACGGACAAGCAGTCGGCACCTCCCACCTCATAGCCTTGTGCTATGGAAACCGGATCAAAATCCGCCCGGATCAGACCTTTGGACGGGGAAGCCTTCTTCACTTCCGCAATCAGCCCCATCTCTCTGTTCCGCCGCTTCGTGAGCGCATCACGGAATCCTTTTGTGGACGGGAGCCCGGAAATTTCAAGCTCAGCCTGAGCCAGCGAAAAAGTCGCGGCCAGCGCCTCTACCTCTTTGATTTTGGTGGCAACAATCCGTTCAAGATACATAATCAAGCTCCTTCGTCATGACTTTCAGCTGCTCCAGCTTGAGCAGTGCCGCGCCTGAATCTACTACTTCTCTTGCTTTCTCTACGCCATCTCTCAATGTATCCGCCAATCCGGCGACATAGATACAGGCACCTGCATTGGCCAATACAATATCGCGGTAAGGATTAATTTCTCCGGCCAACACGGCGGTGATAATCGCTGCATTTTCAGCTGCATCTCCGCCAAGCACATCTTCCAGCGGATGTCTGCTGAGGCCCAGTTCCTCTGGAGTCACTTCATAGGTAAACACAGCCCCGTCTTTCAGCTCGGATACCTGTGTAGGTGCGGAAATGCTGATTTCATCGAGACCATCCAGACTGCTTACAATCATCGCGCGCTTGGAGCCGAGCTCCTTCAGTACATTCGCGACTGTTTCCGTCTTGCTGCGGTCATAAATGCCCATCAGCTGCCGGTCAGCTCCCGCTGGATTGGTCAGCGGTCCAAGCATGTTAAATACGGTCCGGACGCCTAGCTCACGCCGGGGTGCGGCGGCATGCTTCATGGATGGATGATAGATTTGTGCGAACAGGAAGCAGATGCCGATACTGTCCAGACACTGGCGGGCCTGCTCCGCATTCAGATGAATGTTGACGCCCAGCGCTTCCAGCACATCGGCGCTGCCCGCTCTGCCGGAAGCAGAACGGTTGCCGTGCTTGGCGACCCGGACCGAAGCGGCTGCGGATATGATCGCCGAGGCCGTAGAAATGTTGAATTTATGGATTCCGGAACCGCCGGTTCCGCAGGTATCCAGCAGCCGGGTGCGCTCCGTAAGCACAGGAGTGCCGAAACCGCGCATGGCTTCGGCGAAACCGGTAATTTCCTCCACCGTTTCCCCTTTGATCCGTAATGCGGTCAGCAAAGCGCCAATTTGTGCCGGTGATGCCGATCCCTCCATTATTGTTCCCATAAGCTCACGCGCCTGTGTGCGGGTTAGATCCCTTCCCTCGATCAGTCCGGCAATTCCTGATTGCATCAATTGACTTGCTTCCATAGTTCTTTTCCTCCTAAAAGTTTTGTGAGCATATGCAACCTGAACCCGCATCGAACAAAACTGACACCGGAAGCATACGCTAAAAGTTTTATGGAGCATTCTCTGCTCTGCTCATCTTCGTAATAAAACTCGCTTCGTAAGCATTCGCTAAGTTTTATGGAGCATTCTCTGCTCTGCTCATCTCTGCTATTCCCTGGTTAAGGGGTATATTCGTACATGTAATCCTGGTTGGTTACCTGTTTTTCTTTCACTTCAGCCGGGAACATCGCTTCCGCCATGCGGATCGCCTTCAGCATCCCTTTTGCCTTGTTGAGGGTCTCCTCGTATTCCTTCTCCGGAACAGAATCCCAGACAATGCCCGCCCCGGCCTGCACATAAGCCCGGCCCTTGCGGAAGATAATGGTGCGGATCGTAATGCAGGAATCCATATTTCCGGAAAACCCGAGATAACCGATGGCTCCGGCATACGCTCCTCTTGCTTCGCGTTCCAGCTCCGAGATAATTTCCATAGCCCGCAGCTTCGGTGCTCCGGAAACGGTGCCGGCAGGAAGGCAGGACAGGAAGGCGTCGAAGAAATCCTTGTTCTCGTCAAGTGTTCCAGATACGTTCGAAACCATGTGCATCACATGGGAGTATTTTTCAATTTCCATGAAGGAATCGCATTTGACGGTGCCGAACTTTGAGACCCGGCCCAAATCATTGCGCCCCAGATCGACCAGCATCAGATGTTCTGCCCGTTCCTTCTCATCATGCAGCAGTTCCTCAGCCAGCTCCCGGTCCTGTACTTCATTCTCGCCCCTAGGACGGGTTCCGGCAATCGGGCGGGTCTTGACCCGGTCACCGTCCACCTTCACCAGCGCTTCGGGAGAAGTGCCGACAATGATCTCTTCATCCATCTTCAGATAATACATGTACGGCGAAGGGTTCAATGTGCGCAGCATCCGGTACACATGGAGTGGCGATACTTCCGTTTCTATGTGCAGCCGCTGTGACAGCACCACCTGAAAAATATCCCCGGCCCGGATGTACTCCTTGGCCTGCTCCACATTGCCGATATATTGCTCCTTCGTCAGGTTGGAGTGGATCTGGCCCAGCTCGATATCCTGCGGTATGCTGCGCCGGTTGACGTTTTCCTTCGGTCCTTCCTTCTGCAGCTCTTCCGCCATAACCTCCAGCTTGCGGCTAAGCGCTTCATAGCCTGCGCGGATGTCCGAGTCCGTATCTCCGTCCTTAATGTGCAGATTGCCGACAAGCAGGATTTGCTGCTTCACATGATCAAAGACAATGATCCGGTCGCAGAACATAAAGCGGATGTCGTCCATATTCAGATCATCTACGGCATGTGCCGACAGCTTCTCGTAATACTGCAGCAGATCATAACCGAAGAATCCGATGGCTCCGCCTGTAAAGGGAGGCATTTCTTCCAGCTTCGGGCTGCGGTAAGAGCGGAGCAGCGCTTTAAGCTCCTCGACCGGCTTGCCCAAGAGCCGTTTTTTCTCTCCGCCGACTTCGACGTGAATGACGCCTTTTTTGCCGGAGATCATGAGGAACGGATCACTGCCGATAAAGGAATAACGGGCCCATTGAATACCGCCCTCTACACTTTCCAGCAAAAAAGCACGATCCTGTTCGGCAAAACGCTGGAACAGCCGGATCGGCGTTTCCATGTCGGCAAGCAGGCGCTTTACGACCGGAATTAAGTTATACTCCCGGGACAACGCCACTACTTCTTCGACTCTTGGGTTCGTCATATGAAATACCTCCTTGGGATCTGATATTATGTCCGAAATACAGAAAAACCTCTACCGAAGTAGAGGTTTGTATAAGTGTAAGTATGTGAAAAAGCGCTCAGGACCGGCATTATGATCCATATATGCGGATATCTCCTATGTGGGAATAGACGGGTAGCGCTGTGAAACTCTACACCAAAATAATCCCAGAAGGGAATCACAAAATAAATGGACTGCCTATACGAACTAAATCCTGCACTCAACTCAGCTATACTCATCTCATCTAAACTAAACTCTGCTTCACTCGGCTAACTCCACTATACATGATGATGGAGGTCATTGACAACCCCGCATCTGCAAAATATTACTTGCTCTGTGATAGATCCGGGCGAAGCTTCTGGGCTTCGTTCAGATACACATGGCGGATATCCCGCTGCGATTTATCGGTGTTGACCTGCACCATGAGGCGGATGCACTGTGGCAGGCTGCCCTTGACCGGGATCTCGACGGAACACATGAGCGGTACCATCTCCCAGCCTTCAATCTCACGGATCGCCCTTGCCGGGAAGGTAGCATCCAGATCAGCAGTCATCGTAATCCATACGCTGCAAATATCCTCTGCAATCACGTCATTGCGTTCGACGATTTCCCGCAACAGTACAACCGTTTCACGCAGGATCTCGTTTTCCTCGTTTTTCGTTACGGTTGTTGCACCGCGTATCCCCCGGTTTACCATGGGCTTTCCTCCTTCTTAAGCTGTGCTATAACCTCACGAACAGATGATTGCTGCACATCATTGACAATACTGACCGAACCAATGGCATCTGGCACGATAAAGGTCATTTTGCCTTCTTTGAATTTCTTATCATGCATCATCGCCGCCATCAGTTCATCCTCACCATATTGCGCCGGCAGTCTTACCGGCAAGGCGAGCGCCGACAGCATAGATACCGTGTCTTCATAAATGGACTTATCTTTGCCCAGTTTGGCCGCTAAAAGCGCCGATCCCGCCATTCCGATGGCAATCGCTTCCCCGTGCAGGAATACACCGTAGCCCCCCACTGCCTCGATCGCATGCCCAATGGTATGCCCGAGGTTCAGTATGGCCCGCTGCCCATGCTCACGCTCATCATTGCCGATTACGGCGGCTTTGATCGCACAGCCCCGCTCCAGCGCATAACCAAGCGCTTCTACGTTCAACTCAAGCAGCTCTGCCGCATGATCACGGCACCAGTAGGCAAAATCCCTGTCCAGAATCAGGCCGTGTTTTACAACCTCGGCCAGTCCTGAAGAAATCTGGCGCGGCGGAAGTGTGCGGAGCGTGTCCAGATCGTACAGCACCATAGACGGCTGATAGAAGGCGCCGATCATATTTTTGGCTAGCGGATGATTAACAGCCACCTTCCCGCCGACACTGCTGTCATGGGCAAGGATGGTTGTCGGAATCTGCAGGAAACCGATACCGCGCATATAAGAAGCGGCCACAAAACCCGCCAGATCACCGACCACCCCGCCACCGAGTGCCAGTACCGCTGAGCTGCGGTCCAGACCGGCCTGAATGGCCGTTGTGATAACCTCTTCATATACAGCCAGAGATTTGGAAGCCTCCCCGGCAGGGATAATATGGCTTACGACCGTATACCCCTGAGCCTGCAAGGAGCTTTCCACAGTGGCCAGAAAATGTGGGGCAACTTCACTGTCACTGACAACCAGCAGCGGACTGCGCAGTGGAAATCCGGCTTCCTGGCAGCGTTCACCGATACCCTGAAGTAAACCGCTGCCGATATGGATCGGATAAGAACGTTCTCCCAATTCTACAGTAATACTGCGCATAATCAGTAGCTCTCCAGTTGGGATAAGTAATTATTATAGTTGGCTCTGATTTCTTCCAGAGAATCGCCGCCGAATTTATCCAGGAATGCCTTCGCAATCTCCCAAGCCACGACATTCTCCAGCACAACACAAGCTGCCGGAACAGCGCAGGCATCCGAACGCTCCACCTGCGCGGTGAAAGGCTCTTTGGTATCAATATCAACGCTTTGCAGCGGTTTGTAAAGTGTAGGTATCGGCTTCATCACTCCGCGGACAACAACCGGCATTCCGTTCGTCATGCCACCCTCAAAGCCGCCCAGCCGGTTACTTGCCCGGTAGTAACCTCGTGAGGCTTCATACATAATTTCATCATGGACCTGTGAGCCGCGCAGTTCGCCTGCCTCGAAACCAATACCGATCTCAACGCCCTTGAAGGCATTGATCGACATTACCGCTCCGGCGATAGCTGCATCCAGCTTACGGTCGTATTGCACATAGCTTCCAAGACCGGTAGGCAATCCTTCAACGACGCATTCCACGATTCCACCGATGGAGTCGCCTTCCTCCTTGATCTTGTCTATGTAAGCCTCCATCTTCTGTTCGGTCTCTTTATCAACAACTCTCACAGAGGAGGCTTCGGTCAGCTCGATCAGTTCATCAACCGGAAGATTGTTGGCCGGTGCTTCAATTTCGCCGATCCGGATAACCTGTCCGGCAATCTTCACTCCGAAAGCGGCCAGCAGCTGCCGGGCCACAGCGCCTACGGCTACTCTTGCTGCCGTTTCACGGGCGCTGGAGCGTTCCAGCACATTCCGCAGGTCGGTAAGATTATATTTCAGTCCGCCGTTCAAATCCGCATGCCCTGGACGCGGCCGGTTCACCCGCCGCTTCTCTTCGTCGCTGCCGGGAATCGGTTCGATATTCATAATGTTCTTCCAGTGTGTCCAGTCCTTGTTCTCTACTACCAGCGCTACAGGAGCTCCTGTCGTAGAGCCATGGCGTACACCGCCGACAATCTGTGCGGTATCTTTCTCGATTTGCATCCGGCGGCCACGGCCGTAGCCCTTCTGGCGCCGCTGCAATTGAAAATTGAGCTCTTCAAAATTAAGTGTCAAATTGCTGGGCAGTCCCTCAATAATTGCTGTAAGCTGGGGGCCGTGCGTTTCCCCCGCTGTTAAATAGCGTAAACTCATGCTGCGTTCCCCCTTCACACTTTTAAACTGTAAACCGCTAAAATCTTAAATGTCTTTGCTCATTATAGTATAGGGAATCCGCTTTGACAAGAAAGGGATGGCCTCTAATCAGGTGCCCCTCATCCATAAAAGAACAGCGCCGCCATACTCTTCCGAGTAAAAGCGGCGCTGCTGAGCGTCCGGGGTCAAGAGCCTCTGATCAGCCCCCGATCCTCCGGTTTGACGGAGGCAATGTCGTCTTGCTCTCCTCAAGCTGCAGCAGGCTTTGCAGCTGCAGCTCCTCAATGCCGAGAATCTGCCCGCATTCGCGGACGGTAAGGAAGCCGCGTCTGTACGCGGCAATGACCTTGCTTTTGTCCATCTGGGATTACGACCTTTCGCATAGCGTACGGGTATCTACTATTCAGTATCACTGAAAAGAAGCGAAAGTATACGTTTACCAGATCGGGCGGTGCAGCACTATTTCTTCCGGTAGAAGAACGTTTCCGTCGATTCAAAGCCATACTGCGCAGGTGTAAAGATTTGCTCCGTACTGCCCACGAACAAATATCCGCCCGGGCGCAGACTGTCCGAGAACTTATGATAGAGCTTATTCTTAGCCTCTTCTGTGAAATAGATCATCACATTCCGGCAAATGATCAGGTCAAACCCTTCGTCAAACTTATCAAGCAGCAGGTTCTGCTTGCGGAAATCAATACTTTTTTTGAGTGACTCGCTGACCTTGAACACCGGTCCCTCCGGCGCGAAATAACGGGCGGCTACATCTTTTGGCACGTCCTTTAAGGATCGTTCCAAGTAGAGGCCCTGCTTTGCTTTGGCCAGAGCGCCATCATCGATGTCAGTAGCCAGAATACCGGTCTGGGAAAGAAGATTTTTGTCGGATAAAATCATCGCCAGCGTATATGGCTCTTCCCCGGTGGAGCAGGCGGCACTCCATAGCTTCAACCGGCGTCCCGAGCGCTGCAAATCAGGCAGAATGACATCCCGCAGGACTTCCCAGCGGTTCGGATTGCGCCAGAACTCCGAGACATTAATCGTCATCCGGTCCAGAAATTCATAAAATAAAGCCTTGTCCTTCATCATTGCGGCATAAAAATCTTGAAATGAATGATAGCCGTTCTTCATCCGCAGCGTAGTTAAACGCCGTTTCATCTGTGCTTCCTTGTACTGGGCGAGATCGATTCCGGTACTTTGCTTGACGTTATGGATAAACCCGGTGTAATCCGGATCTGCTGCTTCAATCTGTTCACGTTCTGCCATATGACTTCTCCTGCCTCCCGCCTGTTGTTACATCCATGCCTGGATGTCTTTGTTGTAGTGAGCCAGTTCATTCGGAGCAAAGAAATTGGCAATTTCACGTTCAGCGCTTTCCGGTGAATCCGATCCATGAATAAGGTTAAGCGGTGTATGGCTGGCAAAATCGCCGCGGATTGTACCCGGCAACGCTTCGCCTACCTTGGTCTTCCCTATCAGCAGACGGGACAGCGCCACTACATCATCGCCTTCCCACACCATGGCAAACACAGGACCGGAGGTGATAAAGCCCACAAGTTCAGGAAAGAAATCTTTACCTTCGTGTTCTGCGTAGTGCTTCTTGGCCTGTGCTTCTGTGACAGTAATCAGCTTCGCGGCAATCAGCTTAAATCCTTTGTCCTCCAGGCGGGCGACAATACGCCCGATCAATCCGCGTTGTACTCCGTCTGGCTTGATCATCAGATACGTTTTTTCCATAGAGTCACTCTCCATTTTTATGAATAGGTTAGTACATCGCTGCGAATTCAAGTGGTATATTTTCTGATATTATCAGAAACCCGGTCATCTGTGAACGCTTATATTTCAAAGAGGAGCGAAGTCTAATAGGCTCTGCCTGTTACAAAAAATGCAATATCCCGCAGATTGCGCTTTGTTTTGTTGTTCGGAAGCTCATCCAGCGCCGCCAGTGCTTTGGCTATATAGCGTGAAGCCAGCTCTTCTGCACGGGCAATACCTTCTCCTGACAGGATCAGATCAATGGCCCGGCCCACACTGCGCTGCCCTTCACGGATAAGCTTCAGTTCCTCCAGCAGCGAATCGCGAAGCCGGGCGTCCTCAAGACTGTAGATCACTGGAAGTGTAATGTTCCCCTGGCGCATATCGCTGCCCGGAGGTTTGCCGATTTGCTTCTCCGTTCCGGAAAGATCGAGCAGATCATCACGGATCTGAAACGCCATACCGACGTTGTATCCGTAATTATAGAGCAGCCGGGCTGTCTCCGGCTCCGCGTCAGCTGCCAGCGCGCCTAGCTGACAGCTGATCGCGATGAGCAATGCTGTCTTGCGGCGGATCCGCCGCAAATAATGGCGCACACTCTGCTCGCTGTTGAAGAAATCACGGATCTGCTCCATTTCTCCGATGGACATTTCCACCATCGCCTTGGAGAGGATTTGGTGGATGCGGGGATTTTTCAGCTCCGAAGTCATAACGAGCGCTTTTGCATAAATATAGTCCCCGGTGTACATGGCGATCTTGTCGCCCCACTTCGCTTTGACAGTAAGCTCTCCACGCCGCAGCTCTGCATCGTCGATCACATCATCGTGAACGAGCGAAGCACTATGTATGAGCTCAAGCGGGATAGCTACACGCTTCAGCTTCTCCAGATCATATTGGCCAAATTTGCCGCCCATCAGCACAAATACTGGACGCAGACGTTTGCCGCCCGCCTTCAGCAGATGCAGGGAAGTCTCTGTCAGCAGACCATCATCGCCTTGAACGCTGCGGTACAGCTCTTTTTCGATCAGATCCATATCCTTGTTCAGCAAACCGAATATTTGCATTCGTTTCATTCTTTCACCCGTGTCAGCAAATTGTGGCTCCAAAGCTCCATCTTCACTTCCTGCGGCAGCAGGCCCATTTCATAGGCGTAGCGGAAATAGAGGTTCAGACCTTCCTGCTGCCTTTCCCCAAAGTCATAACATAGATTACGGAAATATCCTTCCCAGTAAGCAGCCGTTCCGCCGATAGCCATACACGCCTCCCGAATAACTGGCGCGAGTTCGCGGATTCCGCGTCTTTTACTTTCCGCAAAGGCCTCGGCAATCTCGGCAATCGCTTTAGGCTTACTGTTCGCTGCCTCCCGGTTTACCGCCCAGACGGCAAAGGTCATGCTGAGTCCAGTCCACTCATTCCACAGTTCACCCAGATCAGTAACGATGTAGCCCTGATTCTGCCACGAGGCTTTGATCGCATTGTCGCCGATTAAGAGACAGGCATCCGCCTGATCCATCATGTGATCCAGATCAGGCTCTGCACTGATATATTCCGGTTTGCCATGAACGGCCTTCTCCATCAGAATCTTCAGCAGATTCACCGATGTTGCGGAGGTATTAGTTACGGCAATCCTGGCGTTTCCAAGCTGCTGAACAGGCATCCGAGAGAACAGCAGAATTGATTTGACCGGTCCCTCCGAACTGACGGATAGATCCGGAAGCAGCAGCAGACGGTCACTGGCTGCTGCATAGGCAAAGGAAGACAATGCACCTACGTGGATGGTGCCCTCAGCCATGCCCTGATTAAGAATGGCAGGCACTTCACTCACCATCTCTGCAGGATAACTTAACGAAGAGGGGTGGAAATTGTGAAATACCGGCCATGAGTTGGTATAGCTGATTTTACCGATAACGGTATGCTGCGAATTGACCATCCCTCATTCCCCCCATCTGCGAAATAAAGTGTGCTCAATGTTAAAGCTGTCCAGCACCTTGCCCACCATAAAGTTAATCAGATCATCCATGCTGACCGGGCCAAAATAAAAGGCCGGCATTGCCGGGATCAGCTTGACGCCCAGCCGGGACAGCTTCAGCATATTTTCCAGGTGAATGGCATGCAGCGGTGTCTCCCGGGGGACGAGGACCAAGGGGCGCCCTTCCTTCAGCATGACATCGGCAGCCCTTGTCATCAAATTATCGGAGCTGCCATGCGCCACAGCAGACAGTGTACCCATGGAGCAAGGCATAATAATCATCCCTTCCGTGCGGAAGGAGCCGCTGGCGATCGATGCCCCGATGTCCTGTACTTTATGATAAAGCAGAGAACCGGGATAGCCGCTGAACTTTTCGTTCAGAAAGCCTTCCCGGTCAGAGGCGGCAAAGCCAAGCTCCTCTTTAAAAACACGCCAGCCCGCATTGCTCACAACGAGATGGACCGTATACCCCAATGAAAGCAGGGTTTCCGTCAGACGAACGCCGTAAATACCTCCGCTCGCTCCGGTAATTCCTACAACGAAATTTTTAGGCTTCTGCTCTGTCATTTGTAAAACTGCACCACCAGGTCAATCAAAGTAAATGAGAACACCACGATGCTCAGCACCCCGTTCATGGTAAAGAACGCAGTCTGCAAGCGGCTTAAGTCACTCGGAGACACAATGTGATGCTCATAAAAAAGAATGATGTAAGCAATCAGCATCCCTGCTACATACCACCAGCTTAAATCGGTGATAAATAGGAGCGAAACGAATCCGATGCCCGTAAGAAAGTGAAATACCTTCGCAATGTCCAGCGCCCGCGGAACACCAAAGCGGACTGGAATGGAGTAAAGGCCTTCCTTCGTATCAAATTCAACATCCTGGCAGGAATAGATAATATCAAAACCCGCAGTCCAAAACACAATCGTGAAATAAAAGATCATGGCTGTCCAGTCCACAGTGCCTGTGACGGCAACCCAGCCCCCAAGCGGAGCCAAGGCGATGGTTAGCCCGAGTATCAGATGGCAGGCCCAGGTGAATCGCTTCGTGAAGGAATAAAAAACAAGGAGAAAAACAGCGATCGGCAACAATTTCGCCGACAAGGGATTAAGCTTGAAAGCAGCCCAGAATAGTAAAAAGAATGAGATCGCAATAAAGATTATTACTTCTCCAACCTTCAGCAGCCCTGCGGGAATCGCTCTTCCTGCGGTCCGCGGATTCTTGGCGTCACTGATCCGGTCAATCAGCCGGTTCAGGCCCATGGCCGCGCTGCGGGCGCCAAACATGGCGATAACAACCCAGCCGATCTGGGCCCAGGAAGGGAGTGTGCCGAACATGACAACTGAACCGAGCAATGCGCCCATAAATGCGAAGGGTAATGCAAAAACAGTATGTTCAAACTTGATCATTTGCAGAAAAACGCCGACTTTTTTAAACATTACAGTTCTCCTTGAGCCCAATATGTAATGCTGCGATGCCGCCGGTCAAGGGATAGGATTCCACTTGCTCCAGACCGGTTTCACGGAAAATCACCGCAAGCTGCTCTCTGTCCGGAAATAGGGCCAATGATTCGGGAAGCCATTTATATTGCTCGTATCTTTTGGCAAACAGTTTCCCAAGGAGCGGAAGTACACGCTGAAAATAAAAATAATAAATGCCTTTGAACGGCTGTTTCATCGGCTTGGAAAGCTCGAGGCAGACAACCATTCCTCCCGGCTTCACTACACGCTTCATTTCGTTCAACACTTGAACGAGATCAGGCACATTGCGAAGTCCGAAGCCTATCGTCGCATAATCAAAGCTGTTGTCACCGAAAGGCAGGTCCATCGCATTGCCCTGGACCAGTGAAATGCGGTCCTGCAGTTTGCGCTCTTCCACCTTGCGGCGGCCTACCTCCAGCATGCCTGCACTGAAATCAAGCCCGATAACACTTCCGGTCTGGCTGGCATCAGCCAAGGCAATACTCCAGTCACAGGTGCCGCAGCACAAGTCTACAGCGGAATCACCGCGCTTCATGCCCATCTTGCGCATCGTGAACTTTCGCCACGCTTTATGGCGGCGGAAGCTTAGAATATCATTCATCAGGTCATATTTGCCGGCAATGCTCTCAAATACGGAGTGTACAAATTGTTCCTTCGGTTTGACGCCCTGGTCACCCAAAGCTGATGTTTTCTCTATAGTCATTCTCTACCCCTCCACGGCCGCTTGTCCGGAAATTTTCGTCTGCAGGAGAAAGTGGTCAAGCGCGGAGCTAAGCTCGCTGATCAGGTGCTCGTCCTTAATGTCTTTCAGCAGTCCCTGTATGGACTGGAGCGACCCATGCAGCTTGTCGGTCAGCAGGGAATCGCATTTATATTTCAGCTTGAGCTTCTTCCAATCCTTCAGATCGAGATTCTGCTCATCCAGAAGCTGCCGCTCTTCTTCTGTGGCTAATTCCATCACCTTCCAGTAACAATAGCCTTCCCGGGCACTTGCCGGATTACCAGACCGCCGCAGTTCCAGACATAAGGTCTCGCAGTGGCTGAATTCAGCCAGCAGCTTCTCCCACAACTGTGTGAGCGACTCCTCAATCATCGGTGTAAAAGAAAGGAACAGCCGCATATTGAGCTGTACCGTGTGCCGCAGGTATTGTTCAGCGGAGAGCAGCATCCCCTTCATTTTGCCGTAAAGATGGGCTTTCATCACGTTAAAGTCGGCAATGGCCGTACTTAAGATGCCCACCATCTCGATCTGTTCACGTTTCGCAAGCAAGTGGTAAAACCAGCTGCTGAAGTAATCGCCGGCCAGCACCTTGAGCTGACGGGAACGCATCTGGTCTCCCCCTGGTTCTTCAAGGGATATATCGATGTTCTCATGCGTATCAAGGCCTAGCTGCACAAGTGCTGTTACCAGAGTATACAGCTCACCGTTTTGCGCACCGTCCGGGGTGCCGTGATTCAGAAAAATATATAACAAATGACCACGCCCATCGGAAAACGGCGGTAATTCCGTATGCCGCTGAATCATATCGTAGTCGGTGTAGGGTTTAGCAAGTTGTGGTATGCGGTACGGTTTCATTTCAGCCTCCGAAGCCATTGACGTTATGACAATATCTTTGTTCACAATCTTGTCTATTATATCACATGTTTTTTTGTCACGCACTCTGGGGCGTTCTAGTTTCATTTACCCACATTAGGGATAAATGAACTGCCTTTTCCACAGCTCGCTTTCACGAATACGGAAGCCTTTCTTGAGCGCATCTGGCAGCGGATCATTCCCGGACGCCTCCAGCTTCTGCTGCAGTTGAAGCGACCACTCCATGCGTCTGATATCCCCGGCAAGCAATAGACGGCGGGTGTCCAGCCATTTGTCCTCGGCAACGATGCGCAGGAGCAGCTGATCGACATTCTCCGTGTCTTGGAAAGCAAAGGAGATCGCCTGAGCCATATTCTGATACAGTTCTTGGGGCTCGTGGTTATTGCCGGTTACCTTCAGATCCAGTGATAAGACACTCTGTTCAAAGTCAACGCTATCGATGGACAGGGTAAAGGGGATCCCGTTCAGTATATCTACAAGATTATCATTATCGAGAATCGTATTCGCACCGCTGAAGGTTTCCACTACTCCCTGCTGCCTTTGCAAGGAAGGTTCGAGTTCCGCCAGCTTCGGCAGAACTACGGCAGAAGCCGTGGTCACGAGCAATACAGTTCCGATTAGCCAGCCCCGGTTCATGACCTGCCCCCTTATCCATAATTTCCGCCTTGCCGTGCGTTTATACGATCCTGCAGACTTGCCTATACTTAGTTATATTTTGAAAAAAAGCAGGCTATGCCTGCTTTTCAGCTTTCGCTCTCCAATTGTCCGTGTTTGCTCCATATTTCCGCCTTGCCGCGGATTTTCATAGCTGAGGTATGATCGGTGAATTGAGCGATCAGCACCTCGCCTTTGTCCAGCTTCTCCGTGTGGTGAAAGCGCGTATCCAGTCCTCTGGTAAGCCCGATTACCTGAACGCCGTTCTCTTTGGCCTTCACCACGATGTACTCGCTGCCTGACGGTGCAGGGCTAACGCCATTATTCTTCTCGGTCATCTTTGATCCTCCTAAAAGTTTTGTGAGCATCTGCTTCCTTGAAATTTCTTCGTACAAAACTAGCTTCGGAAGCATTCGCTTAAGTTTTGTGAGCATTTACTTCCTAGAAATCTCTTCGTACAAAACTGGCTTCGGAAGCATTCACTTAAGTTTTGTGTGAGTATACGCTTTCTCTAAGCAATTGCGGATAAAGATTGCAAAAACAAATGCCGCCTTGGAGGGCGGCATAGTTGTAACTCGGAAGACTATAGGATCGATATGTAGAAATCTCTATTTGATTCCGTCTTTAAGCGCCTTACCGGGTTTGAATGCCGGTACTTTGCTTGAAGGAATTTCGATTTCTTCACCAGTTTGCGGGTTGCGGCCTTTACGTGCGGAACGTTCGCGCACTTCAAAGTTTCCGAATCCAACCAGTTGTACTTTATCGCCGCTTTGCAGAGCACCTGTGATCGCTTCGAAAACGGCATCTACCGCTTTAGTAGCATCTTTCTTGGGAAGTTCAGTTGCTTCTGTTACTACGTTGATCAAATCTGATTTATTCATGTCTTCTCACCTCCCTGGGTAAATTTCCGGTATCATACACTGTTTCCGTTTCAACGCAAAATATACGTGATAATCCCGTTTATTGCTAGATACTGGCGCCCTTCTTCCTAGAAGCGCAACAAACTTATAGTAATACAGCCCATCCATAATTTCAAGGCGTTCCTCAAAAAAGGAGCAGAAAGTATCTACTAAACCCTTAATTAGGCCGAAAATGAGAGACTATTAATGGCAGAAATTCCTATTAACCATAAAGTAGAGAAGCATTTCCGTGTAAAAAGAGTACGGAGGGGAATTCATCGGATGTCATCTGCCCCCACTCCGGCACAACAAAAAGAGAGCCGGAAATTCCTGCTCTCTTTTTGTTATGAAATGTGCCTTACAAAATGATGGCGATCAGGCCGCCTGAACCCTCGTTGATGATCCGTCCAAGTGTTTCCTGCAGCTTGTAGCGGGCATTATCCGGCATCATGGCAATTTTGCCCTGAATCCCTTCGCGCACAATCGAATGCAGCGAGCGGCCAAAAATATCCGACTCCCAAATCTTGATCGGGTCATTCTCAAAGTCCTGCATCAGATAGCGCACCAGCTCTTCGCTCTGTTTCTCCGTGCCGATGATCGGCGAGAACTCCGATTCCACATCCACGCGGATCATATGAATCGAAGGTGCTGTCGCCTTCAGGCGAACCCCGAAACGCGAGCCCTGGCGGATCAGCTCTGGCTCATCTAGAGCCATTTCCGCGAGTGAAGGGGCGGCTATCCCGTAGCCGGTTGTTTTGACCATTTCCAGTGCTTCGGAGAAGCGGTCATACTCGCGTTTGGCATGGGAGAAGTCCTGCATCAGCTGCAGCAGATGATCTTTTCCGCGGATTTCAACCCCTACCACTTCCATCAGAACCTGATCATACAGTTCTTCCGGCGCATACAGGTCAATCTCGGCCACACCTTGGCCCATGTTCATTCCGCTAAGCCCTGCTTTATCGATGAAATCATATTCCGTAAACTGGGAGACCAGCCGGTCAACATCACGCAGGCGGCGGATGTCTTTCACGGTATCGCGGACGGAATTCTCATAGCTGCTGCGCAGCCAGTGGTTTTCTCCCAGCACCATCACCCAGCTAGGCAGGTTCACATTCACCTCATGGACCGGGAATTCATACAGCACTTCACGCAGCACACCGGTCACATCGTCTTCCGTCATATTCGCGGCACTAAGCGTCATAACGGGAATATCATATTTAAGGGCCAGCTCACTGCGCAGCTGCTGTGCCTCTTCACTGCGCGGCCGGGTGGAGTTGATCACAAGCACAAACGGCTTGCCTACTTCCTTCAGCTCCGCAATGACCCGCTCTTCGGAATCAATATAAGAGTTCCGCGGGATTTCAGCAATCGTGCCGTCTGTAGTCACAACTACACCCAGCGTGGAATGCTCCTGAATCACCTTACGCGTGCCAATTTCCGCCGCTTCCTGGAAAGGAATCGGTTCCTCAAACCAAGGAGTGGAGATCATGCGAGGGCCGTTCTCATCCTCATACCCTTTTGCACCCTCCACAGCGTATCCTACACAGTCGACCAGCCGGACATTCACTTCCAGCCCTTCCGCAACCTTGATCTGCACCGCGTTGTTCGGTACAAACTTCGGCTCAGTTGTCATAATGGTTTTGCCCGCTGCACTTTGCGGAAGTTCATCCACTGCCCTTACCCGATCTGCCTCGCTGGTGATGTTCGGCAAGACAATCGTCTCCATGAAGCGTTTGATGAACGTCGATTTCCCCGTGCGAACCGCGCCGACGACGCCAAGATAAATGTCTCCGCCGGTACGCTCGGCAATGTCCTTGAAAATATCCACTTTTTCCAAAAGAGATCCCCTCCTCATATTACTCCGAAGAAAAAATGCCTGAAGAGCATCGACTTCGCGTTCCGCCGGCAATCTGACCCTTGCAGGACATCCACCGGACTTTCGTATGTCCGCCCGAAGCCTAGCTGCTGCTTAAGGGCGGAACACTTTTGCCCCGCGCTAAACTCCGAATGCTCGGACATGCATTTGGACTAGTATCATCATATGTATCCGGAACGGATTTATGACCCGCAGCTGCGCAATTTGTATAGTAATTTGCGAAATGAGGTTCTGCACCCCCGCAGGGCGTCACGACGCCCGGAAGTCTTCTCATCAATCATATGAGCGCGGAGTAGCAAGTAGAACTACCTATCTCCTTTCATGTGGCCGCTGCCACAGAAGCACCGGGAAATACAAAAAAGCAGCCCCAGAATAACTTCTGGAACTGCTATCGGTTTGAAACGTCTATGGACTGTCCGGAGGCTGAGGAACTGGCAGTCCCTCAATCCACAAATACGGCAACGACTTCACCGGTACATAATAAGAAGCCTGCTCCAGCTCAATCCGCAGATCCTGATTGGCCGCAGGTGTTGCGCCTTCCTTGTCGATGGCAGACATAATATCAAAGCTGTAGTCGACATACACGTCACCGTTCTTGTCCATGATAAACTCCAGCGGCTGTCCGGAATAGACGCTCTTCAGCGTTATAGACGCCGTTCCCGCCTTTTTGGAATCAATGGTGAAGAAGCCCGGATACCGTTCCTCCCCTGCCGGGAGTGCACCTCCATGCGCTGATTTGTAGCAGTTAACCTGGCGGGAGACATCATTTACCTTCTGCACGGTAACGAGATCCATCAGCTTCACGGTAGGATCACTTTCTTCATCCAAGATAAGAAAATAGGCGCTGCCGCCCTTCTCAAAGGCAGCAGCCGGAATTTCATCCAAATAGCCTTTTTGGCGCAGCTTCTCCAAATCAATTACGAATTTCTCATAGCGTGGAGTAGATTCCTCGCTATTTAGGATCGGCAGCAGACCTTCCTCCTGCTGATAATCATCCACTGCCGCCTGAACCCGCTTGACACTCTCGCGGAAATTGCCCGCAGGCTGGTTCTGTTCTCCCCGGTACATACAGCCCGTGAGAACAAAGAGCAGCAAGCTTATTCCCAGCAGCAAGCCCATTCTGATTCCGGATGTCTTAAGCCCATCTGTGAAGAGCACTCCGTCCGCCCCTTTCTGCTCCAGCATTCTCCGAAAGTTACTTCACAAGATTACCAAAGCCCGTCCTCTTCTCCACGACGCGCTGCTTCCAGTCTGCGCCGCACTGCGGCTTTAAGCGGGTCCTCGGGAACGACGACGCTCAAATCGTTCCAGACGGCTGCCTGGCACGCCAGACGGACGCCTGAATCCAGCAAGCCGCCAAGCTTCCGCCGCTCGGCATCCCCCGGCGGCCGAAGGGCAGCAGCCTCTTCCTGTGGGACCGTCACCTTGCACATCAGGCAACCGGCTTTGCCTCCGCAGCGTGTAGGCAGGACCACTCCCGCTTTGCGCGCAGCTTCCAGCAGGGTTACCCCGTGCTGCACTACTGTTTTTCGTCCTTCAGGCTGGAAGGTGACAGTCCATCCTTTTTGCGGCTTCATGACATAGCTTCCTTCCTTTGCTTTCTTGTTAAATCTCTATCGACGTCGACACTCCGAGCAGTGTCTCCAATTGCAGCCCAAAGGCTTCATCCAGTCCATTCTCCAGAACTAGCTGCTGCAGCAGTGGTAAATGACCAGCCAGATTGACTTTCATAAAATTGGCAATAGCACTGCACCGGTCTCCCCTGCACCGCAGCAGGTTAAACACCAGCTCGTGAGCCGCAGGCATCAGGCGCATATAGCCGATACCGTTAAAATCCTGGATGAGTGCATGCGGCAGAAGCAGCTGAACATCCACGGCATACCGGCGCGTGCCGGAGCCGATCTGAAAACCGCATACCAGTTCTACCCTCGCATCTCCGATACGATAGCGGCTGCGCAGCGAATAGCAGCCTCCGCTATAATCTTCTTCCGGACCTCCGTCCACCGAATAACTGCTCAGAGCCGAATGAAGTACTTCGGCATCCTCCAGATCGGCGTAGAGGTCGATGTCGCGCGGCGGGGCATTCAGCTGCACTCCGTGCAGCAGAAGCCCGCAGCTTCCTCCCAGCAGCCATACAGGCGGCTTCTCCAGCCAGCTCAGGCTTAACACCTCGGATATAGAGGCTAGCGCTGCCTCCAATATGTAGGGAATTCCCGAATCTGCCATCTACTCACGTCCTATTCCTGCAAAAAAAGTCCAGCGATTCTTCCAAGAACATTCTGCCTGAATTTATTGTAAATGCTTACATAATTGAAGCGGCTCCGCCCAACAGCCCGATCAGCATAATGACAAAAGCAACTATTGATAAAATAGCTCTCAGCAGGCCTTTTGTCTTGCTGCGCGCAAAGGTTATCAGAAATACGGACAATCCCATTACCAGAATCGCTATTAGCGACAACCACATTTTCGTCATCGGATCCATGGACAAACCGCCTCCATCCGGCAATATTTGATTGCGACTATTATATCATGAAGACTACGGCATGAAACCTACTAAGTCTAAGGGTTCAAAAAAAAGAGCAAAAGATCACAGAATCAGGACTGATTCCGGATCATTTGCTCTTTGCTCCGCGAAGATTAATGCTATTTTTTCAGCATCATTTTCATTAAAGACTCCATGGTGCCCGAATTCGCGCCGCCTTTTTTGACAGCGTTGATGATATCCTGCACCGTAGCCTCGCTGACCGGTACCTTCGCCATTGATGACACCTGCTTAATTAACTGGCGGAGCTGGGCTTCATTCTGCATTGTTCCCGGTTTGACCGTACTGGCCAGCTTTTGGACAGCACCTGGTGTGATGTTTTTGCCCGCTTTTTTATTGATGGCGTTCAATGCATCCTTGGAAAAATCTTTGCTCACTTTTCATCCCTCCTCCGTCAATCCCCATTACAACATATGAGGATCCCCGTCAAAAGGTGAACGTGATCAGGAATGCCACTGCTCCCAAGTTTCCTGCGAGATCGTTTCCATCTCCGTCTTGCGGTCGCGTCCCATCAGGGCCTCGACGGCGCTGCGCGGCGTTTTGCCTTTGAACAGCACATGATAGATCTGATCAGTGATTGGCATCTGCACGCCCAGCTTAAGCGAAATAGCGTATGCGGCTTCCGTGGTGCGTATCCCTTCAACGACCATGCCCATGGACTCCAGCACTTCAGAGAGCGGTTTCCCTTGGCCAAGCAAAGAACCTGCACGCCAGTTGCGGCTATGCTGGCTCGTGGCTGTTACCACAAGGTCACCGAGTCCAGCCAGACCGGCAAAGGTCAGCGGATTGGCACCCAGCTCGACACCGACGCGGGAAATCTCGGCAAGACCGCGGGTGAGCAATGCCGCCTTGGCATTATCGCCAAAGCCCAGACCGTCAGACAGACCTGCCCCAAGCGCTATGATATTCTTCAGGGCTCCGGCCAGTTCAACACCTACCTGATCTCGATTGGTGTACACACGGAAATCATTGTTGATAAATAAACTTTGTGCTTCTGTAGCGCGTCTGTCGTCCGGTGAAGCTACCACAACCGTTGTAGGACACAGGCGCACCACCTCTTCGGCGTGGCTAGGTCCGGACAGAACAACCACCTGGCCTTCATCACAGCCCAGCTCCTCGGAAATGACGGTGGACATCCGTTTCATGGATTCCGTCTCGAAGCCCTTTGTAGCATGTACACAGAGCATATCTTCTTTCCAGAAAGGTTTGAGGCTGCGGGCGACCTGGCGCATTCCGGAGGACGGGGCAACAATAACCACCGCCTTGGAACCGGAGACCGCTGTCTCCATATCCGTAGTTGCGATGATATTAGCGGGCAAAGAAATCCCGGGCAAGAAATGCTCATTCGTGTGAGCCTTATTAATCTCGGCAGCCTGTTCGGACCTGCGTGTCCATAGATAAACCTCCGAGTGGTTAGCCGCCAGCACAGTAGCCAGCGCAGTTCCCCAACTGCCCGCGACCAGCACGGTTACTTTATCAGACAACGCGATTCCCCTCCTTGACTTTAGCGCCGATTTTATTCTCTCTTCCCTGGGAGATCTTCACAATATTGCTGCGGTGCCGCCAGAAAGCGAATACTGCAATGATAAGGCTTCCCCACAATTCAGGCGTTGTAAATTCGGTAAACAGCAGGAATACCGGGGTAAGCGCAACAAAAATCAGGGAGCCCAGCGACACAAATCGGGTAATAACGATGGCCAGGATGGCAATGACCCCTGCAATCAGCGCAGGCCAAAAACAAAGCGTAGCCATTACGCCAATTGTAGTCGCAATGCCCTTCCCGCCGCGAAAGTGAAAGTAGAGCGGCCAATTATGCCCGATGATGGCTGCGACCCCGCAAGCCACCGCGATCCAGGTTCCCCAGCCGCCAGCCCAGGTTCCGAGCCAAACTGCGGCAATTCCCTTCAGTACGTCCAGAACCAGCACCAGTATTGCCGGTCCTTTCCCCATCACACGCAGCGTATTGGTCGCTCCGGCATTGCCGCTTCCGTATTGACGGATATCAATACCTTTGAGCAGCCGGGCGAGCAATACACTGAAGCTGACAGAGCCAAGCAAATAGCTTACAACGATCACCAGAAGTTCAAACGCCACTACTCTTCTCCCCTAACCTTCGTTTTCGGATTTGCGCCGTGTAAATAGACGGATTGGTGTTCCTTCAAAATTGAACGCCGCGCGGATTTTGTTCTCCAGGTATCGTTCATAGGAGAAGTGCATCAGCGACGGGTCATTGACGAATACCACAATCGTCGGCGGCTTGACAGCAACCTGAGTAACATAATTGATGCGCAGGCGCCGTCCTTTATCCGTTGGCGGAGGATTAATGGCCACAGCATCGGACACCACATCGTTGACCAAATGCGTCGTAATCCGCAGAGCATGCTGCTGGGCGACATGCTGCACCACCGGCAGCAGCTTCTGCAGGCGCTGTTTCGTTAATGCGGACAAGAACACTACAGGTGCATAGCTCATGAACAGGAAGTGATCCCGGATTTTGGTCTCAAAGTTCTGCATCGTCTTGTCATCCTTCTCGACAGCATCCCATTTGTTGACCACAAAAATCGAAGCTTTCCCGGCATCATGAGCATAACCGGCAATATGCTTATCCTGATCGATAATGCCTTCTTCACCGTTGATTACCACCAGAACGACATCAGCCCGCTCAATGGCCCGCATTGCGCGCATCACACTGTATTTTTCCGTGGTTTCATATACTTTGCCGCGTTTGCGCATACCCGCAGTATCAATCAGAACATAGCGCTGCCCGTCCCGTTCAAAAGGAGTATCAATGGCATCGCGTGTAGTCCCTGCGACATCGCTGACAATTACACGTTCTTCACCCAAAATGGCGTTGACTAAAGAAGATTTACCTACATTCGGCCGGCCGATCAGGGCCACACGAATCACATCTTCGTCGTATTCCTCTTCAGTTAGCTCTGGAAGCTTCTCGGTTACCGCATCCAGCAAATCGCCGATTCCGGTACCGTGGCTGCCGGAGATGCCGATAGGATCGCCGATTCCCAGGGTGTAAAATTCGTAAATATCATCCGTGCGCTTCATGTTGTCCACTTTATTGATTGCAAGTACAACCGGTTTGCCGGAACGGAAAAGAATTTGTGCCACTTCTTCATCCGAATTGGTCAGTCCGCTTTTCGCCTCGCACATAAAGACGATAACATCCGCTTCCTCAATCGCCAGCTCCGCCTGAACACGGATTGATTTCAGAATCGCGTCTTCACCATCAATTTCAATCCCTCCGGTATCAATTACACTGAAGGATTTGCCGTTCCAATCTGAAACGCCATAAATCCGGTCGCGTGTAATCCCCGGTTTATCTTCTACAATGGCCAGTCTATCGCCAATCAGCCTGTTAAATATCGTCGATTTTCCGACGTTAGGCCTTCCTACGATGGCCACAACGGGTCTTGCCATATTCATTCCTCCTGTCGTCCTTACGTAACTCATCATAGCAAAAAACAATAAAATTGGCTAACCAGCTTGTACCTTACCCCTTTTGGACTTTACATGCCTGTAAAAACACAATCGGCGAACCCTCTTATCGAGGGCTCGCCGATTACTTTACCCGGTATGACAATCTAAAGGATTAGTTGTTACCCTTGAATTTGTCCAGCTTGTCGCCGAAGCGTTCAGCAAGCGTGAAGCTGAGTCCTTCGTTGCTGAGCGATACGTTAGGATTGTTCAGCACTTCTTTAGGAGCTCTGTCTCTGCTGTTGCTGCGTTCCGGTCTTGCTGTAGGAGCCGGAGCTTCTTCGGTTTCTTTGATGCTCAGGCTGACGCGTTTCTCGGATGGATTGAAGTCAAGCACTTTCACTTGTACTTCTTGTCCTTCTTTGAGCACTTCATGCGGAGTACCAATGTGCTTGTGGGAGATTTGCGAGATATGCACAAGGCCTTCCACGCCTGGAAGCAGTTCAACAAACGCGCCGAAGTTTACAAGGCGTTTTACTTCGCCTGTAACTACATCGCCAATGTTGATTTTACCGGCTGCAGAATCCCAAGGACCTGGAGCAGCAGCTTTGATGCTGAGGCTGATTTTGCCTTTTTCAGGATCAACCTTAAGCACTTTTACGCGAACCTTGTCGCCTTCGGAAACAACATCGGAAGGTTTTTCGACATGGTTCCAAGCGATTTCGGATACGTGAACCAATCCGTCAACGCCACCCACATCAACAAATGCGCCGAATTGCGTCAGACGTTGCACAGTACCTTCGATGATTTGTCCTTCGGACAGCTCAGCCATAATCTTCAATTTGTTGGCTTCGAATTCTTCTTCCAGCACTTCTTTGGCGGAAAGAATAACCTTGCTGTTCTCACGGTCCAGTTCTTTCACTTTCACGCGTAGAGTGCGGCCTTTGTAGTCGCTGAAATCTTCTACAAAGTGACGTTCAACCATGGAAGCCGGAATAAATCCGCGCGCGCCGACATCAGCTACGAGGCCGCCTTTGACAACGTCAGCCACAGTAACATCGAACGCTTCCTGGGAAGCAAAATACTTCTCCAGATCTTCCCATGATTTCTCGCTGTCAATTGCACGTTTGGAGAGAACCAGGCTTTCCTTGTTGTCGTTGATGCTGACAACTTTGCATTCCACTTCTTGTCCAACTTCTACTGCTGCTGCAGCGTTGTCCAGTTGTACGGAAGACAATTCGCGAATAGGAATAACGCCGTCGTATTTATATCCAATGCTTACATAAGCTTGGTTATCTTCGATTTTGACGATTGTTCCTTTCACGGTATCGCCTTTTTTCAACGAAATGATTTCCAAACCTTCTTGGCTTGTCACTTCTTCTTCGTTACCTACAGCGGATTCCACTGTTTCTGTTGCTTCTACGGCTTCGTTGTTCTCAACATTAGCCGCAGCTTCCTGATTTCTAGTTTCTTCAGACATGTGATTACCCTCCTCGATTCAAAACCCCATTTATTTAAACCCGCGTAGAGCAGAGTTCAAAACAAGCATTACCTAAATATCACTTACATTTTTAAGTTAGTATGTTCCAAAAAATAGCGGTTATGCCGTTATTCCTCAGCATCTGCAAAAGCGGCGTGATTCAACGTTTATCTTGCACTGGGCCTGCCGGTCTTGGCCATCTCATGAATCCGCCCCATAATTACATCAGTGACTTCTTCAAGAGACTCGCTTCCCTTTCCATCGAACGAACTGAGGTCAATGGGAGCCCCATAAATGACAGTCATCCGGCGAAAGGGCTTGTAAGATCCGACGATAGCGGCCGGAACAACTGCTGCACCGCTGCGAAGCGCAAAACTTGCTGCGCCCTTCTTAGCCACACCGGAATCAGAGTTTCGCGTCCCTTCCGGAAAGATGCCCATAACATGTCCGCCGCGAAGCGTATTAAGGGCCGTTTTGATGGATTCTTTGCTTACGCCGCCACGTTTCACCGGAAAAGCGCCCAACTTATTAATGAGCCAGCCTAGCACAGGAACCTTGAACAGCTCTGCTTTGGCCATATACTTTACCTGACGGTTCAGCTTAATGCCGATCGTCATTGGATCAAGCAGGCTGATGTGATTGGCGCAGAGCAGCACCCCGCCCTCTTTCGGCACATTCTCTTTCCCGACAATCTTCAGCGGGAACAGGATGGCATAAATCAAGCGAAGCAACCCACAGCAAATGGCATAAATCATGAATGATTTCTCTCCCCGTCAACATGAGATCTGCAGTGGGAGACAATGGCTTCCACGGCTTGCCTGATATCCATAAAGGTCGTGTCAAGAAGAATGGCATCTTCTGCACGGCGCAGCGGTGAAATCTCCCGTCCTTCATCAAGACGGTCACGGGCTGCAATATCACGTTCAAGCTGCTGGATAGTTATTGTTTCCGTGTCCTTCAGCTCTTTATAACGGCGGAGAGCCCGTTCCTCCACACTTGCCGTCATGAAAATCTTCACTTCGGCATCCGGCAGCACGGTCGTACCGATATCGCGGCCATCCATTACGACCCCCTTGCGAAGCGCCATCTGACGCTGCAAATGACTGAGTCTGGATCTAACACCCTCGATCTTCGAATACTGCGACACCTGGCCGCTAACCTGAAGACTGCGGATATGCGGGGTTACGTCCTCCCCATTGATCAGCACCTTCTGGATGTCCTGCTCCGGAATAAGCTCAATCACCATATCGCGGACCCTTTGATCCACTGATTCATGATCTTCCGGCGGAATGCCTCTGCGGAGCATATCCCAGGTAATGGCCCGGTACATTGCACCCGTATCAACATAAATGTAAGACAACTTCTGGGCTACCAATCGGGCTACAGTGCTCTTGCCTGCCCCGGCAGGTCCGTCGATGGCGACGTTGATTCTGTCGTAAGTATGTGTCCCCTGCCTAACCAACGGGGCATTCCTCCTCAAACACGCTTTCATTAAGAAATACGTCCACCGACGTATCTCTAGGAACTTGATGATCTTATCAAGAAAAAAGCAGGCATTGCCTGCGACTTATAAAATTATACCACAGTTTATACCTCAGTGCAAAATGGCATAGCATTAATTCAGCATAAAAAAGGCTATTTTGATGCCCTTTCCAGGCGTTCAGGCGACCTAACATTAACGGTCGCGGAAATCAAACTGGCGTTCGAAGCAGTAGCGGATTATTTTTTGACGCTCGGAATCCGTGATGGCGGCAAACTTCAACATGACTAGATTACGCCCGCTTTCCAGCTGTTTTATCCGCACAACCTCACCTTCAAAGTTCACATGCTCGGTGCTGCCGTTTCGGTAAGGGACCAGCAGCCAACAGAACAGCTTGTCTCCCACCTCCACCTTTACTTTGGGATCACTGAGAAAAGAAGCTCCTCCTCCTCCGATATCATCGGTCCGTACCAGAAAACGGCTGCCCAGCGAATCCTTCACCGCCAGTTCAAGCTCGGCATTTACACGGAAGAAGCTGCGGCGCTGTATTTTGAAGATGGCATCCGTTTCCGGTTTGCGCACCCGGACCATCCGGATAACATCCTCTTTAAAGCCGAGTACATGCGTGTTGAAGTAATTTTTGATTCCGCCTTCGGTAAGAAAATATACGGAGAGCTCGTCCCCTATAAACAGCTTTTTCAGCCGCCCGTTGCTGGCCTGCATTGGAATTTCAATCAGCAAGGCCTCATCTTCCATATCTGCAATTCTGGATCTATATTCTAGTTCTGCTTCAGCCGCATCGCTGGAAGCAATCTGTATGTATAGATATTCGTTAATTTTGGGATACAATCATGTCACCGCCACAGAGTTAGTAATTAATTCTTCATGATTATAGCATGGCCGTTTGCCCTCCGGTTAGAAATATTATTGCACAGCAGAAAGAAAAAAAAGAGGCGGCATCCCCTAAAGGAACCGCCCCTCCCTCCTCTATCCCTTGCAGACAGGCTTCATTTATTTATCCTGAGCCCCCGAAGAGGTGCGAATCTCTTCGACCGCTTCTTCATTTCCATCCGCCGCATTGAGGTAAATCCGATACTGTGAACCATTGATTTTGCCGCCAAATTCATAGGTCAGCAGTTCAACGGCATCCTCATTCTCGATCCAGGCCATCCGGTTGTACAGCTCTTTGAATTCCGGATTCAGCTTCTCTCTGGCCTTGGCGAGGGACAGTTCAGGTTTTGGAATTTCACGTTTCTCCTGATGCTCACGGACATAATCGCTGGCTTGAAAACCAACGGTTTCTCCGGTATCCAGCCCGACGCGCAGCGTCATTTTCTCAGGATAGATCAATACACCGTCTTGGCTGCTTACAAAAGTTAAATTCCCCAAATTATCATATCTGTCAGCGCTGACTGCCGTCATGCCGGCATAGCCCTTCTGCTTCAGAAACTCCCCGGCTTTGGCGACAGCCTGCTTCATGGATACCTGGGCTGGTCCGACCTCACGATTGTCATTGTACGAAATCAGCAGTCCGCCCTCCACCGTGAAGTCCATGCTGATGGGAGCTTTGTGATTCGGAGGTGTCACGGTGGCTGTATAGGAAGCCCATTCGGTTCCCTTGCCATTCTCCCTAACATCCACCTTGGTATTAGCACCAGTATCGGCAAACTTTACAGCCTTGGCTTTGATATCCGCTGCCGTGACAGGTTTACCGCCCAGCTTCTTGACAGAACGCTTATCATAAATGCTGGCAACAGAGGGTCCCCAGTCCAGCTCAGGATAAGCCGCCACACGTTTGTCTACCGTCTTGAAGCCATCAATAATTGTATTGTCTTCCGCCTTTTCTTCTGTAGCAAGAGCTGACTCGACATCCATCCAACGCAGCTTATTGCTGATGACCTTGTTCTGTACCTCCTGCAGATCCTTGGAGATTTCACCCGAATTCTTATAGAGCGCCTTTAAATTCCCCATCTCAGCTTCGGTGAGCGGCTTCTTGGTGAAATCGCGGACAGCAGCTTTGTAAGAGAAATTGGAGATCTTGGAGAGGAACTCCTCCGTTTGGCTAAACGGCAGCAGCGTAAGCGGCAGTTGGTTGATCTCATTCTGCGCCTCGCTGGTAAGCCGCCATACATTGACTAGTCCTTTGCGGTGCACACCGTTAGAAGCCGAATTGACGGCAAGTGTGTTTCCCAGCTCTCCATGAAGCCGCTCCACATGATAGGAGAGATCGTGAAAAGCCCGTTGATACTGGTTCTCCGCTTTAATCAGAATCGAATTTTTCTCCTGGTTCTCCTGATACCCCCACACCAGTGCGCCAATCAGCAAAAGCGCGGTAAGCGGGAACATTATGGCACTTAATCTTTTGTACATAGGGCTGCAAGACTCCTTTCGGTAGCTTATTGCCGTTAGTTTGACAATAACTGAGAAGTCTTATGCACCCGGCAGGCCGATAATATCAAGAGAATACTTCCAAGCAGCATTTCAGCCACATTCCTCGATCTGAAATCCGCTGTTGCTGTTGCACAGACATTGCTTGAAGCCGGTCTGGATGACTCCCTCTTCCTTGTTTCCTCTTAATATGTAGCTCTCACCGCACTGCTTACAGACTATCCGAACTTTTACACGCAAAAAAAAGACACCTCGCTCCTCTCTGGAATTCCTTGCCTACGGGAACTACCCTTCAAGTTTAAGTGTGTCCATCTCTATTACAGGTTAACCTCTTCCTCCCGCTTCAGAAAACGAAACGGCGAACGGTTGTTGGCCCGCGCCACCTTGCCCATTCCTCCGTACCACAATACGGCCATCAGAGGTACGATATACCAAATCCAGTAATTGGGCGACGTGCTGAGGATAAAATCGTAGATTCCGTGCCACAGCCAAGGCAGCAGCAGAGAGACCAGCAATATTCCTCTGCCTTTGCCCGGTTTCGAGAACTTGGCCCTGCCCATGTGGTAGCCCATAATGACCCCGAACATTGCATGTCCCGACACCGGGAGCAGCGCCCGCATAATCATTGAACCTATTGAAGCTTGACTGTACCACGCGTACATTACATTTTCTATTGTTGCAAAACCGAGCGAAATCGCCACGGCGTATAGTATTCCATCATATGGCTCGTCAAATTCGGTATGGTTGTAAATCATATGGTACAGCACAAACCACTTCAACCCTTCCTCCACCCCGGAGGAAATCAGAAAAGAATCGACATAAGGTCCACTGTCCAGCCCAAGCGTAAGACCTCTCTGAATGATCATTACCGGAAAAACAATCAGCAGTCCAAGCAAAAACACCTTGACCACCATATGCAGCGGTTCCTGATCGTACTTGTCTTTCAGATAGAAAAAAGTCAGCAGGGCAAGTCCCGGTGCCACTGCCGACGAAATGACCGATAACCAAAGCACCGAATAACCTCCCCTGAAACTATACCCATTTCTCCTGCATTATCTTCCAATGGTCGAAGGAAGGCAGAAAGCACCCGCTGTCCTGCCGTTCCTCAATTGTTATTCCTGGCGCTTAAAGTGAGTGCACAACAATTGGATCGCATTTTCGGCCATAACCGTCTTTCCGTATTCATCCAGTACGGCCTCGGTAACCGGCGAAGAATCGCCGAACTCTGCCAATACGGCAACAAGTCCAGACAATGCCGGCTCCTCAAATTCCTTCGGATCGAAGTAAAGATACCATTTATTGTTATAAGAATACAGTTTCCCCTGGGAAGTAATATTGCCGATGAGTACATGTGCCGCTTCAACCAGAACCTCAAAATCGCGGAATGCATACACAATGGAGTCGCTTTGTTCAAGAGTAACTTCCATTTCATAGATCTCTTCAGGCAATTCTTCTTCTCCGGGCCCACCGTACTGATGGTGATCATATTTCCCCCGGGTCACAATAACGACCATACCTTGCGCGGGCATTGCGAACACTTCTACGGCAAGCGGACCGGTAGCGTCAAAACCAAGTTCACTATACGCTTGATCCATCATTTCCGTAAAAAGGTCATGCACCTTGGGAACTTCCTGCCACATATCTTCCTTCTGGATGCCCCGCTCGCTCAGGTCGTCAAAAGTGAGGAAAATCCGTATCTTATCTTGACTTAATCGCTCTATTCTCATGACAGGATCCTCCTTTTGCAAGCTCATTTAATATTAATGTATGATGAGTCCCGAGTAATGAGCCAAAAATGGTTACTATGTATGTATGTTATCATTTTGCTGCCATAAATGCACGTAAATAAATATATTTAATCACCCAATTGTGCCGGTTTATTGATAAAAAAAGAATCATTTTGCGGATGGAATCCTCCCCAAAATGATTCTAGCGCTTTGCTTTGCGGTTACAAACCCGGTATTGCTGTATGTGTTTCTTTGAGAATCTGCTCTACTTCATGCTTTACATCAGGGTTGCTGCGGATGAAATCCTTCAGCATATTGAGGTTGGCTTCCTTGGATTTAACCGTGGACTCCCCCTTGTGATCGGCACTGCTCTTCGGCTCATGCGAGCCCTTGTCCTGGGAGCTGCCGCCGGCGGCGGTATTTCCGAATCCGGTCATGGCCATGCCCAGAATTTTGTCCTTCGCTTTTTCACCGGCTCCTTGCATCGAACCTCTTGATCCGAGGGAGGACATCATGGCGCTGCGTTTTTTGGACATAATCATACTGGCGGCTGCACCCATCACCACTCCGCATAAAAATGACGAAGTATTCATATCTCTAACCTCCTTGTATGGTAAAATCATGCTTAGTGTTCGCGGAAAGATTCCGACTCATACAGCAAAGTTACAAGAAAGCGAGATGAAAAAAGTGGTTAAAGCGACATCAGCACTGCTGCTGACCGCCATTTTGCTGGCATCCTGCAGCAACGGCGACAACAGCGGCAAGACAGTGAACAACAATGCTCAGCCGACAGCGGCCGCAACTGAAACAGCATCGCCATCAGCTACAGCTCTAGCCGCTCAGGGGAATGATGCTGCGGAGGCAAGTGCCTCACCTCAGGCGACACCAGCCGGCTCTTCAAACACCGGAGGGACCGCGGGCGGAAGCACAGCCACGGATCGGCAGGCCGCGACTTCCGGCGATGCAGGTACCGCTCAGCCAAGCGGAGAGACAAATCCAGCAGAAATCCCGCTCCTGTACCATATGAACAAAAATTACGACATTGTTCCGAATGAAGAAGGCACCAACAAGAAAGTCATCCTGCTGACCTTCGATGATGGCCCGAAGGAAGCCGAAATGATCAATCCGCTGATGGATACCTTGGACAAACACAAGGCTAAAGCGATCTTCTTCGTGAACGGCTACCGCGTCAAAGAACATCCCGAGCTGCTGGAGCTTATCCATAGCCGGGGCGGTATTATCGGTAATCACAGCTGGGATCATATCAAGCTGAAGGACGAACCCTATACCGAAGTGAAGAAACAGATCGAGGATGTGCAGAAAATTGTTAAGGAAGTTGTAGGCGAAACCCCGCATTTCTTCCGTCCCCCGCATGGAGCAGGCGGCGATGTCGGCAAGAAGGTGGCGGCAGAGAACGGACTGCTTTATATGACCTGGTCCGTAGGATCACTTGACTGGGAAATGAAAGAAAAGGATGCCAATAAAACGGAGAAGCTGATTACGAATGTTACCGACCAGCTTCATTCCGGAAGCAACATCCTGATGCATGAGCTTCCCTGGACCGTGGAAGCATTGGATACGCTGCTTACGAAGCTGGAAGCCAAGGGTTACAGCTTCGTAGATCCGCGCAGCATTGAGCTGAAGATGCGCTGAGTATTGCTGCGTCCCTGTTCTATATAGAAGACAATAAACAAGAGGTATCCAGCGCATGTTGCGGAGGATACCTCTTGTTTATCTGCATACATAAACCGATCCAGTGCAGGCCAGCAGCCGCTAATCCGGCTCTCTTAACCTGACTGCTCAAGCTGCTCCCGCCCTTTGCGCAGGGTCAGTACATGCATTTCTGCCGGACTGCCCCAGCGCAGCGGCAGATGAGCGGTGCCGAAGCCGCGGCTGATTAGCATTTTGACGAATGCTCCCGAGCCGTCCTTCCGCTCAAGCAGGTACATTCCGGCATTATATTGTTGGTAGAACGGATCTGTATGCCTCTGCCTGATCAATGGCAGAACCACCTGTCCACCGTGCGTATGACCGGCCAGAATAAGATCTGCGGGCAAGCTTGGCTGCGGGGACACCCAAAGCGGATCATGAACTAAAATAATCCGGCAGCATGAAGAGAGTGACTCAGGGACCGGAGCCAGAGGGGCATATGCTTTTTTGCCGCCTTTCTTCGGGAAATCCACACCGGTCAGCAGCAGACATTCATTTCCCCGTTCAAGTGTTATATTCTCATCGATCAGCAGGCTGGCCCCGCTGCCGCGGATAATATTGTCCACCAGTGAAATATTTGCCCGGTAATCATGGTTACCGTGAACGGCATACACAGGTGCAAGTGAAGCCACAAGCGCCATATTATCAACGAGGCGGTTTATGGGACTCCCCTTCTCGGTCAAGTCACCTCCCAGAAAAACAGCATCCACTTTTCCACGTAAGGGATCAAGCAGTTTTTTGGGAAGCCGGCGGCGATGAATATCCGTGATAAACAGAATCCGGTAACCGTCAAATTCCGCTGGAAGTGAACCAAGAGATATTTCCTCGGCAATAATGTTCTTTTTAAATGCCGATACTACCATAATTGCAGCTCCTATGCCCAGCAACAGGAGCAGGGCCGCCATAATAATTATGACCCAGCCGGTTACCATAGAGTCCTCAATTCAGGAGCTCCTTCAAATCCCCACCAAAAGAGCGAAGCCAGCAGCATGACAAACATTACGATCAACGAGTTGACGAAGATTTTACTCAGGCGGATACGTTCCGAAGGGTAGGTCTGCGCACGGGAAGGCGTATCCTCCCCCTCCTGCTCTGCTTTATCATGCTTTACAGAGGTTTTAGCTGCGGTGCTGGAATGCCGGGCCTTCCTTGACAGCGTACCGGACACAAGAGCAGGCACTTCCGTCTCTTTGGGGGGAGATACGGCAGCTTGCTTTCTATTTTTACCTTTGACCGGAGCCTGGCCTTCGCCTTTATTTTTTTTCTGGCGGGATTTCACCCGGCTTAAGTCGTCACTCATGATACCCTCCTGTAGCGAATCACCAGACCTGAGAACAGGTCGATGAAGAAATGACATAAAATCGGTGCCCAAATCGTTCCGGAATGGATGTATATATAGCCAAGACCGTAGCTGCTGAGGAATACCCAACCGGTCGGAATCCAGTGCCGCAGATAACGCACATGAATAACTGCGAAAAGAATGCTCGTCCAGTAGGGACCCAGTCCATGCTGAATGGCACCGCGGAACAGGAGTTCCTCGCAAACTGAAACAACCCCTGCGATGACAACAATATGCCACAAAGGGCGGTTGCCGAATAACAACTGGTTAATTCCTCCGTCATCCATGCTTTCTTCTGGTACAATATAAGTCAGAATAAAATCCACAATCAGCATAATTCCTGCCAAACCAAGGCCCCAGTACACAAAATTTACACTGTTAGGAAAATTTAATATGTCAAACGGATTTCTTTTCTGCAATAATATCCATATCAAACCGATAAATAAGGTAAGGCCCTGTGTAATGTAGAGATTGATCAGCAGCAGCTTGTCGGTTAACGCTTGAGGATCGGCTTTTTTAATCTTTATGTCACCTAATTTGAATTTTTTCATTGTAACCTGCCTGTTCTATATTGTTTTTACATAAGATAATTTCCATAGAAGAAGGAGCACTAATTATGAACAGTCGTACCTCCCGCACTCAAATGTTATACACACTAGGTTTTGTATTTTTCCTGATATGCGCTTTCGCCGCTTTCTTTACGGGAGTGAAAGTAGGTGCAGACAAGACAGAAGCTAAATATTCCCACCTGATTGAAGCTGACGGCGCATCGGAGGAATTCTCCGGCTCTTACCAGCAGCAGGATCTTGTTACCTTCTATCATAACGTATTTTTGCCGTATCGTGAATTCAAGCGAAATTGGAACAACGAGGTAGACAGTTTGTCACGCAGCACGGATGCCCGTGAGAACGCAGCCACACTGAAAAATCTCAGTATTCTGGCGGACAAGCAATATGATAAGGTTAACCAGGATTCCATCTTCAGTGGCTCGCCACTCCTGTATCAATCCCAGCTTAACATACTTAAGAGCCTGACGCTCTTCTCCCAGGCCTCCAACAAGGTGTCTGCTGGATCATCAGGCACAGAAACAGCCAAAGCGCTGAAGAACGATAACTTCACGGCCAGTGCCATGCAATTCGGGCTGCTTGCCCAGAAGGATTTCTATGATTCCATGCTGAAGTGGGGTTCCAAGACCAACAGCAAAATCCCGGCGGTACCCAGTGAACTGAAGACGCTGTCCTTCATCCAATGGAAGAAGATGCCGCTCCTGCTTAAAAATGCTTCCATTGCCGAAATGATGCTGAACCGGGGAATTTACGCCGGCTATGATCCGCAGGATATCACGGCCAAAATAGACGACATGATCTACTCCGGCATGGCCAGCTCCCTGAAGCTGCAGGATGTCCAATCCTCTGTTACACTGCTTATTTCTACCGGAGCTATACAGGAGCAGGACTTCATGAAGTGGCGGGAACAATATTATGGCAAAGAAACGATGCCGCAGCTTCCGTTTTTCTATGAATAAGACTAGTATATTGCATCATAACGAAAAATGAAGCCTACTTCAAGGCAGGCAGGTTGTAATAAGCCTATTGACACTTTTGGTGCCACCATGTTACATTATGAAAAAATTAATCAAGCAAAACCGATGATGGAACAAGGATGCTGGAAGCCTTCAGAGAGCCGGTGGATGGTGCAAACCGGTGGCATACAGATATCTTTAGCGCTCCTGAGATATTGTATCGAACTATAAGTAGATGCAATCGGATCATCTCCGTTACCAGTGTGGCCTTTGCAGGCCAATGAGGCTGCTTCTTCAACGTTGCAGTGAATTAGGGTGGTACCACGACAACTCTCGTCCCTTACTACGGCAGTAGTATGGGGTTGGGAGTTTTTTTGTTACCCGGAATCCGTCTTTTGGCCTAAAAGGCCCAAAATTGGCAGAAGACCGTCCTCCTACACTCTCTTTCTTTTATGCGACAGCGCGTTACTCCGTTATTCCGACATGCTTTTTACCCGTTTTGATGCTTCAGGTACTGTGGATTGCCTTATCAGGGCATCCTTGGCATATTAAGCTTTATCACTTTAAGGGGGACAAGAAACCATGTTTAAAGTATTAGTATCGGATCCAATCAGTGATTTGGGCATTCAGCAATTGATGGACGCAAACGACGTGACTGTAGACAAGAAGACTGGACTTAGTGAAGAAGAGCTAATTGCAATCATCGGCGAATATGACGGCCTGCTCGTACGCAGCCAAACCACTGTTACCGAGAAAATTATTGCCGCAGGCACAAACCTGAAGGTCATTGGCCGCGCAGGCGTCGGTGTCGACAATATTAAACTGGAGGCGGCAACGCAGCATGGCGTTGTGGTCATCAATGCGCCGGACGGAAATACGATTACGACCTGTGAGCATGCTTTTGCCATGATGATGGCACTCGCCCGGCACATTCCCCAAGCCTATGCCAAAACGATTTCCGGCGTATGGGATAGAAAGACATTCCTCGGCGTAGAACTACGCGGTAAAACACTGGGTGTTCTCGGCATGGGACGGATCGGCAGCGAGGTGGCCAAACGGGCCAAAGCCTTCGGCATGAACATTCTCGCTTATGACCCGTTCCTGACTCCAGACCGTGCGGAGAAGCTCGAAGTGAAGCTGGCCTCCGTTGATGACATTGTCCGCGGCGCTGATTTCATGACCGTGCACACACCATTGACACCTGAAACCCGCCATATGATTTCCCGCCCGCAGTTCGAAGTGATGAAAAAAGGCATGCGCATCATCAACTGTGCCCGCGGCGGCGTAATCGACGAAATGGCGTTGGTTGAAGCCATCGACAGCGGCATAGTCGCTGGAGCAGCATTTGACGTATTCGAGCAAGAGCCGCCACAAGCGGATCACCCGTTCCTCTCCCATCCAAAAATCATCGTGACTCCGCATCTGGGTGCTTCGACCGTAGAAGCCCAGGAGAATGTAGCCATCGATGTATCGGAGCAGGTGCTGCATATTCTGCGCAACGAGCCGTTCATTAATGCTGTAAACATTCCTCCGGTTGCGCCAAGCGTAATGAACAAGCTTCAGCCTTACTTCACACTGGGTGAGAAGCTTGGCAGCTTTGCAACACAGCTGACGGACGGCGCTATTCGTGAAATTCATGTTGAATATGCCGGGGATCTCTCGGATGTGGATACACAGCCGCTGACCCGCTATATTGTAAAAGGCGTGTTCACCCGCCACTTCGGCAGTGATGTCAACATCGTCAACTCCATGCATCTGGCGAAAACGCGTGATGTGAATGTTGTCGTGACAAAGGCTTCCAAGACCAAGGGCTTCACTAACCTTATCACCGTTACCCTGAAGGCCGAACCGGATGAAGAACGCCTGGTAGCCGGAACATTGCTCCAGGGCTACGGAGAACGCATTGTTCAGGTGAATAAATTCCCGGTTGATATCGCTCCGGAAGGCCATCAAATTGTAATCTCCCACAACGACAAGCCGGGGATTATCGGTCTCGTCGGCACTCTGCTCGGACAAAACGATGTCAACATCGCTTCGATGCAGGTGGGACGTAAAATTGTCGGTGGTGCAGCTATCATGCTTCTGACCGTGGATAAAGAGGTGCCGCAGCATGTGCTTGTGAAGCTGGCTGGCTTGCCGGAAATCAACACCGCCGAAGAGGTAGTTCTGCTATAGAAGCCAATTCGTATGATCTATAGTTCTGGGTATTAGCAAAAAAATCGCTCTTTCGAAAATGGAGGCATCCTGCAGCCATTTCAAAAGAGCGATTTTTGTTTATTCCGGAACTTTGAAGACCGGGACGAGCCGCCCGTCAGCATCGGTGAATCCGTATTGTACCGCAAGGCTGCCTACCTGCTGCGGGATTCCCGTTATGGACATTACCTCTGGATCTGCAGCCAGCTGAACCACGGCCCGCCCGATATAGGCTGTGGACTCACTGGTTTGCAGCTCAGGCACCTCCTGCCAATGCTCTTCATCTGTATTGAGGCTCTCCAGCACCAATTCAGTCCGCATCCAGCCGGGCGACAACGGGATCACGGCTATACCGTCTGCCGCAAGTTCTACCGACAATCCATAGGCCATGCGAACCAGTGCATTTTTAGCCAGATCATAATAGAAATTGTCAATGTATTTGTAGTGGTCCCAATACGTTGTATGAATAATAATACCACCGCTCTGCCGGTTGCTGCGCATTAGCGGAATCGCGTAATAGTTGGTCATCAGCTGCGCTCTGACTCCCGCATCGAACATATGGCTCCAATGTTCCAGAGGCAGCTCCCAGAAAGGTTTGCTCTCGATGGACAGCTCATTGCCGCCCCATACATTGTTGACCAGAATATCCAGCCTGCCCTGCTCCGACGCTATCCGCCGGATGACTTCTTCCGTTTCGCTATCCTGGGTATGGTCGCAGCGGATCGCTTCACCCTGCCCTCCAACCGCCTTGATTTCATCAAGAACACTGTCTATCGTCCCTTTACGCCTTCCTTCTTGGGAAAGCCCCGTGCTTCTGCCTGTGATATACACATACGCACCGGCTTTTGCCAGCTCCAAAGCTATTCCCCTGCCGGCTCCCCTGCTTCCTCCGGTAACCAGTGCCACTTTCCCTTGCAGATTTGTCATACTACCGCTCCTCTCTTCATTGTTGATCTTAGTATCATTGGTTCTTCTGCTTGCTATACTCATCATAAACTCTATATATGACATCAACTGACATATATATATGATAAAATGAAAATAGATTGAAATTATATAGATTGAACATGAGAATTACATGTAGGGAAAAGTGGCGGAGGGGAATTTTGGAACTGGAGGAGCGATAGCGTCCGCCTTTAGGTTTGGATTTCTACCGCGATTCGCGGTTAAATTCAGGAAATCCAAACCTAACAGCGGCCGGAAGTCCAAACATTCTCTGTAGTCACGGCCAATCCCAAAATAGAAGAATTATAAGTTCAATCTATATAGGGGGATCCCCCCCTATGAGGAGGACGTATGAGAGCAGACCGTTTATTATCCATATTGCTTCTGCTGCAGAACCGCGGCAAAGTCACCTCCCGTGAGCTGGCCAGCACCTTGGAGGTGTCCGAGCGGACAATATTTCGTGATATGGAGGCGCTTAGTGCCTCCGGAATACCCGTGCTGGCTGAAAGAGGCCGGGAGGGAGGCTGGATGCTCACCGAAGGCTACCGCACTTCCTTAACTGGAATGAAGCCCAACGAAATAGGCGCTCTCCTGCTCTCTGCCGATTCGGCAATCTTGAGGGATCTTGGTATTCATGAGGATTTCACGATTGCATCGCGCAAGCTGGAAGCTGCTGCCTCAGGGAATAAATCCCCTTCCGCCAACTATTTTAACCAGCGTATTCATATAGACAGTGAAGGATGGCTTTCATCCGAGGAAAGCTTCCCTTTTCTTTCAACCTTACAGGCAGCCCTTTGGGAAGACCGGAAAGTAAGTATTTCTTATCTGCGCAATGGGGAAATAAAGAACAGAATCATTGGACTGCTGGGCTTGGTGGCTAAACGGGGGGTATGGTATGTTATCGGGCAGCATGAGGAGCAGTTCAGAACCTACCGGGTTTCGAGAATCGTTGCTGCCCAAATTTTAGAGGAAGTGTATCTACGACCTGACGATTTTGAGTTGACAAGTTACTGGGAGTTGTCTAAAGTATCGTTCAAATCCGCTCTTCCCAGTTATCAAGCCAAATTCACGCTAAAGTCTTCCTCCCTTCAAGCCTTAAGGCAGGAACGCTTTGTTACATTGCTGTCCATAGATGAATCTCCTGATTCTGCATGGCTGGAGGTCGAAGCTGAGTTTAACGTCATAGAAGCAGCTTGCCGAATCATGTTGTCCTTGGGTCCCCATGTGATCGTCAGGTCACCAGAGGAACTGCGTATAAAAGTATATAAGGCTGCACTGGAAACCGTCCTATTGGGTCGTCGGGTGAGTCGTCTTCCAGCTACTGATTCAATTTAGCGGCTTCATCAAGTTTCTTTAAAAACTCTGCCGGAGTGCATCTTCCATCCATTAAGGATTGATGGGCCTCCATTACTTTATTTTTAAATTCATTACTTCCTTGATCCTGGAGGGGGGTCCCGCTGGAAGTTGAAATGGAGCTAAAGATGTCTACCAGTCCTTTTTGCAGCTTATTTTCTGCCCCAGTCAGGTATTGATCGAATTTTTGAGCGGGTATCCCTGCTCCACTTTGCCAAATAAGCTTCGCCCAATTCTCTGGATCGTAGAAGTATTTCAAAAATTGTACAGCCTCCTCTTTATTCTTAGAATGGGCGGAGATCGAATATCCACCGCCGAACCATGCTGCGACATCCGTCAGCTTGCCCCTGTCAGAAGCGGGATACGGTGCAGCTGCAACATTATTCCGGAATTCTTCCGAGAAATTCTCATCCGTAGCAAGACTGGATTCCCAGCTCCCCATCAAAAAGAAAGCCGCTTTACCTTGTCCAAACAAGTTGCGGGCTGCGCCGTAATCCGCAGTCAGGAAGCCGTCCGCAAGTGTCTTCTCTTTCTGGAACCGCTGTAATTCTGTAGCCGCTGCAAGAAATTGTTCATTGCCTGTAAAGGTAGCTTTGCCCGCGAGAACCTCGTCCATTTTGCTGAAATCACCCGTATGCCGCTGAGCGATGTACTCGAACCAGATCGGTAGTGACCAGCCTTCAACGGCATTGGTTGTGATAGGATTAATGCCTTTCTCTCTTAGCATCTTGCTTGCCTTAAACCATTCTTGTGTTGTTCCAGGAACCGAGATACCGGTGTCGGCCAATATTTTTTGATTGTAATACATCACAAAGAAGTCGGTATTTCTAGGTAACCCGTATAATTCACCGTGCTGCTTAAATCCATCGAGTGAGCCGGAGACGAAATGGTAGGAGGTATAATCCGACTCGTTCAGCTTAGCCAACAAACCTGCATCAATTAAGGGTTTGATAAAAGAGGTCTGTCCCCAGGATTGAATAATATCCGGAAGAGCATTCGATGTAGCGTATATTTTAACTTTTGATTTATAAGGCTCATCCTGCAATGCCTCGACTTCTATTTTTACATTTCTATGTTCTTTCATATAAGCGTCTATGATTTGCTGTTCGATTTTCCCCTGTCCGTTCTCGCGGTCAGCAAGGGCTGTGAATAATTTCAACGTGACAATCCCCGGTGTCTCTGTATTATTCTGAACTTTTATTGCAGGTGTCTTGGAATTCATATTCGTAATACTAAATATTGCGCAAGCTGTCAAACCGGTTATGATCAGAATGGATAGTGTGCGGTATTTCTTTTTCATCCTCTTCCCCACCTCTTGAGAAGTTATTATTTCTAAAATTTAGGGGACAGCACATATATTATTACCTTATTTGTAGTTATACTGATGATATTCTATGTAAAGTAGGGTGAGATAATATTAAACCTATCGTGACGCGGTATCGAGACATTTCACTGCAGTATAAACTACTGATCTGGGTTATCCCTCTGCTGATCTTTACTGTAGGTTTAACTGGCCTTTATTCCTATTATATTGCCGCCAATGAAATCGTCGATAAAATCCGTCAAGCGCAAAGCCACATGGCTGCCAAAACTACGAACCAGCTTGATTTTATCACCAGCGGTACTATTAGCACAGGTAACTTCCTGTTTCTTAATCCATCCTTACAACATTTGGTGACCACCAGTGATACACTCGAAGTAAGAGAGCAAATCTACAAATCCCTCCTCCCATTGATGGTCTCAAGCGAATCCTTTCAATCCTTGCTTGTTTATCGCTTGTCTACGGGTCAAGAAGATAATGGGCCGTTCGCCATTACACAAACCGGTATTGCCAGTGCTGCCTCCTTCGCGGAGTTTCAAGAAACCCGGTTTTTCAAGAACATTATGAAATCTGCCGGTGAGCCTATATGGGATATGTTGTCCCCTGAGGATCACCTGCTGCATGGTGACAGACATTATAAACTCGTGATGATCAAGCCCTTTAAGGATTTCAATACCTATAAACGAATCGGTGTGCTAATGATTGGGATCGATGCCGATCAACTCAGCAATAATCTTTTCCGCAAAGAAAATAATGCATATCAACTGGTTATCAATGACGATGGTGTGATTCTGGCTTCTACGGAGTTGGATAATTTGGGTGAACATATTGGCGATCTGCCTTATTTCCAATCTGCTGAACCTGCACTTTCAAAAGATGATGCGCTCAGCTACCTGCTGGATAGAGATGACTTGGTTGTCTCTCAGACCACTTCCCCGCTGACGGGCTGGCACTCTTTGGTGATACAGAAAAAAAAGGATTTATTGAAAGAGCTCGATTATATCAAATCCATAACTGTTCTTATTATGGCAGTGTTTACGCTGGTAATGATACTGTGTACTTGGTTAATCGCCAAAATCATTACGAACCCAGTCAAAACATTAATTCTCTCGATGAAGCAGCTGCAGCTTGGAGACTTCAGTCAGCGGGTGAATTTTTCGGGAAATGATGAGATCGGCCAACTGGGTTACTGGTATGATACGATGGTTAAGCGTGTGAAAACCCTAATCGATGATGTATATACTTCACACTTAAAGCAAAAAGAAGCAGAGCTTAAAACACTGCAATCGCAAATCAATCCTCACTTCCTGTACAACACTTTAAATATGATAAGCTGGACGGCGATGCAGAAGGATGAGCGGGATATTGCAGAAATGGTTCAATCTTTGTCCCAGGTGTTCAGGTTAAGTCTGAATAACGGCCAAGACAATGCCACTCTGCTTCAGGAGGTTGAATTCATCGAGAATTATTTATTTTTGCAAAAGAAACGTTTTACTACCAGATTTCATTTCTCCGTCACCCTGGATGAAGAGATCAGTCATTTCCAAGTCCCCAAATTATTATTGCAGCCTCTTGTTGAAAACGCCATCATTCATGCCATAGAACCTTTAGAGGGAAGCGGAATGATTGCGGTAGCCTGTTATGCTGAGGAATCGTGGATCGTACTGGAGGTTGTTGATAACGGGAAGGGCATGACTCCAGAACGGGTAGAGCAAATTTTATGTCATCCTAAACCGGTTACTCCTTCCATTGGACACTCGGGCCTCGCCTTAAGTAATATTCGCGAAAGGTTGAATCTGTACTTTGAGCTTACGGAATTTCACATTGAAAGCACCTTAGGTCTAGGTACGCGTATCCAAATCCGAATCCATAGAGGGGGTAACTAAACGATGCTCAGGTTGCTGATTGCCGAAGATGAATTATCATTCCGACAAGGAATTATTCAGATGATCGATTGGTCCTTTTACGATATTGAGATTGTGGGCGCAGCGAGGGATGGACGAGAAGCTATGACATTAATGAGAGAAAGGAAGCCGGAGGTGTTATTAACAGATATTCGCATGCCTTACATAAATGGACTGGAACTAATTCAGACTGCGCAGGAGGAGGGGCTGTCCTTCTATTCGATTCTGCTTACGGGGTACAGTGATTTTAATTACGCGAGGGATGCTGTCCGATATGGGGCAAGCGAGTATCTGTTAAAGCCCTGCTTACCTGAAGATATTCTCCAAGCCATACTTACAGTGAAGGAAAAGATCGATAAGGAACAAAGGGAAGGCTCCACGCTGCAACAGCTCAATCAGAATTGGACAAAAAATATTCCGCTGCTTAAAAATCAAATTTTAAATCAGTGGCTCGCGAATCCCCCGCTCCTTCTCGAAGACAGGCAGAAAATCATAGAAGAGATGGGAATCTCACTTAAACCTTTTAAGATTCATATTGGATTGCTGCGGATTGACACCCCGGACCACCGGAATGACTCCAAACTATATAAACGGGATATGGCATTGATTCGATACGCAGCCAGTAATATTCTGACCGAAACATTGCTGCCTCTATTCCATGGATTTATAGAACCGATTAGCTACGGAGAGGAATTATTATGGCTGGCCAACATCCCTGATCATGAGACCGATACCTCTTTGAAGAAAAAGATGGAAGAACTCCAAAAGAATATGGAGACCTTCTTGAAAATTTCCATCAGTATAGCCATCTCTTCCGTAAAACCATCTCTGGATGAAGTACATAGCGCGTACGCGGAAGCCATGGAAGCTATGGCAGGCCGGTTTTACAAAGGAAAAGGCGGGGTATTTCTTTTTTCCGAATATAATCAGCGCGGTCTGGTTCACACCTCCATCTTGGAGAATGAAGAATTACAGCATCTGGAGAAAGAAATAAAGCTCAACTTGGAAAATCATAATTATGAACAAGCGTTAGATCATCTGGACCATTGGCTGAATTATATCCGCAACACCTCCCAATATGACAAAACGGAAGTCAATCTGCGGGCCACGATCTTCATTCTAGAGCTGCAAAAATTCTCACAGGAACGTAATCATGCCGCCTTCGAATGGAAGGATGACCTCATTAACTGGGTGGAGAAAGTCCCCTCTATCGAAACATTAGAAGAGCTGGCTACCATTATGCAAAAAATTATTCAAAGCATCGTTGAAATTGACTCCCGGCAGAAACCTCTTCACCGAACGGTTCAAGCTGCACTTGATTGGATTATTCAGAAGTACAACACCAGTATCTCGCTGGAATCTGTCGCTAAGGAAACTTATGTATCCAATACCTACTTAAGCTCTTTATTCAAACAAGAACTAGGGATTAACTTTTTGGATTATTTGCATCAATTCCGTGTGGAAAAAGCGAAGGAACTATTGAAGCAAAACTACAAAATATATACAGTTGCCAAGCAAGTCGGGTATCAGGAGGAGCGGCATTTCAGAACCACTTTCAAAAAATGGACGGGTCTGACCCCAACACAGTACCAGAAAATGATCGGTTACCTTGAACCTACAAACTGAAAGTTTAAAAGGGTATTTAAAAACCAAAAAAGGGCCAACCGGAATCTTCCGATTGGCCTTATCTTCATTCAACTACAACAGCACTTAGTTATTTCAAATTATACATCTTATAAATCATAACCGAAGCTTCAGCACGGGTTGCAGTCCCAAGCGGATTCACAAGTGCCCCGTTACCAGACACGATTCCATTCTTGACCAGCGTTGCTATGTCTTCAACCGCAAAGGGGGCGATCTTCGTAATATCATCAAATCGCGTTAAGTCCGCTGCTGATCCCTGTTCCAAATGAATCTGTGCAGCACTCAATGCCCGGTTGGCCAACGCCATCATTTCTTGTCTCGTGATGTTTGCTTCCGGTTCGAAGATATTGCCGCCTTTTCCTTGGACAATCCCGAGCTTCTTAGCTATGCCAATAGCCTCTGCATAATAAGCCGTTGATTTAACATCGGCAAAGTTCTCACCTGCTGCTTCTGTAAGTCCAAGTGCTTTCACTAATAATACGATAAAGTCCGCTCTTTTAATCTTTGCATTAGGGGCAAATGTCGTATCTGATGTGCCCTGTATCACTCCCTTGGACGCCAGAACCTCGATTGCCTGCTTTGCCCACCCGTGCTTACTGATATCTGTAAAAGATTTATTAACATACGCTACAGCAAATGTGCCGAAATGTGTCGTGGTGAAACTAACCATTCCGGTTTTTTCATCGTAACGACCGCTTGGAACCGACTTTAGATTTCCTTGTCCATCGATATACCAGACAGTGATTTGCTCCTTATGGGCCAATTCCGTTGCCGAAGGCGTGTAAGGAATAGACACCGTTACCGGTGCTTTCGGATTATTCCATTCAATGACCTGATTACCGGCTCGTAAGGTCAGCCCGATGACGGGATGTTGCCCAATTTTTGCTTTTACCCCATCCTCAGTAATATCCGCTACCGCAATCGTTAATCCAATGTTGTCTACACCACTCGCAACGGTTCTGCTTAGCATGTTACTTGGCACGACTATCTTCCCAATGGCCGTAACAATTTCCAGCTTCGAGGTTAAAGTCCCCGTCGTCAGATTCTCAACAGGAAGAAGTATTTCGTATCCCTTTTGTCCTGCTAATTCCTCAACTTCTATAAAGACCGTTGGGACTCCTTTGACTGGCTTCGCAGCTTGTAGCGCTGCTTTCAAATCTGCACTTGCTATCGTTGTTGTTGCGCGGCCTGTGTTAGGATTTACTACAGGCTTCGGAGCTTTGATCATCGCCTTTTGCCCATTATCAACCGGGGTAGTCCCTGGGTTTGTTCCGGGATTTGTTGCTGGGTTCGTCCCTAGATTCGTACCGGGATTCGGATTTGGATTGTTAGTAATATTGAACGTGAATTCACCGACAGCACTATGATTCAAGCTGTCTTTAATAGAAACTGCTTTGATCGTCGTATCGGAAGTAACCGTAAGCGGTCCCTGATATAAGAGGCTTGTCGTCGTCGGTACGGTACCATCGGTAGTATAATAAATAGTTGCTCCTTTGGTTCTACTTGTTAGATTCACATTGACCAGGTTGTTATACCTTCCCGCACCTGGACTTGCTTGCGGTGATGCCGCTGCTGTTGCATAGAAGGAGACATAACTGTCATCCATCCCCGCTTTTACGACAATAGCCCGAAGGACTTTCGCCGGTGACACCGAGACAGGACCCGTATATAATGCGCTGTCCTTTGTTGGAAGTGTACCGTCAGTTGTGTAGTAGATTTTCCCGTCAACGATATTCGTATTGAGTTTTACGATTTGCTCGTCATCCCTTTGACTATCTTCATACAAGACATGAGGTGCTGCAGCCATTTCAAAAACTGGCGCCGGAGCGGAATCCGTTGGCTCAAGCTGGAAGCGGTCCAAGTTTACTCCGTCACCATTAATGACAAGCCGTATAGTCTGCGTGCCAGCTGTTAAAGGAAGGATCGAAGCCGCTTCAGAATAGACACCCCAGCCACCAGTACTTGGCAAGCTCGTGGTACCGGTTGATTGACCATTCGTCTGCAGCGATACGGAAACTCCGCCTTGTGGAGTCGCATAATTATATTTAACTTTGTAGTTGCTGGACTTCGGTACTGTAACTAAGTAATCCATATAGGTTCCCGCAGTTGTATAACCGAGGTTAGTAATTGGATCTCCTACTTGGATCACGTTCTGACCTGCTTTTACGAAGCTCTCCGCTTCCACTTTCAAGATGCCGTCCCCGTCGACGGAATGAGGGCTGACTTCTTCGACTATAATATGCTGCATTTCAAAGGTGCCCACACTGCCGAGAATTCTAATGATCTGCTCCCCTGCTTCCAAATCCGCCGAAGTACGTATGAGATTCCAAGTATTAGGTCCGGAAGGAATGTTAAATGTGGCGAGCGTTGTATGATCAGATTTCATCTGGAAAGCACTGCCTCCACCACTTGGAACTACAGCATTTAACGTAAATGCATATTTGCCGGCACTCGGAACATTAATCTTAAAGTCTACCCAGTCCCCAGCTCCTATGTCTGTAAATTTCCATCCCTCCGTAAAATTCACTCCTGAGAACTGATAGTAAACATCCGCGCTGACGGTACCTGGTATAGGTGTAGCCGGTGTCTGCCTTGCAGTCCCTTTCAGCTTCACATGCGCTGAAAGCGGCTTACCGTCAGTAGAATCAGAATAGGCGGTAGCCGGTATATTTAGGGTCAGGTTCACATCATTATAATAAGGCGTTCCATCCCATGCGAGTTTTACTTTAACCTTATCCGGGTTGTAAGTAGCGTAGGTAACAGAGGTTACTGTCACACCCTTATCCGTTGCCTCACCAGATAATGAAATGTCATTTACTTTGGAGCTATTAAAGGTGCCTCCGCTAAGATTCAACGTTACTTCTTTGCCGTTAACGTCATAATCCAAAACAGCCGGAGTAAGACTTAGCACCTTCTCCTCCCCAGGTACCGTTTGAATGTCACGGTTCCAACGGTAAGTGGCTACTGACTTGGGTGCTAATGTTGCCGCAATTTGTGTTCCGTCAGTCACCAGCTTAAACGTTTGTGTTGATGCCGTCTGGTTAATAACGACCGTAACGATCGTTTTCTTGTCCGGACTCATGAAGGATACATTCGTTACACTATCCTTATTACCGTAGTTGCTGTCGATTCGAGTGTAGCCTGGTTTCACGAACTTCGTGAAGTGGCCCACGAAGTAATACTCCGGCGTCAGCCAATAATTATCGGTATTCGACGAATCCTGAATTAACATCGTCGGATCCGGTGTTCCAACCCATTGGTGGGTGTTGATATCGCTATCAAGCATAAGGACCCATGAATTATAGCTTCTTGCCCAATTTCTGAAATACTGTGCAATCCGATCCGTACCTAATGTTCCCCATACTGCACGTTCCGTTAAGTAAACGTTCTTCTCGGGGTACATATCATGCAGCTGAGACATAAGCCCAAGATCGCCGCCGTAATCATGGAAAGCCGTTCCGTCGATCGCTGCGTAGTTCTCAGAATCAGCCAGCATTGGAGCCGGATAAGACATCGTGTCGCCCGGGTTGTGGTCGAATATCCATAACTTCACGTCCAGTCCTGCTGCTGTCAGCTTCTGCTTCAGCAGCTTGGCAAGCTCCGCTTCTTGTTGCCAGGGCATTTTCGTACTGGGATATTCGATTTCAAGAAGAGGCTCGTTCTGTAAGGTCATCGCCTCAATAACAATCCCTTGCTTCTTATACTCTTGAATGAATTTGACATAATAGTCCGCGAGTACAGGCAGATATTCATCCTTAACCTGCCCTTTAACCATGCTGTCAGTGGTCTTCATCCAGCCTGGAGGACTCCATGGTGAAGCAAAAAATTTGAGTTCCGGATTGATCGCCACCATTTTCTGTAATGCCGGAATAATACCGAAGTCGATATCCTTCTGAATTGAGAAATGACTTAAGCTTGTGTCCGTTTCACCTTTTGGCATATCATCATAGGAATAAAACTTCTGTGCTGTAAAGTCAGCCGAACCAATCGTAACGCGCATCATACTCATGCCAATGCCTTCAGTCTTGCTCACTAGCTTCTTCAGTAATTCGTCCTGTTTCGCTGGTGACATCTTGAGCAGATTGTAAACAGTCGATTCTTCCATCGATGTTCCAATCCCCATCATCGACTGATATTCTTTGTTTGGATCAATAGTAATCGTTGTAACTTTAGGGTCAACAGCCGTTCCAACCTCAGTTAAGTCGATATTAGCTTGCTGTTCAAGCTTCTTGTCGCCATCCTGCCAACGAGGATCGTAATACCATCCCATATCCCCGGAATCCCGTTCAGTGGTCACCCAGTTCTCTACTGCGTTCGCCTGTATGACCGGTGCCGGGGTTATAATTCCCCCACTATCAATTTCTGGCGCTGCGGGTGAGAAGCCTTTGGAACCAAACCAGTTTAAGTTTAGTCCACCCGCCTTAAGCACTAACTTAATCTTCTGAACACCTGCTGTAAGGGCAATGTCATGAACTGTAGTCGTCTTCCAGTTCTGCCAGGCTCCTGTGCGGTTTACGGATAACTCACCGAGTTTCACGCCTGACTCATTTAGAATGTTAAATCCGGTATTATCACCTTCACCGGCATGGCGGAAATCTATATCAAACACTCCATCTGTTGGAACGTCAATCAGATATTCCATCCAGTCCCCTGCATCTGCGTAGCTAATATTTTGGCCTCCACCAACATCAGCAGTGCCCTCTAACTGTATCCCTTGCTGTTGTATGAAGCTCTCCGCCTCTACTTTCGCGTAGAGAGCGTTGCCCGGTTTTTGCGGAAGAGCAGGTAAAACAGGTGTTGGTTCGTTTTTAGTCAATCCATACCCATAATCAAACAGAATATATTGCTGTTCTAAATTCGAGGTGCCTGCCTTCAATGCCGAGTATGCCTCTGTGTAGAAAGGCCAACGAATCGGTAATTTACCTGTGAATTCGTAATCACCGAAAAGGACATCAGCTACTCCCTGCCCCTCCGTTCCCGGCAGCCAAGCTTCAACCAGCCCTGCTATATCTTTCAATTGATCATTTATGATCAAAGGTCTTCCGGATACGAGGACAACAATCGTCGGAACCCCAGATTTACGGATATTATTTAACGTGGCAATATCTTCCTTATCCAATTTGAGACTGTTCAGGCCATCACCGTTTGATTCGGCGTACGGCTTTTCACCGATAACAGCAATCGCGACATCATTGCCCGCTGCGCCACGGCCATGTTTGTTGTAGGTTACCTTTTTTGATTCACCAGCTGTGTTCTTAATCCCCTGAAGGATCGTGGTTCCTTCCGTAATTTTTCCGGATAGACCCTGCCAGCTGATGGACCAGCCACCTGACTGTATGCCGATATCATCCGCACTTTTGCCAGCGACAAAAATCTTATTCATATTCTTAAGCCGGGAAAGGATCGGCTGACCATTTACCTTATCGTTTTTCAGGAGAACGAGGGATTCGCGCACTGCCTTCTGGGCAAGTGCACGGTGTGATTTAGAGCCGAAGGTAGTCTCAAGACTCTGATCCGTCATCGGATGCTCGAATGCACCCGACTCAAACTTAACGCGCAAAATACGCGTTACTGCGTCATCTATACGGCTTTGACTAATTGCCCCCTCCTCTACAAGTGCCTTCAGGTGAGTGATGGTAATTTTCCAATCGGCTGGCATCATCAACATGTCAACGCCGGCATTCACAGCTACTTTAATCTGGTTCTTCAATCCACTGACTGCATTTCCATCCCAATCCTTGTTGATTTGCTGCACGGCATTATAGTCCGTAATAACAAAGCCCGTGAAGCCAAGCTGGCCCTCGCCTGTACCCTTCAGCGCATCGGTGAGAATACGTTTGTTCGCGTGCATCTTTAATCCTTGGATACTGTTATAAGAAGCCATTACCGTCCTTGCCCCAGCTTCTATAGCCTTTTTGTACATCGGCAGATTCAGGTCGAGCACTTCCTGCTCAGTCATCCCGGTGATATCGCCCTGATTCACTCCATTATCCGTTAACCCCTCTCCAAGAAAATGTTTTGCGGAGGCGATCACCCGATCACTATTCTTCAACTCGCCAATGGTTTTTCCCTGCAGTCCCTTTATGTACGCAGAGGCCATTTCAGCTACAAGGGACTGGTTGTCACTGAAGCCTTCATACGTCCGGCCCCAATTTATATGTTGCGGATCAGCAATGGTAGGACCAAAGATCCAATTCGTTCCAGACGCTTTAGCCTCCTGTGCGGTTGCGATCCCAATTTGTTCGACAAGTTCTGTATTTCGTGTGGCTCCTAAACCTATATTATGTGGGAATAAGGTCGCACCCATGATATTGTTCTGACCATGTACCGCATCAACCCCATAGAGAAGCGGGATACCCAGTGGTGTAGATAAGGCACCTGCTTGATAGGAATCTATAAGCGCCTCCCACTTCTCACGAGTACTGTCTAATTGCTTCCCGTTCGGGAAAGAACCTCCGCCACTGAGAACCGAACCTAAGTGATACTTCTTGACATCTTCCGGTGTGACAGATGCACGCTCCGCCTGCACCATTTGCCCGATTTTCTCATCCAGAGACATCCGTCCCAGCAAATCTGCCACTCGGGTATCCACAGGCAGTGAGGCTTTATAATAGGGAACCAGGGCTTCCGTAGTTGACGCTGCTGCATAGGAAGTTGCAGGTGCTGCTCCTGCAAGTGTTGACCACAAAAGGAGTAAAGCGGTGGCCGAGGAAATTGCGCGTTTCAACATTTCATATTGCCTCCTTCAAAAGTAGTGAGCATTGAAATCGAATACAAATTTCCCTTTCGAACAGAACCTCCTTAGGCAATTGTTATATAACGATTGAAAGCGTAATCATTTATAATGATAATTTCAGCATCCACAAAAATATAGGAGTCATTTTTTAGATAACCTGCAGCATTTTTTAGATTATTCCTGTCTTAAATTTATGTCAGTTCTTACAATAGACCAAACCTCCTATAATCACCTATAATATTACAATACACAACATATTTATTAGGGGGAATTAGTTATTATGGACTGGATGAACAAGCTTCCGTTAAAACAGAGAATAGTTGCCGGTTGTTATCTGATTGCCGCATTATTCGCAGTTCCTGTTCTGATTACTTTATTGATCATGGGCAAGATCTTGATCGGAATTATTCTTGTTGTGGTACTGTCAGCGTTGACCTATCCTCTTTCACGATTTATTGAGAGAACGCTTACATCTTCATTTGACGACATTTCCAATGTGACGCACACGATCGCCAAAGGAGATTTCACAAGCCGTGCGGACGAAAGCGGGGCCATGGGCGACATCAGCCGCTCGTTCAACACGATGATCGAAAAGCTGAAGAAGATTCTGACGGAAGCTTCGGGAATTACCCGCCAGGTAATGGACGCGAGCCGGGGTATTGAAGACAAGAACCAGAATCTCAAGATTGTCATGGCACAGGTTGCCTCTTCTTCCAACGAGCTGGCCCTCGGCGCCAATGAGATATCCGTGGATATTGCAGATATGACAGAATCCATCAAAGACATAGAAACCAAAGTTTCTAACTACACTAGCTCAACTAAAGAAATGAATAAACGTTCTATACATACGCTGGAGCTGGTCGAAAAAGGACGTGTGTCCGTTGACACTCAGGCAGAAGGCATGCGCAAGAATATTCAGGCTACGCAAAAGGTGGCCGATACGATTGATGCCCTCTCACAAAATGCCCGGGGCATTACCATGATTACGAAGACCATCACTGAAATTGCCGAGCAGACCAACCTGCTGTCTCTGAACGCATCCATTGAAGCCGCGCGCGCAGGCGAGCATGGCCGGGGGTTCGCCGTGGTAGCCCAGGAAGTCCGCAAGCTTGCCGAGGAATCCACCGCTTCTACTAAGGAAGTATTCGGGCTGGTACGCAGTATCGAAGCTGACATCAAACAGGCAATCGACAATATTGCCATCAACGAAGAGGTCGTACAGGTTCAGAATGAGATGATCACCGAGACCGCTCATATTTTCGCGCAAATTGTGCAAAGTGTTCAGTACATAACCGAGCAAATCGCCTCCTTCTCTGCTGAAAGTGATCTCATGCTGGAAAGTGCACTCAAAATCTCCAGCGCCATTGAGAATATTTCCGCGATTACCCAGCAGACGGCAGCCGGAACCGAAGAGGTATCCGCAGCCATGAATGAGCAAATTAATGCCCTGCAATCCGTAGCCGAAGAGACAGATAAAATGACACAAGCCGTATTCCAGCTGCAAAAGACCATTCACATCTTCAAGTTCTAGATTAAGCGTATCCTGCTCCGAGACCTCTTTATGGATTATGGCTGATTATCAGCCGTATCCTGAAGAGGTTTTTTTGATTGAAATATGGTTAAAAATCACTATATAGTGCGCTAGCAACCGCTTTTGTCACCGGGTTTCATTTGATCTTTTGTGACAAATTAATACATGTTTCGACTTTATTATTGCATATACATGAAATTCATGGTTATCTATATGAACAGATATACATGAGGACCACAGAGGCAAGCTTAGCTGCCCCCTCATGTTCAGCAATCCACTAACGGGAGAGATGTACAGATGGGGAAATTTATTTTAAAGACAGATGTGGAACAGAAAGTAATCGAAATCGAATTGGAAGGCACCTTCTCTGAAGAGGACGGTCTCCGGTCCATCCAAGCTTATCAGCAAACGATCAATCCTATTAACCCAGCCGACTATGAACTGAAAATTGATTGTATAAAGTTGAATGTAACCGCTCCAGATGTGGTGCCTCTGCTGGAAAGCTGCTTCGTGATGTTCAAGAGCGACGGATTTGTGAAGGTCAAGCTGACGCTGGAAAACAATCCGATCCTTAAAATGCAGCTGGCCCGGCTGGGCCGCAAGGCTGGTCTTGAGAATCTAGAGATCATTTCCGCGGTTGAAGTGTAGCAGCAGTTATGGGAGAACATGTAATTAAGAAAATGACTGATTTCTCCGAGAGATCTATTGCGGCGGTGAAGTCGCTGGAGCTGCTCTGCAAAAATTCCGATGGGAGCAATCTGAGAGTTGGCGTTGAGAGTCTGGGGCCTGAGAATGGTGATGCTGCTTTCCTCTGCCATGCCGGGGAACAGTTAATCGGTTTTCTGAGCTGGTATACGTCGGACGGAACACAAGCCAACATCAATGGAATGGTGTATCCCGAATACCGGCGGCAGCAGGTGTTCCGCAGACTGCTGGATCTCGCGAGGCAAGAGATGGAAGCACAAGGCATCCAAACGCTCCGTTATCGCATCCCTTCGGGGTCTCTTTCAGGAGCTGGTTGTGCGGCACAATTGGCAGCAAACTTGACCAGCTCCGAGTATTCCCTGAGTCTCAAGCAGTACCACGCCCGTGAGCCCCGTTACCCGGAACTAACGTTACAAGTAGAGCAGCCGGATGATTATGAATTTACGGTGATGTGTTCATCGCAGGCTTTCGGTGATTCAGAGTCATGGACACGGGATTATTGGGCCCATACCCGCCAGCCTGGGCGCATCACCTATATTGCCAAGAATAATCACATGCCGGTTGGACTGATAAGAGTTAATAAAGTTGACTCCCGGACAGCGGTTATCCACGATTTCTGCGTCCTTCCGTCTTGCCAGGGAAAAGGCCTTGGCCGCGAAATCCTTGCAGCAGCAGTGGAAGACCTGCTGCTGCAGGAACCCGATACGCATATACGTCTAGGTGTCGTCACTGAGAATGCCCATGCTCTGGACCTCTACCTGAGCGTCGGCTTTGCCGTTATGGGCGAGTTTCAATATTTCACAGGTCCGGTGTCTTGCCGGTAAATCAAAAGTTATAAATAGGAATGCTAAAGCCCGCCAGAACAAATACGGCGCTCAAGAAGAATTCACTCTTCTTGAGCGCCGTTTGCGTGATAGGATGATCGTGAAACTCGTTTCCAAATCGGTACATGAATACATTCCTGCTTACTGACGCCCCTCATGCTTCTCCCAGCCCATGGTACGCGCTACAGCATCTTTCCAGGCGCCGTAGCGGCGTTCCCGTTCCTCCTGCTCCATCTGCGGCGAGAACACCTTCTCGGCCTTGTTGAAGCTCTCCAGCTCTTCTCTTGACCAAATCCCTGAGGTGAGTCCGGCCAGCAGCGCTGCACCCAGAGCCGTCGTCTCCGCATAGGTGGTGCGGGTCACCTCACTGCCTAGAATGTCTGATTGAAACTGCATCAGCAGATCATTGCGGACAGCGCCGCCATCCACGCGCAGTCCGGTCAGCGGCATGCCGGCGTCTTTTTCCATCGCCCCAATCACATCCCGGGACTGAAAAGCCAGCGACTCCAGCGTGGCCCGCACCAGGTGACCTGCCGTAGTCCCCCGGGTCAGTCCGAACACCGCGCCGCGGGCGTACATATCCCAATAAGGCGCTCCCAGCCCGGTGAAGGCCGGTACGACCACGACACCCTCGCTGTCCTCCACTTCCCTTGCTTTGTCCTCCGAGTCCGAGGGGCCGGTAATCAGCCCCAGCCCTTCCTCCAGCCACTGGACGGCTGCACCGGCCACAAAGACACTGCCTTCGAGCGCATAATACAATTCATCGCCCATGCCCCAGGCTACGGTGGTCAGCAGCCCATGAGTGGAGACGACTGCTTCCGTACCTGTATTCATCAGAATAAAGCAGCCTGTGCCGTATGTATTTTTGGCGCTGCCGGCATCCAGACAGGTATGGCCGAACAATGCGGCCTGCTGATCGCCAAGGACAGAGCGGATAGGAATTTCCGCACCGAACCACTGTGCCTGGGCTACGCCGAATTCTCCACCGGACATCCGCACCTCCGGGAGAATGGCGCGGGGGATGCGCAGAACTTTGATAAGCCGCTCATCCCATTTGCGCTCATGCAGATTAAACAGCATCGTACGTGAAGCATTGGTCACGTCCGTGGCGTGCACAGCGCCTCCGGTGAGCTTCCAGATCAGCCAGCTGTCAATGGTTCCGGCAAGCAGTTCTCCCCGCTCGGCACGTTCCCTTGAGCCCGGTACATGGTCCAGAATCCAGGCCAGCTTTGTTGCCGAGAAATAGGCATCGACGACAAGTCCAGTCTTCTCGGCAATTTCAGCGGCAAGACCTTGCCGCTTAATGTCCTCACACTGCTCCGCCGTGCGCCGGTCCTGCCAGACAATGGCCGGATAAATAGGCACACCTGTAACCCTGTCCCAAATGAGCGCAGTTTCCCGCTGATTGGTGATGCCGATGGCCAAAATCTCCGCAGCCGGGACCCGGCTTCCGCTGATAGCATCTCTGGCTGCGGCAAGCTGGCTTTCCCAGATTTGCTCCGGGTCATGCTCAACCCAGCCTGGACGGGGGAAAGATTGTTTAATATCATACTGACCCTGGGAGAGCATGCCCGCTTCCAGATCAAACATAATCGCCCGTGAGCTGGTCGTGCCTTGGTCCAACGATAAAATCATGATAGATGCCTCCTTGATTTGCTGCAAGATGTTCCACGATGAACAAGATTAAAGTGCTAGTTTCAACAAAAAGCACCTCTGCTGTCAGAGGCGCTGTCATGCTGGGTCAAGCGTTTACTGTTTTTCGACAGGAAGCCGCAGCGTAAAGGTTGTCCCCTCGCCAAGCTTGCTGTACGCGGTAATTTGCCCTTGATGCGACTCGACGATATTTTTAACGATCGCCAGTCCCAATCCCGTTCCCCCGGATTCCCCCCGGACACGCGCTTTATCTGCCTTGTAGAAACGTTCGAAAATATAAGGAAGATCCTCCGGCGCAATCCCGACTCCTTCATCCCGGACTTCAACCCCCAGGTAACGGCGGCCCTCCAGAATCACTGTGCTGGTAACAATGGTAATGTGCTTGCCTGCGGGTGTATGGCGGAATGCATTGTCCAGCAGATTTGTCAGAACCTGCTCCAGCTTATCTTCGTCAGCAGCCTTAAGGAGCGGTATATCGCCAGACTTGGTCAGCTCCAGATGAATCTCCCGTTCCTTGGCCCGTACGGAAAACTTGCGGTATATGCGTTCCAGCAGCTCATCCATATCCACCTGCGCCTTGGCCATATCCGTATGTCCTGCCTCCATGCGGGCAAGATCCAGCAAATCCTTAACCAGCCGTCCCATACGCAGCGATTCGTCATGGATAACCTGCACCAGCTCGCTGCTCTCCTCCGGCGAGGAGGCCATGCCATCCAGCAGCGCCTCGCTGTAGCCCTGCATCATCGAGAGTGGTGTGCGGATTTCATGCGATACGTTGGCCACAAAGTCCGTGCGCATTTTCTCCAGGCGCACCTCTTCAGTCACATCACGCAGAACCGCTACAGCGCCGCGGATATTCCCTTCCGAATAGAGCGGAGCCATATGAACCGACCAGACTCCCTGGCGGACATGCACATTAGAACGCTCGTCGCTTCCCTGTCTCAGCGTGCTGAAGAACAGCGGCCGTAGCGGCGGCGGCACATCTCCTGAAGCAGCTGCATCAGGATCAAGCTCAGAATCGCTTTCCTGCTCGTGGTCTAAATCCTTCCAGGCTTGAAGCAGTTTTTGGCCGTGCGGGTTGGTCAATATAATCCGGCCTTCGATGTCAAACGTGATGACGGCATCGCTCATGCTGCGCAGAACACTCGACAGATGGCCCTTCTCGTGGTTCAAACTGCGGATATTCTCCTCCAGCTCTTCAGCCATATGGTTGAATGATGTGGCCAATTGACCAATTTCATCGCTCGTCACAAGTGTCAGCCTTGTACCGTATTCACCCTTGCGGATATTGTTGGCCGCTTCAATGACCTGCTGCATCGGCTGGGTAATCTTAGTAAATAAAAACAAGGCAAAAAATGTCGTCAACGAGAACCCGATCATACAGGCATACATGAACAAACGTTTAATCGCCCCGGAATTGGCGAAGTTGCTGTCGATATAAGGCAGCAGAGACAGCCCCACCGTAATGAGCACGACAGCAACCAGACAGATGATCGTGATCCACAGCTTGCCGACAAGACTTCTCCAGAAATTCACTTATTTAGGTACCTCGAGCTTGTAGCCTACGCCCCATACTGTGGTGATCATCGCTGCTGATTCCGGTGAAACTTTATTCAGTTTCTCGCGAAGCCGTTTGACATGGGTATCCACTGTACGTAAATCTCCGAAAAACTCGTAATTCCACACATCCTTAAGCAGCTCTTCGCGCGAGAACACCTTGTCCGGTGAGATAGCCAAATAATGCAGCAGCTCGTATTCCTTCGGGGTCAGGCTTACTTCCTGACCGCCTGCAGTTACCCGGTGTGCATCATGCTCAATAATAAGATGCGGGAAAACGATATTGTTGCTGGAATTGCTCTCTTTGGATAAAAAGGCCGTTGCCGAAGAACGGCGCATAATGGCCTTGACCCGATAGATCACTTCTCGCGGGCTGAACGGTTTAACCACATAATCGTCTGCACCCATTTCAAAGCCCTGAACCCGGTTGATTTCCTCGCCCTTGGCCGTCAGCATCAGAACAGGAGTAGATTTGACCCCTCGGAGTCTCGTCAGCACTTCAATCCCATCGATGCCCGGCAGCATGACATCCAGCAAAATAAGGCCGTAATCATTGGCCGTTGCTTTGCGCAGAGCAATTTCGCCGTCTTCCGCTTCGTCGATTTCGTAGCCTTCTTTTTCAAGGTACATCTTTAGCAGGCGGCGAATGCGCTCTTCGTCATCCACCACCAGAATTCTATTCAAATGCTCTGCCATTTCACAACAACCCCTTCATCAAATACAGTAGAACGTTATCTTAAAATCAAGTGCTGCGTTAGTAAACAAAGTTGCTCAGTCCGTCCCCGCATATGAATGAAGCCCGGCGATGACCAGATTAACGCCCACCAAGGTGAACATTACGACCAGAAAGCCGAGTACGGCGAGCCACGCGGATTTGCGCCCCTGCCATCCGCGGGCCAGCCGCAAATGGAGATAGGCGCTGTAGAACAGCCAGGTGACGAGAGCCCACACTTCTTTGGGATCCCAGCCCCAGAATCTGCCCCAGGCTACTTGAGCCCAGATCATGGCAAATATCAGCGCACCCAGTGTAAAGATCGGGAATCCAATGGCTATAGCCCTGTACGTAATTTCGTCGAGGTCATTCTCATCGATTCCGTCCAGTACCGGGTGTATGGCCTTGCCTAGCGGCTTGCGGACAATGAGGCGCAGGAGTCCATAGATAAGCGCGCCGGAGATCAGCGACCAGATAACCGTGTTGAATTTCCGTCCCGCATTAACACCATTCATCCATGAAGGCGCTTCGAAGAGTGGCTCCTTCATGCCAAGAAACGACTGGAATTGCTCAATTTCGCTATGATACGGCGCCACAATCGGCGGCATTTTATAGCTCACTCTTTCTATTGTACTATCTTCCTGCCCGGGGCTGTCAATCGTAACGTTGGAACGAACGAAAACAGTTTCGTATCCGGCGCCGCGAAAAGCAAAGACGCTCCCGAGAAACCCTATTATAACAATGATCGAAAAGAGAGTAAATTCGACCAGCCGCTGCTGCTTGCGGTCGCTCCGCTCCGCGCTGTCGAAATTCACTGTGCGCAGCAGATACATCAGACCGGCTGCAAAGCCGACCGCGAAGAAAGATTCGCCCAAGGCAGCCAGGGTAACATGAATGTTCAGATAGATGGATTTCAATGAAGGTATCAGCGGCTGAACCTCCTGCGGAAATACTGCCGCATAAGCCATAACGATGATGGAGATCGGTACCGCAAATACGCCGAGAATGATCTTGCGGTAGATGGCGAAGATTACTGTGAAGGCAACCATCACCATCATGGATAAAAAGGTCATGAACTCATACATATTGCTGACCGGAATATGACCCGATCCCATCCAGCGGGTGATGAAATAAGCCATGTGGCAAATGAGGCCCAAAGAGGAAATTATAAACGCAATTCTGCCCCAGCGCGCGGTATGCTCTTCCGGTTTTCTGCCGGACCACCTGCGCCCCATAATAGCGATTGTGAACAACATAAACGCACCGCTGTATAAGAAAAATGCGATGATAAAGACATCACTGCTGAAATCGAGCAAGCTCATGCCATGCCTCCTCCGTTGTCCAATGATTTTTCATCGACTGTCATGTCTATCTTCTTCAGAATAGAAACGATCTCACGGCGGAAGCCGAACCAATTCTTGTTCGTATGGCCACCCAGTACAAGTTCTCCGTTCTCCAGCGTCAGCCAGATGCGTCTATGCTGCCAGTAGAAGCCGAGCACGAGCCCAAGCATTACGATCCCGGCACCGATCCAGACAAAGGGCATTGCGCGGTCCACACGCACATTGAGGAAGGAGGTGGACTCCGCAAAATCAACATCGCTCATGCTCTTCACTTCAAGCTCCAGAAACCGGCTGCTGCCCCCCAGCTTATCGTTGATCGTCTGCTGCTGGAACTGATCCTTGTCAATCGCTTTCGGAAAATAGAAATATTGCTGCCCTTCCGCCGGCAGGTCCGGCCCCGTAATCAGAAAAAGGAATGCAGGCGCATTCGGATAAGGCGATTTGGATACCGGCTGCCCTTCCTCGTTCAGTCCGAAATCCATATATTTCTCTTTCAGCTCCAGGGTGTAGGGACCGACCTGAAAGGTGCGCTGAGAGTTCTTCATCTCCAGCTTGAACTTGCCGAATGCCTCACCCGTAGCTGAATTCACCAGCTCAGGCTGTACTGAGCGCAGTACAGGGGTCAGGTCATAATCAAACTGATACGCTTTCAAACCTTTGTAGCTGAGCGGTGAATTCACACGGATATCATGTGAGGTCACCTCTGCGAGCTGCGGCTCCTTCGAAGGATCGGCACAATCGGCGGTGCATTCATAAAGCTTAGCCTTTGTCTCATACAGCTTCGGCAGCACTTTCCTGCCGCGGAATTCCTCAGGCATCTCTGCTTCCGAGTAAAATTCCACTGTAAACTTCTCATTGAGTAAATAATAAGTGGTATCCGGAATCCTAGTCAGTTCCCCTTGCGGAAAAGCGAGATGCTGATCCATATTCAGCCCCGGCAGTCCTCTCGCCAGTACGGCGAGCAAAAAAATAATCAGGCCGATATGTATGACATAGGGTCCCCAGCGGCTGAAACGGTGCTTCTCTGCCAATAGAGCGCCACCCTCTGTCCTTACACGGTAGCCTTTTTTCTTAAGCGGCTCTACAATTCCGGCCACCCAAGTCTCCGGATCTTCCTGTACACCAGTGACCAGAACAGCCTTTTGGCGGGTCAGAAACTGCCGGTGCTTGCGGATCTTCTGGCGGGTCAGCGCCTTGTACAGCGGAAGTACGCGGTCCAGGCTGCAGATCACCAGTGAAGCTCCGATCATTACCAGCAGGGTTACGAACCACCAGGATTCATAGGTGTGCGAAAGGCCGAGTCTATAATAGATATTCCCGGCTGTTCCGTACGTTTCTTTGTAATACGTTGAGGCATCAATGTTCAGAAAAGTGCTCTCCTGCGGGAAAATCGTACCCAGCATGGAGCCCAGCAGCGTCAGCACAATCAGGTAAATCGCTATTTTGACAGAGGAAAAAAAGTTCCACACACGGTCGATCACTCCGGGATTCACACGCTGTGAACGGCGGGCAACTCCATCGTAGCGCATTTCAAGATTCTCTCCCGAGGAACTTTCCTTCTCCTCCAGCGGTTTGCCGCAGGCTTCGCAAAGAACGGTACCTACCGGATTCTGATGCCCGCATTCGCATTTGGTATTGCTGATCAGCGGCGTCCGATTCTTCATTCGCTCACCAGCTTTCCGATCTGCGACTCTAGCGAGTTCAGGTCCAGCTGGCCGATATGAATGCTCTCCACTTTGCCCTTCTTATCAATAAAGAAGGTGGTGGGCAATGGGGATACGCCATAGCTGCGGACGGCATCCCGTCCGGTGTCCATGACAATCGGGAAATCAATTTCGACAAGCTTGACAAAATTCTCCACTGTCATCTGATCCTCGCCGACGTTAACCCCCACGACCACTACACCTTGATCTTTCCATTTCTCCCACTGCGCCTGCAGAGCAGGCATTTCCTTCACACAAGGGCCGCACCACGAGCCCCAAAAATTAAGCACAACCGATTTGCCCTTGTACTCTTCGAGCGTATGGGTCAAACCGTCTAGTCCCAACAGTTCAAAGGACGGCGCCCTTCCGCCCTCCCGGGGTTTTCCGTCTCCTCCGAATACGGAGGAACCGATTGCATAACCTCCAAGCAAAAGTATCAAAAACAGAATTACGATTTGAATCGGCTTTCTCGCTTTGCCCACACGCGAAGCCCCCTTCTGTGACGCAACTCATACTTTAGTTGTTAGGTGTGAACATCCTATGAACATTATACCGAATATTGTCACAGTTTTAGGAGGGGGAAATGTGAACTTTATGTGTCCTTGCGTGTCGTATTTGCTTTTAGCGCTCCAGCCTTGGCCATTTGCTGCAAATGATTGATTTCATCTTTGGTCAGGTGGCGATAAGAGCCGCGTTTGAGATTTTGCAGCAAAATATCCCCGAAGGAAATCCGCTTCAGACGGATTACAGGATGAGAAATCGCTTCAAACATCCGCCGGACCTGACGATTGCGCCCTTCATGAATCGTAATGCTGATTACGGTTTCTTTGTTGACTTCATCCACATCTTTGTATTCTACTTCCGCCGGAGCGGTCATACCGTCCTCCAGCTTGATGCCTGCCTTCAGCTTGTCCAGTGCAGTGCCATGCGGCACACCCTTGACCGTGGCCAAATACGTCTTCGGTACATGGTGCTTCGGATGCGTGAGCAAGTTGGCAAACTCTCCGTCATTCGTCAGCAGCAGTAATCCTTCCGTATCATAGTCCAAGCGGCCTACAGGGTATACGCGCTCGTTAATGCCCTTCAGGTAATCCGTTACCACCTTGCGGCCCTTGGGATCAGATGCGCTTGTAATGACACCTTTGGGCTTGTTAAACATAATGTAAATCTTGTTCTCTCCCCGGATCAAACGCCCGGAAACTTTAATAATATCTTGTTCGGGGTCCACCTTCGTGCCAAGCGTAGTTACGAGTTCCCCGTTGACTTCCACTTTACCGGCCAAAATCATTTCTTCACACTTGCGTCTGGACGCAACACCTGCTTGCGCCAATATTTTCTGTAATCTTTCCATTTTCGACTACTCACCTCAGGTTAATGATAACCATCAGAGGCATAAATCACAAGTTCATTCCATGGAAAAAATGCTCCGGGACAAGAATTGCTGTGTGGTTCCACCAGCAAAGGGGAAATGTGGTAACGGGCAGCCAGCTCCAGAATCAATTTACCTGCTGCAAACAACTGCTCTTTGCGCCCCGGAAGCGGCGGAACACTGTCTTCCGCCCCGAAATCCCCTTCGAGACAGATGTGGATATAATCCGGATCTGTCAGCAGCGGGGCGGCATAAATCCCCCCGTCTGCCCCGACCCAAAAGTCAAAGCCCTTGCCGTTAATAGACGGACAGCGGGAATGATGCAGAATAAAACCTTTATATTCCATCCCATGTCGGCCTCCCTCCGTATTGCTGCAATAGCATATGAAGTGGAGGAGAGCAGGGTGAGGAATTGGTGCTAATTTTCGCGCCGCATAGGAACCGTCCGTTCACAGCGAACAATACATGCGAACATAACATGATTTGAATGTAAGGAATTAGTCATGTAAATCGATTGTTACGAAGGCGTGGCCACCTTAGGCTTAAAAAGGACTGCAATTACACTATATCTAACAATGGAGGAATACGTATGTTGATTAAAAGATTATGGAAAATCCGAACGCTCACGGTTGCATCTGTACTTGGGCTGCTGCTTGGAGGGTCCCTTCCAGTGTCTGCCGCACAGCCGGCTCCGAATCCGCTGCCATACGCGCATGAGATTAAATCACTGACAAGCGAGGACTACAGCGATCTTTCTTTCCTGAAGCCGCTGCTGAAGTACAAGACGGTCGTTAGCCTTGGCGAGAACTTTCACCGGGTAGGCGAATACGCCAGCATGAAGACCAGGCTGGTAAAATATTTGCATGAGGAATTGGGATTTGAGGTCATCGCTTTTGAATCAGGTCTGGCTGAAGCTTCCGTCGTCAACGATGTTGCTGATGAATTAACCGCAGCAGAGATGATGGATAATTCAATATTTGACGTCTGGAAATCCGCAGAAACCCTGGAGCTGTTCAACTACATGAAACAATCGCGCCAGACGGACAAGCCCTTACAGCTGGCCGGATATGATATGCAGTATACCTCCCCAATGCTTACGGCAGCTACGCGCAGTTTCCTTTCCAAGGTGGATGCGGGCTATGGCAAAGCCTTTATGGACTTTGATAATGAAGCCATTGAAACCTATTATGGGCTGATCCAACAATACGCCCTGGAGAACAAGAGCAATCCAATTTACCAGCAGCAAATAGCAAAAGTTATTCAAAAGTATGTTCCTAAATATAAAGAATACATCAGGTACATCCAGGAACGCCGGCAAAAGTTCAATGCCTTTTATCCCAGTGCCCCCCACACGACAGATACGATTCTGAAAGGACTGCAGGACCGGGTGCAATTTTTCATGCAAGGGCAGGTAGCCAATGTGCGGGAAGTTTATGAGGCCCGGGACAGAATTATGGCTGAGCATGTGGAATGGCTGATGAAGGTCAGATACCCCGGCAAAAAGATCATTCTGTGGGCCCACAACGACCATTTGGCTAAAAACACCTCAGACATGCGCATCTTCGAGCAAGGAAAATGGCAGAACAGCTTTACCAGCATGGGCGAACTGCTGCATCAGAAGTTGAAGGATAAGATGTATGTGATCGGCTTTTATATGAATAGGGGCAAAGCAGCAAATATTACAACACTGAAGGAATTCGCAATCGGGCCGATGCCAAAGGGAACCTTGGAAGGAAAAATCATGCAAAGCGGATACTCCCGTACTTTCGTTGACCTCACGAAGCATACCCAAGCAGACGCAGGCAACAAATGGATGTTTCAATCTCTATATGCTGCTGAGGACGGGCTCACCAGAGTGGTCATTGCTCCGATGGTGATGAAATTCGTTCCGAAGGAGCAGTTCGACGGCCTGATTCTCATTGATAAAGTATCTCCGCCAACACGTGCCTATTAAGCAGACGATCCGGCGGACCCGGTTGCCTGCTACCCAAACACCAGCAGGCATACGGCGATAGCAGCGATAAAGCCAATGACGTCTGAGAACAAACCGACTTTAAGGGCATAGCGGCCGTTGCGGACACCCACAGCGCCGAAGTAGACGGTCAGAACATACAGTGTCGTATCTGTACTGCCCTGGATCGTGGAGGCGATCATCCCGATCAGGGAGTCCGGGCCATGGACACGGATCAGGTCGGTGGTGTAAGCGAGGGAGCCTGTCCCTGTCAGCGGACGCAGCAGGCCGAGCGGCAGCACTTCCGGCGGCACGCCCAAGCCTTTGAGGGCTGGGGCGATGAAGCCCATGAAGAAATCCAGCGCACCGGAGGCGCGGAACACGCTGATGGCGACAAGCATGCCGACGAGATGCGGGATAATGGCAATCGCCGTGCCGAAGCCGTCTTTGGCCCCTTCCACAAAGGACTCATAGACTGGAATCTTGCGCGAATAGGCGTATAGCGGGATAAAGGTGATCAGGACCGGAATCGCCCAGGCCGAGATGAGGCTGATTAGCTGGAACACGGAAGCTCACCCTTTCAGTGAAGAATGCGGAAGCGCTGTGCTGCCTCTGGCTGAATCGCCGGACTTTACCGCCGGCGGTTTCGGCGGCCTGCGCATGATAGTCAGCCGGCGGAACAGCCTGTCGGCGGCGATGGCAGCAATCGTCGCCACTGCGGTCGCCGCCAGGGTCGTACCGACGATGCCGGCAGGGTCGGCTGAGCCGTAGTTGAGCCGGATCGCTATCAGCGTAGCCGGGATCAGCGTAATACTTGCCGTATTCAGCGCCAGCAGGGTGCACATCGCCGGGGTGGCGGTCTCCTTGTCCGGATTCAGCGTTTGCAGCTCCTGCATCGCCTTGATGCCCATAGGGGTTGCGGCATTGCCAAGGCCAAGCAGATTGGCGCTCATATTGGAAAGGATATAGCCGATCGCAGGATGGCCTTTCGGAACATCGGGAAATAGAAAGGAGACTACGGGTCCGAGTACCTTGGCGATTTTCCTGAGCAATCCGGCATCCTCGGCCACCCGCATTATTCCGAGCCAGAAGACCAGCACGCTGATAAGGCCGAAGCTTACCGTAACCCCGCTTTTGGCGCCGTCAAACACGGCTGCTGTAAACTCGTCCATCCGGCCGTTCACAGCGGCAAATACGAAGCCGATCAGAATCATTCCGAGCCAGATTCCATTAATCATGATTATCCCCCCGCTGAAAAAGTGCCCGCAGCGCGCTGCCAAGCGCCTGCAGCCAGTTCCCCGCCGGATAAGCAGGGGCTAGGGCTGCGCTGTACTTCTTGGTATAAGACGACTGTTCCGGGGGGAGCTGCTCCGGCTCATAAACGGGCACCCGGCCGATTTCCTGGCCGCCCAGCTGCAGGACTAGCACGCCTTTTAAGCCAAAATCGCTGCTGCGCGCCTGTTTCGGCACAGCTGCTTCCCGTTTCAGCTCAAGCTTGGTAAACAGCCTCGCCTCTTCTCCCTGTCCAAGAGGGTAGGCAAAGGATTTGCTGGTCACGTAGCTGTATCCGCTGATCCCTTCACCGCGTTCGATTAACGTTTTGAGGGGATAATGATTGAAACCGAAATTCAGCAGAGATGCATGGTCATTCCAGTCGTTTCCGTCGTTGATTGTGACCGCAACCAGCTGCTGTCCGTTTCTTGTGGCAGAGCTGACAAGGCAGCGCAGCGCTTTTTTGGTATAGCCTGTTTTTACGCCGTCTGCTCCTTCATAGAGCCGCAGCATTTTATTTTTGTTGCTCCATTTGTAGTCCCATTTCTCATAAGGATTGTCCGCCGTCTTCTCCTGCGTCTTCACGATTTCTTTGAATACAGGATTGTGGAGCGCATAGGCGGTCAACACTGCCAGATCATTGGCACTGGAATAATGGCCTTCGGCATCCAGACCATGCGGATTGGCAAAATGGCTGTGGGTTAAACCAAGCGCCTCCGCCTTCTGATTCATCAGATAGACAAAACCCTGTTCAGAACCGCCGACATGCTCGGCTATTGCTGTTGCCGCATCATTTCCCGAACGCAGCATCATCCCGTACAGCATATCCTCCAATTTCATTTCTTCCCCTTGCTTCAAAAATAGTGAAGATCCTTCCTTCGCAAAAGCGTTTTTGCCTACTTTGACCTTGGAGGTCAAATCCCCATTTTCTATAGCCACTATGGCAGTCATAATTTTGGTCAGACTGGCGATCAGCATAGGCTCATCTCCCCTGCTGCTGTACAGAAGCCTTCCGGATTCCACGTCAATCAGCGCCGCAGCCCTGGCATGAGTGGAGATGGAGCTGTTTTCGGCCCGGAGTACAGGCAGCGGACGCAACCCAACTAGCAGCAGGCACAATATCAGGATCAAAGTCGATTTAAAAGTTAATCTCTTCATGTTCATCCTCCGGCTTCTTTCTTCTCAGTTCTTAAGTCAATTAAGGTTTGGATCACGCTATGTTGTACAAGTGTATGCAGCATGACGGACAGGTATGTCCCTCTCTTAAGTCCTCTCTATGTATGAGGATCGGACACCGGCTACGTAAATCTCAAAAAAAGGGATACCGCCCCGGTAAGGCGATATCCCTCATTTCTCCTCTAGTGTGTCGACGAGTTGCTGGCTGCAGGATCTGTTTTAACTGCTGGCTTTGCAACAGGGACACCCACAACTTCCGCCCCGACAGGAGCACCATTTTGGAACATATTCTGGATTTTGTCGATCAGCCCTGGAGTGGCGTCAATGATTTTCTCGAACAGATGGGTTTGATTATCAAGCGGCACAATATGCACACCTTCCCTGCCCACTACTAGAAAAGCGATCGGGCGAATGGATACGCCACCCCCGCTACCGCCTCCGAATGGAAGCATTTTAACGCTGGAGCCGCTGCCGTTCACACCCGGCGCATCATCCTCCACCCGGAAGTCGCTGCCCCCTGCGGCAAAACCAAATGCCACTTTGCTGATCGGCAGAATGACGCTGCCATCCGGTGTCTCTACAGGATCTCCGACAATTGTATTAACATCCACCATGCCTTTGATATTTTCCATCGCGGTCTGCATCAGACCTTGAATCGGATGGTCACTCATATTGTTATCCTCCTTTAACTTCTAGGGAAATACTCTTTCTTCCACAGCGTATATCATTCCCATATCACTACATTTGTATGTAAGTCGTTTCTATCTTCCGGGCAGTTGGAGCTTCCCTTACTGCTTGTGGCTCAATAGCTGTTTCCACCGGGCCAGTCCCCCCTTCACTTTGGTGATCCGGCGCAGCAGCAGTATCCCCGCGTAAAGGGTGTAGGCTAAGGACAGTTTGCCGGCACATACTGCCTCTGTGGAGTAGCACAGCTCATCGCGGAACACCGGTGCGACAAACAGACGCGGAGCGTGCTGCAGCCGGACGAATTGTGAAACCCAGCCAATAAGGCTCCATTTCATTCCCCACAGCGCCCCCGCAGCTGTCGCTGTATAGGCTGCATCGCCAAGCGAGAAATCCGTCGACCAGTCGAGCTTTGATATTTTGACATGGGCCATCAGCCCTTTCAGCCATTTGTTCAACCCCCGTGTCGCCCGCAGCGCTGCCTTTAGATTATCGATCCAGCCTGATACAGCCTCCTTGTCAATTTGCCCCTCTTTATCAGAGTCCTTCTTCACGGGTGCGATTCCGCTTTCTTCCAGCTTCACCCTCACTCCCCGCTCCATACCCTCAAATACGAGTGCCGGCAGCTCATAATGAAACTTAACTAACCCATATAAAGCCTTAATGTCAAATTCCACCCGGTCATCCTTGCCAAGTCTGCACAATCGGAAGTGAAAATGTATGGAAGAAGACAGGACCAGTACAATGATAACCAGCAGAAGAGCCAAAGGTATAACAAGCCATAACGTCACGGATTACCCTCCAAGCATCCTTATAATAGGAACCTTTGGTTTAGTATGGCAAACTTGGCTGGAAAAAATTCGGATGGACGCAAAAAAACCGTTGTTCTCCTAGGAGACAACGGCATTTCAACATAAATTTACAGCTCAAGCCGATCCGTATGATGAAGATGCTTTACTCCTCCATCCCCTGCGGCTGCTCAACATCATCGAACGTCATTTGGCTGTCCAGCTTGCTGAAAAGGAGCTGTGTTTCCTCTTCCAGCCCGTCGGAGTTATCGAAGTTAGACGGCTCCGGCAGCTCCTTCAGGCTGGCCAGTCCAAAGCTGTCAAGGAACGATTTGGTCGTTCCGTAAAGGATTGGACGGCCTACTGCCTCGGCACGCCCGACCTCATGAATGAGATCCTTATTGTTCAGCGTATGAATCGCCCGTTCAGACTTTACTCCGCGGATCTCCTCAATCTCCACCCGGGTAATCGGCTGGCGGTAGGCCACAATGGCCAACGTCTCCAGCGCCGCCTGGGATAAAGAAGATCTTGAAGGCGAATAGGCCAGCCGTTCAAAATAAGCCGCATGCTCCGGCAGCGTAGCCAGCCGGTAATTCCCGGCGATCTGCACGACCTGCAACCCGCGGCCCTGGTTGATGTAGTCGTCTTTCAGCTCTTCCAGCGCACTTGTCGCCAGATCCGGACGCTGCTCGGTGATCTCGGCGATTTGACGCGCCGACAATCCTTCGTCGCCAGACAGAAACAGCAACCCTTCAATAATCGATTTCAGCGTTTTGTAATCCACTGAATTCCTCTCCTCCTCTCCACTCCATCACAATATCCTCAAACAATTTTTCCTGATAACAGTAAATGGCCTTCATCTTCATCAGCTCCAGGATCGCCAGAAAGGTAGTCACGATCTCATGTCTGGCCATCTCATCATGCAGCAGCGCCGAGAAGCGCAGCCTGCCGCCTACCCCTTTGCGCTGCAGCGCCTCTGAAACATCCCGAATCCGGTCCTTGACTGAAATTTCATCGCGGGTAATCCGCTGATAAGAGGATCTTCGAGCCGCCTTGCTAAGCGCCTTACGGAATGCGGCGATGAGGTCAGACGTATGTAACCCTTTAAGTGTGTTATCAATCTGCGTCGGCACGAAAGGGCCCAGATCCTCCGGCTCCTTCGTAAAGATCAGACTGCGTTCGCTCTCCATATCCAGCAGCTGTACAGCGATGTTCTTGAATTTACGGTATTCAATCAGCCGCTGAACCAGTTCTGCACGCGGATCATAGCCATCATCCTCGTAATAGTCGAAATCCTCGATCTCAATGACCGGCGGCTTCGGCAGCAGCAGCTTGCTCTTGATGGACAACAGGGTTGCAGCCATAACGAGAAATTCGCTGGTGATATCCAGTTCAAGCTCCTGCATCGTTTGCAGGTAATCCATGTACTGTTCGGTGATCACGCTGACCGGAATGTCCTGGATGTCGATTTCCGCTTTGTCAATTAGATGCAAGAGCAGATCGAGCGGACCTTCGAACGTCTCCAGCTTGTACAATACAGTCACGCGGTTTCCTCCCGCCAAAAAAAAGTAAAGTGCAGCGCCGCTATAGGGACGCTACACAAGTAGAAAGGGTTTTTATAGTCCATGCTTTCTTCTTATACTTATAAATAAGCACGATTATAGCCAATTCGTCAAGAGGCTGTCTTACTTAAAGAGCTTGTTAAGGTTTGCCATTTCGATTGCCGACGTCGCAGCATCCCAGCCTTTGTTGCCTGCTTTGGTTCCGGAACGCTCGATGGCCTGCTCAATATTCTCGGTCGTAACAACACCGAAAATAGTAGGAATACCCGTTTTAAGATTAATGGCGGCCACCCCTTTAGCCACTTCGTTGCATACATAATCATAATGCGTAGTGGAGCCACGGATGACGGTACCCAGCGCGATGACGGCATCATATTTGCCGCTTTCGGCCATCTTTTGGCAAATCAGCGGAATTTCGAAAACGCCTGGAACCCATGCCACATCCACCTCTTCATCGGCAACACCGTGGCGTTTGAACGCATCCAGAGCGCCGGACAGCAGCTTGCTTGTGATGAACTCATTGAAACGTCCTACGACTACCCCGTATTTTAAACCCTCGGATACTAAATGTCCTTCAAAATAATTCGGCATTGTGCTCATCAACCCTTCATTAGTAAGTTAATTTTATGGTTAAATTTTGGAATCTTCATTTTGTTCAATATTGTCAAAAGTCAGCAAATGTCCCAGCTTGGCCTGCTTTGTATGAAGATAATTCGTGTTGTCCTTGTTCTCCGGCATTTGAATCGGCACACGCTCCACAACCTCAAGGCCGTAGCCTTCCAGTCCCTTGATCTTGCGCGGGTTGTTGGTCAGGAGTTTGATCTGTCGTACGCCAAGATCCTTAAGAATCTGTGCCCCGATACCGTAGTCGCGCAGGTCTGCCGGGAAGCCGAGCTTCAAGTTGGCATCAACTGTATCCAGACCTTCCTCCTGCAGCTTGTAGGCACGCAGCTTATTAATGAGGCCGATACCTCTGCCTTCCTGGCGCATGTAGAGCAGCACTCCTCTGCCAGCCGCTTCAATCTGGCGCAGCGCTGCTTCAAATTGCGGCCCGCAGTCACAGCGGTGTGAATGGAACACATCACCGGTCAGACATTCGGAATGCACGCGGACCAGCACCGGCTCCCCGCCGGAAATATCGCCTTTGACCAGCGCGACATGCTCTTTGTCATCCACTTCGTTCGTGTAGGCAATCGTCTGGAAAAGACCGAAATCCGTAGGCAGATTCACTGAAACTTCACGGGTGACTAAATGCTCCTTCTCGTTGCGGTAATGGATCAGGTCCTTGATGCTGATCAGCTTCAGATCATGTTTCTTGGCGATCTCGATCAGATCCGGCAGCCGGGCCATCTCTCCGTCTTCTTTGACCACTTCACAGATGACGCTTGCCGGATATGCGCCGCACATGCGGGCTAGGTCAACAGCAGCCTCAGTGTGGCCGGAACGGCGCAGTACGCCGCCTTTCTTGGCAATCAGCGGGAACATATGCCCCGGTCTGCGGAAATCAGACGGTTTGGCGTTGGGGTCCATAATCGCTTTGATGGTCATGGATCTTTCACCTGCGGAAATACCGGTTGTGGTATCTTTGTGGTCGATGGACACGGTAAAAGCAGTACCATGATTGTCAGTATTCTGGCTGACCATCGGCTGCAGATCCAGCTCCTCCGCACGTTCCGCCGTAATCGGCAGACAGACCAGCCCCCGGCCTTCCTTAATCATGAAATTGATTACTTCCGGTGTAGCACGTTCGGCAAGAGCAATGAAGTCCCCTTCATTCTCGCGGTCCTCATCATCGACTACGATGATCACCTTGCCGCGCATCAAATCATAAATAGCGTCTTCAATCGGGTCCAGGACGCTGTCTTGCTTGGATTCTTGGCTCATGTTTCTGTCCTCCTGATCACTTTACGTTGCCTTCACAGGCTATCCGTAAGCTTAGTCTTATTTATACAAACCCGTTGGCCGCCAGGAAATCACGGCTGATCCGGGAACTGTTCTCATCTTCCTCATGTCCTGCGCCCGCACTGTAATGCAGGAGATGATCCACATACTTGCCAAGCACGTCACACTCAATGTTGATGCTGTCACCTGAGCGTTTGTGCGTAAGTACAGTTTCTCCAAGCGTGTGCGGAATAATCGACACGGTAAACGCTGCAGCCGTCGTATTTACGACCGTCAGGCTGATGCCGTCAATCGTGATGGAGCCTTTAGGAATAATGTATTTGAACAGCGATTTGCGGTCCGGTGCAATCTCGAACACAACCGCATTCTGGTCACGCTTCACGCTCCGGATTTCACCGGTGCCGTCGACATGCCCCTGAACGATATGCCCGCCGAAACGCCCTCCGGCGGCCATTGCCCGTTCCAGATTCATTTTGCCGCCGGTCCGCAGCTCTTTCAGGTTGCTGTTGCGGTAGGTCTGGGGCATCACATCGACGGTAAAATAATGGTCGCCTAAAGACGTTGCGGTCAGGCAAACCCCGTTGACGGATACACTGTCGCCGATCTTCAGGTCATCCATAATGAGGGAGGCGCCGATATTCAGCACCATCATCTCGCCTCCGCTGGAGACGCTGCGCAGCACGCCGATCTCCTCAATTAAGCCGGTGAACATAGAACCCCTCCTACAAGTTTGGTTAGGATCACTGCAAGCATATGCTTAAGCTTAGCGGATTGGAGTGCCGCTGATACACACATTATCCCCGAGCACTTCCACTTCCAATCCCTCAAGCGTGATAGCATCCTTCATCAGCCCGACACCCGGGAATTCGAAGGTTCCGGCCGCTCCGGCCCCGCCGCCGACGATCTTGGGAGCGAAGAACAGCACTACGCGGTCAACCAGTCCGCTCTCCAGCATGGAGCCGTTCAGTGTACCTCCGCCTTCCAGCAGTATGGAGCCGATCTCCATCTCGCCCAGCTTAGTCATGGCACTTTGCAGATCCACGCGCGGCCCCGCGCCGCAGATAATAACTTGAACCCCTGCCGCCACAAGCGACTCATGTTTGACCGGATCGGCAGCTTCTGTAGTCACCACAACTGTAGGTGCCTGCCCGTCGGTAACAACGGCGGAGTCCAGCGGGATACGCAGCGAAGAATCGATCACAATCCGGACCGGGTTGAGTCCGGGTACCACCATTCTTGTGGTCAGGGAAGGATTATCGGCAATAACCGTATTGACGCCGACCATAATCCCCTGATGACGGTGCCGCAGGGTATGTACAATCTCCCGTGCCTGCCCGTTAGATATCCACTTGCTGTCCCCGGTCCGGGTAGAGATTTTGCCATCAAGTGTACTGGCGCTCTTCAGTGTGACAAAAGGCTGCTTCGTCAGAATGTACTTGATGAACTTCTCGTTCAGCCGCAGGGCACGGCTGCGCAGCAGCCCCACTTCAACTTCGATCCCTTGATCGCGCAGCATGGCTATGCCCCGGCCTGCTACCTGCGGATTGGGATCTTCACACGCTACCACTACACGAGCTACGCCTTCATCAATCAGCCTTTGGCTGCAGGGCGGCGTCTTGCCGTAATGGCTGCACGGCTCAAGGGTCACATACGCTGTACTTCCCTGCGCCTTGCCGGCCGCCATATTCAGCGCATGCACCTCGGCATGCCCTGTTCCGCGCTGCAAATGAGTGCCGAGGCCGATCACCGCGCCGTCCTTTACTACAACACAGCCCACCACCGGGTTGATGCCTGTCTGTCCCTGTGCTCTTTCCGCCATATCCAGTGCCAGCGCCATATAAAACTGATCGTTCATTGTATCCATGCCTTGCCTCCAATCCCATTGCCTTGTATTCAAGCTTCCAGTCCAAAACAGAAAAACCCGTCTCAATCTCCAGGAGGAGTTCAAGACGGGTTATACGAGAGTTTACCGGCAGTCCAATAAAATGGTGCGTAAATAAACGCCACTAACATGGCATTGTGAAAGTTCGCACATAATATTCGAAAACACTGCAGTACGCCTGCCTATACAAAGCACAGAACGTCAATCTCTCCTTCTTCCATCCAGACTATACTGTCGGTCCCGGAATTACACCGGGTCCACCGTCCGTATGCGACATACGAAGCGGGTAGCGGACTAAGCGCTGATACTGGCATTTCGGCCATATACAGCAGCATCACCGCCGGTAGGGAATTACACCCTGCCCTGAAGGATTGATATATTCAATTAAATTAAGTTTTGCCTACAACAAAATTATCACTTAGCGGCAGGAAAAGCAAGTGCATTTAATATATTTACTTTATTTATGTAACTTACTTCTAGATTTCACTCTGTTTTTCCGCCCGCAGCAAATCGCGGATTTCTGTCAGCAGGGCAATTTCCGGATCTGGTGCCGGGGTTTCGACCACTTCGACTTTAACGACTTCCTTGCGTTTAAATTTGCCTACCAGCTTAATCACCAAAAAGATGGAGAAAGAAATAATAAAGAAATCTACCACTGCCTGCAGGAACAAGCCGTAGTTCACAGTTGCCTCTCGGAAAGTGAAGCTAAGCTTCTTCAAAGGGTCAATCCCTCCGCTAAGCATCCCCACCAGTGGCATAATAATGTCGGCGACCAGGGAGGTAACGATTTTACCGAAAGCTGCCCCGATGACGACAGCAACGGCGAGATCAAGCACATTTCCTTTCATGGCAAAACTTTTGAATTCCTTCCACATTGCCGATTCCCTCCAAACTTCGAATTTAAACTATTATAGCATTTCCCCTGCGGATGACAATAAATCTCCGGCCTTGTTCTCACGAAAAGGAGAATTTTCTTAAGAAAATCATTAGATTTAGTGCCGGTAAGTCTTTAGAACTGAGTCTTAAAGTGATTGTTATACCAAATCTGTTATAAGCGAGGGGTCATATGTTATTTAATTCGTACATCTTTATGTTCGGTTTCCTGCCTGTTGTGCTGGCCGGCTACTTTGCACTAAACCGCTTCCGCCTGTTTAAGTACGTTATGGCTTGCACTGTCCTCTCTGGTCTTCTACGGCTGGTGGAATATCCGCTACATCCCGCTGATCCTCTTATCCATTCTGTTCAACTACACACTTGGCCGGTATTTACACAGCGGGAAATCCCACCCCCGCACACTGCTTATCTTTGGCTTAAGCGCCAATCTCCTGCTGCTGGGCTACTACAAATATGCCGATTTTTTCATCACAAACTGGAATGGGCTGACGGGTTGGAAAGTGGCTCCCCTTCATTTGCTGCTGCCGCTTGGGATCAGCTTTTTCACCTTTACCCAAATTGCCTATCTTGTCGACGCCTACCGGCATCATGCACGTGAATACGGTCTTGTCAATTACATACTATTCGTTACCTTCTTCCCCCATCTGATTGCCGGTCCGATCCTTCACCACAAGGAGATGATGCCTCAGTTCGACAGACTGCGGGGCAAGCTCTGGAACTGGAATAACGTCCTGAAGGGTACCCTGCTGTTCAGCATTGGCCTCGGCAAAAAAGTGATCATCGCGGATACCCTGGCCGGCTTTGCCAATAGCGGCTTTGCCTCCGCTGCTCATTTTGTGGACTCCTGGGTGGCTGTGCTGTCCTATACCCTCCAGCTTTACTTTGATTTCAGCGGGTACACGGATATGGCGATCGGCATTGCCCTGCTCTTCAATATTGTACTGCCGCAAAATTTCAATGCTCCATATCGCGCCCTGAGTATCCGTGACTTCTGGAGACGCTGGCATATGACGCTCAGCCGCTTCCTTCGGGACTATATCTATATTCCGCTTGGGGGCAACCGCAAGGGCTTCTGGATCTCCATCCGCAATGTGATCATTACCTTTCTGCTTGGCGGCTTATGGCATGGGGCAGGCTGGATGTTCGTACTCTGGGGGCTGCTGCACGGAGTCGGGCAAGCGGTAGAGAAGCTGTGGGCACGCCGGGGTACGCCATTGCCCATGGGTATCGCATGGCTACTCACCTTCGCCTTTTTAAACGTAACCTGGGTATTCTTCCGCGCGGAGAAGCTTACGATAGCCCTTAGACTATTAAAAGGAATGAGCGGAATAAACGGTTTGGGAACTTCTGCAGTCAGCGGCTTAAAGTGGGCTATCGTCCTAATTGTTATCCTGCTCGGCGTGATCCTGCTGCGGCGCAAGACAGAAATTCAGGTGCGAAGCTGGAAGACGGTTATGGCCATGGCTCTGATCTTCGTCATTTCCTTGTTCTTCTTCAACCGTATCACTCCGTTCCTGTATTTTAACTTCTAATCCAGTTAACGATCCCGTCAAACTCACTCAGACTATTTGCTTAGGAGGTTCGAATGATGCCAGTACCCCATATTCAAATCGCCAAAACCCCGGCACAGCCACGCGGATTGCATGCCCGATCCCAAAAATTGATGACTTTATTCCTGCTGTTTCTGTTCTCGTTCGCAGCTCTCGCCGCTCTTCTTACCATTTTCCTGGATCCGCTGCAGTTCTATCATAAATCCTCATGGTATACCCCGGTTTTCTCACAGGAGGAACGTTACCAGAATCCCGGGCTGGCCAAAAATTATGATTACGACAATATTATTATCGGGACTTCCATGACCGAGAACTTTCTGCCTTCTCAAGTAGACAAAAGCTTAGGCGGAACCACAATGAAGCTGTCAATGGAGGGATCAACTGTCGACGAGCACTATAAAATCACCAAGCTTGCTCTGGAAACCGGCAAAGTGAAGCAGGTCCTCTGGGGGCTGGATTATTTCTCCCTGAAGCTGGAAACCACAAAGGCGGCAAAAGAATTTCCGGATTATCTGTACGACGGGAAGCTATGGTCCGATTATAAATATTGGTTCAACTCCTCGGTATACAAGCAGTTCTGGCTCAGCCTCAAAAGCTCGATTTCGGGTGAGTCCGGTAAAACTCTGGAATATCTGAACAATTGGAACCGTGTAGTTAAGTTCGGCCAGCAATATGTAACCAAAGCTTACCTGAAAGCCAGTGACAACGAGATATCCTCCGGGCTTAACGAGGAGAACATCGATCAATTGAAGGCACATTTCAATACCCATATACTGCCGCTGCTGAGGGAATACCCTGACGTGCAGTTCTACTTCTATTATCCTCCCTACAGCGTGATGCGGCAGGTTGCCTGGTATTCTGATAATCCTATCCGCTTTGGCAATCAACTGGTGATGCGCAAATGGATGTACGAGCAATTCCGGCAGTTCGATAATGTGTCGCTATATGATTTTCAGGCAGAATCGAAGTGGACGTTCAACCTTGATCTGTACAAGGATCTTAGCCATCACAGCGAAGAAGTTAACAGCTGGATTGCAGAGGCCATCGGAGAGAAGAATCCGGATTATCTTGTAACGGATGATAACATCGGCAAGTTCAACAATAAGCTGCAGTCCCAGGCGGAAAGTGCCGTTACCGACCTCAGCGGGAACCTCTATCAGAGCAGCGTTCAGTTCGGTGGAGTGCAGCTGGGATATACCACCCGGCTGATCCAGGGGGACAAGGAGCTGTGGCTGACTGCCAAAGACCTGGGGCCTGCCCTGGGGGCTAAAGTCGAATGGGATGGAGCCAGTAAAACAGTAACTCTAACGTCCGGCGGGCACAGTATTGCAATGACTGTCGGCAGCAGTGAAGCGCTTGTGGACGGCACTAGCACAGACCTGGAAGCCGCTCCGCTGCTAGTCGGAGGCAAAGCCTTGATCCCGCTTGCCTTCACCGCCGAACAATTGGGCTGGGACGTCACCACCAATCACAAGGGGAACTGGATCCGCTACAGCCTTACTCCATAACTACTGTGGATTGTGTAATTCCAATAAGAAAAAGAGCACACGGCAGATGATCGCCGTGTGTTCTTTGTTAGTGCCGCTATGGCAGGAAAGATGATTTTTCAGCTGCCTCTGGTGCTATTCCTGCTTTCTGCGTCTGAATACCCGGCTCAGAATGAACCCTGCAAGAATCAATCCTAATCCTGCCAAATAGATTGGCAATGGACTGTTCTCACCCGTCTGTGGCAGTTGGCCGCCCGAGCCGGTCACTGTACCCGCCGGAATTTCATCATCCTCAACTTCCACTCCGCCAAGCGGGATGTCATCATCAGTCGTTGTCACTTGTCCCGGAGTCGGTGAAGGTGTAGCTGACGGAGCAGGTGTAACCTGTGCAGTCGCCCCCGGTCCCGCAGGAATCTGTGGTTCTTCGATAATGACAAGAGGAGTTGGACTTCCGCCAGGTGCTACTGTCTGTATTGGTGTTGGTGATGGTGTTGGTGATGGTGTTGGTGATGGTGTTGGTGATGGTGATGGTGTTGTTTCCGTCGTCGGTACTGGTGTTGGACTGCCACCAGGACCTACTGTCGGTACTGGTGTTGGTTCTGTCGTTGGACCCGTTGTTGGTTCCGTCGTCGGGCCTGTTGTTGGTACTGTTGTCGGCACTGTTGTTGGTACTATTGTCGGCGTCGGCGTTGGTACCGGCACCTCCTCTGTATTGTATACAGTCAGCCCCACGCTCACCGACGAACCGATTGTGACCGGATACTCTTTGGAATCCAGCACATATCCTTTTGGAGCCGCCGTCTCAATCAATACATAGCTGCCCAGCCAAATATTGTTGAATGCCGCTTTGCCTGCAGTGTCGGTAGTCAGGGTATTGATCAGCACTCGTTCTGTTCCGTTCAGCCGGTAAAGCTCAAAAGTTGCCCCTTCCAGCGGTTTCTCCTTGTTTACGGCATCCAGCTTATTGACGATCAATGCTCCTCTGACACCACTTCCTGTGCCCGAACCGCTGGATACTCCCACGATGACCTCTTTGGATGTATCCTTCTCGACCAATACAACATTGTTGCCGTTGAATTTTACGGTATTAAGCAGCTTGTCGCCTGTATTCGCTACGATCAGCGACTTGTATTCCAGCACATAAGCTGTCTTGATATCCTTTAAGAAGCTGAGTTCAAAGCTCTGCTTTCCACTGGCATTCTGATTAATGTTAAGTGAATAATCAACATCCTTCACCAGTTCAGGTCCGCCTTTGGTCACTTCTCCGTTCACAGATACAACGGTTGGATACAAATGGAAGGAATCCTGGAGCAGTATTTGATTAGAGCTTGGTTCGTCAATGATTTTTGCATTCTTCACGAACGACTGTGTCCGGTTGACCGCGATGCTCCAATCTACCTTATCGCCGCTTTGCAGTCCATCTTTGTAGATATATTCACCACCGTGCGGGATCTTCAGGGAAGCAGTCAAGTCTTTCGATACCTGCTTAGTTCCATCCAGAAGTTTAGCCGTATTGACTACGCTAGCGTCGATAAGCTGGCCTTCAAGAGTTGTCTTGAATTCGATGATATACGGTTCGCCGATGTTGCCGGCAAATTCTACTTTCAGCTCATTGCTGCTGCTGACAGCGTAAGTATACGCCGATGTGCTAAGCTCTGAACCTTTTGTATAGTCACCTTTTGAGTCGATGTTCATGTTGTAAACCTTAAGCGAACCTGGAACTAACGTTTGGCCCGCAGTCAGCATATCGGTTACCACAGGATCAGCAATCGCCTTGCCGTTGTAGTTCGCACCCACAGTCCAGGTAATTTCTTTGGCGGCTGCATTGTAAACACCCGACTTGAACCCGTTGCTCTTTACCTCGGGACGCGGAATGAACTTTCCAAATGCTACAGTTGACTGGATATTTTCAGCACTGTCCATCCAATCAATCTGTGCTTTATTAATAAAATCATCAGTGCTTCCAGTCAGCCAGTCATTGCTGAACAAGGTGGTGTAATTGATGGTATGAAACCCGGATATCGGTGAATGAAACTTCACTGTAAATCCGGCGTTCGGCTGTACAGGTGAATCATAGGTCACCGTATACTTGGAAGGGCTCACTACCAGCCAGTTTTCATCCCTTACAAGCAGCGAACCGGGAACAAACTTCTGACCGCCATCCGGGAAGCTGTCTTTCACAACAACGTGGCTCATCGGGTAATTATCACCGTTAAGTGTAATTTTCCAATCTGTCGTTTTATTCTTGTAGTCTACACCCGATAACGTCTTATAGATGACTGCAGGCCGGACAAGCTGTTTGGCATCATAAGTATACGTGCTGTCCGTAACCGAATTGATAACCGTCGTTTCTTTGATCACGCGGTCTTTGGCCTTGATTTTATATTCAATACGGTGCGGTGCGGATACATCGTTTGTGAACTGCAGCTTAAAGCCTTTTTTACCGGTAGCGGTAATAGGAGAAACAGTAAAGTCCACATTCTCAATCAGGGCAGGGCCTTTTGTGGCTACAGCCGCTGAATCCAGGGTTACCGGATAGACCTTAACCGAACCGGCTACAAGCTCATGCGAAGCATCGAATAAATCCGATAAGACAGCATTGGCCTGCGGGATGTTCTTGCTGTTGTAGTTATATTCTATTGCCCAGGAAATCACCTGATTTCCCCATTCATATCCGGTTGAGAATTTTTTAAGTGTTCCGCCGCGCTCAACAGTTACCGTTGCCGAGGAGCTGACCGGATCGCGCCCATCTCCTGTAAACGTCGCTGTATTGGTGAAAATTCTTTTATTCTCCACAGCTATGGGCGTGGTGTATGCAATGCGGTAAGCACGGCTGATTACAGGATCTGTGAAGTGAAGGATAAGCTTGCCGTCCAGGATTTCAGCAGAATATTTGCTGCTGTCGAGCAGCGCACCCGGTGACACTGTACCGTCAAGCTGGACTGCCAGCTCGTAAACCGCAAGCGTGGCCGTGCTGTCCAAGGACAACCCTGCCGGAATAGGGTCAGTCACCATAGCGTTGGCTACATGTTCCAGCTTCTTGTTCACATCAACCGTCCACTGAATGCTGGTCGCATTGTAGCCGCTGGAGCTGCCGTGCTTGTCGATGGTCGAGCCGATCTCAGGCTTGAAGTGCACGATAACCTTCTGCGTCCCGCCATTCACAGGGAAGATGATTTCCTCTACCCCGCTGCCGGGAATTTTCTGTTTATCAAACTTCGTATTGACCCGGAGTGTTCCCTGCACATTGTCATGACTCTCAATATAGCTGTTAAAGGTCATCACTACCTGATGCGTGGATTGACTGACCGTGAAGCTGCCAACTTCCCCGTCATCGGAGACCAATGCGCCGCCGATGTCATTAAACAGCTGGAACTGCTCAGGAAGCAGGAACGTAAAGGTGTCACCTGCTACGTAACCGTGTCCATTTGGAAGCGACCAGGTGTAATCCAGACTGACCGTGGAATTGACATCATACACACTGTCCGTAACGGTCTGGCCGTCAGGTCCGTACACAGCCATGGAGACGCTGGTAATAATATCTCTTTCAGTCTCAATCCCAGCTGCCGTAGCCTGCGAGGTGAATCCAATACCATAGGCATACTGCACAAAAAGCATAATGATCATAATGGACAAACTAAATTTCTTCTTCAACATTCCCTGGAAGCCCCCGTTTCTGATTTGATTATGGGATAATTATCCCTCTTGCAGCATATTCCTTCTCTGTCTATTCATGCTTGATTTCAGGAACAGCCACTAAAATCCGGTCAACAATGATGCAAAAAAAAGATGGCAGCCGGACCCACACCATGACACTCAAAAACCTCAAGCCAGTTATGTATTCCGGTTTTCCTGCATCCATCTTATGTGACATTGCAGAAATCTCTTCCTTTTCTGTGCGGCTTGAGCATTATATACTTATATCACCTAAGTATAGATCTCTAGAATCAGAAAATGTTAAAATTTCGAATATTTATTTTTGTTAAAATAACCCACGGGTCCCAAGGAGAGAATTCTGTGAATTTCGACTCATTTTTCACACGGCAGCATGAGACTGATTTCAGTATGTTTTCACCGTCACACTGGGTTGCACTGGCTGTTGTGACCTTAGTTTGCCTGATACTGTTCTGGTCGCGTTTTGCGCTCCGTACCCGTCCATCACTCCGCCGGGTTGTGAAACTGCTGCTGGTATTTATCCTGCTTTTTTCTGAAGCCGGATTGCATGTATGGTACTTTTCGCAGGGGATCTGGAAGAAGGAGTCTTCACTGCCGCTGGAGTTGTGCGGGATTACATTGCTCTTGTCCGTCATTATGCTGCTTACCCGCAGCCGGAGGCTCTATTCCTTTCTCTACTTTGCCGGCATTGGCGGAGCTTTTATCGCCCTGCTGACGCCTAACCTGGTGTATCCTTATCCCCATTTTCGCTTTCTGCTGTTTTTTACGGCCCATGGCGCGATTATTCTGGCCTCTCTCTATATGACCTGGGTCGAAGGGTATAGGCCAACCTGGCGCTCGCTTTTCTTCACCATGCTCTGCCTGAATGTGGTCGCTGCCTGTGTCTATGCCGCAAATTCATTGCTGGGATCGAACTACATGTTCCTGGCGCATAAACCCGGCACCTTTTCCGTACTGGATTATTTCGGCCCTTACCCTTATTACCTGCTGGTCGAAGAGGGGTTTGCCTTTATTCTTTTTCTGCTGATGTATCTGATCTTTTTCAGGCTGCCGCAGCGTTCTGCTCTCCGGGACCGGCGTAGAAGCCGGGTCCTTTGAAGCGGTGCATCAAGTGGAAACGGCTTCCGCCGTTCTCAAAAGGACGGTATCCGTTTCAGCGAGAAATAGAAGGATAATTTATAGCGTGAAGCATATAAATTCTTATATTCGCACAAAAGCACCCGGCTGGGATCCCAGCCGGGTGCTTTATGAATAGCAGTAAAGGCGTATGAAGCCCCTTAGTTCATTTGAATTAAGCTTCGATAATTTCCACCGAAGTCATTTTGTCGCGGCCCTGGAAAGAGTCAACATAGTCCATGCCTTCTACGACTTTACCGAATACAGTGTGTACTCCGTCGAGGTGAGGCTGCGGTGCATAGCAGATGTAGAACTGGCTTCCGCCAGTGTTCTTGCCGGCATGCGCCATAGCCAGCGTTCCGCGCTCATGCTTGTTCGGGTTGATTTCGCAGTTGATCGTATAGCCTGGACCACCGGAGCCTGAACCGTTAGGACAGCCGCCTTGTGCTACGAAACCAGGGATAACGCGGTGGAAGACCAGACCGTTGTAGAAACCGTCTTTTGCCAGCTTCTCAAAGTTGGCTACGGTGTTTGGAGCATCCTGATCGAACAAGTCCAGCAGCACTACGCCGCCGTTTTCAAGTGTAATTTTCGCTTGCTTTGCCATATGTAAATGACCCCTTTCGAAATAACAGATGTAGAACACTTTTCTTAGTTTACTATGAAACCACGCACAAAGCAAAGCAAGCGGGAGTCACTCCCGCTTGCTCCAATTATTCTACACATTAAGCCTTGCGGTGATGAAGGCCTACTTCGCAACAGCCTGCTTGGCGATGCGCTCCGGCACAATATCGTTGGCGGTAATGTCCTGATGACTCTCGCGGCGTACCACTACATCGCTCTGTCCGTTCTGTACAAAAACGACGGCCGGACGGCGGATCCGGTTATAGTTGCTGGCCATGGAATAGTTATACGCACCGGTGCAGGCTACGGCAAGCAGATCACCGCTCTCCACCTTCGGAAGCTCCACATCCCAGATCAGCATATCGCCGCTCTCGCAGCATTTGCCAGCGATCGAGACTGTTTCTTCATTGGATTCCGTGGCACGGTTGGCAAGCAGCGCCTCGTATTTGGATTCATACAGTGCAGGACGCGGATTGTCGGTCATCCCGCCGTCGACGGCGACATATTTACGGACTCCCGGAATTTCCTTGTTGGTTCCTACCGTGTACAACGTCGTACCTGCATCCCCAACGATGCTGCGGCCCGGCTCTACCCAGATTTGCGGCAGTTTGCCGCCGATTCCTGCGAAATGCGTTTTCACCGCATCTGTAATTGCCGCTACATATTCGGATACCAACAACGGTGTATCACCGTCCACATAGCGGATGCCGAAGCCGCCGCCGAGATTGACGACAGGGAAATCAATGGCAAGCTCTTCCTTCACCTTGCGGGTGAAATCAGCGATCCGCTCCACCGCAAGCTGGAACCCTTCAGTTTCAAAAATTTGCGAGCCGATATGTGAATGCACACCCAGCAGCTGCAAATTGGCCTTGTCTGAAGCCTGGCTTACCGCTTCTTGAGCGGAACCATTGCCGATGTCAAAGCCGAACTTCGAATCGGTCTGGCCTGTAGAAGCATACGCATGATGGGCATGAGCTTCTACCCCTGGCGTAACGCGGAGCAGGATGTTCACCTTCACTTCCTTGCGCGAGGCAATGCTCTGCAGCAGGCTGAGTTCAACCAGGTTATCCACTACGAAGCAGCCGATACCGGCATCAATCGCCATCTCAATTTCATCAGGTGTTTTGTTGTTGCCGTGGAAGTGGATACGCTCTGCAGGAAAACCCGCTTGCAGCGCCGTGTACAGTTCCCCGTCAGACACCACGTCAAGCGACAATCCTTCTTCATCCACCAACCGGCACATCGCCATCACGGAGAAGGCTTTGCTGGCATAGGCCACCTGAAACTCAAGACCGGAGGCCGTAAACGCATCCATGTACTCGCGGCAGCGGCGCCGGACCAGTTGCTCGTCCATTATATATAGCGGGGTTCCATATTCCGCTTTCAATTCCGTCACATCACATCCGCCGATCTCCAAATGTCCGGCATCATTAATTCGGCTCGTCCCGTGTAAAAACATTACTCAGTCCTCCAATTTCTGTGGAATGTCTTGTTCCACCCTGTCTATTGTATGTTATTAGGCCCCGCAGAGTTCCTGAAAGATAACTGTTTGAGCAGAAACTCCGCTTTTTACGGGGCTGTTTAGTGTATTCAGTATAGCAGACAGAGGGAACACCATAGAATGGACTAATTTGCAGTTGATTTGTATTTTCCTACGATTGTTTCTCGTTCTCCTGGACAGGCGGCATTCGTGTATTATCCCTTGTTTTGTTGAAGGATGGCCTTGTTTTGGAGCTGAGCACAGGCTGGCGCAGGATGATCTCGCCCATCGCTTTTGCATTAAATGGTATAAACGGCCACAAATAAGATGAATTGTAGGACCGGTGCAGGGTCAGCAGTACGACGATCAGTGTGGTTCCGATCATAAAGCCCTGCACCTGGAACGCAGCAACGGCGACCAGCAGCACAAGCCTGACAATCCGGTTGGCCAGTCCAAGCTCATAACTCGGCGTTGCGAACATCCCGATGGAGGCTATCGCCATATACAGCACCACTTCATTCACGAACAGTCCGGTCTGTACGGCGATGTCTCCCACCAGAATAGCGGCAATCAGACCCATGGCTGAGCCAAGGGGTGTCGGTGTATGCACCGCCGCCATTCTCAGCAGGTCAACCCCAAGCTCGACAATCAGGAACTGGGCCAGGAGCGGGATTTTAGCTGTCTTCTGCGGCCCGATAAAGTCCAACATCTTCGGCAAAAGCTCAGGATGAATGACCATCAGCATCCACAATGGCAACAGGAACATAGAAGCAAAGATTCCGATGAACCGGACCCAGCGCAGGTAAGTCCCCATAAACGGAGTCTGGCGGTTCTCCTCGGCATGCTGGCAGAGATCAAAAAACGTGGTCGGCAGCACGATGACGCTTGGTGATGTATCTACAAAGATTACCACCCGGCCTTCCAGCAGATGAGAAGCTACGGTATCCGGGCGCTCTGAATAGCGGACCAACGGATAAGGATTCCAGCCTCTGCCGACGATCGCCTCCTCCAGCTGCTTATCCGCCAGTGGAATTCCGTCGATATCCACACTATTAATTTTGTCGGTGACAGCCTTCACCTGGGTTTTATCGACAATGTCGTCAATATACGCTACACAGACATCCGTCCGCGTCCGGCGGCCGACCTGATGCATCTCGTATTTCAGCCCGGGGTCGCGGATTCGTCTGCGTACCAGTGCGACGTTGCTAAGCAGCGTCTCCGTGAACCCGTCCCGTGACCCGCGAACCACCCGTTCAATAGAGGGCTCATCAGGATTCCGTGAAGGATACGAGCGTGTATCCATAATAATAACCTGGGTCTCGCCTTCAATGAAGAACACACTCATTCCCGACAAGACCTTATTGATACTTTCGCTCAGCAGCTCACCTTTTTCCACCTGCACGTGGGGGATGTATTCAGTCATGAAGCTGGCCAGCACATCAGTGGAGACATTTTCAGGTGTCAGATAGGTAAGCCGCTTCAGAATCTCGTCAATAATCGTATCCTTGGCAAACCCGCTGATGCAAAGCAGTGCTGCTTTGCGGCCGGCAAAGGACATCTCCCTGAACACGATATCAAAAGACGAACCCAGCCCCATGACCTCAGTCAGTGTATTTTTGGTATGCTCCAGGTTCGGTGAAACTTTGTCATTACCCTGCCAGTATATAATAGATTCTTCAAGCGAATCAGAGCGTTCGTTGTCCCGTTTTAATTGCAGCGGGTCGATTTTCCCCTGGGGTGGAGCATCCTCCTGCTTTGCTTTTTTCTTGTCTTTTTTGGACTTCTGCGGCTGCTGGGTCTGCGCTTGTGACTGCTGCCCGCTCCCGGCCTCCGCCGTAGTTCCGGCTCCGGCCGGACTCCCCATTCCTGATTCATCGTCTGACTCAGCATCTTCCTCAGTATCCGGCTCTTCACTAAACAGTCTGGCGAAAAAACCCTTTTTGCCGCTCTCCGGCTCCTCTGCACCCAGCTCATCTGATGCTTCCATATCCTGCGGCTGGCTGCCGGTCTCATCCCCGGGATCAGCTGTGCCGGGGGACACTGCACTGTCACCCTCCGGTCTTTCCGATTCCGCTTCAGCTGCTGCATTATCGGCTTCGGGTGTGGAGGCTGAGCCTGCTGCTGCATTGCCGGTATCGGCCGTAGGGGCATTGCCGCCAGCCTGCGCCGCCGTCACTTGTCCTCCAGCTCCCTTTGCACTTTCTCCCGCTGCGTTGCTTGCTTCGGTATCTGAACTGCCCTCTACCAAAGGCGTGGCCACTTGTTGCGGGTCGTTCCCCTCCTGATCCGGTGTTCCTGCTCCATCCGAGGCTTGCAGATCATGGTCGCCATACCCGGTTGCTCCGGCGTCCACACCAATGTCCACACTGCTGTTTGTTCCCTTACCGGCACCCGCCCCAGGCGCAGCGGAATCACCTTTGCTTTGGTTCCCCGTGCCGAACTCAGTTGAAGCTTCAACGTCCTGATTGCCGGCATTGGAGCCGGATGTAACTTCTAACTCTGTATCTTTACTGAATAATGTGCTAAAAAACTCCCTCACACCGCTCCCGGAGTTCTCCGCATCTTGTGGTTGTGCCTCACCAGTATTCGCGTTGCTGCTGCCAGCCGCCTCACCATTATCCTTACTGTCTGCCGCCCCACCCCCAGCGTTCGCATACGTACCCCCTCCTGCTTCCGCACCGCCAGCTTCCGCACCGCCATCTGCCTCTACGCTGGCCTTCGAGTCATTTGCTTGCGTGCGGTGAGCTTGTGCCGCTGCCGCTGCACTAACAATTGCTGCACTAATGGTACCTCTTCCGTCTGCGGCGATATTACCGGCTGTGCCTGACTCTGGTGCCTCTTGTTGCCCGGATGCATTTGTACTTCCTCCCGGTGCTCCCTCCTGTTTGGATATACCCGCTCCGTCCGGAGCTTGCAGGCCATGATCTGCAGAGCCGGTTGCTCCGGCTTCCGTAGCGCCTACCGATACAGAACCGGAAGCGGGTACCGTTTGTTCCCGGCTTAACAATACGCCTAATTCGTCCGCAGCCTCGGCTTCTCCGGGCCGGGCGGCAGTCCCAGTATGAGCTTCCCCAAGATTATCCGCTGACTGGATTGCATAGCTCTCAGCTACGTCTGCCGGAGCCGCTCCAGTTGTCCCGCCACCAACATTGCCGGCCTGCAGCGCAGCCGGGCCGGCTGTCTGATTTTTTGCTTTTTTCTCATTTACCTGATCACCGCTGTGAATATACTTTACCACTCCATAACCCCCTTCTACTGTTGATATACAAAGAAGTCGAACAAAGAGCCTGCAACCTTGCCGCATACCATGGCCATCAGCAGCCCAAACAGATAATGCGTCATTTGCAGACGTTTTGCCAAGATCGGCAGCACATTCAAGACCTCTGTCAAAGCAGCGGCCAGCATGCCGACAAATATCCCGTCAAACAGCCCAACTCCCAGTTCGACCACAGGGCCTGAGCTAATCCGCCAGTTCCAGAAATCACTCATAGTACCAAGCAGAGAACCCCCGATCATCGCCCCTTCATACCAATGAACTTTGTCGTAGGAAGAAGTCAGCTGGGCTAGCCGGGGCACCATATCAAGTACGATAAACAGAGCAATCACCCCTCCGCCTACCGCAATCCCCCCGGCAATTCCGAGCAGCAAATTCAGTCCAAGTGTAATCGGCGCGGTCATGTTCCATCCTCTTTAGGTCCTGATGGATCGTTTCCGCTGCGATTCATTTTGCTATACTCCTCGTGGACTACATAATGGTCGATATTTTTCTGATAAAGAAACATTTCCACTTCGAGCGGAGTGGGCTCCTCGTTCCATTTTTTCTTAAAGAGGTGGTTGAAAAAAATCACCATGCCAAACCCGATGCCTAGCGAATAGGCAATCTGGAACACATAGGGGTGGTCATCCCGCCGTCCGGTCAGCATCTCCACGATGCGAACATGCACTTCCTGCATGCTGACATCGGCATGAAAATTCATAATCGTCAGCGCCGATCCGAAGAAAAGCAGCAGCCACACCAGCACAAACAGCGCAACCGAAGGTTTGCGTGCTTCGACCGGCCCTTCGATCTGCACAATCGTCCGCCCCTCGCCAATCGGTTGGATGTCAGCACCCGGTATCAATTCTTGAATATGCGGGATAACCGTCAACAGGTCGATCAGAATGAGGTTCCCGTCACTCTGTGCCGGCTTCAGCAGCAGAATTGAATACAGCGGCTCCCTCCACTCCGGCTCGGTGATTAAATAAGCGATATCCCGCAGCGTGACCCCTTTCCCTTTGGGCACCGTTACCCGATTCTTAAGCTGTATGTAAATGGCGGGAGCCGAATAAGTGTTCATCCGTACACCTCCTATTGTTGTCGTGAAAAGCAGGATGAGACGCAAGAATAACGGTAGTATGGGAGAAAAGGCTTATTTTTACTCCAGACCAGCAGAAATCTAGCTGAGGCATCGCCTCTTTAGCGCACAGAAACACTTTCCATTGATCTATTTCTGCGGATTAGTATCCAAAAAATGCATAAGTTTGATTATTTATTGCTATCGGAAAAGCACCGTATCAACTACCAATTGACTGGCTAGCGTGCTGGACAGACGCACAAAAAGGCAGACCGGGCGATTCTCCCGTCTGCCTTATCCTTTGTTTATTGGTGCTGCGTTCATTCTTATAAATTGAGTGCTGTAAATCGTCGAATCCTCATGCTGCCGCACCTGCCGTATGAGTTAGTTCTATTGCAATAAGCACACCAGATTCTCTCTATTCGTCTTCAAAATAGCGTTCTGTTGTATTTCCTGCAGCAGATTACCGCATTTTACCGATAAACAGGTGTCTTTGCAGTAGTGTGCTGTACAAAGTGCAATAGATCGCTGATATAGTGGAAAACTGGATCCATCTGCTGCACATAATACATTTGATTTACCAGCTCGGCATATGCGGAGTAAGAGGCTCTAGCTCTAGCTCTTCCTCTAACATACCTTGTGCGGCCCTTAAAGACCGAATTCCCCTTAGACAGCGGATAGGCTGCAAGGAACGTAATAAGCAGCTCAAGCCCTGTACCGATCACCGTACGCTGCACAGAAATCCTGCCGGATTTCAGGCTGGTCTCCCTTAAAGTGTAAACGCTCCACATATAGCCATATAGTTCACTTACGCAGCATTTCAGCAGTTTTTGCAGCCAATATGGGTGTTTCGCAAACTTGGAAGAACAAAATTCTCCGGATGAGCTGAACTGAAAAAAAGGATGTCTCCTACAGCCGTATGGCTGCAGGGGACATCCTCCTCTTCTACTCAAAGCCACGGGGGTTCTCCCCTCAGACCTACTTTATATTACTCAGACAGCCGCCGCACTCTAGTTGAGTGCTTCCTGACGGCTCTGTTGTTTAGAGATAAGGAACAGTGCGGTCCAAATCAGCGCAAAGCCGATAATTTGCGGCAAGGTTACCAGCAGATCGAAGAAAATCCAGTTGATCAGAATTCCCGTCATCGGGAAGCTGAGCTCTGCCAAGGTGGCAACGGAAGCTTTGGTGGTGTTAAGACCTTTGTAGTACAGCAGCATACTGAGCAGTCCGGGCAGCAGTGCCTGCAGCAGCAGATTGATCGCAATTGCTGATGAAGCGCCCAGTCCCCCGTGTACCTGCCAGGGAGCACCCTCCATAGCGGTGACGACGAACAAGAGAGGTAATGCCAGAATGAACCGCAGTGAAGTCACCGTTTCATACTTCATTGAACCCAGTAAATAGCGGCCCATTACTGTAGATCCGCCCCACAAGGCAGCGGCTCCGAGCGCCAGCAGACTGCCGACACTGATGAAGCTGTTCACATGTCCGAAGGGTGCGGTCCAGCCAAAGGTCAGCAGATAAGTCCCTGCCAGTGCAATCACTATAAGCGGTCCGAAATTTCGGGGCAGGCGTTCTTTAAGGATGACAGCCGCCAGTCCTATGGCAAAGATCGGCTGCAGCTTCTGCAGCAGAAGCACCGCATTGAGGTCTCCGCTGGACAAGGCTTTGGTGAAGAGAATCGTAGCCACGGCGGAGCCGCCCCAAGATACAACCATTAGCGCTCCGGCCTGACGCAGACGAATTCCTTTCAGTTCAGTGCGATGCCGCCAAAGTACCGGTGCGGCAGCCAGAAAGAGCACAACATGCTCAAGCAGAACGATCTGTGAAGAGGTCATTGATTTGAGCAGGATGATGCGGAACAGCGGATCGACGCCCCATAGCGCCGCTCCCAGCACAACCAGCCAGAACCCGCCGCGCAGCGGCGCCTGGCGCACCTCTGAAGTTGAAGCAGTTACATTACTCATAATTCCATTCTCCTTGTCGATACAAACCCTCGATAAGAGACCAAAAACCCCCGCGCTGCCTTCTGAGGGGCAACTATCGGGGGTCATTATCAATAAAGACCATCAGGAATAAACCTGTCGTCTTTATCTTATGATCCTCTCCCATCCGGACTTTACCGTCGGCTCTGGAATGTCACCAGATCAGTCCTTTCCGCTGCTGACAGCGGGAAGGAGTCGCGGGCTGAGTTCGCTTTGAACATCACCGCCGGTCAGGAATTTCACCTTACCCCGAGAATCTTGTATTCCGTTATTTTTTTCACAATCTCAGGATACTCCCGTTTATGAATTTCGTCCAGTATTTTATGAAAATATACACATTTTTTCATTCATCACCGCATTTCATGCCCTCTAAATGATATTTTTTTGTAATTCCTGCTGATTTCATTAAGTTATAATAGAATTATGTGAATTATCCATATTCTTCATCCATTGAAAGAGAGGCCCTTATGAAAAGACCACTTGGAACAAACTTGCCGTTATCATTTATCGCTGTAGCCGCTATTGCATTTGCCGAAACTATCGCCTATTTCATTATTTCCTTATTTGGAGGGCTGCAATTTTATGCCCCGCTTTCCGCTGTTGTCGCTTTTGCCCTTGCAGTTTATGCGGTGCTGGCGATCTTTGACTTGTTTAAGCTGCGTATCCGGCGGATCGTGCTCGCATCTTTCGCCGGGTTATGTCTACTGGCGGCATGCGTTTATGAAATCAATCAGGCTTATGTGAACAGCCTCGCTGAAGTGAATGACCGGGAGATTTCTCTGGAGAAATATAAACCTTTCCAGCCGGAATCCAAGATAGCCATACTGGACCAAACCTCCACTTATAAGATCACAGACGAGCTTCCGCGGCTGGACGGTGCAACCGCACTCTACCCGCTATATTCGGCATTTGTTCAAGCCGTCTACCCGAAGGACGACTATAGCGTATATGATTTTGAGAGCAGCACGATAGTCTGCACTTCGACCTCCACTGCTTATGATCGTCTGATCGATGGAGATACGGATATTATTTTTGCAGCAGCCCCCTCTCTCTCCCAACAGAAATCAGCCAAAGCAGCAGGCAAAGAACTGGTTCTTACGCCCATTGGCCGCGAGGCATTTGTCTTCTTCGTTCATAAGCGGAACAAGGTGGACGGACTGACCACACAGCAAATCAAGGATATCTATTCCGGTAAGCTGACAAATTGGAAACAGGTAGGCGGCAAACGGGACTCGATCCGGGCATTCCAGCGGGAAGAAAACAGCGGCAGCCAGACCATGCTTGAGAAAATCATGGAGGGCACACCGCTCATGGCAGCTCCGCAAAAAGATGTTATGGATGTGATGAGCGGCATTATCAGCCAGACCGCCAGCTACCGTAATTATAAAAATGCTCTTGGCTTCAGCTTCCTGTTCTACGCCTCGGAGATGAACAGCAATAACGAGATCAAGCTGCTGGCCGTCGACGGGGTTGAGCCCGGCAGGGAGAGTATTCGGAGCGGAGCCTATCCTTTTGCCTCCGAATTTTATGCCGTGACCGCAGGAAGCTCCAATCCGCATATCCAGCCTTTTCTGGATTGGATAGTTTCCCCCGAGGGTCAGGAGCTGGTGGCAAAAACCGGCTATACCCCGGTAAAATAAGCTCCCGGACTACTCCCCTACCTCAAACGCAGATACACACAAAAAAGCAGCAGGGACCCGCATGCCCGGTCCTTGCTGCTTCTCTATGATGCCGGTCTTCTTTCTTTGTACAACAAGCAACTTCGCTCAACTACTATTCTGACAACGTCCCGGTAGTCGAGTCTTGAGGCGGGTTCTCTTGTGCTGACAGCAGCCGTGTCCGCTTCTTCCGATCCGGATCAGCCACGATGCGGATGTCCTGCTCAAAGATCAGGGTAGCGCGGTCATCCAGTGTATACTGCGGCCAAGATAGGCCTGGCACCGACGGATCGCCACGGTGGGCAAAGGCTGTCCAGGCGTTCAACATCGCATCCGACAAACTCTCCATGGCAGGAGTAACCTCTACTCCATAATGCGCCATGTGCGATAAATTATTAAATACATAGCAGATTTCCGCACCATGTACAGCCTTCTCGAGCAGCGGATGGCCGGGGATGGTCCAGTCGAACCGGTACATCCATACCGGGGCATAGCGATGCTGCCGCTCAGCGATAGATATGGAGCTGTCCCAGAAAAAGAGATCTGTCAGAAAATCGGCTTGACCCTCCACGGTCTTGGGATAATGAAGCGCGAGTTCAGCCAAATTCTCTACTCCCATCATCATTTCCAGAGATTGAAGCGACTGGTCAAAGTTCTCTGCCGAACCACTTCCCCGGAAGAACAGGTTGCCCTCATGAAGATTCGTCCCGATCACAAGCGGTATACCGCTTGCTACACCCTCGGCAATAGCCTGCGCCGGATCTGCCGGCAATGTATCCGGCTCAATAACGGGCTGGAACAGCATGCTCATCGCATTGCCGGACAGCTTGTAAACCATCGCCCCTGCTGCCTTCAATATTTGCTCTGCCGGAAGCGTGTCCAGCAGTGTGGTATCGCCGCCTGGACGAATCCCGAGCTCGGCCAGAAAAGCTGCGCCAATCTCTTCACCTTGCTGCGCCTTCAGGGTCTGTGCAGCCCCGCTCTGCATAATAGCTCCGGCAAACAAGCCTTGTGCCGCAGGCATCGCCAGCAGCGCGGCAATACTCATGCTGCCCGCAGACTCGCCGAAGAGGGTAACCCGTTTCGGGTCGCCGCCAAACGCGGCAATATTGCCCTGTACCCATTGTAGTGCGGCAATCTGGTCCAGCAGACCAGCATTGGAGGCCAAGCCTCCGCCAAACGGCGACAAATGCATGAAACCGAACGGTCCCAGCCGATAATTGACGGTAACCACAATAACTTTGCCCTTACTGGCCATATGGGTACCTTCGAACATCGGCTGGCTGCCGGCTCCGGTTACAAAAGTGCCCCCATGAATCCATACCATGACCGGCAGAGCTTCACCTTCAGCCGCTGGCGACCAGATGTTCAGGTACAGGCAATCTTCGGAATATTCCGGAGTTGTACCTCCGAATCGGGTGCTGCCGGTACTGACAGGCTGATGGCTGACCGGGCCGAATTCCCTGGCCTCTCTAACGGAACTCCATGGCTCCGGCGGCTGTGGCGTGCGAAATCGCAGCTCACCCACAGGCGGGGCGGCAAAAGGAATTCCGCGCCAGATGTTCACACCGTCACATTGTGTTCCTTGCAGCTTCCCATATAATGTATCTGCCACGGGTCCTGTCATAAAACACTCATCCTTTCGCGTTATTCCTTTTTTTCTTCGATCACTTGATATAATCCGGAGCGGAAACGGAACCACTGGAAGACATGGGTAACGACCACCTTCAGCACGGCATATCCCGGTACAGCCAGGATAATGCCAAGCACGCCGAACATTTTACCGGCAAAAATAATGACGAAAATTATAGTAATCGGATGAATCTTCAGCGACTTGCCCATGATCTGCGGCGAAATAAATTTACCTTCGATCAGCTGGACCGCAGTCCAGACGAAGATCATTTTCAACAGCATGAACGGAGAAGTCACCATCGCAACGATCAAGGCTGGAGTAATGGCAATGGCCGGACCCAAATAGGGAACTACCGCCGTACAGGCTGCAACGATCGCCAGCACCAGGGAATACTCCAGCCCGATAATCAAATACCCGATATAAAGCAGCGCACCGATGCAGCAGCTTACGATAATTTGTCCGCGGATATAGGAAGCCACCTGGCTGTTCATCTCGGACATTACTTCCCGCGTCTGCGGCTGCAAGCCGGTAGGGATGAACCTCATCAGGTAGTCAGGCAGCTTTTTGCCGTCACGGAGCAGGTAGAACAGGATAAATGGAGTGGTTACCACAGCCAGAACAATTTCGGTCAATGCCCCAACGAAGCTGCCAACGCCATTCACTGCGTTATTCAGAAAGGAGGTGGCCCATGTTGTCACCTTGCTGGTAATATTAGTAAAGTCCATGCCAATATTCTCCTGAATGCGCTCGAACTGCTCACTGCCGGTCAAATTAACGAATTCCTGCTGAATCTGCTCACTGTATTTAGGGAAATTATCAATCAGTCCAAGCAGCTGGGTGCGGATTATCGGAATGACTGTCAGTAGAATTAGTGTAATAATCCCGGCGATCACCAGATACAGAATCACAATCCCATAGGCACGCTTCACTTTGCTTCTTCTCTCCAGCCGGTCAACCAGTGGATTCAGCAAATAGTAGGCGATTCCGGAGAGCAGCAGCGGAGCCGCCACTGTGTGCAGCAGGACCGATATCGGCTTGAAAATAAACGGAACCTTGGAGAACACCAGAATCGTAACCCCGATAAGTAAAATAATCAGTAAAGAAACCACAAATTTGTTATTTAAAAAAAACTTTTTAAACCTCTCAGGCCATACCTGCACCCTTTCCATTACTGCTTTCCCCCTAATACAAAGACTTATCTGTAAGTGTGATAAATTGCACTTGCTATTAGCATAGTCAACGCAGGGGTTGCAAGTCAAATTTTCAGCACTAGCTCCCCTCTATGAAATTCTGCACCTTTTACGCTGCGTTTTTGAAAGTTCCAGATGTCTCAGCTCGGGCCCTTGATATCGCAGACTATGACGCATGCATTCAGTCGAATTTAATATCTGCAATTTGCCCTGCTTCCACAAACCCTACAGTTTGGTAGACCTTGTTGGAATCCGGGTTTTTGTCGTCTGCGTACAGCACCGGAGTTAAGCCTTCGGCGAGCAATATTTGGCATAGTTCAGCCACGGCTGCGCTGGCATACCCTTGTTTACGGTGAGTGCGCGGCGTATAGACATCATTAATCCGGCCATGTCTCGCCGAGCGGTGTGCGATGGCCGCCATAGATACAGGCACGCCATCCACAACCCACAAATACAGGTTGCCGGCACGAACCGCTTCATCCGCATAGGAAAGGAAATTCTCCTGCTGCTCAGAAGTCCCGAAGGCATCCTCAATGAATCTGGCTGTAAACTCCGCGATCACCGGAATATGGGCCTCACCCGCCTGCAGCAGCGTCCCACTGACATGGCCGGGTTTCCGCACCTCCGGGCAATGGTAGACTTTTAGCATCATATAAGTATGATAAAGTTTCCCCTTGGCCGCGCAAAAAGCTTCCGCGAATGCCTTGGCCGTCTCCGGCTCTGCGCTGATTCCGGGGATTCCGCTATCCTTCACCTGTTCCGCCAGCTGCCGCACCAAATCGTCCCGCTGCTGTACTCCAAGCTCCTTCGAAACCCATAACCAGGCATTGTGACCTGTCGATTGGGTGAAGATCAGTTGATCATCAATGCTTTTGAGCTTGATCGCATCCGCGTACTCCGTAATGCGGTGAATCAGGTTATGTAGAACCTCCTCTTGCTTAAACCCACTGCTATGCAGCACTCTATCATCCGGCTCAAAACTCTCAAACATCTCTTAACCCCCTAATTTTTCCTTTCTTTCAATCATAATGCGCCTGCCGGAAAAAATAAACAGCCCGTCTCCGGAATTTCCGGTTCGGGCTGCAGGTAAAACTTCCAGGTCTTGCCAATTCGATGTACTTCATTGGGCATTTCGAAAGTAACGGGATTAATACCCGTTACTTTCACCAGAATCCCGCTTACCGGGAGGATAGCGAGAATTCCTAACGGTAATTAAGTCGAATTACCCTGTTACGCAATATATTGAAATTTAGCGGGCTGATTTCCCGGCAGCAGCTCGATTTCCTAAATAAGCCTAATACAGCGGTAACTATTCCCGTTACTGTGGTACCAGCTCGTCAACCTTCAACCTCAGGGGTACCCTCTCCGCCAGCCAGCCAGAATATTGTACCCGCCGGGAGATTCTACTGATCCAGCGGTATGGTGATGCTCTGGCCGGTATGAGTAGCAACCCGGATTTCATCCCCCGTCAGCTCCACACCGAGAAGCTGCAACGGGTCACCTGCTGGTTCGGCAGCCATAGCCTTGCCTCCTTCACCGCTGTTTCCCGGCTCGCCATACACGGCCGAGATCAGCCAGTGGGTCCCGGGAGCAAGCTTCGCCTGCAGCGTCGGTATGGCTGTCCGCGGCCGCAGCACATTGGTATTGGTATGCGGACGGATCAGCCCTGCTTCGCTGTAACCGGCCAAGCCGAGAATTCCGCTGGCGCCATGGCTGCTGACCGCTGTCATACCTGCTCCTTCAGCAGGAATTATCTCCTGCAGTCCATGCTCCAGCGCCACGGCAAAACCGCCTTCTGCGGCATCCAGTGTTCTTTCTGTTTGTACCCGGTGAATCCGGATATGCCAGGGAAGACCAGCCACAACCCAGGTCTGCACTTCCACATTGGGCCAAGGCTTCCATCTGGAATAGAGCAGATTGTCTTCAATCCGCGTCTCTTCATTTTGTCTTCTCACCCGGTACAGATTGTCGCCCGCCTCGCTGAGCGCAAGCATGGAATCGAATGCGCCCTGGGAGATTCCCCATTCCGAACGGGGAACGCTGAACCCAAAAGCAGTGGAATAAGCGAACTTCTCATATTTGGCCGAAGTATGGGTATGCTCATTGGTGCCTTTATGCCCGCTGTTGAAGGCGACGACATGATCGCTTTCAGCCCGGCGGCAGATGACAAGATGAGCAGGCTGCTGCACAGCCAGCGCTTCAAGCTCCGGAAGCGGCAGTTCCTCCGCCTGCCAGAAGGGATGCTGATCCGGCAGGGCCAGCGGCAGGAAGTATTTCAAGGACCAATACGGCGACCCCGGCGAGTTATAATTCTCGGCCATCACCAGGTTGGGATAGGTATAACCGATGTTTAATACGCCGTCCGCGTTCAGAATATCCTGTTGGAACCACCAGCGTAAGTTGCGCAGAACGACCCCTTTAATAACACCATAAGGCACAGCTTCAACTCCTGCAAAAGCAAGGGCCCCCCAGAATGCCGATTGGGCGAACCGGTAGGTCAAGCTGCGGCCATACGGAAGCGCGGAGCCATCCGCAGCAAACCATTGGATGAATTCAGCAGCGAACTTTCCAGCCCGTTCCCTGAACACGCTTGCCCGTTCAGGATCTTCCTCACCCATCAGTTCGGCATAGAGCAGCCCGTAGAAATGGATGGCGAACGGAACATAATAATCACTATGACCGCCGATACCGTCGCTGTACCAGCCATCGGTCAAGTAGAAATCATCCATACGCCGCAGATTCTGCTCCAGTTGATCGGCATCATACGGTAGACCAGCCTTGCGGAAGCCCAGATTAACCAGCACATTGAAGAAGAGCCAATTGCAGTCATAACAAGGATGTGAGTTCATCTGGTTCAGCCAATTGAACAAATTCCTCTGCTCCCGTTCGCTCAGCGGCCCCCAGATCCGGTCCGGAATCAGCGCCAACCCGTAGCCAAACGCTGCCATCTCCACAAGGCGCTGGTCATAATCACCGACCTCACCCCAGTATTCCTTATGCTCCGGGTCGGTCCCGTTGCGGATGCCGTCCAGCAGCATCTCCCACATGTCATCTTCACCACCACCGGCCAGAAACGGCACAAATCCCCATAATACCCGGGAGAAGCCCTCCATTTCAGCAATATCAGGCCCGTAATGAACCCCGGTCACCCCCAGCTTCAGACGGGCACGTCCCTCACTATAGTAAGGCTTAAGCGGATAGGCCAGCTGACGGAAAGCATTTTGCATATCTTCTTTTGTGACCAGCGGATTAGCCCCAATTGATCCCCATTGGCTACTCATCGACATCACTCCTAATTGCTTCTCGAATTTTTACAGAGTCAGGCTCCAACTATACACGTTCAAAATCGATGCGCTCACTGATGCAACTTTTGCTGTGCTGTTGGGTTTTTCGATCATCTTCAACGGTCCCATCGCACCGTAATGCAATTTATAGCAACCTCATCCGTGCTCGCTGATGCTACTTCCAGTAACCTCGTCAGCACCTGCTAATGTATCATCTAGCAGCCTACCTCCAAGTTTGCCCCATCAACTCATCCAGACGCACAAGGTTAGTTCACTGGTGCTACTTCCAGCAAACCCGCCACGCTCGCAAATGTACCTTAACAATCCACGCGCACTCACCAATCGCACTCAACACCAGTAACCTTCCTTCCAGCAACATCCCCCTCACTCGCCAGCACATCTTCTGGCAGCATCATCGGCACTCACCAGTGCATCCTCCAACAGTCTCGTCAGCACTTTCACCAATGCACCCTCCAACAATCTCGTCAGCACTCTCACCAACGCATCCTCCAACAATCTCGTCAGTACTCTCACCAACGCTCTTCGCGGAAAGCTGCTCCTTCCACCAGCGTCTGCTGCTCTTCGGACTCCAGTGACGTTACTTTGCAGAAATGGCCTCTTTGCACGAACGAGCGGACTCAGATGACGCTATTCCTAGGAAAATCGAATATTTAGTTGATCTACGAGCAGATAAGTGCGCTGGAGTCCGGCAAGCAGGCCAAGCAAGCGAAATCCGGAAAATAAGAGCACTGGAGTCCGCAGCTTCTCTGCGTATCCACTGCCTGCTCTTAAATCACGTGTTGCCCACAAAATTCCGAGTGATTTGGCATCTAAGGAGCAAGCCAATCTGCTGGAGAGGCATATTGGCTGGAACAGGCAGCAATTTTGCTAAATTAATTCACAATCTCAGGTACTGGGCAACTATCCGGTGATATTCGAACGGAGGCGGAACAGCAAACAATATAGCGCATCAGGCTGCCTAGGCTAGTACTCCGAAATATAGTTACTTACTGCCAGATCAGCAGCGAATGCAATATCGCTAGTGATCAATACGGCCGCTTGTCGTACCACCCATTCGCTCTGAAATCTCTTCTCGTCGTATTATTTCTATCCGATCTGCTGCAATCTCTTCTCGTTGTACTATTTCTATCCCATCTGCTGCTATCTCTTCTAGTCGTACTATTTCTACCTCATCTGCTGCTATCTCTTCTAGTCGTACTATTTCTATCCAATCTGCTGCCTCTTCTTGACCCTTATTCTAGTCCTAAGATTCAGCACTTATTGCTCTCTTCCCTATAAACATGCTGTTACCCTAATCCTACAGCGCAACGGTGGGCGCTTACTCCCAATAGAACGGCCCATTCCCCTTCAGCCGTGCCAGTCCTTCGACGTAGAAGAAGTCTCCGTAAATTACGGGAACATCAATGTTCGTTCCGGCCGGATAATTGCTCGTACCATGGAGGATCATCCCCTCCTCGGCATCGTTGTCCCAGGTGCCGTAATTGCGGTATAGCGATTCCAGCATGCGGATCGCAGGCTCCCGGTACACCGGTGCCTCGGTCTCGCCAACTTTGTCGGCAAGCAGCAGCAAACCGCTTGCCGCACAAGCGCCGGCTGACGAATCGCGGAAGCCGCGCTCTTCTCCGGGTGCGCGGAAATCCCAGTGCGGGACATGGTCCTCCGGCAAACGGGCCAGGAAGAAATGGGCCACCTTCTGGGCGGTATGGAGATATTCAGCCTTGCCGGTATGATGGTAGGCCAGCGTCAGTCCATAAATCGCCCAGGCTGTGCCGCGGGACCAGGCCGACTCGGCGGCGTAACCCTGGCCGCCGATGCCTTCGAGGAATTCGCCGGTTTCGGGATCGAAACGGACAATATGATACACGGAGCCGTCCGGGCGGATGAAGTGCTTCACGACCGTGTCCATATGTGCTTCGGCGATATGGCGGTAACGCGGATCTCCGCTGGTCTCTGCCGCCCAGAAAAGCAGCGGCATGTTCATCGCACAGTCAATGATCGCGTATCCGCGGTTATCTTCGCCTTCATACCAGGGATTCCAGGCCCGGATGTAGCTGCCTTTCAGATTAAAGCGGGCCGCGAGGAAATTCGCTGCCTTCAGCGCTCTCACCTTGGAAACCTCGCTGGCCAGCAGCTTGTAGGAAGCCACGCTGGTCAAAGTCCACATAAAGCCCAGATCATGGTCAAGTCGGACATAATCATTCAGAACCTGGTCCAGCTGCTCCTCACAGTCCTCTGCCAGCGCGCGCAAAGACTCATCCTTGCTCTCGTTATACAGAAGCCACAGCTGTCCCGGCCAGAAGCCGGCTGTCCACCAGTACGGCTGGGCCAGTTCATATCGGCCGCCTTGACTGGCATGGGGAAACCCCGCGCCGATTCTCCGGCTGTTCTTCTGTGTCTTCTCCAGTGCCTTGCTCCACGCTTCCTCTACCCATCCCAGCTTTGTTTCCGCTGTCATCTCTAGCCACCGCCATTCATTGTTTTGGATGATACAAGTTGAACTCTAGATTTCGTATTACATCCGGCTGCATTTCTTCTATTGAACCGCTCATCGCGGTTGAAAGCTAATTTAGTCCAGGAATCTGAATTCAAAATGATACCTTTCATGCTTACACAGGTTCCGGGCATAAAAATCCAGACTATACCAAGTCTTCACCTTACCGAAATGGTCGTTATAGCTATGCACGGAAATTTCAGGCTTCAGCGCCGCAATGTCATAGCTGATACGCAGCCCACGCTGCCCCTGCCCATCTGCTCGTCCATCCGCCTGCCCATCTGCCTGTCCATGTGCCTGTCCATCAGCTTGTTCATCCGCCTGTCCATGTTCCTGTCTATCTGCCTGCCCATCTCCATCTCTATCTGCCTGTCCATGCCCATCTCCCTCTCCCTGCCTCACAAGCAGCACCGTATCTTCCTCAAGCACAGGCGGAATAAAGGTAATAAACCGTTCAACCAGCACCGCTGGAGCTTCCGCAAACCGGAACTCATCAGTCATCGCAAGTACAGGAGGATTAACACCTGTGTCCCATTCGAAACGGCGTGTTAATCCCTCCAGGCTGCCAACACGGTAGGCCCGGGTCAAATCAAGCTCTAGCACATCACTGCCGTCCCCGGCCTTCGCTTCCTGAACTTCAACATAAGCCTCCGCTCCCGCAACCTGGTACTGCCCGTTTATAATTGGCACGCTATGGCCTTGAGAACCGTTGCAATCATAGGAGTACCGTTCTATTCCGAAGTAACCTGAAGTGTATTCCCCGCTGCCCAGCTCGGAAATATATACCGTCCCTTCTCCCTGCAGGATAAATCCCCCGAGGTCATTGTGATTATGAGGTTCGTCATTGTTGCCGCCCTTGGCAGCAAACCCGAAACCGCCATCCTTTCCCGAATGACGGGATAACAGCCACTGTGCATCGGGAAGATAATAGCTGGCGTTGCCCCAATCTCTTGGTCCTTCCTCCGGCTTGCGCCAGATCAGATTGCGCAGAGCAGGAGCCCAACGGCTGCAGTGATCCTCAGTGTAAGCGGCTCTAAGCGACAACGGAGGTACCTCCACTTCAGGATACGTAGAAGCCAGATAATGGCTGAGTCCGAGAAACACATGGCCTGACTCCAGCGAATCGGAGAAGTTCGCCACAAGCTGCCCGCCGAGAAAACATTTCTGCTGGAAGGCCGCGATGCTGCCTACCTTCTCACGCCGGAACCAGTCCAGCTGCCCCCGGCTTTTTTGATGAAGCAGATCAGCATAGTAGACGAAATAGCCAAACCCGTAATTCCAGTACCCCAACCCTTCAAGACAAGCGCCGTCTTCACCAAAGCCCTGTAAATAATATTCCATGCTGCCCTGCACTTTGAACAGGATCCCGGTAAGCGTTTCCTTATCTTCCATCAGCAAAAGTGCCGCCGAGCCTATAGAGCCGGAACAAACTGCCGACCAATTATGGGTGGAAGTCTCCCAATGATAGGGTCCGCAGGTTAAGTACGGCACGAACAGCCGCTTATCTACCTCTTCTTTGATCCGGGCCTGCAGCAGGGCAGGCAGCCGTTCGCCAAGAAGACAATTGATTTCGCTGAGTGCAAAGCCTGTCTCTGCCGAGAACAAATCAATCGTCTCTGTGATGCCGGTATCTCCCAGATGAGCGGGGAGACACCAGGTATATTCGTTGCAGATGCTCCACACAATCTCACACACCGCCGCTAAATGCTTCTCCTGCCCGGGTTCCAGCAGCGCCAGTAGAACAGCCGTATTCAGTATTCGCCTGCGCTCGAAATAGACCCGCTCATATTCCAGCCTTGAACCCGTGCGGGCATAGATGGAGAACAGCTCATACGTAAGCTCAGGAATAGGAACATCATTCAGCCGTTCGCCTTCCCGGCGGATCTCCGCAAGCTCATCACAGTATAGCGGTGATTCCAGCACATAGCTCCAGAATGTCTTCTGATCGCCGTCAGGGTAATACAACCGGACATCCGATGGTTCCATCGCTGCAATAATGGGATGCAGTTCAACCCTTTGCATATTACGCCGCCTTTCCTGGCACACCTGAATGTTCAGCCCCGGTATTCCACGGGTGTAACTCCGGCATGCAACTTGAATGTTTTAATAAAATAGCTCTGGTTGTCATACCCAAGCTGCTCACAGATCTCACCGACCGTAGAGTTCGTTCCGTCCAGCAGCTCCTTGGCCCGCTCCATCTTCAGCTTGGTTACATATTCGATAAAAGTAGTGCCGGTTTCCTTCTTAAACAGCCTGCTGAAATAGCTGGAATTCAGGTGCAAGTGATCCGCCACCTCATCCAGGCTGATTCTGGAGCCCAGACGCAGGGAGACATACTGGCAGGCTTCCATCACCTCGGCCCGTTTGCTTGCCCCGACACCCGCACCTTTGGCGCGGGCGATGGATTTCAGGTGATTATCGAGCCATTCCCGCAGTGCAGGCAGTGAATCAATATCCACAATCTCCTTATGCAGCGTATCCGCCGAACAAGCAGGCCGGGCCGACTGCAGGGAATGCAGTTTCAGCTTCAGATCGAGCAGCAGCTTCAGCGTCCAATCCTTGACCACTTCCGGTGCATACTTCTCCTGCCGGATCTGCGCTATCCATTTATCCGTTATTGTGTGCGACAAATCACCGGACCTGCCCAGCAGCACCTCTCTCAGCTCCATACTGGCCTGGTCATAATGGGCGAACAGATTGTTGGTGTGGCCGCTAACCGGAGACTGCGGGGATTTCCGCTTCGCAATCTCCCCCTGCTCCAGATAGAAACGTTGTTCTTCCCCCGCCAGCAGTTGGCCAAGCTGTTGCTTCAGGCCCTCCGGCGACCCGGTCCCTTCCCCTGTAATGAAGGACATTTGAATCTTCAGCACCCTGAACAAGGTAGACTGGATCATCTTCAGACCGGCGGCGGCTTCGGCATAAATATTGCCCTGAAGACCGGGCTTATAGGAGAATAACAGGAACGAAGACTTCACATTGTAACCGATATACAGCCCTCTCGGCTTCATTCCGTCCAGCACCTCATTCATCACATTGCATACGGCGAAATGCAGGGTCTGATCCGAGGAGAAGCGGTATTTCACATGCCGGTAGTCCTCAAGATAGGCGATCACCGGCAGGCAGCCTTCTCCATTCTGGAACAATCCATATTCGGCAGCTTCATCCATCCATTTCTCCGGCGAAAGCAGCGGCTGATGGATAAAATTCTTGATGCTCCGCTCCTTGCGCAGCTCCCGGGTCTCCCCGAACAAATGCTTGATCCGGGAATTCTCCCAGCCTGTTTTGGTTTCCTCATCCAGCGATTCCTTGAATCTGCGCAGGAGCTGCACCAGATCCTCCGGGTCCAGCGCATCCTTCAGCAAGTAATCCTGCACATTCAGCCTCATCGCCTGCTGCGCGTACTGAAATTCGTTATGGCAGGAAAGAATGGCAATCCGCACCTCCGGCTTCAACTCCTTCATACGTGAGGACAGCTCCAGTCCGTTCATCCGCGGCATCCCGATATCCGTAATCAGAATATCCGGCATCTCCAGCCGGGCATGCTCCCAGGCGTTCCAGCCGTTCTCATGCGTCCCCATCAGACACAGGCCAAGCTCCTCCCAGCGGATACTTTCGGATAAAAGCTCAATTACAGGATAATCATCATCCACCAGCATGACTTTATACATCCCGGATCACCTCCCTGTGCGGAATAAACATCTTGATTACTGTCCCTTCCCCTGCTATGCTGCTGACTTCAATAGCAAATTCCCCGCCAAAAAGAATTCTCATCCGCTCGACCACATTATGCAGTCCCATGCCGGAAAAAGAGCCCTTAAGCTCTGCCTTGCCGGGAAGGCTCTCCGCTTCCAAGCTTATCTTGCGGGTAAGGCTGGATAATTCGCTGCTGTCCATCCCCCGCCCGTTGTCCTCAACCGTGAGCACGATGAACTTCTCTTCCACGACTGCCCGGATGCTGATCGTTCCCGGCTTTTGGCTGAGGCCGTGAATGAGCGCATTCTCGACAAGCGGCTGAAGAAAGAAACGCGGCACGTTAAGGAGAAAAGCTTCCGGATCAATATCCAGCTGAAGCGCAGCCTCTTCCTTCTGGCGCAGATTCATCAAGCTGACATAATGGGAGACCAGATCGATCTCCTCATGCAGGAAAATCTCATCCTCCTCACGGCTGATCGTCATCCTCAGCAGCATGGACAGCGAACCGATCATTTTGGCGCTGTCCGGGTCTCCCCGCTTCATGACCTTCATCCGGATCGAGTTGAGCACATTAAAGAGAAAATGCGGGTTGATCTGGGCCTGGAGCATTTTGAGCTCCGCTATTCTTTTGCGCGCCTGGGTATCGGACACTTCGGCTATCATTTCCTTGACCCGGTCCAGCATCTGATCGAACAGCAGGCCCAAGCGCCCGATCTCGTCATTACCCCGGACCCCCGAACGCACCAGCAGATTGCCCCGCTGCACTGCCGTTGTCACTTTGCCGAGGCGCACCAGCGGCTTCGTAAAGGCACGGACCAGTGTAATCAGCAGTAGCAGAAACACAAAAAAAGAAATGAGCTGTATGGTAAATACCCGGTTGAAGATGGAGCTGATATCGACGATGCTCTGTGAATACGGCTGCATCAGCACAAGCCTCCAGCCATTGAACGGAATCTGCTGCTGGGCGACCAGATACCGCTCTCCTGCTATGGAAACCACAGAGGAATCCTTGAGATGATCCACAGCGGCGGTGTATGGAAACGGCTTACCGATACTTTCGGGATCGCCACCGGAGACGATCATGCCGGCACTGTCCAGCAACGTCACCTTTTGGCCGGCGGAAAGATTGCCAAAAATCGAATGGAGCTGATCCTCCATAATCGTAACAATGGCATAGCCGTAAATCTCTGTGCTGTCCAGCCGCAGCGTACGGGCAACAGTCAACTGATACGGATGATCAAATTTGTCATAGGAGAAATCGGTAGACTCGACACCTATCCAATAGGATTCCAGCCCTTTCAGTTCCATCAGCTTCTGGAACCAGGGCTTTTTCTTAAGATCCAGCGGATTGTAATCGCTAACAGAATAGTTCATATAGTAAGCATTGTTGGTCAGCAGAATCGTAACATAGCAGTTCTGGCCTACAACCGTAAGGGTATCAAGCTGCTCCAGCACCCGGTTGCTGTCCATAAAGCGTTCATACTCATTTCCGCTGGCATTACCCGAGGCCACCAGCTTGAAATAGGCTCTCAGCCCGGGATTGGTCTGCACGTAATTGGCAATGGTCACCATTCCCTTCAAGCTGTTCATTACTGAACCGCTCACCAGCTGCAGAGAGTCTTCCGCATTTGAAACCGCTTGCCGTTTTACTGCCTCTTGGGTCAAGGAATTATAAATGATTAGTGTCAGAGCGGCTGGAACGAGAATACAAGCCACAGCTGCCAGGATCAGCTTATGGCGGATGGATTTAGGGGCAAGTTCCCTCAGTCTGCCAATCATATCGGATGTCCCCCTGAAACAAGTAGAAACGGTGCGCCTCCCCTTTTATGAAGGAAGGCATCCGTTTCTGCAAGAAGTATAAGGTTAAAACATTATATCAATTATTTTTTGTTGGCAGCAATAATTTTGTCGACCCGCTCCTTGGCGTTTTTCACCGTTGTATCCACATCCTGATCGCCGAGGATCATTTTCTCGTATTCCTCATTGATCGCTTTGTAGACCTCAGCCTGGTAGGTGGCGGGCGGAATAATCGCCGAAGCTTTTGAAGCTACTAGAGTATCTACCAGTGACTTTTTGTCCACCTTCTCCGGATTTTTGGTTCCGGTGAGAATCGTATCAATTATACCTTCTACCTGATCGCTGGTCACCTTGCTCCAGGCCGGGATGTTTTTACCTTGGACAAGCTGTCCTTCTGTTGTGTACCAGCGCACAAACTTGTAAGCCGCTTCTTTGTTTTTGGATTTGGCTGCGACAGCTACATAGTCTGTAGTAACCGGAGTCAGACCGTTTTCATCGCCTGCAGTGTTTTTAGGGAACGGGGCAACCGCCACATTAAAGTTCAAAGGCACCTTTTCCGTACCGCCAATTTCCGTGTTCATCCAGCTGCCGATCAGAATCATGCTGGCGGATTGGTTAAAGAATTGCGTCCGGTAGGCCAGCTTCTGGGAGATCATATCGGAATAGGGCACCGAGGATTTATCCTCTTTCTCCATCCGCAGTCTCAGCTCAAGCGTCGCCTTGAAGTTCGGATCGTCCAGATTGGACGTGCCATCGGCTTTGAGAAACTCGGAGTTCTGCGGTTGATTCTCCAGCTTCAGCTTCAGGAATTCCATCCAGCCGCCGGCTTGAGGACCATGGAAGTAGGTCCCGTAGCGTTTCTCCGCACCTTCACCTTTAGTCAGCTTCTTGGCGTAGTCGGCAAAATCGTCCCAGGTCCATTCGGTTGGCGCTGCAAGACCTGCTTCCTCCAATTGGTCTTTGTTCAGCAGTACATACCATGGATTGAATTTACCCGGCAGCGCATAGACCTTGCCGTCCAGATGGGTATCCACCTTATAATCCTCTTCCACCTTATAGTTATCCTTGGCAATGTACTCATCCAGCGGTTCCGCCATGCCAAGCGCGACACGCTGCGCATAACCCGCCGCATCGCTGAACATCAGAATGTCCATTTGGGCGGAGGACGCTGCCTCCAGATCCAGCTTTTTGAAGGCCTCCTGTGTATCTCCCTTCTCACTGAGCTGTACCAGCTCAATCTTCACTCCCGGAGTTGCCGCTTCATAAGCCTCCAGCGTATGCTTCCAGTTATAGGCCTCCTCAGTACCGTAGGTGTAGAGCCGCAGATTGGTAGTCTCGGTGCTGCCGGAGGCCCCCCCCGTTTGCGCCTGCAGTCGCTCCACCGTCTGCAGCATTGTTATTGTTATTACCGCCGCAGCCCGACAGCAGGCTTAACATCAGAACCCCCGTAATTGCTCCTGCCCATACTTTTGTTCTCATTTCTATAACCCTCCTCAAAGTTTTCTTCAGCTTTCACTTACTTGGATCTGACAACTGAATTATAGAATACGCTTTCATTTGACACATGAAACAATATTTACTTTTATTGAATTATTTTTACTTCTATTAAATATAGGAGAGTTCCCGCTTGCAGCTTACCCTTTAACACCGCCAAGAGCAATTCCCTCGATAACACTTTTTTGGCCAAGGATAAAGATAATAATGAGCGGAAGAATTGCCGACACTGCGGCCGCCATGATCAGGGAATAGAACTCTCCACTCATGGAAGTGAATTTCTGAATGGCAATCGGAAGGGTCAGCAGCTTGTCGCTTCGGATAAAGATCAGCGGATTCTGATAATCATTCCAGGTCCAGATGAACCGGAGTATAGCATAAGTAGCCACAGCAGGCTTCACCAGCGGAAGTGCAATCGACCAGAAGATTCTCGGGTGGCCCGCACCGTCTATTTTAGCTGATTCAATGAACTCCTGATGCAGTCCCATAAAGAACTGCCGCAGCATAAAGGTTCCAAGAACACTGAAACTGCCGAGCAGAATCAGTCCAAAATGGCTGTCAAACAGCCCGATGTTACGGTACAGGATAAACTGCGGTATCAGGATCGCCTGTCCCGGAATCATATACGTCACTAGTACGATCATAAACAAGAAATTGCTGGAGCGGAATTTGATCTTCGAAAAGCCGTAAGCGGCCATTGCCGAGACCAGACAGGACAACGCCGTCGTGATCAGCGCCACTTTGATCGAGTTCCAGTAATATAGAGTGAACGGGTAATCCCCGAACCAGACTTCCTTGTAATTCTCAATGGCATTCCACTTCTTGGGGAGCCACTGGATCGGGTAAGCAAACACTTCCGACTCTACTTTGAACGACGTTACCAGCATCCATATAAAAGGCAGCAGGAACAAAACACTTCCCGCAAACATTACAACCGTAATAATTACTTTGCGCCAGTCCAAGCCTGTGCGTATTTCCATAGTTTCTCTTCCCTCCCTTGCCGCCCTAGTAATTGACCCATTTTTTCTCTGCCAGCCACTGGCCGAAAGTAATCAGCATCACGAAGATGAACAAGACCACAGCGATGGCCGACGCATAACCCACCTTCAGATTTACAAAAGCTGTATCGTATAAGTACCAGACCATCATTGTCGTTGAGCCGATGGGGCCGCCCTGCGTCAGAACAGCGATAATATCAAACACTTTAAAAGTGGCAATAATACCGGTTACAAGAAGAAAAAAGGTCGTTGGTGACAGCAGCGGGAAGGTAATCCGTCTGAACTTTGTCCAGGCGCCTGCCCCGTCAATGTCGGCCGCCTCATACAAATCCTTCGGAATGGACTGCAGTCCGGCGATGTAAATAATCATATTGAAGCCGATGGAGATCCAGACAGAGATCATCATGATCGAGATCAATGCGAAATGCGGATCGGCAATCCATTTCGGCGGGTCGGCAATCCCGATGGCCTTGAGCATCTCATTAATAGGTCCATAGGAGGGCTGGAACAGCACCTGCCATACGATGGCTACCGCTACGGTCATGGACACATAAGGAACGAAATAGGCGATTTTGAAATATCCCTTCATATACACATAACGGTCAATCAGAATCGCCAGCACCATCGACACCAGCAAATACACCGGCACCGTCAGCAGAAACAGAAAATTGTTGCGCACCGAACGGATGAACATCTCGTCCTGCAGCAGATTGGTGAAATTCTGCAGGCCTACCCAACGGATGCCGTCAAAGCCCTGAACAAAGTTCCAATCGGCAAATCCGAGGAATAACGTGGCGATGATCGGAATCAGCACCAGTATCGTTACCCCGATCAGCATCGGGCTTACGAACAGCAGTCCGGAAAGCGTCTCACCCTTTTGCAGCGACCAGGCTCTACGGCTGCGCACAGGCGGTTGTTGCGGTAAAGTTTCCAGGTTTTGTCCCATGTCTAACACCTCAATAGTTTCGTTATTGGTTGTGCGCTGTTTATAAATTTAGTATAAAAAAAATACCGCCAGCGCTTTGACGGTATTTTGATCATATTGGATGTAATTTTTACTTCTTCTTTTTGCCCTTCGCATCTTTCTCGGTTGCTGCAATGAGCCCTCCATCGTAAGTATAGAGCACGTTGTCTTCCAGACGTTCGCCTTCCAGAACCTTGCGCACCAGCGCTTTGGCCGATTTGGGGGTAATCTCCTTATACCATACGCCTTCCGGATAGGAAATCACTACGCAGGCATCCGAGCATCTTCCGTTGCAGCGGGTAACCGTCGTATGAATCTGCCGTTCCGCGCCCTGCTTCTCGATCTCATCCTCTATTGCATCAGCAACCTCTTCACCCTTATGCTTTCTGCAGCTGCTCCCATTGCAGATCAGCAGATGGCTTACTGTTCCTTGCAAATTCCAGGTCGTCATGGAAACTCCCACCTCTTTCTGAACAATAATACCTTTACATGAATTCTCCTAAACTCTACCGATTGCCCGGACAATCGTCAATAGGGGGAAAGGCTGCTATAATACAAATGAGAATGATTATCAAACATCAAAGGAGTGATTCTATCCATGCCTCTCCGGCAACCTGGCGATTCCCGCCCTCATCCCCATCATTTCTACTTCCCGGTACGCGTTGAAAATCTAGCCGGATTAGCCGCAAGCATTGCTCCCGGACCCGGATCCTCCGGACACTTGTCTGTTATTGTAACCGGAGGCAGCGGAACTATCGATATTCAAAACGAACGCCTTAGCCTCTCCGGCGGCAGCATGCTGTGCTGCAGCACACAGCCCGGTGTTTCTCTGAGCCCGCAGCATCAGTTGCAGGGGGTATGGATTGAATACTCTACATTTCCGCTGCTGAGCAATCAGACAAATCCCCTGAACGACAGGCACCCGTTGGCGAATTGCTCGACTAAGGTTTGCACACTCGCAGCCCGCCTGCTGAGAGTCTGGGAGGGGAGCGAAATTCAGTCCCCTTTCACCGTACAGCAGTTATTCACCGAATTGCTGACTGAGCTTCATGGCGAAATCAGAGAGAACAGCCAGTCCCCGGCGCATTGGCTTGACCGCGTGCTGGAATATATAGAAGCACATTATTCCGAGGATATCACAAGAAGTCAGATGGCCGAACGTGCAGGAGTTAGCCCGGAACACTTCTCGCGGGTCTTCCGCAAAGCTACCGGACAAACCTTCAACGAATATGTAACCCTGCACCGCATCCGCAGAGCCCAGAAGCGGATGCTGACAGGTGCTCCGAATTTGTCTCAGCTCGCGCTGGAGGTCGGCTATGTTGAAGGGACCTATTTAAGCCGGAAATTTAAGCAGGTCGTTGGTATTTCTCCTGCAGCCTACCACCGTAAGAATAAAAGAATTGTGGCCCTCAATTTCAACCATACCGCAAGCCTGCGGGCTCTGGAGATTACGCCACAGCTCGGAGTGTATTCCGGGTGGATGGAACGTCATGAGACGGTTCCTTCTGCGCTTAAGCTTCAGCTGGAAGGCAGCAGCGCGGCCATGCTCTATAACAGGGTTGCCGCTGTACGCCCGGATGTCATCATCAGCTATGACCTCCCCGGAGAGAGCAAGCAGCTGCTGCCGGTAGCTCCAGTGATAGAGCTGCCTTACATGCAAATGGACTGGCGCGAGCAGTTTCGGATGATCGCCGGGATTGCAGGCCGGCAGCCACAGGCCGAAGCCTGGTTGAGACATTATGATCAGCTGTGTTACGAAGCTAACCTGCAATTGGACCGGCTGCTTGGCGCACGGGGCACAGCCGTCATTTGGGAGTTCGGCACGAGCAGCGCATACTGCTTCAGCAGCAGTTATGGCCATGGTTGCCAGATTTTATATGGCGATCTCGGCTTTCAGCCGCCCGGTGTCTTGATGGAGCACGGGCTGATGAACCGTGGTTATCTGGAAATACCGGCTGAGCAAATAGCCGATTATCCGGCAGATCATATCTTCTTCACCAGCAGCGCTTCAACCGCTGAGGGCCAGCGGCGCTTCGAGACCCTGCTGCGCTCCGCCCGCTGGCAGGAGCTTGACGCAGCCCGCAGCGGGCATGTCTATCTCCTCGATCAGCCGGACATGTTCTATGGGTTTGATCCCCTCTCTTCATTGGCTCAGCTAAAGACGCTGATGAGAACAATAAGATCACAAATTTCCATAGGACAAGATCACATTAAGCCATAGTGTTCATTGGCTGAAGTCTGTAAAGTGTAATTGAGAATGATAATCGTTCTACATAAGGAGGCCTATAAGTTGATTAACCAGCAACATAACAGCAACTCCAGGAAGCGCTGGCTCGTCTACCCGCTGCTCTTGACCCTGACTCTTCTGGTCTCAGCCTGTGGCAGCAACCAGAGCACTGGCTCTGCAACTAATTCAGGAAGTGCTGCCGAAGCTCCGGCACCTTCACAGCAGCCTGCAGAAACAACTGCACCGGCATCGTTCAAAACAGTGACAACTGTAAGCGGCGATATTGAAATCCCCGTTCAGCCGAAGCGGATCGTTGCCGAGGAATATCTGGGCAGCCTGATTGCACTGGACACCATTCCCGTCGGCGCTCCTGGCCTGACGCTGCAAAATATGTACTACAAGGAATCCCTTACAGGTGTGGCGGATACCGGAACCTACGGAAAAATGTCGCCCGAGAAAATCATCGCGCTGGATCCGGACCTGATTATCTCCGGCAATGCCGACAGCTATGAGGCTTTAAGCCAAATCGCGCCAACGGTCATTGTACCTTACGGGGATCTAAAAGATGCTCATCAGGAACTGACTTATTTCGGTGAGCTGCTGGGCAAAGAACAGCAAGCAAAGGATTGGCTGGCCGAATACGACAAACATATCGCAGCTGCTAAGGCTAAGGTAGATGCAGCCATTCCTGCAGATGCAACCTTCAGTATCCTGGAGCATTCAGAAAAAACCACCTGGGTCTACGGGGACAATTTCGGACGGGGCGGACAGCCGATCTATCAGGCGCTGGGCCGCAAGCCTCCAACCGAAGTCGCCGCCGAAATCATGGAGAAGCAGTGGGCGGAATTATCGTCAGAGGTGCTTAACAAGTACGCAGGGGATTATCTCATCGTGACCGATAATAACTACACCGTTCAGGACTTCAAAGATGATCCTATTTGGGGCAATCTCCCTGCAGTAAAAAACGATCATCTCTATGTCTGGAAAGAGGAACGTTCGTGGTATTATGACCCCATTGCCGTATTGTCCCAGACTGAGGAATTGGCGGACTGGCTGACTAAAGGACAATAAGCACAAGCCGGAGATTAGCCTTGATTGGCTGGTCTGCCGGTTTTTTTATGGCCAGCTTCCGCAGCCCGGAGTATACAGGAGGCAGTCTGATTAACCGCACCCAGAAATGGAGATAATACCTCTAGTCTACAGTTCCCGAAAGAGCAATACTTTTCAAGCACTTGCCGCCAAGGAGGACAACCGGATGAAGGTTCTATGGATCTATTTTCTGCTAGCTTTTTTAACATTTTCGCTGTTGGTAATTGTCGATCTGTTGTCAGGCACCAGCCTCGCGATGTCGATGCATTCCTTTTATAACGTATTTGCAACCACTGCCCTGCAGGAAGCATTCATCATGGTTGTATTTGCCGCTCTGCCCATTGTTGCCGCAATCGCCGGCTTTATCAAACGGAACAGAGCTCCGCAGAAATAATAATTTACCGGTACAGTCCGAATCTGCGCCGCAGCCTGTTCACAAGAAACAGCACAATCGGGATGACAGCACACAGAAAGGGCAGAATATTTTTGAGAAAAACGCTGCCTTCTTTCATATGAACAGGGTAATTCTCCGCACTGACAAACGAAGTGAACAATACCACAACCCCTACCGGGATGACCAGCCTGCGCGTATCCTTAACCTTAAATAAATCCGCCGCAATCATGACAGCCGCATAGCAATAAATCGACATTTTGAAAAACACGCCAATAATCAGGGTCAGGATGACAAAAGCATCCAGGCGTTGAATAAAGTTGGCCACATTGACAAGCGTAATGGTCGTAAACATCGGAAAGGTTGTGCGGCTGTAAATGTCTGTTCCAAGCACCGACATCTCAACAGCATGCGTGAAGCTGAGCAGAAATCCGCTTAAAAGAATAGCGGCGATTCCTGTCTTCCTGACCTTCCGCGTTTTGTTGAGATGAGGAAGTATCGTCGTGAAGCAGACAAGTTCGCCAAAAGGGAAAATCCATATGCTCGGGTAAGCGGAGCGCAGTGCTTCCATCCATTCCCCGGCATGAATCGGAAACAGATTCTTGAACTTAGTCAGCCCTGCCGCAATGACTACAAAGTTGCAGAGCAAACCCATAAGGATGGTGATAAAAAAGTAGATCTCTGACGTTCTTGCGAACACCTCGATCCCCTTGTATAGAATATACATTACGGCGATTACCATAATTGAATTAATGATAAACACAGGCGTCCTGTCGTATGAAGCCGAGATGAGGAGGTCTCCTGCTTCCCGCAGATTCCGGGAGCCGTTATAGAGCAGTATGGGAAGAAACAGCAAACTCAGCGGCCAGCCGATCCATTTGCCGAGAATTTGTTGTGTGTATCCGCTGATAATCATATTGGGAAATTGAAGATACAAATCGACGTAAATCCAATATAAGAGAATCCCCCCGGGCAGAGCCATCAGGATCGACAGCCAGACGGCATGTCCGCTTTCCAGCCCAATGGGTACCACAATCGCCGTCCCCAGTTCAAACAGTACCATCATGGAGAATAATTGAATCGGCCCGATAGCTTCTTTTCTCATGAATCTGCTCACCCATTCATTCTTTTTCTGGAGCCATGTAAGGCTTCAACCTCATCCCGGTGCTGCGGATATAAGCTTCAACCTGAATATCCAATTCTCCTCGTGCAAAGGCGGTGCTCCATTCCTTCCCTAACTTATCCCAGATCGCCGGATCGGTACGCTTCAGTTCATTGCCAAAACCAAAGATGTCGGTTTGAGACGCTTGCGCGGTTCGTACAGCCAGTTCTACTTCCTCCTTGGTTTTCTCCTCCAGTTCAGCTTCCAGCTTCACAATTTCTTCCTTGAGGCTCAAATCCACGTAGCTTCCCGTTTCATTTATAATGCCTTCCTCACGAATATGCAGATGAAAGACCGGTATACCGTTCCTGACTTCAACCTTGGCAGTGGTCTTCGAGTAGAACACATTGACGGCAATATCCTCATCTTTATTAGCAGAGGCGATGTCAATATTAGTTTCTATGACTTTATTAAGCACCCATTGAGTGCCCCTCGCCGCAGGCCCGTCCATCCAATAAATCAGCTTATCGTCTTTAAAGACACCCAGTCCGCTCATTATTGTTCCTGCCTTCGTTTCTGATTGTTCGAGGCTGGATTTCTTCATCCCATCGGACGGATCCCCTATAAGGCGCAGACCGTTAATCGTCAAATCCCCTTCCCCCGTGATCCCGTTAATGATCTCGAATACATTCATGTTCCGGTTCTCTCCGTATACTCTGGAGGTATTTTGCATCTTTTTGACCACCCCCATGGAGGGCAGACTTTCCAGCGTCGTCAAAATCTTGAGTACAGATGCGGCATCTGAATTTCTGGAAATCAGCACCGGCGAGTTCAGGCGAAGTTCATGTGATCGTTCAAAAATATCGAACAAGCCTTCAATTCCGCTTCTGGCCAGCGATTCACCCACAACAACGAGCTGAGAATGGGCAAAAAACAGCTGACGCGTCGCCCGCTTGGAGGCTTTGCGCAATGCCCCGAATACTGTCCGGTCGCTTGCAGAAATGACAGTAACCGCAGGCATTCCGTTCCCGGACCCCATACTTGTAGACGAAGCCGACGGATTAACCACCTGAAAGGTAACCCGGAATTCCCCGTTGTTTGCCGTTAGATCAATTCCGATACCGCTCACAATGGCAAGGTCATTTAATTCTCTGCTGTTCCAGCATCCTGTGAGGATCAGAGATAGGATCAACCAAACCGTCAGCAGAACCGGCATTTTAGTTCTCATTGTTATTTCCCTGCCGGTTCTGACCGGTCTGGCCGGATTCAGTACTACTGCGGTTGATCAAACGTTTACGGGTCTTCATGAAATGCAAAGGTGTCCGTAATATGACGTCCTTCTGATCACCCGGCGCAAACGGAGCGATTGGGGAGAGATAAGGAACACCCAGGGAACGCAAGGAGCACATATGGGCAACCAGCATCAGGCTGATAATGGCTATGCCGTAAAGACCTATAAAAGCAGCAATAAACATGATAACAAAGCGGAGTACGCGTATGGACAACGCCATATTAAAGGAAGGCGTGGCAAAGCTGGAGATCCCCGTTAATGAAACCACAATAACCATGGCGGGAGACACAATCCCGGCCTGCACGGCCGCCTGTCCCAGAACCAGACCCCCAATAATCGAGACGGTTTGACCGATGGGAGAAGGCATCCGAATGCCGGCTTCGCGGATGATCTCAAAGGTAACCTCCATCATCAGCGCCTCAACGAACGTGGGAAAGGGCACGCCTTCCCGCTGGGACGCCAGATTAATCAGCAGGGGTGTGGGGATCATCTCCTGATGAAAATTCAGTGCTGCAACAAAAACGGCTGGACCAAATAAGGAAATCACCAGGCAGAGTAATCTCAGTAAACGGATTAATGTCGATATATCATACCGCTGATAGTAATCCTCAACTGTATGAAAAAACATAAGAAAGGTTGTAGGCGCGATCAGCACAAAAGGAGTCCCGTCCACAAACAAAGCTATTCTGCCTTCCAGCAGATTTCCGGCCACGCTGTCCGGCCGTTCTGTATTGTACATCGTCGGAAAAGGAGAGAACCTGTTCTCTTCAATCATTTGCTCAATATATCCTGATTCCAGAATAGAATCTACGTGGATCGCCTGAAGCTTCTTCCTGAATTCCTGCAGTGTCTCTTCCGGGGCTAGTCCGTGAATATACATCATGGTGACATCGGTTTTAGTTACAGCCCCAAGGGTCATTGTCTCGATCCATAGATCAGGGCTCTTGATTCTTCTGCGCACAAGGGCAATGTTCGTACCAAGAGATTCCGTAAAGCTCTCCTTGGAGCCGCGGATGGCTACCTGGGTTGCGGCTTCCGTGACAGCTCTGCTTTCACCGCCGCTTGTACTTAGGCTGATGGCATCCTTCAGACCATGGAACAGCAATACCGTGTCTCCCGACATGAGGGCTTCCAGAAGACTGTTCAGATCCTTAATGAGCTTTTCTTTGCCGATAGTGAGCGCCTTTTCTTGCACATAGGCGAACAAGTCCAAGATTGTCTGTTCATCAGACGTCTTTTCGCTTAGAATTCCAAACGAAAAGGCATGGGTTATGAACTCTTCTACCCTTTCCTTGTCGATGATGCCGCTGATGTATACTGCAGCCATCTGGTTGGCATTATCTGTTGTTTCGTACTCGCGTATAATCAGATCCGGGCTGTTTCCAAGTCTGGACCTTATCACTTTAACGTTATCCTCTAGGCTTAAGGAGAGCGGGGGGCTTGAAGTGCTGCCTTCATGCGCCCCGGCGGGCTTGGGTTCTGGGTTGCGTTTAGCCATCTTCGGCACCTCCTGCCTGTTACTATTCGCTTGCCACTCTCTTTTTATGCAGGTTATGGAATGTGTGAGATGCTGCATGAAGCTTTACAGCCGCTGATCCTTCATTCTTCATTACTGAATTTATCCATGCGGAAACAGAAAAAGCTGCCCCGCCGTAGATTCTTCTACTTTGGGACAGCCATATTTATCAATCATTATGTTATATGCTAGTGTTCATCACTTACGCCAAGCGCCTTGTTCTTTTCCTTGAAGCGGTCATTATGCGAGGAGACATAGGCTGCTTTGGGTGCATCGGGATCCATATACAGCTTGGCACTGTTCAAAGCCAGAACGGCATCGGTAAAGGTGCCGGCAATCAGGCGGACCTTGCTGCTGTAATCTACAAAATCGCCTGCGGCGAAGATACCGGGCAGATTCGTCTCCAGCCGCCCGCTGACATTGGCGCACCAGTCGCCCATATCGAGGCCCCATTCCTTGAGTGGCCCGAAATCGCTTTTTAAACCATGGTTCACAATTACCGCGTCCACCGCAAACTGCTCTGTTTCCCCGGATTCAATATGGGTGATCGTCACCTGGTCGATCGTCTCTCCATTGCTGCTGTGCAGCTGGCTTACCGCAAACGGCACGCGTACTTCTACGGAGGAAGCCTTCATCCGCGCGATATTCTTCTCATGTCCGCCGAACTGCTCTCTGCGGTGCACAATAGTTACGCTGGCTGCAATACCTTCAAGCTCGTTGGCCCAGTCTACTGCCGAGTCGCCACCGCCGGAGATCAGCACCGCTTTGCCGCGGAACGGCTCCAGCTCTTGCACTGTATAATGCAGATTCGTAACCTCGTAGCGGTCCGCCCCTTCAATTTCCAGCTTCGCCATCTGCAGAATACCATAGCCGATCGCCAGAATGATCGTACGCGTCCAATGCTGTTCGCCTGTATTCGAAGTCAGAATATAGGTTCCGTCCTCCTGCCGCTCCTGAGCAATAATCTGCTGCCCCAGAACAATGGTCGGATCGAAAGTCCGGGCCTGCTCCTCCAGCTGTTTAATCAATTGGCCGCAGAGGATCGGGGTCACTCCACCCACATCCCAGATCATTTTCTCGGGATAAATGAGCATTCTCCCCCCAAGCTCTTCCTTGGCTTCAATCAGCTTTGTCTTCAAATCTCTCATGCCGCTATAAAATGCTGTATACATACCTGCGGGTCCCCCGCCAATGATCGTTACATCGTATAATTCCAGTTGATTGCTCATTTATTTCCCTCCGTATATGTTTTTGGCTTGAGTATTTTTGGTCTCTATCAAGACTTCGTCCGGGCCAGCAAATAGAGAAAATAAGGGGCACCTATAACAGCAACCACGATACCTGTAGGAATCTCCGAGGGCTGCAATATCCAGCGGCCGATCGTATCGGCGGTGATAACCAGCAGGGAACCTAGCAGCGCGGAAGCCGGAAGCATCAGCTGATGCTTCGGACCCACCAGACGTCTGGCTAAATGCGGGCCGACCAGGCCGACAAAACCGATCCCGCCGCTGACAGCGACACTAGAAGCTGCGAGTCCGACTGCGGCTGCGAGCAGCTTGAACTGCTCTCTGGTAACAGCGGCTCCAAGGCCGGTGGCTGTCTGCTCGCCCAGATTAAGTACATTCATTACCCGGGCTTTGTAGATCACATAGGGCAGCAGAATCACAATCCAGGGGAGCAGGGAAAGCACAAATTTCCAGCTGGTCCCCCAGATGCTGCCCGCCAGCCAGGTAGCGACAAATTGATACTTATCAGGATCAAGACGCAGCGTCAGCACAATCATAGCTGCGCTGATTCCGGCTGCAACTGCTACGCCGGTCAGAAGCAGGCGGATCGGAGATATCCCCTGATACCGCTTATACGCAAGCATATAAATCAAGGCCGCAGTCAGCCCCGCTCCGACAAAAGCAACCAGCGGCAGCAGGTATACCGGTGCAGCAGTCGTCGACGGATAAAAAGAAACCATCAGCATAACCATCAGACCGGCTCCGGCGTTGATGCCGAGAATGCCGGGATCGGCCAGATCATTGCGGAAAACGCCTTGCATGACCGCTCCGGAAACGGCAAGTCCCGCTCCGATCAGAACGGAGATCACGATGCGCGGCAGACGGAAGTCGAACAGGATCAGCTCCTGCTTGTCCGTACCTTTGCCGAGCAATGTGTTCAGCAGTTCCATAGGAGTAAGTCGTATGTATCCTGTATTCACACTGATAATAAACACGAGTACGATTAATGCGAATATCACAGCCAGAACGGTCAGTCCGCGTCTGCGTCTGGTAGATTCATAGGATAAAGCTGTTGTTCTCTGCATGGCTACAGCTCCCTTCTTTCTTTGCGGGCCAAATACAGAAAGAAAGGCACACCGATTAACGCAATGATAGCGCCCAGGGGCACTTCTTGCGGCGGATTGATCATTCTGGCGGTCAGATCGGCAAATACAGCCAGCAGACTGCCCAGAATAGCGGAACAAGGGATAATCCACCTATAATCCACCCCTACAAGATAACGCGTCAGATGGGGAATGATCAGTCCAATAAAGCCCACTGCTCCGACTACTGCTACCGAGGAGCCGGCAAGAATCAGCACGATTAATGCACCGGCCAATTTGACCAGACCCGTCCGTTGCCCTAGGCCTCTGGCGATATCCTCACCCAGGCTGAGCATAGAGATGGAACGGGATAAAATGAGGGCTCCTATAATCGCCCCGCCGATCCAGGGAAACATAATTTTGAGCTGAATCCACTTCGTACCGGCTACGCCTCCTGCATACCAGAAAGCCAGATCTTGTCCAATCTGAAAATATAAAGCTACGCCTTCGCTGAGCGCAGAGAGCAGCGCACTGAAGGCCGCTCCGGCCAGTACCAGGCGGGCAGGTGTAAGGCCGCCCTTGGCCATGGACCCGATACCATACACAATTGCCGCCCCGGCCCCGGCTCCGACAAATGCATATAAAATCAGATACATGAACGGTAAATTCGGCAAGAATGCAAAGCAGAGTGCAAGCGCAAACCCCGCTCCAGAGTTTATGCCCATCAGTCCGGAATCCGCGAGCGGGTTGCGGGTCATCCCCTGCATAATCGCTCCTGCCACCGCAAAGCTGGCACCTACCATGGCCCCGCCGAGCACGCGCGGCAGCCGCAGCTCGCGGATAATTTGATGATCCGTAATATCCGGATTGAAGTGAAACACAGCGGTCCACACTACAGAAAAGTTAATGTCTTTGGCTCCGAACGAGACCGAAAGCGCAATGCCTAGTGCTAATGCAATCAGACCGCCGACCAATATCAGCGTTGCTGCCCATGGGCGTGAACGGAACTTCACCGGATCTCTCCCCTGGATTAGCCCTTTGCTGGCCGTTGCCTGTTGATTCATTAAAGTCACCTGTTTTCTATGAAATTGATTCTCATTATCATTGTAATATTGTAAATGAAAATGGCGTTGTTTGGCAATGGACAAATGAAAGCACACCGCTCAAAAACCTCTAATCTCCGTTAAAATGACAAGTTTTGGCCCTAAATAACACAAAATCCCCGTTATCTCTCCTTGATAATAGGACGGATAACGGAGATTTCCTGTACCTTGGGACTAGTCATTTTGCAGCGTGCCGCCAAATATTTTGCGGATGTATCCCTGCATTTTGCCGATATGAGGCACAAAAGTGCTTTTGTCATACACATAATTAGCCTGGGTCACAAGCTGTGAATAAATCAGGAATAAAATGGCCGCCAGCTCCCTGTCAATCTGCCTTTCGTGCTCAATCAACACATAAACCTCTTCCAGAACGGCATACAGCCGCATAAATCCGGCCTCATTAATAATTTTTCTGCGTAAAGGTACAATGATATCGGTTGCAAGAGCGTCTATCTGCATAATGGTTGCACTCATCTTCCCGTCCATACACCAATCCCTCCTGCTGCAGTTGAATGGAGACAGCTCTTATACAATCCTATGTTTCACAGGCTCTTTGCATGCCTTAGGAAATATCTGTGTCCAGTATTGCAATATTCTAGTAATATAATATAATCTTCTGGAAATATGAGCAGCTAAGTATATGAACCATTGATCAATCCTATAGGGAGTGAATATGATGAACTCAAGAACTTATGGACGTACAGGTAAACCCGTATCCGAAATCGGCTTCGGCGGATGGCAGCTGGGCAACAGACAGGATTGGGAAGCCATGGAGGAGGATGCGGCGGTGCGCCTGGTGCATGAAGCTTTGGAGAGAGGGATGAACTTTTTTGATACCGCTCCCAATTATGGACTTGGCAAAAGCGAAGAGCTGCTTGGGAAGGCTCTAGCCGGCAAACGCAGGAATGCTGTCATCAATACGAAATTCGGACATCAGGCGGACGGCAGCTCGAATTATGGCGCGGATCAAATCAGGGCCTCGGTTGAAGTCAGCTTGCAGCGGCTGCAAACTGACTATGTCGATTCCGTGCTGATCCATAATCCGCCTTTTGACATGCTGGATGGGAAACACGGACATTATGATGAACTGGAGAAATTAAAATCCGAGGGTAAAATCCTCACCTACGGCGTTTCTGTCGATTCCATCCCGGAAATGCTGGAAGTTATCGAGCATACGAACATCGGTGTGCTGGAAGTGATGTTTAATATCTTTTATCAGGAGACTGCCGAAGCGTTCAAGCGTGCCCAGGATAACAATATCGCCATTATTGTCAAGGTCCCACTCGACTCCGGCTGGCTGTCCGGCAAATATAACAGCCAGAGCAGCTTCGAAGGTGTGCGCAGCCGCTGGTCGCCGGAAGTGATCCGTAAGCGTGCAACACTTCTGGAGCAAATCAAATTCATAACCAATGAAGAAACGACGATGACGATGGCCGCTCTGAGATTCATCCTGGCCTATCCTGAAGTCACAACCGTCATCCCCGGTGTACGGAACAGTGCCCAACTGATTGAGAATATATCGGCCAGCGCAGCAGCGATGCCTGAAGCTCACGTCAAGAAGCTTCAGGATCTCTGGATAACGGAGATTAGAGACCAGAAGCTGGGTTGGTAATCACAAAGAAGACCTTGAGGGCATCCCTCAGGTCTTCTTTGTCAATCTGCAAGCGGCTACAACTTTATAGGACTGGCCCGCGCCCATTTCTGCATCCCTGAGGAGCTTACAATTCAGACCGGACCAAACTGCCGGAGGAGCTGTCCCAGCGCCATGGAACGGTGTGACCCTCCAGATGCAGCCCGCCGTACCATTCGTCTAGGCCTTGAACCTCTACCCGGTCTGCTAACCCGTCAAGTATCCGCTCACCAAGCTCGGTGATGGCAACCCGGCGGCCCCAAAATTCCGCAATCTGCCGGAAATCCGTATTTCCCTCTGCTCCCTCTATAGTCAGCAGAGGCTGCGGGTTATACACCAGAGTGTGCAGATAACGGCCAAAATCAAGATCACCCATGCCGAGCCGGTGCAGCTTGTCGGAAACCAGAGGGAACAGTTCCATCGGTGTAAGCGCGCCATGGCGGACAGCCTGAAGCGTAGTCTCTTCTACGATGCCCAGGCCGTTATGAACCGAAGGAAGCCTTGAGAGATGGGCTTTGAATGCTTCATAGGCAAAGGGCAGCGCAGATGCCGAAAGTTCTCCCCTTCTCTCCTCCAGCAGAGCAGCCATCGTTCCAGGATCGGGAGACGCATAGGCTCGCCAAAGATCGCTGCCCAGTTCCATTTCTTTGCGCCCGATGCCCTGCCAGGTTCCAGACAATGTTCCAAGCTGCGCCGGAGTCAGCTGGCCAAGACCGTGAAACAGCTCAATCCCCGGAAATTCACCAATGCAGAGCAGGCTCAGCTTCGTACTGCCAAGCTTCTGTCCCTTGAACCAGTGCAGCAGATAAGCAAGCATGCTCTGGTCGAACAGGTCATGCTCAAACCACAGTACTACTTCATCATAACGTTTGAATTCGCGAAGCTTCGCCTCCTGTGCCTCGCAGCCTGCTATATACTCTGTAGAAGGAATGCCTAATGTCTTCTCCAGAACCCCGGCCCGCTGTATCCGTTCACTGGAGCCTGCCGGGTTCACGAATATCGGACCGGCGGAATAGATTTCCCGCCAGACCAGCACCTCGCCCCGGACAATTCCCTGCTTCAGCATTTCACCCACACTGTCTCCGTTCACAATATGCAGCATATTTCTGCCTCCTTCATATAGATAGTTGAACATGGAGGCGAGATCGGCAACGGGAAGAGCTCCCTTCAGCTTGCGCCGCCCATCATACAGCCGCTTCTTTAGCGCCGAAACCGGAATCCCCAGATAATCAGAGATCTCCTGAAGGGAATAACCATAATAATAAAACAGCTGCATGGGCACCCGCAGCTTCGCAGACAACGCCGCAACCGTTCTCTGCAGCAGCTGTTCCCCTTCTCTGCGCTCGGCAATTTCCGCAACGCCCGGCGACTTTTCCGAGAGGTGCAGGGCATCATCAAGAGGCAGCAATATATGTCGTTTACGTCTCAGACTCCGCTGGCACTGCCTTACGACAATCGTCTTGAACCATCCCGGAAACGCAGCCGGCTCCTGCAGCTTTCCTAGATTCAAATAAGCTTCAATATACGCTTCCTGCACAACATCTTCAGCAAGATGTACATCTTTCAGCATGTCGTAAGCTACAGCATAAGCCATACCGCGAAAATGCCGCATTAACTGCCCGAACGCCTCTGAATTCTCTTGTTGTGCCTCTTCAACCCATTGCCGCATCACTTTCGATCCTCTTTTCACATGTTCTTAACTATAGGTGCCATCTTCAGGAAGAAAGGTTACAACGATCTTGGTGCAGGGGCTAAAACAACCTCACTACTCACTTAATCTACTAAAAATGAGCATATTCATTAAGACAACCACACACTCCGAATTCAGCGTCACACATAAGATGATGTAGACCGAAGGGGGTGATTTGAAATGGTAAAAACTCTTTTGGATTATAATGCTACTGTAATAACACCAATTACAGGAGGGATTTCTACATTGATCCCAATTTCTCCTGCGGGCGTGCAGATTGCAGGAGTAGCGGTGTTTATTGATCCCGCAAATCCTGCCCATTTTCCGAACAAGGTGGAATTGAAAGCTACCATTGGTATCGATGTTCCCAATCTCGGTGATTTCCCGAATATTCTGATCCGCATTTGGCGTGCAGGTGTTGAAATTTTCTATGCGCTGGCAGAATATGAAGAAGACTTTAACGATGATGGGATCATAAGCCTGCATATGGTGGATATCAATGTTCCTGCCGGAACACAAAATTATCAGCTGATTGTCGAAAATCAGGATAATAACTCCACAGCATTTGTTGTCGGTCCTGTTGTTTTTAGCGCGATGGCGATCGGTGGCTAATGGAATCCTCAATTTTCTAAATCATATTATACGCTAACCTATCATCAATGATTAGCAGGTTTACAGTCCAAGGCAAAAAGCTTCCTCTTGTGGGAAGCTTTTTGTGCTGAAGCGATACGCTTGTCAAACTTGCTTAGATTTAACACTTTTGAACTCTACCGCCTTTTCTGTGCCTTCCAGAGTTTGAATAGCCTGGGTGAGCTGATGAAGCGAAGCATCCAGTTTATCCAGCTTCTCTCCTACCGTTTCCAGTACATAACGAATCAGAATAAAGCAGAGTGTGACCGGAAAGCCCACATTAGTAATCAAGCTGACAACATCTGCAATGTCCATAAATCTCCCCTCCCTTCCTAAACCGACGTTTTACTTGAAGGGAAATTTCGGGCTTTGTTTTACAACCGATTCCATTAAATTGGAAAACGTGTATAATATATAGGAACACACGTTCCTTTTTTGGTTGTTATTTCCCTCTTAAAAGTTCCCTATATACATAAACGTTAAATAGTAGAAAGGGGAGTGTTGGTGTGCAGCAGAGTGAATATAACCGCTATAAAACCGAAATATACCGTATTGGCTGGAGGCTGCAATATCGGGCAAAGAAGATCAAGCGACAAGAGAACAGCTACGATGACAAGCTTGCCGTCCCTTCATTCACAGAATCTTCAGATAACAAAATCGCTGCGGAACAGCTGATCAGTATGCTGTCCCCATACGAGCGATCCATTTTGCAAAAAATCTATTTGGAAGGTTTGACGGAAGCTGAAGTCGCTCGCCAACTCAACATCAGTCAACAGGGGGTGCACAAATGGAAAAGGAAGCTGATTCAGCGCCTATCCCAGATCGCGAATTTTTAAATTTGCTGAACGAGGTCAGAAACAAAGACCCTGAAGCCACGCTTCAACTGATTGAGCTGTACAAGCCGGTCATTCTCCGGCTAAGTCAATTTATACATTTGCCGGCGGAAGATGTGACCTCCGAAATTATCGTTGAGTTTCTGGAATTAATCCATAGCGAAAAGCAAGTTTAATACGCTTGGAATACGTTTACTAGATTATTCAACTGCACCATGCTCCTCACGAGCAGATTGCTGCAAGGAAGGCCGTATTACGATTCATTTGGATCCATTCAGACATAAAGTTGCGTTCTCCGTCATGTTACGAGGAACGCAGCTTTATTTTTGTTCTGTGTTATCCTAACTCACCTGCCGAAAAGATGGATAGTTATTAAAGACTCTAAACATAATATAGAGGATTCTAATAAGGAGGGAATATAAAAATGTCAGATAAAAGGTTATCGATTGCAGCCTTAGGTGGTGTTCATGAAATTGGTAAGAACATGTATTTCCTGCAATACGCCGATGACATCCTTGTTATCGATTGCGGCTCTAAATTCCCGGATGAGAGTCTGCTTGGCATTGACCTTATCATTCCAGATGTTACTTATTTATTGAATAATGTCGACAAGTTAAGAGCACTGATTGTAACTCATGGGCATGAGGACCACATCGGAGGGATTCCCTACCTGCTCAAACAATTAAATATCCCCATCTATGCCTCCCGTCTGACACTGGGGTTAATTGAGAACAAGCTTAAGGAACATCGTCTGCTCCGCCAAACCAGCCTGCATTGCATTGATGCCGAGTCGAGCCTCACCTTCGGTTCCATTACGACAACCTTTTTTAGTACCAACCACAGCATTCCTGATTGTCTCGGGGTCGTCTTTGATACTCCTGAAGGAACGGTTGTCCATACGGGCGACTTCAAGTTCGATATGACGCCTGTCAATAAACAATATCCGGACATACATAAAATGGCCGACATCGGCAAAAACGGTGTTAAAATTCTGCTCTCCGAGAGTACGAATGCCGAACGCCCTGGATTCACGCCGTCTGAGCAGCTTGTAGGCGCCCATATGGAAGAAGCTTTTCAAAAAGCGGACCGCAGAATATTTGTCTCCACCTTCGCCTCCAATGTGCACCGTCTGCAGCAAATTGTAGATGCTTCTATCCTTACCGGACGTAAGCTCACCTTACTTGGCCGGAGTATGGTAAATGTGGTCTCCGTATCCCAGGAACTGGGTTATTTGAACATCCCGGACGGGATGCTGGTAGAACCTGCGGAAGCTGCGAAGCTTCCTCCAGAACAGATAGCAGTTCTTTGCACAGGTAGTCAAGGGGAGCCCATGGCAGCATTGTCCCGTTTGGCCAACTCCAGCCATAGGCTGATGGAAATTGGAGCCGGGGATACCGTTCTTCTCGCTGCCAATCCGATCCCGGGCAATGAACGTAATGTATCCAGGATTGTTGATAATCTGTATATGCTCGGCGCAAGGGTCATCTACGGATCAAAGAGTGAGCTTCATGTATCCGGGCATGGCAGCCAGGAGGAATTGAAGCTGATGCTTACCCTAATGAAGCCTGAATACTTTATTCCGATTCATGGAGAATACCGCATGCTTCATCATCATAGCCTCTTGGCAGAAGCAGTCGGAGTTAAGGAGGACAACATATTTATCTTGAAAAACGGTGAAGTCGTTGAAACCCTGGAAGGGGTTGTCCGTCAATCGGGACGGGTTCCCGCCGGGCAAATATTTGTGGATGGCCTGGGAGTCGGCGACATCGGCAATGTGGTCTTGCGGGACCGCCGCCAATTGTCTGCGGATGGTGTGTTAATCACTGTCATTACCCTTAGCCAAACGGATGGCCGGATGCTGAGCGCCCCTGACACGATATCCCGAGGCTTCATTTATGTACGGAATTCAGACAATCTAATGGAAGAGATCAATCAGTTTATCGCAGCAACCCTGGAGAAAATGAGCAAAGGGGATCTGGGCCAATGGAATATTATGAAGCAGACGCTTAAAGATGCCTTGAGCAAATATCTGTACGACAAAACAAAACGCCGTCCGATGATTCTTCCGATCATTATTGAAGTGTAGTTATGATCACACAGTCATGTGAAAGCTTCAATAGTTCAGGATATAACGAAGGCCCGCGCTCTTTGCGGGCCTTCGTTTTGGTTGTCCTATAAACAACATTATAAGAATAAGCTAAATATAAAGGGGGAGGTCCTGATTAATGTATTTATAGGTTATATTTTTCTTGGGTTGTCACTTTCGGCTCCTATCGGCCCGATTAATGCCGCGCAGCTGGACAAGGGGATTCGCGGAGGCTTCTGGCACGCCTGGGTTGTCGGTCTAGGGGCGATCAGTGCAGATATCATTTATATGCTGCTGGTTTATTTTGGCGTTATCCATTTGCTTGAGGCTCCTTTTGTGAAAGCCTTCTTATGGTTATTCGGTTTCTTTGTTCTGGTCTATACAGGTGTGGAGAGCATCAAAAATGCAGGCGTAATCTCCGCAGCTGAAATGAGAGGAAGCGAAACTTCCCTGTCAAAGTCCTATCTGTCCGGGTTTCTGATGTCTTTATTTAATCCGCTCTCGATTCTGTTCTGGCTCGGGATTTACGGATCCATTCTTGCTAAAGCAGCCAATGAATATCCAATGCAGCAGTTATTAATGTACAGTGGAGCTATCGTAATGGGGATTCTTGTTTGGGATGTATCCATGGCCGCAGCCTCCAGCATCTTTCGCAGAGTGATGACCGCACGGGTCTTAAAGGGGATTTCCGTCTTGTCCGGCCTGTCGCTGGTTGGTTTTGGTTTTTATTTTGGCGTACAGGCTGTTCAGCTGCTGTTCTTCTACTAAAGTTTACTCTTCCGCAGCCTGATGCCTGTAATGCGAAACTTAGGATTGCTGCCTCGCATGGCTTCGTGTTCATTCGATAGTTTATCTTCATGAGCGTTGGTGCCAGCGGAACTGGCTGCTTGTTTCTTCTGAACCCGCTGGACGATCCAATCACTGAGCGCGATCAGCGATAGAATCAGCAGACTGATGTAGAAGCCTGGACGGCTGAGTGCATGAAACAGAGTGCCCGCTGCCGCTGCCCCGATCAGCAGCAACCCGATCCAGCGTTTTACCCCGCTTAACTTGCTTGGCTGTAGCAGCCTGCCTGACGATAACAGGATAAAAGCCCAATTGTACAAGATCATTAGCCCCGCAGCTGTCGTGATATATTCATACACCTTCCCCGGCAACCACAGCGCCATCACGATGGCACCAACTAAACCGGCAGCAATCAGACACAAGGCAAAGAACGGATACTTATCCTTCCATTTCTTTGCAAATAGCCGGGGAGCGTCCCCTTCCTGCGCAAGCGTGATCATCATCGAAGTTATCGCATAAAGCGAGGCAGTCATTGTGGAAAAACCGGCAATAATCAATACTCCGTTAAACAGATGAGGCACAAAAGCAAGATGATCACTGCTGAGCGCCAGCACAAAGGGACTTTCCTTCGGATTAAAGGCGCTTAAGGGAACCATCGTTACGGCAAGCCCAATAGACAAGACGTATACTGTAGTCAATGCCAGCAGCATCACCTTACCTGCTTTCGGTGCCTCTTCGGGTTTTTGGAGCCGGTTGGACATAATGCCGAGTACCTCAATGCCGCCATAGGCATAGAAAGCAAAAATAAAGGCCGACCATAAGCCTATCCCCCCGGCAGGAAACAATGCAGGATAACTGAGCGGGAGTTTAGGGGCATACTTCCCACCCCCTATCCAGCCTGCCAGAAGAGCAGCCGCAATCACCAGGAACATCAGAATTGCCGCTATCTTGATGACAGCCAGCACATTCTCCACCCGGTCAAACCCCTTATTGCCAAAGAAAACAATGCACAAGCTCACGACGCCAAACCCGGCTGCAAAAATCCACATCGGTACGGCCGGAAACCAGAAGCGTGAGAATATAGACAAAGCCGTCAATTGGCTCCCCATAATCAGCAGCTCCGAGAACCAATATACCCAGCCGCTGCCAAACCCGGCCCAGGTTCCGAACGCTTTTTTGGCATAGGATCGAAAAGAGCCCTGCTCCGGGTGTTCTGCCGTCATTTGAGACAAGGCATCAAAGACTACATAGGTTCCAACAGCTGCAAGGATGTAGGCAAACAGCACCGCTGGTCCGCCGATGGAGATCGCCAGTCCCGAGCCCAAAAAATACCCTGTACCAATGGTGCCCGCAACTCCCAGCAAACTCAGCTGCCACCATTTCAATTTTTTGTCTTCTTCGGTATTACCGGAAGCTTGGTTCATGAATTTCGTCCTCATCACTTTGGGAATTAGAGAGTTCTCTCCATTCTCTAGATTCCCCTATGTGCTGAATTTCATGAACTCCATTTTTTATTCCGCTCAGCCCTTTGGCATAAAGCCAATAACCTCATTGCCTCCTTTATTATTGTGCGCTGATGGTATCTACAATAGACATCTCGCGGATGCGTTTTACTGGGCCTCGTACAGCTAAGACAACGGAGAAAAGGACGATTGCTATTATGATGGAAATTTCTGCAAATGGAATACTCCATTGTTCACCCCAGTGAAAGGTTACCAGCCTTGCGTACAGAAACTTATTCAGCATTAACCCGACAACGCTGCCGCAGATACTTCCTGTGATTGCATAGGTTGAAGCCTCAGCAATAATCATTTTTATTAGCTGCCGATTACTTAGACCGATGGCACGAAATGCGCCATATTGTTTCATGCGAGACGAAACGCTCATTGCAAGACTGTTTACGATATTGAATATGGTAATCAAAGCAATCAAAGCCATAAACCCATAGATAAACAATCCAAAGGAGTAATAAGTGCCTATTACGCTGCGATTGCCTGAGCGTTCATCAGAGAAGATAACCTCTGTACCAACTAATTTATGAATTTCATCGATATCAGCTTCCGTCGCGTTCTTAGACAACTGCAAGTCTATAATCGTATAACCCGTTTGGCCGGTCAGCTGCCGAAAAGCGTTCTCAGAACAGATAATCGTTCCAACATCAGGGGCATTGTTAAAAGGACTGGAAGAAAGCGAGCCCACAATTTTTATATTCGCAGAATGATTTTCTGTGTGTAACGTCACCGTATCTCCAACTTTCACGGTATTCTGCTGTTCAAAAACAATCAGTCCGGTATTGTTCTCGTTTTGAACGGTATCCAAAGAACCCTCCAGCAAATAGTCCTTTGCCCACTCAAATTGGTTCTTTTCATAAGAAATCAGATCAACCTTTTTTTCTTCCCCGTTCACCGTAACTGGCACGTCATAGGCAAACATTCGTCCGTATGCTCGTTTGATCGCCGGATTTTTCTGGAATTTTTCTAACAAGGTGTTGCTGATCGAACCGGTATTGTCAGTGCTGATAATAGATAAATCCGGTGTCCACGGCTTCAACGGTGTAAGTGTATGGTGCATAAAGTCAATCGTGACTGAAAAGGCGAGAAAAAGAATGATACTCAGGGAAAAGGAACCTGCCATCAAAACAAAATTCTTTTTGCTTGCTTTTGCATGATGGAAACCAAGGGCGGTATCAATTTTAATAAATGTAGTATTAGCGGCTTTGCGCACAGGCTGTAAAGAATTTGCATTCCCTGATACAGCTGCTAACGGGGAAACGCTGGCTGCTCTTTTTGCTGGGGAACGAGCAGCCAGAAGAACCGTCAGGATGCCTACACAGATACCGGCCACGATACTTGGTAAGCTTATGCCAAAGGCTGGCATCTCGGCAAAATATTCAGGACTGAGAAAACGAAGTAAGGCGCACAAGATCCAAATGACAACGGCTCCTGTTGAAATGCCAAGCGGAATTGCGAATTTACACCAGCCGAGGGCTTCCTTGCGGACGAATCGCATCACCTGCTTTGGTGTCGCACCGATACAGCGCATCATTCCAAAAAATTCTGTACGCTGTGCGACATTGCTGTTGAGACTGCTTGCAATCATCATAATGCCTGCCAGT